>JAMLHI010000009.1 GCA_023957235.1 Chitinophagales bacterium | reverse complement strand
ACATCATAAGGCTTTGTCGTTTTTAGAAGGAAAATATATATTGTGTTCTCTGCTGCTTGCACACAATCATGAATGCTCAAAATATATAGGAGAATTCTATATTGGAACTGGAAAACATAAGACTTTATTCATTTCAAAGAAAAGTGTTTTCCTTCGATAATTTATAAAGCTGTTGGCTTATTTGTAATTAATTTAATGGTATAGATTTATACCTTAGTTCTATTAGGCAAAAGGTAGTTTGACAACTTCTGCTTTTAATAGTTTGCCTCTCAATATAATATAGATGATTGATTCAGGAGCTGAGAATTCTTTTTGAACATAGCCCATCCCAATTCCTAGACCTAAAGTAGGAGACTGGGTGCCACTAGTGACTTTCCCAATAATATTGCCGTCTGCATCACCTATTTCATAGCCATGTCTAGGGATGCCTTTATCTATCATTTTAAATCCTACTAGCTTATTTTGCACCCCCTGTTCTTTGGAGGATTGAATAATTGCTTTACCAATAAAATCCTTTTTAAAATTTGTTACCCAGCTAAGCCCAGCTTCTATCGGCGAAGTTTCATCATCTATATCATTACCATATAAACAATATCCTTTTTCAAGACGAAGTGTGTCACGTGCACCTAAACCGATTGGCTTTATTCCCTGAGGAGCTCCTGCTTCAAATATTTTTTTCCACATCTCTTCAGATTTTTCTTTGGGAAAATACAATTCAAAACCTCCTAACCCTGTATATCCCGTTGCTGAAATTATTACATCATCTATTCCTGCAAAGACACCTTTTTTAAATCTGTAATAGGAAATTTCTGACAGATTAATATCGGTAAGGGCTTGTAATGCTTCAGTAGCTTTGGGTCCTTGAATTGCTAATAATGATATATTGTCAGAAATATTTTGAATTTCTGCTCCTTGATGATTGTTTTGTACAAACCAATTCCAATCCTTATCAATATTTCCTGCATTGACCACGCACATATATTCTTCATTGCCCATGTTATAGACAAGCAAATCATCTATAATTCCACCCCTTTCATTAGGAAGATAACTATATTGAGCTTGTCCTGAAGTTGTTTTGGATAGATCATTGGAGATGATACTCTGCAAAAAAGCCAATGCATTTTCTCCTTTTACAATAAATTCGCCCATGTGCGATACATCAAATACGCCTACTCCATTTCTGACAGTCTGGTGTTCATCAATGATACCCGTATATTGAACTGGCATATAAAATCCTGCAAAGTCCACCATCTTTGCACCAATAGATTCATGTATATCTTTAAAAGGAGTTGTTTTCATAATTGCCAAAATTAAGAATTTATAATGAATACTTATGTCCTAATTTTGAAAGGGGATTGAGGTTTAAGAATTATTATTAGGTACTTTTTTACTATTTTGCAAGAAGAACATTTTTGCCTCTTAATTTTTATTTTATTATGTCTCATTTACCTTCAATTATAGTCGATCTCGCAATCATTTTGATGACCGCAGGTGTTACAACTATTATTTTTAAGAAGTTAAAACAGCCTGTTGTCTTAGGATATATTTTAGCTGGCTTATTGGTTAAGCCAATAATTTTCTTTTTGCCGAGCATAAAAGATTCATCTTCTATCTCTATTTGGGCAGAAATAGGAATTGTGATTTTATTATTCAATTTAGGGCTAGAGTTTAGTGTCAAGAAGATGGCCAAAATAGGTGCGGTTGCTGCTCCCACTGGTGTTTTCGAATCAATGATGATGTTAGCTACTGGATATATAGTCGGCGGTTTTTTGGGATGGTCTCAAATGGATAGATTGTTTTTAGGAGGAATGATAGCTGTTTCTTCTACTACAATTATCATCAGGGCTTTTGAAGAATTGAATCTTAAAACTCAAAAGTTTACCCAACTAGTATTTGGTGTGTTAATCGTTGAAGATATCATAGCAGTGCTTTTATTGGTATTGTTATCTACCATATCAGTGAGTCAAAACTTTGAAGGAATGGACTTAGTTTTTGTGATTATTCGACTCGGATTTTTCCTTATTCTATGGTTTGTGGCTGGAATATTATTCATTCCTTCATTGATTAAATATATTAGACCTTATTTAGATAGTGAAACAATTTTAGTCGTAGCTCTAGGACTTTGTTTGGGTATGGTGGTGATGGCAACACAAGTTGGATTCTCATCTGCATTGGGAGCATTTTTAATGGGTTCGATTTTATCTGAAACGAATATTGTGAAAGATATCGAACATCAACTTAAATCATTGAAAAATTTATTTGGTGCAGTATTCTTTGTTTCTGTGGGAATGATGATAGATCCCATATTATTATGGAACAATATAGGGATAGTCTTAATTTTGACCTTGACTGTGCTGGCTGGAAAGTCTATTTTTGTTGCTATTGGAATGTTGATGGCAGGGCAACCACTCAAAGCAGCTGTGCGCTCCGGAATGAGTATGAGTCAGATTGGTGAGTTTTCATTTATTATTGCCACTTTAGGGATGTCTCTCGGCGTAATTAGTGGTTTTTTATATCCTATTGCAGTAGGAGTTTCTGTCATTACTACTTTTATTTCCCCTTATTTTATCAGATTATCTGAGCCTACTTATGAGTTTTTGAATAAATTACTTCCTGAAAAGTGGATTTTAGCATTAGAAAATTACTCAAATTCAAGCCAGCAAGTTTCTCATGAAAGTGATTGGAAGAGGTTGGTGAAATCATATTTTTCAACTGTTATCGTCAATGTTGTGATTGCTATTGGTGTTATCTTGTTAGGCTATCATGTTGTATATCCATTAGAAACAAAAATCATGGGGAATGGCATAGTCAACCAAGTTCTTTTCTTTGTTTTTATTTTGCTTTGTATCCTCCCGTTTTTATGGGGTATGCTGAAAAAGCGTATTGAAAAGGAATTGTTTCATTCTATTTGGAATGATAGAAGTTTTAATAGAGGTCCTTTGTTGGCTTTGGAATTTGCAAGAGTAATAGCTGCAATTTTGGTTTTGAGCTTTTTGTTAAGCAAAGTAATTTCTATAGGTGTAGCTTTAGGTATAGGATTGATAGTCATCATGATAGGTTTGACTATTTTCTCGAGTAGGATTCAATCGTACTACAATAAAATTGAGAATAGATTTTATGTCAATTTTAATACGAAGGAATTGGCAATAGAAGCACGAGCTCAAAAAATGAAAGGGTTAATGCCTTGGGATACTCACTTCTCTGATTTAGTAGTTTCTATTTCTTCTCCTTTTGTTGGCAAATCTTTGGAGTCTATACAATTGAGAGAAAAATATGGTGTTAGTATTGCAATTTTAGATAGAAATTATCAAAAAATTTATGCACCTACCAAAGATGTAGTCATTCTTCCAGGAGATATTCTTACTCTTATTGGCGATGACCAGCAATTGATGGAAGTGAAAGAACTGATTGAAACTCCGATTACCGAGAAAACCCAATCTCATGAAAAGATAGAATTGGGTAAGATTGTTGTTCATCAAGGAGATTCCTTATGTGGTATTTCTATTAGAGGAAGTCAAATAAGAGAATTGACACATGGAATGGTGATAGGTATTGAAAGAAATGGAGAAAGAATATTGAATCCTTCTTCTGATGTCATTTTGCTAACTGATGACACAATTTGGATAGTCGGTGATATTCTTCTGATTAGAGAATTAGAAAAAAAATTACAAGAAGAGTTGAAGAGTACTCAATAATTTTTTGTTTCCCTTTATATTCTTATTGGATGTAAAGGCATTCTATATTTTAAGGTATTGGTAATGACAACAAACTTTTCAAAAAGATACCTGCAATCTGTAAGGAGTTAGAAATCGAAACAATGGCTTTACCCGAACTAATCGCAAAATTTGACGGTATTGACATAGATTTCCAATAGAAAACTTACGTTCAACAGCCGTTTTCCACAAGGGAGCTGACGTGCTTAAATCAGGTTCAATGCTTCATCAACTTCTGTTCTTCGATGGAGCTTCGATGCTAAAATCTCACCCATCGCCATTAAGTAAACCGATAAGTTACTTGTTACCCAAGATAGCTGTTTTCAGGGCAGCCTCCACAGGTCTGGTCCCCAGCCAAATACCAAACAAAGCTTTTGCAAAATCATCACCTTCAATTGTCGCCAATAGTTTACCATTTTTTGAAGATTTTACACCTACTCCTGGTACATAATTTAAGATGAAATAGTCTCCTGTCTTTATATCCTCATGTGAGAAGATTTCAATAAAATGGTCAATTTTACTTTGTAGAGCAGCCTTTTTACCATCAAGTGATAATTCAAACCCTTCTCTAACTGCTTCTTCCATATTTTTACTATTGACCATACTAGAAGTAATTTGTAGTTTGACCGCTTTTTCTTCTTTGCTATTCAGAATGGCATTTGCATCTTTTGAAGGGTTTTTTAGATACAAGCCCAATACATATACCTTAAAAATAGCTTTTTTACGTACTCCAGCACCATTCAGTTGCAATTCTCCAGTACTGGTTTTCAATTTAGCACTGAGATTGACGCCATTGACACTCATTTGCGAATATGAAATATCGAAAAATAAGAAAAAAGCAATTGACAATATGAATATCTTTTTCATAATAAAAAGGATTTTATTTGAAATGAAGTTAGTTTTTTTTCTTTAAAAAAAAGCCTTTTAGCTTATTTTTTGGTGGAAGATTCATTTTTCTATTTCTAAATGAAATAATTTCATAATATTCAAAACTTACAAATTTTTAAAATTCGGTTTTTGAAATATGAGCTCAATAATATTCTTAAAATTGTCATGAAGTGCAATAAAATTGAATTTTTGAGTAATTAATATTGTGTTTTTTCTATGTTAAATTTTATTTATCCTTAAAGAATACTTCATTTAAAACATATTGATACTCAATTCTTTACAAATTTATTTTTCTATATTATTCAGTTTTAACATAATAGTATTATATTAAGCCTTCTATTCTATTAATTATTTTTATAATTTTGCATTCGTGTTGTTGTTAAACTTATAAACAAGTATAAAGCAAATCTGCTTTTTAACTGATATAAGTGATACAATCATTTTTTTATATTAAAATTTGAACTATGGTGAGAAGACTACTAAAAAGAAATCTGTCTTTTGTAAGGGCGGTAATGATGATGATGTTGCTTAGTGCAGGATTAAGCCCGCAACTTGTTTCGGCAGCTATTACTTATACTACATCAGCGGTGAGTAACACAAACTCAAGTACAAGCAAATCTGTAACTTATAACAGTCCATCTGGAAACAATCAGGTGATGGTAGTGAGTGTAGTTGTGAATAGCTCAAGTGTGAATGTGACGGGAGCAAGCTATGGAGCAGCTAGTCTGACACAGAAATCAGTAATAACCAATTCAAGCGGTGTAAGAATATATGTCTTCTATTTGGCAAATCCGACAGCCGGAAGTCAGAGTGTAACTGTAAACTTTAGTGGTTCTACACGCTCTATTGTTATGGCTACTACCTTTTCCGGTGTAGATTATAATAATCCATTTGGAAGTGATGCATCCATAAACACTGGGACTGGAAATGTTTCTCTGACCGTACCGAGTACGGTGACAGGTCAGTTAGTTTATTTATTAGCTGGGTTTAATTCTTATGGTAATTTTACTCATGGTAATGGACAAGTTGAGTTAACTAATAATAAACAATTTTCAATTTCAGGCGTAACTTCAGTTAAACCTGCTGCAGTTTCTAATACTACGGTAAATACAAACTTTTCTGGTTCTGGAAATAAAGTGGGCTACGCATTTGCCTTGAGAGAAATGCCGGCTTGTAATTTAGGAAATGTAGCTTTTGCTTTAGGTGCTACTTCTTCAAGATGTCAAGGTGCAGGTTCGGTAACTTATTCTGCTACTGCTGCCAACGCTGCAACCATTGTTTATACCTTAGATGCTGCTAGTTTGGCAGCAGGTAATACGATAAATGCTACTACCGGTACGGTCAATTATGATGCCGGTTGGTCTGGAACTTCTACTATTACAGCTACTGCAAGTGCCTATGGTTGTACAGATAAAACTGCTACGCATACTGTAACTGTTACACCTACTGTGGAGACACCCGTCTTTGTTTTAGGAACAAATTCTCAACGTTGTAGTGCAGCTGGTACAAAGACTTATACCGCTACTGCTACTAATAATACAGGGCTTACCTACTCATTGGATGCTGCAAGTATTACAGGTGGAAATAGTATCAATACTAATACCGGGGCGGTTACTTATGCTGCTACTTGGTCTGGGACTTCTGTAATTACAGCGACAGCCACAGGATGTAGTGGTCCTGTAAGTGCTACCCATACTGTGACAGTGGATAGGTTGATTGCAAATAACGATACCGTGCAAGCATTGCAAGGAGTGCCAGTAACCTTTAATGTGTTGGGTAATGATTTATGTGATATCAATTCAGCGTCAGTTACAGTGGTAACGCCACCATCTATGGGTACTTTGCAAAATAATGGAAATGGTAGTTTTACTTATTTACCTATTGGTAACTTTTCTGGTAATATAAGCTTTACCTATCAGGTGTGTTCTAATGCTCCTGTGATTTGTAAACAAGCAACTGTAATATTAGATATTGCTATTAATAATCAAGATGCCTGTGCTATTGCCAATAAGTCTAAGGTATATTATATGCCATTTCCGGAGAATACAACACAATTACAACAATCGTTAAAGAGTGCTGCAAGTCAAGATGGTACTGGTAATGATGCTAGGAACATCACCAGTATCGTTGTTCCTTATCCGGGTACAGTGATTATATATGACCATTGGGAAGATGGCTATGAAGCCAATATTAAAGAGCCTACCCAGTCCACAACAAGAATATGGGGAGATGGAGACTTATCCAATGGTGTCGCACCAGGATATGCTAATGATATCATTCCTGCTGGTGCTTATATCGAATTAGACAATACTTTCCCTTGGAATAGAACTAATGGTGTTTTGACATTTGATGGGAAGGACAAGGTTTACTCTTCTTTCAATGTATCTATCACAAAAGTAACAGGAGGCCAGTCTAATTTTGGTTTGCAAAATGTGAAAACAAATATTGCTGATGTTTCAAAATACGGCCAGTTATTTGTCTTGCCATTTGGAGAAGATGTGAATAGAGGAAACAATACAGCAGTATTTAGATATACAGGTCTTTTTGTAAATGCTGCAGAGGATGGAACCATAGTCGAATTAGATTTGAATGCAGATGGCACTACTGACTTTACTTCTCCAACGCTCAACGAAGGCGAAGTTTGGTTTTATAATGGTACTGGTTCAACTCCTGGAAGTTCTAGTAATGATGTTAATAAATCAAATGATATCAAGTTTGGTGCTATCGTAAAATCAAATAAAGATGTAGGGGTTAACCTTGTATTTGGTGGAATAGATAACTACGGTACTAGAAATATTCCCGTTTTCCCGTCTCAGTATTACGGTAGTGAATATATTACTCCTGTGTATTCTAATAATTCTAATGCTCCGGCCTATGCCTATTTCGTTAATCCTGGTAGTAGTGCTATTACCATAACTTGGACACGCTCTGCAGGTAACCCAACTACAGGCACGATTACTGTACCTGCTAAGGGTACAAATTGGTTCAATCTGGATGAAACTTCAGGAGCAAAATTCAAATCTAATGGAGATCAACCTTTTACAGCTGTAGTGGTAGTAGATGATGATAATACTGCATCCACTTATGACTGGGCTTATAATATGACTCCGATGGCTGCTTTAACAGATTTTGGAATATTAGGTTGGGCACCGGGTTCAAGTGCAAACCCACCTATTACAAATACTAATCCTGTATGGGTAACGGCAACTACTGCAACTACTGTTTATGTAAAGTATAATGGCAATATTACTAGTGGAGGTACCCAAAGCCCTTGTGGTGCTTATTATGATGCTTCTTTTAGCTTAACTGCATTGCAAGGATTAAAAATTAAGGATCCAGATCATAACAATTCGGGAATGGCAATTTTTTCTTGTGATGGGACACCTATCTCTATTGTTTGGGGACAAGAGCCAGAATCAGGTACACCTACGGGTGCTCCTGCACTTGACGTAGGGTATCGTGTGGAGGCTTTGTGTAAAGAAAAAATGATGATGGCGGGAGAAGACCGTAGAGTTACTACTCAAAATACACCTATTAATATAGATGTACAACAAAATGACTTTGGATTTTTAGTAGTCAAAGACCCTGCATCTATCAGTACAAGTGGCTTGTTACAACCTCAAAATGGTTCTATTGTAGTAAATCCGGATCATACGATTACCTATTCTCCTCATATAGGATTTATTGGTATTGATACCTTTGAATACCGTATTTGTGCGCAGGCTCCTGATGATAATGTCTGTGCGGTGACTACTGTTTATGTCAGAATCAATTGTTCTGATGATACACAGACAGAAAGTATCAAAGGTACTGTATTCTCTGATGTAAATATTAATGCAGCTCCTGATGGAGGAGAGGATGGGATAGCAACTATTCCGGTACAACTTTATAAAGACAATAATAATAACGGTGTATATAATGCAGGTGTAGATCAATTGATAGCTGCTCAAAATACTGATTCGCTCGGTAATTTTAAATTTGATATTACTCAAAACAATATTTATAGAGATGAGTTTAACTCTAATGGTTCAGGCAATGGCAGCAATGGTACTGTGAGCTGGACATCTGCTCCTTGGACAGAGATTACAGAAAGCAATGGGTTTAATGCTGGCAGTATCAGAGTAATAGGCAATCGATTGCGAATTGCTGGTAATGGAGCTACTTCTCAAGCAGGAGCTAGAAGAACAGCTAATCTTACAGGAGCAATCAAAGCTGTATTGACTTATGATTTTAGTAAAAATGCATTTAGCAGCATTACTAATGACTGGGTAGAAGTGCAAGTTAGTAATGCCGTAAATGGTTCTTATGCTACTATCGCCAGATATGATGGCAATGATGTATATGGTGCAACTGGTGTTAGTTTTGATATTACAAGCTATATCTCAGCCAATACAACAATAAGATTTTTAGAGTCTTCTGATAATGGATTCACTTCTTCCGAATATGTAGAATTTGATAATGTACAGATTAAATACTATACAGATGATAAATTTATTTTAAAATTAAGTGACACTCTTCAAAATTATAATATCACCACACCTACTAGTCCTTCTTATTTTGCAAGTTCTTATTCGGATGTCTTGGGTGGAGAGTGTTCTCATTTATTTGGATTGGCTAGAGCTGATTTAGCGGTCAATAAGATAGCTAGTCAAGACACTGCCTATGTAGGTCAGCAAATACAGTTTACTATTACAGTGACCAATAATGGACCGACAGCTACTGAAAACGTTGTGGTTACCGATGTATTACCAACGGGTTTGAGCTATGTTTCTCATACTGCTACAGCAGGTGTATATACACAAGGTAATGGCGATTGGAGTATTCCTACCTTGAATTATTTGGATAGTCAGAAATTGGTGATTACAGCATTAGTGACAGAAGCAGGTATTCCATTGGTTTCAAATATTGCAAAAGTAACGGCAAGTTCTCAACCAGACCCTGATTTAACTAATAATCAAGATACTGCCATAGTACACGTTTATAAAAACACGACCAATGCAGTCAATGACGAAAACTCTACATGGATCAATACTCCGGTAGGAGGCGATGTAACTACTAATGATTTTGATAAGGAAGGTCATACCCAAACATTTGGTTCTTTCTTGAATCAAGATGGCAGTGGCAATGTGATTACGAGTGGAGCTATTGTAAAAGGTATAGATGCAAATGGCAATCCTGTCAACAATGCAGGAACATTGACATTCAATAACGATGGTACTTATACCTATACTCCATCCAATAATTTTGTAGGAAGTATTGAAGTACCTTATAGCATCTGTGACAATGGTACTCCGGTAGCATGTGATACAGCGGTATTAGTGATTACAGTATCTCCTGATAATACGATTACTAACAGTGTGATTGCTAACAACGATGAATACTTTACACAAGGCAGTCCAGTGACTGCTGATATTACAGTGAATGATGCTGATCCACAAGGAGATAATTTCACAGTAACCTCATACAGATATGACAGCAATGGTGACGGTACTTTAGATGCTACCGGTACTATCGGCAGCAGCCATACGATAGGAGGTTACGATGAGTCAGGCAATTGGGTATCGAATGCAGGGACTTTGATCCAAAACGGAGATGGCACCTTTACCTTTACTCCTACAAATACATTCAAAGGAACAGTATCTTACGATTATACCATTACAGATGACTATTCAAGTCCAGCTACTGATGTAGCGACAGTGGTTATCACAGTTGTAAGAGACCAAAACGGTCCTAAAAATGACCCACCAGTAGCAGGAGATGATTTTTCAACTACAACGGTGAATACACCAGTAGGAGGTAATTTCATTGGTAATGATAGGGATTTGAATAATGATCCATTAAGCTACAATGGTGTAACACTCGACCCTAACGGACCAGCAACTCCATTAGATACTTTGACGACAGAACAAGGTGGTACAGTGGTGATTAATCAAGATGGTTCATATACTTACTATCCACCTACAGACTATGTAGGTCCAGATCAAGTAGAGTATGAAATCTGTGATGTGACTGTTATAGAGCCACAGCCATTGTGTGCTAAGGCAACTATTCATACATTGATAGGCCCAGGCTTGACTATAGAAGGAAATGTTTACCATGATGGAAATGGTATGACAGATACTTATGTCAATGGTCCTGGTACGAATGTGACAGATTCAATCTATGCGATACTTACTGATAAGAATGGTAATGTCTTGCAAAGTACACTTGTCAATCCTGATGGGACTTATGAGTTCAATAACTTAACATTTGGCAAAGACTATTTAGTTGTGTTAGATACTGTAAACAGAACTACTAATGAAGTAGTGAGTACATCTACTTTACCTAGTGGATGGGTATCTACAGGAGAGATTATCGGAGCAATTAATGTTGTTCAAGGTGAAGATGGTAGCATTGATGGAATAAGTTCAGAATTAGCTAAACCAAGAACTCATGTTGTAGATATTAACTTTGCTATTCAGCAATTGCCGACAGCAGATGCTAAGTATTACAACTTACCTACTTCAGCATTTAGTTTAATACCGGCAGTTGGTTATCCTGATATTAGTGTTGTAGATACGAATTGGTATTCTATTCCTACAAATAGCCCTAATTTAGATGGGGGCTATGCTACTAAAGGATTGTTGACAGGAAAAGATCCTGAAGATTGTCCGCAAAATAATGCTTGTAATACAGGAGCAACGTTTGTAATAGATTCTATCTATCCAACTACTAGATTGTTTTATAATTTTGGTGGTGAGCAAGGAGTAGTAGAAGTTCTTCCTGGTGTTAAAATTCCTAACTATGACCCAGCTAGATTGATGGTTTATGGAAAAGAAGGTACAGGAATGTTAGATAATCCTATTGGCTTTACTTATGCTTTAGAAGATGAAGCTGGATTTGCTAGTACTCCGAAGGATTATGTGATTGCGACAGATGCTGCTCTTCCTGTTGAATTGTTGTATTTCGATGCATCTTCCCAAGGTTGTTCGATTATACTGAATTGGGCTACTGCTTCAGAATTGAATAATGATTATTTTGAAGTTCAAAGAAGTCAAGATGCAATTAACTGGGAGACAATTGCTAGGGTTATTGGACATGGAACAACAAATGATAGAAATGATTACAGTCAAGTAGATGCTTCATCTTTAAGCGGAACGGTTTACTATAGACTGAGACAAGTAGATTATGATGGCGCATCAGAACTGCACAAAGTTGTGGCAGTACAAGCTCCTTCATGTGGATCTCGCAAAGTAATTGTTTATCCAAATCCAACACATCATGTATTGAATGTGAGAATTGACTACGTTAATTATAATGACTTAGATATTAAAATCTATGATTCGAAAGGTGGATTAGTTAAACAATTGACAAGTGTTGTTTCTGACAACAAGATAGATGTACAGTCATTGCCTGATGGTACATATCTGTTGCAATTGACTTCACCTACGGAGCAGATAGGAGTATATCCATTTATAATTGTCAAATAAAAGATGATTAGATAATTTATCTATCCATCAGTCTTAAGTAATGGGGTTTGCAATTTTGTAAACCCCATTACTCTTTTTAGACAGATAGGTTCGCTCATATAGGGTGATAAAATTGTTTTTATTATTGATTTAATTTTACTAATTTGGAATAAAATATAAACTTAATGTTGAGAAGTACGTTTGGAGTCTGTCTTCTCTTTTTCTTTTTGAGTTGTTCTAAAGAAAAAGAAACACTAAAAGAAACACGTACTCCTCTTCCTCCCATCGTCTATAATGATGCTAAAGTTCCTGATCAATTAAGAATGAATCAGCTTCAATATTTGAGTAGTCATAATAGCTATAGAAAACATACGGATAAAGAAATTTATTTATTTTTGAATCATTTGCTTCCGTTTGCTTCTTCATTATTTATGGAATGGCAATATGATCATGTAGATTTCTATACGCAACTAGAGCGATATGGTGTAAGACATTTGGAGATTGATATTTATGGTGATAAAAATGGAGGTCGTTTTTACAATCGCGCTGGTTATACATGGACAGGTCGTGACCCAGAATCACATATATTAGAGCTTGAACAATCAGGTCTCAAAGTCTTGCATATTCCCGACATAGATTTTGAAACCAACTATTATACATTTATTGATGCATTAAAAGATATAAAAAGATGGTCAGATCATTACCCGGACCATTTACCAGTGTATATTTATATTGAAACAAAAACGGCTACAGTTGGGGATTTTTTATCTGGTATAGGATTTACTAAGGCTGAGATTTGGGATGCTGATAATACAGCTGAAATTGAAAAAGAGATTTTAAGTGTTTTTCCAATCAATCAGATTATTAAGCCTGATGATATTCGTAGAAATCATTTAACACTTCGAGAGGGGGTTTTGCAAGACGGATGGTTGACTATTGGAGAGGCAAGAGGAAAGGTGATGTTTATGTTTGATGTTGAAGATTTTTCAAATGAATATAAAAAAGGTAGTCCTTCTTTAGAAGGCAAACTAGTCTTTACGCCTTCTAAAGAATCTGACCCAGATGCCGCTTTTATGAAAAGAAATGATCCATTTGCTTCGGATATTGAATCTTTGGTAAAGAAAGGTTATTTAGTGAGGAGCATGATTGGAGGAGTAGAAGAAGCAAAATCTGGGGATTATTCTAAATGGGAGGCAGGGAAATCAAAGGGAGTTCATTTTTTATCTACAGATTATTATAAACCAGATGATAGAGGAGGAAAGGTTAAAGGATGGACAGATTTTCATGTATTTCTAGAAAATAATAGCTATCAACTTAATCCAATTACTAATTGAACTTATTTTTATTCCAATGATTATATATCTCCTAATTGAGGTCTGATAATCAAATCTTCTATAACAGTACTTGGATTTAATTGTGTTTGCGTATAAATTAATGTTGCAATATCTTCAGTAGGGATAAATCTTTCAGGGGGTAACTTTGTTCCTTTCCATGAGTCTGTTAAAGTAGCACCAGGCATAACATGAGTTACTTTGATGCCAAGCGGTTTTAATTCCTCGCGAAGGCATTTTGAAAAGCCTAATAATGCAAATTTAGAAATAGAATAGGAACCACCATTTGGGTAGGCTTGAAAGCTGGCTATAGAACAGATATTAAAAATATGAGATTTGTCAGACTTAAGCATAGCATTTATTAGACGTTTTGTAAGGTAATAAGCACTGTACAGATTAGTTTCTATCATAAAAGGAAGGTTTTTTTCATCCTCATCTTTGATAGAGCCAGGGATAAATACTCCAGCATTGTTGACTAATATATCTATGCTATCCCATTTTTCTAAAATTCTATTAGCAAAATTGTTGACATCTTCTTTTTTGGAAACATCTGCCACCTCACTGATGATTTGGATATTGGGATAATTCTTTTTTAGCTCATCTTCAAAAGAAAGCAGAAGTTTTGAACTTCTAGCACAGATAGCAATATGATGTCCTTCTTTAGCAAATTTTAATGCTATTGCTCTCCCGATTCCTTTAGTCGCTCCGGTAATTACTACTTTCATAATGTACGAAATAAAAATCCTTCTAATTTTAAATCAGAATGTTGTAAAAATAAGTTATTTTTAGCGACTTAAATATGGAATCTTTATTTCAATTTGGAAAATACATACTGATGCTGAAAAGCCTTTTTGTTCGTCCAGAACGTAAAACGATGTATTGGATAGAAACATTGAGGCAAATGTATCAGATAGGAGTAGATTCATTAGTGATAGTGATTATTATTTCATTTTTTATTGGTGCAGTTTCTGCCGTACAATTTGCCTATAATCTATCTTCTACAATTACACCTATGTATTTTGTAGGCTATATTGTAAAAGAATCAATGATTTTGGAATTTGCTCCTACTGTGACTGCATTGATATTGGCTGGGAAAGTCGGTTCAAATATTGCTTCTGAATTGGGCACTATGCGTTTGACAGAACAGATTGACGCACTTGAGATTATGGGTGTGAATACAACTGCTTATCTTGTCGGTCCCAAGTTAATTGCCGCAGTTACCATGATACCTCTTTTAGTTGTAATTGCTGCTGCTAATGGTATTTATGGTGGAATGTTGGCTGGCATGACTTCTGGATATGTATCTTCAACAGAATATATACAAGGTGTTTTAAGTTTCTTTGTTCCCAAAAACACTGTTATAATGATTATTAAAGCGGTAGTGTTTAGCTTTTTAATTGTTTCTATCTCTTGCTTTAAAGGCTATTATGCGAAAGGTGGAGCATTGGAAATTGGCAGAGCTAGTACTAAAGCGGTTGTGATAAGTTGTATCGCAATTCTTGTTGCCGATTATTTGATAACTTGGCTGATGATATGATAGAGTTAGTAAATATTAGCAAAAGCTTTGGACAAGCCCAAGTTTTAAAAGGTATTAGTTCTACTTTTGTTCCAGGTAAAGTCAATCTGATAATAGGTAAAAGTGGCTCTGGAAAAACAGTACTGATAAAAAGTATAGTTGGACTTGTTGTTCCGACTTCTGGTGAGGTATTATATGATGGGGAAGATTTTGTGACGATGAATCTAGATGAGAAGAAAAGAATACGCCGTGAATTAGGAATGCTATTTCAAGGTAATGCACTTTTCGATTCAAAAACGGTGGAAGATAATGTGATGTTTCCTTTGGATATGTTTACACATATGCCTTTGAGTGAGAAAAAGGATAGAGTCAATGAAGTATTAAAGCGTGTTAATCTAGTCAATGCTAACCATAAATTGCCTTCTGAAATTAGTGGTGGGATGCAGAAAAGGGTAGGAATAGCTCGTGCAATTGTGATGACTCCTAAATATCTTTTTTGTGATGAACCCAATTCAGGATTGGATCCTCAGACTTCAATAGTGATTGATGAGTTGATTAAAGAATTAACCAATGAATATAATATGACAACTATTGTGAACACTCATGATATGAATACTGTTGTAGCTAATGGAGACAAGATTTTATTTTTGCATCAGGGAAATAAACATTGGGAAGGAAATAATGAAACCTTGTTTGAAACAGACAATAAAGAATTAATGGATTTTATTTTTGCATCTCAATTTCTTAAAGAAGCAAGGAATGCAAGATTATTAGCTTTGAAAAACAAATAAAAATTTCGATATGAGCATATTAGTGAATAAAAACTCAAAAGTAATTGTTCAAGGATTTACTGGAAAAGAAGGTACATTTCATGCTACACAGATGATTGATTATGGGACAAATGTAGTCGGTGGGGTAACTCCAGGAAAAGAAGGAAGTTCTCATTTAGACAGACCTATTTTTAATACGGTAGAAAATGCTGTAAAAGCGACTGGAGCAGATGTATCTATCATCTTTGTCCCTCCTGCTTTTGCTGCAGATGCAATAGTTGAGGCTGCAGATGCTGGTATTGGATTAATTGTTTGTATTACAGAAGGAATTCCTGCACAAGATATGGTGAAGGCCAAGGCTTATGTTACAAAGAAAGGAGTGAGATTAATTGGTCCAAATTGTCCGGGTATCATTACTCCGGGAGAATGTAAAGTGGGAATTATGCCAGGATTCATTCATCAATCTGGCACTATTGGAATTGTTTCAAAATCTGGTACTTTGACTTATGAAGCTGTTGATCAGGTAACAAAAGCTGGATTGGGTCAATCTACTTGTATAGGGATAGGTGGTGATCCTGTGATAGGTTCAACAATGAAAGATATTGTTCAGTTATTAATGGCAGACCCTCAGACAGAGGGCATTATTATGATTGGAGAAATTGGTGGTTCTATGGAAGTAGAGGCTGCCAGATGGATTAAAGAAAATGCAACCAAGCCGGTGGTAGGATTTATTGCTGGTCAGACAGCTCCTAAAGGTAGAAGAATGGGACACGCTGGAGCTATTGTTGGAGGTGCTGAAGATACTGCTGCCGCTAAAATGGCAGTCATGCGTGAATGTGGTATTCATGTAGTAGATTCACCTGCATTTTTAGGCAAAACTATGGCAGAAGCGTTGAAAAAATAATTTTTTATTTGGAAGGCTTTTTATTAATCAAACATTTTGCTTCTACAAAATCAAACAGCTCTGATTACAGGTGGCTCCCGAGGAATTGGAGAGTCAATTGTCAGGGCTTTTGTCGCCCAAGGAGCAAAAGTTGTCTTTACTTTTCATACGTCTCAAAATAAAGCCGAACAAATTGTTCAAGAGTTAGGTGCAGATCGTGTTCTTGCAATAAAATGTGATATAACTCAGAAGGAAGATATTTTATCAACGATAGATAGTAGTATTCATTTTTTGGGGAAGATAGACATCTTAGTCAATAATGCGGGTGTTACTAGAGATAATCTATTGATAAAAATGTCTGATGAAGATTGGGATCATGTCATTGATACGAATCTAAAATCTGTTTACCAGTTATCTAAATTGATATTGAAATATATGCTGAGGTCTGGAGGAGTCATATTGAATATTAGTTCGGTGATGGGTATTTATGGTAATGCAGGACAAGTCAATTATGCTGCATCAAAAGCGGGAATTATTGGCCTGTCCAAGTCAATTGCCAAAGAATATGGCAGTAGGAATATTCGTTGTAATGTGATTGCTCCAGGATGGATTCAGACAGAAATGACAGCACATTTGAAAGAGAGTTCTAAAAATGAAATATCATCCATTGCATTACAAAGAGCTGGTCAGCCTGAGGAAGTAGCAAATGTTGCAGTGTTCTTAAGTTCACCTATGGCTTCTTACATTACTGGTCAAGTAATTCAGGTCTGTGGTGGTTTGAAATAAAAGTATTTTCTTTGAAAGTAAATGAATGACTATTTCAATGTAATATAGTAGTCAAAAGAAAAGCTATCCAATTCATTCTCAATTTCTTTTAAAGTGTCAATTAAATCTTTAAACTGAATAAGTTGTATTGGAGATAGATGAACAAATTTTAATTCTATAGGGGAGTTCCAGCCTGAAGTCAATACATCATATAGGGCATCTAAATTATTTCCAAAATATTCAGGGAGAGAAAGTTCGTTTTTGATTTTTAAATAAAACTCATCAATGTTATTGACTTCATTAAAATTAATAGTTATTGATTTCATATTATTTTATCTTTTTTGAAAAGTAACATAGTGGTCTTTGGTAACATATATGAGTTGGTCATTGCTAAAAACAATTCTATCTGCATTTCTACCACCACAATTATAATTGATATCTGCTTCAAAATATTTTCTCCCTTCTTTTCTAGGCAATTTCCCTTCTCTGTTTCCAAAGGCATCACCTCCAATAACCCTGCCTGGTAATACTTCACAAAGATTTCCTTTATTGGCTTGCCATCCTCTTTTTACTGCTTCTCTCTTGCTAATATAATAGTCTAGTAAACGATGGTGTTTTTTGAGATAAGCGATGACAAGTTGCTCATCTGACAGATCTGACGGATTTAAATTAGGAGAAGATTGCTCTTTTAGAATCTCAGAATTTTGATTCGTTTTTACTTGAGTAGCATTCGGCTGATTGAAGTATTGTTGATAGCCTTTTGTGGCTATTATAGCTATGAAAAATAATATTCCCCATAAGATTTTTGAATTGGACTTTAAATTCATAGTGTCAAAATAAGTTGATTATTTCAAATTTTTCATCTATAGTGGTCAAAAGAAAATAATGCAAAGTGAGATAGAATACCGGTTGATTATACTGAATGATAAAATACTTATTTATCTTTTAATAAATTTTTCTTACCGATTGATTAGCTTTATCTGGACAAATAAATATTCGTTGAGTTATAAAAATATAAGTTGCTTATGATACGCCACATCGTTTTTTGGAAATTAAAAGAAGAGAACAAAATTGAAAATGCTGAAAAAATAAAAGAATTATTAGAAGGTTTGAAAGATAAAATTCCCGGATTGTTATGTGTTAGAGTTGGGATTAATCATCCTGATACTCCTTTGGACAATTGGGACATCGTACTTACGTGTGATTTGGAAAGTGTGGATGCTCTGAATGCTTATCAGGTACACCCTCTCCATAAAGCAGCGGGAGAGTTCATCTCCAAAGTGCGAACAAATAGAGCTTGTGTGGACTTTGAAGTGAAGTAATATACTATCAGTGTAAGAAGATTTATTATTAGAATATTCAAATAATCTTGTACAAGCAAAAAGATAATCAATTTTTGGTGAAAGGAAAAAAGCAGAGCAAAGAATGGAAGAAGTAAAAATGAAGCGAGACCTTGGATTGTTTGATGCAACTATGCTAGTTGCAGGTTCGATGATAGGCTCGGGTATTTTTATTGTTAGTTCAGATATTGTCAGAAATGTTGGTAGTGCTGGGTGGTTGATTCTAATATGGGTACTTACTGGTCTGATTACAATTATTGCAGGACTGAGTTTTGGAGAATTGTCATCCATGTTTCCTCAAGCTGGAGGTCAATATGTTTATTTGCGTGCTGCTTATGGCAAACTGACTGCTTTTTTGTTTGGTTGGACATTCTTTATGGTGATACAGGCAGGTAGTATTGCAGCAGTGGGGATCGCATTTTCAAAATTTGCTTCTTATATTTTTCCTAGTGTTAGTGAATCTAGTATTTTTCTCGATATTGGAACTATTCAGATTTCTGGAGCTGAAGCATTTGCAATTACCTCTATTGTGTTTTTGACATGGCTGAATTCTAAAGGAGTAAAAGAGGGTAAAATTTTACAGACTATTCTCACGATGATAAAAATTATTTCTATGGGAGGCTTAATTGTTTTAGGTCTGACTTTAGGATTTAATTCTGAAGTTTGGAAGCTCAATTGGAGTTCAGCATGGCTTCATACTCAATGGAATATCGATACAAGAAACATGGTGAATGTTTTATCTGGCGGGGCTATATTTGGCGGTTTTGTGTCTGCAATGGTGGGTTCTGTTTTTGCTAGTGACGCATGGAATAATGTTACTTTTATTGGTGGAGAAATAAAAAGACCTGAACGCAATATTGCTTTAAGTTTGGTATATGGCACTTTAATAGTTACAGTTATATATATATCTATCAATCTAATGTATCTTGCAACATTGACGATTCCTGAAATAGCTTTTGCAGATTATGACAGAGTCGCCATTGCATCATCTCAGAAAATTATGGGTGACATAGGTACTATTTTGATAGCTGTAATGGTGATGATATCAACCTTTGGTTGTAATAATGGAATGATTTTGGCAGGTGCAAGGGTTTATTATTCAATGGCTAAAGATGGGCTGTTTTTTCAAAGAGCTAGTATTTTGAACAAAAAAGGAGTGCCAGCTTGGGGACTGTGGCTTCAATGTGCTTGGGCTTGCCTTCTATGTCTTACAGGACGTTTTAGTGACTTGTTGGATTATATTATTTTTGCAGTTTTGCTTTTTTATGCTATCACTATTTTGGGGATTATTGTTTTGAGAAAGAAATATCCTGAAATAGAAAGGCCTTACAAAGTGATTGGATATCCTATTTTGCCTACTATTTATGCATTGGTTGCATTTACAATTGGAATTGGCTTGTTGATATATAAACCTACTTATACATGGCCAGGAATGATTATTATCTTGTTAGGGATACCAATTTATTATATATGGAAAAGTGGAGAAAAAGAGGTCTTAAGCGAATCCTAAAAAATGATTGAGAACAATACTGATTTTCTCAAATTCAATTAAAAAACCATCATGTCCATAATTAGAATTGATTCTTACAAATTGATGGTTTGGAATATATTTAGCTAATAATTCTTGTTCTTGTATTGGAAAAAGATAATCAGAATCTATTCCCAATACCAAAGTTCTGGTCTTGATTTGAGAAAGAATTTCTTCAGGATTTGATGCTCTGCCCCTCATGATGTTGTGATTATCCATGGCTTGAGAAAGCCTATAATAAGAATAAGCATTAAATCTTTTAATGAGTTTTTCACCTTGATATCTTTGATAACTACAAGCTTTGAAATGAGACAAGAGTTCGTTTGTGTCTTCTTTTTGAGTTTGATTATACGCCTGATAGTTTCTATAGGAAATCAGACCTATACTTCTAGCTACTCCCATGCCTTTTGCTCCAGCATATTGATTCTTTTCTCCAAAAGTATGGTCAGCCTCAATAGCCATTCTTTGGCTTTCATTAAAAGCAATTCCCCATGGAGAGTGTTGGATATTTGTAGCTCCCAATAATGCATTTTCTATTAAATCTGGTTCCATTATCAACCATTCCAATAGTTGCTGTCCTCCCATTGAAAATCCGAGAGAAAACCATATTTTTTCAATGCCTAAATATTTGCGTAAGATAATTAGACTTCTTACCATGTCTCTTACTGTGACGATTGGAAATTCACCATAGTAAGGCTCTTTACTGTCAGGATGAATACTTAATGGTCCAGTAGTACCATAGCAAGATCCAAGCATATTGGCACATACAATAAAGTATTTTTTGGGATCAAAGTACTTACCCTCTCCAACCATACCAGGCCACCAGTCGCTAGGGTCGCTGTTGGCACTGAATGCATGACAGATCCATACAACATTACTTTTGTCCTCATTCAATTGTCCAAAAGTATGGTAAGCAATATCTATGGATGGCAAAACTTCTCCACAGTCCAAAGGAAATGGAGTGGGATAAGAAAGTGTTTTTACTGACATTGCTTGCAAAAATAAGCAAGAGTGAGAATAAAACGATAATTATTCTCACTCTTGTTAATAGTTTAAAGATTATATACTAGCTAAAGCTTGTTCGATATCAGCTTTTATATCATCAATATGTTCAATTCCAACAGATATTCTTATCGCTGCTGGGAATACTCCGGCAGCAACTTGTTCTTCTTCTGTCAATTGCTCATGAGTAGTTGAAGCAGCGTGGATGACTAAGGTTTTGGCATCTCCTACATTGGCCAAGTGGCTTATCAATTGCAAGCTATTAATGAATTTTTTTGCAGCCTCATATCCTCCTTTGATTTCAAAGTTGAAGACATATCCATAGTGCCCCTCTCTTAAATATTTTTTTGCCAATTCATGATAAGGACTTGAAGTTAATCCAGTAAAACTGACTTTTTCAATTTTTGGATGTTGATTGAGCCAATTTGCTAAAGCTACTGTATTTGAATTGTGTCTTTCAGCTCTAAGGGATAATGTTTCTAATCCTTGCAAGTTTAAGAATGAGTTGAAAGGGCTGGCAGCATTTCCATAGTCTCTTAGTCCAACTACTCTGGCACGGATAGCAAATGCAATATTTCCGAATGGTCCATTGCTTCCAAATACTTCCCAGAAGTTTAATCCGTGGTAATCAGGAGCAGGAGTAGAAAATTGAGGGTATTTTCCATTGCCCCAGTTGAAGTTTCCTCCATCAACAATAATACCACCTATACTGTTTCCATGGCCATTGATCCATTTGGTAGTAGCTGCAACAACAACATTAGCTCCGTGTTCAAAAGGACGGAAAACATAACCTGCTACACCAAAAGTATTATCAACAATAATAGGTAAATCATATTTTTTAGCTAAAGCTTGGAATTTATCCCAATCTGGAACATTACCTCTAGGATTGCCAATTGCTTCTAAATAAATAGCTTTGGTTTTGTCGTCTATCAACCTTTCGAAAGAATCTACATTATCTCCATCGCCAAATCTTGCATCAATGCCGATTCTTTTAAATGAATGTCTAAATTGATTAGCTGTTCCTCCATACAAATAGGATGTTGTTATGAAGTTTTCTCCAGCTTCTACAATATTTGTGATAGCTAAAAATTGTGCTGACATTCCTGCAGATACAGCAAGTGCTGCTACTCCACCTTCTAGTGCTGCTACTCTCTTTTCTAAGACATCTGTAGTTGGATTCATAATTCGGGTATAAATATTTCCGAATTCTCTCAGTCCAAAAAGGTTTGCAGCGTGATCTGCATTGTTGAATTGGAATGAAGTAGTCTGGTAGATAGGTACGCTTCTACTTCCTGTTGTAGGATCTGGAATTTGTCCTGCGTGGACTTGGAGTGTTTCAAATTTTTGACTCATGATTTTGTTTTTAATGGTTAATATTTATAGTTAATAATTTTAAAAAAAAAGGCTTCTCGATGTAGAGAAGCCTTGCTTATATAGTTTGCGATTTGACACAAGCGTTTCTCACACATCTTCGATGCTGCTACAACACATTTGTCTATTTACGTTCTTTTTCATTGCTTTGCTAAGGTAGAAGTTTTGTTATGAAACCACAAAATTTTTTTTATAAATATTTTTGCGATTTATAAATTTTTGTCTAATTAATAATTTTATCCCTATTTTATTGTTAAAAGTATAATTTTTATAATATTATTTTAAAATAACTATAAAAAATATCACATTAAAGATTCGTCTTTTTTAAGATGAGTACAATTTTTTTAGAGAAAATTGAATAAATTATCCTTTACTAAGTTCCTTTGATCGTTGCTCTGCTCTTAGTACTCCCTTTCCAATGAGATTTTTAAGGTTGGATTGATCAAAAACTTCTAATGCAGCTTCAGTAGTACCTCCTTTGGAAGAAACTTTCTGTATCCATTCACTACAAGACAGATTGTTGTTCTTGTATAATTCGATACTTCCTTCAAAAGTTTGAACGACTAATTGAGCGGCTTCTGTCTTATTTAGACCCAATTGGATGGCTGCTTGTGTAATAGCATCAATAAAATAATAAACATAAGCAGGCCCGCTCCCTGAAAGTGCTGTAATGGCATCTATTTTACTTTCTTCATCCACTTCTACTGCAATTCCTATTGATTGGAGTATTTTTAAAATAAATGTTTTATCATCATCATTTAAGCCATTTGTAATGAATCCTGTTACTCCTTTATTGACCATACAAGGTAAGTTAGGCATAGTTCGAACTATTTTATGCGCATTAGTTCCGTTTTTAATGCTCTCTATTTTGATACCTGCCATGATAGAAAGTACGATTTTGTCAGGATGGATATTTGGAGTGATTAGAGGATAAATACTAGCTGAGTCTTGTGGCTTAACTGCCAAAATAAAAATATCGGCTTCTTTAAAGTGTTCATTAGGATTTGAGAAAACGGTTCCAATATTTTGTTTGTCTAATTCTTTAATTCTATCCTCATCTTTTTCAAAGATAAAAAGTTGCTTGTTAGGTACAATTTTGGCTTGGATGATACTTTGGGCTAAAGATTTGCCCATGTTCCCCCCTCCAATGATTAATATGTTCATATTGTTATTCTGTATGTGTATTTGGGTAAATTTACCAAATATAAAATGGATTTATTGTTGCAATGTTTATTACTTTTATTGTTTATTAATTATTTCACTTTAAGTAAACAATAACTAAAGTTAGTTTTTTGATTTTTATTTTAGATAACAATGAGTTGGATACTTTATGTCGCTGTCTGTATTTTTCATTTATGGGCAATTTTTTTTGAAAAGGCTACTTTGACTTATTGGTCTAAGCCATTTTTAATGCCAGTTTTAATGTGGATCATTTGGAAAAATACGGGAGTGAAATCCAAATTAGCCAGATATCTGTTTTGGGGTGTTTTCTTGGGGTGGTTAGGAGATATTTTTTTACAAGATAAGGATTCCTTATTGTTTTTCTCTTTAGGGCTTATTGCCTTTTTGTTAGGACATCTTTTTTATATTGCTTTATTCAATAGCGAAGTAAAAAGTTTACGCAAGACAAATTTTATAATGGAGCAACCTTTTTGGATATTGCCTTTCATGGGGTTTTGGATATATTTGTTGATATTATTTTCTCCAGTTGAAATCGACTTGCCTAAAGCGCCGATATACTTATATGCTTTAGTCATCAATATAATGGCAATAATGGCTTTGAATAGGAAATATTCAGCTACAAGAGCTTCTTGAATATTGGTAATTATCGGAAGTCTTTTGTTTGTCTTAAGTGATTTTGTATTGGCTATCAACTTGTTTTTTGGCCAATTTCCTTATAATCGTTTAATTGTAATGAGCACATACACTGCTGCCCAAGGACTTATTGTTTTCGGAGTTCTTAAAAATCACTCAATGAATATTGTTGAAAAAAAGTAAGTAGTGATTATAGAAATAAATCTGATGTAATATTATCCGCCATTAATTTGCCTCTATTACTGAGGATAAAATGATTATTTTGGAAAAGTAGAAATTCAGATTGTAGATATTTTTCTGCTGAAGAGATAAAATGCTTAAAAATCTTATAGCCAAATTGTTCTTCTAGTTTTTGAATTTGAACACCTTCTTTTAATCTTAAATGCGTCATAATCCACTCATTGTATTGTGTTTCAAGATCTAAAATTTCGTTTTCTTGAGGAAGTTCTCCTTGTTCGATATTTCGTATATATTGCATATTGTTTGCAATATTCCAGCTTCTATAAGGTGCTTTGTAGCTATGAGCAGAAGGCCCTATGCCTAAATAAGGAATATTATGCCAATAACTATTGTTATGAATAGCTTCTTCACCTGGAAGTGCAAAATTGGAAATTTCATATTGCTGATAACCCAATGAAGGCATGAACTCCATCAGCCATTCCATCTCTTCAGCAGATTTTTCTTCATTGACAGGAATAGATTTTTTCTTTTTAATTAATAGATCTAAAGCGGTGTTCTTTTCTATTGTCAGTCCATAGACAGAAATATGATTAACTCCCAGATTGGCGAGCCTTCTAATATCTTTTTCTAATCGAGAGATACCAGATGTAGGAATCCCAAAAATCAAATCAGTAGAAATTTTTTCTATCCCCAGGTTGATTGCCTTGCTAATGGCTTCTATGGCACTTTCCCCACTATGAACTCTATTGAGATAGGCTAGATCAAGATTGTCAAATGATTGAACTCCAATACTTAATCTATTGATAGATGATTGTGAGAGCATGTCAAAAAAAAGTTTATCCATATCATCAGGATTGGCTTCTAATGTCACTTCTTTTAAATAGGATAAATCAAAATTCTCTTTCAAAGCACTCCATATTTGTTGAAGCTCTATATTATTAAGAAGTGAAGGTGTGCCTCCTCCAAAATATACAGATTGAATCTGCGTTTTTGAAGAGCCAAAAAAATCTTTTTGAAGATATATTTCCTGACATATTGCACCAATCATTTGATTTCTATATTTTTCAAATGTAGTAGAGAAATGAAAATTGCAATAATGACATGCTTGCTTACAGAATGGAATATGAATATAAATGCCAGCCATTTACCAAAAATATCTCAAATTTACAGATTAAGCAGTATTTAATGCGACTATTGAAGTTCTATTGTTGGGTAATTTTGTTTTCTCTTTTGAGAATGCCTGCTGGCCTATGCAGTGAAAATGTGTATTTTTTAAAAATTTTAAGTGAGCAAAATCTAAAAGAATATAAATTATCTGATGTTCAAATTTTTTCTTCTCAAGAAAAACGTGATGAATTTTTGAATCAATTAGTCAAAAATTTTCATGCTGACATGTATTTAGAAGCTTCTGTAGATTCTTTGTGGGAGCAAGGGCAAGATTCTTTATACGTTCAACTATATATCGGTCAAAAATATTCTGTAGAGGCAAACTTGCCAGATTTGAACTTAAAGAGTAAAAGAAAGAATCAACAGGAAGAGTTATTGTCAATTAATCAAACCATTTTAACTTTAGATAAGCAATTAAATTATCTTCAAGAAAATGGATATCCTTTTGCTCAGATTTTTATGGATAGTTTGCTAGTGGATGAAACAAAATTCAAAATTCATGCTCATTTAAAAGAAGGCCCATTGATTACATTTGATAGTATTAAAAACAGAGAGAATGGTAAAATATCTGAGACTTTTTTGAAATCATATTTAGGAATGAAAAAGGGTATGCTATACCAAGAATCATTTTTAAATGAAAGTGATAATTTGCTTAAGAAACTTCCCTTTGTCAAGTTTGCCAAAGCTTCTACTGTGTTATTTCACTCCAACTATGCTACTATGAATGTATATCTTGCACAAAGGAAGGTGAGTAAATTTGATTTTATTATTGGACTATTACCTACTAATGAAAATGGGAAAAATAAATTACTAATTACAGGAGAAGCTAGATTACAACTTCAAAATGCATTTAAAAGAGGAGAAGAAATATTTTTTGAGTGGAAGAGAGTGAAAGCCAACTCTCAGAAACTCAACTTAAAGTTTAATTATCCTTATATTTTACAATCTTCTATAGGAGCATCGGGTACCTTTGTTCTGGACAAAAGAGATTCTTCATATTTGGACCTCAACTGGACATTAGGCGTACCTTATCGAACTAAGGCTAATAATTTCATTAAAGCTTATATAGAAAACACTCAGACTATAGTATTACATATAGATACATTACTATTAAAGCGCAACCTGAAATTGCCAAATATTCAAGATGTCTCAGGCCTGCATTATGGTATTGAATCCTATTTTGAAAATTTGGATTACCTTTTTAATCCCAAGAGAGGAATTGAGGTGGGTCTTAATCTTCAGATAGGGGCTAGAAAAATTAAGCCTAATAATATGATTACTAATATGGGCGAAGAGTATAAAGCACTGTATGATTCTATCCGACTAAGATCTATGCAAATGCAGTTTAAAGCTCAGATGAGTGCTTATATTCCAATAGCAAAAAGGCAGGTGCTCAAATTGGGTTTTCAGGGGGCTTCAAAATTTAATTCAGGTGTTTTACAGAATGAATGGTATAGAATAGGAGGCTCAAAGGTTTTAAGAGGATTTGATGAAGAATCTATATATGCACAACATTTTGCATTGGCTACATTAGAATATAGATTTATTCTTGATCAAAACTCTTATTTTTATACTTTTTTTGATGCAGCATGGGTGTCAAAACAGCTTGAAGATAAATTTAATAATGATTTCCCTTTTGGGATGGGTGCAGGAGTCGCATTTGAAACAAAAGCAGGTATATTTGGAGTCAGTTATGCAGTGGGAAGGCAACAATCAAATCCGATTGATTTTAGAACATCTAAAATCCATTTTGGGTATGTCAATATTTTCTAAAATAAAGTATTTTTACTTGCTTCTTGTTCTTTTTTCAGTGAGCTATTCTCATGCTCAGGATAAAGACTATAGTCCTGAATTTGTAGATTCTTTTTTGATTCAAAATTCTCATGATGCTGAGATTTCTGATATTGTTGGGAAAATAGATCATGCTAAAGTGAGAGAGAACACTATATGGGATGTCCAAAAGCTCAAAAAAGAGAGAAGTTCTCCTGCGATGCTTTTGGGTATTCCTATTATAATCATTTTATTATTATTCTTAAAGTTTGGATTTAAGGATTTCTATCTCAGCTGTTTTTCTGGACTATTGAATGATAAGGTTTTTCAATTGCGTTATCGAAATATGAGAGTGTCTGAGCTTCTTCCTATTTTGTTGGTTTTTTTGATTAGGAGTATAGCTTTAGTTTTGATAGGGCAGTTTTTCTTATACCATTTATTAGGGGAAAAGATATTCTTAAGTGTTGAATCAATGATAGTGGGAATTGCTTTTACTACTTTATTTTTTTCAGTAAAATATTTCTTAGAATATTTATCAATGAGTATAATCGGAGTAAGTGACAAATTTAAAATATATTTCACTCAACATTTTATTTTAAATACATGGTTGATTCTACCTTTTATTTTAGTGATACTAGTCGTATATCTCAATTCATTTCATCTTAATTCTCAAATTATTACATTTGTTTTTATCCTACCTATTGCTATTATTTTTGGTTTTTCGATTATTCGAGCAATGATTTTATGGAAAGGTGTATGGAAAGATTATTTGATTTATTTTTTTATGTACCTTTGCACTTTTAAAATCATTCCTTATTTGATTTTGATGAAAATTGTTCAAGATTTTTGGTTGAAAGTATAATAAGAAAAAGGATGATTGAATGATGAAGATGGAAGTGAATACATTGAAAGAAGTAAAATCTGTTTTAATATCTCAACCTGCTCCTGAGAATGGAAAGTCTCCATTTTTGGAACTTGTGAATGAGTATGGTATTAAAGTTGATTTCAGACAATTTATTTATGTAGATGGTATAGTAGCTAAAGATTTTAGGAAATCCAGAATCTATATAGACCAATACTCATCTGTAATTTTTACCAGCAAAAATGCTATTGAGCATTATTTTAGGCTGTGTGAAGAAATGAGAATTAAAGTGTCTGAGGACACTAAATATTTTTGTATAAGTGAAGCAATTGCTTTGTATTTGCAAAAATACATCCAATATAGGAAGAGAAAGGTCTTTTTTGGTGATGGCAAGATTTCTAAATTGATAGAAGTATTAATCAAACACAAAGATAAGACTGATGGAAAATTTCTTTTGCCATGTTCTGATGTGAGAGATCAAGGGACTATTGATTTATTGACCAATGCCAATATTGACTTTGCCGAAGCAGTAATGTTTAGGACACTTGCAAGTGATTTGTCAGACTTGAGTGATGTGAAATACGATATATTAGTTTTCTTTAGCCCAACAGGCATAGGTTCATTGTTTAAAAATTTCCCAGATTTTGTCCAAGAAGAAACGCGTATTGCAGTATTTGGAAATACAACTGCTGAAGCAGCCAAGGAAAGAGACCTTCGAATCGACATTCAAGCACCTAGTCCTATTTACCCTTCTATGGTCAGTGCAGTAAAAGCATATATAGAAGAGGCAAATAAAATCAATTAATTTGTCTAACTTACTTTAAATTGTAGCGCATATCTATGAAGGTAAGTTGTCATCATATATGGATCAATGGATTTTTATTAGTCCTTTCCTTTGCTTTCTATTCGAAAAGCAATGCGCAAGTCAATTTGAATAGCACACATGTTTCTACATGGCATACCCAAATGATTCAACCAGCATTTATGGGGCAATCTGATGGTATAAGAGCATTTGCTTCATATAGGTATCAGTGGGTAGGAATAGAAGGCTCTCCAATGACGATTTATGCAGGTGTAGATATGAAACTACCTATTAAAAATAGTAGTGGAGGTTTATTAATAGCCCATGATAGATTAGGGTTAGCATCATATACGTCTGCAAGTATATCTTATGCTTATACTATTCCTATTAAGAAAAGTTCATTGAATTTAGGAGCCAATATTGGTATGGTAGGAACTATTTTAGATGGCACAAAATTGACCACACCATCAATGAATCAACCCATTGAAGACCCCAATCTCAGTCTTAAAAAAGAATCAGGGTTCAGAGCAAATATTGCTTTTGGCATAGCATATATCCATCCAATTTTCTATGTACATACATTTGTTGATAATTTGAGCAATTTTAAAACAAAAATGAATGGTTTGAAATCAGAATTGCGAATAGATAATGGGAGATATTTAGGAATTGGTATGGGAGCTTCAGTACCTGTTCATGAAAAATTTAGTATCAATCCTAATTTTCTTTTCAAATCAGATTTGGTAAATTATCAACTTGATATATCTTTATCCTCTACTTATAAAGAAAAATATTCATTGGGAATTGGAGCTAGAGGATATAATAAAATGAGTTTTGAATCGTTATTTTTCATAACAAAAGTTCAAATATTAGATAATTTAGAAATTATGTATAGCTTTGATATGATATTTAATGCTTTGAAATCTGTTAATCACGGTTCACATGAAGTGTCATTTCAATACATAATTCCTAAAAAATACATTTCAAATCGCAGTAAAATAGTTAATCACCCAAGATATCTCTAAAAAATATGTTAAAGATTTTTTGATAAAGTTATATTGAGTTAAAAAAATCTATAACTTCGTAATTTATCTCATTATTAAAGAAACCAAAACGAAAGATAAAGCAACAACACGATGATGAACAAATCGAAATTATTATTGAATGCTCTATTCCTACTTGTGTTAGTGGGATGTAATAAAAAGAGTGGACTGGAAGGTCAGTTAGTTGGGGCGACTGACAGACCTAAGTGGGATGCTGGATTGATGCCTTATGGTATGGTCTATGTTCCATCAGGTACGTTTCATACAGGTCCTTCAGATCAGGATATCGTTTATTCGTTACAAGCGACTAATAAGCAAATTTCTATTGTAGGCTTTTTTATGGATGAAACAGAGATCACTAATAATGAATATCGTCAATTTACAGATTGGGTGAGAGACTCTATCGCTCATAAATTAATTGGTGGTGAACATCTTATTTCTTCTGAAGATGGAGGTGGTGAGCAACGTATTAATTGGGATTATCCTATTGATTGGTCTGCTGATGGTGAAGATGCTAAGCAAGTTGAAGAATTGTTTTATACTCCTGAAAATAGATTATATGGCAGGAGAGAATTAGATCCTAATAAATTATCCTATGAATATACATGGGTTAAATGGAGAGAAATGGCCAAAGCTGAAAATAAAGGAAAGCCAAGATCTTCTTTTATTGAGAGAAAAACAGTTAATATTTGGCCAGACGAGCAAGCATGGATTAGAGATTTCTCTTATTCTTACAATGAGCCAATGACTAGAACATACTATACTCACCCAGCTTATGATGATTATCCTGTAGTGGGTGTTACTTGGGAACAAGCTAATGCATTTGCATATTGGAGGACTTCATTATGGACTGTATTTAAAGAAAAACAAGGGGAAGCTTTCCCTGAAGAATTCAGATTGCCATTTGAACATGAATGGGAATATGCAGCTAGAGGAGGAAAACAATTGTCTCCATATCCTTGGGGAGGTCCTTATATCAGAAATACAAAAGGTTGCTTACTTGCCAACTTTAAACCAGGTCGTGGCTCTTATGCTGATGACGGAGGTATTTATACCGTAAATGCTAAATCATATTGGCCGAATGATTACGGTTTGTATAATATGGCTGGAAACGTTGCAGAATGGACATTGTCTTCTTTCTCTGAAAATTCTTATGCATTTATGCACGATATGAACCCTGATATCCGTTATGATGCAAAAGAAGGTGACCCGTCTAGCTTAAAAAGAAAAGTTGTACGTGGAGGTTCTTGGAAAGATATTGCTTACTTTTTACAGACAAGCACTAGAAGTTGGGAATATCAAGACTCTTCAAAATCTTTTATAGGATTTAGAAACGTAATGCCTTTCATGGGTAGATCTATCAATGACTTTAAATAAACACTATATTTTTTATTTTTTTAAACCAATAACACAAACACAATTTTATGGCTTCAGTTTTTCATTCAAAAGGATTTAAATACGCAAAAAACTTACTTTTCGGCGTTGGTGCTTCTGTAGTTATTATAGGGGCTTGGGGTAAGTTGACACACTTACCTTGGGCAAACGTTGCTTTGACAGTAGGACTTATGACAGAGGCAATTATATTTGCAATATCGGGTATCATTCCCCCAGAACCAGATTATTATTGGAGTAAATTATTCCCAGGTCTTGAAGATCCAGAAAGTACAATGCAAGGAATCCAAGGATTATCAGCACCTAAAGCTGCAGGAAGTGGCTCCACTGCTTCGCTAGACAAAATGTTGGATGAAGCCAAAATAGATCAGTCAACAATCAACAGATTAGGTGACAATTTGAAAAAATTAAGTGAAAATGTCAATTCTATCTCTGGTGTGTTAAATGCTCATGCAGCTACAGAAAATTTTGTAACTCAGACTAAACAAGCAGCAGATTCTATGACTTCACTTTCAAAGAATATTGAAGCTCAAACTAAGCAAGCTAATGACGCTATGGGTGCATTGTCTTCAAGCTTAGACAACTTGACTAAAGTTTATGGTAATATGCTTTCTGCTATGAAATCATAGTTCCTCGTTTTATTTATTTTATCATTCAATAAAACGAATTAATAATGGCTATACCTAAGGAAAACCGGCAACAGATGATCAACATGATGTATATCGTGTTGACAGCTATGCTAGCCTTGAACGTTTCTGCCGAACTCTTAAATGCATTTTCATTAATCAATAAGAGTTTGATTAAATCTTCAGAAACAATCGATGTTAGAAAGAAAAATATTTATGAAAGTTTTGCTGCTAAAAAGGCAAAAGAACCAGGCAACCCTAAATTTGCTATATATGAACCTAAATTAAATGAGGCAAAGTCAGTTGCTGAAGATCTTGAAGGTTATATTGAAACTTTAGTCAGTCAGCTTGTAGAACAAGGTGGCGGTCCTGCTGAAGAATACAATGGTGACATGAAGAAACGTGATGATGTTGATTTGTCAACTAGATTTCTTGTGGAAGGAACTGAGAGAGGTAATGTAAAAGGGGGGAAAGGTTATGAACTACAAGCAAAAATTGAACAGGCCTTAACTAAGTTTGTTTCATTGGTTGATACTGCTGATGTTAATGAAGTGACTGCCAATTGGCCTTTTAATATGGTAATTGATAATGGCAAAGTTTCAATTATTGCATCTCAAGCACCTTCAAAATCTAATGAAAGAAATCCTATTGCTAATCCAGCTAATGATTGGGTTCGAGAAAGTTTTGGTCAGATTCCAGCTATCGCATCTCAAACAATGTTGACAAAATTCAATTCTGATATTAAAGGTATTGAGAATGATTTGGCTTCTTATTTCTTTTCAAAAATTGGTAAATCTCAGGAACTTCAAGTTGATGAAATTGTATTTGATAAGTTTCAAGCAAAAATTGTTGCACCTACATCTTATGTGATGTTGGGGGAAACTTTTGAGGCTGAAGTGTTTTTGGCTGCTTTTAACTCTAAAACAAATAATGTTTCTATTACTGTAAACGGAAGTGGCTTACCTGTTAACTCTGATGGAGTTGGTACATTTAAACGTACTGCTACTAGTGTTGGTGAGTTTCCAGTTTCTGGTACTATTAATGTAAGAAATGATAGGACTAATGCTGTTGCTTCATATAAACTTCCTGAATACAAATATACTGTTGCAGCTCCGTTTGCAACTGTGTCTCCTACCAAAATGAATGTGTTTTATATCGGTGTTGATAATCCAGTAGATGTTTCTGCTGCAGGTGTAAGAGCACAAGATTTGAATGTATCTGTTTCTGGTGGTTCAATTTCTGGTTCAGGCGGTAATTATGTTGTACGTGTAACCACTGCTGGTAAAGCTCAGGTGAATGTAACTGCAAAAGGAAAATCATTAACTTCTAAAGAATTTAGAGTTAAAATGATTCCTGACCCTGTAGCTAGTGTGGGTGGTAAAAAAGGTGGACGGATTTCTTCTGCTGAAATGCGTGTTCAAAATGGATTGTCTGCTATATTAGAGAATTTTGATTTTGATGCTCGTTTTGAAGTTGTTTCATATCAAGTAACCTTTGTTCCAAAACGTCAAGATCCAGTATCTGCCGTTTGTAATGGAGCTTATTTCAATTCTCAAGTTCAAGGATTCCAAAGGGAAATGAAACCAGGTGATACTGTATATTTCGAAGAAATCAGAGTGAAGGGACCTGATGGTACAACCAGAAGAATTCCAGGTATCGTATTTACACTGATCTAATATTGTCAAAAATACTTAAATGAAAAACAATTTTTTAAAATCATTATTTACAAGCACATTTGGTGTTGTATTTGTCTTCGGTGTTCATGCACAGCAGCCGACAATGCAAGTTGTAGATGCTTCTGAAGCTAATACTGAAAAGACTGAGCAGACAGAATTACAAGTTTTACCTTGGATTCAGGAAGTTACAGGGCAAAGAGTTGTTCTTGATCCTGATTTTGTGAGAGAGGCAGATGTCTTTTGGAAAAAAGAAATTTGGAGAGTAGTGGATACTAGAGAAAAGATGAATCTTCCTTTTAGTTATCCGAAAGCTCCCCTTATCAATATCCTTATAGATGCTGTGAAATCTGGCGAGGTTCCTGTTTTTGGTGCAAATGATGATGATTTCAAAACACCTATTAAACCTGAAGAAGCATTAGCCATGACTGGTTCTACCTCAGATACAGTTTGGGTGCCTGATGCTATGAATCCAGATATTTTGATTCCTACTGTTATTACTAAAGACTTCAATTTTGAAAATGTTAAGCAGTATAGGTTAAAAGAAATGTGGTATTTTAATAAGCAAAGTTCTACAATGCAAGTTCGCATTTTAGGAATTGCTCCTATTATGGATGACTATAGTGAAGAAGGGGTTTTTAGAGGTACTAAAGCATTGTTTTGGATATATATGCCTAATCTTAGAAATGTTCTTGTGAAAACAGAAGCATTTAACCCTTTTCCTGATGGTGTCAGATTGACATGGGATGATATATTTACATTGAGATTATTTAGCTCTATTATTTATAAAGAGGATAATGTCCGTGATGAACGTGTTAAAGATATCTGGGAAGACCCTATCGATCAATTGTATGAATCAGAAAGGATTAAGGAAAAGATATTCAATTTTGAACATGACCTTTGGGAGTTTTAAAATAAAAAGCGATTCGAAAGAATCGCTTTTTTTATTAATATCAATACTCTTTTTATTCATTTATTAATTTCAAGAATAATTCTGCATCTTCCATTTTATTGTCTATTCCTAAACTTATTCTTATAGTGTGATGTGCTTGTTCTTGTGTCAATCCCATGGCTAATAATACATGTGAAGGTTCTGGTCTTGAGCTGCTACATGCTGACCCTGTAGAAATTCCAATTCTACTTTGAATCTTTTTTATGATGGTCTCAGCCTTGATATTGTGGAGTTGGGCACTAATGGTATTGGGTAATCTTTGTGTTTGATAAGCATTAATTGTGGCTATTTTTTTAGATATCAACTGATCTTCTAAAAATTGTTTAATTGGAAGAATTTTTTCTTGATAAGTCTGTATATATTCAGTAGCTAATACTGATGCCTTTCCTAATCCTACAATTAATGGGACATTTAGTGTTCCAGACCTATTTTCTCTTTCATGTCCTCCTCCATGCAATAATGGGGTTAGGCTTACTCTTGGTGATTTTCTCCTTAAATAGAGAGCTCCAACACCTTTAGGTCCATAAAATTTATGAGCACTCAATGCCAAAACATCAATTCCATATTTTTGTACATCAACGTTTATTTTGCCTATTGCTTGTGTTGCATCACAGATTAAAATAGTATTTTTTTGGTTTGTAATCTGAGATATTTCTTTTATGGGTTGAATGACTCCAGTTTCATTATTGGCAAGCATAACAATTACAGCCACTGTGTCTTTTCTGATAAGATTTTCTAACTCTTCGATTTTTATTAATCCATTTTCGTTGACACCTAGATAGCTTACCTCTGCTCCTTGAGTTTCTATCCATTTTAAGCTATCTAGCACAGCTTTATGCTCTGTCTTTGCAGTAATAAAGTGTTTTCCTTTTATTTGATATCTCCAAAATATTCCTTTGATGGCGGTGTTTATTGCTTCTGTTGCCCCTGAAGTGAATATAATCTCTTGTGCTATACAATTGATTAGATTTGCAACTTGTATTCTAGCTGTTTCTACTGCATTTTTTGCACTTAATCCCATGCCGTAGGTGATACTTGAAGCATTACCATAGTTTTTATTAAAATAGGGCAACATTGTCTCTAAGACTCTTTCATCAACTGCGGTTGTTGCATTGTGGTCGAAATATATAAATGAATTCATTTCCCTTATTAAATTAATACCTATTCTGTTTAAATTTACAATCTATCAAATAATTTTATATTTTATGATAAAACAAATTGATCATATTGGTATAGCTGTAAATAATATGGGAGAAGGTGTTCAATTGTTTAATGCTATATTGGATAGTATTCCTTTTCATAAGGAAGAAATTGTATCGCAGAAATTGATAGCTACATTTTATGAAATAGGAAATACAAAAATTGAACTTTTAGAACCTACTTCTACTGATAGTGCAATTAGCAAATTTCTTCTTAATAAAGGACCAGGGATTCATCATGTCGCTTTTTTAGTCGATAATATTCACTCTGAAATGCAAAGAATGAAATCTGAAGGATTTAAGGCATTGTCTGAAGAGCCATATATAGGGGCGTTGGGTAAATTAGTTTGTTTTTTTCATCCTAAAACTACTGGAGGGAGTTTAATTGAATTATGTCAAAAAAAATAATTTGAAAATTTCACTTATCCTATATTTAAACCAAGTGTCTTTGTTTTAGATGACAGAAGTTTTTCTATTTTAAGTATTAACATTTAATAGAATAACGCTGTTGATTGTCTAACATATTTTAACCCTGATAAATATTCATTGCTCTTGCTATTGATTAAATTCGTGCTTTGTTTTATGGTAAAGCATGAGTTTATTGGGCTGTATGAATTTCTATTTGAAGTTTTTGGGTTAAAGTATTTAACTGTATAATGGATATAGAATATTTAAATACATTCTTATAGTATTATTTATCTTTAAAATTGACTAGTCAGATGGATATAAATCATTTAACCGCTAATTCTCTCTCAGAATTGCAATTGAAAGTTCAAGATCATAGTGCATTTATTGATGTGCTCAGAAAGGAACTTTCCAAAGTGATAATTGGCCAGCAAGGGATGTTAGACCGATTGCTATTGGCATTATTAACAAATGGTCATATATTGCTAGAAGGAGTGCCGGGCTTAGCAAAGACCTTAGCCATTAAATCTCTTTCAGAAGCAGTTGATGTAGATTTTAATAGAATACAGTTTACTCCAGATTTGTTGCCATCTGATATTACAGGAACAATGATTTTTCAACAACAGAAAGGTATTTTTGAAGTTAAAAAAGGTCCTGTATTTTCCAATTTTGTCTTAGCTGACGAAATCAATCGTGCTCCTGCAAAAGTTCAGGCAGCATTATTACAGGCGATGCAAGAAAGGACAGTCACAATTGGTGAACATGTTTTTCATCTTCCTGAGCCATTTTTAGTTATGGCTACTCAAAATCCTATTGAACAAGAAGGAACGTATCCTTTACCTGAGGCTCAGGTAGATAGATTTATGCTTAAAGTGGTCATCACTTATCCTAAATATGAAGAAGAAAGGTTAATAATGAGAATGAATACTATAGGGGAATGGCCTAAAATTAAACCTTGTGTTTCAATAGAGGATATTTTTAATGCTAGAACGATAGTGAAAGAAATTTATATGGATGAGAAAATTGAGCAGTATATTTTAGATTTAGTTTTTGCAACACGCCATCCCGATAAATACAGACTGTCAGAATTAAATAATTATATCTCTTATGGTGCTTCTCCAAGGGCATCAATCAGTTTAGCAATGGGAGCTAGAGCCAATGCATTTCTTAATAAAAGAGCCTACGTCATTCCAGAAGATGTGAAAACGGTGGTTTTAGATGTTCTTCGACATAGAATAGGATTGACTTTTGAAGCTGAAGCTGAGCAGATTACAAGTGAGCAGATTGTTGAAAAAATAATTCAAAGAATAGACGTACCGTAATGGATATCTCTAATATCATTCGTAAAGTCAAAAAGATTGAAATCACTTCAAAATTGCTATCCAACCAGCAATTTGCTGGAGTATATCACACTGCATTTAAGGGTAAAGGAATGGAGTTTAGTGAGGTAAGGGAATATACTTATGGTGATGATATACGTCATATAGACTGGAATGTCTCTGCTAGAATGAAATCACCTTATGTCAAACTTTTTCATGAAGAAAGAGAACAGACGGTTATGTTTATGGTGGATATTAGCCAATCAGTATTGACTTCTATCGGGAAAACAGATAGGAGAGAACGAATAGCAGAAATTGTTGCTACTTTGGCATTTTCTGCAAATAGAAGTCAAGATAATATTGGATTACTTTTGTTTGACTCGGAGATTAAAAAATATTTGCCTCCTAAAAAGGGATATCAACAAATATTACAAATCATCAGAGCAATAATGATTGCTGATTCTTCTGTAAATAACACTACTCATTTTGAAACGGCAGTCAATTATTTCTGTAAGGTTCAAAAACGTAATTCAATTGTTTTTTTACTTTCCGATTTTTTATTTGATAATTATAAAAATGCTTTATCTATCCTGTCAGCAAAGAATGATGTTATTGGAGTGTCTGTGAAAGATCCTCTTGATGATAGGCTTCCTGATATAGGATTAGTTCAGATTCAAGATGCAGAAAATAATTTAGTTCAATGGGTAGATACATCGTCAGAAAGTTATAGGGCATGGTATCAGCAACAGGCTCAATATCGAAACAGTTATTTTAAAAAGGTGTTTTTAGAAGCTAATGCAGATATTATTATGCTTTCAGATCAAGAGGATTATATTAAAAAATTACAATTGTTTTTTCATCAAAGGATAAAAAAAAATTAGGATGATAAAATGGTGGATATTTTGTTTTTTTTGTTATCCATTCCTTTCATGGGCGAATGATGCTGTACGAGGACAAGCTACCTTCTTTCAAAAAGAAATTTATATTGGGCAAACATTTTTTTTAGACATAGAAGTAAAAGCTCCTATGGATATAAAAGTTCAAGCACCCATTACAGCTCCCTCAATAAATGGCTTGGACATTGTGAATAATAATCCTTTAAATGGGTTGGAAGTGATAAAAAGTGAAGACTCATTGATTTATAAAGTACGGTTTGCCTATGTAGCTTTTGATAGTATAACAGGAAATGAAAATCAAATCCTCATCCCATATAGTCAAAATAATATAGTAGATACTTTTGCAATATCAATACAAAATTTTCAAGTACATAGAATTCCTGTTGATACGACTGATGCATTAAGGAGGGAATATGAACCATTATATACTTCCACTAAATCTAAATGGTATATATATATTATTGTCATCGCTTCAGTACTATTATTAAGTGTTTTAGGAGGATTGTATTATTGGAAACATAATAAAAATCGACTGAGTATTCCTTTAAATAAAAATCCTAGAGAGTGGGCTTTTGAACAATTGAAAGATTTAGAAAATAGAATTCCATTTGTTAAAGAGAAAGAAGATTGGGCATTATTATCTAATATTTTAAGGTTATATATGGAACGAGTCTGGTTGATACCTGCTCCTTTCTTTTCTTCGGGCGAAGTCTTAGGAGCAATTGCATCAAGTAGAAAATATTCTTCTCAATTGATAAAAGTGTCAGAAGTTCTATCTGTTTGTGATCAAGTCAAGTTTGCTAGAGTGACTACTAATATTGATGAACAAAATGCGACTATCCAAAAAGTTAGAGACCTGATTGGGTTTGATGAACTGGAAGATTCAATAAAAGAGGAGGTAAAAGATGAATAATATCACTTTTGCATATCCTTGGTTTTTTTTGCTTTTAATCATGTTGCCTATTTTATGGAGGCATTATAAAAAGACAGAAAACTCGGTAGCAAGGAAGATGAAAATTCCTTCTATAAGAACTGTCGGAATACCCCAAAATAGTGGTCGAGTAAAATGGAGACACTTACCTATTTATTTGCGATTAATGGCATTGGTAATGATGATAGTAGCTCTGGCTCGGCCTCAGAAACCTATCGGCAGTTCGCCATTAAGTATTGAAGGTATAGATATCATATTGTCATTGGATATTTCAGGAAGTATGTTGGCGCAGGATTTTAAGCCAGATAGATTACAAGCAGCTATTCATGTTGCAGAAGATTTTATTAAAAAAAGGACAAATGATAGAATTGGCTTAGTGATTTTTGCTGCAGAAAGTTTTACTCAGTGTCCTTTGACAACTGATTATCGGGTTTTAAATACATTGTTAAACAATATTCAACCTAATATTCTTGAAGATGGTACGGCTATAGGTATGGGATTGGCAACGGCAGTAAGTAGATTAAAAAATAGTGAGGCTAAATCTAAAGTAGTGATTTTGATGACTGATGGTGTGAATAACACTGGATATATTGATCCTCAAACAGCTATGGAAATGGCAAAAGCGGAAAATATAAAAGTTTATACCATAGGAATAGGTCGAAATGGTTCGGCTCCATATCCAGTCCCAGACCCTTTTACTGGAAGGACAGCATATAAGGAAATGGAAGTTCAAATTGATGAGAATTTGCTGAAACTAATTTCAAAAAATACCGGTGGAGAGTATTATCGGGCTGAAAATAATAAGGAGCTGGAACAAATTTATCATACAATCGATCAATTAGAAAAAACTAAAATTAAGGTAAGTGCTTATACACCTAAAGAAGAGTTGTTTTATAATTTTTTACTAATGGCATTACTTATTCTATTATTGGAATGGGGAGTGAAAACCATCTATTTAAAGCAAGATTTGTAAAATGTGGAGAGTAGAACATATTAGTGCATTTTGGTGGTTGCTGACTATTCCTATTATCATCATCTTGTTTTTGTATTTCAAAAGAAGAAGAGAGCAAAAACTAGAAAAGTTAGGTGATTCTGATAAAATAAAAGATTTAATTCATACTTGTTCTTCTGAGCAACTTCTTCTTAAAAGATTGATATGGCTAATAGCTATTTTGTTGATGATATTAGCAATGATGAACCCTCAATCTGGTTCAGAAGAAGAAACGGTAACAAATGTAGATAGTAATATTATTGTCGCATTAGACTTGTCCAATAGTATGTTGGCAAAAGATATCGCTCCAAGTAGGTTGGAAGTGAGTAAAAAATTTCTTTCCAATCTAGTTCAATCATTAGGTGGAGATAGGATTGCATTCATTGTTTTTGCTGGGAAAGCATATATTCAGATGCCATTTACTACGGATTATGGTGCTTTTGAAATGCAATTAGATGCTGTCAATACGGATATGATGCCTACTCAGGGAACTGCACTCGGAGAGGCTATACAGTTGGCGGAATCTTTAGAAGCTAGTTCTAAGAATAAATCAAAAATTTTGGTATTAATGTCTGATGGAGAAGACCATGATAGCAAGGCAATCGAAATGGCCAAATTAGCTTCATCAAAGAATATGATTATTCATACAATTGGTGTAGGTACTATTACTGGTGCTCCAATTCCAGATAGAGCAATGGCAGGAGGCGTTTCTTTTAAAAGAGATAAAGATGGCAATCAGATATTGACCCGACTCAATGAAAATACACTCAAACAAATCGCTAATGCTGGTAGAGGGAAATATTTTAATATATCATCTAAGAAACAAGCTTTAAAAGAAATTCGGAGAAGTTTAAAGTGGGCAAGAACTAGTACTGGAGAAGAGCGAGTATATACAAAATATAAAAGCTATTTTCAATGGTTTTTGTTCCCATCTATTATTTTATTAATGTTTGAACTAGCTGGGGTTCATATTTTGAGCTTCAGAGAGAGTAAGAAAACAAAGATATTATTGGTTTTGCTCCCTATATTGTTTTGGATTTCATGTACGAAGGAGAAAAAGCCTTATCAAGCAGATGCGGCTTTTAAAGAAGGCAAGTATGATTTATCTTTAGAGCTTTATCGGAGTCTTTTGGCCAAAGATAGCGTAGCTAAAAATAAATATAATTTTGGTGTAGGTCTTTTAGCAGCCAATAAAGAGGATAGCGCATTAGCTATTTTTGAACAAGTGATACAAGATAATCCCGACTCTATTCTGCGAGCAAAGGCAACTTTTAATATAGGTAATATTTTGTTTAAACAATCCAAGTATAAAGAAGCCTCTGCTCAATTTGTCAACGCTTTAAAATTTTCCCCCGATAATTATAGGGCACAATATAATTTGAGTTTGGCATTGGCTCATCTTCCTCCTCCATCTGAGTCTCCTGAACAACAACATCAGCAACAGAATCAACAAAAAGATGATTCTAATCAAGAGGAGAAAAAAAATCAGGAAAATAAAAATAATCAGGAGGAAAAAAAGAATCAAGAAAATTCAAAAGACCAAAAGGATCAAAAGGATTCAAAAGATAAAAGTCAAAATTCAGAAGATAAATCACAAGAAAGGAAACAAGAAGATAATCAACAAGAAGAAAATCAATCTAAGCAGAAACCAAATGAAAAGCCTATGAACTTGTCCCCTCAGGATATCCAACGTTTGTTTCAGGCTCTAGATCAACAAGAAAAAGAAATTCAAAGAAGGATAATGAATCAACAGAATAATGATAAATCTACTCGCCCATTTATAGAAAAAGATTGGTAATGAAAATAACATATTGGCTACATATTATATTTTTCTCCCTATTGGGTACTCAACTTTCTGCCCAAAGTATTTCTGTGCAAGTGAGTGCAAATCAAATCAATTTGGGTGAATCTTTTTTGGTAGAGTATTCTGTGGAAGGAGATGTTCAAGATTTTCAACTTCCTGATTTAAAAGGATTTAAAGTGTACCAGTCTGGCCAATCAACAAATGTGAGCATAGTGAATGGGAAAATTTCAAAAAGTATTTCCTATAATATTACTGTCGTCCCAGAAATGGAAGGAGAGTTTGAAATTAGTGGAGCAAAAGCTAATTATAAAGGCAAAACTATTTATTCTTCTCCCTTTAAGATAAAGGTTGTAGATCATGGTGCTATGTCAAATCAACAAGGAAATTCTCCTTTCTCAAACAATCAGCAACAAGTAGATGCCGCCTCTGATAATTGGAGAGATAACATTTTTCTAATTGCCGAAGCCAATAAAAATCAATTATATGTTGGTGAGCAATTAATGATTACTTACAAATTATTGAGACGTATAGACTATCAATCTTTGGAAGTTGAAAAGCTGCCCCTCTTTAATAACTTTTTATCAGAAGAAATGGAGATTCCTAGTCATCAGACTGAAGGGATAATGGAGTATAAAGGGAAAAAATATTATTTTCAGGCTTTTAGAAAAGTAGCTTTATTTGCTACTCAGGCAGGAGTGCAGACGATTGACCCATTGTTAGTGAGAGGTGTAATTTTGGTACCTGAAAAAGACCCGTTTTTTGGTACTACTTTTTTTTCTTCCTCACAACCCAAAATGGTAACTTTTGCTTCAAATCAATTAAAATTAAATGTTTTACCATTGCCTTTGGATCAGCAACCCCAAAATTTTTCCGGTGCTGTTGGACAATTTGATGCTCGAAGGTCAATTCAAAATACTACTTTGCAAAAAGGACAGTCCACTACGATTGATATTGATATAAAGGGATGGGGCAATTTGAAAGCAATTGATAATATTCCTCAAGAAACTGGCAATTCGGTGGAGTTCTATCCCCCAAATATTTCTGATACTCCGCAAAAAAATGGAGACACCTATGGCGGAGAAAGAAAATTTAGTTACGCCATTGTTCCTCAAAAGGAGGGGAAATTAATTATTCCAACATCTGAGTTTGTTTATTTTGACCCTAGTCAGAAAAAGTATATTTCTCAGCCTTTGGAACAAATAGTTTTGAATGTTTTACCAGAAGGAATAACTAGTGATAATCATCAAGATTTGAAACAAGAGTTCATTTCAAATTTGAAAGAAAAGACCCCTCCATCCAATTTTTCTCTTCTGTTATTATATGTTGCGATGGGTTCAGGAGTGCCTATTGTTGCATTGCTTGGTCTATTGGCATGGCGAAAGCATTTAGCTAATAAGATGGACCTAAAAGAGAATCTTTTATTTTCATGGCCTAATATAGATGGGCTTCCTGAACAAAGGCAGTTTGCTATTTTATCTGAAGCTTTTAGAAAAAGATTGAAACATCTGTTGGGTGTAGAACACTCATCAGATATAGAAATATTTGAGAGGATTAAGGATGAAACGATTCGTGAAAAAACCAAATATATCCTTATAGCATTTGATAGTGCAGCATATTCTCCTATGCGTTTTTCCACAATTAAAGAATTGAAAAGCCTTGCTGAGAGTTGTCTAGATAATATTGAAAACCAACAAAAGGCACAACTATGAAACATTATCTATTGATATTTTTTATGTTGATGTTCTCTGCCAATAGCCTAATAGCTAATGAGCAAGATTCATTATTTAATCAGGCGGTTTTAAAGTATCAGCAAAAAGATTACGATAAGGCTTATTGGCTATTTGATGGATTGGTTCAAGAGGGAAATTTAAGTTTTCAATTGTTTTTTAATTATGCTAATACATGTACACAATTAAAAAAATATGCAAGGGCAATAGCTTTTTATGAAAAAGCATTGAAATTATCACCTAATGAATCTGCTACTGAATCCAACCTTATTTTTCTTAGAAAAAAAATGGCACTTACGGATGAAAGTGATAGACATTGGAGAAATAAGATAGGCGAATTAAATATGTATTCTCTGTCTGTTTTGGCAACTTGGGCTTGGATTATTTTGCTGTCGGTCACCTTCTTATTGGTGTCAAAGCAGAATAGAAAAATTTATTTCTTTAGCTCTGTGCTACTTTTTATCCTTGCTGTCTATCTTATTTTTAATAGCATAAAACTATATAGAGTTCTTCATGTTCAACAGTTTGCAATTGTACAGGAGGAGTCAGCGATGTATAATCAACCTGCACTGTTATCTGATGAAACTTATGATTTGTTTATCGGACAAAAAATAGAAGTGTTAGATGAAAAGAATGGATGGCTCAAGGTAAATGTAGGTTTGAATAGGAAAGGTTGGATGCCTTCTGAAAGGCTAATTGAAATATAGAAGCTGTAGTTATTGTTTTGCAACTACCCGAAGGGCGAGACTTTTAACACAAAACTTGTTTTGAAAAACAAAATGCCTTGTCCTAAAATAGGTTTACACTAAAATAGCCTATTATTGCTGAAAAACTGTTTGCTAATTAGTGCAATTGTTTAACTGAACACCTTTAACAATACTATTTTTCTTACTAAATCCTTTTACAATAGTAAAATCACTTTTTCATTCATCACCTTTGATTGCCCTCAAAGCTAATGATAATAGGGATTATAGCGGATAGCCTAAAAAATGTCTATTAAATCTTATTTCTCTATAATTATTTTTTGGATATTAGTATTCAAAGAACTATTGATATTTAATATATATGTACCACTAGGTAGATGCTCTAGATGTATTGAGTTTTTCCCCTCTTTAATTTGGTGGTTAAATATCATTCTTCCTAATTCATCAAAGATTTGAATTTTTGCAGTAGGTGTAGTCATGTCTTTTGCAGTAATTGTAAAATCTCCTTTACTAGGATTGGGATAGACTGAGAAATCAGGAGCTAGGCTATTATTTGCAAAGAATACTTGGACAATTTTACTGTATTTAAAGGAGCCATCAATATCTATCATTTTTAATCTATAATAGTTGTCTCCTTGATGTGGAGCATTGTCCCAAGCAGTATATTGTTGAGCAATCCCGTTAGTTGCATTTATACTAGATAATATTTCCCAATGAATTCCATCCGAACTCCTCTCTATTTCAAAGTGGGAAACATTGACCTCGTTGACCGTATTCCATTGCAATTGAGTTTTGTCATTGACTGCTCCTGCAATAAATGAAATTAAATCGAGAGGAAGAATACTTTCATCTAATGTCATAGCTATCGTTCCAGAACTGAAAGAATTGACCATGAATTCGACATATTGAATACCTTGGAAACTCCCATACACATAAGTTGAAGTGTCTGCAATAGTGTCTAAAGTATATTCTAAATAACCATTTGAAGAAGTATCCCAAACATAATTTCCACTGACTTTGTATAGGACCAATTGTTCTTTAGAATGGAAAGGCATTGCTTGCATGATATCTATACTGTCTAAGTCTGAAATATAAAATCTTACTTTTACTGGTTGAGAAAAACTTTCAGAAGCATGAATAGTCCAGCTTCTGTTGGCAGGATAAATATTTTTTGTTTGACCATAAGGCATAATTAAACCAATGCTGCTTTGTCCGAAATTATTATTAAGAATTGAATTGATTTCTACCTCGCCTAAAAATTGATTTTGAGTATTGAGAGAGAGTACTAAAGTAGAATCATCTGATTTGTAATAGTGAATCCAGCCCTCTTCATTTGGGTAACTAAGATTAGAAACAATGGTATCATTAGCAGTGTTAGCCAGCACGAAGCCTCTGTTTTCAAAAGCCCCGATATCTAATAAATCTTGCTCTATTCTATTATTTCCATTCAAATCTTTTATTATTGAATCGGGAAGTGCTGAGTTGTCAGCGGCATTAATTGCAGGAGAAGCTAAAGATAAGTTGAAATTTTTGTCATTAACATTTTCAAAAGTTGGATTTTCTTGGAGATTATGGTTGCCTGAATATCCACCTTGAATTAGAGAGTAATCTACAGTAGTGACTGCCGAACTGCTATTAATAATTTGTTGTGTATTGCCATAAATAATAGAGTTTTTCACTAAGGGGAGTGTAGTACTTCCAGCATGATGCAGACCACCCCCTGAATTAGCAGTGTTATTATAAACAGTACTATTGATAAGATGATAAGATGAAGCGTTATTTGCGTAAATAGCTCCACCATTATTCGTAGCAGTATTTTCGTAAAACAGACAGTTGATAATATTGGGTTTTGAACCTGATGCATTACAAATAGCACCACCATTATTCAAGGATGAATTTTCATAGAATTGACAATTGATTATCAATGGGTTTGCAGCTGCATTATATATAGCACCTCCATTTGCAGTGCCTGAATGATTGTTGGTGAATTTTAGGTTTTTTAAGATAGGATCAGCATTAGCATTATACATCCCTGCACCATTAGCATTCAGATTGCCTTCAGTAATGGTAAAGCCATCTAATACAGCTGAATTAGTTAGTTTTGCACTTGGAGAAAAATTATTATAAAAGACTCTCCTTTCATTATTTCCTGATAAGGTAGAATTGTAATTGAATGGGTTTCTTTCTTCTAGCTTTGGACTTCCTTCACTCGAAAATCCACCTAAAACTTTTACTCCATTTTTAAGAATAAATCCATTCCCTGTGCTAAAATAGGAGCCTTCAGCTACCCAAACCTGTTGTACTGCTGAACTGTTTATCATAGCTTGTAAATCGCCTGATGCTGTTCCCCAAGAAGTTCCACTACCAGTTGCATTTTGTCTGACATATCTAATAGGATACTTAGGATTGCCTTGATATTCATAAGCACCCATATCAATTATACCAGAAGAAGCATAATTGTAAACACGTGATTGTAATGCTAAATCTTTATCGTTTTGTAGATTTCCTCCTTGGTTTTGATAGCTATTATTGTCACCTAAATTTATGACAGGGCTGGATTCTTGAAGAGAATAATCATTTTGCATAGCATCAGTAAATAAAGGATCTGTATCGATATTTCCATTTCCAGTAAATCCGCCTTCTACTAATGAATTCAAAATGATTGTTTGAGCACCTAAAGAATCTATAATATTTTTACCATTATGAAATAAGATGCTATTATATACTTGGATTATTGAACCTCCTCCAAACGTGAATATTGCTCCAGTATTTTGAGAAGAAATGTTTTCTGTTAAAGTATTATTTACAAGTATTGTTTTTGAAGTATCGCTTGTGTAAAAAACACTTCCTAACTGCGCAGTATTTTTTGAGAAAACAGTATTGAAAACTTTTGTTTCTGAGAAATATTCATTGGCTATAGCTCCACCATAATTATCTGCTGTATTATTTGAAAATTTACTATTATAGATATTGAGTCTAGATAGCAAGCTGTATATAGCTCCTCCATTTTGAACGGAATGATTATTAGTAAATTCTAAGTTTCTTAAAGTAGGAGATGCCAATTGGTTATACATTGCAGCTCCATTTTCTTCTGAATAGCCTTGAGTTAGGATGAATCCATCTAATATAGCAGTAGAGTCTATGATATTTATCGTAATTGAATCTGAGTCATTATTAGTAATTATTCCTGTATGATTAAAAATTCTTTTTTGATGATTTCCTGATAAAACGGTTGGATGTTGACTCCAATTTCTGTCTTCAATTTGAGGATTTCCAGAGTTAGGAAAACCTCCTAAGACGGTTACATTGTTTTTTAATAGCCATCCATCATTTTCACTGATATAAGTTCCTTCAGCCACCCATACTTGTTGTACATCTTTTGCATTCATCATTGCTTGCAGACTTCCAGCTGCATTGCCCCAAGAGCTACCATTTCCTTTGCCATCTGTTTTTACATAACGAATAGGAAAATTAGTATTTCCTTGATATTCATAAGCTCCTAGATCAATAATTCCACCATTAGAATAGTCATAAATTCTTGGGTGCAAATCTAAGTCTTTAAGTATTTCTGTTTCTTCCAAATCATTTATTATCCACGAGTTTTCTCCTTGATTTATTGCAGAACTCCCTTGTTGTAAAGTATAATCGCCTAAGGAAGGATTTACAAACATTGGGTCAAAATCAAAGTTGAGGCTATCGCTATTTATTCCTTCAATAATATTATTGACCTTGATAGTTATAGAAGAATCTTCTTCTATAATTGCAGAACTGTTGCCATAGAAGATACTATTATATATTTGTGGTTGAGTTGCTGAACCATAGTGATAAAGTGTTCCTAAAGGAGAGGTGTTTTGGCTAAAAGTACTATTTGTAATTTTATATGAAGAGCCATTTGCTGCAAATATTGCACCTCCGCTAGCAGAATTATTTTGAATAAATAATGAATTAGTGATGATAGGTTCAGAAGTAATATTGCAAATTGCACCTCCTTTGGTTGTAGCTAAATTTGAAATAAATTTACATTTTTCAATGATTGGATTAGATTGTAAGTTATATAAGGCTCCTCCTTCTGAAGTGGTTAAGTTATTGGTAAATATAAGATTAGACAAGGTAGGTGAGGCATTGAAATTATACATGGCTGCTCCATTTTCGGCTGAATATCCATCTTTCAAGGTGAAGCCATCTAAAACCGCTGAATTGTCAAGTTCAGGTGTTGTTTCGAAATTGTTATTGAAGATTCTTCTAGTGGTTTCTCCAGATAAGATAGTAGTATTTAATTGAATATTTCTGTCAGAAAATTCAGGGTTGCCAGTAGAAGGGAAAGCGCCATATACTTTTACATTGTTTTTTAATCTAAATCCACTAATAGGACTAGTGTAGATTCCTGCTGCAACCCAAACTTCTTCAACACCTCTAGCATCAATCATGCTTTGTAAATTACCCGAAGCATCAGACCAGGATTTTCCGTTACCAGTTCCGCCAACTTTTACATATCTGATAGGGACAATATCTGCTTTGAACTCATAAGCTCCTATATCAATTATAGAATCCATCAATCTATTTTGACACTTTAAGTCTATATCAGCCTCTAATACTTGACCTGTTTGAGTATAAGATTGATTATTTCCACTATTAATAGCAGGGCTCATTTCTTGAAGTGAGAAGTCATTAATATTAGGATTTGTAAATAATGGATCAGAAGATATGACCCCAATACCTTGGAATCCAAATTGTATTAATGAATGCTGTGCAGTTGTATTTGCTCCATTTTGATCATTGACTATATTCGGTGTAAAATTATTATTAATGTCAGGGTTGTTATATATTATTGAGTTGAAGATTTTTGCTTCAGTGTTTGCCCCATCATTGAATATTACATCTCCTGCAGTAGATATATTTTTAGTTATAGTCGTATTGACTAGTTGATAAGTAGAGTTATTAATAGCAGCTATTGCACTTCCTCCAGTTGCTGAATTTGAGAAAATTAATCCGTTTATGATCAATGGATTAGATTGCTCATTAAACATTGCCCCACCATTTGCGGTAGTGATATTTTCTTTGAAAATACAATTTTTGAATATAGGATTTGATGCTGAATTATATACAGCTCCTCCTCCTAGTCCTCCAGTGGCACTATTATTGACAAAAGTGACATTTTCTATTTTTGGTGATGCATTATTATTGTACATTCCTCCACCATTTCCATTGGTGTTGCCATCTTTTATAATAAATCCATTTAAAATAGCTGTTGAATTGAGAGAGTCATTGACCGTAAAATTATTGTAAACCACTCTATTGATATTATTTCCAGATAAAATAGTTGGATATGTATCCCAGTTTCGACTGCTGAGCGATGGGTTTCCGGTATTAGGAAAACCTCCATAAATTGTTACGTAGTTTTTTAAGATAAATCCATTTCCACTTGGAATATAAGTTCCTTCTGCTACCCATACTTGGCGAACACCAGGAGAATTAATCATTGCTTGGATATTTCCAGATGCTCTATCCCAAGTGGTTCCATCACCTGTAGCTCCTTGACGTACAAAACGAATATTTTCTTGATTAGGTTCTTGTTGATATTCGTAAGCCCCCATGTCTATATAAGTAAATGCTACTCTAGGCTGATTTAATAAATCTACATTTCCCGATTGATAGCTATTGCTTCCACTATTGACACAAAGACTAGAGCCAACTAAAGTATAATCTCCAGTTTCAAAACTCTTAAACTCAGGTGTTATATAAGCCGTATTGATATTTCCATCTGACCAATTTTTATTTCCTTCAATAAATGAATTTTCTATTTTAGAACTATAATTAGAAACACCTTCATATATTCCAACTCCATTATTAGTAACTATATTTCCCCATACTATACTATTTTTTATAATAGAAGTGCTTATGTCGTCAGAGCATTTGTAATATTGTCCAATATTAGGAATTGGAGGACATTTTTCAGCATCATTATATATACCTCCGCCATTATCCGCAGTATTAGCTGTTACGGTCACATTGACTATATCTGTTTTGGAACTGAAATTATTAAATATTCCTCCTCCGTCTTTTCTAGCTAAATTTCTGGCTATTAAACTGTTTGTTACTGATGTATATCCACCATTATAAGAGACAGCAGAGCCTAAGCTTGTTCCACTGTTTTGTTCAGTTCCATTCCCAGAAGTTGCTATTCCCCCACCTCTGTATGCAGTATTATCAGTAATTTCTACATACTTTAAATATGCTGTACTATTTGAGTAGTTATAAAGACCTCCACCTTCATTGTCTGCTATATTATTTTTTATTAATCCTTTTGATATGGTTAATGAAGACTCGATACCATTCCAAACTCCTCCGCCATGATCATCTCCAGCTGTATTATTGTATATATTGGTATTTGACAAATTAAGATTAGCGTTAGTGGTATTCATCACACCTCCACCAGACCCATTTTTCGCAAGGTTGTAGGCAAAGTTACAAGTGTTACATTTCACATTTGAATTATTTACTTTTATTCCTCCACCATTTTGACTTGCATAATTGCTATTAGAGAATAAATTAGTGATGTTTAATGATGATTGAGTACCTATAGCTAGTCCTCCTCCATCAGTTGATACTGTATTTGAAACTAAAGAAATATCTTTTATATTGATAGTAGAATTATCTACCCATAATCCTCCAGCATAGTCAGAAAAGTTGTAAAGGAATTCACAATTATTCATAGTTCCATTAGAATTGCGTATAGCTAGCCCACCGCCATAAGAAGAGGCTCTATTCCTTTGGAATGTCAGGTTGTTAAAAGTAAAGTTTTTATTGTCTATGATTTGTCCTCCGCCTCCATGATTTCTATTGATGTTATTTCCTTTTAGGTTATAACTACTACTACTTCCTACTGTATTGCCTCCCTGTATCAAAAATCCATCTAGTATAATATTTTCTAATCCGGATGCTATAATAACTTGAAATGCATTTTCGCCGTTATTTAATAATGTGATTTTATTTGTATTATAATCATAGTATGCACTATCATTTCCAGTGAAATCTCCTGATAGTGTTGTGCCCGAAATGCCGCTGATGACTCTTTCTGATAAACTAGATTCAGTACCCTTAAAGCCTCCAAATAATTTGATATTGTTTTTTAAGACGAAGGAGTTGTTTCTATCGTTTAAAGTAATAATATTTAAAGCATTAGCTTTGCGATTAGGGAAATATTTACCTTCAGCGATGAAGATAGAGTCTCCGGTACATACCATGTTAATTGCTTGTTGTAAATCTCCCATTGCATTAGCCCATGAACTACCTGATTGATTGCCCGCACCACCAACTTTAACATACAGTTTTTGGCTTGGTGTTTCTGTTTCATAAACGCCGATATCTATTATGTCATTTTTAATTCGAGGATTGCCATCAAAATCTTTATTGAAAATAAATTTTGAAATGCCGTCAACACTTCCATTATTAATCACTGGCCAACATCCTGAAGTGTGAAAATCGCCATGAGTAAAAGGGGCTGTATCGTATGGTGGTAAATTGACAAAATAGGGATTTTCAGTGTAAATGGTATTTCCGGTAACACCACTTTGCACTAGTGAGTATTTATAGTTCCCCGCTCCTGAAACTCCTAAATTATTTCCATATATAATGCAGTTTTGTACTAATTGTGACTTGTCATTTTCATTGCGAATCCCACCTGCGCCGTCGTAGGAATTGTTTCCTGCTATAGTACATCCTATGATAGTAGCAGTATTGTTATTTCTTATTGCTGCACCAGATTTGGTTGAAACATTTCCAGTAATTAATGAATTGAGTGCTATTAGGTTAGAAGAGCTACTATTATAGATGCCACCGCCACCACCATCTGTTGCTCTATTTCCTGATATTTTACAATATTTCAAATTTGTTGTAACTGATTCATTAGCAAAGAGTGCTCCACCTTCTTGGGCTTGGTTACTGATGATTGTATTTGAATCTATTATTAGATTGTTTTTAGTAGTATAAATTCCTCCTCCTTTTTGATAAGCACGATTTTTCTCTATGATACAATTAGTTATAACAGAATTCCCATCATTAAGTCCTAAAGCTCCACCGTAATCTGCTTTATTATTAATTGCCTTAGTGTTTTTAATAGTAATTTTAGATTTTTCGGTATAAATAGCCCCTCCATTATCTGATGCATGGCTATTTTGGAAAGTACAATTGTCAATTTGAATATTATATGCTTGATTAATTGTCAAGCCTGCACCTCTATTTCTGTTGATATTTACTTTGTTTACTTTTAATGAGTTGTTCTCAGTGGCTCTACCTCCACTAATAGAGAATCCATCTAAAATAATGTTAGTTACATTTGATAATACTAAAATGTGGTAGGCATTTTCACCATTATTGGTAAAATTTGGTAATCCATTTGCATCTGGGTTCAATCCATCATTTCCTAAAAAGTCTCCGCTCAAAATGGAGTAGTTGAGGGTATCGGTAAGATCTCTTTGAGCAATATTAGTTTCGTTTCCTATGAAACCTCCATAGATTGAGATATTAGATTTTAATACAAAAGCATTGTCTCTATTATTTGGGCTAAGAACATTTAGCTGGTCTGCTTTTCTACTAGGTAAGTATGTTCCTTTGGCGACGAGGATTGTATCTCCACAAGTAGCATTGTTAATGATAGCTTGTAAATCTCCTGATGCTGTAGCCCATGAAGTGCCGTCTCCTGATTGCCCTTCTTTGACATACCACTTTATTCCATGTAATATTTCACCATCTTGATACTCAAAAGCGCCTTTATCTATACTTCCTATATATCTGCTTTTTCCTTGAATATCGAATTTAGGTATGATACTATATGAATTATTTCCAGTATTTACTGCTGGACTACATTGACCTATGGAATAATCTCCTTGTGTAAAAGGAGCAGTAGCAAAAGAAGGATCATTTTTAAATAGGGGAGATTCATATTGGTTGTAATCTCCATTCCACTGATTATCTAGTATGGAATAATTGGTGTTTACTACACATCTATCGCTAGATATCATAGAGCTATTTCCCCATATAATTGAGTTGTTAATTTCAATTGTGGCACCACTTCCACGACCATAAGCATCCAGACCTCCACCAGCAGTAGCCATATTTCCTGCAACGGTTGTATTATACAAATAAAACTTAGCATACCATGATACATCGTCTGAGCCATAACCACCATCAAAATGATGTGCAAAACGCAGCCCTCCGCCATTGCCTTTGGCCTTATTTCCAGTGACCTGACAATTGACGAAAAAAGCTTCAACTCCTTCAGAATGAGGTGCGCGGTATGCATAAGCTCCACCTCCATGGCTAGATAGAGATTGGTTTCCACAAATTTTTGTGTTTATTACATATGAAGTCCCTGACTTAATAGCAATTCCACCTCCTTCTTCAATAGAATTGTTGGATAGAATATTACAATTTTCATATTTGCTACTATCAGACCTTACTGTATTTCTAGTCATAATTCCTCCACCATAGGTAGCTTTATTTTTTTGAATAGTAGAATGTAGTACATTGAAGTTTCTTGAGGCGTAATAAAACATTCCTCCTCCAGCATTTGAAGCCATGTTGTGTTCGATAGTACAATTTTTGATATCAATATTTGTTGAACTATTAACTACTATTCCTCCTCCACTATTACGATCAACTCCAATCTTATTGATGGTATTTGTATTGGTATTATTAGCATTACCACCTTTAATCTTAAAGCCATTTAATTCTATTCCATTACTATTGGATATGACGACAACGTGATAAGCATTTTCTTGATTATTTGTATAATTGAGTACTCCGTTGGAATCGACAGAAACGGAATCATTATTAAGAAAATCACCACTCAGTATTGAAACATTGTTTGGATTGCTTAAGTCTCGTTGGCTAATATCTGTTTCAGTTCCAGCAAATCCTCCATAAATGTTAATTGACTCCTTTAGTACAAAAGCATTATCTCTGTTCATGGTAGTAATAGAATAGGGATTATTTGCTTGTCTTATGGGTACATAGGTTCCTTTTGCAACATATATATCAATATTGCAGTCACTTTTATTGATGATATCTTGAAGGTCACCTGAAGCATTAGCCCATGAAGATCCATCACCAGTACTTCCTTGCTTGACATATTTATAATTTTTTACAGGAACTTTTATTGGAGATTCATAAGCTCCCAAATCTATGTTTTCTCCATATATTCGAGGGTTCCCATCAATGTCTTTTAATATTTTGACTATTGAATTTTCCCCTAAATTAATAGAATAACTACAATCTTGTACTCTAAAATCCCCTCCAGTAAAAGGTGCTAGACTGAAAGAAGGAGCTAGTATAAAAGAAGGGTTTCTGTTAAAAATATTTTTACCATTAAAACTTCCATCTATAATAGAGGAGGTTAAAAATATATCTGTATTGTGTGCCTTAATAGAAGAACTATTTTCCCATATTATGGAATTTTGTATTTCAAGTAATCCACCCTTTTCTTTTAAAGAAATTCCACCACCACTCTCAGCACGATTTCCAGAGAAGGTGCAACTATGAACAGCAGAAGTCAAATGATTGATGTTTGTTTTTTCAGGCTCTTCAAAAGCTTTGTCAAAAAAATATACGGCTAGACGCAAGCCTCCGCCAGCTGTGGCTGCTACATTTCCTGTAACAAGACATCCTGTTAAGGTCATTTTACAATCTGAACCTTTTTCTATTCTGGAGGCATATACTCCTCCTCCCATGCCAGTCATAGCAGTATTGCCAGATATGATAGTATTGGTAATTTTAGTATTGCCACTTCTGCAAAAAACACCTCCTCCGTCTTTATTGGCATTGTTAACTAAAATCGTTGTATTTTCTATATAGTAATTGTTGTATTGGCTAGTGTTTCTGGTAGTAAATCCACCACCATGATTTGCTCTATTGTATTTTATATCACTGTCAAGTATTTTTATATTATCTCCATTTTCGATATCAATTGCACCTCCAGTATGGTTAGCATAGCCTTTCTGAAAAGTACAGTTAGAAATAGTGATATTTTGTATCCCATTACCAGCAAATAATCCTCCAACAATTCGACTAATATTGACATTGTTTACCTTTACTTCTCCATCACCATTGGCATTTCCTCCTTCAATAATTAAATCATGAAGGCTGAATTGAGTCTCATTGGCGCCAACAAGTACATGATATGCATTTTCAGTTTTGTAAGAAATAGATACAATGCTATCTTGACTGATACTGATGCTATCGTTATTGTTAAAATCTCCCGATAAAATAGTAGGATTTAATTCAATATCTCTATCGTTTAAAATATTTTCAAATCCTGCAAAACCTCCATAGATAGCTATCCCTGTTTTTAGTAAAAAGGCGTTATCTCTATTTTTGGGAGTAATTGTGCCTATTTCTTGAATCCTTCTATTCGGATAATATTTTCCCGTAGCTATCCATATTTGATCATTTCGATTTGAAATATTAATCATTTCTTGTAAGTCTCCTGAAGCATTAGCCCATGAAGTGCCATTGCCTGTGCCATTTGGTTTTACATATCTTATTACACTGATATCAGTATTGCCGGAATTAGCTATAACAAATTCATAAGCACCTATTTCAATCCTACCTTCATAATTATAATCATATACTCTTATATTATTTGCTAAATCAACATTGAAAGCAATACTACCTCCTGATGTTTGGTAGGCAAAATTGTCACCTTTGTCTAGGGTTGAACTACCTTCTAGTAAAGTATATTGTCCCCCAATAGTAGGTGCATTAGCATAATTTGCAGGAGCAACGAGCTTAGGATCTAAATTGCCATTAATATTGCTATCAGTTTCAACAAACTTATCTTGTATCAATGAATAGGATATTTTGGGATTTGAAGAGCCATTGTTTGAAATTGTTCCATTAGAATTGTAATAAATGAGAGAGTTTGTAATTTCTGGATTTGAGTTTGAATTTCTCATAGCACTCCCATTATTACTTCGATTGCTGGCAATGGTATTATTAATCAATTTTACATGAGATGATTGGATATTTGCAAAACCTCCTCCATAATCTGCAAGGTTTCCTGTGACCAAACAATTTAAATACGTGGCAGATGTACTGTTATTATAAATACCGCCACCTGCATCTTCGGCTTTATTTCCAGAAATAATACAGTTTTTAATGAGGATTTTATCTGCATTTCCATTGTTCCACATCGTTAAACCACCTGCACTATTTCTGGGTATAGATTGATTATTAAAAAATTTTGATCCACTTCCATTTGCATTTCCCCAAAAAACAGAAAGTCCATCTAAAATTAGGCTATCTTCTTCTGCGCCAATTCCAGCAGCTATCATTACGTGGAAACTATTGTCTGTATTTGAATTTATTGCACCTATATCCCCGCTTAATATTGTTGGATTTGCATATATGTTTCTTATTACACCACCATTGGAATAGCCACCATAAATTCTTAAATCACCTCTTGAAATTAAAAAGGTAGCATCTCTATCTGATAAATCAGTAGGATAGTATGTTCCTTTAGCAACAAAAATATTTTTTATGTTCGTACACGAATTAGCAAGTAAAAGTGCTTCGTTCAATGTTTTATACGCTTTGAGCCAAGTAGAACCATCTCCCGAAATACTTTGGCTACTGTCCACGTACAAAGTATTGAATGATACTTCACATCCTGATTCGTATGCTCCTAAGTCAATAGTACTATTGTTAATTCTCAAATTACTGTTTAAGTCTTGATTCATAAATGAAGGGAGAAGTGAGTTATTTCCTTTATCTATAATAGAGCTATTCAACAATACGCTATAGTCTCCTGATATTGTTGGAGCTGTATTTGCGTCTGCCAAATATTTAAAATTTGGAGAAGTCGTATTTCCATTTAGATTATTATTAGCAGTGCTTGTGAGCCCCTGAATCAAAGAGTATTCAATAATAGGAGTCGAACTACCTACATTAGATATGCCATTGGAGTTGCCGTATATAATTGTATTTCTCAAGATAGGGTAGGAGTTTGAATTTCGCATTCCTCCTCCTGTGTTTCCTCCTCTGTTTCCAGCAATAGTAGTGTTTACAAAAGTAGGTGATGAAGAAACATTTCCAACACCTCCTCCATAATTTGCATGATTGCCAGCTATTAAACAATTATAAAATGAGGTAGATGGTGCACTGTTTGATAATGATTGAAGAAAAACCCCAGCTCCTATATCACTTGCATAATTTCCAGAAATTTCTGTATTTCTTATTTGTACTTTACTGCCATTTTGATTGTTAAATAATACAAGTCCACCACCTTGGTTTTGTAATATTGTTTGTCCGTTTATTAGTTTTGTTCCCCCTCCATCAGCTCTGCCCCAAAATATTTTAACTCCATCTATTATGACACTGTCGGCTGAAGATTCGAGATCAGCAATTACAAGTACATGATAGCTATTGTCTGAATGAGTATCTTTTACACCAATATCTCCACTTAAAATTGTAGGATGTGTTTGTAAATTTCTTTCTCCTCCGCCACTAGGATAGCCCCCAATTAATCTTATATTTCCTCTAGATATGACAAAAGAAGCAGTTCTGTCTGTTTGAAAATTTGGATAATATGTTCCTTCTGCAATTAGAATTGTATTGACTTGATTACAAGATTGAGCTAATGCTAAAGCTTCGGTCAAGTTTTTAAATGCTTGATTCCAAGTATATCCATTGCCTGAAGTCGAACGACTATTATCAACATAAATAGTAGAGGGCGCATCACAAAAATTTTCATATGCTCCAAGATCAATAGTGCCATCTGAAATTCTAATATTTCCTGCTAGATCAATAGATGAGCTGGTGTTTTCAACTACAGTTGAGCCTGTATTGATGACTGGACTTATCAAGTTGACTTTGAAATTCCCTTCTAAAGTAGGAGCAAGATTTGGATTGATTTCATAGATAAACAATGGATTATTTATTGTTCCGTATAAGTTTGCTGATACATCTATATTTCCTGATGCCGTGCCACTAAAATCTTGAACTAATGAGTATGAGATATTTGTAGTAGAGGAGTTGTTGGAAATTGCACTATTGTTTCCATAAATAATAGAATTGATTAGAGTGGGACTTGAGTTAGAATTTCTAATTGCTCCACCTGACTGTCCGGCTCTATTTCCTGAAAAAGTACAATTAATAATTCTTGTATTAGAAGAGTTGGCATTAGACATAGCTCCACCGTAGTTAGCAAGATTTCCTGAGAATAAACAATTCACCACAGATGCTGATGAAGAAGCACTATAAAATGCCCCTCCAATGTCATCTGCTCTATTTGCAGAGAAAATGCAGTTTCTTATTTGAATTTTAGCTCCGTTGGCATTAGACCATAATACCAATCCTCCTCCAGCATTTCTAGGGATGTTAAACGTATTATAAAGTCTTGTTCCGGAACCGACAGCTTTGCCCCAGACAAATTGGAATCCATCTAAAATAACACTATCTGTTCCGCTAGATAGTCCAGCAATTATCATGATATGATAGCTATTGTCCGTATCTAATTCTCTAGTGCCAATGTCTCCACTTAAAATCGTTTTGTTTGTATTAATATTTCTAACTCCTCCGCCTGATGGATAGCCTCCTAATATTTTCAAACCACCTCTGGAAATCAGAAATGTTCCATCTTGATTATTGATGCTACTAGGGAAGTAAGTACCCTTTGCTACATAAATGTTTTTAATGCTTGAACAAAACTGAGCCTTCGCTAGAGCCTCTGACATTGTTTTGTAAGCGGTAGCCCACGATTCTCCATTTCCAGAAGCAGTTTTTGCACTATCCACATATATAGATATAGTACTTGAACAGCTTACCTCAAATGCTCCAATATCTACCGTGCTACCATAAATCCTTGTGTTTCCATATAAATCAGTTGTAATATTAGATGGGATTGCAGTATTAGTTCCTACATTAATCCCTTCTCCTAATGACTGAATACGATAATCACCTTCGTCGGTTGGTGCTAATGATGCATCTATTGTGAATATAAAATATGGATTGGAAGTATTACCATTCAAGTTACCATTGGAGGTCGATGTTAACCCCTGCACCAACGAGTTATAATATAATGGGACTGAAGAGTTGTTAGATACTCCAGAATTATTTCCAAAAATGATAGTGTTTTTAAGGGTAGGGTTCGAGGAAGAATTTCTCATCGCTCCACCAGAATCACCAGCTTTATTGCCTGCAAAAGTACAATTAATATACTTTGCGTGAGATTGATTATAATTAACTGTAGCTCCTCCAAAGTTAGCAAGATTTCCGCTGAAAAGTGAATTGATGATTAGAGGAGTAGAATTAGTTAGATATAATCCAGCACCGCCATCTGCAGCTCTATTTGCAGAAAAGACACAATTGCTCACTTGAACTTTTTCGCCGTTGAGTACATTCCATATTACTAAGCCTCCTCCATTATTTCTTTCTATGGTCTGTCCATTATAAACTTTTGAACCACTTCCATTCGCATTGGCCCATTGGAAATTAAGCCCGTCAATTATAATACTATCTGCACCTGAAGTAATACCAGCAATAATCATTATATGGTAATTATTGTCAGTATTATTGTTTTTTGCACCTATATCACCGCTTAATATTGTTTTGTTAATTGCGGGATTCCTCTGTCCTCCACCACTTGGATATCCACCTATTATCTTAATTCCTCCTCTGGTTATGAGAAAAGTAGAATCTTTATTGGTGCCATTTTGTAGTCCAGTGGGGAAATAGGTTCCACCAGCGATTCTAATTTCTTTGATATTATAGCAATGTATCAAATTCAAAGCCTCTGAAAGGGTTTTATATGCATTAGCCCATGTTCCTCCATTTCCTGAGAATGCTACACTACTATCCACATATACAATTTCTATATTGGGGCAGTTTACATATTCATAAGCACCCATTTCGACAGTGCCTAAATTTATTCGTTCATTTCCTTCTAAATCAGTAGTGATAAAACTAGGAACTTCAGTATTGTTTCCTTTGTTGATGCATGCACTACCAGCTTGTAGTCGATAGTCACCTAGTAAGTTTGGAGTCTGAGCATAATCAATTGGAAGAATGAAGTTTGGGTTGATTAGATTTCCATTTAGATTTCCATTTGCTATAGAGGTTAAGCTCTGCACTAATGAATAAGATATGTTGGGTATAGATGAATTATTAGAAATGCCAGAATTATTATCATAAATAATAGTGTTGACTATTGTTGGATTTGAGCTAGAATTTCTTATTGCTCCACCTGCGCCTGAGCTTCCACAGCGATTTCCAGCAATAGTACAGTTGATTAATTTGGCATGAGATGCGCTAACTAAAGCTATGCCTCCTCCATAATTTGCAAGATTTCCGGAAACTAATAGATTGACTAATAAAGGAGTCGAATTCTCGATAAAGATTGCACCTCCAGCATCTTCAGCTCTATTAGAAGAGAATATACAATTTCGGATTTGTGTTTTAACAGTATTTAATGCATTCCAAATGATTATACCGCCTCCATCATTTCTAGCAATATTTGCTCCGTTAAAATTTTTAGTTCCACTTCCATTAGCGTTTGAATGAATAAATCTAAATCCATCAATGATAATGCTATCTTCAGTATTTCCTATTCCTGAGATAGTCATGAGGTGGTAACTATTGTCTAATATATTATTTGAGCCACCGATATCCCCACTTAATATTGTAGGATATGTCGATGGATTTCTTGTGCCACCCCCTGAAGGATATCCACCAAGTATTTTAATATCTCCTCTTGTAATAAGAAAAGTAGAATCTCTGTTAAAATTTACTTGCTCACCAGTAGGATAATAGGTTCCTTTGGCTACATGTATTTCCTTGATATTTGAACAAGATTGTCGAGTTATAGCTTCTGCTAAAGTTTTAAAAGCAGTATTCCAAGATGCTCCATCTCCCGAGATAGATTTGCTACTATCTACATATAGGATGGCGGTGGCTGTGCAAAAAACAAACTCATAAGCACCTAATTCTACTTGGCTATTGTATATACGAGTATTCCCTGCAAGATCAGTAGCCACTCCATTTAGTACTGAGTTATTTCCTTTGTTAATGCATGTGCTGGCCAATTGTAAGCTATAATCTCCATTAATATTAACTGTTCCTGCTGGCACAGGAGATACAAAGTTCGGATTACTTGTGCCATTCAAATTGCCATTTGAAATATCAGTTAGCCCTTGCACCAATGAATAAGTAATTGCTGGAATGCTATTGTTATTGGATATTCCTCCATCATTACCATATATGATGCAATTGGTGATAACAGGATTCGAGGATGAGTTTCTCATGGCTCCTCCCGAATGATTATCGTGATTTCCTCCAAACGTACAATTGATATAATTGGTATGTGAGTTTGAATTATTAAAAGCAGCTCCACCATAATCAGCGTAGTTACCAGAAAACAAGCAATTGATAAAAGTAGAAATGGTGGCTTCTATATTTATTCCTGCGCCGTTGTTAGAAGCATAATTACCTGAAATAATTGTATTTCTTATACTTATTTTATAAGCATTTGAATTATTTTTTATTGCTATTCCTCCTCCGTAACTTCTTGGAATGCTTTGACCATTATAGACTACACTATTATTTGCATCTGCTCTTCCAAAACGGATTTTTAATCCATCAATTATCACGCTATCATCTCCAGATGCTAGTCCTGCAATCACCATTACGTGATAGCTATTATCAGTATGGGTTCCAAGTGTGCCAATATCCCCACTGAGTATAGTAGGATATAAAGATACGTTTCTTGTTCCTCCTCCATTTGGATATCCTCCATATAATCTGATGTCACCTCTACTAATTAAAAAAGTGGAATCACGATTTGTATTTGTTGTAGAAAAGTAAGTCCCTTTAGCAATTCTAATTTCTTTTATAGATGAATTATTATTGGCTAATATTGTCGCTTCTTTTAAAGTTTTAAAAGCAGTACTCCATGAATTACCTATTCCACTTGAACTTTTACTACTATCTACATAAATAATAGATTGTGCATTGATATGACCTATGAATAGGTTTATCATAATAGATAATATAAAAAAAATCTTGTGAAATCTTTTATGAAAGACAGAGGTTATATTATGGCATAGAGAATTTAAGTTTGTAGCATTTTTTTTCATAAAAATAATTTATACTAATTCTAAATTGACTTGTAAAAAAATGATTTTTACTATTAGTGTGGGACATTAGCCATCTATTGCTTGTGTAACTTTTGAATTGTTACATAAATTTCAAGCTCTTACGGAGTTTTTGAAACTAAAATGAAGGACATGCTTACAGTAAGAAGAAAGCTAAAACATAAAAATATATAAACCCAATGTGAGTTGATTGCCTTTAGATGCAACTATATCATTCTATTTTTGAAATATTCAGTAGGGCTTTGGTTGGTCTCTTTTTTAAATGCACTATAAAAGGTTCTCATATTTTTAAAACCTGATTGAGAAGCTACAGCTTCTACAGTCATATTATCCTTTAAGATAGGATATTGTTCAATAAAATATTGAATTCGGTAACCGTTAATCCAATCTCTAAAATTTTTATCTAAAACAGCATTAATCACTTCAGAACAATTATGTGCTGGCAGATCAGCTTCATTAGATAAATCTTTCATTTGCAAATCCTTCTTTAAAAATAATTTTTTGGTTTCTACATGATTTTTAAGCAGATTGACCCATTCCACGTACTCTTTATTCGGTATTTTTTTTAAAGATGTATTTTTTGTTGAGACAGATACTTTTGTTTCTTGTACTTTGTAATTTTCTGATAATACAATATAACCATACAATATTTGTGGTTGATAAATTACAAAAAGTAACATGTATAGTAATACAATACTACAAAGAGATAAAAAAAACAGACTGTTTGTATAGGTGCGTCCTCCTTGACCATAAACCATAGCAAAAAATCCTAATAGCTTAAAAAAAGTAGAGGTGCTAATAAAAAATATCATCCATTTTTTATTGATATTCCATTCTCTACTAAAGAATTTAGAACTGAATAATACTGCCCATGAGGCCAATAAATATAATACAGAAAATAATAGTTGTACAATATTATACAATATGTTAGGGAATACACCCAATTTTTCTGTAATGGAGAGTTGCCCTCCAGTGATAATCTCTTTGGCTATTATTTCCCAATTTATTTTTCCAATTAGAGAATATGGAAATAGATGAATTATTATAAAAATTATTGGAACTAGATGGATTAAATCACTTTTTTTTAAATATTTTTCTCCATTAATGAAACAACGAATATATAAATAAGAGCTCGCCAGGCTTCCAAAGTAAAGAATAGTATATATAATTTGAACAATTGGGAATAAATGAGTAATAGGAAGTAAAACGGTGTATGAAGTGATAATAATTAGAAAAACACCTACTTGAAAGAATCTAGCAAAAAAACTAAAGCCTAAAAGATAATTGATGGTATGGCTACCTTGCTTAGTAAAGAATAGATGGAGTGAAAAGGTAAGTAACAAAAAAGCAACTACAATTAACAATAAAATCAGTAAGGACATATTAATTGTAAATTTATAAATCTATTCAACAGTATGAAGTTTTTATCTAAAATATTGTTTAATTCTATTGGTAGCTTTTTATTTGATTTTATAAAATAGCTATGTAGGTAAGAAGTGTTTTTTAATCATGGCGATGTGGACAAAATAGTTGTTCGCATCGTTTGATTCCCTTATCATAATAATCACGAGAAAGGTATTAAACGATTGGAAAAAAATATAAAAGCTGACTGATAGCCAAGGGTAAAATCAATAATCGCAGATACAATATATTCTTAACCATTGACAACAATGTAAGTGTACAGATTGATTATTCAAAGACTGCAGAAAACGAAAATAGGGACGGGTTTAATGGGTATGTCTCCAACACAAACCTGACAAAAAACGACGTTTACAAATTATTTAGCTATTTATGGCAAGTGGAAAGAGCCTTAAGAATTTCGATAGGTGTTTGGGATTTGCTTCTAATGTTTCATTTCACCAAGCTCCTGACAGATAAATATAAATCTATCACCATACTATTTGAAAAATACTTTTAAGCGAATAATTCCTAATGGGTGTTGTATTGATAAAGTCAGGTGAAAGGTTGTTTGAAATATGCTGTAGTTATTGTTTTGCAACTACACGAAGGGCGGGACTTATTTAAGTTGTATATTTTTAGTTTCTACAAACTCGTTTAAGAAAGCAAATTTTTTCCCATCCATTTCCCATTTTTCTAATGAATAAGCAGCTACTTTTAATAAACTGTTTTCACCCAAAGAGAGTTGCTTTAATTCATCAATAGTGATTGTCAATTGTGATGTAGTAGTTTCCTTTTGAATATATTGATTATTGATATCCTTCAATTGCCAAATGATAGCTTGAGCGTTACTAGGCAATCCATTTACTTTTAATGTAATAGCTTGATTTAATGGAATGACGTCTGGCACTTGGTCAAGAGTAATCTTAGCGGGCATTTTTATACTAGCACTTTTATTAAAGGCTGAGTAGTCACTCCCTCCTTCGATTTCCCATTTATTTTGAATGCCGGAGTTTAGATTAAAATTATTCTTATCTATTGGAGAGATATACTGATTGGCAGAAGTTTTTGAAAGAAGGATATTATTCAGTTTAACATCTCCCACATCTACTGAATTGGTTTGACCAAATCTTGCAAACGCAAAATCAACTGAGATTTCTTTATTTAATAAATCTATACCTATATCATCTCTGATTGCCATAAGCAATGCATCAATATCTTCAATGTTTTCAGGATACAAGATAGTTTCTTCTGCATATTTTATAGGAGTAAAATCATCCTTCTTTTTACATGAAATCAATAGTATGAATAAGCAGGGAAGAATGATTTGTATATTTTTTCGGAACATCATATTTGATTTTTGAAAATGAAAAGGTAATAACTAAGATAGAATTTTTCTTATTCTTTAAAACAAATAATATGAACTTCTAAAAAAAATGAAAAAATAGAAATAAGACTTACCTATAAACAGAAACTGTCTCCACAACTACAAGTTCTAGAGGCATTTGGGTTTTCAAAATAAAATCCTTTACCATTTAATCCATCAGAAAATTCTAAAGTAGTACCAATGACATATAGTAAACTTCTTGCATCTACTACTATTTTTACACCCTTATCTTCAAATAGTTCATCATCTTTTTTGACGTCATTGTCAAAAGTCATATTGTAAGACAACCCTGAGCATCCACCGCTTGTTACAGATACTCTAATAAAATGTTTGGGGCTAAGATTTTCTATTGCCCACATTTCATCTACTCTGACTTTAGCTTTATCACTAATGAATATCATTTTGCAAAGATACGAGTTTAGTAAACAGATTTAGTGATATAAATGTGAAATTAAGTAAATGATATTTTTTTGATTTTTTTTTCTGCAATTCATCTTTTGGTTTAAATTCACATTCTAAATTTTTTTATATGCAATTGGTAAACAACCAATATACCATTGATGGAATTCCGGTATTAGATATTTGTAATGAATTTGGCGTGCCTCTTTATGTTTATGAAGGAGCAATAATTGAACGCCAATTCAACAGGATGACAGAGGCATTTAAGGGCTTAAATCTTAAAATAAACTATGCTTGTAAGGCATTGACAAATGTTAATATTTTAAAATACATGAAATCTTTGGGTGCAGGATTAGATACTGTTTCTATTCAGGAGGTTCAATTAGGTTTGAAAGCAGGCTATGATCCCAAGGATATTATTTTTACACCCAATTGTGTGAGCTTTGAAGAAATTAAGAAAGCTGTTGAATATGGTGTAATCATCAATATTGATAACATATCAGTATTAGAGCAATTTGGGACACTTTATGGCAATAGTTATCCAGTGTGTATTCGTTTGAATCCACATATTATGGCAGGAGGAAATACCAAAATTTCAGTTGGACATATCGATTCAAAGTTTGGTATTTCTATTTATCAGATGAGACATTTAGAAAGAGTAGTTAAAAACAATAATATAAAAGTTACAGGTATGCACATGCATACTGGTTCTGATATCAAAGATGTTGATGTGTTTTTAAGAGGAGCTGATATTTTATTGGAATATGCTGCACAGTTTGAAGAATTGGAGTTTATTGATTTTGGAAGTGGTTTTAAAGTGAAATATTCTGCAGATGATATCACTACAAATGTTGAACTTCTAGGGAAAAAACTGACCGTTAGATTCAATGAATTCTGCAAAGCTTATGGTAGAGAGTTGCAAATAATGTTTGAGCCAGGAAAGTTTTTAGTGAGTGAAGCAGGCTATTTATTTGTAAAGACGAATGTCATTAAACAGACAATTTCTACTGTGTTTGCAGGAGTAGATTCAGGGCAGAATCATCTTGTACGACCAATGATGTATGATGCTTATCATCATATCACCAATGTTTCTAATCCTAAAGGAACGAATAGGATATATTCTGTTGTGGGATATATCTGTGAAACTGATACTTTTGGATGGGATAGGAAATTAAATGAAGTTAGAGAAGGGGATATTCTTGCTTTGCATAATGCGGGAGCCTATGGGTATTCAATGGCTTCCAACTATAATTCCAGATACAGACCTGCAGAAGTATTTGTCTTGAATGGGAAAGCTCACTTAATTAGAAGAAGAGAAAATTTTGAAGATATATTGAGTACTCAGTTAGAGGTAGATTTTTAGAAATTATTTTTTTGATTTAGAATAGGTGACTCAAATACAGTCACCTATTTTTTTTGGGTGTAATTAGAAAAGAAGAGTTGTATATAATGCGATTGCATGTATTTGCTGTTTCAAATCGATGGATAATCTTCTTCAATATATAGGGATGTAATATCGAATATTTTCAATGTTAATTATTCAACAAGAGAATGTTGATTCTAAGAGGATTATTTTTAGTATTTATGTTAAAAAAATGTTTAAAAAAATTAAAATAATATAAAAAGAAACAATATTTTTGACAATTATCAATACTACGAAAATTATGAAACAACTTTTTACACTACTATTTATAGTGGTGGTGTGTGTTGTAAAAGCACAAGATCACAGTATCACTGTTCCTGGTTCGTACAATATGTCTAATGATAGACCTAAAAATGGAACACTAGATGATTTGTCAGATTTTTCTCAGAGGATAGAAGTGCCTCTTAAAATGCCTGATGGAACGGTTTTAAAAACAGATGTCTTTCTTCCGATATTTGAAGATAGCATGGCATTTGAATTTCCAGTGCCAGTTATTAATAAGACGATAAGGCTTGTTATTATTCCAAGGGGTTCTCAATACATTCGATATGACTCTTTGAATGGAGAGAAAAATCCCAATCCTTATCGCCTTCCTATTGTGATGAGCCGTACTCCCTATAACAAAAAAGATCCTACTTTAGGTTCAGCAGTTGCTTTGTTGGGATATGCTGGTATCAATCAGGATATGAGAGGTCGTTATAGATCAGATGGTGTTTATTTTCCAATTTATTCTGACTCATGGAATAAAAACACTTATCATCCTGAATATGCTCACGTTTTAGATAGGACACCTTTGGATCATCCAATGAATTCTAATAAACATGAAGATGGATATAACTCTGTAGAATACATTAAGAATAATCTGAAAAGAATGTATGACCTTGATGGTGATGGTATTGCTGAGACTGAAGATTTAGTGTATAATGGTTCAATAGGTATGTTTGGAGCATCGGCATTGGGATATAATCAAGTCCAAGCTGCAGCGACCCATAGAACAGACCCTACAAAACCAGGATTGAAATCATTGTTTCCAATAGTAGGACCATTGGAATTTTATAAAAGTACAGGCTTTCAAAATGGAGTTTTTAGAGAACAATTGGTGACTGGTTGGTTGAGAGGCCAGATTGCAGATACTGAAGATGAGAAAATGGATATAGATCATGATATGTTCAATAATATTCATACTTCTTTTGACTACGGCACTCAGGATAAGTTTGAAGCAGCTAATTTGGCAATTGACCACTTTAGTGCTGTTCGCTATTTGAATAAAAATGCAGGTGCATATCCTAACTCTCCTGGTCGTGGTGATATGGATGCTTCTAGAGCTCCTGTTGACTCTACAGGAGAAAGTGATCCTAATGGAAAATTTAGTAGATATACTAATATGGAGGTGCCTTCATTTCACGTTGGTGGTTGGTGGGATATCTTTGTTGATGGTACTTTTGAAACCTTTAATTTACAAAGACATTACGTCAGCAATACTTATGGAAATAAGGATATGGTGAAAGTTGTAATGGGACCATGGGCGCATCAGACTATTGCAAGTAGCGTTACAGGAGATATGACTTATCCTGAAAATGTAAAAGATATTACAAAAATTGATATTAGTCAGTTTGAAGATGATAATATTAATATTGCCGATATTACCAAATCTGAACTATTAGGTTGGTTTAGATATACATTAAATTATAATCAATTGAATAATGTCGGAGAGCCAACAATTTATTTGAAAGAATCCAAGGAGTTTCAAAAGGTATTGGATGGTATAGAGATTAGATTTCCAGCTAAAGAATATACAATGACTCATGTTGATTTGATTAATTTTCTTTCTGGAGCAGATGGCTTGAAAAAAATACCAGTAGAGTTGAGGTTGTTAAAAACTTTTGTAACACCATTTGATTTAGACTTGCCCAAAATGCCTCCACTGATAGAAGGATTCGGCAGTGACAAAATTGATAAATTAGATATGTCTGATTTCAAAACTATCGCTCCTGCTAGATTTTATATTGTAGGACCTAATCCAAATTTAGATGCTGAGAACCCAAAAGTGGGTAATTATTGGTTCGCTGCTGATACCTTCCCCATCTTAAATAATATCAACTGGAGAAGTTTGTATCTTAGAGCAGGTGACCGTCTGTCAAATCATGCGCCTAGTACTGATGAGGGATTTGGCATCTACATCCATGATCCTGATAATCCTGTGATGACTGTGGGTGGTGCCAATATGATTACCAACACACCTCAAGGAGATAGAAAAAGCCAAGGTCAGATGAAATTGTCAAGCCCTTTATTTGCACCCTACACTATGGATAGAGAAGGGGTCATCAAATTTGAAACAGCCACTTTGGAAGACTCTGTAAGTGTGATTGGGTATCCCAAAGCAAAAATATATGCCAAATCTAATCCTGCTGGAGCACAAGAAGGAGATCCTACGGATACTGATTTCATGGTAAGAATTGTTGATGTCTATCCTAATGGTGATGAATATTTTGTGCAAGAGGGTACAGTCAATGCAAGAGCTAGAGAATGGGCAAGATTATATGCAGATGGTATTGAAGATGATGACGCTCCATATAGCAATATTGAAACTGGCAAAATCTATGAGTATTATTTTCAATTTCTACCTATAGGTTACACTTTTGGTAAAGGACATAAAATCAAAATATTAGTTAGTAGTAGCAATCACCCTAGATATCAATCCAGTCCAAACTTGCCAATCAATGACGGTGAGTTCTTCAGAAGACAACCAGGTGATGGGAAAACCTATGTGTTCAATGGTGTAGAAATGACTCCTAGAAAAGCAATACAAAGGATAGCATTTTCACCTGAATATCCTTCTCAATTGATGTTACCTGTCTATGGCGATAGCAAAGCAGTAAGTGTGAAAGAAAATATTTCTAAACTAGATTGGGATGCTCAGATTTATCCTAATCCATCAAATGGCAAATTGAATATCTATTTGACTAAATCTGGTCAGTTTGTCGGAAATATCTTTAATGCAATGGGACAACATGTTAAATCTGTGGCATTTGACAATCAATTAAGTTTAGACCTATCACAACAAGCTAAAGGTCAATATTATATTGAGATTCAAGAGAAATCAAACCCTGAGAACAAATTGACTAAAGCAATTTCAATTTTTTAATCACTATCAAAGTTGAAACACATGAAATTTTATAAAAAGAGGATAATTACCTTATCGACATATTTGTTGTTGAGTCTATTTGCTATTCAATTTGCTTATGCAAAAACAACGCTAAAAGGAAAGATTTTAGACAAAAATTATAAAGAACCACTTATCGGCTGTTCAGTCATGATAAAAGACACTGATAAAGGTGTTATTACTGATTATGAAGGTAATTTCTCAATAGAAGTAGATAAATTGCCTGTAACATTGGTTGTAGCTTATCTAGGATATAATTCTAAAGAAATCGCTGTAAATGATGGATCGGAAGTAAAAGAAGTGTTATTGGAAGAAACAGCATTAATCGGACAAGAAGTTGTTGTTACGGCATCAAGAGTTAGTGAGAGAATCATAGAATCTCCTGTTACTATTCAGAAAATGAATGTTTCTCAAATTGCCAATGCGGCTTCGGGTAGCTTTTATCAAAGTATGGGAAATATGGCAGATGTGGATATTACTACTTCTTCTTTGGGCTTCCAGATTATTAACACAAGAGGTTTTAATACAACTGCACCTGTCAGGATGGTGCAATTTGTTGATGGAATTGACAATCAAGCACCAGGGCTCAACTTTCCTATTGGTAATCTAGTGGGAGCTAGTGATATTGATTTGGCAAGTGTGGAGTTGATCTCAGGAGCTGCTTCTGCAATGTATGGTGCTAATGCCTTCCAAGGTGTTGTAAGTATGATATCCAAAGACCCATTTAACTATCCTGGTTTACAGATTAAAGCAAAAGGAGGTTCGAGAGCATTGTTTGATGGTCAAATACGTTATGCTAATTCTTTTGGGAAAGACATGGATGGTAAGAAAAAATTTGGTTACAAATTCACTTTATCATATATGAGAGCTAAGGATTGGATAGCTAGAGACCCTGAGATAAATAGATATGGTAAAGTGGAAACTGATATCAGAATTGGAGATGTTGTAAGAAGTTTACAATATAGCGATGATGAAGAACAAGCGAATACTTTTAGAAAGTTGAATGCTTATTTAGATTTTTATCCTAATGCATTGCCAGGAATTGTTACCGTAGAAGCTCCTGGTTACATGGAAGAAGAATTGACAGACAATACAACCCAAAGTTTGAAAGCAGGTGCTGGCTTGTATTATAATATTACTCCTAATATTGAACTATCCTATTTATACAAATTTGGTAGAGGCGAAGCAGTTTACCAAGGAGCCAATAGATATAATGTAAAAAATATCTTATTCCAACAACACAAAATAGAACTTAGAGGTAAACAGTTTTTTGTAAAAGCATATACGACTATTGAAGACGCTGGAGATGCTTATGATATTGTCTTTACAGGTATAGGCTTGGCTAGAAAAGGATTTAAAAATTTTGCTGCTGATTATATCAAAGACTATTTTGAATTGCTAAAAGCTTCGACCAATGAGTTTAAGAATGAACCTAGAGAAAGAGATGTTCTAATTGCTAAAGATTCTGCATTTAAATCTGCTTATCAATCAGGATTCTTAAAACCTGGCACTCCTGAATTTAAACAAGTGTATGATGAAGTTGTGTCAAATCCAGACTTGAAAGAAGGTTCTAAGTTTAAGGATAATTCAAAAATTCAACATGTAGAAGGACAGTATAATTTAAACTTTAAGAAGGTTGCAAATTTTAACTTTGGCGCTTCTTTTAGAAATTATGCACCACAATCTTATGGTAGTATTTTTAGAGATACAATGCTACCAGATGGTTCTTATGAAAAATTAAACACATGGGAAACAGGAGGATATATTCAAGGTACATTTGATCTTATAAAAGATAAATTGAAGTTAATAGGTTCTGTAAGAGCTGATAAACACATGAATTTTGATTTGCAATGGTCACCAAGAGTATCTGCAATATTTTCATACAAAAACCATGTTATTAGAGCTTCTGCACAATCAGCATTTAGATCTCCGACTTTGCAGAATCAATATATTTTACTGAATTTAGGAGTGATTACATTGAAAGGAAATCTAGAAGGAGTGCCTTTGAGTTATACTTTGCAATCTACAAAAGATTTTATTGAACATTATGAAAATACGTTAGAAGTAGATCCAAGTATTTTAGTAGAGACTTCTTTCTCTCCACTAAAACAAGAACACGTAAAATCAGTAGAAGGTGGATATAGAGGAATTATCAAAAACAAATTCTTTATTGATTTGACTGGGTATTTTAATATATATTCCAATTTTATTGGTGATGTTAGACTGACTTCTCCAAGATTTCCTGGTGTTGTAGGTAAAGAAAGTGGAATAGACCAAATATTATTGAAAGAATATGATGCATTCCAATATGCTGTAAATGCTAGCCAAAATGTCAAAACTTATGGATTTTCAGCTGCTTTAAATTATTATATATATAAAGGTTTGTCTGCTTATGCCAACTATACATATTCTAAAATTGACACAAAAGATTTGACTGACCCAATTTTGCCAGGATTCAATACGCCTAGGAATAAAGCTAATATCGGTATTGGTGGTCAGAAATTAGTCAAAGGATTTGGATTTAATGTCAATGTCAAATGGGTAGAATCTTTCTTCTGGGAGAGTCCTTTTGGTGATGGCAAAATTCCTTCATATACTACATTAGATATGAGTGCAACTTATGAATTCCCTAAATTTATCACCTTGCAAGTAGGCGGTTCAAATATTACAAACAATAAACATATAGAGGCTTACGGTTCTCCAATGATTGGAGGAATGGTATATGGTTCTATATTGTTTGATTTGGAAAGAAATAAAAAATAACAATTACTGATATTTATTTTTGAAGGCAACCTTAGTGTTGCCTTTTTTTATACCCCAAATAAAAGATATAAATTTTTGGTAAATAATTTTACTGCTATAGCTAAAAGGATAATTCCAAAAACTCTTCTAAGGACTTCAATTCCACCATCACCTATTGTTTTTTCAATTTTTGGAAGGAATAAAATGACAACATAGACAAAAAGAAGATTAATAAGAATGCTAATAATAATATTAGTTAGGTGGTATTCAGCTCTAAGTGCTAATAAAGTAGTTAATGTCCCAGCTCCTGCAATAATTGGGAAAGCAATAGGAATAATTGATGAGGTTTTAGGGTCACCATGAGATTTGAAAATATCTCTATTTAAAACCATTTCTAAGCCTAATAGAAAGATGACAATTGCACCAGCTACAGAGAAGGATGCTACATCAAGACCAATGAGTTTTAAAATCTGATTGCCGATAAATAGAAACATAAACATGATGAATCCTGAAACAAGTGTTGTCAGTTTGGCATCTATGGGACCTGTCTTGGCTTTTAAATCTAAAATGACTGGAATAGAACCTAGAATATCGATTACAGCAAATAAGATAAGTGATATAGTGATGATATCTTTTAAATTGATATTTTCAATGATTTCCATTTTTCAATTTTTTTCAAATATACGCTATGTCTTTTTATTGTCTATTGTAAATTAATAGTTAATGAAATTCTATTTTAATAACTAATTATGTGTTTTACTTGTTGTTAACTAATAAAATATATTAATTTTGTCGTGTTTATAAAAATTGATATTATGAAAAGAAATCTTATTAGCGTAATCATTGCATGTTTCTTTTTTTCAAATGTCTTTGCTAACGAGTCTGATAATAATGGCTTTGCAAAATGGACATTTGATTTGAATGCAACTGCATTTGATTTTTATTCACCAAAATTGAATAAATTTTCTTCTTTTAAACAAAAGATGGCTATCGGTCCAGACTTTAACATGACTAGACATTGGTCTAAAATTGGTTTAGGTGTAAGTGCAAATGTTTTATCTCCTTCTCTAGCTTTCCTAAGTAATAAGGAGGGATTGCCTGATATAAATAATTATTTACTTATGGCAGGGCCTGGATTAGTATATAATTTCCAAAATGAATATCTGATAAAAGCTTCATCTCCAGTGGCTCCTTTTGTATTTGCCAATGCTTTAGCTTCAGTTGCTCAGGTGCCTAGTGAATCTAATTCAGTGAAATTTGGATTTGGCATTCCAGTAGGTGCAGGATTATATTTTAAAGTTGTAGATGCTATTGGTATTAATATCAAAGCTGGTTATGCATTTGGCTTGACTGACTACAACGAAAGTAATATTTTTTGGAGTGCAGGAGCAACATTAGGGCTTCCTAAGAAAGGTAAAATTGTAGAAGAACCGCAAGTGTTTGTTCCTATAGATACAGATGGTGATGGAATCGCTGATGAAGTAGATGAGTGTCCAGAAGTAGCAGGTTTGGCTGAGTTTCAAGGATGCCCAGATACAGATGGTGATGGAATTGTTGATCACAAAGATGAGTGTCCAGAAGTAGCAGGATTAGCTACTTTAAATGGATGTCCTGACAGAGATGGTGATGGAATCGCTGATCATAAAGATGAGTGTCCAGATGTTGCAGGATTGGCACGTTTTAATGGTTGTCCTGAACCAGATAGAGATGGAGATGGAATCGTAGATAGCAAAGATCGTTGTCCAGAAGTAGCTGGTTTGGCTGAATTGGCTGGTTGTCCTGATAGAGATGGAGACGGCATAGCTGATATTGATGACAAATGTCCAGATGTAGCGGGACCAAAATCAAATAAAGGATGCCCTGAAATTAAAGAAGAAGTGAAAGTTAAATTGCAAAAAATTGCAAGTTCAGTGAAATTTGAATCTGGAAAATCTGTATTGAAAAAAGAATCTTATTCATTATTAGATGAAGTTGTGAAAATTATGAATGATTATCCAGCATATAATGTAAGTGTAGAAGGACATACTGACAGTACTGGTTCAGTAGCTTTGAATGATAAGCTATCTGCTGAGAGAGCAAAAGTTTGTGCTGATTATTTAGTTTCAAAAGGAATTGATGCAAAAAGAGTTTCTTCTGCAGGATTTGGTTCTAAAGTTCCTGTTGCAGACAATAAAACTGCTGAAGGTAGAGCAAAAAATAGAAGGACAGAATTTAAACTTTCTTTGAAAGATTAATTCAAATTAATAACTATTTTAGAGAGCGGTAATTTTTATTATCGCTCTTTTTTATTTTTAAAATATGAAGCAGTATCCTTTTTGGAAAGTATGGTATTTTACTAGAGAACAGAGAAAGGGGCTCGTAATGATAATCTTTTTTGTTTTATTATTAATACTGATTAAAGGTCCAATTACCAATTATTCTAGGAAAACGAAAGAAGCCCAATTGGTCAAGCAAAATCAACAGATTTGGAGCCAGCTAAAATCTCAGATGGATAGTTCCAAGGCGTTGAGCTATCAGAGACAGATGCAGGGAAAGGAGGATAGTAATATTAAATCTATGAGCGAGGGGAATAAAGATATTGTAGCCTTTGAAAAACATAGAGAACAAAGAAAAAATACTCGTCTAATAATAGATATCAATAAGGCTACCATAGATGATTTTATTCAAATTCGAGGAATAGGTAAAGTGTTTTCTGATAGGATAATTAAGTATAGAACAAAGCTGGGAGGATTCTATTCTCTTGAACAAATAAATGAAGTATATGGTATTAATGATTCAATATTTTTAATGATTAAGCCCCAACTGAAAATTTCAACTGAAAATCTTATAAAAATAGATATCAATCATGCTTCTATAGAAGAATTACAAACCCATCCGTATATCTCTAAGACACTTTCAAAGCAAATCATTGGGTATAGACAAAAGGTTAAACCATTTGAAAATATAGATGATGTTAAAAAGTTATATGCTATGAATGATAGTATTTTTAATAAACTGAAACATTATTTGATTATTTATTAAATTAGCGGCAAAAAAAATCACGATGAATTTTGAATATTCAGAAAATCAAAAAATGATCTCTCAAACAGTTAGAGATTTTGCAGAAAAAAATATCAGACCTTATGTGTTGGAATGGGATGAATCTCAGCATTTTCCTGCAGATACTTTAAGAGCTTTAGGAGAATTAGGATTGATGGGAATTGTTATTCCTGAAGAGTATGGAGGTTCTGGTTTAGGTTATTATGAATATATTACTGCGTTAATAGAAATTGGAAGAGTAGATAGTTCATTAGCATTATCTGTTGCTGCTCATAATTCACTTTGCACCAACCATATATATAAATTTGGTAATGAAGAGCAAAGAAGAAAATGGGTTCCAAAATTAGCATCTGGCCAATGGATTGGCTCTTGGGGACTTACTGAGCCTAATACAGGCTCTGATGCTGGAAGAATGCAGTGTGTGGCAAAACAAGAAGGAGAGGATTGGGTGATTAATGGCACAAAGAATTTTATTACTCATGGTATTTCAAGCAATATTACAGTTGTAATTGCACGTACTGGAGAGCCACTTGATAGTCATGGTATGACAGCATTTGTAGTTGAAAGAGGAACACCTGGGTTTTCTGGGGGTAAGAAAGAAAACAAACTGGGAATGCGTTGTTCTGAAACAGCAGAGTTGATTTTTGACAACTGTAGAATACCTAAAGAGAATGTGCTTGGTAAAGTGGGAGATGGTTTTATTCAAGCTATGAAGATTTTAGATGGTGGTAGAATTTCTATTGCTGCTTTGAGCCTGAGTATTGGTCAAGGTGCTTTAGATGCATCTATTGCATATTCAAAGCAAAGAGAACAATTTGGTAAACCTATTTCAGAATTTCAAGGAATTTCATTCAAATTGGCTGAAATGGCTGCAGAGTTGGAAGCTGCAAAACTTTTGACATTTCAAGCGGCTGATAAATTAATGAGAGATGGAGTTTGCACCAAAGAATCTGCAATTGCAAAATATTATGCTTCTGAAATGTGTGTAAGAGTAGCTACTGAAGCTGTTCAGATTCATGGTGGTTACGGTTATATCAAAGATTTTCCTGTAGAAAAATTTTATAGAGACTCCAAGCTTTGCACCATTGGCGAAGGAACTTCAGAAGTTCAGAAACTAGTCATAGCTAGACAGATTTTAAAATAAATTTCAATCAATACTTATTAGAATATCCAAAATACTGAAATTATGGATGTTTATTTTGATACTTCATTGAATCTGTCATCAATGCAAATAGACGATAATTGAATTAGAAGGATATAATTATAGCTTAATGAAAAAAGAATTCTTTTTCTAAAATATATTATGTACATTTGCACTCCAAATTAATAAAAGAAAATTTTCAAATATGCTTATCATTGACGCAAGAGAGTCAGATTCATTAGACAAAGCACTTAGAGTGTACAAGAAAAAATATGAAAAAGCGGGTGTGATGAAAGAAGTTCGTGCAAGACAATCTTTCACTAAACCATCTATCACAAAACGTGACCAAAAGTTAAAAGCTATCTATCGCGACCAAATAAGAAGAATTGAAGAATAATTTTCTTTGATTTTATAAATTTATTTGCTATCTTAAATTTCCCAGTATGAGGAAGTATGGTTGCAGATGAATTTAGAGAATATTTAACTTATGAAAAACGCTTCTCTGTTCATACAGTAGAAGCCTATATAAAAGATATCACTCAATTTTCAGGTTATTTAGATGACTTGGGAATTGAGTTCTTATATTCTGTCAATCCACAGCAAGTTAGATTGTGGGTGGTAAGTTTAGTCGAGGATAAGTACGAATCCAGTTCCTTGCACAGAAAGCTCTCCTCTTTAAATACATTTTATAAATTTTCTATCAAGAAGGGATATACTACTGTTAATCCAGCAAAAGGCATCCAACTCCCTAAGCAGCCTAGTCGATTGCCTAAATATATAGAGCAAAGTAATATTGAAAATTTATTTGAACATTTGGAAACAAATGAAGGCGATTTTGTGTCTTATAGAAATAAAGTAGTTTTTGAAATTTTATATGCTACTGGAATTAGGCGACAAGAATTATTAAACTTAAAATGGAAAGATATCGATACAATTTTGAAACAAATTAAAATTCTAGGGAAAGGGAATAAAGAACGAATTGTTCCCATTAGCAATGAGTTGATACAATTATTACTATCCTATAAAAATGTATGTAATACACATTTTGAAAATTTTGACAACTGGGGATTTGTTATTCTCACAGACAAGGGAGAGATGGCCTATCCGATTTTGATATACAGAATAGTTCACAATAGATTGAAAGAAGCAGAAATAAAGACACAAAAAAGTCCTCACGTTTTAAGGCATACATTTGCCACCCATTTATCCAATCAAGGAGCTCCATTGAACGATATTAAAGAATTGTTAGGGCATGCTAGCCTTGCATCAACACAGGTTTACACACATAATTCTATAGAGAAATTAAAAGAAATTTTTAAACATTCACATCCAAAAGCTTAAGATTATGAAAATTCAAATTCAAACAGTTCATTTTACAGCAGATCAAAAACTTTTAGATTTTATTGAAAAAAAAGTTGGCAAGCTTAATTTATTTTATGACAAAATAATTGATTCAAGCGTAGTTTTAAGTATGGAAAATTTGAACACGCAAGTAAAAGATAAGATGGTAGTTATACGCACAAATATCCCCGGCAATACTTTAGTGGCGAAAGAGACAGCCAAAGTGTTTGAAGAGTCAGTAGATTTAGCAATTGATTCATTAAAACGACAACTAGAGCGAATTAAAAATAAAAATTAAAAAAAACAGGTAAGATGCTTTGCATTATGAAATTTAGTTGTAAATTTGCGTCCTCAAACACAAACGGAATGCGTTAAATGTTTGAAAGTTCTTGCAAATAATGCAAAGTTGAGGCCAGCATAGCTCAGTTGGTAGAGCTACTGATTTGTAATCAGTAGGTCGGGGGTTCGAGTCCCTCTGCTGGCTCAATTTGAAAATGGAGGGGGAGATACTCAAGCGGCCAACGAGGACAGACTGTAAATCTGTTGGTTTACACCTTCACAGGTTCGAATCCTGTTCTCCCCACCATTTTAAAGAAGGATTATGCGGATGTAGCTCAGTTGGTAGAGCATCAGCCTTCCAAGCTGAGGGTCGCGGGTTCGAGCCTCGTCATCCGCTCAAAACTAAGCCGATGTAGCTCAGTGGTAGAGCACTTCCTTGGTAAGGAAGAGGTCACGGGTTCAAGCCCCGTCATTGGCTCTGTTAGAAGAAATATTTAAATTCCTAACTATATTTAAACCATTTTATCATGGCTAAAGAAAAATTTATTAAAGATAAGCCGCACGTAAATATCGGTACTATTGGTCACGTTGACCACGGTAAGACTACCTTGACTGCTGCTATCACCCACACCCTTTCTTTGAAAGGTTTTGCTGAGCAAAAAGATTACGATTCTATCGATAATGCTCCTGAAGAAAAAGAAAGAGGTATTACTATCAATACTTCTCACGTTGAGTATCAAACAGAAAATCGTCACTATGCTCACGTTGACTGTCCTGGTCACGCTGACTATGTGAAAAACATGGTTACTGGTGCTGCTCAGATGGATGGTGCTATTATTGTTGTGGCTTCTACAGATGGTCCAATGCCTCAAACTCGTGAGCACATCTTGTTGGCTCGTCAGGTAGGTGTTCCTAAATTGGTTGTTTTCATGAACAAAGTTGATTTAGTGGATGACCCTGAATTGTTAGAGCTTGTTGAAATGGAAATCAGAGATTTATTGAGCTTCTACGGATATGATGGTGACAATACTCCTGTTATCCAAGGATCTGCACTTGCTGCTTTAAATGATGAAGCTGCTGGTCTTGAAGCAATCACTAAGTTAATGGCTGCTGTTGATGAGTGGATTCCAGTTCCTCCAAGAGCTATTGATAAACCATTCTTGTTGCCAGTAGAAGACGTATTCTCTATCACTGGTCGTGGTACTGTAGCTACAGGTAGAATTGAAAGAGGTATTATTCACACTGGAGATCCTGTTGAAATAGTAGGTCTTCAAGAGAAACCATCTACTTCTACTGTAACTGGAGTTGAGATGTTCCGTAAAATATTGGATACAGGTGAAGCTGGTGATAACGTAGGTATCTTACTTCGTGGTATTGACAAAAACGATATCAAAAGAGGTCAAGTTATTTGTAAACCAGGTTCTATCACTCCTCATACTGAGTTTAAATGTGAAGTTTACGTTCTTTCTAAAGAAGAAGGTGGTCGTCACACTCCATTCTTCAACAAATATCGTCCACAATTCTATTTGAGAACTACTGACGTTACTGGAGAAATTACTCTTCCAGAAGGTGTTGAAATGGTTATGCCAGGTGATAACGTAGCTTTAACTGTTAAATTGATTTATCCAGTTGCTCTTGAGAAAGGACTTAAATTCGCTATCCGTGAAGGTGGTAGAACAGTAGGTGCTGGTCAGGTGACTGATATCATTAAATAATAATTTTATAAATCAGTTATGGCTAGTGGGTATTTTTATTCCATTAGCCATAACTATTGTTATAATACGGGCATAGTTCAATGGTAGAATAGAGGTCTCCAAAACCTTTGATCAGGGTTCGAATCCTTGTGCCCGTGCAGCGAAAAAAAATTGAAGATGAACAATATCATAAACTATTTTAAAGATTCTTATGATGAGTTGGTGAACAGAGTGACTTGGCCAACCTTTAAAGACTTACAAAAAGACTCATTGATTGTTGCAGTTGCTTCAATAATAATTGCTTTAATTATTGGATTAATGGATATGTCAGGAAGCCTACTCTTTACTGATTTTATTTATAAACTTGCTAACTAGGACAATCTCATGGTAGAAGATAAAAAATGGTATGTCCTCAGGGTCGTCAGTGGAAAGGAGAAAAAACTGAGAGATCAAATAGAACTAGAAGTATCTCGTTCTACTTGGAAAGATTCTATTTCTCAAATTTTAGTTCCTACTGAAAAAATATATAAATTAAAAAATGGGAAAAAGGTTATCTCAGAAAAGAACTTATTTCCTGGATATATTCTAGTTGAAGCTACTCCTAAGAAATTAAATGGAGATATTATCTCAACTATCAACTCAATAAATGGAGTAATTCATTTTTTAGGAAAAGAAAATCCATTACCATTACCTAAATCTGAGGTGAATAGGATATTAGGTAAGGTGGACGATATGGCAGAAACCGGCAGTTCAGCTTCCGAACCGTTCTTAGTCGGTGAAATTGTCAAGATCATTGATGGTCCTTTTAATGACTTTATGGGGTCTATTGAAGAAGTTCTAGAAGACAAAAAGAAATTAAGAGTGACAGTGAAAATATTTGGCAGAAGTACTCCTGTTGAATTAAATTTTATACAAGTCGAAAAACAATAAAAAGCGATGGCTAAAGAAATCGAAACGTTTATCAAACTTCAAGTGAAGGGCGGTCAAGCAAATCCAGCTCCTCCAATTGGACCTGCTTTAGGTTCAAAAGGGGTGAATATCATGGAGTTTTGTAAGCAGTTTAATGCAGCAACTCAAGATAAAATGGGAAAGATTTGCCCAGTAGTAATTACTGTGTTTAAAGACAAATCTTTCACATTTGTAGTTAAAACTCCTCCAGCAATTGCCTTACTTAAGGAATATGCTAATGTAAAAACTGGTTCAGCCCAACCTAACAGAAATAAAGTAGGTTTAGTTACTTGGGATCAAGTGAAAGAAATTGCCGAAATCAAAATGCCTGATTTGAATTGCTTTACTATAGAAGCTGCTATGAGAATGGTTGCTGGTTCAGCTCGTAGTATGGGTATTTCAGTTTCAGGAGATGCTCCTTGGCAAGAATAATTAATAATATTAAAAAATTTTAGAGGTGAAAGTAGCAAAAAGAAGAAGTGCTGTTAATTCTAAAGTAGAAAAAGATAAACTTTATTCTATTTCTGAAGCAGCCAGTTTGGTCAAAGAGATCAACACTACTAAATTCAACTCATCTGTTGACTTACACGTAAGACTCGGAGTTGACCCTCGTAAACCTGATCAAGCTCTTAGAGGTACAGTCAGTTTACCACATGGTACTGGTAAATCTAAAACTGTATTGGTTCTTTGTCCTCCTGACAAAGAAGCAGATGCTAAAGCAGCTGGTGCAGATTACGTTGGTTTGGAAGAGTATATCGATAAAATCAACGGTGGTTGGACAGATATTGATGTGATTATAGCGACTCCAAGTGTAATGCCTAAGATTGGTAGATTGGGTCGTGTATTAGGTCCGAGAAATTTAATGCCTAATCCTAAATCAGGAACAGTTACTGATAATGTTGGTGAAGCTGTAAGCGAAGTTAAAAAAGGAAAAATCTCATTCAAAATTGATAAGTTTGGTATCATCCATACATCAGTTGGTCGTATAGACTTTACACCTGAGCAGATTCAAGACAATGCGAAAGAAGTTTTAGTAACGCTTTCTCGTATGAAGCCTTCAGCTGCAAAAGGTGTTTATTTTAAAAGTGTTTATTTAGCAACGACTATGAGTCCTTCTGTTCAGATAGATGTAAAATCTGTTTCAGGTATTTAATCATAGATAAAAAATATAGTAATGAATAAAGCAGATAAACAAAGTGTACTTGAAGGACTTATTGAGTCTTTCAATTCTGGTGATTTTTTCTACTTTACTGATACATCTGGATTGACTGTTGAGCATGTCAATAATTTGAGAAGAGAGTGTTTTAAACAAGGGATTAAACTACAAGTAGCGAAGAATACCCTTATTAAAAAAGCTCTTCAAGAAACTGGAAAGTATTCTGAACAGTTAGATCAAGTTTTAGCAGGGCCTACTGCTGTTATGTTTACAGAAACTGCAAATGTGCCGGGTAAGCTTATCACTGAATTTCGTAAAAAGAACCCAAAACCTTTAGTAAAAGGTGCTTATATTGATAGTGCAATTTTTGTTGGCGATGACCAATTGAAAGCCTTAAGTTCATTGAAATCTAAAAATGAGCTGATAGGTGAGGTAATAGGTCTCCTTCAATCTCCTGCTAAAAATGTTATTTCTGCTCTTAAATCAGGCGGGAATACAATTGCAGGTCTTGTTAAGACACTTGAAGAAAGAGCCGCATAATTTTAACGACTTCCAAGCAACAATTATTAATAAAGAACAATTTTCTCTTAAAAATTAAAAAAACGCTGAAATGGCAGATTTAAAACAATTAGCAGAAACTCTAGTAAACCTTACTGTTAAAGAAGTAAATGAGCTTGCTGCAATCTTAAAAGACGAATATGGTATTGAGCCTGCTGCTGCTGCTGTAGCTGTAGCTGCTCCTGCTGCTGCTGGTGAAGCTGCTGCTGTTGAAGAAAAAACATCTTTTGATGTTATTCTTAAAGATGCAGGTGCTCAAAAATTAGCTGTAGTAAAAGTAGTAAAAGAACTTACAGGTCTTGGGCTTAAAGAAGCTAAAGAATTAGTAGATGGAGCTCCAAAAGCTGTAAAAGAAGGAACATCTAAAGAAGATGCAGAATCTTTGAAAGCTAAATTGGAAGAAGCTGGTGCTTCTGTTGAGTTGAAATAACTCACCAACTTAATTTGAAGGTCTAAACCTTATAAGCTAAGTGTCTGGCAACTTAATTTTGCTAAGACACTTAGCCATTTAAATTAATCAACTTTAAAAGTCTATGGCCAAAAACGCAGCAAACGGGCGTATCAGTTTTAGTAAAATTCAACAAAACTTTGAATACCCCAACTTATTAGACATTCAAGTCCGATCCTTTCAGGATTTTTTCCAATTGGAAACTACTCCGGACAACCGTGCGAATGAAGGGCTTTATAATGTATTCCAAGAAAATTTTCCAATTTCAGATGCTAGAAATATATTCTTATTGGAGTTCTTGGATTATTTTATTGATCCTCCTAGATATTCCGAAGAAGAATGTAATGAAAGAGGACTAACTTATAGTGTGCCTCTAAAAGCAAAATTAAGATTGTCTTGTAATGATGAAGAACATATTGATTTTCAAACTATCGTTCAAGATGTTTTCTTAGGCAATATTCCTTATATGACAAATAAGGGTACTTTTATTATCAATGGTGCTGAACGTGTAGTTGTTTCTCAACTTCATCGCTCTCCAGGGGTTTTCTTTGGTCTGAGCTATCACCCAAATGGTACTAAAATATTTTCTGCAAGAGTCATTCCTTTTAAAGGTGCATGGATGGAGTTTGCTACTGACATCAACAATGTTATGTATGCTTATATTGACAGAAAAAAGAAGTTTCCTGTTACAACATTATTAAGAGCTATTGGGTATGATTCTGACCGTCAAATTCTTGAATTGTTTGATTTGGCTGACCAAATAGATGTCAACAGAGAAAATCTTAAAAATTGTGTAGGTAGAAGATTAGCTGCTCGTGTCCTTAAAACATGGAATGAAGATTTTGTGGATGAAGATACTGGCGAGGTAGTATCTATTGAAAGAAATGAAATCATTGTTGAAAGAGATACTTATTTGGATGAAGATTATATTGAATTGATTCTCGAAAGTGGAATTAAATTTATTATTCTTCAAAAAGAATCTACTGAAGAAGATTATTCTATCATTTTTAATACATTACAAAAAGATACTTCTAACTCAGAATTAGAAGCACTTCAAACAATTTATCGTCAGCTTAGAGGTACAGATCCTCCTGATGAAGATACCGCCAGAGGTATTATTGAAAAATTATTCTTTTCAGACAAGAGGTATGACCTCGGGGAAGTAGGTAGATATAAAATCAACCGTAAGCTCGAGTTGGATATCCCTGATGATGAGAGTGTTTTAACAAAAAATGATATTGTTGCTATCGTTAAATATTTAATCCGCTTAGTAAATCAAAAAGCGGAAATTGATGACATTGATCATTTAAGCAACAGAAGAGTTAGAACAGTAGGCGAACAGCTTTATGCTCAGTTCGGCGTGGGTCTTGCTCGTATGGCTCGTACAATTAGAGAGCGAATGAATGTGAGAGATAATGAGGTGTTTACTCCTATTGACTTAATTAATGCTAGAACATTATCCTCAGTTATCAATTCATTTTTTGGAACTAGCCAATTGTCTCAATTCTTAGACCAAACCAACCCTCTTTCTGAAATTACTCACAAAAGAAGAATTTCTGCACTAGGTCCTGGTGGTTTATCTAGAGAGCGTGCTGGTTTTGAAGTACGTGACGTTCATTATTCTCATTATGGTCGTCTATGTACAATTGAAACACCTGAAGGTCCAAATATTGGTTTGATTTCTACACTTTGTGTACATGCAAAAATCAATAAAATGGGTTTTATTGAGACTCCATATAGAATTGTTAATAAAGGCATAGTGAATATGTCTGGTGATGGGGTTAAATATTTGACTGCTGAAGAAGAAGATGATAAAACTATCGCTCAGTCAGATATTCAGTACAATGATAAAGGTGAATTTATTGCAAATAAAATTAAATGTCGTTTTCAAGGAGACTTTCCAATAGTAGAGTCTGATAATGAAAAGGATATGCAGTCTTTAGAATATATGGATGTTGCTCCTAATCAAATAGTAGGTGTATCTGCATCAATGATTCCATTCTTGGAAAATGATGATGCTAACCGTGCTTTGATGGGTTCTAACATGCAACGTCAGTCAGTTCCATTAATGAGACCTGAGGCACCTATTGTGGGTACTGGACTTGAGGGTAAAGTTGCTCAAGATTCAATGGTTTTAATTAATGCTGAAAGAGGTGGTCTTGTTGAGTATGTGGATGCAAATGAAATTCATATTCGTTATGAAAGAACGGAAAATGAAAAATTGATTTCATTTGATAAAGATGTCAAAGTCTATAGCCTAACTAAATTTAAGCGTACCAACCAAGGTTCTTGTATTAACCTTAGACCTATTGTTAGGAAAGGTGATGTCATTAAAAAAGGTCAGATACTTTGCGAAGGTTATGCTACTGAAAACGGTGAGTTAGCTCTTGGTCGTAACTTGAAAGTTGCATTTATGCCTTGGAAGGGTTACAACTTTGAGGATGCTATCGTTATATCAGAAAAAGTTGTCAGAGATGATTTGTTTACTTCTATCCATATTACTGAATACGAATTGGATGTGAGAGATACAAAATTAGGTGAAGAAGAATTGACCAATGATATTCCTAATGTAAGCGAAGAAGCTACTCGTCAATTGGATGAGAATGGTATTATTCGTATAGGTGCTCATATCAAAGAAGGTGATATTATTATTGGTAAGATTACTCCAAAAGGTGAAACAGATCCTACTCCAGAAGAAAAATTATTGAGAGCAATATTTGGTGATAAAGCGGGTGACGTAAAAGATGCTTCTTATAAAGCTCCTCCTAGTACAGATGCTATTGTTATTAATACGAGATTATTCCAAAAAGCTCGTAAAGACAAGGCAAGCAAACAACGTGAAAAAGATGAGCTTGAAAGCTTAGAGAAGATTCACTATAAAAATCTTGAAAGTATTAAGTATGTCCTTATTGAGAAATTAATGCTTCTTATTGGAGGAAAAGCTACTCAAGGCATCAAGAATGTTTATGGTGAAGAAATCATTCCTAAAGGAACGAAATTCTCTGAGAGAGTATTAGCTTCAATTGACTATGCTAATGTTGATGCAAAAGATTGGACTAAAGATCAGGAAACTAATGATTTGTTGAAAAGATTATTGCATAATTACAATATCAAAGTCAATGAAGAAATCGGTTATAACAAACGTGAGAAATTTAATATCAGTATCGGTGACGAATTACCTTCAGGAGTCTTAAAATTGGCTAAAGTTTATGTAGCTAAAAAACGCAAACTCAGAGTTGGAGATAAGATGGCTGGCCGTCATGGTAATAAAGGTATTGTTTCTCGTATTGTTAGAGAAGAAGATATGCCATTTACTGAGGATGGAGTTCCTGTTGATATTGTGTTGAATCCACTTGGGGTACCTTCTCGTATGAATATTGGACAGATTTATGAAACTGTATTAGGTTGGGCTGGAAAGGAATTGGGTGTCAAATTTGCTACTCCAATTTTTGATGGTGCAACAGTAGAAGAAATTGATGACTTCGTAACTAATGCTGGCTTGCCTAAATTTGGACATACTAGGTTATATGATGGTGAAACAGGAGATCCTTTCCATCAGAAGACAACAGTAGGAGTTATTTATATGTTGAAGCTTTCTCATATGATAGATGATAAGATGCATGCTCGTTCAATAGGGCCATATTCATTGATTACGCAACAACCATTGGGTGGTAAAGCTCAATTTGGAGGTCAGCGTTTAGGTGAGATGGAGGTATGGGCGTTAGAAGCTTATGGTGCATCAAATATCTTACAAGAGTTATTAACTGTAAAATCTGACGACATCTTCGGTAGAGCAAAAGCTTACGAAGCAATTGTAAAAGGTGATAATCTTCCTGAGCCAAGTATTCCAGAATCGTTTAATGTTTTGGTACATGAGCTTAGAGGATTGGCATTAGATCTTGATTTCGAATAAATTCATAACAGCAAAAATCTCTATTATGGCTTCTAAAAATGAAGTAAAAATAAAAAGTGATTTTAAATCAATCACAATAAAGCTTGCTGCACCCAATAGCATTCTGGAGCGTTCAAAAGGTGAGGTGAAAAAACCTGAGACGATCAATTATAGAACATATAAGCCTGAAATGGATGGTCTATTTTGTGAGCGTATTTTCGGACCTACCAAAGACTATGAATGTTATTGTGGTAAATACAAAAGAATCCGTTATAAAGGGATTACTTGTGACCGCTGTGGTGTAGATGTCACTGAAAAGAAAGTCCGTCGCGAAAGGATGGGGCACATAAAATTAGTTGTTCCTATCGTTCATATTTGGTATTTCAAATCTTTGCCAAATAAGATTGGATATCTTTTAGGACTTTCTTCTAAAAACCTCGAAACCATTGTATATTATGAGCGTTTTGTAGTTATTCAGGCTGGTATTCTTGAAGCAGGAGTACAAGTTGGCAATGAAGTAAAAGTACATAAGAAATTTGATCTTCTTACAGAAGAGGAATACTTGGAAATATTAGATAATTTACCTGCAGGTAACCAACAATTGAGTGATGATGACCCTAATAAGTTTATTGCTAAAATGGGTGGTGAAGCTGTCAGAGATTTATTATCTAGTATTGAATTAGATTCATTAGCCGCTTCACTTAGACATAAGGCTTCTACTGAATCTTCTCAGCAAAGAAAATCTGAAGCGTTAAAGCGTTTGAGTGTTGTCGAATCTTTCAGATCTGCCAATGAAAGTGGTGTTAAAAATAATCCAGCATGGATGGTTGTAGATCATCTTCCTGTTATTCCACCTGAATTGAGACCATTAGTTCCTTTGGATGGAGGTAGATTTGCTTCTTCAGATTTAAATGACTTGTATAGAAGAGTGATTATCAGAAATAATCGTTTGAAGCGTCTGATTGAAATTAAAGCTCCAGAGGTTATCCTTCGTAATGAGAAGCGTATGCTACAAGAAGCTATCGACTCTTTGTTTGATAACTCTAGAAAAACCAATGCTGTTAAGGCTGAAGGTGGTCGTCCTTTAAAATCTCTTTCTGATGTTCTAAAAGGTAAGCAAGGTCGTTTCCGTCAAAACTTGTTGGGTAAGCGTGTGGATTATTCAGGTCGTTCTGTTATTGTTGTAGGTCCTGAATTGAAACTTCATGAGTGTGGACTTCCAAAGGATATGGCGGCAGAATTATTTAAGCCTTTCATCATTAGAAAGCTCATTGAAAGAGGTATAGTGAAAACAGTTAAATCAGCTAAGAAATTAGTTGATAAGAAGGAAGCTGTAATATGGGAAATTCTTGAAAATGTATTAAAAGGACACCCTGTATTATTGAATAGAGCCCCTACACTTCACAGATTATCAATGCAAGCGTTCCAGCCGAAAATGGTTGAAGGGAAAGCTATTCAATTGCACCCTTTAGTTTGTTCGGCATTCAACGCTGACTTTGATGGTGACCAAATGGCTGTTCACGTTCCATTAAGTAATGCATCTATCCTTGAAGCACAGTTACTAATGTTGGCTTCACATAATATTTTGAACCCTCAAAATGGTACGCCAGTTACTATTCCTTCTCAGGATATGGTATTAGGTTTGTATTATATTACTAAGGGTAAGAGGACAAATGAGAATGAGACAATTAAAGGACAAGGGCTTGCTTTCTATTCTGCTGAAGAAGCTATCATCGCTTATAATGAAAGAAAAGTTGACCTTCATGCATGGGTAAGATGTAAAGTGAATATTCGTGAAAATGGAAAAATCGTTAATAAATTAATTGAAACAACCGTTGGACGAATTATTTTCAATGAAGTAGTGCCAGCTCAAATTGGTTTTGTTAACCAATTATTGACTAAAAAGAGTTTGAAAAATGTAATTGGAGATGTTTTGACTTTAACAGACAATCCAACTACTGTAAAATTCCTTGATGATATTAAAGATATTGGATTTAGATGGTCATTTAAAGGCGGTCTATCATTTAATATTGACGATCTTATCATTCCTGAAGTAAAACCAGAACTTTTGGTGACTGCACAGGAAGAAGTGGATGAGGTGACATACAACTATACTATGGGTCTTATCACTGAAAATGAGAGATATAATCAAGTAATTGATATTTGGACTCGTGTGGATACAAGAATCACTGAGACTTTGATGAATGAAATTTCATCTGATAAACAAGGTTTCAACTCTGTATATATGATGCTTGACTCTGGAGCTAGAGGCTCAAAACAACAGATTAAGCAGTTGGCTGGTATTCGTGGATTGATGGCTAAACCTAGAAAGTCAGGTTCTACTGGTGGGGAGATTATTGAAAATCCAATCTTATCTAACTTTAAAGATGGTCTGTCAGTCTTAGAATATTTTATCTCTACTCACGGTGCTCGTAAAGGTCTTGCAGATACGGCTTTAAAAACAGCAGATGCTGGTTATTTGACCCGTAGATTAGTAGATGTTGCACAAGATGTCGTAATTACTGATGAAGATTGTGGTACATTGAGAGGTCTTACTATCACAGCATTGAAAGATAATGATGAGGATATTGAGCCTTTGTTTGACAGAATCGTAGGACGTACAGCATTAAATGATATTTACCATCCACTTACAAATGAGTTGATTATAGAGTCAGGAGAGTTGATTGATGAAGTTGTTGGAAAAGTAATCGAAGATTCACCAATTGATTCTGTTGAGATTAGATCTGTATTGACTTGTGAAAAACGCAGAGGAGTCTGTGTGAAATGCTATGGACGTAATTTGGCTACTAATAGGTTAGCAGAATATGGTGATGCAGTGGGTATCATTGCTGCTCAGTCTATCGGGGAACCAGGTACACAGTTGACGCTTCGTACATTCCATACGGGTGGTGCTGCATCAAGTATTGCTGCAGGTTCTAAATTAATTGCAAAATTTGATGGTAAAATAGAGTTTGATAGTGTCAAAACTGCTAAACAAGAAGGTGAAGACGGTGAAGTAAGAAAAGTTGTAATCGGGCGTACTGGAGAATTCAGAGTGATAGACAAAGACAGTGGAAAAATCATGATGAACAATAATATTCCTTATGGAGCAATATTAGCAGTAAAGGATAATCAGAACATCAAAAAAGGTGATTTGATTTGTTCTTGGGACCCATATAATGCTGTAATTATTTCTGAATATAAGGGTACTGCTAAATACGAAAACTTAAGTGAAGGATTGTCTTATCGTACAGAACTTGATGAGCAGACTGGTCATAAAGAAAAAGTAGTTATTGAATCAAGAGATAAAAAGAAATCTCCTTCAATTATTATTGTGGATGTATCAGGCAAAGAAGTGTATAGCTATTCTATTCCTGTTGGTTCACATATATCAGTCGATGATGGGCAAGAGCTTTTCCCTGGTCAGATTATAGTGAAGGTGCCTCGTACACTTTCTAAAGTTCGAGATATTACGGGTGGTCTTCCAAGAGTAACTGAGTTGTTTGAAGCTCGTAATCCTTCTAATCCTGCAAAAGTTTCTGAAATTGATGGTGTTGTATCATTCGGCAAAATCAAGAGAGGTAATAGAGAAATATCAGTAGAGGGAAGAGATAAAACAATAAGGAAATATTTGATTCCTTTGACCAAACATATTTTGGTTCAAGAAGGAGACTTTGTTAAAGCTGGTATGGCTCTATCCGATGGTTCAATTACACCTACTGATATTTTGGATATCAAAGGACCATTTGCTCTTCAGGAATATTTGGTCAATGAGATTCAAGAAGTGTATCGTCTCCAAGGTGTAAAAATCAATGATAAACATATTGAAACAATTGTAAGACAAATGTTGAGAGATGTATTTATTGAAGACCCAGGAGATACAAAATTCTTGGAGAAAACATCGGTAGATAAATTTGACTTTATTGAGCAGAATGACTGGATTTATGATAAGAAAGTCATTACAGACCAAGGAGATTCTTTAGTGTTGAAAGCGGGTGACATCGTTACTCTTCGTCAAATAAGAGAGGAGAACTCCTTCTTGAAAAGAAACGATAGGACTTTAGTTCAATTTAGAGATGCTCTTCCTGCAACTTCAAGTCCTTTATTGCAAGGTATTACGAGATCTTCATTGTCAACAAATAGCTGGATTTCTGCAGCATCTTTCCAAGAGACAACAAAAGTCTTGAACCAAGCAGCTATATCTGCTTCTAAGGATTATATGTTGGGATTAAAAGAAAATGTCATTGTTGGTCATAGAATTCCTGCAGGTACAGGGGTAAGAGAATTTGAAGAAATCTCTGTCGGTTCTAAGAAAGAAATGAGATCATTGTCATTTAATTCTCATCAGGATATCGATTAATTGTTTCTCAGCAAACATATTTTGAGCGGTCTTATTAAATAAGGCCGCTTTTTTTTATATTAGGGCTTAATTTATTATCATGGAAAAAAACAATAATAATCAAATAAATATTGAATTGCCAGAGGATATAGCAGATGGAGAATATAGCAATCTAGCTATTATCACACATTCTAATCAAGAATTTATCTTGGACTTTGTGAGATTAACTCCTGGCACTCCAAAGGCTAAAGTAAAATCTAGAATCATTTTGACTCCTCAACATGCGAAAAGATTCATGAGAGCACTAGCCGATAATGTCCGAAAATATGAACAAGCTAATGGTGAGATTCAAGAACAAGAAACACCTAATATTCCTTTTCAATTTGGAGGGCCAACAACAAAAGCATAAAATTTTTAACAGAGATGAGTATAGGAGATGTTATCAAGCAAAAGAACTTTCCAAATGCTTATGTGAAATTGGAAGTCAATATATTATATACTGCTGGTTGGATTCAGAATCACAACAATAAATTTTTCAAGCAGTATGATATCTCTATGCAACAATACAATGTTCTTCGAATATTGAGAGGGCAGTTTCCTAATGCCTGTATGTTGAATGTGATTTCAGACCGTATGATTGATAAAATGTCTAATGCTACTAGATTAGTTGAAAAATTGAGAAAGAAAGGATTGGTAACCCGTCGATTGAATCCAAATAATAGAAGGCAGGTTGATATTTTGATTACGGAACAAGGATTAGATTTATTAAAACAGATTGATGATAATTTTTCTCAGCATGAAGCTGTTTTTAAAGAGTTAAGTCAAGAAGAAGCATTTCTTTTAAGTGATTTGCTTGATAAGTTAAGAGGTTCGGATGATATTTAGCCTTTTCGTATTTTTTATAAATCTTCTCTTTAATTTTGCACCATGACTCAACCTGAAACCAATAAAAAAATTAGTTTTTGGAAATATATTTTTCAACCTAGGCCTATTTTGGACATTTTTAGAGCATTGATATATATACTCTTTTCTTTAGCACTCTTTAAAATCCCTAATTTTCTTACAGATTTACCTTTTTATAAGTACCTTTTTTGCATTTCCGCATTTTTATATGGTTGCTTTAGATTATACAGAGTTTATTATGATTATAAAATTGAAATCAGATGAGGATATTTTTCTTGATACTGAGCACTTTCTTAATGTATTCTTGTAATACTGAAGGAAATAAGGCTGATAAGAGTGCTTATGATTTGGATAATATTAATGTAGGTCAAGTTTCTTTATTTGCGGACAAAAATACGGCTTCTCTATTGAAACAGTTAGGTGATGTGTACGCTGTGCATTTCTCTCAAGCCTCATTAAAGGCACATTATCGCAAGGATAATGAGGTGATGAATGCTATGCTTTCCGATAGTACACGGATAATTGTTTTGCAAAGAGAATGTTCTCAGTCTGAATTGGAACAAATCAAAGTACTGCATGAGGCGAAGCCTTTACAATATACTTTTGCATATAATGCGATTGCATTAGTAAAAAGCAAAGAGAGTACTGATAGCATTGTTGATTCTTTGTCTTTTGCCAGTCAAGTCATTAAAGGCCAGGAACAATTAGTAACTATTAGCGAGTATTCTGATTTATATACTTTGTTGCTTCAAATATATGGTGTAAAACAAGGGAATAGAAATCTAAAAATTGTTGCCAATATCGATGAGTTAAAATCTTTTTTGAAAGCTGAACCTGATTATATTGGATTATTGCCTTTCTCTTTAGTGAGTGATAATTATGATCCTAAATCTAAAGAGGTTGTTCCTCAATTCAGATGGTTGGGCATTTCAGGACAGAAAAATATTTTCCTCTCTCAATCAACGATATATACTAAAGAATGGCCATTTGTGATTCCATATACAATTTTATATTGTAATATTTCCAATCAAGATGGAATTGGATTTGTGAAATTTATACATACTAGACAAGCTTCAAAATTGATTTTAAAAGCAGGATTAATTCCTTATTTGTTACCAGAAAGAGATATCAAAGTAGAACCTCAATCCTTTAATTTGCCATAAAATTTGATAAGAAGATAGTTGAGAAATGGAAATCCTTCATGAGGAGCAATTTTGTCATTATGATTTCAATAGCCAATGATTTTAATTTTTTAATTTTAGCATAATATCTCGATTTTATCTTGTCAGAATTATTAAAAATATTGATTTTAAATTATGAATATCCACCTTTAGGAGGAGGGGCGGGTATTGTTACTAAACATTTGGCTGATAGATTTGCTAATAAAGGATATTTAGTTTATATAGTGACTACTTGGTTTCCTGGAGAACCAGAATTTAGTTCGGATGGGAATTTGACAATTGTACGTTTAAAATCTAAAAGAAAAGTGGCTTATAAATCCAACCCTCTTGAAATGATGTCTTGGGCTTTGGCAGCAAGAAAATATTTCAAAGAATTTCCAGCTGAATTATCTTTTGATATTTGTCTTGCCAATTTTACTTTGCCTGGAGGTATAGTAGCACAATATGTTAAGAAAAGATGGAATATTCCCTATGTGATATTGAGTCATGGTCATGATATTCCATGGTTTGCTCCAAAACAAATGTTGGCTTGGCACATTTTGGCATATCCTTGGATAAAAAAAATCATGATAGAATCTTCTAAAAATATCATTCTTACAGAAGATTTGAAAATAAATGCGGATAAGTTTTTAGGCTCAAAAACACCTAAAAATATTGTTATTCCCAACGGTATGTTGATGGAACATTATAAATCGGGATTTGATAGCCAAAAGAAAAATGTTTCAATTTTATTTGTAGGTAGAATGGTAGAGCAGAAAGACCCTCTGTCTTTTGTAGAATCTTGTAAGCTCATCAATCAGTTGAATATTCCAGCTCATTTTATTATGATTGGTGAAGGACCTTTAAAGTCTCAGGTTGAAAAAAGGGCATTGCAATTAGAATTGAGAAACATAGAGGTACTTGGACAGGTCAGCCATTATGATGTACTAAAGAATTATGAAAATGTAGATCTTCTAATTTTACCTAGTAGAGAAGAAGCAATGTCAATGGCGGTATTAGAAGCCTTATCTAGAGGTGTTTATGTACTTTGCACTGAGGTGAGTGGTACAAAAGGGTTGATTATTGAGGGAGTTAATGGAGATTTTATTAGATATAATAATCCGTCCTCTATAGCAGAAAATGTTGCTGATTTTTACTATAATAAATTTTTAAAAGATTATCAATATCCTGATGATCTAGCCCGATTTTTATTTGATAGATATAGTTGGAATAAGGTGGCCAATGAATATTTAAACTTATTCAGTACAATCTGCAATAAAGAAAAACCTATCGATATTTTGTCAATAGAAGATTGATATTCTTTTCGTAGTGTTTCGTTCTAAGTTTTATAGGTAAATCCAGCTTTTAGATAGCAGTAATATTGGAGTTCTGAAGTATCTTTATTTTTTTCTAATCGTTTTTACACTATTGAGTGTAAACCTATTTTAGGACGAGTCAGGGGTAATGTTATTGGTTTGACATTTTAGAAGATAGGATTTGTAAGTGTTTTCAAAATCATCAGGAATAAAAGACAATTTCAAAATTTCGATTTGTTCATTGTTAAACTTTAGACTGTTTTTATTTCCTTTTGTTTTATCAATGAGTGTACTTAATTGATTTTCGTATGTTACCTCTCTATTAAAGGAACGCAGTTTCCTTAAAAGCCTGTCTAAGTTTGTAATTCTTTTTGTGCCTTTCCAATCTTTAGATTGTAACCACAAGTGAAATGCAATTCTAAAATCTTGTTTCCCTTTAAATCCGATACTTTGAGCGTCTATGTTTGTATTAAATTCAGTCAGAAATTTGAATGCTCCAGCACTATTTGAAATATCAATGGCTTCTTGAATGTCTAAATCAAAATTTGACCGTAATAATTCTACATCATTTTCATCCACATATAATTTATGTAGTTTATCAAATAAATTGATATGCAATTTTGAGATTTTAAAATTATTCTTGTCTGTTGCCATTTTGTTCAGTCATCCTATTTGATTCGGCTCGTTTAATATGTGACGGAATGTTGTTTTACCATAGCCTATAACGGTTGGCAGCTATACGCAGGCAGGGATTTTAACCACTGAATTTCCTACGAAGAACTGAACATCAAATTTACCACTTACCTGTCCTACGAAGCACGAAACCCCTGCTTGCGTATAGGTGATGTTATGCCTTCGCCCTTCTTTTTCTGTCGTCTGCTTCGTTGTCATTTCGAGTCTGTTTTGGTGCGTTGGCTTGGTGGCTCTTTTGCAAAACTTGGCTTGTGTGTTGGCTTGAGCGGTTTTGCAAATGTGCCACCAAAAGCGTTGGCTTATGTTACTTTTAATTCATACTTGTCCTCAAAAAATTCATTCAATATATTTTGGTCAGTCTCTTCAATTAAAAATTTCTTTTCTTTATCTGTCAGCTCACAAACTCCAAAATGTTTGATGTAATTTCCATTCAGAGAATAGTAGTCAGAAGAGTAGGGCTTACTTGTCGTCTTGATGTAATACCAGAAGATGCTGGATTCCATTATCTTTTTTATGATTTCCATTTCTGTCTCTGAACTACCAACTACCGCTAACCCATTGTAAAAAAGCAAGTCGTCATCCGAGTTGATAATAAAATTTGGTGTCCTGTCTGAGTACTTAGGGAAGAACATTTTGTTTTTAATCTTCTCTAGTGATTGCGTTCGACCAAAAGCAAACCATTTTTCATAGTTACCCTTACCTTTGTCTCTTTCGCCTAAAATCTTTCTTTTGTTCTGTAGATATTTATATGCTTCAGGAAAACTTTCCTTCATTAAATTTTCATCAAGAAGCTTAGGTTTTTCTTGTTGGTCGTATGGGAAAATCACTTTCTCCTTAAGGTTATTTAGACTAACCTCTCTGCTTAACTTATTCGAGTTTACAATATCCTTGCAAATGCCTTTTTCAATCTTGTAAAGACTTCCGTTTTGTAGATAGAAAAAGTTCTCGTCTTCGTCAATGGGTCTAAATATATATATGTCATTTTTTAAGGTTGCAATACCGTGTCTCGTTTGGTAAAGTTCACCAAATGGAATACCTGTTGATTCAATTTTAGAAATGGTCTTGTTGTCCTTTAAATTCCAACCTTTTTTAGAATCAAGAATGTTGTATTTTATTTTCTTAAAAGTGAGTTTGCCCGCCAGCTTTTTTGTTGCTGATTCTGTGTACGAAATGAATTGCTGTTCCTTGTTTTCAATGAAACATATGCACGTATAAGTATTCTTGGATTTAAAAACCTGCTCAGAGCCAAAGTCTATAATTGAAATGGCAAGTTCATTTCTTTGAAAATAGTCTCTTAATGCCCTTCCGTTCAAACTTTTGAAAAATGAATTCATAGTGATGAATCCAAGAGTACCATTTTCAGCCAAATTCTCAATTGCAATTTGAAAGAATGGAATATAGAGGTCTGAATTGCCAGATTGACAAACCTCCCAATTCTTTAATTTTTCTTTAGTTTCTTTGTCAAGATTTCTTGCACAAACATATGGTGGGTTTCCTAGAATAATGGAAAATCCATTGAAGTCAGTTATCGCAGTAGTCCAATCAAAATCTAGAGAATCACCCTGAAATAAGTTGAACTGAAATTCTTCTATATCTTCTCCTGATTGCAAAGCCAATAAGGAGAGAAGCAACTTAGTTCGATTGACTGAATACTCTTGGATGTCTAAACCGAAGATGTGGTTTCTAAATATTTTAGAGTAAGTTTTGCCTGTTTTCTTTTTTAATTCAATAGATGCATTAAACAAAAACCCACCGCAACCCATTGCTATATCAGAAATTTTAATTGAATCATCTATTGATTTGATTTTCTTAAATGCTTCTGAAACAATAAAAGTCCTGATGTTTTGAGGTGTATAAATCGCACCATTTATAATTCTGTCCTCAGGAGAGATAACAAATTCAAAAAGCTCTATAAGTTCTTCGAATCCATATACTTTTGTATCCGAAAAGACTATTGACACAAATTCAAGAAGAAACGAGTGCTCCTCCTTATTTTCGCTATTAATTGAGTATGCCTTGAGTAAATTATTTTTCTTCGGCTTTAATTTATTGATTTCAAGAAATGCAGAAATAATAAGCCTGTCCACATCTTTTGGAGTTGTAGAATATTGACTTAAATATTTGAATGCGTTTCTCATTGTAATATAGGACAAATTAGACTAGTTGGTTTCCAAGTAATATTCCCTTCCACAAAAGGTTTCCAATGATTAGCAAGTGTGTGAAAATATGGTTTCCAAACACTTGTTTGATATTTTTTAGAAAGCTTAATATAGTTGACATCTTCAATTAATACGCTATATGCTGTAGGGTAAAAGTTAGAAGTAAGAAAACCTATTCCTAATATAAAATCTAGCGGTTTATGCATAATTCTTGGTGTATCTATGTAGAATATTTCACCTAGATTAGGTTTTTCAGACTTTCGAGGGTTTAAATTATATTGTAAATGATAAATTGGGTGAGGTTCATCACTATGTGTAGTAGAAGTATGCTTATCAATATGAAAACCAAAAAAATAAACGCTTTTCCCAATTCCTTTTAATGTTACATCAAATGATAACTCAATTAGTGGGTCTTCAAAAGTATTCCACTTTCTTATGTCAGCTCTTAATTTAAGGTTAAGAATAGCTTTAGCATCTTTTATGTCATCAGGTTTAATGTGTTTAATTGTCTCTACTGGTAGCTCAAAGTCCACAATATCATAGCCCCAAATATTTTCATCTGTACTTCCATCTTTCAAAACAGGAATTATTTCGCTATTTTGAAGTAAAGCAATAGCGTTATGAATACAGTAGGTGTTTGCATCACCTATATGTTTGTCTAATAGGTCAGCAATTTGTCGTAACTCAGAAGCTCTATCTCTTCTAAATGCCATATTTTTAGAACTAACCGCCATTACTTCAGTGTTTTCTTTAATTCTTCAATTCTTTCTTTTTCGGAGTAATGTGGTTTTAAGTTTTTTTCAACCCCTACTTGTTCTAATATGGCATCTAGAGATAAATACTTTGGTTCTTGCCAAGTTTTTAACGCCATTGATGTTTGTATCCTAAATCCCTCAAGTGGGTCTAATGGTTTTTTATAGGCTTCACAGATTGTCCAAAATTCAGAGCTAACATTATGTTTTATCGGTTTTGCTGCAACTAAACCTTCTATACCTGTATTTTTGGTAAGAAGAGCAACTCTTTCATCTGCATTTAAAAATGAAAGTTTTTCACCTGTAATATCTTTAAATATTCTAATTATAACATCAGACCACCATCTATCCCAACCATCATAAAAAAGACCTTGATATTTTGCCTCAATAAATATAGAATCCCTTAGCTTTATCCAAGATTGATTTGACTCTTGAATATCAATGCCAAGTCGTGAGGCTAAAATAGTTTCTTTAATTAGAGGATTGGTACAATGAAAAAGTGTTTTTATGGTAAAGTGACAGTAATCATAAGGAACAGTCTCTTGGTCTAAAAACCTTTCAAAAATTCTAGCGTCTAGTGTATTTAAATCTTTTCGACCGTAGATTAATTCCAGATTATCAACCCCATCATTCAAGTATTGATAACCTCTTACTAGTGATAGTAGTTTTCTAGAAAATTTAGGGTAGTTGGGGTCATCTGATTTCTTAAAAGTATAATCGAACAAATCTTGGCTGGTTTTGTCAGCATTGTATGTTTCACGAATTTTGTCAATGGTAGAACACAACACTATCGGAAAAGAAGGAGTCTCATTTCTGGCCGCAATAGACCTAAGCTCTGAACTTATTGAAATTGCACTATATTCAAGATGATCAGGACCTGTACCGTCAAGCCTTAAATCGATTAGTAAACCTTGGAATTTATTACTCTTTATTCTATCTAAAATGGAGTCCTTTAAGTCAGAAAAATTCAAACCCTTTGAGATAGGCATTCTCTCCACATAAATTTCTTTTAGGTCATTGAAACCATTAATTAATGAGTCAATTGACTCATCATTTTCATCATCTATATATAAATATTTAACTTCACTCATTTTCATTGCTATTTTTGGGTATTTCTATACGAATTGTCGTCTTAAATCCTGATGAAGGACTGGTTACAAAAATCTGTCCTCCGTAAAATTCAACTATATCTTTTACTATTTTCAATCCTAATCCTGTTCCTATCAAACTATCAACATCATTTCCGCTGTGGTTTGCAGCTGATGTGGTTGTATAAAATGCATTGAATATAGTATCTTCATTTTCAGGAGGAATTCCATCACCATTATCAGAATATTCTAAATAAACATTTTGATTTTCAATCCCACATTCAATAAACATTTTTCCTTTAATTTTTTTTCTGTAAATAGCTTTTTTTGAGTTTGTATATAAGTTTAATAAGATTGACGCCCATTCAGATGGATGCATAGGGATCGTAAATAAATCGTACCCCTTAAATTCAGGTTCAATAAATTCAATTTCAGCTCTTTTTAAGTCATTTTGAATTATACTAATGAAGCGTCTTACCACAACTCTTAATTCTATAGGCTCTAATTCTCTTAAAACATTTCTAGATATGGTTTTGTCAAAATAAGAAGTGTATGATGAAAAAGACCTAATATTTGTTTCTAATAACTCAGTCCGCTCATAGACTTCTTTATATTCTTTTACTGCATTTTTTAAATATTTTATGTCGGCATCAAAACCCGGTAAAAATCTTTGAACTTCGTGTATAAATTCTCCAATCACCAATCCTAAGCCTGCGAGGATTCTTAGCATATTGATTTCATCAATTAAGGCTTGTTTCTCTAACTTTTCTTCTTCAATTGCTTCCTGAATCTTTACAATATTCTCCTCCAATTCCTTTTTTTCTTCAATAGTATTTATCAACCTATCAAAAGAGGGGTGAGTTGAAATATCTTTAATTGAGATGAGCTCCTTTAAAAAACTTACAGCAGATTCAATTTTTTCAATTGGCTTGTTTTCTTTCTTCTTAAAGTCTTTTTGTGACGCTGTTGCTTTCCTTCCTCTTAGTAGTGAAACTCTTTGTACAGCACTTATCAAAGACCTATAAACAAAATCAATAAGTTCTCTTGAAGAATCATTCTCAATAAGTCCCTCTCTACTAGATGTCTCTTCAAATTTATCGCCTTGACTGTCTTCAATTTCAACAAATCCAAAAAAACAAATATTCATATGAGGTCCAAGAGTGCTGCTTCTATTGTTTGATTTGTCCAATCCTAGCCAATCATCACCTTGTTCACCGTAAGGAAGAACTCGGAAGCCATTTCTATATAGCCTAATGCCGCCTTTTTCATATGCTAGGTTTCTTATAAAAGTAAATGTGCCTGGAGCGAATAAGGTTGGTTCATAAATGAAATAATGAACTTTAAAGTGTACTCCTTTAATGAGGTTAAATGGTTCAGTATGGTTATCTCTATTTTTCTCGTCATTGCCTATTAAAAAAATATCTTGAGGAAAATTTAATTTCTCACTTTTTAACGCCCAACATCCTTGACCATCATCCAAAACATAGCCTTCGATTTCAGCAAGTGCGTGTTTAAAAATCGCTTCTTCTTCGTCAATAATTGGAATTAATTCTTGACCTTCTTGTCTGAAATAGAAGCTTTTAAAACCTAAATCTATTGAAGATTCTGCTTCATCTTTATTCTTTTTTGATAAGGGAAACGGTTGCAAAAGTTCAGAGGTGTATCTAAATACTCGTTGTATCATTTTGTCTGACCAACTATCTCGGAGGTTTTCTATAATTAAAGTAGTACCCTCTTGTTTTGTTTTAGGAATTACTTCAATGTTATTTGAGATACTTAGTAAATCCTTGTCAGTTTCAAAATCATTCCAATTGATAGAAATCTTGATCGAGGAATCACTCTTAGCAGTGTGAGTTATAATGGTTAGTTTACTTCCCAATCTTTGTGTTGCGAAACGACCAATTCCTTTTCTTCCTGCTCTTGTTCTTTTATATTTATCAGAAATTGGGTTGTGAATTTTATCTGAGGAGGACAATCTCATAAAACCATTAATCAATTGGTCTTTTGTCATTCCGGTTCCATTGTCTTCAATGGTCAACGTACCGCCAGCATTCCAAGCGTTTTCAAAAACTAGATTGACTTCTGTTGCATCAGCATCAAAAGCGTTTTTGACTAATTCAGAAACTGCGGTTTCGTGTTTTCCTACTAGTTCTTTTCCAAGTCTGTTTATAATTCCCGCATCTACAGAAAATCTAACTTGATTATCATCAAGTTTTGCAATCTCACTGGATAGAGCTAAAATCACATTATTATCAGAACTCTCCTTCTGAATTTCTTCAGAAAGCTTTTTCTTTAGTTCTAATATTTTGGTTGCGTTATCCATTAATCTATTTCTGTTCGTTGTTTATCAAGTCAGTAATCTGAACACCAAGTAATTCAGCAATTGAAGCCAATGTTTTCAAAGTAGGTTGTACGTCATTAGTGCACCACCTTGAAATTGTTGCTTCGTTTTTACCAAGTTGTTCAGCAAGCCATTTACTGCTTAGGTTCTTCTCAACCAGTACTACCTTGATTCTATTTATTGCTTTTCGGCTCATCTAAATTGCATTCGGTGCAAAGATATTGATTATATATGAAACTAATTCGTTTTTTGGTCGGTGTGTTGGGGCAAAAGCAAATGTGCTGCATTGCGTTGGCTTTGAGCGTTGGGTTGCAGCTCTTTTGATTTTGCTGAAGCGTTGGCATTCTGTCCTTCCTTTTCTGTTCGTTTATTGTCGGTGGTGTCGTCTTTTAGGGTGAGGCATAACGTTTGGCGGCTTGGCGAAGGTGGCGATTTTTACCACAAATGTTGATGCGGAGAACCAAACTTTCGGCTACCACAAATGTGTCTGCGGAGCACGAAACCGCCACTTTTGCCAAACCGCTGTTAGGCGTATGTTGCTTTTTCTGTCCGTCCATTTTGTTACGCTTTGTTGTCTTTTTTGTGTCTGCCAGTTTTGATTTTCCCCATTTCATCCTCCTTCCATTGGTTAATCAATTCTTGGGCAAGTTCTGTCTCTGCTTCAATGATGCGTTTCATTAAATTTCTGTTGCCCTCTAATTCTTCTCTTACAGCATTGTTGCCTGATTGTATTACAATTTCAAGTCGTTCATTTGTCTTTTGGTTGAGTTTAGACATTTGTTCTATTTTGAAATTTTCAATACTGTGCTCGTGTTTTTCAAGCAAGTCGTCATAAGGTCCTTTTGCGGAAATAAGTTTTACAAAAATTGGCGAAGTTTCAATTGCAATAAAAAGCAAAATGAGAAATATGTTTGCAAGGTTCATAGCATTGCTCTCGGCTGATAACACACTCAAAGCATCAATTCTTGCTGCAAGTCCATCATACTTGTCAATGTTTGGTTTTTGATTTGAAAACTCATTGTCTCTTAATGAATATAGTTTCTTAATGTCTATTTCGTATTGGTCAATTTTCGGTTGATTTCTATTTACTGTTTGTTTTAAATCCGTTTCAGCTTCATTTAATTGAATTTCTTTTTTGAGTGCATTTGTTCCAATTCCAGGAATACCTGTTGTCCCAGAGGTTTTCTTTCCAAATCTTTCAAAGTCATATTCTTGTTGCTTTTGGTTACGATAAGTTTCCTTGCTAATAATTTCATTTTTTAATACCGCAATTTTCTTTTCCAATTCTGTGATTTCTGGAAACCCATTATTTATTGCTGTTTTTGCCTTGATTGTCTCTTCGCTCTTTTTTGAATCAATTTTTCTATTTATTTCCTTTTCAAATATTTTCAATTCAAGTGGTTTTGAAATTACTAATGCAAGAAGTATCGCCAAAATCAAACGTGGAACAGCAACTTTAAATTCTTGCCAAAAGATGCCACGTTTTTTCATACTACAAACAATAAATCTGTCAAGGTTAAATATCATTCCGCCCCAAACTAAACCAAAGAAAAACGAACCCCAAAAGGATTCAAAAACGGTATAAAGTGCATAGCCTGATGATATTGCAGCAAGCAAACCTGTAAAAAATACAGTTGCACCAATACCAACATATTTGCTTGATTCTGTCGGACACCGTTTTAATAAATTTTGGTTTGCTCCTGAACAAAACCAAAAGAAGTTTTTCAAATTATTCATAGTTCTTTCTTACTGTTTTAATGATTTCGCTCATTTTTGGGTTCTTGGAAAATATTCGCACTAAACCATTAAAAAGTATAGACTTTAATTTATTTTCAGATTCTCCGATTGATGCGTATAATTCTTTTTTCGGTATTTTTAATGCTGTTGCCAAATTATTAATCGTTGGTCTATTTGGTATAAATTCAGAATTTAGTTGCCGAATTTTCGGCACATTAAATGAGAATTTCTCAATTGAATTTATGTTTAAGATGCTCGGTAAATCAATCTTTGAATTTTCAAAAGATGCCTCAAGTCTTATATTTGAAGGTGTTGGAATTTGCAGCCTTTCTAAAACTGGAGTTGGATAAACATTTAGTGTAACAACTTTTGTTCGGGTTGTTGATTCCGTCAAGCCAACTGCTGTAATTGTATAAGTTGTTGATTCAAATGGATTTATTGTTTTGCTTCCTTTTACTTCAACGCTTCCAATAGTCGGTTCTATTTTTACCGTTTCTGCATTTTCAACTGACCAGTTGAGTTGGGCAGTTTGTGTTCGTATTATGAATTGAGTAGAGATGTCAAATGTTATGATTGGCTCACGAATCATTTTGACTAAAACCGATTTTGCTTTTTGCTTTTCTGATGATTTATTTTCTGCTTCGAGAATTATTAATGTATCATCATTTATTGTTATTTCAGCTTCTCCTTCATTTTCAACCGCACCAATTTGATTGATTGAGATTATTTCTGCATTTGAAACTTTCCAGCTTATTTTTATTTTTTGTCCTTGCTCAACAACATTCTTGTTTAGAGAAAGGTTGATTTCAATTTCGTTATCAAAGAATGAAAAAAGCCCGCCTTCTTTTCTTAAAGAATAGAACTTTTGTAAAAACTGGTCTGCTTGTTTTTTATCCTTGAAAACAACAATATTTTCTTCATTTATTGCTGCTTGTCTTGTCCAGTTATATGAGCCTGTTATGACTGTTTCATAGTCAATGACGCAAAATTTATTGTGCATTACTGCACCTTGTCTAAAGTCTGCTGCACCAGTTTTGTAAACATTTACTCCTTTGTCTCGAAGATTTTCAAAAATGGTTTCGCTAGAGTCGTTAATGTCTGAGTTTGATATTATAAGGTCAACCGAAAGTCCACGTTCTGCTTTGTCTGCAAGTTTGTTTGCTAGTTCATAGTCTGTAAAATATGCCGAAGCAACGAAAATGCTAAACTTAGCTTTGTTTAGTTCGGTTAAAATTTGTCCTCGTATGTCGTCAAGATGCGATTTTACTTCTGTCATAATGTTTGCTGTGTTGTGTCGGTGCAATTACGCCTAACGGTTGGCAGCTACAAGAAGTTGGCGATTTCGAAGCACAAAACTGTCAACCTGCACTAAAGTTTGATTGAAAAACCGGACTTCATTTAACCACTGAACCGCCAATTTCTTGTAGGTGCTGTTATGGGCTGCCTTTCTTATCATTGACCAGTCACAGGAACTTTAAATGTCTTAATTATCGGGTCTGAAAACTGTTTCTTTTCATACCGTGGTGTTACCTTCATTTCAGTATATTGTTTGTCTTCATAGTAATTAGTTTCCCAAATCACGGATATTTTAACATTTGCGTCAATGCCTTGAAATTGGTTGTCATTTAATAGACCAATATAAAAAACGCCTTGGGTTCTGTTACTGTTTTTTCCAAAAGCAGCAACTCCTTTTCCTTTATCAAACTGGTTAAACGTTTGATTGGCTAAAAATAGTTGGGCGTTCTGATAGTCAGGTATAAACCAATAAGCAACATCTTCTCCAGTTGTCGGCATTGCTAAATTGGTAACTGCACCTACTGCAATTCCAGCGAGTGGACCACCACCCATAATAGTCAAGGCACCCGAAGCAACATTTGAAACCGTCTTTACATTTTTCGCCCAAGCTTCAGAAGATTCTTTACCTACCCCAATCCAATAAGCCCAAGAAATGATTTTTTTAGTTTTATATGTAGAAATTTCGTTTTGTGGCAAGGTTACTTGAACGGTTTTGTAATTTTTATAGTCAAGATTGTTTATTGAGTGAACTCGTTCATTTTTGTCCATTATCATATCTTCTGAGAGTTCTGTTTTCACCAATTCCTTTTTCGTCTTTTGAATGTAAGTAGTATCGTATCCAACTATAACATCCTTGGTGTAATTATTATAAGTTGTTTCTTGTCTTGTCTCCCACGTAACAGTTGTGTTGAAATTATTAAAAGATTCATTTGCAGGAATACGTTGAATTTTGATTTTACAAACCCGTCCAGAAATTGCTGAATTCTTAAATCTAAAAATATACACTCCTGTTTTATTAACTGTTATTGTTTTGTTTTCAATTTTCTTTGTTTTGTAGTCTGAAAATCTTGAGTTGTTGGGATATTCTACAATTTCAACTTCTTTAAGTTCCTTATTATTTGCTTCTTCAAAACTGAATATTATTTTGTCGCCTTCTGCGAATCCGTAAAATAGTTCTTCTTCTTTATTGCCCCCTAAACGAATTGTTTGGTCAGTTACGTCAATGACTTGTTGTCCGAAAGCTGTCGTAGCTGTCAAAAAAAGTCCGAATAAAATTGAAAGATTTTTTTTCATTGTTTTATGTTTTTAATTGTTGTGCCGTTTTTTAAGGTTGCCCATAACGGTTCGGGGGTTTGCGATGGCGGGGAGTTTTAGCACTAAAGTTCATTCGGAGAACTGAACTTTCACCTTGCACAAATGTGTCTGCGAAGCACGGAACCCCCGCTATCGCAAACTCCTTGTTAGCGGCTGGTTTTCATTATAGTCTCCTGATGGTCTTTGTATTTTGACCTCCTGGTGTCCAACCAGGGCAAGACATACTATTTCCATAACCAACAACTACATATCCATTAGGAACAGGAGAACTTGCACAAATTGTAGCAGTATTACCAGGTATTGAAATTGTCATAGTATTCATACCACCTGGATTCCAACCAGGGCAAGACATGCTGTTTCCATAGCCTGTTACAACGTATCCGTCTGGAATAGGAGAGGTTGTGCAGATTGTCATGTTATTACTAGGTCGTGTTATTGTCTTTGTATTCATACCTCCTGGAGTCCAACCAGGGCAAGACATACTATTCCCGTAACTTGTAATTACAAAACCAGAAGGAGTTGGCTGATTGGCACAGATTACCGTGGATAAAGCGGCTTCTGCATCGCTTAGTAATAGATTTATTTTGGCAGGGTCGCTAACTACATCATCCCTTTCAACTTTTTTTGTTACCAAGGCAAGGATTTCTTTAAAGGTTTTTCCTTCTACTGATGCATATGATGTATCATATTTCGTGGCATCAATATATCTTGCTATCAACTGTGCATCCCGATTGGATAATTGACCGTTATCTTCCATCAATTTCAACTGTTTTTCAAGTTGGTTTTCATACTTGTTTTCAATAGATGGATTTTGTCCGCATGATGCGAGAATTAACGCTGTAGTAAGTGATAAAAGTATTCTTTTCATGATTGTTGATTTTATTTGGTTATTGTGAAATTATAAATTATTTAAACTATTGTTGTTATCATGTGTGTCTAAACTTGCCGCTAACGTTTCTCAGCTATACGCAGGCAGGGATTTTAACCACTGAACTTCCTACGAAGAACTGAACTTCAAATTTAGCACTTTCCTGTCTTACGAAGCACGAAACCCCTGCTTGCGTATAGGTGATGTTGGCGGTTCGTTGTTCTTCTTTCGGGTGCTCATTAAAAAAAGAGGGATTGGTAACTGTAAGTTGTCGTGTGTGGTGTTCGAATTGCTTCAAACTCAACTTAACCCGTTTCCAAGACGTCTCAAAAACATTAGTCAAGTCGTATTCAGATTTCTTGCGAAACCCTTTGCTCTTACAGCACCAATCCCAAAGTCTTAATATGATGAACCCCATTCTTTTTTCTTTAATACTCTTTCCAAATCTATTTCTGTATCCCAATTCATAAACCAAATCCCAATTTCTGTTATCTCTTTAATCTTATCGGCAAGGTTAGCTGTTGCATATTTTGAGCTTCTTAATATGCTTCTTTTGCTTTTGTCGCTTACAAAGGGGCAATTAATATAGTCAAAAAATAACATAGTCAATTCCGATTTTGAGAAGGGATCTTCGTCATCTTGAAATCTATTTTCAACTAAATTTTCTATTTCTGACAACAATTCAGAATAAATCGCCTTGTTTTCGATATAATATAATAGAGTAATAATATGGAAATAGTTTAAACTTTTAAGTCCTTCTTTTTTATCAATGCCAAATAACTCTTTCAATTTCTTTACGCTTAACGCGTAGCTTTCATCAAGTTTTTTAAGTGCTAATATTAGATTTAAAATCTCAATATTGGTTTCAGTAGTTTTTGACTTTCTGTAAAAGTTGGTCAAGACAAAATCTGCTTCTTTTGAAATCTTAGAATATACAGTATGTTTTAAGTCTGCTTTTTGATTTTCTAAATACTTACAAGCAAGTACGATTATTTGAGCAAGTTTAAATGTGGTATTAGAATTGATATTTAGAGAGTAAGCGTAAAATAAAATGTCGAAAAGCGTAATAAACAAGTTTTCAACTACTTCTTTGTCTTTTTCAAGTTCACCTTCCTTTAGGATTTTTGTAAATTTTCTTTTGAAGAATCTGATTATGTCTTTGCTTAAAATATCATATGTTAAGTTATTTCGTTTTACTATGCATTGAAAGTCTTTAATGAATTTCTGTGAGATACTATATGGTTGTCTGATTCTTGTCAAGACTTTGACAAGTTCCTTTTTTTCAGAACCTTCAATTGTCTTTTCTTTGGTTTCAAAAAAAGAGTTATATCGACTTACTAAAAGTTCTTGTAACTCACGTTTCCCAACCGTAACGTTCGTTATAAAAGGAGGAGTTTTTATATCGGATTTTGATGGGTTTAAGTACAATTTATAAAAACCAAGTTCCTTCTGAAATTCCTTTTTTACAGTTTCAAGGATTTTAGGGTCATTTGAAAAAACAAAATAATCATCAACATATCTTCTGACTTCAAAATCAACGCCATACTTGCATTGACGTTCTTCGAGTCTTTTTAAAACATTCAGGTCAACTTGCTGAAGAATAATTTCTGCAAATATTCTAGAAATTTCAGGGCCTACAACGATTCCATTTGTTTCATTGTAGTTTGCAAGTTGCATTAATTTATCAAATGTGTTCTCAAAGGAATCTTCTGCTGCATTTCTTTTAGCAGATTCTTTGTCTTTTACAGCCCAAGTAATAGAATGAGTATAGATATGATAAAAGCACTTACTTATATCAAACTCCATCATATAATTAAAGCGTTGCTCTAATCTTGTGAACATTTGACGCTCATAGAATTTGTATATAAGGTCATATGGATAATAGGTAAAGTATGATTGAAGATATTGGGTTTCTACATCTAGTACTTCGGGTTCAACTTCTAATTCAGCATCTTTATGTGCATCTTCTGGAAAAACGAATTCTGGCGAATAGATAAACTTTGCAACTTTAGATATTTTCCTAAGTGAATCAGGGTTTTTCGAACATAAATGCAGCATTAGTGAATCATATTTTTCATACAATTCAATAAAATTTATTTGGCAATATGGATGAATTATACTGAGTGCTCTTGTATCTCCTTCAATATTCTTTCGGATTTCATAGTTAAAAGGAATTCCATACCTTCTTCCTTTGGCATCCTTTTTTGCTTGTGCTAGTTCATTAATTCTTTTAAAAAATGGGATAACCTTTTTTGTAGAGACGAGTTGATAAAATCCTTCATTAGAAAAAAGCATAGGCACTTCATACGGCAAAAGCTCCGTTAAAAGTATTCTGGCTTTATCATCTTTATTTATTGTAAGTTTTTTCTTCATCTACCAACACTTTATTATGTCTTGCATTTCGTTATATGAAAACTCGAAATGTACCTTGTTCTCAAAACCTGCTATAAAGCAATATTTACTAAGCTTATTTTTTTGAACTCTACTTAGGCTAATTTTTGCACCAAAGCTTAGGTTTCTAGAAAAGATAGATTTTCTTAATAATTGATTTAGTTCTATGAAAACAGAATGATTTGTAACCTGCAAATAGTTGTAATATATACCTGCTCTTAAGGAATTACCTTCTTCGCTTTTTCGGATACTGTAGTTTCCTGTCAAGAATTGAATTCTTTTCTCTAGTAAATCAAAATTTTTATTTTTAGAAAAATCGAGAAGTGCTTTAATGATTCTTGTCTTTATCTTCTTCACTTTTTTATCAGCAATAGAAACAATTAGACTGCTGTATTTTTCACGTTGAATAGTGTCTAATAAAATTACGGATACTGGATTATTTTCGATAACAGAATACTTTTCTTCAAGGGTATATCTTAGCTTATTAATATTCTGAAATTTTTTCAATACTATTTTTTCAGGAATAATTCTTTTTGAAAAAGAATAGCCCAAATAATCAAGTTTATGCTTTAGACTTTTATGAATTCTGTTTCCATTCGTAATGTTTAGTTTTTCCAAACTCCTTCCGTCAAATAATTCTGTTTTATTCTGATTTATTGAAAGTCCTTCAGCAAGTGCATTCAGTTTAGGGTTCAAGTCTGCAATCAGATTTAAAGAATCCTTAATGGAATTTGAAAATATTATTATATCATCTACAAACCTTGCATAATAATAAACACTATCATAAGTACGAATCCATTTGTCGAATTTACGCATATAAAGTTCAGACATTGTTGCACTAATATTCATACCCCTTGGTACTCCTGATTTTCCTGTCAATATTGGGTTTTCAAAAACCTTTTTCAATAGAAACCTTGATTGATAAGACAACATTGAATCATCTTGAAACTTTGAAATCATTCTTTCTCTGTCAATGCTTTCATAAAATCTCTTAATGTCTGTTTTAATTACCCAAAAAGGGCAAGTTTCTGAAAGTAATGTTTTTACTTGAGATATTATTATTCGTCTATTAGCTTGTTCGTCTTTGTAAATTCTTTTGATGTTATCATTGAGTTTCCTTAAGATTAGTTTGTTAGGAAGGTCTTTAGTCAAAAAGTATTCATTGACTTGTTTGAGTGAGAAATCAAAAGAGTCATTTGCTATTTCTTCATATGATGCATCAAGTGAATCAGTAAGTTGATTGATAGTCATTCCATAGTCAATATACTCTGCCTTTTTGCATAGTCGTATTAGCTGCTGTCTTTGGAATGATTGATTCATATTTTTATTTGTTATCTGTTTCGGAGTCGTCTTCTACAATGACCGCCAACGGGTTGGGGCTTGGCGCAGTAGGGGATTTATGAAAACGCGAACTGTCAAGCCGTTGAAAATTTTGTTAAAAGTAAAAAATAAAATTGAACCGTTATACCCCTATTGCGCCAAACCCCTGTTGTACGACGTTAATTTTTTTGTTTTCATAAAAACCGAGATTTGTCAAGTCGCAGAAAATACTCTTGATTGGTCTCAAACCGTAACGAAAAGAACACTCAAACCGTGTTTAAAAACGAGATTTGTCAATCCGTTACAAACCAGGCTTATAACTCTCAAATCGCAAGAAAAGAGGATTCAAAACCATTCAGGTCAGCCCGAAAAACATAAGATTAAATTTCTCAAACCGAAAAGAAGGGAAAACACAAAGGTCAGTTTTTTAATTATTTTCGACCCGTTAGAAACAGATTTTTCGCACAGCTCCGTCCGCAAGTGGAGGAGCAAAAACCAAAGTATTGTCGACCCGTCGAGCAAGTAAATTTTCGTCAAAAATTTACAAAAAAGACTTCCGATTAAACGCAACGATTGGTCAAAAAAATAATGTTGTACAACGGTTCGGGTATTGCCGAAGGCGGGGATTTTTAGCACTGACGCTCAACAGAAATACCACAGTTTAAATTTAGTAAAAAAGTTCAGTCGAAGCCGTTCAGCCCCGCTTTTGGCAATACCATGTTAGCGGTTCGTTGTTTTTTAGTTTATTACAGCGTTTATTTTTGCCCAAAGTGCATTGTCAAATCCTGAAACTGCAAAATTTGGGTTGTTCGGGTCAGAGGCATTTCCCATTCTCACTATGACCATTTTTTTGCTTGGTATAACATAAATACGTTGGTCATTTGCACCCATTGCTGCATACATATCTGCCTGTGCATTGGGAACTAAAAATCCGTTATAAACGGTTTGCTCACCAGGTATCATAAAATTTTCCTTTCCGTTGAGCCACGTTAAATATCCGTAAGACGAATTGATGTTTTGAGATGAATTGATACTTTCGGTAAAATATGCCTCATTGATTATTTGCTCATCTTTCCATTTTCCTTTATTCAACGCCAAAAGTCCAAATCTTGCCATACTTCTTGTGTTGCTGTGGTATATGGTAAAGATTGTCCCGAAATTCCAATAGCCATTCATACCAATTTTATTTTTCAGTTTTGCGTTAAAATAGGTTTCAAAATCTTGATTACTTGCTTCGGCAACTATATCTGTCAGTTTTTGGAAAACATTGCCATAAGCCCATCTCGTCCCTGCATCGGCAACATAGGTGAGATTGTACGGTATCATAAGCTGATGGGTTTCGTCAATACCTGATGTCATTGTCAGCAAATGTCGTACTTTTATCAGGTTTTCTTTTTCCAAAGGCATATTCGTCCATTCGGTTCCTATATAATCTGAAACCTTATTATTGATATTCAATAATCCTTCTTGTTGTGCAATTCCCGTTGTTGCAGCTACCAGTGTTTTGCCTGCGCTGTTCCATTCCCATTCGGCAGAAGCGGAATGCCCGTTGAAATATTCCTCCATCACAATCCTGCCATTGACGAGTATCATAAACGATTTTGTATTTTTTTGAGCCAAAAAATTCTTCAAATCGCCAATAGCGTTGGTGTTCCAACCTAATTGAGTAACAGAGGTCGTTTCCCATTCTGTGCCTGAATTTGCCGGGAAATACATTGAAGTGTCGGGGTTTTCCTGCATAGGGTCGTCATCTTTGCTACAGCTTAGCAATGACAGCAATACGAATAATAAAATGTTCATAGCTTTCATAACTTGCAATTAATTTTATACTTAGACTTCTTTTCTTTCTGAAAGTTAAATTGTTGTTTTTATTTTAGAAATACAATGACCGCTAACGG
>JAMLHI010000008.1 GCA_023957235.1 Chitinophagales bacterium | reverse complement strand
GGACCTTGTTGCACGTATTTATGACAATTCATACAGACTGCAACTGAAGGAATCACAGCATGACGGCTTTTTTCGGCACCGCTGTGACAATATTGGCAATCAATTTTATTTTGACCGGCATGGAGTGCATGTGAAAATTTAATAGGTTGCTCAGGCTCATAGCCTTGGCTGTGTCCCAAATCTATGGCGCCTTTCACTACCGTGTAACCAAGAGTGACCAATCCAAAAATTATCAAGATGCTCACTATTTTTTTACCCGTTCCTTTTTTCTTCGCTTCTTTTTCAGCGGCTTCTCTTTCTTCAATTTTTACATCTACAATTTTTTCCAATTTAGAAGTAATACTTATCAATGCAAAAGCCATCAAAGCCAAAGCACCAATAGCGGCAATTAAAATCCATTTATTAGAGCCGGAATTAGAAGAACTTCCATTATCTGCACTTACAGTAGCATTGGGTGTAGCCGCAGCAGCGCCACCACCCGGTTTAAGTCCCAATTCTTCAGATTGAACATAGAACTCCATGATTGACACCACTTGTTCAGCACTCAATTGACCGAATGGTGGCATCATCATTTTATTGAACTCATTATATATTTTATTTGCATGTGCATTTCCAGAAGCAATCACTTCTTGCGAATTATGCACCCAGTGTACTAAATCCTCTTGCGAATCCCAATTTGACCATACACCTGCCAAAGCAGGACCGGTTAGCTTCTGATCTACCTTGTGGCATGCAGCACAATTCGCTTTAAATAATTTCTGACCTTCTTCTATTCTTGCTTGGTGTTCAGGATTGTTAATATCAATCTCTGCCGGTGTATAAGCGAAGACATGGATTGGAATCATAAACGAAAGGCAAACAAGAAATGCAAATAATTTTATTTTATTCCCTCTGTTGAACATTTTAAAAACTTTTATCGCCCAAAAATACATTCTCATTTTTGAATTATCATAGAATTTGCAAAATAATCCTAATTTAGAACAATTCTAAATGATATGGTTATTCTGACAATCAATATCTTACATATTATTTTTTTAGCATTTAATATTTTTTTAATTAAAAAAGGTCTGTTTTTGATAGAATAACTGCTCCTCATTATTGCTTTTTGGTGACAATTATCACAAAGTATAAAGTGATTTCCAGTAAATCAAAGGCAAATACGGTCTTTATCAAATAAAAAGGAGCGAACATTTCTGCTCGCTCCTTTCTATATACTACTATTTCGTTTTTTAAACCTATTTGTTCTTTTTACTCAAAGTACCATCATAAGTTAAACTCAAGAAACCTGTTCTACCGACCATTGGTCCACCAATATTGGTATGATAGTTAGGTCCGGCTATATTAGTAGCACCTGCACTAATTCTCATGTTAGCTTTTTTAATATTATAGGAGATTGACGCATCTAAGTTACCATAAGCAGGCACGTCTCCACTACCAAAACTACTTACCCAAAAGTACTCACTTTGCCATCTGTAGCTAACATTAAATCCAAAGTTAGAACCGGCCACATCATGATTGCTGATTCCCACATTGAATAAATGACTAGGAGAGTTGAAGTCTATATCACTCTTAGCTGCATTGTCTTTAGTATCAAAGTCCATGTAGTTATAGTTAGTATTAATCATGAAATTCTTTCTCAATTTATAGCTCAAAGCAATACCTGAACCCCAAGAAATTACTCTATCACTCACATTGTGATAAGGTCTAAAATATGTTGGACTCGTACCGTTCTCAATATAGTTAGATACGCCTGGTACCGGAACTCCTTTTTGAGTAGTTTGATCTTTCAAAACAACTGTTGTTTGTGTAATGAAGTCTTTATACCAATTAAAATAGCCATTTATATCAATATAGAGATTCTTAATTACTGATTTATAACCTAACTCTACTGCTGATAACTTTTCGGGTCTAATGTAGTCCATATAAAACACTTCCAAATCATCAATATTTTTAGTGGATTTAAACTTTTCAAATGAAGCAGGTGTATATGCACCACCTTCATAAATATGATATCTTTCAGCATTTTTCTTAGCTCCACCAAGTAAAGTTGTTGCGACTGGGAAATAAATAAACTGTGCTTGTGTATCTGGGTTTCTAAAACCCGTTTGGAATGAAGTACGAATATTGTGTTGACGATTTTTGCCTAAGCTGACAACTGATGCCACCCGTGGAGAAAGGACGCCTTTAAAGTTTTCATTTTTGTCATATCTTAAAGATGCAGACAATCTCCATCTGTCTTGAATAAGTTTTTTTGTAGCTTGAATAAATCCTCCATATTCATTAATCTTAATCCTTGAATTAGTGCCTGTTCCATCTGGGTCTTCATTGAAAACTGTCCCATCAGTAAATAGACTATACATTCTGTGGTTGGCTCCTACAAGTATGCTTATTTTTTCTTTCAACAAGGATGTGAAATCATAAGTCCCTTCAGTATGAAAAAGGCGTGAATTATCTTTGAATGCAGCACCACCTAAAATTCCTTTTTCTACATCTGCATGCTGGAAATAAGTGCCCCTGATTGTTTCTATGGCATCTTGAAATGCTTGCGTTCCTTTGGCAGGCATAGTTGCATCTGCTGCTAGTCTAGCTTCTTCAAATGCTGTACGTAGTAGGTTGGGACGGCTATTCATTCTGTCTATTCTTACCCCGCTCAGTCTAGAGGCAGTCATTAATGTGGCCACAAAATTACCTAGATAAGTAGATGCCCATTGGTCTTCAGTGCCTGACATTAATTCTAAAGCATAGCTACCTAATGCAGTCAAATTGTATGAGTCGCCTGCATTGGTTTGTGTCATATAAGATCTGAGCATAAAGTTTTTTCCAACAGCCTCAATTTTATTAGAAAAGGCATAAAAATTTTTGAGAACAAATCGCTCTGAACCCTGATATACAGAGTTGCCGGAACCTATTCTGAATGCATAACTCAATTCTATATTATCTTTTGGTTTATAATGCAAAGAAGCAGTTCCTTTAATACTGGAAGCTTTTCTGTCAGTTAAAAGCTCTTGTTCTGTTAGACCTGTTCTTCTAATTCCGATAGTTGGTAGATATTGAAAGTTTTTTGTAATAAAATTTTTTGCTTCTTCTTGACTACTAAATAGCATTTGAAATGATTCGTCAGAAGAAATCATCTCAGTAAACAATTGAGCTGTAGCAGGGTCTAGCACTGGCAATTCTCCTAAAGGCACATTGGCTAATATTCCCTCATCTCCATAAGTATTTGTTCCATTAAAATCAAAAGGTCTATCTCCAAATACTTTCTCTCCAGTTTGAGGGTCAACATAACTATCTTTTGTATAGGATTGATGTGTTACCAAATCTGTTTTATAATCATTAGCCAGCCAGTCTGTTGCACCAAAATAACTGCCTGTTACTTTGAAGCCAAATTTGCCAAATGTTTTGGCATATCTAATATCGGCACCATACAAAGGGTGTGCTTTGCCACTTCCTCCACTGGAACGCTCATTTTTGGCAGAGGTAAATCCAACTTTGGCTGAGACAGTCAGACCTTCATAGTCAAAAGGACTTTTACTGTTCATAATCATTATTCCATTAAAAGCATTGGGTCCGTATAATGCTGATGCGGCTCCTGGTACTAATTCAATATTTTTAATATCCGTTTCGCCTAGACCTATCAAGTTGCCTAAAGGAAAGTTAAGCAAAGGAGCAGAATTATCTATACCATCTACCAACTGAACAAATCTATTATTTGTTACTCCTCCAAATCCTCTAGTATTTATAGCATTAAAAGTCATTGAACCTGCTGCAGTGGTTACTCCTTTGAGCTTTGTCATCTGTTCAAAGAAGTCTGGAGAGGCGGATGTCTTGATAGTTTGTAAATCTAATTTTTCTATGGTGACAGGAGATTCTAGAATTTTTTCTTCAACTCTAGAAGCAGAAATAACTACTTCATTTAGTATGGAGCTTTCTTCTTCAAGTATGATAGAAAGATTGTCGGTTGATGAATTGATATTGACATCTTTAGATTGAAAACCTAAATAGGATACATGGAGTACAAAAGGTGGTTTTTTATTAACGACTAAAGAAAAATTCCCTTCAAAATCTGTAATAGTTCCTTGCCCAGATTCTTTCAGCAATACATTTGCCCCTATTAATGGCTCTTTTGAATTATCTGTTACTTTTCCTACAATGGTAACTTGCGCAAAAGCACTAATAGTAATGCTTATAAGGAATAATAAGAGTAGTGTTTTTTTCATTTTCTTATCTTTTGACTATATTCAAATTTAATATAAAATCAATGTAAAGAAAGAACAGTTCAATGTTTTTTGATTTTTACTAAAATTTTTTAATAGATACAGAAATAAATGAAATAGTATTCACATAAATAGCTCAGTGTTTTTGAAAATATTCAATTTCAATTTTTTAATCCATATATTTCTAATCAAATTACTTTTCTATTGTGACGAATAAGATTTTAGGATGCTTATTGCTAACAAGTATGTTGTTTTTGACTTCATCTTGTAAAAAAGAGAAATCATCATCGCCTCCTATTCAATATGAGCTGGGAAGATTTTATGCCAAAAGAGGGGCGCAATCTGGAATATATGACCATTATGACAGACGAGTTATTCTGAGAGGAGTAAATTATAATGTATTGGGTGACTATTGGCGAGGAAATCCTAATGCACCGACCACAGCCACTCATCATATCGATCAATTCAAGATAATGTCTGGATATGGGATGAATTGTATTAGATTGTTGTTTAGTTGGAGTCAATTGGAGCCTGAAAGAGGAGTATATCATCAAGAATACATTCGTCAGATTACTCAAGTGATAGAAGATGCGAACCAATATGGGCTAAATGTTATTTTAGATTTACATCAAGATGCATATTCTAAATTTATTTTTAGCAAAACTGAAGATCAGTGCCAATATCCACAAAAAGGCTGGGATGGTGCTCCTCAATGGGCTTGCTTGACAGATAATGCCTCTGTATGTAGTCAGACGGGAAGCAGGGAGTCTTCTTCTGCAGTAATTCATGCTTGGCAAAATCTTTGGGATAATAAAGAAGGTATTCAGGATGCTTTGATTCAAGCATGGGCATATTTGATTCAAGCTGTAGGTGAGCATGAAAATTTAGTGGCTTATGATTTGATAAATGAGCCGAGTCTAGGATATAAAAACTTACAAGATCAACACAATAAACTAAGTAATTTTTATGCAAAGCTGATTACTCAAATCAGACAGACAGAATTGAATTCAGGATTGAAAATAAAAATGATATTTTTTGAACCAGCAGTCACTTTTAATGGTCAGGAAATCCCTTCTGTAGCAGGTTCAAATTTTACTTATGATAAAAATATTGTTTTCGCACCTCATAATTATTTTGAAGTAATTTCTAATGTCCTCACTATTGAGCAAGGATTCTCTTTGTATAAAGGACTTGCTGATGCTTATCAGACACCTTGTTTTATTGGTGAATGGGGCGTATATAGCGAACCATCAATAGGAGTTGAAAAGTTAAAAAGATTTGCACAAATGGAAGATAAATACCTGATGGGAAGCACCTATTGGCAGTGGAGCCAAGCTCCTGGAGACCCTCACGGTGTGGAATGGAATGGCCAATATCAGGATAAATCTTTACATCTCATGGAATTGAATGCACAAGGCCAATATACAGGAGTGAAAAATGATATTTTTCTAAAAGTCCTTTCAAGAACTCGACCCATTGCTATTCATGGTCAACGTCCAAAATACACTAGCGATTCAGATACTGGTCAATTTCAGTTGTCTGCTTTGGCTACAACTAAAGGAGTTACAGAAATATGGATACCCGAATGGATGGGTAAACCCATAATAAGTGGTACTAATATTGTATTGAAAAATTTGAATCTTGTAGAAGGAGGTTATATTGCTTTGATTGAAGTTGAAGGAGAATATGAAATAACAATTAAATCTTAATATTAAAGATGAGTATTGAGAAAGATATTAAAGAATTATTGGAACAAGGTATTATTACTGAGGATGTTGCCAAAAATATAGACAGTTATTACAAGTCAAGAAGCAACAAATATTCCAATTTGCTTTTTGTAATTTTCAGTATAATTGGAGCAGTGCTGGTAGGGCTTGGAGTTGTTTTGCTTGTAGCTCATAATTGGGATGAAATGTCTCGGTTGGTACAGACTCTTATCGCTTTTGGCATTGTCATTATTGGCCAAATATTTTCAATCTATGGTTATTTGAAAAAGAAAGTCTGGACAGAAGCTGCAATTGCATTTTTGGTGATATCTATAGGAACTTGCATTGCTTTGATAGGTCAGATTTATAATGTATTAGGAAATGAAAATCAATTTATTTTCATCTGGATGATCCTAGTAATGCCTATGATGTTTTTATTAAAATCAAAAGTGGCAGGTGTTTCTACCTTGTTATTGTCAGTAATATTTTGTTATGTAACTAGCAATGAAAATTCAGATCAGGTTGTTTATTCTCTTCTTTTCTTTTGGCCTGTTTATTTGGGTGTAATTTGGTTTTATTTGGAAGAGTGTAAAAGTAATGCAGGTAGCTTTTTCAATAAAGGATTTATCTATTTATTACTTTTTGCATTGATAAGTGTTTTGGCTCAGTTTGCTGAAAAAAGTGGAAGGTTATTATATCTGTCCTATTTTTTGCTGTTCCAATTGTTTTTCACTTTATCTAATTATTCTTTTGTAGTTCAGCGGATCAAATATACTTTTTCTCTTAAATGGATAGGAATATTAGGGATGAACTTGATTTTAGGGGTTTTGATTTTTGATGGAGATGTCTTTCAGGAGGGTGTTAGTTTTTATAATTTTATAAAAGATTCAGCTATTCATATTGCAGCAATAATATTACTTTTTATTATTTTGACTCTTTTAAATCAAAGTAAATCTTCTTATAAATTACAGTTTTTCAATTATTTATTTATATTTTTTACTCCTTTCTTTTTATTGGACTACTTTTCAAAAAGTGGATATTTATCAATGACTATATTGATTTCTATGATTAGTTTGTTCACCATTTATAAAGGCATTAAAAATTACCAATTTTCAATAACAAATATTGGATTATTTCTGATTAGTTTGATATTACTTTATTGGTTTTTGAATAAAGATTATAGTTTTATTTCGAGGGGACTTGTCTTTATTTTTGTTGGAATCATCTTTTTCTTGTGTAATCTCTTCATTTTTAAAAACAATAAGATTGATGAAGCGTAGTTGGGTGTTTGCTATTATAGTACTTGTACTTGCGCAATTGCTTGTACCTAGTTATATGATTTGGCATAAGGAGCAAATTAAAAGAAAAGGAAAAACTTTCTATATTGAGATTAAACCGATAGACCCTTATGACTATATGAAAGGTAAATATATTGAATTGACCTTTCGTAAGCTTTATTTTGAATATGGTGGTGAAAACCTTACGGGAAGTAGAAATAGATATGCTACCTTTTCTCAAGATGATGATAAGAGTTTATTTATTGAATCTATAGGGACCGAACCTCCCAAGGGTGAAGATTATTATTTGCGAGTAAATATTGACAAAGAAACAAATTTTTTAAATTTTTATAATATTCCTCCGTCAGGCTTTTTCATTAATGAATATAAAATTGATGAAATAGAATCTGCAATTGATAAATGGCAAGATGATTCTGAAAATATAGTTTATGCTTTGGTGAAAATTTATAAAGGTGAAATGGTAGTTGAGGATATTATAATTGATGGGAAGAGCCTTTCAGAGGTGATAAGTAATCAATAAATTCAATCTGAAATAGGGCAAACAATTGATAAAAATTGTATTTTTAATTTCCAATCGAAATTTTAAACTATGGGACATTATGTCAATAATAATCTGATAAAAGGGGAAGTTGTAGAGTTGGAAACAACATATCATTGGATAATATTTTTTGCTCTTTCTTCTATCCTTACATTATTTATTTCACCTTTATTGAAGAGATATACAGATGAGTTTGTGATTACCAATAGGCGTATAATTATTAAGACTGGTTTAGTGAGTAGAAAGACATTTGAAATGAATCTCTCAAAAATTGAAAGTGTCAATGTCAATCAAAGTATTTTGGGCAGAATACTAGGTTATGGGTCAATAGATATCATTGGTACAGGTGGAACTAGAGAAACATTTCCAGATATATTTCATCCAATAGAGTTCAGAAAAAAATTCCAAGAGTTATCTTGATACAAATAGAGGTAATGAATTGAAAGATGGTTATAGGAAAGAATAAAATAGATTAATTAGTACTTTCATACATCTTTCCAAATAGTATAACAGAACCTATTCCATAAGGTTTTTGAGAGGTATTATTTCTGTTCAAATAGTAATTCATATTACCAATACAAGTCCCCTTACAAACATTGATGACTGTCAAATGTTGATTGTCAATATTGACTACACTATATTTTCTAAGTCCTTCATAGGCTTTTTGTACAGCAAATGAATACTTATCGTCAGAAATCACACCATGTTTTAAAGCTATTTGAACACCGTAAGCAAACATTGCTGTAGCAGAACTCTCTATGAAATTTCCTTCTGTATTTTTTCTTAAAGGCAATTGAAACCAATGCCCTGTAGCAGAATCTTGTAAATCTGGTAGATGAAGCACCATTTCTTTGAGATAGGTGATAGCCTTTTCTCTATACTTATTTTCTTTGGGTAGAATATCTACTATATCTGCCAATGTAACAATCACCCAGCCATTTCCTCGACCCCAAACTTCTTGTGAGAGATTTTCAGGATTTTTACTCCAGCCAGTTTGACCGCAAAAGTTAACCCTTTTTTTATTGTCTCCATCCCAGCCATGAAACCACAATCCACTTTCTTTATCCATAAGTTTTTCTCTATGTGCATCAATTTGAATAAATAATTCTGTCAAAAATTGCTCATTATTTGTCCATAAATACATTCTAGTTAGAAAACTCCCTATCATAAAAATAGTGTCATCCCATAACTCTTTATAAAAACGCTTGTGTGAAACTCCATTATTGTTTACACGATTGATATTGAGATATTGGCTATAAACTTTCAAAGCAGCCTTTTCGTATTTATCGCCCTTTTTATATTGGGCTAAAAATGCCATTCCCATTCCAGAAGCAACGGCATTGGGGCTTTTTCCATTTGCTTTTCTCAATTTTTTACTCATCGCTTGTACAACATAATCCATGTAGATTGGTTTGTCTTTCTCAGAAGCCAAATCATACGCTTTCATCAAAGAAAATAGTAAGGCAGCATCTTGCCATTTCCATTTCATCTTTTTGGGAGGTAAATAATGAGTTCTTGCGTAGAAATCTAAAGAATCTACCCAGGTGTCTGCAAATAGATTAGAATGTAAAAGAAAAAGTATGGGAATTATAAAAAATTTAGTTCTCATCATATTATTCAATTATCAATTTCTGAGAACTAATTCCTTCGGAAGTTTCTATGAAAACAATATAAATCCCTGATTTAAAATTTTGTACTTGAACTTCATATAGAGAAGAAGGTTGGGAAATTTTTTTGCTAAAAACAGTTTGACCCAAATTATTTATAATAGAAATATTTATATCCTTTGAAATATTCAAAGCACTCAAGTCTATCATTATTAAATCTTTGGTTGGATTAGGATATATGTTCAGAGGCAGTTTTATTATATTGTTTTTTATAGATGTAACTATTGGTTCTGTAATGGGATCCTTAGGTTTTTCAGTAAAACCTTCTATCCAGTCATAATCAATCTTTTTTCCATCTACTTCTACCATTCCGTAGTAATGCCATTCTGATTTATCAAAAACATAATTCCATTTCTCTAAGAATATAGAATGACGAATTTTATCAATAAAATTTTCAAAACTACCATACATATCTTTATTGCCTACTATACATGCCCAAAGTTGACCATCTTGATCATCACAAGCATAAGCTCCACTAATGGTATCAGTGCAATGTCTTAATACACCGACATAACTATCTGCACGTCTTCCAATTATCCATTTCCCGATTTCAAGATATTCATCAAATTTTTCATTATCCCATAATAAAATTATATCATGACGTTTTCTGCCAAAAAGATTTAAGCTTTTGTGTGGTCGATACATGATTAAAGCTAAATTATCCTTTTGTTGAACATACGGTAGTGTAGAATTGACATTGATGCCATTCTCTTCTAATGGTATAGATGCATCGCCTGTCTGAGCAGTTACTGCTATATCATCAACTGCTGCTGACCATGACCATTGTTGATAAGCTCCTTTCCCTTTCCAAAAATCTTGAATCGAGGATAATGTCACCCCTTTGTCTTTAAATATTGCTATATCAGCTTGAACATTGACAGAACTATATGAGATGGAGGAAGCAGCTTCAGATAATATTGGAGCAAGATTTAAAGGAATACCTTTAAATTCTTTAAAATCCTTAAATTCCTCATGTTCCCATAAGTTGTAATCATTCAAAATCTGAGCAGTTTCTAATGCAACTTTCGGATGAAAAAACGCTCCACCACTCCATTGGAAAACAACTCTGTCAACAAGAGAAAATCCTTGATGTATTTGTTCAATATTAGCAATTGGATGCCCATTGTGCAAGATTAGATTTTCTTTTGAATTCCAAGATTCTATTACTTTTTGTGAATTAAAATTTGACGTTGCCAAGAACGCTGCGGCATGACTTGCTTTTTGAGGCTTCTCACCTAATCCTGTCAATAAATAGATGAGATGACTATAATTTCTATCATAAGTATTAGTATATAAATTTCTATAGTTACGGGCAGTTGCAGGAAAAAGCATTCCTTTGTCATTAACTAAAAGTAAAATTTCTGACAATAACCTATTTGTTGCCAAAATAGCTTTATCGCGAATCTCTTGGTCTTGTGAGAAATCTATGAGATTAAGTAGACCACTTAGAGTGTATGGGAAATATATACTTGAGAAAAATTCATAAAAGCCGTATTCAATTTTTAAATCGAGATCATGAATAAGTTTTTTTCTTATATCAGGAACTTTATCTATTCCATATTTTTCTTTGAGCAACCATGCAGATGACAACCACATCATAACATGATTTTCAGACCAATATACTCTTGTTCTTTCATTGGGAGTAAGTTGTAAGGGTATAGTATCGATCGCAGATAATATTAGAGTATCATATTCCCCGTGTGTAAAAAATAAAATTCTAATTAACTGTACCAAATTAAAATCAAACTCTCCATTGGTAGGTATGTTTTCTATAATGCTATTGAGTGTCGCATTATCTACTGCTTGATTTAAGTAGGCTTGTATAGGTATGGAATTACTATTAAAATTTGCAATTGCATTTTCTTGATATTCTTTTAATCTATTGTTGTAAGCTTCTTGATTATACAATAAGTCACCAGCAATAAGAAAATTATTAAAAAGGAAATAAATGATGATGATTTGCAAAAGATACTTCATTACAAAATATTATTAATTATACAAGATATAAAAAATGAACTCTTTGTACAACTAATGTTTGACTTTCGTGTCATCAATATGAATGAATTGAAAGATGAATTATTTCATTGAGTACTATGAAATATCACTCCTTTATTTGAGACAATACACTGAATGTATGAGAAGTGCCAAGAGATTTCTAATGAAATTCTTGTAAATAATTTGTTTTGTTAAAGAGGTTAGGTTTCAATGGATATCTTCCAAATACTAGTTGCTTCTAAAATTCATTTTGACAGTCACATTGGCTGTTTTTGCTCTAGAAGTAGTATTGAATACTCCACCATAAGAATAATCTTCATCATCATATTCACCAGTGATTTGAAAAACACCTAAATCTGCTTTAACTAGTTCCCCTATATTAGAATTGGCTTGCTTGGCAATGTTTTCAGCACGTAATCTAGCATTCTCAGCTGCGCTAGCAATTAATTTTAGTTTTAAATCTTCCAACTTGGAATAGTAATAGTTGGCAGGTTGAGAACTGAGTTCAATTCCTTGAGATATTAGATCTGAAATTTCTCTTGACACATTATCTACCTTATCTAGTTGTGAAGAAGCAATACTTACATTTTGAGATAAATTATAGCCATTAAATTTGGAATAATTGGCTCCAGACTTTTCATCATAAAAGTTTAGATAATCTTTATAGATATCAACAGCACCAAATCTGAATTCATTTTCACTGATACCTTTTGAAATCAGATAGTTTTTGATGATTTCCCTGTCATTTTTAAGTTGTTCTGAAGCAGTTTTTAAATCAAAATTAATTTTAGAGAATGTAGCACTCCATTTGACAATGTCAGCTTCAAAATCCATTTTTGCATTTCCTGTAACTGTAATAGTTTGACTAGATTTGAATTTATATTTGTATGCATTCCCAAGAATGAGCGAACCTAAAGTTACTGAAAGTAGTATAAATATTCCGATGATGGTGTGTCTATTATTCATATATGCAATTTTTAAATAACGTTGTAATTTATGAATTAAAGTGTGAATAATGCATATCTAAATATTTAAAAATATTTTAGAGCTCTTCAGAAATATTATTATTGAGTTGGTCGATATAATCTAATATTTCTAATCCTCCTCTTCCTTTAGTTGAGGAAGTGGCAAATTGTAAGGGTAAAGCTTCCCAATCTTGTAATATTCTTTTCTTTATTGCCTGAATATTTTTGGAAATGATATTCTGATTTTCTTTATCTGTTTTGGTATAAATGATAGAAAAGGGGATACTTTCTTGACCCAGCCATTGCATAAATTCCATATCTATTTTCTGAGGTGCAATACTACTATCAATCAGGACAAAGAGATTAGTTAATTGATTTCTGTTTTTTAGATAATGCCTAATCAGTTTGCCAAATTCTGCTCTTGTTGATTTAGAAACCCTTGCATATCCATAACCAGGTAAATCCACTAAATGCCATGTGTTGTTGATTTTGAAAAAATTCAACAATTGCGTTTTTCCCGGTGTTCCTGAAACTTTTGCCAGTCCCTTTCTCCCTGTAATTAAATTGACCAAAGAAGATTTGCCTACGTTTGACCTGCCGATGAATGCGTATTCTGGGATAATACTGTCCGGACATCCTTCTGTTTTGGAAAAACTACCGACAAATTGAGCATCTTTTATTGGATTCACGATTAAACTTTGCACAAAGGTACACTCTTAATGGTTCAATCTTGTAATTTTGCAAGAGCAAATTGATTTTGAATGTCAAACACAAAAGCTGTTACCCCTTATGGAGGTGAACAGAATGAGAAGAAAAAGGAGGTTGCCTCAATGTTTAATAATATTGCGGGGAATTATGATTTTTTAAACCATTTCTTGTCTATGGGAATAGATAAATTGTGGAGGAAAAAAGTAGTGAAAATTGTGAATAGATTTCAACCAAAAAGTATTTTGGATGTGGCTACAGGGACAGGAGATTTGGCTATAGCCTTGCTGAAAACAAATCCACAGAAAATCACGGGTATAGATATTTCAGAAGGGATGCTTAAAAAAGGAAAAGTAAAAATTAAAGAGTTAAAAGTTGAAGATAAAATTCAATTGGAATATGGAGACTCTGAAAATATACATTTTGAAGACAATTCTTTCGATGCCATCACAGTTGCTTTTGGGGTGAGAAATTATCAAAATTTAGATAAAGGTCTGTCTGAAATGTTCAGGGTTTTGAAGCCTGCTTCGCCTTTAGTGGTATTAGAATTTTCTAAACCTTCAAATTGGTTTTTTAAACAGATATACTTTTTCTATTTTACCAACGTTTTACCATTCATTGGGAAATTAATATCTAAAGATTCTAGGGCATATACCTATCTTCCAGAGTCTGTCAGAGCATTTCCAGATGGAAGCGTATTTGCAAATAAATTAAAAGAAGCAGGATTTAAGTCAGTAAAATGCACATCACTTACATTTGGAATCAGTACAATATACGAAGCAATAAAATAGGAGTTCTATTGCTGCTGTTTTTTTTATTGCCAGTAATGTCACATGCTCAAGAAAGAGTTGCTTTAAATGATGCAAAATACAAAAAGAGATTTTTTCACTTTGGTATTCATGTAGGGTTTAATGTTTCTGATTTTAAAATTAGACACAATGAAAATTTTACTTATAATGATAGTATCCTTGAAGTCAACTCTAAAGCAGGACCTGGATTTAATTTGAATATTTTAGGAAGTATTCATCTATCACGTAATTTTGAATTTAGAGTCATTCCGGGAGTAGCGTTTGCAGAAAAATATCTTTTATATAATATCCGCGAAGGTCTTGGAGATAATTCTGAAAAGAAACTAGAATCTATTATCGTAGAAGTTCCAATGCAGATAAAATTTAAATCTGACCCTATCAGAGACTTTAAAGTCTATGCATTTGCAGGGATGAAATATGGATATGATATGGCCTCTAATTCCAAGGCTAGGAGAGCAGAAGATTTGGTGAAGCTATCCAAACATGATTGGGCTTTGGATTATGGTGTAGGATTTGAAATTCATTTTCCTCTTTTTATCCTCGCACCCGAATTTAAGGTTTCTAATGGGTTGATAAATGTCCATGTTGCCGATCCGAATTTGAGTTTTTCTAATATTATTGGTGGTTTAAGAACACGAATGTTTTTATTTTCTATCAATTTTGAAGGTTAATAATCATATTTTTACTGAGTATTTATGAATTTGAGTTTTCAACAAATCATCAAGGATTTAAATGAAAAGAAATTTTCACCTATCTATTTTTTAACAGGAGAGGAGCCCTTTTTCATTGATGAAATTGAAAAAATCATTTTGTCATCAGTTCTTCAACCCGGAGAGGCTGACTTTAATCAGTCAATTGTCTATGGTAAAGATATCAGCGGTATGGGTGATATTATTTCATTATGCAATCAGTATCCGGTATTTTCTGAAAGAAGGCTGGTAATATTGAGAGAAGCTCAAGCCTTGTCAAGAAAAGATCAATGGGAGATATTTGAGTCATATCTTAATCGTCCACTTTCTTCCACCGTTCTAGTGATTTTATTTAAACATAAGAAGTTGGATAAAAGATGGGATATTACCAAGAAAATTATGGCTGATAGCGTCTTTTTTGAATCTGCTAAAATCAAAGATGAGCAATTGGCTCCTTGGGTGAAAAGCCAGATTGAAAGCATGGGCTTTGTTATTAATGGGCAACATTCTTCAACAATAGCTGATAATATTGGTAATAATCTACAAATTGTCATTAATGAACTAGAGAAACTTAATGCTGTCCTACCTATAGGCGCAGTGATTGATGCAGATATTATTGAAAAATATATTGGTGTCTCTAAAGAATATAATGTAACTGAATTGTCTAAAGCTATTCAAAATCGTGATATTGCTAAAGCAGTTCAAATCATTGATTATTTTTCTAAAAACCCAAAATCTGGTTCAATTCAATTAGTGATTTCTGTATTATACATTTTATTTTCTAAACTTTGGTTGTTTTATCATTTTTCTCTTGATGAAAGAAGGAATGATACTTTTTTAAGAACGGCTTTGGGTGGATATTATGCTGCCAATGATGTCAAATCTGCTTCAAGGTATTACTCCTTGCAAAAATCTGAACAAGCTATTGCTCTTTTGACTGAATATGATGGCCGTTCAAAAGGTATTCAAAATAAAAATATGAAAGAAAGAGAATTGATGCTTGAACTTGTTTATCGCATAATGAATTAAATTTTTATTCATGGTGAAGGTGTTTCGTTGGGTTTTGTTGATGATTTTTATAGTTCAACTAAGTTCTTGTAGTTTTTTTGAACGATTTAAATATTATAATATCTATTTGAGTATCAAAGATTTAAATGGATTGAAAGCAGGTGCATTAGTATATAATAAAGATAAAGTTGTAGGTGATGTTATAGAGATTGAAGCTCTTCAGGAGGGAGTTTTTATTGCTCAATTAAGGATAAAGGATGATTTTTTAATTCCTAGAAATTCCGAAGTTCGCGTGGTTTCTGATATAGATATCACTACAGCACATATTGCAATTAATATGTCTCATTCTAAGAAGAATTATAATGAAGATGATACAATTATTTCACAAGGTTCTGTATTGCTCAATAACAATATTCAGTTGGAGGAAATAAAAATTCCTTTGGATTCATTGCCTGAAGGAATCAAAGCATTGATGCAATAATGGATAATTAATGAGAAGTCTTTCTTTTTAAAAATTTTCTAATCAAAAATATAATAGCCCCAATAATAATGGCAATAAGAGTATATGACCACACCTTATAAGGGATTCCCTCTTCTTTGACAATACGATTCTGAGTGCTTTTATAAGATGGTGGCATTTGATTTAATTCTTTTGCATAAGTGGCAATGGCTTGCCAAATTTTATATTCACTTCCATTCTCTTGTAGCACTACAGCTTCTTCTAATGTCAGCACTTTTTGGTTTTTATCTTTGAATTTTATTTCCAATTTGGGAAGAACCTTTCCTACCATAGGCAAAAACTGAGCAACATAATAATCTGTTACTACATGAAATAATCTTTTCCCTTCCCTATGAAGTTCTATATAGTTATTGGAGTTGTCTTGAATCCCTTCACCTGTATATAGAAAAACAGATTTAATTGCCTTGTTGGCTGGAATGGGAGTGTTGATAAAAGGAATTTTCAACCACATGGCTTTGCCTGGATCATAGGTGTATTTCAATCCAGAAAATTGCAAGAAAAACATATCTCCATAAACTTGGGAAAGCATAGCAGTAACCTCTAGAAGATTAAAAATTTCTTTTTCTGTCAAGTAGCAAGATACCATTGGATAACCAGCTGAATTATCAGGTCCTTTACCTAGGCCGACTACAGTCAATAAATCATATAGAGCAAATTTTCCTTTTGTGCTATCTAATGTCCCAGTAATAATATCTGCACGTATGACTCCATTGCCCTGAATAGCTATGTCAACTTTGTCTTTGGTAACCTTAGAACCCACAATACGCATAGCGTCAGTCACAAAATTGCCGATTGTCGTCTCTTTATAATCTGCATCTTTTTTGACTTCAAAGCCTAGATTGATAATGTTTTCAGAAATATTATTTAATTGACCTCCTGAGTATTGATTGATAAATTGATTCAATTCTGAAGTTGCAGATTGTATAATGCTTGCAATCGTTGAATCTTCTTCTACTTTATCATCTAGTATTTGAAGGTATTCTTTCTTCAATTCATCATTCAATAGTTTTACTTTTTTGGTCTCAGTATCAAATGACAAGTTGAGTTGCCCTACATATTGTAAATAATAACTTGGATGGACTATGATAGTGTTATTTTCAATAATAGGCTGAGGTGTTTTGATATGGTCGTGTCCTCCTAAAATGATATCAATTCCTTGGATTTTTTGAGCCATTTGTTTATCCTCTTCAATACCAGAATGAGAAAGTAATACCACTACATCTGCTCCTTCCTTGCGCATTTGTTCTACTGTCTTCTTGCCGATTTCAAACTGGTCAAAAAGTGTTACATCTCCTGCTGATGGTGCAAGTTTGAATGAAGCCGCCCCTTGAATTCCAAATACCCCCAGTCGGATTCCATTGGAAAGTGTATATATTTTATATGGAAGAAGTTTAATTTTCTTCAAATGAAGAGTATCAGGAATATTCAAGTTGGCAATCAGAATATCCATATTAGGCTGTGAGTTTTCATACCCTGCTCTAGAAAGATAATTAGATAGCCCATCTGGTCCATAATCAAATTCATGGTTACCGATTGTCATTGCTTGATAACCAATTTTCTGCATAATTTCAATTTCGAAAGATTTGTTTTCGAGTATCAACCAAGCAAATGGTGAACCGCCCATAATATCTCCCGATGATAATAAGACGACTGGTTCATCCCCCTTTTCATGCCTGATTTGTTTGACTTTAGTAGCCAGCCTTGCAAATCCCCCCAGCGTAGGGTTGGCAATATTTTTTACATAATCAGTAAGAGGAATAGGAGCTAAGGTGGAATGTTCATCACTTGTATTAAGTAAGGTGAATTTTTTCTCTTCACCCAAAAGAATACTGAAGGAAAATATAAAAAATAATAAAAAGGATGTGATTTTTCTCATAATGTGATAGATTTCTAGCTCTTTAATAGTAAATATAAAAAAATGCTAAATAATTTAATAGCAGAATGATGTTAATTGGGTATTTGAATAAAGTTGCTTGTTCTCTAATCTTTCTATTGTCATCCAATTTTATTCTTATAAATTGAAAAGATAAAAGGATGATTTGTATGGCTTTTGAAATTTAACAATTCAATAATTCATTGTTTTATTTGCACTTATGCTTATACATTTTTTATTTATTTGCTAAATTGTAATTGTTTTGTCATATTTAGTTAAATTTTGTAAATGTATTGAAATTAAAGAGGTACACAATGCTTGAATTTATATATGTGATTTAAGTCACTTTCTTTAGTGCTTATAAATAAAGTTAAATGAAGGGCAATTGTGTCGGGTAATTTGAGTCACCTTTTCTGATTTATGACTTCCATACCTTTGTACCTTTATTTAAAGCTAATTTATATCTTAATTTTATAGCGTTTTATTGAAAATGGAAGGACGTAATTTGAAAATTGATACTCAGTGCTATCATTGTGGTGATGGTATTTCTGGTCGTCCTGTCCAATTTGATGATAGAAATTTTTGTTGTGAAGGCTGTAAAACTGTTTATAGTATCTTGAACAAAAGTGATTTATGCGAGTATTACCATATCAACAACCATCCTGGTATCTCTCAGAAGAAAAGATATCGTAAAGACAAATTTGCTTTTTTAGATTTGGTTGAAGTTCAACAAAAATTAGTTCAGTATAGCGATGCTGAACAAGTTCACGTGACTTTTTATTTGCCACAGATGCATTGCAGCAGTTGTTTATGGTTGTTAGAGAATATTAATAAACTCAACAAAGGCATCCTATCATCAACGGTAAATTTTAATAAGAAGGAAGTTTTTATTATTTATCACCCTAAAAGCACTAGTCTGAGAAAAGTTGTGGAATCACTTTCTGATATCAGTTATGAACCACATATTAGCCTAGATGATTTGGATAGAAAAAAGGCTATTACTCCCAATAGGTCTCGTCTTTATAAAATTGGAGTTGCTGGTTTTTGTTTTAGCAATGTGATGATGTTGAGTGTTCCTGAATATGTATTGGGAGCTGGTGAATTAGAAAAAGATATAGCTTTAGTCTTTAATGTTTTGAAGGTAAGTCTTGCAATTCCAATTCTTTTTTATAGTGCAAGTGAGTTTTTTATTAGTGCTTGGCAAGGACTTAAACACAAGTATTTGAATATTGATGCTCCTATTGCTTTGGCATTAATTGTTACATTTGGGAGAAGTCTATATGAATTATTCAGCGGGACTGGAGAAGGATATTTGGATAGTATGTCGGGAATAGTCTTCTTTATGCTGCTAGGCAGATGGTTGCAAGACAGAACACAACAAGCCGTTTCTTTTGATAGAGACTTTAAATCTTTTTTTCCTATTGCAGTAAATGTTTTAAAAGATGGAAATTCAGTCCCTACTACTGTGGATAAAATTCGAGAAGATGACTTGATACAAATTCACAGTCAGGAGATTATACCTGTAGATGGAATACTTTCTAAAGGCAATGCTTTGATAGATTATAGTTTTGTGAGTGGAGAAAGTGTTCCTGTATTAGTTTCAAAAGGAGAAATTGTCTATGCTGGAGGCAAGCAGACTGGAGCTAAAATTGAGCTATTGGTTGTCAAAGAAGTTTCTCAAAGTTATCTTACAAACTTGTGGAATAAAGAAACAGATACAACTGAAAAGGAAACTACAGTGATAGATACTATCAGTACTTATTTTACTTATGTAGTATTTTTGATAGGAATTATTGCTGGAGCATATTGGTATATGCATGATGAAATAGGGCTAATGTGGAATGCATGGACGACCATTTTGATTGTAGCATGTCCTTGTGCTTTATTATTGAGTAGCAATTTTACTAATGGCAATATTTTGAGAATCCTCAGCCTGAATAAATTTTATTTGCGTTCTCCTCACATCATTGAGAAAATGTCTAATATCAGTCATGTGGTTTTTGATAAGACGGGCACTCTGACACAAAGACGAAGATGCAAAATTACTTATGAGGGACAGATTTTATCTATTAAAGAGCATAACCAGATTGCAGCTATCTTATCTCAGTATTCGCATCCTTCTACAGATGCAATTTTAGAATATTTAGAGTGTAGGCCAGATTTTGATGTAAAGGATTTTAAATTGATTGAAGGGAAAGGAGTGGAAGCTTGGGTAGATGAACATTATTTTAAAATAGGTTCAGCTGACTTTTTAGGTTTGAAAAATCATACCATTAAAGACTCTCAAGTTGTGGTAGCCATAGATGGAGATATCAAAGGGGTCTTTCATATTTCAAATGTTTATCGTTTTGGTATTTTTGAATTGATTCAAAAAATGAAAAATTCATTTCAGCTTTCAGTAATTTCTGGTGACAATGACTCAGAAGGAGCAGTATTGAAAGAGTATTTTGAAAAAGATGATTTATTATTTTATCAAAAACCGGATGATAAATTGAGATATATCCAACATCTTCAAACCAATAAGCATGCAAATGTAATGATGATAGGAGATGGCTTAAATGATGCAGGAGCTTTGCGTCAAAGTGATATAGGAATTGCAATTACTGATAGTGATAATAATTTTACACCTGCATCAGATGGAATTATAGATGCTCAAAGAATTTCAAATTTAGATAAGTTCATGACATTTGCTCGTGATGGACGTAAGATTATTGGAGTCAGTTTTTTTGTCTCTATTTTATATAATATAGTAGGGTTATATTTTGCTGTCCAAGGGATATTATCTCCTTTGATAGCGGCTATTTTGATGCCGAGTAGTTCTATTAGTATCATTTTGATTACTTATGGAATGAGTGAATGGATGGCAAAATATAGAGGATTGTCAAATTTTAAAATGAAAGAATGAGTGCAATAATTATAATGTTGATTATCAGCGTGATGATAGCTGGAGGCTTTTTGATAGCCTTTTTGTGGAGTGTAAAAGACGGGCAATTTGACGATGATTTTTCACCAGCACATAGAATGTTATTTGATTCTAAACCTAAAGAAGAAACTAAAACAAATATTTAAACCAACCAATTATTTTTTTTATGCAATTAGAAAAATTCACTTATGACAACAGGCTTCCCAGATTGTTTGCCTATGCAACAATTTTTTGGGGACTTGTAGGGATGTTAATAGGATTGATTGCAGCTATTCAGCTTGCAAACCCTATTTTTAACCTGAGCGATTTGTTTCCGTATGCTGCATTTGGCCGTTTGAGACCAGTGCATACCAATGCTGTTATTTTTGCCTTTGTTGGCAATGGTATTTTTACAGCAGTTTATTATTCGATTCCTAGGCTGTTGAAAACTGCTATGTGGAGTGAGAAGCTTGGAAAAATTCACTTTTGGGGCTGGCAATTAATTATTGTCGCTGGAGCGGTATCCTTGATGATGGGATTCACACAAGCTAAAGAATACGCTGAATTAGAGTGGCCTATAGATATCGCTATTGCAGTGATATGGGTGTTATTTGGTATCAATATGTTTGGTACTATCTTTACCCGTAGAGAGCGTCACTTATATGTTGCTATCTGGTTCTTTATCGGTTCATGGGTGACTGTTGCAATGCTTCATATTGTCAACTCTTTGGTAATTCCTTTTGGATTGTTTAAAAGTTATCCTATTTATGCCGGTGTCCAAGACGCATTAGTACAATGGTGGTATGGTCACAATGCAGTAGCGTTTTTCTTGACTACCCCTTATTTGGGATTGATGTATTATTTCTTGCCCAAAGCTGCTGAACGTCCTATTTACTCTTATAGATTAAGTATTGTTCACTTTTGGTCATTGATTTTCCTATATATATGGGCAGGCCCTCACCATTTGCTTTATACTTCAATTCCTGAGTGGGCACAATCATTGGGAACTGTATTCTCATTGATGTTACTTATGCCAAGTTGGGGAGGTATGTTGAATGGATTATTCACACTTCGTGGAGCTTGGGATAAAGTAAGAGAGAATCCTATTTTGAAATTTTTCGTTGTCGGTGTTACTTGTTATGGTATGAGTACATTTGAAGGTCCAATGTTGTCTTTGAAAAATGTCAATGCAATTTCTCACTATTCAGATTGGACTGTAGCACACGTACATATTGGAGCATTGGGATGGAATGGCTTTATGACTTTTGGAATGTTGTACTGGTTGATACCGAGATTATACAATACAAAACTTTACTCTGACAAACTAGCAAATACGCATTTCTGGCTAGGAACCTTAGGTATTGTTGTATATGCTATTCCATTGTATATGGGAGCTTTTAGATCCTATTTTATGATGAAATCATTTACTCCTGAAGGACAATTAGAGTATCAGTTTATTGATATCATGAGTGCAGTTGTGCCTTTCTATATTTTGAGAGCTATTGGTGGAGGATTATTCTTAGCTGGATTAATTGTAATGGTGTACAACTTATACAAATCTACTAAACAAGGTAAATTTGTTGAAACAGAAGATGTGGAAGCAGCTCCATTACCTAAAGTTTATGTAGCTCCTAAAAATGAATTTTGGCATAGCGTTATTGAACGTAGGTCTATTGTATTATTAGTATTGAGCTTGATAGTAGTATCCATTGGTGGTATCATTGAAATTATCCCTACTTATTTAGTGAAATCAAATATTCCTACTATTGCGAGTGTGAAACCTTATACTCCATTAGAATTGCAAGGACGTGATATATATATCAGAGAAGGATGTTATAACTGCCACTCTCAACAGATTCGTCCATTCAGATATGAAGTGGCTAGATATGGTGAGTATTCTAAGGCAGGAGAATTTGTTTATGACCATCCTTATCAATGGGGAAGTAAACGTACAGGCCCAGATTTGGCAAGAATTGGTGGAAAATATCCAGATAGCTGGCATTTCTTCCACATGTTGAATCCTGCTGATGTAGTTGAAAAATCAATAATGCCTAAATATCCATTCTTATTTGAGGATGATTTGAATACTGCTACCACGCGTTCTAAGATTCATGCAATGCGTCAACTTGGAGTGCCTTACCCTGATAATTATGAGGATATTGCAAATGATGACTTGAAGAAACAGGCTGAGAAAATTGTTAGAAGTTTGAAATCTGCAGATATTGAAATCAGCCCTAATAAAGAAATTATTGCTCTGATTGCATACTTACAAAGAGTGGGTAAGGATATTAAAGGAGAATCTGCTCAAAAATAAAAGGATATGAAGTTTTCAAATTATTTAACGACTATTGATGGAGTAGGAATATACCCCGTAATATCTCTTGTTCTTTTTGTTGTATTTTTTGTATTAGTCACTTTGTGGGTTTTTAAATTGAATACAAAAGAACTTGAACATATTGAGCAACTTCCATTAAATGACAAATAAATTATAACTAATGAAACAAAGTTTAAAATATAAAATATTGGGAGCCTTATCGGCGGTGTTTCTGTCTAATGCTCCTTTAATGGCTCAGAGTACTTACTCTGCACCTGAAGCAGAATTTCTGTCTTTTAATACGGATATGCTTTTGATGTTGGTGGCTATATTTTTAGTGATTCCCCTGATTGCTCTTGCAAGAGTATTGTATTTACAAGCAGAATTGAAATTTGGAAAGAAGTCTAAAGTACTTAGCGTTTTGACCCTTGTAGGTCTATTTGCTTCATCTTCTGCACAAGCATCTGCATTTAGTCAGTTTAATACAACTTCATGGGTATTGTTTTCTATTATCCTAGTTGAATTAGTAGCTATTGCTATTTTGGCACATCATTCTATCCAGTTGTTGGGAAAACATGAATCTTTGGTGAGTGGAAAACCTGTTAATGGTATTGCTAGTTTATGGGAAAGACTCAATAAGTTCAGGCCTATAGAGGAAGAAGGTGAGATTGAAATGGAACATTCTTATGATGGAATCAAAGAATTGGATAATGCAACACCACCATGGTTTACAATTGCATTTTTAGGTTCAATAGTCATTGCTTTTGTGTATCTATGGGTCTATCATGTCAGTAAATCTGCACCCATGCAAATTGAAGAATATAATATAGAGATGGCTGCTGCAGAAGCTGCACATGCTGAATATCTGAAAATACAACCAAGTATTGATGAAAATTCTGTAAAATTATTGACAGATGCTGCTAGTATTGAGAGTGGAAAGAAAATATTTGATGCAAATTGCGTTGCTTGTCATAGAAATGATGGCGGAGGAACAATAGGTCCTAATTTGACTGACGAATTTTGGTTGCATGGAGGTAGTGTCAAAGATGTTTTCTCTACTATTAAATATGGAGTTTTAGATAAAGGAATGGTGCCTTGGAAAGATGATTTATCCCCTAATCAGATTGCCCAAGTCGTAGCATATATACACTCATTAAAAGGAACAAATCCTGCTAATGCAAAAGCTGCTGAAGGTGAAATTTATAATGAAGAAGAACCTGTAGCTGCAAATTAATTAAATATTATATTGTCTTTTAGTTGGCTAAAACACTGAAACTTAATAAATTTTATTTGTTCATTGTGCCAACTAAAAGACCTTTAAGTTTTTTATAATGAATATACGTAGCCAGAAAGATGCTGAAAGTTTTCGTTCGAGAGTAAGCTCGGTGGATGAAGATGGCAGTAGAAGATGGGTTTATGCGACTCAGCCCTCAGGGAGGTTTTATAAAGTCAGAAATTATTTAGCATATTTTTATCTGGCTATATTTTTTATTATGCCATTGATACATATTAATGGCAATCAGTTTTTACAATTCAACTTATTAGAAGGCCGTTTCACGATTTTTGGAAAAATATTTTGGCCGAATGACTTCTTTATTTTTGCGGTTGCATTTATTACAGGAATTATACTTGTTGTTTTATTTACTGTTGTTTATGGTCGCTTGTTTTGTGGTTGGGCTTGTCCACAGACTATCTTTATGGAGTTTGTTTTTAGGAAAATTGAATGGTGGATAGAAGGAACACCCGCTCAACAACGAAAATTGAATAATGCACCTTGGAATAAAGAGAAAATTATTAAAAAGAGTGTAAAGCAAATCTTATTTTTTGCAGTTTCTTTTTTAATAGCTAATGCATTTCTATCTTATATTATTGGTTCTTATGAATTAATGAAAATCATAAGAGAGCCTGTTTTTGACCATATTGGATTATTATTAGGTTTGCTTGTGTTTACAACCATGTTTTATATTGTTTTTGCTTATGTCAGAGATATAGTTTGTACAACAATATGTCCTTATGGTCGCCTTCAAGGAGTCATGTATGACAAAGATACTATGCAGATTTCTTATGATTATGTAAGAGGAGAACCAAGAGGAAAATTAAAAAATAAGGAAGCTGATAATCTAGGAGATTGTATTGACTGTCGCAAATGTGTAGTGGTCTGTCCAACGGGCATTGATATTCGCAATGGAGTGCAGATGGAATGTGTCGGCTGTACTGCCTGTATAGATGCTTGTGATGATGTCATGGATCAAATAGATTTACCGAGAGGGTTGATACGATATGCTTCTGAAAATGAAATTCAATCGGGACAGAAATCAAAAGTAACCACTAAAGTTAAAGCCTATTCAATATTATTATCTCTTTTGGTGATTTTCTTTGTTGTATTGATAGCTACTAGAAGCAATTATGATACTTATATTGGTAGAGTAAAAGGTCAGACATTCCAAGTGGCAGAAGATGGCACTGTCAGTAACCTTTTTGATGCAAAAATTATCAATAAATCTAATCAGGATGTTCCTGTAGATTTCAAACTCATTGATGTAGAAGGGAATATTAGAATTATTGGCCATGCGGAAGGAATTGTTTTGAAGAAAGAGCAAATGAATAAAATCACTTTTTTTATTGATAGACCGGCAAATACTCTTAAAGGACGAAATTCCAAAATGAAGATTGGAATTTATGATAAAGAAGGTGAATTGATAAAGAGTGTGAAAATTAATTTTTTAGGACCTTTTAAGTAGTGAAATTTGAACTGGGGATATAAAATATTAATAACCATCGTTTTATTCTTGGTTGGAATGATATTCATGGTCTATCTATCTATGCAGCAATCCAATGAGATGATAGATGAAAATTATTACTCACTAGAAAAAGATTATCAGAAATTAATTGATGGTCAAGATGCTTTAAAAAGTATCCAAAAGGAGAGTTTGCTTACTCAGAATGACTCTGTCATTATTATTCGAATGCCTTCCTCTTCTTTCCAACATATTCAAAATGCGGATATCAAATTTCTAAAGCCAGATAATCAAAATCTAGATATTTCTTTTCAACTGACTCCTAATGATTCAGGATATTGTTTTATTCCTAAGTCCAAATTGAAAAAAGGAGTTTATAAAGTGAGAACTCAATGGACAAATGATGCCAAGTTTTATTATAGTGATGAGAAACTATTTGTGGAATAAATTTTAGTTCATGGATTTTTTTCCAATATTAACGGGATTAAGTATAGGCCTTTTAGGCAGTCTTCATTGTATAGGGATGTGTGGTCCTATTGCTTTGAGTCTTCCCGTGCACCAAATGCCTCCTGTTCAAAAATTTGCTAATATTTTTTTATACAATTTAGGGAGAGCGCTGACCTATGCTGCCATGGGTGGTATATTAGGTTGGCTAGGTAGTAGTTTTCAAATATTTGGTTTTCAACAATTTTTATCCATTTTGGGTGGAGTATTGATATTGATTTTGGCATGGTTCTATCAATATCGGCCAGCTTTTCTAAGTAGTGGAAAACTGGGTGTCAAGGTATCAATGCTACTAGGTCAGCAGATGAAAAAACAAAAATCATTTTCTACTTTTTTGACTATTGGATTACTCAATGGACTTCTACCATGTGGGTTGGTATATATGGCGCTAGTATCTGCTTTTGCTACTGGAAGTATTGGGAATGCTGCAATATTGATGTTTTTCTTTGGCTTAGGGACCTTGCCATTGATGTCAATATTAGTTGTTTCTAGTCAATGGCTCAAAGCTTCAGTGAAATCGTATTTTAAAAAGATAATTCCTATTTGGATAGTATTCATGGGTGTGTTAATGATACTTAGAGGTATGAATTTGGGAATTCCTTATATCAGCCCATCATTTAATGCTGATGCCAATTGCGTTGAGAAATGTTGTGAACATTAAGAGCTTGATTATTCTTATATTTTACTTTTAGACATCAGTCAATTATCTTTTACTTTTATATTGAAGTAAATCTAATTTTCATTATATTTTGAATAAATGACAGAAGAAATATTATGGGTGAATGACAACCTCCTTTTTTTAATGGATATCTTAGGCACCTTTGCTTTTGCTTGTTCGGGAGCTTTAGCAGGAATAGCCAAACGTTTTGATCCAGTAGGAGTTGTTGTATTGGCTTTTGTGACAGCAATAGGTGGAGGTACTTTGAGAGATATTTTGATAGGGAACTTTCCAGTGCTTTGGTTGAAAAATGATATTGCGATTGTTGTGATTTCTATTGCTGCCATCATCGCAATGTTGGCTGGTAAATGGTTGCAAAAAATACCTTATATATTGTTTATTTTTGATGCTATCGGTTTGGGACTCTTTACTATTTATGGTATAGAATTGGGTCTTAAAAGTGGGTTGAGTATCGAGATATGTATAGCTTTAGGTACAATTACAGCTTGTTTTGGAGGGGTGATTAGAGATGTGCTATTGAATACTGTACCATTGATTTTTTATCATGAAATCTATGTGATGGCTTGTGTAGCGGGAGCTGTTTTATACTTTATTTTAGGTGCTTTGGGAGTACATCTGTTTTGGACTCGAATTTTTAGTATGCTACTCATTATTTTGATTAGAATTGTTGTTGTAAAATATCATCTTTCTCTCCCTAAGTTTTATTTAAAGCGATAATCAAATATAGAATTGGCTTTTAAATTTCTTTAGGCCTGTTGAAGAATAGCTCTTGTGTGTTTTTCGATGAATACATGGAATGGATGACACTCGACAAAGGATGAACAAAGACGTTTGGATAATCTATTTCTCCTAATTCTGGTCGGATGGGATAGGCTAACATTTCCTCTTTGACTGAAAATTGTGAATTGACACCTGTTTTGTTGCCACGAGGATCTACTCTAAACCAACCTACTTCCTCCAGATAAATAGCATTCAGCCCATGAAGTGCATATCCAGATTCAATAGTGCCTTTTCTTATTACTTTTTGATAACAGAAGCCTACAGGAATGTCCATTGCTCTTAACAGACTAGCCAAGAGATGTGATTTTGCAAAACAGATTCCTTCTTGTGAAATCATAGTTTGTTCTGCTGTGATAGATATATCTGGATATTGAGTGTCAAAAGAATGTCTAATTTGATCTCTTGCGATTTCAAATGCCATTTTAGCTCTATCATAAGGAGTTGTCCTCTGATTTAAAATAGATTGGACTACTTTTTGAATGATTGGAGTTTGCCATTGTATAATTGGGGAGTCTTCCTGTAGATAATCTTCAAGTTTACTAGATTCAATTATGAGATTCATCATTTTTTGTTTAGTAATTAGATAAACAAATATTCGTTTATAAATGTTGAAAAGAAACATAGTGAGTAATAGCTATTTCTACCTCCATCTTTAGATTTGATAATATGATTAGAGTATATTCATTGAATTTATTGATAGGGTATTTTGGTTTTTAAGTTCAATCTGTCTTTATTTGCATGGACATAGCGTTGGTTGAAGAAGCTAAATATCAAAATGGGCATGAATGACAACTAGGTTCTATTTGTAGAATATTGGTTGCTAAAGAGATATGTTCCGAAAATAAAAACTATGGAAGATTTGAAAATTGCATTGGTTCAAATGGATATTGTCTGGGAAGACAGAGATGCCAATCTCAATCAATTAGATCAATTGCTATGGGATGCAAATGCTGATGTCATTGTGCTGCCCGAAATGTTTACTACAGGATTTACCAACCATTCAGTAGAAATGGCTGTCAAGATGGATAGTAAGGAAGTCATGTGGATGCATGACTTAGCTTGTCGTTTGGGATGTCTGATGATAGGATCAATGATTATTGAAGAAAAAGGTAAATATTTCAATCGTCTTATTTGTGCATTCCCTGATGGCGAGATTAAAACCTATGATAAAAGACATTTATTTTCATTAGTAGATGAAGACAAATATTATAGTAAGGGTATTCAAAGACTAATCATAGAATATAATGGATGGAAAATTTTCCCATTAATTTGCTATGATTTGCGTTTCCCTGTATGGAGTAGGAATATAGAAATGGCTGAAGTAATGATTTATGTTGCCAACTGGCCAGAAAAGCGTCAGGTACATTGGAATCATTTACTGAAATGTAGAGCTATAGAAAATCAATCTTATGTAGTTGGTGTCAATAGGATAGGAGTGGATACTCATCATAATCATCATTTTGGGGGGAGTGCTGTGTATGATTATTGGGGTGATGAGCTGTTAAATGCAGAAGGCTCACGAGGAGTTTATATCATACAATTATCTAAAGAAAATATTCAAAATCATCGTGTTAGGTATGGATTTTGGAGAGATAAGGACAAGTTTGAAATTTTGGATTAAAATATGATTACAGAGATACATTTAGATCCTGAAAAATGGGGACAAGTAGAAGTGCAACTTCAAGCAAGGTTTGGGAAAGTACCAGATTTACAGACAATTACCTATCTGATAGGCCATAGAGAGTTAGGTATGCTTCGTTCCAAATTTACTAAAGAAGAAAAGCAAGAACTAATGCACGTGGGAGTGTGTACTTTATTATCACAGGCTGGCTATTATGAGTTAAAATATAAGGATGAAGAAGGTTGGCCTCATTTTGATAAAGTTGCGGGTACACCTAGGCTAGATGGCGATATGCAGGATATGTTGCTGAAAGTTATGATTATTGAATATTTTGAAAATATGTAAAGCATGAAAAAAATTATTTTATTAGCGATTTTTGCACACTTTGTGCTTACAATGCATGGACAAGAAACATCTAAACAACAGAAAAATACGGAAACAATGGTTATTATTAGTACTTCTTTTGGAGATATGAAAGTCAAATTATATGACGAAACTCCACAACACAGGGATAATTTCATCAAGTTGGTGAATGAATCTTATTATGATGGATTGTTATTCCATAGAGTCATACAACAATTTATGATTCAAGGCGGAGATCCTAATTCTAGAAATGCCCAAGCTGGGCAAAGTTTAGGTTCAGGTGGCCCTGGATATACTGTTCCTGCAGAATTTAATCCTAGTCTTATTCATAAGAAGGGAGCCTTGTCTGCTGCAAGATTAGGAGATCAAATGAATCCGAAAAAAGCGTCTTCCGGGTCTCAATTTTATATCGTTCAAGGTAAGCCTATTAGTGCTCAAGAATTGCAATATTTGTCCATGCGTACGGGTGTACAATACACTCCTGAACAAGCAGCAATATATGCAACTGAAGGGGGAACTCCATTTCTAGATATGCAATATACCGTATTTGGTGAAGTGGTCGAAGGGCTAGAGGTCATTGATAAGATAGCTGCTGTAAAGACTGCACCAGGCGACCGTCCAATAGAAGATGTCAAATTTACAGTGAAACTGCTCAAATAAATTATTATTTTAAATTGGAGGGTTATTCGTTTTTATGAATAACCCTCTATTTTTATATTGATTTTGGAATAGAGCATCGAATAAATATAGAGATATCTCCTTATCTCATTCTTTCAGCTTTGAGTTTTTTAATATTAATCTTTTGTGAAACTAAGATATGCAGTGTTTACATAAACTCCACTTTCTGTATAGACATCTATTATATATTCTCCCTCTCTTGTAAACTTGTATTTAGTTGTAGCAACTACCCATTCTGGTTTAATATCCATTGTTAAAGTCTCTATCAAGTCTTCTTCTTTATCTGAATTGAATTCCTTGAAATAAATATCTAGAGTCAATTTTTTTGTCATTAAAGGCTCTTCGTTTGAGATGATGATATTTAATTCTGTCCCACCTTCAGGTAAGGAAAAGTTGTCTTGTTCTCCAATTGGATTTAAATTGTTATCCATTTCCTCAGCAGCAACAACTGAGGAATACTCATAGTAGTAGGTATCTATATCGTCTTCTGTAATAGGATTGCTAGAAGATTGTGCAAAGACACTCGCACAATTGAATAACAGAAACGAAACAAGTAAGTTTTTCATAATCTGAATAATTAAACTATTGTAAATATGTTCTATTTTTAAGAATAATACAATAGTATTTCTAAAAAATAACAAATGATTTTTTATTGAAATAAGGAATTGACTCCTTAGCACAGATTAAAATACTTTTTTCAATTGACTTATAAATGTTTTTTACTGAGTTGTAGATAGTCTATAATCTGTATTATTCTAATAATCCTAATGCTGCATCAATATGCATATAGGAATCTTCAGAGTGATTATGGACTCTAGTTTGAGAGACATATTCCCCAAGTCGAATAACAATGGCATTTTTTTCTGGAATAACATAGATAAATTGCCCTTTCACTCCTCTAAAATAAGGTATAATAAGTCCTTTATAATTCATAATCCAAAATTGATAGCCATAATAATCTACTTGTTCTCCATCTCGGTTTTTAAGTCCTTTAGCTGCTGTAGTTGCCTCTTGAATATATGAAGAAGGTACAATTTGTTGACCGTTCCATTGTCCACTATTCAATACTAATTTTCCTAATCTGGCAAAATCTCTAGCATTGGAATTTAGGCAACAAAACACCTTTGCTGTTCCTTCTTTCTTGTCCAAGCTCCAATAGGCATCGTTTTCTGCTCCTATTTTGGACCATATCTTTTCAGAGAATAATTCTGGGATGGTTTGTTGATAAGCATTTTCAATTGCCCAACCTAGCATCTGAGTTTCTGCACTAGAATAATAGAACGTTTTGCCTGGAGAATATTTTGCATTGAGTTTCCCAATTACATTTTTGACATTATCACCATAATAGATGTCTGCGGTTTTGCCAAAAATATTGATATATGATTCTGTCCAGTCAAAGCCTCCGCTCATGGTCAAAAGATCTTTAATTTGAATGGTGTCTGTTCCTGGTCTTTTAAATTCTGGAACATAATCTGAAAGATAATCATTGATACTTTTGACTTTACCTTCTTCTATTGCAATGCCCATGAGCATACTGACTACTGATTTTGCCATCGAGAAAGAGCCAGAATGGCTAGTGTCGCTATACCCTTTCCAATATTCTTCAAAAAGAATACTGTCATTTTGAATTACAAGATAAGCAACAGTTTTATTATTTTTTAATTGGTTTTCTTGTTCTAAATTTAACCCTTTTTGGTTATATCTAGAGGATAGTGCCCAAGGTTCTGAATTTCCTTTTTTAACAATTGAATTGGCGAAAAATTGATAATCAGAAATATCAGAAAAATTTCTAAAAATCCCTCTTTGAATATATAGCGGTGAGACTGCTAGCAAGATGCCCAAGAAGACAAAAAGGATAAGTATTTTCTTTAACATACTTGTAATTTATGTTTTTTTTATAAGAAAAAATAACCGAATGAATTTATCTCCGTAATTATCAAAATGTTTTTATCACATAGGTATTGGCAATTCTGTCATGGAGTGAACGATTTTTGTCATCAAAAAGAATCATGATGTATCCTATTAGAAAAATAAATGCAGATAACATTTTTGCAAAAAATCTAAAGATAGACTCCGCCTTAGTTAAAGGTTTCCCATCTTGTTTAATGACTTTCAAGCCCATGACTTTTTTGCCTAAGGTGGCTTGATAAGTGCCTGTTTCAAAATAGGCAAAATAGGAAATTGAAATAAGGAGGGCCATTATACTCCCAGGACTAGTAATTACTTTGAACATTTCAAAGTTGAATAGAATTCCAGTAATAAGTGAAAAGATATTTAAAATGATTGTAATAATAATAGCATCAATTATATATGCAATAAATCGAGAACCAAAGCTGGCATAATTCCAATTGGTTGGAGGGGTTTCATATAAATCTCGTTGTTCCATATTCGTATATTGATTAGATTTTGAAAAATATGATATATCTCTATTGGTTTTTAAATTTAATATAAAAATGGAATAGATTTTCAGACTTTCTTTACTGTAATATAAGAATTAAAAAAATGGACTATTCTATTATTATCTCAATCAACAAATTTATTAAATTTTCACTCAATAGGTGAAAATTCTAAAGCGGCAGAATTAATACAAAATCTTAACCCTGTTTTATCCAGAGGCCCATCCTCAAACACATGACCTAGATGACCATCACAATTGGCACAACGCACTTCTACTCTTTGCATTCCATGAGAAAAATCTTGAACATATCGGACGGCATCTTTCTGCACATCATAAAATGAAGGCCACCCACAACTTGAATTGAATTTTGTATCAGAAGAGAATAGATATGATTGGCAGCCCTTACAATAATATTTGCCTTTCTGAAAAAAATTATTGTATTTCCCTGTATGCGGATATTCCGTTTCACTTTGCCTTAATATTCTAAAGGATTCAGCATCTAAAATTTGCTTCCATTCGGCTTCAGTCTTGATGACAGTAGGTGGGGTCGTATTTTTTTCCATATTGATATATTGACGCTTAGATGAAGATGTATTACAACTATACAATAGAGATATTGAAAGTATGAAGCACCATTTCATAATGTAAATAACAATAAAAGAAAGGATAAGTTTCATAATTTTACCTTTGAAATTTTTCTGAATGTCCTGCTTTAAGTCTTTGAAAACAACACTGTTGCTATTGTTTTTTCTCGTTTCAAATTTTGTTCATGCACAAAATGAGAGTAATATACCCTCAAAAGATTCAATTGTTGTGAGTGTATTGACGTGTGGTTTGGGCACTAGTGAAGTCTTTCAGGCGTTTGGTCATACTGCAATCAGAGTGAAAAATTACACTGCTGGGAATGACATCGTTTATAACTATGGAATGTTTGATTTTTATGAGGATGGATTTTTGAAAAAGTTTATACAAGGCAAACTTCTGTATTTTGTAGGAGTAGAGCGTTTTGATGAGTTCATAGGAGAATATATAATGTATGGAAGATCCATAAGAGAGCAGATATTAAATTTGGATAGTTTACAAATTCAATCTATATCTGTGACTTTAGCAAATAATGCCCTTCCTGAAAACAGATATTATTTATATGATTTTATTTATAATAATTGCTCGACTCAGCCAAGAGATTTAATACGTAGTGCAATTGGAAAAGGATTTCATTTTGCACATCTTTCTTCTGAAAATTCTGAAACCATCAGAGAGATGATTGACAGACATATGAAGTATAATGAATGGTTGGACTTTGGAATAGATTTACTATTGGGGCTTAGACTAGATAAAAAAGCGGATAGTGATACGCGTATGTTTCTACCCTATGAATTGATGGTGGAATTTGATAGTACTCAATATCACGGGCAGGCAATTGTAAAAGATTCACGAATACTTTATCAAGGATTTGAACAGTCAATATCTGATTTCCCATCGCCAGATATTGTGTTTTGGTCTATTTTGTTTGTGCTAATTTTATTTCAGATTTTCTACTCTAATTCTGTAGCCAATAAGATAATTAGCACATTTTTTCTGACTTTATCAGGATTAGTAGGATGGATTTTGATATTGATGTGGTGGGGTACTGACCATTATATGACCAAATGGAATTTGAATCTATTATGGGCTATGCCTTTGTATTTTCCAGTAGTATTTTTTCTTTCTAAAAGCAATATTTTGAGGAATTTGGCTCGTTTATACCGAGTGGTTTTAATTGTATTATTGGTGTTTTGGTATCTCAATCCACAACAATATCATAGTGCGGTTATTCCTATATTGTTTATACTAATTTGGTCATTAAGTGTAGTTTCTTATAAAAATGTGAAGCCAAAATAATTGTTGTGATTTTAAATTTCATGTTTTCAACATATTTATAATCAATTAGAAAACTATTTGCTACTTGTTGTATTATCATAATGAATAGGGTTTAAAATGAAAATAGCGACATCTCAATATCCATTTGCTTTTCATCAGAATATAGATGCTTGGAAGTCGTATATTGAAAAATGGATAAAAAGTGCTGTTCATGAAAGAGCTCAGGTACTACTATTTCCAGAATTTGGATTAATGGATTTGATGTGTCTTTTTCCAGAAATTCAAAATGATTTTCATAAGCAGGTGATTGAGTTACAATCTTATTCGGATGAGATTGATAAAATTTTTACCTCTTTAGCTAAAAAATATTCAATCATTATCATTGCGCCCAATGCACCTAGCTTATATCTTCACCACATCATCAATAGGGTGAGAGTTTATGGACCTAATGGATATGGAGGATATCAAGACAAGATATTTATCACGAAATCTGAAAGAGAGAAATGGAACATTGAACAAGGAGATTTGGTATTATGTGTATTTGAAACTCCTTTTGGTAATTTCGGAATACAAATTTGTTATGATATTGAATTTGCAATAGGAGCAAAATTGTTGATAGAAGCAGGAGCAGATATTATTTTAGTACCTAGCAGTACAGAGTCGCCCAAAGGAGCTTCAAGAGTACATATTGGCGCAAGGGCAAGGGCAATGGAAGGCCAATGTTATGTTGTGGTTGCACAAACTATTGGAGAAGCGTTGTGGTCTCACTCAGTTAAAAATAATTATGGTTATTCTGCAATATATAGCTCCGCTGATGAAGGAATGCCTGAAGATGGAATTATCGCATTGGATAGTCCACAAAATGCTGGGTGGTTAATCAAAGATTTGGACTTGGAAAAACTGAATCATTTGCGCAAACATGGTGTAGTCAGTAATTATAAGGATAGTCAGAAAATCGATATGAATTTAAAAAATCAAACTCTTTCTGTAAGACGTATTAAATTACATGGATAATAAGAATAGATATTTATCTTTTTAAATTGAATGGTTGTAAAAAAGGATTGTCTGTCTTAATTTTGTACCAAATAATTTAAAAAATGAGTGTTCAAAATTTGAATGTAAAAGATTTTAAATCTGGATTTGAAACAGAAGAAGGGGCGGTTATTATTGACGTTAGAACACCAGCTGAACTTTCTGAAGGGCAGATTGAAGGTCATATAATGATTAATGTTTCGGATCCTTCTTTTCCGGTAAAGATTGGAGAGTTAGATAAATCAAAGCCATATTATGTATATTGTAGAAGTGGTGGCAGAAGTGGACAAGTGTGTAATTATATGGTCAGTCTAGGTTTTGAAAAAATCTATAATCTAGTTGGTGGTATTATTGCATGGAATAATGCAAGGTAATTTCCCAATTCATTTATCTGTATATTTGATTATAAAATTATAAAGGATGTCTGTTCATAAGGAATATAAGCGTGTTACCACCCATGCACTCAAGGATATGAAATTGAGGGGAGAGAAAATTGCTATGTTGACCGCTTATGATTATTCTTTGGCAAAAATTGTTGATGATGGGGGTATCGATGTGATATTGGTTGGAGATTCTGCTTCTAATGTTATGGCAGGTCATGAAACGACCTTACCTATCACTTTAGATGAGATGATTTATCATGCGGCATCTGTTGTACGTGCTGTTAAAAGATGTTTGGTAGTAGTAGATTTACCTTTCGGCACATATCAAGGTAACTCCAAGCTAGCATTGAGCTCAGCTATTAGAATAATGAAAGAGACTGGTGCTCATGCCGTGAAAATGGAAGGAGGGAAGGAAATCAGGGAATCAGTTGAGAGAATATTGACAGCAGGAATACCTGTGATGGGACATCTAGGATTGACTCCTCAGTCTATCTATAAATTTGGCACTTACACTGTTAGAGCTAAAGAAGTTGAAGAGGCAGAAAATTTAAAAATGGATGCGCAATTATTGAGTGATATGGGTTGCTTTTCTGTAGTATTAGAAAAAATTCCAGCAAAGCTCGCACAAGAAGTTGCAGAAAGTATTGATATCCCTGTTATTGGAATTGGAGCTGGAGGAGGAGTAGATGGTCAAGTCTTGGTTCTTCACGATATGATTGGATTGACACACGAATTTAAACCCAGATTTTTAAGACAATATTTGAATCTTTACGAAGATATTAAAGGAGCGGTTTCGCATTACGTTTCTGATGTCAAAGAAAAAGATTTTCCTAGTACAAAAGAACAATATTAGCAATTGTACACATCATTTCAGATCAGATAGATTGATTAGCTATTTTTTTTGATTTGTACTGATTGATATCAGTGTTTTTTATCTTTTTAAGACTAATTAATAAATATTTAGAATTGCTTTTAAATTTCTAAAAGAAATGTTATATTTATTTTATTAAACAACTGAATATGTCAAAAATTTACACATTAATTGTTGCATTGATACTGAGTAGTATCAGTGTACTCAATGCACAAATTCCAGTTAATTCACTAGGATCTGTGTATTCACAAAATTTTAATACATTAGCTGATACTGGAACTGCCAATGTATTTAACATTTTAGGATGGCTTATCAACACAGATAGTTATAGAGCTAGTGATGGTGGTGCTAATAATGGGTCTGTGTACTCATTCGGTTTAAAAGGCAGCGAAGAACGTTCATTGGGAAGCATTAATTCTAACAATGTTAAGGAAATTTATTTTGGAGCTAATTTTAAAAATGAATCTTCTGAAGTTTTAAATGAATTTAATGTTCAGTTCAAAGGTGAGCAATGGAGAAGAGGAGATAAGAAAAATAGTGCTTCTGTTCCTCTTGCGGATACTTTAGTCTTTCAATATAGCTTAAATGCTACTTCAATTAATGATAATGCAGCAACGTGGGTCAATGTTCCTACTTTGAATTTTATTTCGCCAGTAGTATCATCAGAAGTTCAGATATTGGATGGTAACCTTGCTCAAAATAGTAAAGATATCAGAGGCAAATTCAATGTTACTTTAGAATTAGGAGGACAAATCTATTTTAGATGGGCTAATGTGCGCTCTACAAGTGGAATATCTGGTTCAAGAGATGGCTTATCAGTAGATGATGTTCGAATCGCCTTTAATTATGATTCTACATGGGTAGATAATGGGAATAATGGCCCTTGTACTTATGATGTTGAAGAGTTTGTTGATATTTTAGGAGGAGAATATGATACTGCTTCATTCTATATCGAATTTTCTGAAATAGAAGGAGCATCTGGCTATATCATTCTATTAGATGATATTGATAGCCCAGATTATGAGTATGGATTTTTAGAAGATGGTGAGCACTATTCAGTTGGTGAATATATAGAACAGTCATTAGTTGTAGGAATTGTTGAGGAACCATATTTTGAATACAATGGATTGGCTGCTGAGCATAACTATGAAGTATATATTCAACCTTTTTATGAATGTGAAGGAAGTATCTTTTATGGTGATTTTAATGGAATAGGATTTTCAACTATTGCACCTAATCCATGTGATTCTCCAGAAGATTATGCAGTTGAAGAATATGAATTTGAAGTAAATGCTACATCTGTAGAAATGACATTCTCTGCAGTAGAAGATGCCGTTGCTTATCTGGTCATTCAGGATGAAGGATATAGAAACAATCCTGATTATGATTGGGGAGATCCAATAGATGGAGAAGAATATACAGCAGGAGAGATGATTGGTCAAACTAAAGTGGTATATGTGGGAGCTTCTAATATTGTAACCATTGACAATCTGTCTCCAGATACTTACTATTTGTTCTCGGTTTTCCCAATTTTTGATTGTGATGGGGAGACTGTTTATGGTGATTATAATGGAGATGAGGTACGCACTAAAATTGAAGGTTGTGATTTTGATTTGTTAGAAGCAGTAGAAATCACCAACTTTTATAATAATCAGGATTCTTTCCATTTAGAATTTGATTTGCTAGATGATGCTTCTAGCTACTTGGTTACTTTAGATAAAGTTGATAGTGATGAATATGAGTTTGGTGTGCCTGAAAGTCTTGTCAATTATCAAGTGGGTGACAATATATCTGATAGTAAAGTGATAGCTATTATTCGAAACGGCACGTTTGATTATTCAGGACTTGAAAAAGAATTTTTATATTATGTAAATGTTTATCCTATTTACTATTGTAATGATAATCCTTATTATGGTGATGAATCCTTTTATGGATTTAATACAATTAGTCCTCCAACTCCTTGTGATTCACCTGATGATTTTAGTGTAGATTCTATTGTAATAGTACCTTCTTCTAATTCTGCTATCCTTAGCTATCCACCATTGGAGGGGGCTATTGGATATATTGTATTCTTAGATGTGAATTACGATAGCTCTGATTATAATTGGGGATGGCCTGAGCTTGGTGAGTCTTATCAGGCAGGAGGTTCTATCGGAGATTCAAAAATTGTATATGTAGGCCCAAATACGAGTATTGAAGTTGTTGGTTTGGAACCCGAAACAAGATATTTGCTTTCTGTACATCCAATTTTCTCTTGTGATAGCGTATTGACTTATGGATGGTATTATAGTGATGAATTTGTAACTAATTACCCAACAGGTATCAAAAATCAAACATTATCAAAAGTACTTGTCTATCCTAATCCAATATCTGGAAATGTTTTAAAATTCCAGTTAAATGAATCTGTATATGGCAAAGCAAATGTTCAGATATTTAATGCAGTTGGCGCACTAGTATATAGCCTAGAGCAAACTATATCTTCAAATATGAGTATTGCATTACCTGCTCAACTTGCAGCTGGTCGTTATTCATTAAGAATTGAGCAAGAAGGTAAAAATTCGATAGCTCCATTTGTTATAGTGAAATAAACTTTCCGATTATACAAGATAAACTCCTGTTCATTTATGTTCAGGAGTTTTTTTATGCGTATTGGTTAGCTTTTTGGTGTCAAGACTTAGTGTCTTTTAGTATAAAAAGAAGAAGCCTCTCATAGAAAAGGCTTCTTGCTTAAGAGAAGTTAATTTATTCTGCCCTAACTAAATAGGTATTCGTCGGTTTGTACTCTCAATTTCAGTGACCTACTATTGCTGCCAAATAGAGATAATCAATAGATTAAAATGAAAGGTAGAAAAGAAACAAAGAAAGGACTACTAATAAAATAAGGAAAGGGCTTATGATATCCTGTATTCACACTAAGCTTATGTGCTTCCTTTTGTCGCAGTGATCGAATTATAGATACTTACAGCATGACATCCGTGTACAATTGTGTTCCCTCTCTGTCATTCTGAAAGAATCTCATTCCTAAACTGTATTCTTATAGATGCTTACAGCATGACATCTATGTAAAATTGTGTTCCCTCTCTGTCATTCTGAAAGAATCTCATTCCTTGACTGTATTCTTATAGATGCTTACAGCATGACATCCTACCACTGCTACATTGCACGAAGAAAGTGTGATTGAATATTACCCTATTACATTGCTTGCGCCTGCGCCATAAGATATCGAATCGTCGCCACACTTGACGAAGGAAGCGTGATTTCTTCAACTGTCTGAACCGCAGGTGAGTTTTGAAGAAATAGCTTTCGAGTCAATAGTGAGGCAGATGAGATATCACGGCGCGATTCTTTTGCATACTTTTCTACTAAAGAAAAGTATGAAGAAAAGATGCTATCAATAGTTGTTTATAGTATAATATGCGACAAAGTGATATAACGTAGCGATTGGGTTGCTGTCATTCTGAAAGAATCTCATTCCTAGACTGTATTCTTATAGATGCTTACAGCATGACATCTGAGTACAATTGTGTTCCCTCTCTGTCATTCTGAAAGAATCTCATTCCTAGACTGTATTCTTATAGATGCTTACAGCATGACATCTATGTAAAATTGTGTTCCCTCTCTGTCTCCCTGTAAGGGTCTCATAGTTAATCAGTATTCTTATAGATGCTTACAGCATGACATCTGAGTAAAATTGTGTTCCCTCTCTGTCATTCTGAAAGAATCTCTTTCTAGACTGTATCACTTTTAGATGCTTACAGCATGACATTTTGGTAGCTGAGATGTGCTTCCTTTTGTCGCAGTGATTGAATATTGAATGTGCTTTCACAAATCCCGACACTACAATGATGACTAATAAACCAATATGAAAGGTTAAAAAACATAACAGCTATTTCCTTAATATTACTGAGCTATGAATACTGGAATTTTGACTAAGTGACGCACATTATTGACAGTTTCTCCAAATAGGATATCCTTAAATACTTTATGACCATGGCTACCCATAATCAGTAAATCAGCTTGTTTTTTATCACAAATCCTAGCAATTTCCTTATTTCTATCTTTATAACCTAATGCATATTCAGCATTGTAACCTTTTTCTTGTATTAAATTCACATATTTTATCATGATTTCTCTATCATGGCGGATTTCATAATCTTCAGCATCTTTACCTAGCAGTTGAGGAGAAGCACTTTCTGTAATATGTATCAAGATAAATACCGAGTCTTGGTGTGCTAATTGTAAACCATATTGTAAAACGATTTGGTCGGTTTGTGAAAAGTCAACAGCCAAAGCAATCCTATTAAATTGAGAGCTCTGTTTTAATTCTAATGATTGTATTGGATTGTGAAATTGAAGGTTGGCTTTGCTTTTTTTAATATAGGGATAAAAAATAGTGAGAAATAAAAGCACAGCAATAGCTACTCCTGCAGTTGCAAAGGCTAAGAACTTCCAAATACTGCTTCCTATATTCAACCAAATAAGTGCTTCATCAAAAACTAATTTTAAATTGAGAATGACTATCAGTCCAGCAATCAGCCATGCGGTGAAAATAGATTTTTTTCCTATAACAAATTCTCCCATCTTCTGCTTATCGCTTACAAAATGAATTAGTGGAATTATGGCAAATCCTAGTTGCATACTCAATAATACCTGACTGAATATCAATAGTTGGCCTACACCTTTGTCGTGGGTAATGATGATGACAATAAGAGCAGGAACTATTGCTACCAAACGGGTAATCATTCTCCTAAAAATGGGATTTATTCTAAGTTGTAAATATCCTTCCATGACGATTTGTCCCGCAAGTGTACCTGTGATTGTTGAGCTTTGTCCTGCTGCTATTAATGCTATTGCAAAAAGTTTTGGTGCCAAATCGCTTCCGAGCAATGGTTCCAACAATTTATGCGCATCTTCTAGCTCTGCTATGCCATGCATATTGTTTTTGTGAAATACAGTTGCTGCCAATATTAATATAGCGGCATTGACAAAAAAAGCAAGATTAAGCGCAATAGCAGTATCCCAAAAATTATATTTTATAGATTTTTTGATAGAAAGACTATCCTTTTTAATCTTTCTGGTTTGTACTAGTGCTGAATGTAGATAAAGGTTATGAGGCATAACAGTTGCACCGATGATACCTATAGCAATATATAGAGCAGTATGATTGGGAATGCTGGGGATAAAGCCTGATGCTACTTCAGCTAAGTCGGGTTTGGCTATAAACATTTCTATCAAAAAGCACATGCCAATAATGAAAATTAACCCGATGATGAAAAGTTCCATTTTCCTCATCCCATATCTTTGGAGAAGCATTAATAACAATGTGTCGGCAAAACTAATCAACACACCCCAGAGTAAGTCAATGCCAAATAATAATTGCAAGCCGATAGCCATCCCTAATATTTCAGCTAAATCACATGCTGCAATGGCAATTTCTGCAAATAAATATAATACAAAATTTAGGCCTTTGGGATAAAGCTCTCTATTGCATTGTGCTAAATCTTTTCCCCTCACAATTCCTAGTCTAGCACATAGACTCTGAAGAAATAAAGCAATCAGATTGCTGACGACAAGTACCCATAATAATTTATACCCAAATTGGCTTCCTCCAGCAAGGTCGGTAGCCCAATTGCCTGGATCCATATATCCTACACTGATGAGATATGCAGGTCCAAAAAACGAAAGAATTTTTCCCCACTTTGATTTCTTTTTTTGTGGATCTATTGATTCGTGGACATCATCTAAAGAATGGTAGGAATGACTCATAAATGAATATTATAGTAAATTGCTTAATGACTACCAATTGTAGATTGTTTTGAGTTTATTTTCTAAATATTGATGAAAATATTCAAAATTGAGTTTTTCTCCTGTAACTTTTTGACAGATTTCTTCAGCAGAATATAACCTTCCATATTGATGTATTTTTTGGTTAAGCCAGTTTTTAAGTACTAAAAGATGACCATTTTTAATTTTATCTTCCAAATCAGGCATTTCTTTTTGTGCTTGATGATAGAACTGTGCTGCATAAAAGCTTCCTAGTGAGTATGTTGCAAAATATCCCATACTCCCATGTGCCCAATGAATGTCTTGCAAAACTCCTTCATTATCTGACTTGACGTCCAATCCTAAATATTTTTTATACATTTCATTCCAAGCTATTCTAAGATCTTTTACCTCCAAACTTCCTTCAATTAATCTTTTCTCTAATTCATAACGTATCATGATATGAAAATGATAAGTCAGTTCATCAGCTTGAACTCTAATCAATGAAGATTGAATGATATTATTGGCTATAAAAGCATCATGTTCAGATAATCCAGCACATTGTTGAGGAAAATGCTTATTGATAATTTTAAAACTGCTCTTCCAGAAAGCCTCGCTTCGTCCAACATTATTCTCCCATAGCCTTGATTGAGATTCATGAATGCCTAAAGAAATATATGATCCTGCTGGCAAACCATAGTTAGCCATTAGCAATCCTTGTTCATATAATGCATGTCCTCCTTCGTGAATACTACTAGATAACATATCAAAAAGGTCATCTTCATTGGATCTTGTAGTTACTCTGACATCCTGAGCATTGAAGTTAGTACAGAAAGGGTGTGGTGCATAATCTTGCCTACCAGCACTAAAATCATATCCCATGTTTTGTAAAAACTCTTCTGTAATTTTCCATTGTTGAGTTGCTTCATACTTTTTTCCAGCAAACTTATTGTCAGGTGTATCTTTCTGACTTATTTTTTCTAAAAGTTCTGACAATGAAAATTTTACACCATTAAAAAGTGAGTCAATCATTTCTACTGTTGCGCCAGGTTCATATTCATCCATCAGTGCATTATAAGGATGGTCTTTGTAACCTAATAGTTTTGTTTCTTCTCTTTTAAGTGCGACTATTTCTTCTAGAGCTGGAGCGAAAATTTCAAAGTTGTTCGCTTTTCTAGCTGCTTGCCATGCATTAAATGCTTTTGAAATGGCGGAACTGAGCTTTTTGACAAATTCTGAATTGTATTTTAATTGTTTTTGATAATCTTTAAATGACAATTCAATATTTCTCTTTTGTTCCCAAGTGAGACTGGAATCTTTTGAAAGTTCTTCTAATAATCGACCAAAGTTTTTGTCTGTACTCCATTCGTGGGCTATGACGCTCAGTGTAGAAATTTGTCGGCTGCGTGCTTCTGCTCCTTTTTCTGGCATATTGACCTCTTGGTCCCATTGAAGCAGTGCAATTGAATAATGAATATCAGCTATTTTTTGGCAATGTTCTATGTATTTTTGATAACTCATTATTTTACGCTTTTAATGATATGAATAGCCAATAATATCCATGAAGTGATTAGAAATAATCCACCTATAGGTGTGATAGGTCCTAATAATTTTATCCATGGAGTGATACCTAGTAAAGTATGTGTAGCTAGTAGATATAGTGAGCCGGAGAATAATAGTATTCCTACTGTCATAAAACTAGCTGAATATCCAATCATTTTTCCAGGATATTTGATGGCAATCAAGCCAATTGTTAGTAATGCTAAAGCATGATGACTCTGATATTCGACTCCTTTTTGAAATATTTCTATACTATATGAGTTTAAGAAGTTTTTGAGTCCATGTGCTGCAAATGCGCCAAGTATAACAGACAATGCCCCAAATATTGCTGCTGTCGTGAGAGTTTTTTTTGCCATAATGTTTAAAAATTATATTGACCAGTCTATAGGTGATAAACCTTGTTGTTTTAAAATTTCATTGGTTTGAATAAAATGATTACACCCGAAAAATTTTGTTGCTGAAAACGGTGAAGGGTGTGCTGATTTTAATATAAAATGCTTTGAAGTGTCGATTAATATTTCTTTATCTTGTGCATATCTTCCCCACAAAATAAATACAATACCAGATTTTTTATCTGAAATATGTTGAATGACAGCATTAGTAAATTCTTCCCAGCCTTTTTTTTGATGAGATGCAGGAGTTTTTGCTTCTACAGTTAAAATTGCATTGAGGAGTAAAACACCTTGTTTAGCCCACTTAGATATATCTCCATAAACAGGAATTGGCAGTTGATATTCTCTTTGCAATTCTTTGAAGATATTAACAAGAGATGGAGGAGATTTAATACCTCTAGGTACAGAAAAGGATAGCCCATGAGCTTGACCTTCTCCATGATAAGGATCTTGGCCCAAAATAACGACTTTCAGTTGATCAAATGGGGTAGAATTGAAGGCGTTGAAGATGAAAGGAGCGGGAGGGTAGATGGTTTTACCAGCTAATTTCTCCTCTTTTAAAAAAGATTTCAGTTGCCTAAAACTGTCTGTTTGAAATTCATTCCAAAGTATAGATTTCCATGAAGCTTCTATATCAGGATTTATTTCTTGACTATTCATGAGATAAAGATACATTGTTGCTGTGATTTGGAACAAAATATTTCTATAGGGAATATTAAAAATATTTTCACTCCAATTGTTTTTTCTAAAACAAAAAGGGAAGCCACCGCTTCCCTTTTCAAAAACCAATAACTAACACTATATGAAAAAAACTACTGATTATTCAGCAGTTTCTACTTTGCTTTCTACTACTTCTTCAACAGTTTGAGTTGCTTTTTTGGAAGCATTTTTCAAATTTTCTATTTTAGGAGCAACGATTGATTTGAAACGATCTACATTTCTATTCAATACTGAACTCAATTCATTTCCAAAGAATGAAATTTCGCCTTTTACATCTTCTAAGATTTCATTTTTGTTGAAGCCTTTAGCTTTCAATGAATTAAATCTTTCTTTGTAAGAGTTGAAAGCATTTTTTTGAGCTTCTGCTTCTTCTTGAGCTGCAACTTTTACTTCGCTAATTGTAGCTGTCAATTGTTCTTTAGCGACTTCAACATTTTGTTTTACATCTTCTACAATTGAATTGATGGTGTCTTGTAGTTTCATAATTTTCTGATTTTTCTTAATGCAAATTTAGGTCAAATGCTTTATCTTCTCGCCTTTGTTACGATTATCAAAGTATCAATTTATAATTTTATAAAAGTAAATGTTCCGTTATGATATTGTGAAAAGTTACAATGTGTTAACATTGAATTTGCTTATGTTAAAGCAATGGAAAACTAAAGTTAAAAGAGCAGTTGTGAAAGAAAATTTTCAACTGAAAAATTATTTTTTTTCTTGATCTAATTGGATGTTTTTCATTTGTCGAAGTATCCATTTTTGCCTTTTTCTGACATAAGGTCCAGGTTTTTTAGCTGAATATTTTTTGGGTGAAGGCAAAACAGCTATCACTAATGCAGCTTGTTCTTTACTGACATGAAGTGCACTAGTATTAAAATATTTTTGAGATGCTGATTCTACGCCATAGATACCATCGCCCATTTCTGCTATATTCAGATAGACTTCTATGATTCTTTCTTTACCCCAAATCAATTCAATTAAAGCAGTGAAATAGGCTTCTAATCCTTTTCTCAAATAAGTTCGTCCCTGCCATAGAAAAGCATTTTTTGCTGTTTGCTGAGAAATAGTACTTCCTCCTTTCAATTTTTTACGCTCTTTATTATTGTGTTCTATAGCTTCTTGGATGGCTTCAAAATCAAAACCTGAATGGGTGTAAAATTTTTGGTCTTCAGCAGCTATTGCAGCTTTAATATAAGATGGTGATATCTCATCCAAGCCGACCCACTTGTTTGCCCAAAAGACTGGTTTTTCTGTTCCTATATTTTTGACACTATTAGTTATCATTGTGACTGTTACAGGCACTGGAATAAATTTGTACAAGACGACCCATAAGATAGTAATGATAAAAAATGCAGTGACAAATTTGAATATGATTGAGAATAGTCTTTTTAACATTTGAAATAGGTCCTTATTCAAAGCTAATTTAATTGAAATATTGAATATTCTGATTTTTTATCAATTTGGACTTAGGTTTATATGATAGAAATTCTTTACTATAATCTTGCTCTGTTGGGATGGTGATATTTCTTATTTTTTAATACTATAATACCCACTATAATAGCTGTCAAAACTGCTGGCAATAATAGAATCAGTAACCCTAATGCTGGTTTCTTCTTTCCAGTAGCAGGGTCATAAGTAAAACAAGACATTATAGTATTAGTCATTTTTAATGGGTAGGAAATGACAAATTCATTGTGAATATCTTTCAATAATAATTGAATATCTTTCAAATCAGTTGTTCCTATTTTTTTACTAGAAATATATCCTTCAGTATTGACTCCAATGAGTACAGATTCATGGTCATATTGCTCTTGAATTTTATTCCATTCGGGCTTAAAATGTATAGAAGAATTGAGCTTTTGAATGTCGGGTGTGATAGCAAAAATCCATTCCTTTTGAGTATTCATCAAATAATTTTTTTGTAAGTTTTGCATATCTGCCAATTGGTCTCTAGGGTCAAAACTTAATACTAATATTTTAAATTTTTTTTGAGTATTCAGCTGCTGAATATGATCATTGAGTTGTAATAAGTATGGATAACAGATACCTGAACATCTAGTAAATATATAGGCAATGATGATAGGTTGTTGGTGATATAATTCTGATAATTGAAATTCTCCAAAAGTACTCTGAATAGTCAGATTGGGGATGGTCTGATATAATTCTTGTTCCTCAGATAGATTATATTCTACTGCATTTATAGTATATGGTCTTATACCTATCCATAAAATTAGGAGGCTGAGAATACTTTTAAGCATTTTTTCAATATCGTAAAAAATATAAACAATATAGAGATAAGATAAACCACTGCAAACCATCCTCCTAATGTTGCCAACCATGATAAATTATTAAATTCAGGTGGATATAAGGCAAATCTTCTTGGAATTGACATGGCTCCTCCTAGATAGAACATGAGCACAAATCCAAATCCGCCTAAGACAAGTAGAGAAATGATGAATTTGGGAATTCCCGAATCTACTGGTAAATCAGAAAAGTCATTGGCAACCCAAACAAAAAATGCCAAACTAAATAATACATTACCCATAGCATTATAAGTATGGAAATGAGCAGGCACCCATAAAGTATTGTGTAGAATAATATTGTTTGAAATGGTAGCATCTATTAATGCCCCGATTCCACCAATTATCCAACCCATCACTCCTAAAAAAAATAATATATTGCTGAGTGACCACCTAATTTGATTTTTATATACTAATACGGCGACACTAAATGCAGTTACTGCTGCTGCTGGAAGACTAGCAAAATAGGATGCTAATTGACCTATCATTTGAAATCCTAATGGCTGTACGAAGTCCATGTATAAATGGTGAAAAAACGCTGTCAAAATAAAGACCAAGGTACAGTTCCATGCTAAAGCCACATACCATGTTGTTTTGAATTTGGGCTTTTTACTGATTTCAGGCATGAGTTCATAAAGGCTTGCCAATCCTAGATATAGGGTTTCATTGGCAATCGTGTGTCCAAAGAAGTAAGTGATATTTTTCATCAATAATGGGTCATTAGAATATGCACCATTAGAAAAATATTCCGCAAAAAATAATACCAAAAGTACGACTGCCGATAATAGACAGACGATAATTCCTATTAAAGAAACTGTAGAAATTAATATCAGTGGAGGTGTTTCTATACTAGGATTGGTACTGAAATGTTGCCATCCAAGTGTCTGAGTTATTGTGTATTTTTTAAGAATTTGATATAGAATTCCCACTGACCACACCAGCCATGCTACGCCTAATACGGCTAGTCCTGACAGAAACAATGGAGTAGCCCATGATTTCCAAGCTACTTTAAATGGTAATGGATATAAAAACGTCCAACCTGCATGAAATTCACCAATGAAAGCACTAGACCATAGCATTACAACACCCAATACAGTAAAGATGAAAGCAAACACACTAATGGAGGTGGGTATAGAGAGATATCTACTCAATAAATAATGGATTGCTGCTAATCCTGCTACAGACCATATTCCTATCATTGTCAGCCCATGTACTGTCATGATTGAATAGAAACTTGTTGGGGAAATTTGAATTAATTTTCCTTGATTGAAACGCATTGTTATTCCAAACAATATGGCTATAACAAATAGAACCATTACTGTAATAATCCAAGTAGATGTGATTCTTTTTAAAGATATTGATGCCATAACGATTTTATTTTACTGTAAATGAAGAACGCATAAAAGAGTGACCACCACCACAAAATTCCAGACATAGAATATTGTATTTGCCAGGTTCTGTGAATTTCCATCTCAATTTATTAATATAACCAGGCATGGCTTGTGTCTGTGTGACTAGTTCTGCCTTGTCATTATATATAGCAAAGCCATGATTGACATCTAGGCTGGTGACTCTAAATTCTATCACCTCATTTGCAGGAACTTCAATAGCTTCGGTATTGATATTATCCAATGTGATAGCTTGGAAGGAACTTAAAAATACATATTGCTGGGCAGCGATATAAACTACCTTAGCGGGACTATTGTCAGCATATTGAAAATATGGAGATTTAGGAATTGTTATTGAAAGCAATACCAGTAAGATAGAAGCCAAAATAATAAAAAAGAAAAATCTCTTTTTCTTGGGATTTTGCATTCCAGTTTCATTCTCGATTTTCGAAGATTGAAAAATCACTAAGAATAATCCCATAATAGCTATTGATATGACTAAAAATAATAGCAATATCAGTGTGTGTTCCTTCATATTTAAAATTTAAAAGAGGTGAGAAAATGACATTTAAACCATATTGTTATGAAGAGTTAGGTTTTTGTTAATTAAATGTAAAAATAAAATATTATAATTCGGACAATTTTATCCGAATATTTTAAAAAAAATTTTAATTATGATTATAATCAAATAGATTTTGAATTCTTCTGATTATTTTTTTGAGATTACCACCTCATGAAGTGCTAATTGATGATGTATTTCAAGGGAGCAAAATTAAAATCTAGAGCAATTGGAACAATAGAATTTAGACACCTTTACCTTTAATTATAATGAGTATTGTGTATATCATTATTCTTAAATCCATCAGTAATGAGAAATTATTAATATACATTAGATCATATTCCATTCTTTCTATCATTTCCTCCAATGTAGATGCATATCCAAAACGTACCATACCCCATGATGTAATTCCGGGTTTGACTTTATAGATATATTCATATTCTGGATGATTTTTGATGATTTGTGAAGCAAAATATTCTCTTTCAGGTCGAGGACCTACTAATGACATATCTCCAATAAGAACATTGTAAAACTGAGGAAATTCATCAATTCTATATTTTCTAATCCATTTTCCTATATGAGTGATTCTTTCATCGTCAGACTTGGATAATTGTGGGCCATTGTCTTCCGCATTCAAATACATTGACCTTAATTTGTATATCGTAAAGGGTCTTCCTCTTTTTCCTATGCGTTCTTGTTGATAAAGAATAGGCCCTGGAGAAGATTTTTTAATATAGATACTGATGACTAATAAAAAAGGGCTGGAAATAATTAAAAATAAGAGAGATATTAAAATGTCAATTGTTCGCTTTACTATGATTTGCCATGGACTCATTACATCCGTATAAACATCAATTAGTGATGTTCCTATTGGGTTGTTAATTTTGATTTGAGTTGTTAGAGATTCATATAATTCTGGGATAATTTTGATTTTAAGTCCCAGTTTATCTAATAATTGGATATAGTGAGGAGTCCATTCCCTTTCTTCTTTTGATAGGATTAAAATAGCGTGGCTAACATCTGTATTTTTAATATGTTCTTTTAGTTCATTCAATTGTTGTTGAATGCTTTCTGGTCTTTGATTGGATATTGCCAAGTCGGTATAAATAGATTTTATTTCTATCCCTTGTATATAACGAAGTTTTTGAATTTCAGCAACAATCTTATTGATGTTTTTGTGATTGCCAATCACTATAGAAGGAAATGAAATTTTATCTTTTTTGATTTCTCTTTTAGCTAGAAATAGCCAGAACATTCTTAATATAAGGGTAGGAATAAAGTGTGTTAAAAATAATACGCTAGTTAAGTAATAGTAATCTTTATAGCTCTGAACTGCGTCATCCAAAATAATAAAGAAGGATAGGATAAGACTACCTAATATACTTTGAATAAATGTTTTAAATATTTCAGCAATTCTTGATTTAAAATAAACACTTTTATAAGTATTGGTGATAATATATAGGTAGATCCAAAAAATTGAAATAATGGCACCTCCTACAAGGAAATTTTTATCTTGAATAAATAACTTTAAATCAATTGTATATTGTTCTATTTGAGATTTTCTATAAAGAAAAAATATAATCCAGCCAATATAAGCACTGATATAGTCACTGATCCAATACGATTGAATGCCTGTCTTTGAACTTTTTATCATTGTGGGTACAGAAATACGCTTTGTTAAAAATAGAACTATAAACGTAGATTCTAAATAAAAAGAAGTGTTTTTTATTCTGCAATGACACCCGAACCTATTAATTCATCTTCTTTATACCAAGCAGCAAACTGTCCTGCTGCTATTCCTCGTTGAAATCTGTCAAAAACAACATACAATCCTTCTGGCATTTTATATAAGCAGGCCTTTTCTAAAGGTTGACGGTATCGAATCCTTAATTGAAATATAGCCTTTTCTCCATTTTTTAATGCTAGGTCTTCTCTTATCCAATGTATTTCATCATTTGAAATAAAAAGAGCAGGTCTATTTAAGCCTGGATGATTTTCTCCTTTGCCTACATAAATTATATTTTCCTGAGCATCCGTTGCTATAATCAGAATAGGTTCACTATAGCCACCTATTCCTAAACCCTTCCTTTGTCCTATTGTATAAAAATGAGCACCTTTATGCTTACCTATTACTTTACCCATATCTTTTGTATAGTGGAAAGACTGTGATAAGACAGGTAGATTTTCGGGGGCTACATGGTCATATTGGTATGATATAGTTTTGAAAATTGACAATTCAGATGAAATTTCTACAACTACACCTTCTTTAGTTTTTAATTGTTGCTGTAAAAAATCAGGCAATCTTACTTTTCCAATAAAGCAAAGTCCTTGAGAGTCTTTTTTGCTAGCAGTAGCTAATCCTATCTTGGCAGCTATCGCTCTTACTTCTGACTTTTGTAAATCTCCAATAGGAAATAATGCATGTTGAAGCTGATATTGGTTCAACTGGCACAAAAAATAACTTTGATCTTTATTTTTATCTTTTCCTGCTAAAAGGCGATGAAATACTTTCCCTTCAATATTCACAATTGAATCTTTTCTACAATAATGACCTGTCGCCACATAATCAGCTCCAAGTTTCAGAGCTGTTTCTAAAAAAATATCAAACTTGATTTCTCTATTACAAAGAACATCTGGGTTGGGGGTCCTTCCAGCCTCATATTCTTTAAACATATAATTGACAATACGCTCCTTATAAATATCGCTCAAATCAATCACTTGAAAGGGTATGCCTAGTTGCTGGGCAACAATGAGTGCATCATTGCTATCTTCTACCCAAGGACATTCTGTGTCTATAATGACAGAGTCATCGTTCCAATTACGCATAAACAGACCAATGACATCAAAACCTTGTTCGATTAACAGATATGCTGCTACACTTGAATCTACTCCTCCAGATAATCCGACTACGATTTTTTTGTGCTTATTCATCATTTAAGTACAAATATCGTAAAATCAGATGGATTCGAGAATGATTCAGTTCAGATTAATAGGCAAGTCATCCAATTCTAGCCTAAAGGAAAATGTAAGAATAAAAAAGGCCACTTTTCAGTGACCATTTATAAGATTAATTTGGAATTCGAGTAGGAACATAATCAATTATTTCCATTGGTGTCTTTCCTTTATAATTTGGATTTATAAATTCACCATAATAGGTGGAATAGAGCAATCCCCTTAATCCCAAATCCAATTGTCGAAATGTTGTGGGCAATAGGCCTTCTTTACCAGATTCTGTGGATTCTTTCATTTTTTTCACTATCCATCTATGAACAAATAATGGCATAAAAGATAATATAATCAGTAATAAATTCAATGATTGAATATCATCTTCTGGAGCATATTGAACTAGATCATTGAGCTTATGGGTTCCTGCAGCTTCTGAATATGAAGGGAATTCTTTATTGCCAGGCAAAATGACATTGCCTATTTTTTTCATTCCTTTGATTGCTTGATTACTTAGTGTTGCCATACTTACAAAGTTAGGAAATTTTTGAGATGAAAGAAGATAGTGAAGAGCTATTTATTTGTCAAATATCAAAATTTGATATTTCTTAAGCTTGGTACTGAAGCTTTAATAAATTGAGATACACTCCATCTTCTTTTGAAGATAATTCTTCATGTGTTCCTGATTCAACAATTTGCCCATTTTGAACGACTAAAATATTATCAGCATTTCTGATAGTTGAGAGTCTATGGGCAATGACTATAGATGTTCTGTTTTTCATCAGTTTTTCTAATGCATCTTGAACTAGCTTCTCAGATTCTGAATCTAGTGCGCTGGTTGCTTCATCCAATAATAAAATTGCAGGGTTTTTGAGTATTGCTCTAGCTATGGCTATTCTTTGTCTTTGTCCTCCAGATAGTTTGATGCCTCTTTCGCCTACGAGTGTATCAAGTCCTTCAGGAAAACTTTGTATAAAATCCAAACAATTGGCTTGTTTAGCAGCCTCTAGAATTTCGGATTCAGATGCTTTTAAATTGCCGTAAGCTATATTTTCTCGTATAGATCCACCAAATAAAATGACTTCCTGAGGTACTATGGCAATCATTGCCCGTACATCTTGAATATCCATTTGTGCTGTATCCTTTTGGTCTATCAATATTTGTCCCTTGTTGATTTTATAATATTGTAAGAGCAATTGAACAATAGTCGATTTTCCGGCTCCTGATGGTCCTACCAAGGCAACAGTCTGCCCTGGATTTATTTTAAAATTTAGATCATTAAAAATGGCAATGTCAGGTCTAGAAGGATAATAAAATGAAATATTTCTATATTCAATTGAGCCAGTTGTTGTGAGATGGTCTATTGCTCTAATCTTTGTTTCTGAATTTGTATGCAATACCTCTACAATTCTATCAGCAGCACCCATAGAAGTTACAATTTTACTCCATAAATCACCTAAACCTGCAACAGAACCACCTATAAAAATCGTATAACCAACATAAGCCAATAAGTGACCAACTGAGATTGTTCCGTCTTCTACCAATCCAGTTGCTCTCCAAATCACAAAGACTAGTGCTCCTATAAATGCTAGTACGATGAATGATATAAATGCACCTTTGTAAATTGCCGCTTGAATAGCTAATTTTTTGATTTTTTCGGCAGCTGTTCTATATCTTTTACTTTCATGCCATTCATTTGTAAATGCTTTCACAGTATGAATATTTTGAAAAGATTCTTCTGCAATAATAGTAGCTTCAGCAGTGGCGTGGAGTACTTTTTTGGAGATATTTTTAATGAATTTACTAAGGTATATTGCAAGAATAACTATGGAAGGCACCAAAATAATAATAGTAGCAGTCAATTGTGGTGAAATTATAGCAATAATAATTGTTCCTCCAATAAGGCTGACTATTTGTCGGGTGAATTCTGCTAGATTAATAGAAATTAATTCCTGAAGGTTGGCGATGTCTGTGGAAATTCTACTGATTAAATCTCCGGTTCTTGCTTTTTCAAAATAAGGGATGTCTAAAGTAATATATTTGGAAAATAAACTAGAACGAATATCAGCCAATACTCTTTCATTGACTTCAGCGAAAATATATACTCTGGCAAATGAAAATATGGCTTGAAATAAAATAACAATCAATAATAAAATTGCCAATTGATTTCTGCTGTCAAACACATAATGAAATCCCATTTTGTCTAAAATAAATGGTTTGCCCTGTGCAATATCTGCCATCATAGATATGAGAAATGGAAAAAACAGAAATGTCAGCGTTGACAATAATAAAGTCAATAAACCTAAAAAGAAAAATACTTTATAAGGTTTCATATATTCCATCAAAGTCATAAAAGACCTGATAGATTGTTTTGATAATCGTTTTTTTGTAGGAACGTTGTTTATATCGTTGTCTGGCACTTCATTGAGTTTAGGGTACAAAGTAAAATTTTATCAATTTGAAATACAAATTAATTCAAGATTTATCATTGTTTTGAAAACTTATTTATCAATAAAATAATTTAAAGCATTAATCGACAAATTGATTCTCAGTGGTTTGGTCTATATCTATTTGTTTAGCTCCTGACCATTTAGCTATTCTGATTTTGATTTTATCTACGGTATAATATGCCATCGGTACGACATAAACAGTTAGAACCATAGAAGAAGTCAGACCTCCAACTAATACCCAACCTAATCCATTTTTCCATTCAGAACCAGCACCTTTTGCCAAAGCAATAGGGAGCATACCTGCGACCATGGCAATTGTAGTCATCAAGATAGGTCTAAGGCGAATTCCCCCAGCTTGTACCAATGAGTCAAATGATGAGACTCCTTCCATCTTCTTATGATTGGCAAAGTCCACAATTAAAATGGCATTTTTAGCCACGAGTCCCAAGAGCATAATCATTCCCAAAATTGTAAACATACTCAAAGATGAAGAGGCAAGGTTGAGAGCTAAAAATGCTCCAATGAATGCTACAGGTATAGAGAATAATACCACGAATGGATAAACAAAGCTATCATACAATGCGACCATAACGAGATACATAAAGATAAAGGCAGCAATAAAGGCTATAGAAAGCGCATTGAATGATTCTGCCTGGCGTTCTACATCTCCTGTCCATTTGAAATCTACTCCTGGCGGTAGAGGATGAGCTTCGATAGATTCATCTATTTTGGCAGAAATTACACCTGTAGTTGCTCCTAGTAAGTTACTTTTGACAGTAACAGATGTTCTTCTATCTCTTCTTTCTAACATGCTAGGGCCACTACCCTGAGTGACAGTTGCAAATTGGGAAAGACTGATAAGTTTGCCTACATTATTAATGATTTTAATATTTTTTACATCTTCAGCACTTTGCCTATCAAATTGGTCAAATTTGATATTAATATCATATTCGTTGTTGTTGGCTCTGAATTTTGCATTTTGGTTGCCAGAAAGAGCATTTTGTATAGTGGCACCTACACTGACAACATCTAACCCTAGCATTCCCATCTTAGTCCTATCTATATCAATTTGAATTTCGGGATTTCCATCTTGCACAGAGATACTGACATCATTAGTGCCTGGAATGTTTTCAATTCTATTTTTCAATTCATGGGCTGTCGCCATTAGCAAATCATAATCCTCACTTTTAAGTATAATTTGAATCGGTTCACCCGAACTGATCATACTGATGAGAGCAGAACGCACTTTTATTCCTGGAATTTTTTTAGGTATAATATCAGCTTGTTGTGTAAGAAATTGCTCAGTCGGGATTTGTCTATCTTTTTTATCAACCAACTGGACGACAAGCTCCGATTTGTAATCTAGACCTACTGATAATAATGATTCAAACCCAGTAGTAGAAGGTCCTGCTATATTGCTAAATACACTCTTTACTTCTGGAAGAGATAGTAAATAATCTTCCACTTGTTTGGTGCGCAAATTATTTTCTTGAAGGGTTGCACTTTTATCATATTCAAGTTTGAATTGCAACTTTCCTTGATCTCCTGCAGCTACCAATTCATTACCCAAAATTCCCATCTGCATGATTAACCCTATAGCTGCAAACATTACTAATACAAATGTTGCAGATATTAATCTGTGATTTAAAACCCATTTTAATGTGGATTCGTATAATCTTGTCAGCTTTTCTATACCTTTTTCAAACTGTATTAAAAAATTATGAAATGGGTTGGAAGGATTAAGTTCAACTATTTTGGCAAATCGGGATGCTAACCAAGGTGTCAAGGTGTAACATACAAATAAACTCATCAATGTAGAAACCACAATTGTCAATGAGAATTGTCTTAAAATAGGGGAGATGGTGGTGTTGACCAATGCAATAGGTCCAAATACTACAACATCCACAGTTGTAATTGCTAATGCTGAAAAACCAATTTCTGTCCGCCCATCTAAAGCTGCAGTTCTTTTTGGCTTTCCCATGTGTAAGTGTCTATGAATATTTTCCAAGATAACAATTGAGTCATCTACTAATATTCCTATTACTAATGACAAAGCCAATAAGGTCATGAGATTTAAAGAGTACCCTAATAGATTCATCATTAAGAAAGTCGAGATAAGCGATGTAGGTATAGCTAAAAGAACAATGAGTGAATCTCTTAAGCTATGAAGAAATAACAGCATGATAGCAGCAACTAATATGACTGCAAGCATTAAGTCGTGTTGTACAGCATCTACAGACTGCATAGTAAAAATGGCAGAATCATCTGTAACGGTAATATTCAATTGAATACCTTGGTATTTCTCGTGAAGTGCGTCAATCATTTCATGGACAGCTTTGCTGATTTCTACAGCATTGGATCCACTTTGTTTTTTGATGATTATACCTATGCCATTGATGCCATTATATCTATTGATAGAGGAAGGCTCTTTTAAAATATCAGATACAGTAGCCACGTCTTTTAATCTTACAGTACTGCCATAAGGACTAGGGCTTTGATAAATGACCATCTCGCTAATATCTTCTGCTGATTGGAACCTTCCTGCCAATCGAACAGTCATTTGTTCTTGATCATCTTTTACTTTTCCTGTAGGGAATTCTAAATTGTCTTTAGATATTTTTTGAGTAACTTGAAGAATAGATAAGTTGTAAAAATCTAATTTGTCTTTGTCTAAGTTAACTTGAATTTCACGTTCTTGACCTCCTAAAAGAGTCACTTGTCCTACTCCTGATATTTGTTGTATCTGAGGGAGAATTTCAGATTTTATTAAATCATAAAATTCTGTAGGAGCCATCATCGAAGTGGCTTGTAATTGCAAAATAGGCTGATCACTAGGAACTACTTTTGAAATATTGGGGGTTTTGATGTCCTCAGGCAAATCTCCAATGATGCTATTGAATTTTCTTTGAACTTCTTGCTGCTTTTCGTCAATATTAACACCAAACTTAAATTCTGCTACAATAAGGGACATCCCTTCATAAGATTGAGTTGTAAGTGATTTCAATCCATCGACTCCCGATAGGACATCTTCAAGTTTCTTGGATACAGATTGCTCAACGTTACTTGGGTCTGCTCCTGGATATTGCGTAGAGATAATCAATGTGGGCTGGGAAAATTCAGGCATTAACTCATAATTCAGTTTGGTATATGAGAAAATACCTGTTAGTATCAATATCAAAAATATGACGATGATAAGAGAAGGTCTTTCTATTGCTATCTTAGTTAATTTCATAGCTTAATTTTCTTCTAGATAAATATTTAGTTTTCAGCAATAGTTACTTTAATACCATCTGTTAAGTTGACTAGACCACCTACGGCAATAATATCATTTTCATTCAAACCATGAGTGACTTGAAGTCTGTCTTTATTGCTTTCTCCTAATTCTATACTTTGTCTTTTTGCAATTCCATTTTTGACGACATATACTTCAGGATTTTTATTAGAACCTACTAATGAAGTTCGAGGAATACTTATGCTTTTTAAACTTGTATTATTGATTTGAGACACAGTGCCATACATTCCTGCTTTTAATGGATAGCTAGAAGAATTTGACACTAATATTTTGACCGTATAGTTTTTTGTTGCATCGGTTTTGCTAGCGACAACACCCACCGTTCCAATATAAATATGTTCAGGATAAACATCAGTTCGGATATTCAGCTTCATGCCACTTTTAAATTTGGTGATTTCTTTTTCAGGAACATTAATTTCCAATTTTAAGGTGTTAATATCAGTAATGACAGCCATTTGAGCACCAGGACCTTCTAGTGATCCTATTTCAAAATATTTTGAAGTTATTATGCCACTAAAAGGTGCTTTTATTGTCGCCATTGATATTTGTTTTTTCAATAATTCTATCTGTAATTTTAATGATACAACCTGAGAGTTGGCGTTATCTACTTGCACTTCTGTCAATGTACTTCCTGCATTATTCATTCTTTGAGCAGTTTTTTCAGCTAGAGACAGATTGTTTTCAGCAATTTTTAATTGGTTTTTTAAGATGTCAGTATCCAATTGTGCAATCAATTGACCTGCTGATACAAATGAACCTTCTTCTACACCGACTTGTACAACTCTTCCTGAAGCTTCAGATGCAATTATTGCTTCACGATTGGGAGCAAAAGATCCCAGATAAGTTATTTCATAATTAAAAGGAGAAAGTTTTAAAGTGTCAGTCTGAATTAAGACAGAGGCATCGCTATCTCTTTTATAAACTTTAGCCTCTACTTTTTCTTGATTGGACTTTAATTTGAAAAATGCCAAAACTGCCAACCCTCCAACAATGATTGCAAAAATAACTAAACGTGCGGCGTTGTTCATATATAAAAATTAAAATAATTTATAATTGTGAATTAAAATATTGGTGAATAAATCCTACAATATAATCTTCTCTTGAATGCATATATTGTATGTAATCATTTTCACTGCATTGCAACATCTGCTGTATCATATTCTTAGCAGCAAATGGGAAAAATGTAACAGAAATGAATGTTATAAAATGTTGTTGTGCATTACCTTTTAATTCTCCTTTTTGAATAGATTTCTCAAATGCTTGTAATATAAATTGAGTGATTTCGTGGCCTTTAATTAGATTGAGCATTAATTCTGGATGTGAACAAAATTCATTCAATAAAAACAAGTCTAAATCAGGATTTTTTATTGCATTTCTAAAATATTCTTTGGTGAATTGTATCAGTATTTCTTTCAAGGCTAGATTTTCCTCTAATTGATAAGGAATTCTTTTTTTGATTTCTTGAAAGTTTTCTGAAAATACAGCATTGAATAACATTTCTTTGTTTTTGTAATAGTAATGAAGGGACGTTCTTCCAATACCCGCTTCGTCAGCAATCTCTTGTAGCCTAGCTCCTGCAAGTCCTTTTTGTAAAAACACTTTGCGAGCCGCTTGTTTGATGATAGCTTCGGTTTCTTTTCGAGTTTGAGTAGTCAATATCATTCCTATTTGACAAAAATGTCAAAAGCAAATATCTACTTATTAATTTGGATAATGTATTACTAAACTAAAAAAATAGAATATAAATAGGATTAAATAACATAAGATTTCATAGATATACTTGTTTATAATGAGGATAATATTTTCAATGTTAAAAAAATATCAACTTTTAAATGCTTGCATTGGTTTTGATTGATTTGATTTGTATTTTGGTACAAATTCAATGATAAAGAATGGCAACAAAAGTGACTGTAATTTTGGATGGTAATGAATATAATCTTACTGTAGAAGATGATCAAACGATATTGGATGCTGCTATAGAAGCTGATATTGATCCTCCTCATGCTTGTAGGGTTGCAGCTTGCTGTACTTGTAAAGCAAAATTAATGTCAGGTGAAGTAAAAATGGATGATGATGATCCTTTGAGTGAAGAAGAAATTGAAGAAGGTTATATTTTGACTTGTCAGTCTCATCCTTTGACCAAAGATGTCGTTATCAGTTATGATGAAGTATAGTAGGAGTATATGATACTCATTTATGTTATAAATAGATGAAGATTGCAAAAATATTGCTGAAGATATTTTAATCTTGAGTAAAAATTCGCAATTTGCCTTTCTATGAAATCTAGAATACCTTCTGAATCTTTAAATATTCATACTGAGTTAATTATGCCTGGTCATACCAATCCTCTTGGCAATTTGATGGGAGGCAATCTCTTGAGTTGGATGGATGTGGCGTGTGGTGTCAGTGCAATTAAGCATTGTGGAACTATCTGTGTGACTGCTAGTGTTGATAATGTATCTTTCAGATTGCCTATTAAAGTCGGAGATGTTGTAGTGCTTAAATCGTTTGCTACTCGTGCATTTAATACTTCTTTGGAAGTGTGTTGTGAGGTATATATTTTCGAGCCTAAAGATAGAACTGAGACATTATCACATACTGCATATTTCACCTTTGTATCTTTGGATGAAAATGGGAAAAGTACAAAAGTGCCTCAATTGCAACCTGTGACGGAGGCTGAAAAAATATTATATGATTCGGCTGAACGTAGAAGAGAAGTCAGATTATTCTTAGCTGGAAAAATGAAAGGTTCTGAAACGAAATATTTAAAAGCTATGCTGGAAGATTAGTTGATAAAATTGTCAAACTATATTTTTTTAGCATAATAGCTTCTTTTTCAGTACATTACCCAAATAAAGATTTTAAGTCACTAATCTGTAACCTAAAATCTAATTTTTGCTTCTATTACTCAATAGCTTATCATCTTTATAGATGACAAAGGTGCCATCTCCCTCTTTTAGTGTGATATTACTTAATTTAGTTGTTTTTTTAGAGCCCTCAGTTTCGGTGATTTCCACATCTACGGAATCTTCTTCTAATACTAATTGTGTGTAAATAAACATAGCAATATCCTTACGTAAACCTCTTGGTTCAAAAGTTTTTTGGAATAATAAAGCTTTATTATCTGAAGAATAAATGCGAAGTTCAACAGGGCTTCGCCTTTTTACTATTGGATTTTTAGCTTGCATGTGCCTTGCAGTTGATATGCTACTTTTTTCAAATTCTGTAGGGCTAGAGATGTATTTAAAATTTACTATTAATGTTTTATTTTTTGGATTAAAAAAACGTACAGTTTGATTGCTTAGAGGAACCATAAGCATAAAAAATAAAGTCATTATCAAAACAGATAAAAAAGTATTAGATTTTAAATGATCCCAAATAGTCACATTGCTTTGAGTATCAACTGTACTAGCTATACTTTCTTTTGAGAAATTCTCTAGTTTTTCTTTACTGTATTGTGTTAAAGAGTATATCTGCAATCGACTAGCATCATATTTTTTAGAAAATAAAGGAGCTCTTTTTCTTGAAAATCTATTAACAGCCCAAGTTTTTCCTAGCCGATAATAACAATCTTCACAGCCTAGCAAAGCCACTTTGGAACTATTGTTTTCAAGAATTTTTTGTACATCCTTAGGCATTACACTACCAAGGCAAGAAACTTTATATTCTACAATATTTACATCGTCAGGAAACTCTTTTTCTGGAAAATAACTACAACTAAATACTGTAATATCTGCTTTTTTAGGTGCAGGTTCTAAATTAATTAATGGGTATAGAGGATGTGAAATAGCATGTTCATCACAAGAACCAATGCAAATAGTACAGCCGACACATTTATCTGGTGAAAGAATTGCTTTGCGCTTTCCATTGTATATTAGCATATCGATGGCTTCGTATGGGCAATCATAAGAACATAAATTACAAGCATCACATTTATCTAAGTCAATATGAACCGGTATCACTTTTTCTCTTTTGATAACATAAGGAATGATACAAAGTATGAGCCCTGAACCTATAAGAATATACCAATTTTGCTGAACTGTAAATAGCTTCATAAAGTAATAACCAAAGTTATAATACCAATCGAAAGTGGTTTTTATAGGTAGATTAGATACTTGAGCAGGCAAATCACTTTTTATAGGAAATAATGCTGACACAATTCCCAATGCAATTAAAACATAGATAATCAATTTTTTAGGTGGAAATATTTTGGGTTTAGATATTCTCAGTACGTGAATCCAAATAATAATAACAGTAAGTAATGAAAAAGCAATATGTCCAAATAAAGCTACTTTAAAAAAACCACCTACTATTTCTAAATCATTCATTAAAAATGCACCAGCTATAGAAGGGTCGAATATGGGTAAAGTAGAAAATAATTGTGCAGTTAAGTAACCTAATAGTTTAGCCTTCTGATCCCAAACTAAAATAAAGCCTGTAACCCCTATGATTATGACTACTAAAAATGACATTATGCCACTGATCCAAGATAAAATACGTTTGAATTTTGATGTAAATAAAGTATGAATTAAATGCAATAAGATAAAAATTATCAATAAATCAGAGGAATATCTATGTATTGTTCGCATCCATCCATTAAAGATATTATCGGATATGGCCTCTACAGAATCCCAAGCATGTCGCGGATTAATATTGTAAAATATAAAAATATAAATTCCAGAAGCACTAGCTATAAGAAATAAGAGAACACTTATTCCTCCTAAATGATATAATGGATTGTTTTCAGTAGCATAAATTTTACCAAAGAAACTAGCAATTCTTTGGAACAACTGATGCCCTTTCGGTCTATTTGTAAATAGTGAAGAAGTATCTTTAGCGTCTATTTTATTCAGCCCACTCATTTTTGTCGATTATAAAAGATTTGATTAATATACTTCCTAAAACACCTATCATGAGTAAACCAGCAGAGGTAGATATAATAAACCTCCAATCTATCTTATAGGTCTTAAAAACGGGATCATATCCAAAACAACGGAGATAAAAACCTTTGATAATACCTGGTCTGGTCTTTTCGGACATGGCCTCAATAACAGCTAATTGAATATCTTTTTGTTTGGGATTTACACCATATATATACCTTGAAATTTTTCCACTTGGTGTGACTACAATTAGAATAGAAGGATGGGCATATTCCTTTGTTTCAGAATTATAATCATATTCATAGCCAATTGATGCCATCAGTTTTTGAATTTCTTTTGTTGAAGCAGATATGGCTTTCCAATGATTACCATCTATTTTCCAACGTTCTTCATAGGCTGCTAAATCCTCAGAAGTATCGGTGCTGTCGAATGAGAAACTGACTATATTAAAATCTTTTCCTAATGTTCCTAAACCATTTACACTTTGTTGAACACCATTACTTAGCAATCCACACATGGTGTAGCACTTAGTATAAATAGGCGAGAGGATTAAGGGTTTGTTTCTAATTAAAGAATATAAATTAGTTTGAACTCCTTTAGCATCATACACAGTGATATTAGCTATTTTTTGTCCCAAATAATCATTCTCATTCGGGAAACCAAAGCTTGATAATAGTACCCACAATATAATACCTTTAACAATTGGATTTTTCAAACTTTTATCTATTATCGCTTCTGACAAATTCTATTTTAAAATACTGCCTAAAGCAAAGATTTTATTCACTTTAGGCAATATATTATATCTAATCATTATAAAACTTTAGTTCACTTGCCATGTTGCAGCAAGCCACTTCCAATTTAAGAAGAATAATGCTATAAATACTAACAAGAATATAAAGGTTAATACTAAAGTTCCTGGTGCCTCAAATCCTTTATGCGATTTGGCTTCTGGTGCCAAAGGAGAAACTGTAAGTTGCATATCTTGAGGCCCATTCACCTTCGGTCCAAAGAATACAGAAACTACAACAATTAATATCCATAGTATTGTTGAAATAAAGGCGATACAACCACCTAGCATCATTAATACCCAGAAGAAATCTACAGCTGGATTGAAATTATGTGTAAAAGGACCACCAGAGAAGGTAGAGTCCCAATGTCTTCTTGGTACTCCTAATTGTCCCAATACTATCATTGAAATAGAAAGTATTGCAATTCCAATAAAGAATAGCCATGGTTGCCATTGTGCCAATTTAAACCCAACAATTTTTCTTCTAAAAATTAATGGGATGAGGTAATACGTGATGCCCATAAATGTGAGAGTTGTGCCGATAACTACAGTGCCTTTAAAATGTCCAGGAATAGCTATAGTGTTATGAACAATAATATTTGTTTGTTCCATACCAAAGATGACTCCCGTTGTTCCTCCAATAAAACCAAAACCTATGACAGCAAGAATAATAGATGCAAATGCTGGATTGCTCCATGGTGCTTTCGATAACCATTCAAAAAGCCCTTTATTATATCCCCAACGCCTTTGAGCAGATTCAAAAGATGAAGGTACTGCAAATGCATGTATCATAGAAGCTAAAACCGCTAAATACATGGCATAACTAGTATTCCATACTTTCCAAGCATTACTTACTCCTGGGTCTGTCAGCAAATGGTGCGCTGAAGCCAAACAAATGAATAAAATATAGAGTACAAAAGCACTACGAGAAACTCTCTCATTGATAGAGGTGCCACCAACTGATAGGAAGCTCACCATATACCAAATAGAGACCATCGCTGCCACATTTATCTGTTGTGATGAGTGTCCTAAGCCCCACCATATCAATTTATACATACCAGCATCTATATTGCCAATCAGTCCTAGTGACCATAAAAAAGTGGGAATATAAATGAGTGCACCTGATGCAAGAGTAATCACTGCAATGATTGCAGCTGTCATTAAACCATAAGTAAATAAAGGCAGTGTGTCGCCATACGTTCTATCTCTTCGAGCTATCATCAAATTTCCAAAGAATAAGGCAACTGCTACTAAGGCTCCGACAGCAAAAAGTATAATTCCTAAATAATATAATGGATGTGCTTTTAAAGGAGTATATGAAGTGAGCATCACATCTGCTTTGCCCATTAGAATTAAGGTATTGGACATTAACAAACCGGCTACCATTAGTGCAAAGGCAATCCAACCCCATCGTGGATTGCAAAATTTTGTATTTAAAATGACAGTTGAACCAAAATATAAGCCCGCTATTTCAAAAAATATAATCCAAAAGATTAAAGCATTTAGCCCGTGAAATGTGAGTAGTCTATAATACCATTCAGCATTTAATAAGTGTACTGGTTGATAACGAGTGAATATAAGCAAAATCGCTGCTACAACAGCTAGTAGTAGTGATATTACTGCAAATACTGCATTGTATCTAATAAGTTTTTCTGACTGCAAATCAACTTTAAACCCTGTTATGTCGCATGTTCTAAACATAATATATCAAATTTAGAATGAGTTTTATAATGTTTTTATATATGAAATCACTTGTGCTATTTCGTCATCTGTAAGAGGAATAGCTGGCATTGGCACTTTCTCAAAACCTACTGTTACTTTCTGCTTAGGATCAGTAATAGATTCTTTGATATAGTCTTCATCTACTTTTACAGATGTTATATTCCCATTTTCTACTACTTTTTCATCCTTGCCAAACAAACCTTTCCAACTTGGAGCCAATTGGCTGGTTCCATCTGTCTTATGGCAACCCACACAACCTTTTAAGTTGTATATTTGCTCGCCCATCAATACCATTTCAGCTTCAGTAAGCGGTGCTGTACGATTCGTAGTGATTACTTCAGGTGCTTTCTTTAAATTGTCATACCCATATTGTTTCAAGTCGCTATCTTTTTCAATAACCACTATCTTTCCTATCATTGTATGATGTCCAATTCCACAATATTCATTACAAATCACTTTGTATTCTCCTAGCTCTGTAGGTACAAAAGTGAGGACATAATCATAATCTGGATAAACTTGAAAGTTCATATTGACTGGTTGTAATGAAAAGCCATGCATGACATCTTTTGAAGAGATATGAAGCTTGTATTTTTGATCTTTTTCTAAAATCAAAATAGGCGACCATCTCCACATTTCAGCTAATACAAATACATCACTATTGGGTTTCGGTCTTACAATAGGTACTCCATTGTCCATCCCTACCATATTTATTTTGATGTATGCCTCACTTAGTTTAGTAAACTCAGCTGTACTAGTGCGGTATGTAAGGTCTGAGGTGTTTTGTTTTCCATAAACATGCCATAATACCATCCATACAAATAAAGTTAAACATAGAACTAAAGAGATAAGAATCCACATTTTTTCATCTTTAGATACTTTTTTATAATACCAGTCTTCCGAAGGACTAAATAAACTCATAGAATCTCGTTTTAATGGGTTATTTTAATAAACTATTTTTAAGTTCTTCGGGGATTGTAGGCAAGTTTGACAACTCCATTACGCCCCATAATAAATAAAATATGGCATATATTGTTACCCCCAAAAAGAGGAGCAACATATAATCATCCATTATCATCCTTCCGAATGAGTATTTGGGTTTATTTTCTTTTTCGTTTTCATTTTCCATTGTTAAAATATTTTAATTCTTTAAAAAATTGGAATTGAATCAATGACTATAAAAGCAATATTTGCTTAAAACAAATGTAATTGTGCCTACTTCTAGAAGTGGTTGAAAAGGATAAATAAATATGGCAAAAAGTACGTTTTCGTACTTTATTTATTTAAAATATGTTAATTGTGGTGATTCATTTATCGATTCATTTCATACAAATGATTGGATATCCTTTCTATTCCATGATTGAGTAAGGGATGTAAATTTTATTTTACAATCATTTGATGATTAAATCCTATAAAAAATAGTTGGATAAATATTAATTGGAATTGCTAATTTGTTTCAAAGTAGCAATATTTAAATAGGTGAATTTTTTTGCAGTAAACTTGATGATTCCCATTTTTTCAAATTCATTTAGCACACTAGAAACTTGCTGCTTGGTAGTGCCTACAAGGTCAGCAATATCTTGCCTACAAACACCTATATAAATTATATGTTTATTTTTCTCATATTCATATACTTCTGCTAGCATTAATAATGCATCTGCTACCTTTTCTTTTACGGTTTTGTGTGCCAGTTTTAGTGCTTTGTTCTGTATCAATTCAATCTCATCTAAGATTTGATTTTGTATTAGAGAATGAAGAGTAGAACTCTTTTCAAGTATCTTTTTGAAAAAATGGTTAGGAATATAACAAAACTGTACATCAGAAACTGCAGTTGCAGAATAGGTATGCTGTGAAGAAGTACTTTGTAGCCTATGTCCCAATATAGTACCTTTGTTGACTATTTGTAAAATGAGAGGTCGTCCTTGTTTTCCATTGATTTCAATTTTGACAAAACCCGATTTGATAAAACAAATACCTTCACTCTTGTCTCCTTCTGAAAATAATCGCTCTCCTTTTTGAATGTTCTTTTTTGTTTTGTAATTACTGACAAGCTCTAATGTCTCATTATCACTTTTCTTTAGCATAGAGCAATCTCTAGTTTTACATATTAAGCATTCTGGTAGGTTCATATTAGGAAACATTAATTTTTCATGCGTAATACATCTGTTATTTGAGTCATTATAAATAAAGATATAAGTAAAATATGAAAAATATCAATATGTTGTCTATCAAGATGAAGGATATTTCTGCATTGAATTTAATTTTTAATATTTTCTAATAGCAAGAGGTGCATACCTTATTCATATATTATACAATATCAATTTATGTAAACTTGCTCTGGTTTTTTGTGCTAAGGTTTAAAATGCATTTATTCCAGTAATATCCATTCCGGTTATCAATAGATGCACTTCATGGGTGCCTTCATAAGTAATGACTGATTCCAAATTCATAGCATGTCGCATCATAGGGAAAGCACCTGAAATTCCCATGGCCCCACATATTTGTCTGGATTCTCGAGCAGTGCGAAGTGCCATCTCAACATTATTTCTTTTTGCCATAGAAACTAATGCAGATGTTGCCTTGTCTTCGTTCATTAATTGACCAGTTCTATATGAAAGAAGTTGGGCTTGTGTAATATCTGTTATCATTTCAGCCAATTTTTTCTGTGTCAATTGGAAGGCTGCCAGAGGTTTGCCGAATTGCTGGCGTTCTTTGCTATACTCCAATGCAGAATGAAGACAATCCATCGCAGCTCCTATAACTCCCCATGATATGCCATATCTTGCAGAGGTCAAACAATTTAAGGCGGATTTAAGTCCTTTTGCCAATGGAAGAACATTCTCATCAGGAATAAATACATCTTGAAAGACAAGTTCTCCTGTAATAGAGGTCCTTAATGACCATTTTTCGTGTATAGTAGGAGTAGAAAATCCTTCCATTCCTCTTTCAATAATTAAACCGATAACCTGTTGGTTTTCATTTTTTGCCCACACTATTGCCAAATGACAAACAGGGCTGTTGGTAATCCACATCTTAGCACCATTTAAAATATATCCACCCGTGACTTTTTTGACACGAGTTTCCATGCCATTTGGATTGCTCCCATGATTAGGTTCTGTCAATCCAAACGAACCTATATATTCGCCACTACTCAATCGGGGCAAAAATTTTTCTTTCTGTAACTTGGAACCAAATTTCCATATTGGATACATTACTAGAGAACTTTGCACACTTGCGCAACTTCTAATGCCAGAGTCTGCTCTTTCCAACTCTTGCATGATGATACCATAAGTGATAGCATCCAGCCCACCACCACCATACTCTTTGGGTATATGAGGGCCTAAACAACCCATCTGCCCTAATTGCCTCATAATATCTGGACTAAATTCAGCATTTTGAGCCCAGTCTTCTATAAAAGGAAGGATATCTCTATTGAGCCAAGAGCGTATAGATTGCCTGATATTTCTTTGCTCTTCAGTCAATAATTCATCAATCATGGCATAATCAAATCCTGCATAAGTCTGAGCATAAATATTAGACATAGTAAGTGTTTTTAGATTTGCTAAATTAGTATTTTAAAATTGTAATCATGAATGTTATCATCAGAGTAGCAGAAATCAAAATATGGGCATTTTTGGGTGTATATGAAGATGAACAAACTCAAGGCCGCTACTTTACTATTGATGTGGAGGTCGAAGCCGAATTGGAAGAAAGAGCAATATTAGAAGATCAGATTGATTTTGTATATAATTATGAATGGATTGCCAATATTGTCCATGAGGAAATGAAAATTCCTTGTGCATTATTGGAAAAAAAGGCTATTCTAATGGCACGAAAAATTAAGGAGTCAGATAAACGATTGAGAAGTGTGAAATTGAAGTTGGCTAAGTTGAATCCCCCATTAGAAGGAGAAATAAAATCTACTTCTGTTGAAGTTTTCGTTTAATTTTTTAGCCAAAAATTTTTTAATTTCAATAAATGTATATCTTTGCAGTCTCAAAAGGGTCGGTTGGCCGAGTGGCTAGGCAGAGCTCTGCAAAAGCTTGTACGGCGGTTCGAATCCGCCATCGACCTCTTGTTAAACCCTAAGTTTTGCTTAGGGTTTTTCTTTTATAACCTTAATTTCAAAAAGATGATTTCTCCTATTCATAAACTATTGTGGTGCTATGAAATATTTTGTATTAATTTAGTTTTTTAGAAATAGATTAAAGTTTGTAATGAGGATAATTAAAAATAAACATGACTATTATTTCATTTTACTGGGAGTAGGATTGTTGCTTTTGGTGTTTTCCTATATTTTTAATCAATATCATAATGAACGTTTTGCTGTTCGTAAATCTGTCAAAATTATTTCAGCTTGGATACAAAAAGAAAAGGCAAATACAGATGAGATTTATCAATATTTAAAGAAAGATAATCATCTAGATTCCACTTCTAGCTTATTTGATATGATTGATGCTAGAAAAAGTGAAACACAATCAAAGATTTATATTGCCCATTTAGATCAGCAATTGGTTTATTGGTCATCCAACAAAGTAATACCTAATATTGTTAATATATCGTCTTTTGGTGATGAAGAAAAATTGGTAAAAATCAATAATGCTTATCATTTGATGAAGGTCAATCCATTGCCCAATGGATATTTTTTTATTTCTTTATTGACTGTCTATCAAACTTATCCAGTAGAAAATAGCAACCTTGAATCAGGCTATCTGCTCAAAAATTCAGAATTGAAACGGACTGTAATTACTGGGAGAAATGATGCTACAGATCAACTGTCATTGCCTGTCTATTCCCAATCAGGGAAAGTTCTTTTTTATATTAAATACAATCCTTTTGCAAAGCGATTGGTATTGATTCCTATAGTTTTCATGGAGATAATAGGATTAATACTTGTTTTTCTGATTGTCAATCGATGGTTGAGATATTTTCTTTTTCACAATCGTTTATTTCAAGCATTTTTATTGACAATAGCCTATTTTTTATGGATAGATTTGTATGTTAACTTATTTCAAATCCCTTCTTTTACCGGTATAGGGAATGTTTTTCAATTGGATAGTTATGCCTCTGTCTGGGCTGATTCATTAGGCGAATTGCTATTTAGAGTTCATTTATTGCATTGGGCTTTGAGACATTGGATGCGGTATTTGTTCTTAAAATTCAAATTTAGAAAGAAGATATGGAGAAGTATTTTCATTTCCTTTTACCTAGCTTTTTCTTTTTATTTCATCATTTTCATTATAGGTAGTTTACTTCATAATTCTATAGTTTCATTTGATTTATACCGATTTGATCAGATTGACCTAAGCACCTTTATTGGTTTGTTGATAGTCAATTTTTCTATTGGAATATTGTATCTTCCTATTAATTATCTTCAGAGTTCAGATATAGATAAAAGACTGTTTTTCTCTCATATTCCATTTCATGTCTTTTTTATTTTAATAGGTTATTATTTGAACTTTTTTGAAAATGTACAATTTGTCTTCGGTGTATTGGTCATTTACCTGATTTATTTTTGGGTGTTAAAATGGGTGCTTTTTGAAAATCAAAAAGGGAAAGAAAAATGGTTTTCAATGAGAGTATTACTATTGTCAGTATATGCATTGATTGGGGCATATTGTATTCTGTTCTTTACTAATGAGAGAAAGAAAGATTTGGTTCAGCATTATGCTGTTGAACTGGCATCAGAGAGAGATTATGCTGAAGAATATGATATTGCAAATATTGTTGAAGAGATTAAGGTTGATAATTTTATCAAGAGTTATTTTGACAATCCTTATTTGTCATCTTTTGATATCAATAGGAGAGTGCTTCAGAGATATTTCAATAAATATCAGGGAAAGTATAATATATCTATTCATACTTTTAACAATGTAGGTATGCAGTTGAAAGGGGAAGGGACAAAAACTTTCTATGCATTGAAAACTAATAAAAATGAAAAGGGAGTTCAAGAAATATCTCCTGATCTTTATTATCTATCAGTAAAGCCCAGAGGAGAGAAGTATATGGCATTTATCGAATATTACAATGAAAATCAGCTTGTTGGATATTTGGTGACTGTGTTTACACCCAAAACATTTACTTCTTATAGCGCATATCCTGAATTGCTAAAAACCAATCAGGAATATTCCATGGATAGTAAAGTTTCTAATCTTTCTTATGCTATCTATCGCAATAAAAGATTGATGAGTGTCAATGGTAACTATAGTTATCCTATCAATTTTATGTTTCCACTTCTTGAATCTGGGAAATATATTTATAAGAGAGAGGGAGATTTTCATCATGTTATCTATAGAATGGATGAAAAGCAGGTGGTGGTCAGTTACAAAGATATTGGCATGTTGAGTTCATTTTCCTATTTTTCTTATCTTCTAATTATTCAAATATTATTTTTCTATCTATTGAGTTTAATGACAGATTATGGAAATTTTTGGGTTTTGGGAAGGCAATTGAAACGAAAATTTACACTCAACTCTCTACAAAAACAAATGCAGATTTCCATGGTGAGTCAAGTCTTGGTGTCTTTGGTGTTGATTGGCTCTATGACTGTATTTTTCTTCAATGTTCAATACAATCACATGCACAATGAAAGTTTGAAGCAGAGGGGGCATTCAGTTGTGGATGCCTTAGAGTCATTGTATGCAGAAAGTTTTGTTGAAAATCATGATGAGATTTTTAACAATATTCTCAAAAGTAAAATGAAACAACTTTCTGAAATTTTTGCAATTGATATGAATGCTTATGACTTGAATGGCAGACTATTGTATTCCTCTCAACCTGAAATATTTAAAGGAGGCCTGCTTTCAAATCTGATCAATATTTCAGCATATAAAGCATTGAAAATCAAAGAATATTCAAGTTTTATCCATGAAGAGTATATTGGCAAACTCAAGTTTATGGCAGCATATCTACCAGTGAGTGATCCTAATGGTAAGCTGGTTGCTTATATGAATTTTCCCTATTATGGTAAAGAGATGAATATCAAAAATGATATTTCATTTTTCCTAATGTCTTTAATCAATATATATGCTTTATTAATCATAGGTGCAGTAGTGATTTCACTGTGGGTTTCTAGGGTGATAGTCAAGCCATTGAGTATCATTACTGAAAATATCAAAGATGTTCAGTTAGGGAAGAAAAACCGCCATATTGAATGGAAAAATAAAGATGAGGTAGGACATTTGGTCAGTGAATACAATCGGATGATTGACGAACTAGAAGAAAGTGCCGGATTATTAGCAAAATCAGAAAGAGAAGGCGCATGGCGTGAGATGGCAAAACAAGTGGCACATGAAATCAAAAATCCGCTGACACCCATGAAGTTGAGTATTCAATATATGCAGAGAGCAATAGAAGAAAATCTGGAAGATAAGGAAGAGATGATAAAAAAGATTTCTTCAAGGTTGATAGAGCAAATAGATACATTGTCAGGCATCGCTACTGCATTCTCTAATTTTGCAAAAATGCCGGCAGGACAACCCCAAAATGAGAATATAGTTCCAATTTTATATAGCTTGGTGGAGCTATTCAAAACAACTGAATATGTTAATATTTTTACTTCTATTCCTGAACATCCAATAGAAGTATTTGTCGATAGGGATCAGATTTTTAGAGTATTTACCAATCTGATAAAAAATGCAATTCAATCTATTCCAGATGAACATCAAGTGCTCATCTTTATCAAGGTAGAAGAAATAGATAATAATTGTATTATTTCAGTTAAAGATAATGGAATAGGTATTCCTCCTGAGCGGATTGACATCATCTTTGAACCTAATTTTACCACCAAATCTTCTGGAACAGGCTTGGGATTAGCGATTAGTAGAAGTATTATTGAATCTGCAGGAGGCAAAATTTGGGCAGAATCTGGGACAGATAATGAAGGTTCGATATTTTATGTGCAATTACCTATAGTAAAATCTTAATACTGTATTGTATTTGTTGTAATTTGTTTATTATCAAGTGATTAATATCATTTTTTATTCTGTTGAAAACTTTATAGTGAAATTGATGAACTTCTGTTTTTAACCTATTATTTTTGGAGAATATCTCATTTTAATCATTTTTCTTTTATGTCTGATTTTTCGCATCTTCATAGTCATACTCAATTTTCATTATTGGATGGAGCATCAAATATTAAAAAGCTGTTTAAAAAAGCTAGCTCAGATGGACATAATGGTTTGGCGATAACGGATCATGGAAATATGTATGGAGTTTTTCAGTTTGTTGCAGAAGCATGGAATAACACCAAGGCTAGTGGAAGGAAAGATGAGGATGGTAAGGATATCATGGAGCCTGTTGTCAAACCTATTGTAGGGTGTGAGTTTTATCTTGTAGAGAATCGCCATAAACAACAATTTACAAAAGGAGAAAGGGATAAACGTTTTCATCAGCTATTGCTAGCGAAGAATAAAGTTGGATATAAGAATCTTGTTAAACTCTGTTCTTTAGGTTTTATGGAAGGCATGTATAGCAAATATCCGCGTATAGATAAAGAATTGATATTGCAATACCGAGAAGGTCTGATTGCTACAACTTGCTGCCTAGCAGCTGAAGTGCCTAATGCTATTCTGAATAAAGGGGAAGAGGAAGCTGAAGTTCTTTTCAGATGGTGGCTTGACCTTTTTGGAGAGGATTACTATGTAGAATTGCAAAGACATGGCATTCCAGATCAAGATAAGGTGAATGAGGTTTTACTCAGATTTGCAAAGAAATTCAATGTTCCAGTCATTGCCACAAATGATACTCATTATGTAGATCAGGAGGATTATAATGCTCATGATATTCTTTTGTGTATCAATACTGGAGAGAAGCAAAGCACCCCTTCTAATAAGGATTTTTCTGAAGAAGGAGGGGCTCAGAAAGGAAAAAGATTTGCTTTTTTCAATGACCAGTTTTTCTTTAAAACCAAAAATCAAATGTTAGATAAATTTTCTGATTTGCCTTTTGCATTGGAAAATACTCAGATGATTGTTGAAAAGGTGGAGTCTTTGAAGTTGAAGCAAGATATTTTATTGCCCAATTTTGTCATTCCTACCAACTTTATTGACCAAGATGATTATCTCAAACATTTGGCCTATGAAGGTGCAAAGAGAAGATATGGCGAACTAGATTCAGTGATTACAGAACGATTGGATTTTGAATTATTTACTATCCGAACAATGGGGTTTGCTGGTTATTTTTTGATAGTTCAGGATTTTATCAATAAAGGTAGAGAGATTGGAGTTTATATTGGGCCGGGTAGAGGTTCGGCTGCTGGCTCCGCTGTTGCCTATTGTATTGGTATTACTAATATAGACCCCATAAAGTATAATTTGCTTTTTGAGCGTTTTTTAAATCCTGACCGTAAAAGTATGCCGGATATTGACACGGATTTTGAAGACAATGGTCGTCAGAAAGTAATTGATTATGTTGTTCAAAAATATGGTGAAAATCAGGTTGCGCACATTGTTACTTATGGTACGATGGCCGCTAAATCAAGTATAAAGGATGTTGCCAGAGTGAAAGATTTGCCATTAGTGGAGGCCAATATGCTCGCTAAATTAGTCCCAGATAAGCCTGGAGTTGAATTGCAATTATTGTTATATAAACCATTAGATGATGATAAAGATGGACCTATCAAAAAATATGGGCTGGATAGCGAAGCAGTAGAAAAATTAAAAATTCTCAGGGAAATCATGATAGGCGATGATTTGAGAGGTGAAGTGATTAGAGAAGCAGTAAAACTAGAAGGTTCAATTAGAAATACTGGAATCCATGCAGCTGGAATCATTATTGCTCCAAAAGATTTGACAGAAATTATTCCCGTAGCCAAAGCAAAAGATGTCAATTTGCTTATTACACAATATGAAGGAAGTGTAATAGAAAATGCAGGTGTCATCAAGATGGACTTTTTAGGCCTGAAAACATTGACAATATTAAAAGATACTGTTGAATTGATTAAGAATAATTATGGAATTGACATCATATTGGATGATATCCCATTGACGGATGAAAAAACTTTTAATTTATACCAAAAAGGTGAAACCAATGGTACTTTTCAGTTTGAATCTCCTGGGATGCAAAAATATTTAAGAGATTTAAAACCAGATAAATTTGCTGATTTAGTGGCTATGAATGCTTTATATCGCCCCGGTCCAATTGAATATATTCCCAATTTTATAGATAGAAAATTTGGAAGAGAGCCTATAAAGTATGACTTGCCTGAAATGGAAGAGTATCTTAGCGATACTTATGGGATCACAGTCTATCAAGAACAAGTGATGTTATTGTCCCAAAAAATTGCTGGATTTACCAAAGGTGATGCCGATGGTTTGCGTAAGGCTATGGGTAAAAAAGACATAAATACACTCAATCAACTTAAATCAAAATTCATCAATCAAGCCAAAGAAAAAGGACATAGTGAAGTGGTTTTAGAAAAAATTTGGAAAGACTGGGAAGCATTTGCACAATATGCATTTAATAAATCTCACTCTGTTTGCTATGCCATGGTAGCTTATCAAACAGCGTTTCTGAAAGCCAATTATCCAGCTGAATATATGGCAGGTGTCTTGACAAATAATTTCAGCAATGCTGATAAAGTCAGTTTTTTCCTAAGTGAATGTAGAAATATGGGCATTAAAGTACTTGGTCCTGATATCAATGAGAGTAATATGAAATTTGCTGTCAACAAGAAAGGAGAAATCCGCTTTACTTTGTCAGCATTAAAGGGATTGGGGGGCTCAGCTGCTCAGGCTATTATAGAAGAAAGAGAGTTGAATGGTCCTTATAAATCTATTTTTGACTTTGTAAAGCGTGTCAATCTTCGGGCGGTGAACAAAAGGAGTATGGAAACACTTGCAATGTCAGGGGCATTTGATTCTTTAGGTGATATGCATAGAGCTCAATATATTGAAGAATTGAGAGACGGTACAAATTTTATAGACAGAATTATTAAATTTGGCAATGCATTTAGGTCACAAAAAGAGAACTCAGCCAATTCTTTATTTGGTAGTAGTTTTGACGATGAACTTGTTGTAGAACCAGAAGTTCCTCATGTGCCTATATGGGATAGCTTGACTATGCTTTCGAATGAAAAGTTAGTGATAGGTATTTATCTTTCAGGACATCCTTTAGATGATTATAAATATGAACTCAAACATTTCTGTAATGCTGATATTAGGGATGTGAATGAAGAGAATTTAGAGACAAAAATGCTCATTGGCTGTATTGTCAAAGAGGTGAGTAAACGCACAACAAAAGAAGGAAGACCTTTTGCTATCTTAAAGGTAGAAGATGCCTTTTCAGAAATAGAACTGCCTTTCTTTGGAGAAGATTATGTAAAATTTGCAGCATATTTTGAAGTGAATGCGCTGATAAGAATCACAGGATTATATCGTCCAAGATTTAAAGGCTCATCAGAATATGCATTTAAAGTCTTTGAAATTGATTTTCTGAATACTATAATGGAGAAAGAAGGAAAATTTTTGGAAATTGCTTTGAATAGTAGAGTGACAAATTACAATACTGTCAATCAACTTCTATCTATCTCTAACCGATATAAAGGAAAGCATGAATTCCGTGTTAAATTAGATACAGATAAGGATAAAGCACCTATTGTTTTAAGATCCAAATCTATGAAAGTAGGATTAAATTCTAGTCTGATAGAGGAATTGCAAAAATTAGATATTATTGCTTACTCTATACGCCAAGATGAAGATAAATATCGAAAATTGACTCATAGAGAAGAAAATGAGATGAATAATGTGGATATAACGGATGAAGAAAATGATTGATAGGCATTGATGTTATTATTTAGTTGCTAGGATGATTATCATCTTAATCTGTCCTTTTTCATTATAGTTATAAATTATTTTCAAAAATATATTAATGATATTTTGGAGCTGTAATATTTTCAAATCAAGAAGTTCTTCAGGTTAATTTCTTTTAATCATTTTCAAATAAGTTTTTTAATCCTATTTAAATCTTTTTTCTTTGCAACTTAAAGATACTTTTATGGCAAGTAATTTACTAATAGTTGAGTCTCCAGCAAAGGCAAAGACTATTGAGAAAATTTTGGGGGAAGATTTTGTTGTGAAGTCCTGCTATGGACATATTAGAGATTTGCCAAAAAATAAAATTGGTCTAGATTTAGAAGGTGATTTCGCACCTGTTTATGAAGTGTCAGAAGATAAAAAAGCTATTGTCGCTGAATTAAAAAAGCTATCTAAGAAAGCTGAAGTTTGGCTAGCGACGGATGAGGATAGAGAAGGAGAGGCTATTTCTTGGCATTTATGTGAAGTATTAGGATTAGATGCTCAGACAACAAAAAGAATTGTTTTTAATGAGATCACAGATACCGCAATAAAAAAAGCTGTAGCCCATCCACGTAGATTAGACTTGAATCTTGTGAATGCCCAGCAGGCACGTCGCGCAGTGGATAGAATAGTGGGATTTGAATTGTCTCCTATACTTTGGCAAAAACTTTCTAATAGAAATCTATCTGCAGGTAGAGTGCAGTCTGTCGCTGTTCGATTGGTTGTAGAAAGAGAAAGAGAAATTCAGAATTTCAATAGTATTTCTGTCTTTAGAGTTGTCGCCGTTTTTAAAGTAGAAAAAAAGATTTTTAAAGCAGAACTAAATAAGAGATTTAATACGGAAAATGAGGCGCAAAGTTTCCTCAATGCATGTATTCAGTCCAATTTTACAGTAAGTGATATCCAAGTCAAGGCAGTGTCCAAATCTCCTGCTGCTCCATTCACAACTTCTACCTTGCAACAAGAAGCCAGTAGAAAATTGAGTTTTAGTGTGAGTAAAACAATGTCAGTAGCTCAAAAACTCTATGAGTCGGGAAAGATTACTTATATGAGGACTGATAGTACATCGTTGTCTGAACAAGCAAGGCATGCAGCAGCAGATTTTATTAAAACGACTTATGGTTCTGAATTTAGCCATCCCACTCAATACCAAACAAAAAGTAGCACTGCTCAAGAAGCTCACGAAGCGATTAGACCTACCTATTTTGATGCGGAATCTGTTGGAGGCACTAGAGATGAGCAGCGCTTGTATGAATTGATATGGAAGCGGACGATTGCTTCTCAAATGAGTAAAGCCCAGTTAGAAAAGACATTGGTAAAAATAGATGTTTTAAATAGAGAAGAGATTTTTGTTGCTGAGGGAGAAGTAGTTGTGTTTCCAGGTTTTTTAAAAGTTTATTTAGAATCTACTGACGATGATGAGAGTACAGAAGTGTCTGGAATGTTACCTGCTTTGTCAGTCAGTCAACAATTGAGTTATGCTCAAATAGAAGCTCGCCAAAAATACTCTCAAGCTCCAGCGAGATTTACAGAAGCTAGCCTAGTGAAAAGATTGGAGGAACTCGGTATTGGTCGTCCTTCTACTTATGCTCCGACTATAAGTACTATCACTCAAAGGGGATATGTCAAAAAGGAGACTAAAGAAGGCCAACCAAGAGATATTATTTCCTTTAGCTTAAAGGCCAATGAATCTATAATTAACAGACAAATTGTCCAGGAAACTACTGGTTCGCTTAAAGGGAAAATGGTGCCTACGGATATTGGAATGCTTGTCAATGATTATCTTACTGAGCACTTTGAAAGAGTTTTAGACTATAATTTTACTGCCAATATTGAAAAAGAATTTGACCGTATCGCTGAGGACAAATTAGATTGGGTGAAGGTGATGAAAGAATTTTATACTCCCTTTCATGAAGAAGTGAAAATATCTTCTGCTCAGAAAGAAAGAGTTACAGGCGAAAGAAATCTAGGGACAGATCCTGAGACTGGAAAACCAGTAATTGCTCGCATAGGTCGTTATGGTCCTATGATTCAAATCGGTTCTTCTGAGGATGAAGATAAACCTAAATTTGCGGGATTATTAGAAGGTCAAAGTATTCATAGCATTACTTTTGAAGAAGCGATGGAACTATTTAAATTGCCTAGAGTAGTAGGCTCTTTTGAAGGAAAAGTTATCAAAGCGAATACAGGAAGATTTGGTCCTTATGTCCAACATGATAAATTGTTTGTTTCGCTTAAAAATCATACTCCTTTCTCAATTGATGAAGCATCTGCTATTGAATTGATTGTTGCCAAGAGGGAAAGTGATGCCAACAAAGTTATTCAGGTATTTGAAGATGGAATAGAGGTGTTGAATGGAAGATTTGGTCCTTATATTAAAAAAGGGAAAGAAAATTATAAGATACCTAAAGGAATGAATGCTCAATCACTCACTGTGGAAGATTGTAAAAAAATTATCAACGATACTCCTGAGAAGAAACCGCTTAAAAAAAAGAAAAACTAAAATAAAACCTAGTCTTAAAAATGGCTAAGTTTTAAATTGTAAATCTGACCAATAGCACTGAATATGCCTCCTGTTACCATCACTACTGTATGTATAGTTGTCTGATGTTCTGAGTGTAGAAAAAGCCCTGTAATCATTAATATCACTCCCACTCCGAAAAAGATAGCTGGGAATTTATTGTGATGATGTCCTCTTAAACCATGAAGAATAGAAGAGCCTCCAAGGATAATAATGAAAACAATCATGGCTATTTCAAACCAATCAGAACTGTGGTTGCCCAAAAATGGCAAAAAAATAACTAAAACTGGTGTAGCTGCACAATGTATCGCACACAACACAGATAAAGCGGTACTAATTTTTCCTATTTTATGCGAATGAATATGGTTAGCTTTGTCCATGATATGAATTTGGGATGTAAAAGTATTAAATATGCAACAGTGTTGCACTATTTTTATCTAAAATATTTATAAATGACTGATAATATTTTTAAGAAGCACAATTTGCGCATTACAGATATTAGAAAAGAGGTATTGGATTGCTTTGTTCAAAGTGATATTGCATTATCTCATTCTGATATTGAATTGTTGCTTTTCAAAGAATATGATCGGGTAACCATTTATCGCACATTGAATAGTTTTCTTGAAAAAGGTATTCTTCACAAAGTATTTGATGATTCAGGAGTGGCAAAATTTGCTTTGTGCAAGTATGATTGCAATGAGCATCAACACAATGACAATCATGTTCATTTTAAATGTGAAGTTTGTTCAAAAGTGATTTGTTTTCACGATATGCAAATTCCTCATTTACCTGTTTTGAAGGGGTTTTCTATTCATCATATCAATCTTTTAGTTCAGGGGGTTTGCCCTGAATGTCAAGTTCAATAATAAATTGCTATAGCTATTTATTTAATTTAATACATTTTAGTTTTTTCAATTGACCAATAGAATAAAAATCATGTATTTTTGTAGTTCATTTTATATAACTAAATTTTAAGAATGGGAAAAGTACTCATTATTGGTGCCGGTGGCGTTGGAAACGTTGTTGTACGTAAATGTGCTTCAGTACCGGAAGTTTTTTCTGAAATTATGCTTGCAAGCCGTACGAAATCAAAATGTGATGCAATTGCAAATGATATTCCTGGCGCAAATATCAAGACGGCACAAGTAGATGCTGATGATGCTAAGCAAGTAGCTGATTTGATCAGAAGTTTTCAACCCGAACTAGTCATCAATGTCGCCCTTCCTTATCAGGATTTACCTATTATGGATGCTTGTTTAGAGACTGGTGTAAATTATTTGGATACCGCTAACTATGAACCAAAGGATGTTGCCAAATTTGAATATAGCTGGCAATGGGCTTATCAGGAGAGATTTAAAGCCAAAGGCATCATGGCTTTATTGGGATGTGGATTTGATCCAGGGCAGACACAAATATATGTTGCACATGCTGCCAAACATCATTTTGATGAGATTCATTATATAGATATAGTAGATTGTAATGCTGGAGATCATGGTCAGGCATTTGCTACTAATTTCAATCCAGAAATCAATATTAGAGAAATTACACAGAAAGGTAAATATTGGGAAAATGGTGAATGGGTTGAAATAGATCCTATGTCTATTCATAAGCCAATTGATTATCCAAATATAGGTCCCAAAGAATCTTATTTACTTTATCATGAAGAGTTGGAATCACTTGTAAAGAATTTCCCTTCTATCAAAAGAGCAAGATTTTGGATGACATTTGGCCAGCAATATATTACTCACCTACAGGTTTTGCAAAATGTCGGTATGACTAGTATCGAACCGATTAAGTTCAATGGTCAGGATATTATTCCATTAGAATTTTTAAAAGCATTACTACCTGAGCCTGGAAGTCTTGGTGAAAATTACACTGGAGAAACTTCTATTGGTATTCACATGAAAGGTATCAAAAATGGTCAAGAAAAAACCTATTATATCTGGAATAATTGTTTGCATCAAGATGCATATAAAGATGCTAAAGCTCAAGGAGTCTCATATACTACTGGGGTGCCAGCTATGCTGGGAGCCAAATTAATGATGGAAGGAGTATGGAGTCAAGCTGGAGTATATAATTGTGAAGAAATGGATCCAGATCCTTTTATGGCACAAATCGGCAAATATGGTTTGCCTTGGCAAGAAGCTGTCAATATTGATTTGCCTCACGAATATCCTGCATAAGATGCTTGAGTGAATTAGTATTCAAATCTGAATATTTTATATTTTTTTTAAAAGGAGGTTATATGTATATTTATAACTTCCTTTTATTTTTTAAATATAATTTCATATCAAGATGAATCAACTTTCGATAATCCTTTTTGTTATAACATCCACTTTGGCATTAACTACAATATCTTGTAAGAAAGAAGAAGGATATGGTGGGTTAGCAAGCGTTTCAGGTCGTGTGTACGCTCATGATTATAGCAATTCTGGAGAGTTGCTTTCTGAGGGTTATGCTGGAGATATAGAAGTGTATATAAAAGCCAAAGATGGCAAAGAGGTCATTGATCGAATTCGTACAATATATGATGGCTATTTTCAATTTGCTCAATTAAGAAAGGGCAATTATGAAGTGTGGGTTTATTCTGATTGCAAAGCTTGCCCCAATGGAGTAGAAGCTATCATTCAAGAAGTAAAGGTTGCTGATAAAAAATCAAAAATAGAATTACCTGCTTTTGAAATAAACATCTAGTCAATGCCTGATTTTCTTCATATAATAAATTGTTTCAAAGGCTTGTCTTTAAAGGAATTGGATGAAGTGGCATTGATTAAGAGATATGATACAAAATTTATTCTCAGTGTACAGCAATTGGAAGTTTTACTTTGCCATTTATTGACAGATTATCATATTTTAGAGATAGATGGGAAGAGAATTTTTGATTATTATACAGTATATTTTGATACAGTTAATTTCCGATTTTATTTAGATCACCATAATGGATATACCCATAGAATGAAAGTTCGTAAAAGAGAATATTTGAATAGTGGGTTGAAATTTTATGAGGTCAAAAAGAAATTGGCAGGTGAGCAAACAGATAAGTCTAGATGGCAAATTCATCAAATTGATGAAAATATTTCTGAAGATGAGTACCAAAAAATGAATAATCCTAGACTAGAAGGTGCACATCTTGAAAAGAAATTGTTTAATACATTCAAGAGAATCACTTTAGCCAATCTGAACTTAAATGAAAGAGTGACAATTGATTTGGACATTCATCTTAAATCAGAAACGAAAAATGTATTTTTAAATGAATTAGTTGTTTTAGAGTTGAAACAGACGAAGTTTAATGTAATAAGTCCAGTAGTTCAAGCATTAAAAAAGATGAGAATTTATCCTAATAGTTTTAGTAAATATGTAATGGGAGTTGCCTTGCTAGATTTGCATCCCAAAAAGAATTTTTTCAAACCTCAAATTCAAAATATTCAAAAATATCAACCCATTTTTAATTAAATTTTATTTGTATATAGTATGATTTTTGATTTTACTGACTTATTGGATTGGGATAATCAGGTGCTGTTCATAAGGCTACTAATTGATATATTGGCTTCTTTTGTATTAGTGAGATTGATATATTACAATTCTCATAAGAATAAGGACTTCCTTTTCACTTTTGCACTTTTCAATTTATTGATATTTTTGATATGTGCCTTATTGAGTACTGCCACCATTGAGATGGGCTTTGCATTTGGTCTATTCGCTATTTTTAGTTTTATACGATATAGGACAGTGACTGTTCCTATCAAAGAAATGGGTTATCTTTTTGCTTCCTTGACTTTAGGTATCATTAATGCGTTGGCCATACCGGGTAAGTTTTTTCTTATAGTCATTTTTTGTAATGTATTAGTGATAGGAGTGACTTTGCTTTTGGATAGGTTTATGAATTTGACTCATGAGAATATGAAAGAAGTCATATATGAGCGAATAGATTTGATAGTCCCAGAGAGAAGAGATGAGATGATTGCAGATTTAAAATTGAGGACAGGTTTACCTATACATCGAGTAGAGATAACCAGTATCAATTTTTTGAGAGATACAGCTAATGTATTTGTTTTCTATTATGCATTAGAAAATGAAAATAGAATAATAAGCGGAGGCGCTGATGACTAAAAATTGGGGATTAGATATTAGTTATAAATATTGGGTGTTTTTATGTGCCTTGATACTTAATGGTGCTTTAATAAGTGCTCAAGAAAATGATATAAGACTCAGGTCTAATATTGGTGTTTCTTATGCTCCAATCAAGCCACTATCCATCTCAGCATCCTATAGATTGGATATTGATCATAATATGAGCATGTTTGATCGGAGTAATTTTACGTTAGAGATGGATTATTCTGCATTGAAATGGTTAAAATTGAATTTAGAGTATCGCTTTATGACTTCCTATGACAAAGATGCCCATCGGTGGGCGTGGGGCTGGACAGCAAAGAAAAGTACTTTAAATAAGAAGCATCAGTATCAATGGAAGTCAGCATTTAATGTAACTTCTAATTACCTTAATATAGATTATTGGAGAGTAAATGAACCTTCATGGGTATGGCGAAATAAATTGAAGTATGAATATAGAATATCTAAAAAAATGGATTTTTCAGTATTTACTGAGAATTTTTTAAGAATGGGAAAAGGAAATACTTATTTCTATCGAATGAGGTATGGCACAAATTTGGATTATGAATTAAAGAAGAGGCATACTTTTGCAATAGGATATTATTATCAACATGAATGGAATAGAAAAAAACCAGAAAATGGACACACTTTTGAAATTGAATATCACTATGAAATCAAGAAGAAAAAAAAGCCTACTGCTTCATAAAAAATATAAATAATTGTAGATTAGATTTAGGTGAATTTTGAAATTAGAATTGGATGAGATATATATTTTTCTTTATTGCTTTTTGTAATGGTGTGGCAGGTAACACGGAACTGCTTTTTGCTCAAAATCGTGGGATAAGCCTTGGGGCTCCAGCACCTGAAATTGCTTTTCCTTCTCCAGAGGATAAGGTTATAAAACTTTCAGATTTGAAAGGCAATTATGTTTTATTAGATTTTTGGGCATCATGGTGTGGACCTTGTCGAAGAAAAAATCCAGAACTAGTAAATCTATATAATACATATAAGGACAAAAAATTTGACAATGGCAAGAATGGATTTACAATATATAGTTATTCGTTAGATAAATCCAAAGAATCATGGGTAGGAGCCATTGCTACTGACCGTTTAGAGTGGCCCAATCATACGAGTGATTTGCAATTTTGGAATGGAGCAGCAGCGGCAGTCTATGGTATAAGAGCTATTCCAACTACTTTTTTGCTCGACCCTCAAGGGAATATCATCATGATCAATCCATACACTGAAGCTGTTCGTACATTATTAGAAGAAAGATTGTCTAAGTAATGATTGAGAAAGTGCCAATTTGTCAAGAAAATGATATTGGCAAGGCATTTGAAACTATCATCAGGTAAATTTTAAGATGATGGTAGATAAGGAGAACAAGGCTAATGAAATAGTCAATGATAATTTAGAGCAAGATAATACGATTGTTGGAACTGAGCAACAAGGTTCAGATAGCATAAATACAGAAACTGAAACTGACAAAGAGGCAGAAGAAGATACTGTCAATAAAATTCAAGCAGCTTTAGGAGAGGTGAATGACAAGTATATTCGTTTGGTAGCTGAATTCGATAATTATCGTAAGAGAATTGCTAAAGAAAAAATTGAAACTAGATTATTGGCAGGTCAAGATATTTTGAAGGATTTACTTCCCATTTTGGACGATTTGGATAGAGCTGAAAAAGCTGTTCAAAGTTCAACGGATGTAGAGGCAGTTAAAGAGGGTTTCTCTTTGATAAAAGAAAAGTTAGTCAAAAATCTTTCTTCTAAAGGACTAAAAGAGATGGAAGTGATGGGAGAGGTTTTTGATGCAGATAAACATGAAGCTGTAGCTGAATTTCCTGCACCATCAGAAGAACACAAAGGGAAAGTCTTTGATGTTACTGAAAAGGGATACGTTTTAAATGATAAAATAATTAGATTTCCTAAAGTAGTTGTAAGTAAATAAAAATGTCGAAAAGAGATTATTACGAAGTATTAGGAGTCAGCAAATCTGCGACTGCAGATGAGTTGAAAAAGTCCTATAGGAAATTGGCCATGAAATATCATCCGGATAAAAATCCTGATGACAAGGAGGCTGAAGAAAAATTTAAAGAAGCAGCAGAGGCTTATGATGTATTGAGCAATGAACAAAAGCGTGCTCAGTATGACAGATTTGGGCATGCTGGAATGGGAGCTTCCGGAGGATTCGGTGGCGGTGGTGGAATGAATATGGAAGATATTTTTTCTCAGTTTGGAGATATCTTTGGTCAAGGAAGTCCGTTTGAAGGCTTCTTTGGTGGTGGAGGTAGAAGAACGGAAAGAGGAAGAGGGCAGAGAGGTAGTAATATTCGTGTGAAAGTGAAGCTCAATTTTGAAGAGATAGCCAACGGAGTTCAGAAAAAGATAAAAGTTAAAAAGCATGTAGCTTGTGATGCTTGTCATGGATCAGGAGCAAAAGATAGTAGCAGTTATCAGACTTGTTCAACTTGTCATGGACAAGGGTCTGTTCGTAAAGTGACTAATACTTTTTTAGGGCAAATGGCTACAACTCAGGCTTGCCCTACATGTGAAGGAGAAGGAAAGATAATTACTGCAAAATGTACCAAATGTAGAGGAGAAGGTAGAGTTTATAGCGAAGAGGTCATTAGTATAGATATTCCAGCAGGAGTGACTGAGGGTATCCAATTATCAATGAATGGCAAAGGCAATGCAGGAGTACGTGGAGGTTATGCAGGAGATTTGTTGATTACAGTAGAAGAAGTCGAACATCAAGATTTAAGAAGAGAAGGTATTGATGTCATACATGAATTGTATCTTAATATTGCAGATGCTGCATTGGGCGTTTCTGTAGAAGTTCCGACAATTACTGGTAAGGCTAAAATTAAAATACCTAAAGGAACACAGAGTGGCAAATTATTCAGATTGCAAGGCAAAGGGTTCCCTAATATCAATGGCTACGGCAGAGGAGATGAAATTGTGGAAGTGAAAGTTTATACTCCTACCGAATTAAGTTCTGAAGAAGAAAGTCTATTGGAAAAATTGAGAGATTCCCCAAATTTTAATCCAGGTTCAGTAAAAGAAAAGAAAGGAAACGGAAGTTTTTTTGACTTCTTTAAATAAATTTTGAGGATATTGATAAATAAAAAAATGGGATAAGTTTTATCCCATTTTTTGTTTATTAGACAGTTTCAATGACCAGCTTTATTATTTCTTGAGCTTTTCTATAGCTGAGAGAATATTGTTTTCTATTCTTTGCTCAATATTATTTTGCTCAGCTTTAATAAATTTTTCTCCAATGATATTTTCATAAAGTTCAATATATCTTTCTGATATTAATCGAACAATTTCTGGAGTCATTTCAGGTACTTTTTGTCCATCCAGTCCCATAAACCCATTGGCAATTAACCATTCCCTTACAAATTCTTTAGATAGTTGCTTTTGAGCTTCATTATTTTTTAATCTTTCTTCATAACCTTCCAAATAAAAATACCTGCTTGAATCTGGGGTATGGATTTCGTCAATTAAATATATCTGATTACCTATTTTCCCAAATTCATATTTAGTATCTACTAGTATAAGTCCTCTCTTTCTAGCTATTTCTTGACCTCTTGCATATAATAATCTAGTGAATTTCTCTAATTGGATATAGTCTGATTCACTAACGATACCTTTAGCTAAAATTTGTTCTCTACTGATATCTTCATCATGTCCATGAGATGCTTTTGTAGTAGGGGTGATGATAGGCTCTGGAAAAGCCTCGTTTTCTTTAAGTCCACTTTGCATCAATACTCCACAGAGTTCTTTTGTACCCGAACGATATGTTCTCCATGCATGACCAGCAAGATATCCTCTGATGACCATTTCTACCTTAAATGGTTCACATTTTTTACCTATAGTTACATTAGCGTCAGGAACTGATAATACCCAATTGGGGATAATATCTTTAGTCGCTTCTAAAAAATTAGATGCTATCTGATTTAAAACCTGACCTTTATAGGGAATAGGTTTAGGAAGAACTACATCAAATGCAGATATTCTGTCACTGGCTACCATTACTAAAATTTCATCTTGAATGGTATAGACATCCCTTACTTTTCCTTTGTAAAAATGTGTTTGTTGAGGGAGTTGATAATGTGTAGATTGGATAGCCATATTTTTTTGCTTTTGCTGATTTGTTATTTTCCTAAACTATGAATTAAATCATATTGAGTCAGAATATGTGCTTGATGATTTTCATCATAAACAATTACAGCACTATTCTCATTACTTATCAATTCAGAGATTTTTGATATTTCGTCATTCAAATTTACTTCAGGAAAAAGTTCTTCCATCACATCTTCTACTTTTTTCTCTAGTGCATTAGGATATTTTAAGATAGCACTCAAAATGTTTTTTTCAGTGATACTTCCTATAAGTTGTCCATCTTTTTGGACAGGCATTTGAGAAATCTCTTTTAATTTGAAAACTTCAATAGCTTTTGCAAGATTATCAAGATGTGAAATAGCAATAAATTCTTTATTTTCTTTTTGTTGTATAATAAGCCTTGCAGTAGGTAAAGATGTTTTTTTCTCATCTTCTAAAAAACCTCTATCTCTCATCCAATCATCATTGAAAATTTTCCCTACGTATCTACTTCCGTGATCGTGTAGGATAATGACGACTTTGTCACCTTCTTTTAATCTGTCTTTTAACTGAATAAGACCAGCTACTGCAGAGCCTGCAGAATATCCTACAAATATACCTTCTTCTTTGGCAAGTCTCCTAGCCATAATAGCCCCGTCTTTGTCAGAGACTTTTTCAAAGTGATCTATCACACTAAAATCGACATTTTTGGGCAAGATATCTTCCCCGATTCCTTCTGTTATGTATGGATAGATTTCTTTAGGGTCAAAAATTCCAGTTTCGTGGTATTTTTTAAATACAGAACCGAATGTGTCAATTCCCCATACTTGAATATTGGGATTGCGTTCCTTTAAATATTTCCCTATGCCAGAGATTGTTCCTCCTGTGCCGACACCTACAATGAGGTGAGTGATTGTTCCGTCCATCTGTTCCCAAATTTCTGGGCCAGTTTGTTCGTAATGAGCTGTTCTATTACTAAGATTATCATATTGATTCATCCAGACAGAATTAGGAATAGTCTCTGATTTATTTTTTGCCACAGAATAATAGGAGCGAGGATCATCAGCCTCTACATTGGTAGGGCATACATGCACTTCTGCACCTACAGCTCTAAGGATATCTACTTTTTCTTTAGATTGTTTATCTGTTGTTGTAAAAATACATTTATACCCTTTGACACAAGCAGCAATTGCTAGTCCCATACCTGTATTTCCAGATGTACACTCAATAATCGTTCCTCCTGGTTTTAATCTGCCATCTTTTTCAGCATCTTCTATCATTTTTAATGCCATACGGTCTTTAATAGAGTTGCCAGGATTGGTTGTCTCAATTTTTACATAGACCTCAGCAGGTATGTTTTTAGTGATTTTGTTCAGTTTTACTAGAGGTGTGTTACCGATTGTTTGTAAGATATTGTCATATACTCGCATACTACAAATATAGTTGAATTTACAAGTAAAAAGTAGGGTTTGAACAAAGAAAGAAGTTAGTTTTCTGAGAATAAGAAGAGTAACTGTTATGAAGCAATTGTAAAAGGACTTTTATTTTAGATTTTTTTTGAAAATAAATTTGGATAACTACATATTTTGTTTATAATTGCGTACTTACTGAATTTTTAATAAAAAGAAATATGGCGCAAAAGAAGCATCCATTTACTATAGAAAAAACCTTTAGGTCGTCTCCGGTGATTTTATATGATTTTTTAACTTCACCTAGTGGGCTGATTCAATGGTTTTCAGATTCTGCAGATTTAAATGGAGATACTTATACTTTTGGATGGAGTGGTGAAGAACAATTTGCTGAAGTGTTAAGCTATGATGAAGAAGAGTATATCAGATTGAGATGGGATGATGAAGAAGATGATAAAGCCTATTTTGAATATCGTATAAAGAAAAATGAAATTACAGGTGAGACCATTCTGTATGTCACTGATTATGCCTATAAAAATGAAATTAAAGAGTCTATATCTCTTTGGGAAAGTCAGTTGAACGATTTGAAAAAATGTATTGGCGGATAGTCTTTTAGTGGATATTATTTTGAATAACACGTTTTAGATTTTTGAATCAATATTTTTGGTCTTTAGTCTCATTGATACCTTATTTTTTGAATATTTGAGTTAGCGGTCAGGTTAAAACGACACCTAACAGAAAGTAAGATATAAATATGATGAACATTTATGACCCAAATGCTTATAGAGAAATTAGCAACCACACTTCAAATTCCAATCAAACGTGTTGAAGAATTTTTAAGCATTTGCTATATTGTAACTCACGAAAAAAATGAATTGATTGAAGCGAAAAATCGCGTCTTTGACAAATTAGGATATATCATTAACGGAGCTGCACGAATTTATTATGTGAACGACAAAGGCGAAGAAATAAGCTATTTGCTACAAGTGAATGGTGATGTAATCGGCGACTTTGCCAGCTACATTACAGGAGAAAAATCACAAGCTAAAATCGAAACATTGTTGAAAACAGAAGTGCTTTACTTTGAGAAAAGCAAATTGGAAAAGTTCATTCAACAAGATATATTTTGGCTCGGATTTTCCAAACATTTGTCGGATTTAGCATTTCTCTCTGCCAAACAAAGATTGGACGAATTATTTTTTCATACCCCCGAGCAGCGATATATAAACTTGCTAAAAAGATCGCCAGAAATTATACAGAAAATTCCACAAAAATATATTTCCTCCTATTTAGGAATTACACCGCAATCATTGAGCAGAATTAGAAAAAGAATTTTCTGAAATAGATTAATTAACTTAAGTGAATGTTTTTTTATCTTTTCGCAAATAATTTTGTAACAAAATTTAAAAGATAAAAAATGGATATTGCAATAATTGGAGCTGGAATTGGTGGTTTAACAACCGCTTTAGCCTTAAAACAAAACGGACAAAAGGTAACAATTTATGAAAGCGCTGATGAAATTAAGTCTGTCGGTGCTGGAATATTGCTAGCAAGTAACGCCATGCAAGTTTTTAAAAAGCTTGGAGTTCATAAGAAAATAGAAAATGCGGGCAGAATAATTTCTAATATCAAGACTACTGATGCACAACTTAATACGCTTTACTCTGTAGAGCTAAGCAGTTTTGAAAAGAAATATGGAGCTAATAGCGTGGCAATACATCGTGCCGATTTACATAAAATATTAGCAGATGAAATAGGATTTGAAAACATCAAACTATCCAAACGTCTTTTAAAAATAGATAAAGGAAATGGTTTTAAATTAAATTTTGATGACGAAACAAGTGTTAAGTGTGAAGCTTTAATAGGAGCAGATGGCATTAAGTCTATAGTTCGAAACCAATTGTTTGGTACGGGAACTTTAAGAGATACAAAACAGAAATGTTGGCGTGGTGTAAGTGAATTTGATTGGACTTCAAAATATAATCACGAAGCATTTGAATCTTGGGGAAAAGGAAAACGCTTTGGTTTTGTAAAAATCAGCGAAAAAAATGTTTATTGGTATGCAGTTGTTAATGAATCATTCATGAAAGACAATGTAACCATCACAGAATTATTTCAAGAATTTCATCCAGAGATTGTCAAAATTATTTCAGAAACACCTGAAGAAAAAATCATTTTCAACGATATTAAAGATTTACAACCTATAACAAAATGGCAAGATGGAAACGTTTGTTTAATTGGAGATGCAGCACACGCTACAACACCCAATATGGGGCAAGGTGCATGCCAAGCTGTTGAAGATGCGTATGTTATTGGACAACTTTTTGCACAAGGAAAAACTGTTAAAGAAATATTTGCTTTATACGAAAAATTGAGAATTGAAAAAGCTCACTATATAGTGAATACAAGTTGGAAATTTGGTAAAGTGGCACATTATAAAAATAGTTTTGCTGTCTGGTTGAGAAACACATTAGTTAAATTAACACCTCAATCTGCCATTGAGAAACAATTAGACAAAGTTTTCAGCATTGAATACGACAATATTAAATAGACAAAGCCCTAACTGCTAAAAAGGATTTGTGTCAAGCGGATTTTGCGCATTATACGTAAATATGTGTTCAGTATCTTGTCATAAAACAGTTTTACACTTCAAAATACTTTCAAGGTAGAGTTTACAAAATGTTCTAAAGCATACCCTTGAAAAAGCAAAGATTAACAAATCAGCTACTCTCCATTGGCTACGACACAGCTATGCCACCTATTTATTGGAAAATGGAACTGACATTCGATATATTCAAGAACTAATAGGCCACAATAGCAGTGGAACAACAGAAATTTACACTCATATGAGTATGAGAGATATACAAAATATAATTTTTCCTTTTGATTTGTTGTAATAAAAATAATATTATATTTGAGAATATATAAACGCAATAAAGTTTCGCCAATACAACAATAAAGGCCTTTAAGGAGAAGTTTTATAGCGTATATAAGTAAGTTGTCGGTCACCAAGGAGAGCAAACTGACTCAAAAAGCAATGCCGCCAATAACTTTACTCCATTATGGAAAACCTCTATGATTTCAGAACTTACAGCCTTGACATTAAGTAACATGTATACCTTTTGACAATGAAATGTGATGAACTCATGAAAATACTGACCAAAGATGGATGGTATGAAATTCGTCAGAAAGGAGTCACAAAATTTTGAAGAAAGAAGGAAATCCTGAAACGATTATCTTTCCCTATCACAAAGGGAAAGAAGTGCCAAACCTGTAATCGAATCTTAAAACAAGGATTCAAATGAAAAAGTTAATCATTATCATAGAACAAAAAAATCAAGACGGTTATTGGGGACAGATCAAAAGAATATCCAAATGTGTTCACCCAAGGAGATACAATCACTGAACTTATGGAAAACGCAAGAGAAGACTTTAGAACTTTATCTTGAAGAAAATAACAAACCATCAATACATACTCCATCATTTGAAATTGTAATAGACTTACAAGATTTTTTTACAATCAATGATTACATTAACATAACAAAGTTAGCAGAGTGGACCGGGATGAACACAAGTCTATTGGCGTCAATATGCTAAAGGTATCAAGTTCCCAAGTATCGAACAAGTGAAAAGAATTGAAACCACATTAAAAAGAAATAGGAAAGGAATTAGTAAACACTCATCTATTGAACAAACCATTAGAATTGAATTAGGGCGAACCGACAACAGCGGCTATGCTAATGGCGGCATTGAACCACATTGAAAAATATAACAATGAACAATATTTCGCCAATACAACAATAAAGGCCTTTAAGGAGAAGTTTTATAGCGTATATAAGTAAGTTAGCGGTCAGCTTAAAAAAAGACACAAATAAACAGAGAAACAAATAGATGAAAATATTAATCGAAACAGAACGACTAATTTTAAGAGAATTAGAATATACAGACGAAAATGATTTATTCGAAATGGACTCCGACCCAGAAGTTCATTTGTATATCGAAAATAATCCTGTAAAATCAATTGACGAAATACAGAAAGCGATTGGAATGCTTAAAAAACAATACGAGGAAAATGGAATTGCTCGTTGGGCTGTAGTTGACAAATTAACAAACGAATGCGTTGGTTGGTCTGGACTAAAATTTTTTAACCAGCCGTTAAACAATCATAATAATTTTTATGAACTCGGTTATAGGTTTAAGAAAAAACATTGGGGAAAAGGTTTTGCTACTGAATCTTCAATTGCAATTTTGGACTATGGATTTAAAAATTTGAATACTGACGCAATTTTTGCAATAACTGACCCGAAAAATGTAAATTCTAAAAAAGTGTTGACTAAATTGGGTTTTGACTTTCAAGAAACTTTTGACTATGAAGGAGATCCAACAGATTGGTTTGAATTGAAAAAGACAACTTGGGAAAGTAAAAAGCCGAACCGTTAACAGCGGTCAGGCTGCAACAAAATAACCCAACAAGAATAAAACGTATATTTACTACACCAATGCAAAATTTGACAACTCAAAAATGGTTTAAATTTGACAGACAAATGAGTTTGTTAATTTCGTTTTTGACACTTATGACTTCCAGCAACGGACAAGTGAAATCGAGCAATAAAACAGAGATAATCTCGACTTCTACGAACAACGAAATTTCTAAAAATGACAATGTTCATTTTGGACTACAAGACAAAATCGGACGACTTTGGTTTGGAACAACAGTATCGGGGTTATATTGCTATGACGGCAACACATTTACACATTTTACCGCTAATGATGGTTTTGATGAAATTTGTGTTTTTTCACTGCTTGAAGATAAAGTTGGTAATATATGGATTGGTACTTCTAACGGACTTTATAAATATGACGGAAAGACTTTTTCAAAAGTTGTTATACCACATTCTTATATAGCTTCAAAACCAGATGCAATGGGAAATGTTGTATATAATCCTGACTGCATTTTATCCATTTTACAAGACACAAATGGTAATTTATGGTTTGGCTCAATGGGATTTGGTGTTTATAAATATGACGGAAAAGAGTTTAGTTATTTCCTTTCACCCAAAGAACCAAATTACAATTTGATACAATGTATTACAGAGGATAATAAAGGAATACTTTTTTTCGGAACAAGAGGCGAAGGTGTTTGGACATATAATGGGATTGAATTCAAAAATTTCAAATCTCGCATTATAAACAACAATCACCTTTTGGACATTTTGGAAACAGAAAATGGAGACCTTTGGTTTAGTGTAGTTGGTGGAGGCGTTCGTCATTACACAAATACGACAAATACAGAATTTGCAGCTTATGACGGAGAAATGTTTCAAGAATTCACACAAAAAGACAATTCTTGTTTTTTAAATGTGTACAGTATGTTACAAGACAAAAATGGAAATCTATGGTTTGCCAGTGACGGTGGAGGAGTTAGTATGTATAACGGAAAATCATTTACTAATTACACCATTCAAAATGGGTTGTGTAACAACTCAATCAAAGGGCTTTTGGAAGACAGAAATGGTAATATTTGGTTTGGAACAAGACGTGGAGGCATATGCTTTTATGACGGGAAATCATTTACTAACTTGACAGACAAACTTAATGAATGACAAAATAAAGATGATACACATGATAGCCCGAACCGCTAACAGCACCTACAAGAAATTGGCAATTCAGTGCTTAAATGAAGCTTTGTGCTTCTATCAAAGTTCCTGCTTGGTTGACAGTGAAATGCTTCGAAATTGCCAACTTCTTGTAGCTGCAAACCGTTAGTGGCTATATTAAACCTCCGACCGAAAAGACAGTCCAATGAGTATTAACTTTAAAATTAAAACGATATGAAAACAAAATTTACACTATTTCTGCTGACACTTATTTTACTTTCAGCGACATCCAAAGCCCAAGTTCCTGCACAGTGGGATACAGCAAAAGTTCAGATAACAACAAAATTGAATCTCGTAAACAATGCTATCCTGAGCAAATGGGACAATCAGGCGTACTGCACCGACTTTGCAAGTAATTTAATGTTGGCAAATAGTAATCGGGGATATTCGCTCTTTACCCCCGACCCTATAAATTATCCATTTCCTATACCTGTATATCAAAATGCCCTTTATGCAAAAATAGACACAATGCTTATGGCTTTTGACACCTTGGGCTTAACAGCTGTAGATTTAACAGTTCAATATCCTATGCTTGTTAACTCTTTTAACAACTCTGATTATTATTTAGACTTCTTTATGACTGTAGCTCAAAAAATAAAACAAAAAGGATTTAAGCTAACAATTGGCTGTCAAGCAGCTTTTGTTGACGCGACTTTCGGTGAGCCTAATATGGTTAATGATATCCAAAATCATTATTTTGACCCTGATAACAACCCTTCGACGAATGACTCTCTTGAAATACTTAGATACCGTCAGGAAAAACTTCAAATGCTTCAAACCATTATTGATTCCATTGCTCCCGATTATTTAATCTTGGAAATGGAGCCACAAACACAAGAAGTAAACCTTTTCAATTTAATTGATTACAGTGTTGATAGCACTATTTCGTTGATAAATTATTTTACATCTAATCTCCAATTAAATAATAATGTTGAGATTGGAGCGGGTGCTGGAACTTGGGACGGTATTCATTTTTTTGAAGAAATTGCTTTGACCAACATTGACTTCATAGATTATCACATTTACCCACCGCATTTTAATTACATAGATGACATTGCTTTCAAGATTGACTCAATAGCAGATGCCAACAGTAAGAAACTCATAATTGGTGAATCGTGGTGTTACAAAGCAACTAATTTTGAAATTACTGACATTACTGACCCTGTCGCAACAAGTGCTTTAGTTTATTCAAGGGATGTTTTCGATTATTGGCAAGGAATTGACACGTTATTTGTTAAGTCAATGATACTTCTGTCTCAACAGTCAAAAGTTGAGGTTGTCAATCTATTTTGGCCAACTGTATTTTTTGGTCAAATTACTTACAATCCTTCAATTCACGGTTCTATGACCCCTGCACAATTACTCAACGAAGGACAGCAATATGGTTATCAAAATATGTGGCAGTTTAATTTAGGCCCTATTGGCATTTACACTCAACAGGTAATAGCAAATGTTTGTAATCCAACAACAGGGATTAATAACCTTGACATCTCAACTGGAATACGAATTTACCCTAATCCTGCGACTAATCAAATAACTATCCAATCAGACGCTAAAATTCAGAGTGTTTTAGTCTATGACATAATGGGAAAAATTGTGATATACTCAGAGAATTTTCAAAATGAAACATTACTCTTGCCTGACAATTTTAAAACAGGAATGTATATAATAAGAGTGCAAACAGACAATGGAGAAACAATATTCAAACTGCTGATTGACTAATAAATACAGCCACTAACAGCACCTACAAGAAATTGGCGGTTCAGTGGTTACATAAACATTTGTGCTTCGCATCAAGTTCATTGGTGGCAGACAGTTTTCGTCTCCGAAATCGCCAACTTCTTGTAGCCGCAAAACGTTATAGCCAATGGTAGATCGACCGTAACAACTAAAAAATATGGGACTGACCGACATAAAAAAAGAACTTAAAAAACTGGACAAGGACAAACTAATTGACCTTGTTACCGACTTGTATAAGAAGAACAAATCAGTAAAAGAGTTTTTTGACTTTTATGTAAATCCAGACGAAAGACAACTTTTTGAAAAATATAGGGACAAAGTATTTGAAGCGTTTTACCCTAAACGTGGTTACAATTATAAACTTAAAGACGCTAAACAAGCAATTAGCGACTTTAAAAAACTCGGGACATCAACAGACTTTCTTGCTGACTTGATGTTATTCTACGTTGAGACAGGAGTGAAATTTACAAATGACTTCGGAGACATCAATGAAACTTTTTATAAAAGCTTGGCGACAACTTTTGTTGACAGCTTGACTTTAATGAGTAAGGAAAACCTTCTTGACAAATTTGAAGACCGAGTTGGTAAAGTTGTTGACGACACGAGCGGAATTGGTTGGGGTTTTCACGACTATTTAGTGCAAGTTTGGGTTGACTTTTATCCAACAGATGACGATGAAGATTATGAAGACAACAACAACGAAATAAAAGAAAAAGGAAAAATAATAAAACTGGGCGGACAATGACGACTGAAAGAACCACTGGCTATAACACGGGTTTTGCGTCAGGCGGGGTGACGTGCAAACTTGGAGTTTTGTGGTTCTATTCAAGTGTAGTGCAGGTTGACAGTTTTGTGCTCCGAAACCCGCCCGAACGCAAAGCCCGAAAACGTTAGCAGCCATTAAAAAAGCACAGACAATGAAAAAACTAACGGTCATCGCAGCAATAATTTTGCAGACACTTTCAACTGCCTATGGACAGACAATTGAAATCGGACAAAACGCAAACAGCGTCAAACAACTAATTGAATGGTCAACCCGACAAAGAACGGGGTATGACAGTTATGGAAATTCCAAAGGGAATAATGTTGTTTGGGATACTAAGTATTATAACGGACAAATTTCAGAAGTAATCCAATGCTATTCTCAACAGTATTTAATTGACTTTAGAACTGTTGCCGATTTTTGCAAACACTACATAATGGAAAATGGCAAATTAGCCTATATATTGACACAATACGAAAATATTTCCGTTTCAAAACTCAAAGAGTTTTACGACCGTTCATATAGTAGTACAAAAGCAGGTGATTTGTATTTTTCTGACGATTACAAAAACTATTCAAAAATTTATCTTCACCAAAATGGTTTAGCTACTGTTAAATGGACAACAGCCAAACAATCAGATTTGCCCGAAAAAATAAGAAGTGAAATAAAGAGAAAACAAGAAGCAGAAGCCAAAGCTGAACAACAAAGAGTATTAGCTGAAAAAAAGGAAAAGGACAAAGAAAGAGAAATTAAATCTAAAGTTTATGACCTTAAACAATATGCCCCCGATGAATACAAAGACGCACTTAGCAGACAAAGGGACAGAATAGTAAACTACTTTATGAAAAATTCTTCTGACTATTACAGTAGAGGTAATTTCCCGTCATTTCGTGACTTAGAACAACGTGATGTGAAATTTGAACGGTTCAAAAATACATATACTGTATCTTATGCGTTAGAAGACCACAGCAGACCAAGCGTTAATTACGGTAGTTATATTGCAGCAGGTTCAAATGACATAAGAGGGACACAGCAAGTCAAACTCATAGATGGGACAGACCAAAGTTGTTCGCTATTAAAATCTAATTCAATTCGATTATCCACAATAAAGATTGAGGGATATGAAGTAATGACAAAAGCAACATTTGAGAATATCAAAGTTGATTTTACTCGTGGCTTGACAGTAGTAAAGATAAAAGGCGGAGAAGTAGAATTTACTAAATTTCCACCTGAACAAGACCTGCAATCTGTGATTATTGATAATCTTAGCGACAAACCAAAAGGAAAATATATCGTAAAATATGAGATTGGTAATATCTTAGGTAAAGAAATAACGAATATACAGGTTCAGTAGATTTTATGAAAGAAAAAGACTTATCAGATACAGACTTAAAACTATTAGTAGAAAGTGCTTTTCAGAAATTAGAAAAGACAGAGGACATTGACAGTAAACTATCTTCTGAAAAGTCTAATACACTCAATTGGGTACTTACGCTAACAACTCTTTTTTTAGGCATCAGTATTCAAAACAGTAAGGCGATTACAAACCTATGTTTGAAAGAAGAATTACTGACATCTGAAAAAGTAATTTTCGCTTTTTCCGTAATAATGCTGATTGTATATAAAATTGTCAATCTCACTTATGAAAAACAGAAGAAATCGTTTTTATCAAACTTACATACGCATAAATTAGAACTACTGTTTGACATTCAGTTCAAATTACGACCGAAACTTACAGGCGAGAAAACTTTTATTCCCACATTTATTAATCGTTTTAGAAATGGCGAATTTATTCCCGACTATGACAAGGAACGAAAACAAGAATTGAAAATAATAGACAAAAAAATCACTATTTACGGCAGACTATTAAAATTAATTTACACGCTAACAATTATTGCATTTATCATAAACTTGACAACGACAATAATACTCTTAATGAAAATAAACGGCTGCTAACATCGTATTGGCAATAGGCGGGCTGAACGGCTTCGTATCAACGGAAGTGCAAAATTCAACTTTCGTTCTTCGATTAAAGTTCAGTGCTAAAAATCCCGCCCATCGCCAATACGCGGCACGTTAGCGGGCATTGTGAAAACGACTACACAGACATTGACAAAATATGGGAAAAGGAATAGCAATAATTTTTTATCTAATTATGTTACCAACGACAGGAATACTTATTCTGACGTGGATTGTAACATATTTAAGATGGAAAAAACATACTGCCTTTTTTGTTTTACTTGCTATTTGGGGACTTTTCATATTCTTGATAGGACTTTTTTGGTTTGCAGAACCATACTTCAGACCAATGATTTTAACACAAAAAGACATCATCGGAAATTATGTAATTGACAAAGATAAGTTCCCTGGAAAACAAGCAGATTGGCAATATGATAATTTCAAGTTCACAATAACCGAAAACGATGAACTCATATTTAAATCTAGAATTTATGACAACGTTTGGAAATCAGACACTGTGAAAATATCCTATTCAACAGGTTATTATGACTTAGACAAGGAAGAATATTGTAATAGAAAAATAAGAGTACATTCAGACTCAACAAGCCACCATATTATAAAAGATAATCCGACATTGTATAGACAAAGTTTTGGACGATTCTATTACGTTTTTAAATCAGAAAAATTTGGAAATGTTTTTTTTAAAAGAGGCGAATGGACAGACTAAAATATTGTAATAACAAAGAAATTGACTTGAAAACTAACGGAGAAGAAGAACAACGACCCGCTAACAGCCGTTTTGCAAAAGCGGGGCTTTCGTGCTTCTATGACAGTGAAGTGCTAAATTCAAGCTTTGTGCATCTAATGAAGTTTATTGCTAAAAATCCCCGCCTTCGCAAAGCGGCAAAACGTTGTAGCACATTTAAAAATGAAAAATAAAATAACTCGAAGACAGAACCAACTTGTCAAAATCAACAACTTTTAAAACCCTGAAAATTAATATGAGTAATTTTGTACATAAATTGGGATTTTCGGGTTTTTATGCTTTGACTTTTGGTGTTGTATCTGCTTTCGTAACAATTTTTATGTTCAGGAACTCTATTGGCGAAGGATGGGATATATTATGGGTATATACAGGTAGTGGAGCAGCAATAACAGCATTTATTTTTTCGAAATATTTTATTGAAAAACCTAAGAAATTTAATGATCTTAGGCTTATTGTTATTGCATTTATAGTCGGAATTTTAAGTCATTGGACGAGCTGGTACGAAGCACTTGTCGTTCAATATATAAGATGGAAGTTTTTTGATTTATCATTTTTAGGAACACCTGAAAATCCAATAAATGGTCTTTATGGCGCAGTGGAAATGACTTTTATAAGTCTATTGTTTTTTGGATGGACAGCTATTCCAGTTTCTATAGGATTAATCTATTTTTCAAAGAAATTAAGTAAAATTTAAAAACGTGCTACAACAAAAAAATTGGCAAGAGTGGCAGAAACGTCTTCGATTGAACGTTTAAGTGAAATCAAAGTTTCTGCTTCGATTGAAGTTCGCGGAAAAAATGCCACCCTCGCCAATTTTCGAAACGTTGCTTGCAATACGAATGCAACCTTTAACAGATTCAACCTTTATGGATGCATTTGAACAGAATTAACCTAATAATTATAAAATGACAAATAAATGGAAAGTGTACAATTGAACGTATTGTCTAAGTTGGCAGGTGGACAAAGAATTACAACTATTAAAAGAAGCCTTGTTCGCATAAACGGGTTATTAGTTCATTACCGAATGAAATCACAAGCAAGTGACGGAGCGAGCAAATTTCCATTTAATATAAATCCTACAACCTTGACCGCTGATTTTGAAATTTGGATATGTGGAAGTGAGGAAATTTATTACGTTATTCCTAAAACAATTATTAAGAAAATATATGACGACCCTGACACATATACAAATAAGACACCGAATCAAGAAGATATAAAAACACTGACTGTAAACACATTTGCTAACGAAGTAGCTTACGGAAGAAATGGGAAGAAGCTTGACATTGCCAAATATAGAAATATAAAATTAACTGATTTAAACAAAATTTAATATACTGCAAGCAACATCGTATTGGCAATAGCGGGGCTGACAGTTGCAAATTCAACATTTGTAATTCTATTGGGCATTTGTGCAAATGTTGGGCTGACGTTTTTCAAATGCCCCACCATCGCCAATACGTAAACCGTTATGTGCAAGGCTCAAAGAACTCACACTTCAACACTGGTTTATCTTTTGATAATTTATATCGCTTATCTTTCCAGAACTTAATCAAGCATATTCCTGTTTTAGAAAATGTTTTATCACTTTTATAGCTTTGGTGTTTACAGTTCAAACAAAGCCCTGCACATAACAAGCGGTTAGCGTCATTGCCGAGCCGTTCAGGTATTAAAGATTCGTATTTCATATCAAATTTTGTTTTTAAGTTAAAGTTTTGTGTTCAAAAGTCGGCAACGAACGCCAACCGCCAGAACGTTATAGGGCATTTTAAGACGACCGTAACGACAGACAAAAACAATGTAAATGGGACAACAAGACAAACTCAAAAACGCTATTAGAGGTTTAGCAAAAATTCAACTTCACATTGACAACAGCGGTGGACCCGAAGAAAACGGAGAACTGTTTGAAGAATATTTTCACATAAGAGCAAAGATTTTGGCAAGTTTCGGTTTGCCAGACAGTGACACCTTTGGAAAAATATTATTCGTTAAATCATTACCAACGGACAAAGACGTTGATACAATCATCAACAATCTAAAAAAAGCAGCAACAGAATATTTGCTTTCACCGGCAAAGACTGAAGCCCAAATTTTAGAGGAGGCAATCGAAAATAAATTAGAACCCGAACAAGTATTACCTGAGTTTGGTATAACATCACATTTATACACTCTATTCGTTTACAAAGAAATTTTACTTGCAAAAAGAGACAACCCTTTAGCTGTTTTAGAATCTTTACGTTTAGCAGATGACCCAAAGACACTAAACTTATTGGGCATTGTAGCATTGACAAAAAACTTCGGGGAAGAAGAAAAGAAGATGTTGGAATATTTGAATGCCAAAGGCATCAAATATCTCGACCACTACATTACTGCTTTTCAACTTGACGGAAAAGACGAAGAAATTCAACAAAGTCAACTTGCCGAATTTTGGCACGACTTAAACGGTGGTTTTGAGTTCAAAACACTTGATGACAAGTTTTCAGCATTGACACATTATTTAATGAATTACTTGTGTATAGTTGTTGCTGACCAACCATACAGAATAACAGAATTAGAAGTTTACTACCACGACAAAGACAATCACTCCGACCCTTACGTTCATTGTTCATCCGAACAACTTTTTGCAGGCAATTGGTATTTTAACGGAGCAGGTTTGGACATCACTTTTGGCGACTATGAAAAGAAAATTTACGGTGGCTTATTAATTAGAGGAATAATGAAATTTGGAGAAAATCCACGTTACATAAGCGGTCCATCAAATGTTCTAAAAGAAATTTTCTCAAACATTGGAAACATTGTGACGGGCGAAGGTGGAATTTGTTTGAGAGAATTAAACAAAGAAGTAATTCAGACAATAGAAACCGAGCCAATACAAGCGGTTCGTATCGGCTTGACTAAGAAAAAAGAGGACACAGAAAATTATGCCGAGAAAAAATATCGGTATTTGGTTGAGCTAAATCTTCAACACAAATTCAAGGATAAAGAAAAGGTTGTTCGACAACTTTTAGCAGACAATAAAATCACAAAAGAACAAGCCAAAGAAATTATGGGCTACAATATAAATCCGTAAATGATACCTGACAGCCAAACCAACACACTTTATCTTGCTGACTGCTTAACGACAAAGCATCCAAAATTCTTTGCGGACTTTGAAGCCGTATTAAAAAAGTGTGGCATTACTTTTCAGATATTGCCTGACACAAAAGATATTTGGGCTGTTGATTATATGCCCGTTCAAGTTGCGCTTGAGAAATTTGTTCAGTTCATTTACAACCCTGACTATTTGCAAAGCCAAAAATGGATTAAAACAATTTCGGATGTTGAAAGCATCTGCAACTCAATAAAACTAAATCGCATTAAATCAGACATTGTTTTAGATGGTGGTAACGTAACAAAAACGACTGATAAAGTAATAATGTGCGACAAGATTTTTATTGAAAATCCCCACTATTCAAGGCGACAGCTTTTAGACAAATTGAGAGAACTTTTTGAAGTTGATAAACTTTATTTTGTGCCTCAACAACCCAAGGACTTTACAGGACACGCTGACGGAATGGTTCGTTTCCTTGACAATAACACGGTAATAATTAACGACCATTCCAAAGAGAAACCAGAATTTCAGAGAGCATTTAAAATTGCATTGGACAACGCAGGACTTGACTACATTGAAATTCCTTACAACCCATACGGTAACAAGACTTACGGACAAGCAAACGGTGACTACATAAACTTTTTACAAATGCAAAACACTATAATCATTCCGACTTTTGGCATCAAAGAAGATGAAATTGCGGTTCGACAATTTGAACAACTTTTTAGCGGACAACAAATAGCTACTATTGACGGTAACGAAGTGGCTGACAATGGCGGAATACTTAACTGCATAACTTGGAACATATGGACAACGTGAGAAGAAAAACGCCCTATAACATGCGTTTGGCGCAATGGGGGGTGACGAGTAAAATTGAAAGTTCGTGCTTCTATTTAGCGTTTGTGCATATTGACAGTTTAGTGTTTCTAAGTCCCCCACTGCGCCAAGCGCCAAACCGTTATGCGGCAGCTTAAGAACGAGACAGCAAAAAATTAAATTAAAGGAAAATGAGAATTAAAAATTGGACATTTTTACTAATCGGCCTTATCATTTTGAGTTTATGTGGACTTTGGACATTTAAAAAGTTCAAATTCAGTAATGACTTATCAGTTAGAAAACAAAATAAAATGGAACACATGATAAAACTTGAATTAACCAACGAAGATTTCTTTACAGTAAACTCCGAGGCAACAGACCTAATTTATCTAGAAAACGAACTTACTGAGACTATTGCTAAAATAATAGAACTAAAATTATTCAGAAGTGAGTTCGTTGAATTCTATTTAGATGCAACTAACGGAAGCTTTTTCGTTAATGAATTGGACGAAAACAAAGAACGAACAGACGACTCAAAGACTGTTCATTTTTGTGCTTTGAAAATATGGGAGGATTATGAAGACTCTTATGAATTTGATTCCGATATGAAGACAACTCTTTATAACTCAATTGAAATTTTAAAAAAGAATAAAATTAATATTCCATTTAGAATTATCTTGAGAGACGAGCTTGGTGACGAAGAAGAAATATAAAAGTTGACGAATATAAAGCTGTAAGAATTATGACAGCAAAAGCACGAGAAAGCCGACCGCATAACAGCCGTTTTGCAAAAGCGGGGGTTTCGTGCTTCTATGAAAGTGAAGTGCTAAATTCAAGCTTTGTGCATCTAATGAAGTTTAGTGCTAAAAATCCCCGCCTTCGCAAAGCGGCAAAACGTTGGTGGTAATGCTAAAAACGACACGTAAACAGACAAAATGAAATACGAAAACGAAATTGAAATTTTCATAAAGGACTTTGTTAAAGACCTAAACGAAGGCACAGCATCAATTTTTGCGGGAGCAGGACTTAGTGTGCCAGCAGGTTTTGTTAATTGGACAGACTTAATGGCTGAGATTGCTCACGACCTTGGACTAGATATAAAAAACGAAAAAGACTTGGTCTCTTTGGCTCAATTTCACGTTAATGAGAATCAAACACGTTCAAAAATTAATCGAAAGATTTTAGAAGAATTTACAGAAGATACTAAAGAAACAGAGAACCATAAAATAATTGCAAGACTTCCACTATCTTCCATTTGGACGACTAATTATGACCAGCTTTTAGAAAAAGCATTTTACAAAGAGAACAAAGTTGTTGATGTAAAATACACTAAAAATCAACTACTAACGACAAAACCCAAAAGAGATATTGTAATATTTAAAATGCACGGGGATGTAAATCATCCTGATGAAGCAATAATTACAAAAGAGCAATATGAACAATATCATTCTACTCACGAACCATTTATTAATGCATTAGCTGGCGAACTTACTACAAAGACATTTTTATTTATAGGATTCAGTTTTACTGACCCAAACCTTGACTATGTATTGAGTAGATTAAACTTTAGATTTAACAAACAACAACGACAACATTATTGCTTTGTAAAAAGACATCAGCTTGGAGATTCTCAAAATCCTGACCAAGCAACTTTGGACTATAATATTCGAAGACAGGCATTGACAATAAACGATTTAAAAAGATACGGAATAAAATCGTTACAGGTCAATGACTATTCAGAAATAACTTCAATTCTAAATGAAATTGAAAACCGCTATAAGAAAAAAACAATATTCATATCAGGTAGTGCTGAATCTTACGAACCTTTTGAAAAAAACGAAGCAGTAGGGTTTATACATAATTTATCAAAAGTCATTATCGAAAATGACTTTCGGATTGTGAATGGTTTTGGTTGGGGAATAGGCAGTTCAGTTATAAATGGGGCGTTAGAATCCATTTACAGCAACCCAATTAAATTCTCCGAAAATCAACTTATTCTTAAGCCATTTCCTCAGTTTGAAACAGGAGAAAAGCCATTAAAAGTTTTATGGGAAGAATATCGTCAAAAAATGATTTCCCAATGTGGAATTTCAATTTTTGTATTCGGCAACAAAAAAGGAACTGAAACTGATATAATAGAAGCTAACGGAGTGATTAGAGAATTTGAAATATCAAGAGAAAATGGAAATATCTGTATTCCAATTGGAATTACAGGATATGCAACAAATACAATTTATAAGATGATTGCTTCCGAACCAGAAAAATATTACGAACAACCTGAATTGTTTGTTCCCATAATAGATGAATTGGCAGATCCTAAGACAACTTTTGAGCAAGCAATTAAAATCATCGACAAACTTTTAAAGCAATTAAAGAAGTAAATATGGCTAGAGAAACATTCATCGCATATAAATATAGCGAAGCACAAGATTTAAGAGATGAAATCATCAGACAATTAGGTGATGATGCATCATACTACCAAGGTGAAACTGCGGATTCTCCCGATTTAACAGACACTTCTGTTGAGAACATAAAGGAAAATCTGAAAGATATGATTTTTGGAACTTCTGTGACGATTGTAATTGTGTCTCCAAATCTAAAAAGCAGTAAATGGGTTGATTGGGAAATTGAATATTCATTAAAAGAATACAAAAGGGGTACTACAACATCACGAACAAACGGGATTGTTGGTGTTGTGATGAAAGTGAACGGTAATTATGATTGGCTTATATCATCATTTCAAAATCCAGATGGTTGTTCAACAAGGTCTATTGATAATTCGATTCTATATGACATTATTAGAAACAACAGATTTAACTTAAACACTGATAACAAATATTCCTGCCCCACTTGCAAGACTTTTGACCAATTGAATGGTTCTTACATTTCACTAATAGAAGAAGATAGATTTTTAGGAAATCCAAGTCACTTTATTGAGAACGCATATAACAAGAGCAAGAGCATTGAAAATTATAAGCTTTCAAAACAAAGATGAGAAGCACTACCACCAACATCGGTTTTGCAAAATGGCGGGTTCAGTGCTTCTATGACAGTTTAGTGCAAGGTTCAAGTTCAGTTTTTCAAATGAACATTTGTGCTGAAAATCCGCCACTTCGCAAAGCCGAAAAACGTTAGTGGCAAGGCTATTCGAGCGACCGCGAGTGCATTGACGGAGTTACATAAAGACACTGAATGACTGTCCCCGTTCAGGATTTTTCGGCAGACTTTAACGTGGGTTTTTAGAGTTGTGTTTTCTATTTCGGTTCGGTTTCGGGGGGCAGTAATTCATTGTCTACAGGGACTTGGTTAACGGACTGACAATAACTCGAACAGACTTACAACTAACGATTGGTGAGAGAATTTTTTTACTTTTGGTATCGTGAAAAATTCAACAATCAATATCAGGACAGCAACACCGATAGATTCGGAGCAAGTTGCTTTCGGTTTTACTAACATCTAAACTATATTTGAGTATGATTTATCGAATAACTTTATTCTTATTTGTTGCCCTTCTAATTTCTGGCTGTTGTAAAAAAACAGATTGCGATTCCGATAACTTTGGTGTTAAATTCCGAGTTAAGGGGTTTAGCGAGTTCGCATATAAATCCGCATTTGTAAAAACATTCAAAAAGGAAACAGGATTTTCAGAGCCAATAGACAGCTTCAGCTTGCAAGGTTTTGATACCTACACGCAAAATAATTTCAACAGTTACGAATCATTTAAAGCCAGCGACACAGTTAATTTGCTTTTAAGACTTCAAGAAACAGACAGCAGTTATTTCAGTTATAGCGTTACAAACATGCTATTTCAAACTGTTGATTGTGGGGTTTGCGGAAGGACAACACCAGTTAAGAACCTGAGAAGCTATGTTTTAAACGGAATTCAAATTGATTATACAACTTTCGGTATTATTGAAATTGAGAAATGACTCTTCATTAGCACTTCTGCTGACAGGTGGACAGAAAAGAAGCCCAGCCACTAACAGCGGTTTGGCGCAATGCGGGGTGACGTGGTTAATTTGAAGTGTAGTATTTCTTTCATACATTAGTCGTAGCTTGACAGTTTTGCGCTTCCTATTCCCGCACTGCTGCCAAGCCGCAAAACGTTGTACGACATAGTAAAACCGAACCAAACAAAATGAAAGTCAGAGAAGAAAAGTTAAGAACAATTATAGAATGGTCGGAGAAAAACGAAGATGTAAGAGTTCTTCTTCTGACAAGTTCACTTGTAAATCCTTTAGCACTTGTTGACGAATTTAGTGATTTAGACATTGAATTTGTTTTTGAGGATAATACAAATTACATTTCAGACAAAAGCTGGACGCTTAAATTCGGAAATCCAATTGCTATGATTGAAGAAGACGAAAGTTGTTTTAACCATAAACACGCAATGAAAATGCTACTTTATGAAGACGGTGTGAAAGTAGATTTTAAACTTTACAGCAAATCAAAATTTATAAAGGAAACGCAAGAGAAAGAATTACCAGAAGATTGGGATATTGGTTATAAAATTTTAATTGATAAAGATGGTATTACAAAGCAAATGCTGAAACCAACTTATCAAATTTCCATTATCAAAAAACCGTCTGAAAAAGAGTTTCAAAATCTAATAAACGATTTTTGGTGGGACACAACTTACGTGGCAAAGTGTCTTGTGAGAGATGAAATATTCTATGCGAAATTTATGTCGGAAACCGTTATTCGCACAGAATATTTAATTCCTTTAATTGAATGGCACATTGCAAGTGAACACAATTGGAACATAACGACCAATAAATATGGACGACTTTTCAAAAAGTATCTTAACCAGGAAATGTGGGCTAAAACAGAACAAACATTTTCAGGGAGCAATATAAAGGAAAATTGGACTGCTCTATTTTCAATGACTGATTTAGTTTCAGAAATAGGAACTGAATTGTCAAAAAAATTAGAGTACAAATACCCGGATAAATTAGAAAATGACATACGAAAATATTTAGCTGGACTAAAACCCAAAACATAACTACGTCGTACAACATCGTATTGGCAATAGGCGGGCTGAACGGCTTCGTATCAACGGAAGTGCAAAATTCAATTTCTGTTCTTCGATTAAAGTTCAGTGCTAAAAATCCCGCCCATCGCCAATACGCGGCACGTTATAGCCAATGGTAGGACGACCGTTCCAAAGACGACAGACCGACCTAAAATTTAAACATTAAAGCAAAGACAAACCATTTTGACAGGTGACCAACATACAGACCAAATTCAAACGGGACAGCGAGTAAACCGACACTCAAGCCGACCCGAAGTTTTTTATTTTTTTTCCCACCGCACTTTTTTAAAAACAATTTTAGCCAGCCGCACAAGTGGCACATTTGGTTTTGCCCCGACACACAAAGCCAGCCCTTCGGCAAAACCAAAAGAGCCACTTTTTAGCCAACGCACCGACAGAAATCGTACTTTTGTGAACTTGACTTTTGAACTTAAAAACAAGAAATAGAGAATGGCAAAAACAGTTAATGAAGCTTTTAATAAATTTAATACTGACACGGTTAACCTCGACCCTGACAGAACAAAAGTTGCACGCAGTAGCCGTGACTGGTTAATTGGACAGCTTATTTCGTTGCCCGAAAAAGCGGAAGACTTCCCAAAGCTTTATGAAAATATGCACATAAAGTTTGGTTCTTTTGCGAGAAACACAAAAATACGTCCATTAGACGACATTGATTTGATACTTACTTTTTCCGGTGAAGGTGCTACCTATAATACAGTTACATACGGACAAAATTACATTTTAACTGTACCTGAATCGGCAAAACTTTTAAGAAAACTTTGTAACGATGATGGGACACTTAACTCAATAAAATTAGTAAACAAAATCGTGTCGTCCTTAAACAAAATTGAACAATACAAGAGTGCTGATAAACATAGAAAACAAGAAGCCGCGACTTTAAACTTGAATTCATATGAATGGGTTTTTGATATTGTTCCTGCGTTTTACACAGACACAAAATATTATATTATACCCGATGGTCAAGGAGGTTGGAAAGCAACAGACCCTAATATTGACCAAGACCGAGTCTCAACGATTAACAAAAAGTATGATGGTAAAGTGCTTCAATTAATTAGGACTTTAAAGTTTTGGAATAATAGAGCTTCAATGACAACAATTCCGTCTTATTTATTTGAAAACCTTGTTTTAAATTTTACTGAATCTAAAGATACACTTAATGATTACATTGACATTAATCTGATAAATTTTTGGTATTACTTAAAAACAGCTATTTACAATGAGGTTAATGACCCAAAAGGATTTCAAGGGAATTTGAACACCTTGACTTATGCGGAAAAAGTTGGAATTTCAACAAAAGCAAATGACACATATACGAAAGGTTATGAAGCGTATAAAATTGAAACGGAAGAAAAGAACCAAAGTAAATCAATAAACAAATGGATTGAAATTTTTGGAGATAAATTCCCTAAGTATGAGTGAGGTTGGTAAACATATAATTCAAGAACAAGATTCTGAAGCAAGCATAAGATACTTAGCGGCACAGAAACAGCTATACATAAACGGAAAATCAACCTTTGCTTTCCAGGTAATTATTGCTGTTCCAATCCCAATTCTCATTTCAATTGTTACACCATTATTAAGTAAACCCGAACAAAGCATTATCTGGATTTTTGTCCTTTACAGCATTATAGCAACCTTTCTAGAGTTTTACTGCGAAGACAGAGCAATGAAATTGAAAAAATTGGCTGCTTCTATTCAGGAAAAATTCGATACTAATGTTTTATTGATTGGTTGGAACAAAACACTTTTACCAAGCAAGCCCGAAGATGGATTGATTTTACGCTATTACAACAAGCACATAAAAAAACACAAGGTTGACAAACTTTATGGCTGGTATTCAAACGAAGTTCTACCAGTTAATACAAATATTGCAACGCTTCTTTGTCAGCGAACTAATTGCAGTTATGATTTTACATTAAGGAAGCGATACGCCAAGACAATCTTACTTCTTGTCGCTTCAACCTTCATCATTTTATTAATTGCAGCAGGTCAAAACGAAATAACAGTTCAGACCTTCATTTCGAGTGTTTTATTCCCATCATTACCAGTTTTTGTTTTAGCATTCAAACAAATTTCCAGTAACAAAGAAGCAATTGAGAATTTAAAAGAGTTGAAAGACTTAATAGAAAATGAATTAGAGAATATTAAAATCAACGATACAATCAACACCCAATTGATAAGACAGATACAAGATAAAATTTACCTCAAAAGAATCAACAGCCCACTCTTGCCCGAATGGGCTTACAACTTTTTAAGGCAAAATTTAGAAGATGAAATGCACTTTTCAATGAAAGAAAAAGTAAAAGAACTAACGAAATAAAAGACAGCAATCAAATGGCAATCAAAAAATCAAGATTATCCAGTTTCATTTGCTCCAGCCGCAGAAGCCAACGCACCGACATAAATATTAACTTTGAAACGAAAGAAAATAAGTAAATGAAGTTATCAGACCCGTTTAAAATATTGACACCGAATGAAAGGTGGGCACCGACTCAAAGCCAAATGGACGCTTTTCAAAATGCCTATGAAAAGTTGTTACCTCCTTTAGTTTATAAAATCAGACTTGCAGTTGCCAAGTGGAGAGAAGAAGGCTATCAAGGTGCTTCGGAAACTTCAAAATCATTATTGAATTTTTGGTTTAATCAGGAACATCTAATCGGGCAGACAAAATTTAGTTTCTTCTTTTCGCAACGTGAAGCTATTGAATCAATTATTTACTTGTATGAAATAGCTAAGGCAAAGGACAAATACGAGTTAATGCGGTTTGACTCTTCTCAACGTGTCAGCACTGGTATGTTTGACGAAAACTGGACACGTTATGTTATTAAAATGGCGACTGGTGCAGGAAAGACAAAAGTAATGGGCTTGACTTTGGTTTGGTCTTACTTTCATAAACTCTACGAAGCAGACAGCACACTTTCAAAGGACTTTTTAGTAATTGCTCCGAACATTATTGTATTAAACCGTTTACGCAAGGACTTTGACGGACTTAAAATGTTTTTTGATGAACCGTTTTTTCCCGACAATGGCTATGACGACAAAGACTGGAAAAACGACTTTCAATTAACGCTTCATATTCAAGACGACTTAAAACCAATAACGGAATCAGGAAATATTTTCCTTTCAAATATTCACCGTGTTTTCTTTAACGAAGAACCTGAACAAAATTTTGAAACAACTTTTTTAGGCGTTAAACCAAAACCAGATGCAGACACTTCAAAAGGTTTAGACCTTGGTAAAGTAATGCGAAGCGACAAGATTAAAGATTTGGTTGTGTTGAATGATGAAGCTCATCACATACACGACAGTTCTCTAGCTTGGTTTAAAAGCATTGAGGACATTAGTAACAAATTGAAATTGAAAAACGGTAATGGAATAAGTCTGCAAGCAGACTATTCCGCTACTCCTAAACATAATAACGGTGCTATTTTCGTTCAGACAATTTGCGATTACCCTTTGGTTGAAGCTATCAAGCAAAATGTTGTAAAGTCGCCTGTATTACCTGACGAAGCTTCAAGACAAAAAATTCAGGAAAAAGATTCTTCTGACTTTGTAGAACGCTACCGAGATTATATTCACTTGGGTTATTTAGAATGGGAACAGCAATATGAAGAACTCAAAAATCATAAAACGCCTATTCTTTTCATTATGACAATGAGCACCAAAGAAGCAGACCAAGCGGCTGCGTTTTTGGAAAGCAATTATCCTTCAATGAAAAATTCAGTGCTGACCATTCACACCAACAATTCGGGTGAAATAAAAGAAACAGCAGCAAGCAAAAAAGACAAAGAAGAATTAGAAGTATTAAGAAAAGCAGCAGACGAAATAGACAAAGACCATTCGCCATACAAAGCCGTTGTTTCGGTTTTAATGCTTCGTGAAGGTTGGGATGTTAGAAATGTAACCACCATAGTTGGGCTTCGCCCATTTGGTGCTGATTCTAAAATCCTTCCCGAGCAAACAATTGGTAGAGGTTTGCGAAAAATGTTTTCGTTGGATATGCCTGAAAAATTAGTTGTGGTTGGAACACCAGCGTTTTTAGAATTTGTTGAGAGCCTGAAAACAGAAGGTGTAGAATTTCAATACAGCCCAATGGGCAAAGGTTCTAAAGGCAAATCCCCTGTAATTGTGGAAGTGGACAAAGAAAATCCAAACAAAGATTTAGATGCTTTGGATATTCCTATTCCGCAAATGAGTCCAAGAATTTATAGAGAGTTTAAAAACCTTGAATTTATTGATGTTAGCAAATTCAAAAACGAAAAAGTAATACAGAAAAAATTCAATAGCGATGAATTGAAAGAAATTGTTTTCAATGACATTGACGGAGATTTTTCACATAAAACAGTATTTAAAGACACAACACCCGATTACAGAAATGTAATTGGCTTTTTTACTTCTGCGATTTTAAAAGATAGCCGTTTGGTAAGTGGCTTCAATATTCTTTATCCTAAAGTGGAAAGCTTTATCAAATACCAACTCTTTACAAAGGAAGTTGAACTAAGCGACCCACAAACAATGAGAAACCTTTCAGAAATTCATCCAAAGGAAATTCTGAAAACTACTTTCAAAAAAGCAATTGACGAATTAACCATAACAGACAAAGGGACAGCAGAAGTAAAAAACTTTATTTCGCTGAAACTAACAAAACCAAAGGTTGCAGAAAACCAACCTTTTCTTGTGCCTAAAAAATCTGTTTTCAATAAAATCATTGGCGACAATCCTTTTGAATTGGAATTTTCATCTTTCTGCGAAAGCAGGTTTAATGATGTGGTTTCGTTTGCGAAAAACACATTTGGTGAAGGTGGCGTAAACTTTAGCATTGAATACCAAAAAGAAAATGGAAATATCGCTTCGTTCTTTCCCGACTTTTTTATCAAAACATCACCAACTACATTTTATATTCTAGAAACAAAAGGGCGTGAAGATTTAGACGACATACGCAAAATTCAACGCCTTGCTACTTGGTGCAAAGACATAAACACTGCACAGACGGAATACACCTATACGCCAGTGTATATTAAGCAAGAGAAATGGGAAGAAGTGAAGAATGATTTAAAGTCATTCAATGATGCAATCAAAATTTTTAAAGTAACTGAAAACAAAGAAGCGTAATGAATTTGAACGATACAGATAAAAACAGAATTATTGAATTGATAAAGGCAGGAGAAAAACTGCCTAAGGAATTTATATATAAACTTTTTGCTGACGAAGAAGATGTGTTTCTTTTTTGGAACGGCAGAAAAGAAGATACAACAAACATTGCCCTGCCTTTCCATAGCATTGAACATATTGACGAGCCAAGAAAAGAAAAAGACAAAGCACAAGCCAGTATGTTTGAAACCGATTTTAGAGGCAGACAACTCAAAGGCTGGACTAATAAACTGATTTGGGGAGATAACAAACTAATACTTTCATCTCTTGCAAATGGCCCAATGAGAGACGAAATAGAAAAGGAAGGTGGTTTAAAACTAATTTACATTGACCCGCCTTTTGCTGTTGGTGCTGATTTTGGATTTGAAATTCAGATTGCAGATGAAACTGTTGAAAAAAAACAGAGTATCATTGAAGAAATTGCTTATCGTGATACTTGGGGTAAGGGAATGTCTTCTTATTTAAATATGATGTATGAACGTTTAAAATTAATGGATAATCTATTAGCCAAAGACGGAACAATTTATATTCACGTAGATTGGAGAGTAAGTTATTTTATGCGGTTACTCTGTGATGACATTTTTGGAAAGGACAATTTTCTAAATGAAATTGCTTGGACTTATTTTGCATTTAAAAGGAAAACGGCAAAAAAATTTCCTCAGAAACACGATACAATTATTTCATATAGAAAAGATAGTGACCATTTTACTTTTCACACACAATTCAAACCTCATAAAGCAGAATACATTGAAAAGAAATGGAAAAAAGACAGTGACGGAAGATTTTATAGAGATGATGTAAATCCAACCAAAGGCGGAACAAGAATTATTTATCTTGACGAAATTGAAGGTGATATTGTTGATAGCGTTTGGGACGACATTCCACCAGTAAACCCTGTTGCCGATGAGAAGGTTGATTATGCAACTCAGAAACCCGAAGCTTTATTGGAAAGAATAATTCGAGCAAGCACAAATGAAGGTGATTTAATAGCAGATTTCTTTTGTGGTAGCGGAACAACTGCGGCAACAGCCGAAAAATTAGGGCGGAAATGGATTACTACTGACTTAGGAAGATTTTCTGTTCACACTGCAAGAAAACGTTTGATAGGTGTTCAAAGAGAATTACAAAAAAGCGGAAAAGATTTCAGGGCTTTTGAATTGCTCAACCTTGGTAAATACGAACGCCAGTTTTTTATGGACGACCTTACCAATGGAAAACGAAAAGCCAAAGAAGATTTGTATGTTGATTTAATTTTAGAAGCATACAAAGCTAAAAGAATTGAAGGTCACAGCACTTTACACGGAACCAAAGCAGGACGGTTTGTGAATGTTGGCCCATTAGATGTTCCGGTAACACAAAGTCGCTTGATGGATATTTTTGAAGAATGTAAACAGAAACTTTACACCCAAGTTGATGTGTTGGGCTTTGAATTTGAAATGGGCTTAACGCCACAATTCATTCAAGAACTTAAAGAGAAAGGCGTTTCAGTAACATTGAAATACATTCCAAAAGATGTATTTGATAAACGAGCCGTTGAAAAAGGGCAAGTGAAATTCTTTGATGTAGCTTATTTAAACACTAAAGAAAAAGTAAAAGGCAAAACCATTACTATTGAACTCACCGACTTTGTTACACACTACACCCAAGACGACATTGAGGAACTTCAACAATCAATGAGAGCAGGAAGTAAAGTTGTAATTGAAGACGGGCAGATTTTCAAAATTGAAAAAGACAAAAACGGAATTATTACCCGAACTGTTTTAACAAAAAACTGGTTCGACTGGATTGATTATTGGGCAATTGATTTTAATTACGAAGACAAAAAAGAAATCATCAAAGTAAAAAACGACAAAGGCGAAACAGAAGAAAAATGGAGTGGCAACTATTTGTTTGAAAACGAATGGCAAAGTTTCCGCACCAAGAAAACACCAACACTTGAATTTACAAGTATTGCCCACGAATACAAGAAAACAGGAAAATACAAAGTGATGGTAAAAGTGGTGGACATTTTAGGAATTGACACGAGTAAAATAATAGAAGTAAATATTAAATAAGATACAATAATGTTCTTGTCGCAACTAATAATTAACAACTATAAAAGTTTTCCGCCACAGGATAATCTTGTGAACTTCAATTCACGAAAGACTATTATTATTGGTAAAAACAATTCAGGCAAGAGCAATATTCTTTCAGTAATTGAATTTCTGCTAGGCAACAAAGACCCTCGATATGTTGGAATAAGTAAATCTGACTATTACGATAATACTAAACCTATTCGCCTTTCTGCATTCCTTTACTTTCAAGATGGGTCAGAAATATATAAACTAGATATTGCTAAAAAATATCAAGGCATTTTATATAAGGATTTCAAAACAAATTCATCTTCGGCTTTTATCGAGATACGATATTCAGATGTAGTTGAAACGGCTGTCGCTGCAACCGAAGAAGATACAGAAGAAGAAGTTTCGGAAAAAAAAGATTCAAAGTTTAAAATTTTAATAAATGGCAAGTATCCTTTACACCAAAAAATCAAAGAAGTCCGTTTAGGTCTTTGTAAAATTATAGGCGTAGATTCTTTGCGTAATGCCAAGGACGATTTAAGTGGCTCACGATGGACTGTTTATGGCCAACTTATGAAAACTGTTTTGGAAGATTCGGGAAGGTATAGCGAATTAAAAACTGCATTGAATAACTTAAATGGATTGGTTGAAGAAGTTTTAGGAAATCAGAAAGCAGAGATATTAAAAAATGCTAAAATTATTAGTTTCATAAATGACATAAAGTTTCAACTGACTAAAGACAACGAACCTTCTGAATTGCTCAGAAATTTAGAACTATATGTTAAAGACAAGGATAAGTTTATTCATATTGATGAAACTGGAACAGGAACGCAAAGTGCTTTAATTATTGGTATATTAGAAGTAGCGTTAAAATATAAGTCATCCAATGCACGAATATTTTTTATTGATGAACCTGAATTGTTTCTGCACCCTTTGGGCATTCGTTATTTAGGACAGCTCTTTAAGGAATTTATTGCAGACAACCTTTCACAAATAATCATTACTTCTCATTCATCTATCTTGCTATCAAGCTTTCATCCACGAGAAATTATAAGACTTGACAAGCCTTCTGATTTTACAGAAGTAAATCAATTGCCTTTTGACTATAAAGACATTGATAACAAACTTGCAAGACAAATAAATAGCGGTCTTTCATCGGAAATGTTTTTTGCTGACAAAGTTTTAATTGTTGAGGGAGAAACCGAACAAATAATATTTCCGAATTTGAGTTTCAGAAATCCTGCAACTCATTTTTACAAAAACAATATTGCCGTAGTTAATGCACAAGGTAAGGAATCAATAATAGGCATAATTAGAACACTTGAACTTTTAAAAATTAAATGGAAAGCAATCGTTGACGATGATTTTTTAGATATGAAAAAGACAATCGCTCCCGTTTGTAAACATTTGGCATTAAACCCAGACGAAGAAAAAGAAACCCTTAGACATCAGTTATTCGAAAGAGGATTTGCGATTTTGAAAGAAGGCGAAACAGAGAATCTAATACCAGAGAATGATTTAGTTGCAATGACTGGAAAATCAATAGAAGAAGTCAAACATTTAAAAGGTATAAGACCTAAACTTTCAGACACTTTTACAAATGAATTATTCGGAAAAAGTAAACCTGAAATTGCTTACGACATTATTGAATACTATATAAAGAAAGGAGCATCTCCATTTGACCCTTGGAATGAATGGACAATTACATAGCCAACGCAATTTACAAGCACAATTAAAAACCGCACAAGCCGACACACGACCAAAGTTTTTAATAGAGCTTGCAAAGCCGACCCAAAAGAAAAATTGTTTTTAAAAAATTTCCAACGCTTCAAAAAAATAAAAAACGCAACGCACAGCCGACACGACAATGATACAGAAACTCAATACTGACAATGGTTTGCAAGGACGAAGGACAATAACCACTGGCTATAACACGGGTTTGGCAAAAGTGGCGGTTCAGTGCATCTATGACAGTGTTGTGGGTAAAGAAACTTTAGTGCATTTAATAAACATTTGTGGTGAAAATCGCCACCTTCGCCAAGCCCGGAACCGTTAGCTGCAAGGCTACACAACAACGCTAATAGACAAACATCCCTTGAAATAATAGGGAGCTGACCCGATTAAGGTGTCAGCCCCTACTAAAAAAAATCTACTCAACACCTAACTGTAATTTTGCAGAACTAAGATGAATTTCATCTTGTGTTTCTAAAGCAAAATATCCATAAGCTAGAGGTGCGGCAGCAGCTCGTTCAACTGCTTGTTCAAACAGTTTATCCCATACTTCTCCACCTTGTTTTTCGTATGCCGAAATTAAATTTTTCAGACTTTCTTCACCGAAAACAGTAACGTGACCTGAAAAATCTTGTGCTATATCGCTGACTTGTGCAGTTGACCAATCAATAATTCCACAAACTTCTCCATTATGATGAGTAAGTGTATGACCTGCATACAAATCACCGTGAATGAATTTTGTAAAATTCGGCCATAAGGCATCATTATCCAGCCATTTTTGGTACCGAAGTTCTAATTCGGCATTTATCCCTAATTCAGATTTCACCAAAATCAATCTTTCAGAAATCTCATTTCTAACCTGTTCAGGTGTCAAAACTTTTAGATTATTACGAAGTACTTCTTCCGTAGGAATTGAATGAAGTTCTATAAGTGCTTTCGCTAATGATGGTATATAAAGGTCGTTTTCTTTAGACATATTCCAGGTTACTTCATAAGTCTCCGCATCATAAGTAAGTGCAGGTTTTCCATCGAGCAAAGGATAGGCTACCAGTTTTTCATTAGCTATACGCCAATCAGGAACTTGAACCGAAAGGTATTTCGACACCAATTGAAGAATGCGTTTCTCATTCGCAATCTGTTCGCCTAAGGTTGTTCTTCTTGGAATACGCAACAACCACTTTGTGCCATCCCTATCTGTAGCGAAACCAACCTTAAAATCAATTCCCATTTCATTAAAACTCATTTCATCCGAAAGAATTAACCCATTTCTTTCCGCTAATTTTTGAATATCTCTATTTTTCATTTTTTTAAATATTTTTGATTTTACCTAATTGCATTAAGTTGCGAGTGCTAAACGAAAGAATACCCACAAGGATTGCCAAACAACCGCTTATGATAAACGTAATGTTTACACCAATAACTTCTGCAATCAGGCCTGTGAATAATAAACCGATTACACTTGGCAAAACTGCCAAACTATAATAAAGTGAAAATACACGTCCTAATTTTTCAGGACTTACCTCTGTTTGTACAATTGCTGTAAAACAGCCATTGAAAACAGACAGGCTGATACCGCCAATGGCTGTTACCATCACAAATCCTACAAACCAACTTGCAGGTAATACACCACTCAAAATAAATGTAAGTCCCAATAATACATACATAACATTGACTGCGACTACTTTTGAGCCTTTCAATTTGAAAATACTCAGGATGACACCGCCAATAAGCATACCTCCGCCCCAAACCACTTCTACAATTCCTATCTCCCATTTTCCTCCTGCAAAATGCCCTGTTGTGAGCAACGGAAACATAATGGCAGCTGGCATTATAACAAAGGTTATCGCCATTGCATAAAGAAAAAGATAACGCAAACCTTTGTTTTTTGAAACAGTCTGAAACCCTTCCGAAAATTCTGTAGCAATAGAATGTGCAGACGATTTTGACTTCGCAACCACATTGGGAATTTTCACCATCACGAGTGAAAGAATAGCCAGCAATGCTCCAATCAAATCCAAGTACAATACTTTTGAAATAGGAAGATAAGCAATGGCTAATGTGCCAATGGCAGGACCACCAATACTGCAAACCGAATGTAACACCTGATTAATTCCTGCTACCTTTATCAATTCATTTTGGGGTACAATCAGCGGAGCAATTGCCTGTAGTGCCGGAGCGTGAAAAGCATTACCAACAGAGCGTAAACCCAATAAAATGTATATCCATATAAGATTAACATTTTCATTTTGTAAAATGACGAGTAACAAAAGGGCACAGAGAGCTATAAAAGCATCCGAAAAAATCATTACATATTTACGATTGAGACGGTCAACATATACACCTGCTATTAAGCCTATCAATGCTTGAGGCAACATAGCTGCTATTCCTGCGTAGGCTAAAACTTCGGCTGACTTGTACTCCAGACTAAGCCATATAACAATAGCAAACTGAACAGCATAACTTGTAAGCATTGAAGCAAACTGTCCAGCCCATATAAACATATAGGTCTTAAACCATTTACGGTTTTCCATAAAAACTTGATTAAATTATACAACAAAATAATTGTAGCATAATACTAATAGAGTACTATACCATAAAAGTGGGTTTTGAAGAGAATTACCCTAATAATTATTTAATCCAAGGCTTTGCCACGTGTTGTATACTTTTTGGAAGTGAAGCCACAAAAGTACAAATTATTATCTCAAAAAATAAGCTATTTTAGCAAAATTAAGCCCAGCAGCTAACAAGGGTTTTGCAATAGTGGGGCGAAACTGCAAAGTTCAACTGTTGTTCTTCGGTTCAACTTTTGTGCAAAATTGAAGATTTGTGCTTCGATTGCCCCACCATCGCAAAGCCCCAAAACGTTATGCCTCATTCTATGGGGACAGTGCAAACATTAAACGACAGAACAAAATGAACAGACAAACCCACGCTTCGGCAAAATTAAAAGAGGTTGTCTTGTCCTAAAATAGGTTTACACTAAAAAGTGTAAAAAATGGACA
>JAMLHI010000007.1 GCA_023957235.1 Chitinophagales bacterium | reverse complement strand
AACTCCTTTTAACGCCAATGGAATTAGAAATGGAATAATAATAGCATTAAAAATAACTGCTGATAAAATAGCACTTTCGGGACTGTGTAAATTCATAATATTCAGTCCTTGTAAGGATGGAATTGTTGCAATAAACAAAGCTGGAATTATTGCAAAATACTTTGCAACATCATTGGCTATACTAAATGTGGTCAATGTTCCTCTGGTCATTAATAATTGTTTGCCAATTTCAACTACTTCAATCAATTTTGTAGGATCGTTATCCAAATCAACCATATTGCCTGCTTCTTTTGCTGCTTGTGTTCCGCTGTTCATTGCCACTCCTACATCTGCTTGCGCCAAAGCCGGTGCATCATTGGTTCCATCACCCATCATTGCAACTAACCTGCCTTCAGCTTGTTCCTTACGGATATAGTTCATTTTATCCTCAGGTTTGGCTTCAGCAATATAATCGTCAACACCTGCTTTTTCTGCAATGTATTTTGCAGTCAGTGGATTGTCGCCTGTAACCATTACAGTTTTAATTCCCATTTTTCTTAATCGCTCAAAACGTTCTTGAATACCTGGTTTGATGATATCTTGTAATTCAATAACTCCAAGTACCCTCTCATTTTCAGAAACCACTAAAGGAGTTCCACCGTTGGAGGAGATTTGCTTTACTATCTCTGCTGTTTTTTGTGGAAATATATTTCCCGCCTTTTCGACCAAATTCTTAATAGCATCACTGGCTCCCTTGCGTATGCGTGTGTTTTCAAAATCAATACCACTACTACGAGTTTCGGCTGTAAATCTGTGAATGGTAAATGGCAAATTGTAAATGGTTTGCGAGGACATATTTATATCAGAAAACAACTTTTCACTATTTACCATTAACGATTTACCAAGTTCAATAATTGATTTACCTTCTGGTGTTTCATCACTCATAGAACTCAATACTACTGATTTAATAAACTGTTTTTCATCTATCCCTTCAACTGGATAAAATTGAGTGGCTTTTCTGTTTCCAATAGTTATAGTACCTGTTTTATCCAACAATAAAACATCAACATCACCTGCAGTTTCAACGGCTTTGCCACTTTTTGTAATTACATTGGCACGCAATGCTCTATCCATTCCTGCAATGCCAATTGCAGAAAGTAAGCCACCAATGGTAGTAGGAATTAAACAAACGAATAAAGAAATAAATGCTGCAATGGTAATAGGAGCATTGGCATAATCTGCAAATGGCTTTAGTGTAATGCAAACAATGATAAACACTAATGAAAACCCTGCTAACAAAATAGTCAATGCAATTTCGTTAGGTGTTTTTTGACGACTAGCACCCTCAACTAGAGCAATCATTTTGTCCAAGAAGCTTTCTCCAGGTTGCGTAGTTACTACCACTTTAATTTTATCGGATAATACTTTTGTTCCACCTGTAACTGATGATTTATCACCACCTGCTTCACGAATAACAGGTGCACTTTCTCCAGTAATAGCACTTTCATCAATGGTTGCTAAGCCCTCTATTATTTCTCCATCAGTAGGAATAATATCGCCTGCTTCGCATATAAATATATTGCCTTTTTTAAGTTGTGATGATGAAATTGTTTGTCCATTTTCTAATCTTGCAGGAGTTTCTTCTCGTGTTTTTCTTAAACTATCCGCTTGAGCTTTACCTCTAGCTTCTGCAATAGCTTCTGCAAAATTGGCAAATAGTAAGGTGAGAAATAGAACGAATGTTATGAGTAAATTGTAAATTGCAAATGGTAAATGGTTAGTTCCAACTTCAATATTATCTGTAAAGAAAGAGTTAATAGACACAATCAACATTACTATTGTACAAATCTCTACACAAAACATAATTGGATTATAAAACATTATCCGCGGATCAAGTTTTATAAAAGCTTGTTTAACACTAGGAATTACGGTTTTTTTGTTAAAAACACTTTGACTAATTTTAGAATTCATTTTATTTAATATTTTTTTATTGTTAGAATTATGAGACCTCATTATAAATTAGAAGTTTGGCAGCGAAGTTTTTCATTAGTGAAGGAGTTGTACAACTTAACTAGTTGCTTTCCAACAGATGAAAAATTTGGATTGATAGCACAAATTAGAAGAGCAGGCGTTTCTGTTCCAACAAACATTTCGGAAGGCTCTGCCAGAAATAGTTCTAAAGAATTTATCCAATTCTTGTACATAGCATTAGGCTCAATTACAGAGGTTGAAACGCTCCTGTTGTTATCGGTTGAACTTAACTTTTCAAATAAAAATGATGTAGATAAGCTATTATTAGAAATTGAAATCATTACTAAACTTTTACTTGGATTAATTAAATCGATAAAAAATAAGTTGTAAATAGTCCGTAAACTATATGCAATCAATGGTAAGTTGCAAGCATCAGCCATTTACCATTCACCATTTACCATTCACCATTTACCATTTACCATTTACCATTCACCATTTACCATTCACCATTTACCATTTACCATTCACTATTCACCATTCACATACTAAAATATTCTGCTATTGGCCCTAAAGCTAAAGCTGGGAAGAAAGCTAAAGCAGCTACTATGGCTATCACTACAAAAACTACTAATCCAAATGTGGCAGTATCGGTTTTTAAAGTTCCGGCACTTTCAGGTATATATCTTTTTTCGGCCAATAGTCCTGCAATGGCGACCGGTCCAATGATTGGTAGAAAACGACCTAACAACAATACGATACCGGTAGAGATATTCCAAAATAGCGTATTGTCACCCAAGCCTTCAAAACCGCTACCATTATTGGCGGCTGATGATGTATATTCATACAGCATTTGACTAAATCCGTGAAAGCCAGGGTTGCTAATTGCTGAAGATCCAACTGATGGAAATGCTGCTGCTAATGCAGTGCCTACCAATATTAAGAATGGATGGAACAATGCAATTATCATGGCTATTTTCATTTCACGAGCTTCAATTTTTTTACCCATAAATTCTGGTGTTCTACCCACCATTAATCCACTAATAAAAACCGCTAGAATAATAAAGATGAAGAAGTTGAGAATTCCAGCACCCACACCTCCGTAGAAAGCGTTTATCATCATGGCTAATAACTCGTTCATACCTGAAAGGGGCATGGAACTATCGTGCATAGAGTTGATAGAACCAGTAGAAATTACAGTAGTAACAATACTCCAAAACCCAGAAGCCGCAGCACCAATTCTAATTTCTTTTCCTTCCATTGCACCCAATGAATTGTCTATTCCCATTTTAGCTATTTCAGGATTGCCATTCATTTCCATAATGACATTTGGAATAGCTAGTAGTAGAAATCCGACTGTCATCACACCATAAACCATCCAGCTAAATCTTCTTCTTTGGATAAAAAATCCGAATGCAAAAACCATAGCCATTGGAATAATAAATTGAGCTATCATTTCTACCATATTAGTTAAATAGGTAGGGTTTTCCAATGGATGTGAACCGTTAGCTCCAAAGAAACCACCACCATTAGTGCCAATGTGTTTGATAGGTACAAATGCTGCTACAGGGCCAGTAGAAACTTGAACTGTATCTCCTTGTAGGTTGGTAATGGTATCTTTCCCTTCCATAGTCATAGGTGTACCTTGAAACACCAAGACCGATGCGACTATTAATGATAAGGGTAATAATATTCTTGTACAAGATTTTACAAAATAGTTATAGAAATTACCTAATTGAGTAGTCGTCTTTTCTTTGAATGCTTTAAAAACTACAACAGCAGCAGCCATACCAACCCCAGCAGTTACAAACTGTAAAAACATCAACCATAACTGACCTAAATAACTAATTCCAGTTTCTCCAGAATAGTGTTGAAGATTACAATTGACTAAAAACGAAATGGTAGTATTAAATGCCAAATCTGCTGACTGACTTGGATTTCCATCGGGGTTGAGCGGAAGCCAACTCATATTCATCAAAATTGCCATGCTCATCATAAACCAAACTGCATTGATGGTAAGCAAAGCAACCAAATGCTGTTGCCAAGTCATTTCCTTTGAAGAATTAATACCCGAAAATTTAAAGAAACCTCGTTCCAAAGGATTGAAAATTTTATCAAGTAAGGTTCTTTCTCCTGCATACACTTTTGCAATATATTTCCCCAATGGGATGGACAACAAAAATGTTATCGTAAACATGGCTATTACACCTAATATATCTGTATTCATTTCTATATGGGTTAAAATTTTTCTGGTTTAACGAGTACATAGCACATATAGCTAAATACTCCGATTGCGATGATAAATAGAGCTGTCATATCTTTTCAAATAATTTAATGAGTTGAAAAAAAAGGGCGAATAGTAATAGCCCTGTTAGAATTAAAATTGTTGTCATCATTTTGATATAATTATTGTTGTGCCAATACCATTTCAAATGAAAGACCGCATTTTAATAACAGCTATATATAATTGACAATGTGTTCATTGTAAATATTGATAATATTAGATAAAATAAAAACCCTTTCAAAATGAAAGGGTTAATAGTAGCGTTTTGATATGGTTTTTGTAGGATTGTTGGGACGCGCCTTGTTGATTCATTGTTGGGACACGCCTTGAGGCGTGTCCCAACGGCGGAATATTCGGCAGAATTCTTCGTCGCGTTCCTGCAATATATCAATTTATATTATCATCATCCTTTTCCCAATTCAATATATTATTATCTATGTATTGTGATATACGATTGAATTCACCTCTATCACGGATTATTCTATCATGGTATCGATCTTGCCAAGAAAATTCTGAAAAACCATTTGCATTACACCATCGTTTGATATTGCCTTTTAGGTGATTTACAAAAGAAGAAATAGATTTAGAATTTAAAGGTGATAATCCTGTAATTTGTGTATAATCATCCTTTTGATTGGTGATTACAATGATTAGATGAAGATGATCGGGCATGATAACCCAATTATCTATGTACAAATAGTCAATTCTTTCCTTAATGTTGGAAAGGTTTTGTTTGACATATTCACCAACTGGCGAGTAATGAATTTCTTTGTTTAAAATTTCTCCAAAAAAACGTTGTCTATTCTTGGTGACTATCGTAATAAAATAAGCACCCTGCTGCGAATAATCATAACCAAATAATCTGTATTGTTTATGTTTTTTGTATGCCATGGTTTCTATTTATATGATTTTTCTTTAGTTGTGACACGCCTCAAGGCGTGTCACAACAGCGGTTTATTCGGCGAGTCTCAACGGCGGTTTATTCGGCGTATTTCAAATGATAAGATATATAGTTGGGATTCGCCTTGAGGCGAGTCCCAACAGCTGTGGCTACGGCGTGTCCCAACAGCGGTCTATTCGGCATGTTTCTACAGATTATATTCATTCATTTTTCTGTACAAGGTCGTCAATGCAATTCCCAATAATTCGGCTGTTTTCGTTTTATTACCATTCGTATAATTCAATACCTTTTGAATATGAATTTTTTCTGCGGCTCCTAATTCAAATGCAGAAAGATTTCCTTTTGTTGTATGTTGATTGTTTGTATTTTCTAACTGTTGAAAATCTAATGGCAAGCTTTCAATATCTATTTTATTTGTTTCGCTTAAGATCACACTTCGCTCTATCACATTTCGCAACTCGCGAATATTGCCTTTCCATTGATGTTTGCATAGAGCATCCAAATATTCCTTAGAAAAGAAACTGCTTTTATTCTTCATTATTTTTTGAAGGAAAAAATTTGATAAATCTTCAATATCTATAATTCGCTCTCTAAGCGGTGGTAAATCAATATGAAAAATAGCAATTCGATAGAATAAATCTTCTCTGAAATTCCCGTTTTCGACTTCTTTTTTTAAATCTCTGTTAGTAGCTGCAACTATTCGAATATTCACTTTTGTCGGTTTATTGTCACCTACTTTAATGTATTCTCCATTTTCTAATACTCGTAATAATTTAGCCTGTAAATCCAAAGCCATTTCACCCAATTCATCTAAAAAGACAGTGCCATTATTGGCTTCTTCAAAGATACCTTTGCTGTCTTTAGTCGCTCCAGTAAAGGCTCCAGCTTTATGTCCAAAAAGTTCGTTTTCTAAAAGTTCCTTACTAAAAGCAGAACAGTTAACAGCAATAAAATTATGTTTATTTCTATTACTAGAGTTGTGAATAGCTTGGGTAAAAACTTCCTTTCCTGTTCCAGTTTCACCGGTAAGTAATACTGTAGTATCAGTCAATGCTACTTTTTTTGCTAAGTCAATTGCTTTTTGAATAACTTTAGATTTACCTATGATTTTGTCAAAAGAATATTTTTAATCTAATTGTTTTTCTAACTGTATGACCCGTTTAGATAATGCTACTTTTTCTAAAGCGCGATAGAGTAGAGGAATGATTTTATTGTTATCATCGCCTTTGGTAATATAGTCAAATGCACCATTTTTTATTGCCTGTACACCATCTGGAATATTGCCATAAGCTGTTAATAAAATAATTTCAATGGATGGATATTTTTCTTTTATAATTTTTGTAGCATCTACACCATTTCCATCAGGTAGTTTAACATCGCACAATACTACATCTATATTTAGCGATTCTAATTTTTTCAATCCCGATTTTATATCTCCTGCTTGAAATACTTCGAGACCCTCTAAACTTATGATTTTAGCTAGTAAAGTTCTCAACTTTTCTTCGTCATCAATAATTAAGATATTATTCATTATTCTCCAATTGAATGCAGTAAAATGACAAATATAAACTAGTGAATTTGTTTTATAGAAGTTTGTTTGAAAATAGATTAAGAAGCAAGCTTGAAATATTGACTTTCCTAAGTTTTATATATTATAGATTGAAAAATCTGACAATTGAAATTTATTTTTAGTTTTCTATTAAGCTAACAGTTATTAGTAAATAGTTGATTAATAACAAAATAAATATGTATAATGTTTTGGGATATATAAGTGCAAATAAGATTAATTACAAGGAGTCTCTTCCATGTTTTTTATCCAGTTATAAATTAAGTCAACTGCCTCTTGATGAACAAGTTTTCGACCTATTTCAGGCATCATGACACCAGGGTCGTCAGATTTCATTCGATATAATAAAATAGATTCTTCTGGATGTTGTGGAGAAATGTCAAATGTTTTCCCACCTGAGCCTCTTCCTGCTGCAACAGGAGTTTTACAAATACCCCAACGCATGGGATTTAATTCTGTAAATTGTAGAAATAATCCTGATGTACTAGCGGAACCTTTTGGGTTGTGACAATGGGCGCAGTTGCCATCTAGATAGGCTTTTGCCCGTTGTTCAATATTGATATTTGTATTTTCCCATGAAGTCATAATAGGTGTTTCAGGGGAGCGGTGATAATCTAAATATCCAATTTCCTCCCAGTAATCCAATTGGTTGATTGTCCCTGAATTGTATGGAAATAATTTATTTAGCTGAGCAATTTTTGGCCCAATTGGAAGTAAAACATTATCAGCATTGTGGCAATTTTTACATTGAAATTTATTGGGAACGGAATATTTAAAAGATATTTCTTTTTTTAAATGAGTAAATGTAACCGGAACTAAAGCTCCAGCATTTTTGATTTCTGCATCTGTTTGCTCTTTATTCCAAACATAGGGATAAACTTCCCATTTGGACTTAAATTTTATTAGCAATCTTGTTTCTACTATTTGTCGTTTGTTCTCATGAGTAAAAAAGAAATTTTTTACTAAAATGGTACCATCAGGATACTGAATGCTACCATCTTCATTAGGAGAAGCAGTTTTGCCTTCAGGCATCCATATAAATCGGGCTTTTTCAGCATAATCAGAGAATAATGGATTATTAATATCATAAGGAATGACACCTTTTACTGGTTTTAAATCAGATAATAATCCTTCAAATAATTTATATTCTGATAGCAGATTGAATCCTTTGGGATTTGATGGCAATTGTACTTCTGAATGGCTTTTACATGCTATTAAAAGAATAGAAAATATCAGAACAATATATGTTTTTCTTAATAACATGACTTATTGGATGGGTGTTTTTTTACCTGTAATTCCCTTAAAACTACAATCAAAAGGAGTAATATCTGTAGAGGAATACTTCAAAATATCTTTTAGATTGTCAATTTTGGCGGCATTGAGGTTCCCAAATTTTATTTGGTCGCCATTGTTCCTTATACAAATTTGGTGTCCGTCTTTCAATATCCCATTGTCATCTAAAAGATTTGGGTCAGCAATCCCATCATAAATAATATCCATTGGCAAACGATAAACAGCAAATAGTAGTTTACCAAGATCAGTGGACATATCAACGATTAATTTATTAGTACTGATTTGGTTGTCTCTTATAGATATTGCAGAAGAATATGGCCCATAAGTTGAATCATTATAAGGTTTTTGCAATAGCTGATAACTTGCAATAGCTATTCCAACGCTTTTCTGATTGATTATCTTGTTGTTGAAAATATCTACACTGTCTGTTGCTAATACGATTATTCCTGTTCCTGGTGGCACAGTGGCAACAATATTTCCTTTAGGAGCAAAATTTTTATGATTATTTTCTTGGATTTCATTATTAAATATCCTAGAATTTCTACCATTGGAAAGTGGTAAGTCTGGTAAGTCAAATACTAAAATTCCGCCAGTATTATTAATTGTCCTATTTTCATATACATCTGAATTGATACAGTTTTCAATTTCAATGCCTGCAACATTATGATGAGTATAACATCTTCTGACAACAACATTGACAGATTGTCCTACATAAATTCCTGCATCTGAAGCATAGCTGACTTCACAGTCCTCTACAAGTACATCTTTGCTTTCTACAGGGTAAAGTCCATAAGCACCATTTGATTCTTTTGCTCCGTCTGTCCATCTACTATTGATGTTTTTCAGCACCAATCCATCAGCACTTTTTATCTTGATATTATCACCTTTGGCATCTTCAATTGTAAAATCACTCATACTGAAATTTTTTACATTGCTGATATTGAATCCTTCAGAACCTTCTTCTTGATTTTTAAAAGAAAGAAATGTTTTGTCAATTCCTTGCCCTTTAATGGTGACATTATTGACTCCTTCAATAAATAAGGTTTGTGTCAATTGAAAATTTCCTTCAGGTAATTCAATTATCTCTCCATCCTGAGCATTGACTAGTCTTTCTTGAATAGCATTTTGGAAATCATCTGAAACCAACAAGTCTTTACCTGCTTTAGGTTTGCAAGCAGAAAAATTAACTACAACAATAATTAGGATATAAAAAAAGGTGCTTTTCATTCTACTTATAAAATTTAATGCCAAACAAATTAACAAAAATACCTAATAATGAAAAAATTATACAGATATAAAAAAGTAATTGAATCGGTAAAATATTTCTTTTTTATTTTTTTCTTCATCATTGACACTTTAGCAATTAGATTTTCGGAAGGTAGAAAAGAAACATATAATTATTGTGTGTTTAAAAACCATTATATATTTTTCATAAAAATTGCTTGAGAAGATTTGATACTTGTTAAGAATACTGATAATAGATTGATAACAATTCATTTTTTTGATTTACTAATTCATATTCTATCTCATTATGTCAAAATAGTTCTATTTTTAACCGCTAATCAATTTTTAAAATAAAGAAGAATAATCAATGTTTCAGCAATTTAAAAAAAGAACGTTCTGGTTTGCAATTGCAATTGTAGGCTTATTTGTTTTGTCTTGTTCAAGTAGTAACGACAAAAAAGGGGAACAAAGCACAGTAGTGATTCATTCTCTTTCTGAGCCAGAAAATCTAAACCCTTTTACTTCATCAGATGCACAGGCGACTCAAATCAAGTTAAATATATTTCAGAGTTTATTGAGATATGATTTTGAAACGATGAAGTTAGTTCCTGTTTTGGCTCAGTCATTGCCTGAAATTACTCCTCTTGAAAAGGGGATTTCTTTGACTTTTCATATCAGACCTGAAGCAAAATGGGATAATGGCGATCAAGTAACTGCCAAAGATGTAGCTTTCTCATTGAAAGCAATGTTGTGTCCAAAAGTGAATTCAGACGCTGCTAAACCTTATTTTGAATTTGTTGATGATTTAATTTTATATGATGAAGAACCATTGAAATTGACAGTTACAACTAAAGAAGTTTACATTTTGGCAGAAGATATTATTGGTTACGATTTGACAATCCTACCAGAATACATTTTTGATCCTGAGAAAATATTAAACAATTTTCCAGTGAAAAGTTTTACCCATGTGACTGATGCGCTGGTAAATGATTCAAGAATTAAAAAATTTGCTGATGCATTCAATTCTGAAGAATTTAGTCGCAGTCCAGATAAAATTCAAGGTTCAGGACCATATAAATTATCAATTTGGCAGACTCAACAAAGGGTTGTTTTAGAGAGAAAAGATAACTGGTGGGGTGATCAACTGAAAGATGTAAATATGTTTTTTGAAGTTCATCCTAAAAAGTTGGTTTATGAAGTGATTAACGATTTCAATACAGCTTTGACTGCTCTAAAAGCTGGAAAACTAGATGTTATGCAAGTAACACCAGTAAAAGATTATATAGACTTAGATCAATCAGATAAGTTTAAAAAGAATTTCTATAAATCTGAGCCTGAAATGCTTGCATTTCAATATATAGGTCTGAATGTTCGTGATAAAATACTTTCAGATGTTAAAGTTCGCCAAGCATTAGCTTTTCTTACAAATGTTGATCAAATTAATGAGAAAATTCTCTATGGAAAGGGTAGTAGAGTAGTAGGTCCTATTTTACCACAGTTTAAAGGAGCTTATGCTTCAGAATTGCCATTGTATGATTATGATGTTGCAAAAGCTGCTAAGTTATTGACAGAAGCAGGCTGGAAAGATTCTGATGGAGATGGAATTCTTGATAAAGTGATTGACGGGCAAAAGACGCCATTAAAATTAACTTTTACATATAATCAAGGTAATTCATCAAGAGAAACAGTAGGCCTTATGTTCCAAAACTGGCTAAAACAAGCAGGAATTGCTTTGGATATTAGAAGCTTAGAATGGGGAAAATATTTGGGAGATTTGAAACAACAGAAAATTCAAATTTTTTATGGTAGCTGGGTGACAGATCCTCGCTCTGATGACCCTAAGCAATTATGGCATACTGAATCTAGAAATGGAGGTTCTAATTATACTGGATTTGGCAATAGTAAGACAGATGAACTGATAAGTAATATACGTAAGGAAATGGATGAATCTAAAAGAAATGTATTATATCATCAATGGCAGCAAATACTTCATGATGAAGTTCCTTATATCTTTTTGAATACACAAAAATTTAGAAACGTAATTAATAAGCGATATGATAATATTCATGCTTCATCCATATATCCTGGTTATTATGAAGCTGGTTTTAGAGTGAAAGGTGATGAGTAAATTGATGGCATGCTAAAGTATATTGTTAAGAGGATATTCATATTTATTCCAACATTATTTGTGATTTCATTGATCACATTTATGTTGAGTGTAAGTGTGCCAGGAGACCCGGTAGAACAGATATTAGGTGGGGGAGGAAGTGCCGGAGAAATTGGCCAATCTTCTTCGCGTCTTGCTTCAGAACAGTCCTATATAGATAAAAGGAGAGAATTGGGTTTAGATTTGCCGGTGTTTTATCTAAGTCTAAGTAATGCTGCAACTCCTGATACTTTGTATAAAATATATAGAAAGCCTCATCACGATAATTTGGAACAATTAATTCAATTATATGGAAATTGGAATGACATTCAAAAATATTATCATTCTATTCAGAAATTAGATTTGGCGATAGCAGATTTGAAGGTTGACTCTTTAAATGCCGATGCTAAAATTGGTATGCGCGATGAAATTTTTACTTTACTCAATCAATATCAACCTTCTCTTGTCCAAAGCGCTTTGGGTAGGATGAAAGAACATGTCGCTTCTGCACCTTCAATGAAAGAGCTTAATGATGAAATGCAAAATACCTTAGATGCGTATAATGATATGATACTTAATTCTACTTCATATAAAAATTATATTCCTAAGTTCCATTTTTATGGTACGCAAAACCAATATCATCGTTGGATTACGAAGTTTATTGTGGGTGATTTTGGCATTTCCTATCAAGATGGACGACCAGTGAAAGAAGCTGTTTGGACTGCTGTAGGTAAAACTTTGCTTATCAGTATATTGTCTATAATTCTTACTTATTTGATAGCTATCCCAATTGGTGTTTTTAGTGCAAAAAATAAAAGTAATCTATCCGATCAGATAATCACTACAGTGTTATTTATTTTGTATTCATTGCCTAGCTTTTGGGTAGCGACTTTATTAATTACTTTTTTTGGTGGGGGAGATTTTTTTGATTGGTTTCCAACTTATGGTTTAGGAGATGAAGGAGATCCTTTGATAGACAAAATTCACCACTTGGTATTGCCTTTATTTTGTTGGACTTATGGAGGTTTAGCATTTGTATCAAGACAAATGAGAGGGTCAATGATTAATTCACTTTCTCAAGATTATATAAGAACATCAAGAGCAAAGGGTGTTTCAGAAACCTCAGTTTTATGGAAACATGCATTTAAAAACTCATTGTTGCCTGTTATTACATTATTTGCGAGTGTGTTTCCTATGGCAATAAGTGGTTCAATCGTGTTAGAAATTATATTTTCTATTCCAGGGATGGGCAAGTTGGCTTTTGATGCTTTGTCAGCAAGAAACTATCCTATGGTTTATACTGTTGTAATGTTTTCAGCAGTGGTTACTATGCTGGGATACTTGGTGGCAGATATTTGTTATGCTATTGTAGATCCACGAATTTCTTATTCAAATAAAAAATAAATATGGAACCAGTACAACTCAAACAAGATTACTGGTCTTATGTGAAACGCCAGTTTAAGAAGAATAAAAGGGCTGTCTTTTCTGCATGGGTAGTGTTGCTATTAATGCTTATTGCTGTTTTTGCTGACTTTATAGCAAATGAAAAACCTTTGGCTTTTAAAGATGAGAGCGGATGGAATTTCCCTATAGTAAGAGATTATGGTGTTAAATTAGGAATTTCAGAATGGCCAACTAAATGGAATAATATCAAATGGGCTGAACAAGATTATCAATCAGTGATTTTCCCTTTGATACCTTATTCTCCCAATACTCAAGATTATAGAAATGCTCAGTTTGCAAGCCCTTTCGAACCACAAGATATAGATTCAAAAAGATGGAGGCATTGGCTGGGTACTGAGGCATTGGGAAGGGATGTGATGTCGGCAATGATACACGGTACTCGGATTGCTTTTATGGTAGGTTTTGTTTCCATGTTTATTGCGACATTGATAGGTGTAATATTAGGTTCATTAGCAGGTTATTTTGGTGATGAAAGATTGAAAGTGAGTAGGGCAACTGTATTATGGCTATTGATTCTCTTAATACCTGCTTATTTCTATAGTTTACAATCTAGAACTCATTTGTTATCTAAAGCCATTGGAGAATCATTTTTCCTGTTTATATTTCAATTGCTTATTTCTATTTTCATTTTTGGGTTGTTTATGGGAAGTATTTGGATTCTGAGCAGACCATTTAAAAGGATAAAATATTTGTCGCATAAGGTAAGTATTCCTGTAGATATTATGATTCAACGATTAATAGAGGTTTTGGTGTCTATTCCAGGATTGTTTTTAATCATTGCAATAGTAGCAATTGCCAAACCATCTGTGATGTTAATAATGGCAGTCATAGGTCTTACTTCTTGGACAGAGATTGCACGATTTATCAGAGCTGAGTTGCTAAGAGTAAGAAATCTTGAATACATTGAAGCCGCTCAGGCTTTGGGCTTTTCAAATTTGAGAACATTATTTAAACATGCAATTCCCAACGCTATTTCTCCAGTTTTGATTGCTGTGGCTTTTGGAATCGCTGCAGCAATATTAATTGAGAGTTTTTTGTCATTTATTGGAATAGGAATACCACCAGAGGTTTTGACTTGGGGTAAATTATTATCCTTGTCAAGAAGTGCTCCATGGTGGTTTGCAATAGCTCCAGGGTTTGCTATATTTATTATGATTACTTTATTCAATCTCTTGGGAGAAGGATTAACAGATGCTTTAGACCCAAGACAAAAAAGATAGAAGATGAGGTATAGGTGGATGGTTTTAATAATAATATTTTGTAATACTGTTTTCAATAGTTTAACAGCTCAAGAGATTATTATTTCTCCCTCAGTTAAACTTTCTTCCAAGCTTCCTGAATATGAAATATTGGGCAAAAATTCCAATGGTATATATGTTCATTATGTCATTGGTGAAAAAAATGAATTAGAGCTATTTAATCAACAATTGCGTTCAGTTGCTAAAAAGGAAATTTTATTAAAAGATAAAAATTCAAAATTAGAGGCTATTTTTCTTAGAGAGCGGGGAGGAGTTGTCTTCTATTCTAGTATTGTTGATGGTTATCAATATTTGAAAGTAAGATATATCAATGATTATTTGGAGACTTCAGCAGAAGTGATAGTGCTAGATAGTATTTTCAGAGGCAAGTCCAATCTGTTTGCCCCTTATTATTTCAAACAATCCACCAATTTGAAGCATTTTGCTTTTTTCAAAATATTAGAGGATAAGCAAGGCATGACTATTGACTATCATATTCTGAATGAAGATTTGGAAAAGATGGGCAGTGGTGTTTTTGAAAATCAACAAAAAGATATTGTTTTAAAAAGTTTTAAAATTAATAATCAAGGTGTTATATATGCTGTAATGGCTCATCAGACTAGAGGCTCGTATGCCAATGATTATCTTTATGATGAGTTATATACTTTTATTTATAACCCCAATTCTCAGATAGGCAAGCAGCAGGTGATAGAAAAGGAAAAGCGGCTTAGATTTAAAAATATTATCACTGAGATAGATAATATGACAAATATTGCATACACAGTAGTGAATTATAGGGGTGTTGATGATGGGGATGATATTGGAGTGATCATGATAGGTACAGGTGTTAATCCTTCTGAAAGTGTACAATTGAAGTATGCATTTAATGAGTTGGCAATGAGTAATATGAGTTCATTTAAAGCCAAAGATTGGAAAGAACAGGCCATGATTATTAAACCTAAAAATTTAATACCGCAGAGTGATAGTGGATGTTTAATTATTTTGGAAGGTCAATATCAATATACTAAAGTCGTGAGAGGGACACCATATAACGGATATTATCCTTACTATAATATGGCAGATAATTATTACACAAAAACCTATGTTCAAAATCATTATTTTGATATTTCTGCATTATCTATTTCGGGTAAAGGGGTGCTTAATTGGAATATAGTGATGCCTAAGGTGCAGATTACTGAAGATGATGGAGGCATTTACTCTTCATTTTCCATTTTTGAATCTAATAATATTATCAAATTTCTATTTAATGAAGATGTTTATTCCAATGGGAATTTTGTTGAATATAATTTAAACCCTGAAGGAAAGACAAAAAGTAAGAGTTTATTAAATACTAAAAAAGAAAATTTGGCAATTATCCCTCAAAAAGGAATGCAAATATCATCTACGGAAATAATTATCCCAAGTGAACAAAAGCGAAATTTACAATTCATACTTTTCAAATATTAGACTGTGCTGAGTTTATTTAATAACCAACGTCCATACACGATTTTGATATTAATTGTCGTGATGTTGGCTACTCGAATTCCATTTTTATTTTTAGAAAATATTCATTTGGGTTCAACATATTGGAGTCTTAATTTTTTAAATATTAAAATTTCAATGTTCTTGACTATGCTTATAGTATTTGGTCAAGCACTTTGGATCAATTATTTGTTTACAGATGCCAATTTTTTTGAAGATAGGACAGTAGTTCCTGCCTTAGTATGGATATTGTTGAGTGCTTTTGATGAAGGATTTTTAGTATTGGGATTTCCAGTGATGAGTTCGACTCTATTATTGGTGATGATGCATATTTTAATGAAAATTAAAGGAAGCATGATATCTCCCCAATCTTGTTTTCAACTGGGTTTGATGGTCGGTGCCCTCAGTGTTTTTCACCCTATATCTATAATTGTAATGCCATTTTTTGTTGTTATCATTTATACATTCAATACAAAAGGAATACGTGAATATCTTTTATTTTTTATGGCTATGTCAATGACATTTTTTTGGGCTTGGTCTTATGTGTTTTTGAATGATTTAAGTCTGAAATGGATAAATAGATTAATAAATAATTCAGGCTTGCCATTATACAGTATCTCTATAGAAGAAATTATTGCTTGGAGCGTAGTGTCATTGTTTATCATTGGAGGAATGGTAGGAATGTTTTTATTGATGAGAAGTGCATTTACTAAAAAGAAAAAAAATATTAAATCTATTTTGATGTTATTTTTTAGTTTTTCACTGGTGTGCCTATTGTCCAAAGACTGGGATTTGTCCAATATAATGATGTGTCTTATTCCTGCTTCAATGATGATATCAGTTGCTTTGTTAATAATCCATAAAAGAAAAATTGCTAATTTCTTGTTTATTACCTTTGTGCTTGGTTCGTTTGCTACAATTGTTACAAAGTGGATAGTTTCATTTTAATATCTTTGAACATCATTTTGAAATAATTGTTTTTCCTATTAATGATGAAAATGAGAATATTAAGATTTTTACTGAGTGCATTATTTTTATATGTAGGCGTTGTTTTTGCACAGTTTGAAAGCCCTATTAAATGGACAGTTTCAGCCAAGTTGATTGAGTCTGATATTTATGAAATCAATGTTTCTGCTAAAATTGGTGGTGGATATTCGATTTATAGCCACGATATATCTCCAGATATTGGTCCTGTTCCAACAACTATTGAAATAAAAGAAACTGATGGTTTCAAGAAGGAAGGTGCTTTAAGTTTTGATGGGAAAAAAGAAGTGTTTTTTGACCCAATTTGGGAAACTAAAGTAGCAAAATTTAAAAAGGAGGTCACATTTAAACAAAGAGTGAAATTATTGAAGGATGAAGTGACAATAAAAGGTTATTATGAGGCTCAGGCATGTAATGATCAAATGTGTTTTCCACCTGATGGTGATGATTTTGAGTTGAAATTGAAAAAATCTACTTTGATCGGTCAAAATCTAAATACTTCATCTACTGATAGTTCTTTACTTGGTCAACAAATTGTAGTGGCAGAAGAACTTATTCCAATGGATACCTCTGATGATAATTATCAATCTGATATTGTATTTAACTGGGACAAAGCAAATGTTAATTGTGTTCAAACTAGTGAAGCAGATAAAAGTGGGATAGCTTGGATTTTTGTTTTAGGGTTTTTAGGAGGATTGATAGCTTTATTGACTCCTTGTGTTTTTCCTATGATTCCGTTGACTGTCAGTTATTTTACCAAAGGAGGGAAAGATAAAAAGAAGGGTATTCAACAAGCTGCTTTATATGGAATTTCTATTATTTTAATTTATGTGTTATTGGGCTTGTCTATTACACTTTTATTTGGTGCAGATGCGCTGAATGTAATGAGTACTAGCGTGTTTTTCAATCTTTTGTTCTTTGTTATTTTTGTCATTTTTGCTTTATCTTTTTTTGGATTATTTGAAATAACACTGCCGTCTTCATGGGCAAACAAGACAGATCAATTGTCAAATAAAGGTGGAATGCTAGGGATATTTTTTATGGCTTTCACCTTAGCATTAGTTTCATTTTCATGTACTGGTCCTATTATCGGATCTTTACTAGTACAAGCGGCTACTGATATTGGTCCATCTTTAGGAATTTTTAAAGTCAAACCAATTATTGGAATGTTGGGATTCTCGGTTGCTTTAGCTTTGCCATTTACTTTGTTTGCCTTATTTCCTCAATGGTTAAAAGGGTTGCCTAAGTCAGGAGGATGGTTGAGTAAAGTGAAAGTGATTTTAGGTTTGCTCGAATTAGCTTTTGCATTCAAGTTTTTGTCAGTTGTTGATTTGACACAAGGTTGGGGTGTTCTGCGATGGGAATTATTTATGGGCATTTGGATAGTCATTTTTATGATTATAGGATTTTATGGAATGGGATTATTCAGCAAAGAAAAAACTCCGATAGCTATACGTTTGTTTGGAGTTGCCAGTATATTGTTTGCCTTGTATATGTTTAAAAATACAGTGTCCTATCAGCCAGTTCATGTATTAAGTGGTTTAGCACCTACAACTCATTATAATTTTTTCAATCAAGAAGTAAAAGCTCCATATAATACAACAGATTTTAATGAGGCTTTAAAAATGGCTAAAAAAGAAAACAAACCTATTTTGATTGACTTTTCAGGATATGGATGTGTCAATTGTAGAGAGATGGAAGAGAAAGTATGGATAAAGGATGATATCCAAGCATTAATGGGGGATTTTATCATTGCATCTTTATATGTGGATGATAGAACACCTTTGCCAGTAGAAGAACAATATCAATCTTCTGTCACAGGAAAGTTGAAAAACATTAAAACTATTGGGAATAAATGGACTGATTTTGAAATTAGAAATTTTCAAAAAGCTTCTCAACCATATTATGTTATAGTGGATCAAAATTTGAATATTCTTAATACTCCAATTGGATATAGTGATGAAAATGTGTTTAGATCCTTTTTACAATGTGGGCTTAATGAGTTTAACAATTTAAAGAAGTAGTAATTACATAAAAATACCGGAGCCTATTTTCTAAAAACAAACTCCGGCTTAACATTATAAATAGGTGATAGGAATTATCAAATCTTTTTTTTGAAGACCTTTGTTTATTTCGGTATTATTTGATTTTTATAAAATCACCTAATAAAGAAAATTTTAATTCTATGCCATTATCTAACTCTATTTCTTGAAAATTTCTTTCTAAATCCCAATTGACAATTTGATTTTTAGGATAGTTTTTTTCTACATATCGAAGGATAGTTTGAGGTATTGTAGAGTTTGGTAATTGAGAATTACTTTTGAGTTCGATGATTTTATTGCCAATAAATTTGAGTTCCGTACGGTCAGTCATATCTATTTCATATTCTTTGTTAAGTCCTTCTTTGTCCACAGTAATCAACTGAATTTGATGTTGTGAAAAATGTTGTTGAATATAAGTTTGGACAAGGGCAGGCAATTCTGAATATGAAATTACTTTGTCTTTAGCATATACAGAAGACATTGTAAATTGAGCTGCAAATAGAACCGCAAAAAATGTTTTGAAATTTAAAATTGTTTTCATTGTAAAGTATTTTGAAATGATTAAATAATTTGATTATTGGATAGCTTGAATTGTAGAATTTCCTTTTGAGTTAATTTCAATGATAGGATTGCCTGCATACTCTAATTTTGACATTCCATTGGATTCGCCTTTAAGTTTATGACTGACAAAGACACTTGCTTTTGAAGCGCCATTTAAATCTGCTTTCAAATTTTTAATGATAAGATTTTTACCATTCAATTGACTCATTCCATCCATTTTAATGATGGCATTTTCAATATTTGAAAAACCCTGAAAGGTTGATAGTCCTTCAATTTCTGCTGTTAATTGCTGGAGATTGCAGTTGTTTAATGATAGAGTAGAGTTACCTGCTACTTCAATTTTCATATTGTTTGTATTGAAATTACTAATAATGGCTGTACTCATTCCATCTATTTCGATATCTGATAATTGAGTAGTGTAAATTTTGATTTTTGTATAATTTTGATTGGCAATTCTCCCTAACCTAGAAATACTGATTTTGTTATTGTTAGTACTTATGCTGATATTATTGGGTTGATTGCTTTCAATTTTATTGTGAGTCGAATAGATGATTTCTGCATCTAACATTCCATCAAGTTCTATTTTTGAGAAGCTTTCTAAGGGTGTCATATCTGTCCAGCTACTTGTGTTCAAAGATGTAATGGGACTATTAAGTGGAACTAAATAGCCTGCTTCTAGTTTCCAAGGAGTTGAGCCTAAGTCAAAATATTCATCATTATCAAAATTTTTTATTCTAGGTTTTTTATGAATTAGATTTTGGGTATTATCAAAAATTATAGTTTTCCCTTCTGGTATATATAAAGTGATTTCAACTTCTTGTTTTCTATATTTTGAATTTTTTCTTTCTAGGTTGACATAGTCATTGAATATCAAAGAGTCACCAGAACGCCTATATTGATAATCAATATTTTTTACATTGTTTAAGGCAGTTTGACTAGAATTTCCTCGTGCGGAAAGTTGTTCAAAAATATGGATATCTTGGTCAGGACTTTGAGCCAAATTCAATTTTACAAAATTACTATTGATATGGCCATTAATAATTTCAAATTGACCTCCCAAAACATTGAGATTAACGAGCTCGGGAGCAGTATTGGGATTTGAGCGACCTGAAATTATTATAGTGTCATTCAGCGTAGCATGGGAAATTACTTCTTCTTTCTGTATTGATTTTTTGGATGAAAAATGTCTTACAGTGTCAGTTGCTCCAATCAGTAGGATGATGAATGCTGCAGCCCAAATGACAGCAATTGAGATGCCTACAGGATTTTTAAGCGGCTTTTTATCTTTTGAAAACAAGTGGATGGGAAATAAAATGAAGAACAATGAAGTAAGCACTAAAAGTAGAATTGCTGCAATAGATGTTATGTAAGCCATAACAGAATTTTCAAAAATCACATTGGAAAGGGTAGGTGTACCTGCAATAATAGCAATTCCTAAAAAGAAGGAAACAAATACTAATATGCCAAATATGATAATAAAAATAAACAATAGAAACGCCTTAGTGATTTGGAATATAAATAGGAGAATAGATTGAACAATACTAGCTGATTTTTTAGCTGCATTTTGAATTGAATTTTTCTTGCTCATATTTTGAAAAGAATCACCAATGTTTTGAATGCCATCTCTTACCGTTTTTTCAATATTTCCAACATTAATAGGTTGACCTTTCATTTGCAACTTTTCAGAGGCAGTGGTTGCTTTAGGCAATAATATCCAGAGCACTATATATATCATCAAACTACTGCCAATCCCTCCAAAGAAGAATATTAAAAAGATTAATCTTATCCAAAGTGGGTCATTGATGCCAAAATAATGGCTAAGTCCAGAACACACACCAGCAATGATCTGACTATCGCTATCTCTGAACAATTTTTTATTTGAGGAAGATTTATTAGAATATGTAGATTCGCTTTCTTCATCACCATCAATATGCTGCTCTGGTTTTCCTAAAGTACTGATTACATTTTCAACATTCTCAATATTGATTATAGTCAAGCGATTATTCTTGTTTTCTAATAAAAATATTTCTGCAATTCTTGATTCTATATCTGTAATGATTTCATCTCCACCTTCCTCATTTTGATAAATCTTTTTCAGAGATTTGAGGTAATCAGACAACATATCAAAAGCATCTTCATTGATATGAAATATTTGTCCAGCAAGGTTAATATTATATGTTTTATTCATGACTTTTTAATTATAAATTAATTGATTGAGTTGTTTTTTTAATAGCATATTCTAATTCATTCCATGTCTGAGAAAGCTCTATTAATGCTTTTTTACCTGGTTCTGTTAGTGTGAAATATTTTCTAGGTGGTCCTGATGTAGATTCTTTCCATTCATAAGTCAGTAGTCCAGCATTTTTGAGTCGAGTGAGAAGTGGATAAACTGTTCCTTCTACGACCAATAAATTGGCACTTTTTAAGTCCTCCAAAATATCTGAAGCATAAACTTCACCTTTTGCTATAATGCCAAGAATGCAATATTCTAGTATGCCTTTGCGCATTTGAACTTTGGTGTTTTCAACATTGATCTCTTGCATGATTATTATAGTTTCAAATGTTTTCTGATAATTGTTATGCAAATATATAGCTAATAAAAGGTAATATGCAATACATAGTAGCTTGTTAAAAATGTTATTTTTTTTTAATTCATTGATTTTTAATTATTTATAATTTCAAATTGTATTTATTTAACAAAATTTAAGTTTTGCTTTTAAGAAAATGTTCTTGTGAAATGAAAAATATTTATTTGTTTATTTGAATTTTAGATACATCTTTCAACTTGTATATTGTTTTAAATTCTTCAAATAATGATTTATTAATTGATAGATTTTAAAAATTAATGGGTAAAATGGGATGTTTACTTATTTTTGGATAAAAATTGATTCAAGTTGTCATCATTACCCACATACGAAGGCATTTTGCAAGCTGCAAAAGTATTAGAGGGAGTTACGTCAGTCACACCTCTACAGTTTAATACTAATCTATCAGAAACTTATCAAGCCAATATTTGGTTAAAGAGAGAGGATTTACAGATTGTCCGTTCCTATAAAATTCGTGGTGCATATAATTTTATTTCCAACTTAAGCGAAGAAGATCGCAAAAAAGGTGTTGTTTGTTCAAGTGCTGGAAATCATGCTCAAGGGGTAGCATTTTCATGCCAAACACTTAAGATTAAAGGAGTAATTTTTATGCCTGCTACTACTCCCAAACAAAAGGTCAGAGCTGTTCAGAGGTTGGGTAGAGAGTGGGTAGAAATTGTTTTGTCTGGTGATACCTATGATGATGCTAAGTCTGCATCGATTAAATATGCTGCTGAACATCAATGTGTTATGGTTTCTCCTTTTGATGATAAATTGATTATTGAAGGTCAGGCTACGGTAGGACTAGAGATTGCCCAGCAGTTAAAACATCATGAACCAGATTATTTTTTTGTGCCTGTAGGAGGCGGAGGCTTAATAAGTGGATTGACAATTTTTCTAAAAACAAAGTATCCCAAAGCTAAAATTATAGCAGTTGAACCTCAAGGAGCAGCATCATTAAAAGCATCTATTGATTTTGGTTCCATTGTTACATTGAACACAATAGATAATTTTGTGGATGGTGCAGCAGTGAAACAAATAGGAACTATTCCATTTGAAGTTTTAAAAAGTTATGGATTGGATGATATAGTGATAGTACCAGAAGGTGCTGTATGTACTTCCATCTTGCAATTGTATAATCGTAATGCTATAGTAGCTGAACCTGCGGGAGCTTTATCAGTTGCAGCTTTGAATTTTTATACTGAACAGATTAAAGGTAAGAATGTTGTCTGTATTTTGAGTGGTGGCAATAATGATATAGAGCGAATGCCAGATATCAAAGAGCGTTCTCTAATCTATGAAGGACTTAAACATTATTTTATGGTGTCCTTTCCTCAACGTTCAGGAGCACTAAAGGAATTTGTAAATGATATCTTAGGTCCAGATGATGATATTACATCTTTTACTTACACGAAAAAAAATAATAAAGAAAGTGGGCCGGCATTAGTGGGAGTTGAGTTGAAACAGAAAGAAGATTATCAATCTTTATTGGATCGTATGGACAAGTATGGAATAAAATATATTTGTATCAACGAAGACCCTTTATTGTTTAATTTATTGATATAAAAAATAGAGCTGTCCAATAGTTTAGACAGCTCCATCAATTTTATGTTTACATCTTGGTTAATTCACCAATTCGAATCTTGCCAAAGGTGCCATTCTCGCTTTGTTGATAGATAAAGATTTTTCATCAGTAGATAGATTGTCTGCTTCTTGAAAAACCTGCAATAGTTCTTTTTCTATCGTGTCATTCTCACATGCCATTAATGTACTTAATCCTTCTTTAATAGATAATTGAAGGCTGTTTTTAATGGTGTAATTCAGAGATAATTGATTACAACCAGCTTTGGCTTCTAACCTCCCTTCTTTGGAATGGAAAATGAGATAATGTGTATCAGAACTTTCTTGTACAGGCTTCCCATATATTTCTACTAATTTCCATTTTTTGTCTTCTACCTGAGGATTTCCATTTTTGTTCAAAATATAATGCTCTGCCAAATCTCCCTCAATTACATTTCCTTCCATATCAAGATGTCTGATTCTATTTTCCTCTATTTTATATAAACTTGAACCCTCGGATTCTTTGATGCCTCCTAAGCGGATACGATTGCCCTCAAAAGAAAAATCACCAGTTAAAGTATCTGAAAGTGCTTTATCTTTTCCTAAATAATGACTAATGAGTGTATATTTTAAATCATCATTGATACTCAATTCAGTGGAGATTCCTTCACAGTCAGCACAAGGAAGTATTCCAGAGTAAGTTCCTTGCCAATCCAAAGAGTTTTGTGCAGTATGTTCATCTTGAAATTCTGTTTGAGCTTCGTCATGATTATTGCATGAAAGCAGCATAATTAATGTTGCTGAAAATAATCCAGCTAGTTTAAAATTGTTCATCATCATTTAATAAATTGAATTGAGTGCAAAAATGTAGCTTCTTATAGAGAAGCTCGAGTTTTATTTGTTATTTTATGCAAAATAATCTTTATATAATATACTTGTTTTCAGAATAAATGAGTGAATGAATAAAAACTAGATAATTTATTTCAAAGGCTGTGTATAGTTTATTGATTTTTTAAAGCATTGAAAATTTTCAAGGTTTCAAAAGCCTCTTTGACATCATGAACCCTTAATATATTGGTTCCGTATTCCAAAGCGAGCATATTTAAAGCAATAGTGCCAGTAAGTGCATTTTGAGGAGAAGTATCAAGTGTCTTCCAAATCATTGATTTCCTAGATATTCCAATTAATATTGGTCTTTTGAATAATTGAAAGGTCTTGATTTGATTGAATAATTCAAAATTATGAGCTAGTGTTTTCCCAAATCCAAAGCCTGGATCTATAATAATATCCTGTACTCCATAAGATTTTGCCTTTGTGATTTGTTGATTGATTTGAAGTACGACTTCTTGTACAAGGTTATTGTAACTTGGGTGAATTTGCATTGTTTCAGGAGTGCCCTGAATATGCATAATAATGATAGGAACTTGATGTTTTGAAGCTATCAAAAATATTTTCTCATCCATTAAGCCTCCACTGATATCATTGATAATATGTGCACCCAAAGAGAGACATTCATCAGCCACTTGGTGGTGATACGTGTCTATTGAAATAAGTATGTGAGGGTAATTTTGATGAATATATCGAATGGCTGGAATGAGTTTTTTTATTTCTATTTCGGGAAGACTTATTAGGCTGCCTTCTTTGCTTGAGATTGCACCCATATCAATAATATCAGCTCCGTCACCGACCATTTTGTCAATTTGCTGAAATGCTAGTCTTTCATCATCATATTTGCCTCCGTCATAAAAGGAGTCTTTAGTTAAATTTAGAATACCCATGATGAGTGGGGAAGAATATTCAATCAACTTTCCTTTGATATTAAAACTAAACATAATGTAATAAACAAATTATATTGTTGAAATGCTTTTTTTGATTTTTTCTAATGATTCTTCATAAGAAATATTACTTTTCCATTTTAGTTCATTTCTTGCTTTTGAAATATTGACTCTTCTTTCAGATCCTGTAGCCATGATAGATTTTATACTAATAGGAGGAGTTTTACCAAATAATGGGTATAAAAATCCTAGAATTTTAGCTAGAAAGAGTGCTGTCTTTTTGTTGATTGAGCCTTTGATCTGATAATCTTTCATTGACAACAAATCAGTAAAATATTTTTTCCAAGTAATTCCATAATCATCCATGAAAAAATAGGTTTGATTTTTAGCTATCGGCATAGTTATCGTCCGATAAATCCCATCAGCCAAATTGTCAACATCTATTAGGCAAGCATCAAATTTGCCATTGTCAATAAGTGTGACCCCTAAGGCTGACTGAGCTCTTTTTAAAGGTTCCCTTACCCACACACTATCTGGGCCGATTACTGCAGCAGGTCGAATAATCGAATAAATTATATGATGTTGCAAACAAAATTCTTTCACTAAATTTTCAGTATCTATTTTTGCATCATCATAATGGACTCCACTTTTGACCAATGGAGTGGATTCGTCAGGTAATCCTTTGCTTCTGTCAATATATGTGGCAGGTCCAAATGAACTGATATAAATAAATTGTTTCACTCCATTTTTAAGAGCATCTTCCAATAACCATTTTGTTGCATCGTAATGTGCTAGATAAAAATCCTCTTTTGTTCCAAAATCTATGACTTTTGCAGCACTATGGACAACAATTTCACAGGATGAACAAAGGTTGTTTATAGATTCAGGCAAACAAATATTTGCTTGTTTCATTTCAACTCCCAATGCTATATAGGATGAAATATCTTTTTGGGAAAAATATTGTCCTTTTATTTCATATTGATTTTCATTTAATATTCGAAACATTAAGTGTTTGCCTATTAGTCCAGTGATTCCAGTAATCAGAATTTTTGTCATGAGTTGAAAGTAATAAAATTTCACAATTTAATGGTTAAAATCACCTGAAATGCTGGGGCGATATAGTGCTAACTTGAAAGCTGAAAATATTAGTAATATCAATATAGTCTGAATGAATTGTCTGTCTTTATTCATATTGCTCAAGATACTTTTATTAAATTTGCAAATTCTTGAAAATTATGATTGAACTTAATAAAACTTATGATTCTACTCAAGTGGAAAACAAATGGTACCAGCATTGGTTGAGTAGAGGATATTTTAAATCTATTCCTGATCATCGTCCTTCCTATACAATAACGATTCCACCTCCCAATGTGACTGGTGTATTGCATATGGGACACATGTTGAATAATACCATTCAAGATGTGCTGATTCGTACTGCAAGGCAGAAAGGTTTTAATGCTTGCTGGGTTCCTGGTACTGATCATGCTTCTATAGCTACTGAAGCTAAAGTTGTAAGGATGTTAAGAGAACAAGGTATCAAAAAAGGTGATTTAACTAGAGAGGAGTTTTTGACTCATGCCTATGAATGGAAAGACAAATATGGAGGAATTATCCTTGAGCAGTTGAAACAATTGGGAGCTTCTTGTGACTGGGATAGGACTAGTTTTACTATGGATAAAGATTATTATCAAGCTGTCATCAAAGTTTTTGTTGATTTGTATAATAAAGGGTATATCTATAGAGGTTTGAGAATGATCAACTGGGATGTTGAAGCAAAAACAGCACTCTCAAATGAAGAGGTAATCTATAATGAAAATGGAGAGCAATCGTTTTTATATTCAGTTCGTTATGCAATTGAAGGTGCCGAAAATGAATATATAATTATAGCTACAACACGACCAGAAACAATATTTGCTGATACTGCAATAGCTGTTCATCCAGACGATGAGAGATATCAGCATTTAAAAGGGAAATATGCTATTGTACCATTTATCAATAGACGTATTCCAATAATTTTTGACGAATATGTTGAAAAAGACTTTGGTACAGGATGTTTGAAAGTAACACCTGCCCATGACCCTAATGATTATGAATTAGGACAGAAGCATCAGTTGGAAGTGATAGATATGTTCAATGATGATGGAACTGCAAACGAAAAAGTCCAAATTGCTGATTATATCGGATTAGATAGATTTGTATTGAGAAAGAAATTTGTCAAGGTGCTAGAAGCGGAGGGCTTTTTGGTAAAAACTGACACCATCATCAATAAAGTAGGTCGTTCAGAAAGGACAAATTCTGTTGTAGAACCTAAATTGTCCTTACAGTGGTTTTTAGATATGCAGAAAATTTCTCAAAGGGCATTGGATGTTGTAGAAAATGATGAGGTGGTATTACTCCCCAATAAGTTTAAAAATACTTATCGACATTGGATGGAAAACGTCAGAGACTGGTGTGTATCTAGACAATTGTGGTGGGGGCATCGAATTCCAGCCTATTATTTACCTGATGGAAATTTTGTTGTTGCTTCTTCTTTGGAAGAGGCCTTTCTAAAAGCGAAGAAACTCAATGCTGACATAAAAATTGATGATTTGAAACAAGATGAAGATGTATTGGATACATGGGCTTCATCTTGGTTGTGGCCAGTTCAGGTATTTGGTGGTTTTAATGATGCCTATGATGAAAAAACTGGTAAAATTGATTTTGCTAAATGTCCTGAATTAAGATACTATTATCCCACAGAAGTGATTGTGACAGCCCCTGAAATTTTATTTTTCTGGGTGGCAAGAATGATTATTGCTGGACTAGAATATACAGATGAAGTTCCATTTAGAACAGTTTACTTGACAGGTATAGTAAGAGACAAACAAGGAAGGAAAATGTCAAAATCATTGGGTAATTCACCTGACCCATTAGATTTGATTAGAGATTTTGGTGCTGATGGTGTCCGTTTTGGGATGTTGGCTTCTGCGCCAGCAGGGAATGATATTTTGTATGATGATAAATTAGTTGAACAGGGTAGAAATTTCTGTAATAAATTATGGAATGCACTTCGCTTATTGAAAGGTCTTGAAATCAGCGATGAAGAGAATACTTCATTGGATAATGTATTTGAGTGGATGGAATCCAGACTAGGACAAGTGACAATAGATTTGGAGCGTCTGGTTCTTGAATATAGACTATCTGAAGCGATTAAATTATTATATAATTTTATTTGGGATGATTTCTGTTCTTGGTATTTAGAATGGATTAAGCCTCCTTTTGGTCAGCCAATAGCTAGAAATGTGATGGATAAAACAATTCAATTCTTTGAGCATTCTATGATATTATTGCATCCATTTATGCCATTTATTACTGAAGAAATATGGCATGCTATCAACAATAGAATGGAAGGTGATGATATTTTTTTACAGACATTTCCCCAAGCACAAAATATTAATTTACAAGCTATTAAAAATGGAGGGCAAATTCAATCTCTGATTACTACTATTAGAAATGCAAGAGCAAAAGCACATCTATCTCCAAAAGATGAAGCTAAAGTCTATATTCAAACAGATCATATTGATTCTTATCGTGCATTTGAGCCAATTATTCAATCAAAAGCAAATGTTAGCTTGTTGCTTTTCCGTGAGCCAGAAGATTCACAAAATATGATGACTGAGCTGGTGGGAGTTGATAAAATATTCATTGACTTAGGTTTGACTTTGAATGTAGAAGATGAACGTAAGAAGATTATAGAAGAAATACAATATTATAAAGGTTTTGTAGCTTCTGTTGAAAAGAAATTAAGCAATGAGAGATTTGTTCAAAATGCCAAACCAGATATTGTTGAGAAAGAACGTCAAAAATTAGCTGATGGCCTACAAAAATTGAAAAGTTTAGAGGAGAGTTTAGCAGGTTTGTAATAATTAATAATAAAGTTAAAGTTGAAAGAGAGCAAAATGCTCTCTTTTTTATATTTTAGTTGTCAATTATGCAAACCTATTTATTTACTTATGGTAGTCTTCGCATGGACACTGAACTTAAGATGGCAAATAAACTGTCAACTCAATGTAGCTTGGTCAGGATGGGGTATGTCACTCAAGCTAAATTATATAAAATAGATTGGTATCCAGCAATTATCAAAGAAGGGAATGAACAAGATATTGTGGTAGGAGATATATATTTATTGGAAAACGAAGATATCCTTTTAGAATTGGATGAATATGAAGGCATAGGCGTAGGCAATCCTCCTTACGAATATCGAAGAGAAAAAGTAAAGGTAAATACTGAAAATGGAATATTAAATTGTTGGATATACTGGTATAATTATGAATTACCTAGAAATGCCCAATTGATAGAATCTGGAGATTTTTTAAATCCCTAGTTATATTTAACTATTGATAAAAGGTTGTATAAAAATCGGAATAAATACCATCTAACACTTTGATACTATTCTGAAAAATTGTCGGAGATGCTATTGAGAAAATAATAAGTTTAAATACATCTTTAAACTCTGACTCAAATAAAACTTGCCCATAAAGCTCTGCAAGATGTTTCGTTGGATAACTATTTCTTTCTGAATGATTTATCCCGAAGATAATACTGTCGTGTTGATGGATAAATGCTATTCTCAACACTGTTCGAATCTTCTCTAAAATAATATCTTTACTTTTTATAGAAAACCGCCATTCTCCTTGTACGAGTTCGATTTCTGGATTTTCAGAATGTGAAGTAAAAATAAAATCTAACATAAATGGATTTTTTAATAATCCATAGCCATTGATTTCCTTACCTCTGAAAATTGAAATATTTGGTGAGTATATTCCACCAGTGAAATCTTTAGGAAAAGGATAAGAGAAATCTGGGTTTCTTTCAATCTGAAAAATATCTGCATCATCAGTAAATTGATATAATGCAGGGGTAATATTACTTCTTCTAAATAAGTCGGCTTCAATACTTTCTTGCCCTTCATTTGCTTCGTTACCTGGAAATATTCTGTTAGTTTCTACATGAATAGTCGGATGACAACCCGTACTCTCAAGTATATTAGCTTGTTCTATTTCATTAGAAGGTATAACAAAAATCTGAGTAGAATAATTTTTTACAAGTGTTTGTATTTTCTTTGCTTGAAGATAATATTTCACTGACTTGGCTATCTCTTCTGGCTTTTGAAAAAATATTGTTTTCTTCTCCAGTTGATATTTGCCATTATTGCTAATCAATTGAGTGTCTTTATAAATAGTTATACGCAACTCATTGATTTTCTTATAATCATTATGATTATTCTGCAGTTCTTGAAGCCAAGCTAAGTGCCCAGAGATAGGTGTTTCTGTTTCCTCTTTTAAGATTTGGATAGTTTTTATATCCATTTTGCCAGAATAATACTTGTCTAATATTTTGTGAAATATCGAATTTTCATCCTCATTTATCATAGCAAATAAAGTCATGCTAGATTTAAAATGCAGAAAATCAGGAGAACCGAAAATGTTTAAAACGGTCTTATTCTCTATGTTTAGCAAAATATTGAGGCATTCTTTAAGTCTTGAACCTAGAATGGAATGAGCCATGAAAACTCTAGCTTCTTGTGAGTTTTTTAAATGAAAAAATATATTTTCGTCACTTTTGTCTAAAATAAGCCTAGGGAATATGAGATGAATCCAATTTGTTTTTTTATATCCATTCTTCAGCTCAAGAACAGCTTGAGAATATATATCATTTTGTAAATCAACAAATTGATTTAGTTTGTACATAGCTATGTATATATTGAAAATATAAATTTAATAATAGTATAGAACTATCTGTGATGACAATGCAAATATATTGTCTTTTCGTGGATACTATAATTATTTTGCACTAAAATTTTGCACTAAAATAAATGATCCGTCTTGATATTGAGCAATCCCTACACCTATATGAGTGTATCGGGAGTCTAAAATAGTTTTGCGATGCCCCAAACCTCTTATACCATCGTCTATAAGCAATCCTAAAAAGGCACCTATGACTGTACTGTATTGATATGAACAATTCTCAGAAAATGTGTTATGATCTAATTCTTCTTGGGCAATATTATACCGATTTTCGATAAATTGATGACCAATTTCTCCTGTGTTTTTTGCGTATATAGCATGTGATAAAGCTGTCTTTTTTAAGGTCATAACAGTAATGAGTGCATTTGGATTTGCTTTTTGTTTATTTAGTGTGTTTTTTAGAGAAATTAGATATGGATTATTGGAATTGCAAAATCCTGTTTGTTGAATATAATTGTCTAAAAATAAAATGAAATTTTTAGGATCCATTCTGACAAGATTGGTTAATACAATTACTTCTTGTTCTTGTTCGGTATAAGCCAAACTTTTTTTTATAGACTTCGCTTTCTGAATAATTGATTCAGGAAAAAAATGAAGGTATTCTTGAGTATTTTGAGCAAATAAATAGTTATGACAAGAGAAAAACAATAGGCAAAAAAGATATTTCATATTGTTGAGCTTATGATTTTATAGGGAGGAGAAATGAATGTTTTTTTGTTATTAAAACGAGATTTGTGAATTTTGTTGTAATCTGTGAAAATATTTTTCCTCATAGATAATTCCTTAACATTTACAATTAAAAGAGAATATAAATTCATTGATAAGGCATCTAGCAAATTTCAATCCAAAGTATAGTTTAAAGTTGAAATGTTGTATTAAGAAAGTATTCAATTTATAGTAGTCTGTTGATAGGGAAAAGTAATTTGTTTGATGGAAGTATAATAATTGTATAAAACTAAAATTAGTGGTTGAACTTGTTGCTATAGCATTTCAAATAACAGCTTAGTTTCATTATTGAATTACTTCATTTTTGCTAAGGATTTTAACCAAAATATAGCGGATATTAGAACCATCTGCAGGAGGGTTTTCAATTTTTTCTTCTTTAATTAATAATTTGTATTCATATCCTTTTTCGTAGCTAAAGCCCTCAATTTGTGAGTAAAAATTTTCCCATTCTGTCTGATTAGTATCTTTTTTTATCATCATGCATTCCATTTCTCCGACACCTGTACAAGGTCGTGTCTTTGAAGAGATATAGAAAATCTGATTTGTAGATGTACAAGATAGAAGCAATATTGAAATGAATAAAATATATAACTTCAAAAAAATAGAGTTCCTGTTTTTATATCTTATTTTTAGTTGATTTTCTTTCATGGTATGAAATGTTTGATTAAATTAGTTGATATGAACGCCTCATTATATGCATACAACCTTGTATAGATTCATTCTTTTGTTTCTAATTGCTTTTCTCTTTATGAAAAGAGTATATGCTGAACATGAAAATAAGGAAAATCTGAATGGTATATTTGAAAACAATAAAGAATTATTATCATTATTAGAAGAAAGCAAAGCTTATTATATCTTAGAAGATTTTAATAAAGCGGATAGCGTTTTCAAAAAAGCACTCCAACTTGCTGAATCTACCCAGAATAAAGAGATTATTCTAGAAACATACTTTTTTAATACTTCATTTGAGATTTCTGAAAATACCACTCTTATTAAGAAAGAAGATTTTATTTCGTATATACTTCAAGGAATTGAATATGCAAAAATGTATAATCGCCCAGAATACGTAGCTTATGGTAATGCTAGTATCTCAGAAGTGTATAGGAAAAAGGGTGAAATTAATAATGCACTGAAATATGCAAATTTAGCATTTTCAACTGCACTTAATCTGAAAGACGACTCTTGCAAAGTAATTACTGCCTTGCAACTTGGTAAAATTTACCAAGAGCAAAAAGAGATGCTTCTTGCTTTTAAAACCTTCACAAATGCTCATGATATTGCTCAGAGAGCAGCAAATGAAAGTTTGATATCAACAGTTTATCATTCATTGGCAAGCCTTTATCAAAGTATTGGCAAAAGCCAAGAAGCAAAAAGTTATTATTTTAAAAGCCTTCAGCTAAATAAAAATAATAAGAACTATAATGGAATGATTGCGGATTATATTGCTATAGGTGCAAGCTATGATTATAATGATGGTATTTCTTATCTGAATAAAGCTTTGGCATTAGCAAAAAAGGAAAAGAATCTTAGCCTACAGAAGAAAGCTCAAATTTATATATTCTCATATCTTATCATCAATGGAAACAGCAAAGAATCACTGAAGTATCTGAATGAAAATTCCATTATTCAGACTTATTATAAGAATAGAGGGCCATTTAATAATAATTGGACAATAGGAGAAATCTATTTATATGCCGATGAATTAGATTCAGCAAAAAAATATTTTGATGAAGCTCAATCATATTATTTGTCAAATGACTCTTATGATAATAATGCAAAGTTGAATTTTTTAGCTGAATATTCTATGTTGTATAATCAATTAAAAGATAAGAAGAAAGCATTGGAATTATATCATCAAGCATTTGACTTGAGTGTGTTAACCAATGATATCAACCAGAAAATTGACTTTAGTAATAAGATTAAAAAATTAAGTGCAGAGAATGGGGATTATCAAACTGCATTGATGTATGCAGAACTAGCTGATCATTATAAGGATACTCTTAATTTGATTATGAAGGAGAAAGAGTTTTCTTCATTGGAAATAGAAAATGAGAATAAAAGGATAGAAGCAGAGAAACTAAAAATTGAATTAGAGGAGAAACGTATTCATAATCTTCAATACATGGGTATTACTGTTTTTATATGCTTAGTCTTTACCATTTTACTTTTTATGAGTGGTAGAAAGAAATATTCATTAAGATTGATAGAAATAATTGGATTTTTTGCATTTATTTTTCTTTTTGAATTTATCATTTTAGTACTAGATGCAAAAATTCATCATCTTACACATGGATCTCCATTAAAGATTTGGTTGATTAAAATAGTAGTGATTTCTTTTCTACTGCCATTTCATCATTATATAGAAGAAGTTGTTATAGAATATTTGAAAAAGAAAAAAATGTTGGAAGATAAAAAGAAATTCAGCTTCAAAAGTATTTTTCAATTCTTGAAGCCTGAACATTCTCATCTTTCATCAGAAGAAGTTAAAGAATCATCAAATTCATCTACTCCGATAACTTAGCTGAAAAGATTAAGGGCAACTATTTGGTGGAGGGCAAATTTTGCCAATTGCGAAAACTTTTGTTGGTCCAGATTTATCTTTATTAAGGGTATCAATTTCAAGGATTAGAATTGGTTTTTGGACAACACTTTTTTTGTCTAATTTATAATAATAACCATATTTATTTGCAGAAAGTCTATCAAGTGATCCAAAATGAAATATGACATTTTGAGAATTGGACGCATTTAACAACTGAAGTAGTTTAACTCGGTCGTATGATACAGATTTTGTAACAAGACCATCTGTTCTATCTCTAGGTAAATCTACATTATCTTTATCTTTTATTTTAGGCAATGTAAAGGTTCTAAAGTTGCTGACTACATCATATAAGTTGATGCCCATTTCTTTGTCAGTTTTACCTTTAAAATAATTCATGTTAATAATGTCATCCTTTGTACTATTTAACCCAACTGTATTATCTTTTTCATTTTTTGAAGATGATGAGCAACATTGACTATTTGAAAAATAAGTTTTCCATGTTAAGAAGATGGTTGCTACTGCTAATATTAGAATAATAAGATTTTTCATAGTATTGGATTTTGATGTTAATTCAAATATAATAATAATAGTTATCAAATAGATATTAATAATGAATATTTATATAGGTAAAATTGCTTAATATAAAATCGTGTCTTTTGTTCTGAATCTGATGAAGAGCTTGATTTGTATCTACTTTTGAAATGCAGAAACAAGTTAAGTTTGACGAGGTAATATTTTATTACATTATTTCAACATTGTTTCAGTTATAAATAGAACATTTCATCAACCAGCTGATTGATGATCGTTTTATAACCGCAGAGAAAATGATTGGAGGTGTTATCAATACTATACACTTCTGATTTTTAGACGAGCATTTGACAGTTATTAACAATTTTCACCTAAAATAAAAACTCCTTCCAGAAGTATTTCTAGAAGGAGTAAGTATAGCATATTTGAAAAATTAAGCAATATCTACATCACTGCTTAAATAAATGTCTTGAATGGCATTAAGTAATTGAATTCCTTCATGAATTGGTTTTTGAAATGCTTTTCTTCCAGAAATGAGACCTTGACCTCCTGCTCTTTTGTTGATAATAGCGGTAGTAACTGCTTCAGCCAAATCTGAAGCACCTTTAGACTCGCCACCTGAGTTGATTAGACCAGCTCTTCCCATATAACAATTGACTACTTGATACCTATTTAAATCAATAGGATGATCAGTAGTTAATTCTGAATAAACTTTTGGATGTGTTTTTCCAAAATTAATAGCATTGTACCCACCATTATTAGTAGATAATTTTTGTTTGATAATATCAGCTTGAATGGTTACTCCAATATGATTGGCTTGAGAAGACAAATCTGTAGAAGTGTGATAGTCGATGCCATCTTTTTTGAAAGCATTGTTTCTTGTATAACACCATAAAATAGTTGTCATCCCCAATTCGTGAGCATAGTCAAATGCCTTTGCAATTTCTACAATCTGCCTTCTAGAAGTATCGCTTCCAAAATAAATTGTTGCACCTACAGCAACAGCTCCCATATCCCATGCATTTTTAATCGTGCCAAATAATACCTGATCAAATGTATTGGGGTAAGATAAAAACTCGTTGTGATTAATCTTGACTATAAAAGGGATTTTGTGTGCATATTTTCTTGCCACAGAACCTAATACTCCATAAGTAGATGCCACTGCATTACAACCACCTTCAATGGCCAATTTTACAATATTTTCTGAATCAAAATAAATTGGATTCGGAGCAAAGCTGGCTCCAGCAGAATGCTCTATCCCTTGATCTACAGGTAGGATAGAAAGGTAGCCAGTATTAGCTAATCTACCATGACTGTACAAGCTTTGCAAACTTCTAAGTACTTGAGGACTTCTGTTGGAAGATGTCCAGATTCTATCTACAAAATCACTTCCAGGTAAATGCAGCAAATCCTTAGAAATAGTTTTTGATTCATGATTCAACAGGTATTCCGCCTGCTTTTCTCCAATACATTCTATAATACTTTGACGATTCATTATTTGAAATATCTAATATTCGCAAAGATAAAAATTTAAAGACTATGTAAAAATGTTTTATCCACAATCATTTGTCTAATTAAAAATAATCTGAAATTAAATCTTAATAATGTTTAAAGTAGAAAGTTGAACAAAAATTCTTGTTACTTTTTCTTATGTTTGGACACTTTATTTATTAGCGTTTAACAATGAATTTGTCTGATAGAAAATATGATATAATAGTATATGGCTCAACAGGCTTTACAGGAAAATTAGTAGCTGAATATTTAGCTGAAAATGTTGATTTCTCTAAAATAAAATGGGCGATTGCTGGAAGAAATGAATACAAATTGTTTCAATTGAAAAATCAATTGGTGGTTCAATATCCTCAGTTAAGAAATTTAGATATCATTTTAGCCGATACCCAAAATGAGGAGAGTCTGGAAGCTCTTGCTCAATCAACAAAAATTGTCATTACTACTGTAGGTCCTTATATACTTTATGGAGAGCCTATTGTGAAGGCTTGTGTAGCAAATGGTACCCATTGTGTTGATCTAGTAGGAGAGCCAGATTATGTTCATGATATTTATAAGCATTATAATTTTCCGGCCGAGCGTAGTGGCTCAATGATAATTAATAGTTGTGGTTTTGATAGTGTGCCGGCAGATTTGGGTGCTTTTTATACAGCACAACTTTTAGGTAAGGGTAATGACAAACTTATTGAAGGATATGTAACTGTCAAAGGAAATATCTCAGGGGGGACATTAGCTTCAGCCATTGGAATGTTTGAAAAAGTAGATGAGCGTTTTTTGCTGGATTTGCCTTATCGATTTGGACCTGCAAAAGCTAAAAATATTCATTACCAAAAAAGTATTAAAAAGTGGGCTTTGCCGATGCCTGTAATAGATTCTTTAATAGTCAGCAGGTCTTCCAGAGAACGAAAAGATATTTATGGTGAGAATTTTTCTTATGCTCAATATTTTGGATCTAGACGACCTTTGACTATTGGTAAAGCCATATTTGGAGTTGGAGCTATTGTATTAGCAAGCAAAGTAGATATTTTGAAAAATAAAATTTTACAATCCAAACCAAGTGGACAAGGACCTTCTGTCGAGGAAAGAAAGAAGTCTTACTTTGAATTGAACTTTATAGGAACTTCAGGAAAGAAGACCGTTATAACAAAAGTATCAGGAGGCGACCCAGGTTATACTGAAACTTCAAAAATGCTATCTGAAGCTGCTATTGTTATTATTGAAAACTTGTCTGATTTTAAAAATTCAGGTGGAGTCAAGACGCCTGCGGGTGCTTTGGGTGAAAAATATCTCCATCGTCTTATAGAAAAAGGAATTCATTTTGAACAAATTCGATAATAGATTATTTTATATGAATCTATGGATATTTGTAAGCCAGTTTTGCGATTAAATTATGATTGAGAATATAAAAGAACTGGTATTTTCTCTTGACACTTCATTAGCTCAAGTGATAGCGTCAATGGGGATATGGACTTATTTTTTACTTTTTGCCATTATATTTTCTGAGACTGGATTGCTCTTCATGACTTTTCTCCCAGGAGATACCTTGCTTTTTGCAGTAGGGGCTTTATCAGCGAAATCCGATATTCAATTGGATATCTATATTGTCAATATCGTTTTAATAGTAGCAGCAGTAAGTGGTAATATGTTGAATTATTTTATTGGATATAAATTTGGTAGAGTTATTATTGAATCAGGGAGAATGCCTTTTTTTAAAGCAGAAAATGTGAGGTCAGCTGAAATTTTCTATAATAAATATGGTGCTCTTGCTGTCATATTAAGTCGCTTTTTCCCCATAGTTAGAACTTTTGTTCCATTTGTTGCAGGAATAGGTAAAATGAATTGGATGCGATATATGGTTTATAATATTATAGGAGCAGTATTGTGGATAGGAACATTGACGGTTCTAGGTTATTTTTTCGGAGATTTACCCATAGTAAAAGAAAATCTAACTTATATTATCCTTCTCTTGATGATATTGCCTTTTACACCATTAATTTTATCTAGATTTTTGAAAAAATCTTCTCAATAATCTTTTGAACAATCTTTTCTTTAGTGTCAAAATATATTTTTAATAGCATTGAAAGTGATTAGTAATGTCTATCTTTGCGCTCCAATAGTTCCTAAATATGATTAGCAGGCGTAGTGTTCGTGTAAAAGTAATGCAAGCAGTTTATGGTTATGAGCGTTCGGATGATGCTTTGCCGGCAGCATTCAGAAAGTCTTTACAAGCCAATATTCATTCTGTAAAAGATTTGTATCTATATCTACTATTATCTATTAGAGATGTTGCCAATGAAGTAGATACTGTTTCAAAGATTAAAGCTTCCAAACATTTGCCTACTCAAGAAGATAAAAACTTTAGCACAAAACTTCTATCTAACGTTTTTATTCTCAATTTGAATAATGATGAGGAGTTTTTGAAAGCACTTAAGAAAAGTGATGCTCCCCAAAATCTGGATGAAGCTGTTAAAAATCATCTTTATAAGTTAATGGTTGAAGCTCCTGAATATATAGAATATATATCATCTGACACTGAATTTGATCTCGAAGAGGATAGAAAAATCATTTCAGCAATACTGAATAATATCCTTTTATCCAATGATTTATTTCTTGAGCATATTGAAGAGATATTTCCATCATGGGAAGATGATGCAGAATTTGTTGTAGGTGCAGTCCGTGAAGTTTTTAAAAAGAGTAAAGAATCCTTAAAACTTCATATAGGCAAAAATTCAGTAAAGGGAAAGATTTTAGAATTGAGTGAATTTGCTGATAAATTATTTGAGAAAGTAATTCAATCCAAAGAGGAGTTGACCATAGATATTGAACCCTATTTAAAAAATTGGGATTTAGAGCGAATAGCAGTGATAGATTTGATTATCATGAGAATGGCATTGACTGAGTTTACAGATTTCCCTTCAATACCTTTAAAGGTGACCATGAATGAATATATTGATATAGCCAAAGATTATAGTTCTCCTAAAAGCAAAGATTTTATTAACGGTATTTTAGACCGTATGATGAAAGATATGAACAATAAAGGTTTGATAGGCAAGACAGGACGCGGTCTGAATGATAAATAATAGGAATGTTTCATCCTTTTAACTATAAATCGTATTTTTAAATAATAAATAGAAATTCAATTCAATGAACCAATTTTTTTTACAAGCTGCTGGTGGAGCAGGATCTTTTACCCCTCTAATTTTCATGGTGGGAATGTTTGCTGTGATGTATTTTTTTATGATAAGACCACAACAAAAGAAAGCAAAAGAGCAACGTATTTGGGTAGGTAATCTAAAAAAAGGCGATAAAGTAGTGACGGTTTCAGGTATTCATGGGACGATTAGTCAAGTTTCAGAAGATAATCCTGTTGTTGTAGTTGAGATTGCTGTCAATACAAACGTCAAAATGGATAAGTCTGCAATTTCTTTAGATATGACTAAAGCTGGATATCCGACTGCTTAAATTTTTATAGCCATGTTTAAAGTTGGTCTCACTGGAGGGATTGGTGCGGGGAAATCATTGATTTCTCAAATGTTTGCTGTTTTAGGGGTTCCTATATATAATTCTGACCAAAAAGCAAAGTGGTTGATGACTAATAGCATGGAAGTTAAAAAACAAGTCATAGATGCTTTTGGTGAAAATGCCTACCTTTGGGATGGACATTTAAATAAAGACTATCTGGCTGCAGTTGTTTTTAATCTACCTGAGAAATTGAATATTCTAAATAGTATTGTTCATCCTGCTTTATGGAAGGATTCTATTCAATGGGCAGAAAATCAAAAAGGAAAACCTTATACTATCCATGAAGCTGCAATTTTATTTGAGACTGGTGGCTACAAAAACATGGATTTTAACATTATGGTCTATGCTCCTGCAGATGAAAGAATCCGTAGAACAATGGATAGAGATAAGATTGACCGTCAATCTGTTATAGCTAGAATGGATAAGCAAATGCCTGAGGATAAAAAAATGGAATTAGTGGATTATATTATTTATAATGATGGTTCAGATAGTCTGATTTCTCAGATTGTAGAATTACATCATTTATTATTGGAAAAATCTAAATTAAAAAACAAATGACGAGTTCTATAGAAACTGTTCAGTGTCTAATCATAGGATCAGGTCCTGCTGGTTATACTGCTGCAATATATGCTTCACGTGCTAATTTGAATCCTGTGTTATATACAGGTATGGAAATGGGTGGTCAATTGACTCAGACAACAGATGTTGAAAATTTTCCAGGGTATCCAGATGGTATTCAAGGACCGGAAATGATGGAACATTTTCGTGCCCAAGCAGAAAGGATGGGAGCAGATATTCGCTTTGGATTAGCTACTCAAGTAGATTTTAGCAGTGACTTACATAAAGTTTGGATAGATGGAGAAAAGGAAATTCATGCGCACAGTGTAATTATTGCTACTGGAGCTTCTGCCAAATGGTTGGGTATTCCTTCAGAGAAAAGATTAAATGGACATGGAGTGAGTGCTTGTGCTGTCTGTGATGGTTTTTTCTACAGAGGAAAATCTGTTGCAATTGTGGGCGCAGGTGATACGGCTTGTGAGGAAGCTTTGTACCTTGCTAATCTTTGTCCGGAAGTACACATGCTTATTAGAAGAAATGAAATGAGAGCTTCTAAAGTCATGCAAGACAAAGTTTTGAATACTACCAATATTAAAATCTATTGGAATACTGAAACCGAAGAGGTATTGGGAGGTGATAATGTGGAAGGAGTGAAAATTAAAAATACCCAGACAGGAGAATCATCTGTTATTCCTATTCATGGATTTTTTGTTGCTATTGGTCATACACCTAATTCTAAAATCTTTAAGCCATTTGTCAATATGGATGAACAAGGTTATATTATTACTCAAGCGGGTAGTGCAAAGACAAATATAAATGGTGTTTTTGCTTGTGGTGATGTGCAAGATAGTATTTATAGACAAGCAGTTACTGCTGCTGGAAGTGGCTGTATGGCTGCTTTAGATGCGGAAAGATATTTGAGAGTTATTTTGCATTAAACATAGAATAAGATAAAAGTTTTTCTTTAAGACTTTTATTCATGGACTACAATTAGTGTTGAGTCAGAAAATATTTTTCTAATATTTATGAAGTTATTTTATTTAAAAACACATAATTATAGCGATTTAATGTTATTTTTAAGACAAATCCATCATTTGGAATGAGCGAATTATTATTAGAAGTCAAGAATCTAGTTACTGAATTTAATACTGAAAATGGTAACGTTAAAGCAGTCAATGATGTCAGTTTTCAAATCAATAAAAAAGAAATTGTTGGCATAGTAGGAGAGTCAGGCTCTGGAAAATCTGTTACTTCTTTGTCTTTGATGCGATTAATTCCGAATCCTCCAGGAAAAATCTCACAAGGTGAAATACTTTATCATTCCAATAATGGCATTGTTGATCTTGCAAAGATATCCGAACAGGAAATGAGAGCTTATCGTGGCAACGAAATCTCTATGATTTTTCAAGAACCTATGACTTCACTCAACCCAGTGTTTACATGTGGAAGCCAAGTGACTGAAGCAATTTTACTTCACCAAAAAGTGTCTAAAGAAGTAGCTAAAAATTTGGCTATAGAATTATTTGAAAAAGTAAAATTACCCAATCCAAATAGAATTTTTGATGCATATCCTCATCAGCTTTCAGGTGGACAAAAACAAAGGGTGATGATCGCTATGGCGATGTCTTGCAAACCACGAATACTTATTGCAGATGAACCTACAACTGCGCTCGATGTGACAGTTCAGAAAACAATTCTAGAACTCATTGCAGAGCTGAGTGAGGAGACTGGAATGTCCACTGTATTTATCACCCATGATCTAGGAGTCATTGCTGAAATTGCTGACAAGGTCATTGTCATGTATAAAGGAAAAATTGTTGAACAAGGTTCTGTTTTAGAAATTTTTGAAAACCCTCAACATCCTTATACCAAAGGACTGCTGGCTTGTCGTCCTCCATTGGAAAAAAGACTTAAACAACTTCCGATTATTTCAGATTTTATGGAAGTCAGTACAGATGGGAAGTTAATAGAAAAAGAAGCTTCTGTAGCAAAAGCTATTAATGATAGAATTGTCATTGAATCTGAAACCAAAGCTAGATATGAATCTTTGATTCAGCAGAAACCTATTTTAGAAATTAAAGGCTTACAGACATGGTTCCCTACCAAATCTAATTTATTTGGTAAACCTACTGAGTATGTAAAGGCTGTAGATAATGTATCTTTTGATGTTTATCCTGGCGAAACTTTAGGACTTGTTGGTGAGTCTGGATGTGGTAAAACTACATTAGGACGCTCTGTCTTAAGATTAGTCGAACCTACCGGTGGAGAAGTCATTTTTGAAGGTAGAAATATCAGAGATCTTCATACTAAAGATTTGAAAGAATTGAGAAAGGATATGCAGATTATTTTTCAAGATCCATACTCTTCTCTTAATCCTAGGATGACTATTGGTAATGCTATCATGGAACCCATGCAAGTCCACGAAATGTATAGTAGTGATAAAGAGCGCAAGGAAAAAGTGATTGAGTTATTACAAAAAGTCAACATGCTCCCAGAGCATTTTAATAGATATCCGCATGAGTTTTCAGGTGGCCAAAGACAACGTATCTGTATTGCAAGAGCTTTAGGGTTGCGTCCTAGATTTATAATATGTGATGAATCTGTTTCTGCTTTAGATGTATCTGTTCAAGCTCAGGTATTGAACTTGTTGATTCAACTGAGAGAAGAATTTAAATTTACATATATATTTATTTCTCATGACCTATCAGTTGTCAAATTTATGAGTGACCGTATGGTGGTGATGAACAAAGGTAAAGTAGAAGAAATGGGTGTTGCTGATGATATTTATAACAAGCCTAGCCAGGAATATACCCAAAGGTTGATTGCTGCCATTCCTAAAGGAAGATTGGAAGATATCAAAGCAAGAACACCATTTCAATAATATTTTTCCTAATTTATCACAGTTTTATTGTTTAAAAAATTCTAGTTGATAGGTTCTGGGTATAATTTACTGCCCCATGATTGAATATCTTTTTCAGGTAATTTTGAGTTGTAAAACAGTTCGTTAAACTCTTCTATTATTTTTAACAATGCATTCTTATCAGTAGTTCTTATTCTAGTTTCATAATTATCTTTTGTCCCGCTAGAAGTGAAATTTAAAGAACCCATATATGCAATTTGATCATCTATAATGTATATTTTACTATGGATAAATGTATTATTGGGAGTGTCAGAATTATATGGTGAAATAAATACTTTAAAAGGAAATAACTGTGTGTAATGATAAAAGTATATTTGTTGTCTTTTTAATTTTTGCTGATAATGGTTTCTTATAAAAAATAAGATAAGAATAGGGACTATTCCATAAATTAATTGGTAGCTATTATATAAATAAAATAGAAATGCTAAAGCAGATATAAGAAAAATATTAATGTATAATAAATTAGCTACCAAATTTTGCCATTTAATTCTCAGTGTGTATTCTTCTTCATCTGTCGTCATGTGTTGAAATATGAGTTGATGAATATTTTTATCATTAAATTCATGATAGTCTTCAATATTATCTGAAGTAATCAAATGAATTTGAATCCCTTTTGCATACAGATTAATGAGTTCTTTGATTAAAAATGGAGAAAGATAAGGAGAGATAATTTTTACATTCTTTTTTGCATTTGATATTTCTTCTAAGAGTTTTTTTCCAGCCCCTTTCCCAATATAAATATCACAATTAGCACCATTATAATAAGTACTCATAATTTTATTGTAGTCAATTTAATTTCCTAATAATCAATCTCTGAGCCTTATTGTGATTGTGACTTTGTTTTTCTTACAACTGATTTGCTACAAATTCCCAGTTAACGACATTCCAAAAAGCATTAATATAATCTGCACGTCTATTTTGGTAGTGGAGATAATAGGCGTGTTCCCACACATCTATTGCTAATAATGGTTTGCCTTTGAAATCTGAAACGCTCATCAAAGGGTTGTCTTGATTGGGAGTTGAGCCTATTTGAAGTGAATGACCATCTTTCACTAGCCATGCCCATCCAGAACCAAATCTAGTAGAAGCTGCTTTTTTAAATTGCTCTTTAAATGCATCTATTGAACCAAAGTTAGCTATAATCGAATCAGACAGTTTTCCAGGCATTGGTTTGCCTCCAGGTGTCATACACTCCCAAAAGAAATTGTGATTCCATGCCCCTCCAGCATTATTTCTAGCTTTAGACGAATATTTGTCAATGTTTTTAAAAAGAGAAATTTCATTTTTTTCTTGAATATTTTCTTCTTTTATCGCTTCATTGATATTTTTTACATAGGCAGCATGATGTTTAGAATAATGAATATTCATTGTTTCTTTATCAATATATGGTTCCAGTGAATCAAAAGAATAGGGGAGTGTTATCTGGCTGAATGAAGTCAAATCTTTGCATTCTACAGATGCGAATACTTCATTGTTGATCATAGGAATGGAGACTAATGTAACTGCTGATGCTTTAGCTGAGTTTACGATAAATTTTCTTCTGTTCATTATTTCTATTGGTTTGAAAACTAAATTATAAAATTAGAAACCATTCAAAGGGCTTTTTGTTTACTTTTAAGAATTTCTAACATATATATAGCATGTAGTCGATTGAGATTACCATCTTTTTTAGGGAGTGGCATATTGTTTTGTTGCATAAAATCAAAAAGCATTTCATATAAAGTCTGCAAGTTACAAGGATCTGCAATTGGATTTTTAGCATTATATCTCTGAATTTTTTCTACTAGATTTTGTGGTAAAATATTTTTTATAAAATCCTTATACGTTTTTGAAGCAGAGATAGTGTCTCCTTTTGGTTTCCAAAAATCAATTTTTAATGGTTCGAAAAAATGTTTAAAGGCCATTTCTATATATGCTTTTTCAGCATATCGCTCTTCAAATTTCAAACTGTAAAATAGTATCATAAAATCTTTGTGCCACATAGGGAGCATCCATTTTCCACCAAAAAACTCAAATAATCTAAGGCTATTAGTGATAAATTTACTGAGTCTATTCTCACTCAACCACTGATGAAAACTATCCCATGGATCAATGCCCTCAACAATATATTGAGCTTGATATCCATATTTTTGAGCGATATAGTCTTTGGTATTGATGGGAAAAGATTTGAGCACACTGCCTGCCGGTATCTCTCCACAATGTCCAGTGATTGCTACAAATTGTTCGCCTAATATTCCTTTTTGTGATAAAATAAGTAATGCAAAAAAATCTTGCTCATGAGGTAAAGAATGAAAATGATGATTTTTTAAGGCATAATTTTCCCATGTGTCAGAAAAAAAATATTGAAATGCCTGTTCATTATAAGGAATAAAATGCCAGTCAATCTTTAATTCTTTAGCTACTTGATGTGCCATCATGATTTCAGGACTTAATTCTTTCCCATAAGTGTATGAATGTAAATTAGGAGCACCTGCCATTATCAAAGCACTCAGAATCAACCTGCAATCATAACCGCCAGAAAGTGGAACCCATATAGGTTTCCCATCTGCAAATTTTATGATTTGATTTGCCCACTGATGAACGATATTGACAAATTGTTGTTCAAAATAGGCGTCTTTATTTACCTTTTCGGAAACATAGTGATTGAAATATCGAAACTCGGAAATGGTTAAATCATTTTTATTAATAATGATTTTATGCCCTGCTGGTATTGAAAACCAATCTTTTAGCATTGTGGTATGATGCTCAGTACAAAATATTTGTGTGTATGTACCTGTATGAACCAACTCTAAAGGATCGATTGAATGAGGTGTACATGATATATATATAGCGTCCTCATCTCTTTTGTAGAACACTGGGAAGGAAGCTGCTGTATCTACCCAGATTGTAACGGTATCTTCTAAAATAAGAATGGAAGAGAAAGCACCATTATAACTCTCAATTTTATTGCTTTCAAAATCTTCTTGTTGAAAATCTGAAGCTTTTTGATATAATTTTTGACTCAAATCAAAAATATATCCTATAAAATAATGGTTTTGATGTCTTGTCCATTGAAAAGAACCGGGATATGTTAAATCAAATTTTATTTTCATGATGAGTCAATCGCCTTACAAAAATGAGTAGATATAAGTTGAAAAATACACTAACAAGCCCAAATATGATGATTGTCCATTTGAAATTACCAAAATATGCCACTATACATAAAGAACTCACTCTGAAAATAAAAAATAGAATATTATAACTTAGTTCCCATTTGAGCTTTGCTTTTATATCTATCAACATACTTAGAGGTGTAACGATTAGTGATGTGCCATACCACAGACTCAAATATCTGGCAATCTCACCCGCTTCTCTCCATTCTTTTCCAAATAATATTTCAAATATATCTGGTCCCCAAATCCATAGAATGCATATAGGGGCAATAGCAATGATTGTTAATATTTTCTGGGTGAAATCACTTAAAGATTTTAGTTCAAGTTGTGTCTTTGTTTGACTTGCATCCCTGAAAAACACTTGACCTATTGAACTAGTGACTAATGATAAAGGTGCTTGAATCAACTTATTGTTAAAAGTATATAGTCCAACATAATAAGGTACAAAGAAAAAATTTAACAGATAAACTACTGAGTTTCTTGATATTGTATTCAATAGAGATGACCATACTCCATATTTTGGGAAACTCGAATAGCTAGCTAATGAATAATTTTTTTTCAATATTGGCAATTTGAAATTTCTAAAAATGACTGGATATAAAACAATGATGACTATGAATTGACCAAAAACAAATCCTTCGATTAACCATACTTTTGATTCATAAATAAAATAGGGTATGCAACTAACCAAACCCATCCCAATTGCTTGACCTATCCTTGCAATATTCATGATAGTATATGATTGGATTCGATTGCAAAAAGAAAATGTAGGTTGAATAATTCCTTGAAGAAATATACTCAAGGCTATCCAAAAGATTATGTAGTTTCCTTCTGTGAGCCATGAATTGAAAAAAGTGACTATCCCAATCAATAAAACGATGAATGCCAATATAAATCCATAAAAAATAGCTTTTCTATATATATATATGCTTTCTTCTTCAATATTAGGAAGCATCAATGCATGATCTAATCTGAAATTTACAATTTCGAATAATATCATGACACTTGAAAGAAATAATCCAAAAAGTGCAAAATCTTCTGGAGCATAGATTCTAGGTAAGACAAGCGCAAATAAAAAATTAATGATTTGTGCAAACAGCAAACCTGAGAATATCCATGCGGCATTTTTTACCAAAGAATGAATGGAAAGCACAATTTTTTATAATTGACTTGAAAATAAAGAAAATTAGATAGAATTTTTACTTTAGTAACCTTCTATTCCTAACTAATTTAATTAGAGATATCAATTTATTCTCTTGCCTGAATATGAATTGCTAGAACTTATACTTTTTTAGGAAGTTAAAAGTGTTAAAATTTTCCTTGAATTTTTGCTGAAAAATTCGCTACAAATTTTCAAAATTTTAAATAGAATATTCTTTTAGGTTAATGAGGTAGCTTGTCTCTCAATACACCATAAGCCATTGTTCCTAGTACAGCACTAATCAATGTAATAAGAATAACAGAAGCTCCTGTTCCTATTAAAGCATATAAAGGACCTGGACATGCGCCTGTCAATGCCCAACCAAAACCAAAGCAAAGTCCTCCATAAACTTGACCTTTATTGAAAGACTTCGGCGCTATAGAAATAGGTTCTCCACCGATAGTTTTAATATTTAGTCTTTTAATGAGCCAAACAGAAATAATCCCTACTAATACTGCACTACCAATAACTCCATACATGTGGAAGGCTTGAAAACGAAACATTTCCTGAATTCTATACCAGCTGATAATTTCTGCTTTGACAAAAACGATTCCAAAAAAAATACCTACAATAACGTATTTTAGATTTCCTATCCAAGTAAGTTCTCTATTTTTTGACATGACAGATAGAATTAGAGTGAAATAATAAAAGGTAAAATAAAATTGGCCATGATTATTCCGCCTACCATAAAACAAATTGAAGCAACTAAGGAAGGCCACTGTAAATTTGATAGCCCCATGATTGTATGCCCACTTGTACATCCTTCAGCATATCTAGTACCAAATCCAACTAAAAATCCACCTACAACTATTAAAATAAATCCTTTTAGTGATAGCAAGCTATGCCAATTGAAAATTTGAGTAGGAATAATACTGCTGAAATCGGTAATATTATATTTTGCCAGTTCAGTGACTAAAGCTGGATTCAAATCAATAGGATTGGGGTTGTTTAACAATGTAACTGATATCAATCCTCCTAAAAAAATGCCAAAGACAAAAAATAAATTCCATATCTCTTCTTTCCAATTATATTGAAAATAAGACGGTCTTACTGGGAGACAAGATGCACAAATATGTTTTAAAGATGAACTTATTCCAAAAGGCTTGTTACCCAAAATTAGAAGAATGGGAACAGTCAAGCCTATTAAAGGGCCAGCAACATACCATGGCCAAGGTTGTTTAATCAACTCTAACATCAATAAATATTTTAATTACAAAATTGAAATATTGTACTATTAATTCTCTTATTCTATTGTTATTTAATTAATAACATTATACAATTATCGAATAGGTGCATTGTCATTACATCTTTCTTATAAGAAAGCAATCAATATATTTTTGATGATATTTTCTTGTTTATCATGATGTAGAAAAAATGCCAATATGATTTATTGATTGCTATTGTTTAATCCAATAAAGGATAAGTGAAACTTTTGCTCTCAAATACTATCATTATAAAATTTAAGAAATATTTTTTTCAGTATGAATGCTGCTTAGGTAACAACTGTTACAAACACTCTTGTTTTATACTTCGTCCTTTGCAGAAAATAAAATTACAATGAAAAAGAATTTGTTAGGTTGGATATCCATTGCGCTGGTTCTGCCTTTACATGCTCAAACTCCTCTAGATTTAGATAAGGCTATTGAGTCAATGAAGTTGAATAATACTCAGCTCAAGGTACAGCAACATGATGTTCGTCAGAGTGAAGAAGAGTATAATGGTACTTTGTCAGCCTTCTTACCTAGAGTATCAATGAATTATGTTGGATTTCATACCAATGACCCATTAAATGCTTTTGGATTCAAATTACAACAAGGTAGAATAACACAAATGGACTTTCATCCTGATTTGTTAAATGACCCTGACGGAATTGGACATTTTAACACTAAGTTCTCTTTACAACAACCTATTTTAAATTTTGATATTTTCCCAGCTAGAAAGGCTATTCAAGCAAAGATACAAGCTATAAACTATCAAAAACAATTTGCCCAAGATATGTTGGAGGTAGAAATAAAGAAATCTTATAATAATCTTCAATATTTATATAAAGCGAAAGAAGCGGTTGAAAGAGGGGTGATAGCCTATCAAGAAGTATTGCGCAATACTGAGAACATGGAGCAACAAGGTTATGCTAAAGCTTCAGATGTTTTGATGGTTAAGGTGGGACTTACTGATGTGCAAAACAGGACAAATGAAATCAATAATCATATCTCTAATATCTCTAACTATTTATCATGGCTGATGGGTGTAGAAACAGAAAATAATTATATGCCTACCATTGAAATGATACAGAATGTATCTATTGATGTTGATCCCAGTTTTTTTGAAGGTCGGAAGGACATTATGGCTATGAAAGGTAGTATCACTGCTCAAAACAATATGACAACAATGTATAAAAGAGCACTATTGCCAAAAATTAATGCATTTGGAGAGTATAATCTTTATGATAAAAAAGCATTTGGATTTGGTAATAATGGTTATCTCGTAGGTGCTTCAATTTCATGGGATATTTTCAATGGCAACGAGACTTATCATAAGATAAAATTGAATCGTATTAAGGTAGATAAAGCAGAAGGTGAAATGCAACTATATATTGAAAAAAACAAGTTGGATTTGCAAAAAGCAAAAAGGGATTTAATCACTCATCAAGCAAAAATAGACTTGGCCAAAATGGCTACAGTTCAAGCTAATGAAGTACTAAGATTGCTCGAAAATAGATATCAGCAAGGTCTTGAAAAAACTTCTGACGTATTGATTGCTCAAGCAGCTATCATTGAGAGAAATGTTAAGTATTGGGAAGCTGTCAAAGACTATAATGAATCTATAATTCAAATCGATTTTTTAACTAAGTAACTAAAACAACTAAATAATGAAGAAATTTTATTTATCTATTATGACGATTGCTCTCGTCTTTGTAATAGCATCGTGTGGTAGAGAAAATGAACCAGTAAGAAAGGAATTACCTGCTGTAAGTGTGAATGTCCAACAAGTAGAAGGAAGTAGTACATCTAAGTATGTTACTGCTAGTGGTAAAATTGAAGCTGAAAATAGTGTAAATATTAGTACACGAATGATGGGATATATCACCTCTTTTAATGTAAAGATTGGACAGAAAGTGAAGCAAGGTCAATTGTTAGCTACAATAAATAGTACAGATTTGTTAGCTAAAAAAGCACAAGTGGAAGCGAGTATCAATCAAGCAACTACTGCTTATAATAGTGCTAAACGTGATTATGATAGATATGTAATACTTTTTAATCAAAAAAGTGCTACTCAAAAAGAGTTGGATGATATAACTACACATTTGGAGATGACAAAAGCTAGTATGGAAGTAGCCAAACAAATGAGAAATGAAGTAATGGCTCAATTTGCATACACCAATATTACTGCACCTCTTTCAGGAGTAGTGACTGGAACATTTGCTAAAGCAGGAGATATGGCTAATCCTGGTATGCCATTGATGAGTATAGAAAACGACTCTAAGCTTCAAGCCGTTCTGATGGTTTCTGAAAGTGATATTGCCAATATTCGTCAAGGGATTTCTGTAAATGTCAATGTGAAATCGTTGAATAAAACGGTCAATGGTAAAGTGGTAGAAGTAAGTACTTCAGCAAAAAATACTGGAGGCCAATATATTGTGAAAGTAAACTTGGATAAAAATGATTTTTCTATTCTGTCAGGTATGTTTGTTAATGCAATATTTCAAGTTGAAAAATCTAATAGTACGCAGAAAGATATTGTTTTATTGCCTCAAGAAGCCATTGTCAATCAAGGTCAGTTACAAGGTGTTTATGTAATCAATGAAAATCAAACTGCCATTTTGAGATGGTTGAGACTAGGTAAATCTTATGGAGAGCAAGTAGAAGTGCTTTCTGGACTATCAGTTGGAGAAAAATATATAGTTAGTGCTGATGGGAGATTGTTTAATGGTTCAAGAGTAAGTGTAAAATAATATAGAAATTATGTTTTCAGTGATTGTTACAATTCAAATCATAAAATATAACTAAAAGATATAAAAATGCAAGAAGGTATTTCAGGTAAAATTGCATCTATGTTTCTCGATTCCAAGTTATCACTTTTGTTGATGATTGGGTTGATGATAATAGGGGTGTATAGTTCGACGCTCATTCCAAGAGAGGAGGAGCCTCAGATAAATGTTCCAATGGTAGATATCATGGTAGGGTATCCAGGAGCTAGTCCAAAAGAAGTAGAGAGTAGGGTGTTAGAACCTTTAGAGAAGATTCTTTCCAATATCAAAGGAGTAGAGCATCTATATAGTACTGCAATGAATGGACAGGCCATGATAATTGTTCAGTTTTATGTTGGTGAGGATATTGAAAGATCTTATGTGAAATTATATGATGAATTGATTAAAAATCAAAATATATTTCCTCAAGGTGTTATGCCTCCAATGGTCAAAACTCGTTCGATTGACGATGTGCCCATGTTGGGTTTGACGCTTTGGAGTGAACAATATGATGATTATCAAATCAGGCAATTGTCAGAGGAGGTTTCGTCTGAGATTAAAAAAATCAAAAATGTTTCTAATGTTAAATTAATCGGGGGACGACCTAGAGAATTAAAAGTAATATTAGACAAGGACAAAATGGCTGAAAACGGAGTAGATGCTATGGGCATTATGCAGATGATACAAGTCAATAATGGTAGCATGCAATCGGGTAGCTTTGTCAATAATGATCAAGAATTCTTGATTACTACGGGTCAGTTTTTATCAACTAAAGAAGATGTAGAGCATCTAATAGTCGGTGTCAATCAAAACATGCCAGTCTATTTAAGGCAGGTAGCTAAGATTATTGATGGACCAGGTACCGCTCGTAACTATGTGTCTTTTGGTTATAGTAAATATAATGAAAAGTACGCCCAAAATCCATCTGAATATCCAGCCGTAACTTTATCTATTGGTAAGGTGAAAGGAGCAGATGCGATGAAAATCTCTGAGCAGATTTTAAATAAAGTAGAGTCCTTAAAAAAAGAGCTTATTCCTAATGAAGTGCACGTTGAGACAACTAGAAATTATGGAGAGACTGCTTCAGATAAAGTCAATGAATTGTTGTTTCACTTGTTAATAGCCATAGTAGCTGTTACGGTTTTAGTAACTATTGCTATGGGTTGGAGAGGAGCATTAGTGGTTTTCCTATCTGTTCCATTGACCTTTGCACTGACCTTATTTAGCTATTATATCTTAGGATATACACTCAATAGGATTACCTTATTTGCTTTAGTTTTTGTAGTTGGAATAGTAGTAGATGACAGTATTATCATAGCTGAGAATATGCACAGACATTTTCACATGAGAAGATTACCTTTCAAAGATGCAGCTATATATGCTATTAATGAAGTGGGCAATCCGACAATTTTAGCAACTTTTACTGTTATAGCTGCTATTTTACCTATGGCATTTGTATCAGGGATGATGGGTCCTTATATGAGTCCAATGCCCATAGGCGCATCGATTGCTATGTTGTTGTCTTTATTTATTGCATTGACGATTACTCCCTACTTAGGCTATCATTTATTAGTGAGAAAAGACAAAATAGATGTTGCACATCAAGAAGATAACCATGAGGATAGTTGGATATACAAGTTCTTCAATAAGGTGCAAATGCCTTTGCTAGATAGTGCTAAAAAACGTAATCTAATACTATTAGGTACAATAGTATTGCTAATAGGTTCAGGCGCTATGTTTATTACCAAATCTGTGGCAGTTAAAATGTTACCTTTTGATAATAAAAATGAATTTCAAGTTGTGATTGATATGCCTGAAGGCACCACACTAGAGCGCACTTCGGCGGTTACAAAAGAGATAGCTCAGTATCTCACGACTATACCAGAAGTAGTGAATTATCAAAATTACGTGGGTACATCAGCTCCAATTACTTTCAATGGATTAGTCCGCCATTATGATTTGAGAGGTGGGAGTAATATGGCTGATATTCAGGTTAGTCTTCTGCATAAAGAACATAGAAAAACACAAAGTCATGAAATAGCAAAGAATGCAAGACCAGAAATTCAAAAAATTGCTAGTAAATATGGTGCTAATGTAAAAATTGTCGAAGTTCCACCTGGACCTCCAGTACTATCTACTATAGTTGCAGAAATATATGGTCCTGACTATCAGGAGCAAATTAAAGTAGCCTACAAAGTAAAAGAGATTCTTAAAAGTACAGATGATGTTGTCGATGTTGATTGGGGAGTAGAAGACACTCAAGTGGAATATCGTTTGGAAGTCGATAAAGAGAAAGCTATGCTCAATGGGGTAGCACCTCAACAAGCAGTAGGAAATTTGACTTATCTGCTAAGAGAGTTTCCTATATCTAATCTTTATGACGAGAAAACTGTTAACCCTATTGGTATAGTATTAGCGTTGGATAATAAAGACAAAACGAGCATTGATGATATCAAAGGGATGAAAATCAAAGGTCAGCAAGGTAATATGGTATCAGTTGGTGATTTGATAGAAGCTAGGCTAGATACGGTTCAAAAATCTATAAGTAGAAAAGATCAACAAAGAGTAGTTTATGTCCTAGCTGATATGGCAGGAGCTTTAGAAAGTCCAGCTTATGCAATTTTGGGAATGGGCGAGAAGCTAAAACAAGTTGAAATGCCTAAAGGATATACACTGAATGAAATATATATGGGACAGCCAGAAGATGATAGAGAATATACTGTCAAATGGGATGGAGAATGGCAAATTACTTTAGAAGTATTTAGGGATTTAGGAATCGCCTTCTTGGTAGTAGTGATAATTATTTATATGTTGATAGTAGGGTGGTTTCAAAACTTTAAAACTCCAATTGTGATGATGATTGCTATTCCATTGTCTTTGATAGGTATAGTGTTAGGACACTGGTTGTTAGGAGCCTATTTTACTGCGACATCATTTATCGGAATGATTGCTTTAGCTGGAGTAATGGTGCGAAATTCGGTGTTGTTGATAGACTTTATAGAAATTCGTTTAAATGATGGTATCGCTATTAAACAGGCTATTATTGATGCTGCCGCGGTGAGAACTACACCTATTTTGTTGACTACTGGAGCAGTAGTAATTGGAGCTTCAATTATATTGTTTGATCCTATTTTTCAAGGTTTAGCTATCTCTTTAGTAGCAGGAGCAATTGTATCTACTATTTTGACATTGCTTGTCGTGCCTTTGATATATTATATAGTAGAACATAAAAAATGGGAAGCTAATAATAATTAACGATTGGTATGCTTCCTTTGAATATAGTCGTCAAAGGAAGCATCCTATAATTTTTGAACATAAAATAATAAACAATGAAAATGATAATCATTACCGCTGTGAAAGCTTTTGAAGATAAAGTGAAAAAGCTTTTATCTGAGCAACAAGTATTGTCTTATTCCTATAATACAGTAATTGGATTTAGAGACAGTTCTAAAGATGCAGTGGGCTCAAATTGGTATGGAACAGAAATGAATAAGGTGGATTCCATCAGCTTTTTCATTATGGTTGAAAGTGAGAAAGCTACAAATGTCTTTGATGCAGTGGAGGCCTTAAATGCTACTTGCAATGTTCAATCTAAAGTGCATATTGCAATTTCTTCTATTGAAAAACATAATTAAATTTTTTAAACTATTCGAAATGACTAGAGAACGTTATATCAAACTATTTGCAGGTACAATGATATTGATATCTGTTTTTGGAGCATATTTTATCAATATCAATTTTATATGGATAGCTGCATTTGTTGGTGCTAATTTATTTCAATTTTCACTCACAAATTTTTGTCCTTTGAATTCAATTCTCAAAATAATGGGTGTGAAATCAGAATTAGAATGTTGTGCAAATCCTTCTGATTCTAAAGGGGCTTAAAATAGATAGATAGTTAATATCTGAGGGTGAAATAATATCGTTAAATTATTAATTGGTGAGGGTAGTAGTGTTGCTTGACACTTTTATTAAAAGATAAATTTTACAATCATAGATTATTGATTGATTATTTCTTTTGAGCTACTCTCATCAAATCAATAGAATTCAAAACATCCTAAATAATAGGTCTAGAAAAAATACAATTTTTAACCATCTGCTAAAACATTATCTTCGTGTGGTGTTATATTTAGAGCTTGAATTCAGTATATTTTCTGATTTTTATACATCTAGACAGGAGATAACTGTTTTATGTTGAATGGATGTCAGAAGCGTTTTTAATCTTATTTTTTTGTTATTTTCCATATTGCGATATTGAGCCTTATGAGGATTTGTTAATTTTGATTGTAAATCAGGCTCATGTTCACTCAACAGAATATTGTTATCGTAAAATATAATGGGGGAAATACTCATAGTGTATATGAAGCAATTAACCGTTTGGGAATTGAAGCAAAAATTACTGATGACCCAGATTTAATTATCAATGCTGATAAAATCATTTTTCCTGGAGTAGGAGAGGCAAAAAGTGCAATGACATATCTCAAAGAGAGAGAATTGGATAAAGTTTTGAAGAGTTTGACACAGCCATTTTTAGGAATTTGTTTAGGACAACAATTGATGTGCTCACATTCTGAAGAAGGAGATGTAGAATGCCTAGGGATTTTTAATGCTCAGGTGAAAAAGTTCCAGTCAAACTCTTTATCATTAAAAATTCCTCAAATTGGGTGGAATAGTATTTATGATTTGAAAGGTGAATTATTCAAAGATATACCTGAAAAAAGTTATGTGTATTTTGTTCATAGTTATTATGTAGAACTAGTTAAAGAAACTACTGCGTCGTGTGATTATATCCAAGCGTTTTCAGCATCCTTGCACAAAGAAAATTTTTACTCTTGCCAATTTCATCCCGAAAAAAGTGCAGGTATTGGCAATCAAATTCTCCAGAATTTTTTACAAATAGAGATTTAAGGTGCTTATTTTATTCCATCGTTGATTTGTTCATGTTTTTAAACCATAAAGTGAAAATAACAGGGACGAAAGATAGAATGATTAAAGAAAGTTGATTGAAATTTCTTTGTATATCAATTAATGGCAAAAGTTCTAAAAATATACCCAAAGGGAAAAATAGAATTGATAATTTTAGCCCAAAGACAATGTTTTTTCTTGAATAAAGCATTAATATAATAATGAAAGCTATAATGGAAAAAATACCAGTCAAAATCAATGCATAAGGATTAGAAAATGTATTTAAAAAGAATTGTCCTAAGCCTATTGGAATATAAATCAAATAGGAGGCAATGGTCAAATTGATTATTTGATAAATGTGTTTTGCTTTTTTTGAATAAATCATATAAAATATCAAAGGAATTAGAATAATATAGGCGTATTTAAAAATATTGATAAAAAATAGATGTGGCTGAGCTATCATGGCGAACCATAAAACAACTAAAAAAGTCAAAGAAATTTGGGTCAATTCCTTGAACACTTTCAGTCTTAATAATATACTAATGCCTGTTGTCAGAAATAAGATAGCAAAGAGATAATTGGTATGTGTGGTCCATTCAGGAGCCTTGGTATCTAGAAAAAAAAGAGAAAAAACATCTGCAAATGGATGAATGCTAAAAGTCAATAGACTCCATGCCAAACAAATGTAAATGATCTGAACACATAAAATGATTAATTGGGACATGAAACAAAGCTAAGTGATTATCAAAAATATACAAATGGTATCCTTCTCAAAAAAGAACAAATAAAAAGGGATATCTTTCGATATCCCATTAACCCCCACTATGAAAAAGTTCCGAGAGAATCTCGGTATTAGTTCATGATGCAAAGGTAATATTTTGAAAACTAAAAATCAAATTTATTTTCTATTTTAGGCATGTTTTTCGCTATAAAAATAAAAAACATAGAATGAAGCTAATATTTTCTACCTTATTGAGTTGTCTATCTCTTTTAAATGTCGTGTTTGCTCAAGGTAATTGGGACTTAGTAAAAGAGAAAAATGGAATCAAAATTTATAATAGAAAGATTGAAGGAAGTAAACTAAAAGAGTTTAAAGGTTCTATACAGTTTAAGGCGAAAGTGGAAGATGTACTCAAAGTTCTCACAGACTATAAAAAACAAGATCTATTTATTTATAAAGCCAAAAAGGGTAGCATAGAACTACTAAAAACTGAAGGAGTCAATAATTTATATACCTATATGATAATTGAAACACCTTGGCCTGCTTCTAATAGAGATATTGTGACATTATACCACATAGAACCTATCGCCAAAAATGGTTCAGTGACAATTAAAGTTTCGGCTGTAAATGATTTGAAGCCTGAGGTCAAAGGAATTGTGAGAGTTGATAAAATGAAAGGATTTTGGAAAATTACACCGATAGGAAATGGTTGGGTAGAAGTAGAACATCAAGCATATAGTAGCCCTGGTGGGAATGTCCCTGATGCTTTAGCTAATTCTGCATCTATTGATGCACCTTATAGCATGTTGGAAAATTTAAGAAAGTTATTTTAAGACTTTTCAACAATTCTCTAGCATTTTTGTTTGAATCACTATATGCAAATCAACTCTTACAGATTTAATGAGCTAAGTTTTTTCTCAAAACTTTTATCTGACTACACTCAAAATAAATTTCCTGATATACTCCAGCCCCAATTTTCAATAGGATGGGAGGGCTTTGATGAAAGAATAAAGGAAGACTATTCTTTATTTATTGATAGAGATCAACTTTCTGAAACCATCTTTAAGCAGTATGATGGTATTGAGATTTCTGACAAAGTTGGACGAAATATTTTATCACTCAAAGAGAATAATACTTTCTGTGTAACCACTGCTCACCAATTGTCTTTTTTAGGAGGACCATTGTATTATGTAATTAAGATAGCCAATACTATTTCATTGGCGAGAGAACTACAATCTAAATATCCTGATAAAAATTTTGTTCCTGTGTACTGGATGGGAAGTGAAGATCATGATTTTGAGGAAGTTAATCATATATTTCTATTTGGCAATAAATACACTTGGAATACTGAACAATCAGGACCGGTAGGAAGATTTTCTTTAGATAATATTCAAGAATGTATTCAGCAGGTATTAGATAAATTGGGAGAAAATAATCCTAATGATATTCAGTCTTTAATCCGCAAATCCTACCTTCACAAGACGGTAGAGGGAGCAAATAGAGAACTTGTCAATGGCTTGTTTGGAAAGCATGGCTTATTGGTTGTTAATGGAGATGATTATTCGCTTAAAGTACCATTGTCGAAGATTATTCAAAATGAAATTATACAACAAAAATCTTTTCAATTGCTTTTGAAGCGATCAGAGCTTTTAAAGGAATATGGTTATCATGCTCAAGCCAATGGAAGAGCAGTCAATTTATTTTATTTAAGTGATACTTTTAGAACAAAAATTGAACCTATTGATAATCACAAATTTAAGATTGGTGATAATATTTGGAATTTAGAAGATTTAGTGGAAGAGGCAAATCAACATCCTGAAAGGTTTAGTCCTAATGTGATTCTCAGACCACTATTTCAACAAGCAGTTCTCCCTTCTATCGGATTTATTGGAGGAGGAAGCGAAGTGGCTTATTGGATGCAAACTACCGAAGTTTTTAAGTACCATCAAGTAAGTTTTCCTGTTGTGATTCCGCGTACATCTTTGATGTGGGTCAATAATAGCAATTTTCAAAAATTTCAAAAACTGAATTTGCATGTTTCAGCCATTTTTAAGGATAAAGAAATTCTTAAAAAAGAATATTTATTAGAAAAAATAGATGTTCAACCTGACTTGGAAGTAGAGAAAAATTTTATTCATGAATGGATGGATAAAATCAAGGAGAAAGCCTGTCAAATTGACTCGACATTAGGTCCAGCTGTCGGTGCTGATGCACAGAAAATTCAGTCAATTCTCTCACAAATAGAAGGAAAAATGCTACGTTCTATTAAGCATAAAAATGAAACTATTCTCAGACAAATAGATGGGTTGTATCATACCTATTTCCCCAATCATACATTACAGGAAAGGCATGACAACTTTTTGAATTTTTACTCTGTTTATGGCCAAAAGTTTATTGATTGTTTAGTTGAACAACTTCTAGTGATAGATCAAGAGTTTGTTATTATGACTGAAAATGAACGACTATCTGTTGAATAACCACTTACTTCTTCTTGTTAAATTACCTTTTTCTGAAACTAATTCAAATTCATTTTTTTCATGAAGAATTTTTGCAGCTAAGATGGCAGCAATTTGAAATTCAGTTGCTTTGAACTCGTTAGGTTTGAAATAATTATCAACAAATTTTGTGTTGAAATGTCCTGAAATAAATGCTGGATGATTCATCACAAAAGTCCCAAATGGCAATGTTGTTTTCACTCCAACAATATGGTAAGCATCTATAGCCTTTTTCATATTTTCAATTGCCTTATCTCTATTTTCTCCATAAACAGCCAATTTGGCAATCATTGGATCGTAATAAATAGGAATATCCATGCCTTCTTCCATTCCGTCATCTACACGGATATTATGGCCTACTGGTGGACGATAAGTCGTCAAATGCCCTATGTCAGGAAGAAAATTATTTTCTGGATCTTCAGCATATACTCTCAATTCAATGGCATGCCCCAATATTTTTAAATCTTCTTGTTGGAAAGAAATTGGAAAACCCTGTGCAATTTGAATCTGTTCACGTACAAGGTCAACTCCTGTTATCATTTCTGTAACTGGATGCTCCACTTGCAATCGTGTATTCATCTCTAGAAAATAAAAATTTAATTGTTCATCTACAATAAACTCAACCGTACCTGCACCTACATAATTCACGGCTTTTGCTACTTGTACAGCTGCTTTGCCCATCGCTTCACGCATTTCAGAAGATACTACAGCTGAAGGGGCTTCTTCTACCACTTTCTGATGTCTTCTTTGGACAGAACATTCTCTTTCGAATAAATATACAATATTGCCATGTGTATCGCCAAGTACTTGAATTTCAATATGCCTAGGTGAGTTTACAAATTTTTCAATAAATACACTACCATCTCCAAAGGCTGAAATAGCTTCACTGACAGCCATATTCATTTGCTCTTCAATGTCTTCTTCTCTTTCTACCAATCTCATTCCTTTTCCACCACCACCGGCAGAAGCTTTAATTAAAACTGGAAAACCAATAGATTTTGCAAGTTCAATTGCTTTATTAATTTCTGAAATAGGCTGATCTGTGCCAGGAACCAAAGGAACTCCAAATTCAGCCACAGCTTGTTTAGCTGCCAATTTGCTACCCATTACTTCAATTGCATGAGTACTGGGGCCTATAAATGTGATTCCAGCATCTGTTACCAGCTTAGCAAATTGTGAGTTTTCAGAAAGAAAACCGTAGCCAGGATGAATAGCATCAACACCTAGTTGTTTGGAGACTTCGATAATCTTATCCATGCGAAGGTATGATTCTTTGGAAGCAGCAGCACCTATACAGACTGCTTCATCAGCAAATCTGACATGAGGCGCTAATCTGTCCACTTCTGAATATACAGCAACAGTTTTAATACCCATTGCTTTGGCTGTTCTCATGACTCTGATGGCTATTTCTCCACGATTGGCAACTAATATTTTCTTCATCTGCTAATTATAGTAAAACTGTAAAAATAGTCTTTTCATGATAAAGATTGAATAATATTCTACTTTATAAACTGAAATCTTCTTTAGATAATCATCATGTTTATCAAAAAACCATCTAATGAATTTGTTAGAGTTCTGTTCAATAAGTAATATTGTATTTAAATGAAATGAAATAATGATAGGAGTCAAGAGTTTGCAAATAGAAGGATTGTATGGTTATAGATTTTCTGTCTATAGATTCAATAAAAATGTGCAGACTGTTTATGTCTATTTTTTAGGAGACACTTTAATAGATACTGGTCAAAGTCATAGTAGAGATATCGTTATTAAAAGCCTTGAAAATCATAATGTTAAGAAAATTATTTTGACTCATCATCATGAAGATCACTCAGGGAATGCCAGCTTTTTGAGCAACTTGTTTAAAATTCCGGTATATGGACACGCACAAACAGTTGGATTTTTGAAAAATGGAATGAAATTATCTCCATTGGCAAAATATCTAACGGGCAATGTTGACAGCGTAAATGTTCTTAAAATCGATAACAACCAACTGATAGATACAGGGTTAACTCAATTACAAGCCATTCATACACCAGGCCATTCTGTAGATCATTTTGCTTATTATTCAAAAGAAAAAGGTTGGCTTTTTAGTGGAGATCTTTATGTTGCTGATAAAATCAAATATTTTGCAGATTTTGAAAGCATGAAGCAACAGATAGAAAGTCTCCAACTTTTAACGAATCTTGATTTCGATACACTTTTATGTAGCCATAATCCTAAGTTGAAAAATGGCAAACTTCATTTACAGAAAAAACTGCAAGATTTTCAAGATTTTTATGGTACTGTAGTTGATTTGTATAATAAAGGATATAATATCGAAGCTATCTTAAAAAAGACAGGAAGAAGAGAAAATAGTGTTTATAGTATTCTAACTATGGGTTCATTTTGTGCTACTAACATGGTCAAATCTGTTTTAAAAGACGAGGGTCTAATTTTGAAAAAGTAAATTGACCCTTCTTTTTTCCTTATCAAATGCCATCAAAAGTGTTGCCTTGGCGAATATCTCCACTTGTAAATCCTTTCAAAAACCATCTTTTACGTTGCTCGGATGTGCCATGAGTAAAAGCATCTGGAACAATATGACCTTGGACTCGTTTCTGAATTGCATCATCTCCAACTGCATTTGCAGCACTAATAGCTTCATCAATATCTCCTTCTTCAATATATTTCTGATTGTAATGCGCCCAGACTCCTGCATAGAAATCTGCTTGTAATTCTTGCATGACTGAAAGCTGATTGGCTTCTGCTTCACTGCGTCCCTGTTGTGCTTGCCTTACTTTGCTACTTGTGCCCATTAAATTTTGAATGTGATGTCCCACTTCATGTGCAATGACATAAGCGATTGCAAAATCTCCTCCTTTTGCACCAAATCTATTTTTTAACTCTTCAAAAAAATCTAAATCCATATAGACTTTCTGGTCTGCAGGGCAATAGAAAGGTCCTACAGCAGAACTTGCATCACCACAGCCTGTACTGACTTGACCGGTAAATAAATCCATAGTGGGTTCTTGGTATTCAGAACCATTATCCCTAAATATTTGATGCCAAATATCTTCAGTATCTCCAAATACAGTAGATACAAATTGCCCTAATTGTTTTTCCTCCTCAGTTAATTCCCTTTGTACTGAATTGTCTGTTGGAGTACTTTGCTGTTGAATTTGATTCAGTATTGGTGCTAATTGCTGCCCAGTTTCCCCACCAAAAATTGTAAGTAATAACACAATGACTCCAATAATTCCACCACCTGCAATGGCTTTTTTCCCTGCACCCATTCCTCTGCGATCTTCAACATTGCTACTCTGTCTCCTTCCTTCCCATTTCATAATAAAATATTAGTTTTTGTTATAGTTAATAATACAGTTTAAATATCTTGATGAATATCGAAATTTTCTAAATATTCAGCTACTCGCTTTACAAACATTCCTCCCAAAGCTCCATCAACGACTCTATGGTCATAAGTGTGAGAAAGATACATCATGTGTTGAATAGCTATCAAATCTCCATGTTCTGTTTCAATGACTACAGGCTTTTTGGTAATCGCCCCTACAGCCATTATGGCTACTTGTGGTTGAGGAATAATCGGAGTTCCTAAAATATTGCCAAATGTCCCAATATTTGAAATTGTATATGTTCCGCCTTCTATATCACTTGCCGTTAATTGATTGTTTCTAGCTTTGTCTGACAATTGATTGATAGTAGTTGCTAAACCAATCAAATTCATCCTGTCAGCATTTTTTACAATTGGAACGATTAAATTACCACTTGGCAATGCAGTGGCTATGCCAATATTAATATTCTTTTTCTTGATAATTTTTTCACCATCTACTGAAATATTGATCATAGGGAAATCTTTAATCGCTTTTGCAATAGCATCAGTAAAAATGGGCATATATGTCAAATTAAAACCTTCCCTTTTTTTAAAACTATCTTTATGCTTTTCTCTCCATTTGACAACATTTGTCATATTGACTTCTACAAATGAAGATACATGAGCAGAAATTCTTTTGGATTCAAGCATATTTCTAGATATCAACTTCCTCATTCTATCCATTTCAATTATTTCATCACCAATAGAATTAGATTCTTTGGGGTCAGAAGGTATTTTTACAGGAAGTTGTTGATTGAAAGAAGATGCTTTATTTACAATTGTTTTGGGTTGTGTATTTCTTATTTCAAGATATTTTAAAACATCATCTTTATTGACTCTTCCTTCTGCTCCACTACCAATGATAGTGTCAAGTTCAGCCATTGAAATGTTTTCAGTTTTTGCAATATTCAATACCAAAGGGCTATAAAATCTTTCTGAGTTTTTTGGGTTTTGTTGAGGAATTGAGGGAGTAATTTTTGGATTAAGTAAATAAAGAGCTGCATCTTCGGATTCATTTACAATTATCTCTTCGTTCTGTTTTTCTTCCAAGCGATTTTCTAATTCTTCAATAACTACATTTTTTACTTCTTTTGCTGGTTTTGAAGAAATTGGCTGGTCTGTTTCTATGATAGCAATCACTTGGTCAACGGCAACAATATCATTCTCTTTAAATAAAATTTCTTTCAATACACCTGAAATAGGTGAAGGCACTTCAGAATCTACTTTGTCGGTGGCTACTTCTAAAATAATATCATTTTCTAATATGCTATCTCCTGGCTTTTTATTCCAAGTTAAAATGGTTGCTTCTATGACACTTTCGCCCATTTTAGGCATAGTAAGTTGAAATTCCGCCATTGTTTATTATTTAAAATTCAAATAAAAAATCCTTTTCAGAAAGTTTATAATGATTGAAGTTAGTATAAATCAATAAAAAAAGGCATACCTAGATGCCTTCTTTTATCATATCAATATCCATTTTTATTTAAATGGCATTTTTATTTTTCCTCCAGGAGCCATAGTGCTCATCTTTTTCATCATTTTTTTCATTTCATCAAATTGTTTGATAAACTGATTGACATCTTTAATGTCACTTCCGGAACCTTTTGCGATACGATTTTTTCTACTTCCATTCAGTAAATCAGGATTAGCCCGTTCAGTTGGAGTCATAGAAGATATCATAGCTTCAATTTTTTTAAAAGCTCCTTCATCTATATCTATATCTTTCAATGCTTTGCCCATTCCCGGTATCATTCCAAGCAAATCTTTGATATTCCCCATTTTTCTGATTTGGTTCAATTGACCTAAAAAGTCATCAAAATCAAATTGATTTTTTACAATTTTCTTTTGGAGTCTTGCTGCTTCTTTAGCATCAAAATTCTCTTGCGCTTTCTCAACAAATGATACAATATCACCCATTCCCAAAATACGCTGAGCCATCCTTTCCGGATAGAATACATCAAGGGTGTCTAATTTTTCACCTCTACTTACAAATTTGATAGGCTTGTCAACAATATATTTTATTGATAAAGCAGCACCACCTCGAGTATCTCCATCTAACTTAGTCAATACGACACCATCAAAATTAATTTTATCGTTGAATGCCTTTGCTGTATTCACCGCATCTTGGCCTGTCATGGAATCTACAACAAATAAAGTTTCTTGTGGTTGTATTGCTTGTTTTACCCTTGCAATCTCATCCATCATCAGCTCATCTATTGCTAGACGACCTGCAGTATCCACTATAACTACATTATAATTTTTACTCTTAGCATAAGCGATAGCATTTTGAGCGATTTGAACAGGATTTTTATTTTCAATTTCACTATAAACTTCCACATTTACTTGCTCTCCCAATACTTTCAATTGGTCTATCGCAGCAGGTCTGTACACATCACATGCCACTAATAGGGGAGAACGTTTCAATTTGGATTTTAAATGATAGGCGAGTTTGCCAGAAAATGTTGTCTTTCCCGAACCTTGAAGTCCAGAAATTAGGATTACTGCTGGATTGCCTTTTATATTGATGTCTTCAACATTGCCACCCATTAATTCAGTCAATTCATCAGATACGATTTTGACCATCAATTGACCAGGAGAAACAGCATTAATTACTTTTTCACCTAGTGCCTTATCTTTTATCTTATCAGTAAATTCTTTTGCAATTTTGTAGTTTACGTCCGCATCTACTAAAGCTCTTCTGATTTCTTTAACTGTTGCTGCGATATTAAGATCTGTTATTTTTCCTTGACCTTTCAGATTTTTAAACGCTGAATCCAAGCGGTCTTGCAGATTTTCAAACATAATTCTTACTTTTTTATTGAATGCACAAAAATAAGATAAGCAACTGAAAAAACATTTTTTTTAGCAATTAAATCACCATTTCATCCAAACTAATATCGTTTTACTCATTGAAGCTCTATTCTTCAATCCGAAATCTTCAAATTGAAAAATTATATAATAAAAAAACCACTGCGATAGGGCAGTGGTTATAATAAAATTTTGATTATTCTACTAATAATAAGTTAGCCTTTGAACTTCAGCCAAATATTTTGCCAGTCTAACAACTTGACAAGTATAACCGTATTCATTATCATACCATACATAGAGTACAATACTTTTCTTATTGGGAGCCAACAAAGTTGCTTGTGAATCCACAATTGAGGCGTGATTATTTCCAATACAGTCAGTAGAAACTAATTCAGTAGAAGTAGAATAGTCAATTTGTTCTACTAATTTTCCAAAAGAAGCAGCTTCTTTCAGTACTTGATTGACAGATTCTATACTCTCTACCTCCTTAGAAACGTTGATGTTCAAAATAGCTAAAGAAACATCTGGAGTCGGTACACGTACAGCATTTCCAGTGAATTTATTAGAAATAACTGGGAGAACTTTTGAAACTGCTTTTGCCGCACCTGTCTCAGTGATGACCATATTTAAAGGTGCTGAACGACCTCTTCTAAATTTTTTGTGGAAGTTGTCTAATAGATTTTGATCATTAGTGTATGAATGAACACTTTCAATATGACCACTTTCAATACCATATACTTGATTGATGACTGACAATACAGGAGCGATTCCATTGGTTGTACAAGATGCAGCAGAAAATATATTATTTGAACTTGGAGCATATTCTTCGTGGTTGACACCATATACAATATTTGGAATATCTCCTTTTCCAGGAGCTGTCAAAAGCACTTTAGCAATTCCTTTGCTTTTGAGGTGCAGACTCAAACCTTCAGCATCTCTCCATACTCCAGAATTGTCAATTAGCAAAGCATCGTGAATGCCATACTCTGTATAATCAACATCTGCTGGATTAGAAGCTGCAATCATTTTAACTTGTTGGCCATTAATTATCAAAGATTTGTTTTCTAAATCTTCAATAACAGTACCTCTAAATTTGCCATGAACTGAGTCTTTTCTTAATAATGAAGACCTTTTAATGATATCTAAATCAGAGTTTGTTCTTGTAACGATAGCCTTTAATCTCAATTGTTCACCCTTTCCAGTCTGATTAATTAAGAGACGAGCGGCAAGGCGACCTATACGTCCAAATCCATAAAGAACAACATCTTTCGGTTGAAGAACTCTTTTGTCTTTCCCAATAAAATTTTGAAGTCTTTCTTTTACAAAATCTGCTATTGATTCAAATTCTTTTCCTTCTTTTAACCATTCTTTACCTAATACACCGATATCAATTTTTGAAGGGGCTACATTCAATTTTGAAATAGCCTCACAAATGTCATAAGAAATCTGGATGGTCAAAGGTTCTTGAATGTAGTTGATAGCATATTCGTGGTGATTAAGAATTTCACTTGCTCTTGCATCAACAATACTTCTTCTAAAAATAATTAATTCGACAGAGCTGTCCAACCATAGTTTGCCGGCAATATTGATAATATCTAATGCCTTTTTTTCTCTTTCATGCCATTCAGAATTGGCGAAAGTTGTTTCTCCCATACTAAGTGATTCGTTATAAATTTAAAGCAATATTAGTTTCCTAAGTAATTTTTGAGCAGTTTGCTACGAGATGTTGCTCTCAGTTTATTGATAGCTTTATCTTTTATTTGTCTGACACGTTCTCTTGTCAAAGCAAATTTTTCTCCTATGTCTTCTAATGACATCGGATGTTCGACACCGATACCGAAGTAATATATAATGACATCTTTCTGACGATCAGTCAAGGTGTTTAAAGATCTGTCTATTTCTTTTCTTAATGACTCTACATATTCAAGTTGAGAGTCAGTTTTTGGAGAATTTGTATTTTCTAATACATCTAAAAGAGAATTTTCTTCTCCTTCCTGAAAAGGAGCATCTACTGAAACATGACGAGCGGCAACACCTAATGTTGTCTCTACTTCTTCTCTGTTGATTTCTAAAAGTTCAGCCAATTCTTCTGCAGATGGTTCTCTTTCAAATTCTTGTTCTAGTTGAGAAAATGCTTTATTGATTTTGTTGAGTGAGCCTACTTTGTTTAGCGGAAGACGCACAATTCTAGATTGTTCAGCTAAAGCTTGTAAAATAGATTGTCTAATCCACCATACTGCATATGAGATGAATTTAAAACCTCTTGTTTCATCAAATCTTTGAGCTGCTTTTATAAGTCCTAAATTTCCTTCATTAATTAAGTCACTCAATGTCAAACCTTGATTTTGGTATTGTTTAGCTACTGATACCACGAACCTCAAGTTGGCTTTAGTAAGTCTTTCAAGGGCTATTTGGTCGCCTTGTTTAATTCTTTGTGCTAAATCTACTTCTTCATCAGGAGTAAGCAAATCTACTTTTCCAATTTCTTGAAGATACTTTTCAAGCGATTGGCTTTCTCTGTTCGTAATGGATTTAGTAATCTTTAGTTGACGCATAATTTCAGTTCACCTTTTTTAACAATTTGCAAAGATAATTTTATTCTTTTCTATAACAACAAAATATATGGTAAAGGTTTCATTATATTTGACAATTATGTAGATTTTATTTTCCTTTTTGATATTTATATATAATAAATTCGGTTTTTCTATCTGCCCAAAATAATTTTTCTCAACTTCTATCGTATTAAAACGAAATATAACTGGGTTTTAGTGTTCAATAAAATAAAAAAAACACTCATCTTTTAGAGTTTACCAAGGAGTAATTGTTTGTTTCTAAAAAATAGTTGATTTAAATCTTATCTAATGCTTGTTCAAAATCTTTGAGAATATCATCTATATGTTCCAATCCAACCGAACATCTTATAAGCCCTGGAGTAATGCCATTTTTTAATCTAATTTCTTCAGGAATAACGGCATGACTAGTAGAAGCAGAATGGGTAATGAGCGTATCAGCAGTGCCAAGAGAAGCAGTCCGTGTACAGAATTGAATATTTTCTTGAAAAATCATACCAGCTTTCAGTCCACCTTTAATTTCAAAACTCATCATTCCTGTTGTTCCATACATTTGTCGTTGAGCCAATTCATAATCTGGATGGGAGAGAAGACCTAGAAAATTGACTTTATTAATTTTTTCATGATGAAATAGATAGTCTGCCAACATCTGTGCATTGTGCTGATGTTGGTTGATTCTTAATGGGAGCGTTTTGATTCCATTATTCAATAAAAATGATTCAAATGGACTGCAAACGCCACCAAAGTTCTTTAAAATTCTAAATACTTTTTTGTGGTCATCTATACTTTTAGTGACAGCAGCACCAGATATTCCTGTGCCATGTCCATTCATAAACTTAGTAGATGAATAGACGACAATATCTGCCCCCAATTTGAAAGGCTGTTGAATATATGAAGTGGCAAAAGTATTGTCAATGATTACTTTGATTTCATATTCATGAGCAATTTTACTTAAAGCCTCAATATCTACACAACTCAAGGTGGGATTTGCTGGCGTTTCAAGATAAAGAACTTTAATTGTTGGATTTCCTTTGATGACTTTTAAAACATCTTCAAAATCTTTCAAGTCATGGTCAATTGTCTGTATGCCAAAAGAGGCTAAATCAGTATGAATAAAATCACTAGCAGCTCCATAAATTACTGATTGACAAAGTATTGTATCACCTTCTTTCAATTGAGACAATAATGCAGCGCTGATGGCAGCCATACCCGAAGAAAACAAAAGTCCTCGAGCTTCAATATTTAATCCACAAACTTCTAATTCAGCAATTTTCTGTGCCAAAAAAGCACTGCTTGGATTACTAAATCTAGAATATGTATAAATATGGTTTTCTCCTCTAAAAAATGCAAATGCAGCTTCTAAATCTTCGTAGCTGAAGGTAGAAGTAGCATAGATAGGAGGAATGTGAGAATTATTGGATTCAACGATAGGATCTTTTACACAAATAGACTGATAATTCTCTGAATGTATATTTTTTGTACTCATAATATTAATTTCTTTCAAAAGTTAAACGTTCTCCTCTTACAGATGTTTGTAATTGCCCATTGTACATAGCTAGCTGTCCACTTACAAATGTATGAATGACTTTAGAATGCATAGTTTTTCCTTCCAAAGGAGACCATCCACATTTATATAAAATATTGTTTTTCTGTACTTTCCAATCATTATTTAAATCAACAATTGCAAGATCAGCCTTAAAACCTTCTCTGATAAATCCTCGTTTTTCAATATTAAAACAAACAGCGGGAGCGTGGCTCATTTTTTCTACGACCTTCTCTAAAGAGATTTTACCTTGCTTCACAAAATTCAACATCATCACTAGACTATGTTGTACTAAAGGTAAGCCTGAAGGAGCCTTGGTATATACTTGCTGTTTTTCGTCCCATTGATGAGGGGCATGATCAGTAGCAATGATATCTAGTCTGTCATCTAAAAGGGCTTCCCAAATAGCTTCGCGGTCGCTTTCAAATTTTATGGCAGGATTGCATTTGATGAGATGACCTAATTGGGCATAATCTTTTTCACTGAAATACAAATGATGGACACAGACTTCTGAGGTAATTCTTTTGTTTTTAGATAATTTCTCTTTAGACATTAAAGCTGTTTCTATTGCCGTGCTAATATGTAATACATGAAATCTTGTATTATATTCTCTGGCAAGGTCGAAAGCCAAACTCGTTGACTTATAACATCCAATATCTGAACGAATAATGGGATGCTGATTAGCAGGAATATTTTCTCCGTATTGTTTAAGTGCTTCAGCAAGATTATCCTTTACAGTTTTTTCATCTTCACAATGGGCGGCAATTAACAATTCTACTTTAGAAAATAGATTTCTTAGTGTTTTCTCATTATCTACTAACATATTTCCTGTAGAAGAACCCATGAATATTTTTACCCCACAGACATTTTGGGGATTTGTTTTCAGAACTTCTTCCAAATTATCGTTTGAAGTACCCATGAAAAATGAATAATTGGCCAAAGATGCTTGAGAAGCTATATTGTATTTGTTCTGTAATAATTCTTGTGTTAATGCAGGAGGATTAGTATTGGGCATTTCCATGAAAGAAGTAGTGCCACCAGCAACTGCTGCTGCTGCTTCTGTAGCAATATTCGCTTTATGAGTATATCCAGGTTCTCTAAAATGTACTTGATCGTCAATTACACCTGGCAATATGTATAAGCCATCTAATTTTATTTCTTCAGCCGTTGGATGTGAAATGTTTTTGTCAATTTTAGATATAAATGAATTTTCTATTAAAATATCTGAATGAAAAATTTTCCCTTCATTTACTATTGCTCCGCCTTTCAATAAATACGACTTCATTATCTATTCTGTTTTTCAAATGTATTGTTTTATCTCACAATAAGTAAAATGTTTTTATTAATTCTTTGTTGCTTCTTATTATAAACGTGGTGGATGAGGTAGTTTATTTTTTTATCATCATGGATGAAAAATAGTAGGATCATCATTATTTGAAATATCCTATTTAACATAATATAAATTATGGAACAAAAAGAATCAAAATAAACTCTATTAAAATAGATGATTATTGATTGAGCAAATCCTGAAATCTTTCAACAAATAATCCTACGTGATATCCGTCCATCAGTGCGTGATGAACATGAATTGAAACAGACATTTTTCTTTCACCATTGATATCAATCATTTTACCAAAAGAAATTTTTGGACAGCTGTCTGGATGTGAAAAACTCCTAGCATGTGATAATCCTGTAAAATTCAACCATGGCAATGCAGAAAAATGAATCACATCATCTCCATTCTCCAAAGGCATCAGATTTGGAGAATTTCTAACTCTATTGATTTCATTAGAAGTATTCTGATAAAAAAGATATTCATCCAATGAATAATGGATATATGAAAAGCCAAATGTCAAATCAGCTCGATTTACTGTAGATGAGGCATTGATAATTTGATATTCAAATACTTGATTATCAATTATTCTATATCTGAAATTTTGTATTTCATTAGCTGCTTTGAGTGCTCTATACAAGTAATATTGAAAAAATGAAACTTGTATCTCTTTTGCTTTTAAAAAGGCTTGAGTACAATCCACTTGAACAGTAACACCAAAAAAGGGCTCTTCAAATTTGGAGAAAAAATAAAAATGTTCTCTCCTTTTCCATTTATTAATATCTACTAAGATTTTCATTTAAGATTTAAAATAAAACATTATTTATTGGCTATCAATATATTTTATATAGCATTTCATCTTTTACTTTAATAACAATAGGTACAAATCCTAAAACTTTCAGCTTAATATGTCCCTCATATTTAATCTTCACTTTTTGGCCGGTCAGTAATTTTGTACCCTGCCACAATGAGTTTCTTATCGCAGGTCCCGGTGGATTAAGATTTAAAATTAAAGGAATATCAAAAGCACTTAATTTTGGAATGGCTATATCTTCAAAATTATTGACTTTGCCCAAATATTTATCTTCTAAGTAAACATCAATATCTATTTCTTTTAGTTTGGCTTTATACTTATATGTATTAAAAAATACGGCAGTTGAAGATAGTTCTATTCTATTGGCATTAAAAGTAAGGATCTTAAATCCTTTCATTTTGATAAAATATGGCTCGCTTGCTGGAGCTTCTGTATATGAGCTGAAAGCCAGCGAAAACACTAATAAAGTCAATAAATATCTAGGGTAAAACACAATTTAGTTTTCTTCTTGATGATGTATTAATTTTCTTTGAATCTTTTTGTTTTTTCTTTTTTCTGAGCGGCTTAATTGTTCTTCATCTCCCTCACCCTTATCTTTTCTCCTTTTCTCCTTTTTGGAAGCAAAGTGATTAACACTTTCTTTATGTGAAAATTTCACTTCTTGCTCCTCTCCTTGCTCATTGACAAATATGGCAGTTCCATTGAGCTGAACGACAAATGTTGAAGAATATTCGCCATTGTTGTCCTGCAATTTTTCATTATTGATTCCATACTCAATTGGAACTTTTAATTCAGATAAAGCTTTAATAGTCAAGGTGTTTTTTGAAAAATATGTACCCATATCAATCCCACCGATACTAATATCTATGTCCATTTCTTTGAGCTTGAAGTCTGTTTTTTCAAATTGATTTGTAAAGCCTACAACTATCTTTATTGCACCTGTCTTTTTATTCAATCCGACAAGTTGGACATTATAAGTATCCTTGTAGATGATATCTCCAGATTCAGAATTTTTACAACTAATAGCTGTAAAAATCAACAATGTGAAAATCAAAAGTTTGCCCATATTCAATGCTTATAAAACTTTTAAGAGAAGGTCTTCTAACTTCTTGCCAAAAACGTTTTTAGCAATTATTATACCATCTGGGTCTATAAGTACATTGGCAGGTATTGCAATGACACCATAATCTTTAGATGATATATTGTTTTCATCAATTACCTGTGGCCAAGTCAAGAGATCTTCTTCAACTGCTTTTTTCCATTGGGCTTTGTTGTTGTCAATTGAAACGCCCAACATTACAAAATTCTTATTTTTGAATTTATTATAGATTATCACCATTCTTGGGTTCTCTTCTCGGCATGGACCACACCAAGATGCCCAAAAATCAATTAATATATACTTATTAGGAAAAGCACTATTTAAAACAATTTCATTGCCTTCTATATCATTCATTGTAAATGAAGGAGCAATCCTTCCAATTCTCGTATTTTTAATAACATTTAAAGTATTGGAGATTCTTTGACCAAACGAAGTCTTTTTTACATGTTCATCAAATTTATCGACTATAGGGAGCAACCTGTCAATGTCAGGGTTAGACATAAGAATCTCAGAGATAATCTTAGCTGAAACAATACTAGCAGGAATACTTTCAACAATAGAATATGCCTTTTCATAATAAGCATCTTTGATTGAATCCAACTTGCCTTCTATTTCTATCATCAGCAAAGTGTCGTTATTTTGTTTGGCTTCAATATTTTCATCATAATACTTAGAATATTCATCATTCAATGGTAACATCTCATCAATAAATGCATTGTATTGTTTTTGTAATGAACCTCCAGTCGCAATCAAAGAATGAATATTTTTTAAATCGCCATTGACTTCAAATTTGCCAGGCTCCAATATGATTTCCAATGGCATATATTGTTCACCAAATGCTAATAAATAAACATTTGGATTTTCGATAGTACCTTTAATTCTGAAACTGCCATTTTTCACGTCTAAAGTATCTACCTTCTCCCCTTCTTCTTCTGGGTGAATCAAATATATCTGAGTATTACCCAATCCTTCAATTTTCCCCTGAATCACAAAAGCATTTTTATCAGGCTTACAAGAAATAGCAAGCAATAATGTCAATAAAAAAAATATCTTTCTCATTTTTATTTTTTAATACGCAAATTTACAATTTTCTATTTGTAAACTCTTTTGAAAATCTAGCATTTATAACTAAATATCATTAAAAAAGATGAATATAAATTGGATTTTATCCCAAGTCTTCTTTCATCATTTCTACCATATCAAAAACTGCTGGGCAAATCTCTCTGTTTTTGAATGTGATATCTAAAATTTGCTTCATCTTATGATGTCGAGTGTGCGGATATTCTCTACAAGCTTCAGGGCGAACTTCATAAATGGAGCAATAATTGTTTTCAGCTAAGAAAACACAAGGTGTTTTTTTGAATACAATATCCTTGTCTTCATCTTTTATAGTGTATTTTTGATAAAATTCACTAATAGATATTTTGAGATATTTGGCAATGCGCTTAGCATCCTTTTCTAAAATTAATGCAGGTGTAGTTTTACAACAATTAGCACAATCTAAGCAATTGATTTTATGAAAGATATATTCATCAGAACTATAAAAAAGCACATTGACATCATGATGAGATAATTGTTGGAGTTGGAGAAACAATTGCTGATGCTCTTTCTTTTTGGATTGAGCCAATTGAACCAATTCCTGTCCCGTTTTAATCACTCTGTTTTGTGGGTTTTTATTATCTATAATTATTTGAGTTTGGTTTTGAAACCCTCTTTATCTAGATTTTCTTTGATCTTATGCTTAAAATCTCCCTGAATAATAATTTCACCATCTTTGACAGCACCACCTACTCCACATGAAGATTTTAATTTTTTAGCAATTTTTTCCAACACCTCTTCTGGAGCATCAATACCTTCAATTATTGTAACGACCTTACCATTACGCCCTTTTGAATCTTTATAAATATACACTATATCTTTTGAAGGTTTCCATACTTCCTTTTCTTTTTCTGGTTCGATATAAGTATTGTCACCACCAGGATCTTTCGGCATAGCATCATATAGATGACCTAAAGTATTTTTCCAATCTTGAGTAGGCATTGTCTGATTTTTATTCAAAATGAGCTTTTAAGCTAATATCTAAAGATATTGCCGAGTGTGTCAATGCGCCCACTGAAATAAAATCTACTCCAGTTTCTGCATAAGAGCGAATTGTGTCTAATTTAATACCACCAGAAGCTTCTGTCTCATATCTACCATCAATTAATTGAACGGCACTTTTCATTTCTTCAGGGGTATAATTATCCAACATGATTCTATCAATTCCACCCGCTTTTAACACTTGTGTAACCTCATCTATATTTCTAGTTTCAACTTCTATTTTTAGTTGCAATCCTTTATTTTTTAAATATTGATGAGTCCGTTCAATGGCCTGGGCAATTCCTCCACTAAAATCAACATGGTTATCTTTAATCATGACCATATCATAAAGACCAAATCTATGATTGGCACCTCCTCCTATTGTTACGGCATATTTTTCTAAAAATCGTATTCCCGGAGTAGTTTTTCTGGTATCAATAACCTGTGCATGAGTGCCTTGGATGGCTTTTACATATTTATTGGTCAAAGTAGCAATACCACTCATTCTCTGCATACAATTGAGCACTAATCGTTCAGCTGTAAGAATACTAATAGCAGATCCAGACACCTTGAAAACAACATCTCCTTTTTTGATTGCATCACCCTCATCCATAAATATATCCATTTCAAGGGAAGTGTCCACTTCTGCAAATACAGCAATTGCAACTGGCAATCCACAAAGAATGCCATCTTCTTTTATTAATAAATTAGCGTGACCACTCGCTTCCTTAGGGATACATGCCAGAGAGGTATGATCTCCATCTTTTATATCTTCATCTAAAGCAAATTGGATAAATCTTTTTAAATCGGGATGATCAATAAATCTCACAGTACTTAATTTTTTTCTAATCTAATTTCTTGAATATATGGCGTTTCTGCTACTTTCCTTAAATAAATATACACTTTAACGCTACCCTTGGTACATTTAATTTCACCAATATAAAATTCAGCAGATCCACCTTCAGCATGACCGCTTTTAATCATGTTAAAATCTTTATTTCCTAACTGATCAACGTAATTGTTGACAATTATCTCTGCTTGTGAATTGCTGAAATAATCTGTTTTATTATCAATAGTCACTTGAACTCTTTTGTCAAAACTTCTAGTTAATTCCTTAATATTTCCATACGACAAAGATGAAGTGACTATGTTCTGGAAATTTTGAGCTAATACAGACTGATAAGTACCAATAAAAAGAATTAAGGTAAAAACAAACTGAATTAGTTTTTTAAAGGACATATAAAACGTAATTTTGTTGAATGATTGCATCATATACTGTGCCAATTCGACCACAAATTAAAATAAGTTCAGGAAAATAAAATAGTACTTTGTAACTATGAGCAAAAATAAAAAAGCATTTCTCATCATTATGGATGGCTGGGGCATTAACGATGACCCCAAAATCAGTGCGATTAAGGCTGCCAACACTCCTTTTATTGATAGTTTATATCTTCAATATCCAAACGCTACTCTTCGTACTTTTGGTGAGTATGTAGGTTTGCCTGATGGACAAATGGGCAACTCGGAAGTTGGACACATGAATTTAGGTGCCGGCAGAGTTGTATGGCAAGATTTATTGCTATTTCAAAAAGAAATTGAAAATGGTTCTTTTTATAGAAATCAAGGATTACTAGATGCTTTTCAATATGCCAAATCTCATAACAAACCCGTTCATTTCATGGGCTTAGTTTCTGATGGTGGGATACATTCTCATATCAATCACCTCAAAGCATTGATTAAAATGGCTGAAGATAATGATGTGAAGCAGAGCTATATCCATGCTTTTACAGACGGAAGAGATACTGACCCTAAATCTGGATTAGGCTTTATTCAAGATATTGAAAAATTGATTGAAAATATGCCCGTACAAATAGCTTCTGTCTGCGGCAGATACTACGCAATGGACAGAGATAAAAGATGGGAAAGAATCCAAAAAGCGTATCAATTATTATTACATGGCAAAGGCGAGGAATATCTGAGTGCTTCACACGCTGTTGAAGAAGCCTATAAAAAAGGTCAAACAGATGAATTTTTAGAACCTATTTCCATTAGAAATATTGACGATCAACCAATTGGACTCATACAATCTGGCGATGTCGTTATTTCATTTAATTTTAGAACTGACCGATGCAGAGAAATCACCCAAGTGTTAACACAACAGGATTTTCCAGATTTTGAAATGCAGGTATTGCCTCTTTATTATCTCACGATGACTATTTATGACGCAAATTTCAAAGGTATTCATGTTGCTTATGGTAAAGATACCGTACCAATGGCATTAGGGGAAGTTATTGAAAAAGCTAATAAAACTCAACTTAGAGCTGCAGAAACAGAAAAGTACCCTCATGTGACTTTCTTTTTTTCAGGAGGCAGAGAATTGCCTTTTTCAAAAGAAGCAAGAATTTTAGTCAATTCTCCCAAGGTAGCAACTTACGATTTACAGCCAGAAATGAGTGCTTTTGAATTGAAAAATCGTGTTAAAGAAGCTATTCATCAGAGTCAACCAGATTTTATTTGTCTTAATTTTGCCAATACTGATATGGTTGGACATACTGGAATATTTGAGGCGGCTATGAAAGCTGCAGAAACTGTTGACCAATGTGTTAATGAATTGGTAGAAGTAGCATTGCAATACGATTATCAGATTATCGTTACAGCTGACCATGGCAATGCAGATTATATGGTCAATCCTGATGGAAGTCCTAATACAGCTCACTCAAAAAATTTAGTTCCAGTTTTTTATATTAATAAGGAAGCAAGCGGTAAAATCATTGATGGAAAACTTGCAGATATTGCTCCTACTATTTTGACCTTATTAGATATAGATGTTCCAAAAGAAATGACTGGAGATATTATTATTAGCAAATAAATAATGATTAGAAAATGGCATTTCATCGCTATATATTTTTTTTTCTATTCCTTTTTCTAGTTGTTTCTTGCCAAAAGAAATCTGATGAACTGCTTGTTAAAAAGACATTTTTTGATTTAATATCTTTTGTAGAAAAAGAGTCTAAAAACCTGAAAGATAAAGGATGTAGCATTTACAAAGAAGGTGAAATCAATCAGAATAGTGATCAGACCTCTCTCCCATCTAATGAAATCCATTGGGATAAAGAATTGGAGATATTGGCAAATATGGACATCAACAAAAGTTCTTGGATAGATCATTTCATTGTAGATACTACTAAATATGAAAATCAACAGTTGGGTAAGATTATACAGATTCACTACCATACTAAAAGCACAAAAATTCCTGTAAAAGATTTAGTCATTATCTTCCAAGAAGAAGATTTAACTCGACCAGTGTGGATAGAAGCTAGAAGAGAAGTCAAAAACTGGATATTTCATACCCAACAGAAAGTATTTTATAATACTGGATCAGGATTACGCGCAGAAGGTTATCAAAAAATTCTATGGTTAAAAGAAAAAACATTTAATATTACTACTATTTATAATTGCAAACATGAGTCAAATTAAGCCACGAGTATTTAAGGGAGCTAGAGATTTTTTACCTGAGCAAATGTTGCACAGAGAACGCATTACTGATGTCATGCGTAAAGTGTTTAAGAAGTATGGATTTTCTCCTATTGAGACTCCTGCCATTGAATATTTAGATGTATTAGCTGGAAAATACGGAGAAGATGCTGACAGATTGATATATAGATTGGATTATAAGTCGGGAACAAAAGATCAAGCAGCTTTGCATTATGATTTGACAGTGCCTTTTTCAAGGCTTGTAGCCATGAATCCAGATTTGACTTTACCATTTAAAAGATATCAAATCCAGCCAGTTTGGAGAGCCGATAGACCCCAGCCCCACCAAGGAAGATTCAGAGAGTTTTATCAATGTGACATTGATGCAGTAGGTTCTAAATCCATGTTAATAGATGCTGAAATGGTCGCAATAGCATATGAAGTATTGAAAACACTTGGATTTACTACATTTATTATCAAAATTAACAATAGAAAAATCTTAAATGGAATTACCCAATATGCTGGTTTAGAGGCTAGTATGACACAGGAAGTTTGTCGTTCCATTGATAAATTAGATAAAATGTCTTGGGATGATGTTGAAAAAGAATTGATTGAAAAAGAATTTCCAGATAGCTCAATACAAAAACTAGGCAATTTATTGAATAAAAATTTGACTTTAGATAACCTTTCTGAAGCCTTACCTGATAATGCTTTAGCACAAGAAGGTATAGCAGAAATCAGAGAATTATTTGGATTTTTAAAAGAACTAGGTGTAGATAGTCAATATTATTCTTTTGATTTATCATTGGCAAGGGGTTTAGATTATTATACTGGGCCGATTTTTGAAACCAAATTATCAGATCAGCCACACATGGGTAGTTTGACAGGTGGAGGAAGATATGACCAGTTGATAGGAATGTTTACCGGCAAGGAAATGCCAGCAGTTGGGACAACATTGGGACTTGATAGAATATTTACGGCTATGCAGCAATTGAATATGCTAGAACCCATTAAAACTAGTACTAAAGTTTTGGTAGCAGTATTTTCTAAAGAAGAGATGAAAAATTCTTTACAATTGGCTAGTCAGTTAAGAGCCTTTGATATTGCAACTGAAATCTTTCCTGAACCAGATAAGTTAAAAAAACAATTTACTTATGCTGATAAAAAAGGTATTCCTTTTATGGCGATTTTAGGGCAAACTGAAATTGAAGAAAATAAATTGACGATCAAAGATTTGAGGACTGGCAAACAAAAACTGATGAATATTGAGGAAGCAGTAAAAGTCATTCTTGGAAATCTTACTTTAGAAGATTGATTTAATAAATCTTTTATCTTTGTATTATGAGTTTTGATAAGACCCTATCTGAATACAATGCTATTGTAAAAGCTTGTGAGGATATATTTATAAAAAAGACTAAAGACTATGGAACATCATGGAGAGTGATGCGTCCTAAAAGTCTGACAGACCAAATGTTCATTAAAGCCAAAAGAATTAGAACGATTGAAGAGGCTGGCTCACAACAGATTGAAGACAGCATCGCCTCCGAATTTATCGGTTTGGTCAATTATGGCTATATGGCTTTGATACAATTAGATGCTGAAGAAAACATGCCATTAGAACTTGGAATTGAAGAAGCAGTAGAAAGATATGAACGGGTTGTATCTAATGTAAGAAATTTGATGATAGCCAAAAATACAGACTATGGGGAAGCTTGGAGAGATATGAGAATATCATCTTTTACAGATTTAATCATGACCAAATTACACAGAATCAAGCAAATTGAAGACAATCAAGGAGCAACTATAATTTCTGAAGGAATTGATGCTAATTATAAAGACATCATAAACTATAGTATATTTGCCTTAATACAAATGAATTTTACAAAATAAGACTATGACTATTTGGACAATTAATTTATATGTCTTTATTGCAGCAATAATTATTACACTTTTCTTTTCACAGATCAGAAAGCCTAAAAATTATATAATTGAAATCATAAAGAATTTCATTGGAGCATATTTTATTTTTTCAGGTATAGTCAAAGCCATTGACCCAGCTGGTACAGGTATAAAAATGGAAGAGTATTTTGAGATATTCCATCACTATTTTCCATTTTTGAATGTAGTATGGGATTTGCTTGAGCCTGCTTCATTAGAGTTTTCTATTTTCACTATTTTATTGGAAATTATCTTAGGGTTGTTTCTCTTATTTGGAGCTTTTGCCAGATGGACAATCTATCTCATTTTTGCCATTATTCTCTTTTTTACATTCTTGACAGGCTTTTCTCATATCACAGGAAAAGTGACTGACTGTGGTTGTTTTGGCGATTTTATTAAATTGACACCTAAAGTATCTTTTATTAAAGATGTGGTACTTTTGATAGTGATATTGCCTTTAGTGATATATTATAAAAATATTTCCACTTTATTTCCTAAAGTGCCTAGAACTTTAGCTCTATTTATGCTGACTTTACTAGCAGTCATTTTTACGTTGAGAAATATTTATTACGAACCTATTGTAGATTTTAGAGCTTATCACGTAGGAGTTAATATTGTGGATTGTCTAACATTACCACCTAATGCAAAACCCTATATCTACGAAAATACTTTTATTTATAAGAATAATACTAGTGGTGAGAATCATCAATTTTCTGCCGATAAATTACCTACTGATTGGGAAAATTGGACATTTGTTGACAGAGAAGATAAGTTAATTCAAAAAGGAGATGATCCCAAATGTAAAGATTTTGCAATATCTGATGAAAATGGTTCAGACCTTACTGAAGTTTATATGAATGAAGAAGCACCTTTGTTTGTTTTAGTTATTCCTAACTTAAAAAAAATAAATAAAGGAAATTTAGAGAAAATCAATGAAATCTTTAAAGCTGCAAAAAATGAAGGATATTATGATATTGCATTGACTGGTTCAAATATTGAAGAAGTGAAAACATTTCTCCAAAAAAACGATATCCAAATAGATGTTTTCAATACAGATGAGACTCCATTAAAAACGATTATGCGCTCTAATCCAGGAATATTAGTCTTAAAAAAGGGGACTATTTTAGGGAAATATCACCAAAATGAAGATATCAGCTTTAAGAAAATCAAAGAACAATTGGGTATTTAATTCAAGTATAAAATCAATCATTTGCAAAGGTTTTTAATTTCAAAGCTATTTTATGGTATATTAGTAATGATAGGTGTTATCATTGTAGTATTCTCATTGTTTAATTTATTACCTGTAGATGCTGCGAGATTAACTATCGGTCAAAGAGCAGATATAGAATCTGTTGAAGCTATTAGAAAAGATTTGGGGCTAGATCAACCAAAGTGGAAACAATTATTAATGTATTTCAAGGAAGTCTCCCCTATTTCTATAGAAGCTAATACGCCAGAAGCCAAAGAAAAATTCAAATATCTTCCAATCGTACAAACTGGGGCTGAAAAAGTATTGGTATTAAAAAAGCCCTATCTCAGACGCTCCTATCAGACCAAAAGGGATGTTTGGGATATTTTGATAGATGCGTTGCCACAGACTATTTTGCTAGCTGTAGCATCAATGCTACTAGCATGTATCATAGGGATTCCTTTGGGTGTAGTGGCAGCGGTCAAGCAACACTCATGGTTAGATAATATTGCAATGTCGGTTTCTGTTTTGGGGATTTCCGTCCCTTCTTATTTTTCTGCAATGGTACTAGGTTATTTTTTTGGAATTTTGTGGCACAGTTGGACAGGGCTAAATCATATAGGCGGATTATTTGTGATTGATGATTACGGCAATGAAATATTAGAATGGAAAAATTTGATTTTACCATCTATTGCTTTAGGTACAAGACCTATTGGAACTATCTTTCAGTTGACTAGAAGTTCGATGTTGGATGTTTTAAGTCAAGATTATATTCGCACAGCTAGAGCCAAAGGATTGGGATATATAACCGTATTATTCAAGCATGCATTACGCAATGCATTAAATCCTGTCGTAACAGCAGTATCTGGTTGGTTTGCTGCATTATTGGCGGGTGCATTTTTTGTTGAGGTAATTTTTGGAATCAATGGATTAGGATTTACAGCAGTAGATGCTTTGTTGAAATTTGATTTTCCGGTTGCAGCAGGAACAGTTATCTTTACTGCACTGATATTCATCATCATCAATATTTTAGTTGATTTCTTATACACTATTTTAGACCCTAGAATTAAAATCGGCAAATAATGCTATATTTTTTAATTGGATTTATGGGAAGTGGAAAATCCTATACTGGGCGAAATCTTTCTGAGCTAATGGGAATTCCTTGTATTGACATGGATAAATTTATTGAAGAGCAAGAAAATAGAAGTATCGCTGAAATATTTGAAAAAAGTGGTGAAACCTATTTTAGAAATTTAGAACGAACGTTTTTAGAGAATTTAAATCCAAAAGATCACCTTATTATTTCTACAGGCGGAGGAGCTCCTTGTTTTAATGACAATATGGACTTAATGAACCAAAAGGGAACGACAATTTATCTTAATAGAAGTAAAGAGACTGTTATGAAACAACTCCTTAAAGGGATAGAAAAGCGACCTTTGCTGAGAGGAAAAACAGAAGAAGAAATTTGGACGTTTTATGATAATAAGTTATCCGAGCGAAAACAATTTTATGAGAAAGCCAATATTCATGCTGCCGATATGGGCTATGTTGAAATCTCGCAGATACTTAAAAGTAAGTCTCTTTAAAATCTAAGTGGCATATTCAACTGTAACATATTTTGTTTTGAATACTATTTATAAATTATTTATCAGTTCACAACAAAATAATCAATAAGAAAGGGTTTATTACAAATAGTAACAAACCCTTTTATTTTAACTAAAAATATAAGATTATTTACCAGGTCTTAAGCTTCTAACTGTCTGACCAGCTTGCCACATTTCACTATTATGAATTTCAGCAAGTTCAGCTTCCAACTTCACTCTATAATCTGGTTGAGAGTTGGTATCAATTGATCTTTGAGCTTCTTCACCTGTAGCTACTTTTGCATATAATTCTTTAAATACCGGCAAAACTGCTTCACGGAATGGACCTTTCCAATCTAGTGCACCTCTTTGTGCAGTAGTAGAACAATTGGCATACATCCAATCCATTCCATTTTCACCTACTAATTTAATCAGCGATTCAGTTAGTTCTTCAACAGTTTCATTGAAAGCTTCAGAAGGGGAATGTCCATTAGATCTTAAAACTGAATACTGAGCTTCCATGATTCCTGCAAGAGCTCCCATCAAAACGCCTCTTTCTCCAGTCAAGTCTGAGAATACTTCTTTTTGGAAAGTAGTTTCAAATAAATATCCAGAACCAATACCAATGCCAATAGCAATACATCTCTCATTTGCACGTCCAGTAGCATCTTGGAAAACTGCATAAGAAGAGTTTAACCCTTTGCCTTCTAAGAATAATCTTCTTAATGAAGTTCCAGAACCTTTAGGTGCAGCTAAGAACACATCCACATCTGAAGGAGGAATAATGCCAGTACGCTCTTTGTAAGTAATACCAAAACCATGAGAAAAATACAAAGCTTTTCCGCTACTTAAATGTTTTTTCACTGTAGGCCACAAATCAATTTGAGCTGCATCAGAAAGTAGGTACATGATGATTGTTCCTTTAGCTAATGCTTCTTCAATTTCAAAAAGATTTTGTCCTGGCACCCAACCATCAGCCACAGCTTTATCCCAAGAGGAACCTGGTTTTCTTTGGCCTACTATAACATTAAAACCATTATCCCTAAGATTTTGTGCTTGACCTGGACCTTGTACTCCGTATCCAATAACTGCGATAGTTTCATCTTTCAGAATTTCTCTCGCTTTAGAAAGTGGGAATTCTTCGCGAGTAACTACTTGCTCATCAATTCCACCAAAATTTAAAATTGCCATTGTTGACTCTTTAGTTTATTAAGTTGGTTATTAAAAATTTAATTTAAAGAAATTTCGTAAATATCAATTTGTTTATTGAGTTGTTTTTGAACATTTTCAGCATCCCAATCATTTGCAAGAAAATCGATTGTAAATAATCCATCTTCATCATTTACCTTAGAAAAAGAATAATTGAGTACTTCAATTTTTTTTCTTGAAAATATCAACATAAATCTTCCTATCAATACAGGGCTGTTTTTTGAAAGAATTTTAACTGTTTGTTGCTTCATAATCTATGTTTATTTTTCAGCTGGACTTAATATGATTTCTGAAACTGCTGCCCCACCTGGAACCATTGGGAATACATTTGCTTCTTTTTCAACTACAAATTCCAATAAATAGGGTCCGTTATGAGCAAACATTCTATCCAATGCATCATTAACATCTTCTCTTTTCTCAATTTTCTCTGCTGGAATTCCAAAGCCTTTTGTAATATCAATAAAATTAGGGTTTTGTAACTCCACTTGTGAATATCTGTTACTAAAGAACAATTGTTGCCACTGACGAACCATTCCTAAAAAATTATTGTTAAAGATAACAATTTTAACAGGAAGGTTTTGCTGCCAAATTGTACCTAGTTCTTGAAGTGTCATTTGAAAACAACCATCTCCAATAATTGCTACAACTGTTCTTTCAGGGGCAGCCATTTGAGCACCAATTGAGGCAGGAAGAGCAAATCCCATAGTGCCTAATCCTCCACTTGTAACGATACTATTAGGTTTGTTGTAATTGTAATATCTCATGGCAAACATTTGATGTTGCCCAACATCCGGAACAATGATAGCTTCTCCCTTTGTTTTGATATTGATAAGATTCATCAATTCTCCCATTCTGAGATGCTCAGTTTGAGGATTCAATTCATTTTTGATAACTTTCTCAAATTCAATTTTATCGCAATCTCTAAATTTTTGCAACCATTCAGGATGTTGATTTTCTTTTAAGAGAGGAAGTAATGCTTCCAAACCCTCTTTTGCATCACCTAAGATTCCAATATCTGTTTTGACTACTTTATTGATTTCGCAAGGGTCTATTTCTAAGTGAATAATTTTTGCTTGTTTAGCATATCGGGTGATGTCACCAGTAATTCTGTCATCAAATCTCATCCCAATTGCAAATAAAACATCACATTCGTTGGTCAATATATTGGGACCATAATTGCCATGCATACCAGGAATACCAACATAGAGTGGATGCTCAGGAGAGAATGAACCCAGACCTTGCAATGTAGTACAAACAGGAATACTGGATTTTTCTGCGACATCTTTTAGCGCCTTTTCAGCTCCAGATATTAATACACCATGTCCAGCAATAATAAATGGTCTTTTTGCTTGATTAATTAACTCTGCTGCCTTTTGAACAGATACAGAATCAATAGAAGGCAAGGGATGATAGCCTCTTAAAGAAGTGCATTTTTTATACCCTTTCCATTCAGCCATTTCTATCTGAGCATTTTTGGTAATGTCTATTAATACAGGACCAGGCTTACCTGAATTTGCAATAAAAAATGCTTTAGCAAGCACTTCAGGAATTTCAGCAGCTCTTGTGATTTGGTAGCTCCATTTGGTCACAGGCATAGTAATACCTATTACATCAGTTTCCTGAAATGCATCTGTGCCTAATAAATGACGAGGTACTTGCCCAGTAATACATACCATAGGACAAGAATCCATAATAGCATCTGCAATACCCGTTATCAAATTTGTTGCTCCTGGACCTGATGTTGCAAAACAAACAGTTGCTTTATTTTTGATTCTAGCCCATCCTTCAGCAGCATGGCTAGCACCTTGTTCATGTCTTACCAAAACATGATTAATTTTATCAGTAAAACTGAAAAGTGCATCATAAATTGGCATTATTGCACCGCCCGGATATCCATATATTACTTCTATTTCCTCTTCCAATAAGCAACGGATAACCGCTTCCGACCCATTAATCATTTCATAAGATTTTTGATCTTTGAGTTCTACAGCATTTGCAATTTTATCTACATCCATGTCGGCAATAATCGTTAAATAAAAGTGATAATAGAATCACAAATATAAGGATTAATACCTTGTTCCTAAATTTTTATCAAGAATGAAATAAAAGTTTAGTGTTTTGTTAACAAATGATTAGCTAAAAAGCGAATGGCAATAAAATGAAACTTAATTCTATTGCCTATATAGTGAGTCTTTATTTTAGACAATTTATTGTTCAACAATCTGAAATTCAGTCCTCCGATTCTCTAATCTTCCAGCTTCTGTATCATTACTGGAGACAGGCTCGGTAGCCCCTAGGCCCTTGGCAGTCAATCGATTAGCTGATATTCCATTTTGAATTAAATAATTAACAACTGACTGCGCCCTATGTTGAGAGAGTTCGAGATTATATTTTGCTGAACCAATATTATCAGTATGACCTTTGATGATGGCTTTAATATCTTTATTGGTGGTCATCAATTCGATAATTTTTTGTAATTCGGGAAAAGATAATTCACCTAGTTCATAACTGTCTGTTTTAAAAAGTATATTTTTTAAAATAATATTTGCTCCTAAAGCAATAGGTTGCATTTCAATTTCTAATACATAAGGTTTAATCATAGAACCTGATTGCGTTTGGAACTGCTCAGAATAAAACAAATATCCAGGCTTATTAATTTCAAGCCTGAATGTACTATCTACCGGCATACAGATTAAAAATTCACCGTCCTTATTTGTATTTCCAAAACTGAATAGTTGATTGTTTATAAAGTTAAAAATAGAGTATTGTACATCTAATTTTACTTTTGTATGCACATCTCTAACAATAGCTTTAACAAAAGTAGCAGGAGTAGAACTGACTGATTCATGTAAGACAAATTGATACAAATCTAATCTCCCTTGTCCTCCTACCCTTTCACTAGCTAAATAAGCACTTTTCCCGTCTAATTCTACATAGATACTAGATTCATCCTTTTCGGTATTAATAGGATAGCCCAAATTAACTGGCTCTGACCATATCCCATTTTCAGATAGCCTAGAAACAAATAAATCTTTACCGCCAATACTGGAATGACCATCTGAAGAAAAATATAATGAACGACCATCAGCATGTAAGAATGGTGTTTCTTCATCAAAAGGAGTGTTTATAGAAGTACCTAAATTCTGAGGCTCCATCCACTTATTCTCTTTGTTGAGATATGATATATATAAATCTTTACCACCTTTCCCGCCCGGTCGATTACTGCTAAATAAAATAGCCATGCCATTGGCAGAGATAGAAGGTTGGCTTTCCCAATCAGTAGAATTAATAGGCGAACCAATACCACTCACTTCAGTCCATACACCATTCATCAGTCTTGAATAAAAAATATCACAACTGCCCAAACCTTTTGGATAATTACAAGCAGTAAAAAGTATTAACTTGCCGTCAGCAGATACAGATTGAGCTCCTTCATTGACATTGGTATTAAAAGGCAATTCTTTCACATTTGTCCATACTCCATTGACTTTTTCAGCTTGAAATAACTCTTCATTTCTTTCTTTTCTCGTGAAAAATAATTTTTCAGCATCAGGGCTTAAAAATGGATACAATTCATAAGCAGCAGTATTGATTTCATTGCCTAGATTTATAGGTTCAAAAGGTACTGGATTTTGAATCATCAACCAGGTATATTCCAGTTTTTTTATTTTTTCTTCAACTACTTTTTGATAAGGCAGACCCAATGCTGGAACTTTCATCAAATTTTTTAATGACTGAATAGCCTCTGGATATTTTTTGACCGACTGAAATGCATCAGCAGACATTTGCCACCAATATTTATCATTCAATTGATAAGTTTCTATTGATTTTTGGATAAAATTTGCTGCTTTATCATAATTGTAAGTATATAAATAGATTTCAGATAAAAGTTTTCTGCCTTGAATAAATGAGGGATGAGATTGAACAAATTTTTCTAATTGAGGCAATATTAATTCATATCTTCTCAAAGTAGCCTGTGAATTGATATATGACCATTCTTTTGCCCCTTTTTTTGAAAGGCTAGGCGTTTGTCCCCATAAAATTGAAGCACTAAACAATATCAAGAGCAAACAAAATAACCGAAACTTATTCATAAAAGTAATATTTATGGGATGTCTAAATATTTATGGGTCTGTACAGAAAGTGACCATTGAGGATGGGTCTTTATATAATCAATTAATGAAGTATAAAACTTATTTTTTTTACTCCATTCAGACTGCAATAGTAATACGCAAGATGAGTTGGTCATTTTAGCATTTTTCTCAGCCCATAAAAAATCTGATTGATGAAAAATGACGACTTTAAGTTCATGAGCTTGGCTGACCACTTCTTGAAGTGGAGACTTAAATTTCTTGGGGGACACCGTTATCCAATCAAACTTCCCTTTCAGTGGATATGCTCCAGATGTTTCCAAATGAATTTGAAGTCCTTTCTCTTTTAACAATGCTGTCAAAGGATTTAAGTCATACATAGCAGGTTCTCCACCAGTGATTACAACAATTTTAGTAGGGGATTCTAATATTTTATTGACAATATCGTCTATACTCATCCATTGTTCTGGTGATACTGTCCAGCTTTCTTTCACATCACACCATACACAGCCGACATCACAGCCCGCCAAGCGAACAAAATAAGCAGGATAGCCAGCGTATCTTCCTTCGCCTTGTAAAGTGTAAAACTGTTCCATAATAGGAAGAACAAACGGGTAATCTATAGGAAAAGCCTTTGAACTCACTTGAAATTATTTTACTTCAGAAAGTTTAATCATATTAGTCCTCCCCCTCCCTCGAATAGGCATACTGCCTGTATTGATGACCACATCACCACTTTCAACTATCCCTTCTTCTTTCAATAAAGAAATAACATCTTCTATCGTATCATCAGTACTTTCAAAGCTATTGTAGTAAAAGCAATTAGTTCCCCATACAATACTTAATGTATTGAGTAAAAACTTGTTAGATGTAAATATATAAATATCTGATTCAGGTCTGTAGCTGGCCAAAACAAAACCAGTATAGCCTGAATATGTCATTGCATTGATACATTTAGCCTGAACATCATGAGCAATTCTACAAGCGTTGTAACAGATAGCATCTGAAAAGAAAGTCGGAGAACCTTCTTTTGCAATATGTCCTTTGTTATAAATGCCAGATTCTTTTTCAACTCGAGAAATAATTTTATCAATGGTTTCAATTACTTTAATCGGATATTTACCTACTGATGTTTCACCTGAAAGCATAATCACATCTGCTCCGTCCAAAACGGCATTGGAAACGTCAGTAATTTCTGCTCTTGTAGGCCTGGACATTTCAAGCATAGATTCCATGACCTGAGTTGCAATTACAACAGGCCTAGCTTGTTGAAGACATTTTCTGACAATTCTCTTTTGAACGATAGCCATTTCTTCCATAGGCATTTCAACGCCTAAATCGCCTCTTGCTACCATGATAGCATCTGCTGCCAAAATAATTTCATCAATATTAATAACTGCTTCAGGCTTTTCAATTTTTGCCATTACACGAGCTTGTCCATTTTTGGTTCTGATGATTTCTTTCAGTTCATATACCTCCTTTGCATCTCTTACAAATGAAAGAGCCACCCAATTTATAGGATGTTCAAGAATAAAATCCAAATCTTTTAAATCCTTTGGTGTAAGGCTTGGAACAGAGGTTACAGTATTTGGGAGATTAAATCCTTTTTTAGAACTCAGCTCCCCTCCTTCTATCACTTTACAGACTACAATTTCATTATTTTTAATGTGTTCAACTTCTAGTGTTATTTTGCCATCATCAATAAGAATCTGCTCTCCTACCTTTACATCTTGAGGAAGTGTTTCGTAAGTAACATCAATAATATTTGCATTGCCCAATACTGGTTTAGTAACCACCTGAATCAATTGGCCCTCGTTTAATATAACTGAGCCATTTTCAATCACACCAACTCTAAGTTTAGGTCCTTGTAAATCAGCTAATAAACTGATATGAGCATTGTATTTCTTATTGAGTTCTTCTGTAAAATTGATCACTTTTAAATGGTCTTCATGCGAACCATGAGAAAAATTTAATCTAAATGCATTAACTCCTGCTAAATATAATTTTTCAAGTTGTTCAAAACTATTAGTAGCTGGCCCAATTGTCGCAATAATTTTTGTCTTTCTTCTCATCTTTATTTATTTGTAACTTAATAGTAAACTTTGGTCTTTAATTTTTTTTATTGATATTTCAGCAGCTAGTTGTATTAATGGCAGGGATTTCAGTTCATTCAAGAGATAAATAGGTAAATAATTAAAAACCCCATGAATTAAAATAAGATAGTCAAAATTTTTTAATTCTTGAAAAAATATATTTGAATCAGATTTGTTTTTTATCAAATCTATATCATATTTATCTCCTTCATTAACAAAAGAACAAATAGGAAATCTACATGTAAAACGTTCAGGTGTTTCAGGATTTAAGTTAAATAGTATCTTTTTATATCTATCATCCTCTATCACCAAATCTCCTATTCTCTCTAGATTCCATTCCAATTTATTATTAATTAACCAAGCTAATTTATGAATAGGTGAATTAGAGACTATTCCAAAAATTTTTACCTCATTTTCTTCTAACTTTCTCTCTTTTATAACACTTCTTCCAGACATGAATTATGATTTTCCCTCAAAAAAAATTGGAATGTTTACATCAGTAAAATAAAACAAAAATACTCAACAAATATTATGTGATAAACATTAAATGGATTAACTTTGTAACAATTTATTATTATTAAGAAACTATTAAATCATGTCAACAATCGCTGAACGAGTAAAAAATATCATTATTGAAAGACTCAATGTGGAAGAGAGTAAAATTACAAATGAAGCTAATTTTATCAGAGATTTAGGTGCAGACTCATTAGATACTGTTGAGTTGATTATGGAGTTTGAAAATGAATTTAAAGTGAGCATCCCAGATGAAGAAGCTGAAAATATTAATACTGTTGGAGATGTGATTTCTTATTTAGAATCAAATGTCTCAATATAGTCGTTCATGAAGCAGCTGAATAGAGTTGTTGTTACTGGTATTGGTGCAATTACTCCTATAGGCAATAATGTTGAAGATTATTGGAATGCTTTGATTCATGGTGTCAGTGGTGCTGATTTTATCACGAAATTTGACACGACACATTTTAAAACAAAATTTGCTTGTGAAGTAAAAAACTTTGACATTTCTCCTCTTTTAGACAAGAAAGAGATAAAAAGGTTTGATTTGTTTTCTCAATATGCGATTGCGGCTTCAGAAGAGGCGATAATAGATGCTGGTTTATTATCATCAGATATAGACAAGAAAAGAGTGGGCGTAATATGGTCTTCAGGGATTGGAGGAGTAGAAACCTTTCAAGAGGAAGTCATCAAATATACACTTAATGCAAGAGTTCCCAAGTTTAGTCCATTTTTTGTTCCCAGAATGATTGTAGATATTGCATCTGGTCATATTTCTATACGACATGGTTTCAGAGGCATGAATTTTTCGGTTGTTTCCGCTTGTGCATCATCGACAAATGCTATCATTGATGCTTTAAATTATTTGCGATTAGGTAGAGCTGATGCTATTGTTTGCGGTGGTTCAGAGGCATCCGTGAACGAAGTCAGTATTGGAGGATTTAATGCCTTAAGAGCATTATCTGAAAAAAATGATTCTCCTAAAACTGCGTCTAGGCCTTATGATAAAGATAGAGATGGATTTGTCATGGGAGAAGGTGCAGGTTGTTTGATATTAGAGACATTGGAACATGCTCAAAAAAGAGGGGCTAAAATTTATGCCGAATTGATAGGTGGAGGACTTTCTGCCGATGCATACCACCTGACAGCACCTCACCCTGAAGGAGAAGGTGCACAAGATGTCATGTTAGATGCAATTAACGATGCCCAGATTGAGGTGTCAGATATAGATTATGTCAACACACATGGGACATCCACTCCTCTTGGAGACGGAACAGAAATTAAAGCTATACAGAAGATCTTTGGCGAACACGCCTATAAGGTGAATATAAGCGCAACAAAATCAATGACAGGACATTTGTTAGGTGCAGCTGGAATCATTGAAGCTATAGCATGTGTAATGGCAGTTAATCAGGATATTGTTCCTCCTACGATTAATCACGAACAAAGAGATGAAAACATAGATCCTTTGTTAAATTTTACTATTCAACATTCACAGAAAAGAATTATCAACTATGCACTTTCAAATACATTTGGATTTGGTGGTCATAATGCATCAGTAATTTTTAAGAAATACAAGACACAATGATGAGTCATCATCAATTTGAATTAGAAAAATTATATTATCATTTAGGTCTTTATCCTCAAAATTCAGAAACCTATTATAAGAGAGCGATAACACATTCCTCTTTGAATGGCCAACTGAATAAAAATTATGAGCAGTTGGAGTTTTTAGGAGATGCGGTATTGAGCATGATAGTGGCAGAATATTTATTTCAAAAATACCCTTTGAAGAATGAAGGTGAACTCAGCAAGATGCGTTCTTTTATTGTCAGCCGAGCACAATTGAATGCAGTTGCAAAAGATTTGAATTTATCACAATTCACTCTTCATAATATCGACAAGAAATATATTGGAAATGCCAGAGATATCTGTGGAGATATTGTTGAGGCACTCATTGGAGCATATTATATGGATGCCGGAATGGATACGGCTAAGGCATTTGTTTATAAATGGATACTTACTGAAAAAATCCTTGACAAAGCCCAACAAAAGACAATTGACCCTAAAAGTAAACTTCATGAATGGGCTCAAAAGAAAAAACGAAAATTAGAGTTTCGTTTACTTCAACCTAATCTTCAAAATCCAAATTCTTTTGAAGTACAGGTCTGGATGGATAATAAGTTATATGGAAGTGGCATTGGATATAATAAAAAAACAGCTGAAAAAGAGGCAGCAATTATGACTTTAAATATCTTAGACCCTAATGCTGGACAAGACAATATTGATTAAAATTATAGAAACCAAAATTCCTTTTGGAAAATATAAGGGATATGAAATTTATAAAATTCCAGTTTCTTATTTGGAATGGATGAGAAATAATAATGGTTTTCCAAAAAACCAGCTAGGAATGCTATTAGAAACAATGTATGTAATTCGAATTAATGGATTGGAATTTTTACTCAAACCATTAATTGAAGAAAGAAAAAACTCTATTGACTAAATTTTACACCATTTTCTGAGATATCAATCTGCGCATTTACTCCAAGTTTTATAGCTCTATTGTCAGTAATATGACCTGCAGGAAAACCAAAACAGATAGGATAATCAAAAGCTTGGGTATGTTCATAAATAATTTCTTCAGCACTTTTCCCATAAGGGATAGGATTGTCTTTCATGTCGGTCATTCCTCCGACTATTAATGCAGATATATTATTCAACTTTCCAGCACGTTTTAATGCCACCATCATCCTATCTATGTGATAAAGATATTCGTCTAAATCTTCAAGAAACAATATTTTATTTGAAGAATTGAATAATGTTTTTGTACCTAATAGGCTGTATATGATAGAGAGATTACCTCCAATGACCTTCCCAGTAGCTTGTCCATTTTTATTCAGAGGGTGAGTACCAAAATGATATGACAAACTCTTGCCCATCAAAGCGTCTAAAAGAGACTGTAGTGCTTCTGCTGAATTTGTTTCAAAATTGACGGGCATAGTTGCATGTAAGGTACTGATACCCATAACATGATTGAGATGAGCATGGAGAACTGTAATATCAGAATATCCGACTATCCATTTGGGTTGGGATATGAAATTACCATAATAAATATCATCAATAATCCTCACCGTCCCATATCCACCACGACAAGAAAAAATGGCTTTTACTTCTGTATCATCCAACATCATTTGCAAATCAATTCGACGAAGGTCATCATCTCCCCCAAATTGATGATAAGTAGCACCTACAGATTTGCCAATTTTAACTTTAAAACCCGATTGTTCAAAAAATTGAATTGATGATTGAATAGCATCTATGTCAATTTTTCTTGCCATACATACTAGACCTATAGTGTCTCCACGATTTAAACTTGCAGGGATGTACATGACACAAATCTAAATCAAAAAATCATTATCGTATTATTGAATGACAATTTTATGAAGTGATTTACGACCATCTATTGAAGATATCTCGATTATATACATTCCACTACCCCATTTTTTACCATTAAAATCAATATTTTCAGCCTCTTGAATAAATTGACTATCTACTAGTTTGCCTAAAGCATCTACAACTCTAATGCTAATGTCATGAATTTGCTCATCAAAAAAGATTGTAAAAATTCCATCGTTTGGATTGGGCACAACGGAACTTGAAATGCTAGGTAAGAACCTTTTATGTTCCTTGACAAAAAGATAAGTGCAATCTGATAAATATTTGCAATCACCAAAATCCACTGCCAAAGCATAAGTTCCAGAAGTACTGATTTTCAACGATGATTTGGTTTCGTTTTCTAGCAATATCAGAGAGTCGTTTTCACATTTGTACCATTGAAATGTTTTGCTATTAGGATTACCAATGATTAAACTATGATAATCATCTAGATTTTTAATCTCCACTATTGCTTTTTGACGAATAATAATGTCATCTATTCTCAGCTCATCTCTTGAATCAGAACCCATATCTAATTGTTGACCATTATAATAATACCTCCATAATAATTGAACATATTTTCTATTCATCATTTCTTTAGGTAGATCCACTTTAAACATTTGTTCATGTTCAGCATTCTGTTGACCATGATATTCTACTAACTGACCCTTGTTGTCCAAAAAATCAAATACTTCACCCTTGTCACTATAACGATATTGAAGCCTTAAACTATATTTCTTGGATTGAGGCCATACTGTACCAGCTGTAAAGATGAGTTCGGTAGCTGGTATATTTACAGTATTAAATGCTACTGCAACTGCTCCCAATCTAGTTTCAAGATAATTATCATTTGCTTTGGCTGTATTAATTAAAGATAATCCTCTACTTCCTAAGCCGTTAATTCTAGTTTTGGTAGAATAATCATATCGAATACTGTCTAATCGCCTGTCAAGATGGCCATTGGCTCTTGAATCAGGAAATTTTGTAGAATAAAAAGCCATATTTTGTGGCATTGCACCAATCATCTGCTTGCTTGGCCAATTAGAAAACTCATAAGGACATTGGTCAATTTTTGCTGCTTCAGGTACATAAATATAGTTCTCATCAATTTCAAAAAATGCTTTTACCTTTATATTTTTCATCAAATCAAAGTTTAAAGTATCTACTTTTGATGTGCTATCAGTCAATTCCCAATGAGAAAATTTATATCCATCAGCAGGAATTGGGACAAAAGAAATAGGAAAATTATTAAAATATAATCCCTTCCAAGGGTATATCTGATTAATGTCTATTCCTGGAGTTGAGGCGTTAATCTCAATAGTATTAATTTTGATATTTCCTTTATTAATGTCATCTACATCTAAAACAACCTCGGAAAGAGAACCCATCCCAAATGTTTCCTGAATATGTTTACGACAATTCTCAGGACGAGCATTGGCAAAATCTCTAAGCAATTGAATATTATCCAACCAAGCTTGTCTAGTATTAGGCATCTCCCATCTAGCTATATGAAAATCTACAACACCATCTATCCTGTTTTGAAATAAATCAATCAAACCATTCACTCTTTTAGGTAAAAATGCAGTGTTTAATAAATCTGAATATCGAGTAATTAGTTCTGTTTTAATCCTTTCATTTTGAATAATCATCCTAAATAAAAAAGTAGCAGGGTTATCTTCTTCTACTTCTTCTCCTTCTTCATTTTTTACAGTTATTGTCGGTTTTAAAGCTCTGTCAAAAGCATTAATAGTGGGAGACTCCATAAAGCCACCATCATTATCAAAATTCACCCATCGCCATCTCCCATCTAAACCGTAAGGAGAATGAGGAGTGTATTTATCTCTTTTATATCTCCAATACATAATATTGTTTTGAGGCCAATCTATTTCTGCAGAGTATAATTTTGCTAAATAATAATCAATATAATTTTCGATATCTATATTTTCATTACAGAACTTGTATGCTTGTTGAGTATGTATATTCACTGTCTTTAATTGTTCAAGAAATGAATTATATGCCACTGCACTACCTTCTTTGACCATACTAGCATTTTCAAGGATTTCAATATCATTATCTTCAAATCCATATTTTCTTTGAAAATAATTAACATCTAATCTTTCTCTCGCAAAAGACAATCCCAAAAACTCTCCATTGATAAAAAGTAAGCAAGGCATATTTTCTTGATAATCTAATTTAGAAAAAGCCATTATTTGTTGAATAAATTCATCTCTATAAAGGACTTGACCTCTACTAACCGAAGAGTTTTTCAAGATAATCCTCTTAAAATCTTCATAAGGTAGGTTTTTAAAAAAAGAGTATGTAATCTTTTCATTACCATAATATCCTCTTGTATATAATCTTATGCTTTTATTAATTGATAATCTTGATCCCCTTCCGTGTAATCTTATTCCAATAAGTTGGTTAATAATGCTATTTCTAGTATTGAATATTTCAAAATTTGCAGATATTTCAGCTAATCTTCCTTTTCTATTGAAATTGGCAGGAGCTCTTAAACCTGTTGCATTAGGATAAGTATATCTCCATGTCTCGTAATCTATTCCTGGTACAGATATTCCATTCTCAAAACCTCTAAATTGTTCTTCGTTGACTGTTAATGAAATAATTGGCAAATCACTTTTAAAGATATCATTATCCTTGTGAAAGAATGTATGAGTAATTATCTCGCTTGGCTCCTTCCCGTCTTCAATAGCTATTGCTCTAATTACAACTGCTGGGGCTTGACGTTTCTTTGGAATAAATGGGTTTAAAGTGATGGCAGAATTAATGTCTCCCATCCAAAATTGCTTATTGAGGTATAAGTTTAAATTAATTGGTGCATTAAAAATATTCGTTCGATAAGGTCTAAAATAAGAATCAGCTATATGTCCTGGTTCTCGATAATAACTTTGTTTATATTCATATGTAAAGCCTCCTAAGTTTTCGATTGAAGGGATAGAGCCATCAGTAGTATAATAAATCTTAGCATTAGGATTACTTTGAGACAGTGATAATAAAAAATCATTTTCAAACTCTCCTCCAGCTTTTGAGAATATTGGAGGATCTGATTTTTGCAGTAAAACAGTTCCACTAATATTTGATACTCCAGGGGTTGGTTTCTTGAACAAAACCCAAGAATTGTTACCATCAATTTCTCTACCATAAGAAATATCTGTACTCAAATTATCATAGGTTACACTATCAATAATCGTTTTTCCATTTTTTCCTACTAGAAAAATGGTTTCCCCATGGGTAGATAAAGCAAAATTTAAATGATTATGGCTGATGGCTTCTCCTTGGGCTATATATATTTTGAACCCTTTGGAAGCAATATTATGAGTCGGATTGATACCGATTTTATGCTTTTTCAAGTTATTGATATCGTCAGAAAAATAATAATCACGAAGATTTATGCTTGTATCATTAGGATTATAAACCTCTATCCAATCTGGATAATCTTTTGTGGAATTATCCAAGTAAGATAAAAAATTTGAAGCCATAATTTCATTAAGAAAAATCTGAAAATATCCTTCTCCTTTTAAAATTAAATTCTTTAAAAACTTATCAGTTTTAAAGTTTAAATTTCCATTTTCTATACCAGTTCTTATACACTCTTTTTTTATGTATAAATATTTATCATCAATTTGTCCATTCAATACAGGAACAACTATTTCTTGAGAAAAATTTTTATTTCTATCTAAAGAAATATAAAAATTATTATTTGATGTTATTGTTAGAGGTTCAGTTAATTGTATTGCCGAAAACTGAATAGAATCAATTAAAGAAGACTTTTCTGATAAACAACCAAAATTACCTAAATTTTCACTGTCGATAAATACAAATGGTTGATAACCTGAACTTGTATTTAAACCAGAAACTTTTATATCATCTAATGAAAGAAAAGGTCTAGTACCACCTTGATTAGCTGATTCTTGATAATATTTCCATCTTATCTGGACATTTCCCTTGTTTTCTAAATCAAAAGGAAAAACAATTGAATAATTGACTAATGCTCCTTTTTCTTTTCCTTTTGATGAATAGGTTGTTGAGAGAGGAAAATCTATCCATGATCCAGTGATTCCGATTCTGTACTGTGGTTTTAGTTTAAATTCTCTAGGCTCTGGATAGCCATTTCCTTGTTCAATCATTCTGACTTTCCATGAAAGTTCAATTTCTTGCATATTGCTTGTATTCAGAGCAAGGACAACAGCTCCTACTTTACCACCTAAAAACTCACTATTGCCACACCTTGAAGGGGAATCTTGCTGGTCACTTGAATTGACCATCCCTATTCCTTGCATTCCTAATCCAACAAATCTAGAACGAGAATCTAAATTATATACGCATTGCCACAATCCATTTGGTTCATCATTTTCTTTGGGTTCTTCATCCATATTGTATTGAAATAGAAGAATATTTGGCGGATATTCATTGGCTACTTTATCAGCGCCCCAACTACTAAAATAATATGGAGAGGAAGAAAGAGGATATGGAGCAGGGTTATTTTGGGAATATGCAATTCTATATAGTAAAATAAAAAATAATATGAAATAGGCTTTTTTCATCCTTTAAAGAAACGCATTTAAAAGATTTTATCAAAATAAAAAGATGTTAAACTCTGTATTAAGATTTATCTTTGCACTCCATTCATGCTGTCAACTATTGCTAATCCGTCACCTAAATTGTAGAAATCAATACCTACAAAATTAATCTTTCGCCCCCTTTCATTTGTACATCGTTTTACTCTCTCACCTAAGATGTCAAAACTATTCGCCTTTTTTGCTTGAGATTTATCAGGAAGACCAAGACTATTAGAAATCCAATGGTTTAACAAATAAAAGGTTCTTAATCCATTCTTGCCTCTATTCTCACTGCAATCCATAGCATTGGTTGATTGAAATTCAAATTTAGAATCTAAGACATTACCCCAAGCGTATAATAACTCTTGAGGAACACCACCCATATCAAATTCAACCATCAGAACAAGTCGCTTGTTGCTACTAATCATTTCTTGCAGAGTAGGCCATTCGCCATTATGAATATATATCAAATCTCTCATCTTCAAAGTATCCATTACCTGAAGTATCTCTTCATGAGTACAATAATTTTCAAAAATAATAGTTACAACTTCATTAGGTTTTTCTGTCAAAAATTTATTGATTTCCAGCATTGCAGAGATTAATGTTTGTTTTCCCCCTTGTTGAATTCCATGATATAAGATAGGTCCTTGGCCAGAGCTATATACATCTAACATCAATCCCCTTACTCCATCAGACAATTGTTTATAGATAGAATTGTCTTGATTTGGAACTAGAAAATGCTTTTCACTATTATTGTATGAATTATGTGTCATTAGTGTAGTGATATTTTCCAACTTTTTATCGCAGAATTCACTGAATCCATTGCATTTATTAGGTTCAAACAATGGTTTGGTTTCCTTTTTACAAGATATTAAGATAAAAAACATCAATATGGAGATTGAAAGCAGGGTGATATTTCTCATTAATTTATAAATTATTTACTTGCTAAATGTAATAAAAATTATCTTGTTGTTATATCTATTTTAAAGCATTATCTATATCATTTTATTATTCTATATTTAGTTCACTTTACACTTCGCTATGTTTAATAAAGTTACCGATTTATTGAGGGAAAGTTTACGTTCCAAAGAATTGGACAAATATTTAGAATTATTTCCAAATAATATGGGTTCTTCTGGCTATGACCCATGGGGCTTTAATATTAAAGGAATAGAGAATACCTTCTATTTAGGTAAATTATTATATGAGAATTTTTTCAGAGTTGAGGCTTATGGTCTTGAAAACATTCCTAAAGAAGGGAGAGTTCTCATTGTGCCCAATCACAGTGGTCAATTACCATTAGATGGAGTTCTTACTGGCTATGCATTACTGACAAATCCTTATGCTCCTCGCATCCCTAAGGCAATGGTTGAAAAATTTTTTCCAACTGTACCATTTGTAGGCAATTGGTTGAATAGTGTTGGCTCTGTGGTGGGCGATCCTTATAATTGTGAAAAATTATTAGAAAAAGAAGAAGCCATTTTAGTATTTCCTGAAGGAGTAAGAGGATCAGGTAAATTGTTTAAAGATAGATACAAATTGCAAAGATTTGGTAACGGATTTATGCATTTAGCAATGAAGCACGATACTCCAATAGTGCCTGTAGGAATTGTTGGGTGTGAAGAGTCTATCATTTCTTTTGCAGACATTAAACCACTGGCAAAGTTTTTAGGTGTACCATATTTTCCTTTGGCATTACCTATTATTTTGCCGACCAAAGTGTATATTCATTTTGGAAAGCCTTTGCATTTTGAAAATGATATTTATAATGAACGTGAAGTGAAAACCAGAGTTAATATTATAAAAGACGAAATCAAACAACTTATCGAATTGGGATTATCAAAACGAAAATCTATATTTTAAAAACTATGGAATCAAATAAGAAAAAAATTATGGTTACAGGTGCTGCTGGTGCCTTGGCTCAAAAAGTAATCAATAGGTTAAAAAGAGATTATAAAGTAATCGCTGTAGATTTTCGTACTAAAATTGATTTAGGAATTCCTGTAGAAAGTTATAAAGTAGATTTTAATAAAAGAATCTTTGAAGATGTTTTCAGAGATCATCAATTTGATGGAGTAATTCACTTGGGAAGGATTTCTGCCAGCGAATCTAATAGATTTACAAGATATAATGCCAATGTAATGGGCACGAAAAAACTTTTGGATTTGTGTAAAAAATACAATGTCCCTAGAGTTCTTGTATTATCTACCTATTTTGTTTATGGAGCAAGTCCTTTTAATCCTTCTTTGTTAGATGAAAAGACACCTATTAAGGCAGCAGATTTGACTATGGATCTCGTTGATTCAGTGGAATTGGATAATCTTGCCAATATATATATGTATAAATATCCTGAATTGAATATTACAATTTTAAGACCTTGTAATGTTGCTGGACCAGGAGTGAAAAATACATTTTCTAAATTATTGGCATCAAGAGCCGCACCTGTATTATGGGGATTTTCTCCTTTAATGCAATTTATTCATATTGATGATATGAGAGATGCTATTTGTTTGGCATTTGAGAAAAATGTATCAGGTCTATATAATGTAGCTCCTGCAGATTATATTGGATTTCAAGATGCAGTTAGACAGTCTAATTGTCGTTTTGTTCAAATCCCCTCCATACCTCTAGCACTCACTGAAACGATTAGTAAATTGATGAAATGGGAAACTCTACCACCCTTTTTATTAAATTTTTATCGATATCCAGTTATTATAGATGGTAGCTTGTTTTCAAACACATTTGGGTTCAAACCCAAAAAATCTTTAGAAGATATTTTTAACTATTATAAAGAAGTAAAATAGAAAAACTTAATTTTTATCTGACCATTTTATCTGGCTAAATAGCAATAAAAAGCGACTACCTTTTTGAGATAGTCGCCAGTCTTGTAACCTAAAAATTTTAATCAATATATTTCAATGACTTATTAGGGTCAATAGATAATAAAGTTGCATAGATTAATTTAATTGTTTCGGCAACATCAGCTTTGGAAACTAATTCTACTGTAGTGTGCATATATCGTAGCGGTAAGGATATTAATGCTGAAGGAACACCTCCATTGCCATAAGCAAATGCATCAGTATCTGTTCCAGTCACTCGTGAACTTGCATCTCTTTGAAAAGGGATGTTTGCACTTTCAGCAGCATCAATGATTAATTTTCTAACTTTATTATGGACAGCAGGTGCATAAGTTATCACTGGACCTTTATGACATTTTGTATCTCCTGTCTCTTTGACCTCAATCATAGGTGTAGAAGTGTCATGGCAGACATCTGTAATAATTGCCATATTGGGTTGGATCCATTCTACAGCCATTTCAGCACCACGCAAGCCTACCTCTTCTTGTACCGCATTGACTACATAAAGACCAAAAGGAAGATTTACTTGATTGGATTTCAATAACCTAGCTACTTCAGCTATCATGAATCCTCCTATTCTATTGTCCAATGCTCTACTCCCATAATATTTATTATTTAACTTGAAAAACCCATCTTTAAAAGTGACCACACATCCAACATGAATTCCCATTTCTAAAACTTCATCTTTAGTAGTAGCTCCAACATCAATTGTAATATTAGATACTTTAGGGGTATGTTCTTTTTCTTTGCGTAAGTGAATAGCTGGCCAACCAAAGACTCCATCAACGATTCCTTTGTCTGTGTGAATATTTACTCTCATAGATGGCGCTATCATGTGATCACTACCTCCATTTCTAATCACATAAATAAATCCATTGTCATTGATATAACTTACAAACCATGATATCTCATCAGCATGAGCTTCAATGACAACTTTGTATGGCGCATCTGGATTAACAATAGCTGTTACTGTTCCGTAATTGTCCACCTTATAAGTATCCGAATAGGCTTTGATATAATTCAGCCATAACCTTTGACCGCTCTCCTCAAATCCAGTGGGAGAAGCATTATTTAAATATGCAGAAAGGAAATCCTCTGCTTGTTCGTCAATTTGATATATTATTTCTGTCATAATGTAACAAAGTTAAAAGGTATTCAAAAGTATTCATGTTTATAAACATTTTTTAACATGGCGAAGCTAATTAAATACTCTTCATGACTTCAGTAAGGATATTTTTTGTTTGTTTTCTTTCAAAATTCAATATTTGAACACAACTGGTAGTAATGTAACTTTGGTAACATAAAATATGAAAGTTTTATATGAACTTTGTAATGTTTATTTATTGATGCTACTTAAATTATTACAAGATGTATAAAATTATTTTAGGATTAATTGTGTTGACTTTAGCTAGTTGTAATCAAAAAGCAAAAGAAATCAGCAAAGAAGAAAAAGCGTCCTACTTAATGAAGGGGGATAGTATCTCTACACATGCACAAAAAATATTATTAGCAAATGTATCTCAATCCATAACAAATTCAGGTGTTACAGGTGCAATAGATTTTTGTAATTTGAATGCCATGCCTCTAACTGATTCAGTTTCTAGTATTTATACAGCTTCTATTCAAAGATTGAGTGATAAAAATCGCAATCCCAATAATGCCATACAAGAAGAAAGTGATTGGAAAGCATGGGAAGAAATAAAACTATTAATGGCGAATAAGGATATTCAAGAGAAACACATTATTCAGCAAAATGGAGATAATATTTATTACTACAAACCCATTGTTTTAGGAATGCCTACTTGTCTGTCTTGTCATGGACAAATAGATATTGATATTTCTAGTGAAACATATAATAATATTCTGTCAAAATATCCTAAAGATAAAGCTATTGGTTATCATTTAGGCGAGTTAAGAGGAATGTGGAAAATCAAAATATAATCCTATAAAACCACCTTTTACTAAAACTGCCCTCCAAAAGGCTTTTCTATATGATTAGGTAAAGGTTCAGGTTTAACTGTCTCCTTTTGAGATTTTGTTTTGTTCTTTTCTGGCAGTGGATTTGAAGGTTGTATGGATTTTTGTTGTATAGGTGTCTGATTTACTTTCGGAGTATTTGTCTTATTAGTAGTATTTGAAGGAGAAGAGTTTGCTTTTGCTTTTTCTGTCTGAATAGCAATTGGAGTAGTCTGTTTGACAGATGGCGTTGAAGTTTCTACTTTATTGACTTCAGATTTATTCATCTGAGTACTAATATTTTTATTCCCATTAGGGAGGATTTGTTTGGTCGTAGAATCTTGCACTGGATGTTTGGGAATCCATTTACTATTACCAAGAGAATCAATAATTTCAATCATTTCTGGAGGTAAAATATGATTTAAGGTACTTTGTAAAAGATTGCCTTGCAAATCTCTACCAATAATTTTTCCATTTGGGTCAATCAAAAAATTTGCTGGGATACCCTTAATATCATAAGATTTCACTATAGGACTTCTCCATTTCAATAAATCACTGACATGAACAAATCCCTTGAGTTTATCAATATCAATTCCCTTTTGCCACTGTTCTTTTTTAGCATCTAACGAAAATGAAACTATTTTAAATTTTCTATTTTTAAACTCTTTATAAGCTGCTAGCAAATTGGGATTTTCCTTTCGGCATGGCTGACACCATGAAGCCCAAAAATCAAGTAAAACATACTCTCCTATAAAATCTTTTAATGCAATTGAATCTCCTTCAATTGTGACACCTTCAAAATTTGGAGCAGCACTACCAATTGACAAACCGTTTTTAACTTGATTGAGTAATTGGTTTCTATAACTATCAAGAGATTCAAACCACATTGTAGCATACCTAGCATCAGGATAAGATTGATGAATTTTTTCTGATAAATTGACTAGAAGTGCAATATTGTCTGGTGAAGAGCCAATGTAATTCAATGCAAATGCCGCTATATCGCCATTTTTTACTGTGTCAATAAAATTTTTGATAAAGTCTAAATTTTTCTGTCGAATGGCTGCTTTCAGCTCTGTGACTTGATCTCCAGATAATGAATCTTTTGCTGCAATACTATCTATTTCTATATATTGCTTTGAATTATTTTGAGAAAATTGAACTATACTTTTCAATTGACCTGATTCCTTATTTCCTGAAATCGAATAGGATGATTGATTGCTTAAATTCCAGTTGACATTTAATTCTTCCTTCTGTTTACCGATATAAATAAATATCATCTGATTAGATTGTTGCTCCCTCAAACGATAAATCCCATCATTAATATATACTTTAAATCGGGCAATCCCATTCTGTACCATTGAGCTATCAACTATCACTTTCTCATTAGTAGCAACATCTTCCAATAATAATAAAGAATGATTACCATTTTGAAGATTTACATTAATTTCTGTTCCTTCAAATTGATGTGAGCAACCTGAAAAAATAATTAAAATAATTATTGAGATTAAATATTTCAACATTCTGATAATCAAATCATTAAGAATCTAATAGTTCTTGTAAAATTTTACTAGTAGATTTAGGATCAGCTTGACCACCTGAGATTTTCATCACTTCTCCCATAAACAAACCTAAAATTCCTTTTTTACCACCTCGATATTCAAGGACCTTTTCTGGATATTTGAGTAATGCTACTTCTGCCCAAGATTTAAGCTGGTCAATGTTTGAGTTTTGAATCAAATTCAATTGATTAGCCAAATCTACAGCTGACACATCAGGCTGCTCTAGCATCGCTTCAAACAATCTCTTTGCACCTGAGGAGCTTACCAAACCCTTATCTACTAATTCGATAATAGAAAGTATATGACGAGGTTGAAGTATAAAATCTTTGATTTCAATAGCATTTTGGTTCAAATAAGATTTCACTTCCCCCATTATCCAATTGGCTGCTGCTTTATAATTATTAGTTTCTGAAATGAGTTCAAGGAAATATAAAGCTATGTCTTTCTCGTCTGTTAAAACTCTTGCATCATAGGTTGAAAGCCCCAATTCCGAAGTGAATTTTTCTAGCAATTCGGAGGGTAAAGGGGGCATTTGGGATTTGACCTCATTAACTCGATTTTGTTTAACAATGACTGGAGGTAAATCAGGTTCAGGAAAATATCTATAATCATTAGCCAACTCTTTGGATCTCAATGGTGCTGTTGATCCATCAGAAGGATTAAAACCTCTAGTTTGTTGTAAAACCTCAGCTCCACTCTCTATTAAATCTATTTGTCGCTTAATTTCACTATCTATTGCTCTTTTAACATTCCGAATAGAGTTCATGTTCTTGACTTCCACTCTTGTCCCAAAAGTAGAATTGCCTCTAAGTCTAACGGAAATATTGGCATCGCATCTCATGCTTCCTTCCTCCATATTTCCATCACAAACATCGAGATATCTCAATAATTTTCTCAGCTCTGTCAAATAACTATATGCTTCATCTGAAGTTCTGATATCTGGTTCAGAAACAATTTCAATCAATGGCATTCCCGCTCGATTTAAATCTATCAAAGAGTAAAACGGATCCAATTCATGGTTGTTTTTACCTGCATCTTCTTCCATGTGAATACGAGTAATGCCGATTTCTTTCTTAGTTCCAGAAGTATCTATTTCTATTTGTCCATGAGTGCAAATAGGTGTTTTGTCTTGAGTAATTTGATAGCCTTTAGGTAAGTCTGCATAAAAATAATGTTTACGTGCAAATTCATTGACTTCAGTAATTTTACAATTCAGCGCTAATCCGACTTTTATCGCCATATCCACAACTTCTTTATTGAGTTTGGGTAATACACCAGGCATCGCCAATGTGATTGGGCTAATCTGAGTATTAGGCGCAGCTCCATATTCAGTAGAATCAGCTGAATATATCTTGCTTTTAGTCAATAATTGAGCATGTACCTCTAAACCGATTACTGCTTCATATTTATCATAAACTGTTACTTCCATTATTGTTTATAAGTTTTTGTATTACAATTTATTAATGATTTCTCTAGCAGAAGAAACTACTTTTGAAACCCCTTTAATATCTTGACCACCAGCAGTTGCAATAAATACTTGTCCTCCACCTCCACCTTTGATATTGATGGATAATTCTTTAACCATTTTATTGGCATTTAAATCTTTTTTATTCACTAATTCATCCGAAATACCAATTGTAATATAAGGTTTTTCATTATTGACACCAGTAAATATAATGATAGCATTTGTTTTTTCTTGTCTCAACTCTGTCGCTAATTGCTTTGTTGCATCTAGGCTCAGATCATCAATTTGCATGATAACAAATGATATATCATTATGATTCTCAAATGATTGGTTAGCTTTTTGTTTTAGTTGCTTTAACTGATTTGCCTGAAATTGCGAAATTTGAGCTTTCATTAAGGTGTTTTCTTCTATCAATCGCAACACAGACTTATTGATATCTTGAGGATATTTCAATGTTTCAGATATCTGATTTAAATAATTTTCCTTGTCTCTAATCAATTCTATTACTTTTTGTCCAGCCACTGCTTCAATCCTTCTGACACCAGCAGCAATTGCCGATTCGGCTATAATTTTGAACAATCCAATCTCTCCAGTATTAGCAACGTGAGTACCTCCGCATAATTCTATTGAGAAATTAGGATCCATAATGACAACGCGAACAATATCCCCATATTTTTCTCCAAATAAAGCCGTTGCACCCAATTCTAATGCTTCATCTTTAGACATCTCTTTGATAACAACAGGAATATTCTCTAGAATTTTATCATTTACAATATTTTCTACTTTTTGTATTTCTTCTATTGACAATTTTGAAAAATGTGAAAAGTCAAATCTTAAATAATCAGAATTGTTTAAAGATCCTTTTTGCTCTACATGATTACCTAAAACACTTCTCAAAGCAGACTGCAACAAGTGAGTCACTGAGTGATGTATCGCTGTAGCCTTTCTTAATTCCTGATTAACAACAGCTTGAATATTAGTAGATGGATTTTGAGGCAATTGTTCAGTAAAATGGATAATCAAATCCATATCTTTTTTAGTATCAATTACTTCTATGATTTCAGCACCGAAAAACAATTTTCCTTTATCTCCTACTTGTCCACCAGATTCGGCATAAAAGGGTGTTTGGTCTAATACCAACTGAAATAACTCTTTACCTTTGGCTTTAACTTTTCTATATTTTAATAATTTGGAGTGAGTTTCTAAAGTATTATATCCTTTGAATTTGTTCTCACCTTCAGCTAATACCACCCAGTCTGACATGTCTATTTCTGTAGCTGCACGACTACGGGCTTTCTGCTGTTCCATTTCAACATCAAAACCTTTTTCATCAACATCAAAACCATGTTCTGACGCTACTAATCTTATCAAATCTAATGGAAAACCAAAGGTGTCAAATAATTCAAAAGCAGCATGTCCAGAAATCACCTTATCATTATTTTCTCTTATAATGACATCTATTCTTTTCAATCCTGCATCTAGTGTTCTCAAAAAGTTGGATTCTTCTTCATAAATCACTTTTGAAACAAAAGATTCTTGTTTTTTCAATTCTGGGAAGACACCTTCAAACTGCTCAGCAATTACAGCTACCAATTCATGTAACAATGGACTATTTCTATCAAGTGAAGAAAAATAATATCTCACTGCTCTACGCAATATTCTTCTTATCACATATCCTGCGCCAGTATTAGAAGGCAATTGACCATCTGAAATAGCAAAACTTACAGCACGAATATGGTCGGCAATAACTCTGAATGCTATGGCTTGTTTTGAGTCAGAACCATCATATTTATGACCAGTCAACCTTTCTGTCGCTGCGATAGTCCCTGAGAAAACATCTGTATCATAATTAGATGATTTGCCTTGAATGACCCTTACCAAACGCTCAAATCCCATACCTGTATCTACATGCTGAGCAGGAAGGAGTTCAAGACGGCCATCTTTCTTTCTGTTAAATTGAATAAAGACATTGTTCCATATTTCTATCACCTGAGGATGATCTGCATTGACTAACTGACTTCCAGGTTGTAAGGCAATTTCTTCATCTGGACGACAATCTACATGTATCTCAGTGCAAGGGCCACATGGTCCGGTATCGCCCATTTCCCAAAAATTATCTTTCTTATTTCCAAAAAGAATTCTTTCTTCTGGCAACCATTTTTTCCAATATTCCAAAGCCTCATTATCAGCTGGAATACCTTCTTTGACATCGCCTTCAAATACAGTGGCATATAATCTATCCTTAGGCAACCCTAATACTTCAGTGAGTAATTCCCAACTCCAAGCGATAGCTTCTTCTTTAAAATAATCGCCAAAACTCCAGTTGCCAAGCATCTCAAATAAAGTATGATGATAGGTATCCACTCCAACCTCTTCAAGGTCATTGTGCTTTCCGCTCACTCTTAAACACTTCTGAGTATCTGCAATACGTGGAGAAGGAGCTATCTTATTACCTAAAAAATAATCTTTAAACTGGTTCATTCCTGCATTTGTAAACATTAGCGTAGGGTCATCTTTTACAACAACAGGCGCTGAAGGAACGATAAGGTGTTGTTTACTCTGAAAAAAGTCTAAAAAGGCCTTTCTAATTTCTTTAGCACTTTTATATTGCATGGAGAATAGGATTGTTTTTATTTAAGATAGAAATTATCAAATACATTTTCTTGTGTTTTGACATGCAAAAATAATGAATTTCCTTAGATACCTAAATAAATACAAACCGATTATTGCAAACAATAGACATTTATTCAATAGTTGATTTTTCAAATCATCAGAAAGAATAATAAATATCATTTTTTTGATGTAAATAAACAATAGAATAAATTTTTGAGATTTTCAATTATTTCTTCATAAAAATAATATGGATGAATTAAAATCAATTGTTTATATTAGTGCTTCATATATTTGATTCACTGGATTATAAACTTTTTACTTTGCCATATAAAGAACGAGAAATAGAAAAGTTATACTATTCAATAGGAGAAGTAGCTGAAATGTTTGGAGTGTCAAAATCGCTTATCAGATTTTGGGAGACTGAATTTGAGATATTGAAGCCTAGAAAAAGTTCTAAAGGAAATCGTTTGTTTACTAAAAAGGATATTGACAATCTTAAAGTAATCTATCATTTAGTCAAAGAGAAAGGTTTTACTCTTGATGGTGCCAGAAGAAAACTGAAAGAGGCAGAACCAGCAAAATTAGAATCTAATGTGGATGTACTTGAAAAACTAAAAGCCATCAAATTATTTTTAGTAGATCTTAACAAACAACTGTAATCAGAATTTTTGAAAATCACTAGTTGTAATTACTAAAGGGATTTCATTTTCATTTCATTTTTTTATTTAAGTATTGGTTTTTATTCTTAATTTGAATAAATAAGCCAAAATTATTACGCAAAGATGATTAGTTATGTTTCAAAAGTAGAGATAAACAAAGGAGAAGAAGTTCATGTGAAAGATATCAGAGCTGCAATCTTTGATTTCATAAAAGGAGAATTCCCTGATATTTCTGTAGAAGATTATATCTCTATTGCAGAATTAAATTATTATAGGAGGCATTTTCTCACCTACCTGATTGAACAAGAAAAAGGAGAAATTGCAGCAATTGATAAAGATGTCTTAACCGCTATCCAAAAAAACAGTATCCTTTCTGAAAACATCCAAGATGAGCTAGAGAAAGAACTCTCTTTGGGTCAGAGAGTTGCTGATTCGGTAGCTAGTTTTGGTGGAAGTTGGACTTTTATTATCTTCTTTTTTCTTTTTATAGTTTTGTGGATGCTTGTCAATGTATGGTGGATGACAACAAAACCTTTTGATCCCTACCCTTTCATTTTACTTAATTTAATACTCTCTTGTTTAGCAGCAATTCAGGCTCCTATTATCATGATGAGTCAAAATAGACAAGAACAAAAAGATAGAATACGGGCAGAACATGATTATAAGATTAATCTCAAAGCTGAATTAGAAATTAAATTACTTAGTGAAAAGATTGACCATTTGTTGGTACACCAGAATAAAAAACTTTTAGAAATTCAAGAAGTACAGACAGATTATCTAGAAGATTTAATGAATGAATTAAAAAACAGGCATTCGTAATATCAAAAGAGGCTATCTGATAACAAATAGCCTCTAATATTTTTATTTGCTTTTCAAAACATCATAATTCATCATGTTTTTGTGGATTATAATTTTCCTCTAAATCTTTAAGTTTCTTTTTACCATAAGCCAATTTGGTGATTAGCACATACAAAACCGGCACTATAAAAATACCAACAAAAGTGGCTACCATCATACCGCCAAATACTGTCCAACCAATTGTCTGCCTAGATATTGCACCTGCACCTGAAGATTTCATTAATGGAATAATTCCCAAAATAAAAGCAAGAGATGTCATTATGATTGGTCTCAGTCGCAATTTGACTGCTTCTATTGTAGCATCTAAAAGATTCATTCCTATATCTACTCTCTCTTTGGCAAATTCAACAATCAAAATGGCATTTTTAGCCGCTAATCCAATAATTGCGATTAAACCAATCTGAGCAAAAACATTATTATCAATTTTAGGAAGGAATGTCAAAGTCATTATCGCACCAAAAACTGCAATGGGCACTGACAAAAGAATTGAGAAGGGAACAGACCAACTTTCATATAATGCTGCCAATAGTAAGAATACAAACATCAAACTCAAGGCAAATATCATGATAGTCGTATTTCCAGAAAGTTTTTCTTGAAGTGTCAGACCATAAAATTCGTATGTATAGCCTTCATTAAGTGTCTGGGTGGCAACTTCTTCTATTGCTTTGATAGCATCACCTGTACTATATCCAGGAGCAGAACTACCACTAATATCAATAGATCTAAAAATATTAAAGTGGTTTATAATTGAAGGGTTCTGTACCAACTTATAACTCACTAAAGAACTCATAGGAATAGATTGCCCCATATTATTTTTGATATAGAGTTTGTTAATATCATCAATCCCCATACGATAAGTAGTGTCCGCTTGGGTAACTACTCTGAAGCTTCTTCCATATTTAGTAAAATCATTCACATAACTACTACCCATATATGCTGATAGTGTTGCATAAACAGAATTAACAGATACACCCATTTTTTTAGCTTGTTCTCTATTCAACTCAATTTGATAGTTGGGTGTGCGAGTATTGAAAAGAGTATAAGCCATTCCAATTTCAGGTCTTTTTCTGAGTTCGTCAATAAATTTACCAGCAATTGCTTCAAAATCCCTGATATCTGTAGATTTTAAATCTATTAACTGCATATTGAAGCCACCTGTCCCTCCTAATCCTGGAACAGCCGGAGGTGTCACTGCTAAGAAACTTGCTTCTTTATGATTGGCAAGTTTGATTCTTATAAGATTGACAATTTCTTCAGCAGTTCTATCTCTTTCTTCCCATTTACTGAGTTGAACAAAGAGAGTTCCGCCACTAGATTTAAAAGATCTGTTCAAAATATTCAATCCAATAATTTCTGTCACCGTCTTAATTTCTGGAAATTCTTCTCTAAGTGATTGAGATACATCATAAATCACCTTACTTGTTCTTTCAGCAGATGAAGCTTCAGGAAGTGTAACACCTACCAAGAATTGCCCCCCATCTTCAGATGGAATAAAGCCAGTAGATTTGTTTTGAAACATCCATCCAGCACCTAAATACATACAAATCAGTAATATGATTAGCAGAGGAGCTTTTTTAATACTCCATGCAACACCAGAACCGTATTTGTTGGTAGTTTTTTCAAACCAAGTATTGAATTTATAAAAGAATTTATTGATACCACGACTGTCAGCACCAATATGGTCAGGCACTAATAGTAAAGAACATAATGCTGGTGTCAAAGTAAGAGCAACAAATGCTGATATTAATACTGAAACAGCAATTGTAATCGCAAATTGCTGGTATAGTTTTCCGACCATCCCGGGAATAAACCCAACTGGAACAAATACTGCTGCTAAAATTAAAGCAATTGCTATCACTGGTGCAGAAATTTCTTTCATGGCACGGTAGGTGGCAGCTTTGGCTGTCATTTTATTATAACTGATATGATGCTGGACAGCTTCAACAACAATAATAGCATCATCTACAACAATACCAATTGCCAAAACAAATGCTAGCATTGTCAAGTTGTTGATTGAAAAACCAAATAAAATAAAGAAAATAAATGTTCCAACAATAGAAACAGGAATTGCCAATAATGGTATTAATGTTGCTCGCCAGCTCTGCAAAAACAAAAACACAACAAGAGTAACTAACAACAAAGCTTCAATCAATGTATAAATTACTTCATTGATAGATGCTTTTACAACAGAGACCGTTTCATAAGCAACGACATAATCTACGTCTTCAGGAAAAGATTTTTTCAACTCTTCTAATGCTGCATAAATTCCTTTAGCAGTCTCCACAGCATTACCTCCAGGCATTTGATTGACCATCATCATAGAGGCAACTTCTCCATTCACACGATTGGACGTAGCATAAGAAAACTGACCTAATTCCACTCTAGCAACATCTTTTAGATAAACAATAGAGCCGTCAAAATTTGATCTGACAATTATACTATTAAATTGTTCTACTTGATCAATATCTCCATCTAACAATAAAGGATATTCAAAAGTAGTTGTATTGAATTGTGGTCTTGCTCCTACACTACCTCCAGGCATACGGATATTTTGTTCGCTTATCGCTGAATTGACCTCTGCTGGGCTAATATTCAACCTTGCCATCTTATCCGCATCCAACCACACTCTCATACTAAAAGGTTGTCCAAATGCTGTCACATCACCTACCCCCTTAACACGCATTAAAGCATCTCTAACATATAAATTCACATAATTAGATAAAAAATTTTGATCATAAGTGCCTTTGGGAGATTTTAACCCCAATAGCATCAATACATCACTATTGGCTTTACGAGTAGTCACACCCAATCTCCTTACTGCTTCAGGAAGCGATGGCTCTGCAATACCCACTCTGTTCTGAACATCTAAAGTAGCTACATCTATATCTGTTCCAATATCAAAAGTTACAGTTATTGAAGAACGCCCATCAGAAGTACTGTTGGAAGTCATATAAGTCATACCGGGAGTTCCGTTTATCTGACTTTCTATAAGTGTTGTAACAGTCTGTTCAACGGTTGTAGCATCAGCACCTGTATAATTTGCAGTCACTGTCACAGTAGGTGGCGCAATATCAGGATACTGACTTATAGGAGATATTTTGATACTAATAGCCCCAATTATCATAATGATAATAGATATTACAATGGAAGTAATAGGGCGTCTAATAAATAAATTTGAAATCATTGAATTATATTCTTTCTAAAAAACAAGGTTTATTTTGATGCGGTGTCGATAGTAATCTTATCATTTGGTCTAAGATTCATTAGTCCATCAATAATTATCTTTTGACCCACTGATAATCCTTCATTCACAACCACTTTATCACCAATTTTAAAGCCTAGTTTGACCATATAAGGCAGTGCAGTATTGCTATCTGATACAACATAAACCATTGTCTGTCCCAATTGCTCCATAGTGGATTTGTATGGAATAACAATTTTTGGAGTAGTAATTTTGTTTAAAATTCGAATATCTACATTCATCCCTACTCTCAACTCACCTTTAGAATTGTCAAAAACTGCTCTAACAGTAATTGTTCCAGTGTTTTGATCTACAGCCCTGTCAATAGTTATTATTTTTCCAAAATGACTATATACTTGACCATTAGGTAGTCCTAAAGAAATAATAGAATCTCTCTGAATATTAGATTGTTGTTTAAAATCTAAAAACTGCTGAATATCTTTTTCACTCACCATAAAATCAACAGCTATGGGTTGAGTCGATGATACAGTATTTAATAGTGTAACACCTGCAGAAACCAAAGCGCCATTTCTGACTTGAGAGATTCCTATTGTCCCAGAAAAAGGAGCATAGATAATAGAGCGAGATAAATTTGTTTCAGCGTTCAATAAATTGGCTTTTGCTCCATCTACTTGAGCTTTTGCATTATTATAATCAAACTGAGCATAATCAACAATTTGTTTGGCTATTGCTTGTTTTTCATCCAACATAATATATCTGTCCAAGTCTTTTTTGACTTTATCCAAATTTGTTAGTGCAATTTGTAAATTTGCCTTTGCCTGATCACGTACTGCTTGATATCTTATTCTGTCAATTTCATAGAGTTTTTGTCCCTTGCTGACTTGAGCACCATCTGTAACAAATATGCCAGTAATATAACCACTGACTTCTGCTCTTAACTCTGTTTCGTTCAAAGCCACCACTGTTGCAGGATAATTGACTATGTTTGAAACCATTTCTTCAGACACTTCTGCGACACTCACAGGAATAATTCTTTCCTGAGGTGCTGGAATTGAATTGTCCTTAGATTTACAAGCTGTAAAAACACTTAAAAAGATAAGTAAATAATAAAAAATATTTTGGTTCATGAAGGATATTATTTTATTGTTTTGTAGATATATTGATTTCACCTAAAGCTTTTTGAACATCAAGTTTTGATGATAACACTGCAAATAATGCACTTAGATAATTGATTTGTGCAGTTTTTAAATCTGTATCGGCAGTCATCAGTTCAAGATAATTTTTAATTCCAGCGTCATATTGCAATTTGATAATGTCATAGACATCTTGCGACATCTGCATATTTTCTTTTGCTGTAGTCCAATCATTGATATTTGCCTGATAAGCGGAGATAGCCAATTTATATTGAGTATTGATTTGATTTTTCAATTGGGTTACACTCCAATCCAAACGTGACTCTAGCAATTGTGATTTTCTTAGATATTGTAATTTTTTATTGCCATCAAAAATATTAAATGAAAAATTGAGTCCAAATACAGACCTAGGTGTTGTTATATTATACAAATCACCAATTTTATTCGCTCTCCAATCCAATCCATAATTGATAAATGCAGACATTGAAGGCATATAGCTGACTTTAGCAAATTTTGTACTCAATTGTTGAAGCCTTTGTTGCGTTTCTAATATTTGATACTCTACTCTGTTTGAAATATTCAAATCGCTAGGAGTATTTTCCAAAATATCTTGATCTATCCCTTCTTGTTCAAAAGATAAACTAATTTCATTTGCAGCGTCTAATCCTATTAATTCTTTCAAATAAACATATTTGAATTTCAGCATTTCTTCTGTTCTCTTCAAATCTGCTTTAGAATTGCTCAATGCAATTTTTGCTCTTTTATAATCTGTCTGATCTACCAAGCCAGCTTCAAAACGAGAGGTTGCATCAGAAAGTTGCTTTTCAATTCTCAAAATATTTGCTTGAATAATTTCTAACTGTTCATTGGAGGTCAAAATATCATAATATGCCTTACTGACTTCAACAACCGTATTGATTTTATTTTGTTCGGTAACTTTAGTATTCAATTCACGGATATACTTTGCTGATTTAGACGCTTTAATCAATTGTGGATTCAAGATTTGTTGATCTGCTTGAAAAGACAATGAGGAAACATTTTTCATACCCATCAGGATTACTTGATTACCAATTATGGTAGAAGGAATCTTGAGATTGTGATTATAATTGGAAGCCATACCCACTTGAGGCAACCATCCACTCAATGAAGCGGCAATATCTTTCTCAGCTATTTGCTCATCAATTTCAGCTATATGAATACTTGCCTGATTCTTTAGTGCATAATCTATACATTGTTGCAAACTTGCATTTTCAGGAAAAACTTCTTGAGCTTGTACATTCAGACAAGATATACTTATCAGTCCTAAAAGATAATTTTTAAAATTCATTTTTGTTGCTAACATTTATTTTTTGATTCCTTCCCAGATGATATCTATCAATGCCTTTATTCCAATCTCATCCAATTTATTGTGATTTTTTATCCAATCTCTAGCACTATTGACAACGCTACCTAGAAATATTGAACTAATGATATGGTGAGGAATATTTTCTTTTATTATATTATCTCTTTCAGCTTCTTTTATAAACAATGACAATTCTCCTTGAAAACAATAGGTGTCATCATCAATTTGGCGACAATAAGGAGAAGAATAAAATTGATTGATGAAACTCATCATTTCTGGATGAGCAATCAGATGTTCATATAAATGAGTCCATATCAACTTAAATCTAGAATAATAGTCCTTCTGGCTATCGTCCATACCAAAACTGGCCTCCATTCCTTTTTTCTTGGCATAATTTAAAACGCTAGATATCAATTCATCTTTAGACTTGAAATAATGATATATTGTACCAATAGCAATGCCTGATTCTTTGGAAATCATAGACATAGAAGTCCCATGAAAACCATAGTTCGCTACTAAATCCAAAGTGGTGAGAAATAATGTCTCAATCTTTTTATTATTAACTTCCGATAGAACGTTCATTCGGGAACAAAAGTAATACAATAATTTTTACTGTGAAATTTCTAGAGTATAAAATTTGAATTAAATAATTGTATAGACAAACATTGGAACATCAATTTGTATGTAATTCAAAATTAAAGCATTAGTTTTTTGCTAAGTAACACTTCTAAGATTCTATTCTCATCTATATCACTTAAACCTAGATAATCAAAAACTGATTGATATAATTTAGATTTTTCTGTTTCCTGAGGTAAAAGCTCTTTGGCTATATCCAAAATAATTATTTCTGGAACAAGTCCAATTAATTCTGAGCGATATACTTCTACTTGATATTTATTGGCTTCACTCTTCACCGCATCAAAAACCTGCTTGATATTTACAATTGAAATATCTACAATATTTGTGGACACCTGAGCACATTGATAAGCCTCCATCCACCACCCTATTGCTTTTACTCCTTTAAGCAAACCTTTTATGCGAATTCCGACTGTATTCAAATAACCACTTTCACGAATAGTTGAAGCTATTTTTTTTGCAATCGAAATATCTTTTGTTTCTAAATTAACATTATATGCAATTAAAAAATCTCTCACACCCAAAACCATTGCGCCAAACTTTTCATTGAATTCAATGGGACCATAATCTGGAAGATGAGTGCCAGATTTAAGCTTTGCCTTAAGTCCTTCATATTCTCCTTTTCTATGGAATGATAAATTTTGCCGCTCTTGGCTTGATGCTGATTTTTCATACATATATACTGGTATGCCTTCTTCACCTAGTCTTTGGGCTATGCGATGAGAAAGATTAATCACTTCAATAACAGGAGTATCATTCAGCGGTATCAAAGGACATACATCACAAGCTCCCATGCGAGGATGTTCACCGTGATGAACACGCATATCTATTAAGTTTTGAGCTACTTTAATCGAATTAATAATTGCAATTCCAATGGTATTGATATCCCCAACAAAAGTAAAAACAGTCCGATTAGCATCCTCACCTATGTCAGTATGTAGCAACCATACGTTAGGAACATCTTCTATTGCCCGAGCAATAGATTGGATAATATCCATATTTTTCCCTTCAGAAAAGTTGGGAACACATTCAACTAGCTGCATAATCATTCAAAAATTTATCGAAAATTAATAAAATCAACTCACATTGAACTTAAAACTATACTGATATACATCATAATTCAATAGCAATATTTTGATGAAAAGAATTAAAATATTAGAATCTTTCTATCTTAGATTTCATCATCAAGTAATTGTAAATTTTGAAAATTATTATAGGATATCTAAAAGACTATTGGAAAGAGCAGAATGTTTTTCATCTAATATTTGTAGCAATATTTTTAGCTATTGCTATTGATTTGAATTACCTATTTGATATTGAAAATGGAATTATTGATAAATACTATCATTCTTTTAAGCATTTTTATTTATACTTCATATTGTATGCTTGTTCTATTATACCGATGTACCTTTCTTATTTCTATGATGAAGAAGGTAGAAAAATGTTATCTAAACCAGGTCTTTGGGGAAGAATTCTTCTTGCGTTGGGTTCGTTTTCTTTATACTGCTATATTTATCAATATAAAGAATGGATAGACCGACATTTTTTTGAATACTATACTGCTAATATTATTAAAATATGTGCAGATCAGATTGTCCAGTCGTCTATATTATCATTTATTATTGTTGTATTTTGGTTTTGGAGAGATAGGAAATTTCAAAATCTTTATGGTTTTAGTTTAAAAAATGCGCATATATCCATCTATTTTTATCTGCTCCTTTTAATGGTGCCAATTGTTTTTGCAGCATCATTTAGTCATGACTTTCAAACGTATTATCCAACTGCTAGAAGAGTATTAATATATATTACAGAAACAATGCCTAAAGCATGGTGGATAACACTGTACGAATTTTGTTATGCTTCAGAATTTTTTCATGTTGAGTTTTTCTTTAGAGGATTTTTGATATTGGCATTTGTGAAATATGCTGGAAGTAGAGCTATTATACCTGCAGCAATGTTTTATTGCTTTATCCATTTTGGCAAACCTATGGGTGAATGTATTAGTTCCTTCTTTGGAGGAATAATATTAGGACTTCTTTGTTATCGTTCTAACTCCATCGCTGCAGGGGTATTAATACATATTGGTATAGCTATGCTCATGGAACTGATAGCTGGTATATGGCTTTCTTTTACTTAAAATTGATTTTAGTAAGATATTTTCTAGCAAAGTCATCCAATCTTATTCTTGAATTCAATTTTATTTATGCTTAGTTGAAATGAATTATCTAGTAATTAATTTCTAAAGGGTATTGAATAACAGGAATATCATCTAGTATCAAATGAGGTAATTAAAACATTTTCATTGATCATTTGTCATATATGAGATAAAATATCTTGAAATGAATACGATTATTAATTCTTCTCTTCCAATCAATGAACCAATCCTTAATTATGAACCTGGAAGTCAGGAAAGAAAAGATTTGTTGAATGAAATCCAGAAAAAAAGAAATATTTATCAAAAAATACCAATGGTCATCAACGGTCATTTTATTGAAACAGAAGAACTCATTGAAATTACACCTCCTTATGATCATCAGCATCCTATCGGTGCATATTATTATGCTGGAGATGAAGATATAGAATATGCAATCAATACAGCAATTGATGTATCTGCTACTTGGGCTAATACAGATATGCATACGAGAGCAGGAATATTTCTGAAAGCAGCTGACCTTATCGCTACCAAATACAGAGCAAAAATTAATGCCGCTACGATATTGGCTCAATCTAAAAATGCATATCAAGCAGAAATAGATGCCGCATGTGAACTTGTTGACTTCCTTAGGTTCAATGTTCACTATATGTATCAAATTTATGCACACCAACCTATATCAACAACCGGGCAAAGAAATACATTAGATTATCGTCCTTTAGAGGGATTTGTATTAGCCATTACACCATTTAATTTTACTGCAATATCTGGCAATCTACCTACAGCCCCAGCACTCATGGGCAATACAGTGATATGGAAGCCATCAGGGACTCAGGTATATTCTGCATTTGTCATTATGGAAATTTTGATGGAAGCAGGACTTCCAGATGGAGTAATCAATATGGTTTATTGCGATGGACCCGAACTTTCAGATATTGCTTTAAAACACCCCTATTTTGCTGGATTACATTTTACTGGTTCAACAAATACATTCAATTATTTTTGGAAGACAATTGGTCAAAATATAGACAGATACAAAACTTATCCTAGAATTGTTGGAGAAACAGGGGGAAAAGATTTTGTTATAGCTCATTCTAGCGCAGACCCGAAGGTTGTTGCAACAGCATTGGTAAGAGGAGCTTTTGAGTATCAAGGACAAAAATGCTCAGCGGCTTCTCGTGCTTATATTTCATCTGATATATGGGAATCTGTATGGCAAGAAATGGATATCATGCTGAAAGAAATCAAAGTAGGCTCTCCAGAAAATTTTGAAAACTTCGTCAATGCAGTAATTGATCGAAGAGCTTATGATAAAATCATTGCTTATATTGAAAAAGCTAGAAGTCTTTCATACAATCAGATTATTGCAGGAGGAACCTATGACGACAAAATTGGTTATTTCATTCAGCCTACTGTTATATTGACCCAAAATCCAGACTCTATTACAATGACAGAAGAGATTTTTGGACCAGTATTAACAATATATGTATATCCACAAAATGAATTTGTAGAAATATTAGAAAAAGCGAATGAAACCTCTGCCTATGCTTTGACAGGTGCAATTATTGCCAATGATAGTCTTGTAGTAGAACAAGCAAAAAGAATATTAAGAAATGCAGCAGGTAATTTGTATATCAATGATAAACCAACTGGTGCTGTTGTAGGTCAGCAACCATTTGGTGGAGCAAGAAAATCAGGCACCAACGACAAAGCGGGTTCTTATATGAATCTGTTGAGGTGGGTTTCACCAAGAAATATCAAAGAAAATTTTCTTTCGCCAACAGATTACAAATACCCTTTCTTGAAAGAATAATAGCTATTCAAAGAGGAATATAAATTGATAACTGTGCTTTGAAAATGAAAGATTATATCAAATTATATATATAGTGATTTCATCGAATAATGAATACAAAGTAACTGAATGTATAAAGTGCTTTTTATTAAGTTGGGAAATTTTGTAGTATTTTGAAGAGGATAATATTTTTAAATAATATTTTTAAAATCATGCTATAAGTCAATAAAATTCAAGGATATTTGCGCTGAATTGAAAATGACGGCGTTCAGTTCATTTTAATTTCTATTGAGAGTAATTTTTGATTTGAAGTACTTTAATTTAAAAAGGCTCTTAAACGGAATATCATAAACAAAATAATTATTAACCTAATTAATTGAGTTGTATGGTTGAAATGCTAGATAAAGTAAAAAATATAGTTTGGAGTAATGATTTTGACATCTTTACACTTTTTGACAAAGAGAAAGAAAAGGTACACCCTGCAGAATTGGCTCAAGTTATAGAGTCTATACCTTTTAAATATGCACTAGCTTCATTTAGCAAATTGGATTATGACACACAAGTCTATACTTTTCCTTATTTAGATATTTTATTACAACACAAATTAGTCAGAAATCTTTCTCAGCAATGCTCTTCCTACTTATTGAACAATTTAAGTAGTGATGAGCGTATCAGCTTTTTTAGTGATTTATCACATTTAGAGAAGGCAGTATATATTAATTATCTGGATGAAGACAATCGTAAAGAAACTCAAGATTTTTTAGGATATTCAGAAAATAGTGTCGCCAGATTAATTGATACAGATTATGCTACCATTTTTGAAAACATGACAGTTGCAGAAGCTAGCAGACATTTAAGAGAAAATCATAAAGACACAGAAGCAGCCAATGTAATTTATGTAGTTGATGAAGAAGGTAAGCTGATAGACGACATTCAGGTTCGAAGGCTTGTTTTAAATGCTCCTGAAATGAAAATTTCTGACATTATGGATGGAGATTTTGTTGCTTTAAATATAAGTGACACACAAGAAACCGCTATTCAAAAATTTAAAGATTATGACCGTGTAGTAATTCCAGTAGTAAATGAAGGAAATTTATTACTCGGTGTGATTACCATTGATGATATCATGGACGTGGTTGAACAAAGGGAGACAGAAGAAATTCAGAAATTTGGTGGTGTGGAGAAATTAGATTTCCCTTATGTCAAAACAGGATTTTTTAAATTGACGGAAAAAAGAGCTACTTGGCTAGTAATTTTATTTTTAGGAGAAATGCTAACAGCCACAGCAATGGGTTATTTTGAATATGAAATTTCACAAGCAGTAGTTTTGGCATTATTTGTTCCCTTGATAATTTCAAGTGGTGGAAATAGTGGTTCGCAGGCAGCAACGCTTATTATTAGAGCTTTGGCATTGAAAGAACTGACTGTAAAAGACTGGTGGTTTGTAATGAAAAGGGAAATCCTTTCTGGAATAACATTAGGAATTATTTTAGGTTCAATTGGATTTTTGCGTATTTCAATTTGGCAACAATTAGGCTGGTACAATTATGGAGAGCATTGGTTTTTAATAGCACTAACTGTATTTTGCTCTTTGATTGGAATTATCCTTTGGGGAACATTGACTGGCTCGATGATTCCTATTATCCTCAAAAAATACAATATAGATCCCGCTACTTCCTCTGCTCCATTTGTGGCCACATTAGTAGATGTCACTGGATTAATCATTTATTTTACAATAGCTGCTGTCATTTTGAAAGGCACTTTATTATAAATATTATTTTGCTTCTTCATCAGCTATAAAAATAAATGCTTTCAAAATCAAACAAAACACATAAAATGGTGTTGAAAAAATATAAACTTGCTTTATGGAATTAAAATTTAAAACCACATTAAAATGTGGTGGTTGCGAAGCTAAAGTCAAACCATTTTTAGACGCAATGCCACAAATCTCAAATTGGAAAGCTGATTTGAATCAAACTCCTAAAATAATTACTGTTCAAGGTGAACATTTAAAAGCTGAAGATATTATCGGTGTTATAGAAAAGGCTGGGTTTAAAGCAGAGATAATCTAGTATTGAATGATATCTATATAAGAAAAGAGGCTGTCCCAATAGACAGCCTCTTTTCTTATCCTTATTAATTAAAATTATTTAGCTACTGATACTGCTCTTGTTTCTCTGATTACAGTCACTTTAATCTGTCCAGGATATGTCATTTCATCCTGAATTTGTTGAGCAATTTTGATAGACAATTGTTCTACATCTTCATCTGAAGTTTTATCGGCTTCAACGATTACACGCAACTCTCTACCTGCTTGAATAGCATAAGCTTTAGAAACTCCATTGTAAGACATTGCAGCTGTTTCAAGCTCTTGAATACGTTTCAAATAGGTTTCCATAATTTCTCTACGAGCACCAGGTCTAGCACCAGATATAGCATCACAAGCTTGAATTATTGGAGCTATCATAGTTAACATTTCCATTTCATCATGATGCGCTCCAACTGCATTGACGATTGTAGAGTTTTCACCATATTTCTCACACAGTTTTGCACCCAATAAGGCATGAGATAATTCAGGATCTTCATCTGACACTTTGCCTATATCGTGTAATAATCCAGCACGTTTAGCCAATTTAACATTCAAGCCCAATTCAGAAGCCATGATAGCACAAAGATTAGCTACTTCTCGAGAGTGTTGTAACAAATTTTGTCCATAAGAAGAACGGAATCTCATTTTGCCCACCAACTTGATAAGTTCTGGATGCAAACCATGTATCCCTAAATCTATTACTGTTCTTTCTCCTATTTCTAGTATTTGAGCTTCTAATTGACGTTCAGTTTTAGCAACAATTTCTTCAATTCTCGCAGGGTGAATACGTCCATCAGAAACAAGTCTTTGAAGAGATAATCTAGCAATCTCTCTTTTATAAGGATCATATCCCGAAATAATAATAGCTTCAGGGGTATCATCTACGATAATCTCCACTCCTGTTGCTGCTTCCAAAGCACGAATATTTCTACCTTCTCTACCAATAATTTGACCTTTTTGATCGTCACTTGTCAGGTTAAATACTGAAACTGTATTTTCAATTGTATTTTCTGCGGCTGTTCTTTGAATAGACTGAATAATAATTTTCTTAGCTTCTTTGCTTGCCTGTAATTTAGCCTCATCCATCACGATTTTGATGTGTGCCATAGCTTCAGTCTGTGCCTTACTTTTCATAAGTTCGACCAATTGAGATTTGGCTTCATCAGCAGTCATTTTAGAAATCTGCTCAAGTTTAGCTACATGTTCAGAATGGGATTTTTCTAGTTCATCTTTCTTTCTAGCAACGGCTTCCTGAAAACTTAACAATTTATCTCTTTCATCATTCAATTCTTTGTCTTTACGATTGACATTTTCAAGTTTTTGGTTAAGAGATTGTTCTTTTTGTTTAATCCTATTTTCTCCTTCTAGCACCTTTTTATTACGAACATCAATTTCTAGATTATGCTCTTCTTTGAGCTTGAGGAAACGCTCTTTGGCTTCCATTGCTCTTTCCTTTTTGTAGGCATCAGCTTCAATTTTTGCTTCTTTCAAAAGAGATTCAGCTTCAATTTTTGCTTTGTCTTCAAGTGCCTGAGCACGTGCAATTTGCTGTTCAACATTCGCTTTGAAAAGCATTTTACCCAAGAAAACACCAGCAGCAAGAGCTATAATACCTACTACTACATAAATAATTACCATTTTTTAATCTCACATTTATAATGAACAATGTGCTGATTAAAAGTAAAATTAGCTTTCTATTCAGGGAGATTTCGTGTCAACAAATCGTCAAGCTCATTAAGTCTGTCTATCCATTGTTCAGACTGTGATTGATTACCTGATTTTCTATAAGATTCTACTTTTTGGTGCAACAACAACATGATTAAAAAATCTTGTTTGTCTTTGCTTGGAAACTTTTGCTGGTAATCAATTATTTGATCATTGATGTCTTTCGCCGCACTTCTAACGATAGCTTCTTCAGCAGGATCAACTTTTAGTTTGTATTGTCGTCCTGCCAAAACCAATTGGATATTAATATGATTATCTATCATTATTATGCATTCATTTTGGCTATACAATCATCAATTTCATTTATATAATGCTTGATTTGCTTCTTCACTTCTGTTCTCTCCTGATCTGAAAGGCCAACACCTTTAGCCAGCTTTAAAACATTTATATTTTTATTTAACTCTTCTTTCTCTTTTAACAATTCTGATTTTTCAAGATTTAACTTCACAATCTGGGATTTCAATTGTTCAAGCTCAGTCTTCATCTTTCGATTATGATCTAAGAGAAGATAAACTTTCGATACGATTTGATCCCACTTTTGTGATAGCTCTTTCATTATTGTCCTCTTACTGTTGCATTTAGTTGATATGAATATTGTTCAATCAATTTACTCATTATTTTATCTATATCCTTGTCAGTCATTGTTTTATCATCATCTCTAAAGATATAGTTAACTGCATAAGATTTTTTATTTTCAGCTATTTTTTCTCCTTCATAAACATCAAATAAATCCACTTGGCGCAATTGATTTTTACCAATTTTGAGAGCAATTTGCTGAACGTCTGTGAATTTAATATTTTTGTCCAATAAAAGTGCTAAATCTCTGCGAATTGATGGAAATTTTGATACAACTATTTTTGAGAGATTGTTTTTTTGAGATAATTTGAAGATTTTATCCCAATTAAAGTCCGCAACAAATACATCTTGCTTAATATCCCATTTCTTGGTTATATTATTTGAAACCTTACTAATTTGAAGAACTTCTGATGATCCTACTAGATAATTTAATGTATATTCATGTATAGCATCGTGGCATTCTACCAAAGTAGTATGAAAGATTCCTAATCTATTGAGTACACTTTCTGCTAGACCTTTTAGATAATAAAAATCAATTTTATTTGAAGGTGTATTCCAGTTGCCATTCAATTGATTACCAGTCGCTATTAAGTACAAATGCAAATCTTCCTGATATTTACCTTCATTTTGAGTATATGTCTTACCATACTCAAAAAGCTTTAGATTCTTCTGAGAGCGGTTAATATTATAGCTCATGACTTCCAATGCACTAAACAACATATTAGTTCTTAATACATCGAGTTCAACATTAATACTACTCAATAATTTTATTTGCTGCTCAACTTTAACCCAACCATCAAGATATTTGGAACGTGTCAATGAATTGGTTAAGATTTCATAAAAACCATTGCTTGCCAAAAAATTAGATGCAACTCTGTACAACTGATCTTTATCTTTTCCTTTTTTTATAGGAATTGCTGCATTGATGCTTGTAGGAATAGGCACATTGTTATATCCATATATTCTTAAAATATCTTCAATAACATCTATATCACGAGTAACATCTGCTCTATACAAAGGCACTTTTAATTGCCATGGTTCTTGGTTTGTTTCCGAATCAATTTCCAATAGGTTTAAAATCTTTATTATATCTTCATTAGAAATAGACGCTCCTGTCAGATTCCTTACTTTTTGAGGAATCAATTCTACATCATTCTTATGAAATTCACGATTGGAAATATCCAAAAAATCAGAAGTGACTTTTCCTCCTGCAATATCAATAATAAGATGAGCGGCTATTTTTAAGACTTCCAAAGTATCTGTAGGATCTACTCCTTTTTCAAAGTGTTGAGCAGCTTCTGTCCTAAGTTGATGTGCCATTGAGGTTTTTCTGATAGCAGAAGGATGAAAATATGCACTCTCTAAAAAAATGGAAGTAGTAGAATTTTTCACCCCTGAATGAATACCGCCATAAACTCCTGCGATACACATTCCTTCTTCTGCATTACAAATCATCAAATCTTGTTCATTCAATTTCAACTCTACATTATCCAATGTCTTGAACAAAGTGCCTTGGGGAAGCGTATCTACAATTATTTGATTTCCCTTTATAGCATTCAAATCAAAGGCATGAAGTGGCTGACCATAACTATGTAAAACATAATTTGTAATATCTACAACATTGTTAATAGGTTTCTGACCTATAGCTTTTAAGCGATTTTGAAGCCATTGTGGCGAATCTTCCACTTTGATTCCTTCAATAACAACTCCTGTATATCTTGGAGCTAGTTCTTTTGCCCTTACTTCTATTTTCAATGAACTGCCAGTACCTTTTTCAAGATGATACACTCCCTTTTTTAAAGAATTTGTTTGATGATATCTATAGCTTAATACAGCAGATAAATCTCTTGCTACTCCATAATGCGATTGTGCATCTGTTCGATTGGGTGTAAGCCCTATCTCAAAAACGATATCGTTCTCTATATTATACAATTGGCTGACTTTTGTTCCAGCCGATACACTATCAGATAATAAAATGATTCCATCATGTGACTTACCCATTCCAATTTCATCTTCAGCACATAACATTCCATTAGATGCTACTCCACGAATTTTGGCTTTTTTGATTTCAAAAGGCTCTCCTTCAATAGGATAAAGAGTAGTCCCGACAGGTGCTAATATGACTTTCTGACCAGCTGCAACATTTGGAGCGCCACAGACAACTTGAAGAGGTTCTCCCTGTCCTATTGAAACAGTAGTTACTTTCAATTTGTCAGCATCAGGATGAGGTTCACATGTTAAAACTTCAGCTACGACCAAACCTTTAAGCCCTCCAGGGAAAGATTCAAATTCCTCCACTCCTTCTACTTCAAGACCAATATCTGTTAATAAATCTTTTAATTCTTCTCTTTCTAAATCAATATTTATAAAGGTTTTTAACCAATTCAATGATATTTTCATAATTCTTTATCGAATCGACAAATTTAAAAATATTAGAGTAAAAATTGGAAACAATATGATGCTTTAGCTATTAAAATAAGAATTCAGTGCTGATTTTTGAGATGAATCATTAAATAAAGTATTTGACCCCTCCTAAAAAAGCAATACCCACTCAATTGAAAGTATTCAAGTTGGATGAGAAAAATTCAATCAATGGGTCAATAAAACTCCCCTCTTTTTAGATATTTTTTCAAATATTCTTTCACTCCTGCCTGAAGAGATAGCATTTCATTTTCATATCCTATCCTTCTCAACTTCTGAATAGGCAATGCTACTTGAGGAGGAAAATTATTTTTTAATCTATCAGACACTGGCTGATATAAAATTTGAGGAGCTATTTCTAGGTCTTCAAATACAGAATTGACTACGGAATTAAAACTTATATCAACACCAGTTGCCACATTATAAATTCCCGAAGGAACATGACTACTAATTAAAAAGTCTATCACTTTAGCCACATCTTTGACATAAATAAAATCTCTTGACATTTCTCCATCAGCTATATTTTTAAAAGGAGAGGCAAACAATGTCATCGTCCGCTTTTCTAATATTTCAAAATATGCTTTTAAAACAATAGAAGCATTTGCGCCCTTGTGGTATTCATTTGGACCATATACATTTGACATTCTAAGTCCATACCAAAAAGGAATTTGCACACCTTGCTTCAATGACCATTGGTCAATCTCCAATTTAACTTGAGCATAAGGATGTTGAGGCTTCAATGAAAGGGTAGTCTTGTCATCATCATCAAAACCCAATGTTCCATCTCCATATACTGCACCTGAACTAGCATAAATAAACTTGATTTGATTTGAAAAACAATAGTTCCATAAATATTTATGCATAGCCAACATTTCAGCACTATTCTTTTCCCAGTCATTATGGATATATCCAGATTTTGAGCCTAAATGAATAACTGCTTTAATGTGATTTGAATTCACATTTAAAAATGATTGAAATTCATCTCTTTCAACTATCTGCGAATAAGATTTCCAAAAAATATTTTTATACCTTTCAGGAGTGCTAAAATCATCTACAAGAATAATATCTTTAAAGCCTCTCTCATTTAAAAATGCAAGGAGTACACTAGCAATAAAACCTGAAGCACCAGTTATAACAATCATTTCTTATCTTTAAAACAATTTTTCAAAGCTATGGAACTATCCTTAATTGTTAGAGCAATTATAAAAAAAAGAAGAACAACTTCTCCTGATCATTTCAATGGAAAACCAGTGGATAAACAAATCGTTCAGGAAATATTAGATGCGGCTAACTGGGCTCCGAATCATAAAACGACCGAACCATGGCGACTTTTTATCTTTGAACCCAATAAGGTGAAAAATTTTGGAAAGCTTCATGCTCAATTATATAAAGAGCATACTCCAGAAAATAATTTTCTTGAAAAAAAATATCAGAAGCTACTTCATAGAGCAGATAAAGCTTCTCATGTTATTGTAGTAGGAATGTCAAGAAGTAATGTTCCCGGTCTTCCAGAGCAAGAAGAAGTGGCTGCTGTAGCTTGTGCCATTCAAAATATGTTATTAGTTGCTACTTCTCATAACGTTGCCTGTTTTTGGGGTACTGGAGGAATGTGCTATCATCCATCTTTTAAATATGCCTTTGGATTAGAAGATAAGGACCTTATGCTAGGATTTATTTTTCTTGGTAAAACGGATAATGATGACCTTGAAGATGGTAAAAGACATAGCTCTATTGGTGAAAAAATAAAATGGATGTAATAGTAAGAAAACAATCACCTTTTATTTTTGTGGAATGTTTCAAGAGACTCTTGCTTTTTTACTGCTTTGTCTTAGTGCTGGTTTCATCATCAAACAACGGCACCTATTGCCTGAAGATGCATTCAAAAAAGTCAATAAATTTATTTTATATTTCACTATCCCTGCAATTACATTAGAAAAAATCAGTCAAATAGATTTAAAGATTGAATTTTTAGCTCCAACAATTTCAGGGTGGGGATTTTTTATTTTAGCAGGATTGTTTTTTGGGATATTAAAATATCTATACAAATGGGATAAAAAAACATGGGCGGCTCTAACATTAGGTTGTGGACTAGGTAATACTTCATTTGTAGGTTATCCTGTAACCAAATTGTTATTTGGAGATCAAGGACTTCAGTATGCCATATTTGTTGATCAGCCCGGCACTTTTGCTTGTCTTTCCACATTAGGAATCGGTCTGGCTGCTTATGCCAGCGGCGAAAAATTGACTATCAAGAATATGATATGGCAACTGATTACCTTTCCTGCTTTTACTTGTTTTTTCATTGCTTTAATGATGCCTTCTGAAATCTTTAGAGATATTGAATTGGGTGGCATACAAATTCTCAAAATATTAAGTTACATAGGTAGCTGGACAAATCCTTTAGCTTTTCTTTCAATAGGGATGCAATTTTCATTTAGTTTTAGTGAAATTAATACCAAACAATTTGGATGGGGACTTGTATATAAACTGCTGTTAGGACCTTTGGTATTTTGGACTATATTTTATTTTTCTGGACTTAAAGGGATGATTTATGATGTCAGCGTTATAGAGCTAGCTATGCCACCTATGATTACAGCATTTATTATTGCTACAGAATACAATCTCAGCCCGAAATTATCTGCTTCTCTTGTGAATTATGGACTTCCATTATCGGCAGTTACCTTATATTTGTGGGGAATTTTTCTAAAATAGATATAAAAAATCAGAGATAGAATTATCCAATTGTAACAAGAAAGCTTTTTGATGTTTCCTAAGACTTACCTTTTCTCTCTTGTAATGCCTTCTTAGCTCTTCTTTCTTTAGATGTCGGCTTTTTCTTTTTTACAGGAGGTTGAGGTAACTCAATTGGCTGTTCGAGAAGTGCCTGATTTGTAAAATTTAAGGAAATCGTATAAGGATGCCCCGTTTCAAATGGGATATTTTCTTTCGTTAAGTCCTGAATTTTTTCTACAAGGTTCCAATCTTCGGGCGTAACAAAAGTAAATGCTTTTCCTTTAGCCTCTGCTCTACCCGTCCTTCCTACTCTGTGTACATAGGTTTCTGCATGTAGTGGCACATCAAAATTAACAACATAATCTATCCCTTCAATATCCAACCCTCTAGCAGCTACATCTGTAGCCACTAAAATATTTAATTTCTTTTTAGCAAACTCTGCCAATATTCTTATCCTCACTTGTTGGGAGCGGTCACTATGAAGTGCTTCAGCTTTGATGTTTACCTTTTCGAGTTCTTTGACCAATTGATTGGCTCCTGCTTTAGTCTTCGTAAAAATAACCATACTTTTAGGCTTCATCTTTTTAATCAGATGAATGACCAAATCATTCTTATGAATGGTTGCAACTGGATATAAATATTGCTTGACTTGAAAAGAGGTAGAAGCTGCAGGAGAAACCTTAATATATGTAGGTTCTCTTAAGATATTTTTTGCCAAAATCTTTGTTTTTTCATTTAAAGTAGCTGAAAACATTAATGTCTGTCTAGCTTTTGGCAGTAAATCAATAATCTGATGTAAATCGTCTTTAAATCCTAAATCCAACATCCTATCTGCTTCATCCAAAACCAAAAATTTGGCATGTTTAAAACTGATAAATCTATGTCTATATATATCTAATAAACGACCAGGTGTAGCTATCAAAATCTGGGGATGAATCTTTTTCAACTGTTGAATCTGCCCATCAATATCAATTCCACCAAAAACGACACAATGACGAATATTGGAATATTTGACCATCTTAGCTACATATTCATTAATTTGAAGAGCCAATTCCCGCGTAGGAACCAATACTATACATTTAAGTTCTTTTTTCTGTATCGTATTTTGTTCTAAAAGTGTCAAAATCTGATGCAATATCGGCAAAATAAAAGCAGCTGTTTTACCGGTACCTGTTTGTGCACAGCCCAGTACATCATTTCTATTTAATATCAATGGAATGGACTCCAACTGAATATCAGTAGGTTGAATATACTTGGCATCTGCCAATGCTTTTAGCAGTGTCTGATGAAGTCCTAAATCAGAAAAACCAATCTTATCTCCCATATATTAGTATCAATTGTGCATATTTCATTGAAAAACGAAAAGACAATTATTTATAATTGAAAAGCCACATTTATCTTCTTATAAGTGGAGTTTTGCTTTTTTCGCAAGCAATTGCTCATTAGACTCAACTACATCAGGGTCAGGAACACAACAATCAACAGGGCATACTGCCGCACATTGAGGTTCTTCATGAAAACCAACACATTCAGTACATTTATCTGGAACTATATAATAAATTTCATTAGAAATAGGCTTTTGCTTAGCATTGACATCAATTTCAGAACCATTCATTAGTTTAAATATTCCTTTTACTCCTGTCCCATCTGACATTGCCCATTCTACTCCTCCTTCATAAATTGCATTATTGGGACATTCTGGTTCACACGCTCCACAGTTTATACACTCATCTGTGATTATAATAGCCATAGTCTTATTACTTTTGTATCTGTTAGAGCAAAAATACTAAACATAAACGAATTATTACTTTATGGAATTGATAAATCGAGTTAACTCTCTCGTTAAACTAGGCCAATATATCTCAGAAGACAATGAAAAATTACAACAAGCTATTAGATTGGCGGGAATTAAAAATCATTGGTTTACTGTCGAAAATTGTTATAAAGCACTTCAAGCGATAGCCTTTCAGATGTTAAGTGCTGAGAAATTAAATACTTGGCTCAGTCAATATGATTTCAGTAAAATAACTCCTAAAAATATTGGCATTATAGCTGCAGGGAATATTCCCCTAGTATCGTTCCATGATATAATATGTGTATTGATAAGCGGTCATCATTTACATTTGAAAACTTCCGAAAAAGATAATATTCTTATTCCTCATTTATTAAACCAGCTGACAATCATCAATCAGGAATGGGAGTCATTTATCCATATTGATAATAGATGGAAAGAAATAAATGCAGTGATTGCTACTGGAAGCAATAATAGCGGAAGATATTTTGAGTATTACTTCGGTAAAAAGCCGAATATCATCAGAAAAAATAGGCATTCAGTGGCAGTCTTGAAAGGAAATGAAGACAAGGATACATTATTCCAATTGGGCAAGGATGTATTTGAATATTTTGGACTAGGATGTCGAAATATTTCCTTGATTTGGCTTCCCAAAGGATATCATATTGAAAATCTTATTACTGCTTGGCAACCTTTCTCTACATTATTGAATTTTCATTCCTATAAAAATAATTTTGATTATCAGAGGACTATCTATTTAATGAATGGAACACCAATTGTGGATTGTGATTTTGTCAACATGGTAGATAATATCTCTATTTCTTCTCCAATATCCTGTATCAATCTTGCTTACTATGAGGATGAATCTGAAATTATTCAATGGCTCAACGAACAAAATGAGCAGATTCAGTGTGTGGTAAATTTTGAAAAATCAGATAGACACGTCAGTTTTGGAGCAACTCAAATACCTCAACTCAATGATTATGCTGATGGCATAGATACAATTCAATTTTTAATTCAAGTATAATAATTTACAATCTTAGATACTTAATATTCAATAATTTAATTAAATAATTACAAGTATAAGTTGAATATATAATAAAATTTATTTTCCGTATTTTTAGATGTATTATTGAATCCTATATAAATCGGAAACTTCTCGATTTATCAAAAGTAAATTGTACAATATGAAATAGATTTGCGTGTAACAAACAATGCATTGCTGTATATACAAGCGTTTTTTATTATTTTTGTAACAAATGAAATCTTTATTCGCCCTCAATCATTATTTATATAAGTATCGAGTTCTTTTAGGGTTGGGGATGATATTTGTTATTACTTCAAATATTTTTGCTCTTTTTCTCCCTCAACTCATCAGAATTGGAATTGAGCAAATACAGATTTATCTTCCTTTTTCTTATGTTTTCAATGGATTGAACATTTCTCATTTGTACATAGACATGATATTTATCTTGATTGCTGTTATTTCAATAATCATTATTATTACCACCCTAATTCGTGGAATTTTGATGTTTTTGATGCGTCAAACATTAATAGTAATGTCTAGGCATGTAGAATTTGATCAAAAAAATGAACTCTATTTACATTACCAAGAACTGACACCTTCCTTTTACAAAAGAAATTCTACAGGAGATATGATGTCGAGAATTTCAGAAGATGTTTCTCGTGTGCGGATGTATATTGGACCCGCCATCATGTATATTTCAGGACTGATAGTTACATTTTCACTCGTCATTTATTCTATGGCAAGTATCAATCCTTACCTTACTTTTTGGACATTAATTCCACTGCCATTACTCTCCTATTCTATATTTAAAGTGAGTAAAATTGTCAATATCAAAAGTGAATCAATTCAAAAAACACTTTCTTCACTAACTTCAAAAGCGCAGGAGTCATATTCGGGGATTAAAGTTATTCAAGGATTTGCTAGAGATCATGCTGTACAACAAGAATTTGAAGAATTGACCTCACAATACAGAAATGAATCTCTTAGCCTTGCCAAAGTAGAGTCGTTTTTTAGCCCACTCATGCTTCTATTAGTGGGTATCAGTACCTTATTAGCCATTTATATTGGTGGCAACGAAGTGGCAAGAGGTCGATTTACAGCTGGAAACATTGCTGAATTTGTGGTATATATCAATATGCTGACATGGCCGGTAGCTTCATTAGGTTGGGCAGTTTCATTGGTTCAAAGAGCAGCTGCATCACAAAAGCGAATTAATGAATTTTTGCAAGTCACTCCAGATATCGTCAGCGGAGACAAATATATCATCAATAAAATTGAAAGTATAAGATTTGACAATGTAAGTTTTGTATATCCAGATACAGGAATAGTGGCACTTAAAAATATTTCTTTCGAAATCAAAGCAGGGGAAAAAATAGCAATTGTTGGCAAGACGGGCTCTGGTAAAAGTACCATTGCAGAATTGCTAGTCAGAAACTATGACCCTCTGTCTGGACAAATTTATATCAACAATTTACCTCTTAAAGAGATACAATTAAGCCATTTCAGAAATCTATTAGGATATGTACCACAAGAGGTCTTCTTGTTTTCGGATAGTGTCAATCATAATATCAGTTTTGGAAACCCTAATGCTACTCAAGAGGATATAGAGCATTATGCTCAATTAGCTAGCGTATATGACGATATTATTTCACTTCCTAAAAAATTTGATACAATTGTAGGCGAAAGAGGTGTCATGCTTTCTGGTGGACAAAAACAAAGAGTCAGTATAGCAAGAGCTTTAATAAAAAACCCCAATACACTCCTTTTGGATGATTGCCTTTCTGCTGTTGATGCAAAAACTGAAAATATCATCTTATCCAATTTTGAAAATAATTGGAATGATAAAATGGTTATTTCAATAACTCACAGGCTTTTTACGGTTAAAAATTTTAATAAAATTATTGTTCTTGACAATGGAACTATTGTTGAAAATGGTAAACATGAAGATTTGTACAATAAAAAGGGCTTATATTATGATTTATATCAATTACAAATTCAAGAAGAAGTAGATTCAAAATAAAATGCTTTTATATTTAAGTAATATTTACTTTTTTTACACTATTGTTGAATGCAAATAAAAAGAAAAAGTGGAAAACGAAGGGAAGCACCGAAATGACATTCATTCTGTAAGGTTAAAAGCAGGAAAAAGAAGAACTTATTTTTTTGACATTAAGTCCACAAAAAGTAATGACTATTTTCTCACAATTACAGAAAGCAAAAAGTTGCCTAATGATGATTTTGAGCGTCATAAAATTTTTATTTATAAAGAAGATTTTGTCAAATTTGTCAATACTCTGCAAGAAACAGTTGATTATATAAAAACTGAACTTCTTCCAGATTTTGATTTTGAAAATCAACATGAAGAGAGAGATTATAATAATAATTCCTCTGATAAAAATGATGTTTAAAAAGAACAATACGAATATCTTTTCAATATACTTTATCAAAAAAGTATTGAGTAAGCATTGGGAGTTTTTATACATGTGAAGTGATTTGTTAGCAATATTCTGATATTCACTTTTTTCATCACGAATTGTTCTGATTCATTAATTCCTAAATAATCTTAAATGACACTCATTTTTGACGTGTTTATTTTAAGAATACTTTTTTTGCATGATATTTGTATATACAATAGTTGTAAAAACAAGTATTATGAAAAATATCCATTTTTATCCAGCATCATTACGCGGTGGAGCAGATCATGGATGGTTGAAAACTCATCATTCATTTAGTTTTGCGCAATATTACAATCCTGAAAATATACACTTTGGAACATTACGAGTATTAAATGATGATTATATAGAAGGAGGAATGGGATTCGGAAGGCATCCTCATGACAATATGGAAATCATCACCATACCTCTATCAGGTGCATTGGAACATAAAGACAGCATGGGAAACTCATCTGTAATTCGCACTGGAGAAATTCAAGTGATGAGTGCAGGAACAGGAATTTACCATAGTGAATTCAATCATTTAAGTGATACGCCAACAGAAATTTTACAAATTTGGCTATTCCCAAGAGAGAAAAATCTAAAACCTAGATATGACCAATGGGATTATTCAAATATATTTCAAAACAATCAACTTGTACAGATATTATCTCCAAATGAAAAAAATCAAGGTGTATGGATACATCAAGACGCTTGGTTCTATTTAGGAAAATTTGACAATAATATCTCAGTCATTCATCCAACTCAAAAAGAAGGGAATGGGCTATACCTGTTTGTCATTGAAGGTTCATTTGAAATAGAAGGTCATATTCTTCATAGAAGAGATGCTATTAGTATAGAGAATGCTGAAGAAGTTGTCATCAAGTCCACTCAAACAAAATCAATGATACTCATCATGGATATAACAATGCAATTGCCAAAATAATACTAAAATTAGATACTTGAGGAAAATAAAACATCTCCCTATTATCCATCTAGATCAATAGTAGTGCATTGGGTAAAGGTGCATACATGATATAAACTGACAATCAGCTTAGTAAGATTTAGATTAGCATCTATTCACCTCTTCTACATCATTACAAGCCCATATTTCTTCGATCATTTTACAAATAGTATAAGCTTGTTCATGCATAAAAAAGTGAGAGCCAGGTAGTTCTAAAAAATTTGTTTCCACTGAGAAAAAATTCTGCCACGAACCTACTTCATTTAATCGAATATTATCTTCTCTTCCTACCATGACTGTAGCAGCCACCGGCAAGGGTTTAGCCTCCTTATATTCATAACTTTCTAAAGATTGAAAATCTGCTCTAAGTATCGGTTCGTATAAATCCATTAATTCTCTGTGTTGCAACAATGATGATGGCACACCACCATAAGCTTCCACGCCTTTCCAAAAACCCTCACTATTCAAACCAGCAATCTTAATTTGCTGAAGATAGTGATCTGGTGCCTTGCGCGAACCTAAAAACACATGTTTGGGCAAGGGCAAGTTCATTTTATAGATTTTTTGCATTAGTAAATAAGCATGAAGAGCACCCATACTTTTTCCTACCAAAATATATGGCTCTTTTAAAAAAGGTAATATTTGATTAAATAAATCTTCTACTATCGATGGAGTGTTTTCTAATAAGGGTTCGGAAAATCTATCTCCTCGACCAGGAAGCTCTAAATATGTCTTTTCTATTGTTGATGGTAATGAATCATTATATCTCCTCCAAGAATACTTGTCGCCACCTGCATGATGCAAAAAAATAACTCTCATCTAATTAATACGCAATAAAATTATTATAAAAAAATAGGACTGCCATAGGCAATCCTTCATTTATTATCTTCTGAGATTCAAATTACTAAAATGGTAAATCATCATCAGCATGCTGTTCATTGTCTGGAGCTGGACTTGCAGGTGCAGAATAAGATGGTGCAGTAGCAGGTGCTGGTGTAGAATATTGTCCTTGACTAGTTCCAGCATTTGAAGCAGCTTCTATTCTCCATGCACTGACATCAGTGTACCAACGCTCATTATACTCTCTTGAAGAAATATCAAAGGATACTTTCAACTTATTGCCCTCAGAAAAATTGGTCAACTCTTCAACTCTCCTATTCCAAGCAGAGAAACAAATCTTTTTAGGATATTGTTCTTCTGTTTCTATAACAAACAATTGTTTTTGCCAAGTTCCATTAGCACTAGTGCCACTTTCAACAGGCAATTTCTTTGTCAACACTCCTACTATTTCCATGATTATTCAATATTTTATTTCAAATAGCTAAGATAAGAATTCTATTTTTTATAGGTGCCATTTTATTCACTTCCTTTACATTATTTCTAAAATTTCATCAAACACCACAGAAAATCACCTTTTTTCAACTTTAAAATTTTATTGATTCAGTATTTTAAGCCTCCATAAAATAACTCCTTAATAGAAATAAATATTTCTTTAATGTATTTATCACTTATATACAATATATTAATAAATTACCATAATAGATATTTATCCAGCAGTTAGGTGAATAGTATAATTATTCATAATAATTTTCTAACTTGTAATAATAAACTAAAGAAATAGTATGAATAGTTTTCAAGCTGGAACTATACAATTTATTGTTAAAGCCTTTAGAAGAAGTCTATTTGTCAATAGAACAGAAACTATCACTCATAGAAACGGATTTGAACGAATTTCCAAAATGGTTAAATTTCCGCGACATGTTAACAAGCAAGAATTAATGTATGAAGGTGTTCCTTCTGCTTGGTTTACTCCGACAAAATCTAGTGACGACAAGACTATTTTATATTTGCCTGGAGGAGGGTATTGTGTAGGCTCATATAACACACATAGCGGCTTAATTGGACGTATTGCAAGAGCTTCTGGTCATCCTGTTTTAGGTATTACTTATAGAAAAGCCCCAGAAGATCCTTTTCCTGCTGCGATAGAAGACGCCATTAAAGTATATAAAGGTTTGGTCAATGAAGGCAGAAAGAACATCGTTATTGCAGGAGATTCAGCAGGCGGAGGATTAGCACTTGCAACAACAATGATACTTAGAGATGAAGGATTTAAGCTTCCTGCAGCTTTAGTATTAATTTCTCCGTGGACAGACTTGACTAGTTCGGGAGATAGTGTAGTGAGAAAAAAAGATAGAGATCCTTTGATTGGACCAGAGCTCTTGGAAGTATTTGCAAAAAAATATGCTGGAAGCGAACCATTAGACCATCCTTTTATCTCTCCACTATATGGCAGTTTCAATAATTTTCCACCAGTTTTAATACAAGTAGGAACAGAAGAAGTACTCTTGGATGACTCTACTAGACTTGCAAAAAAAATGAAATTAGCAGGCGTAATTGTTGAAATGGAAATTTGGGAAGGCATGATGCATGTATTCCAATATATGGCTGGTCTTAGTCCAGAAGCCAATGAAGCAGTTAAAAAAATTGGTGCATATATCAATAGACAATATGATGCTGTAGAACCAACTAAGAAAAGCAAAATGCATAAAGAAATATATTAGTCGTGTCTACATCAAAATATATACTGGCCGTCCTATTTTTCATTTGCTTCAATTCTATCCGAGCACAATCTATTAGTATTGTATCCAAATTTGATCCTAAAATAATTAGTTACTACAAAGTGGACACTTGTAGAGTCTATGAAAATGTGAGTGATGGTACTCAAACCACCCAATATCTCAGGAAAATATATTTATTTAATGGACTAGGAAATATAGCCCAAGAAGTAGAGTTTGGTGTTAATGAATATGATGGTCATACGATTATTAAATACGAATATAATAGTAATGGGCTAATCAGCAGAAAACAAATACTTCGACCTGAACGCGATCCAATTGAATATATCTATTACAATTCTGGAAACAAATGGCTCAAAATGTCAACAATCTATCCTTACCCCAAAGATTACGAGATTCAATCAAATGAACAAGGATTAATTTTAGGAATATTAGGGAAGGCTATGGTTCCAGAAAGAGATTCTCTTACAGGAGAGTTAACAGGCAAGGAAATATATGGAACGATGGAAGAATATGAATACAGATACAACAGATTTTATAAAGTAGTAAAAGAGACTTATTATTATCTAGGGAGAGATATTCATACTATTACATATCAATATCCACCCAATGGCTATGGACTTCCTTTATCTATGAGTTATTTTAAAGAGGATTCAAAAACTCCTGAATACACTATTATTTATACTTATGATCCTCATGGGTTTCTTCACATGGAAGTCAATAAAGATATAACTACTGGCTATACGAATACACTTGAATATGAATATAGTTATCATTATGACTCTCCTATTCATGAGCAACAACCTGAGATGAAGAAAGGACAACAATTTTGGATAGGCAAGAAAAAATAGTATGCGAAATTGAACACTTATACTCATTGACAATTTTCTTAAATATTTTTGATTCAATTTCAGCAGGTAAAAAAATGTATCTTTGAAAAATGACTTCAGTATCTATTCTTTATGAAGATAATCATCTGATAATTGTCAATAAACCAGCTGGAGCATTGGTACAAGGTGATAAAACAGGTGATGCCCCTATCTCTGAGGAAGTAAAAGAATATATCAAAGCAAAATATAATAAACCTGGAGAAGTATTTCTAGGAGTTATACACCGATTAGATAGACCAGTATCAGGGATTGTCATATTTGCCCGTACAAGCAAAGCTCTTGAAAGGATGAATGCTCTTTTTAAAGAAAAAAAAGTTCAAAAAACATATTGGGCAGTAGTTCAGAATCCTCCTTTAGAACAACAAGGGACTATAAAAACTTATACCATTAAAGATGCTGAAAAATTAAAAGCAAAAACTTTTTCTAAAGAAGTAAATGGAAGTAAACTTTGCATTCTAGACTATCAAAATATATTATCCTCTGAAAGGTATTGTCTTTTGGAAGTTTTGCCACACACTGGCAGATATCATCAAATCAGAAGCCAATTATCATATATTGGTAGCCCAATCAAAGGCGATATAAAATACGGATATTCTCGAACCAATAAAGGTGGGTTTATCTATCTGCATGCGAGAAAAATCAATTTTATTCATCCTGTGAGCAAAGAAACCATCAATATTACAGCACCTGTACCACAGCAGGATAAACTATGGAGAGATTTGGAAATACTTTACGAAGAACAATACAAATAGAATTCTCCTTCAAATAATTATCAATATCAATAGCATCCATCTTTAAAGTGGTATATTACCATGTTTTTTCTTAGGCATAGTCGCTACTTTATTCTCAAGCATTTTAAATCCTTTAATTAATTTGAGTCGAGTATCTTTAGGATCTATCACTTCATCAATAAATCCACGTGCTGCTGCTCTGTATGGATTGGCAAACGTCACAGTATATTCATCCACTTTCTCTTGAAGTTTGGCCTCTTTATTTTCGGCTTTTGAGATTTCATTTTTGAAAATAATTTCTGCAGCTCCTTTGGGTCCCATAACAGCAATTTCAGCAGTAGGCCAAGCAAAATTCAAGTCTGCTCCAATATGTTTGGAATTCATTACATCATAAGCTCCACCGTATGCTTTCCTTGTAATAACTGTTACTTTGGGCACTGTTGCTTCACTCAATGCAAATAATAACTTAGCTCCATTCACAATTATGCCATTCCATTCTTGATCTGTACCCGGCAAGAAACCCGGAACATCTACCAATACAAGTAATGGGATATTAAAAGCATCACAAAACCTAGTAAATCTTGCTGCCTTTCTTGAACTATTGATATCTAAAACTCCAGCGAGATAGGCAGGTTGATTAGCAACTATTCCAATAGAACGACCACCCAATCTTGCAAATCCAACTACAATATTTTCAGCAAAATCCTTATGCACCTCCATAAATGAATCGTTGTCAACAAGGTTTTCAATCACATCTCTCATATCATAAGGCTGATTGGGATTGGCAGGAATAATATTTGCCAAGCTATTTCTTATTTCTGACTCTTTGCTTTCATAAGGATAAACAGGAGCATCATCTTCACAATTTTGAGGCATATAACTCAATAATTTGCGAATCATCTGAATACATGCCACTTCATTACTAGCTGTGAAATGCGTAACGCCAGACTTGGAAGCATGTGTCTTAGCTCCTCCTAATTCTTCTGATGTTACCTCTTCATGGGTAACTGTTTTAACAACATTGGGTCCGGTGACAAACATGTAAGAAGTATGATCAACCATCATTGTAAAATCTGTCATTGCAGGAGAATATACAGCCCCCCCAGCACAAGGCCCCATAATGGCTGAAATTTGAGGAATTACACCAGACGATTGTACATTTCTTAAAAAGATATCTGCATATCCGCCCAATGATACTACACCTTCCTGAATACGGGCACCTCCAGAGTCATTCAAACCAATGACTGGAGCTCCCGTTTTGATAGCCAAATCCATAATCTTACAGATTTTTTCAGCATGAGTTTCAGACAACGAACCTCCAAAAACAGTAAAATCCTGAGAGAAAACATAAACTAATCGTCCTTCAATATTACCATATCCAGTAACTACTCCATCTCCTAGATAAAGTTCTTTCTCTAATCCAAAATCTGAACTCCGATGTGTCACCAACATACCTATCTCTTCAAAAGTTCCAGGATCTAGCAATAATTCTACACGTTCGCGTGCAGTCAACTTTCCTTTCTTATGTTGTGATTGAATTCTTTTCTCTCCTCCTCCTAGTAATGCTTTTTCCTTATGAGATTTAAGAAACTCCAATTTCTGATCATTTGTCATACTTGCAAATGTAAAGAATTTCAGACATTCACCATACCCAAATTTAAAATATTGATATTTGCCTATCTTTAATATGCTTTGATATATGGATACTCTAAAATGAAACTTGAAATCTCATTTGATATCACTTGTCCATTTTGCTATATTAAGAAAAAGCACATTGATTCCGTAATAGTACTCTTCTCAGAAAACACCTTTAAATAATAGTTGAATTATTCAATAATAATTTTTTTTACCGTACGAACAGCTGATTCATTTATCACCTCAACTAAATAAATGCCTTTGGAAAACTGCCTGACATCCATTTGAAAAGTATTGTTCTTGACAATAAAGGATTGAATTAAGGTCCCATCTATTTGAAAGATATTTATCACTTGAATAATTTTATCAGAAGACAATGTAAAATATGTTGTGCATGGATTGGGATACAAATGGATATTTGAATTGAATGGAATAGGATTCTGAACTCCAGTAACTGTTTTGGGATACAGCATTGTAAAAACTTTATATTTAAAAGATGTCCACTTGTCACTTTGAGTTACTATTTTAATATTGAGCTTTGACTGATTTTGAGTATATTTTTCTGGAATCTCAAAAATATCATCTCTAAAATATTGATAAGGGTTGCTTCCTGCATTGAGCCAAGTTCCCACATATTCTTGATTGACAAATACATCTGCTTTCTGATTTTTGATACTGTAATCAAATGTTCTCAAAAGGCGAACTCCTTCATTTTCAGGCTCTATACTAATAATAAAATTTTCTTCCCCTGTAATATTTCGGCCTTCCTGATAAATCAATGTTTTATCATCAGAGCCTTCAAAAAAAGAAGATTTGCTGACCAGTTCATTAAGTCCTATTACAATATAGTCATGTAAATTCTCACTGCTGAGTTGCCCAATATCTATACTATCTGTCTGCTTGTACATTGTATCATTTTGCCAATAATAAAAACATAGACTATTATAAATCGCCTGTCGGTCATTTGTAGGACCATGTTCAATATTTGCTAAAATATTTTTTCTAAAATAAATGGCATCATTCAAATAAAAACGATACATATTCCTATTTTGACTTTTGCCAGAATTAGATAAACCACCCAATGGATCACAAAATTCATCCAAAATAAAATAAAACCCACCGTTAAAAATATCTTCAGTACCTGTACCATAAACATAAGGTGTCTGGGCATCATCCACATAAATTCTTTCATCTCCTTCTAAATATGAGTAAAGGCCAATAATCACTGAGTCGGTCACACCCTGAAGGACTAAAGCAATAATTTTCCCTTTACCGGAAGTATTTAAAAAAGTAAAATCAGTAGGATCGTTTTCATGCTTATTTTCATGTTTTCGTTCCGCTTTTAAATAACCGTGCGAATTGTTATCCAGCTTTTCATCAGTAAATAAAATATTACTTTTAAATTCTTGGATATCTATTGAAGACTTATTTTGAAGTTCTACTCTGATGTTTTTCCAATAAGGCATAGTCAGATAATTATAATAAGTCTTATTATTGTTTCCCATTAAAAGTGCATCCATATATGCTGCATCATTTATTCCTGTGCCAAAAAACAAACCAATAGGTGCATGAATTGAAGGTGTAGAAGCATTATCATAATAAACAGATATATACAAACTATCTAAAATTTGTTCATTCTTTTGACGGATATCTTCAGGAGTCTGATACCTAGTAGTAGCCGAACCAATAAAATCATTAAACACCCCTTTTTGAATATCTGTAGCTATATAACCATGAATATTTCTACTACTCTCACTTTTAATTTCTAATTCATCATAGACTATTCCATCACAGACTGTCTGGTATCTAAACTCATTCCATATTTCACCTGAGTGATATTGAATAGTAATTTTAATTTTGTTCTTCCCCTGATAAAATGATTGAGGTATTAAATATCGTTCATCTTCCCAAAAATGATAATCTCTAAGATTTTGTATTGACCAAGTACCAACAAGTTGATTATCAACATAAACATTGGCATTCATATTCTTTAGCAACCCTAGAATACTATTTTTATTCATTTTATTCACCAAATAAATAGAATCTGCCTGTCCATTTACTGCCATAGTAAATTGTGCGACACCTTTCCTCACAATTCCTTTGTCATAAGTCCTATCAGCATAATCAAAATTTAGATCTTGAATATCTAATTCAATGCCTTCAATAGTTCCTGAACCCACATTGTGAAATAGCTCAATTGTTTGATGAGATAACAGAGATTGAGATATTTTGTATTGCTGAAGGCTACCAATATTTGATTTAGGATAGTGACCACTCAAAGAGAATAAATTTGACTGAGTAATATCATTTGTATTTGACCAAGATGCTATCATTGTATCTTTAGGCAACAATAAATAACTAACTTGATAATACATATTTGACTCTGAGGTAATCACCAGGTTCTTTTGAATATTTATGGAAGCATACAAAATATTGCCTCCAGAACTTTCATAAATATTTCTTGCCAAATACTCATCAAATACAGTAGATTTATCAAAGAATAGTTCAGAAATTTTGGCTGAAAACCTAGGTTGAGTCTCTCCATCAAAATAAAATCTAATGAGGGCATCGCTATTTCTTACATCAGCACACCATAATCTTTCAAGTCGAGCAGGCCCTTCAATATTTGCCAAAACATACTCCACTCCTCCTTTGGGAGTTCCATTGGGTTGATTGACCAAACCGCTTTTAATCGTATCTAAAAAACTGCCAGTATTTGTCCCATCATTATTAGAACCGTCTCTAGCATAATTGGCTTGTTGGAACGTGATAAAATGATTATTAATATTAGACAAGTCATTAATGGCACTTGAAGCCTTCAATACTCCTATTTCCAAAAAGATAAAAACAATACCTACAATCTTCTTCATTTGGATAAAAATAGCTGATAAAATTCAATAAAGCAAAATAGAAATACTTGAAACGAGAGAAGCTATTCTCATCCCAATAAAAAAATTGATAAACCTTGCTCTAATTTAATATATTATTATAATCCTGCTATAGCTTTGCTTTTATATCCATTTGAGATAAAGCGTATTTTAGGGCAAGCCAGAATCAATGAGCTTCTTTACCGATATCTTCAATAATTTGATGACAATTATCTATACATTTTTCATAAGAAGATATAATCTGGTCAACAGAAGACAAATAAATTCGACATCTATTTTTTATCTGTTCACTAGCTAAAACTTTCATCAGATTACCTTGTGGGTAATCAATTGAATTGTCTATTACAAAGTCTGACAACTTAGTTTTTTGGTTTTTATAATATTCAGTTGAAATTTTAAGTAAAGGAATACTTTCCTCGTAATAATCCAAAATTAAATTTAATATAGATTGATTTTCAATATATTGTAATTTTCCAGAAGATTTAAATCCTTCATACCTACCATTGTTTTTCCCTAATCCAGTATAACTAAAAAGATAAGAATGGTATTTGGCAATGCTATCAGCATTTGCAATTGCATTGTTAGGTAACTGAGAAATATAAGTGAATAAGATTTTCTGTTGTCTGAAGGCCTCCAAATCACTTTGCATTTCTTCAATATCTTTTAATAAATCATTAGAAAGTCCATTCAAAAACATTGAAGCTTGGTGCTTTTCTTCTCTATGTTCACTCCAAGTGTGCAAATAGATGGATAAAGAAACTGCAAATACTATAATTATTATTTCAAAAGCAACTTCCTTCAATTTATGAATTTGAGAGTGTTGCGATGACTTTGCCATTTCTATTGCTTTTTTTAGATTTTTAGCAACTTCTAATTCTGCCATAATTTAAATCTATCATTTTAAAAAATAAAATCTCTTCCTTTTTTAGAGCCACCAAAAATATAAAAATCAATGATAATGATTTTTTTTTAATGCAATAAATTATAGAAATAATACATTTCCCAAAAGCAAACTGTAGTTATTTCAATGCATTCATTCATAACGAATACCTATTCCCAAATTTCATTGTATTGAAAAATTTGGCAACTTAAATACCCTCCTATTTAGCAGTGTTACAAATTTGAAAACTACAAGAACATTTATTATCATATTTGTCTTTCTGCAAAATTTTATATCAATATTGAGATATTATGGTTCTTTGTGCGAATAATTATCATTTCTTTTATTTATAGGACAAATCTAATTTTCAAATAAAAAGTTTTACCAATCGTTTGTTTGGTAAAACTTTTTCGTTAAATTAGTATGAATAAAGAGTTTAATTATGCCTTTAAATTTATAACCTATTTAAAGAATAAAAAATAAAAAGACCAATAATCAATAATGTCTATCATCAATACAAAAATCAATCCCAACAGCTCTACCTATAAAGAGAATTATCAAAAAATGTTGGAGAAAATAGAATTACTCAATAAGAATTTAAAAAAATCTTTATTCCAAGGAGACGAGACGCGAATTTTAAAAGCTCATTCTAAAGGGAAAATGACCGCCCGTGAACGTATTGAGATGCTTATAGACCAAGATAGTCCATTTTTAGAATTAATGCCATTAGCTGGATTAGGTGTTCAAGGAGGATTTGGACCATCAGGTACTTTAGTTGCAGGTATAGGTTTTGTTGCTCAAAAAATGTGTTTAATCACCTCCAATATTGGGACAAATAAAGGTGGTGCTATTGATCTTTCTTCTTTACAAAAAGCATTGAGACTCAGTGAAATAGGGAAAGAAAATAAATTACCGACAATTAATCTAGTCGAATCCGCAGGAGCCAACCTGCCTGACCAAGCCAAAGTATTTAATCTTGGTGGTAATAATTTTAAAAATATCACTAGACACTCCAAAGAAAGAGTACCAACTATATCTATCGTTTTTGGAAATTCAACTGCTGGTGGAGCGTATATTCCTGGAATGTCTGACTACACAATATTTGTAAAGAATAATGCAAAAGTATTCTTAGCGGGTCCTCCTTTGGTCAAAATGGCAACGAATGAAGTTGTAGATGATGAAACTCTTGGTGGTGCAGATATGCACGCTAAAGTATCAGGTGTTGCTGATTATTTGGCGCAAAACGAAATTGACGGCATACGTATTGCGAGAGAGTTAATGAATAATTTGGATATTCCTACACAAACGATTCTTTCCCCTTCTACCATAAAAGAACCATTATATCCTATTGATGAATTATTGGGCATTATTTCTGCTGATATTAAAGTACCTTTTGACAGTCGTGAAGTGATAGCTAGAATTGTTGATGGCTCGGAATTTCATGAATTCAAAAAAGAATGGGGAACAACTTTAGTTTGTGGATTTGCATTTATTCATGGATTTAAAATTGCAATCATCGCCAATAATGGCGTACTTTTTAATGATTCCAGCAATAAAGGAGCTCATTTCATCCAGCTATGCAACATGAACAACACCCCTATCCTATTCTTACAAAACATAACAGGGTTTATGGTGGGCAAAGATTATGAGCAGTCAGGAATTATAAAAGATGGTGCCAAAATGATAAATGCAGTTTCTAACAGCGAAGTCCCAATGTTTACTATTATAGTGGGTGCATCTTATGGTGCTGGAAACTATGCAATGTGTGGACGTGCGTACAATCCTCGATTTTTATTTTCTTATCCTAATAGTATGATTGCCGTCATGGGAGCAGAACAATTAGCTGGTGTAATGGAATTGGTCGCTCGAGAAGGTGCAATGAAATCAGGAGGAAAATATGATGAAGCACAAGCTGCCCAGATGAAAGAATATATGAAAGGAGAAATTGAAAAACAATCTAACGCTTTTTTTGCAACAGGTCAACTATGGGATGATGGTGTGATAGACCCTCGAGATACAAGAAATATTATGGGACTTATTCTCACACTGACAAATCTTCAAGAAATAAAAGGCACAAATGCTTGGGGTGTATTTCGTATGTAAGTTTTAGAATTAAAAATCAAATATGCTAAAAATGGCTAATTATCCTTTCAACTTTCAGGCAAATATCTACTTTGAATACCCTCCTAAAACATCTCATGAACAGTTTATCATCTTCACTACAATATATAAATAAGAAATAATGTCAACCATAAAAAAAATTCTAATTGCTAACCGTGGAGAAATTGCCGTCAGAATTATGCGAACATGTTGCGAAATGGGTATCTCAACAGTAGCTGTATTTTCTGATGCTGATGAAAACGCTCTCTTTGTACAAAAAGCAGATGAAGCAGTTCGCCTCGGAGGCAAACAACCTAGTGAATCCTACTTATTAGGAGAAAAAATAATTGCTGCTGCCAAAGCAACAGCAGCCGATGCTATTCATCCAGGTTATGGATTTTTGTCAGAAAGAGCAGATTTTGCTCAATCAGTTATTGATGCTGGTCTAATATGGATAGGCCCTCATCCTGAGGCAATTAGACAAATGGGCTCCAAAATAGGTGCAAAAAAAATTATGCAAAAATATGGTGTCCCAACTATTCCAGGGTATCAAGGTGAAGACCAGTCGCATAGTGTTATTCGACAAAAAGCTATTGAGATTGGGTTTCCAATATTACTCAAAGCGTCTGCAGGAGGAGGAGGAAAAGGGATGCGCATCGTCAGAAGTGAGCCTGAATTGGATAAGTCTATCGAAGCTGCAAAAAGTGAAGCCCTCAATGGATTTGGAGATGACACTTTATTAATTGAAAAATACTTTGACAGTTCTCGTCATATAGAGTTTCAAATTTTCGGAGATAAGCATGGCAATGCCATTCATCTTTTCGAGCGAGAATGTTCTATACAAAGGAGGTATCAAAAAGTCTTAGAAGAAAGCCCCTCACCTATTATGACTTTGGCACTACGTGAAGAAATGGGAAAAGCTGCCATACAAGCAGCAAAAGCTATCGGTTATGATAATGCTGGCACTGTCGAATTTATAGTGACACCAGACTTTTCCTTTTACTTTTTAGAAGTCAATACGCGTTTACAAGTTGAACACCCAGTCACTGAAGAAGTAACAGGTTTAGATTTAGTTCGGTTACAAATTGAAGTAGCACAAGGCGATAAAATTAATTTTAAGCAAGAAGACATTTCGCAAAATGGCCACGCTATTGAAGTGCGTTTATATGCTGAAGATCCGAGTAATAATTTTTTACCTGTAAATGGAAAAATTATTGATTGGATTCCTTCTATTACAGATGGTTTGCGTTATGACACTGGTATCGAAAGTGGTTCTGAAATTTCTACCTATTACGATCCAATGATTGCCAAAATAATAGCAAAAGGGAAAAACAGAAATGAGGCAATATTGAAATTAAAATCTGCATTGCAAGAAACTGTTTGTAGCGGTTTTACTAACAATAAAAATTTTCTAGTCGCTGTCTTAAAAAATGAAGACTTTCAAAATGGTCGATTTGACACACATTTCTTAGATAAAAATTTTATTTATCAAGGAGAACAATATCCACAAGATACTTTAGATATATTGACTAGTGCATTGGTTCATTTTAGATTTCTACATCGTCAAAAAGAGAAAAAAATTGCACAAAATGTCCCTAGTGGATGGCGTAATAATTTTTTTCAAGCACAACAAGAGAAATATAGTTATTTAGGGTATGAGTTTCCGGTCTCATACATCGCTAAAAATAATGAGTTGCATATTTCATTTGCTGATAAAAATTTTGTTTCCAAGCACCTTCCTTTGCTATCAAATATGCTTGTACTAGAAATCAATAGTATTCGCCGTAAATTTTATATATCTCAAAATGGTTCACTTTATTTTATACAATCACCACAACTTGGTCAAATTGTATTAAACAGCCTTGAACGTTTTCCTACTCCAAAAGAAGATATTGTCAAAGGAGCTTATGTGGCTCCAATGCCTGGTGATATTACTCTTGTTTTGGTGAAAGCTGGCGATTTTGTAAAATCTGGTGATGCATTATTAAAAATGATTTCTATGAAAATGGAAAGTACAATTGAAGCTCATTCAGATGGTGAAATAGAAGAGGTATATGTTACTGAAAAACAATTTATTGAAAGTGGAACGCTATTGTTGAAGATGAAGGAATAATGAAGGAATGAAGGAATGAAATAATGAAATAATGAAATAATTATGTCATTCCCTTGTAAAAGGGAATCCAACGAAAAAAATATAAATGAACAATAAAACAAACAATATATATTGAGATTCCCACCTTTGCTGGAATGACACTAAGAAAAAATGTCATTCCCTTGTAAAAAGGAATCTCACATGAAAATAAACAACGAATAATAAGGTTCCTACCTTTGCTGGAATGACACTAAGAAAAAATGTCATTCCCTTGTAAAAGGGAATCTCACATGAAAATATACAACAAACAATAAGATTCCCACCTTTACTGGAATGACATAAAAATATAAAATGAGAATAGACAAAAAACAACCATGCATATATATTATTTCCAACAATCTTGGAAATGTCATATACATTGGAGTAACAAGCAACATCTGGTATCGAATTTTACAACACAAACAAGGTGATGGCTCTGTTTTTACTAAAAAATATAAAATAAAAAAACTAATTTACTATGAGGAATTTAAAGATATCAATGATGCTATACTTAGAGAAAAACAATTGAAAAAATGGAATAGAAAATGGAAAGACGAATTGATTGTCACAATAAACAAAGAACGAATTGATTTAGCAAAAGACTGGTATTCTGAAAGTGATGTTATCGATTATTTAGAAACTAAAAAATATTACTCAATAAAAAAATGAGATTCCCACTTTCGTGGAAATGACACTAAGAAAAAATGTCATTCCCTTGTAAAAGGGAATCTCACACGAAAAAACAGAAGAAAAATAATTAAAACAAAACACTATAAGATTCCCGCTTTCGCTGGAATGACACTAAGAAAAAATGTCATTCCCTTGCAAAAGGGAATCTCACATGAAAATAAACAACGAACAATGAGATTCCCGCTTTCGCAGGAATGACACGATAAATTAAAACAATAAATCATAATGCAATACACACAAGAACAAACAAGCAATTTCACATCACAAAACTTCGCTTATATCATCGTAGAAGAGAATGATAATGTATTAACCATAACATTGAATCGTCCTGAAAAACGAAATGCATTTCATTTATTCTTAGTCAATGAACTTGCCTATGCATTAGCCTATGCGCATTACAACAATGCTATTTGGTGTGTAGTATTAAAAGCTAATGGACTTACTTTTTGTGCTGGCGCCGATTTAAAAGCATTTGCTGGAGAAAATATTGCTGAAAAAGCATCGACAATTCCAATGCCTAAAGATGTCATTAAGTTAGGCGATGAATTCAATGGATTACACAAGCCTTGTATCGCACAAGTACACGCTGATGTATATGCTGGTGGCTTTTTAATGATAGGCGGCTGCACACACGTTATTGCAGTTGAGTCTGCAAAATTTGGCTTGCCAGAAGTAAAAAGAGGCATTTTCCCTTTTCAAGTAATGGCAACTTTAGAGCCTTTAATGTCAGCAAGACAGCTATTAGATTTATGTATAAGAGCAAAAATTTTAAATGCTAAAGAGGCTCAAGAAATTGGAATTGTATCTGAAGTTGTGAAAGAAGAAAATTTAGCATCAAGAGTACAAGAATTAATTGTAGAAATCAAAGAGCAATCGCCAACTGCTTTACGCTTAGGTTTAAAAGCATTCCAAGAAATGAAAACAAAAAATGCTGAAGAAAAACATAAATATTTACATTCAATGTTGATGGACTGCCTAAAAAGTAAAGATGCCACAGAAGGTCTTTTGGCATTCAAAGAAAAACGAAAGCCTGAATGGAAAGGCGAATAAATTATTAAAAACACGAAGAAATAAAATAATATCATGACAAACAAAAAACTAATATTAAGTGCGGCGCTTACAGGTGCTGCTACTAACAGAGCACATTGTCCTGCAATTCCTTATACACCGAAAGAACTTGGTGAAGAAGCTAAACGTGCTGTAGATGCCGGTGCGAGTATCGTACATATTCATGCAAGAGAAGATAACGGTATTCCAAGCTGGAGAACTGAAGTATTTGAAGAAATAAAAGCGGAAGTTCGCAAACATTCTGCTGATGTGATTATCAATTTTTCTACTGGTGCTATTGGACTTTCAGTTCAAGAGAGAATAAAGCATTTACCAGTTACTAAACCAGATATGGCAGCATTCAATATGGGAAGTATGAACTATGCCATTTTTTCAAAAAAACAAAAACAATTTTATTGGAACGCCGTGTTTGAAAACTCATTTGATACAATGATAAAAGTGGTCAAAACGATGAATGAAAATAATATTTGTCCAGAAATGGAATGTTTTGACACTGGACATATTTATAATGTTGAACCACTTCGTGAAATGGGCTTAATTCCTGACAATGCTTGTTATAGTTTGGTAATGGGTGTGCTTGGAGGGATTCCGGCTACTACAGAAAACTTGATTCATCAAATCAAACAAGTGCCAGAAGGTGCATTTTGGCAAGTGATAGGCATTAGCAGAAAACAATGGCAGTTGGCAGCAACCGCTTGTACTATGGGTGGAAATTTTCGTGTAGGCTTGGAAGATAATTTTTATTTACCCAACGGTGAAATGGCAAAGTCAAATGGTGAATGTGTAGAATGGGGCGTAAAATTGGCACGGATGTTAGATAGAGAAATTGCAAGTATTGCAGAAACAAGAGAAATGTTAAATTTAAAAACGATAAATCAATAGGATAATTAAAACTATAAAACTTCGTGTTCTTAGTATCAGAGAGAAAAAAATAAAAATATGACAGCATTAGAACAATATTACCTAACCGAAGAACATCAACTATTCCGAAAAACATTAAGAGATTTTTTAGATGCCTCTGTTATACCACATGTCGAGCAATGGGAAGAAGATGGTTGTGTTCCAAGAGAAATCTATAAGAAATTTGGAGAAATGGGCTTCTTCGGACTAACTCAAGAAGAAGAATATGGTGGTTCCAATTTAGATTTCTGGTATGATGTGATATTTATTGAAGAAGTCGCCAAATGTTGGAGTGGCGGTTTTAGTGCTAGTGTTTCTGCACATCCCTATTTAGCACTTTCTCACATGAAATATGAAGCATCAAAAGATTTGAAAGATAAATATTTAGCGAAGGCTATTGCAGGAGAAATAGTAGGCTGTTTGGCTATCACAGAACCTCACGCAGGGAGCGATGTTGCAGGAATCAAAACGACCGCAACGAAGCATGGCGATAAATATATCATCAATGGAAGTAAATGTTTTATCACGAATGGCTATTTAGCAGATTTTATGATTGTCGCTTGTAAAACTGGCGAAGGTGCAAGTGGCATTTCTATGATATTGGTAGAAGGAAATGAAAAAGGTGTAAGTCGAAATAATTTGAATAAGTTAGGTTGGCGTGCAAGTGATACCGCCGAAATTGCTTTCGATAACGTTGAAGTTCCTATCACAAATTTATTAGGTGAAGAGAATAAAGGGTTTTATTATATCATGCAACGGTTTGAATTAGAAAGATTAACGATGTCGTTGGGTGCGATTAGTTCTTCCGAATTAATGATGCAATATACTTTACAATATATGAGTGAACGTAAGGCTTTTGGAAAATCTATCAATAAATTTCAAGTTTTAAGGCATAGAATTGCTCAATTGAGTGCTGAATTAGAAAGCATTAAAACTTATACTTATTTGGTTTGTCAAATGCATAGTGAGAAGAAATATTGTGTCAAAGAAGCTTCTATGTCTAAACTGTTAGCAACAGAATTATCAGATAAATTAGCTTATCAATGTTTGCAAATGTTTGGTGGATACGGTTATATGGAAGAGTACAAAGCAGCTCGATTTTTCAGAGATTCTAGATTAGGCACAATTGGAGGAGGAACATCTGAAATCATGTGTGAGATTATTGCAAAAATGGTAATCGATGATAAAAGTTATCAATCCACAGATCAAAATTCTCCTCAAAAAAGCATTACTATTGAAGAATTGTTTGCGACTTTGCCTGATAGATTGAAGAAGGAAAAAGCTGAAAGTGTACAAATGGATATTCTTTTTGAATTTGAAAACAATTTGTTTTATTCGCTTATCATTAAAGATGGGAATTTGACTGTCCAAAAAGAAAAAACGCATAACACTTACGACCTAATAATTAATACGAACACAGAAACTTATATTGCTATTGAGACTGGAAAACAAAACCCACAAGAAGCATTCATGTCTGGAAAGGTTAAAGTTTCTGATTTAGGCAAAATGATGCAGTTTAATTCATTAATGAAGAAATTTAGTAATGAAATAATTCAGTAATGGATAGAAAGGAAAATATTATTCTAACACTTACTTTTAATTTTTCTGTTCAAATCGTTTTGTATTGTGAATTATTAGAAACGAAAAGAAAATATGTTATTTCTAAACAGTTATTAAAATCTGGAACATCTATCGGTGCAAATATCAAAGAAGCACAAAATGCAGAAAGTAAATCCGATTTTATTCATAAAATAAAAATAGCTTTAAAAGAATTAGAAGAAACAGAATACTGGTTAGAAATATGTAAAGCAGTTGATAGTTATCCTGATTGTGATAATTTAATTGCCGACCTCCTTGAAATCAGAAAAATATTAGCTAAAATTATTAGCACATCAAAAAAATTAAGTAATCATTCTTAAATCACTTCATTGTTAAATTATTAAATTACTAAATTAAACATGTCAGCACTATCTTATTACTTTAACGAGGACCATGAAACATTCAGAAAATCTATAAAAGATTTTTTAGAAAAAGAAGCCACACCACATATTGACCAATGGGAACAAGAGGGTAAAATACCGCGTGAATTTTGGAAAAAGTTCGGAGAAATGGGCTATTTCGGATTAGCTTATCCAGAAGAATACGGTGGCAGCAATTTAGATTTTTTCTATACCGTTGTGATGTTAGAAGAAGTATCTAAAGTATTTTCTGGTGGATTAGCCATTACAGCAGCAGTTCAGACTTGTATGAGTACACCTTATATTTTACATCATGGCAGTGATTATTTGAAAGAAGAATTTATGCGGCCCGCCATTGCTGGTGATAAAATTGGTTGTATTGGAATCACTGAACCTGGTGCAGGAAGCGATGTTCAAAATATTCAGACAAAAGCCATTAAAGAAGGAGATAATTATGTGGTGAATGGAAGTAAAACTTTCATTACCAATGGTATTTATGGACATTTTGTGATATTGGTTTGCAAAACCAATCCAAGTGCTGGAGCTGCGGGCGTAAGTTTGTTAGTTTTAGATTTGAATAGTGAGGGTATTACCAAAAATAAACTCAAAAAATTAGGATGGCATGCATCTGATACTGCTGAATTGCATTTTGACAATGTAAAAATTCCTACTAAAAATTTATTAGGAGAAGAAGGGAAAGGATTTTATTATTTGATGGGAGGATTGCAATTGGAGCGCTTGGCTGGTTCGATAATGGGTTATTCAGCTTGCGAAGGTATGTTAGACTATGGTATCAAGTATATGAGTGAGCGTGAAGCATTTGGGAGACCGATTAATAAATTTCAAGTATTAAGACATAGAGTGGCTCAATTGGCTGCAGAAATAGAAGCTACAAAATTCTATGTTTTGCAAACTTGTAGAATGCATAATGAAAAAAAATATGCAGTAAAAGAAAGCTCAATATCTAAACTATTAGCTTCTGAATTAGCAGACAAAACAGCCTATCAAGTATTACAATTTTTCGGCGGATATGGCTATATGGAGGATTATAAAATAGCCAGAGCCTTTCGTGATTCAAGGATTGGAACTATTGGTGGTGGCACTTCGGAAATCATGCGTGAAATCATTGCCAAAATGGTTATAGAAGACACTAATTATGATAGAGCTACTTCAAACAATGCAAAAGAACAGCCAATTTATGATTCGGTAGATAGTATTTTTTCAACTTTACCTTCAAGATTTAAGGCTGATAAGGCGAAAGACAAAAACCTAAAAATGCTCTTTAAATTTGATTCTATCAATTATTTAGTAGTCATCAACAATGGAAATTTAGAGATTCAGTCTAATAGTAACTTAGATGCAACTTCTGTAGATTGTATAGTTGAAACAGATGACCAAACCTATATCGCAGTGAAAACTGGAAAAATCAATCCTCAAGAAGCCTTTATGACTGGCAAAATTAAAGTTTCTGAATTGATGAAAATGATGGAATTTGGAGGACTATTTAAAAAATTATAGCAGAAGTGTGATCGGTCATTGAGGTTCTTTTCCGGTCATTGAGACTTAGCCATCGAGCAGTTCGATAAACTCACTGAAACACCTGTCTAGATGCTCGAAATGACTACTTTCAAAATGACGGTTCGAGTATTTCGGCAAGCTCAATAAGCATGCCTCACCGTCCAGTCAATAAATCTTGGGCATATCGAACTTTTAAAAACGTCATATCGAGACGCAACGCAGTGGAGTGAGAATTGAAAATCAGCGGAGCTAAATCTCTAAGATTTACAGCGATCCCAAAAGAGACTCCTCCTATAGTCGAGATGACGGTGTTCATGAACAGCGTTCCTAAAAGAGACTCCTTCTATCGTCGAAGTGACGATGTTCATGAAAGAAGTATTGAGAAGTTTTATAGTCCCGTCATTTCGAAACGCAACGCAGTGGAGTGAGAATTGAAAATCAGCGAAGCTAAATCTCTAAGATTAAAGGCTTTCCCAAAGGAGATCTCTCCCTTTGGTCGAGATGACGGTATTCAGGAAAGAAGTATTGAGAAATGACAGTTCAGACAATGATAGAGAAGATTGCTTAAAATAATGTATCCCATTTTAAGGACAATTACAATCATAAATCGATATACAAATATTGAATATAATATACCTCTTCTATTGCTTTTAACATTTTTCCATATTAATTTTAAATAAATTATACTCACATTATGAAAAAGCAATTTTTACTCTTTACTATTTTATTATGTGCATTTATTTTAAAAGCACAAGTGCCTAATCCAGATTTTGAATCATGGGCCAATGAAGACCCTACAGGATGGTGGTCATTAGATCAATTAAATGACTTGGGAGCATGTACAAAAAGCAATGATGCACATTCAGGCAAATATGCTGCATTTTTAAAGCCAGTTGCTATACAGGGCAGTTCTGATTTAGTTGCATCTGCTTTAGCTCTTTCAAATATTGGAAGAAATGGAATTGCATATAAAGAAAGACCAGAGGAGTTTTCAGCTTGGGTAAAATACAATACAGAAGGCAAGGATGTTGTCATGATACTAGCCACTCTAACAAATGCAAATGGAGAAATTATTGGTGCTGCAGGAGGTGATTTTGAAGGCACTAAGGATACTTATACTCAATTAAATTTTCCTTTTACTTATTCTTCAGCTAGCACTCCTGATTCGCTTCAAATCATATTTTTTATTGGAATTCCTGATGAATTATCTGCTTCAAGTAATAACTCTTTTTTGTTAGTAGATGCACTTTCTTTTAAAGCTGGAAATGTAGAGATACCTAGCTCTCCTAGTAGTTTACTTGCTTATCATTCTGGAGGAGAAAATCAATATGTAACTCTAGAATGGGAAGACAATTCTAATAATGAATCCGAATTTATTATTGAAAGATCTCTAGGTAATGGAAGAGGTGCTGGCACCTATGTACAAGTTGGTTCGGTAGGACCTGACATTAAATCTTTTGAAGATATTACTGTAACAGCTGGAGAAACTTATTTATATCAAACACGCGCTAAAAATTCAGCTGGAGTATCCAACCCTTCAAATGCAGTATCTATAACAGTTCCAACTTCCACTTTGATTAAAGAAGAGTTTGCCTTAAATACAAATATTTATCCCAACCCTGCAAAAGATTATTTAAATATCACTTTCCCTATCGAAATGAATCATGCTCAACTGCGAATATTTAATACGCTAGGAGCTATTGTAAGTAATCAGTCCGTCAATGGTAAAACTGCATATATTCCTTTCAATTTAGCACCTGGACTATATATTTTAGACATTCAGAGTACTAGCCAACCTCGCTTTTCTAAACCTTTTATAGTCAAATAATAATTCCAATCTTCATTCAAAAGTATAATAAGGTTTGGCTGCAATAGTCAAACCTTATTTTATTTCTAGACAAACTATCTAAAATTTAGAATTAGATGTGTTAGATTTTTGAGAATTTTAGTTAAAGTAGAATAAAATGCTTCTGACAAATTGTCATAATTTCACAATTCCACTTATCTTTACAGGTTCAGAAAAAAATTAAGAATTCTCAGACATGAGTGAAGTATTAATAAAACGCAATACGCCTATTGAAGAAGAGAGACAAGGCGAAGTATTAGAAATTGATATCCAACCAATTCAAGCACCAGGAGCAAAATCTTTTTATATTGAGAGCTATGGATGTCAAATGAACTTTAATGACAGCGAAATAGTCGCTGCTATCCTTTTTGACAATGGTTATCGATTAACTAATGATTTTAGTGAAGCAGATTTAATCTTTCTTAATACATGTGCAGTAAGAGATAAAGCAGAACAGACCATTAGAAAAAGACTTTCAGACTTTAACAAAATCAAATCCATCAAACCAGATATATTGGTTGGTCTGTTAGGATGTATGGCAGAGCGTCTAAAAAAGACCCTTCTTGAAGATGAAAAAGTAGTAGATATTATTGTAGGTCCTGATGCATACAGAACACTACCCCGCTTAATTAATGAAGCTGAAACAGGTCAAAAAGCAATCAATGTAATTCTTTCAAGAGAAGAAACTTATGCAGACATTCAACCTGTTAGGTTAGATAAAAATGGCATAAGTGCTTTTATCTCTATCATGAGAGGGTGTGACAATATGTGTTCGTTTTGTGTAGTCCCATTTACTAGAGGAAGGGAAAGAAGTAGAAACCCCTTATCTATTCTCGAAGAAGCAAAGCTACTTTTAGATAAAAACTATAAAGAAGTAACACTACTTGGACAAAATGTTGACTCATACAAATGGAAAGATGATGCAACTGGTGAAGAAGTTAATTTTGCACAACTTCTTGAGAAAGTAGCACTTTTGAACCCTATGCTTAGAATAAGATTTTCAACCTCTCATCCTAAAGACATCACTGATGAAGTACTATACACTATGGCAAAATATAATAATATCTGCAATTATATACATTTGCCTGTACAATCAGGAAGCTCATCAGTTTTAAATAGAATGAATAGAACTTATGATAGGGAATGGTATTTAGATAGAGTTGAAGCAATTAAAAGGATATTGCCAGATTGTGGTATCTCGTCTGATATGATTGCAGGATTTTGCGGAGAAACCGATGAAGAACACAATGAGACTTTGTCATTAATGGACAAAGTTAAATTTGACATGTCATATATGTTTTACTACTCAGAACGCCCTGGAACATTAGCAGCAAGAAAATATACAGATGATGTACCATTGGAAGTAAAAAAAGCTCGATTACAAGAGATTATCAATTTACAAAGTCAACATTCTTTGGAAAACAATCAAAGTGATATTGGCAAAGAACATATAGTACTTGTTGAGAAACGCTCTAAAAGAAATGAAGCAGAATACTGTGGCAGAAATGATCAAAACAAGATGATAGTATTTCCAATGGAGAACTACAAACCTGGAGATTATGTCAAGGTGCTTGTCGAGCAAGTGACTGCTGCAACTTTAATAGGGAAAGTCATTGAAAAAATAAATCAACTTTAGAATCATTATGGACTTGCAAGCTGTCAAACAACGATTTCAAATAATAGGCAATTCTGCTAAACTCAATCACGCATTGGAAGTCGCAATACGCGTTGCAAATACTGATTTAAGTGTTCTTATCACGGGTGAAAGTGGAGTAGGAAAAGAAATTTTTTCTCAGATTATTCATTTGCTCAGTATTAGAAAACATGAAGATTTTATTGCTGTCAACTGCGGAGCCATTCCAGAAGGAACTATTGATTCTGAACTATTTGGACATGAAAAAGGTTCGTTTACTGGAGCCCATGAAAAGCGAAAAGGATATTTTGAAAGTGTCAATAGAGGCACCATATTTTTAGATGAAATTGGAGAATTGCCAATAGGAACCCAAGCTAGATTATTAAGACTTCTAGAATCTGGAGAATTTATTAAAGTAGGATCTTCTATTGTACAAAAAACCGATGTCAGAATATTAGCAGCAACTAATGTTAACCTCCAAAAATTAGTTCAACAAGGTAAATTTAGAGAAGATTTATATTATCGATTAAATACAGTTCCTATTCTAGTGCCACCATTGAGAGAGCGCAAAGAAGATATTCCAATTTTATTCAGAAAATTTTGTGTAGATTTTTCGGACAAGTACAACACCTCTCCCATTCAATTAACAGATGATGCTAGACATCTGCTAGTTCAATACAATTGGCCGGGCAATGTGCGACAATTAAAAAATATTGCAGAACAAGCATCCGTTTTAGCTAAACAGAAACTAGTTGACATCAACGAATTAGCAGGATTTCTACCTCAAGGAGGCTCAAGCAATCAGTTGCCGATCATTGCCAAAGAAGATGAAACGCTCATGAGTGACAGAGAGATATTGTATAAAATGATTTTTGATATCAAAAATGATTTAAACGACCTGAAAAGATTTGTCTGGAGTGCTAGCAATGCAGGAGGAACATTCAATGTGGACGAGAATATTTCACATCCTAAATTTGAAGTACCTACCACTCCTTCCGTTCCAGTTGGCATTCTATATCCTAACCCCACATCTGAACCTACTCAAACCATCAATAAGGATAATAATTACCCCTATATCGTAGATGATAATTCTACTTATGAAGAACAAAGTGTTGACCAAACATTATCTATCTCTGACATGGAAAAAGATTTAATTGACAAAGCACTCAAAAAGCATAAAGGGAAAAGAAAGGATGCTGCTTTTGATTTAGGAATTTCTGAACGTACATTATATAGAAAAATAAAAGATTATGAAATTAATGCCTAAAAAGCTTCCTTTATATTTCAGTATTATCTTGAGTATCCATTTTTTTTGTGGATGTAAAATATATAAATTTACAGATGCTAGTGTTAATCCAAATATAAAATCAGTATCTATTCACAATATCTCTAATATGGCAGCCATACAAATTCCAAGTATAGCTCCTTTATTTGTAGAAAAATTACAAGATAAATTTTTAAAAGAAACGAATCTAAGAATGATACAAGAAGGCGGAGATATTGAAATCAATGGCGTAATTGTCGATTATTTTATTGATCCAGTAGCCATCACAAATACTGAAACAGTCGCTCAAAATAGATTAACTATTTCAGTAAAAATAGATTTCAAAAATAAAATTGAACCCAATAAAAACTTTAGTACTACCTTTAGAGAGTTGGAAGTTTATAATGCCAATTTATCTTCAAATGATGTAGATAATAATATCGCACCTTTAATTTTAGACAAATTGGTTCAAACAATTTTTAATAAAGCATTTATCAATTGGTAAGAATGTCAAAAACACCCCAATATCATATCTTTCTACAACAACCGAATCAAATTATGGAAACGGAAGTAGAGGTATTTCATGATTGGGTGAATCAATATCCTTATGTTCCGATATTCAGAGTATTACTTGCAGCAAAATATATGCTTGAAGATCATCCTGAAACAAGCATATACATTGAACAAGCGGCATTTTTTGTTCAAGACAGGAAACATCTTAAGCATTTACTGAGAAAATATAAGTCACTCACCGAAAAACCAGCTAAAGAAAAAGAAATTCTGATAGATAATAGTCATCTTGATGAAGGCAAAATCAAAATTCATAATGAATCTCTTAGCGAAAATGAAGAAAAGGAGCTTCAAGAAATTATACAATCTGGAACAATTGTTAAAGAAATAGAAGAAAATCAATCAGATTCTATCGAATTGACTTCTATACATGATGATTCTAATGAGCCTATTATTCATGAAATAGACATCCAAACACCTACTGAAAATACTTCAGAGATAGAAGAAGTTATAGAGCAAGTGACTATTGAGCCTACAATAGTGCTTCCTCATATTGAAGAACAAAATTTGGGAATTGCAGATAGTGATATTCAAGAAGAAAAAATTTCAGAACAAGATGATATTGATTTTTTAAATAGTCTTCATATATCCACTCCCCCACAACCAGAAGCCATCAGTCTAGAGGAATGGATTTTAGAAAAGCCAGGTCATCATATACCCGAAATATCAGAAAATGCTATTATTGACAATTGTTTAAGTAGTACAGATATTCAATGGTTGATGCCTTGGATTGAAGATTTTTTCCCGAAAGATGAGACCATTATTAATCAACCCAATCAAGTTCAAAATATTGACATTGCTTTATCTGACAAAATTAAAAAAGAAGAAAACAATCTAAGTTCCACAACAGAAACTAAAAATTTAAATACAGAGTCAATTAAAGATTCTTCATCATCAAATCGTTCTTTTGACGAGTGGTTGCAAATTTTAGAAATGCAAAAAAACAAAAGTGCTGACTCTCCTATCTTTGATTTGCCTAGTCCTGAGATATTTCCAGAAACTGACACTTCAAATTCGTCAAAAATCAATACTTCATTTTCTCAATTAGACCAAGAAAAACAAACTCAGATTCCTTCTGACTCTAGTAATGTAAAACAACTTGCTGATGACAGTATTTCTTTTAAAAGAGACATGGCAACTGAAACTTTGGCCAAATTATATGAACGACAAGGAAAAATTCAACTTGCTATAATGATTTATCAGCAATTAATAGATAAATATCCAGAAAAAAGTAGTTTCTTTGCACGTCAAATAAATCGCTTAAAACAATAAAACATGTATATCATACTTACTATCCTTTTAATTATCGTTAGCTTATTCATTTTAGCTATTGTATTAGTTCAAAATCCTAAAGGTGGTGGTGCTTTGGGTTCTGCTTTTGGTAGCGCAACTTCAAATATTATTGGAGTACAAAGAGCTGGAGACACTTTGGAAAGATTAACTTGGGGAGCTGCAATTATCCTTCTTGTTTTATCTGTCAGTTCTACTTTCTTTTTACCAAAAACAACAGTTTCTACAAAATCAAAAATTGAATCTAGCAAAACAAATACTCAACCGGTTGCCCCTCAACAAAACAGTGCGCCTACAATGACACTGCCAAGTGCTGAACCAGCGACTCCAGCGACTCCAGTTGAATAATTATCAAAGTATTCTAACTTTAAATATAGATAGCGAATTATTTTAATTCGCTATTTTTTTATATCCTCAATTCGATATATCTACTATTCAATATTTACCTTTCTTTTATATAATAGAATCATTTTTTTTATTATCTATCTATTGTATATTGTCGAACGAATCTCAATATGGAAGCACTAAATTTAGTATCTGAATTAAAATCATCTCCTGCCCTATTAGACAAACTGAGCCAGTTCAGCATAAAAAAGGAATTTAAAGCTGGCAGTATCATCTTTAACGAAAGTTCTTATTCACGTTCAATACCAATAGTCGTTAAGGGTGCAATTAGAATTTTTAGAACAGAAGATGACGGAAGAGAAATATTATTATATTATTTGAAACCAGGTGAAAGTTGTATTATTTCACTTTCTGATGCCTTACATAATGATGCTAGTAAAGTTAAAGCAGAAGTAGAAGAAGATGCAGAAATATTGTTTTTGCCGGCTGAAAAAGCAATTCAGTTTTTAAAAGAATATCCTCAATGGCTAGAGTATATTTTCAAATCTTACCATCAGCGATTTGAAGATTTGTTAGAAATTATTAACGCAATCGCTTTTAAAAAGGTAGATCAAAGACTTTTAACCTTGCTACACAAAAAATCTGAACTTACACAATCAAAAACTATCTCCATTACACATGAACAGTTGGCTAATGAATTGGGGACAGCAAGAGTAGTAGTTTCACGGCTTCTCAAACAATTAGAAGAAGAAGGTGAAGTAGAGTTGGGGCGAAATAAAATTATACTATTACAATCGCAATAAATTTAATCTATCCAAATCTCCCTTCAGTTTTTAACTTCCAGTATCTCAGAAGTCCATATACAGACATGAAACTAGGATTGGCATATTCATAGTGTTGAAGATCTTTTTTTGATACCCCACCATCCAATAATTGGCTTTGTGAATAAGCTATAAATTGAGGAAGAATCTCCTCAGCAGATATCCCTGCATCAAAAAACGGCTTTATCCAAGATGCCCAGTCATCTAATATCTTTTCTAACTCATCAAAATGCTTATCTGGCTCATCAATGATACCAAAATGAGTTAAATACAATAATCTAGGCTGAACATCTCTTATCTTTTGAATTGACTTCTTCCACCCTTCAATATGAATATCTGGAGGAGGGCATGGCGGGACTACAGGTCCATTATTAATTTTTACACCTGCAACGTCCCCAGTAAACACTGCTCCATTCAACTCATAAGCATTGTGGTGGACAGCATGACCTGGAGTATAAAGTACTTTAAATTCCAAACCGCCAATTTTTATTACATCTCCATCATCAGCTGGAATTAAATATTCTGCCTCGATTGCTTCCATTCGCCCCCACAATGTGTCCATGTTTTCTTTATATATCATTTTTGCTGAATTCCATAACCTTTCAGGTTGATTCAAATGCGGCAATCCTATTGGATGAACATATATTTTGGCTCCATTTAAAGCAAACTTCCACGCTGCACCTGCATGATCAAAATGTATATGTGTCAGTAAGACATGCTTTACATCTCTCCAGTCAAAGCCCTGATATTCAATTGCTTGTTGTAAATGAGAAAATGTACTTTCAGGCCCAGATTCAATTAAAATCAATCCATCCTCTGATTCAATTAGAAAAGAAGCAATTGCAAAAGGCTCATTTAAAAAGTTGAGATCTAAAATATAAATACCATTATTAGCGTCCATACCTTTAAGTTAATCAAAATTTCTTACTAAAAATTGAATTGACAAATAAAGTGATAGTAAGATTTTAATCTTAACTTTGATACTTTCATATTCAAACTATAAAATAGTAAAATGGATTCCTTGCAACAACAAATTTTATATACAATAGTAGGCACTTTAAAACTTAGTAAGGACAAATTTAAAGAACTCATGGAAGACTTGATTCAAAATCCCCAATATGCTCATGACGAGGGAAAAAGAATCACTATGGATGTTATGCATCAATTTCATCAATTTAAAAATGAATTGGAAATGAAAATAAATATGAAAATTGATGAAACCAAAATGAGCATTCATACACCTATGCAGGAAGCTGCTGACAAAATGATAAAAGATTTGAAAAAGAAAATTCAGGACTATTCAATTTCTCAATTATTATCTAGTAAGTAAACAATACCGCTATAAAAACCTTATTATTTCATGAGTTCAGAGTACGAATTGCCTGCATTAGTAGAAGATGAAGTAGAATATTTAGAAGTTTTTGGAGCTAGAGTACACAACCTAAAAAATATATCTCTCAAAATTCCCCGCAACAAAATGACTGTTATAACAGGTCTGAGCGGTAGCGGTAAATCTTCACTGGCTTTTGACACTATATTCGCTGAAGGGCAGAGAAGATATATGGAAAGCTTTTCCAATTATGCGAGGCAATATATAGGGAATATTGAAAGGCCAGATGTAGAATATATTTCAGGACTAAGTCCAGTGATTTCAATTGAACAAAAAACCACCAATCGTAATCCACGATCAACAGTCGGGACCACAACCGAATTATATGATTTCTTGAGACTTTTATATGCCAGACTCGGAGAAGCTTATTCGTATAATACTGGAGAAAGGATGGCAAGATATTCTGAAGAACAGATTATCAATTATATTTTAGAACAATACCAAGAAAAATCAATCGTAATTCTTGCTCCTCTTGTCAGAGGTAGAAAAGGACATTATAGAGAGCTGTTTCAAGACCTGATAAAAAAAGGTTATCTCAAAGTAAGAGTTGATGGAGAAATCATAGAAATCACACCCAAACTACAACTAGATAGATACAAGATACATGATATAGAATTAGTTGTAGATAGGCTAAAGGTACAAGAGAAAGATATTCAAAGAATAAGAGCTTCTGTAAAGATTGCTTTGCAGATGGGTAATGATTTAATATTTATTCAAGATTATAACACCCTTCAAGTAAAGACTTTCAGTAAAACACTCATCTGCCCAACTACAGGAATATCCTATGAAGAACCCTCTCCTAATACATTTTCATTTAATTCTCCATATGGATATTGCCCTACATGTAAAGGTTTAGGGGTAGAGAAAAAGGCAGACTTCAATAAGATAATCCCCAATGACAATCTATCCATCGAGCAAGGAGGTATTGTAGCATTGGGACCTTATAAAAGCAATCATACTTATCAAACAGTAAAAAATATAATTGAAAGAAATGGAGATCATTTGAACACGCCACTTAATCAATTATCTCAACAAAGTATAGATAATTTGATGTATGGAGTAAATAGTGAAAACAATATAAGTATTATAGAAAAAAATAATAAAAAATATTTAGTTAGGTTTGAAGGTATAATTCCCCAAATAGAAAGAAATTATCAGATTGAAGGTTCTGATGCTTTAAAAAATTGGGCATCCAATTATATCAGCGATTACCCTTGCTCAGGATGCCATGGACATAGATTGAAAAAAGAATCTCTCTTCTTTAAAATTGATGGACTTAATATCAGTGAGGTTGCTGAAAAAGATTTAAGTATATTTTTTGAATGGTTGGAAAGTCTAGATAATTACTTCAAAAACAATTCTGCCATTATTGCTAAAGATATTCTGAAAGAGCTTAAAGAGAGAACTCAATTTTTATTGGAAGTAGGTCTAGGATACCTCGCTCTCAACCGAGCATCTGGCTCACTATCGGGTGGAGAAAGTCAGAGAATTAGATTGGCATCACAAATCGGTTCGCAATTAATGGGTATCACTTATATTTTGGATGAGCCTAGTATTGGATTACATCAACGAGACAACAATAGGCTAATCAAATCACTTCGTAATCTGACAAATATTGGCAATACTGTAATAGTAGTCGAGCATGATAAAGATATTATGTTAGCTGCAGATTATATTATTGATTTGGGTCCAGGAGCTGGCGAGTATGGAGGAGAAATAGTTGGGCAAGGGACTCCCAAAACATTTTTAGACAGTAATACTATTACTTCCAATTATCTAAAAAATATAGAAAAAATATTGATTCCCTCCAATAGAAGAAAAGGGAACAATCACTTTATCCATTTAAAAGGGGCGACAGGCAATAATCTTAAAAATGTAGATTTAAAAATCCCATTGGGAACATTGACATGTATTTGTGGTGTATCTGGAAGTGGAAAATCAACATTGATTACTGATACATTATACCCTATTCTTAACCAACACATTTACCATTCACCTAATAATCCGCTACCATATACTTCTATTGAAGGATTAGAGGCAATTGATAAAGTCATAGAGATAGATCAAGCACCTATCGGCAAGACACCACGATCTAATCCAGCTACCTACACAGGCGTGTTCGATTATATTAGAGCATTATATGCCCAACTGCCCGAATCTCAAATAAGAGGATACAAACAAGGGAGATTTTCATTTAATGTCAAAGGAGGAAGATGTGAAGAATGTCATGGAGGAGGAAAAAAACTGATAGAAATGAACTTCCTACCAGATGTTTATGTAGAATGTACAAAATGTCTTGGCAAAAGATATAATCGTGAAACATTAGAGATAAAGTATAAACACAATAACATCTATCAGGTTTTGGAAATGACGATTTCAGAAGCTGCACATTTTTTTGAGGCGATTCCTCAAATTAGCCGCAAACTTAAGACTTTGGTGGATGTAGGTTTGGGATATATCAAAGTAGGACAATCAGCCACGACCTTGTCAGGTGGTGAAGCTCAAAGAGTGAAACTTGCAGAAGAGTTATCTAAAAGAGATACAGGAAATACAATTTACATACTAGACGAACCTACTACTGGACTTCATTTTGAAGATATCAGAGTATTGTTAGATGTATTACAAAAACTAGTGGACAGAGGTAATACAGTCATTATAATTGAACATAATTTAGATGTCATTAAAGTAGCAGATTATGTCGTTGATATTGGTCCTGAAGGAGGACGTAATGGAGGAAAAATTGTAGCAGAAGGAACTCCTGAAGAAATAGTAAAATCCAAGAAATCTATTACAGGGCAATACCTAAAGCATGAATTGGCTTAAAAGTATCTAAATCAAGTCACAGTCAGACTTGAAGGAGCGCACAATACTCTTTGGTTGCCATCAATTGTATATTGTTCAATAAATATTTCATCACCAGCTTTGGCATATTCTAATACTTTACGAATGTCCAATTGAGCTACTTTTACAAATCTCAAATATATAGGAGGGTCGCCCTTTTTTCCTGTGCTTGTTTTTAGAATAACATTAAAATAGATTTTAATCTCTCCTTCATTTGTTACAGTCAGCGTTCCTTGTGCCGATTTGGATAGATGACTGCCCGAAGGTATCCATGCTTCATCTAAAAGAGTTTTAATGCAAGGCAATAATTTTGAATCTTTTTCTAAATTATTATCAATTTTAGGAGGAATTCTCTGAATAGCCGCTTCTGTACTATATAAAATAGTAAGCATAAAAACGAAAACTATCCAAAACACCTTTAATACTCGCATTTTCTTCCTATAAAATTTATTCAAAAATACTTTACAACTTTTTTTAATTCAAATAAAATATAAAAAATTAATAAAATCCACTCATAAATATTCTATATCACTCAAGCATTAAAGATATTTTATTGATTATCTTCTTGATGTTCTTTAGCTGCCTGACACAACACGTCATAAAATTCTATGCCAAACTTTCTTATCAATGCATCTTTGACAAAAACATATAGCGGAATTTGTAATTTCTTTCCCAACGAGCAGGCAGGGTCACATATCTCCCATTCATCATAATTCACTCCAATAACAGTATCATAGTTTTTTATCCTTATTGGATATAAATGACAACTGATAGGCTTTCTAAAAGAAGTAACTCCATCATTATATGCTTTTTCAATTCCACAAGTAGCGGTTCCATCTGGCAAATAATGAATATAAGCACAGGCTCCTCCATCAATGAGAGGAGTTGCAAGACCCGTATATTCATCATCATGCTCCTCAATATAAACTCCATTTTGGCGGATAGACTCTATACCTTCAGGAGTGAGATAAGGCAATATTTTATCCAGATTGTCTTTCAAAATTTGAATTTCATCTTCTTCCAATGGTGCACCACTATCTCCTTCTACACAACAAGCACCTTTGCAGGCATTCAAGTCACAAACAAAATGCTGTTCAACAACATCATCACTAATTAAAATATCATCTATCAGAATCATTTATCATCATTTAGAACTGCCAATTACAAAAACTGCTGGAATTTTCTTTAAATCAGGTTTTACTTTTTTCCAATCTTTAATTGTTCGGGTATGGATTTGCTCATTTGACCCTGTAATATTAGAAGCAATACAGATTTCGGTTTCAGGTCGTAACCAATTCAGCATATCTTCCAATAGCTTTGCATTTCGAAATGGAGTATCCATAAAAATATTTGTATAGCCCTGACTGGCCTCCTTTTCCATTTTCAAAAGCAAGGTTCTCCTTTGTTGAACATCTAACGGCATATATCCATAAAAAGAAAATTTTTGACCCGAAAAACCAGATGCCATTAATGCCATAATCATTGAATTGGGTCCCGGCAATGGTTTGATTGTTATTCCTCTCTGATGCGCTAAAGCTACAACCTGATGTCCCGGATCAGCTACTGCTGGGCAACCCGCTTCTGACAACACCCCTATATGATGACCATCTATTGCGTGCTTCAAAAAACTTTCACTGAAAGAATAGCCTGAGTGTTTATCCATTTCCTCAAAAACACAATCATCAATTGGAAATTCATTATCAACTGCACGAAGAAACCTTCTAGCTGTACGGATATTCTCAACAATAAAATAGCGGATTTGAGCAATGAGAGGAGCAGCAATAGTAGCCGTTTGTCGCAACCCTTCTGGAGCCAAAGGCACCGGTATTAAATACAAGATTCCCTTTTTCATAAATAGTGGTCGTAAAGTTACACTAATTTTAAAAGCATTGATGAATTGATGCTTTGAATATCTCTGGTATCAAGATGAAAAGAACTTTTGCCACAAATTGAAAATGAGTACAAATCCAAATCTTCAATAGGTTGATAATACCATAAATTATTTTCAATCATCAATTCACTAGAAGATAATATTTGGACATTTGACAATACAGCCATCCCCCTCCCATCTGCCTTAATTGCTGCTTCTTTTATTGTCCAAAATTTAAAAAATTCTTTTACACTATTACTAGAATTATTGATTGTATCAAATTCAGTATCAGTAAATTGTCTTTTAAATATAGAAATATTAATTTCTCTATGCTGTTCAATATCTATACCACATTCTTCTTCTGCTATGAGTAAAGCAACATACTCTCCAGAGTGAGAAATATTAAAATCTATAGGAAAATCAGAAAAATAGGGTTTGCCTTTTTCAGTATATAATAAATTTTCAACACTTACTTTAAATCCAATATCCTTAAATGCATATAACAATAGCATTCTGCCAAAAAATGAAGCATTAAAATCCTTCTTTTGAACAAGCTCTAATATTTTGCTACTCTGAAAGTCCGACCATTGTGAAAGATATTTTTCAATATCAGTACGTTCTAACCATTGGTTGATATGCAACAAATAAACTTTCAAACCCAAACATTCAATTGAACTAAGGAACTAAATTCCTGTTGCAATGATATATAATGAACAAGCAGGAATAGAAAAAATCAGCCCATCAAACCTGTCCAAAAATCCACCATGCCCAGGTAATGCATGTCCAGAATCTTTAATATTCATATTGCGTTTAATCATTGACTCTGCCAAATCACCATAAGTACTAGTCACCACAGTAATAGCAGATAATGCCAAATAATGTAAAACCCCAATGTCTGAAATATTATAATACAGATATAAATAATTGATTAAAAAGGCAAAAATCAAAGAAAAGAAAGCACCACCAAATACTCCTTCCCAAGTTTTTTTAGGTGAAATTCTAGGAAATAGCTTATGCTTCCCAAATGTTCTTCCAATTAAATAAGCAAATGAATCATTTGCCCATGCAAAAAACAAGATGGCCAAAAGGTATTTATAATCATAAATATCTCCTCCTTGTTTAAATACTAGAAAACTAGCTGCTCCAAACGGCACTGCAATATAAAACAATGCCATAGAGTTATAAGATACATTTGTAAAAGGAGCTTCAGATTCATGGTACATCTCTATCACAAACCAACATAATGGGAAAGCTGCCACTAAAGACAAATATATTAATGGAATCTTTCCACTTGAGACCAAAAAAATGATAGCAAAAACAACAATACCAAATATTGTACTCAAAAATTTATATAAGGTTTTCCAATCTTCCACAGCAATAAACTTATCATGTGTGATATTATAATACTCATTGATAGATAATATAGTCAGCAAACCAAACAATAGCATAAAAGAGTATTCATTCCACATCACCCCTCCTATAAGGATAATAACAAACAGAATACCCGTAATAATTCTTTTGGTTAATTCATTCATAGTTCAATATTTCCTTTTTCATACAAAGCCCTTACTACATTCTCTTGCCTAACATAAACCTCTACTTTCCCAAGAAAATTAAATGCGCTATCTATTTTATCAATTATTTTACATTCAATTCCCTTTTCTTCCAAAGCTGAGACCAACATCAAGGCTTTATATTTTTGAGAATAAGCCGACAAAAGTACCCAATTATTCATTCTAAATATCTATATTTTTTTTGAAATAGTAAATTTTTAGAAATAAGATAAGTAAATATAAAAACAATAGTAGAGATAAACACTAAATAACCTGATATGCTTTTTGATGGCTCAAAATTCGTCATTAAATTTTTCTCAGTAAAAAAATAATATAATAGCAGCTGCCCACCATTAAAAAGAAAATGAGCAAAAATTGGGACAATCAAACGATGAGTATGCCAAAAAAGATACCCCAAAAAGATACCCATTCCCCATCTAGGTAAAAATCCAATAAATTGAAAATGAATTGCACTAAAACAAAATGAGGAAAACAAAATAGCAATATGTGGATTCAATCGATCTGTCAGTAGCCTTTGTAATACTCCTCTAAAAAACAATTCCTCACTCAATGAAGCAACTATAGCAATGATAAAAAAATTCAAACTGATAGCTTGCCATGACTTATCTGCAAACATACCCATCAGCATTTGAGAGTTTTTAAGATCCATATTTTTCACCCATTCATTAATGGAAGGAGGTAAATAAATATTTTGATTTATTCCATAAAGCCATTGAATCAAAGGCATCAAACTAAGCAATAAAACAGGAACTATTACAAGTGTTCCAATCACGCTACTGACCTCATTATGAGTCGAATAAGTATTTTGTGACAAATATTCCCTCCTCACCCACCAAGCAGGAAGTAAAAATGACAAAACAGTATGAATCAATTGTATCCATCTCATTGTGAACCATGCATTAGGAAAATTTTTGCCTAATTCTATAAAACTTTCAATTTTTTCAACACCATATAATTGTTTTACCAGAAACCCTCCTATCCACTGAGACAAAAATGAACCCAATAGAAAATATCCTATTAAAATCCATAAAAAGTAAGCTATTGATTTATTTTGATTGTACATAATGCGCTATACAAAGTTAATATCTGAGTCTCGATTGTGAAAGAATAAATTTATAAATCCAACTTTTACAGCTGGTTCAATTTCAGTATATTTGCGTCAAGAAATTAGGTTTTGGTAAAAATTGGCGATATTTCACTGGGTGATTTCCCTATTATTTTGGCTCCTATGGAAGACATCAGCGATCCGCCCTTTAGAGCTTTATGTAAAATGCATGGAGCAGATTTGATGTACACTGAGTTTATATCTTCAGACGGTTTGATTAGAGATGCAAAAAAAAGCATTCAAAAATTAGATATCTATGACTATGAACGACCTATCGGCATACAGTTTTTTGGAGGGGAAGAAGATGCAATGGTGCAATCTGCTCAGATCATAGAAAAAGTCAATCCAGACATTATAGATATTAATTTTGGCTGCCCTGTACAAAAAGTCGTTTGCAAAATGGCTGGAGCTGGCATTTTACAAGACATTGATAAAATGGTCAGATTAACAGCACAAGTCATAAAAGCGACTAATAAACCAGTTACTGTTAAAACAAGATTGGGCTGGGACGAAAACTCCAAAAATATTGTAGAAGTTGCAGAAAGATTACAAGATATTGGCATTCAAGCTTTAGCAATACATGGAAGAACACGCAAACAATTGTACAAAGGAGAAGCTGACTGGACGCTTATTGGAGAAGTCAAAAATAATCCCAGAATGAAAATTCCAATTTTTGGGAATGGCGACATTAATTCTGGAGCAAAAGCTTTAGAATTTAAAAATAGATATGGTGTAGATGGTGTCATGATAGGAAGGGCTGCTATTGGTTTTCCTTGGATATTTAGTCAAGTAAAAGCATATCTTAAAGACCAGACAGTACTACCCGAACCTACTATTTCTGAAAGAATTGAAGCCATTAGGCTACATTTAGACAAATCAATTGAATGGAAAGGTGAAAGGTTGGGCATTTTGGAAATGAGACCACATTATACCAATTATCTAAAAGGAATACCTCATGTCAAGCCATATAGGGCCAAACTAGTTATCTCCTCATCTCCTTTGGAAATCAATGATATATTGACTGATTTACAAAGAGAAATAGAGAAAGGTAATATGAATGATTATTTTCAATTAAATGATATCAATCTATCCCATTAACACGTTATCAATGTTTTACAATAAACTATAAACTTCAATTCAAAAGTAACAAAATTATAATATTACAAAAAAAAGATAATTCAGTCCGATTTATTAAATTCGTAAATTTTATAGCAAGTCCAAGAAATTATGACCATGATAGAAACTGATATTTGTATAATTGGAGCAGGACCGGTAGGTTTATTTACCATATTTGAAGCAGGATTATTAAAAATGAGATGTCATTTGATAGATTACTTACCTCAAGTAGGCGGTCAGTTATCAGAGATTTATCCCAAAAAGCCCATTTATGATATTCCAGGGTTTCCATCAATTTTAGCTCAGGAATTAGTGGATAATCTGATGGAGCAAGCTGCTCCGTTTCATCCGACATTCACTTTAGGAGAAAGAGTTGAAACGGTTGAACGTCAGGAAGATGGAAGTTTTATTGTATCTGGACATGAAGGCACTAAAATCGCTACAAAAATTGTTTGCATTGCTGGAGGGCTGGGTGTCTTTGAACCACGAAAACCCAACATTTCCAACTTAGGAGATTTTGAAAGTTGTGGTGTCGATTATATTGTAAAAGATCCAGAAAAATATCGCAATAAACGTATTGTTATATCAGGTGGTGGGGATTCAGCATTAGATTGGGCAATATATTTGGCAGAAATATGTGAAGAAATATCATTAGTTCATAGAGGAGAAATATTTAGAGGTGCTCCTGATTCAGCTGATAAAGTAAAAGCTCTTCATGATGAGGGAAGATTAAATCTCCATCTCAATTCAAATGTTACAGCTTTGGAAGGTAATAGTGAATTGAATAAAGTTACTATTTCGCACAAAGACAATGGTGACACATTAGTAGAAGTTGATTATTTTCTACCATTATTCGGATTAAGTCCCAAACTAGGCCCGATAGAAAACTGGGGTTTAGAAATTGAGAAAAATGCTATCAAAGTGAATACTTTTGATTATGCTACAAATATTCCTGGCATTTATGCAATCGGTGATATCAACACATATCCAGGTAAATTAAAATTAATCTTATGTGGCTTCCATGAAGCGGCAATGATGTGCCAAAGTGCCTATAAAACTATCTATCCAGATAAAAAATTTACTTTAAAATATACAACAGTAAATGGTATCCAAAGTTTCTAAAATGGAAAGTATTAAAATTTTTGTTGAAGATGTTGAAGGAACTATCAATGAAATTGAAATTCCTTTAGGCATATCTCTCAATTTAATGGAAGTATTGAAATCCGAAGGCTATAATATAGAAGGCGTATGTGGAGGAATGGCATTGTGTGGAACATGTACAGCTGAAGTATTGAACAATAATGAAGTAAGTCTGAGAGAAGCTGACAATTCAGAAATGGCAATGCTAGATAATCTTCATTGTAAAACAGACAACTGTAGATTGACATGTCAATTGCAAGTCAATGAAAAAATGCATCTTTTAAAAATAAAGGTTTCAGAGAAAATATTTGCCTAAAAAACACCTAAGGCTTTATATCAATAGGTTCAACAAAAAATAAGAAAGAACTTATTGTTGTAAGCAACCATTTATACTACCCTTCCCAGAATAAATAATACAAAAACAGGTGCTTTCTATTCAGAAACCTGTTTTTGTATTAATAAGAAAAAGACCTATGCTTCGCAGCTCTTGCAGACAACCAAACTATTGACCAACTCTTTGGATACACTTTGGCTTCTTTGATAATACAAGGACTTCACTCCCAATTTCCATGCTTCTATCATTAATCTATTCACCTCTTTGACTGGGACATTAGAGGGGATATTCAAATTCAAACTTTGTGCTTGATCAATATACTTTTGACGTATAGAAGCCTGCAATATAATCTCATATTGACTTATCTCTTTAAAAGTCTTAAATACATCTTTTTCATCTTGACTCAAGCTAGCAATATGCTGTACGCTACCGTGATTGAGCATAATTTCTCTCCAAACATCTTCCGTATCTAAACCTTTTTCAGCTAACAAATCCTTGAGATATTTATTCTTACGCATAAAATTACCTTTTGCCAATCCAGCTTTATAATAGTTACTACTAAATGGTTCTATGCCAGGAGATGTCTGACCCAATATTGCAGAAGAGGAGGTAGTTGGAGCTATAGCCAATAAAGTTGTGTTTCTTCTGTCATAACCTTTTAACAAATCCGGTTCACCATAAATACGTGCTAGCTCTCTGGAAGCTCTCAACGATTTTTCTTGAATATCCTTAAATATTTTATTGGTCAAATTTTTAGCCTCTAAACTCTCAAATGCTATTCTGTTTTTCTGTAAATAAGAATGCCATCCCATCACACCCAATCCCAGTGCTCTATGTCTCTTGGCAAAATTATGTGCAGATTGCAAATAATAATTCCCTTCGGTTTTAGCAATAAACTCTGACATAACAGCATCTAAGAAAAAAGTAGCTAATTTGACTGCTTCCGTATCTTTCCATTCATCATATAACTCTAGATTCATAGAAGAAAGACAACAGACAAATGATTCATCATCTGAAGAAGGCAAAGCAATCTCAGAACAAAGATTACTGGCATTTATTGTCATGTTTTTATCCTTATAAACATCTGGTTTATGCCTGTTAACATTATCAGTAAAAAATATATAAGGCAATCCTTTTTGCTGGCGACTTTCTAAGACTTTAGCCCATATCTCACGCTTTTCAACATCTCCTTCAATCATTTCATGCATCCAATAATCAGATACACAAACTGCAAAAAATAAATTCTGAATAGGGCTTCCAATGTTCTTAATCTCTAAAAACTCTTTTATATCATTATGGTCAATATCCAAATAGGCTGCAAAAGCTCCTCTCCTCACTCCTCCTTGGGAAATAGTATCCATAGCTGTATCAAAAAGTTTCATAAAACTCACTGCTCCACTACTTTTACCATTATCTGTTACTGCACTTCCTCTTGCACGAAGCTCACCAAAATAGCCCGATGTTCCACCACCAATTTTTGTTTGCATGATGACCTCACCTAATTTGTGGGTAATTCCTTCTATATGATCTGGGACATGAACATTAAAACAAGATATCGGCAAACCACGTTCTGTACCCATATTTGCCCAAATTGGAGAAGATAAACTCATCCAACCTCTTTCTATCATTTCTATAAAAGCATCAACAAGTTCTGGTTTGTATAATCTTTTAGCTGCAGCTGTAGCCACGCGCTCTATTGCCTTTTGAGGGGTCTCACCTTTCAATAAATAACCGCGATTCAATATTTGTTCGCTTTCTTCATTTAGCCACCAAAGTCTCTCCATGGTTTATAGTCTAATATTTCTTAAAGGAATAGTTTAAATTAAAATAAATCATTAGCAGTTATACTCTTATCATGTTTGGTATAATCTACTGGTCTTTTAGCAAAAAAATCATCCAAACTATTGGCAAAAACTTCTTCTTCAAACCATACCATTGGCTGATAATCGGCATGTGATATATTGAACAATTTATCCATGTTAATTTTTACCAAGCTATCATCTATTCTGAACTTCATAAAATTCAATAGATTGACTTTAGTGATGGTATTCAATTCTCCATTTTCAAAAATCCAATCTAAAATTTCAGCCTCAATAGCAATAGATTCTTTTACAACTCTATTGATTTCATTAATAGTATCTTGATCAAAATAGTCAGGAACTTCTTCTCTGATTTTATTCACTAAATAAATTCCTGCATTAGCATGAACTTGTTCATCTACAGACGTCCAAGCAATAATATTACTGACATTTTTCATCACCCCTTTGAATCGGGTAAAAGATAATACAATGGCAAACTGGCTAAATAAAGAAACATTCTCAATAAGAATAGTGAACAATATCAATGAAGTCAAATAATCCTTATGATTCTCAGCTTTTGAATGTTTCAATGCATCTGAAAGATATTGAATACGCTTGAAGATAGAAGGAATTTCTACAACACGTTCAAATTCATTATTATAACCCAAAACTTCTAATAATCTTGAATAGGCCTCAGAATGGCGAAATTCACATTCTGCAAATGTACTTCCTAGCCCATTCAATTCAGGTTTGGGTAGATGCTTGTATAAATCTCCCCAAAAACTTTTGACATTTACCTCAATTTGAGCAATCGCCAATAAACTACGCTTGATAGCTTCTTGCTCAATTGGAGAAAGATGTGAGTGGAAATCCTGAATATCAGCGGTAAAATCTATTTCAGAATGAACCCAAAAAGACTTATTGATAGCATCAGTAAACTCTAATACTTCAGGGTATTCGAAGGGTTTGTAATTGATTCGTTTAGTAAAAATACTCATCACTATTTATTTAAATTCTATAAATTTTAAAATTTGAAAGAAAGAATGATTTACAATAAAATCAATTCTTTATTCCAGTTGAATATAGATTTTAAATCTTCATTGCTCAGAATATCATTGACAAAACACACAAACACCTTTAATACCAATTTTAAAATCTATTTTTCAAATGTAATTGGACATTTTTAGTTTTTAAAAAAAAATGATTTTAAGTTATGGACAAAATGTTAATGAATGTTTAAAACTAATTTGTAATAATTATAAAAATCTGACAAAAAACATACTATAGATTAAAACTATTTACAACATGTTTGAAAAAAATTAAATGCTTAATTCAATCTTAAAAATTATACTGAAGAATTATTGTCTTTTAAAAAATCTACAGTATGCAATAGCAACAAATTTAAATGATGATAATTCACAAGATTATCTAAAGGATGTTTTCCACCAAAATTATGATCTGCTGCTTCCATTATATACAATGATGAAAGTGGATTTATTTCATGAAATTTTCGAGCAACATCTACTGATACCGTTGAATCGTTTTTGCCATGTATGATTAGCCATGGAATGCGAATGAGTGTCGCCGCCTTAGAAACATCTAATCTATCCCTATTCAATAACACATCCTCGTATAAGCTATATTTGATTGGCATATTTTGCTGAGTTCGAGAGTTATAAGTATAGATTTCTCCATCTGATTTCCATTGTTGAATCATCTCTTCACTAGATGCAAAAAACGAACCGAATGAATCTGTTGCTGCCCAAGTAATCAGTTTAGAGATTCTCTTATCTTGAGAAGCTTTGAGAATTGCTATTCCCCCTCCTCTACTATGTCCAATTAGAGAAACTTGATGACCATTAATACCATGAGATTTTAAAAGTGTAGAATTCTGAACTTCATCTAAAATCTTATCTAAATCATATAATTCTTTGCTATATGTATTTTTGGAAAACAAATCTAATCTAGAGAATTCAGTAGGGCACTCAGGGCTAGTTCCATTATGCGAAAAATTAAACATGACAACAGCATAGCCTTTTTGAGCAATCTGTTCTCCAAGCATTGGGAAATGTCCCCAGTCCATAAATCCCTTAAACCCATGAGCTATGATTACGGGATTAGTAGATATTAAATGTGGTGGAATAAAATACTTTACCGGGATAAGCTCTCCTTCACTTCCATCAATAGTCAAAAAATATTTTTGAAGCATTTTATTTATTACAACTATTTTTCAATTCTTTATATGCTTCTTGATACCCCAATTTATATGCCTTTTCTAAATCCTTACATGAATTGATAATATCTCCAACCATTTTTTGACTCATTCCTCTGTAATATAAAGCTGATGTATTTTCTGGCTCTCTCAATAAAACACTAGTATAATCAGCTATTGCATTCTGATATTTTCCTAACTTATAATTGACAAGACCTCTTCCTTGATAGGATTTGACATAAGTAGGTTTGGTCATAACAGCAAAATCAAAATCACTTAAAGCTCCAATCAGGTCATTGAGCTGCACCTTGACATAAGCTCTTCCTTCATATAATAAGAACTGCGAGGGTTCCAATTCAATCGCTCTACTATATTCAATATTAGCACCAAGAAAATCTTTTGCAGCATACTTAGTTAAAGCAAGTCCATACAACATTTTCCAATCATTTGGACGAAGGCTAACTGCTTTTTCGGCATGTTTTACGGAGTTTTTACTATCTCCCAAATCCATCAAAATATATGCTTGTAAAAAATGATACTCATATCTATCTGGCTGTTTCTTTATGGCCTTTTTCATGAGTTTTGCAGCATAGGTCAAATTCCCCTTTTGGTAATTGTAATTGGCATCAGAAAAATATCTGTTAGCACTATTTTGATCAGCAATATCAAAAGGAAGAGTAAAGATTGTCTGCTCGCTATTGACATGAATAGTATCAAATTTTAATTCATTCAAATGTAAAGATTGGGCATATATATTCATTGAAAGTCCCAGACTAGCAACAAGAAGGAAATTTTTTATCTTCATAATCGAGTTAAAAATACGGATTTATATACATTAATTAAATAGGGTAAAAGAGAACTATTACTTTCTTAAGCATTATACTTTTAAATTGACCAAAGTAACACCATCTCCCCCAAATTCTGGCAATTCAAATCTATAATCCAAAACAACAGGTTGTGTTTTCAAGCTGAAATGAACTGCTTTTCTTATTGCTCCTGTCCCACGCCCATGAATAATTCTTACATTATTATATCCATACATCACTGCTTTATCTAGAAATAAATCTAAAGTTTTCAGTGCTTCATCTTTCATCATTCCTCGCAGATCAATTTGATTCTCAAATGCTGCTTTTTCAGACATTTTTTGAGCTGTATTTACAACAGTTTTAGGGATATTATTCTTCTTTTGACTGACAAGCTCTAGCTGGTCAATCTGCACTAAAGAAGTCAGCATACCAAATCTTACTAATGCTTTGTTTTTTCTAATTTCAATCACTTCTCCAATTTCTACACCCTCTTTTAGCTTCACAGATCGACCGATTTCTATAGGTTCAGCAATCTGAATTTCAGCGACTTCTTCACTTTTACTAAAAATATCTACAATAGGCTCTTTTTCCAATTCAGTTCTTTGCTGGTCAATAAAACGTCTAGTCTTTAAAAATTTTTCTTTATTGTTTTTATCTTCTTTCCATTCCCTCATCATCTTTTCAAGTTCTCTATTCATAGAATTAAACTCTTCTAAAGATTTGGTCTTAAAATCTTTTAATAGCTTTTTCTTCTCTTTCTCAAGATCTCTTTTAAGCTGTTCATAAGTCATCTGTAACTGAGCGACCTGCTTTTCACGCAATTGCAGTGCTTTTCTCAACCCTTTGACATATTGCTTTTCATGATGAATTTCATTTAAAGACATTTCCATTTCTTTATTCTGCTCTCCTGTCTTCTCTTTAGCTGCCTGAATAATTGAAGGTTGAAGTCCTGATTTTTTGGCTATTTCAAAAGTAAAAGAACTGCCTGGGCTACCAATATGAAGATGATATAAGGGTTCAAGATGTTGATTGTCAAAACTCATCGCTCCATTTTGTACACCTTCTGTACGAGCCCCCCAAGCTTTTAAATTGGCATAATGGGTAGTCACAATAGAATATACATTTTTTTCTTTCAAAGATTCCAATACTGCCTCTGCCATGGCACCACCTAAAATGGGGTCTGTGCCATGCCCCAATTCATCTAAAAGAACAAATGTTTCTGAAGTAGAATTTTCTGTAAAAAATTTCATGTTTTTCAAATGTGAGCTATATGTACTCAGATCGTTCTCTATAGATTGTGCATCTCCAATATCTATAAATAATTGCTTAAATATGGGCAGAATACTTCCTTCATAAGTAGGTATCATCATTCCAAACTGGAACATTAGCTGTATTAATCCAGTAGATTTCAGCACCACTGATTTACCTCCGGCATTTGGACCAGAAATCAATAGCATCTTTTCATTTGGTTCAAGAATAAGGTGATTTTCTATTACTTTTCTTCCTTTCTTTTTATAATTGATATATAGTAAAGGATGTCTAAAACCAAATAATTGATATGAACCATCCTGACTTATTTTAGGGGCAACTGAATTTGTTTCTATAGCAAAATATGCTTTAGCTCGTGCAGCATCGTAAATAGCCAAAATATCTGAATATCGATTAAAGTGCTTAAAATAAGGCCTGATATATTCTGTCAACAATTTCAATATTCTCTCTAGCTCTCTTCTTTCTTCCCTTCTCAAAGCAACCAATTCATTGTTGAGAGCCACTGTTTCTTGAGGTTCTATAAATGCAATATTTCCACTAGCTGAATCATCATAATAAATACCTGAAACACTTCTTTTAAATTCTGCTCTGACTGCGAGGACTTTTCTCCCACTCCGAACTCCTTCCTCCTGCTCAGCCAAAAAATCTTGAGATTTATATCTTCTTAATACTTTACCAAAGACGACTAATTGTTCTCTCTCAAGTTCTAAAATTTTTCTCCTGATAATTCCTAATTCATGGGAAGCACTCTCTCTTACAATTTCCTGTTCGTTATCAATAACCCGATTGATTTCTTTCAACAGAGATTTATCCCAATAAACTTCTTTTACAACTTCTTCCAAATATGGATATACTTCACTCCTTTTCTTATGAGCAAAAAACAATAAAATATCATGAAAGGTCTTTAAAAACTTAGACAATTTTACAAATTCAAACTCAGTCAGTACTAAACCTAAAATCGGCAATTTCTCTATAAAAGGCAATTCATCAAAAGCACTATCTGGAAAAAAAGGGTCAGTTTCAATTATCTTTTTGAACTCTACAACTTGTTGAATATTAGCATATAAAATATCTTTTTCAAGCAAGAATTCTTGACGGCTTAATTTTTCAACTCCTAAGCTACCTCTACATAGCAATTTGACTGTTTCTAATAATATTGGAAAGTCTAATTTATTTAGAGCTTCATCAGGATAAATATTCAATTTCACCTCGCTTTTCATCAATGGCAAAATTACTTCATTCCTCTGACTATCCTATACTCAAAAAAGTTAACATTGAATGACCTTTCTTTAAAATCTTACAAAATTGACTGAACACTGCTTTGTGATGAAGGAGAAATTCGCAATAATATTGGAAACAGATTTGAATCTAAATATCTAATTTTTGTTTTGGAATTATGTTCTATCATCCAATTCATTTTCAAAAAACTGTTTAGTCAATAAATAATGGTTGAGTTTCTATAGTATTTTTTATAATTTTAAGCCATGCATCATCCTACATATTTATATTACAAAAATCTTTTTGAAGGAAAAGATTTCCCTTTAGCATTTGTCGATTTAGATTTATTAGACAATAATATCCATGCTATTCAAAAAAGAGTCGGTAATAAAAGCATACGAATTGCTTCTAAATCTATTCGTTCCACCTATATTTTAAAGCATATACTTCAACAACACTCTATTTTTAAAGGGATTATGGCTTTTACTGGGAAAGAAGCACTTGCTCTTTCTGAAGAAGGTTTTGATGATATTTTAATGGGTTATCCCATTGTCAACACTCAAGAAATTGAAGGTTTTTGCAAAGCAAGTAAGGAAGGAAAGAAGATGGTTTTGATGGTAGATAATATCAAACATTTTGAGATGATTGAAAAAGAAGCCGAAAAACTCAATGTCATTCAGCCGGTATGTATAGACGTAGATATGTCTTCTGACTATCCAGGAATACATTTTGGAGTATATCGTTCACCTATCAATACAGTTCAACGATTTAAGAATTTAGTAGATAAAGCTCAAAGGTTCCCACATGTTCGAATTATTGGAATAATGGGATATGAAGCCCAGATTGCTGGTGTTGGAGATGCATCCCCATTTAATGGAATAAAAAATTCAGTGATAAAATTTCTGAAAAAAATATCTATTTTGGAATTGCAAAGAAGAAGAACTGGATGTGTACAATATCTGATAGATAAAGGCCTAAAGCCTTCCATCGTCAACGGAGGAGGCACAGGAAGTATGGATAGTACAAAAAAAGAAGATTTTATTACTGAAATCACAGTGGGGTCTGGATTTTATTCACCTGCATTATTTGATTACTATGAAGATTTCAAATTTTATCCAGCAGCTGGATATGCTATTCAGATTGTCAGAAGTCCACAGAAAGGCATGTTTACTGCTTTAGGCGGAGGATATGTAGCTTCAGGTTCTATATCTTTGGACAAACAACCCAAACCATATCTTCCAGAAGGCATACAACTCACTGAAAATGAAGGTACAGGAGAAGTCCAGACTCCTTTTTACTATAAAGGAACTCCAGAACTAAAAATTGGAGATTGCGTAATTTTTAGACATAGCAAAGCAGGAGAATTATGTGAAAGATTTGACAAGCTTCATATCATCAGTAGAAATAAAATAATTGATATTGTCCCTTCTTATAGAGGCAAAGGCTGGACATTTTTATAATATATTACATTTTTTATTTACTTTGTTCCAATAAATTGTCAAACATTACAATAGGAAGATTTTAGGAGATGAATAAATATAAAATTCCAAAAATAATTACGATTTTTATAGGTATTCTGATGCTTGCTGTTGGTATTGCCATTACCTATTTCAATACCGTAATCACAGGTCCACTTGCTGAAGGCTTTTTTACTCCAATAATTGCATTGGAATTCATGAATAACACAAATGATTTGGCTTCATTTTTTGATATTGCGACAGTCAAACATTTAAAAGCATCTCTTCTAATAGGCAATCAAATAGACTATGCATTTATGACTTTATATGGATTATTTGCAGCCTTTGTGGGAATATTAATTTATCTAGAAACAAGAGTCAAAGCCTTGTGGATTTCTATACCTTTGGTCATATTAATTGTCGTCTCAGATGTATTTGAGAATCTCAATATTGCTGAAATTCTGACTATACAGGAATTTCAAAATGCCAATTTGCTATTAGAGCAACTACAAATATTTACTTGGTTAAAATGGGGAGGGCTTAGTGCTTTGATGTTATTATTTTCTGTCTATTTTATCCAAGGCAATTGGTGGAAAATTTTGATGGGGATATTTTTAGTTTCGAGCATTGGATTTTATTTTTCCGCCTATTATCTCAGGGGAATATATTGCGAGATATTTGCAATGAGTATCATGTTTAATTTTTTATTGTTATTCATTTTTACTATCCTTTGGAGACATCCCAGGGAAGGTTTCAATATTTAATCTCTGCAAGGTATAAGGGAAAGGTATTCCTTCCTTATCAAATCTTAATTTAAGTTGGAAATTCACATCAGTATGTAATCTGAAGGCTTTTCTATGGTCATCTGCCCATAGATAAACTCTGAGTTTCAACCCTATCGGAAGATATTCTATAACGCGAATTTCAACAACATGAATGCCCTCTTCAAAATCCTCTTGTTTTCGGAAATCAATATGGTAAGGATGAGCTAAAACTTCTTCAGTAATTATTTCAAAAACCCTTTCCAATGGTGCATCATAACTGATTAATAATTCCATGTGTCTTCTAATAGGTTCATCTTTAATACTACTATTTAGAATGATTGAATTATTAATACTCGAATTGGGGATGATATATCTTTTGTTTTCAAAATTTCTAATCACCGTATGACGCAAGGTAATATCCTCAACTATACCAATTTTACTCTGTTCAAACTCAATTATATCATCTACCCTGAACGGTCTAAAAATAATAATGAAAATTCCTGAAAAAATATTGGAAAATGCTTGTTGAGAAGCCAATGCTAGCACAGCTGCAAATATCCCTGTAGCAGTAAATATTGTCTGTGAAGCATCTTTAAATGCAGGAATTTGTGAAAAAACAAAAAATGCAGATATTGCATAGATGGTAATGCTAAATCCATTTTTTAAAAAATTATAATTAGTAGGGTCAACACGTAATGATGCTGCATTTCTTTCAATTAATGAAGACACATATCTTCTGACTACCCAATTAATAGTAAAAGCAAAGGAAAAAACAACCAAAATTAAAATGGGCAATTTCCACACTGTAAGAAGATGTAATTGTTTAAAAACATCCATACTATAAATATTTTACATAAGATGTAAGGGATGAGCCATCCCAAAGTATTTTTCTCCATCCTATCTGATATGAACCAATAGCAAACTCTTCTTTTTGGCTATCTATTTGAACAAATGTGGAAGGAGTAATCATTACCAAATGGTTATACATTCTTATTGTTCTTTCATTATGATAATGCCCACAAAATATCGACTGGATATTATTGATATTTCTAAATACTTTTTGAACTTGATTCATATTCTGAAGTGAATGATGATGGTCCATCAATTTCACCTCAGCAAGAACAGGAGGATGGTGCATAAATATTAGAAATTTCTGATATGATTTGCTACACTCCTCTTCCACCCAATTTAATTGGTACATGGGCAAACTGCCATCTGAGGAGTCTAAATAAAATATTTTTCCAAATGATAATTCATCCCAATAAAACAATTTCCCTTCTTCTATCTCTTTCTCTAAATTAAATACTTTTGCCAATTGTAGGCTATTGTCATGGTTCCCGGGAACAACCCTATAAGAAATATTTGTTTTATCCAACTGTTCTTTTATCCAATATAAAGTATTGTCTTCAGTACTTTGATGTGTAAAATCTCCTCCTATCACTATCAAATCAATATCCCCTTCATTGACTATACTATTTAAAATTTGGATAAAATTAGCCCTAACATCCACCCCATTATTCAATTCGTTTTCTTCTAAAATATGTAAGTCTGTTAGATGCGCTATTCTATATGTGTACATATACTGAGTTTGATAAAAGCCAAATTAATGAAAGCAACTAATACTAAAAAATAAAAAGATTAAAAACTAATTGATTTTAGCCTTTTCTTAATGGTATTAAAGAAATTTATACGCTCTCCTTCAATAAATGGCTAGTGTCATTTTCAAGTAGCAGATGAAAAGAATCGCTTTCAAGTTGCAAATGATAGAGGCAAGTATTATTATGTAGAAAAGTATCCATCTCAGAAAGAGATTTGCCCAACATACCACACAATAAAGCTCTGATAGCTCTACCATGCGAACAAATCAGAATATTCTTAAAATTGCCAGTTCTGAGTTCTTGAATAAAAGGATATTGCCTTTGATGCAATTCCAATGGACTCTCACCTCCTTCAATTTTAACATCCAAATTACCCTCAGTCCAACTTTTCATGATGGAGACATAAGTGCTTTCAAGTATTTTATTATGCGCTACTCCTTCAAAGATTCCCCAATCAATCTCATCTAATTCTTCACGTATCAGATGTACTAATCCTTGATGAATAAATGGTTCTATTGTCTGATGAGTACGCTGTAAAGTAGAAGTATAAACAACATCAAAAGGAATGTTTTTATAGCTTTCATAAAATTGCTGCGCTTGCCATCTTCCTGTATGATTCAAACTTGAATTGACTCCCCTTCCTTGAACAATTCCTTTTAAATTATAATCTGTCTGCCCGTGTCTGAGAAGATAAATATTTGATTTCATACGCTGTACCTACAATAAAACATAATAGAAAGGTACAAATTTACTGAAAATATTATGAATTAAACAATTGAATATTTGTACTCAACAGTGATTCAAAACATTCCAATATTAATATTAAAATGAAAATTGAGTCTCTTTTACGCATCTATATGGATATATGCCAAAAAACATTTCAACTCATGATAGGAATATTCCTCACCTACAATTTCTTTAATTTCTTTGAGTGAAAGTCCTTTTAAAGTGTTGATATACAATTCTTCAAGGCTATAAATTTTATTTTTCTCCATGATATCAGACAATTCTATGTATTTATCTTGTATCAGTTTTACAAAATGATCATTAATGGTAGAGATTGATAAATTTCTGTTTTGAGCAATTTCTGCTACTGTTTGTTTATTTTGATACATCTCAAACGTCTGTAAGTAAGTAGATTTTTTATTTGCTTTTTTAGGTTTAGATTTTTTAAATGACTGAATTATTTTGATTTCATCCTCTTCCCATTCATCTTCTTCCTCCTCAACAAATTCCATATTATTCATATTTGAACTTTCCTGATCAATTCTCTTATTCAGTTGATTGATTTTTCCCATTCTATAATGAAATGCAAAGTCAGAAGACAATGAAAACTTGTCCAACACAATACCTTTTTCAATCAACTCAAGAATTTTCATATTCTTTTTAATGAGCAAAATTATTTTCAAAAGTTCTTCTTCCAATTGTTGAATTTCTTCTAAATAAGCATTCATCTTTTTCATCCTTTTCACCTTGAGCAAGACTAATAAGACACTTTCATATAGCACATCTAATAATGGGAAAAAATACTCTTCTGCTTTTTGTGTCCTTTCTTTGATATAATCCAAATCCATTGAATTATCTTGAAACGCACGATGAAGTTGAGCAACAAATTTATCACCTAGTTGATATAAGTTTTCAAAAGATTTAGCTGACTCATCAGCCCATTCCATAAACAGGCTTTTCTTACTCTTTGTAGCCTGAGCAGAATAGGTTCGGATATGTGCCTGCCAAAGAAAATGAAGATGCTGCCAAGAGAAAGATTTCATTAAAGAACTAGCTAAATAATGAATTGTTGATTCTGATAAAATTTCATTCAAAATCTTTTTTGGCGTTTTATTCTGAGCAAACTCTACAACAGACTTATCATTACTCAATCCATTGAGTTGTATGGGTTTGAGTAATATGAGTCCATCCAGACTTGTTAATCTTGACAATGCCACATAAGCCTGCCCGGGAGCAAATACTTTAGAAATATCTAATACTGCCTTTTCAAAAGTCAGCCCTTGGCTTTTATGTACGGTTATCGCCCAAGCTAATTTCAATGGATAATGCTTAAATATGCCTATCACATTCTCATTGATTTCTTTGGTATTAGAATCGACCTGATAATGAATGTTTTTCCATTCATGCATTTCGACCTCAATCTCCTGTTGGTCATCCAAACATTTTACTTTAATTCCAGCATTTGAAATGCTACTCACAACGCCTATTTTTCCATTGAAATACCGCTTATTTATAGCTAAATCATTTTTAGTAAACATCACCTGAGCTCCTATTTTCAATGTCATTTTCTTATCGATAGGATAAATTTTTTCTGGGAAATCTCCATCAATAATCGCTTGAAAATGATATTCTTTTTCATCAATCTCTCTCAGTGAATCTTTATTGATTTGATCTGCATTCTCATTGTGAGTAGTCAAAATAATATATCCCTTATTCGATTTTGTATCAAATTCTGGGTTTACATACTTATTTAAGATTTCTACATGCTTTTGAGTAACAAAATTTTCTCTCAAACTATTAAGAATATCAATGAAAACATCATCTTGCTGTCTATAAATCTTCTCTAATTCGACATAAACTAAAGAAGATTCTTTTAACACTAGCGCATGGAAGAAAAACATCCCTTGATAAAAATTTCTCAATATATCCCACTCCTCACTTTTGACAACTGGTGGCAATTGTAATAAATCACCAATAAATAGTACTTGCACACTTCCAAATGGACGACTATCTTTTCGAATAGTTCTCAATTGATAGTCTATCGCATCTAAAACATCTGCACGCAACATACTGACCTCATCAATAATCATCAGTTCTAGATTTCTGATAATATTCAATTTTTCTCCTCTCATAGAGAAATGTCTTTTCAATGAAGTTCTATCTTCAAACTTGATACGCCCACTATTTGCCCAAGCATAATCAAAGTCAGGAATAAATGATGCAAAAGGCAATTGAAACAATGAATGAATAGTAATGCCACCAGCATTAAGAGCTGCAATTCCCGTAGGTGCTACTACAACAGTATTTTTATGTGTAGATCTTAAAATCTCTTTTAATAGAGTAGTTTTGCCAGTACCCGCCTTTCCTGTTAAAAAAATATTTTTATCCGTTTGATTGATAAAACGTAAAACATATTCTGCAAGGTCATTATTTACTTCTGGCACCATAAAATGATATAGCTGGGTAAGATAATAAAAGCAAAATATATTTCAAATTTACAAAATGCTATATCCATAAACATTTCAAATCAACTTTTATCTAGATTTGCACTATGCCACAAACTTTTCAATTGCAAGTCTTACCTGAAGAGGCTCAAAATGAAGATTTATTAAAAATCAAGGTTTCTCAATTTGCAAGAATTAGCAAGAATGAAATTGGACATATTCATATAGCCAAACGCTCTATAGACGCTAGGCAAAAAATAATAAAAATCAATTTAATAGTAGATGTTTATTCATCTCAAGAAAAATATATTCCTCAAAATTTTCATCTACCACAATATCCTTCTGTTGCACAAGCAGACCCAATTATCATTGTGGGTGCGGGACCAGCAGGTTTGTTTGCTGCTGTCAAAGCAATTGAGAAGGGCAAAAAGCCTATTGTCATAGAAAGAGGTAAAGATGTCAGAGCGAGAAGAATAGATTTGAGGGCATTGAATATACATCATCAAGTCAATGAAGACTCTAATTATTGCTTTGGAGAAGGTGGTGCTGGCACCTATTCAGATGGGAAACTTTATACTCGCTCCACTAAAAGAGGTGATGTTGTTAATGTTTTGCAATGGTTGGTAGCATTGGGAGCAGATTCTAAAATACTCGTAGATGCACATCCACACATAGGTACCAACAAATTGCCACAGATCATTATAAATATTAGAAATTTTATTTTAGAAAGCGGAGGAGAAATATTATTCAATAGTAGAGTGGTAGATTTTAAAATTCAGTTTTCTAAAATTGGTGGTGTTATTTTGAAAAATGGAGATACGATATCTTCCAATAAAGTCATTTTGGCTACAGGGCATTCTGCAAGAGATATTTATGAGTTGTTGCAAAAAAAAAATATTCATATAGAAACCAAGCCTTTTGCTTTGGGACTCAGAGTAGAGCACAGTCAATCTCTAATTGATCAGATTCAATACAAAAACCCTAAAGGAAGAGGAGAATATTTACCACCAGCATCATATAGTTTGGTCAAGCAAGAAAACGGCCGAGGGGTATATTCATTTTGTATGTGCCCTGGAGGAATTATTGCTCCATGTGCTACTTCACCCGGCGAGGTTGTAACGAATGGATGGTCGCCTTCAAAAAGAGACCAAGCGACTTCCAACTCAGGGATAGTCGTTGAATTAAAAGATGAAGATTTTGCACCATTTTCAAAATTTGGACCTTTGGCGGCTATGGAATACCAAAAAATGATTGAACAGCGAGCATGGAAATTAGCTGGAGAAACACAAAAAGTACCAGCCCAACGTTTGGTAGATTTTGTTAATGGCAACTTGTCAAAAGATATTCCTAAAACATCTTATATACCAGGGACAACTTCTATTGAACTTAGTGAGATTCTCCCCAAAAATATTCATCAAGCACTCCAAAGGGGATTTCAACAATTTGAGTTGTCAATGCCCGGATATCTCAATAATGAAGCCGTACTACATGCTGTAGAATCCAGAACAAGCTCTCCTGTCAGAATTCCAAGAGATAAAGAAACACTCGAACATCCACAAATCAAAGGCCTCTATCCATGTGCAGAAGGTGCAGGATATGCAGGCGGAATAGTGTCAGCAGCAATTGATGGGTTGAAATGTGCTGAAAAAGCATGTAATTAAAACTTTAAATCAACTATAAAAGTACACGATATCAAATATTAAACTACATTTGGCTTGTAAAAATGATACTACTACTTGATTTCAATAGACAATATCATTTTTCCATTTTCTTTTCTTAGTAGTGTAATGAAAAATTGTTTATTGTTCTTGATTCTTTGTTCATCTATGCTAATAGAAACTGGTTGCAATCAATCTATTAGAACTAGCATTCCTGTCGCTCAAATCCCAATTGAAAACACTCCTATTATTTTGCCACCAATTAGTGAAAAAGAAGATTCAAATATTTCTGACACCCATATTCAAAAACCTTATGATGGGTGGATGATACGTAAAAAAGCAGTTGGCCCAATTACTATTGGTATGGAAATCAATAAAGTTGATTCATTGATGGTTCATTTTCAAAAACAAAAAGCTTCTTCTGAAGATTTTGGATTTAGTGGAGGTAGTCCTGCTTATATCTATTCTATTGACAGTATTCCTATTATTGCAATTATTCAGTCTTTGAATTCAAAAAAAGTATTTGCAATTATTGTTTTAAGTGAATATTTAAAATCAGAATCAGGAATCTTTCCCTCTATCAATGTAGAAAATTTACTGACGTACTATCCTCAAATGAAGTTTTACAAAGATGAGTTCAACGATTGGGAATGTTCTGAAGATTTAAACAATCAATGGATATTTGTATTTATTACTAACAAGTCTGATCAAATAGGTGTATATAAATATCCTGACCAATTGGTTAGTGCAAAAAATACAATAGCAAAGAATAGTTGGATAATTGTCAGATGACAAAGAGAAGATAATTTTTTCTATTCACAGAAGTTATTCTTTGCATGTATTTTTTTAAAAAAAATATATTAATTTCACCCGAAACTTATACATTTTATTTTTTATTCAGAAGTTGGCATTAATTAAAAGAAACAGAATACAAATATGAAGGAGATATATTCATACATATTAGATTATATGAAAAACCACCCTATTAGATTTTTCGGGATAATGATTGGTGTGCTTATTGTTTTTTCATCATTGTTCTTAGTGATTAATGGAAAAATAAAATATCAAAATGAGAACCTATCTATTTCTAGATCGGGATATATTTTCGGGATAGATATTTCTCACTATCAAGGCAAAATAGATTGGGCTAAAGTTAGATCTTCTCATCACCCAATTGAATTTATTTTTATACGTGCTAGTATGGGAGAAGATGGCACTGATAAACATTTCAAACATAATTGGGAAAATGCAAAAAAACATAATTATGTTCGGGGTGCATATCATTATTATAGACCCAATGAAAACTCAACAAGACAATTTGAAAATTTCAAGTCTATTGTGAGATTAGAAAATGGAGATTTTTACCCAGTTCTTGATATTGAAGATGAAAGCAGATTTGGGCGACAGCATCTGAGAGAAGAAGTACTTAACTGGCTAAAACTTGCTGAAAATGAGTATGGAGTTAAACCCATTATTTATACTGGACTATCGTTTTACCAGCATATTTTAAAAGGATACGTAGATGAGTATCCTTTGTGGATTGCAGCTTATTCAGGCAAACACAGATTGGATAATGTTGATTGGACTTTTCATCAGTTTACAGAAAAAGTGAGAATAAAAGGTATTCGTTCGAAAGTAGATGGAAATGATTTTAAAGGAAAATTGGCAGAGCTGAATAAATATAGAA
>JAMLHI010000006.1 GCA_023957235.1 Chitinophagales bacterium | reverse complement strand
ACACACGATAAAAACTAATAATGATTGGCATTTTTTTGTACAAATATTATACTTTAAAACAAACAAAACTTTTACTACTTTTGAATGAGTCAGTGAATGAATTTTTTCACAGACTGATGTTATTCGATCACTATAAAAAAAACTATGAAATGGACGTTTATTATATTGATTTTCTTGATTAGTTGTACAGAGAAACATTCAAACGGGCAACTAAATACGATAGAATCGGATTCTATAAAAGTTGATAAAACTATTGCTATGAGTGACAATATTGATAGCAATATAACCCTTGAATGCATTCAACGAGATTTATCAAATTCGTTTGACTTTAGAATAAAATTCAATAGAATATTATTTCAAAATGGCGATAACGATTCTTGTATCATTAAAGTTTATATACTTGATAAAAAAACACAAAAAGAACTTGACTCTATTTTGATTACATCTAGATTTATGTATGAAAACGTATTTAAGAATTGTGATAACTTTAGGTCTTTTATTACAGGTAAAAATATAAACAACGAAGCACTTGATAACGATTTCGGAGAATTTATAGTTGCTGACTTAAACTTTGATTCTAAAGATGACATCGCGATTATAAATGATTCTGGAGGAAATGGAGGAGTCTTTTATAACTTTTATATTCAAGGAGAAAATAACACGTTTAAACTTGATAAGTATTTGACAGATTCTATGGTTTACTTTCCATCGGAAATGATTAAAAATAAGAAAATGCTGATTACTTATGTTCATGCTGGAGTTTGTGGATTAGGAGAACAAAAGTTTATTTACAATTCTACAAATACATGGAGAATGATAAGTGATAAAATAATTAACACATGTAAAGAATAGCGACTCATAACACGTACTATGTAAAAACTACCCTACGGGACAGCACTGCGCATAGTGCCAACCGTTGGCTGTCATTCCCCATTTTTCGGATGAAAATAATTTCTTGTGCTAACAGTAGAATAAGCATAGTAAAACAATCCTTAATTTTATCACGACTCATTACAAAACCCTTGTAAGCAATTGGAGTTCCCGATAGTCTTCGGGAACGTGCGTCATTCTAGTTGGAATGTAGTAATTCTATTCAACATTTGTGATAAAAATCCAATCTTATAAAACAGCTGTCTTTTTCTTGTGTTTTTTAGAAATTTTGACTGAGTTATATAGTCGATAATCACCCGAACGAAAAAATAATGTTCTAGCACGAAACTCAAAAGTAAACCCAAGCCATAATGTAGTATTTTTGCCTGATTTAGTTAAGTACCAACTCTGACAACCTGATTTCCAAATAGTTGTTTGAAGCCTATTTTGTATTTCCTTATTATACTTCTCAAACACATCTGATCTGACATCTATAGCCTGAACTTTTTTCTTCTTCATGAATTGAATAGATTCCATAATATAATGTATTTGAGACTCAATCATGTATATCATAGAGTTGTGACCTAGACCAGTATTGGGACCCATGATGATAAATAAATTAGGAAAATTAGGAACTGTAGTACCTAAGTATGCAGCTGGACCTTCTGCCCATGAATGATTCAATTCCTGACCATCTGAACCATATATTTCATATTGCATAATATTTTCCGAAGCATGAAATCCAGTACAGAAAATGATTATATCTACTGGGCGGTATTTTCCATCTTTCGTCTGAATACCATATTCATCTACAGAAGATATATCCTCTACAATAACATCCACATAATCTCTGGCTACAGCTTGATAATAATCATTTGACATCAATATCCGCTTACAACCCATTTCATATTGAGGAGTCAATTTTTTACGCAACTCTATATCCTTAATATATTTATGAATATGGCGAATTCCTAACTGCTTGGCTATTGTCATCAACTTAGGAGAAACAACAAATCCAAGCGCCCTTGACTCTAATGTAGCATAGATAGCCGAACGATAAATCTGTTGAGTAAAAGGTAATTTTTCAAATACATATTGTTCAGCATTAGAAATATATCTATCAGGTTTAGGAAGTACCCAAGATGGCGTTCTCTGATAATAATCCAAATGAGCAACTTCGTTAATAATAGAAGGAACAATCTGTATCGCACTAGCACCCGAACCAATGATAGCTACTCTCTTTCCTTTCAAATCAATATGATGATTCCATCTTGCAGAATGAAAATGTGCCCCTTTAAATCTATTCAAGCCTTGTATTTCAGGATAAGAAGGATGGCTTAGACCACCAGAACCTGAAATCAAAAACTGAGATTCCAACTTCTCTCCTTCTTGTGTAGTAACTACCCATGTATTAGTATCATCCTGAAATACAGCATCTTTTACAAATGTATTGAACTTACAATGTGGAAATAAGCCAAACTTTTCACAACAATGTTCTTGATATCTCAATATTTCTTCTTGGAGACCAAACATCTTTGACCAATTGGGATTGGGTTCAAATGAAAATGAATACAGATGAGACTGAACATCACAAGCAGCTCCAGGATAATGATTGACTTTCCATGTCCCTCCTGGTCCATCTTCACTTTCCAAGATAACAAAATCATCTAATCCAGCTCTCTTTAGCTGAATTCCCATTCCTATTCCAGAAAACCCTGCTCCAATAATTATAGTAGTGTATTTTTTCATCTGTTTAGATTTTTATCCAATGCATACATTGAAGTTAATAATAAATCTAAACTATCAAATCATTTTAGGAAAAATTTGACCCAAAAGTCAAAAAATATTTTTAATGAAAATAAAAATAATAAATATCAGATAATCACTTAGTTATAGGTGAATTTTTATTCTTTAGCTGTGCTTGTTTGAAAAGATATTTTCTAAATTGCTCTTCAATATGAACCAATTTCATCCACTTTTGAGCAGGAAGAATTTTCTTTAATTCATCAAAATATTTTTTTTGTACTACTAACTCTTTCTCTTTAATCACAAAATAATTGTTCATAAAATCATAAATCTCAGTATCAGACATTTCAGAAGACTTTTTAAGATTTTCTCTCTTTTTCAACAATTGCTTGAGCTCAAGACGCTCCTTTTCATATCTATCATAGACTTCCCAAAATTGCAATGCTTCGCTTTTGGTCAGTTGTAGCCTTTCATTAAAATAAGCTACCTTTAAATCTCTTAATTGGGCATGATTAGTAGTAGTTTTTTGAGCAAAAAGACTAGAAACTAAAAAGGCACTAAAAATAAAAAAAACAACAATATTTTTCATCATTATCAATTTAGATAGGGAGAATCAATATTCTGATAATCAATATTTTCCCATAAGAAATCTTCATCTGTCAACATAGCCTCTTCTGAGAGATAATTGATAATATTTTGTGAAGAAGTTTTAGAAATCAATTGATTTAAGGAATCTTGTTTGGATTCGATATGCTGAGAAAAAAGTGTGTAAGCTACACCTGTAATGATAAATAGCACAACCGAACTAGCTATCGCCATATATCTTAATAAAAATGAATGCCCTTGATGAATTGTTACTAATTTTCCTTTCTCTTTTTCACTTTTTTCAATGTTTTCAAATACAGAATTATAGAATCTTTCATTCAATTCTTCCTCCATGCCAGAAAGGGAATGAACTCTTTTACCTTTCTGTAAAAAATAAGCATTCAACTCATTTAACTCTTCAATGATTTCCTGATATTTCGGCTTCATAATTAATTAGACGTTAATTGATATATTTGGTTTAAATAGAATTAATAAAATATTCAATTTTCTTGACTGCATGATGATAAGATGCTTTTAAAGCTCCAATAGAAGTACCAGTCAAATGCTCCATCTCATTATAGGTCATTTCCTCAAAGTAACGCATCATAAACACTTCTTTTTGTTTTTTGGGCAATGTATCTATTGCTTCATACAATTTTTTAAAGATATCAGAAGACTCCATCGAATATTGATGTTCTATAGTAGTATCATATTTTTGAAGTCCCTCAAGCAATTCTTCATTTTTAATTTTTCGACTTCGATAAAAATTGTATGCCTCTCTAGTTGTAATCGTAAAAAGCCAAGTAGAGAGCAGACTATCGCCTCGAAATTGATGAAGAGATGTCCAAACTTTCATCCATACTATCTGTAAAACATCCTCAATATCTTCTCGATGATTGATGTATTTTTTCAAATGACCAAATAAGCTAGGAGAATATTTTCTAACAATCTTTTCAAACGCTTGTTTCTTTGTCTCTTGCAATAAAAACTGTTGAAATAATTTTGCATCCTCCAATTCCATGTATTATTAGACTTTTTGATTTATGAAAAGTTTAATCATCTAAAAATTATAATCTTTGTACTTGTATTATTCATCTTCAATAATCATTCATTATCCTAAAATTCATGCCATTTACCAAAAATTCAAATTGAATATCAAGTTATCAAAACAAGTGTGGAAAATCAAAAAAAATAAGCTCCTATCCTTTTACTCCATTCCTATTTAGCTCTAAAACTAGAATGTCTTTGTATTACAAAAAACAGATGTAGTTTTTATTATCTATTTCATAAATTTACTTGAATATTATCGATTCAACTATGAGTAAAGTAAGAAAAATTATTCGTCAAAAGAACACTGCTAAAATCAGGAAACCACCAGGCACACTGATTTATATTGGTCAAGAAAAAGATACTAATATCTCCATTGACTTATTGGTATATAATGCAGAAAGTTATGAGGAGAAAAGTATAGTCAATCATATCCCAGATACTCATTTTCCTTTAGATGGCAATGTTTCATGGATAGATATAAAAGGATTACATAATGAAAAATTGATTGAAGAAATTGGCAAAACCACAAATATCCATGCACTTACGCTTGAAGATTTACTCAATACTGAACAAAGGCCAAAAATAGATTTTTTTCATACCTATATATATATTGTCATCCAAACTATACAATTTAACGACAATAGTCAAGATATTGAATCTGAGCAGTTGAGTATCATTCTGGGAGAAAATTATGTGATGACATTTCTCGAAAAACCATCATACGACCTAGATATTCTTAAAGAAAGAATTAAAAATAAAATAGGGAAAATTAGAATCTACGGAGCAGATTATCTAGCATATACAATTCTAGATATTGTCATTGATGATTATTATGATGTCATAGAAAAGTTGGGTGATAAAATAGAAGCCATAGAAGAAGCATTAATGTTTGAAACCAATAAAATAGAAATTCAAGACATTTATATTTTAAAACGCAAACTTTTAGAATTCAGAAAAATCATCTGGCCTATCCGTGAAATTCTTACAAAATTGGAAAAAAATGATACGCTTTTGATAAAAGAAAAAACAGCTTTATACCTTAGAGACTTATATGACCATAACATACAATTAATTGATAATATTGATATTTATAGAGATATTGTTTCAGGGCTTGCAGATGTTTATCTCACTAAAACCAGTAATAGATTGAATGAAATCATGAAGATACTGACGATATTATCTTCCATTTTTATTCCTTTGACATTTATTGTCGGAATTTATGGAATGAATTTTAACAATATGCCCGAGCTGGAATGGGAATATGGCTATTTTTTCGCATTGGCTTTCATGTTCATTATAGCTATTGGTATGGCTATTTACTTTAAAAGAAAAAAATGGCTTTAGCTCAAATAAACTGAAGGTAATCTTACACTTCTTCAATTGAAAATCCCAACTTTTTCAAATCTTCCCAAAATTTTGGATAAGATTTTGTCACAACATTAGGCTCTTCTATCAGTATCTGATTTGAAACCAATGCCAAAGGTGCAAATGACATTGCCATCCTATGATCTTCATAAGTAGCAATTGAAGGGATAGGTTCTCTATGTGCAGAAAATTGACTAACATCCAATTTCCAATAGTTTTCTTCCACATTTCCTTGAAGAGAGGCTCCATATTTTGACAATTCATTGTTCAAAGCAGCTACTCTATCTGTTTCTTTAATCAGCAAAGTTTTCAATCCTCTAAAATCACTATTGATATGTTTTGCTGCAAGTGCAACAATGACTGTCTGCGCCAAATCGGGGCATTCTAAAAAATCAAAAGAAAATGTCTCCACTGAAACATTTTGATTATTAATTAAGGTCACTGTCTGAGCATCAAAAGATGAACTTACCCAAGGAGATAATATATTTGCAATTTGTGCATCTCCTTGAACACTATCTTGACTTAATCCTTTGAGCGTGATTTTTGCATGATTAGCAAGCATGGCAATAGCATAATAATAAGATGCAGCACTCCAATCAGCCTCCACAAAAAATGGTTGAGACTGATACTTACTCGGTTTTACATCAATGATATTATCACTAAAAGTAACAGTTGCACCAAAGTACTTCATCAAGTTGATTGTCATTAGGATATATGGCAAAGAGACAACATCTCCGACTAGTTCTAATTGCATACCATCTTCCAAAATTGGTGCTATCAATAATAATGCAGAAATATATTGACTACTAGTACCTGCGGGGATAGCAATTTTCCCTCCTTTTAATTTTTTACCTTTAATTCGTAATGGAGGAAATCCTTCTATATTTTCATAATTAATTTCAGCTCCTAATTCCCGCAATGCATTCACCAATAATTTGATAGGGCGTTCTTGCATTCTTTTTGTACCAGTCAATACAACTTCTCTACCTTCACATGTTGAAAGATATGCAGTTAAAAACCTAAAAGTAGTTCCGCCAGCACCAGCATCCAATACCGTATCTTTACTATTGAGTAATCTATCTAAAACAGCAGTATCATCAGCATTAGAAAGATTGTCAATTTCAAAACCACCTTCCGTCAATGCACGAATAATCAAAGCTCTATTAGCAATACTTTTCGAACCGTTTAAAATAATTTCTCCTTCAATATTAGCATTTTCAGGAGGAGTGATTAAAAATGATTTCATGACAGACTTCTATAATAGTTTAATGCTTTCGATAATAATTCAAGAGTAATTTCCACATCTATATCAGGCTGACCTATGGCTTTCAATAGGACTGAAAGTACTTTTGAGCCAGCATTCTTTTTATCCAATGACATAGACTGAAATAATTCCTCCTCTATCCCCTCAGGAATGTGATAATAGTCAAAAAATTGAAATAAAACAGTCTCAATTTCTTTTAAATAAACTGGTGGAAAGCCTGAAGTGAATGTTCCAATATATGCTTCCATTATTATTCCCACAATGATAGCTTCTCCGTGAAGTAGAGGTCTTTCATCATTTTCAAGCGAATATGCTTCAATAGCATGACCGATTGTATGCCCAAAATTTAAAATTTTTCTCCATCCTTTCTCAAAGGGATCAGCTTCAACAACTGCTTTTTTTACTAAAAGAGATTCAAATAAAATATCATGAAAATCAACTGGAGGGATATTTGAAATTTGAGATAATTTATTCCAATGTTCAGTAGATTGAATCAATGCGTGCTTGAAAATTTCTGCAAACCCATTAACAACCTGTCTATGCTCTAAAGTTTCCAACCATATTGTACTCATTAAAACCAAATCTGGATTTTTGAATACACCAATCAAATTTTTGCCATACTTAAAGTCCACACCCAATTTACCCCCGATAGACGAATCAACCTGAGACAATACGGTAGTAGGAATTTGTATAAAACTTATCCCTCTTTTATAGCAAGCAGAAACAAAGCCCCCCATATCTCCGATGACTCCACCTCCCAAATTGAGCATCACTGCTTTACGATCAACATGAAACGCTAACATTTTTGCCCATATTTCTTCACAGGAAGAAAGATTTTTATTCATTTCCCCAGAAGGGCTAACAATCAAAGGGGCATCTTTCAATAGTGGCATTTTTTTTATCAAAACAGGATAACAATACCGAGCAGTGTTATCATCAGCCAAAATAATATACTGACTATAGTTTTTTGATTTTAAAAACTCAGCCAAAAATGATAAATCTTCATCAAATACAATATCATAATCACTCAATGTGATCTTCTTTAATGTTCTCATCCTTCTACTACGGCTATTTTATTTAGCGACCATGCTTCTGGCTTTCCTGCAAATTTAGATTTGGCAACTGCCCAAAATGTCTTAAACAATTCAGAATATCGATATCTTTCAAGTGCATCTTCATCTTCCCAATAACTATAAGTATATATCATTTCTGGCATATCAACTTGTTGCAATAGTTCCAAATGATGACAACCTTCAAACTTTCTGATTTGAGGAGCTATACTTTCAAAATAACTCTTAAAATCCTCTAATTCCTCTGCTTTAAAATGCAACTTTACAATTCTGATAATCATTCAAATAGAATTTTTACTTGGTGACCAAACTTTATTCCTAAATATGAGGCAGCCGAACCTCTATTAACAGCTATTTCCAAAAAACCTAAATCATTTATTCTACACATTGCCTCTCCATTCTTTACATCATCATAACTTGTTACCAATCCTTTAATATTCTCATTATGGCGATAGATGATTGTGATGTCATTATATCTTTCAATATATGGCTTAATATCTTTAAAATGAATATTTGTCAATAGATTACCAAAATAATCTACTAATACAACCATTCCAATAATACTATCTGCTTCCTTTATAGCTACCCATTCTGTTTTGACAATATAATCTTTCGACTCCTCAGAATAATCAAGATATTCATTATTAAGGATATGGCTCAATAGCTTTGAATAGGTTTCATTAGCTGAATAAACTCCAAGTTTAACTAAATCTACTACTCTGACCCAATCCATATTATGACCCAATGCCAATGGTAATAAGCCATTATCAGGCGCAATGAAAAAATGTCCTTTGCAAAAAGCTATCAGTAATCTACTTTTATCTAAATCTTTTTCATCTACCCTTATAATATGGATAGTCCCTTTAGGAAAACTACTAAATGTATATTTCAAACTATAAGCCCCAATAGCAACATTATAAGGTGGTATCTGATGAGTGATATCAATGATGTTTACATCCTTATTCAACGACAAAATATGCCCCTTGAATCTCCCTGAATAAATATCAGAATGGCCAAAATCTGTAGTTAATGTTACAATAGGCATTATTAGCAGTAAAAAAATTGATATATTCAACCACGAAAATAAGAAATAATTTGGGCGAATTAATTATAAATCTGGAAACAGTAAATCCGATTGAGTTTTTAGGCTATAATAACTCAAGATTAAAGCTTTTAAAAAGAGCTTACAGCAAATTAAACATTGTAGCTAGAGGTAACAAAATGATTGTTCTAGGAAGCGAAGAAGAACAAAAAAAATTTGAAGAGAATGTGTTATCTATTATTCAGTTGCTGGAAAGAACAGGCAAGATAACAGATCAGCAAGTAGAAGATATTTTATTTGGCAAATCTGCTATTCCAGCAGAGCTACCTCAGTTTCAAGAAAATATTTTAGTCCATGGGAACATGGGCAAGCTCATAAGAGCAAGAACTCCAAATCAAAAAAAGTTAGTAGAACTATCTGAGCAAAATGATATACTCTTTGCTATCGGGCCTGCTGGAACAGGAAAAACATATACTGCTGTTGCATTGGCTGTTAGAGCATTAAAAAACAAATGGGTAAAAAAAATCATTCTAACTAGACCAGCAGTTGAAGCCGGTGAAAGTCTTGGATTCTTACCTGGTGATTTGAAAGACAAAGTAGATCCTTATTTAAGACCACTATATGATGCTTTAGAAGATATGATACCGGCAGACAAATTGATGTTTTATATGACCAATCGGACCATAGAAGTTGCCCCATTGGCTTATATGAGAGGGCGTACACTCGATAATGCTTTTATGATATTGGATGAAGCTCAAAACGCTAGTTCCCTTCAACTCAAAATGTTCCTGACAAGAATTGGCCCTAATGCAAAATGTATTATTACAGGAGATTTAACCCAAATAGACCTACCTAGAAATCACCTTTCAGGATTGAAAAATACAATTGAAATCTTAAAAGATATCAAAGGTATAGGCACAATTTATCTCAATAAAGAAGATGTATTGCGACATCGTCTAGTCAAAGAAATCATTGGAGCATTTGAAAAATCTAATGAAGAGAAAAATGTCACTCACGAACAACAAGCTTCTGATAATCCAACAAAAAGTAAGTCCAAGTAAGATTAAATATTATGGCGAAAATTCCAAATTGGAAATGGGAAGAAACGAATGAAAAGTCTTTTGAACGGAAATGGGCGCAACTGATTGAAAGGCTATATGTTCATTGGGAGATTTCTACACAAAAGAAAGTCCATCAAATCCATTTTCCTATTGCAGATGTCAATGAAAAACAAAAAAAACTTCTAAGAGATGTTTTTGCAAATATGACAACCAAAAGAATCTTGTTTCAAAATGATTTAAGAATAAAATACACCTTTGGAAACAATTATTGGCAATGGAAGTCTCAATTAGCTGAAATCAAATTTTCAGATTTTATTCTTATCCCTATTCATGAGAATGAAATCCTACAAATACTTTTTCAGGCAAAGGAAAATAATATTTCTTTACAATGCTTCTTAAAATCAAACATGAAATTGGTGTCCAAAAGCATTACCAATAGATTGTATGGAATTGTCAGTCTTGAAGATATGGACAAAATCAAACATTTGGACAAAACAGAAAAACAAATAAGTGTTCAGGCTGGAGCCAAAGTAGCTGTCGTTCAAAAATATTTGAATGACAATGGATATGAGTTACTATTTGATGTCAGAGGACAAGAACATCTCAGCATTATAGAGCTTTTCAATAACTGTCCAAGTTATAAATCTTCTGTCATTCAATGGAGAGTAGCAACTCCAATAGGTTTGATAACTGCTTCTCAAGATAACGGATTAAAAGATTTCTTCTTGCAAAATTCAAGCACTAGCATTCCTTATGAAATGACATTATCCATTCGTCCTATTGCCAAATCAATCAGACAAATCAACGCTTGGTTGCCTGACATGCAATCTGTTGAAAAAATTTTATTAGCATTTGAACAAAATAATATTTCTCCAAATAAAACACATTTTTATCAGTATCAACCTAGTAGTGTCTTAATTCAAGAAGAAATAATTGAAAACGTGGAAACTCCTTATGATTTTTTCAATACACTATTTAGAAATCCTGAAGAATTAATCTTCAAAGATGACATTCTAAGGCCAATAGCCTTTTCTTTAGAATTTATTGAATATCAATATAGTATATCCTCAGTCCTCATAAAAGCAAAAGATATTATTTTAGAAAATCAAGGGAAAATAAGTGTTCATCAACTATCTCAAAATGCAATATCTTGGATGGAGAGCTATCCATATTTTCAAGATAAATTGATAGATACAGAATTAGACAATTTCCACATTTCTGAAATAATTCCCTTCAACAAAATAGAAGATAATTATAGAGAGGTAAAGAAAAGGTTTGAAAAACCATTATTCTATAAAAACAACAAAGTAGAGTATCATATACAGTTTAGTGAATTTAAGTATCCTAATATTAAAATAGATATTTATTTCATTTCTCCACGACAATATAGAAAGACTGAATTTGCCGATGAGCAAACATATTCATATATAAAGGCTCTTTTAAGTCCAATTCCAAAAATGTCAACATCAATACACGACAAATTAATCTCTGACATTAAAAATCTTATTGATCCAAACAATACAATAATTTAGGTCAAATTTATTTAAAATTCCACCATTGGGTTTGAGCAAAATTTTGATAAATGTGGTACAATTGTCCAATTTGTGGTACTGAATAATTGAGTTTGCGTTCTTCTGCTAATTTTACAAATTCATTGACGGGCTCATTCCATTTGTGATAATATGACAATGCAAACTTTCCCCAGTGGATAGGTACTGCAACTTCCAATTTTAAATCCAATGCTGCCTGTACAGACTGATGAGGAAACATGTGATTTGCTGGCCAAGCAGTATTATACTGGCCATTTTCTATGGTTCCAAAATCAAAAGGGCCATATAATTCTCCAATGGTCTTAAAATGTACGCCATAGCCACCATCTCCAGCCAAAAAGAGCTTAAATTTCCCCAATTGAAGAAAAAATGCACTCCATAAGGTCTGGTTTCTTACCGTTGTCCTACCCGAATTATGACGAGATGAAAGTGAAGTAATTTTGATGTCTTGGTCAAAAATATGTGTTTGATCCCAATCTAATGAGACTACTTTTTCTTTTGGCACTCCCCAATACAAAAGATGAGACTCTACTCCTAGAGGGCAAACAAAAAATTTCACTCGAGAATATATTTTTGTAATCGTATAATAATCCAAATGGTCAAAGTGGTCATGAGTGATGATTAATATATCTATCGGAGGAATCTCATCAACAGAATAAGCCTGTGAGCCCTTGAATGCAAGGTTAGTTTTATACACAGGAGAAGCATTATCACTCAATATAGGATCAACTAAAATAGTATAAGATTTCCAAAATAAGAAGTATGAAGAATGTCCAAGCCATAAGAAAGAAGGTTCTTCAGAATTATTACCCAATAATGAATCTGAATAAGTAGGTATCACCTTGGAAGGATTCATCTGACTGCGTTGTGTTATGAATCCATATAAAATTTTTGTCGGGTGCTTCATTTTCAAATCCTCACTCATGCGCTCTCTATTTCTGAAAGCACCTTTGATATAATTACTGGAATGAAGTATTCTATCTAATATTTCACCATAAGGATTTTTGCCAAATCTTGAAAGCATCAGAAGATTTAATTTGATTATTACAAAAATGGCATAACAATTATCAAAATCAAAAAATACTATAGAACATTGCCATTAAATTGTGATTATTTTAATCTTCTTCTTGATTTTTTGAATCATTTTCTACTTCTAATGAGATTTGATAAGACATTCATCTCTTCCTCATTACGTTTTTAAAAAACCCTTGTAAATTTGCAGAGATTTTGAAATGAGAAACGCTTATATCTATTTACACCTTTCTGTACTCTTAGCTGGATTAACAGGTATTTTTGGCAGACTTATACAGCTCAATGAAGGCTTATTGGTCTGGTATAGAATTTTACTGGCGAGTATAGTTCTGGGAGGAATATTGATATATAAGCAGTCAAAAATCAGCTATCCAATAAAAGATATATTATCCATTTCAAAATCAGGAATTATTTTAACTATTCATTGGTTGCTATTTTTTGCCAGTATTAAATATTCCAATGTATCTATAGCAGTTGTCTGTTTTGGACTTACAGGATTCAATACCTCTATTTTACATCCTATTATCAAAAAGCAAAAATTCAACCTTTTAGAAATTGCATTAAGCCTCATTACTCTTTCTGGCATCATCCTCATTTTCCATTTTGACATCCAATATCGTTTTGGAATATTATTAGGAATCGCCTCTTCATTGTTTTCAGCACTATATACAATTTTCAATGAAGATTTAGTCAAGAAATATGATTCAACGACTCTGAACTTCTATCAGATAAGCGCAGGCACTATATTTTTGACTTTGGTCATGCCCTTATATTTAAAAATGAATCCTACTACATATTTATTTCCTAATATGACAGATTGGCTTTACATTTTCATCTTATCGATATTGTGTACGGTAGTATTGTATATTTTATTCAACGAATCATTGAAAAACATTTCAGCTTTCACTGTCAATCTCACTTATAATCTTGAACCCATCTATTCCATAATATTGGCATTTATTCTCTTCAAAGAAAACAAAGAGCTAGAAGGACACTTTTATATTGGAATGATATTAGTGTTGCTTGCAGTTGTATTACAATCATTATTGACTTACAAAAGAAGTAAAAAGAAAACCATTAGTTGACCAATTGAGAAGAAATCTTAACATCTCCAATCATATTACTTTCTTTTGAGTTTTCATCTATCCAAAATATTTTCTGATGAATATTGGCTTCTTTCATCCAACAAGATTTTCTATACAACACGATACTTCCCTCTTGCTCCAATTTGATTTGTTCGCCTTGAATAAATTGATTGTAACGCCCTTTTAATAAACTATGAATACTCAAATAAATAGCTTGATCATCCCAAGTATCCAATTGATATTGAATATTTCCTGAAACACTGACTAAAGAATCTTTAAAAGAAATTTCTTTAAACCATACATCCTTTTCTTTCAGCGGAAATTCTGGCATATATACACCATATTGAAATATTTTTTGGAATGGCGAATTAAATTTTTCTGCACCTATTGACTTATTGAGTTCAAGCAAGCTAGAAGAAATTTCATCTCCTAAATAATTGATCGTTGTCAGATAAGATTTGCCTTTCAACTGATAATAATATTTTTCCAATTCTGTTTCTGGGGGATAATTTTCATCAGTATCTATAAAGACAACTTCTTCATTATCCTCTTCAGATTGAGTTTGGTGGATTTTAAGTTGTTGATAAGTATTAGAAATAAGATACAAATCAGAGGAATCCTTTAGCACTTTTGAAGACAAACGAAATTCAAAAAGTTGATCTATCAAAGATATTACTCCATTATCTTCTGATTCCATGCTTTGATTGATTTCCATCTGGGTAATGAACTCCTGATTGCTATCCAGTTTTAATTTTAATTCTATTTCATCAGAATGCTCCTTTCTTTCTTTGCATGAAGCAAAAATCAGGCAGATACATATAAAAAAGCTAAAAGAATTTTTACTCCACAACATTTTAATACTGATGAGAGCGCAACATAACCAAAGTACAAGCCTCTACAACATCAATTCCTTGACTTGCCGCTTTCTTTTCAAACTCAATATTTTCAGTTCCTGGATTAAAAATAATTCGCTTAGGTTTGAGAGATAAGATATAATCTTCAACATCTTTTTGTCTAGTAGGATTCAAATACATTGTAACTGTATCAAAATCTTGATCTTGTGGAGCTACGGTTTCAATCTCCACATCTCCAATAACTCCATCTCTAACACCCAGAGCTTTTACTTCATGATCAAAATCTCTGAGCATTTTTACAGCTTTATAGCTATACCTTTCAGGATGCTCACTTGCTCCTATTACCAAAGTCTTCTTCATATCATTAAAAATCTAAATCAAATTTATCTATTAACACTTGAATTGCAGGATTTGTTAATATTGCTTCATCTATTCTTTCTTTTAGTGTATATGCTTTTGATTTGGGTTCTTCCTCTTCTATAGATTTTACAACATTATATTCAAAAGTAAGTTGATTTACATTTAATAATCTTTCACTAAAGAACATTGAGAAATGAACTTTATGGTGATTAAAAGTACCTTGAGCGATATTGCTTGGCAGTTCAAAGCAAATAATATTAGGTTCTTTCCAAAGTACCTGAGAAGTATTTGCAAAACTCATAAAAAAAGAATCCAGTTTTTCCTTGCCTGATTCTAAAAATTCATTCCAAAGATTAGCAATCACTTCTTGGGAAGGCAATAATCTTTCTATTTTATCTTGTTGCTTTATTTGATGATTCAGTATCCCAGACAATACTGAATTTTGATTTTTACTTCGCTGTCTAGTAGGAAATCCTGATGATTCATTCGCCGACTCCAAAGCAATCGTTTCTTGAGATGAAGTCTTTTGATGGTTATTTTGAGCAGGTTTTTCTGAATCAGTCTGAAATAATTTATTTGCTTCAGAATTTGGAACTTTCTCTGAAATTATTGGCTGGTCAGCTTTTTTTTTTCAGTACTGAGTACTCCAAGGGTATTTTCAAGCTGGGTATTAAGAAAACAAATTTTCAATAATGCCAATTCTATATGCAATCTTTTATTTCTAGATGTTTTATAATTGATATCACATTGATTAAGAATATTCAATCCATTCAATAAGAAATTCTCATTCGTTTTGGCTGTTTGAACTTGGTATCTATTTTTTAAATCTTCTGAAGCTTCTAAAAGATTAATAATCTTCTGGTCTTTAGCAACTAAGAGTTGTCTAAAATGCTCAGACAAACCTACTAAAAACATCTCTCCGTCAAATCCTCTACTCATAATATCATCAAATATCTTCAAAATAGAAGAACTATCTTCTAATAATAAATGGTCTGTCAACTGGAAAAAATAATCATAATCTAAAATATTCAGATTAGTGATAACATCATTATAAGTCAATATCCCATCAGAAAAACTAGATATTTTATCAAACAAAGAAAGTGCATCACGCATTCCCCCATCTGATTTTTGAGCAATAATATGCAAGGCTTGATCCTCTGCTTGAATATTTTCAGCCTGAGCAATCGCTTTTAAATTATCGACAATACTATTATTTGAAATTCGCTTAAAATCAAAAATTTGACAACGTGAAAGTATTGTCGGAATTATTTTATGCTTTTCAGTAGTAGCTAAAATAAAAATAGCATAATGAGGGGGTTCTTCTAATGTCTTTAGAAAAGCATTAAAAGCTTGAGAAGAAAGCATGTGAACCTCATCTATGATATATACTTTATATTTCCCACCCTGGGGAGCAAAGCGAACTTGATCAACCAAATTTCTAATATCGTCAACAGAGTTATTAGAAGCTGCATCCAATTCATGAATATTAAATGAAGCATTGACATTAAATGAAGAACAAGAATTACATTGGTTACAAGGTTCAAAGTTTTCATCTGGATGCTCACAATTAATTGCTTTTGCCAATATTCTAGCACAAGTTGTCTTTCCTACTCCTCTTGGACCACAGAATAAAAATGACTGAGCCAATTGACCTGATTTTAATGCTTTGCGCAAAGTAACAGTTACTTGCTCCTGCCCTATTACATCTTCAAATCTACTGGGCCTATATTTCCTTGCTGAAACGACGTATTGTTGCATAAAGTTTTAAAGATACTATAACCTTTGAAAGATATAAGCAATAAATAAAAAAAATAAATTACTTTGTAATAAAAAGATAGCATGGCGACTTTGGACAATCAGAAACTGAAGCAAATATTCTTGCTTTCGCTCATCTTAGCGATAGCATTTTTGGTTATTCAGAATTTAATTACGTACCTCAGTGGTTTTTTAGGTGCTTTAACTTTATATATTTTATTTAAAGATATCTACAGAAAATTAGTGGAAGAAAAAAAATGGAATGGTACCTTATGTGCTATTGTCATCATGCTTGCGGCAACAGTATTACTTTTAGTTCCATTTACTTTTATGGGTTATATACTCATTGATAAAATTACCTATTTCATCAGTCATCCAGAACCAATTATTGCCCAATGGAATGTATTGAATCAAAAGATAATAGAATGGACAGGAAAAGAAATTCTATCACCAGAAATCATTCAGCATATTCAGGTCCCTATTTCTAAATTCCTTCCTAATATGCTGGGTAGTACTTTATTGGTGGTAATGAATTTTGCACTCATGTATTTTTCGCTTTTTTTCATGTTTGTCAATAGTAGAAAAATGGAAAGTTTCGTTAAAGAACTTTTCCCTATGCATGAAACTAATACCAAAATTGTAGGAAATAAAGCCAAAGAAATGATCATTTCAAATGCCATTGTAATTCCATTATTAGCACTAATTCAAGGAATATTTGCTTTAATAGGCTATTTGATTTTTGGTGTAAATACCCCTTTTCTAATGGCACTTCTCACAGCAATCACATCCGTCATACCAATGATAGGGACAATGATAATATGGATACCCTTGAGTCTGTTATTTTTTGCACATGATCAAATCAGTTCAGGAATTGGCTTGTTGTTATATGGAGGGATTATTATTACCAATATTGACAATGTCGTTCGCTTTATTTTACAGAAAAAAATTGCGAATGTTCACCCTCTCATAACCATATTAGGAGTGATTATTGGAGTGAAGATATTCGGATTTGTCGGATTGATATTTGGTCCTACACTCTTATCTCTACTGTTGTTACTAGTCCATTTGTATGCAAAAGAATTTACTAACATTAAAATATAAATAGGGTATCCAACGATACCCTATTTATCCAATATTCCTATATAAAAAAGATCTAATTATGCGAGGTTGTGATATACTGTCTGTACATCATCATCTTGTTCGAGGCGGTCAATTAAATCTAATATTTCATCCGTATGTTCTTCTGACAACTCTTTGAAAATTGTTGGTATCCTCTGCAATTCAGCAGTAGTCACTTCAATTCCATTTTCTTCCAGAGCTTTTTGTAAAGAGCCGAAATCTTGAAATGCAGAATAAGCTATAATCATTTCTTCTTCTTGTTCGAGATTTTCCAGACCGGCATCAATTAAATTTAACTCCAATTCTTCTATATCAATATTGTCAGCCTTAAATTTAAATACACCTTTTCTACTAAATAAAAAATCATGCATTCCTGATGTGCCAAGGCTGCCTCCCTTTTTATTAAATATTGATCTTACATTGGCAACAGTTCTAGTAGGATTATCTGTGGCAGTTTCTATGACAATCGCCACTCCATGAGGCCCCATCCCTTCATATACAATTTCAGTATAGTCCTTTTCCTCTTTAGAAGAAGCCCTTTTAATGGCTGCATCTATCCTATCTTTGGGCATACTGACACCCTTAGCATTTTGTATTGCTCTACGAAGACCTGGATTATATTCTGGATCAGGTCCACCAGCTTTAACAGCTATAACAATTTCTCTTCCTGCTCTAGTAAATTGCTTGGCCATCTTGTCCCAACGAGCAAATTTTGTCGCCTTTCTGTATTCAAACGCACGTCCCATAAACTAATCAAAAATTTAAATCACAAAGCTAAGTGAAACAAATAATTTTTCAAATTCTTCTACACTGTTAATCCTTTGTAAAAATATAATAATATCAAATTCCCTCCTCTTCAATCTTTTTCAATTCTGTGGCAGTCAATTGATGATAAGCACTATTCTTAGACTTTTTCAACCATACTTCTTTTGCTTGGTGAAATCCTTCTTTTTTCAACTCATTTTTTACAATCTTATAAGTAGATGTGTATTCAAAATGATTGACAAGTCTGACAAAAACAGGGATAGCATAAGAAGGCAACTGGCTTTGTAAATAATGATTAAAATCTTCCCAATCCAGCTTTTCTCCCGCTTTAATTTTTATAGCAGCCATTCCAGCTTTGCCATCAGAATGAGGAATATTCACTCCATATACCGTACAGCAATCAATTGAATAATAAGCATTTAAAACCTCCTCTACTTCTGCAGTTGAAACATTCTCTCCTTTCCATCTGAAAGTATCACCTTCTCTATCGACAAACTGAGCGTGCAGAAAACCAATATTTCTCATAATGTCACCAGTATTGAACCACATATCTCCTTTTTGGAATACGTTTTTGAAAACTTTCTTATAATTATCTTCTTTATTAATATATCCAGGGAAAGGATATTTTTCAGAAATTTCAAAAATCATTAAACCGACATCTCCCCATTTGACCTTTTTAAAATATCCCTTACTATCTAAAACTGGTTCACCTTGCTCTCGGTCATATTCAACTATTTCAAATTTAGTCGCACACCAACCAACAGTATTATCTAGATTCAATGTATTAGTGAATGTCATATTGCCTTCGGAAGATGCATAAAACTCATAAACTTCTTCAATACCAAAACGCTCTTTAAATTGCTTCCAAATATCAGGTCTCAACCCATTACCAACAATTTTTTTGACCTGATGAGCTGTATCATATTGACTAGCAGGAGCATTATAAAGATACCTACAAATATCTCCTATATAAATAAAAGCAGTAGCCTGAAATTTAATGGCATCTTTCCAAAACTCATTCACTGAAAACTTTCTTCTAATTGCCATAGCAGCACCGCTGATTGCCGCACTTGACCACCCAATTAGTAAAGCATTTGAATGATAAAATGGAATACTAATATAAAGGACATCTTCTTTCTCCAAGCCTAGATTGACCTTACCAAACCAATACATACAAGAAATCCATTTTCTATGAACTTGAATAGATGCCTTAGGCATACCAGTAGTGCCAGAAGTGAAGATAAAAGCAAATGGTGTTCCAGAAAGGATGTTTTGAACACCGGGAAAGTTGGATTTAGGAAATTTATCTAATACCTTGGTCACAGAAATATAATCATCTGAAAATGAATACTTTTTACCATCTGCTACACCAAAACAAACTTGATAACCACTTGAAGTAGTCAGTGAATTTCTTATTTCTTCAAAAGCTTCTCTTAATTCATTACCAATGAAATAAAAACCATCATTTTTTTGATCAATACTATGTCTCAATATCTGTGAGCGTTGATTGGAATTGATTAAAGATGCTATAGCTCCAATTTTGGCCAATGCAGCTACAGCAAAAAGCACTTCTGGTCTATTCTCTAAAAACACAGCCACAACTTGTCCTTTTTTGACACCATAATGATGAAATAGATGGGCATACTGATTGGAGATTTCATTGAATTGACGATGTGTCCAAACTTGATTTTCAAAATAAATTGCTGGCCGGCTTTTGAATTTTATGGCATTAGTTTCTAACACCTTGCCAATAGATTGTTCATCGCTATCTTTTTGAATTAAAGCAGGAATACCCCCTAAAATAAGATGGGGAATCTTTTGTGGTAGTGTCTTGATAATAGTAGGAACAAAATCAAATAAACTTAATTTATAATCTTTATCAGAATTAAATATTGACACGCTATAAAATTTATAAAGCTCAATATACAAATGTTATGTTTGATAGAAAAACTAGTCATACTGATTTCAATTGAAATCCATAGATATTAATATATTTATCACTTTATAATCTTATAATAAATCTTTAAACCCGATATTTCAATATACTGCTGAATACTATCAAACTGATAAGGATAGCTGACAATTGAATCTATCTTATTATAAACTAAACTTGAATCTACAGCATCCAAACCACTAAAAACTTTACCTTTTAAATGCTTTGAAGAAATCAAACGATTTTGAGAAGTTGGAAAAAACTTAAATTGAGGAAATCCAAATCCTAATATCCAGTCTGCAAAAATATATGGATGAGTTCCATTTCCAATCGAAAAATTTTGAGCCAAATTGATATGATTATCCTTATTCAAATGATATGGCCAAGTAAAATAATAATCTTCAAAACCTAGATTATAAATACCCATAATTGCTTGATTGACAATATTTACTAATCCATCTGGAATTTCAGGAACATATTCATAAGTCAACGACACTTCTAAGTCTTCACCACTTTTAATATCTTTAGAAAACATCGCCTGACGGTTAGAAATTGAATATTTAGATACCAAATCTCCATTCATCTCTTTAATTTTTAGGCTTTGTCCTTCGCCATCCCATAAATAAGCCCCATCTCCACCATTAAAAACACTTTTTAACTGTGAAAAAATTCTTGATTCATTATATTCATAGGTAAGCGTCCTATTTTTAATAGATGTTTCAGAAGTTATGGGATTTATTACTGCATATTCATTAGAAATCCACCTTAAAGAGTTCTCAAAAGGAACAATTTTCAATGATTTTAAGGCAATAGTATTAGTCAAAGGATCTGACAATCGAATATGATTAGGAAAAGAAAGGATATAATTATTTTTTTCTAAAGTAATATCAATAGACATTTTATCTGCATTTTCTTCTTCAATCAAAATAGATTGAATGGTATTCCCATCATACACATAACTGACATGGTCAAAAACAAAATTCTTAAATGGAAAAGTATTAGGGCTAATAGTTTGTTCTACTTTGGTAATTCTAACAGAGATATTTTCATCAAAGTTTTTACTTGCCTCCTTTTTACATGACAAAGTCGTAAAAAGCAAAAAGATATAATAAATATTTTTCATACACTAAATATAATAAAATAAGACTTACTACTTATCTATCTGTAAAGTAATCATTTATTGAAAATAATGCCACATTCTGGAAGGTAATAATTTGAAAAATAATACTCCTTTCGAAAAATTCAAACAGATAATTGAAGGAGATTAAAAGAATATACAAGAAGCAGTTGTAGTTGACTTGAAATATTCAACCAAATAATTCCAATTTGGCCATATAGAGGAATGACTCGTCTAGGAATTCTAAAAAAAAATAGATAAAAAATCAACTTAGTAATGAATGAAATAATGACCCTGTTTAGGTTCTAACTAAATTATAGCAAATACAACAAAAGAACTTATATAAAAGGATAAATTTTATACAAATAGAAGGGTAAAATACTTCAAAAAAATTGATATAGAACTAAAACTACCTAGATGATAGATTATGTAGCAAAATAGTTTCTTTGTAAAATTATGTAAAGCATATTCATTAAGTACTCAAAACTTTCAATGATACACTCCTATAGAAAGTCTAATAGTGATAAAAATGGCTAATTTTACATCTATATTTATTTAGATAATGCTTGGATTAAAACTTCCTACTGATCCTAGATGGGTCAATCTTGCTGAAAAAAGTATAGAAGAAATATTAACAGATCATGCCTATTGCGAACAAAAAGCGGCATCTACTTGCATAGCACTCATCCAATTATACCCTGATAAAGATTATTTAGTAGAGCGTCTAACTCCTGTTGTATCAGAAGAATGGGCACACTTCAGAATGGTATTAGCAGAATTGAAAAAGAGAAATCTTCATTTAGGTTTTCAGAGAAAAGATGAATATGTGAATCTGTTATCCAAATTTGCCATTAAAGGTGGGAAAAGTGAAGATAGATTTTTAGACAAAATGTTAATGTCTGCTTTGATTGAAGCACGTTCATGTGAGAGATTTAGATTGTTATCCGAAGGAATTTCAGATACTTCATTAAAAGATTTTTATAGAAAACTAATGATTGCTGAGGCACAACATTATACGATGTTTCTAGATATTGCCAACAAATATTTGGATAAAGCAAAAGTCAAATCCAGATGGGAAGAATGGTTAAACCATGAAGCCGATATCATTCAATCTCTAGATATCAGGGGTGACAGGGTACATTAATACTTGAACAACTACAGATAACTTCTTATATATCAGCATCTTTCATTCAATACACAACGCTTATCTTTATAAAAAAAGACCATTACAGAATAATGGTCTTTTAAAAATTATTGAATTTAAAATTTACAATTCTTTCAATTCATTGACCAATTTTGTGATCGATTGTTTAGCATCTCCAAACAACATCAAACAGTTGTCTGCTCCAAATAATTCATTCTCAATACCGGCATATCCTGGAGCCATTCCTCGTTTTGAAACAATTACCGTTTGTGCTTTTTCAACGTTTAAAACTGGCATACCAAATATTGGACTATTAGGGTTGGTTTTGGCAGCAGGGTTAACAACGTCATTTGCTCCTACGATAAATACTAAATCTGTATTTGAAAAATCATCGTTAATCAATTCCATTTCAATCAGCTTATCATAAGGAATATTAGCTTCAGCTAATAACACATTCATGTGACCTGGCATCCTTCCAGCTACAGGGTGAATTGCAAAACGAACATTTATATTTTTCTTCTCACAAATTTCATACATTTCTCGAATAGCATGTTGAGCTTGAGCAACTGCCATACCGTATCCTGGAACAATAATTAATGAAGACACTGAATCAAAAATCTGTGCTGCTTCTTCCACTCCTACTTCTTTTACAACAATATCACTACCTCCATCTACTGAACCAGCAGAACCAGCAGTCTGTCCAAATCCTCCCAACAAAACATTCATTAAAGAACGATTCATCGCTTTACACATAATTTGCGTCAAGACAATACCAGAAGCACCTACCAGAGCACCAGAAATAATCAATACGTTGTTGCTCAATACAAATCCAGTAGCACATGCTGCCATACCAGAGTATGAATTCAGAAGCGAAATCACTACTGGCATATCAGCTCCACCGATTGGAATCACCAAAAGCACACCTAAAACTAGGGAAAGGAGAGAAATCAATAAAATATATATTGGATCACTGGTATTAATAACTACAAATACAGACAATACTATAGATAAAATAATTAATGCCAAATTCAAAGGATGCTGACCCGAAAAGACAATGGCTCGACCTGAAATTTTACCATTTAACTTTAAATAGGCTATCATAGAACCAGTAAATGTGATACCTCCGATAAAAATACTCAATATGACAGAGATGGGCACAATCAAATCACTATAGCCAGCCATTAGTCCTTCCTGAGTATTGAGCCAATAGTCAGAAAGCGCAATCGCTAGAGAAGCCAAACCTCCAAAACCATTAAAGACAGCAACCATTTCTGGAATTTGGGTCATTTTTACTTTATATGCAAAATATAAACCTATAATAGATCCAATAAGAATACCAGCAAAAATATCTATTAGAGTAATAGCTCTAACTTGTACAACTGTAGCTAATATGGCTATAAACATTCCTATAGCTGAAACAAAATTCCCTTTACGGGCTGTTTGTGTTTTATTAAGCATTTTAATTCCTACAATAAATAGTATAGAGGATATTAAATATGCTATTTCGATATACAATTTCATTGGATAGAGATATTAGATTATTTTTTCTTAAACATTTTCAACATTCTGTCACTTACGGAATAACCACCCACTACGTTGACTGTAGCTAATATCAAGGCTAATATACCCAACCATTTACTCATGGTTGAATAACCAAGTTCATTACATGCAATAATTGCTCCCACAATTGTAATACCTGAAATTGCATTTGAAGCAGACATTAATGGAGTATGCAGTGTAGGAGGAACCTTAGAAATTAATTCGAAACCCAAGAATGTACCTAGTGCAAGTACAGTCAATAATGGTATAAATACTTCTATTGTCATAATTAGAATTTTAATTGTTTTTTTGTAAAATCTGATTGGTAAAAGCATGAACAGTCTTACCTTCATAAGTAATAAGACATCCTTGAGTGATTTCATCCTCCAAATTGAAGGTATATCCATCTTTATTAGCCAAATGCAAAAGCAAAGTACTAATATTAGTTGCATACAATTGACTAGCATTGACAGGTAACAAAGACGGCAGATTGGATTCTCCGATAATGGTCACTCCATTACTAACGATGGTCTGATTGACCTGAGATAACTCACAATTTCCACCCCATTCAACTGCCATATCTACAATAACAGAACCATTTTTCATAGAACCGACCATTTCCTTAGTGATCAAAATAGGTGATTTTTTTCCTACTACTAAAGCTGTTGTAATCACTAAATCTGCATCTTTAATTTTATCTTCAATTAATTGCTTTTGTTTAGCCAAAAACTCGCTAGATACCTCTTTAGCATATCCACCTTCTATTTTAACTCCTTCACTTTCAACGGTTAAAAATCGACCTCCCAAAGATTCTACTTGCTCTTTTGTTTCAGGTCTTACATCTGTTACTTCAACGACAGCACCTAAACGGCGGGCGGTAGCTATAGCTTGCAAACCAGCAACACCTGCACCAAAAATCAACACCTTTGCCGGAGTAATAGTACCTGCAGCTGTCATCATTAATGGGAAAATCTTTCCTAAAGCATTACTTCCCATAATCACAGATTTATATCCAGCAAGGTTGGCTTGTGAGCTCAAGGCATCCATTTTTTGAGCTCGCGAAATCCTAGGGATAGCATCTAGTCCAAATGATGAAATTTTCCTAGCGTTAAAAGCATCTAATACTTCTGGTTGAGTATAACCATATAGAAGTGAAAGAGAACAAGTATTCTCCCTCATTAATCCTATTTCTTGAATTGTCGGTGCATTTACCTTCAAAACTATATCAGAAGCACATGCCTGAGATTTATCTACAATCTTGGCTCCAGCTGCAACATAATCTTCATCCTTATAATAGGAAGTTTCTCCTGCTTTACTTTCGACAACTATCTCAAACCCTTTCTTAATGAGCATCTTGATGAGATCAGGAGTAAGAGCTACTCTCCTTTCGTGCTCCTTTGTTTCTTTTAATACACTTATTACCATTTTATTTCAAAAAATAGATTGAAGCGACAATTATAAAAAAATAATTTGAAAGTGTATCATTTTTTTAAAATTCCTAAAAAAGGTTAATAATTTAATAAGTTAAGTTAATGTAAACAAAACATAGAATTGCACTCGCTTTTTTCAATCAAGGTTAAACCTCAATAATAAATATGAAATTTTATTCAATTATAATCAAAGTATATTTCAAAACATTATCAAAATAGGATTGGATGATTTATAAATGAAATAGAAATTCTTTAAAAAAATATCTTTGAATGAGTAAATTTGCGCTAATGACAGATGTTGATAAAAATCTTCTAGAGAGTTTTCTAATAATTACCACAAAAAATACCATATTAAATGATAAGATATTTAGGGTAGCTAATTAAATTTCTGAACATGATAAAAAATATAAGAATCTCTAAATAATAAAATACAAAGAGTAGAAAATGGCTTTTCAAGTTGACAAAAGAGGATTTTATGGCCCTTATGGAGGTGCTTATATCCCCGAAATGCTTCATCAAAATATCGATTATCTCCAACGTAACTATTTAGAGATAATCAATAGTGAAGATTTTATTAAAGAAATGGATGCTTTACTAAAAGATTATATTGGCAGGCCTACTCCATTGTATTTTGCAAAAAGATTATCTCAAAAATACGGTTACAAAATCTATCTTAAACGTGAAGATTTGTGCCACACTGGGGCTCACAAAGTCAATAATACAATAGGTCAAATATTGCTCGCTAAAAGATTGGGCAAGACTCGCATCATTGCTGAAACAGGAGCTGGCCAACATGGGGTTGCAACAGCGACAGTTTGTGCTTTGATGGACATGAAGTGTATCGTATATATGGGAGAAGTCGATATTGAAAGACAAGCACCTAATGTCAAGCGTATGCGTATGTTGGGTGCAGAAGTTCGACCAGCAACCAGTGGTAGTAAAACGCTAAAAGATGCTACAAATGAAGCAATGCGCGATTGGATAAGTCATCCAGATGACACTCATTATATCATTGGCTCAGTCGTCGGACCTCACCCTTTCCCAGATATGGTTGCTCGTTTTCAATCCATTATCAGCAAGGAAATTCGTTGGCAACTTCAAGAAAAGGAAGGTAGAGAAAATCCTGACTACGTTATAGCATGTGTGGGAGGAGGAAGCAATGCTGCTGGTGCCTTTTATCATTTTTTAGATGAAAAAGATGTTCATTTGGTAGCGGTAGAAGCAGCTGGTCATGGAGTTAATTCAGGGATGTCTGCAGCAACGACAATACTAGGAAAACCAGGTGTGTTACATGGTAGCAAAACCTTGTTTATGCAGACTTTAGATGGTCAGGTTGTAGAACCCCATTCTATTTCCGCAGGCCTAGATTATCCAGGCATAGGCCCAATACATGCATGGTTATTTGAATCAGGAAGGGCTCAATTTATGTCAGCGACCGACCAAGAAGCATTAGATTCTGTCATGGAATTAAGTAGATTAGAAGGTATTATTCCAGCTTTGGAATCCGCACACGCATTGGCTAAATTAAAAGAGCTCAACGCCCCTTCTGATTCAATTGTAATAGTCAATTTATCTGGAAGAGGTGATAAAGATTTGGACACCTATATCAGAGAGTTTAAGAATTTATAAAAAACGATTGGGTTTTAAACATATATCATGAACAGAATACAAAAGTTATTTTTAGATAAAAAAGAGAATGTCTTAAGCATATTTATTACTGCAGGGTTTCCTTATCTGGATAGCCTACCCCAAATATTAATAGCTTTAGAAGCAGCAGGAGTAGATATGGTTGAAATAGGGATACCATTTTCAGACCCTACAGCTGATGGACCTGCTATTCAGCATAGTAATAATGTGGCAATAAAAAACGGAATGACCATTCCCTATTTATTTTCCCAATTAAAAGACATACGGAAAAAGGTAAGTATTCCTTTAGTCTTAATGGGCTATCTCAATCCTCCTATGCAATATGGTTTTGATAGGTTTATTGATGATGCAGTAGCTTGTGGAATTGATGGAATCATTCTTCCAGATTTACCAATGGAAGAGTACTTAGATTCTTATCAAGAAAAATTCAAATCAAAAAATTTATCTAATATCTTTTTAATCACTCCTCAGACTTCCGAACAACGTATCCAATGGATAGACAAAGAAAGTGAAGGATTTATTTATGTTGTCTCTACCAATACCATCACCGGAGGGAAAGTCGATTTTGAAGACAATCAAAAGGATTATTTTTCGAAAGTAAGAAATCTTCAGTTAAAAAATCCGGCATTAGTGGGATTTGGAATTAGAGATAAATCCACTTTTAATATTGCTGCTAAATATTTACAGGGAGCTATCATTGGCACTGCGTTTATCAAGCATATAGAAGCTCATTCCAATCGAATTGAAGAAGCAGTAAAAGAATTCATTGAAACATTCAATTAAAAACAATTGATATTAAATTAGATATATCTCATCCTATTATCTTATCTGCCCTTCTCCCCTACATATCCATTTCTCTGTTGTCAATTTTTCCAAAGCAAATGGACCTCTTGCGTGAAGTTTCTGAGTAGAAATACCTATTTCTGCTCCTAAACCAAACACTCCTCCATCTGTAAATCTTGTAGATGCATTGACATATACAGCTGCTGCATCTACTTCATTGAGAAAACGTTCAGCAAAATCTTCATTCTTAGTAACAATGGCTTCTGAATGTTTGGACGAAAACTCTTGAATATGATTTAATGCTTCATCTATATTATCAACAGTTTTGACAGAGCATTTCTGGCTGAGATATTCCATTCCAAAATTTTCAGGAGTAGCATGCTGCAATAATTGATAATTTTCTTTCTCTAAAATATCATAAGCTAGACTGTCTGCAAAAATTTCAACTCCAAATTGATTAAACCCCGGAATCAATAATGGCAAAAAATCTTGAGCGACCTTCTTATCTACGAGAATAGTGTCTAGCGAATTACATACGCTTGGACGTTGTGTTTTAGCATTGACAACAATATTAGCAGCAGAAGTCAGATCGGCACTAGCCTCCACATAAGTATGGCAAACTCCTGCTCCAGTTTCTATTGTAGGAACTTTGGAATGTAATCGAACAAAATCAATCAGTTCTTGAGAGCCTCTTGGAATAATAATATCAATATATTTTTCACTCTCCAACATCTCTTTAACAAATTTTCTATCTACTGGTAATAATTGAACTATCTCTGGAGGTAGTCCATGTGATTTCAGTGCTTCATGAATCAATTTCACTAAAAAAAGATTGGTAAATTCAGCATCTGATCCCCCCCTGAGTACCACGGCATTACCAGATTTCAAACATAGTGCAGCAACATCAATCGTAACATTGGGGCGAGCCTCATAGATAACACCCACAACACCTAATGACACAGAAACCTTTTGGATAAGAAGACCTTTGTCAGTTGTAAATTCAGAAATCAGCCTTCCCGTAGGGTCTGATAGCTTTGACACATCACTTAAGCTTTCAATAAGACCTTGTATTCTATCGTGATTCAATAATAATCTATCTTTTTTTGGATTATTATCATCCATTCTATTCAAATCTTTTTGATTTTCAGATAAAATCAAGGATTCATTCTTAGACAATTGGGTAGCAATAGATTGTAAAATAGCCTGACGTTCTTTATCTGAAAGTTTTCTTAAAGCGACCGATGCTTTTCTTGTAGCTTGTAACAATGGTAAAATACTATCCATAATTTAATTAATTTAATTCTCAAATTTCATTTAATTAATTATATTTGACTAACTGTTTATAGTTATGAAAAAAATAAAATTAATTATTGCTCTATTGGTTTTAGTTCCAATTTTATTAGTGCCTATAAAGTTAATGAGTTTGGGTAAGAAAATAGAATTAGGAAACTTGAAATCCTATATTTTTAATCAGCCTTCTGAAAATAACAAAGGAATAGAAATAGATTACCTAGGTACTTCATGTTTTATTATTACCTATAAAGGTCATACTTATCTCAATGACCCCTTTTTCAGCAACCCCAACTTTCTAGAACTCGTCTCAGGTAAATATCCCAATAGAGATACTCTTATCAACTCTTTAATCCCCCAAAAAGAAAATATATCTCTAATCACGATTACTCATGGGCACTATGACCATTGTCTAGATTTTCCTAGTTTCATGCCATACTTTAATAATAGAGCCAAAATAGTTGCAAGTAGTAGTGCATTATTGTCTTTGTCACCTTGGATTAAAAATAATAAAGATTTACTACAATATCCTATTGAAAGGATGGCCAAGCCAAATTGGATATATAGCTCTGATAAAACATTTAGAATCTATCCAATCCACAGTGAGCATCAACCTCATATTGGCAGAATCAAACTACTTACTGGCGCTTATGAGAAACCATTAGCTCAGGCACCTGGCCCAGTATGGCAATGGCTTGAAGGACATACATACAGTTATCTTTTAGATGTCATGGATAATGATACTATTGTCAAAAGATTACTGATAGCATCTGGCGAAATACCAATTAGTAGTTTGGAAAAACTTCATGAGCTAGATCAAGAAAAACAAATTGACTTATTATTTTATCCCTATTGGCACAAAGAAAAATGTGGAACCAAATTTGAAGAAGCCTATCAAAAATTAAAACCTCAAAAAGTAATTTTTCATCATTGGAATAACTTTTTCAGAGACCCTAATAAGCCAATTCAGATGATAAGAAGTTCAGATATAAATAATGAACTTAAAAAGAAGCGTACAGAAGGTTATCCTGTTTCGATAATGATACCCTTTTCTAAAACATCGATTTAGTCTTCTTCAGAAGGCTTATCTTCATCTGTTGATAGTTCAACACCCTGTCTCAATTGATGATTGGAACATATATAAACAGTTCCAGGGAATTTATCAATCAACTGATAATTATGCGTTGCCATAATCACAGGAGTTCCATACTCTTTATTGATATTGAATAAAAGATTCATAATATCATCTGTCGTTCTAGGATCTAAGTTTCCAGTAGGTTCATCCGCAAGAATAATTTTGGGGTCATTCAGCAAAGCTCTAGCAACTACAACCCTTTGTTGTTCTCCACCACTTAATTGAAAAGGCATTTTTTTGCTTTTTTCACTTAAATTCACCAAAGACAACATATCATGAATCTTTGACTGAATAAGTACTTTGTCTTTCCAGCCAGTAGCTTCCAATACAAACTTCAAATTATCTTCTATATTCCTATCTGTCAGCAATTGAAAATCTTGGAATACTATTCCTATTTTTCTCCTGAGCATTGGAATATCAGAAGGCTTCAAACTATTCAAATCAAATCCAGCAACAATAGCAGTTTCTGCTTTTCTTAAATCCAAGTCCCCGTATAATGTCTTAAGAAATGAACTTTTACCACTCCCTGTTCTACCAATGACATAAATAAAATCTCTTCTTTTCACTTCCAGATTAACATCCTTCAATACATGTGTTTCATTTTGATACACCTGCATCCCCTTAATTATCGCCACTAAATTATCAACTGACATACTATCTTCTCAATTTTCATGTTTAACAAAAGTACATAAAAAGGTACTTGATAATTCAATAAAATAAAAAAGTATATTTTGATTCAATAAAAACACTAATAATATTAGTAAGATTTTTATACAAAGAAATTGCTACCAATAATTTGAGTAAAAAAAACACCACTGATAGTTTATTGTGTGTGTATGTGTGTGTTGTTGATGGATAACTATCAGTGGCAAAAAGTATAATAGAAATAAATTCTTACTTTAAACGAAAGTATGAAATTCTAGTATATATTCAGCCCACAAATATCTATTTTAATATAAATTTAAAGATAATTTAGACAAAAAGAACAATAATCTATACGAAATGATATTTTATATTTTTATTTTAATAATATATTAATTTAAACCTAAAGTTTTACTAAAAAAATATCAAAAAGTCAATCAAAAATGCAAATTGCAATCATCAATTAAATTTATAAATTTGCAGACTTCATTTTTGGCTTTATAGTATAATGGATATTGCGCAGGTTTCCGGAGCCTGAAATCCAGGTTCGATTCCTGGTGGAGCCACTTCGAATTTTCTTCATTTAAGTTAAATTTATTAATAAAAAATATTTATTATGATTTTATTAGATATCTAGTTATATTTAATGATAATATTAGAAATATTAAAAATATTCTTTCAATTAATAACTTTTTTAATACAAGGTCTTTTAAAGTACACAAATTATAGTTAACTTGTTAGCAAAGAATGAACAAATCATGCTAGAAACTTCTGAACTTTCTTTCACTTATGACAACAAAAGGATATTTAACTATCCAACAATCAAATGTGATAGAGGTCAAAAATTATTAATCTATGGAAATTCTGGTCATGGAAAATCTACCCTATTACACCTATTAGCTGGCATTTTAACTCCTAATCATGGACAAATCTTTATTGACGAAGTTGATATCACCAAATTGAGATATGGAAAACTAGACAAATACAGAGGTCAGAAAATCGGTTTTGTCCCTCAAAGACTTCACCTCATTCATTCACTTTCTGTTCAAGACAATATTTTAGCTGCTTGCTATTTTGCCAAAAAGAAAGTAAATAAAGAAAGGCTACACAATATTTCAGAAGAGTTAAAAATTACACAATTATTAGATAGAAAACCACAGTTCCTTAGTTTGGGTGAACAGCAAAGAGTCAGTATTGCAAGAGCAATCATCAATGCACCTGCAGTCTTATTGGCAGATGAACCTACTTCCAGTTTGGACGAAAAAAACAGTGAAAAAGTCATGGAGTTATTAGACAGAGCATGTCATTTGGATAACACTGCACTTTTGGTAGTATCTCATGACGACAGGATTAAAAGAAGCATTCAACTTCAGATATCTTTATAATGATTAGAAAAATTATCATAGGAGGTCTATCATATCAATTTCTTTCAACGTTTTTGAATATTATTCTATTAGCATTTGGAACTACAATTATTTCATTAATACTTGTATTAAACCACGCTTATAATCAAAATGTAATTAAAGATTTAAAAAATATAGACCTAGTTGTTGGTGCTAAAGGAAGTTCATTACAACTTGTTCTGTCTTCTATATATCATATCGACCAACCTACAGGAAATATTCCTATGGAGGAAGTAAAAAAACTTCAGAATAACAAAAAAATTAAAAGTATCACTCCCCTTGCTTATGGCGACAATTATCAAGGTTATCGAATATTAGGCACAGATGAATCTTACCTAAAAAAGTATGATGCCGAATTTACAAGTGGTCAATTGTTTAAAAATAATTTTGATGTCGTTATAGGTGCAGACATTGCATCCATCAAAAAAATAAAGATAGGAGATACTTTTTATGGGACTCATGGCAACTTAGCTATTGGAGAAAAACACAATGATCATCCGTATAAAGTTGTAGGAATATTAAAAAAATCTGAAACCGTTCTTGACTATCTTATCCTTTGCAATACCAATACTGTATGGTTGGTTCATCATCCAGAGCAATATTCTCAAGATAACAATAACATTCAAATTAATGAACTTACTGCATTATTAGTAGAGCTTAAAAGTCCGTCTGCATTAATGACGCTTCCTCGTGAAATCAATACAGAGACTCCACTTCAAGCCGCAGTACCTGCTTTAGAAATTAATAAACTATCGCATTTGACTGGTTTGGGCACCACTTTACTAGAAGGGATAGCATGGAGTATTATTTTCCTTTCGGCTCTTAGTATATTTATTACAGTATATAAAAGAGTTCAAGATCGAAAATATGAAATGGCAGTATTGAGATTAATGGGAGCCACTAAATATGATTTAATGAGAATTATTCTTTTTGAAACATGGATGACTACTACGATTGGTTATCTGGCAGGTATGGGAGTTAGTAGATTAGGAGTATGGATATTACAAAACAAAATCATCACCCAAACAACTTTGACAATTGCCTACAAATTCACCCCAACAGAAAAATTTCTTTTCCCAATATTAATATTTATTAGTACTGCATCAGTAATTATTCCTATGGTTTATGCGTTTAGATTGAATATATCAAAAATTCTTGCTGATGACTAAAAAGGCTATCCTTTTAATTCTAATCACAACATGGGGAATTACCTCACTTTCTGCTCAAACTAAATTATCATGGAAAATCCTTGAAGGAATAGGATATCAAGAAAAATATGTCTCTAAACTAGAAGAGAACTTCAAATTTCCCTTATTTACATCATTTATTAAATCACTTGAAGGTAAAACAGTAGAAATACAAGGATATCTCATTCCTTTTGATCCCAGCGGAAAAGAAATAGCATTATCAGCTAATCCTTATGCAGCTTGTTTTTTCTGCGGTAAAGCAGGACCTGCATCAGTCATGATACTACATATGAAAACACCTAATACCAAAATAAAAACAGACACGTATAAAACTATTAGAGGAATATTGAAACTCAATTATAATGACCCAGAAGAGTTTTTCTATATCATTGAAAACGCCACTTTCATTGATTAACATTGCTTTATTACATCAATAATAGACTTTAGAAACCAAAATAAATTTCACTTTGAACAAGTAATACAATTTTATTTTCAGCATTTCTAAATAGACAAACCATTCTTAAAAGGAAGAATTAAAAGTATCCAGAAGCAATAGTTTTAACATTAACACTTCTTTTTAATAAATTAATATTGGTTTTGAATGCACGCATTGAAATTTTATTATTTTTAGCAACTAAAATATCAATTAACTAAACAAATGAAGAAAGTAGTATTTATAGATGGTGTACGAACACCATTTTTAAAATCAGGAACAGATTTTATGGATTTGATGTCATACCAATTAGGGCAATATGCCATTAAAGGCTTATTGGACCGTACTGGTATAAATCCTAATGAAGTGGACAGAGTGGTATATGGAAATGTGATTTCAAATGTACGAACAGAGAATCCTGCTCGTGAAGCTGCTGTTACTGCCGGAATGCCCATTAAAGTGCCTTGCAACACAGTAAAGCAAGCATGTATTTCAGCTAATCAAGCAATTTCAAATGCTGTTGATTCTATTCAACTCGGTAGATCTGCCGTCATTATTTCGGGTGGCACTGAGTGTACATCAGACACTCCTATCGGCTATACAAAAGAAATGCGTAAAAAATTATTTGCAGCTCAAAAAATCAGTAAACCTATAGAATATGCAAAATTTGCTATGACTTTACGTCCTACTGATTTACTACCTGATAGACCCTCAGTTTCAGAATTTATTACCGGACGAACAATGGGAGTTGACTGTGAAATATTAATACAAAAGTTTGGAGTTACTAGAGAAGAGCAAGATGATTTTGCGGCAGCATCACATCAAAATGCAGGAAAAGCACAAGCTGCAGGTCATTTATCAGATGTTATTTCTGTTCAATTACCTCCCAATTTTGCACCAATTTCTATCGACAATGGAGTGCGTGGAGATACAACCGTAGAAAAAATCTCAAAATTAAAACCCGCTTTTGATAAATATATTGGCACTATCACTGCTGCTAATGCATCATTCCTAACGGATGGTGCTACTGCAGTACTGTTGGCTTCTGAAGATAAAGCACTAGAGCTAGGTCTAACTCCCAAAGCGGAAATAGTAGATTATGTTTTTACTGCTGGAGATTTGTATGATGAATTACTTTTAGGTCCTGCATATTCTATTGCTAAAGTATTGGAACAAACAGGATTGACAATAGATGATATAGATGTATTTGAAATCCACGAAGCCTTTGCAGGGCAAGTTTTAGCTAACCTAAATGCTTTAAAATCAGAACAATGGTGTAAAAAACAATTGGGATTAGATAAACCTGTAGGAAGCATTCCTTTAAGCAAAGTCAATCAATGGGGAGGTTCATTATCTATAGGGCATCCTTTCGGAGCCACTGGCGGAAGATTATTAACCATGGCTGCCAACCGCCTTCAAGCTGGTGACGGCAAATATGCTCTTTTAGCTGCTTGTGCAGCTGGTGCTCATGGCCATGCTATGATTATCAAGAAATACGAAACCACAGAGCAAAAAGTGAAGAAAATAGCTAAAAATGTAATTGAAATTGCAGAAGATAAGTTAGACTCATTAAAAGAAAAAATAAAATAATTGATATAGTATGGCAACCATAAAAAAAGAAGATTATATCTATATTGAGAAGAACCCGAATGGAGTTTGTACTATTTGGATGGATCAGAAAAATGAGAAAATTAATAAAATTGGTCCAGATTTAATAGGGCTTTTTGAAGAAGTATTTGAGGAAATTAATAACGACAATTCTATAAAAGCAATTGTTCTTAGTAGTAAAAAGAAAGATTTTATTGCTGGAGCCGATATTGAAGCATTTCAAAAAGTTAAAAATATAGGAGACTGGAAACCAATTTCAGAGAAAGGACATAAGATATTAAATCAAATTGAAAATTCTAAAAAACCGATTGTAGCAGCTATTCATGGCAATGCTCTAGGAGCTGGACTTGAAATCTCCCTAGCTTGTCATGCTAGAATATGTAGTAATGATAAATCTACAAAAATGGCTCTTCCTGAAATCAAACTTGGTTTATTACCTGGAGGTGGAGGCACACAGCGTCTTCCTCGCTTAGTGGGGCTTCAAGCTGCATTGGATATGATGTTAACTGGAAAGAATATCTTTCCATACCCTGCTCTCAAAATGGGATTAGTAGATAAAGTTGTCCACGTCAATGCTTTACAACTTGCAGCTCAAAAATTAGCCCTGGAAATGGTAAGCAAACCTATTGTTAGAGAAAGAAATGTGTTGAATATTGAGACTGTAAAAGCAGGCTTGCCCTCTTTACAAAAAACGTTGACAAATATTGTTCTCGAAGCACCTTTGCTCAATAAAATTGTATTTGACCAAGCCAAAAAAATGGTAGATAAACAAACCCATGGCAATTATCCCGCTCCTTATAAGATAATAGAATGTGTAGAAATAGGTTAGAATCAGGGGATTGAAAAAGGCTATGCTGCAGAAGTAGAAAAATTTGAAGAACTCATCCTTTCTCCTGTATCTCATCAATTAATCAATATCTTTTTTGCCATGACAGATAAAAAGAAAAATCCTTATGGCGAAGAAAAAGTAAAAAATGTAAATCGAATAGGAATGATTGGTGCTGGATTTATGGGTGCTGGCATTGCAGAAGTTTCTATCAATGATGATATTCATGTGCTTTTAAAAGATGTCAATCAAGACATGATTAGTTCTGCTTACAAAACTATCTACAACAACTATTCTAAGCGAGTGGCAAAAAAAGCGATGACTCCAATAGAACTGGAAGAAAAAATGTCATTATTAGCTGGAAGCTTGAATTATGAAGATTTGGATAATCAAGAACTGGTTATAGAAGCAGTGTTTGAAAATTTAAAATTAAAGCAGAGTATTTTAGATGATGTTGAAAAAAATGCAAAACCCAATACTATTTTTGCCACTAATACATCTGCATTACCCATTAAGCATATCGCTGCTCAAGCCAAACATCCAGAATTGTTTATCGGAATGCACTATTTTTCTCCAGTGCCCAAAATGCCTCTATTGGAAATTATCAAGACAGACAAAACTGCGGATTGGGTCATTGCTACTTGCTATGATATTGGAGTTCGCCAAGGTAAAACAGTCATTGTTGTAGATGATGGTCCAGGATTTTATACGACTAGAATTTTAGCTCCTTTGATGAATGAATCTCAGTTATTATTAGATGAAGGAGCAGATATACTACAAGTTGATAAAGTGATGAATCTATTTGGATTCCCTGTAGGACCTATCACATTAGCAGATGAAGTAGGAATTGATGTCGGCGCTCATATTATGAGTGGAGAACTTATGCAAGAAATGTTGGCTGCAAGACCAAAATTCAAAGTCAGTAAAACCTTGTTAGAAATTTCAAAAGAAGGATATAAAGGAAGGAAAAACAAAAAAGGCTTCTATCAATATGACGAAAAAGGTAAAAAAATATCTGGACAAGTAGATGGTCAAATCTATTCTTTCTATGGTGGAAATTCCCGTAAGAAAATGGATGCAAATGAGATACAAATGCGTTGTGCAATGGCAATGGTCAATGAAGCGGCTTTGTGTCTTCAAGAAGGAATCATATCCAATCCTTTAGACGGAGATATCGGAGCTGTGTTTGGTTTGGGATTCCCTCCATTCAGAGGTGGACCATTCAGATATATTGATAGTATAGGTGCACAAACTGCTGTAGATACGCTGAATCAATTAGCTGCTAAATATGGTGAGCGTTTTGAGCCTGCCCAAATCCTTATTGATTATGCCAATGGCAACAAAAAGTTTTATAGTAAATAAAAATATTATTTAATATCCCTGTATATCATACGGATATTTAGATAAGCTATTTTCATCAGGAGAGGAAGGATTTCTTCTCCTGATTTTTTTTGGCATAATACTGAAAAATGGTTGGTAGAAAGTTTAAAATATAAATTTAAAGTTCATTTATAGTCCTGAAGAGTTATTATATTCTCATCTATTCACCCATGTTATTCACAAATCTATTTTAGGACAAAATCTAAAAACATAGTTTCTATATTTTATAGTTATTTTCAAAAAATAGGAAATTGTATAGGATTATGATTATTCATCAGTTGGTAGAGTTGGTTAAAGATATCTTCTGCATTGGGTTTGCAAAAATAATCACCATCACTGCCATAAGAAGCTCTATGCTGAGTCGCACTCATACAGACTGGCGCAGCATCTAAATAATTGAATATATTTTGATGCGTCATTGTTTGTTCAAGCATATAGGCACTAGCACCTCCAGGAACATCTTCATCTAAAAACACAACCTTATTCGTTTTTCTGACAGACTGTCCAATCAAACCATGAATATCAAAAGGCAAAAGTGTTTGTACATCTATTAATTCCACACTGACACCCACTTCTTCAAGCAAATGAATCGCATCTTGGGCAATTCTTACACACGAACCATAAGTCACTAAACTTATATCCTTCCCTTCTTTTAATATTTCTGGCACTCCCAATGGCACAGTAAAATCTCCAGGATTAGAAGGAATTTTCTCCTTTAAGCGATATCCATTCAGACATTCAATCACCAATGCTGGCTCATCACATCTCAATAATAAATTATAAAAACCAGCTGCTTGAGTCATGTTTCTAGGTACACAAATATGAATTCCCCTCAGACTTCCCAATAACATGCTCATAGGTGAACCAGTATGCCAAATCCCTTCCAATCTATGCCCTCTTGTTCGAATTATCAAAGGAGCCTTCTGACCACCTTTAGTTCTATAAGAAAGACAAGCAAGATCATCCATCAAAGGACTTAAAGCATAATTGATATAATCCAGATATTGAATTTCAGCAATAGGTCTCAAGCCTCGCATAGCAAGCCCTATCCCTTCGCCTATAATACTAGCTTCTCTGATGCCTGTATCATAGACACGTTCTTTGCCATATTTTTCTTGCAGACCGTTAAATGCTTGGTTTACATCTCCAATATAACCTACATCTTCACCAAAAGCGATAATATGTGGATCTCGGTCTAAATTCATATCAAAACAAAGGTTTAACACCTGATAACCACTTAATATCTTAGGTTTTTCTTCATATTCTACTGGAACAATTGGATATTTCAACGGTGAATCAATAGAGTTGGTATGTAAATAAGTACAAAATCTCTCTTTATTGATTAAGCGGTTTTCTTCATACCAAGCAGATAGTTTTTGCCTTTCAGGTATCTGTTCCTCTCTTGTTAACAAAAGTACCTCATGAGCAAGCTTTAAAAAATCTCTCCGCGTAGGCTCAATTGCATATTTTACCTCTTTGATGAGTTCTTTAAGATTATCCTTAAAAACAGAAGCTTCTTGCAAAACTTCCATCAATGACAATGCTTCCATCAATTCCTCATGAATAGGACCATTAAAATCTGACCATGCCTTCTTCTGAGCCTTTCTGACATCTTCTTTAGCTTCAGCTTTGAGTAGCTGTAGCTCTTCTTGAGAAGCCAAATGATTTTGCAATATCCATTGTTGCATCTGATGTATCCCATCCATTTCCTTTTCCCATGCCAGCCTCTCTTTGGACTTATACCTCTCATGCGAACCAGAAGTAGAATGACCTTGAATCTGAATTAAATCTTCAATATGAACAAGCACAGGCTGATGGTTTGCTCTTACATCGGCAATAATCTCTTTATAGGTTTTCAACAATTCTGGATAATCCCAGCCCTTCACTTTCACTATTTTCAATGAAGGATGTTCAGCTGTACCCTGAAACCCTTTGCTTGCCTCTGAGATAGAAGACTTTGCAGTCTGTAAAGATTTAGGAACAGATATCCCATAACCATCATCCCATACATTCACTATCATAGGAACTTGTTGAACACAAGCAGCATTGAGCACTTCCCAAAAGAAACCCTCTGAGGTACTCGCATCACCTATTGAGACAAAGCAGACTTCATCACCATTGATTGAAAAACGTTCATCTTCAAGAATGTTTTTCAATTCTCTATATTTTTTAGATGCTAATGCTAACCCTAAAGCCCTAAGCATTTGATTGGCAGTAGGAGAATTATCAGCTGCTGAGTTTTTCTGTTGAGTCAAATTTTTCCACGAACCATCTGGTTTCAAATTTCTTGTAGCAAAATGGTTGTTCATTTGCCTACCCGCTGAATGAGGTTCATAAGCCAAATTAGGATTGGCATATAATTGTCCAAATAAATGCTCAATAGTCACCATTTTTGTAGCCAGAGCAAAAGTCTGGTCTCTGTAGTAACCCGCTCTAAAATCTCCATTTTGAAAGACTTTAGCCATCGCTATTTGAGGCAATTCTTTACCTCCACCAAAAATTCCAAATTTTGCTTTTCCAGTCAATACTTCCTTACGACCTAGCAGACTTATTTCTCGGCTAATATTAGCAATTTTAAAGTCATCAAGAACTTCTCTTCTGAAATCCTCAAAAGACATTGTCTGATTGGTCTCAAAAATATTTCCTGTAAAAGAGTCAGCCATTCATTCACCTTTTTGCAATATTCAAATTACTGATTAAAACATTAAAATGGTAATAAAGTTGAACAATATCAATTTTACAATCTTAAAACCATTTATCTAAACTCTTATTCTGACAATATTAAAACTAGACACAATAGCTAATCATTCAATTAAAAATCTATGTGACGATATGGAATATTCCATCTCATAGCCAAATTGACAAAATGAGTATTTCTATCTCTAGTATCTATCTCACTATTCACTCTTCTAAAACGATAATTAAAATCAAAAAAGATATTGTGCCATGGCATAAAAGTTACAATCAAATCCGTCAAATTAAGTTTGGTGCGTACTCCCTGACCTACATAATTATCAAAATTCTTTTCTTTATCTCTATAAGATGTAAAAATATTTTTTCCCCAATTGGAACTATCAACATCTTCGCCATATCTAGCTCTGATATGTTTAGCCATAATAAACCATTTGGGAGAGGGCTGATATCTTATAATGGATACAATTTCAGTAAAGTTTGCCCCTAATGGATGCGCCAATGGTTGATTATAATGTGTCCAAGTGGTTATTTCATCATTATGTGAATAAGTATATGGTCTGACTATATTCCCTTCAATTTGAAAATCCAAATTATCGATGCCAAACATATTAATATACTTCATTCCCAATTGAGTACCTACCTTGGTTCCCCACCAGCGATTGGGTTTAAAAAATCCTTTCACTCCTTTTCCTTTGAAATCAAATTCTTGACTGATATTCATTTCATCCAACAATAATTGTCCATAAATAGAGAAATGCTTAGCAAAATTGGCTTTGAAATCAAACCCAATCATAGCATTATCAGGGCTGCCTAAAATCTGTTCTACATATCTATAAAAAATTATCGGATTGAGATATTGTAATTCAAAATGATTCTGTCTCGAAAACACGACCGATTCAAAAACACCTAAGTTCAACCATTTGGTAGCATTGATACTTAAATGATGAACAGCCATATATTTCTTATTCAACAAAGTATCCTGACGACGAGGGTATTCGCTGGTCAGCTCAGCAAAAATATTAGTATAATTTAATTTCCAAACTCTCGTGTTGACCTTGAGAAAAAGATAATCATTTCCATAATCAGATAGTAACAATGATCGATAACCATCACCTATAAAATTTTTATCATGCCCAAATTGAAAACTAATATACTTAGATGGCGTAAAAGCGATATAACCTTTTGCTCTAAAATAGTCATATCCTCCATCTTTGAATCTTTTATAATATCCAGCTCCCGGTATTCCTTTTGTTGACCTTATTTCATCATTTATAAACCCTGGGTAAAATGCTTGTTCAGAAGTAAAAAAAGTATAAAAACTCAACATTTTGTCCACTTGACCTCTGATTTCAAATCCTTTAGCATTGATCTGTTTCACTTTATTACCGCTCAGATTATCCGCATCAAATCCCACTCCTATTTGGGCGACTGGATTTAGTACAGCTTTAAACTTAGACTTATTGACACTTAAAAAATTGGCAGGTTGCTTATAAAAAATTTTCAAAATAGGTTTTCTACTCTCACGCATTCCTTTTTCGCTAAATTCCATATTGTCTCTATAGAGATAGTCCATATTGGCCAAATCAACATCAGACAATTCACAGTTACTCACTGTATCTATATAACTGACATACTCCATTGCTCCTAACCTATCAATAGGTTTATTAACACTATGATAGCCTTCCATCAATTTGCCACAAGTAATCTCCAGCCTACCTAACATGTGGTAAGAAGGCGACCCCTGAGGAATTGTCGAACTCTGTGCATTAGCATTTTTTAATGCAAATAACAACGAACTAAACAATAATAAAAAAAGTTGACCTTTAATATTTTTAAGCATTTCCATATATATCAATGTCAAAAATAATGTTTTGAATTTGAAAGAGTTGAAGAAAAAGCACAAAAGTCATTTTAATTCAAGATTATACTGCTTCATTATTGCCATAAGGAGTTTTATAACCAACTAATGCGTAGTAAATTAAAAACAACCAGCCCGGTATCATGATTAAAAATCCTAGTTTTTTTGAATCTATCCACTCAGCAAATACACCCATCAAAGGCATTAACACTGCTCCTCCTACAATCATCATCACTAATATTGCAGAAGCAATCTTAGTATGTTTACCTAAACCATTTAATGCTAATGGCCATATAATCGGCCACATTGCAGATTGGGACAAACCCAGCAATGCAAAAAAGACTATAGCCGTATATCCTTCAGTTATCATCGCCAAGACTAAAAAAACAATACTTAATACTGCAGAAATAATCAATGCAGGTCTTTGTCTGATTATTTTAGGAATGAGAGCTATAGAAAGAAAATAACCGACTAACATAGCAATAGCAGTATTAGCTGCAAATTTAGAAGCCACTTGTTTGGAGTATCCTAAAGTTTCACCAAAAGTAGTGAAAGCATCATAACTAATCACTTCTGCACCCACATAGAAAAATAAGGCTACTGCACCCAAAACCAAATTGCGATGACCTAAGACACTAGAAGCCGTTTGTGAGTTTTCTGTATCATTATTCTCCACAGGCTCAGGCAAACGAATAAGTAATAATAAAATCCCCAATAAACCAAAAGAAGTAGATATCACTGAATAAGGTCTTATCACTTTATTAGCAAGAAATTGCAATTCCTGCGCTTTTTCTACAGCGCTCATCGCGGGTAGAGAGGCTTCTATTTGGTCTATATTTTCTAAAAACAATGAACTCAATAAAAAAACAGCACAATAACCAGCTAATTTATTACAGACACCCATAAAGCTAATTCGTTGTGCGGCACTCTCTATTGGACCTAAAATTGTAACATAAGGATTGGAAGCCGTCTGTAATAATGCCAAACCTGTTCCTATTATAAACAATCCAGATAAAAACAATGGATAACTAATCGCTTTAGCAGCAGGAATAAATAACAGAGCACCTATCGCCATTATAAATAAGCCAACAGACATCCCTCTTTTAAATCCAACTTTACTTAAAATATACGAACTAGGTATAGACATAAAAAAGTAAGCAGCAAAAAAGGCAGTCCCAACAAAATAAGACTCTGTATCTGTCAGTTGGCAAGCAATCTTTAAATAAGGAATGAGCTGACTATTTGCCCAAGTAATAAATCCAAAAATAAAAAACAAGACCCCTATAATAGTAATAGGGAAAATATAAGAAGGTAATTTCGATTGGCTCATAGAGTTACAATAAATAATCAGATATTAAATATCCTAAACTTAGTATATATTTTAAGAAAAATTGTATCTGAAGGTTAAAATTTTAAGATTATTACTAAAGAATAAAAAGGAAGAGATTGCCAAATTATCAACAATCTCTTCCCCTAACAAAAAAACAAAAAAAATGAGTTATCTCTGAATCACTATACTACCATTTCTTATCTGATAACCATCGGTCATAGAAATATGATATACACCAGCAGGAAGATCTGTAACTGAAACTTGTTCACGCACTTGATTCTTCACACCTACATTGTCCCATGATTTTACAATCTCTCCAATAGAATTAATTATTGTAGCTGACACACCAGACTTTCTAAATTCCAATGGAATATCAAAATTCAATACATCATTAACTGGGTTTGGATATATTGAAAGAGGCATTACAGATTGATCTTTTACACCCACTGGAGTAGGGACATCTGACATTCTCAAATCTAAAGTAGGAGCCCAATATTTATCTTCTGTATTTCCACCAAAATATTCAAAATACGTCATATTGGCTGAATTTGGTCCAAAATCTACTTTGACTCTAAATTGTACCCTTTTGGAACTAGCAATAGCATCCAAAACATCTTGATTCAAGTCCACTCTAAACTTGTATTCATCACCATTGGGGACTCCTACAATACAACCAGTAGTCACAAAATCTGCATTGTCAGAGAAATCGGCTGGATCAATATCTGCAGAAGTTCCAAAATTTCCTACTTTCATTTCAACAGTTAACCTATCAACAACATTTTCATTGTTTCTCAATTGCCCTAAACCAGATTTTCTTGCTAAGTATAAAGCTCCTTTATCAATCGTCACTCCTTCAGGAAAATCTGTATTAAATGAAAAAATTCCAGCAAATTGTTCTGAGTTAACCTTGCCAATTTTTCCACCATTGCCTTGATTGACGATACCATTTGAGGATACCCATCCATCTTGTTTACCAGTGGAGTGAAAAGAATAATTATAAATCTGTTGTCTAAAATAATCTCCTATATAATTTCTAATCATATTATGGGCAATAAACTGATATCCCTTACCATTGAAATGATATGCATCATATCCAGCCAATCCCATATAACTAGGGTGAGTAGGATATCTTGTATCACCATAAGGCAACTTTACTGCTTTTGGAGGAAAAGTAGCATAAGGAGGAAACAACGATGCAGTAGGGTATCCACCATAATATTGAGCAACGCCCATATTATTAATATAGTGAATGTTTGGATTATTTTTATACCTTGGATAGTTTTCTCTATATGTTTCAAAGTCTATCAATAATGGATTGAGGACTTCTGGGGCAACAAAACCAAACTTTTCCCATTGGCTGTAATATGGATTCCATTCATTTCCTATCATCGTTTCTGCGAAATTAGGATAATCATAGCTACCTATCACAACTTGGGCATTGGGTCTATGCTTAAATATAATATCTATAATTTGATCAGTATAATAAAGCATTTCATCTGTATATGGCTTTAAATCTTCAATCGTTTTACCAGGACGCCATTTCCACATTACATCATTACCACCAATAAAGATAACAAATACATCCTCAGTTGACGTTCTGATTCTTCCATCCAACAAATCTTTCCAACCATCAGATGCCCAAGTTTCAGCCTGCATACTGATGATAGCAGTAAAATTGCCATCTTCTTTGATATCTGCAAAGCCATTTTTTCTTAAAGCTTCTGCCATAGAACGATAAGTCCACATAAAGTTAGCCCAACTATCCCCTATCAACATGATACGGTCTTTAGGTGTCTGACCACAAGTTTCGCTTTGTGCCAAGGAAACATTAGGAGCACAAATAAATAGTGCTACAATAAAAAATAAGTAAAAGTGCGTTTTCATACATTGTTAATGTTCAGTAAATTTAAAAATAATACCAATAAATAGTTAATAATTTCTTAAAAAATTATAAATTATTTAGACATGATGAAATTACGAAATATATAAAAGAAGAAAAGAACCTATTCAATTACAAAAAGTAAACACTCTATAATATCATCTTTTCGGTTAAAAATGAACATATCAATCATATCATATTCCAGATGAATTCTGCTTTCATCTAAGATCAAACAAATGTACTTGTATTGAAAAAAGTATATATTTCTATAATTACATCAAGAAAATACAATCAATTAGCATATTTCAAAAAGTATGAGGTAAAAAAAAAGAAATTTAAAATAACAATTTTCTTATTTCATATTATAGCACTTATAAAAGGATAAATCGAAATAATTTACTAGGATAAAATAGTATAGAAATTTATTTAAACCCAACTTAATCTATCTCGGTATAATATTTTAAAAAGTAAGGAATTGTTTCTATCCCTTTCAGAAAATTAAATATTCCATAATGCTCATTAGGAGAATGAATATCATCAGTGTCTAATCCAAATCCCATTAAAACTGTTTTTACACCGAGCGCTTCTTCAAATAAAGCAACAATAGGAATACTACCTCCTCCTCTTTGAGGAACAGGTTTTTTGCCAAAAGTTTTTTCCATAGCCCTCTCTGCTGCACTATATTCTTTAGAATCTGAAGGCACTACCACTGGTTCTCCTCCATGATGATAAGTCACATTCACTTTAACACTTTCAGGAGCAATTGCTCTAAAATGCTTTTCAAATAATTGACTAATTTTATCTGATTGCTGGTTGGGAACAAGTCTCATTGAAATTTTTGCAAAAGCCTTTGATGGCAACACTGTTTTAGCACCTTCTCCAATATATCCTCCCCAAATACCATTGACATCTAAAGTCGGACGGGTAGAAGCTCTCTCTATAGTTGTATATCCTATTTCCCCCTGAGTTGTTTGAATATTCAGTTCTTTACGATATTCTTCTTCCGAAAATGGAATGCTATTAATGGCTTTCCTCTCAGCTTCAGATAAAAGCACTACTTCATCATAAAATCCTTCTATTGTAATATGTCCTTTATCATCTATCAATTGGGCAATCATTTTGCATAAAGTATTGATAGGATTGGCAACAGCTCCACCATAAATACCAGAATGCAAGTCTCTGTTAGGCCCGATTACTTCTACTTCCATATAAGATAATCCTCTTAATCCTACTGTAATAGAAGGAATATCATTGGCAATAATTGCAGTGTCAGAAACTAAAATAACATCACATGAAAGCTTACCCTTATTCTCTCTGACAAAATCTCCTAAATGCTCTGAACCAACTTCCTCCTCTCCTTCTATCATAAACTTGACATTACAAGGCAATAAATTTTGAGAAATTAATAATTCTACCGCTTTAATATGCATATAAAACTGACCTTTATCATCAGCCGAACCCCGAGCATAAATATTTCCATCTTTGATGACTGGCTCAAATGGAGGCGAAGTCCACAATTCATAAGGATCAGCAGGTTGCACATCATAATGACCATAAATCAATACAGTAGGTAATTGATTGTCAATTATTTTTTCACCATAGACGACTGGAAATCCTTTGGTCTGACACAATTCTACAGCATCCAACCCCGCTAATATCAATTTCTCTTTTACAAATTCTGCTGCTCTAAAAACATCTGCTTGAAATTTTGGATCTGCACTCACAGAAGGAATCCTTAATAATTCAAACAGTTCATTAATATATCTGTCTTTGTTTTTTTGTATTTGCCCAATAATATTATCCATGATTTATTTTTTGTAGGTGAAATTAATTAGATATGCCAAGGCATAATGTTAAAACATTCAAATTTATAGATTCTTTTTTCCTAAAAATAGAATTAGAAACCTCAATTGCATATTGAAATCTTAAATAAATTTAGAAATATCAGATGGTTTGATTACATAAGTTCCTAATTGAGAAACTGAATATTCAGCAAGTTGCTTGGCAATCTGAATGGACTTACTCAAATCATAACCTTTAGAAAGGCCATATACAAGTCCTACCATTACCATATCACCAGCACCAGTAATATCAACAACTCGTTGTGAATTCGCTTGATAAAAATGATGAAAGTCACGATGAACATACATCATTCCTTCAGAGCCTAGCGTAATCAACATGTGGGCAATATCATACTTCTGAATACAATGACGAGCTTTATCTACCAACTCTTCGAAGGAGCCGAAAGCACCAACATACTTAATAAATTCATTTTTATTGGGCTTAATCAACCAAGCTCCACGATATATGGAAATTTCCCTTTTAGGATCTACTAAAACTTTGATGCCCCGCGATTGGAAATTAGTGATATAAGATTGGATATCTTTTAAACTTCCTTTATTATAATCACTCAATACCAAATATGATGGAGTAAAATCTTTCACTTTTTGATATAAATGTACTGCCTCTTGTTCAAAACTTTCTTCTACATCAATGCGTGCAATATGTTTGCTATTTCCTATAATTCTCGTTTTTGAAATTGTTGGTGAACTTTCTGAAACCCAATCCAAAAAATCAACTTGATGCTGGCTGACAATATTTTTTATCCTATCCCCTTCATTATCTCTACCAACTATTCCTACAAGTGTAGTCTTTAAACCGAGAGAAGAAAGATTTACAGCTACATTTGCAGCCCCTCCAGCTCTATATGATTCTTTGACATGAACTATGACAGGAACAGGAGCTTCAGGAGATACCCTATGAATTTCACCACTTTGATATATATCGAGTATGACATCACCAACTACCAATACTTGCATATTGTGAAGATAAGAAAGCAATTCAAATCTCTATTGAATATCAGCTACAAAAGTATTTTTATATTCAAAAACTAACATACATGAACGATATTGAACAAGCAAATTTTTACATTGAGCACAAAAATCTCACTATTTATTTGTATTTTATAAATTAAAGTATTTTCCAACTAACTGATTATCAATATATTTATAAAATTTTATTACTCTACTAAACCTATATACTATAACTATTTACCATAATAATAAAAAAATATCGTACATTTGCCCTACCTATGGAAAAAAGCAGCAGCCATATTCATCCCATTTTTGACCAATTATTACAACGGTCAGATAAAGAAAAACTACTTCAGCAAAAAAGCTGTGTATTGTGGATGACAGGACTTTCTGGCTCGGGTAAGAGCACAATTGCTAAAGGTTTGGAAAGAAAACTTCATGAGTCTGGTTATCTTTCCTATGTATTGGATGGAGATAATGTACGAACAGGCATTAACGCTAATCTCGGTTTTTCTGAAGAAGATAGATTAGAAAATATTAGAAGAATAGCTGAAATTTCAAAACTGTTTGTTCAATCAGGAGTGATCTGCATCAATAGTTTTGTCAGCCCCACCAAAGATATCCGTCAACAAGCCAAAGATATTATCGGCAGTGATGATTTCATTGAAATTTATATCAATGCATCTTTTGATGTCTGTGCACAAAGAGATGTCAAAGGCTTATACAAAAAAGCATTGGCGGGAGAGATTAAAAATTTCACAGGATTAGATGCTCCATTTGAGGCTCCTGAAAATGCAGATATTGAAATAAAAACAGCAGAAATTTCCATTGAAGCCGCTGTCAATCAAGTTTATGAACAAATTATTCAACGTATAAAATATTAATATCGATTCATCAATATGGATTACAATTTAACACACTTAAAAGAATTAGAATCTGAGTCCATTTTCATATTAAGAGAAGTGGCTTCACAATTTGAAAATCCTGTCTTATTATTTTCAGGAGGGAAAGATTCTATCGTCTGTCTGCATTTGGCTAGAAAAGCATTTTATCCAGCAAACGTTCCATTTACTTTATTACATGTTGACACTGGTCATAATTTTCCTGAAGCGATTGAGTTTCGTGATTTATTAGTAGAAAAATACAATCTTAGGTTAGTTGTTGCTTCTGTACAAGATGCTATTGACAAAGGAGTTGTCGTTGAAGAAAAAGGATATAATGCCAGTCGCAACAGACTTCAGACTGTACCATTATTGGAAGCAATAGAAAGCAATAAATTTGATGCAGCTATTGGTGGAGCCAGAAGAGATGAAGAAAAAGCTCGTGCAAAAGAAAGATTTTTCTCACATAGAGATGAATTTGGCCAATGGGACCCTAAGAATCAGAGAGCTGAACTATGGAATTTATTCAATGGAAAAAAGCACATGGGAGAGCATTTCAGAGTATTTCCAATTTCTAATTGGACAGAAATGGATGTTTGGCAATATATTTTCCAAGAACAAATAGAATTACCTGAATTATATTTCTCACACAAAAGAAGAGTGTTTGAAAGAGATGGTCAATGGTTGGCAGAGTGTGATTACATTCCTAGGAAACCACATGAAGAAGTCGTAGAAAAAATCGTCCGTTTCCGCACTGTTGGAGATATGACATGTACAGGAGCTGTCGAATCTATTGCTTCTTCACTAGAAGACATCATTCAAGAGGTAGCATCTTCACGTACAACAGAAAGAGGAACGAGAGCTGACGACAAACGTTCGGAAGCAGCTATGGAAGATCGCAAAAAACAAGGTTATTTCTAATCAAAAGAATCCAACAAAAGTAAAACGACAATGAGTACTGAAAATTTTGACCGCAATGGTTATCTAAATATGGAATTGCTTCGATTCACTACCGCAGGAAGTGTAGATGATGGGAAAAGCACATTGATAGGCAGATTGCTTTATGATAGCAAATCTATCTTTCAAGACCAGATGGAAGCAATCGAAAAAGCATCTATACAAAAAGGGGAAGAACAAGTCAATCTTGCTTTATTAACAGACGGACTTCGCTCTGAAAGAGAACAAGGCATTACTATAGACGTAGCATATAGATATTTTTCTACCCCTAAGAGAAAATTTATTATTGCTGATACTCCAGGCCATATTCAATATACTAGAAATATGGTGACAGGAGCTAGCACTGCCAATCTAGCAATTATCCTTGTTGATGCTAGAAAAGGAATTGTAGAGCAGACTCACCGACATTCATTCATAGCCTCATTATTACAAATACCCCATATTGTAGTTTGTATTAACAAAATGGACTTGGCAGATTGGGATCAGGAAACTTATGAAAATATTGTTGCAGAGTATAAAGCGTTTGCTTCCCGATTGAAAGTAAAAGATATCAGTTTTATCCCTATCTCTGCCCTGAAAGGTGATAATGTTGTTACAAGATCTGAGAATATGAGTTGGTACGATGGTCCGACCCTTTTATACCTTCTTGAGACCATCCATATTGGCAGTGACCACAATCATATTGATTGCAGATTCCCTGTTCAAACAGTCATAAGACCTCAAAAAACAGAATTTCATGATTACAGAGGGTTTGCTGGAAGAATAGCAAGTGGCGTATTTAAAAAAGGGGATAAAGTCATGGCTTTACCTTCTGGATTTACTTCTAATATAAAATCCATTGATACTTTTGATGGTGAATTGGATCAGGCTTTTGCACCTATGTCTGTCACTATTACCTTAGAAGATGAAATAGATATCAGCAGAGGAGATATGCTTGTAAGGGAAAATAATGTTCCTCAAATCAGTCAAGATATCGAATTGATGATCTGCTGGATGAGCGAAAAACCACTTGTTCTCAATGGTAAATATGCGTTACTCCATACTTCAAAAGAATGTAGATGTATTATAAAAGATATCAAATATAAAATTGACATCAACACTCTTCACCGAAACGAAAGCGACAGAACTATCGGCTTGAACGATATCGGAAGAATCTCTATAAGAACAACTGCTCCATTATTTTTTGATAGCTATTCAAAAAATAGAATTACTGGAAGTATTATTATCATAGATGAAGCTACTAATGAAACTGTAGGTGCGGGCATGATTATTTAAACTGCCAAAATCAACTGTTTCGTTTTCTAAGAACATTAAAGATTTGCAATAGCAATTGGATAATCAACCAATTGCTATTGATTTTTTAGACTATATGTCATTAAATGATTTCATTTTCAGTATATTTTGACTCAAAATCTCTTCATCTTTAATAATTTTAAATTCAAAAATATTTTGAAATCAACTTTTATCATATTGATTTATCTTTCTCAGCTTTTTGTCATCAGCATCCATGCACAAGAAAAAATAGATTTAGTTTGGTTTAGTAAATATCAAGGTCAACAAATAGCTGACTTTGCATCAAAATTTGAAGGAGTGCGTTATGATTATGCTGACAGCGACCCTCTGAGAGGGTTTGACTGTTCGGGTTATGTCAATTTTGTTTTCAGTTATTTCAACATTAAAGTTCCAAGAACCACTTCACAATTTGCCAATATCGGACAATCTATTCCACTCAGCCAGATTCAAGCAGGAGATATTCTATTATTTAAAGGTAGTAATACCAACTCTTCTAGCATTGGTCACATGGGTATTGTTTCCGAAATTAAGCAAGGGAAAATTTATTTTCTTCATGCCGCCACTTCCAACAACAGAGGGATTATGACCTCTGGATTAGATGAAAATTATTTCAAAATCAGATTTGTTAAAGCCATCCGTATCTCATATCCTTTTTAAATTCAAAAAGGCAGTTCAATAGTATCTGGCGATATCAACTCATAGGTTCGCTCATTTTCTAAAAAGCTAATTGGGGAATTCGGAAAATTAATAATATTATTCTTAGTTAATCCCCACACCTCCCAATATCCTGACAAGACTTGAGCAAACATATTTTCATCCCACTTTCCAAAAAGAGGGCGATGGTCTAAAATATCAATCGGTTTAGAAACAACAGAAACCAGTGAGTCCTCAATTTCTATCTTGTATTTAGGAGGATATTGCAAGAGATAATTGGAATACAAAAACTTAGCACAAAGTTCTTCAAATTGAATAGGATGCAATACAGTAGTGCCAATTTTATCTAAAAGCTCTTTATAATGTTCTTTTACAGCGCCACTATCCTGCAATGAGGCGATGATTCCAAAACCATTAACTCCAAGTGAAAACAATAAATTGACTGTACTATCTCTGAAATTGAAAATATCTTTGGAATATTTCAAACGCACAATGGATATACTCCAAGGTGGTGTGCCTCTAAATTCAAAAGGATGAACTAAAGATTGTAACATCAAATGAAATAAACCAAAACGTTTTTTCAATACTGGAGAAATATCAAATTTTTTATTTTGTTTCTCCATTTTTTTACGCTCCAAAAGTAAATCTAAATACAGAATTCCATATACAAATTTACCCATCCACAGAAACAAACGCTGTTCATCTAAAGATTTAATGCCCGTATATCCTTTGGAAAAAGCTTCTTCTATTTCTAAATCCAATTGTAGAAAAGCCTCACGAGCTATTGTAGAGCAAGGGAGTTTTAAATCCTCATATTTTACTTGAGTGACATTGTCCATCATCGTAAAACTCTTACCTCTGTAGTTATAATTATTGATTACCCATTCAGGGAAAATAGTGATAAATTCATTTTCTCCTCTTAATTCTTCACCTGTCAAAAAACAAATTTTATCATTAAATATTAAATCAGAAAACGGATTAAAAAGTTGTAACGACATTTTTTTCTATTTTTAAAAACCATCCTATTAAATGTTGACTCAAAGTAAACAGTTATTGATGACCCCGCAAAAATAACAATAAGCTATTGAAGATAAAAATGTCCAGAATAACACTTCTTTATCAAAAGTTAATTATTTGCATACTAGACAAATAATTATCATTTTTCATCACTCATGGTCTATCAATTTCTCAAGTAAAAACCATTCAGCAATCCTATTAATTGAATAGAAATAGCTCTTTATCGTCAATCAATTTGAGATTTTCCAGTATTTGAAATACAATATTCAATCTAGCATTTAGAAAGTTAGCAGGTTCGATATCTAGGGATTGAATACAATTAGCAAAATAATAAACTTCTCCTTTGTGTTCAAGATAGCCTATATACCAACCAATATTAGTTTTGCCTTGCTCTCCCCATCCTGATTTAGCTCTTAAAGTATAATTCAATGTGTCTTTCATTATCATTATATTTTTAACTATATCCATTGAATGCTGAGAAAAAGGAAGCTGATTGTCATGAAGTTGTTGAAGAAAGCTGATTTGTTCTAATGGTGAAATACGCAAACCTCCAGTGAGCCAAAACTTATCTATGCCTCCACTTGTATCACTATTACCATATTTGCATTTATCCAACCAGTATTTCATTTTATCTCCACCAACACGTCTAGCCAATTCTTGATAATACCATACTGTCGAATTTTTAAAAGCTGTTTCTAAATTTTGATCTGTATTCCATTTAGGATATTGGCGTAAAATACTATCCCACTTGATAATAAAATTTTCATCTTCAATTACTCTTGTCTCCAGCCCAATTAGAGAGTTACAAATTTTAAAAGTAGAAGCCGGAATAAAAGATTGATTCACTAATTTTTGATTATATATCACATATTCACCTTTGTGAGGATTATAAAGTACAAATGCACCCTCTACTTTATATTGGTCATAAATTTTTTTAAAATCATCTCGAACTATTGTATGAGGAGGATGTCCACACGCAAAAACTGTACTTCCTAACAAAAAGTAAATCAATAAAGTAAAAATTAAACTTTTAAACATTAACTACTTAATACCAATAGGTTATATAAAATTTTTACAGTATCAATATCTCCAAGATACTAATCTTTAGATAATGTATCTGACAAAAAAGATTCAACTGCCAAGCGATAAGAATCTAAGCCAAATCCTAAAATCACACCTTTTACTGCTGCAGACAAAAAAGAATGATGTCTAAAAGATTCCCTTTGATGGGTGTTAGAAATATGAACTTCCACCACAGGAACACTTACCGCCCTGATAGCATCTGCAATGGCAACTGAAGTATGAGTAAAAGCTCCTGCATTGATTACAATACCATCCCATTTGAAGCCTACTTCATGAATTTTATCAATAATCTCACCTTCATGATTACTCTGAAAATAGGTCAACAGTGCCTTATTCAAATATCTTAAAGATAATTCTGAAAAATAATCTTCAAAAGAAGTAGCTCCATAAACGCTCGGCTCTCTTTTTCCCAACAAATTCAAATTTGGGCCATTGATTATCAAAATATTTTTCATGTCAGACAAAATTAAAAACATTATCCTAAGAAAAAGAAATAAAAATTATCAATTATTTGTGAATAATTAATAATTTCAAAGCATCAACTTAACATCACTTCTAAGGAAATATGGGAAACAATTTATTCAAGGTCAAACCACTCTCAGAAATATTATCATCAAATGAAGAAGGTCACCAACTAAAAAAGACACTCACTGCTAGCAGTCTGGTTATTCTGGGAATTGGAGTGATTATTGGAGCAGGTCTATTTTCAATAACTGGTTATGCTGCTGGAAATAATGCTGGACCAAGTATTACTATTTCTTTCTTAATAGCTGCATTAGGATGTGCATTTGCAGGTTTATGTTACGCAGAATTTGCTTCCATGATTCCTATTGCAGGTAGTGCTTACACCTATTCTTATGCTACCATGGGCGAATTTATCGCATGGATAATCGGTTGGGACTTAATTTTGGAATATGCTGTCGGTGCTGCAACTGTTGCTATCAGTTGGAGTAGATATCTAGTAGCCTTTTGTGAGAGTATAGGAGTTCATCTCCCACCCCAGTTAATCATGTCTCCTTTTGACACTGTAACACTAGAAAGTGGTGTTGAGGTCTCTGGTATCATCAATCTTCCAGCTGTCTTTGTGGTCTTATTCATTTCAATTATTCTAATTAAAGGGATTAAAGAATCTGCCATTTTCACTTCTTTCATTGTAGTCTTAAAATTAGCTGTTGTATTTGCATTCATTATATTAGGTTGGAACTATATCAATCCAGCAAATCATGAGCCATATATCATCCCCAATCAAGGAGTGATGGGAGAATTTGGGTGGTCAGGTATTTTCCGAGCTGCAGGAATATTATTTTTTGCATATATAGGATTTGATGCTGTAAGTACTGCCGCTCAGGAAACAAAAAATCCTAAAAAAGATATGCCTATTGGAATTTTAGGTTCCTTATTCATTTGTACTATCTTATATGTACTCTTTGCTCATGTCATGACAGGCTTAGCTTCATATAAAGAATTTCAGGGTCAAGATGGCATTGCTCCTGTAGCGGTAGCTATCGGACATACACCTTATGCATGGCTCAAACAAGGAGTCATTATTGCCATTTTGGCTGGATATATGTCAGTCATTTTAGTCCTTCTTATGGGACAAACAAGGGTCTTTTTTACTATGGCAAAAGACGGATTAGTGCCTAAAAGATTTTCTGCTATACATCCCCATTTTCAAACCCCACATAAAGCAACATACCTATTTGCAGTATTTGTAAGTTTATTTGCTGCATTTGTACCAGGTCGAGTCGTAGGAGAAATGACTAGTATAGGAACTTTATTTGCATTTATTCTAGTCTGTATAGGAATCATCGTTATGCGTAAAAAAATGCCAGATGCCCCTAGAGAATTTAGAACCCCTTTAGTCCCATTGGTTCCAATCTTGGGAGTACTGGTATGTCTTTTTATGATGGTCTTTTTACCCTTAGACACATGGATTAGATTAATTGTTTGGATGGTGATTGGATTTGATGTCTATTATTTTTATGGCTCCAAAAACAGCAATTTGAACACTACTAAGACATTTGAATACAATACGATATTAGGATGGTGTGTTATCTTATCAAGTGCTTTACTTGCTGCGGTTGCTTATATCCATCATCAATCAGTGCCAGATGATACAGTATTGGTGACTTTTTCAATTGCGTTTGCATTAATACACATTCCTTATCACCTGTTTAGAATTTTAAGTAATAAATTAAAAAAGTAAAATATATCCTATCAAATTCATTCAAATGGTTAAGCATTGTTAAGCAAAATTTTTAATTTGTTTGAAGTCTTTACTTTTGTAATGTGAATAGACAGCTTTTATATTTTTCTTTTGTGTTGATAGTGATTGGGCTACTTGGTGTAGGAGTAGTTCAAACATTATGGTTGAAAGCTGCTATAGATAACAGAAAGGCTAATTTTGATCAAAGAGTATATGAGACTTTGGAAGAAATTGCTTTTGGAATTGACAATTTAGATTACAAGCCATATATAGAAGAATTTCTCAGTCACATAGAAAATGACTCAAATTATTCTTCTTCTAGTTTTCCGTCTAATATACAGTTCCCTGATAGTGTTCAGCATTTGCATTTCCCCAATGGCGAACAAGTTCCTCATCATATTAGAAAAGAAATTGACAAAGAAGAATTTGAACGGCTATATAAGACCCAAATACAAGGGTTTCAAGAAATGTTAGTTAGGGAAATGATTACGCTACGCCCAATAGAAGAAATTATCAATATCCAACAATTAGAAGAGTTTATAAGAAAAATATTGGTTCGACATGGTATTAATACAGAGTTTCATTTTGGCATTACAGAATTTGCCGACAATAATTTTGTTTATGTATCTCAGGGTTCTGATTTAGCAGAATTGTTTCATACTTCATATACCACCAAAATATTTAGAAAAAGTTTATTTGATGGCCATAAACTATTAAAAATTTCTTTCCCAAAACAAGAAAAATATTTATTGCTTTCATTTATAATGCCTGTATTGTCTTCAGTCATCTTTATTTTGATGATTATCATAGCTTTTTTTGTCAGTTTTAAAATCATTTTCAACCAAAAAAGGCTTTCTGACATGAAAACAGATTTCATCAACAACATGACACATGAGCTTAAAACTCCTATTGCTACTATTTCTCTCGCTAGTGAAATGTTAAAAGACAAGTCTATCACTGCCAATGATTCTAGCAGATTGAGATATGCCGGAATTATATTTGAAGAGAACAAAAGGCTAGCTAATCATGTGGAACAAGTTTTACAAATTGCTCGACTAGAAAAAGGAGAAATTCAGCTCAATAAAGAAGAAAGAGATATTCACAGCATAATACGTTCTTTGGTTCACCATTTTGACCTCATTAGCCAAGATTATAATGCTATCATTGAAACAGATTTATTAGCGAATCCATCATCGCTCATCATTGATGAAATGCATATTACAAATGCTATTAAAAACTTGATTGATAATGCCCTAAAATACAATGATAAAAATCCATTGATACAAATCAGTACGAAGAACAATGCAAATGGGATTTTTATTAGCGTAAAGGATAATGGAATCGGATTGAGTAAAAACAATCTTAATAAGATTTTTGAAAAATTTTACAGGGTGCAATCAGGCAACATTCATGATACAAAAGGATTCGGCTTAGGATTAAATTATGTTAAATCAATAATTGATGCTCATCATGGAACAATTCATGTAGAAAGTAAGTTAAAAGAAGGAACAACATTTATTATATATTTACCTTATAAAAACTAAAAAAATGGCAATAGCAGCAAGAAATAAACAAGTATTACTCGTAGAGGATGATCCTAATTTGGGAATATTATTACAAGAATATTTATCTCATAAGCAATTTGATGTTACACTTAAAAGAAATGGAGAAGAAGGACTTTTAGCATACAGAAGAGGTTCTTATGATATTTTATTACTAGATGTGATGATGCCAAAAATGGATGGCTTCACTTTAGCAGAAGAAATCAGAAAAGACAATCAAGATATTCCGATTATATTTTTAACTGCCAAATCTCTAAAAGAGGACAAAATCAAAGGGCTCACTATAGGAGCTGATGATTATATTACCAAACCTTTCAGTATGGAAGTCCTTGAATTAAAAATGAATGTGATATTAAGAAGGGTAGAAAAAGCAGAAGTACAAGTAGCCTTAGATGAATATCATGCTGGACACACTTTATTGGACTATAAAAATCAAAAGATTGTATTTAATCATCAGAGCATTAAGCTAACCACTAAAGAAAATGAACTTTTACGATTGTTTTTTGAACGAAAAAATAATATTTTGGAAAGAGAGGTAGCATTAAAACATGTGTGGCAGGATGATAGTTATTTTACTGCCAGAAGTATGGATGTATTTATTTCCAAATTGAGAAAATATCTGAAAGATGATGCCACTTTATCCATTGTAAATGTACACGGAACGGGATATAAACTATTAGAAAATCTGTAATTCCTAACCTCTCAATCAATCACTATGATACAAGATCTAAAAGGCAAAACCGCTATCGTCACAGGAGCAAGCAAAGGTATAGGTGAAGCTATCGCTAGATATTTTGCAAGAGGAGGAGCCAATGTGGTAGTCAACTCACGCAAACAAGAAGAAATTGACGTGGTAGTGGCTGCAATAAAAGAATTTGGAGGGAATGCAATAGCAGTTGCTGGAAATGTTGGCGATATTGAAGATGCTAAAAATCTTATTGAGACTACACTTCAAGCCTATGGAGGCATTGACATTTTAGTAAATAACGCTGTAGCTAATCCATATTATGGACCTATAGTAGGATGCGACGATTTGGCCTTTGACAAAACGATAGCTATCAATGTTAAAGCTCCATTTGAGTTAAGTAAAATGGCTTATCCTATTATGAAATCTAATGGTGGGGGCTCCATCATCAATATCAGCTCTGTAGAAGGTATATCTCCTCACGAAGGGATGGGAATTTATTCTGTATCTAAAGCAGCACTTAATATGTTGACCAAATCTTGCGCAATTGAATGGGGTGCTGATAATATAAGGGTCAATAGTGTATGTCCCGGCTTGATAAAAACAAAATTTTCAAAAGCACTTTGGAGCAACGAACAATGGGTCAATCACTTTGTAGGTCAATTGCCTTTAAAACGCGTTGGCACAGTAGAAGAAATTGCTGCTTTAGTTTATTTTTTAGCTTCTGATGCTTCAAGTTATGTAACCGGAGCTGTCTATACTGCAGACGGAGGATTGACTTTGTAAAACAAATCAGTATTAGCCTTTAACTTTATTAAAAAAGAACGTTAAATATATTACATCTATCCTATTCATAATATAATTTTAATTAACTTTACTTGTTTGATTTTGCTATAGTTTTTTAATTATATCATTCATATCAAATAAAGTTATAGATGATTATATATGGGGCAAATTTTTACACTTTTTATTATACTTTTATTTTCCTTTTTTAATACTGCTAATGCGCAATATTTAATAAATGAAAATTTTGACGCATCCGCTACTACCCCAGCAGGCTGGACTTTTAGTGGAGCAACTGTACAAACCAACAATCCTAGAAGCACCCCTAACAGTGTTGCTTTCGCTGCAAAAAACCAAACGATAACCACTCCTCTACTCAGCAATCCTGATACACTGAGATTTTATTACAGAAGAAGTTCAACAGCTCCTACCATACCTAAATTTACAATTCAAGTTGCTACGTCCATTTCAGGCCCTTGGACGACAATAGGAACAATTACAGCTTTCACTACTACCTACCAAACTTTCATTTATGACCTTTCCTCCTATTCTAATATTTATGTAAGGATACTAGACGAAAGAGCATCTGGAGCCAACCAACTCTATGTAGATGACTTTTCTATCACAGAATTGAGTAGCACACCTACTATTTATACCTCTCGAACTGGAGTATCAGGATATCAGTATAACGAGGGAAATGGCCCATCTCTATCAGATACCTTTACAATATCTGGAATTAACTTAAGTGCAAATATTACCCTAAACGCAGTAGGCAATTATGAAATAAGTACTAATCTAGCTGGGCCTTACGCTAGTAGTATTAACTTGACACCTACAAGCGGAACAGTTGCTTCTACTATTATTTACACTAGATTAAAATCAGGGCTTACTGAAGGAGCTTATACTGAAAACATCACAGCTTCAAGTACTGGCGCTACTAACAAGACAGTTGCACATAGCGGTTTTGTTACTCCTGGATCGTGTAATGGATTGCTAATATCAGAATACATTTATGGAACAGCAAACAATAAATACATAGAAATATACAACCCCACCTCTTCTAATATTACACTTAGAACAGGTTCTACACATTATTATAGACTAGCAATCTTCGCAAACGGGAGTACTACCGCTACAAATATTCTTTTCCCTGACAATGCTTTTGTTCCAGCTTATGGAAGCTATGTGATAGGTCATCCTTCAGGCACAATCTACACAGCTGACGCTACTTCTGGAAGTATCAACTTTACAGGAAATGATGCCATTTCTTTACAAAAATCCTATAGTGGTTCTTTTGCAAATATAGATGTAATTGGAGAAATTGGTATAGATCCTGGTGCGAATTGGTCTTTAGGTGGATTGACTACTGGGCAAGGAGTCCTTGTCAGAAAACCTGAAATCAAAACAGGAAAATTTTCAGAAGTAGGATTCCCTACGCTAGGTACAGAATGGATTGCTTATGGTATAAATGACAAGCATAATTTAGGCAATCATATCAATGAGTGCAAAACAGCAAATAACACACTTACTACTACACTATCCACTAATAAAATTTGTGCTGGTCAATCATTAAGTATTGATTTTACAAGTAAAGGGATATATTCAGGAGGCAACGTGTTCACAGCTCAACTTTCCGATTCTTCAGGAAGTTTTGCTACATATACAACAGTAGGAACATTGCCAAAATCAGGCACTAATCCTTCTGGAACAATCAATATAGCGATTCCCCTTATTACACTTCCTTCTACTAATTATCATATCAGAGTAATATCAAGTATGCCAAATTCTGGAGCTAATATTAGTTTGAACCATCTTGAGATAATGAGTAGTATTCCAATCAATGTAACTGCCTACAGCGGCACAAATGGAAATGGAAATGCTACTTTAAACTGGACCAACCCTTCTTCTAGCGCTTCATGTTGGGATGAAGTAATGGTAGTATTAACAACTACACCAGGCCTTACCTATAACCCTACTGGTAATGGAAGTCTATATACAGCAAATAATACATATAGTGGTTCGGGCAACCAAGTAGTCTATAAAGGAACTGGAAACAATATTACCATCAATAGTTTAGTCAATGGCACCACCTACTATTTCGAGATATATACAAGGTACCAAAATAATTGGTCATCAGGTTTGGAATATGCTATTATTCCTGACATCTACTGTCAACCTATATATACAGCCACTTGCGATGAATACATATCAAGAGTAAAACTAGAATCAATTGACAATTACACATCACCTGATTGTGGACTTAGAGGATATAGCTGGTTTGCCAATCAATCTACAGATCTTACTATAGGCAACAGCTATACTATCCAAGTACAAGCTGGAATAGTTGGAGATACTGATGATATATCCTATACCAATGACGATATCACTATATGGATAGACTGGAATGGCAACAATAGTTTTGAAAACACAGAAAGAATCATCAACGTACTCAATAATGGAGGAGCAGGCTCATATTCTTTTACTGTTCCAAATAGTGCTACTATAGGAACAACTAGAATGAGAGTACAGCTTAAATATAATGGAGCATCAAATGACAACTCTTGTCGTACTACATTTGACTATGGAGAGACGGAAGACTACTCTATTCAAATCAAAGATTTATGTACTCCGACAATTTCCAACTTTACTTTCTTCCCAATATCTGGTAGCGAAAATACTGAAGTAAGAATTAACAGTACTACATCTCCTAGTAATTTCAATCTAACAACAGATGTAAAATTCAATGATATATCCGCTACTTCATTTTATCTCGCTGACAGTAACACTATTTATGCTATTGTACCTAATGGAGCAGATACCGGCAGAATAACGTTAATGGAAGGGACTACATGTAAAAAAGTTTCATCTGGAGCATATAGTATTTTTAATTACCAAAAACAAGACGGTGCTTGTGGAACTACATATACCGAATTGTTCATCTCTGAAGTACAAGACCCAATGTCGGGCAACAATCATTATATAGAAATATATAACGGTTCGAATTCAATAATCAATTTAGACTTACCTGATAACTATACCCTTCAAGTGGTTAATTTACCTCCAAATACCATTAGTAATATAGATATCCAAGGCAGCATTCTTCCAGGACAGACATTAGTATATTTTGCTGGGACAAACGGAGGGCTTGCTACAGGAACCCAATCAGGCCCAGGAGTGGGTTTTAACGCTGATGATCAAATTAGATTATTAAAAAAAGGTACAGTTATTGATTTATTTATTGCACCTTCTTCTACTCAATATAATTATAGAAGAAAACCAGATGCAGTAGCACCTAAATCCACTTTTGATATCAATGATTGGACATCCCATTTCCCCTCTTCAACGGCGGATATTGGCACTTTTGTTCCTGATAATAATCTTAAGATAACAACCCAACCCTTACCTCAGAATGGATGTGAAATTAATATGTCTGTAACTGCCGTAGGAAGTGGTACGCTTACTTATCAATGGTATTATAATAACAACAATGATCCTATCGCTGCCCAAGCTAGAGCTTGGACTGCATTATCCAATGGTAGCACTCAATTCACAGATGCTACTATATCTGGAGCCACCTCCAACAATCTTCAAATTACAGGAGATTTAGGTCAATTAACAGGCTATCAGTTTTATTGTATAGTCACCAATAATGGCACTTGCAATGAATATAGCCATGCTGCCAAATTTATTGCTATACCAGAACCGTATTTCAGAAGCAAACAATCTGGAGAATGGAGGTCAGCTAGCACATGGGAAATGTCACCAACTGGTTTAGTTGGGACTTGGCATGATGCATGTACTTTCCCTTGGGACACCAACTCAGTTTCAGTAGTCATTAGAAGTGGAGACACCGTAAATATCAGTGGTGTAATTGCAAATCTTCCAGATGTGCGTATTGACCAATTGATGATAGAGAATCTGGGTATGTTACAAATTGAATCTTCCGCAGAACTCGAAATCAATCATACTTCTGGTGCAGATATTATCGTAGAAGGAACTTTATACGATCAGTCAGTAAGCGGCAAAGGCTTAACTTTTTTATCTACTGCAAAATGGAAATTGGGGAACGATGGAACTATCATCAAAACCCAAACCTCATCTGTCAATAATTACAAAGACAATTATGATGGTGGAATCTCGACTATTCCTTCAACTGCACATTGGATATTTAGAAAAGAAACAGGCAATAATCCAGTAGTAACGACTTTGGGGATGTTTTATCCCAATCTCTATTTTGAGAATGATAATGCTACAGCAGCAAATTATATTTTTAGTGGCAATTCAGGTTTTGCAACTGTCAAAGGTAATATGACATTAAGAGGTATCAATCCCGTCTATGTGACAGATACTAATACATATTCAACACCAATGCGAGTATTAGGAAATCTTGTCATAGATAGTTTAAATACTTTCAGAATTCAAGCCATAGAAAATATTGGAACAGGCCTAGAGGTGGCTGGAGACATTACTGTAAATGGAACTTTAGACTTAAATCATTTAAGCATAGGATTACTCAGATTAAATGGTAGTGGTACTCAAACAATTTCTGGTAGCGGAACTATCGACTTATGGAATGTCCACTTAAACAAGCCTTCTCAAATTTTAGCAGTATTAGATAGAGATATAGAAGTAAAAAATCAGCTTCAGTTGTCTGGAGGAATTATCCACGCTAAAACCAATACTTTGAATGTATCAAATGGAGACCCAACAAATGCAATAATCGGCTTTGACACTCCCAATAATACTGGGACTTATTCAGACGATAGATACATTATAGGAAAATTAAGAAGGAAAATTGATCAACCTGCAAGTGTTTATACCTTTCCAATTGGAGATACCGCCAGAATCAACCCAATGGACACTACTCAATATGGTTATAATCCATCGAGATTGACTATCAGAGGGCTACCTGGTGGCGTACCGTTTGCTATTGGTGAGTTTGTCCCAGCATGGCCAGGACCAATTAATGCGCACAGAGATATTATTTGTGGAGGATTTCCTAAATTTATTGAATATAGAGCACTGACAGGAAAAGGTTATTGGCATTTTGAAGGTTCTAATTTCAACAACTATGACATTAACATACATCCCAATGTTTTAAATATCAATACAGAACCCAACGAAGATTCTCCTTTAGGATTCTCAGATACATATAGAGCACTGAAAGAGCGAACTTCACAAGCTGGTTTAGTATGGGATCCAGATGTATCCACTGCTGGAAATCCATGTATCGTATCTCCAACGTATTATGATATTATAGGGGCTGGTTACTCAGGTTTCTCAATTTTCGCACCAGGTGGAGGCTTTGGATTAACAACTGCCCTGCCTATCGAATTACTTTATTTTAATATCAATTGTGCGACTGCTCCAACTATAAAATGGGCGACTGCTTCTGAATTGAACACTCATTATTTTACAATTGAAAAATCTTCTGATGGAATTGTTTTTTCTCCAGTAGCTCAAATTGAAGCCGCAGGAAATTCCAATCAGAAACTAGAATACCAATTTACCATCAATGAGAATGACCTTGAAAAATATTACCGTTTAGTAGAAACAGATTTAGATGGCTCTATATATTATCATGGAATTATAGAAAATGATTGTAAAAAATTATACCCTACAAATATTCAAGTATATTATCAGCCAAGTAAAGGAATCATTGCACAATTTCATCCTGATAAAATGCCTAAAATCATACAAGTATTTGATGCCTCTGCTAGATTGATGGTTCAACAAAATGTCATCTCTGAAAGCAATATTCAATCAATAATACCTGCTACGAATTGGGCAAAGGGAATCTATCTTGTCAATTTTATTTTTGACCATGAAAGTACTGCTAAAAAGGTAGTTGTTTACTAAAATTAAATCCGTCAAGAAAAGTTGTGAGTAATAGAATTGTACTCTTCTCTATGATAAATATAAGATGGTTCCATACATTTCATCGTTCTAATACCCAATCTGATTGCACGATTATAAAAATCTAAATCTGCACCAATTTGCATACTCTTAAATCCTTTCAAACGAGTAAAAGTCTCTTTAGAAAGAAAAAAACTGGCACCGATTATACATTTAGACAAATGAATTTGTTGCCCTTCATGAAGTAAATCAGGAACATATTGATCGCCAATTACATTCACTCCACCGTGTAACAACTCAACATGCTGATGGCTTTCTAACACCAATGCCCTATTCTCTAAATGTATAGGAAGATATTCATCATCAGAATCAAGAAAAGTAATCCATTCACCTTGGGATAATGATACTCCATAATTTTTAGCTGCATCTACCCCTTTATTATTTTGATAAAAATATCTAAAGCGCTCATCTTTTTTAGCATATTCATCAATTAACCGTTTCGTATTATCTGTACTCCCATCATCGACAATAATGGCTTCCCAATCAGAAAAAGTTTGTCTCAGCAAAGAATTCAAAGCTCTTTCCAGTAAAAAAACACGATTATAAGTAGCAATAACAACTGAAAATTTTGGCATGAAATATTTTAATCTAAATGGCTAAAATCAACAGGAACAACTCTTGAAACACCTTGTTTAATCATTGTTACACCATAGATATTATCCACTTCTGCCATAGTAGTCTTATTATGGGTAACTAATATAAACTGAGAATTTTCAGAAAATTTACGAATGGCATCATTGAATTTTTTGATATTATTATCATCTAAAGGTGCATCAACTTCATCTAAAATACAGAAAGGAGCTGGTTTATAAAGATACAAAGCAAACAACAATGACAGTGCCGTCAAGGTCTTCTCCCCTCCTGAAAGCTGATTGATACTTTGAGGTCTTTTACCTTTAGGTTTGGCAGTAATTTCAATTTCAGACTCCAAAATATCATCAGGGTTTACAATCAATAAATCACATGTATCATCATTGGTAAACATACTTCTAAAAACATCAATAAAATTTTCTCTAACAGCTGCAAAAGTATTCAAAAATTGACTTTTAGCAGTCGTATCCACTTCATGAATGGTTTCTAATAAACTAGCTTGTGCATCTACTAAATCCTTTTTCTGCTCAGAAATAAAATTAAATCTTTCTTTCATCTCATCATAAGCCTCTTCTGCCATAGGGTTCACTTCTCCAAATTGCTCTAACTTCCTTTTTGTTTTAGACATCTTCTCTAACAATAAATCTTTGTCTATATCTGGCACTTTCAAATCTTTGAGCAAGGACTCTAATTCTATTCTAAATTCAAAAGCCAACTTCTCCTTTAAGACATTTAAACGCACTTTCTGTTCATTGTATTCTTCTTTTAATTTGCTAATAGATTCCAGAGTTGCCCTTCGATTTTTTTCAATTGCTTTAATATGGTCTTCTAGATTTCTAGCAGATTGTTTGAGTTCAAAAAAGCCAGTTTCTTTATTAGACAACGCAGACATTAGCTGATTTTTATGCTCATATTCAGCATTTAATTGGCTTTCTATGGTCTTAATTTTCAATGTAATCTCCTGCAATTCATTTTGAATGTCAGCAAATTGACTCCTATTATTTTTTAACTGTTCAGAGAATGCATTGATCTGATTAATTTTAAACTGTTTATTTTGGAGAAGGGATTTAAATAAATTTTCTTGTTGTATAAATTTAATATTGTTCAAGTTAAAATTTTGCTGTAATTGTCCAAATATTTCAGCCTCCTGCTTATATCTTAAATCATTCTTCTTTAACTGTTCTGAAACAATATTCAAACTTGTATCCCACTCTTCAAGTTGAGCTTTTAAAGGAATTATTTCCAATTTTAACTTTTCAATTTGTTGCTGAACAGTATGGTGTCTTTCTTTATTGACCTCCACGACTTCTTTGAAATTTTCAATTCGCGTCTTTTTAGAAACAAATGTTTTTTCTAGTTCAGCCAAATCCTTTCTTTCTCTTTCAATTGTCTTTTTATATGAATTATTTTTACATTCTTGAAGAGCAAATTGGGCTTCTTGAAGTTGTTTTTTTAGGCTAAGCGATTGTTGCTCTTGTTCCTTTATTTCTTTATCTAATTTTTCAAGATTTTTCTGCCTTCCTAAACGTTTGCCTTCAAACAAACCCACAGAGCCACCAGAGATTTGATAAGAAGACTTGAGAATATGACCACTTAGACTGACAATTTCACCATTAAAATCTTTTGGGCACTTCCATTGATCCATTTGAAAAGAATCATTGACAAGATAGACATCCTTCAACAAATAAGACAATAAAGGCTGATAGAGGATATCCACTTCCAATAAGTTTAAAACAGGAGTTAGGTCACTGGAAATCAATGAAAAATTTTGGTTGTTTTTCTTATGACTAAAATAATCCAATACAAAAAAACCAGCTTTGCCATAGCCTCCATCTTGCAAAGCCTTTATAGATTTCATCGCTTCTGATTCTGTCTGAATGACAAAATGATTGAGATAAGGCTGAAGAACAACCTCAACAGCAGCTCTATATTTTTCATCGCAATACAAAATATCAGTAAGTAATAATGTATCTTTCAACCAAGGAGCATTTTTCTTCAAATGCTTGATTGCATCTGGAAATCCCTGAAGACTTTCAATCATATTCTTGGTCAGCTTAAACTCATTGTTTTTGGCATCAACGATTCTATTGATTTGACTTAAATGGTTTTTATACTCATCGATTTTAGATTCTAATATTTCTATTTTCTGGACATTCTCAATTTCTTTTAGTTCGATATCTTTTAACAATGCCGAATGCTTATTTATTTTATCCGCCCAACCTTGAATTTCTCCTTCAATAAGAGATAATTGCTTCTGGCGTTCTTCGTTCTCAAAAAGAGATTGTTGAGCAGATTTAATTTGTCCGTCTAATTCAGTTTGCTTAATAGCAATTTCCTTTTCGATCAAAAATACTTTTTGTTTAATTTGTTGCAATTGACTTTCAGAAGATTCAAATTCCTCCCTCAAAATCAAATTTTCTTCTCTTTTACTATCCAAAATAGATTGTGACTCACTCAATAATAGTTTCAGCTCTAACATCAATGACTCAGCTTGCTGAATACTAGATTCCATTCCTTGCACTTCCCCTTCAAAGTGTTGAATGCTCTTATTTGCAGTTTGTTGATTCTCTTCAAGTTGTTCTAGTTTATTCTGTAAAAATGCAATCTGTTGATTGAACATTTTTTTATTATTCTCATAATCTTGAATAGTATTGACTAGCTGATTTAATTTTTTTTGCTCATCAGAAAGTAATTGTTCTCCTTTAATAATTTCCTGCCTAAGTACTTCTAGCTGAGCTTCTGTAGTGTTTGTTTGCGTATCAGCCTGAATAATTTTATCTTCTAGTAGTTTTAAAGCTGATTGCTTTGTATCACATATCTCATTGATTTCTAATAAATCAAAAGAAGCAATATCCACTACTAAAGTTTTATATTCTTCTTTATAAATTTTGTATTGTTTGGCTTTCTTTGCTTGAGATTCAAGTCCTTTCAAATTTTTATTGATTTCAAATAAAATGTCTTCCACTCTATTCAGATCGACTTCCGTACCTTGAAGTTTTAAAAGCGTCTCTCTTTTTCTTGTTTTATATTTAGAAATTCCAGCAGCCTGTTCAATTAATTTTCGACGTGCATTATCAACATCATTTAGAATATCATCTATCATCTTCAATTCGATAATAGCATAAGTATCTGTACTGATTCCTGTGTCGAGAAACAAATCTCTGATATCTTTCAATCTACAAATAATGCCATTCAGTCGATACTCACTATCCCCTTCTCTAGTGATGGTCCTTGTAATAGTAACAGAAGAATACTCTGTAGGTAATAAATTTCTTGTATTGTCAAGTGTCATAGATACTTCAGCAATATTTGAAGGATATCTTTCTTTCGTACCATTAAAAATAATATTATCCATTTTCTCCAGTCTCAAAGACTTGGATTTCTGCTCTCCTAACACCCAACGGACAGCATCGACTATATTTGACTTACCACAACCATTCGGTCCGACTATACCTGTAATATTTTGGTCAAAATAAATGATTGTTTTATCAGCAAAACTTTTAAACCCTTTTATTTCAATGCTTTTCAAACGCATAACAAATCAAATATAGTAAGAATTGATGATTCTTAGAGTCGATGTTTCATCCATAACAGAACTTTTAGAAATATCCAAATTCATTACACACAAGTGCCAAGATGAAACTAGACAATAGTCCAAAAACAAAAAAAAGCCATACCTGATTGAGGTATAGCTTTTATGATAAAAACAAATACAACTAAAATTAAAACTCTAATCTATATTGTAAAGTGTAGTTGATAGGTGATTCAATTTTGGGAGGTCTTTGATAATACTCATGGTTAGTCAAGTTTTTCACTATAAAGCCAACATTGTGCTTATCATTAATTTGATACATTAGTCTAGCACCTAAGACCAAATCTCCTTTAAAATTTTGTTCGATACGATATTGTGTTAAGTCTGTAATATATAGCCCAAAAATCTCATCAATTTTCTCCATGAAACTATAATACCTGATATCCGTTCCTAAGGTAATTTTCTTATAAGTCCATTCAATATCTGCTGTTAAGAGGTGTCTGTTTCTATATTTCAACAGATTATTCATATAAACACTACCTTCCAATTTTTCAGATCTTTTAAAATTATACTTGAATAAATTTTTGACGTACTCTCCTATCTCGTTGACATCTTTACTATCATCACTATTCAACTCTACTGGATAAGAATAACTATATCCCGCATTGATTCTGAGAGAATGGTCATTAATATTCAGCATATTTTGCCATGTCATCTCATAACCTGCAATCCTTGCTCTTGAAATATTGACTGAACGGAAGCCCATATAATCAAATGGATCATAAGGTTCTGTAGATTGAGATACAGAATCAGGAATATAAAAGTCAAACAAGAATTCTACAAGGTCATTATATTCTTGCCAAAAAAATGCTATATCAAATGAACCAGAAATTTTTTTATTTTTTGTAGCAAACTTCTGTTCAAAACCTAGCTCTCCTGTCCATCCAAATTCTGGACGCAAATTAGCATTTGGAAATACATTGACATCTGCAACGTCAGCAGTAGCATACCTTTCTGCTAAAGATGGGAATCTGAACGCTTGCCCCCAGCTAAGTCTCAAAAATGATTTTTTTGCTGGATTATAGTTGACGCCCATTCTCCAATTACCTGGAGAAGCAAAAACTCTCTCTTTATTCTTATTGAAAATTGGAGCTGCAGCCAAACCAGCTTTATTTTGTATTCTATACATTTCGACTCGATTACCTAATACAGCAGAAACTCTATTCCATTTTTTCTCAACTTGACCATAGACTGAAAAGAAATTGGCTGACAAAAATTGACCAAATGAACCTTTATCATTCACTATCAAAGTCATTGCACTCGAACCACCCACTGCACTCCAATTCTTATCCAACTTCTTTGAAATTTGATAATCATTATTAATCATATAAACAGGTTTTTTTGAATACTCTTGTTTGAGAATATACAATCTGTTTTTAAGATCATGCTTCACTCCATTCTTGCTATATTTAGTCAAATATGGATCAATTATCACTCTTATATTATCAACATCATTAGTAGCCCCTGCTCCTGGCTTTAATGCTCCAGTAGTTCCATTTTCCCACCAGAAAACATCTTCTTCATAACTATTGATAATATTGGCTTTAACTCCCCAAAGCAAGTTTTCATTTTTATTCCATCTCAAATTAAAATTGACTCTTGCCAGTCTTTCTTCCTGATTTTGATATTGTTTTAAAGCAGTGTACATATTAGCTCCAACAGAATACTCAAATTTATCAGATACTTTATGTGCTCTCATAAAATTGACACCATTAATCATCCTAGGAGTTCTCCACCACTTTGTTTCTTTTCTCTTAGGCTGGCCAATTATTGTAGTATATGCAATCAATTTATTCTGAGGAGTAGAAGTAGGCTTTACTGTCTGAATATTGATGGTACCATTCATTGCAGAAGAACCATATAACACAGAAGAAGCGCCTTTAAGTACCTCAACTCTTTCAACACTTTCTATTGGAATAAAATCCCATTTGACATCAAATCTATCAGGAGATAAAAATGGTTGACCATCTACTATGACCATCACTCGGCTACCTACTCCATACGACCAACCCGAACCAGAGCGGATATTAGCCTGACCATCTACCACATTCAATCCTGTCACTCTACGTGCTACATCATCAAATTTAACTGGATTAATGGTATTTATAAAGCTAGGATTCACTACTTCTATAGACACTACCTCTTCACTGGCTCTTTTGGCAAAAACACTACCAGTCACCACTATTTCAGAAGTCATTTCGGCAGTTTCTTCCATTGAAACATCCAAAACTAAAGTTTGATTTTCTGAAAGTTCAATATTCTTAACTACTTTGTCATAACCAATATAGCTAAATGTAATTTTATAGCTTCCGCTTTCTAAGTCTAAAGAATATTGCCCATCAAAGTCGGTGCTTGTCCCTTTTCCTGATTGAGTAATCACACTAGCTCCAATTAAGGCGTCCTTTGTTGTGGCATCTGTTACCGTTCCTTTCACAGTAGCTGCTTGAATAGTACCTACAGAAAATGTAAGTAGCAAAAAGAAGAATTTTAAAATATTTATGTTATTCACGATAAAAATTTAATTCTGCAAAGATATTCTATTTTGTTGGATACATTTTGTAACATAAGTTTCAAAGAATTTAATTTTTCAAATTATCAATTAACCAAAAATGGTTAAGTCAATATACAACTTTAACAATTAGATACTTACGAATATAAAAAATAAAGATAAAATAAAATTTTTAAAGTAGTTTATTTAATTCATTACATAATCTTAAAATACATTTCTATAGTTGTTATTATAGTAAAGAATGAAAACATTGAAAATGAAGAAAAAATCATCATGACATTTGGATATTAAAAAAGAAAAACATTCAGAAAATCCTAAAAATTGATTTTAGTATTAAATATTTAACAATGACTCTTTAAAGGAATGATTGATTATACTAATCAAATTGTAACTTTGCACATTCAAAAATAAATTATGCTTGATAAATTAGAAGCTCTTAAACTAAGATACCAAGACTTAGAAATGCAACTCAGCGATCCTGAAGTCGTCAGTGATTTATCAAAATTTAAAAAAATAGGTAAAGAATATAGAGATTTAGAACCTATTGTACAAGCGTATGATAAATATGCTTCTATTCTTAGTAATCTTCATTATAACAAAGAACTACTTGAGAGCGAAAAGGATCCTGATATGCGAGAAATGGCTAAAGAGGAAATTGACGAACTACAAAGTCAGGTTGAACCCTTAGAGCAAGAAATTAGACAATTGTTGATTCCTAAGGATTTGGGGGATGACAAAAATGCTATATTAGAAATCCGAGCAGGTACTGGAGGAGATGAGGCTAGTTTATTTGCAGGTGATTTATTAAAAATGTACAAAAGATATTGTGAAAACAGAGGTTGGCGTACAGAAATCATGACTGAAAATCCAGGCACTTCAGGAGGTTATAAAGAAATAGTAATGGAAATCGAAGGAGATGGCGTCTATGGTGTATTAAAATATGAATCGGGAGTCCATCGTGTACAGAGAGTGCCAGAAACAGAATCTCAAGGACGTGTACATACATCAGCTGCTACTGTAGCTGTTCTTCCAGAAGCTGAAGAAGTAGATATTGAAATCAACAATAACGATATCCGTAAAGATGTATTTCGTGCGAGTGGTGCTGGAGGGCAGCATGTCAACAGGACTGAATCTGCAGTAAGATTGACACATCTTCCTACAGGGATAGTTGTAGAATGTCAAGAAGGTCGTTCCCAGATTAAAAACTATGAAATCGCCCTTAAAGTACTAAGAACAAGAATCTATGAAAAAGCAATTTCTGAACATCAAGAAAAAATTGCTAAAGAAAGAAAAACATTGGTTTCAACTGGAGACCGTTCTGCAAAAATCAGAACCTATAACTGGCCACAGGGGCGTGTCACCGATCACAGAATCAATCTGACCATGTATAATCTAAATGACGTCATCAATGGTGATATTCAAGAATTCATAGACAAACTGATATTTGAGGAAAATGCAGAGAAATTAAAAGCTGGAGGAATGGCTTAAATATCTTAAGATTAGACATCCACATCTTTGCTATTATGATATAAAGAGTACTGTAAAAACATTGCTTGAATCACCTCTCCATTACTGAGGATAAATTGATTACCGCTATATTTGTAGGATGAATCTTTATTGATTAATTACTCTTTTTAGAGCCATATTTTTCTTTGACAAATGCAAAAACCATAGGCAGAACAGAAAGAAAAATGATACCAAAAACAACCTTCTCAAAATTATCTTTAATCAATTGGACATTACCTAGAAAATATCCAGCCAAAGTAATCCCAATGACCCATAATACTGCTCCAATAATATTAAATGAAATAAATGTTCCATAATTCATTCTGCCAATACCGGCAACAAAAGGAGCTAAAGTTCTAACAATAGGAACAAAACGAGCAATCACAATTGTTTTACTGCCATATTTTTTATAAAAATCGTGGGTTTTGTTGATATGCTCTTCTTTAACAAAGTTTCGACCAAATATTTTTACTTTCAATGCCTTCTCTCCAAATTCTCTACCTATAGTATAATTTGTAGAATCACCGAGTATAGCTGCTACTAATAAAATAATTAAAAGGATAAAAATATTCAGATTATCAGGATATTGTGCAGCAAACATACCTGCTGCAAACAATAATGAATCTCCAGGTAAAAAAGGCATAATCACTACACCTGTTTCTACAAATATGATTAAAAACAATATTGCATATACCCAAATTCCATAATTCTGTATAAACATTTCCAAATACTTGTCAATATGCAAAATAAATTCTATCAGTTCCATTACTTATTTTTAAAACGGTGCTAAAATACTTATTTTAAAATAACTTATTGCTCAATAATTATTAATAATTTGCCTCGGTTAACATTTAGAAACATCTTAAAATCTCAAAATGCCTTATATCCTTTCTTGTAGAGACTACACTCCTTCATTTGGTGAGAACTGTTATATAGCACCTAATGCTACCATCGTAGGAGAAGTAAGCATAGGAAACGACTGTAGTATCTGGTTCAATGCCGTTGTACGTGGAGATGTCAATTCAATTCAAATCGGTCACAAAGTAAATATTCAGGATAATGCTGTCATTCATTGTACTTTCAATAAAACCAAAACAATTATTGGCAACAATGTATCTATCGGCCATAATGCCATTGTTCATGGCTGTACTATAGAAGAAAATGTATTGATAGGTATGGGCGCAATAGTGATGGACAATTGCTATATTGAGAAAAATGCATTAATTGCAGCAGGTGCAGTAGTCTTAGAAAATACACACATTGAAGCAGGGACTATTTGGGCGGGTGTTCCAGCAAAAAAAGTAAAAACACTATCTCCTGAGACTTTTAAGGAACAAAATTTCCGAATTGCCAATAATTATGTCAAATATGCTTCTTGGTTTGCCTCTAATGATAACAAACAATAGCAATTATATATTTTCATTTCTATTTAATTGAATATAAGCTATAGAAAATTCTTTCTTACTCACTAATTGGAAAGGATTGCCATTAATGGTAGTCCCTGTATAATCCTTAGGAATCTTAAGATAAACAATTGGGTCTATCAATAAACCCTTTCTCAATCTGACTTTTATATCTGTCCCTTGTAAAGCAATTTTTGCAATTTCTGAACCTGGAAAAAAATGGCCTTTTGTACCTATCACACCAAAAGGACCTGCACTGCAACAATGCATCAGTAAACTTTCACGTTTTTTAATCAATACAGTTTGCTCGTTGGAAATAATATCTTGTGTGTAAGCATCAAAAAATATTCCTGTAGGCAATTTGAACAACTTATCTTTCTCTGACAAATTAATCAATGCTAGGTACCGACGCTCTTCTATCTGAAAAAATATTTTATATAAACCTTCTGCGTGCTCTACAATTACTTCTTTTCTTTTAACTAAAGGAAAAATAGAACGATACAGATTCATAGTATTTTCATCATAATCTGCAATATTATCAGAAGTAAAAATCAAATCTCCAAAGATTAAATTAGCTAACAATAATGAGTATTGTTGTTTTTGACTCAGAAATTGTTTCTTTCTACGCAATATAAAAACATCTGGATCATTGATAAAAGCATATCCATTGAGTTGCCTTCTGTTGATGGTATTTGTAATCGCTAGTAGTGTGGATGCTCTTTCTCTATTATTGCACCATTTTAAGGACTTAATATCCCAAGTCAAATGCACATCTGCTCCAATTCTGCAATAATCAGTTGTCCCCATTCCTACTCCTAATGGAACACCACAACCCAATATCATTTTGTCATTTCCTACTGCTTCTCTCAGTAATTGCATAGCATCTGACATCACTCCTGCCCTACTTCTACCATTTCTAGAGACCAAGCAAGCACCATAAAGAAAGTCTAATTTTACAATATCATATCCCCATTCTCTACATACTGTATTGAATATTTTTTTTATATAATCTCTGACCTCTTCATTATAGATATCCAACGCATAAAAAGCCATACTCCAAAGTGGGTTGACTCCTACTTTACAAAATGAACCATCAGAATTCTTGACTATCCAATCTGGATGTTGCTGAAAAATGAGGGACTTTCTTTCGACAACCAATGGAGCTAGCCATATTCCGGCTTGGAATCCATTTTTTTTGATTTCATCAGCCAAAAATTTCATCCCATTAGGAAACTTTTCGTTGATACTTAACCAATCACCTACCCTCGTCTGATAACCGTCATCTATCTGAAAAATTTTTATTGGGAGTTCATTTCTTTTAAAATTCTCTAAATTTTCCAAGACGATTTTTTCCGAAATTTTTGTATAATAATGATACCAGCTCGTCCACCCGATAGCAGGCTCTGCCTTTGGTTCCTCATAACCACAAAGCATAAAATAATGCTGAAAAGCTCCTCTTTCTGAATTTTCAGACAAAAATAAATCTGCCAAAATATGTGTTCCTCTTACTTGCCAACCCTTCACATCTTTCATAACACATAAACTGTTTGAAGGTACATGATGAACAAAATTGGTAAATGCATTTTTCTCATCAACTGAACCAAAGAATAAAATCCTTTTATTGGGCAAATGAAAATAAGTGTAGGTCCAACTATGAATCATACCTTCTTTTCCTGAATAGTCAAAATAAGTATAATCTCCATAAGGCTTCATGATAGATTTTGCAATCTGACGAAGTGGTTTGATTTTATCCATTTTCTTATAAAGTTTTGATTCTGACCATGATTGAAAACCATTGGCAAATATAGATCTAGTGACAGCATAGTCAAGAGTATAGAATATTTCAACCTTATCTAGAAGAACTAATTCATTAGATTGAAAATTTAATTGTATCCGCTTTCCAGATAATGCATCATCTTCATTGATATAAAAAAAATCTTTTTGAGGCTGCTCCAAAGTAAGTACAATCTCTTTTCTATCTCCTCCAATTACATAGCTTATTAAAACACGGTCTAATGTGAGCATTCTCCTAAATTTTGCTAGTCAAATTTCAGCTTAATATTTGACTTATCTTTCCCTTTGATTGGAAATTTTTATTCTCCTTGGTAATAAATTTTGACTCTTCCTAAAAAATAGGACAGTTGAATTGATGAATCTAACTTATTCTCTTACTGTGTCATCATTTACAAGCTTCCGCCTACCCCTTTAAACTTCTCTACAAAAGCGACAATCCTCTGAAAAACAGTTTGTTTCTTGCTTAAATATTGTGGATTGAGCGGACTCATCTTGGGAAGTATTTCATTCAATTCGGTACCGTTGTCGCTGGCATATTCTTTTTTTAAGGAAGTGGCAATATAGCGTTTGGCTGCTTCCTTGTTCAATGCTTCGCTTTCGATTAGTTCATCAACTTCTTTTTGCTGTTGTTTTTGTGCAAATAAATAAAAGGCTTCAATGATATCCGCTTTTCCTTCCAGACGATCTAAATCTGTGGCGTTGATGAAGTCCACCACCAAACTTTCCTTGGCACGGTTGCCTACACTGGCACGAATTACTCTACGAATTTCTTCGATTAAAGCGTCTTTGTCTTTGGTTTGTTTATTTTTTTCCAATAAGAGTTCCAAGATATAGTCCAAATTGATTTCTTGCGATTTCAACAAATCTACTTCAAACACTACATCGTCCCAATCTAAGGTTGATTTTTCTTTTTCTTTGCCTGCTTTTTCCCTTCTCAACCATTCCCGAATGTCGTTGTAGGTGGAACGGTAATCTTGCACCGCTCGTTCTGTAAGCATATCCACACTTAACATTTCTGCTATGGCTTCATCGCTCACAAAATGGGTTTCTTTGAACTCCTCTATGGCTGCTGCATCATTTTTATCAATGGCTTGCAAAGCTTTCAAATGAGTAAATTCATCGTAATTCTGCAAGATGTTTTCCACTTTCAAATATTCGCCAAATAATTTCACAAAGTCCTTTTTATCTTGCTCTTTTACAATTTCATCAGGTTTAGGAAATTGCTCATTCAACTCTTTCACCAACTCTTTAAAACCTCTTCGAGCTTCACCGTTGTCAATATCCGTAAATCCATCTAAGTATTCTTTGTAGCTTTTTTCCAAGACCACATTTTTGGTATTGGCATCGCCAAAAAGGGTAATGGCATCAATGGTGTGTTGCTCTAAATTTCGGAAGGTGATGATATTACCAAAGGTTTTGTTGGCATCGTAAATTCTATTGGTTCTTGAAAATGCCTGCATCAAACCGTGGTAACGCAGGTTTTTATCTACAAACAAGGTATTTAGTGTAGGTGCATCAAAGCCGGTGAGGAACATACCGACCACAATCAACAAATCCACTTCTTTGTTTTTTACCCTTTTGGCAAGGTCTTTATAATAGTTCTGAAATTTATCGCTGTCCACACTATAATTGGTGGTAAACATAGCGTTGTAATCGTTAATCGCTTTGCTTAAAAATTCTTTGGCACTGCTGTCCATTGCCGTAGGCTCAAAGGTTTCATCTACAATATCGCCAATGGCATTTTGTTCTTCGTTGGCGGCAAAGGAGAAGATGGTGGCTATTTTTAATTTTTTTTGTGGAGACGAATCATGATTCGTCTTTACGTCCTGCAATTTATTCAGTTCTTCGTAATACAATTTTGCGGCATCCACACTACTCACGGCAAACATGGCGTTGAAACCGGTGTTTCCACCACGGGTGCGATGGGTTTTTATTCTGAAATTTTGTAAAATGTATTCCGAAATCTCTTTGATTCGGGCAGGGTGCAACAAAGCTTCTTTGTTTTCGGCTGCACTGAGTTTCTTTTCATCTATTTCGGTTTCCAAGCTTTTAAACTGCGGACGCACATCGTTGTAATCCACCTTGAATTTCAATACTTTTTCGTCTCTAATGGCATCGGTGATTACATAGGAATGTAGTTCCCGACCAAATACGCTGGCGGTGGTTTCAGAGCCCAAAGCATTCTCAGGGAAAATAGGCGTGCCTGTAAATCCGAATTGGTAGTATTTTTTAAATTTCTTTTTCAGGTTTTTTTGTGCTTCGCCAAACTGACTGCGGTGACATTCATCAAAAATAAAAATTACCTGTTTTTGATAAATGGGCAAATCACCTTCGGTTTTCATCAGGTTGTTGAGCTTTTGAATGGTGGTAACAATGATTTTATTGTCGTCTTTCGCCAAGTTGTTTTTCAAACCTTGCGTACTGTTGGAACCGTTGACACTATCGGGCGAAAAGCGTTGATATTCCTTCATGGTTTGGTAATCCAAATCTTTACGATCCACCACAAAAAATACCTTATCAATAAAATCCAATTGTGTAGCCAAGCGAGCAGCTTTAAAACTGGTCAAGGTTTTTCCGGAACCTGTGGTGTGCCAGATATAACCGCCACTTTCGGGATTTGCCCAGTTTTTGGCATTGTAAGAAGATTTTATTTTCCACAACATTCTTTCGGTTGCTGCAATCTGATACGGACGCATAATGAGCAGAGTATTGCTGGTGTCGAACACCGAATAGGTGAGCAATACACGCAACAGGGTATTTTTTTGAAAAAAAGTAGCCGTAAAATCTTTGAGGTCGGTAATCAGCGAATTGTCAGCTTTTGCCCAGTTCATGGTAAAATCGTAACTGTTTTTGTCGCGTTTTACAGTATTGGCAAAATAGCGGCTGTCTGTTCCGTTGCTAATCACGAAGATTTGCAGGTATTTGAACAGTGAATTTTCGGCATTGAAACTTTCTTTGGTGTAGCGGTGCACTTGATTAAAGGCTTCACGTATGGCTACCCCTCGTTTTTTGAGTTCGATTTGCACCAAGGGTAATCCGTTGACTAAAATAGTTACATCGTAGCGGTTGGCGTGTTTGCCCGTTTGTTCAAATTGGTTGATGACCTGCACTTTGTTGTTGGCAACAATGGTTTTGTCCACCAAATAGATATTTTGAAGATGACCATCATCAAACGAGAAATCGTAAATATAATTATCGTGAATTTTTCGGGTTTTGTCCAGCAAATTATCACCGGGTTTGTCCAAATATTCATCTACAAAACGATTCCATTCGCTATCGGTAAATTTTACCTTATTGAGTGCTTGCAGTTGGGTACGCACATTGGCCAACAAATCTTGGTTGGTTTTTAAATTCTTCGGATTTTCGTATCCTTGGTGGATTAAATCTTGGATAAATTCATTTTCTAAAGCCATTTCGGATTGATAGCCTGTGTCAGATTCGTTGAATGCATTGAATTTATCGTATCTGTCGAGGACGATGAAATTGTTTGTTTCTGTTATTGGATTGTAGTTCATAGTAATTAGTAGTTAGTAGTTAGTGATTTTTGAAGAGCATTAATCATTTTTCCAATTTCTTGAATTAAATCGATTGAAGTTTCAATTTCTGTATTACTGAGGTAATTGATTTTGACACAAAGTAATAATTGAGTTTCTAACTCTGCTTTTGATCCTTTTGAGATGGCAAGAAACTGATTAAATTCTTTCTTAGATTTTCGCCCTTGCCCTTCTGCAATATTACTTGGGATAGAAATGGCAGAGCGTCTTATTTGGTCGCTTAAAGCATAAAGTTCCTCTTTAGGTAATTTCTTCACTAAACGATATACCTCAGCTACAAGCTCCATTGACTTTTGCCAAACTATTAAATCTTTAAAATCTTTTGAACTATTCATTTTTTTTACACTATTTACTATCAACCAACTACTAAAAACTAACTACTAACCACTAACTACTAACTACTAACCACTAACCACTAAAAACTAAGCAACTTATCCCGATAATACTCATACTGCTTCTGTCTTAACTCTATCTCCCTTGGCAAACCCTCGCTGATGGAATTGGCCAAGGTATCAAATTTATCCAATATCTCCACAATACGCTCCTGCTCGGATAATGGAGGAATGGGGATTTTGATTTTTTCAATAACTGATTTAGAAAGACGAGGAACACTTGCCCTACGAACTTGTCCTTTTATTTTATCTTGTTGAATTAATAGATAGTAATACACATACTTATTAATGATTGTATCAGGTGTTTCAATAAAATGCACATCATCAGCTGCCCAAAACTTCGCCTTGCTATATCCAATTTCTCCAGCGGCTCCTGCACAAACTATAAAAGTTGTTTCTGCTTTAACATTGTTTTCATGATAATAACCAAGAGGTGTCATACTGTTTTGATATACAGCATAATCTCCAATTTCTTCTAACTGGCTCTTTACAAGTCTTTTTCCTCTTTGAATTTTCACAACCTCTCCCAGCGTTTTCCACTCCACTTTTTTATTAGTTGTTAGTTGTGAGTTATTAGTAGTTAGTGAGTTTTTACCACTATCCTCTAACAACTGACCACTATCCACTAACAACTGACTACTATCATCTAACAACTGACCACTATCATCTAACAACTGACCACTATCCACTAACAACTGACTACTATCATCTAACAACTGACCACTATCATCTAACAACTGACCACTATCCACTAACCACTGACTACTATCCACTAACAACTGACTACTATCCACTAACAACTGTTCTCTATAAAACGCATATTGTTTTTTTCTTGCTGTAAGCTCTGCTGTAAGCTCTGCTGTAAGCTCGGTGAACTTATCGAGAATGGCAACTATTTCTTGCTGAATTTTTAGGGGTGGAATGGGGATTTTGAATTTTTCAAGCATTGGTTTTCTAATGGATGTAGCTGTTGCACCAACACTTTTACTAATTATATATGATTTAAAACTGTTTCGCATATAGAAATACAAGAATTTTGCATCTATACTTTCTGAAACTATTTTAATTCTATACGCTCTTTGATGCAAAGAATATTTTCCTTGAACAAAATGAAAAATATCACCTATACCTCCTTCTCCTGGTATTATTATTGCAGTTTCATCAAACTGAAAATGATTTGATTTTAAAATATTTTGAGAGCGAACATAAAAAGGATAAATTCCATCTTCAGCTTCATCTTGACGATTAGAATTGCCTGTTCCGATTTCTGCCACTTCCCCGAGCGTTTTCCACTGCACTTCTTTATTAGTTATTAGTTGTGAGTTATTAGTGGTTAGTTGTGAGTGATTAGTGGTTAGTGAGTTTTCACCACTATCATCTAACAACTGGCTACTAACTACTAACAACTTATCACTATTCAATTTACTTTCTTTATTCATTGTTCAATTTTTTGAGTTCGACTTCCAATTCTTTAACAGTAGGCAAATTTTGTTGTATATTATGTGGTAATTCATTAAAGGTAAATTCGCTTACACCCATTGGTTTGTTCATATCCTGCAAGGCGTATTCAACCTCAATGCTGTTTTTTGATTTGCATAAAATAATACCGATACTTGAATTGTCTGTGTCTGTTTTTAGTTGTTTGTCAACTGCCGTAAGATAATAATTCATTTTGCCCACGTATTCGGGTTCAAAAATTCCTATTTTAAGGTCAATAACAATGTAACAGTGCATTTTTAAATGATAAAAAAGCAAATCAATTTTACGTTCCCTGTCCCCAATTTGCAATGGATATTGCCTGCCCACGAAAGCAAATCCTTTTCCTAACTCCAACAAAAAATGGGTAATGTTTTCGATTAACTGCATTTCTAAATCTAATTCCTGCACATCTGCTTCTAATGTCAGGAAATCAAATTTATACGGGTCTTTAAGTGTTTCTTTTGCCAAATCGCTGTGTAATTTGGGCAGTGTAACTTCAAAGTTATTGAGTGCTTTCCCTTGTCTTTCAATTAGTTTTGAATCCAATTGAATTTCCAGCATATTTCTGCTCCAATTGTTGAGCGTGGTTTGCTGTATATAGAATTTTGCCGATGCTACATCTTTACAGTGTTGCAAAATAACGGTGTGGTGCCGCCACGGTATTTTGCACAATAAATGTTCTTTGTTCAATTGTCCACCAAGTTGGTGAACGAATGTATTTTCGTTGTTTTTAGCATTATCGTTCAATTGTCCACCAAGTTGGTGGATAAATTCAGTGTCTTTGTAAAAAAGGTAAAATTGGCGCATAGCAAACAAATTTGTTCGTGAAAAGCCGTTGGTATCGGGCAATTCCCGTTTCAAATCTTTCGACATTTGTTCTACAATTTTACTTCCCCAGCCGAACTTATCTTGTTTTTCTGAAATGTCTTTACCAATGCTCCAATACAAGGCAATCATTTCGGCATTAACCGCTAGACCTGCTTTAATCTGTGATGAACAAATTCGCTGTTTTAATTCTTGTATCCACTCTATATATGCTTTGTCCATTTACTCATTTTATTTTTTGTTAGTTGTGAGTAATTAGTTATTAGTTGTGAGTGATTAGTTGTTAGCGAGTTTTCACCATTATCATCTAACAACTGATTACTATCTACTAACAACTTATCACTATTTATTTTATTTTCTTTGTTCATATTCTCCCTTTCTTTTTTGCTTTTTTCTCCAAATCAGCGATGGTTTTTAAATAATCTTTTTCTACAGAAAGAAGCGTTTTGGTCTTGTATTTCTTGTACTCCAATTTAGCTTTTTCTGTTGCTTCTGAATGAGATATTGAACCCGCATTTGTGAGTACTTTCCTGCCTGTTGAGTTTAGGATATTATCCAGTTCTCTGACATAATCTTCCATGCGCATTTCTCGTTCTTCAATAGCGTTCAGTTCTGCCAAATCAAAATAAGCCGCAACTAAATTGTTGAGCACTTTCAATTCCTTTTCCTGCAAATAATTTTTAGCAATCATTGCTTCTGCCTGTGTCGGTTGCTCTCCTTTAAAATTGGTTAAACCTGCAAAAGGTTTGTCGCTATCCACACGAAAATAAATGATTTCGCTTGCTGTATTGCCGTGAGCGGCATAATGCAATTTATTTTGAACGATTTTAAAAAAAGTCAAGCTCTCTTCGCTTTTTGGGTCATAATCGGTAGCCGTGGCATACAATTCCAGCACCTGACGATACATTACTTTTTCGCTGGAACGAATATCACGAATTCGGTCTAATAATTCTTTCCAATAGGTGCCGCCACCTAAGTTTTTTAGGCGTTCGTCGTCCATCGTAAAGCCTTTTACGATGTACTCTTTAAGACGTTGGGTTGCCCAAATACGGAATTTTGTAGCAATGCCCGACTTTATTCTATAGCCTAACGAGATAATCATATCGAGATTATAAAAAGGTATCTCTCGTTCTACATTGCGATTCCCTTCTAACTGAACTTGTCGGAATTTCCGACAGGTTGAATCTTTGTCAAGCTCGCCTTCGTCATAGATATTTTGAATATGCTCTACTACATTTGTTCTTGAAGATTGATAAAGTACAGCCAGTTGTTGTTGCGAAAGCCATACATTTTCATCCTCAAGGCGAACAGCAATTTTATTATCCCCTTTACCAGATTCGTATATGATTATTTTTCCTTTTTGCTCGTTGTTCATGCTTCAATTTCTTTTATGATTTCATCAATACTTGTACGCAAGGCATTTATCTTCTCTACTGTTTTTGAAATTTCTGCGTTTAATTCCGCAATATCCACCACTTCACGATTATCTTTTGCTTCCACATAACTGCTCACAGAAAGATTGTAATCGTTTTCAGCTATCTTGCTGTTGTCAATACTTGCGGCAACGTGAGCTACATTTTCTTTTTTATCGAACAGCTCCATAATGCGTTCAATATGGCTATCTTCCAATACATTGTTATTGGTTACTTTTTTGAAGAAATCTTCACCACTGGCATCAATAAACTGGGTGCTGTTTTCGGTTTTACTTTTTGAAAGCACCAAGATATTTACGGCAATTGAAGTTCCGAAAAATAAGTTGGGTGCAAGAGAAATCACGGTTTCCACAAAATTATTATCCACTAAATACTGGCGGATTTTCTGCTCGGCACCGCCACGGTAAAAAATACCTGGGAAGCACACAATGGCAGCTCTTCCTTTACCGGAGAGATAGCTTAATGCGTGTAATACAAAGGCAAAATCGGCTTTGGATTTGGGTGCTAACACTCCTGCCGGAGCAAAGCGGTCGTCGTTGATGAGGGTTGGGTCATCGCTACCTATCCAAGTTACCGAATACGGTGGATTAGACACAATGGCATCAAAAGGTTTTTCATCGCCCAAAGCTGGTTTTAAAAGTGTGTCGCCCAGCACAATATGGAATTTATCGTAATTGATATTGTGCAGGAACATATTCATACGAGCCAAGTTGTAAGTAGTATGGTTTATTTCCTGACCGTAAAAACCATCATCAATAATATGACTGTCGAAATGTTTTTTAGCTTGTAAGAGCAAAGAACCCGAACCACAAGCAGGGTCGTATATTTTATTGACCTTTTTTTGCTTGTGTAAAGCTAATTGTGCAATGAGTTTGGAAACCGTTTGAGGGGTAAAAAATTCGCCACCACTTTTACCAGCATTGGCAGCATAGTTGGAAATCAAAAATTCATACGCATCACCAAATAGGTCAATTTGGTTGTCTTCAAATCGATGGTTGAGTTTGTTGGTTGTGCCACTTGTCGAAGCACCAAAATTGAGTTCTTCCACGCCTTTAAGCACCGCAGCTAATCGTTTGTTTTTATTTTCAACGGTATTTCCCAATCGGTTGCTCGTAGTATCAAAATCGGCAAACAAACCTTTGATATCGTCTTCAGAAGCGTAGCCATTGGCAGAACTTTCGATGGCATCAAAAATAGCTTTAAGGTCAGTGTTTAGATTGGGGTTAGTATTGGCAGTTTTGGCAATATTGACAAAAAGTTGTGAAGGATAAATGAAATAACCTTTGGTTTTGATAGCATCGTCTTTAATTTCAGGAGAAATGACATCATCGGGTAAATCGGCATAAACGGTATGTTCATCGTCAAAATGCCTAGAAAAATTTTCACTGATAAAGCGGTAAAACAGTGCTCCGAGAACAAATTGTTTAAAATCCCAGCCGTCCACTGCGCCACGTACTTCGTTGGCAATTTTCCATATTTTGGCTTGTAATTCTTGTCGTTGTGCTGTGCTTGTCATATATTTTCTTTTAATAATTATTGTGGTTTAACAACTTTAATTGCAATTTTTATTCAGCTTGTTTCATTTTGAAATGTATATGTAAAAATAGATTTAATAGTTTAACTATCTCATTTTTCAAAATAGATACTGTTTGAGCAATTGTCGGTTCATGGTCAAAAGGAGGCTCTTTTGGTTTACATATAGTTTCTCTTTAATGACTCTTCCTAAAAAAGCACATTATATAAATCATCTCCTTCGCTTTCTTGCCTTAAAAGTGCGGATGTCAAACAAGAAAAACAAAAAACCATCCAAATAATCCTTATGAAATATTAAATTGCAGTTCAAAAATATCAAGATTGAATATATGAAAAATATTACTGTAGTCGGAGCTGGGACAATGGGAAATGGAATTGCTCATGTGTGTGCGCAGAATGGGTTTAAAGTAACGCTAGTAGATTTGCAAGAGCAATTACTCCAAAATGCTATCGTCAATATTACTAAAAACCTTGAAAGACAAGTCAGTAAAAACATTCTGACTGAGACTGACAAAATCAACACTTTAAATAATATTCAGACAAGTATAGACCTGAAAGCTGTTGCAACAAATTCAGACTTAGTGATTGAAGTAGCATCAGAAAATATATCTGTCAAAGAAAATATTTTTAAACTTATTGACAGTGTCGCTCCAGAGCACACTATCATTGCGTCAAACACTTCTTCTATCTCTATTACCAAACTGGCTTCTTTTACCAATAGACCTGACAGAGTGATAGGCATGCATTTTATGAATCCAGTCCCGGTAATGAAATTAGTCGAGGTCATCAGAGGATATTCTACTTCTGACAAAACAACCAACACTATTATGGATATGTCGAAAAGGTTGAATAAAACTCCTGTAGAAGTCAATGATTACCCTGGATTTGTTGCTAATAGGATTTTAATGCCTATGATTAATGAAGCTATTTATACTTTATTTGAAGGGGTTGGGAAAGTAGAGGAAATAGATACAGTAATGAAATTGGGGATGGCACACCCAATGGGTCCTTTACAATTAGCTGATTTTATAGGTTTGGATGTTTGTCTAGCTATAATGAATGTATTGTACGATGGTTTCAAAAATCCAAAATATGCTCCTTGTACATTATTAGTCAATATGGTAACATCTGGAAAACTCGGCGTAAAATCTGGTGAAGGATTTTATGTTTACACCAAAGGAAGCAAAGATATAATTGTTGCACCCTCATTTCAAAAATAAGTATATGCCCAAAATCAATGTTGCCCTCATCTTTGGAGGAAAATCTCCCGAACACGAAGTGTCTATCATTTCGGCTAGAAATATTTATCAAGCTATTAATCAGAGCCTATACAATGTTCTACTTATCGGCATATCTCAAGAAGGAAAATGGTATTTAGAATCAGCAGAAGATTTTCAGAAAAAAGATTTTAAAATAGGGAATAATGCTCAGGCACTATTCCTTCTACCCGGTCATCAACAAGAACAGATTCGTTTGCTAGAAAATGGTAGAAGCATCGGAATGATTGACGTTGCTTTTCCAATTACGCATGGTCCCAATGGTGAAGATGGCAACCTACAAGGCTTGCTCAATCAAATCAATATTCCTTTTGTCGGCCCAGATGTTTTAGGTTCAGCTGTAGGGATGGATAAAGATTTCTGTAAAAAATTATTCAAGCAGGCGGGCATTGGATGTGCAGAAGGAGTAGTATTGTATAAACATTTACTAGAAACTATTGATTACAAAGCTATAGAGCAGCAATTAGGATCTATTTTATTTATCAAGCCTGCCAATATGGGTTCTTCTGTTGGTGTCAGCAAAAGCTCAGACTATTCATCATTTATGAATGCCATCAATGAAGCCTTTAAGTATGATACAAAAATTCTAGTCGAAAAAGCAGTGATAGGCAGAGAAGTAGAATGTGCAGTTTTAGGAAATGAGTTTCCTAAAGCCAGTACCATAGGAGAAATAGTGATGCTCAAAGGATTTTATGATTTTGAAAACAAATATCTTAGTGAGGAAAACACCCGATTATTTATCCCTGCAGAAAATGTCAGCCCCGAAATCATTACCAAAATTCAGAACATCGCTATTCGCGCCTACCAATGTCTGGGTTTAGAAGGATTGACAAGAGTGGATGTATTTCTTACGCCAGATAATGAGGTGATAGTCAACGAAGTGAATACTTTGCCTGGATTTACTTCTGTCAGTATGTATCCACAACTTTGGGAAAAATCAGGAATTGCTTATTCAGATTTGATTACCGAACTTTTACAATTGGCTATCGCAAGAAACAAAAGAAAACTATCCTTAAAAAGCACAAGATTATAAGGTTTAATAAGAAAAACACTCTCATTCATAATCATTTTTCAGAATAGTCCATTGATAGATACATTATTGCAATCTATCTAAAAAACCGTTCTACAAATGCTGCTGCTCCTTCTGGATTATTTTTAATAAAAGTATTCAGGACTTGTTCTCTTTGATTAGCTCCCATGTGTTCCAGTGTCCTAATTATCACACCCTCCTTATTGTATCTCACAGAAGCCTGAATAATCTTTGTCTGTCTTGAAGTAGAAAGTGACAAAAATACATCTTTCAAAAGTTCTGGATTACGGATAAATTCAGCAGACTTTAAAAGGTCAACTTCACTTTTAATAGCATCAATCAACTGCATCAGTCTTTTTCTCTCTACCACTTCAATAAAAGAAGACACTACAAAATGTTGTTCTTTACGCATTAAATATTCTGTTACATTTTGGACAAGTCCAATAGGCAACTCATTGACTATTCTATTCGCTTTAGAAGGGATAATATTTTCAGCAACTTCAGCTAAAAAAGGAGTAGAAAGGTGCTTAGCTATTCCTATTAAATCTCTCATATCTACAAAATAGCAGATATTCGCAGTGATATAAGCTCCTAATACCTGTTCAGACACTTTTGCACTCATATAATTAGGGAAATATTTCACCACTTTTGCAACACGCACCCAAGATTCGGCTTGGTCACTAAAAATTGCATCTTGGAAACTATCATTTAAGAGGCTGATTTCTTCAATGTCTAATTTATTCAAAAAAGAAATTGTAGTCGCATTCACTTTTATGATATGAGCAATCTTATTGATTAGTATAGATTTTTCATTTGTATCTGCCATAAGTACCTTTTATTAAATTACTAATGACAAGTTAATAATTTTTTAAACTACACTAAGAATATTAAATAAAAAGGGAACTTATATCAGTTCCCTTTTCAAGTTAGGTACGGAAGGAGGGAATCGAACCCTCACACCGTAGTACACGAGTTTGAGTCGTGCGCGTCTACCAATTCCGCCACTTCCGCTTCTTATAAATGCTTGTAGCTAACGTGGTGCAAAGATAAAAAGAAAAATTTCTTACGCAACACTCCAGCTTTTTTATTTAAAAAATTCTCTAAAAAAGTCTAGCCCATTAAAATATAGCATTGCTCCCAACAAAATTGCCATGCCTATCATTTGAGCTACTTCCATAAATTTTAATGGAGGAGGTTTTCTGAAAATCATTTCATACAATAAAAACATGACATGTCCACCATCCAAAGCTGGTATAGGCAAGATATTCATAAATGCTAAAATCACCGAAATCATTGCAGTCATATTCCAGAATCTAAACCAATCCCACTCTGTACCAAACACTTTAGCTATAGAAATAAATCCACCTGCAGACTCATTTACTTTGGCAGTACCATTGAACAACAATTTCATCTGCTTCACATAATCACTCAATGAAGTAATAGCAAGTCTAATCCCTCCAGGAATCGCACTCAATAATCCATAATCTACTTTTGCAATATCATAAAACTTATCATATTCAAATTCAGGAATAAACCCTATCGTTCCATTTGAATCCAAACGAACATTCAAAGTAAGATTCTCTCCATTTCTTACAATCTGTAGGGCGACTTCATTCCCTTTATTTTTCTGAAATTCGCCATACATCTCATCAAAAAAGAATGTTGGAACATCATTGACACCTACGACCCTATCTTGAACTTTCAATCCAGCTTTTTCAGCCTGTCTCCCACTTTGTAATTCTTTGACTTCTATAGGAATACGAGGTTCTATCAAATTCAATCTTCTAGTTTTAGCACTTTTGCTCAATATCTTTGCGACAATATCATCAGGAACATTGATGGAAGTATCTACTCCTGCTCTATTGATTTCAATAGTTTTAGCATCATCAATAATTAAGATTTTTGTAAATTCATTAAACTTCTCTACAGGATTCTGATTGACAGATAAAATTTTATCTCCATTTTGGAAACCGAGTTCATAGCCCAATGAATCTGAAACCATAATTCCATTGGTTGCATTCTTCATCGGCAAATAAGATTCTCCCCAATAATATAGGATACCCATATATATCAACATGGCTACAATAATATTGACAGTAACTCCTCCAATCATGATGATTAATCTTTGCCAAGTAGGCTTAGCTCTAAACTCCCATGGCTCCGGTGCTTCTTTAAGTTTTTCAGTATCCATGCTTTCATCGACCATTCCATCTATTTGAACATAGCCACCTAAAGGGAACCAACCTATACCATATTCAGTACCCCCCCATTTCTTCTTGAAAAGAGAGAAATTCAAAACTTTAGGTAAAGGAAATAAGAAATCAAAAAAGACATAAAACTTTGACACTCTTACTTTAAAAAGCTTGGCAGGAATAAAATGCCCTAACTCATGTAAAAAAACAAGCAATGTCAAACTCAATAAAAATTGCCCTGCTCTTATTAATATATCTTCCATTTATTTATTCAATATTTTTGAAAACATGCAAAAGTATCAAATTTATTTCGACTAATCCGTTATAAAAAGTTATCTCTCAATTAAACCATGAAAAAATCTTCATTCATCATATAAATATTCAGAAATAAAAAAAAATGTTTTATGAAAATTTTAATAAACAAATAATAATCAGTTATTTATAGATTAAATAAAACACAATGCAAGTATATAAATGATTAATCAAGGAAAATTAAATTTTATTTCATCTAGATTTTAAATGTCAAGATGTAACTTTGCGTCAAATTTCAGGTATGTTTCTGAACGACTTAATTAAGAACTTCTTACCCAAAGACAAAGTTTTTTTTAGCCTTTTTGAAGAAATGGGCGACAATGTATTCACCATGGGCATTTTATTAGATGAAATGGTAGGCAATGCAAATCTCAATGAACGAAATGCTATAAGCATAAAAATTGAAGATTTGGAACATTTAAATGATGAGCTCACCCACAAAATCTTTGTAGAATTGGGTCAAAACTTCATTACTCCATTTGATAGAGAAGATATTCACTATTTAGCAACAGCATTAGATGATGTAGCAGATTATATTCATGCTTGTTCCAAAAAAATAACACTTTACAAGTTAGACCCTACTAGTGATATCGCTATATCCAAATTTTCTGAACTCATTAAATTGAGTTGCGAACAAGTTAGAATTATTGTCAAAGATTTGAAAAACATGCGTAAATCTACTGAAATCAGTAATGCATTAATAAAAATCAATAGCATTGAAAATCAGGCAGATGATGTATATGACTTGAGTATTGAGAGTTTATTTGAGCATGAAAATGACATTAAGTTGATGATCAAAAAGCGCGAACTTTTCCAAATGATGGAAATGGTTTCAGATAAATGTGAAGATGTCAGCAATGTCATAGAAACTATATTGATTAAATACTCATAACCTAAATTTTCATTCGAAATATGATGGTTTTCGACTTACCGATTTTATTAGTAATCATTATTGTACTTGCATTAGTTTTTGACTATATCAACGGATTTCATGATTCTGCCAATTCTATAGCAACGATAGTATCTACTAAAGTCTTGACTCCTTTTCAGGCGGTACTTTGGGCTGCTTTCTTTAATTTTATTGCCTTTTTTATCTCTAAATATCTTATCGGAGAATTCAAAGTGGGCAATACAATTGCCAAATCAGTACATGAGAATTTTATTACGCTTGAAGTTATTCTTTCTGGACTAGTTGCGGCAATAATATGGAATCTTATTACATGGTGGTTTGGGATTCCTTCCAGTTCGTCACATACTTTACTAGGTGGATTTATGGGTGCAGCAATTGCCCATGCTGGTGGATTTACAGAAGCTGGAATACACGTCATCAATTACCCAAAAGTAATACCTGTTTTTATTTTCATATTCTTAGCCCCCATAATAGGGATGTTAATGGCATTTCTTATTACCGTCATTATCATCAATCTCTTTAAGAATAGCAATCCTGGCAAAGCTGAAAAATGGTTTAAAAGATCTCAAATTGTTTCTTCTGCCCTATTATCATTAGGACATGGAGGAAATGACGCTCAAAAAGTTATGGGTATTATTGGTGCTGCAGTTATTTTTTACCATGTGCAAGAAGGACATGCAGGCTGGATAGAGTCCCCTGACCAATTCAATCATTTTGTCAATGAATGGGAATGGGTTCCATTTACAAGTTTCTTAGTGATTGGATTAGGCACATTAAGTGGTGGCTGGAAAATTGTAAAAACAATGGGTTCCAGAATTACTAAAGTAACTTCATTAGAAGGAGTTTCAGCAGAAACTGCAGGAGCATTAACACTCTACATATCAGAATTCTTGGGTATTCCGGTATCTACAACTCATACTATTACAGGCTCAATTATTGGAGTAGGTATGACAAAAAGAGTTTCAGCAGTGAGATGGGGAGTTACTATCAATTTGGTTTGGGCATGGATTTTAACTATCCCTGTCAGTGCTGCTATTGCTGCTGTAACATTTTATATAGTATCATCCATCTAAATATGCCCTCACAAGAAATTATTTATAAATATCCTTTAGAGATTCCTATTCACTGGGGAGACCAAGATGCATTAGGACATGTCAATAATGTAATATTTATCCGCTATTTTGAAAGTGCGAGAGTACACATGTTGGAAACAGCTGGAATATGGGAAAAATATAGAGATGCAGGACTTTTTGTTGTTTTGGCAAAAATTGAATGTAATTTTCTAAAGTCTATCTACTATCCTGAGACAATTATAGCTCAATGTGGGCTAGTTAAAGTTGGCAATAGTAGCGTTACAGTAGAACATCAAGTCATCATCAAATCTACAGGTGAAATAGCCGCTACAGGTCAAGGAATAATGGTATGCGCTGACCCTATCACACAAAAAAGCGTCAAAATACCTGAAGATTTAAAACAACTACTCATCAAAGAACTCACTTAAACACCTTGGATATCTTCACATTTTGGTATAAAGTTTGAGAATATCACTACTTATTCAAAAACACTCAATCAATTGAACTCATCAAAATTATCAGTTATGAAAACAAAATGGATATTAGGTAGTTTTTTGCTGTTTTCAGCTATTATTTCAAGTCAGGCACAAACAATAGAAATTATGGAAAAACAATTTGAAAATGCTCCCATTAGAGACCTAGCTATAGAAACTTATTTAAGAGATAATCAGCTATTTGACGTAAAGGTTTCTCCTGAAGGAATTTATTATATCAAAAGCAAAGCAAACCCAGAAGGAAAAAAAGTAAATGCTAACGACTATGTTACAGTACATTATACTGGCAAGTTGTTAAGCGAAAGGATATTTGATTCTTCTATTCAAAGAGGAGAACCTATTACTTTTAAAATTGGGATAGGGCAAGTAATTCAAGGTTGGGATAAAGGAATTCCTTTATTTTTGACTGGTGAAAAAGGAACAATTTTCATTCCCAACAATTTAGCTTATGGTGATAGTGAAGTCGGAGGAGTCATACCTGCCAACTCCCCTTTAATATTTGATATCGAAGTATTAGAGACTATGGACAACGCTACATATATGGAACATCAAAAAGTATTGCAACAAAAAATTCAAGCTGAGGCAGAAGCAAGAATAGCAAAGCAAGGAGCTATTGACAAATCAATCATAGAGCAATATGCTAAAGATCATCATTTGAAACTTCAGTATCTACCTTCTGGATTAGCATATTATATGACAGAAGAAGGAAAAGGTGCACAAGTCAAAGTTGGTTCTATTGCGGTGGTTCATTATACAGGAAAATTGCTTGACGGTACTAAATTTGATTCATCTAAAGACAGAAATCAACCTTTTAATGTTTCAGTAGGTTCTAACAGAGTAATACAAGGTTGGGAACAAGGACTTCCTCTATTTAAAGCAGGAGGAAAGGGCACATTAATCATTCCATCTACATTGGGATATGGAGAAAGAGGTGCAGGAGGAGTCATAGCTCCCAATTCTGTGTTGATATTTGATATTGAAGTCTTAGAAGTAAAATAATAAAAAGGAGCAGAAATGCTCCTTTTTTATTTTTCAGTTTCTAATTTTAAGAAATTGAAAAATTACATAGTAGAATATTGGAAAATGTACTCATGTCAAGAGTTTTAACCATATTTGTATTATGGCACAATTATTTCCTCTTAACTCCTTGCCCAGTTCAATAGAAACACTTTTTAGAGCTAGTATTACTAGTATCAAAAAACCAGGCAACACAATCCCTGACAAAGGTTATACCATTAAAAATCTTGCAATAGATAAAAAGCAATATGAAGGATACTGCAGAATGTTTGGCTTTGATGAAAGCACTGTTCCATCTCCATATTGGTATGTTCGACTTTTTGGCTTACAGTCTTTATTAATGGCACATCCTGATGCTCCATTCCCATTGCCTGGCATGGTTCATTTGTCTTGCGAAATCAAACAATTCAATACAATTTATCCTTCTGATAGACTTGATGCTACCTGCCAATTTGGACGATTGATTCAACATGATAAAGGTACAGCAATAGAAATCATTACGACCTTGACTAGAAATGACAAGATTGTTTGGCAACAAAAAAATATTAATTTGTATTTAGGAAAAAAAGGGATAGGAGAAGCAGCAGAAGAAAAACCTGCTATAGACATTACAACTCCCGACAATATTTATCCTTGGTCCTTGGCGACTCACCTAGGGCTTGAATATGCGAAGGTGAGCGGAGATTTCAATCCTATACATTTGCATACCCTAGGAGCTAAGTTATTAGGATTTCCGAAACATCTGATTCATGGCTGGTACTCTCTCAGTAGAGCTGTTGCGCCAATACAATCTGCAACCAAAGGAATTCATGAATTATATGTTTCTTTTAAAAAGCCTTTGTTTCTACCCGGCAAAGTGATATCTAGAATACAAAATGTCAATGATAATACAACATTCTTTGATGTTATCAATGAAAAAGAAGCTTATCCGCATTTAAAAGGATATATTAAACAATAATCAACAACATAAATAAAAAGCCCAATTTTGGGCTTTTTTTTGCTAGTCAGGACATCTTCCAGACTTCATCAATACGTCCGTCCTCCAAAATCAGGGCTTTAAAATCGCTTTGCATTTTTCAGAACGATATATTTGTCATCATGTTAGTAGTAGTTTTTCTTTCTCTTTTCTTATTTTTAAAATTCTTTTAACTTCCTTTGACTTTTCAGATATTTCATTTTCAATGTCATAATCATCTTGAAGTCCAAGCCAAAATTTTGCAGAATTTCCAAAATAAGCACTTAATCTTATTGCTGTATCTGCAGAAATCCTTCTATTCCCTTTAATAATTTCAGAAACTCTTGTTTGTGGAATTTCTAAATCTTTTGACAATCTATATTGTGAAATTCCTAGAGGAATTAAAAATTCTTCTAACAAAATTTCTCCAGGGGTTATATTTCTTAATTTTTCCATTTTTCTAATTTTTAATGATAATCTATAATTTCAACCTCAAAAGCATTTCCATTTTGCCACTTGAAAATAATCCGCCATTGATTATTAATTCTAATGCTATAGAATTCTTTTAAATCTCCTTTTAATATTTCCAGTCGATTAGCTGGTGGAATTTTCAAATCTGTAACACCTGCCGAAATGCTCGAACCTTCACAAGGCTAATCCCTGACACAACGACAACTGAAACCACCTCTCTTATGGTCGTCGTTTCTGCCCACAGTACTGTTACTGTAATCCAAGTCTCTACCCCAAGCGAGGCCTGTAGTGTACTCCGTAGAACTCCACCAGTAACCGTTGTTGCCCATATTATTGTATTTTCCATCGAGACTACCACGGTAGCCGCCCGGAAGGCCTGTAAAACCACTTTCGTTAGTAGCACCGCTATTGGGTAATATCCACAAGCCTGTGCCGTCTGCCGTATTCCCTGTAGCTTTCAGCTTTCCTCCAACATTAGTTCCTAAATAAGTACTCATCTGTGTCCATTCTGTATCCGTAGGCACATGCCAGCCTTGAGGGCATAACTTGCCTGTATTCACTGCATACCAGTTATACAGCTTGCCATAAGTGGCATTATGACTAGCATCGTTATTATAATAGACATAAGCACCTGTCGTCAATTTACTCCATTCGCTATTGTTAGTTATATTAGGTACTGGTGTACCGTCATTGTATCTGGTTGTACGTAGGTTATCTGCCATCCAGACTTGATTACCTATCTGTATGGTCGCATATTTATTACCATCTATATCAGTCACATTGCCATAAGTCAAACTAGGATTGAGATAAGGATTATTGATTGTGATGCCTTCAGGAGACTTGTCTTTTTTACAAGCACTTGCAATCATCATAACACTCGTTATGATAATAAAGAATAGAATATTGTTCTTTTTCATAATAATTCTAGTTTTTCGTTAAAGGAAAATTTGGATTTAATTAAAAACAAACGGCTAAAGGTCATTTCCTCTTTAAAAAAACACTTCATCAATTAACTATTTGATTTAAAAGTAATTACCCACTCAAACCGCAAAACAAGAGGCACTATATCTTTTGGTTTAAGGGTAGATTACAAGGGTATTTATAATTGATTTGAATCAACTAATCTAATCATTTATTTCATTTTATCAAAAAAATATAAATTTAATTTTAGAGTGATATATGTTAAAGTACAAATGTAGTGATGTACCAATGTCCCATTAACCAATGACTTTAGTCGTGATGGGATAATGAGGGGTAAAATGTCATGTTGTAAGCATCTATATAGAATACAGTTTAGGAATGAGACCCTTACAGGGTGACAAACTCAGCGACTGCAGAATGACAGCAGTAGGATGTCATGCTGTAAGCATCTATATAGAATACAGTTTAGGAATGAGACCCTTACAGGGTGACAAACTCAGCGACCGCAGAATGACAGCAGTAGGATGTCATGCTGTAAGCATCTATATAGAATACAGTCTAGAAATGAGATTCTTTCGCTTCGACAGGTGCTACAGTGAGTTTATCGAACTGCTCGATGTCCAAACCTCAATGACCGTGTGCTACCGGACGGTGAGGGTTATTGAGGCTCTCGAAATACTCGAACCGTCATATTGAGAGTGGTCATTTCGAGAGAGGTCATTTCGAGAACCTCAATGACCAGACTAGAACCTCAATGACCGAGCATTACCGGACGGTCTTCATCACTCGAAAAATAGATAATATCCAAGAAATACTCATCACAGCCAAGCAACCTATGACATTCAACCATAAATATTCTACTTTGTCATACCAATAACAATAAGCCACAATACATTCAGCAATAATAGCTGCTATAAACACTTGTTGTCCATTGACAGACTTCACAAATAAGGCAACCAAGAATATACCTAATATCGTTCCATAAAATAATGACCCTAAAATATTAACGGCTTCAATAAGATTTCCCAATTTTGAGGCATTTAAAGCAACTATCACACAAAAAACTCCCCATAAAAACGTAGCCCAGCGTGATATTTTCAACTCCAATTTATCAGACATTTTATTAGAATTCCATCTTTTATAAATGTCAACTACAGATGTGGATGCTAAAGAATTTAATCCAGAAGCGCAAGAACCCATTGATGCTAAAAATATAATTGCAATCAATAAACCTACTAAACCCATTGGTAAATGTTCTGTAACGAAACTCAAAAAGACATAATTTGAATCATTAAAATCTAATTGCCTATTCAGTGAGGTCATAAAATCATTGGCTTGTTTACGCATATCCTGTGAATATGTATAATCTAAAAGATATTGCTTCTTCGCTTGACTAATCTCTTCTGAATTTCCCAACTCCAAAGCTTCAGCATATTGAATGGCAGAAATTTGCTTTTCATTCTGGGCAATTTCATATTCATCCAAATAATGACTTAACTCATTGGAATTGTTGTCCTCTTGAACTTTTTCTACAATAGCTTTATTAAAATTGACTGGAGCAGGATGTGTTTCGTAAAAGATAAAAATCAAAATTCCAATCATTAAAATAAAAAATTGCATAGGGATTTTAATGAGGCCATTCATCAATAATCCTAATCTACTCTCAGCCATTGAACTCCCTGTCAGATATCTACCTACTTGAGACTGATCTGTCCCAAAATATGACAACTGAAGGAAAAAACCTCCTATCAACCCAGACCATAAAGTATATTTATTATTGAAATCCCAATCAAAATTTATCACATTCATTCTACCTGTAGCTCCTGCAATCTTCATGGAACGTATGATACCAATATCTGATGGCAACATAGACAATACCATAGAAGCAGCCATAAATAATCCTGAAAAAATGATAGCCATTTGTAACATTTGAGTATATGACACTGCTTTTGTCCCTCCATAAACAGTATAAATAATCACTAAAACTCCAATAATGCCAATAGCATAATAAATATCCATCTCCAAAATATGCGACAAGACAATAGAAGGAGCATAAATAGTGATACCTGTCGATAGGCCTCGTTGAATTAAAAATAGAATAGCAGTCAGAGTTCGAGTTTTTACATCAAATCTTTTTTCCAAATATTCGTAAGCTGTATAAATATTCATCCGATGATATACTGGAATAAATGCAATGCACAATACAATCATGGCTAATGGAAGTCCTAAATAAAATTGGACAAAACTCATCCCATCTTTAAAAGCTTGACCGGGAGCAGAAAGAAAAGTAATCGCACTAGCCTGTGTTGCCATCACAGAAAGTCCTACATGATACCAAGGAAGCTGACGGTCAGCCAATAAATATCCCTGAAGATTTTTTTGACCTCGACTTTTATACATACCGTAAACAACTATTAATAAAATAGTAGAACTCAGTACAATCCAATCTACATTACTCATTAAATAAAGCAGTTAGAATAAAAAAAAATAAAATAAGGAAAAGCAAAACAGATATTGATAATATATACCAAGCTCTCCATGACTTAAAAACAGGAACTTTATCTTCTTCTTTATCTTCTTTCATTATTGGCTATTTTGAGGAAGTTCTATAAGATTTACAAATAACCTGAATGCCCCTGTTACACCAGCTGGCAACTCTCTAAAAAATGAAAGACCTGTATAAACTAGATTTCCTTTGCCATAAGTAGCATATACCAAACTTCCATCTTTAGGAGATTCGTTGGGATCATTCATTGCCAAAGGGCTCTTCCATTCACTGCTTCTAGTTCCAGCAAAATAAATTCCTCTTTCTTGAATCCATCCATCAAAATCGCTTTTCAATATTTTGTTTGGAAAATTCAATACCACAGAAGAACTATCTAAAATCTCTACCGGAGCTTCTTCAACTGTCACCCTACCAGTTGTTACTTGAAGTTCATAAGGAAACATACGTGCAATAATAGGTCCTAATCTGTTATTCGTATTATATTGAACCAAAAGATTTCCTCCTTGATGAACATACTCCATCATTTTATCATAAGCATTATTCAGCCATTGATGAGTATTATATGCACGAACACCAACAACTACTGCTTCTAGTTGCTTCCAATCTATCTGATTATAATTTTGCTCGTTAATTTCAATCACTTCATACCCCAATTGCTTCATTGAGGCAGATACCATATCTCCAGCTCCTTCCAAGTAACCAATACGTTGAAAATGAGTAACAATAGGAAATGATGTTAAAGTTAAAGTTAAAGTTTTTAATATTGCCTGCTTAGGAATATGACTATAATCAATATTTGTCAATTCCTGATTAAAAGCCTCTCCTTGGATAAGAATAGAGGCCCCAAGAATGTCTTTAGCATATCCTTTTTCTTTTTGAGATATTTTTAATACAAACTCATAAGACTGATTTTTTGATAACTGAGGTAGATTCCAACCATTTTCTGAAATTACATTCCAGCCATCAGCATATTTCAATTTCAAGACTCCTTCTTTTACGGTGGTATGAGCAGTTACTTTCAATTTGACAATACCTTCTTTGCCATTTGGATGTAAAGAAAATGGTTCGGACCATTGCATTGTCACCTTAGGTAGAATCATTGCACGCTGATAAATTTCGCCCTGTATCGGATCGACATATCTGTAGTTCAAAGGTAAATTTTGTTGAAATATTTGCCTATTGATTTCAAAAACTCCTTTCACCAAGATATCATCATCTATATAAGCCAGATTACCATTCTTATCTTTTATAGGCTGAAAAAGATTGTTCTTGATGGCCCTATCCAGCCAATATGGGCTAGTAAAAGGTAAATTATTGGGTATAGTAATAGTATAAGTAAAAGAATTTAATTGATTGAATTTTAATAATGTATCTAAAATAATATTTTGTTCAGATAGACTTACACTTTTTAATGCTACCGGTAATTCCGAACGATGCAATACGTCTATTTTAATTTGTACACTATCCTCATGACACAATTCATTGGTATGAATAGTTGCTGTCACAAATATTCCAGCACATTGAAAAATCAACTTATCCAACTGTTCAATTTTATATTTCAGCCAATTATTTTTTTCAGGGTTATACTCCTTAGACATTTGTAGCTGTTGAATTTTCACTTTAATATTTAAAAGTATAGGCAATATTTCATCTGGCTTCTGAATATTATACTTATTTATTGCTTGATTAAACAAAGACTGAATCTCTTGTGTCCTAGGTATTCTACTCCATGAAGTATTCAAATTTTCAAATATATTTTGAGAAACAGAATCTCCCAACCATTGTACAAAATATTCCTTTGAATCTCCCCTCAAAGCAGCCGTACCAAATCCTTGCGACTTATGCTGACTTCTACTGCTCGAAGCTATCTCGCCATAACTTTTACCAAGAATAGGATTAAAATTTCCAACTTCTAATTGTAGTTGACTATCAGAAATTGTATTAGCCGAACCAAAATTAAAAGTATTCCAAAATAATCTTTTCACTTTCCAAGTCGGAAGCCCTTTATCATCTTTAAAAAGTGAATCAGCGGCCAGTTGAAAAGCTTTCCTTCCAAGAATTGCAGATGCTGTATGATGACCATGCCCTCCCTCTCCAGTGGGCGGAAAGCGACAAATCATCACATCAGGTTGAATAGTCCTAATCAAGACTACCAAATCCATTAACACACTATCTTCATTCCATTTAGCTAAGGTTTCTTCTGGACTTTTTGAAAATCCAAAATCATAAGCTCTTGTAAAATACTGCTCAGCCCCATCTATTCGCCTAGCAGCCAATAGTTCCTGTGTTCGAATAACTCCTAATAAAGTTCCCAATTCTGTTCCTAACAGATTCTGTCCTCCATCACCCCTAGTCAAAGAAACATAGGCCGTTCTAAATTTCTTTTCATTGACTAACCATGACAATAATCTAGTATTTTCGTCATCAGGATGAGCAGCCACATATAAAACTGTACCTAGCGTATTGAATCGCTGCAAATCTTGATATATCTCTGCGCTATTCTTTTGCACAATTGATTGCGCAAAAACTTCATTAAAATTGAAAAAGAAATTACCTACTAATAGTACAAACCATATCACATTCTTCATTATCTACAATATAAGTAGCTCCAAAATAAAAAAAATTGACTGCTAAACCTTGAAGCAAAAAGAAAAGAATGTTAAAACGCAACAATATCTATCAGACAGTTTCGTCAACAGTCAATTGTATCACCTAGAAATAAGTTATTTATTAGATTTTAAAGAGTGTCTATTTTTCAACACATCGACAACTTCATTTAAAGTGATATTCTTCTCTGCCAAAAGCACTAATAAATGAAATAACAAATCAGCTGCTTCACCTTTAAACAACTCATCATTATTGTCTTTAGCTTCTATCACCACTTCAATAGCTTCCTCTCCTACTTTCTGAGCAATTCTATTAATTCCTTTGTTAAACAAATGATTGGTATATGAACCTTCCTGCGGATTGGATTTTCTATCCAAAATCAATCTTTCCAAATAGTGTAAAAAGCCAAATTCATCCTTATTATCATTTGCCCAACAAGTGTCTGTCCCTTCATGACAAGTAGGCCCTTCAGGTATTGCCTGAATCAAAATTGTATCAGCATCACAATCTATCTGAATTTTTTCAACTAAAAGAAAATGACCGCTCGTTTCGCCCTTTGTCCAAATTGTATTTCTACTTCTGCTGAAAAATGTCACTTTCCCTGATGCTTGAGTCTGCTGAAAAGACTCTTCATTCATATATCCCAACATCAACACTTGTCCAGTCACCGCATCTTGAATGATTGCCGGCAATAATCCTTTTGAAAAATCTGCTTGTCTCACATCACAAATATAAGGACTTATACATCCTTTCTTTTAAAAAATCTGATATTATTGAATTAATATTATATGCTTTCAACCTTACTATATAGTTATTCATAAAATAATAGTACTCTTTATATCTTCCAAACAGGAAAACTACATACTAAACTATAAAAATAAATATTTATTATAACAAAATGAATATTAATAACTTAAAAATATTTAATCATTCTCCTTAAGAAATTTTATATTTCTCATTAGACCAGCATATTTTGTTCTTTTTACTGCTGATTTGCGAAAAACACGACTAAAAGTCTCCTGAGTCATCTCTTCCCAATCTCTTTGAGTCATATTTAAAAACTCTTCAGAAGGCTTGAAAGCAGGCTCGTGATTGGTTATACTAAATCGATTCCATGGACAAACTTCTTGGCATATATCGCATCCGAATACCCAGCCATCAGTTTTACCTTTGAAAGAATCTGGAATTGCATCTTTCAATTCAATCGTCAGATATGAAATACATTTACTGGCATCCAAGAGCCCAGGAGCAAGAATTGCTTCTGTTGGACAAAAATCAATACATCTCGTACAAGTACCGCAATGATCAGTTTTAAAAGGTGGATCTTCTTCAACTTTCAAATCCATCACAATAGAAGCCAAAAAAAAGAAGGACCCCTTCCTTTTGTTAATAATCAATGTGTGTTTTCCAATCCATCCTATTCCAGCTCTTTTTGCCCAAGCATTTTCTAGAACAGGGGCTGAATCCACAAAACCACGTGCCTGAAAATCTCCATATTTTTCTCTAGCATTATTCAACAATAAATTTAACTTATCTCTTATAACATCGTGATAATCTAAACTATAAGCATATTGAGATATTTTTGGAGCATTAGAGCATCTTTGTTTTTCTTCCTGATGATAATTATAAGTCATCACCATAACTGTTTTAGCACCATCTACTAATAACCGAGGGTCTAATCTTTTATCAAACCAATTTTCCATGTATTTCATTTGGCCGTGATACCCTTGCTTTAACCAATTTTCTAGCAGTGGTGCTTCTTCGCTAAGAAATCCTGCCTGAGCGAAGCCTACATCTTGAAAGCCCAACTCCAAAGCCCACTGACGAAGATTTTCCTTTATTCCCAACATGATTTATCCAAAACTCTAGCAAATATCAGTTTATTATCAATATTTAAGTTTTTAAAAAGATAAAAATTACTATAATTGCCACTTGTGATAGCACTTTTTCAAGGTATAGGCTTAGGCATAGTCATTTCCATAATAGTGGGGCCAATTTTTATTCTCATTTTAGAAGAAACCATCAAGAGAGGAAGAAAGGCTACTATATTTCTGACTTCAGGGCTATGGACTAGTGATTTTCTCATCGCCTATATCACCTACTTTGGGTTATATTCTGTCTTTGAAAACAGCAAACTTGATTATAGATTGGGGTATATAGTTGCATTTTTGCTCGTAGTACTAGGGATTGTATCTATTAAGACAAAAAACAAGACTGAGAAGCAGACAGATGTTCAATTCTTCAAATCAGGAAACTTATTCTTAAAGGGATTTATCATTAATACATTCAATCCATTCGTATTTTTATTTTGGCTAGGAGTTGCTAGTAAAGCTAGTTTTGAATCTAAAATTGAAACACAACTATTTTATTTTGGAATTTTAGCTACAACTATTTGTGCTGATTTGACAAAAATATTTTTTGCAGATAAAATTGCACAAAAATTAAATTCAACGTTTTTATCGAATTTAAGAGCCTTAGGAGGTGTATTACTCATCTTATTTGGGCTAGTGATGGCATATAGAATTGCCAATCTCACCTAAAGGAGCAATATTAATAAGCATTTTAACATTTGCTTAATAAACGTTAATCGTATAAATTTATACGATAATTCTCCTTTAAATTTGTACCAATATTAATTATATGAATAAAAACTATCTCTTTAACATGAAAACTTCAATAGGACTTTTTTGCCTTTCAATGATGTTGAGTGCTCCTTTACGTGCACAACCTTCTTCAACTGCCTGTCACGATTTTGACCACTATATCAATGCTGATTGGAAAGCTCAAAACCCTGTACCCTCTACTGAGAGCAGATGGGGTTCGTTTAATATCCTAGCAAAAGATAATGACAAAAAAATGGAAGGGATAGTCAACGATTTATTGAAGACCTCATTTCCTAAAAATTCCTATCAGCAACAAATTAAGGATTTATACAATTCTTTAAGCAATAGTGAAATCAGAAATAAAAGAGGTATAACACCATTAAAAAACTATTTTAAACTCATTGATAATGCAGCTTCATTTAATGACCTCATCGTATTAAATGCTATCATTCCAGGTTTGACACTGCCTATTGAGGGAGGAGTAGAAGCAGATATGATGAATTCAAAATACAATACATTTTATATATCACAATCAGGCTTGTCTTTAGGAGATAAAGACTTTTATCTTTCTAATGATGAAGACAAGCAAAAAATTAGAGAAGCATTCAAAAAATACCTATTAAAAATTGAATTATTATTAGGAAAAAAAGCATCTAAAGCAGAAAAAATTGCTTCTCAGATATTTGCTATCGAAAACGATATCGCTCAATATCATCTCAGCAAGGAAGAAATGAGAAATCCAATGAAGATATATAATAAATATTCTTATGCTGATATGAAAAAAGCCTCTCCTACTATTAATTGGGACAACTATTTCAAAGCACTCAATATCCAGCCTCATGAAATCATTGTTATCAACCCAGAAATCTTAGGTAAATATTCAAAAATTATTAAAAATCATTCATTGGAAAGTTGGAAAGAATATTTAAAGTACCATCTAACTATGAGTATGGCATCTTATTTACCAGAAACTTTTGAACAAGCTAATTTTGATTTCTTCTCAACAACAATTAATGGGGTCAAAGAGCAACTTCCACTCAATGAAAAGACTATCAGAAGAATGAATCAAATTTTTGGCGAACCGCTTGGACGCTTATTTGTCAGCAAATATTTTTCTTCAGAATCTAAAGCAAAAATTGAGCACATGATTGAAAATATGCGTTTAGTTTATGCTGACAGAATTAACAATTTAGAATGGATGTCTGATGAAACAAAAAAGGCAGCACTTAAAAAACTAAGTACTTTCACCTATAAAATTGGATATCCCAAAAAATGGACAGACTTTTCAAGCATTGATATCCAAGAAGATAAAGCTTTTGAAAATGTTATAAAAATTCAAAGTTTTATGATAAAAAAGAATCTTAAAGAATATGGAAAAGAGACTGATAAAGATAAATTTGAAATGAATGCTCACGAAGTCAATGCCTATTACAATCCTCTTTTCAATGAGATTGTTTTTCCTGCGGGCATTTTACAGGCTCCATTTTACGACGCTAACATAGACGATGCAGTCAATTATGGAGGTATTGGAGCTGTAATTGGTCATGAATTTTCACATGGATTTGATGATCAAGGTTCACAATTTGATGCTGAAGGAAATTTAAATAATTGGTGGACAGAAGAAGATAGAGCGAAGTTTGATAAACTTACACAGAAACTGGTTAAAGAATATGACAATTTCGAGATTTTACCAGATGTTAAAGTCAATGGAGCATTTACACTTGGTGAAAATATTGCTGACCAAGGAGGTGTAATTTTAGGTTATTATGCACTTCTTAAAGAATATTCAAACAAACCAGAACCACCGTTGGTCAATGGAATGGATTATAAACAAAGATTTTTTTATGGATGGGCAAAAATATGGAGAAGCAATGCCACTACAGAAGCCTTAAAACAATTGATAGCTGTAGATCCACATTCACCAGCAAAAGCACGTATTAATGTCACCTTATCTAACTTAAAAGAGTTTTATGATGCCTTTAAATGCGCTCCTACTGTATCTGAAGAGGACAGAGTCATTATTTGGTAGTTCAATTTTTAAATAAAACATCTTTATCATTATATCTCTAGATAGAAATTGGAAGTAAACAAGTAATTTATTCATTTAAGTGCTATTTATTTTCAATTTCTTTCATAGAGAAATCCATCAATAAGCACAATTATTACTAAAATCTAAAACTGTATCTTTCCTTCTAATAAATTTATTGCTTTTTTCAAATCGGGAATACCAAAGCCAGATTGAAGTTGAGGTTTGTCTGCATCTTTGGAGGTACATTCAAGAAGTTTAATCAACTCAATAGCTTTTAAATTTGGATACATTTCCCATAAACAAGCTACTGCAGCAGTAACCCATGGCGCAGCATAAGAAGAGCCATAAGATAGAACATAATTACCCTCCTCATTGATTGTATATACCTTATCTCCAAATGCAGCAACATTAGGGCGTACAAGAGGACTGTTTGCTCTTCCATAAGAAGCATAAACTACCGCTTGTTCTTTAAAATCCAATGCTCCAACAGCTAAAATACTATCTGCATCAGCAGGAAAAGTCACCTCTTTCCAGGGTTGGTTTCCTTCATTACCAGCACTGGTCACAAATATCATCCCTCTACTGGCAGCTAATGAAGCTACTCGAGAAGAAATAGACTTATGAGAATATAAACTGTTACGGGAATAATTATCTCTTATATCTTCAAAATAATTATAACCTATAGACGCATTAATTACATCTACTCCTATACTATCACAATATTCAACTGCTTTCACAAAGAAAAATTCTTCTAAAGGAATCTCGTGTGATATCCATTCAGATTTTAATAAAGAAAATGTAGATAATGGAGCTGCACCTTGCAATTTATTCCCATTCATAGTAGAAAACAAACTCAATATTTTGGTTCCATGTGATGACACGCTATATATATATTCATTCGAATGAGTAAAATCTTGAACTTCGTCAATCTGTCCATTTTGATAGAGATGTTGAAAATCTTTCAAACTATTGACTCCCCAAAAACCTCCATCAATGATACCGATATGAATATTTTTTCCCCAATACCCCATTGCATGCAATGTGTCTAAACCCATCTTTCTATAATAGCTATGAGCCAAAGTGGAAACCTCTTCATAATGAGATAAGACTTGATGATTGGATGTTCGATATCCTTCTAATTGGCTTTGCCCTCCAAGATATTCCACATTATCTACAAAATCCAAGCTACATAATTCCTTGATATCTCTTTTCTTGAAAAAAGGTTTTCTTAGCAATACCGCATTGAGCCATTTGGAATAATCTTCTACAACAAAACCTTTAGAACTTATTTTTTGAATATATGCCTGATGAACAGGATAGTCCACTTCATCAAAACTGATCCCTTGCCTCTCTCTCCTCGCTAATGAAGCTGAAGAAAACAAAAGTTTCAATTGTGCTTCTGGAATTTCCTTTTTATCCTTAAAAAAAACTAAAACATAAGAATGGGTAGGGATAATTTCAGCATGTACATTGATAAAAATAAAAAGAAATAAAAAGAGGAAAAATCCCTTATTCTTTGCCATAATCCAATGCTTGCCACTTGACAATATATCCGTTTTCTGCTTTATCTACCCAAGGTAAATCAGAAATATTTTGGGTTTCTAAATGCCACCATTCTTTATATATCAGACCCACTCCTCTGGCATAAATCTCCTTTGCAAAGACTCTTTCAATTGCTGTTTCCTTATCTCTTAGTAAAATAGTCGCAGTAAGATCAAAGTTATTTTTCAAAACAGTTGTGGGTACATCAACAGTGGTAAATAGATAAGTCCAATCACTCAAATATTTATTATTATCTACTGCATTAATAAATCTATTACCCTTCCATGTTAAATCTTTTTTTGGAGGAAAAACAATACTAATAAATCTGAGATTTTCTTCTACTCTTTCGATTGATTGGTTTTGTCTGACAGTATAATAAGACCTAAATGCCTTCCAAACTTTGTCTGTCGAATCAAATGTATATTTTTCCCAGCGCTTCGCTAGTCTATTCATATCATCTTTAAACTCTTCAACGACTTTTTCTTTGACCACTGTTGACTTACTAGTCACTTCACCTGTAAAATCATTGTACAACACCGAATCTACTTGATAAACGATAAAACTCCCAACATCATCAACAAAATAATCTGTTTTAAGATCAATCACCGTTTTATCTGTGTCTTTCTTACAAGCAGTAATTATTCCTACTATTCCAATAAAAATAAACGTATTAATATATTTCATTCTATACTCAATCTTTGTAAAGTTAGTGAATAATTCAATCAGAGATAAAATATTAACGAAATAGAAGTCAAATTATTTAAAATCTGAAAGAAATTCTAAATTACACTTAATAAGTGTGTGAAATTGAAAAGAATACAGAATAATAAATCTTACAAAAATGAATAGCCAAAATGAATATTTCACTCATTAAAAGCATGTAGAAAAATCTATATTTAGTTAAAAATATTTATCAATCATACTTAGAGTTAGAAGATTTACTAACTTGATGCACACAATTTAATTAAATAGTATGAATATGAAACGTTTATTTTTCATCGCCATAGTGGCATTTTCTTCAGCAACATTATTTTCCAGTTGCTCATACAATAGTATCATCAAAAATGATGAAGGAGTAAAAGAAGCATGGGCCAATGTTGAAGCATCCTACCAAGAAAGATACGACTTGGTTGATAACTTAGTTGAAACAGTGAAAGGATATGCCGATTTTGAAAAAGAAACTCTAACACAAGTCATTGAAGCACGGTCTAAAGCTACTGGAGTAACTATTAATTCAGACGAAATCACTCCAGCCAACTTAGAAAAATTTGACCAAGCACAATCTGCTTTAAGTGGTTCTCTGAGTAGATTAATGCTGACTGTAGAAAGATATCCAGAACTCAAAGCAAGTGCTCACTTTATGGATTTACAGAGCCAGCTGGCTAGATTAGAGCAAAAAATCAATATCTCTAGACGAGATTTTAATGCCAGTGTCAAAACTTACAACACTTCCATTAGAACTTTCCCAGCAGTTATAACCGCAAGAATTTTCGGGTTTGGTGCTAAAGAGGGTTTTAAATCTGAGGCAGGAGCTGAAAAGGCACCTAAAGTAAAATTTTAAAATGTCTAATATTCATTCCTTTTTCAAACAACCTGAAGCAATCGTTCAAGCTATTCAAAAGGCTGAATTAAAAACTTCTGGTGAAATTAAAATACATCTAGAATCTAGGTGTTCAGGAGAGGTCATGCAACATGCTACTGAAATTTTTCATTATCTCAAAATGCAAGATTTACCACAAAAAAATGGTGTGTTAATTTATATTTCAATCTCAGACCATAAAATATGTATTTTAGGAGATGCCAATATTCATTCAAAAGTAGGTAATGATTATTGGGATGGCACTGTATTCAAACTCTCACAACACTTCAAAAAAAATCAATTTGACAAAGGAATTATTGAAGCAATTTTAGAAATCGGAGAAAGCCTTCACACTCATTTTCCTTATGACAAAGACAATGATACCAATGACTTAAATGACAATATTTCCTATGGTATCTAGATCGAAGACTTTATTAATTTTTCTGGTTACATGCTTGTTTTTAATAACAAAAGCTCATGCTCAGGCACAGTTTGAAGACAAAGATATCGTATCACCTTCATCAACTCCACGCCTAGTAAATGATTTTGCCCAAATGTTGCAAAGTCAAGAAATTCAGGCGTTAGAAAACAAACTTGTAGCTTATAATGACAGCACTTCTACACAGATTGCAATAGTAACTGTTCCCACATTGGGAGATTATCCAGTAGAAGAATATGGGATTAGATTGGCTAGAAAATGGGGAATTGGTGACAAAGACAAAGACAATGGAATACTGATACTTATAGCTAGAGATGAAAGAAAATTTGATATCGAAACAGGATATAGAGTAGGTCAATACATTTCAGATATTGATGCCAATAGAATTTTAAGAGAAATCCTCATTCCCAATTTTAAAGAAGGCAAATATTACCAAGGTCTAGACCAATCTACTGATCGGATGATACAATTGCTGAGTGGCAATTTTAAGGTAGATAAGAATCAGAGTTCGGGGCTTTCAATGAATCTCCTCTTCATTTTCATTATAATAATTATCATACTTATCATCATATCCAAGAGCAAAGACAATGACAACCATACCTATACAGGCAGAGGCTATAGGGATACGTTTCCTCCCTTTATAGGTGGTGGGTTTGGTGGCAGAAGTAGTGGCGGATTTGGTGGCGGATTTGGTGGAGGTAGTAGCGGTGGATTTGGCGGATTTGGTGGAGGTGGATTTGGTGGCGGCGGGGCCAGCGGAGGATGGTAAAAAATACTCTTTTTATAATATTAGCATAGTACTGAGATAATTTCATATCTTAAAATATGATTTCACAATCTGAGGAGCAAAATATTCCGTTTCTAAAATGGGCAGCGGAAAATATCACAAATAACCATGAAGGCACTATGATCAACATAGCTATCATATTGCCTTCACTGAGGTCTTGTTCTTTATTCAAAGAGCATCTTAAAAACATTCTTATTTCGAAGGGATGTACAACATTTATACTACCGAAAATCCAAACTATTAATAATTTTTGGGTGCAGTTGAGTAATTATATTATTCCAGATAAAGACATTTTATTATTAGAACTTTTTCAAGTTTATAAAACACAGTGGAAAGAAGAACTGGAGTTTGAAGAATTTGCAATGTGGGGAAAAATGATGCTCAGTGACTTTGATGAAATTGATAAATATTATGTTGATGCCAATAGATTATTTAATATCATCCAAGACGAGAAGAAAATAGATGCACAATTTTCTATTGAAAATGAGTTAAAAGAAATATTAAGCCATTTTTTAAAATTGGCAGATAGTGAAAAGGAATTTGAAAAAGAATTTGTCAACACCTGGGAGACAATCGGCAAAGTATATCATCTGTTCAAGGAGCATCTCTCCCAATACAACATGGCTTATGAAGGAATGGCTTATAGAGCATACTATGATAAAATCAAAAAAGACGAATCTATTTCTCTACCCTTCTCTAATATTCATTTTATTGGATTCAATGCGTTTACTGAAATTGATGAGAAATTAATAAAGAAAATTGCCAGCTCAGTTAATATTTCAATGTATTGGGATGTAGATGATTATTTCATGGATAACCCAGAACATGAAGCTGGAAATTTTTTAAGAAAATACAAAACTAGTTTTAGTGGAATACAACATTTTTGGAATCAGCATGATATATTAAAAAATAATAGAAAATATTTCTTTCATGGTGCTCCAATGATTCAAGGTCAAAATAAAATTGTTTCAGAAATTGTTCATCATCAACAAAGTCAAGCTCTTTCCACAGCAGTCATCCTTTCTGATGAAAACACTTTAGAGTCTCTCTTGTTTGAAATCAGCCAACATGACAAAGTCAATATCACGATGAGTCTGCCTGTAGGTTATTCTTCGGTGACAGATTGGTTGGAAATATTATTTAAAATTCATCTGTCTGAAAGCATTCATAAGGCTGACATTGAGCGGTTGTACCAGCATTATTTTTTCCGTCTGATTCATCCTGCAAAAGATGCTGATATACTCAATAATGTAATACTAAAAAGCAATTCATTTTATTTTAGTCACAAAATATTATCTCTTTACATACCGAAACTCCTCTTAGAAAAGGAGAAAAATATCCAATCTTTAGAAATATTATGCCAATATTGGATAGAACAACTTAGATTACTGACTCAACATATTCAAGAAGAGAATAGTCAACTGAAAATAATCTTGAACTATTATGAGGCAGCCATTCAAAATAAAAAAGTTCAATTAAAAAACTACGAAAATCAAATCTCTTTCAAAGCCATATATCAATTATTGTTGACCCATATACGAACTATTCAAGTGCCTTTTATATCAGAAAAATCCAAACCGATACAAATCATGGGTTTTTTGGAAACACGCTTACTAGATTTTGACAGAGTCATCATTACTGGTGCAAATGAAGATATTTTACCCAAATCCAAGCGAGGAAACTCATATATTCCATATAGCCTAAGAGTACCTTTTGGATTACCCACACTGAAAGAATATGATAGTGTGTATGCATATCACTTTTTTAGACTTCTAAAGAGAACTAAAGAAGCTCATTTTATTTACAATAATACATCAGGAGATATGCCATTTGAAAAGAGCAGATTTCTTTCACAGGTTCTATTAGAATTGAATACTCCTACTAATCAAATCATTCAAAATAACTGGTCATATCCTAAAAAGAATCAAGCACTAATCAATGAAAATCTCATCATTCCAAAGACAAAAGCTCATATTGAAATTTTAAAAAAGAAAGCCTTTTCTTCCAGTGCACTCACCTTATATTTAAAATGTCCTGTTCAGTTTTATCTTAAATATATTGCTAATATTTATGAAGAAGATATTACTGAAGAAATACTGAATGCAGCAGATTTTGGTAATGTTTTACACAAAGCTATAGAATTAATCTATCAACCATTCATCCATCAAACTATCAGCACAGAAATGATAGAAAATGCCGAAAAACAATTAGACAGCATTCTAAAACAAGCATTTCACACTGAATACCAGTCCTTTGACAACCTAAAAGGAAAAAACTTGTTAGCATTCGATGTCATCCAAAAAGTGATGAAAGATATTTTACAAATTGACAAACAACTCGCTAAAGAAGAACCTTTTCAAATAGAAAGTTTAGAAAAGAAATATTCCAAAAACATAACCTTAGCAAACGGTATCAATATTGAGCTTCAAGGCAAACTCGATCGGGTAGATATTACTTACAAAGGATACAGAATATTGGACTATAAAACGGGGAAAATAAATTTATCAGAAAATTTAGACAAGATTCCTCAATTGTTTGTACGAAATCAGGATAAGCTATCTACTCAAACTTTCCAAGGACTATTCTATAATTATTTATTTGAAAAAGAAAACACAGTTATTGGGTTTTACGCAATCAGAGAACTAAACAAAGGAATAAAATATCTCAATGAAGGCAACTATCTTCCTGAAAATTTTAAAATCCTATTTGAAGAAAAACTATTAGAATTATTAGCAGAAATCATCGACCCTGAAATTCCTTTTACTAAAAATCCGAAAGAATCAGCTTCGAAATATTCTCCATTTTCTTTTTTAAAATAAATTTTAAAATTTTCTGTCATTTTAGTAGTTGGTTATGTTTCTACTGTAACTACTTTGTTGATGATTTGGTTAAAAATCTCTCCATCAACTACTTTTTTTCATCTATAAACTTGTGGATAAAAAACCCTATTCTAAGTTCAATTTGCATAGCTACTACTAAAGCCATAAAACAAATAAATAAAGGGAATTATAGTGCTATTATAAATAAAATATATCATATCCAATAACAACATAATTAATCATACCCTATCATCGTGCAGTAAGAGCCACTAGTGAACATGATGAATTTCATTGGGGTTCCAATAGAAAAGCTGCCTTGATTGTTTTGGAAAAGATGGAGATTTTGAAATAGCAATTCACTCTTATCAACTTCATTTGATAGTACCAAACAATATTATTTGATAAAGTCGAACAATATTGTTTTACAGTATCGAACAAATGATTATATTTGTTATAAAAAGTGGAATGATATCACAAGAAATCATAGCAGATATCATAGATAATCAAAATACTGTTTGGATAGAAAGAGACCAAGGAGTGTTGCGAAATAAGCTAGAAGAGATAAAGCTTCATCAAGGTTTTGCAACTATCATAACAGGAGTTAGAAGATGTGGTAAAAGTACTTTATTAAGGCAATTGTTACCGACAGTTGTGGGGAAATCCATCTTTTTAAATTTTGAAGACCCTAGATTGACAGGTTTTGAAATAGATGATTTCAGGCGACTAGATAAAGAATTAGAAAAACGAGCTATCAAAAATCTTTTTCTAGATGAAGTGCAAATGCTAAACAAATGGGAAGTCTATGTCAGACAGAAATTAGATGAAGGATACAATATTGTAGTCACAGGTTCTAATGCTTCCTTATTGAGTAAAGAGTTAGGTACTAAATTAACTGGAAGACATTTGTCTTACGAACTTTTTCCATTTTCATATTCTGAATATTTACAACTCAGAGAAGTCGAAGAGTCACTTGAAAAGCTTTCCGAATACCTTAAAGATGGTGGGTTCCCGGACTACATCAAGACTAAGATACCACTTGTTTTACAACAACTTCTAGACGATATATTATTAAGAGATATAGCTGTCAGATATGGTGTGAGAGATGCTCAATCTTTAAGACGTTTAGCTGTTTATTTACTTTCAAATATTGGCAAACCCATATCAGCAAGTAAGCTATCCAAAAATTTAGAAATAAAAGCCACCAGTACCATATTAGAATATTTCGCCTATATGGAAGATGCTTATTTAGTACAGTTTATACCCAAATTTAGTTATTCACTCAAGACACAGATAAGAAATCCAAAGAAAGTATATGCCATAGATTTGGGTGTTTTCACACATAATTCTGTAGTTTTTACTGATGACTGGGGTCGAAGATTAGAAAACTTAGTCTTCCTACATTATAGAAGAAAAGGGCGACAACTTTATTACTTTAATGAAAAAAAGGAATGTGATTTTGTAGTATTTAATAAAGATAAGTTAGATGAATTAGTACAGGTTTGTTACCATATCAATGAAGATAATCTTAAAAGAGAAATTGAAGGTTTAGAAGAAGCTATGAACTTCTTTGATGTTCAAGAAGGGAAAATCATCACTTTTAATCAAACTGACGAATACAACATAAAAGGTAAAAAGATAAAACTAATCCCCTATCGAGAGTTAGGTGAAGTATAGGTGTCTGAAAATGGATGAAAAGTTTTCAATACGACTAATTCATACTCATCCAAACACTTTTATCCTTATTTCGTTTTATAAGAAATAGATATTGAATATGTGTTGGCAAGAAAAGAATAATAAACTCTACTCAAACTTTCCAAGGACTATTCTATAATTATTTATTTGAAAAAGAAAACACAGTTATTGGGTTTTACGCGATCAGAGAACTAAACAAAGGAATAAAATATCTCAATGAAGGCAACTATCTTCCTGATTATTTTAAAATCCTATTTGAAGAAAAACTATTAGAATTATTAGCAGAAATCATCGAACCTGAAATTCCTTTTACTAAAAATCCGAAAGAATCCGCTTCGAAATATTCTCCATTCTCATTTTTAAAATAAATTTTAAAATTTCTGTAACTGGTCTGATGGATATTTAAAAATACCATGTTGCTGCTTTTTAGAAATAGCAACCATTGCTTTCGCCACTTGCCGACCTTCAATACCTGCATATTTCTTAAAAGGTCCTATCCATAATGAATTTGTCCATTCAAAAACTTTTTGCCCTATTTTTTCACCAATACGAATCTCGCCTCTATCTCCTATCAATAAGGAAGGTTGAATGATATTTAAAATTTGAAATCTTTCTCTTATTAATGATTGGGTGAGTTCATATTTGACTTGATTGTAAAAAATAGAGGACGGATGATTAGTACCCAAGGCAGTAACCACACTAAAGTTTTCACAACCCAAACGATGAACCACTTCAGCAAATTCTAACGCATAATAATAATCTACTTTCTTAAACGCTTCTTTGCTACCCGCCTTTTTAATCGTTGTCCCTAGACAACAGTATGCATGCGTAGGTCGAATATCATTGACACTGTCACTTAAATTTTCAAAATCTACAATAATTTCTTTTGCTTTATGATGTATATATCCTACAGAGCGCCTATTGAGAATATACACTTTTTCAAAATCATCATCTTCTAATAGATACTCCAAAACATACTGACCTACTAAACCAGTACCTCCCGCAACTATAGCTATATTATTTGACATCTTACCGAGATTTAACGAATAATTGACTTCCAAAAAATCGCCCTTCTTTCATGAGTTGGAATACATATACTCCATTAGGAAGATAAGATAAAGAAATTTTTTCAATTTGTCCATTTAATTTGCCTGATTGGCATGCCGTCCCCATCATATTATACACTACCCAGCTTACATGTTCTAGCTGAGAAAATAATTTGACCTGAAATTCTCCATTACTTGGATTGGGAAAAATCTCAAATTTTACTGATAAAGACTCCATTTCTTTCCATCCTACTGGTTGATATTCAGGGGGATTCTGACTAAACCATCTTACACCTCCAGATTGAATTCCTAATAGCAATGTTCTATCACCGCTATCCATAAAGTCATCAAATGTTGGAACAACTCTCCTTCCCAAATTAAAAGACAGGTCTTGCATCTGTACGGGTTGAAATAGACTATCCTCAATATTGTCAACAAATCTTAAATGAAGATATGAACCTACGAAAAGATCAAATTTTCCATCATGATAAAAATCACCAACAGCAATACTGCTATACCCAAAAGGTAAGACATCTGTTGTTGTTCTAATTTTCCCTACAGAATCAGTGATGAGTTCTAACTGTACTTTTCCATTTGTTTCTATATTTTTATAAAGATTAATATTGCCATTAAATTCTCCAACAAACAGTTCTGCTTTACCATCTCTATCTATATCAAAAACACAAGGAGCAGCATTTTGACCTATATCTAGATTGGAAGCGCCTAGTTTTAAAAACTCAGGCTGACTTGCTTTAAATCCATCATTCTCAGAAATATTTCTATAAAACAAAATCCTTCCGTCATATAGTCCAAGCAATAAATCATCCTTACCATCTCCATCTAAATCTCCAACTGCTGGAACAGGATCTGCCCATCCATAAGAGTTGAAATTTAAAAAATCATCTTCTTCTAATCGAAATACTGGGTAAGTCAATGAACCTATATTTTTAAAATAATGTAAATGATAATTCATTTTTCCATTGCGACGATAGCCTCCTCCTATTATCATATCTTTCAATCCATCACCATCTATATCAATGATTGCTGGTGCGGCATTTTCTCCGACATCCAACATATCACCAACAAGAAACGAACGGGTCATAAAAGATAAATGGACTGAATCATTTCCTATATTTTTATAGAATAATACATTCTGATAATTATCTACACCCAAACCTTCAAAAGGTGTCACAATCAAGTCTTTTTTCCCATCATGATCAATGTCTATAAATGTAGATAATGGAAATGAAGCCACATCTACTGAAGTGTTATACGAGGGAAATAAAGTATCCTGAGCTAGTATTGAGGCATATTTCCTATCTCCATCATTTCTAAGATGATTGATGAAATTATAAGATACATCACCCATCAACACATCCAACACTCCTCTACCTCTGATATCAAAAGCTTCTAACGTTGAACCTGCATGACGCATTCTTGTCGCCTCATTATTGTTTACATCAGCAAACTTTCCTCCAGAAATCTTATATAAGCAAGTATCCTTCATATCAACAATTGCACTAAAACCTGACTCATACACATTGCCCCAACAATTATCATTCAAAGTAAAAGATAGACTATCACAATCAAGTCCATTCTCTACTCTCCTATTTTTATATAGTAAAATACGATTGGCACTGACGTTGAAAGTCAGGATATCCATATCTCCATCATAATCAAAATCTGCTACAGCAGGTCTATCCACAAAAGTTCCATAGAGATTGATACTTCCAGAACTACTTTGATATAATATTTCACTTACCCACAATTCAAATTTTAATGTATCACTTTCCATATATCCACGATAAACAGCAATTGAACCGTCATTATAGGTTAACAAATCATCAATTCCATCACAATTCATATCTTTATTGACCACCCAACCTTGTATCTGTGGTATATTCTTAATAAATCTTCTATCTAATACATATTGTGCTTTATCAATAGCAATAAAAGTTAGAATACTATTATCTGTCTTTTCATACACCATCAAATCTCTAAGCCCGTCACCATTCAAATCCAAATCACAAAATTGAGCACTGTTCAAGCCTCCTGCCCAAGGATATTTTAAGTAAACTCCATCTTGTTTGACAGGAATATAATCAATCTCATGGAAGCCCACGGTAGTCTGAGCATTGGCAACAATGGATAGACTCAAATATATCCAAAAGCCGCACCACCATTTACGCATTTCCTCCCACCTTAGCATTTGAATACAATATTGAATTTATTTATCAAAATAATTGACTAATGGAGAGATCGTACAACCATTAGGTGGTGAAATACCTATCATGGCAGATAAAGTTGAAGCAATATGGCTAGGACTGACTAAGTCATAAGTTTTGCCTACAGGAATACCCTTGCCATAAAAGAGTAGAGGCACATGCTTGTCATAAGCATAAACAGAGCCATGAGTAGTTCCAGATTGAGACCAACTCATATCTAACCATCCCGGTTGAAGCTGGATAAAAACATCTCCACAACGCAGAGGATAATATCCATTGCTATAGTATTTCAGCATATCATCAGAAATACACCCATCTGAAAGAATTTTTGATGAAAAAACATTCTTTACTCCAGGCTGAAATTTCATAAATTCAATAATCTCATCTTTTACTTGGTTTTCATTAAGGGCTAAAGAATTAATAACTTCCTTATTGAGATAAATTTGTGAATTGATATATCCATCTATAACATCTTGTCCATATAGTTTTTCCAAATGAGTTCTCAAATCAGATTTAACTACATTATTATTAAAAAAGTCCGTTTCCATCTTTTTTGAAGCCAAATACTTTGGATTATCAGCAGCGGCATGATCTGCTGTCAATACAATAACAAATTCATCTTTACCTATCTGATATTCTAATAGCTTGATAAGACTAGCTATCTCTTTATCCAATCGAATATAAGTATCGGCAATTTCTACAGAACGAATCCCAAAGAAATGCCCAATATAATCTGTAGAAGAAAAGCTAACATACAAAAGGTCTGGAGCCTCATTGGCCTCTTTCATTTTGCCAATTTTTTCATTCTTTATCAGTGCCTCAGTAAATTCCAATAGCAAAGAATTGCCGAAAGGAGTATTCATAATTAAGGACTTCCCTCCATTTTTATCTTTTAACTCTTTCAAATTATAGGGAAATGAAGACGAAGTCATTCCTTTGGGAATATTCTCAAAAGGGCTATTATCCTCTTCTGTATATTTTTCTAGCGTATGAATAGAAACTGAAGATTTCCATGTCTGATTAAGATATTTGTCCACTAGATTTTTTTTGTTAAAATCTTTGACCCAAGAAGGCAATTCATCCATATAATAAGTCGAAGAAACAAAATTACCTTCTGTAATATCCAACCAGTAAGCAGCATTTGCTAAATGACCCGGAGGTAAGATAGCACCTCTGTCCTTGAGAGAAACACCATATACTTTTGAACGATAATTGGTGGCTAATCTCAATTCATCACCAATTGTAGAAGATAGAAGATTTCGAGGTGACATCTGTCCACTGGCAGTCTCCGTACCGACTCCTTTTACATTCCTATCTGACACACAATACATCTTCTCTCCAGTAATATTTTCATACCAATCATTGCCTACAATACCGTTCACAGAAGGAGTTGCACCTGTACCTATGCATGCATGTCCAGCAGCGGTATATGTAGGAAAATAACTATACTGACAATTAGCAAAATTATACCCTTCGTTGACTAATTTTTTAAAGCCTTCTTCCCCAAACAAATTCCAAAACCTAAATAAATAGTCTTGTTTCATTTGATCAACTACAATATTCACTATCAATTTGGGTGATTGCGAATGAGGTTGAGCTATAATATTCAGGCTAGATCCAACTAACAATAGAATAATGATTGGAAAATATTTTTTCATTGTGTCATACATTAAAATCAATTGAAAAAAAGAAGTATAAAAATATCCAAAAATATACAGATTCCAGTAGAAAAGTCTTTCAAAACAATATCTATATCTCAAATCATCTTACCAAAATAAATATAAATAATGTATATGATATTGAGTTTTTGCAACTTAACTTTTTTTATCATTGTAATGTTGATTTTTTAATCATTATTAGTTTAAAACTTGTACCTTTCAAATAGAAATTCAACTATAAAATAATTTTATGAATCAAGTAAAAAAGGTATTTATTTTAGGGGTAGGCAGCATTTTAAGCTTATCGTTATATTCAAATTTTCATCCTGTAGAAGCATATTGCAAAAAGAAAACCCATAAAAAAAATCAAAAAACAGAAGAGCTTACTACTCCTTCCGCAAGCACAGCCACAGCACCTCCATCTGAAAATAACAATTTGATTGAAGAAGCAAAAAAACAACTTTTACCACTTGACCCCAATGTACTTCATGGGACATTGCCTAATGGAATGCAATATTTCATTAGAAAAAACAGCAAGCCTGAAAATCGAATGGAACTCAGATTGGTTGTCAATGCTGGCTCCAATCAAGAAGATGACGACCAAAAAGGGCTGGCTCATTTTTTAGAGCACATGGCATTTAATGGCAGCCAACATTTCAAAAAAAATGATTTGGTCAATTATGTAGAACGTATTGGAACAAAATTTGGACCACACCTCAATGCTTATACCAGTTTTGACGAGACTGTCTATATGCTTCAAGTTCCAACTGACAAGCCCGAAATTATTGATTCTAGTTTATTGATATTAGAAGATTGGGCAAATGGGCTTAGCCTACCAGTAGAAGAAATCGATAAAGAAAGAGGAGTTGTCATTTCCGAATGGAGAAGTTCATTAGGACCACAACAAAGGATGCAAAACCAATATTTGCCAATTCTCTTTCACAATTCAAGATATGCAGACCGATTGCCCATAGGAGACACAGCAATTATTAAAAATGCTCCAGCACAAGTGATTCAAAGATTTTACAAAGACTGGTACAGACCTGATTTGATGGCAGTTGTAGTTGTAGGGGATATTGACCCCAAAGCAATAGAAGCTCAACTTATCAAAAGATTTTCAGATATTCCTACTGTCACATCTCCTAGAAAAAAAGAAGAATATCCTATACCACCACATCAAGAAACTTTAATTAGTATTGTTACTGACAAAGAAGCTCCATATACACAGGTCATGGTCTTCGAAAAACATCCTTCCCAAAGTAATAACAATATTATTGGATACAGAGAAATGTTGAAACAACAAATCATCAACTATGCTATCAATGAAAGATTAGATGAAATTCTCCAACAGCCAACTCCTCCATTTTTTGGTGCAATGTCAAGCTATGAAAACCAATTGAGAAGACTAGATGCTTTCGCTGCAATAGCAGTAGGCACTCCAGATAAGACAGAAACCATGTTGAAAACCTTATATGAGCAAATGTATCTGGCTGAAAAATTTGGCATCACAAAAAGTGAATATGATAGAGCGTCAGCAGAAATTTTAAATAGCTATGAAACAGCTTTAAATGAAAAAGACAAAACTGAATCTGCTAATTATGCAGGAGAATACGTTGATTATTACCTTTCTGGTAATGCAAGTCCAGGTATAGAAATTGAGAATCAATTAGTTCAAATATTACTGCCAACTATTGCATTAGAAGAAATCAATGAAGATTTTAAAAAAATGATAACTCACAAAAACACAGTTGTCATTATCACCTCTCCTGAAAACAGCAAAAGTCTTTTACCTACTAAAGAAAGAATTTTGGAAATTCAAAAAGAAGTAGCACAATCTGAACTCAAGGCTATAGAAGAAAAAGAAGTAACAACCCAATTGCTACCTACCTTACCTCAAGCTGGTAAGATTAGCAAAAAAGAAAGTGCAAGCAATGGTTTTGAAAAATGGACATTAAGTAATGGAGCCACTGTATGGGTAAAAAAGACAGATTTTAAAAATGATGAAATTCTTGTTCATGCATTCAGCCCCGGTGGAAGTTCGCTTTATGCTGATTCAGACTTTTTCTCTATTACCAATTCAGCTCCACTTATCAATGAAAGTGGCTATGGAGATTTTGACAAAATCAGTTTAAATAAAGCATTAGTAGGGAAAACAGTTTCTTCATCACCATATATTAGAGAGTTGGAAGAAGGTATTAATGCTTCTACTTCTCCAAAAGATATAGAAACATTATTTCAGTTGTTATATCTCAATTTTACTTCGCCTAAAAAAGATAGCACCATTTATCTATCGTATATTAACAAAAACAAATCTTTATATTCCAATCTTTTAGCCAACCCAGCCATCTATTTCCAAAAAGTCATTTATGAAACATTGTTTCAAAACAATGTCAGAAAAAGATTTCCAGAAGTAGAAGACTTTGACAAAATCAATTTTTCTAACGCATTGCAATTTTATAAAGAAAGATTCAACAATGCATCAGATTTTAATTTTGTAGTCATTGGAAATGTAGATACAGCGAAACTTTCTTCAATAGTTGAACAGTATATTGCTTCATTGCCTAGCACTGGAAAGAAAGAGATATGGAAAGACACTAAAGTCAGCTCTCCTAAAGGTAAAGTCAATAAGGAGGTCTCGATGGGGGCTGCTCCAAAAGTCAATTCGTTATTTTATTATAGTGGTGATAAAAAATGGACGAGTGATGACGAATTAGTTTTTGATATTATGACAAGTGTATTGAATATTAAACTTAGAGAAATACTTAGAGAGGATAAAGGTGGCGTATATGGTGTGGGCGTTCAGGGAGGATTTGACAGAATACCGACACCAGAATTTCATGTATTATTCACCTATAATGCTGACCCAAATCAAGCTTTAGAAATTGAAAAAGCAGCGATGGATGCTATCGAAAACTTAAAGAAAAATCCAATTGATGAAGTTACGCTGAACAAAGTCAAAGAGACTATCAAAAGAGAAGTAGAAACAGATATCAAAGAAAATTCATACTGGGTGAGTGCAATTAAAGAATCAGTGACATTTAATGAACCTATAAAAGACACTGATATTTATCTTAATAAAGTTCAAAATGTTTCAATAGACCAAATACAAAAAGCCTTCCAAGAATATCTCAATGGAGCAAATTTTATTCGGATCATCATGAGTCCTGAAAAATAAATGAGCGCCATTTGAATTGAATAGTATTGCCATAATATCTACTTAGACAACTTTTACTCTAGTAGAATTAGGTGATACTATTCAAATTTTAATTTTCTCTCTATGGCAAATAAATTATCACCAATGAATGCTTATCTCTCTTTATTTATAGCCATCATTTTAGAAACTGCGGCTACCTCACTATTGAAAGCTTCAGAGCAATATACCCGACCTATCCCAACGATATTGAGCATTTCAGGTTATATTGCTACATTTTATTTCTTGAGTATTTCATTAAAGACCATCCCAGTTGGAATAGCCTATGCGATATGGTCAGGAGTGGGTATTATCTTAATTACATGGATAGGATTGATTGTCTTCAAACAGAAAATAGATTTACCAGCCATCATAGGCATTTTATTCATCATAGCAGGTGTATTGACAATCAACTTATTCTCAAAGAGTAGTGTATAATCAAATTTAATTACAGGAAAATATTGTTGCTTAACTTGGCTTTAAGAAATCTTAAACTATTATTATTTGAGCTAAAAATTATTTACTTTTCCTCATCTACATTTAAAAAAGAACAATTATGGAGTATTTTATCAGTCAATTAGTCGAACATTTTAAATTGCCACTCCATAGTCCAATTCTTATATTTTCATTGATATTATTGATTATTTTACTTTCTCCTATCTTATTAAAAAAAATAAATATTCCAGGTATTATAGGACTTATTATTGCAGGTGTTGCAATAGGACCTCATGGTTTTGGAATCCTTGAAAAAAATTCGGCAATAGATTTATTTTCCACTATTGGATTATTATATATTATGTTCATTGCTGGATTAGAATTAGATTTGAATGAATTTAAAGTCAATCGCAACAAAAGTCTTGTTTTTGGCTTATTTACCTTTGCCATTCCACTTTCAGTCGGATTTCCAGTCTGTTTTTATTTTTTAGACTATAATTTCAATACCAGCTTACTGACTGCGAGTATGTTTGCCACTCACACTTTGGTAGCATATCCCATCGTTAGTAAATTAGGAATATCTAAAAATCAAGCAGTTGCAGTGGCTGTAGGAGGAACATTATTGACCGATACTGCTGTGTTAATCATTCTAGCAGTGATCATGGGTAGTAATCAAGGGAGCTTAGGTTCAGAATTTTGGATAAGACTTGGCGTTTCCTTAGCCATATTCAGTGCCATCATGTTTTTACTCATTCCTAGAATAGCCAAATGGTTTTTTCAAAAATTAGAAAGTGAAAAGCACTCTCATTATATTTTTGTATTATCTATCATGTTTTTTGCAGGTTTTTTGGCAGAAGTTGCTGGTGTAGAAGCGATTATAGGAGCATTCATGGCTGGACTTGCATTGAATAAACTAATTCCACATTCATCTGCATTGATGAATAGAATAGAATTTTTTGGCAATTCCTTATTTATTCCCTTCTTCCTTATCAGTGTTGGGATGCTAGTTGATGTCAGTGTTATTCTCAGTGGACCCAATGCATTAATCGTTGCAGCTACACTATCTGTTGTTGCTTTGGTAGGTAAATGGTTAGCTGCCAAATTGACCCAACTTACTTTTAAATACAGTAATACACAAGGCAACTTGATTTTTGGATTGAGCAGTGCCCATGCTGCAGCAACTTTAGCCGTTATTTTAGTAGGATATAAAGCCAATATCATAGATGAAAATATATTAAATGGTACTATTATTTTAATCTTAATTACATGTATAGTAGCTTCTTTTGTTACTGAAAAAGCTGCAAAAACAATATTGATAGAATCCGATGACAACGAAGAAATTGTAAAGGCAAGTGCATTCCATAGTGAACATATTTTACTACCGATAGCGACAATTGAAAATATTGAGAAAATACTCGAACTCACTATTCTAATAAAAGATAAAAAATCAGCAAATCCAATCTCTGTATTATCAGTAGTATCTAATGACCATGAAGCCGAACTTAACCTGCTTAAAACAAGAAACAAACTAGAAGAATTTGTAAAACAAGCCTCTGCTTCTGAAACAAAGGTAAATACCATCACCACCATTGACCATAATGCAGCAAGCGGTATCAGTAGAATATCTAGAGAAATTATGGCTGATATTATTGTCATGAGATGGCCTAGACAACATGGATTTATTGACAAATTAATAGGTGAAAAGATAGATAGCGTACTCAGTACATCTGATAAAACCGTATTTGTTTGTCATATAGAAAAACCTTTAGCAGTTCATAAACGTATTGTTTTAGCTATTCCTCCACTCGCTGAATATGAAAATGGATTTGTTTTATGGTTAAATAAAATAGCTATTTTGGCGCAAGAACTCAGTATTTCTATACAAGTTCATAGCAATGAAACAACAGAAAAAGCTATAAAAAAATTAAACCAAAGTCATAAGATAACCGCTACAATGCACTACCATCCATTTAATGAATGGGAAGATTTTTTGGTCTTATCTAGAAGTATAAATAAAGACGACTTAATTGTTCTAGCTTCTGCAAGGAAAGGTGCGACTTCTTATATGAGTATATTGGACAATTTGCCTTCAAAGCTCAACAAATATTTTACAAGCAATAGTAAAATCATTATCTATCCTCAAGAATACAATAGCACTATTTCATTAGAGCCTTACAATGATTTCTCAGCAGAGCCATTGAATAAGAGTATTGAAGCAGTACAAAAAATAAGTAAAGGAATCGGTTCAATCTTTAAAAAATCTGATACCAATTAATTTTTTATAAAGCCAATAAAACTTTTGGGTAAATTATTTTTCTAGCCAATCAAATTGACTTATATCAAATAAAAAAGGTAGTATCATATCTTGATATTTATCAAACTATAAGCTCAAAAGTAAAATATACCTTCGGGACAAAATTGTCCTAAATGCAAAAAATTTTACAAGCATTATTATATGTTAATTTTATAGCATATTCTACTTTTTTATTCGCTAACTCGGGATATCATATCAACACTCCTTATCAACAAGAGCTAAGCGATAAAACCATCATGAACTTATATAGTCATCACGGCCCCTTTGCACAATTCAATCCTCGACATGAAGCGATAGAAAAAAGAAGCGAAACGACAAAAATTTTCAATAATCAAGATGGTACATTTTCAGCCCTCATCACTGCTGGGCCTATTCATTATTTAGAAGAGGGAAAATGGAAGACCATTTCCAATCAAATTATTAAAATACAAAATGAGCAATATCCTTTTGCCAATATTCACAATCAAATCAAAACCTATTACGGCAATTTGAACACTGGTGTTTCTATAATGAATCCAAACAAAGAGATGGTTCTTTCTTATCAAGCAAGGAAAATGTCTTTATTTAGTGCCGATAAAAAGAAATTAAAAGAAATTAATACTTATGATAATATAACTCCAAATATCTCTAATGAGAATAATAATATTATCATCTATCAACTCAATGAACATACCAATTATACGATAGAGCAATTTTCTGATAAAATAGAATCTAAATATCTCATTCAAAACAATATTTTTTCTTCCTATAATACTGATGGTTTTATAGGATTTGAAGAATATATCACTTTCAAAGAAGATGCTGATATAGCAGAGTTTATCAACAATAAAAACACTTTCAAAAACAAAGAATTGGTATTTACCAATCGTCAGGGCAAGCAATTATTGACATACAAAGATTTGTTTTATTATTCTGGAATTCAAAAGCACTCTAGTCAAGAAGCTGATTATTTAGTTCAAAAAATAGATAATAAATCTTTTTTAGTCACAATGCTAGTTCCTTTGACATGGCTCAACAACAAAAACACATCCTATCCCATTACAATTGACCCTACTTTATCTGTAGTGCCTAATAATACCAACAGTTGGACTGGATGCACCGGCACACTTCCGAATGGCACTCAACCATCAGGAGACAACGGCTATTTAGGCAATAATATGGAATGTGGATTTTGGGATAGAGATAATAGTGGAAATAATGATATTGTTAGAGATGCTTTTTCAAAATTCAATCTTAGCGCAATTCCAAGTAATATATGTATCATCAACACTCAATACAAATTATTTCAGTACAATTGGCTCAATGGAAATGGCAATGATGGACTTCAATTTAATATAGGCTGGGCAAATACTGACCCTGTTCCAGATTCTAGATCGACCATTTACAATGCCATCTCAAATATGGAGAGATACTATAGTTATGATGTTTACAACAACATTGCTCCTTGTACAGGATGTTATGGTGGTGCAGATTATAATGAAGGTGGCAATACATGGAAAACTTTTGATTTGAACTATCCTCTTGCAAAAAATAGAATTTTGTCTCGTATCAGCAATGGATTTATGGTTATGGCAGCAAATGTCACTTACCATGTGCCGAATAATTCTAACAATAGCGAATCTAATATTATCTATTGGAGAGGATATAATACCAATGAAAAGCCACAATTAATCGTGGTGTATTCTACTGAAAACACCAACCCTACTGCAAGCATTTCATCATTAGATCCAACAACTTGTGAAGGTGAAGGCTCAATTACTATCGAACCCACTTCTTTCACTCCATATATTTGGTATTCATCTTCTTGCAATGATAATACACCATTAGTAGGTAGTCAAAATATTTATGGCAATGCATACTATCACGGAGAAGGATACTTAAAATTGACTGAAAATAGCAGTACTTATCAACAAGGAACAATTGTCATCAATAATCCTGAAAACTATAACACAACAGCCATCAACCTAGAATTTAGTTTTTATGCGCAACCACCAAACTCAAGTGGAGGCGATGGATGGAGCATCACTTATGCTGGTGATATTCCTGCTAGCCCAAGTGGCACTCCAGATGGATTGAGTAATGCTAATGGTTTAGAAATACTATTTAGAGAATGGACAGGATCATCTTCAAACTGCGCCCATGCAGTATCTGTTTATTACAACAATGTACAGATAGGTTCTTGTGCTTTACATACCAACGATTGGATAGGTGGTACATGGAGAAATGTCCAGCTATCCATCAACGCTTCTAATCAGTTGACTCTTTTAGTGGGTAACAAAGTGGCATTTTCAAATCTACAGCTTCCTAATGATTATGTCAATATTGATAAAACAGGATGGAAATTGGCATTGGCATGTAAAACAGGGGGAGCAAAAGAAAATTATTCAATGGACAATATCACTTTATGGGGATACAATCAATTTGAATACTCTATAGATGGAGGAAGTAATTGGCAATCTTCTAACACCTTCAATAAACCTGCAGGAACATATCAGTTGTTGATGAAATCTACTCAAATGAGCACTTGCAGCATCTCAAATTTAGGTAGCACAACACTTAGTAATCCTCAAAGTCCTACAATTACTAACCAAGTAGTCAATACTACTTTATGTCAAGATGGTACAGGTCAGTTGAATATTGGTTCTAATGCTACACAACCTGAATACCAATGGCAATATCTTGATGGATCAGAATGGAAAAACACCAATACACTGAACGATATCACAGGTAGTAATACTGACATACTACAATTTTCTTTAGTGAATTCTTCATTGAATGGCTCACAGTTCAGATGTATAGTTAGTGAAAATAATTGCCCTACAATTTCAGATATTGCAACCACTACTGTGCAAGACCGACCATCGGCTACTCCAATAGTAAAAAATCTATTTTTATGCGATATGAGTGCTGTCTTGGCTGCTACTCAAATCAACCCAGAAAATGGCACTCACCTAACATGGGAAAAAATAGCTGGAACAGCATCGGCAACTCCACTGCAAAATGAATTGTTTATCAACAACCTAGAAGCTGGTTCTACTACTTCATATCAATTAAAGCTCACTAATGGAGCTTGTCAAGACATTATATCAGGAATTGTCCATATCAATACACCAACGATTGATGACCAAATCCTTTCTAACGAGACAGAATGCTCTTCTTGTAGCTTTGATGACGGCAATATCTATAAGATTGTTGGCAATTCTAGCGGTCATCTCATCGCTGAAATCGAAGACTTGAACACTGACCAAAGTAAACTATCTCAGACAAATATCTGTCTTAACATTTCTCCTTCCGTACAAAATATCATTACTGATGAAGGAGATGCACAGCCTTACCTGCAAAGAAGCGTAGCCATAACGCCAGAGAATAACGGAAAAACAAAAGTAAGAATATACTTCACAGCTCAAGAGGTAGAAAATTTAAAAACTGCTTGCTTGCAAACTCCTTATGCCTTCAATAGCGCCCATGACTTAAAAGTCAGCAAACTTCCAGGTGTTATTCCTCTTCCGGGACAGTACAACGAAGCAGCCGTATTGATGCAAGCTACAATTGTAGAATTTGGCAATGATTATTATGCAGAATTTGAAGTCGAAAGTTTCTCTACTTTTTATATCCATTCCAGCAAATATGATAATTCGCCTTTACCAGTTGAATTGACCTCTTTCACTGGAATTTATAATCAAGATTTGAATATCAATGAATTGACTTGGGCAACGGCTTCAGAAAACAATACTGAATACTTTGAAGTTCAGAGAAGTATAGATGGAAAATTGTGGAATTCTATAGACAAAGTTGCTGCTCATGGATTTTCAAATAGTCCAAAACTATATCATTTTAAAGATGAAAATATTTCTTTAGGCATCAACTATTATAGATTAAAAATAGTTGATTATGACAAGAGTTATGAATTCAGCTCTATCATCAATATAGAAAATAAAAGCAATGCATATAAAAATGGAATTGTGCGCTTATTCCCTAATCCTACTTTATCTAATTTAAATATTTGGATATCTTCAAACAGCAAACAATCTATCCAAATTTCAATTTTAGATATTGCAGGAAAAAATATTCAAACATGGACTGAGTATATGACAAAAGGTATTAATCAATTGAATATCAACACACTCCAGCTTCCAAGTGGCACTTATATACTTCATTATCAAGACGCTAACTTGGATAAACAAAGTATCAAATTCATTAAAGAATAACTTATATTATCACAAACACACTTTGGGCAACATATAAAATTGTTGCCCTTTTTTATTCAATAATTTTTAAAAATTTGTTGCTTTGAAAATGAAGAGACTATAAGTTTATAGCACCTTGTTCAAAAATTGATTTACACCAAAAAGCACTAAAATGTATGAATGGCATACACATTTCAGGATTAAAATCAATTGTAAATGAATAAAAAGGAGGCACAATTATTCCATGAACTTATTTGAAATGAAAAATAATTCAACATTATTAACCATTTAAAACGCTACTTTCATATCTTTTTTAATATTTTAGGTTGACATTTATCGAATAGATTTTAATGAAAACACACTTATTCATTCTAGCTTTTTTTGTACTGAATAATGCTTATGCTCAAGATAGCACCTATCAAAATATATCTATTCCCAATATAGAATTATCAGATACTGTTTTCATGGGATATACATTGGAACCAGTAGATGTATTCAGTATTCCCTACCCTAAAAATTTGGGATTATCCTCTCGCGACAAGGCATATTTAAGAAAAGTATATCCTTATGCTTTGAGAGTTTCTCACCTTGTAGAGCAATTGGATAAGCAAATCAACGCCATTGATAAAAACCGAAAACGAAAGAAATATATTTCCGAGATGGAAAAAATGCTCAAAGAGCAATTTACTGATGATGTCAAAGATTTAACACGTATTCAAGGACAAATGCTGACTAAATTAATTTATCGTGAAACAAATCGGACAGTTTTTGAATTAATAAAGAACTATAAGAACGGATTTTCTGCTGGATGGTGGAATCTTTTAGGCAAATTTTATAGCCAAGATTTAAGGCTACGCTATGAACCCAAAGGCAAAGATCAGGAAATAGAAAAATATGTCAGATATTTAGACCAAGTTTACCAAAGAGACGGAATAAAAGAAGAAATCCAGCATGAACAATTCACTCCACCAGTACAAGATAAAAAGCGCAAAAGGCGAGGAAATTAATTTTTCTGACTACCAGGGCAAAGTACTGCTTCTTGTAAACACTGCTAGCAAATGTGGATTCACTCCACAATTTGCTGAGCTAGAAAAACTCTACCAAAAGTATAAAGACCAGGGACTGGTGGTTATCGGTTTCCCATCTAATGAATTTGCAGGACAGGAACCACACTCAAGTGAAAAAGCGGAAGAATTTTGTCAGATTAATTATGGAGTCAGCTTTCCTATTACTGAAAAAATCCATGTCAAAAAAAGTCCGCTTCAACATGATGTGTTTCAATATATCACTAATAAAAAATTGAATGGGAAAGTGAATATGGCACCTCTTTGGAATTTTCAAAAATATCTGATAGACAAAAATGGGAAAGTAGTAGATTATTTTCTTACTGTCACTTCTCCCCTTTCTAGTAAAATTGATAGTGCAATCAAAAAATTATTATTACAATGAAAGTCAATATATTAGCATTTGCAGCACATCCTGATGATATTGAAATCTCTTGTGCAGGAACTATTTGCAAACAAATTTCATTAGGACATAAAGTGGCAATAGTCGATTTGACTAGAGGAGAATTGGGAACAAGAGGGACTTCAGAAACTCGCGCTACTGAATCGAATGCATCTTCTAAGATAATGGGGATTCATTATAGAGAAAATTTAAAATTTAGAGATGGCTTCTTTGTTCATGACGAACCTCATTTAATGGAGATTATTAAAATGATTAGAAAATACCAGCCTCAAATCGTCCTTTGTAATTCTCCGAGTGATAGACATCCCGATCATGGCAGAGCAGGCAAACTTGTTGCTGAAGCCTGCTTTCTTTCAGGACTTCCCAAAATCAAAACTTACTATGAAGATAGCGAACAAATGGCTAGTCGTCCAAAAGCAGTATATCATTATATTCAAGATTATTTTTTAAAGCCTGATTTTGTCGTAGATGTCAGTGGATTTGAAAAGCAGAAAATCAAAGCTATCAAGGCATTTAAGACACAATTTTTCGACCCTGAATCTAACGAACCCAATACTCCAATCTCCAGAGAAGATTTTTTTGATTTTATCTTAGGGCGAATGAAAGAAATGGGGCGACCTATTGGGGTGGATTATGCTGAAGGATTTATTTCCAATCGATATATCGGCATTCATCAGTTGAATGATTTAATTTAATTTTTCACCTTTCACCCTAATAGAAATATCAGAATAATGTCAAAAAATATTTACAATAGTAATTTTTGTTGAGAGACATGATATTAAAACCAAATAAAATAAAAACTTTGTCCATATCTTAACACATTATGATTTTATACAAAATAAGTGTTTTTATCCACATCCTTTCAGCAATGTTTTGGATGGGAGGAATGTTATTCACTATGTTTGTAATTGTCCCTAGTCTCAGACAACCACAACTCAGTCCTAATAGAGGCGATTTTTTTAGTATCATGGGTCAATATTTTAGCCAAATCAGCTGGTTAATATTTATCATTTTGCTCATTACTGGTTATTACCAATTGGCATTCAGAGGGTATCATTGGGAAAAATTATTAAGCTCCGAATTTTGGCATACTCATTTTGGATTTAATCTATTGCATAAACTGATATATTTTGCCTTTATGCTGATCATTAGTGGCATACACGATTTCTGGTTGGGTCCTAAAACGGCTGAACTTATCAGACAAAAACCTGAGCATGAAATAACTAATCGCTACAGGAAAATCACTAGCTGGGTAGGAAGAATCAATTTTATTTTTGGATTGTGCATTGTTTATTATGCTATTTCATTGGTCAGAGGTTAAAAGCCTTTTATTAGTAAAAATATCAGCGTTAATAAATAGAAATTCTCAATTGTGGATAAATTCAAGAAAAAAACATGGCTTTTCTCATTCATTATTTTTTATTTTAAAATTTAGAATTATCTTTGCACTCTGAAATTATACTGAAATGAAAAAAGGAATCCACCCTGAAAATTATAGAACAGTAGTTTTTAAAGATTATTCTTGTGACTATACATTCTTAGGTAAATCATGTGCCAATACAACAGATACAATTGTTTTTAAAGATGGCAATGAATACCCTTTGGTAAAATTGGACGTTTCTAGCGAATCACATCCATTCTTTACTGGCAAAGTGAAATTATTGGATACTGCTGGACGTATCGACAAATTCAATAAAAAATACAACAGAAAATAGTCTTCTATTTTTAATAAAAAAATCCCGAAAGAACTTCGGGATTTTTTTTGCATATACTTATCAAAATAAAGTAAATTAAGATACAGATACTTTCAGAGTAATTTCAGTTCCTTTTTCAATAACGGAAAGAATTGTGACCTTTCCTCCTATTTCTATCGCTCTTTTTTCCATATTAGAAAGACCGTTACCTCTCTCAATCTGTTCTAAATCAAAGCCTTTACCAAAATCTTTGACAACAAGATGAAGTAGAGAACCTTTCTGACTCAATTGAATGTTAATTATATCAGTATCACTATATTTTCTGGCATTATTAATTGCTTCTTTAAAAATCATAATAATATTTCTTCTCTTATTAGGAAGTATTTTTATCTCTTTCTTTTCAAGCTTAATGTCAAAAATCAATTGTATCTCACTAATGCCAATGATTTCGGTTGCTATTTTCCTTAAATGATCAACTAAAACTTCCAAAGTATCATTACTAGGATTGATTGACCAAACAATCTCTCTAATATTATTAGCAATTTTATTAGTAAGACTGGAAACATGAAGCAAAGTGGCTTTTATATCTTTACCTTGCTCGCTCTGCTTGATAGCCAAATCACTAAATATTTTAATACTCGAAAGTGTAGAACCTATATCGTCGTGCAAATCACTAGCTATATCATTTCGCATTTTCTCTAATTGGACAATACGTTTGATTCGTTGTATATTTTTTGTTCTATTTACAATTACTAAGGTAAAGGCAATTAATAAAATTGCTATACTCAAAAAAACATACATCCTAACTTTATATGATTTTGTTATACTTTCCCTTTTAGCCAATTCCAATTTATAATTGAGCGAATCAACTTTGGATTTTTGTTCAAACTCGTATTGAATACTCTTCTTTTGGTTTTCAATGCTAACAGATTCTTTGTGGATACTATCCTTGACAGCAAGTAAATGATTGAGATTATCATAAGCTTCCTTATATTTCCCAATTTTTGAATAGTAAGAGCTCAGAAAGGTATAATGATTGAGTGCATAATAATCATAGTCAGAAATTTTTATACATTTATTACATGATTCTATATACTCTCTTGCCTCTGATAAATAGCCAGCTTTAACTAAAGTTGCCCCAAATGAGGATACCATGATACAATAGGAATAATCACTATAATTGGGTTGACCATAAACTTGAAGTGCCAATTTTCCATAAAAAACTGCTGAATCTAATTCTTGAGAGCCATCATAAGCGATTGACAAGTTTGAAAGACTAGACGCTTGAAGGAAAGTAGCTCCTGATTTAGAATGTAAAGAAACTGCCTTTTTAAAATTATCAATCGACAATTTATATTTTTGCAAGTCAGAATAGATAAGACCAATATTGTTATATAGATAAGCCATACTAGCACTATCTTTCAGTTCGATATTAATATTCAACGATTTGTTTGAATATTTAAGTGAATTATTAAAATCATTAATATTTAAATAAGCAATACCTATATTAGTGTAAAGAGAAGCGATGGATTTTTTCTCTTTATACTTTTCTGCCAACTTTAAGCCAGCAAACATAATACTCAATGCAGATTTATAATCATTAAGATAAGTGTAGCAATATCCCATATTATAATAACACCTAATCTCTTTAACATTGTCTATTGTATTAAATAAACCAGCCGCTTTCTTAAATATATCAATAGCCTCTTCATATCTTGAATGATTGAAATATACCAAGCCTTTATCTAACAATAAATCTCCTTGAGAAGAAACTAACTTTCTCTCAATAGCCATCTTTTCAGCTTGATTAAATAAGCGTAATGCAATATCAAAATTTATATCTGCTGTATCCATTGCAAGCAGAACGATTTCTTTTATGGCAATAGAATCCTTTTCATTCGCATTGGAATTTGAAAAAAAGAATATAATAAAAAATAAATGTATGAATATTCGATAATATCTCATTTAAGTAAAAATAACAATTCTCTTGAAAATCTAAAAAAATGCCACGACACTTTTCTATAAAATATTTTCTTTCAAAGCTTTGCTTACTGCTTCTGCTTGAGAATGCACACCAAGTTTTTCATATATCCTCTTGATATGAGTCGAAACTGTACCTTCGGCAATTCCTAATAAATTAGCAACCATCTTATAACTATTACCATCTGTCAAAGATTGCAAGATTTCCTTTTCTCTATTCGTTAACTGATAATCCATTTTACTTATATTATTAGAAATATGTTTCAATACTAGAGAAGCTACCAAAGGAGACATTGGAGCACCTCCATCTAATGCTTCATGTATAGCACTTGAAAGTCTTGACGAAAGATCTTGTTTCAAAATATATCCTGTCGCACCATTTTGTATTGCTTTTATGATATGCTTGTTATCCTCAAATACAGTCAACATCACCACAGGAATATCATTATTCACCTTTCTTACTCTTTTTAATCCTTCAATACCATTGACGACTGGCATATCTATATCCATCAGGACTATATCTGGTTCGAATACAATTAGATGAGACTCAATATCTTCACAATTGCTGAAAGATGCTAAAAGCTTAAATTCTTCAGAAAATCCCAATAATGCAGAAAGGCTGAGGCGCAACTCTTCATTATCCTCAAATAGTAATACCTTTATTATTTTCATAGTTATACTTTTAAGTCATTGGATCTATATTATACTAGAAAAACCAAATTAATTTATACGATTTAAGCACTATTTAAAACAGATTATTCATTTGTCTTTTATATACTAAAGCAAAAAAATCTGCCCCTATCGCATAAGATTAAAATTTAATTTTTATTTCATCACTTCTATTCGATTTTAAATCACCATTACTTTGCTTAACTTCGATAGCGTATCTGTAAGTATTTCCTTTCTTAATATCTTTATCTATGGTATTTAATTGAGTTTTATCGACAGAGTTCCATTCAGTCAACGGCTCATCATTTTCTGCTTTATAAATAACAAAGTAATAATTTTTATTTTTTGGTGTATATTCCCATGAAAGCTGAATCACATTATCCTTTTTCACAGAAACTGCATTCAAAGCACTAATTGCAGGTAAAAGATGAACATCATAATTCATTGCCCATACAGGAAAGGATATCTTTGAACGCAAACCGCTACTATCCACAGTACAAGCTGCATAGGCATATTTTACATTGGGTACAACAGAAGCATCATTGACATAAAAATTGATATTCAAAGGGTCTCTCTGTACCCATGCTAAAGTATCCCATTGATTACTGTCTTTCAATTTGCGATAAATTTCATAGCCCCACACTCCTTCACTTTCACTGCCTATCCATTCGCTGTATATGGCTCCTTCTTTTGTGTCAATAGATTTGTTCACAGGAGCAGTAGGCGGTATTATAATAGGTTTAAGAACTTCGATAGCATTGGAAAATTTAGAATGATTTCCATTTTGATCGACTGCCACTATTTTATAATATACTTTTCTATCTCTAGATCGTGTGTTAATGCTATCCAAGAAATAAGTTTCTTGGACAAAATTTCTCGAAACGATACTATATGGTCCTTCTTGATTGTAAGAAATATAGACACTATATCCTTTTACATCTGGTTCAGGGCTACTTTTCCAAAACAGTGCAATATAACCGACAGAATCCATAATCCCTTTGATAACTTCGGGTGCTGATGGTGGTATGCTATCAGTCAATATTCCTCTTCTGGGTATAGAATAGGAATAATTTTGCGCAGTATCAACAGATACGATAGTATAATAGTTGGGACGCAAAGCATCAGCAGTAGAGTCAATAAAGCTATTAGTTTTTTTGCTTAACATTTCTTGGTGTAACGGAAAAAATGGACCTGCAGCATCAGAACCTCTATTGACATAATATCCTTTCAAATCAGCTTCTTGATTGGGATCTACCCAAGATATATAGATATGATTGAGTCTGATATTGCTGACACTATCAATTGTGGCTGGTTTAGGTGCTGTCAAATCAATTCCATGTACTGTTAAAGTGTCAGAATATTCACTTAATTCAGCAAATGCATCTATTCCTATGATTCTGTATTGATAGTCAAAATAGTTTTTCGGGATAGTGTCGAAATAAACATGATGTTCTTTAAGAATATTGCTAATTTTATATTCTGGACTATTTTCATCTTTACTTGAATCGGATTGATAAATAGACTGAAAAGGAACTTCATTGAGTCTTTTGAAAGTTTTTCCGTGATCATCACTTCGTTCAATATAATAAGTAGTAAACTCTCCAAGCTGATTTCTATCCCATTGTAGCTCAATTTGCTTATCCGAAGCATATGCTTTAATATTTTGGGGAGCATAAGCTTGATAGAAATTGATGACATTGGTATGTCCTATTGTCAAATTATAGACCGCATCTAAAGTATCACAGAAAACATAATAATCATACATTTTCCCTTTCTCTACTTTTTTATCGACATATCTCAATCCCAAAGCATTTGCTGCATTGATAGAAAGATCCGCCGATTGAAGTGCAAAATAATATCTCATGCGAAACATATCGCTTGCACTGCGTATTTTTTCTATTTCACTAAGTTGTTCATTGGGGTTTGACATTGTGAAATTCTGTCCATACATCGCTTGAGCTGCAAGTCCAAGGTATTGATCATTTTTATCTCCACTCGCTTTCAACTGATTGGGAGTCATCGGTAGAATAGGTACTGAGGTCAGTGTCAATGTATCTATAGAACCATCTTTATTAAGCTCCATACGAAATAACTTATATCCTTTTTCTCTTCCCATCACCCATCCGATGGGAGTATTAGGCGCCCATCTCAACACGATTGAGTCCCCATAGGCTTTGGCATGTATAGAAATATCTATTTCTACTTGATTAGCATCATGTTCTCCTTCAGCAGATACTTCTTGAGCTAATGCATCATTATTTGAACAAAAGATACATAAGGATATAGATATAGCAATAAGATATTTTCTTGTTAATTCGCTGATAAAATATTTGATACTCATCATATTCTTAAAGTCTTAAAGTTAGTAATTATTTTCTTCCTACAATTGGCGGCCAAGGGACAGGTTGAGGCGGCTGATTATAAATAACATTAGGATTGGCAGTAATAATGACATTGGTTCCACTTAAATCAGGTTGTATTGGCGTGCTATTATCACTACTACCCGCTCCACTATTAGTAGCAGCTGGGAGATTAAAGGTTACGCCTGCTCCATACATTGTTCCTGTATTTTCAATAAATTTTTTCTTTTCTCTCATGGCTGATGATGAAATCATTTCTACCTTCTTCATTATCATCGGGCCATTAGTCGGAAATAAACTATAATTAGTAAAATCAAAACCTAGTTTTGTGTTCCCATATTGGTCTTTATTATTGCCTGAATTGTATTGTCTTAAATCACCCAATGCATCATGACCATAAGAAATATAGATTTCATTGTCGTAACTGCTATTGACTTTATAATCCAACAAACGTACACTTTCCATAAGTTTGTGTCCCTCTTTTCCTATCCAAAAACTTTGTGCATACTTTGTCTTATCATCAAAATCTACTTTATTGTCTTGAATATTGACATTGATAAAACCATCTTGATAAGTTGCCAACCTCTTCATATATGTCTTTACAATTCTATCTTTGAATTGCAAATAATTATAATCACTTAAATAAGACCACGTAGAAAAATCCACTTGATTATAATATGATTTAAGCTCTACTCTTCCTTTGGCATAGCTTTCTTCAGCTAATTTTAACAGATAAAAATCTGTCGCTACAATTGAAGGTGATTTGTCAATGATATTGAAGCTAATACCACTATTTACTATACCACCTGCAATGGTGCTCAACCCTTCATTATTAAGCAATGTATAATAAACACCCTCATTAGACATCTGATAAGGATCTGAAGGTATGCTATAGGTAGTGGATAATATTTTAGATGTTTGTGAGTCAAATTTTAAACCTCTTATATATGGATTGGAAAAAGAAATCTTTAGAAAATTACTATCTACCAGTGTATTTGCAATAGAGTACATTGCTATTGAATAATGTTCAGATGATGATAATCTTGGGCTTGCATAGGCATATAGTGTATAATCTGTTTGATATTTATTAGCATTGATTTTCAATAAAGGAGGAATGGTATAGTCAAATAAATGTGATTTATCGTAACCTACTTTTCTTTTCATCCCTTTGACTTCAAACTCATCAAACAATTCGCCAGTATTAAATATTGGAATTTCAACATCATAGATACTTTTTCCTTTCACCTCTTTTTGAACAGTCTTATCAATATCAGGATCATTCTTTATATCATAATAAAGTAAAGCAGAAAAGTCATCACTTGATTTTTCAGCTGCATTCAATTTATCTCCAAGACTTGCCATTTTTTCTTGAAAACTATTATACTTACTAGTTTTAAATATACTTGAATAAATAATTCTTCCAGACTCAGGTTGGAACACTTCAGTCGTATGTCCAATCAATGCTAGAGTATCTCCTTCTTCTGACACGACAGAGTTGCCATAGATATAAACTGCATCTTTTATTGTACTTGGAGTAATAGATTTATAATCATTGTCTTTTATATCGCTTACAGAATAACTATTGGAGCTAGAGCCTGAACTAGAACTAGAATATGGATTTGTTGCTTTAATACCTTTTGTATCTATTGCAAGAGGTGAACTAGGCTCATCTTTAGGGAAAATTAAAGCATTGTTGATTCCAGCTTTAGGCATTGTAACACCTCCAGAAGTTCCTGTTAAGTTTGGTGAACTCTGAGTACTATTGCTAACATCAAAATTCTCAAAAACATTATCCATTGACAAATTTATTCGACCACTTTTTTCACGTAAATCTATGTCGGCTATTTTTATTTTTTCAGTCATTCCTTTGGCATAATTTTTATCTTCTACCGAGAAGTACATTTGATAAATAGTTTCATTTTTAAGACTTGAAGGAATATCAAATGTAATATGCTGGGATGGATCCGCTTTAAATGAAGTATTGATTCTAGCGCCTGTATTTTTTTCAACGAACGTCAATTTTAATTCGGGAACAGTAGCATCTTCAAATGTAAAATAGGAATCTGTGTATTGATATAATAAAATTTTGCCTTTTCGATTAAATTCATTTTTCAAGAAGAAATTCTGTCCTTTCATTGGGTAGCTATTGACTACCGCATAATCATCAATCACTCTTGGCGCATTTCCAGTTGCAAAATATATGATAGAATCTTGTGTAAACCCTTGAGGATGTTCTTTTGGATTCACCCATTTACTTCCAATTTTCTCAAAAGCCCTCCCTCTTATATAAGCGCCATATAAAGTCTTTTCTTCAAGAGCATTGAGTCCTTTGTTGATAAAAGAAGATGCATATCCATTGTCGCTATATTGAATTTCTATACCACCAACTTTTGTAGATGTTGATTTTTTATCATTGGAAGAATATTTCAATAATTTAGCATCATCTACAATAAACTTATAGACTCTAGTCACTATTACAGGCATATCATTGTCATCTAAAACCTCTTTGCCATTGACTGTTTTAGGAACTTGAAACTCTACCTCAATTGGGTTATCTGGTTGCTTGTTGGACATAGGAATACTATAAGTAGCATAAGGATTAGCAAATATGCTGACATCATTTTCAGCTGGTCCAAACTCTGAAATCATTTCGATATTGGCTAAAGGATCTCCTCCTGCTGAACATTTGGTACCTATGCTAAATCTTGCACTTGTATTTACTCTAATCAAGCCTCCTAATACTTCTCCCTCAATCTTTATACGACCATCCATCCATGTCGGATTAGGAAGCCCTGCTTCTAAAGCAGCTCCTATCGCTAACTTGACTAAACTCACTTCTCCAGACCAAAACCACAAGTCCAATATAAAGCCGACATCCATACTGAAAAAGAGATACATCTGTCCATTGGCATACCAGCCATTCATGCCAAAATCAGTAGGATAGTTAGCTCGTTCATTCATATCAGTTGCACCTCCACAAGGTGATTTTGTGAAGTACCTAAATGCAACATCAAATCCTATTTTTGCAGTAGCTTTTGCATAAAAGATACCCATTTGCAATCTGATATTCCCATCTACAGAAGCACCAAACACAAACCCTGATTGACCTCCTCCTATATCTGAAAGCATTTTGCTCATACTAGAAGATTTGTCTCCTAAAAACTCATTGACTTCGTTGGGTAAAGGTGGAAATTGGGGTAGTTTTGTTCCTGCACAGAAATATGCTTGAGCACCAAGATATACTTTTAAAATACCAGTATTGATATTGATAAAAGTAACTGCAATACGACGATATGCTTCTCCCATAGCTTCTTCTGTACTTCCTTCTCTTGCAGGATATCCTAGATACAACCAATATTGATAATCCTCTTTATCTTTTCCTACGTGCACCCATATAGGAATATCAGCTTCAGAAACGAACATCTTGATATTAGTACCTACATACATATCAAAGTTGTTTTGTGCAAACTCTAGTTTGAGTTCTGCATTGACGATACCTTTACTTTTTTGCTTACCATCAGATATAATATTTGCCCATCCATTGATCATTATTTTATCAAACCCACCACTGCTATTGAGTTGTAAAGTAAATCCGGCATTGGCTTTAACCATTTCAGCTCGAATATAAGTGAGATCTAAGCTCACATTAAAAGCCATTGTTCCTTTCCTTGGTTTAAAACTAAAAGGTCTATTCCAGTTGCTGGTATCTCCAGTGATGATATCTAAATTGTGATAGTATCCTCCTCCAAATCCATTGACTACCAAAGGACCTATTGGAAACAAGCCTGATTGCATATAGAGAGAAGCTCCAAAACCAAAATATTTATAATCGGATTTAGAACCAAAGACAACTGTGGCAGATATTTCTATTCCCATTGGGAAGATTACATCTCCCTCTCCAATGACACCTTGTCCCCATTCATCGTCATTTTTAAACTCCAAAGTAGCTTTTGCTCTAATGGCTTCACCAAAATTGCCATCGATAGACACCTTATTAAGTTCTACAAATGGATAACTTCCTTTAGCTGTGGGCTTCATAGTTGTTCCTCCCATCACTCCCCATACAGTAAATACAGTTTCTCCGTTGAGCTGAATGGCCTCAGTACCTAATCTCAAACCTACACCAAGCTCAAGACCGACTGCAAAATGTCCATCTTTAGTAGATACTTTAGAGCTGAAACTTTTGGGTTCAAAACCAAATCCACATACCGTATTGTCCTGGGATGAAGAGCCACCTGATGTACTTCCGCCGTCAGGAGTAGGATAAGGTCCATGCGCGAATAAGAAACCATCATTTTCTTCTTCAAAAAACTGCATTCCAGTACCATTATCTTTTCCACTACTTCGAGCCAAAGTAGCAAACTTGATATCACCTGAGAAGAAATAAAATTCACCAATTTTTTGCTTAGCGATATTACTTTCCTTCATGTTGTAGTTGGCGATTTGCATTCCTTGAATATCAACGGCATTGAGTACTACTTTGGGCTTATTGCTGATATCAATACTCAGTAGCAGATTCAAATCAGCACCTACTTTCAGTTTAGCATCATTTTCTTTCACAATCTGAATACTAGTACCAGCCCCCAAAGTTGCATCTGCAATCCACATAGGTATTATGTAATCACCAACAGTAGAAACACTGAAGTTGTAATTGACATGACCATCTACAGTATTGAGCCCACATGAGTATGATAAAGAGTCATCACTAATAGGTAAGGATACCACCCCTGACATAGCAGCACCACGAGGTATCCATTTTTTGATAGGAATATCAATTTTATCTATACTAAATAACCAGCCTCCAAGATCTCCTTTTCCATAGTCAAGTAATTTATTAGCTGAGATATCCGCCCAAAGTCCATTATCACTATTGATAAAAAGATTTTTTATATTGATAGTAGGTAATGTAGAGGTGGAACTTCCTGCAAAATCTTTTGGAAGACTCATTTCAAGATCATTCATATAGAAACCTTTATAAGTATTTCCTTCTTTTCCTACAAACTTAACATCAGAAGCATCTGTCGGCCAAGTGAGGTTTGCAGGGTTGGCTTCTACTGAGTGGTCATAAAATATTCCTCCTTTTGGGTCAATGACAAATCCTGGAAGTCCTTCGATAGAAAATCTTGAATCAGTATTGAGATGAGCTATCCATTTCTCCCATTCTTTAAAATCAAATCGGGTATCCAAAGATACTTGACCACTCGTTTCATTGCCTAAAGCATCTACAGGCTTGACATCTTTTGGTAAAGTAACAGATGCTTTTATAAATACCCGTTCAAAACCATCTGTGCTATTCCATTTCACATAGGAAGTATTGCTTGAGTCTCCCAAAAAGCCACCTCTTAGTTTAAAGGCTACACCTCCACCCATATCAATACTTCTGTCGTTAGGTAAATACAATATACCATCCGCCACAGAAAATGCATCTGGGTGAATACAAAATCCAGCTCCAGCCAATGAAAGCCATTCATTTCCAGCACCAGCACCAGGGATTTTCATAGTAAACAACATCCTAGCATCTGCACCTTTGGGAGTAAAGACTATCCCCATGATAGCAAGAGTAGATTTAGTTCCGGCAATGTTGACATTATTAAGTCCTAAAGGGAAATCCACAGGGCTATTTCCTGTAAGTTGATTCAATGGTTTTAAAGCACTGTTGGCCTTATTGACAATATTATCCGCTTTATCTTTTAAGTTACCTACTTGATTTAAAAATTCAGGAACACTAACATTGATCATATTGATATCTTCTATAGCACTCGTTGTTATAACTTTTCCTGAAATAACTTTTTTATCACTATTAATTTCTATGTCATCAAATTTGACATTCATCATAATAGGTCGAGAATATGGCGACCAAATTATTTCTCCTGTACCTTTATATATGCTACCATCTTTAGTAGCACTGAGAATTTTCACATCAAACTCACCTACTTTCACAATATCTCCATTATTGAGTACACCAGAGAAAGATATTGTATTATCAATAGTAGGTAGCCCACAATTAATAGGCATATCTGGTATAGAACCAGACGTAGGTGTAAGCACAACTCCTGGAGGAGTAGAAATAGTTGCTGGTTCAGAATCGGCAATAGCAAATGGAGTGGGGCTTGATGGGATATTGACACCTGGAAGTCCTGTAATTGGCGGTGTTGTAGGTAAATGTTGGGTAATAGGCGTTTGAGCATTTATTGGAACTGTTGGTACTGTTCCTCCACTAATTATTGGTGGATTACTATTATTATTGGGTTGATATTTGAAAGCTATAATCTCGCTATAACCTTGATTTTGTATTTCAAGAGGGTTGTTGGGATTGTACTGAGTATTAGCCTTTACTTTGGCTATATAACTTTTACCAGACATTAATACATTTCTGTATAAAAGGGTATCTAAAATAAATAGATTGGTTGGAATATTATTTTTTCTAAACACATAAACATTATTCCTTGCATCGTTGATACTTTGCCCTGAATATATTTCTCTAATTTCAAAGTCATAAGTAATGAATCCAAGAGGAAACCCACAAGTAGTACTAGGAGCGATCCAGGCAAATTGAATTTGATTAGTCATAGGTGTTAATACGCCAAACTCTCTACCTTGCAGCATAATAGAAGAAAACGGCATAGTAAATTGTGGAGCGGAAGCACTATAACATATATTAAAAGTAGCACAACCACTTCCCAAAGGAATCGTCTGACCTATATCATTAAAATCATAAGCTGTCACACAAAGTCTATACATCCCTTCAGGTAGTTTATAGTTTAAAGCATTTTGTTTCATGGACGAATAATCCATATTGTCAAAAATCAATTCTCTCTTGGAAAATCCACCAAATGCAGCATCTACCATTGCTCTATCGACACGCATCATTTGATTAGGTGCCATCAAGATAGGTTGAGAAGGTTGATAATTGGGATTAAGATAAATAGACCCATAAGTCGGACTTAAACGCTCTAACTTTGCACTCAATTTGATTTGTTTCTGTTCTTGAGAAAGATTGTGCAAATTGATAATAATTTTATCTTTTAATGTGGAGCCATCTGTTCCCAACTGTCCATATTGTATCTCATTGACTAGTTGAGGCAAGTAGGGTGACATTGGTTGCATGACAATCACATTGACATTGACATTCTGTTGACCAAAAGCATATGTTGTAAAAAGCAGGGATAAGAAAAAGCTAATAGCTGCTATCTTTATATCGTTGAATATTTGAACTGTATTTTTCATCATCAATAAATTTTAAAATTGATAAGTATAATTCACACCAGCTGAAAAATTTTTTGTATTCACAGAATAGGGAACAATTTCTAATTTATTCAAAGGATTGAGGTCAATAGGTGGCGTAATCAAATAACTACTAAATAGGCCAAAACTATGTTTCTTAGCACTCATATTAGCATTGAAGGTAAAACTGATATTGTTGCCCACTTTTTCTCCATTAGACTGATTGAAAAAATAACCAACACTTCCTTGAAGGCCCAATTGATGTTGCTTTAGTAATTGAGTATTTGCTCCTATATTAATACCAGTAGATTGATATCTTAAATCTTTTTGTCCATATATGCTGTAATTTACGCCAGTGTTGACACCAGTAAACGCTTTAGTGAATTGTAAAGAATAGTTGGTAGAAACATTCATATTATTTCCTTGAACTTGTGCAGAAGTGACAGGATTATGGTCGTTAAGATTTGTATAAGTAAATGAAGTATTGATGGTATGATTGATTTTTTCTGAATTAAATATCAGGTTGGGAGAAACCATAAATGAAATCATCGTCTGATCCATTTTTACGCTATCACTCAATTCTACAATACCATTCTTTTGAAAAACTCTTGCAATATTTCCATTGCTAGATATATTAAAATGCTGACCTAAATTGGCAAAAACAGTTACATTTCCAACTCTTGAATGAATTTCAGAAATCAGCGATTTACTTAAATTATTATGTTGATTACTAAATGCACCATTCAAATTTAATTTTCCTTTAAAGAGCGTTGTACTTGCAGATGCATTATAAGCTTCTACATCATTGACTGTATATGGCATACCTAAAGAAATATAATCAGGTTGTATTCTTTGGTAGTTAACTGCTAATTTGATTGGTTTTAGGCTTAAATTTATGCCTGCCTTTCCTGCAAAGCTAAAAGCAGAAGTCACATTAGACTTATTGATTTTATTAACAAATTTGGGCATTTCAAGACCTGTCGAAGCGTCTGTTTCGGGATAAAATGAATTTCTATTCAACATACTCATACCTATATTTCCAGTAAAAGACAATACCTTAGCAATCGTTACCGACCAAATGCTTCCTATTACTGTATTTTCTTGTGGAAAAATTGTATTTAATGTGTCCAATATTGTTTTAACAGATTCCTTATTGTCTTTGGCATGAAATAGTTGCAAACCGAATGACCCATTTTTGCCCTCATAACCAGCTTTGATTCCATAACCAAGCCTAGAATATTGAGGCTCTACTCTTCTATCAGCAGTAGTATCTTCACTAATGGCTTTATTTAATCTTCCATAAAAACCACCTATCCTAAATTTGCCTGGACTAAGTTCTACACCAGCACCGAGAAAAGTCTGACCATCAAAAACCAATGGGTTCATTGACATACTTCTATATCCTACATGAACTTTTATCCATTTATAAGTAGGACTGACGCCTAACTGTGCAAAAGGAGTAGTATAGCTAGTGCTAAATTGCGCTACATTGAAAGAGAAAGGAAGTTCAAAACCGTAGATTTTCATATTCACATTGCCATAAAGACTCCAATTAAAAGGATCTCTTGTTTTATAGACCTCATTAGACGTATAGAAATTAGTACCAGCACCTACACTCCCAGATATTTCGAAAGGCTTCTTTTCTTTAATATCAGTAAAATCTTGAGCTGACAAGCTTTTAAACAATAAAAGAAAAATGACTAAATATGCTTTATCTACTTTCATGAGCGAGTCTTTAAATGTGTAGCAAATCCATACTTCACTTAAATATTCTTAATTTATATAAAGTTAAAGAAGTAGCTATTTTACCACAATACCATAAATAAGGTACTCACTTATTAATCAATATTTATTTAGAACTTCTATAGACAAATCAGAAAGGTTGCCTTATAGGACAACCTTTCAAAATCAAAACAATATGAAACAATCAATTTTTATTCTTTTTCCACAATACCGCTATTGTTAATACCAACTTTTAAATTTGCTATGTCAGCTTTTAAAATACTCAATTCAGATTCAATACTTACTTTGAGTGTATTATTTTCAGATTTCAAGGCACTGATTTCGGTTTTGAGTTGCTCGTTTTCTTGTATGAGTTGCTGGATCGCAATCATCATCACTCCATCAATATCTGAAGATGCAATAGTAGTATCATTTCCTACTGTTCCGATACCGTCATGACCAAAATAGTGATAAAATTCCTGCGCCATCGGTCCGTAGTGCCTGAAAGCATTTTTATCCTGACCTTTATAATTCCATGAACCTAATTTCATTTTAGAAATTTTACTTAAAATATCTGAAGATGGCTGGAAGTTTTCCTTTTTGGTACTATCAGAAATAGTTACCCAACTATTGCCACCAGGAGCTACACCTAATCCAACTGTTCCATTAGCATCAGTATAAAAGCGATAGCCTCCTGCAAACAATCCGTAAAAAACATTAGGAGTACTTGTAAAGATTTTTGTATTACTGCTGCTACGTGAAGCATCAGCTAAAATGACACTTCCTTGAGAATTTTTATCTAAAGTAATATAAGACCCATAAACAAGAGAGTTATTTACTTCTGTTGTGGCATTTCTTCCCATAGCTATTGAATTTTCTCCTGCAGCCAATGTGCTAGTGCCCAAAGAAGTAGAGCTAATGCCCGATGCGGTAGTAAAAGACCCCATTGCGGTAGAATTATTACCTAAAGCATTTGAAATATATCCAGTTGCTAAAGAATTACTACCAGAGGCAGTAGATCCATATCCCATTGATTTGGAATTATCTCCTGAAGCAGTACTATTAAAACCTAATGCCATCGCATAAATATTTGTTGCTTGACTTGATGTTCCAATTGCAACTGCATTAATACCAGAAGCTAAATTAAAGCTACCAATAGCAACTGCATTTTCTCCACTTGCAGTAGAAGATTTTCCTAAAGCAATGCTACCTTCTCCAATATTATTTTCATCCCAATCTGTATATCCTACTGAACCTGCTCTAAAAGCACCCTTTTTGCTAGGTAAAAACATCAATTTATATTCAGCTTGTTGGCTATTTCCTCCAGCATAGTTGATAGATGAAGTATTCACTAGAAAACTCTTACCATAATCTGCAGAATCGTTATAAGTAATTTGATTATTATCAGATTTAAAAAAACTTGAAAAATTCTCTTTATCAGCTGGCTCCCATTGTTGACCGTTATATTCTAACACTTGACCAATCGTAGGAACTGTACTTGAAACACCTGTGGATTGTAGTTGATTGGCATTCCAAATAGGTAAAGTATTATTGGCAGAAATGGTATTACCTCCAGCAGAGATTGTAATTCCAGTCCCTGCAATATATGACCCTGGATCTCCTTTGTCCCCTTTATCTCCTTTTGGACCTTGTAGCCCAGCTATACCTTGCTCTCCTTTTTCACCTTGAATACCTTGTGGTCCAGTAGCTCCAGCATCACCTTTTTCACCTTTTGGACCTTGTAGTCCAGCTATACCTTGTTCGCCTTTTTCACCTTGAATACCTTGTGGACCAGTAGCTCCAGCATCACCTTTATCTCCTTTTGAACCTTGCTGTCCTGCTATACCTTGTTCTCCTTTTTCTCCTTGAACACCTTGTGGACCTGTTGCACCGACATCACCTTTATCGCCTTTTGGACCTTGTAGCCCTGCTATACCTTGTTCTCCCTTTTCACCTTGAATACCTTGAATACCTGTTGCACCAACATCACCTTTATCGCCTTTTGGACCTTGTAATCCTGCTATACCTTGTTCTCCTTTTTCACCTTGAATACCTTGTGGGCCAGTAGCTCCAGCATCGCCTTTTGGACCTTGTAGCCCAGCTATACCATGCTCTCCTTTTTCACCCTGAATACCTTGTGGTCCAGTAGCTCCAGCATCACCCTTATCTCCTTTTGGACCTTGTAGCCCAGCTATACCTTGCTCTCCTTTTTCACCCTGAATACCTTGTGGTCCAGTAGCTCCAGCATCACCCTTATCGCCTTTTGGACCTTGCTGTCCTGCTATGCCTTGTTCTCCTTTTTCTCCTTGGATACCTTGTGGACCAGTAGCTCCAGCATCTCCTTTATCTCCTTTTGGACCTTGTAATCCTGCTATACCTTGTTCTCCCTTTTCACCTTGAATACCTTGTGGGCCAGTAGCTCCAGCATCTCCTTTATCACCTTTTGGACCTTGCTGTCCTGCTATGCCTTGTTCTCCTTTTTCACCTTGAATACCTTGTGGGCCAGTAGCTCCAGCATCGCCTTTTGGACCTTGAATATTTCCTACATTTTCCCATCCGTTGCCAGTCCATACATAAAGAGAACCGTCTATCAAATAGGCATCACCATCATTTCCACTTGCAGGTAAATCATTTGGACTTGTAAGCGAACCTTTGATAGTTACTCCTGTACCTGCTTCTCCTTTATCTCCTTTCGGACCTTGTAATCCTGCTATACCTTGTTCTCCCTTTTCACCTTGAATACCTTGTGGTCCAGTAGTTCCAGCATCACCCTTATCGCCTTTTGGACCTTGCTGTCCTGCTATACCTTGTTCTCCTTTTTCACCTTGGATACCTTGTGAACCAGTAGCTCCAGTATCTCCTTTATCGCCTTTGGGACCTTGAATATTTCCTACATTTTCCCATCCGTTGCCAGTCCATACATATAGTGAACCGTCTATCAAATAGGCATCACCATCATTTCCACTTGCAGGTAAATCATTTGGGCTTGTAAGCGAACCTTTGACTGTGATACCAGTCCCAGCATCACCTTTGTCACCCTTTTCTCCTTTTGGACCAACATTTCCATCTAAAGCAAATAATGCATAAGGGACACTTGAAATTTCTTTCTCTGTTATCAAATCATAATTTCCATCATCTTGCGTACTTACTAGCACTTTCATAGTAAAAGGGCCTTGACTCCAATCTATATTTTGATTACTCAAATCTAAATCAGTACTCAAAAGTCCCACACTATTCGTCTGCAATCCACTTAGAACTGGTATGGAATAAACAACAAATCCATTGGATATTTCAACCTTCAAACCTATAGAATGGTTAGAAATAACTTGACCATTATTATCTCTTATAATAGCTTGGTAACTTAGTTTTTTGGGCAGTTGTGCATAGACAAACAGCAGAGAAAAAAGAAAAAATAGTAAAGTAATGCTTAGCTTTTTCATAAGAATAAATTTATTGTGAGTAAATTTTATTGAAGTTTGATAATTTTAAAATTTTTAATCACTTGTTGGTCTGCCATGACATTCAACATATATACACCTGGCAAAAGAGAACTTACATCAATATCTACTGAAGAATTCGTTAGTCGCTTTGAGAATTGATATTGCCCTTTGACATCGAACATAACATATTCAATTTTCTGAGGCAATTCACCATTTATTTGAAGGTGCAACCTATTGGTCGTAGGATTTGGCCAAGCATCAATATATAAATTTTTATAAATAACAATACCCGTTGGCTTTTTTAATTCAGGTTGTTGTACTCCTTCAACTATAAGATGTGTACCTGTTTTAGTTGAAAGATAATTCAACTGACCTATTGAATAACTCATGCTTGCTGTATTTCCAAAAACATCTCCTCCAAGACTGACAAATGATTCCTGAGCCAAGGCGGATACAGATAACAAGGAAAATAAAAGTAAGAGAAGTGAATTTTTCATACAATAATTTTTTAATTAGTTATAAAATCACTAATAATTAATTTATTGTAAAGTTATTTGCAGAAAATAGCAAGCACAATACCATAAATAGGGTATAGAGACCAAGAATATATTTTAGCAATATTTAAGCTATCAAAATAGTAATTTATAAATTTAAAAATATAAATAAAATAAAATATTTATACAATCTATTTATATCATTTTCTATATTTTTCAATATTAAGAGAGCAAAACTAATTGTTTGATCATCAATACAAATACTTTTATGGAGAACAACATTACTTTAAACTTTAATCAAGTTTTATACAAATCGTCTTTAATGGAACAATACTCTAATTATAAATTAATTTAAGCACATATAATTATATGTGAATAAATAAATTTTTATAGAAAAAAGACAAATTATAAAAATCATACACAAAAAGATTATTCGCTAATTATAAAACTACAAGTTATTAAAGAAATAGAATTTGGGCAACTAAGTTCAAGTGCAGCACAAAGAAAGTATAGCATACAATTTCGTTCAACAGTTATGCTTTGGCTCAGAAATTATAGCAACTTTGATTAAGGAAACTCTCCCCTCCTCACATATGCCTAAAAAACCTGAACAATGCATATCGGAACTAAAGGCTAAAGTAAAGCTATTAGAAAAGCAAAAATTTTTACTAGAATACAAGAGCCTCATTACTAACCAAAAAGTATTAATTTATAACATAGTCTCCCATTTTGAACACCATGTTTTCGAACAAAACTCTTTCCACAGTATTTGCATAATTTTATTCAAAACCTTTCATTTAGCGCAAACATAGTAATGGTGAGGGATTCAGAAGATGAGAAATACTATTTTTGTCCACATCACCTTATTTTTGAAATAATTATATGTATTGGTAAAAATAAATATAATATTTAAATGTTAAAAAGATTGTTATTTTGAAATAATTAATCTAAATTCTATGAAAGACAGTTGGCTATGAGAAATTTTAATTCAAGTGGCAGGTTTTCACTCTTAAAGAAAGTAATCTTTCTTTTGCTTGTATTTAGTTATAATCAGGTTAACGCCCAAGATAACATCCGTGAGTTAGAGTCAAAATACGTGGTATTTTCCACTTTAAATATTATCAAACAATAAAAACTAACAATTATGAAGAAGTTAATTTATTTCACACTGTTGTTGGGAATAATAGCATGTAAAAAAGATTTGCTCCCACCAACTACTCCACAACCTCCTACAACAGAAAATCCGGGATCTACGGACTCCGGCAATGACAACCCTACATCCAATGATGATAGAAAGGTCAGAATTGTAAGGGTAGAGCAGACTGAAAGTCCTAATTCATTCCCTTTTGATACGGATGAACTTATGAGTGTGGACTATCACTATTCTGATGGTGCATTACAAGGAGTCAACGTATGGCGTGGATATTCTTCTAATACTTACTATAATAGCTCATCCGATAATGAAAAATATGATTTTGATGTCAGTGCCGACTTTGCTAATATTAGTCTATTGAGTTTGATGAATATTACATTAAATGTAGAAAATGAAAAAATAGTCAGTGGCTCTAATATTTTTCAAGTTAGTCTTGGTAATGGGCCTCAGTATTCAAGAAATATCAACTATACATATAATTCTACTGGAAACCTTACAAAAATTACCCGTAGTGATTTAATGTTAGGTGTTAGAGGTGGAGAGATACAAGTAGAAAATTATGATAATGGACTTGTAAAAAATTATAAAATCGAAAATTATTTAAACGGAATACAAAGCTCGCCAAAGATAGGACAGGAATTTGAAATACAGGTATCTTACCAAAAAGCTGACGGTGTTCCTAAAGATTTAATCCGCAAAATCAATCAAGCTGTTTTGGGATTGAGTCCGATTAGTTTTGAAGATTATTATTTCCAACAAGAATATGACTTATTGCCTGAATCTAATTTCACAAGAGGCGATATTAAACATGCACAAAAGGTGGCGAAATACAAATATAGTTTTGCGGATTGGATCATATCTTTTGGTCTGACGGATGCATATAGTATTCCCGAACAAGGAAATCAACTGATATCTTCAAAGCATATACAAGGTAAAAAATTCGTTGATGGGAAGCAAGCATCCGATTATATTATTACTGATGCAGTATATAAAGATGTGGATTCTACCGCTCAATATACTTATGTGTATCATGCAGATGAAAAGATGCTGGAAATTGCCGGTCTGAAAATATATTATGAATGGGCAGATGAAGAAGAAGATACAAACGACCCTGAATCAGGTATTTTTATTGATACGAGAGATGGAGAGCAATATAAAGTCGTAACAATAGGAAATCAGACATGGTTTGCCGAGAACTTGAGATATGAGGGAAATATTGCTGAAGTAACAAATGATGACGATTGGAGAGCTATCTTCTTAAGTAAACAAAACACTCCTGCTTGGGCTTATTATGAAAATAACTCGGCATATAACCAGCCTTATGGCAAACTATATAATTGGTTTGCGGTGAATACAGGTAATTTGTGTCCGAATGGATGGCATATTCCCACAAATATAGAATGGCTTACCTTGCGCAATTATTTAGGTGGAGAAGGCTATGCGGGAGATAAGATGAAATCTACAACGGATGATTGGAAAACTCCAAAGACCAACGCCACTAATGAGAGTGGATTTACCGGATTGCCCGGAGGATGGAGATCCATTAGAACTTATCCATCATTCTATTCTTTTGGTGAAATTGGTTATTGGTGGAGTTCTACACCAACTCCATCTTCAGCAAATACAGATGCCTTTTATTATGGATTAGCTTATAATAACAGTAAATTAACCGAGCTTTTTCAATCAAGAGCAGTCGGTCTTTCTTGTCGTTGTGTAAAAGATTAGAAAAACAATTGGTAAAATAACCTAAAAAAAGCTGTCCGAATTTTCGGACAGCTTTTTCAAATTTACATAGCAAGTTGACTAACCAAAACCTTACCTTCTAGATATCCATCTTCTGTGAAGCCTAACAATTCTACTTTGACCAATTGATTAACTAATTGTTCATCATAAGGTATGGCTACTTTCAAATAATTATCTGTAAAACCATACATTAACCCATTTTTATTTTCATCTTCAGGCAATATCGTCATTGTTTTACCAATAAATCTTTGGTAAAACTCTCTGCGTTTCTTCTCGGAAAGAATAGATAATCTAGCATTACGTTCTTCTCTCACCTTTTGAGGAACAACATTATCCAATTCTAATGCTTTGGTATTAGCGCGTTCAGAAAAAGTAAATACATGGAAATAAGAAACATCCATTGACTTTAAAAAGGCAACTGTTTCTTCAAAATATTCATCTGACTCTCCTGCAAACCCAACAATTACATCCACTCCAATACAAGCATCTGGCATCAGCTGACGGATATAGCTCACACGGTTGGCATATAAATCCTTTTTATATCTCCTACGCATTGAAGCAAGCATCTCATCCGAACCCGACTGTAATGGCATATGAAAATGAGGTACAAATCTTTTGCTCTGAGCACAAAATTCTATAATTTCATTGCTTAACAAATTAGGCTCAATGGAAGAAATTCTAAACCTTTCAATACCTTCAATTTCATCTAACTCTTGAATCAATTTTAAAAAATTCCATTCATCATCCAATCCTTTTCCATAGTCTCCAGTATTGACACCAGTTAAGACTATTTCCTTTACACCTTTGCTAGCTAAATCTTTCACATTGGCAATCACATTTTCAGGCAAGTCGCTACGACTTTGCCCTCTAGCTAATGGAATTGTACAAAATGAACATTTATAATCACAGCCATCTTGTACCTTCAAAAAAGACCTTGTTCGATCACCCACAGAATATGCACTTACAAAAAAATCTGCTGCTTTAATATTAGAAGCAATGACCTGCCCACATGCATTCTTGCTCAAATCATGGAGAATTTCAGGCAATCTAAATTTCTCTGCAGCTCCTAAAACTAAATCTACACCTTTGATTTCTACTATCTCATTGGGCTTCAATTGTGCATAACATCCAATCACTACAACATAAGCATCAGGATTGTTTCTCAACGCTTTACGAACATAATAACGACATTTTTTATCTGCATTATCTGTTACAGAACAAGTATTTATCACATATACATCTGAAGGAGAATCATAGTCAACTATCTGAAAACCTGCAGATTCCATGGAACGTCCTATGGCAGAAGTCTCAGAAAAATTCAATTTACAACCTAATGTATAAAACGCAACTGTTTTTCCGCTATTCATTTATGCAAAATTACTTAAAGAATTTTTCATTTATAAACATTGTGCATATTTTAAGGTAAGAATAACATACATAGATTTGTATTTTAGAGTTATGCAAAGACTCAAAGTAGGAATAATTGGTATTGGAAGACAAGGAAGCATTCATTTGGAATATTTTAATAACTCTTCCTTTTTCGAATTAATCGGTTGTTATGATAAAGATATAGAGAAGCTCAAGAGAATTCAAGAAGACTATAATGTTCCAATTTATCAAGACTTTGAAGAATTAATCAATCATGTCGATGTAATAGATATTGTAACTCCGGCAAATTCACACTTTCGCTATGCTAAAAAGGTTTTACTCAAAAGCAAGCATCTCTTCATTCAAGGACCTATCACAGAAGATATTTCTGAAGCCAAATTATTAACAGAGCTAGCTAGAGAAGCTAATATTAAAGTACAAATTGGACATATAGAACGCTTTAACCCTATTTTTACTCATATCCAATCATTCTCTACAAACCCCTTATTGATAGAGACCCACCGAATTGCAATGTTCAATTCTAAGAAGCTGACTGAATTTTCTGTTTTTCAACTTATCATCAACGATATTGACTTAATATTAAATCTTGTCAATGCCAATATCAAATACATTCATGCATCAGGAGTTACTATATTAGGACAATATACGGATACAATATTTGCTAGGATTGAGTTTGACAATGGTTGTGTTGCCCATCTCAATGCTGGTTACTCTATCTCGCATAAGCAAAGAACCATGACGATGTATGAACATCATAAAAAATACGAGATAGATTTTATTAAGCAAAAAGCAGATTATACATACATAGATAGTCAAACCTCCACTGGTGCAATTCCGACTATCATCAATGAAGAAAAGAAATTTATCACTTTTCAGCCTATTAGCCCTCAGGAATATGACACTTTAAAATATCAGATGGACAGCTTTGCACACGCTATCATTAATGATGAAAAACCTATTGTTAATATTGACCACGGATATAAAGCATTGGAAATCACTTCTATCATTATGGAAAAAATTAAAAAAAGAGGAGTTTAACACACATAGCTCCTAGTTATTTTATTACTTAGTGAGCATGAGCATGCTCTCCTCCGCTATTACTCATTTTAGCATAAACAAAAAATGCATTTTTAGTTATAATTTCATCTTGAGATGATAGTTCGGTAATTGGAGTAATCGCAGTATATCCCAAATCTGAAACTCCCTTGAAGACTTCTACCCTTTTGAACCATACACCACCATGTTCCTTTTCATCTGCCGGAATCTCATTTTCTTGCATTTTAACAATAACAAAGTATTTTCCTTCTGCTTCTACTATAGCATTATCTGGAACAGCTTGAGAAAGTTCATTGCCAACATTGACAATACCAATCACATTCATTCCATCAATTAGCCTAGTTTTATCTCCAATCACTTGACTATGAACAGCTATACTTTTACTTTCGTTTTCAAAAGAAGAGCCAATACTGAACACTTTAGCATCATAAGTTTTACCAGGATTGTTGGTGAGTGTAAAATGGATAATCTGTCCTACTTTAATTTTGGACAAATCTTTTTCAAACACCTGCAAATCAAGATGTAAAGAATTATTATCTACTATTTCAGCTATTGGAGAAGAAACATCAACATAACTCCCTATCATTGCATACACATCACTAATATATCCAGACAATGGACTTAAAATAGCAATAGTGCTTTGAAGTTGAGTAGAATTTGTAGAAACACCCATTAGCTGAATCTGTTTCAGCAAAGACATTTTTTTAGTTTTCAAGGTAGCCAATTCATAAGTAGCATTCTGAAGATTCTTTTTTGCACCAGCATCGTTATCATTTAACTGCTGCTGACGTTGAAACTCTTGCTCTGCAAATGTTAATTTATTCAGCACGGACAAATATTCTTCTTGTATCTGAATAAATTGAGGATTAGAAATAGTAGCAATCACTTGGCCCTTGCTAACATAACTCCCAACTTGGACATTTAAAGTCTGAATGACTCCACCAAACAATGCCGTTACTTTCCCCTTTTTATTATTAGGGACATTCAAAATACCGCTCAACTTCAATGTACTAGTCAATTCCTTCTGTTTAATAAAGTCAAATTGTAAATCAACTGACTTGATTTGCTCTTCAGTCAAAGAAGTCTGAAAAGAATTTGCATTTTCGTCAGTTTGGAGAGATGCTGTAGCAGTTGTTTCATGTTCATGACCATGCTCATCTTGATGGCTATGGCACGATACAAAAAACAGGATTGACCATGAGAATAGGTAAATAGATAATTTATTATTCATTGATATTATTGATTTAAAAGTGCATTAATATTAATTACTGAATCATTGAGTTGTAAAATACTTTTCAAATAATTCAATTCAGCATTAAAAGTGGTTTCTATGACCAGCAAATATTCCACATAAGAAATTTCTCCCGTTTTATAGGCTAACAAAGTGGATTGAATTAATTCCTGTGAATAAGGTTGAACAATTTCTTTCAAATATTGATACTGCTCATAGTATAACTTATATTGGTTCAATTCATTTGACAATTCAGTCTGCATCAGGCTTTTCTGCCATTGATTCATCAAATCCAAAGATTGCTTTTTCAACTCTAAGGATTGAATTTTTGATTTTGTAGCACCTATAGAAAGAGGGATATTGACTCCTATATCAAATGAATTAAATCTTTGACTTCTTCCATACCATTTACTAATTCCATCTTTCTCATGCCATCCCATTCTAGAAACATTATTAAAGCCAAAAGTAAAATCAGGCAAATTCATTGCTTTCTCTACTTTCTGAGTTCCTTCAAGAATTTTAATTTCCTGAGCTAATATTTGAAGTTGAGGGTGAAGATCAAATTGACTACTATCTAACAAGTCATTGATTTGCAGCGGCAGAAATTCTTTTGGCATAGCAATTTCAAAATCTTCATTCATTTGCATCAGATTTTTCAGATGATTGTAAGAATTCTGAATTATCAATGCATTTTGTCTCATCATCAACTTTACTTCTCCTTGTTTAATACTTGTCGTTTTCTCGTCTATCTTGCTAATATCTCCTGCTTGAAATCTTTGTTGACTTACTCTGATAAAATCTAGATAAATGCTGTCTAATTTATTGAGCTGAATAGCATTGAATTGAAGGTATTGAAGAAGATAATAAGACTGACGAAGCTCTTTAGTCAATTCAATTTCTGACAATTGCTTTTCCCATTCTTTCCCTTTAGTTTGCTCAGCAATCAATGATTTTTTTATTCCAAAAATATTGGGAAAAGGAATAGTCTGGGACAGAGAAACACCATCATTTAATTCAAAATCATCGGTATTCCCATATTCAAAGTTGATATTCATCTTAGGCAACTCTCTTGTAGATTTATTTAAACTCTTTACTGCTTGAATATCAATTTCTTTTGCTTTAATATTCAAGTTATTTGCCTTACCAATCCTCAATACATCATCAATTGATAATACATTTTGAGCTTTTAAAGTCACAGCAAAAAACAAGTTAAAAATTAGAAATAAAACCAATTTAAAACCATTCGCTTTTGGATACAACATTTCATGATTCATTGTCTTCATGATTCACTATCATTTGATTATTTTCTAAAAATTCTTTTCTCTTACCATAAACAAGCAAGTATAACAATGGCAATACAAACAAAGTCAAGAATGTGGCACTCACTAAGCCTCCTATTACCACAGTTGCTAAAGGCTTCTGAACTTCGGCACCTGCACTTGTGCTTAAAGCCATAGGTAAAAATCCTAAAGAAGCAACCATTGCAGTCATTAGCACAGGCCTTAATCTTATTTGAGTACCTTGATATATTCTCTCAATCAGATTATTGACTCCTTCTTTTTCCAATTGATTAAAAGTGCCTATCAAAACAATTCCATTTAATACTGCCACACCAAATAATGCAATAAATCCAATCCCAGCACTAATACTGAATGGCATATCTCTCAAGAATAAAGCAAAGACACCACCTATTGCACTCATAGGTATAGCTGTAAAAATTAATCCAGCCTGCCTGAAAGAATGGAAGGTTAAATATAACAATACAAAAATCAGTAAAAGTGCTAAAGGAACAGCAATCATCAAGCGATTGCTTGCAGCTTTTATATTTTCAAATTGACCTCCATAAGTAACATAGTATCCCGAAGGCAGCTTCAAATCCTCTAATCTATTTTGTACATCTTCCACTACACTTTGAACATCTCTATCGCTGACATTGAAACCTATGACAATTCTACGTTTGCCATCTTCTCTACTTATCTGTGCGGGCCCCAATTTATATTTTACATGAGCTATCTGAGAAATCGGAATTTGAAGCCCCGAAGGAGTCGGCACCATTAAATTACTTACATCGTCAATGCCTACTCTATATGTACTATCCAAACGGACAACTAAATCAAATCTCCTTTCATTCTCAAATACGACTCCTGCACTTTTGCCCGCAAATGCCGTACTCAGTATCATATTGACATCTTCAATTTGTAGTCCATAATTGGCCATTCTTAATCTATCATATTCTACATTGATTTGTGGAAGTCCACTGACTCTTTCGACTTGAGGTTCTGTTGCTCCATTAACTTGGTCAATTATTTTGCTAATATCATTTGCATACTTCGCCAAGGTGTCCATATTTTCACCAAATATCTTCACTGCAACATCTTGACGAACACCAGTCATTAATTCATTAAAACGCATTTGGATAGGCTGATTTTTTTCAAAAAACACTCCAGGAATGACTTCCAATTTCTCCATCATAGCATCACCCAGTTCATTATAAGAAAGTCCTGATGTCCATTCACTTTGAGGTTTTAGCACCACCATCAAATCAGTCGCTTCCGGAGGCATTGGATCAGTAGGCACTTCAGCAGAACCTGTTTTGCCCACCACCATTTTCACTTCATCAAACTCACGCAATATACGAGAAGCCTTCATAGATGTTTCAACACTCTGACTTAAAGAACTTCCTTGTGGTAAAAAACAATGAAAAGCAAAATCTCCTTCTTGTAACTGAGGGATAAATTCTCCTCCCATATTTTTAAATAAAAAAAGAGTAAGACAAAAAATAGCCAAAGTCATTGAAATAATCATATACTTCATTCGAATTGCTCCTTTCAACAAAGGGAAATAAACCTTGTACAAACTGGACATCATGCGGTCACTCCAAGTGGGCTGAGAAGATATCTTTTTGGGTAATACCAAAGCAGACATCATAGGTATATAAGTCAAAGACAAAATCAAGGCCCCTAGAATAGCAAATCCAACCGTTTTTGCCATTGGAGTAAACATTTTACCTTCTACACCTACCAAACTGAGTATAGGAATATAGACTATCAAAATAATAATCTCACCAAATGCAGCACTTTTCCTGATTTTTGAAGCAGACAAATACACCTCTTCATCCATTTCCTTTTGTGTCAATTGGCCTGAAAACTTTCTCAAACCCAAATGGTGAAGTGTTGCTTCTACTACAATAACAGCACCATCTACTATCAAACCAAAATCAATAGCTCCCAAACTCATTAAATTGGCACTTACACCAAAAACATTCATCATTCCCAATGCAAAAAGTAAAGACAATGGGATAGCAGATGCAACTATCAACCCAGCACGTAAATTTCCTAGAAAAACAACTAAAACAAAAATAACAATCAAAGCTCCTTCTAAAAGATTTTTTTCAACTGTCTTAATTGCTCTATTGACTAAATCAGTTCTATCTAGATATGGTTCAATTACCACATCTTCAGGCAAAGATTTCTGAATTGTAGGCAATTTGGCTTTTACTCTTTTTACTACCTCATTGCTATTTTCACCTTTGAGCATCATGACGACCCCACCTACAGCATCCACTTCTCCATTGTAGGTCAAAGCACCATATCGAACAGCACTTCCATAACGCACCTCAGCAATATCTTTAATAAATATTGGGACACTTCCTGATGTTTTAACAGCAATATTTTTTATATCTTCAATAGAACCAATAATTCCGACACTTCTAATAAAATATGCATTAGGCTTTTTATCTATATAAGCTCCACCAGTGTTTTGATTATTCATCTCCAATGCCATAAAAATATCACTAATACTTATACCCATTGATTGAAGTTGATAAGGGTTGACAGCTACCTCATATTGTTTCACCTCTCCCCCAAAACTATTGACTTCCGCCACACCAGGAGTGCCATTTAATTGCCTAGCTACAATCCATTCTTGCATTGTACGCAATTCTTTGGCATCATATTTAGATTCGCTTCCAGCCTTTGGATGTATGATGTATTGATAAACTTCACCTAATCCCGTACTTACTGGAGCTAATTCAGGGACACCAATATCTGAAGGGATTTTTTCAGAAACATCCTTTAATTTTTCATTAATCAACTGCCGAGCAAAGTAAATGTCCACTTTTTCTTTAAAAACGACTGTAATCACTGACAAGCCAAATCTAGAAACGCTCCTTACTTCTTCAATATCCGGAAGATTTGCAACACTTTGTTCGATAGGAAAAGTAACCAATTGTTCCACCTCCTGACTAGCCAATGTAGGACATGATGTATAAATTTGAACCTGATTATTTGTAATATCAGGCACTGCATCTATAGGAAGTTGTAGGGCACTACCTACTCCCCAAATCACCATAAGAATAGTTAATATTCCTATAATTATTTTATTATGAATACTAAAATATATTATTTTATCTAACACTACAAAGCAATTAATAATTTAAAAATCCATTCAAAACATCATTTTTCCCGATAAAGAATATCAAGAAAAAACAATGCAAAAAAATCTTCAAATTAAATCTTTGGAGGTTGCCAAATATTCTGATAATAAGTAGAAACGAAGAAGTAGTGTTGGGAAGAATAACTTTCTTCAATATGAGCAATAAATAGCTTATCAGTCATATAATAAGTACTCTCACTATTAGCCATCATAGATAAATGACAACAATTGCAAGCACAAAATGGGCTACATACATCACTATGTTGATGATTGGAATCTTGGTCATGAGCATGCTCCAATTTCAATTTATCACAAAAAGAATCAGATGCATCTGCACAAGGAGCAAACGAAATTAGCAAAAGATAGACACTCAATATGACAGTGAAAAATCTCATTCAATTCAAATGTAGATAAAATATTTTTTCCAAATACTTAATAAACAATAAATCTTTTCAAAAAGAAAACCAATTATTAAATATAAAAGTCCTAAAAATTAGGACTTTTATATGATGGATAACTTATTATTTAGAGTGACGCTTACGTTCATTTTCGTCTAAATAGATTTTTCTTAGACGAATAGATTTTGGAGTCAATTCAACATACTCATCTGCTTGAATATATTCTAAAGCTTCTTCCAAAGAAAATTTGATTGGAGGAATTAACCTCACTTTGTCATCAGATCCAGAGGCACGCATATTGGTCAATTTTTTGGTAATCGTACAATTGACAACAATATCATCTTGACGAGAGTTCTCTCCTATTACCATACCTGTATAAATTTCATCTCCAGACTCCACAAAGAATCTACCCCTATCTTGAAGTTTGTCTAGCGAATAAGCTATTGCTTCACCTTGTTCTTTAGATATAATAGAACCATTTAATCTTCCAGGTATTTCTCCTTTATATGGTTGATAATCTAAAAATCTATGGGTTACAACTGCTTCACCAGATGTAGCAGTAATTAATTCTGAACGCAATCCAATGATTCCTCTTGAAGGAATTTCAAATTCCAGAACAACTCTATTTCCTTTCAAAGTCATATTCTTCATATCGCCTTTACGACGAGAAACCATTTCAATAGCAGTACCTGATTTTTCTTCAGGCAAATCAATTGTCAATTCTTCAACAGGCTCATGTTTTTTACCAGCTACTTCTTTAAAAATAACTTGAGGTTGGCCTACTTGAAGCTCATAGCCTTCACGGCGCATAGTTTCAATCAATACTGACAAATGCAATACACCACGACCAAATACTCGGAAGCTATCAGCGGTAGCTCCTGGCTCCACTCTAAGTGCAAGATTTTTTTCTAATTCTTTTTCCAATCTCTCTTTCAGGTGTCGAGAAGTAACAAATTTGCCTTCACGTCCAAAGAATGGAGAATCATTGATTGTAAACAACATACTCATTGTTGGCTCATCAATAGAGATTGCTTTCATTCCTTCAGGTTTTTCATAATCAGCGATAGTATCTCCAATTTCAAAACCCTCAATTCCTGTTACCGCACAAATTTCTCCCGCTTGAACTTCATCTACCTTGACTTTATTCATTCCTACAAATGACAAAAGCTCTTTAATTCGACTTCTAGTAATCTTGCCATCTCTTTTCACTAAAGAAATATTCATTCCAGGTCTTAATGTTCCTCTAAATAAACGACCTACGGCAATTCTACCAACAAAAGAAGAGTAATCTAAAGACGTAATCTGCATTTGTAAAGAACCTTCTTCAATTTTGGGTGCTGGTATAAATTCTACAACTGCATCTAAAAGTGCATCAATATTATCTGTCGGTTTTCTCCAGTCTGTACTCATCCATCCACTTCTAGCTGAACCATATAGAGTAGGAAAATCTAGTTGGTCTTCAGTAGCATCCAAATGGAACATCAAATCAAATACCTTTTCATGTACTTCATCAGGAGTACAATTTTCTTTATCTACTTTATTAATAACGACAATAGGCTTCAATCCTAATTCTAATGCTTTTTGAAGAACAAACCGTGTCTGTGGCATTGGACCTTCAAAAGCATCGACTAAAAGCAAAACTCCATCTGCCATTTTCAAAACTCGTTCAACTTCACCTCCAAAGTCAGCGTGACCAGGAGTGTCTATCAAATTTATTTTATAATCCTTATATCTTACAGAAGCATTTTTTGAAACAATCGTAATTCCTCTCTCTCTTTCCAACTCATTATTGTCCATAATAAGAGTGCCCTCCTTGTCATGTTCATGCTCGGTTTTACAAGCTCTCAATATTTTATCCACTAAGGTTGTTTTGCCATGGTCAACGTGAGCGATGATGGCGATGTTTCTAATATTTTGCATAGGCTGATTTGCTACAAGGGCGCAAAGATACAACATTGAAAATCAAAATTCAGGTTCTCCATTTTAAATAAATGAAAAATATATATTCAAAAAATGAAAAGAAACGCTGTTTTATTCTGTTTTTCTTCTGATTCGACTTAGATTTTCTATACTCATTCCCAAATAAGATGCAATAACACCTAGTGGTGCTCGGCGAATAATTTCAATTTTTCTATCAAATAAGAACTGATATCGCTCTGAGGTCGTATAAAACTTCAATTGATAAGAGTGTGATGAAACAGAATTGTAATGATATTCAGCTATTAATCTACCTATCCTCTCCATAATAGGATACTTAATATACAACTCTTGCAAATCATTATATTGGATATAATGAATTGTACAATCTTCTAATAACTCGATATACTGATTGGAAGGCTGTTGTGAAACAAAACTCGCAAAATCCACTAAAAATTCGTTATCTATTACAATATCAGTTGTATAATCTTTAGAATTGATACTATAATACATCCTTGCTAAGCCATTTTCAATAAAGTACAATTTATCACATACTTCTCCAGGACTAAGCAACAAAGTCCTTTTAGGATATTTCTCAATATGAATTTTAGAAGAAACTTCTTTTTCAACCTCTTGAGACAGGTTTTCAAATTTCTTCAAAGTATTTATAAAACTCAATGCTTGCATTTCAAAACAAATTTACAATATCCTTTTAGCATTTGTCTAAAAATAAATTAATATTTCTATTTTGATAATTATCAATAGGAAAAAAATACAAAGCATTGTACTTTTAGCAGACTAAATTGAGGCTTTAGAAGAATTATCAACATGGAATCTACAACAATTGAAAAAAAAACTACCACTAATGGGTTTGCCATTAGTCAATATCATGATGTCAAACCAATTTATAAAAAATTAGACAAATTAGTATCTCTACCTTTGCAACATATCCAACCAGATAAGTTAGCAAAATATTTAGACTATTATCATCATCAGTGTAAGCAGTCCAAGAAAATATATGAAGAAGCCACTAAATATATTCCAGGAGGAGTTCAACACAATCTAGCTTTCAACTATCCATTTCCTTTAGCTTTTAATAAAGCAGAAGGAGCATACCTTTATGATGTCGATGGAAATAAATATATAGATTTTCTTCAAGCAGGAGGCCCTACAATCTTAGGAAGTAATTATCCCAAAGTAAGAGAAAAATGTTTTGAATTATTGAATGAATGTGGACCTTCAACTGGATTATTACATGAATATGAATTGAAAATTGCCAAACTTATTAGTGAAAACATACCTTCAGTTGAGCAGTTTAGAATGCTTGGTTCGGGTACTGAAGGTGTTCTAGGAGCTATTCGACTAGCACGAATCAAGACAGGCAAATCAAAAATTATTAAAATAGGTGGAGCTTATCATGGTTGGAGCGATCAAATGGTATATGACCTTCGCATTCCAGGAACAAAATTTTTTGATGCCAAGGGTATTCCTTTTATGATGCATTGGCACACACAAGCTGTACCACCAAATGATATTGAAGCACTTGAAAACACTATGAAATGGAACCGCCTAAGGGGTGGAACCGCTGCCGTCATAGTGGAACCTATGGGTCCAGAAAGTGGAACTTATCCCGTATATCAACAATATTGTGCAGATATTAGAGCTTTATGTGACAAATATGAAGCATTATTGATTTTTGACGAAGTGGTTACTGCATTTAGAATAGGAGTTTCAGGTGCTCAAGGATATTTTAATGTCAAACCCGATTTGACAATATTTGGAAAAATTATTGCTGGTGGATATCCAGGAGCTGGTGGTATAGGAGGCAGAGCTGATCTTATGGACGGATTAGCTGCAGGCTTGCAAGGCGGAAAAAAAGTGAAAGTAGGCGGAACATTAGCTGCTAATCCACTCAGTTGTTGTGCAGGATATTATACCATAAAAGAAATTATTGAAACACAAGCATGCGAAAAAGCTGGGCTTGCAGGAGACAGATTAACCCGTGGTCTCAACCAACTTATTGATAAGTATGAACTACCATTTGTAGCTTACAACCAAGGCTCTATCTGCCACTTAGAAACTGCTGGAACTCTATTTGAAAAAATTGAACTTTTAAAAATCACTTCTATCTTAAAGCGCATCAATGAACGTAAAAAATTGATGGAAGAATATGGAGCTGCATATATGGCAGAAGGAATTGTCACCCTTGCAGGAAGCAGATTATATACTAGCCTAGCAGATACTGATGAGGTGATTGATGATGCACTTGAAAGATTTGAAAGAGTATTTAAAAATGTAGAAAAAAGAGGATAATATATTTTGTCTTACTATTTAGCATACGATGTTGGAACAAGTAGTGTAAAAGCTATTTTGGTAGATAAGCAAGGGAATATTACTGCATCTTCTATTGCAGACTATCCACTTTATATGCCTCATCCCGGATGGGTAGAGCAAGTTCCATCAGACTACTGGAATGCAATATGTAAAGCCACAAAAGACATTGTTACTCAAAATATTATACAAATATCAGAAATTAAAGCTTTAGCATTTTCTACTCAAGCTATGGGGATAATACCCATGGATAAAGAAGGAAATGTACTACATAATAACATATCATGGATTGATGGAAGAGCAGAAGAATATGCAGTCAAAGCCATGAGAAAATTTGGAGGAAAAAAAATATTTAAAGCAATAGTAGGTGTAGAAATTACTGGTAAAGATGTTATCCCCAAATTGTTATGGTTGAAAGATAAGAAGCCAGCAATCTGGAACCAGACCTATAAAATTTTAGATGTCAACGGATATCTCAAATTCAAATGTACTCAAAAAATGGTAGCTGAATGGTCGGGAGCTTGCTCTTATGCCTTCAATCTAAAATCAAAAAACTGGGAAAATTTATTTTTTAAAGTAACAGGAGTCGGAATTGACAAGTTGCCCCAATTAGTCAAATCTACTGACCTAGTAGGCACTCTGACGGAAGAAGCAGCAAGAGAACTTGGATTAGGCACTCATGTCAAAGTCTATGGCGGTTGTGATGATACACAAGCCGCAGCTGTAGGAACGACAGCAATACATGAAGGAGAAGCCCATATCTATACAGGCACATCTGCTTGGGTGGGTGTGATGACTAAAAGTGCTCCAAAATTTAAAAATGGTATTTTTTCTTTACAGAGTGCCGACCCTAAAATGAATTTCATTGTTGGAATTACTGAATCTGCTGGAGTCAATACAGAGTGGATATTAGAGACTTTTTATTCCAAGGAATTAAAATCTATGGGAAAAACAGAAGTTTTTGCCCTCATGGAAAAAGAACTTAATTCTACTCCAGAAGGTGCAGACTATTTGATGATGACTCCTTGGTTTTTAGGTGAAAGATGCCCTGTAAGTACTACTACTACTCGCTCTACCCTATTCAACTTGACTCATCAACATCAACGTGGACATATCGTAAGAGCTCATTTTGAAGGAATTGCACACAATCTGAAATGGTCAATTTCAAATATTGAAAAAGATTTCAAATTTAAAATTTCATCTCTGAAAATAACAGGAGGCGGAAGTAAAAATGAAACTTGGATGCAAATCATCGCAGACATTACCAATAGAGAGATTATTACGACCTCACAAGCTATTAATGCTGGGGCTATTGGTGCAGCAGTTGTAGCAATGGTAGGCGATAATGCACTAAAATCTTTTAGCGATGTCAAGCAAGTTGTCTCAGAAACAAAATCTTTTCATCCTAGAAAAGAACACCTTTCACTTTACAATGAATTGCATCAGGCTTATCAATCAATATATTATCGTTTAAAAGGTACCTACCAGTCTATTAACCAAAAAAGATTCGAACTTTAACACTATGGATATTCAAAAGGCTAGAGAAATAGTATGTGAATCAGGAAAAAAATTAGTCCATGAAGGATTGATTGCTCGTACATGGGGGAATGTCAGTGTACGTATTGACGAAAGGAAAATGATCATTACTCCTAGCGGAAGAAAATATGACGAACTCACTCCTGAAGATATGGTATTGGTGGATATTTACACCTTAAAACATGAAGGAATCAAACCTTCTTCAGAACTTAAATTACATTGTGAGATTTATAAAACAAGACCTCATATTCAGTCAGTTATCCATACTCATCAACTATATGCCTCTGTTGTTGCTTCAACACAGAACGATGTAGAAGTATTAGATCCAGAACATCAAAAAATTTTAGGCGCAAAAACTATCAAGGCAGCTCCTTATGCCCTTCCTAATAGCAAGTCACTCACTGTAGATACTGCCAAAGCTGTTGGTTCTAGTAATGCAGCTTTAATGTCCAATCATGGTGCATTGTGTATAGGGACCAATATGGATGAAACTTTTAAAGTAGCACATACACTTGAAGCCGCTTGTAAAAATTTTATTGATTCCAAAATAAAATCTGCATAGCGATGAAACTGATCGAAGCACAAAATCTAATATTAAATGCTCCAGCATTTTTTGAACAACATTTGGAAGGATATCAAACATGGGGAAATGTCAATTTTCTCCAAATAGCTGTAAGACTAGACAATAGAAAAATATTAGTTTCAAACCCTGATAAGTCGCTCAAAGAACAAACTATCAATGATTTTAGTATCTTACCTTTAAAGGGAGATTCTTATTTTCAGAAATTGTTGTTTTGGAAGTGGAAAATCAATATTGTACTTCTCACCTATCAAGAATTTGCCTCTCAAGTGAATGAAACTATCCCTCCTATTTTGGATGACCAAGCTCAACTACTTGGTGTCAATGTAAAAGTATCTAAAAATCCAGCAGATGCAGTGTTTAAAACAATAGGAAGATATGCTACTATATTAAATGACCATAAAAGTATCTGTATGGGAGCAAATCTAGAAGATGCATTTGTTGCAGCCCAATTATTGGAAAAGACTTCAAAAGCATGGGTTTTAGGTAAATATCTTGGAGGAGCCAAAGCTATAAACATCATTGAAGCATGGGCGATGCAACAATTTTACCTATTAAAATATTCAAAAGAGGCGCAGAAAAATATATAAAATAATGACTAGTCAAATCCTATGGACTATCATGTAGTTTATAAAGACGCGTTGGACGATATTTATTAGAGACGGTCAATTCCTTTTTGATTTCTCCCTGAGTATCAATAGAATACATCCCGTTGAATTTTCCTTTCTCAATATTTGGGACAGCTATAAACAATTTATTATCTACAATACTAAAGACATTCATTCTCGTAGATGAATTTGAAACAGGAATCTCCAACTTCTTAGGTGCATTGGGAGTCTGAGGATCAAATTCATAGTATGACATTTCCATTTTATCCGCAGCTTGATCTGCTTCACCAAAAATAAATGCTCTATTAGAGACATGGAGATAAATTTTATTATTGAAAGAAATAATAGACTGCGCTATTTTTCCTACTCCAAATAACGATTCAATATCTATCACCCAATTGGTATCAAAATCTGTAAATCCAGATTTTATCCTAAAAACTTTAGAAGGATTTCCTTGATTGAATTGATTCCAGCCCCAAGAACAAAAGTAAATATTGCCATCTTCATCCGTTGTAGTAGCTTTATTTTCAGACACAAAAAAGCCTACTGTTTTTGCTCCTTCATAAGAAATGATTTTTTCTACAGCACTAGTTTGAATATCAATAACAGCCAAATATACATGATTGACACTATCTGCAATCAGATTATATCCAGCAGACTCCATAAAAATAACACTTGCATATAATTTGCCTTGATTGGCTTCTAATACAGTAGAACCGACACGAACCAGATTATTATATGACTCATCTACCCATTTGGTGTCAGGACGAAACTGAGCAATTGCAGGTTTTAAATCAATAGAGCCTTTCAGTACCATTGTACTAGGATCAAAAATCTGAAGACCTTGAGCCATTTTCGACTCATCATAAAAGTAGCCTAAATGTTCATCCACAATACACAATTGCCTTGCAGGAAAGAGATTGTTTTTAGCTATGTGCAGATTATCAGCGATATACATTCTATTGCTAGTGTTGAGAGTCAGCTTATAAAGACCAGGAGTCGATGAATATCCTTTTTTGTCTTTAGCCATAGAAAAGATGAATTGGTCCATCATTAAATGTCCTGAAGAAGTAGATGGATTTGAATTAGTAAATAAACCAACTCTATCTATCAAGTCATAGCTTTCATTAGGATTAATATCTTTCAAATTAAATGAAAAAAATGTAGTTATATCCACATCAGAAGCGTCCTCAGTAGTTAATACATAGTCAAAATTACTAAAGTCTGTTTTAGGAACATCTTTATCATTCAAATTTTCTACCTTACAAGAAGATAGAATAAACACAGAAAAGATGATGATTAAATTTTTCAACACAATAACACTTTTTATAATTCTACAGTCAATTTAAGAGAATAACTTCGACCTGCACTTTGCATTTTAAAATTATTATATACGTCTTGATTAAAAATATTATTTAACTCAGTAGAAAGGGCTAATTTCCTAATATTGTTGATATCAAATGACCATATTAAACCAGCAGAGTGAACCTGTTGAATAGGAATAATTCGATTAGTATATATTTTACTTTTCCCAAAAATTCCTAAAAATCCATCTGGTTCAAATTGTTTCTCTATATAATCTAAATAAAACTGATGAACATAAGAATAAGTCCAATACAATTTCAATTTACTTCTCTTATCAAAGACTTTATCAAAAGAATAACTCACACTAGCATTCCCAAAATAGAAAGGCATATTACTGACACGTGCATTGACAAAATGTTCATTTTGAGCGACATTTGAATTAGAACCTTTAAATCTAAACTCATTATAGGTAAGATTACCTGATATCTCCAATTGCTTCACCGGAAAAACTGCTGCATCTAGCTCAATACCATAACCTCTCACATGCTCCAGATTGATATATGCAGCTTGTAATTGAGTGATTTCTTTCAGTTTTATCATGTCTCTTATATTTCTATAATAGCTATTGACTTCTATACTACCAACCCCTTTTTTCTTATATCTAACTCCCAAGTTAACATTAAAACTCTTTTCTGGCTGAAGAGAGATATTAGGCAATATATGTACATTATCACCAAATATTTCCATCTGATCGGGAAGTCGATACGAATTTTCAGTAGAAAATCTAAATAGCCACCCTGAATAAGAATCATATTTCAAAGATTGTGAAAAACTCCAACCGCTATTTTGCACAGGCTCCTCATTTTTCAAGGTAGCTTGATTAATCAATTCACCTTGGGTATGAGAAACTAAGTACTTCAACTGAGTCAATCCTTGTAACCTAGAATCTAAAAAATGATAACTATAACCAAGCCCTAAAATGGCTCTGTTATAATTTATTGTAGAACGTTGGTGATACTTATTCAAATCATCTGACTCTCTCGAAACAAAATTTTCTACAAAATTCATTGTCAATTTATGGTTCTCATTGAAATGATAAGAAAAAAGCCCCCTATAAATTAAATTATTGACATAGGTATATACAATAGGCTCTTTCAGATTGGAGAAATCATTGCCTGTTTCCGAACTACTTGAAGCTTCATGCTTATTACCTAACCAATCATAATATGCATTTCTTAAAGTATCAGCAAATTGAAAATTAATTCTACTAAAGACAATGAATTGAGAAACTTTCAATTTTCCATCAATAAAATTCTTTTTATAAAAAACAGATGGAACAATATAAGAATTCTCTTTTCGATATACATTGCCATAAGCCTTATCTCGAGAAGCAAAGTCATTCTGAATGTCTTTATTTATCACAAAGCCATTCAATTTGATTTCAAACAAGTCAGCCCATTTGCGTTTTTCAATATTCAAATACATATCAGCACTAAACTGCTTGTATCCATTATTAAAAAGTGGTGCTCTTATATATTTGGTTTTTCCCGTAATCTCATCAGAAATGGGCAAATTGTCCACTTTAAAATTATTTTTTGAATAATTAAAAAATAAATCAACCCCATAAGATAATTTGGGTGAATGTCTGACAAATGAATTGACTCCAACTTTGTGGGTATGAAAAGAGCCTACTTCATAACTCAATCTATAACCTGTCTTATCAGGTCGCTTAGTAACTATATTTACTGCAGCACCTAATGCGTCAACACCAATTTCTGTAGGCAACACACCTTTATATACCTCTACATAATCTGCCATATTAATAGGCATTTTAGTGATACCCATACTCGAACCCAAATAATCTATGGGAATACCATCTATTAAAAACTTCACTGATTTGCCTGAAAAACCACCCACCACAATATCAGCATCTGCTCCCAATCCGCCAGAATTTCTCACTCGAATGCCTGAAGCTCTATTCATCAATTGCTCTACAGATACAGATGACAATGACTGCTTGCTCAAATCTACAATTTCAGTCTTAATCGAAATATTCTCCCTCCGCTCTGCCGCTTTTTCAGCCACTACACTTACCGTATCAGTAGATAATATTTCAACATTGAAATTCAAACCACTTGTATCTTTGTTCAAGGAGACAAACTGAACCTGAGACATAAATCCATCTGTATTTGCAGCAAGAATATACTCACCAGTAGGTAAATTATTAAAACAATATTTTCCACTTTTATCAGTTGCGATAGAATCATCGCTTCCCAAAATAGAAACCCATACTTGACTTCTGGTCTGATGATTGACAGTCACCTGACCACAGATAGAATATTGTGCATTTCCTACAGCATGAATAAACAAAACACTGTAGATAAGCATGATAATTTTCTTCATAAAACAATCCGGATACAAAAGAACGATTCAAAAAGTATTAAAAGAAATTCTTCTTTTTATCATTCTATTAATTGTAAAGCTGATAGAAATGCTAAGAAGGAATAAACCTTAAAGAAGTATTAAAAATTATATAGTAATTGGAAATACAATAACTTATGGTAATCTATTAAATGGAACATCTTGAATAAATACAGTAATATCATCTTTAGCTGTTCCTCTCTCCATCGTGAACTCAACTGGTAAAACAATAAATTTATCAGCAACACCAGGTACCGCTGATCTTACTTTAGTATTAAACACAATGATATTCTCATTATTTGGATCCACTTTTACATTATCAACAGTCATTTCAAAAGCAAATGAAGGGAATCCTGGAGCAATAGAAGTGATTTTAAATCCTTTATTATCATCACTATAATTCCAATACCATACATCCATACTTGCAGGGTGAGGGTGAAATTGTGATTCTTTATGATTATTGATATAATTCATTTTCTTTCCTAAAAAATTAGTACCATTCATGATGTCTTTTGCCAAAAATTGCATACCACTCATAGGAATAAACATATAAGGAGCATAATTTCTTAAATTGGCACTGATATAAGGGACACTATCATTCCATTTGGCTTCTTCAGTTAAAAAATTTACTTTCTTAAATACCCAATTTCCTTCAATTTTTAATCCTTCATCTATATTTTCATCTTTTTTACAACCTATAATACTTGTCAATAAGACTGTCAATAACATTAATGATAGAACGTTTTTTCTCATAAAAATTCAATTTCTGTTTTAAAATATTTTGCGCAAAACTAAAGAAGCCAACTTGAAAAAAATATCGTCAAAGCCTTATTTGACAATAGTATTACAATTAGAACAGCATCTTCAATGTTTCATTCTATCCATCAAAATCATTGAAATTTCGCTTTACTAATATGTAAATCATTGAAGCGAAACCCAAATAAAAAAGTGAGGCTACCCAACTTAGACAACCTCACTTTTCCTATTTTCATTAAAAATTCTACAAATTGTCAATTGCTAATAGAAACTTATCTATAGCTGCTTTATTCACATTAGCACCCATGATGCCAATACGCCATAGTTTGCCAGCCATAGCTCCTAACCCAGCACCTACTTCAATTTTAAAATCATTTCTCAATCTTGCTCTTCCCTGAGCATCTTCAATACCTTCAGGAAGCAACATGGTATTTAACTGTGGCAATCGGTGTGATTTGTCAACAAAAAATCGCCATCCTCTCTTTTCCATATTTTCAGCAAAATAACTAGAGATTTCTTCATGCTGACGCCATAAGTTTTCAATTCCTACTGATTTGATATGCCTTAATGCAGCTAAAATTCCATAATATTGCTGTGAAGGAGCAGTGTGATGATATGGACGTTTAGCTCCCAGTTCCCAGTATTTATCATAGACAGTAATATCCTGAAACCATGATGGGACAGGAGTATTTCGATTATTCACTTTTTCAAAAGCCAATTCACTGAATGTAACAGGTGACATTCCAGCAACACAACCTATTCCTTTTTGGCTACAAGAATAGACTGCATCCAAGCCCCATTTATCTACTTCTACTGGAATAGCACCCAATGCAGTTACTGCATCTACTATAATTAAGGCACCATATTGTTTGGCAATCTTTGCTATACTCTCAATATCATTTTTAACACCAGTAGATGTTTCTGCACTAACTACTGATATTAATTTAGCATCAGGATGCAAAACAAAAGCTCTTTCTACATCTTCAATAGCAATGGGTTTGCCCCAATCTGCTTTCACTTGAACAATCTCTGCTCCATACCTTCTTGCATTTTCATGCATTCTATCGCCAAAAAAACCATTTTGACAAGTGATAATTTTGTCTCCATGTTCGATTAGGTTGACAAAACACGTCTCCATCCCCAAAGATCCAGGACCAGAAACAATATAGGTATGTGGACTTGAAGTTCTAAAAAGATACTGTAAATGTTCTTTAACTTCATCCATAATTTTTAAAAAATCTGAATCTAAATGGCTCAAAGCTGGTTCAGACATAGCTTGCAAAACTCCTGAGAATGAATTTGAAGGACCGGGTCCCAATAATAACACCTCTGATGTTTTTACTGCTTGAATTTGTGACATGACTAAATAATTATTATAAATTTAAAACTGTTAGAGAAATGGAAAAATAAAATTCAATCCCTATTCTAATATCAAGAAAGTATCATGAATTTATTTCTTTAAGAAATGAATATGATTATTCATCTCAAATCCTATATTCTATGCTAAGATACTTATAGCTTCATCGCTTTCATAAAACCTTTTGAAATGCTCTCTCACTCTGGCTTCTAAAAATCCAGTCGAATTCATTTGAAATAATATATCTTCTGCAATATGGACAGATTCTCTGACGACAACTTCTTCAGTTATCAACAAACCATCCAACAAAACTTTAATTGGCTGATGGCCATAAGTTTCATAAAAATGATTTAAAATAAACTCAGTAATATGTTTAAATGCTTTTGAATCTTTCACTTCTAAAGCTACTACAGAAGTCAAATCTGAGATAGAGTCTTTTCCACTTGAAGTATATTTCTTACCTTTTTCTGCAATTTCTTTAAAATTCAAAGAGTCTAACTTATCCCATAATTTATTGGAAATCTTACGGATATTATTATCAGTCAATCTATCTTGAATGATTTTTCCGCTATCTTTCAAAGTCTTATTAATATTGTCTGATAAAAATTTCTTTACATTTTTATCTATAGAATCTTCCATTCCCGAAAGTGCTGCTCCTAATAATCCCCTTCCCACACCGAAAAGTCCTCCTCCACTTCCCCCTTTGCTATTGCCACCGAGGGAATATTGCTGCATAAATGATTTAATACTACTATAAATAATCTCTGAAAGCATTTCACCATAAGCCTTATTTGAAATCAACCTATTAATCAGCTCATTTCTTAATTCTCTCTGCTCAACAACCTTCTCAACTAATCTATCCCAAGTCCCTTTTGAAATCAAATCATCAATCTCAATATCATCTTTAGCAATATCATCTAACAAAGCACTGATTAAAGATTCAAAATATTCCTTTGTAGAATCTGTCACGTCTGCTTCTGAAAGAAGTCTTTCGCCAAAAGATTTGACCCTGTCTTGAGAAAAAATATCTGAAAGTTTTTGGGTAGCCACCCATCCATAAATCAGTTTAGATTCTTCACCTATTGTTTCTGAAATTTGAGCTCCAGATAATTTATTTAAGGTGTAAGCTACTTGCGCTTCGAATAATTTATTAGCAATTGAATTCATACATTTAAGATAAAGAGGTAAAATAGAAAATTATATAGTGATATTTATTAAAGGCATTATATTTTCCTAAAAAGAATCACGTTTTTGAAGAAAAAAATCAAAATCACAAAGGATTTGAAGCTGAATAATAAAAATACAGATGATAAATTATCATCTAAGCAATCATTCTCTTACATCTATTACTTTTACTGGACATGCATCAGCTGCTCGTCTATTGATGTCAATTTCAGCATCACTTATTTTTAGAACCCAATTTCCCCTTTTGTCATCTGCTCCCAATAAGACCGCTTTTCCATCTTTTCTAGACATCCGCCAAAATTCTGGTGCAATTTCTACACAATAATTACAGCCTATACACTTATTTCTACGATGAATGACAGTCGCCATGATTAATGAATAGGTTCTGGTGCTGGAATAATTTTATATAATTTATCACTAGGTCGAATCATTGTATCTAGCTTAAAAGAAACATTCTGTCCCTTTTTTGCTTCTACCGCAGGACCTTCATCTGTATGAATTTCATTGACAATAGTCTCTACTGCTCCCGTTGTAGGGCCAGTCACCAATATTCTATCACCAGCACTCAATGAATAAGCTTCAATCTTAAATTCAGCCACTTTAATTTTGTCAAAATAATGTTTTCCCTTTCCTATGTATAACTTTCTAGTAGTAGCTTTTGAGCCAGAGACATCATTCCATTCGCCAAGTTTCTGACCTAGATAATATCCAGACCAAAAACCTCTATTATAAACTTCTTTCAGTCGAAACATCCAATTGGCAACTTTATCTTGGGAGTAACTGCCTTCATAAAAAGATTGAATAGCCTCTTTATAACATTCAACAGTTGTCTTGACATACTCTGGACCTTTTCCTCTTCCTTCAATCTTCATCACAGTCACACCCGCATCAATAACCTGATCTAAAAAATCTATGGTACATAAATCCTGAGCAGACATAATGTATTCATTTTCAATAGCTAGTTGATTTCCACTTTCTTGATCTATCACCGTATATTTTCTTCTACAATTCTGAACACAAGCACCTCTATTGGCGGAGGAATTATCTGAATGCAAACTGAGATAACATTTGCCCGATACAGCCATACATAAAGCTCCATGAACAAAAATTTCAATTTCAACCAATCTTCTAGATGGCCCAAAAATCTGCTCCTTTTTGATCTGTTCTGTAATATGTTTTACTTGAGAAAGGCTTAGTTCTCTGGATAATACTATTGTATCAGCAAACATGGCATAAAATCTTACTGTCTCAATATTAGTAATATTGACCTGAGTAGAAATATGTACTTCAATCCCCATACTTCTTGCCATGGCTATTACAGCCTGATCGGCAGCAATTACAGCGGTAATACCTGCATCTTTTACACCCTTTAAGACATTTCTTACTGCAGAAATATCATGATCATAGACAATAGTATTTAGCGTAAGATAGGTTCGAACACCATTATCTTGACAGATTTGAGCTATCTCTGGCAAATCGCCAAGTGTAAAATTCATTGTCGCTCTCGCTCTCATATTGAACTGATCAACACCAAAATATACTGAGTCTGCACCTGCATGAATTGCTGCCATCATGGAATCAAATCCACCTGCTGGAGCCATCACCTCTATTCTCCCCTCTTGTTTTCTCATGCCAAAAATTTGTGCAAAGGTACTAAAACACTTTTTATTGCTTACAGAAGAAAAATATTGATTGGTTTTTTATAGGGCAATTTGACAATAATAACACAAAAACTCATTTTTTAACAATCAAAACACTCTTCAATCAAATTGAATACACCCAAATGACCAATAGGACTTCCTGCAACTATAGTTTTACCCAAAAGCCAATTTTCGCCTCTAGCAAAATCACTAACTACTCCTCCAGCTTCTTTAACAATCAAAGCTCCAGCTGCCACATCCCATGGAGCTAAACTATATTCAAAAAATGCACTATACCTTCCACAAGCCACATAAGCCAAATCCACTGCGGCAGCTCCCAGTCGGCGGACACCTCTTGTACTGCGCATCAACTTTTCCAACACTTTCAAATATGCGTCAGTCTTTGAAAAATCATAATATGGAAATCCAGTTGCAATTAGTCCATCTTTAAACTCAATATTTTTAATAGCTATTTTATTGCCATTGAGATAAGCTCCTTGACCTTTCACCGCATGGAAACATTCTTTCTGATTGACTTCATATACTACTCCTAAAATAATTTCTCCTTTAAACTGCAAAGCTATAGAAACAGCAAAAACAGGAATTTGGTGTAAAAAATTAGTGGTACCATCTAAAGGGTCTATTATCCAAACATAATCAGAAGCAGGTTGTTCAACACTGCTCTCTTCAGCTAAAAAACTGCTTTCTGGCAACAATTCTCTCAGTCTTTCAATAATAATAGTTTCTGAATTTGTATCCACATAACTGACCAAACTATTCAGATCTTTAATCTGTATTTGCTTGTCATCCACTTTTCCATAATGAGCATATATAAAACCTCCTGCGAGCTGAGCTATATCAATTACAGCTTGGATAAATTTTTCATTCAATATCATCTTTTGTATTTTTTTTATTGAATTGTTTCCCTTCTAATACAAACACAAATTCTCCTTTGGGTTCAATATTTTTAAAATGCAACAAAACCTCTTCTACAGTTCCTCTTTGAACGGATTCAAATTTCTTACTAATTTCACGTACAGAAGCAATCTTTCTTTGTGAAGCACCTGCACTTACCAATTGTTCTAAAAACTTAACTACTCTATAAGGTGACTCGTAAAGGACTACCGTACTTTCATATTCTAATATATTTGAAATTTTCTTTTGCCTGCCTTTTTGATGAGGAAGAAAACCTTCAAAAACAAATGTATCTGTAGGCAATCCTGATACAACTAAAGCTGGAACAAAAGCAGTTGCGCCTGGCAGACATTCAACTGTAATATTATTCTCTATACAAGAACGAATTAATAAGTATCCTGGATCTGAAATCCCTGGTGTGCCAGCATCTGAAACTAAAGCAACATCAATTCCTGTTTGAATTTTTTCAATAATACTTGCCAAAACTTTATGTTCATTATGCATGTGATAAGCTTGCAATGCAGTAGATATATCAAAATGACGCAATAGAAATTTGGTAGTGCGGGTATCTTCTGCAAGGATATATTGTACTTCTTTAAGTATTCGAATGGCCCTAAATGTGATATCTTCCAAATTACCCACAGGAGTAGGAACAATAAAAAGTTTACCTGACATAGTTCAAAAGTACAAATTTTGAACATTCTCCATCATTAAGAAATGAAATCAGAAAAATAAAAAAATGAGCAAATGGATAAAAACACCTCTTGTCATTCAACTTAAAAATGAAAAACTAATATTAAAAATTATTGTCTTTTAAGATTGCATGATATACTCTCATAATAATTTAACTCTTAGGGCGATGTTTTTTACATCTCAGGTAAAGTGATAAATCTTTATAATTATCTTTGTCCAATGAAATTGTATTTAAGCAAGCCTTTTAGTCTTCTAATTTTAATCATTACAATAATCAATTGCTTTTCGGTTGCAGCACAGCAAAAGATAGATATTGTTCCTATTGTAAAAACGGATAATACAAACTTCAAATGGTATTCTCAAGAATTGCCTATCTGGGGAACAATTATACACTTTCCTGGAGAGCCTGAATTTAACGAAAAAGAAATATTTTCAGACAAAGGAATGATTCCTCAGAAATCCTTTTCTTGGTCTGACATCAACGAATCGCTCAATTTAGAAGTTTATTACAACAAACTTTCAGAAAAATTAACTACTAAAAATGAGAAAAAGCAAATAGACGCATTGTCACAAAAAATTGCACTTGTTTACGGTGGATATCCAATATTAAGTGAAGGAATTACTAATCTACAAGGAATTAGAGAATATTTTTTAGAAATTAAAACACTTAAAGGTGCACTATTAAAAGCGAAAATATTTGCTGATGGAGATTGGGTAATGGTGGCTAGTTCATTGAATAATTCCAATCAAGCAGAAATTGACCAACAAGCTAAATATTTTTTAGATAATATCAGTTTTAATCCATTACCTGGAGAAATCAAAATTGAAGGCGAAAAAACCTCAAATCAAATATTGACAAGTAAATGGGAGACATTAAAAGTCGATAATTTCAGAATAGAGTTTCCTAAATATCCTGTCTCTCAGCATAAAATGTTAATTAATAATGGGCAAAACCAAAAGTATTATGAATGGCACATGGGAGATGGAGATTCTAAAGTAACCTATTTATTATCTGTATTGCCTTTAGAAAATTTTTCTACAAAAGACACTAAAAAAATTTTAGAACAATCTATAAATTCTAGTATTCAGACTACTCAAGGACAATTAATACTACAGAGAAGTATCAATTACTTTAAATATCCTTTAGAAGAAATTATATTTAAAACCAATATTCAATATTTTAGAGTTCGTTATTTTTTTGACTCACTAAATCTCTATCAAATATTAGTAAGTGGAAAGAAAGAAGATATTTACAGCCCAAATGCCAATCGTTTTTTGGATGGGTTAAAATGGCAAGATTAAAAGATGAAATTAACAGAATTACTGGAGCGTTATACCAATGATTCCAGAGTTGCTCGTATAGCTCAGTCATTTGATATGACAAGTAAAACTGCTATTTTAGATGCTATAGGTTCTCAATCTGTAGTATTTGGTGCAGGTTTATTTTTAAAAAGTGGATATAGTGGTTTATTTATTCTACCCAATCCAGAAGATGCTGCCTATTTTCAAAATGACTTAGCTCAATTATTTCCTCATCTGGATATTTTATATTTTCCTAGTTCATATAAACGCATACAGCAGTTCTCAGAAGTTGATAATAACCAAGTATTGTTAAGAGCCAAAGTAGTAGATGAATTAATGCATGCCAAAAATTCATCTAAACTGATTGTTTCATATCCAGAGGCTATTCAAGAAATGACTGTTACAGCAGAAACCATCAGTGAAAACACCTTAAAACTTCATCTAGGAGAGAAAGTAGATATAGATTTTATGCTAGATTTACTTTTGGAGTATGGATTTGAAAGGACTGATTTTGTATATGAACCGGGGGAATTTTCTATTCGAGGAGGGATCATAGACATCTACTCTTTTGGCAATGAAAATCCATTTCGTATCGAATTATTTGATGATGAAGTAGAAAGCATACGGACATTTGATCCTGAGACTCAGCTATCAATAAGGAAGATTTCTCAATTGACTATCATTCCAAATATCTATAAACAATTTAAAAAAGAGCAGCACACAAGTATTTTTGAATTTATATCAGAAAAAACATTTGTTTGGATAGACGAGCCAGATCTTGTTTTTGACACATTACAACAAAACTTTGAAAAAGCTCTTGATGAATATGAAATACAAAAAAATCAAGAAAACCATCCATTTTATCAGAAATCTTTTGAACAACTCTTCCAAAATACAACAGCAATAAATGAAAATCTAAAAAGATTCCCTTCTATTATTTCTCATATTCATCATTTACCCGAAGATTTTGAGCCGATTCACTTACAAGGTAAACCACAACCGAGTTTTAATAGAAATTTTGATTTATTGATAGAATATATCAAAGAAAATGAAAAAGAAAACATAAAGACAGTTTTGCTTTCAGACAACCCAAGACAGTTAGAAAGACTAGAACATATCTTTCAGGATAAAAATGCAAAGATTGAATGGAGTGGTTTAGATATTACCCTATCCAAAGGATTTGTAGATCACTTTCAAAAGACAGCGTATTTTACTGACCACCAGCTATTTGACAGATTTCACAAATATAAATCGAAACAAAAATATTCTAGAGATCAAGTTATTAATATTAAAGCCTTAAAAGATTTAAACCCTGGAGATTATGTTACCCATATCGATCATGGTGTAGGCATTTTTTCAGGACTTCAGACTTTAGATATTAACGGAAAGACCCAAGAGACTATCCGTATTCAATATGCTGGAAGTGATATATTATATGTCAATATTAATTCTCTTCATAAGATTTCAAAATATGCAGGCAAAGAAGGCGTCGTTCCTAAAATTCATAAATTGGGTTCTGATGCATGGAGTCAACTCAAGAGCAAAACGAAAAAGAAAGTTCAGGAGATTGCAAGAGATTTAATCTTATTATATGCCAAGAGAAAGGCTGAAAAAGGGTTTGCGTTTTCAAAAGACACCTATCTTCAACACGAACTTGAAGCTTCCTTTATCTATGAAGATACTCCTGATCAAGAAAAAGCAACATCTGATGTCAAATCAGATATGGAAAAATCCTCTCCTATGGATAGGCTTATCTGTGGAGATGTAGGATTTGGCAAAACAGAAGTTGCTGTAAGGGCAGCTTTCAAGGCAGTTACAGACAGTAAACAAGTGGCAATATTGGTTCCTACAACAATTTTGGCATGGCAACATTTCAAGACCTTTTCCAATCGTCTATCAGATTTCCCAGTCAAAGTAGATTATATCAATAGATTCAAATCCGCCAAAGAAAAGAAAATCACATTGGAAGAATTGGAGCATGGTAAAATAGATATCATAGTAGGCACTCATGCATTATTAGGTAAAGGAATAAAATTCAAAGACTTAGGATTATTGATTATAGACGAAGAACAAAAATTCGGTGTAAATGCTAAGGAAAAACTAAAATCTTTATCTACCAATATTGATACGCTGACATTGACTGCGACACCAATTCCAAGGACACTCAAATTTTCACTTATGGGAGCAAGAGATTTGTCCAATATATTAACACCTCCCACCAATCGTCAACCAGTCACCACTGAGGTACGCCAGTATGAGCCACAATTGATTAAAGAAGTCATTGAAAATGAAGTTTACAGAGGTGGGCAAGTGTTTTTTGTCCATAATAAAGTCAAAGACATTGCAGACATTGCTTATCAAATCAAACAACTTGTCCCAAATATAGAAGTACAATTTGCGCATGGTCAAATGGAAGGAGAGCAACTTGAAAATAAAATGATGGATTTTATCAATGGCAAATTTGATGTATTAGTAAGTACTAATATTATTGAGTCAGGACTTGATATTCCTAATGCAAATACAATTATCATTAACAATGCGCATCATTTTGGATTAAGTGATTTGCATCAGATGAGAGGAAGAGTTGGTCGATCCAACAAAAAGGCATATTGCTATCTCATAAGTCCCAAGAAAAATATACTTTCAACAGAAGCCCAAAGAAGATTACAAACGTTAGAAGAATTTTCAGACTTGGGCAGTGGTTTCCAGATAGCCATGAGAGATATGGATATCAGAGGAGCAGGAAATATATTGGGAAGTGAGCAAAGCGGTTTTATTGCTGATATCGGTTTTGACATGTATCAAAAGATTCTAGAAGAAGCTGTTCAAGAATTAAAACATACCGACTTTAAAGATTTATTCCAAGAACAAATTGACAAACAAACTGAATTTGTCAGAGACTGTACTATTGAAACAGACTTAGAAATGCTAATTCCTCAATCTTATGTCCGTAATACTGAAGAAAGATTAAAATTATACACTGAATTGGATACCATTTCTAATGAAACAGAACTAGAAGAATATAAAGTAAGATTAGAAGATAGATTTGGGAAATGTCCCAAGCCTGTTGAGGAACTATTTGATGGATTAAGGATAAGATGGAAAGCTAAAAAGGCAGGATTTGAACGTATAATATTAAAATCAGGCAAACTTAGGTGCTATTTTATTGACAATCCATCTTCGCCTTTCTATGAATCTTCTTCCTTCAAACAGATAATGACAAATATTCAAAACAATAGGAGAGTAACATTAAAGCAATCAAGCAATAATTTAATACTGATTTTTGAAAAAGTGTGGACGATGAATCAAGCTCAAAAGTTATTAGATGTAGTCATAGAGTCAGAAGAACTTAGCCAATAAAATTATATCTGAAACAGCCAAAGACCTTGTGTGGAAAGACAAAAATATGTTCTCCTAGTAATTGGAAAATAAGAAAATACACCAAATATAAATAGCCATTTCCTACAAATGATACTGTGATAAAATCTGTAAATCTGGCTTAAAAATATCCTTCAAAAAGATAGGCACAACCTACTAAAATATTTTCTTCCTGTGGTGTTGTAATTATAGCTTGATTTCAGCAACACTTCATGAAATAGTATCTTATCTTAAAATTTCAAATGCTTAACAGTCTGCTTTTCATATAAAATCTGATGCAATGACAATATTCCTGTTTTCAAATGCAATTCAACAAAATCACTAGATACTTTATTATCACTTTCTTCAGTCTTGACCCCTTCAGGAATCATCGGTTGGTCAGAGACTAACAACAAAGCTCCAGTAGGAATTTCATTATGAAAGCCAACAGAAAAAATAGTGGCTGTTTCCATATCGATAGCCATTGCCCTTATTAATCTGAGATATTCTTTAAATTGGGTGTCATGCTCCCATACTCTTCTATTGGTCGTATAAACTGTACCTGTCCAATAATCCAAGCCTAACTCTCTCACAGTAGTAGAAATAGCTTTCTGTAAAGCAAAAGCGGGCAATGCTGGTACTTCAGCAGGGAAATAATCATTAGAAGTACCTTCACCTCTTATCGCAGCAATGGGTAGGATAAAATCTCCAATTCTATTTTTTCTTTTCAATCCACCACACTTACCCAGAAACAGAACTGCTTTAGGATTGATAGCTAATAATAAATCCATAATTGTTGCAGCAACAGGACTACCCATACCAAAATTGATAATCGTTATACCATCTACTGTAGCACATTTCATCGGTTTGCCTTCTCCAATAATAGGAACATCATTCCATTTGGCAAACAATTCCACATAATGCTGAAAATTTGTCAATAAAATATGTTTAGCAAAATTTTCAATAGGCATTCCTGTATATCTAGGAAGCCAATTATTGACTATATCTTCTTTTGATTCCATAACTTAAAAAAATACTAAAAAACTAAATCAATGCAGTATCACTAATTAATATCCCATCCTCATCAGAATAGAGAAATGCTCCGGGACGAAATTTAACGTTAGCAAAATTGACAGTTTCATTAAAAATTCCTGTTTTACGTTTGACCGTTTTTGTAGGATTTGTATTCAAAGCCTTTATTCCTATCGACATCTTATTAATCTCTACACTATCACGGATACAGCCATTGACTACGATTCCTTCCCATTGATTTTTCACTGCTGCTGCAGCAATCAAATCTCCCACTAAAGCACATCTCAACGAAGCTCCCCCATCAATTACCAAAACTTTTCCCTTTCCATTCTCATTTCTGAGTGTATCACCTACCAAAGTATTGTCTTCATGGCACTTGATAGTCACTATCTCTCCAAAAAACTTATTTTTCAACCCAAATGAAATAAATATAGGTAAACATACTTCTACTTTTCCCTCATGTACATCATATAAATCTGCTGTCTGAAAACTCATCTCTATTTTCTTTCATAATCAATCAATACGAATATATTTGATTTATATCGAATCCACAAACTCCAACAAAAAACAATGAGGCTGTCGGAAAAGTATTGTGCAGTCTCTTTAGTAATCATTAATTTCTTAATAGTTTCAATTTTAGCATATATGGATGATTTGTCGTTATCGATGCAAAAATTATTTTGTCCTTACCACTTGTGAATATGAATATATATGATTATTTTTAAAGTAAAATTAAACCCATGATTATGAAGAGGATATTTATAAGCATTTTTATTATGATTGTTTTTTGTTTCAACAATAAGAATGTAGTAGCTCAAGAACATTTGAAAAAAGATTTTCAACAATTGAGGAAAACTGATAGTAGAATTTCATTATTTACTGATAGTTTCAAGCATTTAAAACCCAATCAACAAAATAGATCAATAGTTGATGAATGTCGTGCAGATAGTTCAGATTATGTATTTTTCATTACGGGAGATACTTCTAGAACATATTATACTTATGATTTATCAGGGAATTTGACTGAGGAAAAAATATATGATTGGGAGAATGACGCCTGGGTTGGCAGTTATGCATATTTTTATAAATATGTAGATAATTTAAAAGTTGCAGAAAGCTACCAGAGATGGGATTATGACAAGGAAGATTGGCAGCCTTCAGATAATATTATTTTTACTTATGATGGAGATAAATTGATTTCAGAGCTTTATCAAACCTATCAAGATGAAAATTGGATAAGTTACCGCAGAAATTTATATAATTTTGAGGACAGTAGAGTTGTAAGTGGAGTCTATCAATATTTAGATAGTGATTCCATTTGGCATGATGACCAAAAGGTTCAATATTCCTACAATGAAGATCATTTAGTGAAAGAAGAGTATAGTAAATGGTATGAAGATTCTTCAAAATGGATTATTGATAATCGATTTGTCTGGTCTTATGGACTAGATACTGCTACTCTAGTGAGCAATGTTATTCAAGAATTGCATTATTGGGATGTCTATGCTGAAATGTGGATAAAATCGGAAAGAAGGGAAGAGTATTTTGATCAAGATGGTAGGTTGTTGAATTTAACTTACTCAGGAACATGGGACGAGATTTCTGATACATGGGCTCCAACTGGTTTTGTAGAGTACACTTATAATGGTTTTCGTTTAATGCTGGAAGTATCCAAAGTATGGGACGATATGTATGAAGAATGGTACGATTTTGATGAAACAAAATATTATTATAGCTGTACCCCTACAGCGGTAAATGATGTAAATAAACAACAGCTTTCAATTTACCCCAATCCTTCTTCAGGGCATTTTTCATTGAATACAGATTTATATCAAAATGGAATAGTTGAGATTTATTCAATTACTGGTCAGCGAATTATTTCACTGATTGTTCCATCTTTAGAACAAGTACAATTGGATATATCTTCTCAGCCCAATGGGCTATATATAGTGAAAGTTCAGTCAGGAAAAGATATTTGGATTGAACGAGTTGTGAAGGATTAATGAGAATGTTTTGATAAAAAGAGGCTGTCTAAAAAGTTTTGGACAGCCTCTTTTTATTCGGATAGGTTGTTGGAGTAAGATTTCGTTTAAGTAATTTACACCGCATCATTTTACTTTTCAAACAGCCCTCATATATGCATTCTTTGAAATAAATTTATTTGACTTCTATCACTTTTAGCTCCACTCTTCTTTCATAAGCAGCATCAGTGCTATAGATTGATTTTTGTTTGTCTTTTGGATCGCTACTGATTTCATCAGCAGCTTGTGCAGCACCATAAGCTTTTTGATCAAGGTTCAACTGGCCTTTTTCCATATATGGCAATAAAGCACCGTTATTCCATTTTTTCAAATAATTAATCAACGCCACTGCTCTACGTTTAGTCAAATTGACATTATAACTAGAACTAGCAAGTGGAGAAGCAAATCCTCTCACCTCTGCTACTACAGATTTATTTTCTTTGAGTAATGAATAGACATCTTCCAACAATAATTCTAACTGTGTATTAGCAGATTTTACTTTAGAAGAAAACTTAGCATCATTATCATTGACCAATTTATCCAATTCTTGAACATAATTTTTATATGTTTCATCATAAGACACAATGGTAGTTGTATCTCTAGTTCTTGGATTAGGTTGGTCATTAGCATAGAACAACTCCACTGCAGCACGAAGCCTAACAGCATCAGCAAGTGAATCAACAATATTTACTTTAGGCACTTCAACTACAAACTCTGGTTCAGGAACTACAATAGTATCTACCACTTCAGGCTCTTCTTTTTTAGGCTCTTCAATCACTGGTGGCTCAAATAATTCAGGTTCTGGCTTTTTCTTTCTTTCCCACTCGTAATTCAATGCCAGTTCATATGCACCTCTTCCAGCAGTAGCAGTTTTCAAATCAGAAACATTGCCATCAAAGGCAAATCCTACTTTCAAATCTTTCCAGTTCAATCCTACATAGCCAACAACTGCATCGCCTATTCTATAGCCAGGGCCAAATTGCAACTGCGTATTTTTAGATTCACCTAATTTGACTCCAAAAATCGTTTGTAACAATGTTTCTTGAGCTTTATTCTGATATTGATAATAAACTCCAGGATGGAAAGACCAAGCTGATGCACCCAAATCAATATTTGCTTTAGTATAAGCCAACATTCTAGGAGCAACAGTAGCTTCTGAGCCAGATAAAAAATTGTATTTTGGACTCGTCAAGTTAAAAGAAGAAAATCCTAAATCAATATCTCCAATTTTCTTCAATTGAGAATTAAAATTCAATCCTAACCCTAAATCAAAATATCCTGCTTTATCGCCTACTATATCTTCCCCATTAGACAATTCGGGGTTATAATTTACTCCGTCAAATTGTGCATTAAAAGTGAGCTTAGAAAAATCAATCTGCTTTCTTGCATAGGCTCCATTTATACCCAATTGAATTAATTGCTTATTTGCATTAAAATATTTGCCAATAGCAGCAGAAACAGCAGGTCTAAATGTCGTCAAAGCACCATCTCCAGCCTTATCAAATAGCAACTGCGCTCCTAATCCCAATCTCCAACCACTTTCCTCATTATGAAACACATTTCTATCATAACTTATATTTGTAGTGCTATAAGGAACAGGGATGGACCTCCACTGATCTCTGTAAATACCAGTTACCCTATTTTTCTTCTTAGCAAAACCAGTATTGGCAGGATTTAGATAGGTAGGATTTAAGTGAATGAGACTCCAATGAAAATCTTGCCCTTTTACTAAGAAAGGTGCAGTAAGCAAGCAAAATGCAATTGTCAATATTTTATTCATATCTTATATTCTATACTCAATTATACTTTACAACTTTCGCTTTAAAGTAATGAAAGCCACTATTCATATAGCAACTTCAAGACAAAAGTACAATAGTAAAATCATATTACAATTATCTCCATCAAATAATCTCATACTTTTAGCCAACTATTTACTTATATCTTTTCAATAGCATAAAAAACCGATAAATATCTATCTCCCACTTCATTAATTCGGAGAAAAAATGAAAAAATCTATTTCTATTTGTGAATGAGAAAATACTCATTTTTCATTTTTTAAAATCAATCACAAAAAAAACCAACAAAATCTTTGATAAAGTTGGTATTAATTTTGTTCTTTGAAAAGAAAACCAAAAATTATGAAAAGAAAACATTACAATTGGATATATGCTTTTGTCATTCTTTTAGCTGTATCAGGAATTACAACGGCATTTCTTCCAGCAATTGAAAGTGTGGAACAAAACGCAAACACTATCAATTGGTTGAGCTTGGATGAAATTGAAAAAGCACAAAAGACTTCACCTAAGCCAGTTTTAGTAAGCCTAAACACCTCCTGGTGCGTATGGTGCAAAAAGATGGATGAGAGTACATTTTCAGACGCAAGTGTCATTAATTATATCAATAAGAATTTTTACGCTTTAAAATTTGATGCAGAAGCTGATGTCAATTACAATCTAAAAGGAACTAACTATTCTCTTACAACAGTTAACAATAGAAAAGTACATCAATTAGCATGGGAATGGGGAAATGTCAATGGAAGAATTGGATATCCTACTATAGTGATATTGAATGAAAATTTAGAAAAATTACATACCTCTCCAGGATTCAAAGACGTAGATGCTATGACATCGTTAATGAAGTATTTTGGCGAGGGGATTTACAAAACAAAATCATGGCAAGATTATTTAAGTGGAGGAAAATAAAATGACTATGTATCAATTCAAAAAATGGCTATCAATAGCACTAATACTTACTGTTTTTTCATGCAATGCCAACTCAAACGAGCAATCAGGTTCTGCTGACTCCACCATTCAGTGGATGACTTTTGAAGAGGCTGTAAAAAGGGCTGAAACAGATAAAAATCCTAAAAACATTTTTATTGACTTCTATACACATTGGTGTGGATGGTGTAAAGTCATGGACAAGCAAACCTTTGCAGATCCTAATGTGGCAAAATTGATGAATAAGTATTTCTATCCTGTCAAATTTGATGCAGAAAGTAAAGAACCTATTACTTTTAAAGGACAAAAATATGGTTTTGTGGCATCAGGCAGAAACGGATATCATGAGTTGGCAGCCAATATTATGCAAGGCAAATTATCCTATCCTACTTTTATTTTCCTCAATCCTAAATTTGAAATCATAACCCCTATCAGTGGTTTTGTAAAACCTGAGGAATTTGAACCTATTGTCAACTTCCTAGGACAAAATTTATATATGCAACCTAATGGTGGGAATTGGGAAGAATACAGAAAAAATTACAAAAGAGGACAACAGTGATTTTTTAACATTTGATGATTGCTCTTGAAGCATTCAGATGATAATATTTTAATTTATGAAGGAGAAGACCCCAGTTTTCTCCTTTTTTGTTAATTACTGTCAGAATATTTGACCATTTCCTATATTCTACACATCCAAGCATCCATATAATTGAAGCAAACAATAGTAATATTTAATAAAAATCAATAGGCATCTATTGTTAAATGAAAAAGAAATCCTATCTTTGTGTCGGGCAAGTCTTATACGACCAGCTCCTGATGAATCCCCCAGGGTCGGAAGACAGCAAGGGTAATTGGTTGAGCGGTGCGATGTGAGTAACTTGCCTACTTTTTTTTAAAGTTCCCTCGTTTTTCTTGCATTATCTCCTGATACAATTTGACTAAATTTAGATTTCAAGTGAATAAATCTAGCTTCCATGTATTCATAAGAAATACTTGATAAAAGTATTGTAAAAGCTATCGACAGTAGATAATATACAATGTTATTATGACTTCCTAAAAAGAATAAAGTGATTTTGTATGCTAATACTATGCATAAAACATGGTACATATAAATACCGTAAGAAATTTTTCCTAAATAATTCATCCATCTATTTTCCATATTCAATATAGGTTGAGGATTTGTAGAGAGATTTAAAATAATTATTGAAAATAAGAGCGCGTATATTTCATGATGTAAAATAGGAAATCTCACTCCCATCGCAATCATTATAATAGTGAGAACAATGATTCCAATATGAAAATATGGATGGTACAAAATCTTTAAAATAGCTTGTTTCTGATGAAAGTATAACCAAGCAAAAATCCCACCTATAGCCATGCAGTCAATGCTAGCAGTCATCCATACATTCCAAAATATATCCCAAAATCTACTATCAGGATACAGATATCTGATATATTCAAGACAAAAAAGAATAAATAAATAAAACACAATGACAGATATCAAAGCTGCTAAAATATTTTTACTCAACTTAACAAGCCATGGCCAGATATAATAAAATTGTTCTTCTACACCGATAGACCAAGTATGACCAATAAATGCAACAGCAGGATAAACCTTCACCGCCACATTTGGTAAGATAGCCAAATAAAAAGCAGCCATTTTCCACCAGCTTCCCATAGGCATCGATGAATGAGTAGCTCCTACATCTAAAAATGAAACTGAAGGAAGAATAAACAATCCTAAAACAATCAAGAAAAAATACAAAGGCCAAATCCGCAAAATTCGTCGAATATAAAAATCTACTATACTTACTTTTTGTGTATGGGACTTCTCCATTAATAGTAAATAAGTAATTAAAAAACCACTCAAACTAAAAAATAAAATAACACCTAAATCTCCCAGCATTTTTATTGGTCTTAAATCCCATAGATGAGGCAAACCAAACTGTTTTTTCACCATTTCCAAATGTGAGACGACCACACTCATTGCGGCCACAAACCTCAATCCGTTTAAGTTGGGAAAATATACTTTCACTAAATATGAATTACTTTGTTCAAATATAATGCTAATGAACACCTATATTTCATCTTTCTGAAAATTCTTTTGTAGATTCCATTCAAATTCTCTTATTTTTAGGCTTTAATTTTACAATATGAAATTTTTTATAGACACTGCTAATCTTGACCAAATTAAAGAGGCTTACGATTTGGGTATTTTAGATGGCGTAACAACCAATCCTTCTTTAATGGCGAAAGAGGGAATCACTGGAAAGCAAAATATTTTGGATCACTATGTCAATATTTGCAACATTGCAGGAACAGGTGATGTCAGTGCAGAAGTTATTTCTACTGATTTTGAAGGAATCATCCGTGAAGGTCATGTTTTGGCAGAATTACATAAAAATATTGTTGTGAAAGTGCCTATGATAAAAAGTGGTGTGAAAGCAATAAAATATTTTTCTGAACATGGAATACGTACAAATTGCACTTTAATTTTTTCACCTGGGCAAGCTCTATTGGCTGCAAAAGCAGGAGCATCTTATATCAGTCCATTTATAGGTCGATTGGATGATATTCATTTAGATGGTATTGCATTAATTGAGCAAATTGTCAAAATTTTTAATAATTACGATTTTAGAACAGAAATTCTAGCAGCAAGTATTAGAAATCCTTTACATATTGTCAAATGTGCAGAAGCAGGAGCAGATGTTGTCACTTGTCCATTACCATCAATATTAGGACTTCTCAATCATCCTCTCACAGATGCTGGATTGGCACAATTTCTTGCAGACCATAAAAAAGCCAATGGATAATATTTTTTGATCAGATAAAAAATATTGTATAAAATTGATTAACAGTATCTTTTACAATCAAATATGCCAAATTATCTTCTAAACCCTTTACCAACCTTTCCTAATATAGAATGATTAAACAATTACCTTTACAAGCAGCATCAGGTTGGAGTGACTATGAATTGATAGATGTAGGAGGATTTGAAAAATTAGAAAGATTTGGTCAATATATCACTATCCGTCCTGAACCACAGGCAATTTGGGACAAAGTACTTACCGAAAAAGAATGGAACGACCTAGCCCATGTCAAATTTATTGGCACATCTAGTTCTTCAGGCAAATGGGAAAAATATAAAGAAATGCCAGACAATTGGGAGATAAAATGTCTAATTGGAAACACCCCTCTTCATTTCAATCTAGCTCTAACAAGATTTAAGCATATTGGAATTTTCCCAGAACAGTCTGTCAACTGGAATTTCATCTATCAAAAAGTAGCTTCTTTGAAAGACAGACATGACAAGGTGCCAGTTTTGAATTTATTTGCATACACAGGTGGCGCATCTTTAGCTGCATGCGCTGCTGGAGCAGAAGTATATCATGTGGATTCTATCAAACAAGTTGTCAGTTGGTCAAAAAGAAATATGGAATCGAGTTCGCTTAAAGATATTCGATGGGTGGTTGAAGATGCCGTGAAATTTGTAAAAAGAGAAATCAAAAGAGGTAAAAAATACAAAGGAATTATTTTGGACCCTCCCGCTTTTGGTCATGGCCCAAATGGCGAAAGTTGGAAACTAGAATTAATGATTAATGACCTTGTAAAAGATGTTATACAATTACTAGACACAAAAGATCATTTCTTAGTGATGAACACCTATTCATTAGGATTTTCAGCCCTTATTTTACAAAATATTGTCCAACAACATCTTCACTCCTATGGGATAAAAGATTTGACTGAAGAATATGGTGAATTATACATCCCATCTCAATCAGGAGTGCAATTACCATTGGGTGTTTATGCAAGACTTGGGTAACAAACAGTCATTAGATTACTCCAAATTTTTGACCATTTTATAATGATTTAAGGTCACCTCCTTAAATACCTCTCCTATTCTTTCATAGTCCAGTTGAGTATAAAATCTGACTGCTCGTTCTCTTGCATGTAACTCTATCTGAGTGTATCCATTCTCTAAAGCATACTCTTCAAAGAAAGCTACTAATTCACTGCCTATACCTTGGCCTCTATCTTTTTCTTTTACTGCTAATTGCCGCATTTTTACAGTACTAGAATCTAACTCCTTTAAAATAACAACGCCAAGGACCTCTCCTTCTTCAACCGCCACAATATGAACTTGATTTTTCTCTTCTTCCAATTCTGTAGGAGTAAAAACCAAATTCCATGGTTTCAATAAAACATGATTTCTAAGTGTTAAAGCTTGTTTATACAAACTACTGTTGAAAGGAGCAATTTCTATTTTCATCTAAAAAATATTGAAAAACAAAGCTATGACTTTTCTACTTTCTTTCTATACAACAAGTCATTTCAATAGCATATAAAAAAAGAAACAAGATTAAATAATCAACCTTACCCCTCCCAAATCTGATAATTGATGAGGAAATCTATTGCTTGGAGAAGCAATGAACATAAAATTCTTTGGAATATTCCAAGTATGACTTAATTTCTCAATGATCTCAGGACCAAAAACACCTTTCACCTGAATAAATTCAATTTTAATATCTGGATATACCCTTCCTAGAGCTTGTAAATCTCTTTCAAAATCAGCATTTAACTCCTGAGTCTCACTAAGAACAGTCACAATCTTCAAACGCTGAGTAATTTCATTTTCCAATACATATTGAATCACTCTATTGAGGATAGCAATATTATCACCTTTACTGAAATAAACAAATGGCTGACGATTGAGTTTTCTCATTTCACGTGTTAAATACAATCTACTAAAAACAGCTAATTCACGAATTCTATCAAACAAAGAATTTATATAAATTAATAAATAATTAAATACAATTTTACGACGTAGAAATAGATAAATTACTAAAAAAGTAGGTATAAAATATTGTAAAAACACGACCAAATACTCAGGGTGTAACATAATATTGCCATATAGAGCCGACAATACACCCAAAACGCCTAAAACAACCATGATCGGCAAGGCATATTCAGGTCGTGGCAATCTCGACCTCTTAATTTTCAGTAATAGATTTCCAAAACCAAAATAAGCCATTACTGATAAAAACGAAATAGTATATACACCTGACAATGGGCCAATTTTTCCTGCAGTAATTACCAAAATAGAAATACACAATAAATAAAACAAAAACAAGATTCTCGGAGTGCTTCCCTTTTTATTTTCTTTTAATAGTCTTTGAGGCAAAATTCTATCAAGAGTCATACGCTTCATTAACCCATTCACACCAATAAATGATGTTACCACAGCACCACTTAGAACGACAAATGCATCTATAGATATCACAGTAGCAAGCACTTCTCCTCCTGTTTGAGATGCCATGTGAGAAAGAAACGCTGATTGATGATTTGCTGCATCACCAAGAGGCATGACTGATACTGCCAATAAAGCAATCAATGGATTGATAATAATTACCAGATACCACATATTACGAAGTGTTTTAGGAAAAACGCCTACCTTTTGCTCTTCAACAAAATTAGCAGATGTTTCAAATCCTGTAACACCTAACATGGCTGTACTAAAACCAAAAAATAATGCAGTAGCCATTCCGCCCTTTAATGGGGTATTAAAATTCATCTCTGCAATGTGCAAGCCATTATGGAACACATAATAAATAGCACTTCCTATTAATACGACTAAAGCAACTAAATGGGATAAAAATATAATAATCGACACCAAAGAAGATTCTCTTAATCCACTGATTGTCAGAAATAAAAACAAAGTCAACAAAACAATTGTAGCGATAAACACAGGAAAATATGGGAAAACACTGTGTAAATAATGCATAGCTTCAGAAGCCGACAAGACAGCAGTCGCCATATATGACAATATTGTCAGACAGGCTGCAATTGATGCATTTCCTTTACTTGTAGTATTTAAAAGTATATTATAAGCGCCTCCATTCAAAGGCAATGCACCTACTGCTTCACTATAAATTTTTCTAAAAAAATACAAAACAACTCCCACTATCAAAAGTGAGACAAACGCATACTGTCCAGCATATAAAATGCACAGACCAGAAACATATAAACAAGAAGAGGTAATGTCATTGCCACATATTGCAGTAGCTTCAAGCTGATTCAGCTTTTTGGGATGATTTGAAGACATATCGTTCAAAAAGAAATTTAAAGACGAAATTTATTATGCAAATCAATACCTTGTTGAAAAAGTGATTTTTTTAACAAAATATTTTATCTGACAAAAAGCAATATTCCTCATTATCTACTCTACAGAAGTTGATTTGTCTTGAATTGTAACATTAAATCATAAATAGGCATAAAAAAAGGCTACCCAAACATTGAATAGCCTATCATTATCTTTGTATTGAATAAATTAATCTCTATCCCTAGCACGTTCTATCAATGGCTTTTCACCATTTTTCCTTGCTAACTTTTTAAACACATCTAAGATATATTCCCCATCATCAAAATTTGTAGTGAAAAATGAGAATGCATCTAAAATTTTGATATCATCAATATTTCTACCTGGAATTTTAGTCTCTTCTTCGATTAATTTCAAAATATCTATTGGAGATGTTTTATCTTTTCTTCCTTTTGCAACAAACAATCTCATTGTTGAACCAGAATTTCTACCTGATTTTTTTCTGTCACCGCCTTTATCGCGATCACGTCCACCTCTGTCACGATCTCTACCTCTATCACGATCTCTATCGCCTCTTCTATCACTTCTATCATCGCGCATTGGACGCTCAGTAGCCTCTTTTATCACTTTATAGGCCTGTACATCCAAATCATCACCTTGAAAAATCTTTAATAATGATGCAACAATTATTTCTGGCTCGTTATCTTGTATCAATTCTTTGGCATAATCTAAAAGCGAAAGATAATGTTCTGTAGAAACAGTTGTTTCGAGTTGATCATTCAATCTTCTCTTCTTAATAGCCACCATTTGCTGAGCATCAGGTAATTTTCCTCTTTCAATGTTAGCCTTAGTAATCTTTTGAATATACATCAATTTTCTACGCTCATTAGAATCAATGATAGAAATTGCCTTACCCTCTTTACCTGCTCTCCCAGTCCTACCGATTCTGTGAACATAAGATTCAGGGTCTTGAGGTAAACCATAATTGATAACATGAGTTAAATCTTGAATATCTATACCTCTAGCTGCAACATCAGTAGCTATTAACAAGCCATATTTATTAGACTTGAATTGTTTAATTGCTTTTTCCCTAAGATTTTGAGCAATATCTCCATGAAGTGAATCAGCGGTATAACCCTTTTCATTCAAATGATTAGTTATTTCTATCACTTCTGCTTTAGTGTTGCAAAATACAATTCCATAAAAATCTTCTTCAATATCCAATACTCTACATAAAGCATCAAATCTATTTCTAGCTGGGACTTCCAAATAGGACTGAGCAATAGTGTCTGTAGTTAATTCTTTTTTCTTCACAGACATCAAATCATATTCTCCCATATATCTTTTAGCAAGAGATAATATCCTATCAGGCATTGTTGCAGAAAACAGCAACATTCTTCTATTCTCATTACACTTAGACAATATCAGCTCTACATCATCAAGAAAGCCCATATTCAACATTTCGTCAGCCTCATCCAAAACAACATAATTGACATGATTAAGAATCAATTTTCCTCTCTCTATCAAATCAATCACTCTCCCTGGTGTGCCGACTACCACGTGAGTACCTTTTTCTAAATCTCTCATTTGGCGACTGATTGGAGCACCACCGTAAACTGTAGTCATCCAGATTCGTCTTCCTCCTTTGTAACTTTGTAGCTCTTCAGATACCTGCAAAGCCAACTCTCTTGTCGGAGTCAAAATCAATGCCTGTACATTATTGTCATTTTTATCAAATCTTTCAATAATTGGAATTCCAAAAGCAGCTGTCTTTCCCGATCCTGTTTGTGCTTGTCCTACTATATCTCTTTCTCCGTTCAGCAAGAGAGGAATGGTCAGTTCCTGAATAGGTGTTGGTTTAAAATAACCTTTTTTTTCTAAAGCAACAAGCGTTTCCTCCGACAAGCCCAATGCTTTAAACCCTTCCATGGTTTCTATCACGTAAAAATAATTTTGCACAAAGGTACATCAAAAGAATTTTTAAATTTTAAAATGTTGTTTAACATAACTTAGATTTATTATAAGCTCTTCAATTTTAATGTTATCTTGAACAAAATTTGAGTTTTATAATTTTTATAACAGACTGGCAATAATTTTGCTTTAACAACCTTAAGCAAACATTATTAACTTATAGCTATTTTATGAAAAAAAGCACAATATCTCTTATTATTCTCTCTTCTCTATTAGTAATAGCTAGTGTTTCTGCTGTTTGGACCTATTTTCTAAAAAATAAAATTTCAGACATCAGGCATGAAAATTCTTCTGATACAAAGCCAATAGCTACTGCTCCTGATACAGAAAAGATTTTAGATTGGATTCTCAATCATCAAATGGATAGTCTGAATCTTGCAGTAAAACAACTCAAAAAAGACAATCCTCATTTAAGCAAAAAAATCAACCAATATATCAAAAATCACAAAGTAACAAAGACAGGCATCTTTGTTAAAATAGAGGATATTGTCAAAAAAGAAATAGAGAAAGAACAACCCGTAGTTAAATCAGAAGAAATAAATACAAAAGACGAAAAGACTGTTATTAAAGTAAATGAGCCTGATGTTCAGCTAGCTGAATATAAAAGTGAATCCAACAAAAAAGATGAGAGCCACTTGAAATATCTCCGTTTTAAAATAGGCAAAAACAACGTATATTATACAGGTGATATTGTAAATGGAAAAGCTGATGGAAATGGCAAAGGAGTCTTTGACAATGGATGGGTATATGAAGGTCAATGGACAAATAATGCTAAGCAAGGAAAAGGGAAAGAGAAATTTACTGACGGAAGCTATTATGAAGGTGATTTTGAAAATAATATGCGTTCAGGATTTGGAACTTATGTTTCTAAATACAACGAAAAATATATTGGACAGTGGGAAAATGATATGCAACAAGGAGAAGGGACTCTGTATGACAAAAAGGGAAAAGTAAAGTATAAAGGAGAATGGAAAGCAAATATCTTTATCAATTAATTTTCAATACTTTATAATTAGCACTAGAGAAGATTTCTTTAGTACGTGCTAACACAACCTCTTTACGAACTATACAATACTGTGCTTTAGTATTGTCCAGCCATTCACCATTCTCATAATATTGATTGGCCTGTTTTTTTACTTCAATATGTTGATAAATAGAAGTTTTGACATGATATTGTTGGTAAAAACGATGATACCATTCCACTAAGAACCAGGGTTCATGTATCATACAATTCCAACTTAATGTCAATGGACGCTTTGCTTCACACATAAAGCTTTCATCATCAATATAAGTGGCAAACAAGGCATTGATAGGCGTATGAAGATAAATCCACTGATGCAATACGCTTAATTCTTTTTGCTGGTCATTCCGCTTATCCATTCCTTTTAATAGACTATCTGAATGAAAAATAAAAGCCCACAATGTAATAGCAATCATTCCCCACAAATTCAAAAATTTGAATTTCAAAATATACTTAAAAAGATACTCAAGCCCTATTGCCAATCCCAAAGCACCAATAACATTCAGTGCTATTGTCGTTTTAAACCATTGTATCTTTCCAATCGCCAACCATGAAAACAACTCCAAACTGATTGAATAAAAAATCAATCCAAAAACAATAATTGCATTGACAACTTGCACCTTATAAAACAATTGTCTATCAATCATTAGAAACAAAGAAAAATTTCCTATCATCATCAATAATAAAATTTTTATATATGAATTAATGGGAAATAAGCTAGGAAGATAATGTTCGGGATTTCTAAATTGATATAAAATCAAATAAAAAAAAGACTCATCAGTTTCTGATACTTGCATAGTCGTTTGTCTATATAATATAGGTATTAATATTGGACTTATCGCAATAAACCATGAAGTTCCCCACTTAAATATCCCCCTCCAATTACGGTAAATCAGCATAAAAGTCAAAACAATCAAGCCCATCTGCAATCCTACTAACACTTGAAACAATCCTCCCAATCCCACCATTAGACCTGAAACAATATATTTTCTATTCAAAAGAAAATAAATAGCCCATACAGAAGCGGCCTTTGCCAATGAACTACCAATCAATAAGTTATACTGCAGAACATTTCCTCCTACTGTCCATTCCAAAAATAAAAACAGAACAAAAAAAGGAGCAAAAACTCCTTGCATCTGGGCGCTAGTCAACACGCCAACAATCTTTATCAAACCCAATGCGGTAAAAAAAAGACATAGTACTGTCAGGCCAATTGAGATTTCATAAAGTGGAAAATATCCCCCTAAAAAGGTCAATAAATGGATATAATAATAGCGAACAGTAAAAATATATTTTGCTGCCTCCACATAAAAATCTCCTTGAAACAGATGTGGATACAAATTTTTATACACCAAAACAAGCGGTTCCACTTGATCTGCAGAATTAAAAATAAAGCCTTTTGCAAATAAAAAGATGAAAACCGAAAATATCGATAAACTTATTTCTTTGAATTGATTACCTACCATTCATTTATATTAAATCGACATCACCTCAGAATCTTGTAAATCCTTCATTCCTTTGATTTTACTAACAATTCTTGCAACTGCTACTACATCTTTCTCACAATATTTCCTGATTCTTTCCAATCCATATTCATGATAATATACTCTAGCCACTTCCGAGCCATCAATATCATCTTTTGGTGTAGGAATACCCAGAACATGTGTTAACAATTTTAATGAAATATAATTTTTATAATCACCAAATCTCCATACATCTAAAGTATCCAAAACCATAGCAGACAGCTCCCAAGGTTTAGAAAATTGGATTTTTTGAAGAAAAATTGGAAATTCATCTATCAGTTGATGCACTAGTAGTCTTCTACAAATATAAGGAATATCAAACTCTTTAACATTATGTCCACACACTATCATTTGATTTCCAAAGCTCTGCTCAATCTTTTTAAAGACTTGGATAAATTGGGAAAGCAAAGATTTTTCATCATCACCATAAATAGATTTCACCCTAAAAATTGTTTCCTGTTGCTGACTTGAAAAATATCCCATGGAAATACAAATAATCTTTCCAAATTCCGCAAAAATTCCTGCATTGTTAAAGTAATATTCATCTTCATCCAAATCTTCAGGTTTGAACTTTCCTCTTTTACCAGCCCATAACTCCTGATCATACTCAGGCAAATCAGACAAATCAGAAACACCTGATACCGTTTCAATATCAATAAAAAGCACCTTACTTAATGGTATATGATCTAGCATAAAAAAGAATTTTGTTAATAAGTTACTAAAATAATGCGTAAATATTGTTAAAAGTAATTTTACTTGAAATCAGGTGCTAAATTTGAAATTAATTATAAAAAATTCATTATGTCTGAAAACTCAAATTCCAAAGTTCACGCACTGTATTTGATATTAATTCTACTCCTTCTAGGAGGATTAGTATTCACTAATATTAAATTAAAAAAATCTACAGAAACAATTAGAGTCACTACAACAGAATTAAATAATACTGAAAATCTAAAAGCAGAATTGGAAAAGGAATATCAAAAAGCTTTAGATGATTTAGAAGTTCTAAATGTAGAAAAAGCAGGTGTTGATAGCTTATTGACTGAAAGAGTGAGAGATCTTGAAATGAAGAAAAAACAAATCTCTGAGCTCATTAAAAGTGGTCAAACCAATAAAGCAGATTTAGATAAAGCACGTTTAATGATCAAACAACTACAAGACGAAAGATTGGTATTTCAGACTAAAATTGATTCTCTAGTCAAATTAAACGACCAACTAAATGTTGAAAATGTAACGCTGACTAATCAAAAAAATGAACTTACAGAAACTATAAGTACTGTACAATCAGAAAAATCAAAAGTAGAAGAAGAGAATTCAAAATTAAAATCTACTGTCAATAAAGCAAAAATTCTAACTACGAGCAATATCAAAATCATTCCTACAAAATCTGGAAGAAGAGAAAAAGAAGTTGAAGTCAAAAAAGCAAAGGATACTGATGCGCTTAAAATCTGTTTTGACTTATTAGAAAACCGTGTTGCGCCTACAGGTGAAACAGAAATGGCGATAAGAATTGTCAACCCAAGTGGTGCAACTATTCAAATCCAAGAATTGGGAAGTGGAAATTTGACAGATGCTACTACTGGCAATTCAATCCCATATACTTATCTGATACGCCCTGATTATCAAAATGAAGCAAAAACAGTATGCTCTATTTGGAATCAAAGCTACAATTTTACCGAAGGCAACTACTCTGTTGAAATTTACCAAAGTGGTTTATTGATAGGTCAAGGTAATTTCAATTTAAAATAATTATATAAAGTTCATTTATTGAATAGCTGTCTAAGCAATTAGACAGCTATTTTTATTTATTCAAGAAAAATAATGTACTAAAGAATCACTATAATTAATTACATAAAAAAGATTGGTCTTGGTATTTTTTTTAAAAAAAAATTACGCTTTCATAAAAGTATCTTGTAATTTTAGGTATCCTTAAGAATTACACCTTTTATATGAAAAATCTTCTACTTTTTTTTACGTTTCTTTCATTCTTTTCATTTGCTAATGCACAATATGACCTTCCTGAAAGATCGTATGTCAATGAAGCAATAGCTCCCTTTTATCATGGGGTTGCATCAGGAGATGCCACGGCTGACAAAGTGATTATTTGGACTAGAATTACCACAGATGCAGGTAGTGCTAATGTGAAATGGAGAATTGCTAAAGATTCATTGATGCAAAAAATAGTAGATGAAGGAGTCTTTACTACTGATGCTACAAGAGATTTCACAGTCAAAGTGGATGTACAAGATTTGGAAGAAAACACTTGGTATTTCTTTGAATTTGAAGACGAACAAGGCAGATTATCTCAGAGAGGAAGAACTAAAACAACTCCTATATCTGATATTAGTAATTTTAGGGCTGCTGTAGTTTCTTGTGCCAGCTATCCTCATGGATATTTCAATGTATATGATAGAATTAGCGAAAGAAATGATATCAATGCCGTCATACATTTAGGAGATTATATTTATGAATATGGTCTTAATGAATATGGCAATCATCCACAAAGAAAACCAAGTCCTGAAAATGATATCGTCACTTTAAGTGACTATAGAACGAGATATTCACAAGCCCACCTTGATACTATGTTGCAAAAGCTTCATCAACAATATCCTTTTTATAATATCTGGGACGACCATGAATTTGCTAATAACTCGTGGAGAGATGGAGCAGAAAACCACAATCCTGCCAAACAAGGAGATTGGGCAGCTAGAAAAAGTGCTGCACTGCAAGCATATCTTGAATGGGTGCCTATCCGCGAGATTGACTTAGATGATAAATTTAAAATATATAGATCTTTAAAAATTGGAAATCTTGCTGAAATCTTTTTTCTAGATACCCGTATTATTGATAGAGACAACGAAACAAGCCCAGACGGTCCTAATAAAAAATTGATTGGTGAGGTACAAATGGAGTGGTTGCAGCAAGGTCTCAAAAACTCTACCGCTCAATGGAAAGTGATTGCACAGCAAGTCATGGTAGCCCCAATGTTAGCATTTGGCTTGACATTAAACACAGACCAATGGGACGGATACACTTTTGAAAGAAAAAGGTTATTTGATTTTATCAATAATAATAATATTAAAAACATAGTGGTATTGACAGGTGACATCCATACTTTCTGGGCAAATGATTTGCCTTTTGGCAAAGAGCCTTATAATGCAGACCATAGAGAGAATTCTGCTGGAGTAGAGTTTGTTTGTTCTGCTGTATCATCACCTGGATTGCCTTTTTCAGTTTCTCAAGCACTTTTAAACGCTTTAAATCCTCATATAAGAGATAGCAAGTTAGATAGAAGAGGATTTTTAATTTTAGACCTTAAAAATGATAGAGCTCAAGGAGATTTCTATCATATCAGAACTGTCAATCAAGTCAATAATGTCGTCAATAGATGGGTGAGTTATTATGCTCCTGACCAAGTCAGCACCTTATTTAAAAATAAAGAAGAAGAACAAGCAGATTTTACCAATATTGATTTTGTGCCTAGAAACATTAGAGACAAATCAGCTACTGCTATTCATGATAGAGATATGGGAGTTGCTATGGGAGCATATCCCAACCCTTTTATTGCAACTGTAGGTCTTCAATATTATGTAGATAAAGTATCCAATATTCAATTGCAAATCTTTGATATGAGTGGAAGAATAGTTTTTGAAAAAGACTTGGGCAATCGTGGTAGAGGATTATATTATGATACTGTAGAGGCTGGGTTTTTACCGATTGGACAGTATCGTATAAATGTGACTGACGGTATTCACCAAATAGGAAGAAATGTAATTAAAGCGCAATAATTATAGTTTGGAATTGAAAGAGCCTGACAAGTAATTGTCAGGCTTTTTTAATGATTTCAACCTAAAGCAAACCAAAAAGTACAATAGGATTATACCAGTATTAAAATATTACAATTAACAACAAGTAGTATTTACCCTTCTAACTGCCCATTTTTTTTCAGAATGAGCCCCAATAGATATCAAAAATTCATTTTACTTAGCAATTCCAACAATTCATTCTGAATCGTTTTAGCCTTGTCCTTTGCGTACCAGCTATGTATGTTCTCTGATATTGTCTCAAAAGGAAGTTGCTGATTTTTCAATTCGATATATATATCTTGCAGTTCCTTAGGCCTCGGTCCCCAATTTCCTCCTAATTGATAATCTCCATTCAAGAAAATAAACTTAGGAATAGCACGTCCACCATTTGTTAAGAATTGATCTATCAACTCAGTATCTTTATCACGAAGAATAATTCTCAAATCCAATTTATCAGGATGAAGTTGAACAAGATTGGCAACAACTGGTACAGATTGAGAAGCATCACCACACCATCCTTCAGTGATTGCAATGATTTTTAATTGACCTTGATAATGAAGGAAAAAATCTTTCAATTGGCTATCCTCTTTAAAAGTCTTATCTATGCGTTTCATACGTTGAAGGTTTAATCTTGCATAAGATAAAAGATCCTCCGACTGTTCACTGCCAGTTGTTCTCCCTTCTAGCATCAATCTATCCAACATATCTCTGTATGCCTCCCATTGCATACCACTCTCCCACCAATACTTAAAATCTTTCATTAAAATCATTTACATTTTGAAACTAGAACATCCCAAAATTAAAGTTGTTTACAGAAATGATTTCAAAAATTCACTTTTACAATTTTCTTACAATTGTAATATGATTTCAAAAAAATCTCACTATGCTTTTTTGACAAACTCTGACTTGAGAGCCATTGCACCAAAACCATCAATGCGACAATCAATATTATGATCTCCATCAATTAAGCGGATATTCTTAATTTTTGTTCCAGCTTTAATAGGTTGAGAAGCTCCTTTCACTGGAAGATTTTTTATCACGACAACAGCATCACCATCTACAAGAATATTGCCATTAGCATCTTTTACGACTAGTCCTTCATCTTCTGTCCACTCATTAGGATTCCATTCAAAGGCACAATCAGGACAGACTAAAAGGGCATCTAAAGGATAAGTATATTCGGAATGACATTTAGGGCATGGTGCAAAATCTGACATGATAAGATATTTCTCCAAAGGTAAGTCATTTGGCTATAAATAACTACCCAATTTGATGTCTTACTTATATTGTTCTATGTAGAGCAAGCCTTTTAATTCAATTTCTTTTGGGTTTAAACCTGATGGATACATAACAGGAGTGAGTATTAACTTAGGAATTTCTATTGTGAGTTTTTGAGATTTCAAAGTAACATTGACTTTCTCATGAATATCCAAAAAATAAACATAAATGATATTGTTATAGGTCAATTGAACCAAAAGCTCATCTTGTGCAATATCGTCTGTACTAAATGTACCTGATGAGTTAGATTCAAATTTGGTAGTTTTATAAACTCCATTTTTTAATTTGCTAACATTAGAAGCTAAAACAAGAAAATTATTGCCAAAATTAAATTTTATAAAATTGGGGAAATATTCTGTTGAGCCTACAAATAAACTATCATCCAATAAGATGCTATTGATTACCAATTCGGGCTTGTTCTTTTCATTTGGGCTTTCATCTTTATTGCATGAAAAAAATACAAAAATCATCAAAGTACAAAAAGCCATCCATAAATTCCTAAAGCATTTTTTCATTTCATTCATCCTTTCAATTTAAAATAATTTTATCCGCCTATCAAAATACAATAAAAAAACTATCCATCCTCAAATCCTATAAACAAAAAGAGACTCCTCCTATCGTCGGAGTGACGGCATTCAGGAAAGAAGTATTCAAAAACGAGATATTCAATCAAAACGTCATTTCGACGAGGCACGAGGAGAAATCTCTAAGATTAACAGCATTCCTCAAAGAGATCTCTTCCTTTGGTCGAGATGACGGCGTTCATGAACAGCGTTCCTAAAAGAGACTCCTCCTATCGTCGGAGTGACGGCATTCAGGAAAGGAGTATTCAAAAACGAGATATTCAATCAAAACGTCATTTCGACGAGGCACGAGGAGAAATCTCATAAACTAATAACGTTCCTAAAAGAGATCTCTCCCTTTGGTCGAGATGACGGCGTTCATGAACAGTGTTCCCAAAAGAGACTCCTCCTATCGTCGGAGTGACGGTATTCAGGAAAGAAGTATTCAAAAATGAGATGTTCAATCAAAGCGTCATTTCGAAACGCAACGTAGTGGAGTGAGAATTGAAAATCAGCGGAGCTAAATCTCTAAGATTTTCAACGTTCCCAAAAGAGATCTCTCCCTTTGGTCGAGATGACGGCGTTCATGAACAGCGTTCCCAAAAGAGACTCCTCCTATCGTCGGAGTGACGGCATTCAGGAAAGAAGTCAAAATAACAAATAATAGCTTATAGATATTAATATTTCACTTACAATTAGCAATTAATTATTTTATCTTATTCAACTCTTGCCAATTCTTCTGATTCAAATTATCATCGAGATTCGGGTTATACAATTGAGATTCAGTAGCGATATAATTCCCATCACCATTCACCCAATATCGGTTATATCCATACCCATTGTCTAATTTACTGATTTGACCAGTTTCTGGATTTTGCACCACTCCTCTCTCATAGATAGCATCTATTCTTTGTTCTTGCATACGATCGCTACTTTCACTGGATGACTTATAGCCAGACATTATGGCATCATTGATAGCATTAGTTCGGTTGACATGATCGCGTTGGCTGGCTTCAAATGCTTTTTGATTAGCAGCCATCCGCTGATTAAAAGCAGCCCAATTTTGATTGACCCTTTGCATTTCTTCTCTATTGTAAGCCATGATAGGTTCAGGATTGTACCATGCGTGTTCCAATCCAAAGATATATTGCTTTTTTACTTGCTCAAAAACGTTTTTATCCGCTTGAAGAAAATCAATATAATAGTTCCAGCGTTGCACTCCCATTATTTGCATGACACTTAAATGCAAAACCATCATTGCTTTCTCTCCATTTTGACTTTCCAAATCTACTCCATATACGATAAAGGTATTACCCCTAGCATCAGCAGGATTAACTTTAAACAATTGATTATCATACCAAGCCTCAATTTTACTTGCCTCTGTCAATTCATATTGTCGCACTATCTTAAAGCCATTATTTTGAGCCCAGGGAAAAATATCTTCTTGGACAAGTTGCGATATTCCAGGAAAGGTTCGCTGAGGCATCTGTGCATAATAATACTCATTATAAGGATCTAAGTTTTTAATATAACTTTGGAGTGGAAAATTCTTCATACGAAAATTGCCTGGCCCTCTGATAGCATAATCTTTCTCTGGAAACACCCAATCGGCAGGATAAGGAAAGGTTTTAAATACTACTCCGTTTTTATCTTTAATTTCAAACATCTTCAATGCCTGCCAATAATCTTTACCATTATTGGATGTAGGCTTATCTTGATTTTGATGCTGAGTAGATGCTTGCGTTGTGCCTTTTGTATTTGAGGAGTGCTGCCCATTTGAATCATTCAAATTACATGCATTGATAAAAAGGAAGGTAACAAATATGACAATATAGGTCTTCATAGCAAAAAGATTTTAAAGTGTAATAATCAGTTATAAAATCTGTTTCATTTCAATATAATATTTTTTACAATATTATAATTAAATACCTATATTAATTTTCACTATTTATTTATTAAATAAAAAATCCTGACCAGACATTGCCCAATCAGGATTTATAACTTTGTAAATATAAAAATTAGTTTTCTACCAATATCCCTTGGAATTTGATTGTACCTGTACCAGTAGCCTCAGCAATTGTAACTTCAGGCACAGTTACTTTTAATTTTCCAGAATTCACTTCTACCTTCACCTTTTCTGTATTAGAAGTAGTGCTCACGTATGTTTTACCTCCACTAGTTACAGAAAGAATTAAATCACTAACACCTAAATCTTTCAATTGAAGAATACCTTTAAAATTAAAATCTCCAGAGGCTGCAGGTTTAGCTTTAAATAATATCATTACTGTAGAAGCATCAACTGTATCTTCTGAAATTAACAATAGTGTATTAGCACTAAAAATAGACCCAATAGTTGCATTTCCCTTAATAACTTTTCCATTTACAGCGAATGAGTTATTAGTCAAATTTACAGGACCTTCTTCCTTTTCTTTTTTACAAGATGTAAAAGTTACTGCCAAAACTGCAATCATCAAGAATGCAAAAAGTGATTTTTTCATAAGTATAGTTTAGTTTATTTGTAATACAAGATACACACATCTACAATACAAGAAGCATATTTGCTATTCAAATTTTAATTTTAAATAAAAATTAACATCTACGACCATTCATCTTGCAAAGTGATATAATTCATCCCCAACTTATATTCTTGCTCAAAAACATCCAAAAGTGACTCATAAGCATACATGTCTGATATCCAGTCTTTGCCATTGACATCTATAATAACGACTTTCAAATGAGGGTTTTGTTTAAAATATTCAAAATAAATCTTTTCAATTTTGGAGAGGTAATGCCTATTAATATTCTGCTCATACGACCTTCCTCTTTTCTGAATATTTTTTTTCAATTGTTCAGTATCTGCATGTAAATAAAAAACAATTTCAGGCATTGGTAATCTCTTTTTGATAATATCAAAAAAACTAGAATATAACTTAAAATCAGCAGTATTGAGATTGATTTTTGAGAAGAGTAGAGATTTAGAAAGCATATAATCTGCAATCACAAAATCCTTAAAAATATTTGGCTCACTGAGAATAGAATTCAATTGCTTGTATCTGTCCAAGAGAAAAGAAGTTTCTAATTGTAAGGCAAACTTTTCCGGATTATCATAAAACATTGACAAATAAGGATTTTCATGAAACTCCTCTAATATCAACCGTCCATTATATACTTCTGAAAGCAACTGAGCTAAAGTTGTCTTTCCAGCTCCGATATTTCCTTCTATGGCAATATACTTATAATACATCTAAGAGACAATTTGAATTTCCAATATATCTTTGCAATTGCTATACAACTCACTAATTGTCAATAAGCTTTCCGGGTCATGGACATCTGCAGCTATTTCCATTAACGGTTTTAACACAAAAAATCTTTCTTTAAATCGCGGATGCGGAATCTGCAAAGTATCTGAATAAATTCTCCAGTCATTAAATAGTATGATATCAATATCTGCTGTCCGAGCTTGTAGATTCCCTTTTTCTATTCTTCCCATTTTTACTTCTATAGATTGGAGGATATTCATTAATCCAAAAGGATACAAAGATGTATAAATTTTCAATACTTGATTATAATAATTGGGTTGTGCATCTTTCACCCCCCATGGACTAGTTTCATAAATAGATGAAGATTGAATAATCTCAATAGGACAATTTGATAATAAACGACTTATTTCCAATAAGTTCTTTTTCCTATCTCCCAAATTACTCCCTAATGATAAATATGCCGTATTCACTTCTTCTTTATATATCTCAGTGTAAAAAAAAGACTTACTAGGGAATAAATGAATAAAATACTTAAAGAAAATTAAGTTCTTATCAAATTTTCATTTTTTCACATCAAAATCGCCAAATAATAGAATCAATTAAATACTTTCGAGTTACAAAAAATACTTATGAAAGGATTTATTAAAATCGTGTTTGCTACAATTGTTGGGATTTTCATATCTATATTTTTATTTTTCATTGTTATTTCTAGCCTTGGCGCTAGTTCTGACACTACAAAAATATCATCCAACAGCATCTTAAAACTCACTTTAGTAGGCAACTTACCCGACCTCTCTATTGAAGACCCTTTCAATAGTTTTGATATGCTTTCGGGTAGCTTTAGCACAGACCCTATCATTGGGCTGAAAGATTTAAAAGATATACTTGCAGCAGCGAGCAAAGATGACAAGATCAAAGCAATATGGTTAAACACCGACCAACTTTCTGCAATGCCAGCCAACATGATGGAACTGGTCAGAAGTTTAGAAGCATTTAAAAAATCCGGCAAATTACTTTATGCTTATAGCAACAGTATTTCTGAGCAGAGTGTTTTAATCAACGCTGTAGCTGATAAATCTTATCTCAATCCAATGGGAATAATTGAGTTTAATGGTATGTCAAGCGAAATCATGTATTATACTGGACTGTTGGAGAAGCTTAAAATTCAGCCAATGATTTTCTACGCTGGAGAATTTAAAAGTGCAACTGAACCTTTCAGATTGAAATCAATGAGCCCTGAAAATAGACTGCAAGTAGAAACCTATCTCAATTCTATACATAAAAACTATTTAAACCAATTATCTTCTATCCGAAATATCAGTATCGACAGTCTTCAAGCAATTGCCAATAATCTTGATGCATTTATGGCAGAAGATGCTTTAAAATATAAATTTATTGATGGACTGAAATATGAAGATGAAGTAGAATCTGAACTTAAAGAAAAATTTGGGTACAATAAAGACGATAAACTCAAAACAGTATCTTTAAAAGATTACCAAGCTTCTATTAAAGATAAAAATAGTGATAAAAGCAAAAACAAAATTGCTGTTATCTATGCAGAAGGCGAAATTGTAGATGGTTCAGGTGCTGGCTCAGGAAAAATCTATGGCAAAGATTATGTCAAAATGATACGAGATGCTCGATTGGACAAAGATGTGAAAGCTATTGTATTGAGAGTCAACTCACCTGGAGGAAGTGCATTTGCATCAGAACAAATTTTGAGAGAAATACAATTGGCTCAAACCAAGCTACCTATTGTTGTATCTATGGGAAATCTTGCTGCATCTGGTGGGTATTATATTTCCACTTCAGCCAATAAGATTGTAGCAGACGCAACAACAATTACTGGGTCTATCGGTGTATTTGGCATGATGTTCAATATCCAAAATGCATTAACTACTCATCTTGGAATTACATTTGATGAAGTAAAAACAAATAACTATGCAGACTTTGGCTCTATGACAAGACCATGGGACGAAAAAGAAAAAGCAACCATGACCAAAAGTATCCAAAACACTTATCAATTATTTTTAAAACATGTATCTGAAGGTAGAAAAATGTCTATAGAAGATGCAGATAAGATTGCAAGAGGAAGAGTCTGGACAGGAGAAGATGCGTTAAAATTAGGTTTAGTGGATACTTTGGGAAATATCGAGACAGCAATACAGATTGCAAAAGGTTTAGCTGAAATCGATACCTATCAGTTAAAAAATTATCCAGTTGCCAAAACTACCTTTGAAACTATTATGGAATTAATCAGTGGCAAACAAGATGAATCTATTGACAAAACACTTTCCAAAGTATTGGGCAATGAGTATAACTATATCAAACAAATCAATACCCTCAAAGAATTAAATGGTGTTCAAACAAGACTTCCATACGAAATACGATTTAAATAAACAGAATATATTTTATTGAAGAAGGTTGCTAAAATATAGCAACCTTTTTTATTTCAAATCAACTCAAATACATCATTGATTCATCTTCATTCTAAAGAAGCCAATCAAGCTCCTAAGGATAAATTAGAAAGTAAAGGAAAAAGTTTTATTATACTCAAGAAGTCAACTAAGAAACAAAATAAAAAAGTCCTAAACTAGGAAATTTAGGACTTTTGTCTGGCGGAGAAAGAGGGATTCGAACCCCCGGACCTATTACAGTCAACGGTTTTCAAGACCGCCGCATTAAACCGCTCTGCCATTTCTCCGAGGGCAAAGGTAGCAAAATAATTATCTTATAAACAACATCTCAATAAAATATTTTAACAAAAAAAAATCATTCGAATTTTCCATTTATATACAACAAGTTAAATATTATATCAAATTATATTCATTCATTTATAGGCAAAAAAAAGCCCTTATTTTGATAATAAGGACTTTAAAATTGCAAATCTTATTTGGTTTCTAAAAGCTTAAAGAACTGATCCAATTGAGGAAGAATTACAATTCGTGTTCTTCTATTTTTGGAACGACCTTCCACAGTTGTATTGTCAGCCACAGGAACATACTCACTTCTACCACCAGCAGTCATACGTTTGGGTTGCAATCCAAAATTATTTTGTAAGATTCTTACAACAGAAGTAGCCCTTAACACAGACAAATCCCAGTTATCTTTAATTGGACCACCCTTGATAGGAACATTATCTGTATGACCTTCTACGATAAACTCAATTTCTGGTTGATTTTGAAGTACCTTTGCCACTTTAGCTAATACGCCCATCGCTTTATCTGTCACTTCATAGCTACCTGTCTTGAATAATAATTTATCAGAAATTGAAACATAAACTGCACTTTTATCCACTTTAATTTCAATATCAGAATCATTCAAATCACCGATGGCTCCCTTCAGATTCATGACCAAAGCCATATTCAAGGAATCCTTCCTAGCAATAGCCGACTGTAAATCTTGAATATACATATCTTTTGCACCAATATTATCCAAAGATTTCTTAATGCTCTCGGCTTGAGAAGAAGATATTACTGACAAATCACTTAACTGTTTAATGACAACATTATTATTATCTTTCAAAAAGTCTATTTGATTCAACAAATCCTTAATTCTTCCTTCTAATGCTGAATTATCAGCTTCCAATTTTGATATCTTTTGATTCGCAGCATTTTTATTTGTTTCACAGTTTCTAAGATCTGTCTGCAAAGAAGTGTGAATGTTTTGAAGGTTTTCCAGCTTGGCAGCCTCCGCTCTAAATGCCTTTTTACTGACACATGATGTACCCACTAGAAGGGGAACAAACCCAATAAGGGTCAAATACTTCAATCTCATAAAATTATGTTAAAAAAATTTGAATAAATATACCTCAAAAAGAATACCGAAATGTAGAAAGCTCAGACAAATAATGATTTAAAATTGATACCTATCAAAAACCTCTTGCAGCCTATCTCTCACTTCTTCCTTACTCATACCATATTGTTCGAGAGAATAACTGTGGCCACTTTTGTAATTTTTGGCTCTCCCTAAAGCTTTTTTTAACCTTTCATTAAAAGCACTACTCACATCAATATTAAAATGATTATATATTTTGATCATCTCTTGATGTGGGTGATTGACCAAATCCTCATACTTTAAAGTGCACCATTGATGAGCTGGCAGCTTCTTAATATTCTCATGAAAATAAATATAATATTCCATTGCCAATTCACCCCAAGCTCTATGATAAGGTGAATTTTCAGGAATTTCAGGGCTATGCGCTTTCCACGCAGCAGAGAACATGCTAATAAATGAAGGCACTGCCTCATAAGGACTTCTGACGATATATACAATCCTAGCATCTGGAAATAATTCAATAATCGTATTCAGGCGGCCAGTTGACATCACATTCTTAGATAAAAAAACCTTATCAGAACCTAAAACATACATAAATCTCTGAATAGAAGACTTGTAGTATTCAGACAATTGCTTTCTTTCCTTTTCAGACATTAAATCAGGAAATCTTACATAACTAATCTCATCCATGTATGGACAAAGCAGAAAAATACCACTAGTGATTAAAGTGAAAATAAATGTTCCTTCATCTTCTTCTGACTGATTGAATCCCATCGGGTGAATATCTTCCCATCCTTTAAAGAAGATACCATCTAGATAATCAAATGTCTTACGCATAGGATGCCCAATTTTACTATCAATAAAGCCAAAAAAATTGATGATTTTGAATATAGTAATAGATGGCAATATGGTATGATATAATAAAGTATATCCATATCTTTCTTCATCCAAGCAAAACAAACGGTGCAAAAAAGTAGTACCACTTCTAGGATTAGCAATAATAAATACTGGCTCTTTAATTTTTAATCGTCGATAATTTGGAAATAAAATTTCATCCAATAATCTCGTTACTAATACAATCAATGAAACCAGTGAAAATAATAATACAAATAGAACAGTAAACAAGAACCTTCTAATACTAAAGTGTTTCACACATTGCAAATAGACAATTTTTGCAAATGTTTTAATATGAATATAAAAAATAGAAGCGTGAATAAAACTCATTGACAAACAAATAAAATATTAACTAATCATTCAGTTTTGGAGCATATAAGTCCATAATACTCTTTGAAAAAATTTCGTACAAAGAAAATAAAGTAACGTTATTTGAAGAACGAATCATTTCCAAATGCTTTTCAATAGTCTTCAAATCACCTCTTTTTGCAGGACCCGTTTGTGAGTTTTCAGAGCCCATATCTAATGCTTTTGCAGTCGTTTCTTGTATAAGCGCTTGAAAAATATGTGGTGGCAATTGATACTCTGTAACATATTTTCTAGCTAAAACTAAAAGATGATTTCCAAAATTATTAATGATGACTGCTGCTATATGTACATGAGACCTAGCATGATCATCTAAAGTATAAGAGATAGAGCCTATACTGGCAGCCATCTCTTGAAGAAAATTCAAATGCTGAGATTTATTAGAATAAATAAGGATAGGAATTTTATTAAAATCCAATTCTCTTCCTTTGGTAAAAGTCTGTAAAGGATAAAATACTCCCCAATTCTTAAACTTAGATTTTAAAACTGAGCTATCAACCGAACCAGAAGTATGCACTACCAAACCATTGACATTAGGCAATTGTTGAACAACATTTTCTATTGCATCGTCTGATACTGCAATGATATAAAGATTGGCATATTGTGTGACCCTCGAGAAATCGTCCATGAATCTCTTAGCATGAACCTGTTGCGCTAAATTTTCAGCATTTGCAAGATTTCTTGAAACCACTTCCAAAATCTCATGTCCACTATTATATAATACCTTTGCCAAAGTGCTTGCTACACTTCCTGAGCCTATAAGGACAATTCGCTTGAAATTGTTAGATACCATTTAATCTTCCTTTTTCAGCATAGCGTTTTCTAAGACTTAATAAAACCCCTACAAACATCACTATACTACCCAACCATACTAAGTTAATAAAAGGAAAAATAATAGCTTTCATAATGATAAACTTCTTGAGTTTTTGCTCTATCGTGATTTCGACTTTGCCATCTTCAGGAAATATTTTTGTCAATGAATATCTAACATCTAAATCTTTTGCACCTTCAGAAATGGAACTTGCTACCAAATCTCTGATAAAATATTTAGGTTCAATCACATAATTAGTATCCATAGTAAATAAGCGCATTTTGGCTCCTACAACTATATCATCTGGTCGTTGATCTATTTTATCGGTAGTTGCTTTTGGATTCAATGACTCAAAAATCGCAAAGGATCTAGACGCAAAAATTGTATCTCCAACACCTAATTTTTTTGATTCTATCAATAAACTATCAGCAGGTGTACCATCTTCATTTAATGGGGCAGTAGTAATATGTGTATATAAATCTTTATCTATTGTTTTATATGTAGAAGGATTAGGAACATTACCCATTTTCTTATTGATTTGAACATGAGGTTCTAAAACAAAAGACTTGATGACATCGCCCTTTTTATTTAATTTCTCATACAATACTTTGAAATAAATATCTGGTAATGCCGTAGAATCTCCCAAATAGGTCACTCTATAACCACTCATCATCTGTGGCTCATCTTTGTATAGAAGAATATTTTCTGCATTTTCTTCTGCTGAAAAACTCTCACCATAATTAATACCAAACTTATTCAGAGAAACAACATGCTGCCTTCCTTGAGAAATTAATATCCCTAATAAAAATATCCCAAAACCAATATGCGTAACAGAACCACCAGAATGCAACACCTTTCCTTTAAAAGTTTTTACCCAATAATATCCATTCCCAATGATTGCATATATTGAAGCTACTGTCAACAATAAATAATCTAATCTGTAAAACTTAAAATAATAGATAATAAAAATACTCAAGGCAATAGAAACAGAAAAAGAAGACAATATCACCTTCAATGCCTTTTTAACATTAGTCGTTTTAAATGAAAAAAATTGGGTGACTGCTGCTCCAAATGCCAGCATGATAGCAATCCAAATTTCTACACTGTTGTAATGTGCTTCATCTGGAGGAGCAATATTACTACCAATCACTTTATTGATTACAGGAAATGATGTAAAAATGATAATATGAAGTGCAGAGACCAAAAATATCAAAGAACCTATAAAAACCCAAAACTCTCTTGACGACACTTCTTCTTCATCTTTTCTACCAGGAATCTCCTTATATCTTTTAATAAACATCCATAAAGAAGGAATTAAAAACACTAATATTGAAATCACCAATTGAGCAGACATCCCCATGTCTGTAAATGAATGAACAGATGAATCTCCTAAAACTCCGCTCTTGGTCAGAAAACTGGAATACAAAGAAAACCACATTCCAGCCATGAGAAACAAATATGTAGTTATCAATGAAAAACCGGTATGCTTATATACAATAAGCGTATGCAGTCCAGCCACAAGCAACATCCATGGAACCAAAGAAGCATTTTCTACTGGGTCCCAAGCCCAAAAACCTCCAAAGCTCAATGCTTCATAAGCCCACGCTCCGCCCATCAATATACCTATTCCTAATATTGCTACAGCCCATAATGTCCATTCAAGAGCGGGTTGCAACCAGTCTTTATAGTTTCTCAACCACAAAGAAGATAAAGCATAAGCAAAAGGAATTGTAGTCAACGCATAACCTAAAAATAAGGTAGGTGGATGTATCACCATCCAATAATTCTGCAATAAGGGATTCAGCCCGTTTCCATCTTCAAAAACAAAATTGGGGTCCATAGCAAATACAGGAATATCCATTGTTTCTTTCACCAATGCAAAAGGATTGCTACCCATTTTATAGTCAGCCCAGTTAAATGCAAAATAAAAAGGAGAAAAATCCAACTCAATATTTGGCACTTTTATATTAAAACCCAACTCCATAGAAGCCAGCATCACTTGTGCTAAAGCAACAATTGACATCACCGGGGCTTCCCATTTCTTAGCCTTAAAAATTAAGATAATACCTAATACGCTATGCCAGAACATCCATAGTAGCGTACTTCCCTCCTGCCCTTCCCAAAAAGCAGAAAGTAAAAACTTAAAAGATAAATCTCTAGAGGAATGCTGCCATATATATTTATACTCAAATATATGTTGTTGAATCATTAAAATCAATAAGGCTGCAACACCGATGGCACTTACTGCATGTATAATAAACCAATTGCGCCCTGCCCTAAGCCATAATGAAGCATTGTTAACTTGTAAAGATTTTTTGACTGCCAAATAGTAAGATATACTAGATGCAATAGCAGCAATAAAAGTAGTAATCAATAACAAATGACCTATCTGGCCATAAATCATATTATTGCCTTCCGCGTAAATATTCATAAATAATTATAAAGATGCTGTTTGAACTTGATCCTCCACATACTTAGATGGGCATTTCATTAATATTTTTGAAGCCACAAATTGTTCTCCCTCTAACTTTCCGGTAATCACAATCTTCTCAGAACGTTCAAAATCTCTAGGCTTTTCTCCCTTATAAAGCACTTCTTTAACCCCTCCTTTTTCATCTTTCAAATAAAAAATAAATTTATTAGGGTCTTTTAAGGGTTCATATATCATTGGAGTAGAAGTATCTAAGACTCCTACTACATTTATCTCCTTTCCTTTTTTAGCATAGGTTGAATCAAATGTCTCATAACGGCTAAAATCACCCAACATACTGATTAAAACGCCAACTAAAACTGCAATAAATACTAAAGCAATAATATGAGTCTTTTTCATGTACTTTCCTATTAAATATTCTCTGCAAAGGTAGAATTATTATATCTTATAAAAGAAATCCAATTGTCATAAAGATGTCATGGCCATACAGAATTCATAATTATAAAGTTTTTTTAACAGTTTTAATATCTATATAAAAGAAGTATATTGGATTTAAAATCAAACTGATTGTGAATAATGACAAATGAGCCAAAAACCAATTTGAAAGCTATCTATTTGAACTACGGCTTATTTTTAGGGCTATTTCTTATTTTATATACCTTGGTTGCTTATATAATCGGTATAGATAAAGAAGTCTGGGTAGGATACAGTGTCTATCTTATCTACTTTATAGCTATTATTTACGTTGTTTATCAAACCAAAAATCAGAACAAGGGATTTCTCTTATTTTCAGACGCATTAAAAGTTAGTTTTTATACATTTTTAATTGCCTCACTTATCAGTACTGCATATTTAATTGTACATATTCACTTCATTGACACACATTTTATTGAAGGCATTCAAGAAATGCAACGTGCAAAAATGCTCAAAGATGGAATTCCCCAAGCATCTGTTGACAAAGCTATGGAAGTAGCTGCCACTTTTCAGAAACCTGCTATATTTATCAGTTTGGGATGGGTCAGCCAGATAGTTATAGGAAGTATTTTAAGCTTAATAGCTGCATTTATGCTCAAAAGTCACAAATAAATTTAATCTACTATTTAGTTTCCAAAGCATTTCTAATACATTTCTTACTTTAGCAAAAAAAAGTATGATACTTTCGGACAGAAGCATCCTTGAAGAAATCAATAATGGAAATATTGTAGTTGATCCATTCCGACCAGAATGTTTAGGAACAAACTCTTATGATGTTCATCTTAGTCAATTTTTAGCCATTTATGAATCTGAAATCTTAGATGCAAAAAAATACAACCCTATCAAAATCATAGAAATACCCGAAGAAGGATATATATTACAACCCAATGTATTGTATTTAGGTTCGACAGAAGAATATACCGAAACCCATGCACATGTTCCTTTTTTAGAGGGAAAATCATCGATAGGAAGATTGGGAATAAATATCCATGCAACCGCAGGAAAGGGAGATGTGGGTTTTTGCAACCACTGGACATTGGAGATTTCTTGTATCCAACCTGTAAAAGTATATGCAGGAATGCCTGTTGGCCAATTGATTTATTTTACCGTAGAAGGTGGAATCAATAATTTTTACAATAAAAAGCAGTCAGCAAAATACATCGAAAAAAGCCCACTTCCTCAAGCATCAATGATGTGGAAAAATTTTGAATTTTAATATTACAGGCTAATAACTTAGACTATCAATACATTTCTTCTCTAATAGATGTTTAGATAATGTTTGTGATAGTAAAACCGCCTTCATTATTCGTTTTTAATTTGTTGTCGCATTGGAAAAAAGCTGTACTTATTATTTTCTTTTTATTCCTCTTTTTTTTGAAAAAAATAAAACAAAAAAAGAGTAAAAAACATTTGGTTTTATCTTAGAATGCTCAGCGACCGCAGGGTGACAGAGAGGGTATAATTATACCAAAATGTCATGCTGTAAGCATCTTTATAGAATACAGTATAGGAATGAGACCCTTACAGGGTGACAGAGAGAGTATAATTATACCAAAATGTCATGCTGTAAGCATCTATAAAAATATAGTCTAGAAATGAGATTCTTTCGCTTCGACAGGTGGTACAGTGAGTAAATCCAAAAAAATAAATCAATAAGAATTTCTCTGTACTCTCTCTATAAAAATTAGAAAATAGAAGCAGCAATCCATCCTCCAACATAAGCCAAAACACCCATGTACAACATCTGAATAGCTGGCCATTTCAATGATTTTGTCTCCCGTCTCACTACTGCCACGGTACTCATGCATTGCATTGCAAAAAGGTAAAATATCATCAGTGAAATAGAGGTTCCTACTGTAAACACTTTTTTGTTACTACCAGAAAAAGTAGCCTCTTGAAGCCTTTCCTTGAGTAAAGTAGTATTATTATCGTCTCCCACAGCATAAATGGTCGCCATCGTTCCAACAAAGATTTCTCTAGCTGCAAAAGAGGTCAATAGGGCGATACCAATCTTCCAATCATAGCCTAGAGGTCTAATCAATGGTTCAATCATTCGGCCAGCAATGCCTGCATAAGAAGCCTCCAATTCATAAGATTTGGTCAATTGGGTTAATGATATCTCTTGTGAAACTGCGTATTCTTGTTGAGCTTTTTTTCTTGCAGCATCCATAGACTTCTTGGGTCCATAAGATGCCATAAACCACAATAAAATAGATATGAAAAATATGACTCTACCAGCTTCTATAATAAACACTTTCACTTTTTCCCATACATTATAAAACACACCTCTCCACTGAGGCATTTGATACCTAGGCAGTTCCATGACCAAGAAACTCCTTTCTTCTGTTTTTAAAATTTTATGAAAAACCCATGCTACTATTAAAGCCGTTCCAGTACCTAAGACATACAATCCCATAAACACTAAGGCCTGCAAACTGATCCAACCTCCAACCTTTTCGGCAGGTATAGCTATCGCTATAAGAATAGCAAAAATAGGAATACGGGCCGAACAGCTGATCAAAGGAGTCACCATAATTGTAGTTAGTCGCTCTTTCCAATTACTTATCGTCCTAGTGGACATTATAGCGGGAATAGCACATGCTCCTCCTGATATCAATGAAACCACACTTCTGCCATTTAATCCAAATCTCCTCATGAAGCTATCCATCATATAGACTACCCTTGCCATATATCCTGACTCTTCCAAAATGGAAACCAAAAAGAATAAAATAGCAATCTGAGGAATAAAAACCAGTACTCCAGAAAGTCCACTTACTATGCCATCTGTCAGCAACCTCTGAAACCAACCGTCTGGAACAATTCCAGAAATTATTTGATTCAGACCAACAAAACCACCTTCTATCCATTCCATAGGCTTCTCTGCCCATGAAAATATGGCCTGAAAAACAAGAAGCATTAGTCCAATAAAAAATACTAATCCAAATATGCGATGAGTAAGAATTTTGTCAATTTTCCTTGTCAAAGAATCCATTTCCATAGGGATATGGCTTGAAGATTTCTGTACCAAAGGAGTAATCATTTGGTAGCGCTTCATCATCTCATCCAATTGAATATCAATCGAATTAAAGCTATACTTTTTAATAAGTGTGGCAATAAATTCCTTTTGGGTATCCTTTAATAATGGACTCCTTTTATATTGATGAGCCAATAACAATGCAATATATTGAGAATCAAACTGAATGATTGAATTCACATCTTTAGCTATTTGCTCTTCATTATCACTAAATTGATAAGAACACTTGGTAGCCTGATTGAAAATTTCATGCTCTAGCGAGTTTTTAAACTCTTCTATCCCCTCACCTGTCCTACCATTTATACCCACAAAAGGTACTCCAAAGGAAAGACTCAGTCCTTGTAAATCTATCTGAAGTCCATTGGCTAGTGCAGTGTCCAACATATTAACACCGACTACCATTTTATATCCTAAATCTCTAATTTGAGTAAAAAGTAAAAGATTTCTTTCTAGGTCATTGGCATCTACAATATATCCTACAATATCTATCGAAGAATCATTGACTCCTCTCATTAAGACATCCACTACTACTTTTTCATCTTCAGAAGAAGGAAATAAGCTATATAAACCTGGCAAATCAATTATACTGACTTTGCCTAATTGCCCCAATTGAAAGACCCCTGACTTCCTATCTACTGTTACTCCCGGAAAATTCCCGACTGTCTGATGCAATCCAGTTAATAAATTAAAAACAGATGATTTTCCAACATTCGGATTTCCGGATAATGCAACTTGATATTTCGAAAAACTCATTATAATTATATCTCGCTTTCAATAACAATCAATGCAGCTTCATCTCTTCTAAGTGCTAATGCCAATTTGGGAAACTGAATAAAATAAGTTGAACTCATTAAGGATTTCCTTAGTACCATTAACTCTGTACCCGGAATGATACCCATTGCCATTAAGCGACTTGCTATAATGGGTTCTTTATAAGAAACCACTCTTGCACGATAGCCAGTCTTGATTTGATCTAATGTCTGCACTTCTTGCTTATTAAGAATGAGTAAAAATAAGGGTTCTAATTTAGATTAATTATTAATTTATCTATTTCTAACAAATATTAAGACAAAAGATAGAATTAAACCCTTAATTCGCATCTACTATTCAAGAAATTTAATTTCAAAAAATAAGAAATCTGATTTTTTTAAGATCATTTTCTTTTATCAAGTTCATCTCTGATTATTGCAGCTCTTTCATAATCTTCATGTTCCAAAGCTTTGGCCAGCATACTTTCTAATTCAGCATTTGAAGACATACTTAATTCAGACACTTTAGATTCAATCGCAGGTTGAATCATATCTTGAAAAGTCTCACTTTCTTCAATACTTTCTATTTCATTGCCTTCTAAATCTTCTTTATCTATTCCCAGTGACTCCATGATTGTATCATAAGTATAAATTGGACAATTATATCTAACTGCCAATGCAATAGCATCTGAAGTTCTTGAATCAATCGTTATACTTTGGCCATTTCTTTCACAAATCAACTGAGAGAAAAACACTCCTTCAATCACTTTGCTGATAATAATTTCTTTTAATTCAATATCATAGGAATCCATAATTCTTTTCATCAAATCATGTGTCAATGGTCGTGGCGTCATTAATTGTTCTATCACCAAAATAATAGACTGAGCTTCAGTATTTCCAACTACTATAGGTAAATTTCTTTGCCTTTCGACATCACCCAAAACTACAACATAAGTATTGTTTTGAGCAAGACTTGGTGAGACAGACAATATTTTCAAACGAATCTTTTCCATAATATTTCCATGTGCAATATACGTTGAATAAAGGGAAATAAGAACTAGCAATCTATTAAAACTATCTAATTATCATCTTTGGAATTATGCAATTATATAAATAATGTTAATATAAATACAATCCAAAAAATCAAATAGAAGAGGGTTTATAATGCACTATTACTTTCGTTTCAAAAAAAGATTCATTTTTGTAAATTTCAGGCAAAGGTGTCACCTTTGTATTTCTTTTGAAGCCCTTCAATTCTTCGGAAAGCTCTCCTCCTTTCAAGGCTATTATTCCTTTTGACTGAGGCTTTAAGATTTTCTTAGTCCAAGTAACCAATTGAGATAAGGGAGCGACAGCTCTTGTAACCACTAAATTAGCTTTGACATCAACATTTTCTACTCTACCCCAAATCGCTCTGACATTATCTAATTTCAAATCATTTTTCACAGCCTCCACCACTTTAATTTTCTTACCAATGGAATCCACTAAAACAAACTGAACATTTGGATATAATATCGCTAATGGAATACCCGGAAAACCTCCACCAGTACCTAAGTCCACAACATACCATCCCTCTTTCATTGGAAGATATTTGGCTATTGAAAGCGAATGTAAAATATGCCTTTCAACAAATTCATCCATATCTTTTCTTGAAATGACATTGATTTTTTCATTCCAATCCTGATAAAGTTTTATCATTTGTTCAAACTTTCCCTTTTGTTCATCTGATAAATCAGGGAAATATTGCTCAAGAATTGCTATAGACATATTTGACACATAAAATTCATATCCTAATCTATCAATTTAATAATGATCTATAAGAATAAAGAAAATCAAAATTCTTATTGTACAAGTAACTTATCAGTTTTTACTGAACCATCTTCAAATAAAAACCTAGCTATATACAAGCCTTTTGACTGATTTGAAAAATCAAAATATAATGTATTTCTATCATTGTAAAGCATATCCATTGAAACAGACTGCCCCATCATGTTTATCCATTCTACAGACTTCAACTTAGACACTAAATGCCCCATACGCACTGTCACTTGTTGATTAGTTGGATTGGGGAAAAGGCTGATTTGCACCTCTGATGAAGTTTGATTGAGTCCAGTAACAACATCACCCAATATTCTCAAATTATCGATATAGATATTATTTTCAAAATTGGAAATATTTCTAATCACTAATTTAACCTGATCCAAACCATCATAAGCACTTAAATCTATTGTTTCTGTTCTCCATTGAGACAATTGAGATGGTGTAAAAAAAGTAGTTTTGGCAGTAGGAATTGTAATCAAACTACCAGCAAATTTGTTGTACAACAATGAAAAAGATTTGCCACAATCCGTAGAAATCAATACCTGCAATGAGTCCCAATTATTATCTGAAGTCATCACACTTGTATATTGAGCGGCTGACAAATCAAATATCATCTTGACATTAGACTGATTACTAAAACTTAAATTGGGAAGTACAATATCATCCTTTTCACCATATCCAACATCTAAAGCCTCTGGATCATATTCAAAATTATTGATGAAAAATGAATAATTTCCTAGAGTACTCGCATTGATTGATGACCTTGTCCATGTTATTTTTCCATCAGGATTATTAATAGCCACTCCATTATTAAACAGCAGGCTCTCAAAATTTTCATTAAATGGCAAAGCAGTTACACCTGCAACATTTAACACTTGAGATTTAGAATTATTATCTGGATTTTCATCACCACTTAGAGTAACAGTATAAGAAACATTATACGCACCTTCTGCTAAAAAAATGGGATCAAAAACAATATTTACAGAATCCCCAAAATGCATTACTCCACTCCATGATTGAGATTGAGTAAGTATATTATTCAAATGCAAAGAAACAGTGAAATTTTTAACCTCATTAACACCCAAGGACTTCACCCGAACTACTGGTAAAACATCTCCAAAGCAAATATTTGTAATAGGATAAACAATTCTTAGCAGTTGTAAATCAACATTATTTTTAGGCTCATCTACATATCCCTTAGAAGTTTTCAACAATTTTCTCGGACCATCTAAAGCGGCCGTCATACGACTAGCTTGTTCTAGCGTAAACATGATCAAAGATTTATCATATGAATAATCCATATAATTCATAAACATGATTCCATTACCTTTTGTACATTGATCTTCCTTAGGGAAAGTAGGATTGCCACTAGAGGCTTTATATTGTTGAGGGGTATCACCGACTAAATCATCAGAGGTACAATTATTTTGATCTCCCCAAATATGTCTTAAATTGAAATAATGACCTACTTCATGTGTTGCAGTTCTTCCCAAATTAAAAGGACTTTCTGCACCTGTTTTTCCTAATGCCGTATAACTAATAACAACTCCATCTAGCACAGAGCCTACACTAGTTGGAAATGTAGCATAACCTAAAAGACCTGGTTGATTAGCTTCATCTTTTACATCACCTACCCAAATATTCAAATAGCTTTTGGTATCCCAAGCAGCACTCCCACCTTTATTAGCATATTTAATATTGTTATTCAGTATATTGAAATCTTTCCGTGTAGTAGGAACTCGAAGAATTCCATTAGTCACATTCCCATTTGGATCTCTATTAGCCAAAACAAATTTTAATTTAAAATTGCCAATAAAAGGTTTGAAAGGCTCAGGAACTTTCAATATATCTTCATTGAGCGCATTAAAATCTTTATTTAAAGTTTCAAGTTGTTCATAAATAGCAGCATCTGGAATATTTTCCTTCGGAATAGACGTGTTGTAAACCACATGGAATACTACTGGGATAATAACTTCTTCTGCTGCCATTCTTGATGAAGAATGAGATTTCATAAATTGAAGAGTAAAATCTTCAATTTGCTTATCTCTCTTTTGAAAATTTTCATCAGTAGCCATATTGTGTTCATAAAGTGTATGCGAACCACAAGTCCTTTGTGAATATGCATTTAAACTATAAACAGTCATGAAAAGAAGTAAAAGATTTTTCATCGAATCAGATTATGGAATCAAAGATAAGTAAATGACTTTATGATTTTTATAGTTCTATTTAAATATTGTTACTATGTAAATATATTCAATGAATAAAAAAACAAAAGCCATTTCGAAATGAAATGGCTTTTGTAGAATCAATCAGAATCAACTTATTTCTTCTCTGCTTTGGCTCCAGCGCTTTTAAGAGCTCTTGGAATCTCAATAGAAGCAATAGGAATACTTTTGGAATTAATAATTTGAAAACCTTGCTCAGGTAAATCTTTAATTTTTATAGACTGTCCCAATTTCAATGGAGTGATATCCACATCAATCATATCTTTCAATGCTTCAGGAGTAGATTTTACTTTCAGTTTGCGAACTTTCACTAATAATTTACCACCAATTTTCACACCTTCAGATTGTCCAACTATATTAATAGGAATTTCCGCATTCACAATTTGACCTGGTATCAATTGATGAAAATCAATGTGCAAAATTTCTTCAGTAGTAGGATGAAAAGTAATATCTTTCATTAATGCTTCTGTAGATTTTCCATTAATATTAATGATTACTTTGTAAAAATTTGGAGAGTAAACTAAGTTTCTTACTTCAGTAATACTTGTTGTAAAATGAACAGTTTCATTGCCTCCACCGTAGAGAACACATGGAATGCGTCCCGCTACTCTGTCTGCTTTACTGGCCTTTTTACCAACCTCCGTTCTTTGTTTTCCGTCAATGGTAAACGTTTTCATGGCTTTTAATTTTTGTTTTTTTGAATAAATAATGAATTAATAGATTTATACTCATGAGCATTTCGTATTGCTTTTGCAAAAAGAGATGCTGCTGAAATTACTTTTATTTTTGATGAAGTCTGTCTCAATGGTATTGTATCACAAACTACCAATTCCAACAAATGAGATGATTCAATTCTTTCATACGCTTTCCCTGACAATACTGGATGAGTAATTAAAGCTCTCACACTTTTAGCTCCTTTTTCCATAATCAGGTTGGCAGCGGCCACCAATGTTCCTCCTGTATCTATCAAATCATCTACAAGTACCACATTTTTACCTGTCACATCACCTATCAGCCTCATAGATTCAACCTCATTGGCCTTTGTCCTATGCTTGTCACAAATGACCAAATCTCCTCCTAAGGCATTGGCATAAGCACGAGCACGCTTAGTACTACCAACATCTGGGGAAGCAAAACATAAATCAGAAATTTGAAGGCTTTCCAAATAAGGAACAAAAATAGCTGATGCATCCAAATGGTCCACTGGAATATTAAAAAAACCTTGTATCTGAGGAGCATGTAAATCCATAGTCATGACTCTATTTGCTCCAGCTGCCGTCAATAAATCTGCCACTAATTTGGCACCAATTGCTACTCTAGGTTTGTCTTTTCTGTCTTGGCGAGCCAATCCAAAATAAGGCATTACTGCAATAATATATCCAGCTGATGCTCTTTTTGCCGCATCTATCAACATCAAAAGCTCCATTAAATTATCTGAAGGAGCAAATGTAGATTGAATAATAAATACAAAAGACCCTCTAACTGACTCTTGAATAATAGGTTCAAACTCACCATCACTGAATTGCAAGACCTCCACATCAGTCAGCAAATCTCCATAACTATCTACAATTTTCTCAGCTAAGAAATGTGTAGAACGACCAGAAATTATTTTTACATCAGGAAGAACCATAGAAGCCACTCAATTTATAGTGGCGCAAAGATAATTATTAAAACCAAATTATTAAATATCATCCTTGAATATTTTGATTTTGCTGCGTCCCAAATTTTACATTCTAATATTGGCACTAAATTTTCTTGGTAATTCAGCAAAAATATCATTATCCAAACAACAAAACAGAGAAGTATTAGAAGAGTAGATCAGAAAATAATTTGATGTTGCAATTAAAAAATATTACATTTCAATATGGATACAACTATTATGCAATTTGTTTCTAAAGATGCTTGGCATTTTTTCAGTGACAACAAAATACTATTGAGCTTTGTAATGGGTCTTGGGCTGAGCGCATCTTGTGGCTTTCGCGTTTTTGTGCCCTTGTTGGTGGCGAGCATTGCCACTAAATTAGGAATCTTAAATTTAGGAGAAGGTTTTCTTTGGATGGGTAGTACTGCCGCATTAATTTGTTTTAGCATAGCTACACTTTTTGAAATTGGCGGATATTATATTCCATTTGTTGATAATATTTTAGACACCATCATGACTCCGGCATCAATCATTGCAGGTACATTATTAACCGCTTCTACAATTCTACCAGACATAGATCCCATGCTAAAATGGGGTTTAGGCATCATCGTAGGAGGTGGCAGTGCAGGAATCATCCAAGGAGGAACAGCTTTAGCCAGAGCCACGTCAACCGCTACTACTGCAGGTATAGCCAATCCCCTTGTTGCAACCTTTGAACATATTTTGGCTATCGCAGGAAGCATATTTAGCTTAGTGATTCCTTTTGTAATTGCAGGTGTTGTTTGTATTATTATTTTCTTCTTTTTATTATTTATAATCCGCTATTTCAAAAAACAAATTCCGAAAGCAGTAACTATTCAGAAGGAATAGCAAGCCAAATGACAAGTTATGTGGCATTTTAGAGTGACCTTCACCCAAACAAACATCAAACTAAATAGAGTGTCTATCTTTGTTAAGACGAAACATCTCAGCCTACTACTGTAAATTATAATTACATTATCAAGTAATTTTGCTCTCATATTTTCATGTTAGTGGCAATGGCAGGACAACCGTACCGCTAAAATTCAACGCTTGAAAAATAATAATCTGACACCGAAAAAATAAAAAAGCCCACCGCACAGGATTTTTTTTAGCCGATGTCTTGTCCTAAAATAGGTTTACACTAAAAAGTGTAAAAAATGGACAAAAAAATCATTCAAAAAGCGGGTAAATATTTTACCGTAGAGGAGAAACACAAGATCATTCAGGAGTTAATTTCTACTCAATGTACCAAGGTGGAGATTTGGGAGAAATACACTGGTGAAGAACAAGAGCACGGGCAGTTGCTTCGCTGGATGCGACAATTAGGCTACAATACTGGAATCAAAACCAGAAGACCTAACTTTGTATCAAATCTATATCCAATGGTACAGAAAAAAATCAAACCAGACAGAGCAACTAACAATGATGATGAATCATTTGATAACCTGCAATTAAAAAAGCGAATAGTGGAATTAGAAAAGCAATTAAAAGATGCAGAGCTAAAAGCAATTGCTTTCTCTACAATGGTAGATGTTGCTGAAAAGGAGTTTAAAATTCCGATAAGAAAAAAGTTCAATACCAAACCATAGAAGCCATGAAAAGTAATTTTTCACACATAGGATTAGCCAAGCTATGTGGATGGTTTGGTATCAGCAGACAGGCTTATTATCAAAACAATTGGGAAGGAATCTCAACTACCTTGGAAGAAGATTTGGTAATACAACGAGTAAAAGAAATCCGTAAAAAACATCGAAGAATGGGAACACGAAAACTATATGAAATGTTACAACCATTCCTACTTGAACATCAAATAAAAATAGGCAGAGATGGATTATTCAACCTACTGTCTTCCAATCATTTACTCATAAGGAAAAGAAAGCGGAGGATACAGACCACTAACTCTTACCATTGGCTAAGAAAGTATCCCAATCTAATACGAGAATTTGTACCAACAGCTCCAAACCAGCTATGGGTGAGCGATATCACTTACTGGAAAATTAACACTGGCGAACACCTTTATATCAGCTTGATTACCGATGCCTACTCACATAAAATTGTAGGCTATCAGGTAGCTGAAACAATGGAAGCCATAGAAAGTATTGAAGCTTTGCATAAGGCTCTCTCTGCCTTGGGGGCAGAGAGCCTTATGAATCTTATCCATCACAGTGACAGAGGCATTCAGTATTGTAGCCATGCTTATGTAAAGTTATTACAGGACAATGGTATAAAAATTAGTATGACCGAAAATGGAAATCCTTTAGAAAATGCAGTAGCAGAAAGAATAAACGGAATTATTAAAGATGAGTATTTAGAAACGTATGACATTAATAATATCAATGAAGCCAAGACACTACTCAAAGACATAGTGAATTTATATAACAGCGAAAGACCTCACATGAGTATCAGTAATTTGACACCAAATCATATTCATCATTCAAAAACCAAGATAAAAATAGAAAGATTATGGAAGAATTATTATCGAAAAAATCCTACTATTGTAAACCCAAATCAGGACTAAAAATGAATTGTAAACTTATAACAGAATTAATCTATTAAACTGTAAACTTTTTTTAGGACGAGTCACAGTTCACGAAGGACAAGGTGAAGATTATGCAAACGCTAAACTCAAACATCTAAAGAATGAACCACTGCCTTTTGTGTATATCAGCACAGGAGAAGTAACAAGGTTTACGGACTTTACAGACCCAAAACCAAGAGCAAGAGAAGTTTTCAGTTTTCACAGACCTGAAACATTAAGAGATTGGGTAAAAAGAGATAAGTCGCTTCGCAGAAGATTGTTGGATTTACCTGCTTTGCAAACGGATGGATTGAGAGATTGTCAAATCAACGCCATCACTAAACTTGAAACATCTTTCAAAGAAAACCGACCAAGAGCCTTAATACAGATGGCAACTGGTTCAGGTAAAACTTTTACTGCTATTACTGCCATTTATCGTTTGTTGAAATATGCAAAGGCAAAACGAGTTTTATTTTTGGTTGACACAAAAAACCTTGGCGAACAAGCTGAGCAGGAATTTGTGTCATTCGTTCCGAATGATGACAATAGAAAGTTTACTGAACTATATAGCGTTCAGAGGCTAAAATCAAGCTACATAGCAACCGACAGTCAAGTTTGCATAAGCACAATTCAGCGTTTGTATTCAATTTTAAAGGGAACCGAATTAGAAGAAGCAGCCGAAGAAGAAAATCCAAACGAGAGAAAATATCAACCTAGAGAAATTCCACCTATTGAGTATGACGGCAAAATGCCGATTGAGTTTTTTGATTTTATTGTAATTGATGAATGCCACAGGAGTATTTACAATTTGTGGAAACAAGTTCTTGAATATTATGATGCTTTTGAAGTGGGCTTAACCGCTACTCCCGACAAAAGAACCATTGGATATTTCGACCAAAATTTGGTAAGTGAATATTCTCACGAAATGGCGGTTGCTGATGGCGTGAATGTAGGATATGAAGTGTTTATCATTGACACAAAAGTAACCCAACAAGGTGCTACACTTTGGAAAGGCGAATACATTGAACACCGTGAACGGCTGAGCAGAAGAAAACGCATGGAATTGCAGGATGAAGACGAAGAATATTCAAAACAACAATTGGATAAAGATGTAGTAAATCCCAATCAGATAAGAACCATCATTCGCACTTTTAAAGAACATTTACCGACCATTTTCAAAGACCGTTACGATAAAAACGGAAATTTTGAAGTTCCTAAAACATTGATTTTTGCCAAGACCGACAGCCACGCAAACGACATAATTGACATAGTTCGTGAGGAGTTTGCCGAAGAAAATAAATTCTGCAAGAAAATCACCTACAACAGCGAAGACCCAAAAAGCACCTTGGCTCAATTCCGTAACGACTATCATCCACGCATTGCGGTAACGGTAGATATGATTGCCACAGGTACAGATGTAAAGCCATTGGAATGTTTGCTTTTTATGCGTGATGTAAAGAGCAAAAACTACTTTGAGCAAATGAAAGGCAGAGGCACAAGAACCATTGATTTGGATAGTTTGCGAAAAGTTACGCCTACTGCAAGATTCACTAAAGACCATTTTGTAATTGTGGATGCCATTGGTGTAACCAAAAGTTTAAAAACCGATAGCCGACCTTTAGAAAAGAAACCTGGAGTTCCGTTAAAAGATTTGCTTCAAGCCATTGCAGTAGGTGCAAGAGAAGAAGAATTATTCACTTCGTTAGCTAACCGACTGACAAGATTAGACAAACAGATTACCGAAAAGGAGAAAAAGCAATTTACTGAAAAGGCAAACGGTAAAAGTGTTTCGCAAGTGGTTAAAGAATTGCTGAATGCTTTTAATCCTGATGTTTTAGAAGAAATTGAAAGCAAGATAAGAACTGAAATGGCAGGTGCTGCACCAGTAGAGATTGAAGCGGAAATAAAAACCCAAACAGAAAATCTACAGAACGAAGCAGCTAAAGTATTTACAGGAGAACTAAACGAATACATTGAAAATGTTCGCAAAGCACATGAACAAAAAATTGACTTGGCAAATCCTGATGAAGTCATTCACGTTGGTTGGGACAAAGACAACACCAATAAAGCAAATGAAATCATTACCAGTTTTTCAGAATGGATGCAAGAACACAAAGACGAATTGATGGCTTTGCAGATTTTTTACAACCAACCATTTAGAAGAAGAGAACTAACCTATTCAATGATAAAAGAGGTTTTGGAAAAACTCCAAAACGATAAACCTTCAGTTGCTCCTTTGAATGTGTGGCGAGCTTATGAAGCTTTGGAACAATGCAACGGCTCACCTAGAAATGAATTGACTGCAATTGTTTCATTGATTAGAAAAATCAGTGGATTAGATAATACTTTGACGAGTTACGATAAAATAGTGGACAAGAATTTTCAGGATTGGGTTTTCAAGAAACAAGCCGGTGCAACCAAATTCAACGAAGAACAAATGCAATGGCTGAGAATGATTAAAGATTATGTAGTGAATAGTTTCCATATTGACAAAGACGACTTTGATTTGAATCCCTTCAACGCACAAGGTGGATTGGGCAAGATGTGGCAATTGTTTGGCGAACAAACAGAAGAAATTATTAACGAATTAAATGAAGCATTGGCAGCATAATGAGTGGTCTATTTTTAAACTTCTATCAAGTAGATATTCCTACAAAAGCTGCTTCAATTGATTCAGTTGAGTATAGCCCCTACGCTTCAAAAGAAGCATTCATTAGCTTAAAAGAAAGTTTTCCAAATCTTTCATTTTATCGGGATGATGATAAAATATTACTTTGGAGGAATTCAAGTGAATGTGAACTTCCTAAAAATTCTGTATCAATTAATATTGACTTTACCGCGAAAGCAAAAGTGCTTTCTAAAATACTAGAAAGGTCTATTATTGATTTCGTAGAACCCAAAGGATATCGAATATTTAAGAATAAACATTCAAACTCTTGGGAAATAATTTCACCGAAAGATGTGTTGAATGGAAGTATTGAAGGACTATCAGTAAACCGAATAGTACATTTTTCACCTTGCTTTTTTTTCAAAGAAAGCAAATTGCTTTTGGGCTTTTCTTTGTCCACTTCACTCAAAAACTCTTTTACTTGGAGTAAATCAGAGTTTGAGAAATATGGCATTGACATTAAAGGATTAAAAGGTGATGAAGATAGAATTTTTGCAAACAGGCAATCAATAAAGCGATTTTTAGAAACCAAGGGAGTAACAGCCAAATACGACCAAATAATTAGTGAGGAGAACAAAAACTCAAAATGCTTTGCAGTAATTGACGGCTTTTACAAATGGCTTGATAAAAATAGAACGGAAATTAAATTGCCTTTTGGACTAGCAATAAATGCTATTTCTAAGAAGTATTTGCCTTTTGAAGATGAATTAATCAAGCCCGAAATCATTGGAAAGCCACAGCGATATTTTTATAGTAATCGCAAGAACACGCAAGGTTTAAAATATTACGACCAAATGGTTAAGGCTTATCAGCCTTATTCATTGGAGCTTTATCAAAATAAACAAATCAATATTGGTGTGATTTGTCCTTCTGAATATCAGGGCGAAACAGAAGGCTTTGTAAAGAAAATTGAAGCAAAACTAAAAGAGGTTTTCCATTTCAATACTTTGAGCTTTCATTTTAAAACTATTGCAGGAAAAGAATTAGAAAATTACAAGGAAGTACTTTATGATGATGCTTTACAAAAGTGCGACTTGATTTATGTAATCGTAAATGAATCCCAAGAAAAGCTAAGTCCAAACAATTCGCCATATTATGTCTGCAAAGCAAAGTTTATAGGCAATGGTATTCCAACACAGGATGTGCAAATAGAAACCATAAGACAGAATTTGAATGCCTTTACAATGACAAACATTGCATTAAACTCTTATGCAAAACTTGGAGGTACGGCTTGGACAATTGAAAAGGAAGACAA
>JAMLHI010000005.1 GCA_023957235.1 Chitinophagales bacterium | reverse complement strand
AATCGCCCGAAGGTTTTATATAAGTTAGTATTTCGAGAGAGATACACAAAGTTCTAAAGATTTACTTCCGGTTGTGTCAACAATATACTGGCAACAGCAGCCACAAGAGACAATGGCGGTTATAGCAAGGGTGTTCACCTCTTCCCATTCCGAACAGAGAAGTTAAGCCCCTTAGCGCTGATGGTACTGCCCCATGCGGGTGGGAGAGTAAGTCGCCGCCAACCTATCTATCTTCAAAGCCTTATGATATTCCATCATAAGGCTTTGTCGTTTTTAGAAGGAAAATATATATTGTGTTCTCTGCTGCTTGCACACAATCATGAATGCTCAAAATATATAGGAGAATTCTATTGTGGAACAATGTAATATTAGTATTTCATTATTCAAAATAATGAAAAGAACACTTTGACAATTCTAATATACTTAAAAGATTATTTGCTGAAATAAGCTATTGCTGTATTCATTCTTTCTATAACTTCTTCTTTTCCTATCATTTCTGCCATTTCAAATAATGGTGGTCCGCCAGCTTCTCCACTGATCATGATTCTGAAAGTGGACATAATATCTCCTGATTTACAACCATTGTCATTTAAGACTTGTTTGATAACAGATTCAATATTATTTGATTTCCAATCATTTAGTTCACTTAGTTGAGTTTTAATATTATCAAAAGTGGCTGGAATGTTTTCTTTAGTCCATCGTTTATTGAATTGTACTTCATCATAAGAATTAGGTTTTTTAAACATATAATATCCTATGCTGATAAATTCTTTGACAAAAGTGACTCTATCCACAAACAATTGAATGTATTTTTTTAGATATTCATCATCTTTATGAATATTTGCGGATATAAATTCATCTCTAAGAGATTCTAGTAAATTGTCAATTGGTGTTGCTTTAATATATTGTTGATTGAACCATTTGGCTTTTTCAAAATCAAATTTTGCACCTGACTTACTTACTCTTTCTAATGAGAAGGCTTCAATTAATTCTTCTTTTTTATACAATTCTTGTGTGCCTCCAGGATTCCAGCCTAAAAATGCCAATATATTTACAAATGCATCAGGTAAAAAGCCTCTTTCTTTAAATCCTATGGATTCTTCTTTAGTTTCAGGATTTATCCAGTTTAATGGAAAGACTGGAAATCCTAATCTGTCCCCATCTCTCTTACTTAATTTGCCGTTTCCATCTGGTTTTAATATGAGTGGTAGGTGTGCAAATTCTGGCATCATGTCTTCCCATCCTAAAAATTTGTATAGTAAAACATGAACAGGTGTTGAGGGTAGCCATTCTTCTCCACGGATAACATGAGTGATTTTCATCAGATAATCATCGACAATATTTGCCATGTGGTAGGTAGGCATTCCATCACTTTTAAAAATGACTTTATCATCAATTTGACTAGAATTAAATATAACCCATCCTCTTATTATATCATGAAATCTAATTTCTTCATTTCTAGATACTTTTATTCTAACGACATAAGCTTGGTTTTCTTCTAATCTCCTTTTGACTTCATCTGCGGGTAGAGAAATAGAATTTTTCATGTATTGTCTTGTAACATGATTATAGGCTGGATTTGGAACACCTTGAGATTTGAGTCTTTCCCTCATTTCATCCAATTCTTCTGGAGTGTCAAATGCATAATATGCATGACCAGATTCTATAAGCTGATCTACATATTTTTTATATAGATGTTTTCTATCACTTTGTCTATATGGGCCAAATTCTCCACCTTCTATTATTCCTTCATCAAGTTCCATACCCGCCCATTTGAGAGAATTCATGATGTACTCTTCTGCTCCGGGAACAAATCTTGTCTGATCAGTATCTTCTATTCTTAAAATAAATTTACCTCCATTTTTTCTTGCGAAAAGATAGTTATATAGTGCTGTTCTTACTCCACCTAAATGTAATGGTCCTGTTGGACTAGGTGCAAATCTTACCCTGACTGGTCTGCTCATTATTTATATTCTTTCAAGAGTAACAAAGGTAGGTCTTCTTAAATAATTTTGTATGTTTATTCTAGTTTATAAGTAGATTATTGGTATAAAATAGTTATATCTTTTCATCAGTTTTTTAATTTAAATAAATGGAGAGTGTATTTCGTTAGAGTTTCAAAGATTGTCAGTTCGATTTTCCCAAATTATGTGTGGAATGTTGCTTCTCATCAGATTGCTTTAACTTTTGATGATGGTCCTCATCCGCAAAGTACCCCTTTGTTACTTGAATTGTTATTGAAATGTGATATTTCTTGTACTCATTTTTTATTAGGTAAACAGGTTGAATTGTATCCTGATACTTTTCAATTAATTCAGAATAGTCAACATCAAATTGGTTCTCATTCTTATTCGCATTTGAATGGATGGAAGACTCACCAAAGAAAATATGTTGAAGATGTTATCAAAGGAAATTCAAGCATCAAAAGTCATCTTTTCAGGCCTCCTTATGGTAAAATTTTAAAGAGCCAATGGAAAGAGATTCACTCATCTTATCCTGAAATGAAATGTTGTCAATTTAATTTTATGCCTGGAGATTTTGATGAAGATATTAGTATTGAGATTTTGGAAAAAAGATTGTTTAGTGTGAAAGGTGGTGATATTATTGTATTGCATGATCGTCCAGATTGTTTTGCGAAATATGTAAATGTTTTGGAGTACTGGGTAAAGAATATGAAGGATAGAGGCCTTGAATTTGTTGTTTTGCAGTGAGATTTATTCAAGTTTCTTTTTTAGGTAGTCAAATTTTTCTACTTATTTTTGCACTATGAATTATTGGATAGACTCGCATGCACATATTTACCAACCTAATTTTGATGATGATATAGATGAGGTCATTCAAAGAGCAGTATCTCAAAATGTGAGAAAAATTATTTTGCCCAATATTGATATTCCTTCCTTAGAAAGAATAGTTGATTTGACTCTAAGATATCCTTTGATTTGTTACCCAACAGTGGGGCTTCATCCTTGTGATGTTAAAAAAGATTTTGAAGATGTTCTAAAAGTAATGTACTCATGGGCTTCAGCACCTCATCAATTTGTTCATAAAAGGATATTTGCTATTGGGGAAACGGGTTTGGATTATTATTGGGATTTGACTTATAAAGAGGAACAGAAAGAAGCTTTAAAAATTCAGATTCAATGGGCTAAGGAATTAAATTTGCCAATAATTTTGCATACGAGAGATTCTATTCAGGATACAATAGATTTGATTTATGAAAATTGGGATGATCGTTTGAGAGGTGTCTTTCATTGTTTCAGTGGTACAGTTGATGAAGCTCAACAAATTGTTGATTTGAAAAATTTTTATCTAGGAATTGGGGGGCCTTTGACTTATAAAAAGTCTAATTCAGTAGAAGTTTTTAGCAAAGTACCATTAGAAAAGATATTATTAGAAACAGATGCTCCTTATTTACCTCCTGTGCCTTATCGTGGTAAAAGAAATGAAAGTAGCTATATTCCAGTTATTGCTGAGAAATTGGCAGAAATCAAGAATTGTTCGATTGAAGGAATACAATTCCATACTACTCAAAATGCAATCAATCTATTTGGCTTATAAATATTAGATGCTTTTGATTACGCTTTCTAAAATAGATTGAGGAATAAATTTACTGACATCTCCATGTCCAAGGATGATTTCTCGAACTATAGTAGAAGATACAGAAGATAGTTCTGCTTTTGATAGGATAAGAATTGTTTCAATGTTTGGTTGCATTGTATGATTGAGATGAGCAATTGTTTTTTCATATTCAAAATCGGCAGAGCTTCTAATTCCTCTTAATATATATTGTGCTTGCTTTTGTTTACAATAATTAATAGTCAGACCACTATAGTGTTCGACTTTTATTTTAGGTTCGTTTTGGAATACAGTTTTTATCCATGAAACTCTATCTTCCAAAGGAAAGAGATATTTTTTCTGTGTATTGACGCCTATGGCAATAATAATTTCATCAAATAAAGGCAAAGCTCTTTCTACTATATCAATATGTCCGTTGGTAATTGGGTCAAATGAACCAGGGAAAATAGCAATCTTTTTCATCATTATATTTATGCTTGTTGATGATGGGAGAAAAACCAAAAATGTGTTTGTCCATAATTTCTTACTTGCAACAAATTTGGATGATTAACAAAGTTATGTTTATGAGAAGTCTCTAAAATAAACCAACCATTTTCTGCCAATAAGTGAGGATGTTGTATAACCATATCGGGGATTTCATCTATCACATCTAAAGCATAAGGAGGGCCTGCAAAAATCAAATCAAAAGTTTGTCTACTGGATTTCAAGTATTGAATGGCATCACCTTTGTTAATCTTGATATTATCAGTTGAAATTTTGAGGTCTTCAAGTGATTTTTTTTGAAAATCAACGCTGATATGTGACAAATCAACCATTGTAATATCTCTGCATCCTCTAGAATACATCTCAAATGAGATTGCTCCCGTGCCTGAAAACAAATCTAAATATTTGATGTTGGCAAAGTCAATATAATTACTTAAAATATTAAATAAAGCAACTTTGGCTATATCTGTTGTAGGCCTTGCTGGAATATTCCTAGGAGGATTTAACCTTCTTCCTCCTAATGTTCCTGAAATGATTCTCAATTGTTTATGAATAAAAGGTTTGCAAAATAATTTGGCTGGAGACTTTCTTCTTTTATCACATTTTTATCTAATTCAATATTGATCTCCTGAATATAAATATTTCTAATGTATTGGTATAAAAATTTATATATTTCTGAATCTTTTTCAATAAGTCCTGTCAATGCTAGAGGGTAAGTATCTGTAGAAAAATTCAACATTTTATAAACCAATAGCGTAAAATACAATATGTCTTCTTTGTTCTTATATAAAAAACTATTGTAATACTGGGGTTGCTTACCTTTGAGATAGAAAAAATATATTTCTTGTGGGGTAATATGCAAAAAGAGTTGGCTAATACTAGCTAAGCTTAAATAATATTTGCACATACCATAAATTGGTGGTATAATTTGGTGATTTACAAAGTAATTGTCTAGCAAGTTTTTCAACTCTAAAGGGATACTATAAGTCCAGACAAACTGGGGAGTAAGTGTTTTTTGAAAAATAATATCTTTTTCAGTAATATGAGGATGAAGTAATTTTAAAGTGTCAATTCCATTTTCGAGATCCAGAGTAGTAGTGATAGGTTGCCCTCCATGAATAGCAATATGAATCTGTCTATATGTTTGATTCCAAATTTTTTGAAATTGTTTTAACCAAGTACTTAATAGTTTAATGTCAATTGTGTTTTCTGTAGGAGAGGATAAATGTTCGATATGGAACTTGGAATAAAATTTTTCATTAGACATTTTTGCTACATAGGCAAAATAAGCAGGGTGCAACTCTATGTTAAGGATACTATCTGCCACCTTTAAAATATTTGATTAACTATTAAAAATTTCTTTCAACAATAATACACTTATTTTTGTTAACAGACTATTATGATATACATTTGCGGTCGTATTTTGTGAGAAATTAGATTGCAAAATAAATAGAAGTAAAAAATAGCTAGTAACTTAACATTTTAAATAAAATTATTTTTATGAATATACATGAGTATCAGGCAAAATCAATTTTACAACAATATGGAGTAACTGTTCAGAACGGTATTGTTGCTGAGTCTCCTGAAAAGGCTGTAGAAGCTGCAAAAAAACTTTCTCTTGAAACAGGTACAAAAGTTTGGGTTGTAAAAGCTCAAATACATGCAGGTGGAAGAGGGAAAGGTAAGATTGAAGGGACTGAACAAAGGGGTGTTGCTCTTGCTAAAACTGTGGATGATGTGAAAATAATTTCCAGAAATTTGATTGGACATCAATTAGTTACAATTCAAACTGGGGCTCAAGGACGAAAAGTAAATAAGGTTCTCATTGCAGAAGATGTTTATTATCCAGGAGAAAGCGATATTAAAGAATTTTATTTTTCTATTCTTTTAGATAGGTCTAAAGAATGTAATGTGATAATGTATTCTACTGAAGGTGGTATGGATATCGAAGAGGTAGCAGCTCATACTCCAGAGAAGATTTTCAAAGAGTGGGTAGATCCTTCTATAGGAATACAGGCTTTTCAAGCGAGAAGAATAGCATTCAACTTAGGACTTTCTGGAAATGCATTTAAAAATATGGTGCTTTTAGTTCCTAAGTTATATAAAGCTTACGAGGACTCAGATGCTTCAATGATAGAAATTAATCCATTGCTTAAAACTTCAGATGATAAAGTCTTAGCGGTTGATTGTAAAATCAATATTGATGACAATGCATTATATCGTCATCACAATATTGCTTTAATGAGAGATTTGGGAGAAGAAGATCCTACTGAAATTGAAGCAACAAGCTATGATTTGAATTATGTCAAATTAGATGGTAATGTAGGTTGCATGGTCAATGGCGCTGGTTTGGCAATGGCAACAATGGATATTATTAAATTATCTGGTGGGGAACCAGCCAACTTTTTAGATGTTGGTGGTACCGCCAATGCTACTAGAGTAGAAGCTGCATTTAGGATAATTATGAAAGATCCTAATGTTAAAGCAATTTTGATTAATATTTTTGGCGGAATCGTTCGTTGTGACAGGGTAGCTGAAGGAGTAATCGAAGCGTATAATAATATTGGAAGTATTAATATTCCTATCATTGTCAGATTGCAAGGTACAAATGCTGAGATTGCAAAAGATATGATTGAAAAATCTGGGCTTAAAGTACAGTCAGCTATTTTGCTGTCAGAGGCAGCAGAATTGGTAAGAAAAGCTGTAGAATAATTTTTTTAAATTGATAATAAAAGGGCTGTCTTGAATATTTCAGACAGCCCTTTTTATTATGCTTGTTAAGAAGTCTAGGCTTTCAAATGGTCATTAATCAAATCTTTGAACTCTTTGCTGAGACCTGCTAATTTTTGACCTATTCTTTTTCTCAAATCATAATTGACAGGTACAAGAGGTAATCTCAATTCGTCTGAGCAGATTCCAATATGTTCTAATGCACATTTTGCACCTGCTGGATTACCTTGTTCAAACATCATTCCTATTAATTCATCTAGTTCAAATAGAATTTTTCTAGCTGTATTAAAATCACCATCTAAAGCACTGTGAACCATGGTTGAAAATAATTTGGGAGTGGCATTAGCAATGACAGAAATGACACCATCAAATCCAATGGCAATTTGAGGGACAATCAAATCATCGTTGCCAGAAAGTAATAAAAAGTTTTCAGGCTTGTTTCTAGCCAAATCTAGTATTTGTCCCCAGTCAGTGGTGGCTTCTTTGATTCCAATAATATTTTTAAACTCATGTGCCAACTGTAATGTAGTGGTAGTTCGGATATTGCTAGATGTCCTACCCGGTACATTATACAAAATGATAGGTAATTCAGTGCTAAGAGCTATCGTCTTGAAATGCTCATAAATTCCTTCTTGAGTCGGTTTGTTATATGCAGGAGAAACAGATAAAATGCCATCTACTCCTGTCAAATCAAATGTCTGCAAATCTTTTACAATTTCCATAGTGTTGTTTCCTCCGAATCCTGCAATTACAGATACTCGATTGTTGGCAACTTCAACAGCTTTCTGAATGATTTTTTGTTTTTCCTCTTTATTAAGTGTAGCAGATTCTCCTGTTGTTCCTAAAGCAACGATATTATCTACACCATTTTCTATGACATAGTTAATGACTTGCTCGAATTTGTCGAAATCGACTTCTTTCTGTGAATTAAAGGGAGTGACTAATGCAACCCCTACACCTTTTAAATTGGGAATATTCATGTATCAAAAATAATTGATTATCAAAAATGAATTTTATAGCCAATGTTATTAATTTGTTATACCCCTTAAGTTTTTCAAATTAAATAAGACATAAGCGTCACAAAAGTAATCAAAATCAATGATTAGAAATATTCATTGAAGTAGAAAAGGGTAAGGATATTTTTGATTTTGTGATATAGTTAGACATTCTTATAAAAAATGATAAAATGAAGTTAAAAAATGTAAGATTTTAAAAATGGACTTTTCATTTTATTGGGGAGTATGATATATTTGAATAGTTCTATAATGAATTCAGATTTTCTGCATACGAGCAAGTTGTTAAATTTCATCATTCAAAAATTTGAAAATATAGCTCAATGGGTAATATTTAGTGATATTTATATTACACTTGGTGCAGTAGCTTTTGCATTAAGTAACACCTATTTTTTAGGGATAGACTGGAGAGATATTGCCCCTATCTATTTCTTAATCGGTTCAGCTACAATGTTTATTTATCAGTTTAGTAGGTGGACATTTTTTAAAAATGTCCAAAAAGAGCTAAGCAAGGATAAGTTGTATTATTGGATGGAGGAACATCAATATGTTGTTGTATTTTGCCTTTTATTGAGCGTAGTGGTAGGTGGGGTTTCGCTGTTTTGGGTGAATATTAAAGAAGTGATTATACTGTTTTTTTTAGGCATCATTTCTTTTTTGTATAATATTAATATTCCAATAGGAAACAAGGTTTTGACTTTGAGACGTATCCCTTTTGCAAAAATTTTTTTAATTGCCACAGTCTGGTCTTCAATGGCAGTCATATTGCCTTGGGTGGAGCAAAATGGATGGGATTTTAATGTCAAAGTAATTTTATTATTCTTGATTCAATTTCTTTTTATTTTTATCATTACGCTCCCTTTTGATATCAATGATATAGAGGTGGACAAAGAAGTAGGGGTGAATACAATTCCAATTTTGATTGGCGTCAAACGCTCAAAATGGTTGCTTTCTTTATTGTCTTTTGTATATCTATTTGTCTTTTTTTTGTGGATAGATATTTATTTTTTTAAGATTTTGATTTTTCAAATTGGGATTTTTATTCTAATTCTAGCTCTGTTATACAAGACTTTATTGCGAAGCAAAAGGGCTGAAAAATGGGAAATTATGTTATGGTATGACGGTTCTTTAATCTGGTATTATTTGATTTGCCTTTTATCTGTATGGATATAAAAAAAACTCTCCATGAATATGAAGAGTTTTCTATGTTTCAATCTAAAAATATTTTATAAAGGATGGTTGACAACTTCCATGAGTTGTGCAATTTCCAATTCTTGAAGCCAAGCTTCTTTCACCGCTTCAGCCACCTTATCTGCAATGCCCAAATTGAGAGAAGATGGAATAATGTGGTCTCTACTAATTTCTCCTACAGCATTGGCAATCGCATGAGCTGCTGCAAGTTTCATTCTTGGAGTAATTTTTGTTGCCCTAATTTCTAAAGCTCCCTTGAAAATACCTGGAAAAGCTAATACATTATTGACTTGATTAGGCAAGTCACTTCGTCCAGTGCCTACTACACCTGCACCTCCTTCATAAGCTAATTCTGGGGTAATTTCCGGATTGGGATTGGCTAGTGCAAATATGATTGGATTTTTTGCCATTGTCCTAATGTCTGCTGGAATCAAGATATTTTCAGAACTTACGCCAACAAAAACATCAGCGTCTTTAATAGCATCTCTCACCGTCCCTTTGGTATTTTTAGGATTGGAATAGGTGAGTAAAGAAGTCTTGAAACTATTGAGATCTTTCCTGTCTTTATGAATTATACCTTTTGTGTCACAGATGATAATTTCTTTGACAGGTGTGAATACATCTGGGTCTAAATCTTTTCCATTGAGTAGATTGGCTATAGCTATTCCTGCTGCTCCTGCACCATTGATGACAACTTTCAGGTCTTTTATCTCTTTATTTAGTAATTTACATGCATTGATAAGTCCAGCAATTGTAACAATAGCTGTTCCGTGCTGGTCATCGTGAAAAACAGGAATGCCTAAATCTTGTAATCTTTCTTCAATTTCAAAACAACGTGGAGATGAAATGTCTTCTAGGTTGATTCCTCCAAAACCAGGAGCTATTAATCTCACTGTGCGGATAATCTCTTCGGTATCTTGAGTGTCTAGACAAATAGGGAATGCATCTACACCTCCAAATCTTTTAAAGAGCATTGCTTTTCCTTCCATGACTGGCATAGCCGCTGCTGGCCCTATATTGCCCAATCCCAATACAGCAGTGCCATCTGTTAGCACAGCAACCATATTGCCTTTACATGTGAGTGTCCATGCCTTATCTGGGTCATTGGCAATTTGCATGCAGGGTTCTGCTACTCCAGGAGAATAGCAAAGTGTCATATCTTCTTTTGTTTCTAATTCTGTTTTCAATTCTACACTTATTTTTCCGCGAAGTTTTTCGTGTAGCGACAATGATTCCCTTGAATAATCTTTCATTTTATTTAAAATATTCTAATTCTATAACACTAAAGAAGTAAAGTTCAAAATAGATTCATTATAAATCAAGTATCAACCTACAGTTTAATGATAATTTAAATAAAAATACAAATTTTTCATTTTGTTTTTATAAGTTATTTATCTTGAATGTTTTCAATATGTTGTACTAGGTCATTAAATATTTTGTTTTTTGAAAGAAAATAGGGATTGCCCGTAATGAACATTTGTTTTTTAGCTCGAGTTAATGCGACATTGAGTTTTCTGTCTATTATTTGATTATTTTCTTTAAAAGTATTGGATAAGAGTTTTAATTGGGAGCTATGGTTGACACAAAATGAATAGATGATAATATCTCTTTGGGAACCTTGGTATCTTTCTACTGTGTCAATAGTAATATTGTTAAGAATTGGAATGTCTAATGCAAATATTTCTTTTCTGATTAATGCTATCTGACTTCTATATGGAGTGATTATTCCTACTGATGTTTTGAAATCAAATTCAAAATTATGACTTTGGTAGAACTGGTAGATATTCTTTAAAAGCGAGACAACAATTTTAGCCTCATTTGAATTTACTTTAAATGAAGTATCATTTTCGTTTTTTTCAGAAGGAAAAAATGCGATTCTTTTTGTTCCTATTATTTGTTGCATTTTGTCATCCGAAGACCATTTTTTCCACGCAAGCTTTTCAGCTTGATGTATTGTAGGGACAGTCATTAATTGGTTATTATAGAAAAATTGATTAGAGAAGGAAGCTATTTCAGCATGCATTCGTCCTTGTCTTTTTAGGATAGCCCAATGTGGGGAATTCTTATCTTGCTCATGATATCTATATAATCTTTCAAAAAAGGAAACTCTTCTATCTGTAAATCCTGCTTGAATCAGCAAAGGTTCTTGAAAGGTTGCAGCTTGAAGATGCTGAACTACTATGGCAGGGAGTTGTTTGTGATCTCCAATAAGGATAAATTTTTCTATTGCATTTTGATTAGATATGTGTTTAGCAGATAATATTCCTATTAATTGAGGTTCAAGAATTTGAGAAGCCTCATCTATAATAGCTATTTGGAATTTTTTTAACCTGAATAGTTCAAGTTTTCCGGAAATGGAAGCAACAGTGCCTACAAATACTCTGCAATCGATAAGCGTTCTTTTTACTTCATCTCTTTTAGAGCACTCTTTTAGAATGTTTTGTAATAAATGAGAATGAAACTGTTCGTCCGTTGATTGCTCAGAACCTATTCTAATGAATTTAATTTTCGGTTCAATTTCTGCTATTGAACTACAGATTTCATCTACTGCTCGGTTGGTATAAGATAAGAGGAGGATATTATTGTTGTCTGAATAAAATTCCCTCACCATGGCTTTCAATGCTATAGATGTTTTCCCAGTGCCAGGAGGTCCAATCAATAGAAAGTAATCTTTCGCTTGCTTGGCTTTAAGTACAATTTCTTCAATCTCTTGATGGATACATGGATGTATAAGTTGAAGAGTAGTATCTGTAGTTGGTGTGCGCTGATGAAGGATAAGTTCTCTTCTTTCTTTATTGGCATCTAAAAAACTATATAGACCTCTGAACATACTCCCGAATGATGAGTCCATGAAATCATGTTCTATTGCATATTTACTGTTTGAAGGAAAAAAAAGTGTATTATTTTGTGAATTCCTAAGCCGTACAACTATTTCATTATGTTGGATTTGTGCTATGTTCCCTCTAAGGATTTGTTTGTTTGTAACATTGTCTTTGGGTGTATTGCGTTCATATAGAACAACGATATCTCCTTGTCTGAAGTTAGGTAAAAAATAGGTCCCATATTCAGGAATATTTAATCGGATAGTTGGAATTTCATAGTTAGAAAGGTTTTCTATGATCGTCAAATCTAATAGAATATCTCCTGAATCTAATTTATCATCTGCATCACTCAACCAAAGCGAAGCATGTCCTAAAGATTGTTCATTATAAGAAACTCCTGCTTTTGAAATATATAGTTCTTTGCTAATAAAATTATAAAACTGATAAAAATAAGCTAATTCTAATTTACTTGAATTTTGAAATGGGAGATTGAATTGCTTGATTTGAGGGATAATATATTGCTGAATAAATCTATTGTTCTGGTTGTTGCTGTTCAATAAAATTTCTGGGGTGATGTGGTCAATGAGTTTGGGTAAGAAACTCTCATCTTTAGCAATTTTCTTTTCAATATTTGCAATTTGATTTCGGATGTTGAGTATTTCTTTAATCTTATCCATATAGGGTTTAATCATCCTCATATTTGATTTGGGATCAGGATATTTAGAGTATAATAAAAAGGAGTGAATGTCTTTAAATTTTATTCCTAACACGATTTGAATGACTATCTGATAGAGAAAAAGCTGTGCTTTATGACTTTCACCTATCAGTTCAGTTTGATTTTCTGGGAATGGTGCTTTTCCTGATTTTAATTCAATAATAGTAGTATGTTGATTATCAATTGCTAGAAAATCTAATCTTCCCTGAATTCCGAGTGTTGCACAAATAAAGCTAGGTTCTAAAGTAGATTTATTGACATCTATATTTAGTTTTGGAAAAACTTCTCTAACGACATATTTGATATGATTGAATTGTTGCTCAGCTTGTTGAAGAAAATCCTTCATTTTTTGATTGTCATCCAAGTCTGAATTGATGCTAATATCAAAAGGAAATAATTTGAAAATATTTTTGATGGTTTCTAAGAAAGAGATTTCTTTATCTGAAGGAGCGTGAACAAAAATATCTAAAAACTGATTAGCAATATTTCCAATCAATATGGGCGTTGATGTTGTCTTGCTCTGTAATCGGTTGATATAATAAAAATAAGGATGTCTCCCATATTCTTTAAAACATTCTGCTATTGTACTTATATCAATCAAAAAATCAGGTTCTGAAATGAATATTTGAGCAGTAATTGTATCATCATTGATTTGACAATCCACCAATTGAAGGACTTGACCGACCTCAATCTCTAAAATAGTTTCTTTAAATAATGTATTTGAAATATCAAAAACAACCTTGCATTGTTCAAGATTTATTTCGTCAGCTTTGCCAATAAAATATTGATGGTGAATTTCTTGTACATAAAATCTAATAAGAGGGATATGGTTTTGCTGATTTTTTTCAAATGAACTGATGGGTTCTTCAGTAATATTCAAAGGTGAAATATCTTTTAGAAGTTGCTCAGGTATTGATTTCCCTGTAAATAATTGTATGGTTTTTATAAATGTGGCAAGGTCATATAAATACATCTCATTTGTAGGTGTTTTTTCTTTTAACAATATGAGGTGAGCATTTTTTCTGAACATTTGAATTTTCAATTGCTGTTGACTATTCAAACCAAGTTGTTCGCAGACAAAGGTCAGTTTAGAATATAAATCAGGAAATTGAATATCTTGATGGTAGGTGAACTCTTTTAATATGCTTTCTAATAGTTTTCGCAATGCAAAATACCTTTCAGTAAGAGATAAATCTGATTGATGAATTTTTTGTAATTCGCTATAATAATTTGGCTCTGTCATGATGGAAATATAATCTTCTAAATTACACTAAAACTTACTTTTTGACGTGTATTGTTTAAGATATAAATATTTGTTTTTTCCATAAATCTTCTTAATAAAAGCATAAAGAGAAAGAGAAGTTGGGTTCACTTACGTAATAGACTTGACAAATGAATGGTTTTGTGCTATTTTATAAAAGTAGTTTTTAATAAATGAATGGGGAGTCATGACAAATAGGACTTATGGAGTGATAATAGATGTATCTGATTGGGATATCCAACAAATACCATCGATGGATTTGCCTAGTGGTTTACTGATGGTAAGTCCTGAAGGATTTGAGATTGTAGATATTAAAAATCCTTATATGGCAAATCATATTGGAAAGGTAAATAAAGATATTGTTTTAGCTCAATGGAAAAATATTTTTGAAATTCTGGTACAATGGAAAAGTTTAGGTGTTATTAAAAATTTGGAAGTGATTAAGGGGAAGGTTGGTCTAGAAGATATGGTATTTTGTGCCAATCCATTTTTTGCTTATCTGGATGTAATGAATCAGCCTATGATTTTATTAAGCAATATGCGCCATAAAAGAAGACAACTAGAAATCAAGGAGTATCGTTCTTATTTTTCTTCTCATTCCGTCAAGGTTTTTAATATTCCTAAAAATATTAAAATTGAAGGAAATGGAGATTTGATAGCCCACCCTCATCGTAGATTGATATGGATGGGATATGGATATAGAACAGATATTGCCGCTGCTGACACATTGACTCAAAAATTACAAACCTATATCATTCCTCTTCATTTGGTTAATGAACATTTTTATCATTTAGATACCTGCTTTTGTGTGATTGATGAAGATCACGTAGCTATATGCCGCACCGCCTTTGATGAGGAAAGTTATTTAAGAATCAAACAAGTATTTTCTTTTGTGTTTGAAATATCTGAGAAAGAAGCTAAAGAAAAATTTTCTTTAAATTCTTTAGTGATGAGCAATCAATATAGAGAAAAATATGCAATAGTACCCAAGGGTTCTACTGAAATGATAGCTATATTGACTTCTTTGAATGTGCATATTAGTATCGTTGATACAGATGAATTTATAAAATCTGGGGGCAGTGTTTATTGCATGAAAGGGTTTATGTATTAATAAGATTGTTATGGTTGTAGAAAGTGAATTTAGTCAACTTAAAAAGGTGATGATACACGAACCAGATAGAGGTGTGGAATTTATTTCTCCTTCTTTAACTGAGCGTTTATTGTATGATGATATCGTCTTTCTACCGCGCATGATTGAAGAACATTATACTTTCACAGAAGTTCTAAGAGCTGTATTAGGCCAAGAGAATGTAATAGAATTTGAAGTGTTATTAACTGATATTCTTGAGAAAAAGGAGGCTAGAGAGATGATTTTTACTGATTTGAAGAATCATGAACAGATAAACCAGTGGGTGATAAATGATATTTCATCTATGAATGCTAAAGAATTGAGCCAATTATTGATTACAGGCATGGATAGCTATCAGAATATCATACTTGATCCAGTTCCCAATTTAGTATTTACTAGAGATTTGGGAGTAGTGATACATGACCATTTGTTGGTGAGCAAAATGAAGAAGAAAGCTAGGACACGTGAGTCTTATCTTTTTGCTGCTATCGTAGAGTATCATCCATTATTTCAATCTTTTCAAGATAAAGTAATTAGCCTCTTGTCAACTGATGATGAGAAAGGTGATTTTTCAATCGAAGGTGGTGATATTATGCTGATTCATCCAGATTATTTATTAATAGGCATCAGTGAAAGGACCAATTGGGAGGCATTTTATAGGGTTAAAGATGAACTCATTCAAAAAAAGGTTGTTAGTAATGTTGTCGCTGTTTCTCTTCCTGCTGAAAGATATTGTATGCATTTAGATACTGTGTTTACATTGCTGAGTGAAAGCTATTGCGTTGGATATCATCCTTTGGTTTTTGATTTGAATGAAGATTTGGAGGTGGTTAAATTTACAAGTCAAACTAATGTTTTTTATAAATATTCTTCTTTAAAGCAATTGATATTAGAGGTGTATCCTCAAATGAAATTTATCAAATGTGGCCAAGGCTTATCTCCATTTGATGCTAGAGAACAATGGACTGACGGGGCTAATTTGGTGGCATTGAAAGAGAATGTGGCTGTTTCTTATGAAAGAAATATTTATACGTTAAAAGCATTTAAAGAACAAGGGTTTGCAATTATTGATTCTCGGCATTTTTTACAATATCCAGAAAATTCAAGAAATCAATTACTAGAATCTCCATGCATCATCACTATTTCTTCTGCTGAATTGTCAAGAGCTCGAGGAGGTACACACTGTATGACTCTACCTTTGAACAGAAGCTTGTTTTAAGTATTTTATTTTTTAAGTGCTTTAATTATCTTTGTGGTGATATGACAAATGAACAAAATAGACTTTTAGTCGAGAGGGTGAATACCCTGAGGAGGTATCTTTGACTACGATAACAGAGTAGAATTAATCAAAGACGAAGAAGCAAAAACTTTAGATTCCACATTTTGGAATGACCAATTGGCTGCTCAATCTTTATTGAAAAATATTAAGATGAATAAATATTGGGTAGATTTATTTAAAGTAGTTGAAAATCAGATGGGAGAACTTTCCATCATGAAAGAATTCTACGAATTGGGTGAAATGACAGAAGATGATGTTGATGAAGAATATTTGAAAGCATTGACATTGGTTGAAGAGTTGGAATTTAAATCCACTCTAAATGGTGAAGAAGATAGTCTAGGAGCAATAGTAGAGATAAATGCGGGTGCTGGTGGAACAGAAAGTTGCGATTGGGCTAGTATGTTACAGCGGATGTATGAAATGTGGGGGAATAAAAAGGGATTTAAAGTCAGGCTATTAGATCAGCAAGATGGAGATGTTGCGGGAATAAAATCTGCCTCTATAGAAATAGAAGGTGAATTTGCATACGGGCTATTAAAAGGTGAAAATGGTGTACATCGCCTTGTAAGAATTTCTCCTTTTGATTCTGGTGGTAGAAGGCATACTTCTTTTGCATCAGTTTTTATTTATCCGATAGTAGATGATAGTATTCATATAGATATTAATCCCTCAGATTTGGAGTGGGATGTATTTCGTGCCAGTGGGGCAGGAGGGCAACATGTGAATAGAACGGAGTCTGCAGTGAGGTGTAGGCATATCCCTTCTGGTGTAGTAGTAGAATGTCAACAAGAGCGTTCACAGATTCAAAATAGAGAAAAGGCATTGCAAATGTTGCGTTCCAAGCTTTATGAATTAGAAGTCAGAAAGATGAATGAAGAAAGGGCTAAGATAGAAGGTAGTAAGATGAAAATTGAATGGGGTTCACAAATCAGAAATTATGTTCTTCATCCATACAAATTGGTCAAAGATAATAGGACAGGTTTTGAAAGTTCAAATCCTAATCAAATATTAGATGGTGATTTGGATGGATTTATCAAAGCATTATTGATTCACAAAGAAGATTGAAATTCATATTCTATAGAATTTTAGTTTATCCTACAATTCTTTTATTTTTGATTTATGGGGTTTGCTTCACCTTGGATACTTTGGGCATTATTAGCGATAGCTATTCCGGTCGTAATTCATCTGTTTTATTTCAGAAGATATCAAAAAATATATTTCTCTGACATTAGATTGCTGAAAGAAGCGATAATCGAACAAAAGAAATCTGGAAAGATTAGAGATTTGTTAATCTTATTGGCTAAAATTTTGACTATTTTATTTTTAGTGTTAGCTTTTGCCTTACCATTTTTGAGTGGTAATAATCAAAATCAATCAGTTAAAGATAGCCTTGTTATTTATTTAGATAACTCATTTAGCATGAGTCAGTTAAATGATAATAATGAATTATTGAATGAAGCCAAATCTATTGCGATTGATATTTTAAACCAACTAGATGCGGAACAGAAGGTCATGGTATTGACGAATGATGCTGACAGTGAATATCGCTTATTTTATTCTCCTGAAGAAGCTAAGAAAAGAGTCGAAAGTATTAAAGTATCTCCAGCTAGTTCCATGATAGAAGATTGGAATGAAGATGTCAGGCAATTGATGTCAGACCTGCATCAACATCAAGTTCATGCTATTTATATTAGCGACTTTCAAAAATATGCGATGCCTGCTCAGTGGGATAGTATATTTGCTTATACCACTTTGATTCCTCTGCAACAAAAGAATACTGATAATATTTCTTTGGACACTTTAGAATTGGTAGAGCCATTTGTTCAAAAAGATGCCTTGACTCATGTTTTAGTAAAAATTAAAAATCAAGGAAAAGAGAACGTTACACAATTGCACCTCAATATTCAAGATGAGTTGGTAGCTACTAAAGAGATTTTATTGTCTGAAAACGCTTCAGTTGTCGATACGATTTCATTTTTTGCTAAAAATTTGGGATGGCTAAAAGGAAAGGTATCCATAGAAGATGCAGACTTACAATATGATAATAATTTATATTTTTCAGTTCATACATCTTCTCAAAATAAAGTTCTGCTGATAGAAGATGTCTTATCTCCTCAATCTATCTTCCAAGTATTTAAAAGTGATCCTCATTTTTTGGTTCAAAGACAAAGTGTAAAAACGGCAAAAATAGTTCAAGATTATAGTTTGGTGGTGATGAATGAATTAACCTCTATTTCTAATGAATTGGAAGTACAATTGATTGATTATGTCAAGAATGGAGGTAATGTTTATATAGTTCCTGATGCTAAAAATGCGAAACAAGCTTATAACGATTTTCTAAAACAATTGGAAGTAGGTCAATTTGTTGAATGGAAGAACCAAGCGATGAATGTTTCATTTATTAATGAGCAGGAACCAATTGTTTATATGGCATTTGAAAAGCTGCCTCAACGTTTGGATTTGCCCAAAGTTCAGGCATATTGGTCAACTACAAGTTCTTATTTAATGCCTGAATCTTCGATATTAAAATTAGAAAATGATAGACCTTTTATTCAGAAATATGTGATAGGTGAAGGCTTAGTGTATTTGCAGACATCACCTATAGATATAGAATGGAGTGATTTTTCGTCAAAAGCTATTTTTCCACCTCTAGTATATAACTTTGCAGTCGTCACTTCAGATTCTCGCCCTTTATTTTATACTCTTGGAAAGAAGCAATTGGTTAAAGACTTGAAAATATCCAATGACAATGATGAAGCTATCAGTCTGCTCAAAGGTCATTATGAATTGATACCGGCTCTCTATCCCTTAGGTCAAAAAATAGGAATTGAAATTTCATCAAATATTAAAGAAGATGGTAATTATTTGATACAGAGAAAAGGAGAGACGATTTCAGAACTGAGTTGTAATTTTGACAGAAAAGAATCAGAAATGCAATTTTTGAAGGCTTCGGAATTGAAGGCAAGATATAGTGCGCCTTTTTTGGAAATAGATGAGGCAAATCATTTTTTGCAAAAAAACTCTTCAGGATTATTAAAAAGTGCTACTCAGCTATGGAAGATTTGTTTAATTTTGGCAATAATATTTTTGATAGTAGAAATCTTTTTGGTTCGCTATCCGACTAATAAATCTTCTTCATGAGATACAGACTCAATAATGTAGAAATAATAGACCCTAGTTCTGAGTGGAATAGAAAAAGAAAAGACATTTGTATTATTGACGGTATCATTAGTGAAGCTGATGATACTATTCAAGTGGATAGTGTCCTCCAAGCTGATGGCTGGTCATTAATTCCTGGTTTGTGTGAGACTTATGCATCAATCAGCGATCCGGGGTTTGAATATCGTGAAGATATTGAAAGTATTACTCGGGCTGCTCTTTCATCTGGAATTACCGCAGTATGTGCGATAGCTGATAATTACCCAGTGACACAGCATAAGACACATGTTGAATATTTAGTGAATAATACGAAAGGTAAAATAGTTGAAATTTGGCCGATAGGAGCAATTACAGAAGACTTAAAAGGAAAAAATCCTACTGAAATGATGGACATGGCTCATGCTGGCGCAGTGGCTTTCAGCGATGCTCCTCACTCTGTTGAAAATTCAGGAGTCATGATGAGAGCTTTACAATACGCAATTCCTTTTGATGGTATTATTTTTTCATCTGCTTTTGATGAAGGGCTGGCAGGTGATGGTCTCGTCAATGAGGGCTTGGTCTCTGTAAATATGGGAGTAAAGGGTATCCCTCATCTTGCTGAATCATTGAGAGTTTATCGAGATTTGCAGTTGTTGGAATATACTGGGGGGAGATTACATTTTTGCGGTATTAATACAGAAGATGGTATTAGACAAGTCCGTGAAGCCAAATCTAAAGGGCTTAATGTGACTGCTTCTGTCTATTTGCATCATCTATTGTTGGATGAATCTCAAGTAGAAAATTTTGATACTAATTATAAAGTTTTGCCTCCATTGAGAACAATAAATGATGTACATGCATTGAGAAAAGCAGTAAAAGAGGGGGTGATTGATATTATCAGTTCTCAGCATATTCCATTGGATACTGAGTCTAAAAGGTTGGAATTTGAATATGCAAGTCCTGGTATGGCAAATATTGAGTTTGCTTTATCTTTAGCGTTGGAAGCTACTGGAAATATAGAAACCGTTATTCAGACTATGTCTATAGCTCCTAGAAAATTATTTAGAAAACAGTCTTCAGTAATATCCAAAGGAGAGCTAGCAAATATGGTCTTGGTGGACTTGAATGAGGTGCATAAGGTATCAATTGCTGATAGAAAGAGCAAGTCAGCAAATTCTCCTTTTTATGAAAGCGAACTAAAAGGAGTTGTGAAAGCTGTATTTAATAATGGGAAAATAGTAAAAAATGAATAAGCCAGTTCAGCAAGCCACACCATCCACTTTATTTGTTATTTTCTTTTCAGCAGGATTAGCAGCAATTGCGTTTATTGTTTCCAATCTATTCCCTTTCATGTTAGACCTGCCACACAAGAATGATTTGTTTGAAATATTTGTAGGTCTATTAAGCATATTATTTGGAGTAGGATTTACCACTTACGTTTTAAGAAAATTGAATATTGAGTTGAGTTTTGCCAAAATATTTATTTCTGGCTGGGCAACTGTAATGGTGATGTCTTTATTGATTTCAATTTTTTATGTTGTTTCTTTTAGTTTTCAATGGCTACCCCTTCCAACTGGGGCTACAATTAGCCAGATTATTCCTGTCGTCTTATTGAAATATAATGCACTAGGAATGATATTTTCTTCTTTATTTGCACTTATCTTTAAAAAAGAATGAGTTTTAGTCTAGATATTTCTGTTGTTGTTCCATTGTACAATGAGGAAGGTTCGCTTCCAGAGTTGTTTGAATGGATAAAAAGAGTAATGGATGAAAACCAATTGAGATATGAGATAATTGCTGTTAATGATGGTAGTTCAGATGAATCATGGAAAGTTATAGAAGAACAAGCCATTCAAAATAGCAATATCAAAGGAATCTGTTTCCAGAGGAATTATGGTAAGTCAGCTGCTTTGAATGAAGGTTTCAATGCGGCGCAAGGAGAAGTTGTTATCACTATGGATGCTGATTTACAAGATAGTCCTGATGAAATACCCGCATTGTATAAAATGATTAAAGAAGAAGGTTTTGATCTGGTTTCAGGCTGGAAAAAGAAAAGATTGGACCCTAAACTTTCCAAGAATATTCCTTCAAAATTTTTTAATTACGTGACAAAGAAGATCAGCGGTATAGAGTTGAATGATTTTAACTGTGGATTGAAGGCTTATAAAAATGAAGTAGTGAAAAGCATTGAAGTCTATGGCGAAATGCATAGATATATTCCTGTGATTGCCAAATGGACTGGTTTTTCAAAGATAGGAGAGAAGGTGGTTGTTCATCAAGAGAGAAAATATGGTGTAACTAAATTTGGGATAGAGAGATTTATAAATGGCTTTTTAGATTTATTGAGTATTACTTTTGTTTCTAAGTTTAGTAAACGTCCAATGCATCTATTTGGAACTTTAGGAGTTGTTTCTTTTGCACTAGGCTTTTTGATTTTACTATATCTTTCTATCTCTAAAATCTTCTTTTCTCAGGTGGGAATCACTTCTAGACCTTTGTTTTATTTAGGAATTATTGCCATAATTATAGGTGCGCAATTATTTTTGACAGGCTTTTTAGCGGAATTAATTTCTAGAAGCTCATCAGATAGAAATACTTATTTGATAAAGAAAAAGTTGGGAATTTAATTAAAGGGAATTTGCTTTTCTTAATTTATATTTTTGTTAGATATAAGCCTAATGCAATTAATACAATTCCTGTGATTACACTCAATAAAATATAACTGATAGCTGTCATTATATGACCATTGTTGAACAACATGATACTTTCAAATGAAAATGTAGAAAATGTTGTAAATCCACCACAAAATCCAGTTATTAAAAGCAATCTGTATTCAGATAAAATCAAATATTTTTCAATAATTCCAATTGAAATTCCTATGAGTAAGCATCCTAATGCATTGACAATGAAGGTGCCTTTGGGAAATGAATGATGATTGTAATTGGAAAAATACAATGATATCAAGTATCTCAAAATACTACCTGCTGCTCCACCTATTCCTACATATATAAGGTTACTCATGGATAATACTTGAGCTATATTTTTTTATTGTTGTAGTATTGCAGCTACTCCTGGAAGTGTTTTCCCTTCAAAAAACTCTAACATTGCACCTCCACCAGTAGAAACAAAACTGACTTTATCTCCCAAATTAAAAAGGTTGACTGCTGCCACTGAATCGCCTCCACCTACAAGTGAAAAGGCTCCATTTTCAGTAGCTTTTGCGACTGCATAAGCAATTGCTTTTGTGCCGGCTTGAAATGCTTCCATTTCAAAAACACCCATTGGGCCATTCCATAAGATGGTTTTTGAATTGAAAATAATTTGAGAATACAAGTCAATCGTTTGGGGGCCGATATCCAATCCCATCCAAGACTCAGGTGTCTCATGAATAGATACGCTATTTGTATTAGCTGCAGGATCAAATTTGTCAGCAATGATATGATCTACAGGGATGAATATTTGCACACCTTTATCTTTGGCTTTTTGGAGGACATTTAATGCCACATCTAATTTATCTTCTTCACATAGGCTTTTCCCTATTTTAATACCTTGTGCTTTTAGAAAAGTATATGACATTCCTCCTCCAATAATGATATTGTTGGCAATCTCTAATAAATTTTCAATAATTAGAATCTTATCTGAAACTTTTGCACCACCTATGATAGCGGTAAATGGCTTTTCGGGTTGATGGATGACTTTTTCTGCATTGGCTACTTCTGCATTCATTAAATAGCCAAAAGCTTTGTGGTTGACATCAAAAAAATTAGCTACAATAGTAGTGCTGGCATGTGCTCTATGTGCAGTGCCAAATGCATCGTTGATATAAATATCTCCTAGTAGGGATAATGATTGGGCAAACTCTTCATCTCCTTTTTCTTCTCCTTTATAAAAACGGGTGTTTTCGAGGAGTAAAACTTGACCTGGTTGTAGAGATTGGGATAGGGATTTTGCTTCATCGCCTATACAATCTTTTGCAAATAATACATTGGTGTTTAATAACTCTGATAATCTTTTGACGATATGTTTTAGAGTGAATTTCTCATAATTAATACTTCCGTCTTCATTTAATTTTTTTAAAGGTCTTCCCAAATGAGACATAAGAACTACCGCCCCTCCATCTTGTAATATTTTTTGAATTGTAGGTAGAGCTGCTCTGATACGAGTGTCATCTGTAATTTCATAGGTTTCCTTGTCCAATGGAACATTAAAATCAACTCTAATGAGTGCTCTTTTTCCTGCAAACTGGATATGGTCAATCTGATTCATAAAGGATAATTATCTTATTTTTCCTAATTACAATTTTACAACTTTTACTACTAATTCTGCTAATCTATTGGAGTATCCGTACTCATTATCATACCAGCCCACTATTTTACAGAATTTGTCGGTGGCAAATGTAGTCAATTCTCCATCGATAATACAAGAATGTGGGTTGCTAATGATGTCTGATGAAACTAAGGGAGCTTCAGTATATTCTAGTACGTTTTTAAAAACGCCCTCTTGAGAAGCCTTCTTAAAAATGGCATTTACCTTTTCTTTGTTACCAGCTCTAGTCAGATTGCAATATAATTCAGTAAGAGAACCCACTAAAACAGGTACTCGCATAGCTCCACCAATAATTTTTCCTTTCATTTCAGGCATAACACGTTCTAGTGCTTGCGATGCATTCGAACTGGTAGGTACTATATTTTCAGCAGCTGCCCTTCCTCTTCTAAAATCAGACTTATGGTTGCTATCATGAAGATTTTGATCGCCAGTATAAGCATGAACAGTGGACATAATTACACTTTCAATTCCAAAATGTTCATTCATGATTTTTATCATTGGTGCTAAACAATTGGTCGTACATGAAGCATTAGAAATAATAATATCTTCGTCTTTGAGTTGATCGTCATTGATACCTAAAACAATAGTTTTGGTTTCAGCATCAGCAGGAGCAGAGATAATTACCTTTTTTGCACCTGCATCTATATGTTCTTGAGCTTTCTCTTTATTTCGGGCTTTGCCGGTGCATTCTATGACAATATCAATATTTAATGCTTTCCACGGTAAATCTTTAAAATTTGAAATTTCAGTGCAAGTTATTGCTTTGCCATTGACAAAAATATTTTTATCATCATGGCTGACTTGTTCAGACCATTTTCCATGAGCGCTGTCATATTGTAATAAGTAAGCAATCATTTCATTGGATGCCAAATCATTTATAGCGACGATTTCAATATCAGGGTGATTATATAACAATCTAAAAACAAGTCTGCCTATTCTTCCAAGACCGTTAATTGCAATTCTTTTCATTTATTTTGTTTCTAAATGTAAATTTAGAAAATTGAAATCAATGTAAAATTTATTTTGTGTTAAGCTTGGAAAACAAAAATGTCTATGTATATTTGCACTCGCTTAGAGAAATCGACAGCTTGTTCATAGAAAAATGGCCCGTTCGTCTATCGGTTAGGACTCAAGATTTTCATTCTTGCAAGAGGGGTTCGATTCCCCTACGGGCTACTAGTATTGCAGTAGCTTTGCTGTTATTGTATTTGGGATTAATGGCCCGTTCGTCTATCGGTTAGGACTCAAGATTTTCATTCTTGCAAGAGGGGTTCGATTCCCCTACGGGCTACCAGATTTTTTCTTATAGTTATTATTAGATTTTTTCCTTCTTTATTCTTTATCAATACTTGTTGATTTACTTTATGTTTGTAGAGTGAACTATTATATAGATTCATTTATTTTTATTTATGCAAGATTTTGAAAATAGGCTTCTAAAAAATTTGAAACACATCAAAAAATGGGCTAAACGAAATGGTGTGTCTTGTTTCAGGGTCTATGATTTAGATATTCCTTCATATCCGTTATGTATTGATATATATGAAGATTATGTGCATGTCGCTGAATATAAAGCCAAACACAAGATGGATGAAGACGAGTATGCCCAATGGCTGGATGATAGTTTAAATGTTGTTTCTAGGGTGTTGGAAGTACCCATGGAAAATATCTTTCTAAAACTTCGTGAACGAAAAAAAGGGTTGCAACAATATGAAAAATTTTCTCATGATAGCTTTGGTACTTGGGTACAAGAATTGGGTGCAAAGTTATGGGTAAATTTTACGGACTATGTAGATACTGGATTGTTTTTGGACCATAGAGTTGCACGTTCTTGGGTAAGGGCTTCTTCAAAAGATAAAATAGTTTTGAATTTATTCTCATATACAGGTGCATTTTCTGTACAAGCAGCGATGGGAGGGGCTCGGTCAGTAGATACCGTGGATATGTCGCAAACGTATTTGTCTTGGGCTGAGAAAAATATGCTTGAAAATGGATTTTCAGACAGCTCCAAATTCAGATTTTTGCGAGAAGACATTCTTCAATGGTTGCCAAGTATTCCTAAGAATTATTATGATATCATTATTTTAGATCCGCCCACTTTTTCAAATAGTAAGAAAATGAAAGATGTTTTGGATATTCAAGAAGACCATGTATGGATAATACGCCGTGCAATGGATGGATTGAAGACAGATGGGGTGCTCTATTTTAGCAATAATTTCAGAAATTTTGTTTTGGATGAAGCAAGTTTGCAAAAGTATCGCATTCAAGAGGTTTCAAAAACGTCCATTCCAGAAGATTTCAGAAATAAAAATATCCATAAGTGTTATAAACTGACGCATCAAAAATAGAGTTGTGGACTCTATTTTCTATTTTAATACGTGAAGTTGGTTTTCAATATAATTTCTACAGCCTACTATCGTTCAAACCATGTGTTTAATTGCAAGTAATTTTAGATTTTTGTATGGCATCTCCTGAAACTGATTTTAATAATCTGTCAAATCTAAATCCAACTTCTGGTTGCATACACATCCATACTAGCCATGCTTTACCAACAATATGATTTTCAGGAACAAAGCCCCAAAATCTAGAGTCTTCTGAATTATGGCGATTGTCACCCATCATGAAATAATAATCTTGCTGAAAAGTGTATTTGTCCGTTTTTTGACCATTAATATAAATTTCACTATTTCGTATTTCGACAATATTACCTTCATATATTTGAATCGCTCTTTGATACAAGCTAATATTTTTGATCGAAAGATTGATTGTCAATCCTTTTTTAGGAATCAGCAATGGTCCAAAAAAATCTACCGTCCATTTGTAGTGTGCAGTATCAGAAGGGAATGTGCTCGAATAAGCATAGGGGTCTTCTGGTGAATAAAACACTTTCTGAATAGTGGTGATATTCGGCATTTTTGAGATGCATTCTGCTTGTTTTTCTTCTAAGAACATGATAAATGAGTTAGCAGTTCTTTGATAAATTTCGACACTTTGAATATCTAATTCCTTGAGTTTGTCTATATTCAATCCTCTCTCATCCGTCTCAACAATATATTGATATTGTAAATGGTCAGGATTGATGATTTTGTCGCCATTGATAGAAACTTGACCGTGTGAAATACTTAGTGTTTCTCCCGGTAATCCAATACATCTTTTGATATAATGAGTTTTTTTATCAATAGGTCTATTGTCTTCCATAGGGAAGTTAAATACGACTGCATCTCCTCTTTTTACTTTTTGAAATCCAGGAAGCCTTTTATAAGGCAGAGAAGGCTTTTCAATATAGCATTGAATATTAGTGCCAGGGAAAGTTTGATGACCAAGAGGGAAAGCAATTGGCGTCATTGGAATTCTAGCACCATAGTGCATTTTGCTGACAAACAAGAAATCTCCAGCTAATAATGTCCCTTCCATAGACTGTGAAGGAATCTTAAATGCTTCGATATTGAATGTTCTGATAAGGGTTGCTGCAATAATAGCAAAGAAAATGGCATCTGCCCATTCTCTTCCTGATGATTTCTTTTTACTTTTTAAATTCAATATTTCTGTGTCTGAAAGAAATTGCACATCTTTTCTTGTTGACAGATATGGGAAATAAATCACACCCAATAAAACACCTATTGAATGTTCTAAAAATGAATTTCTATTGAATCTTGTAAGTAAATCTGATAGCCAACTTAAATTAAACAAGAAATTAATATAAGGAATTACTCCCCAGATTGCTTTTTTTTCGTTTTTTCCAATAATTTTTAACAGAGTGATGTCTTGAAGAATAGGAACTGCTGAATGCCAACCTGGTTTTCCTGCTTTAGTGTATAAGCCCCAAAGGGAAATATGTAGAATCCAATTTAGAATTAATACCCCAATAACTGTAATCATTTTTCTTCCTGATTAAATCCTAAAACATCTTCCATAGAATAGTATCCTTTCTTACCTATAATCCATTCTGCTGCTAAAAGTGCTCCTGCAGCAAATCCTGTTCTGTTGTGAGCAACGTGCTTAATTTCAATATCATCAATTGGAGATGTATAACGGACTACGTGTGTACCTGGAACATCACGATTTCTTTCTGAAATAATAGATAAAGTACCCTGATTGTCTGATTTATAATTACGCCATTGGTCTTTTCTCTTGACTCTATTAATAATATCTAATGCTGCAAATAAAGCGGTTCCACTAGGAGCATCAATTTTTTCTGTATGATGAATTTCCAATAAATCAACATTGTAATCTTCATAGTCATTCATGATGATTGCAAGCTGACGGTTGATTTCAAAAAAAATATTTACTCCTATACTGTAATTAGGGGCAAATAGAAAAGATTTGTTATTTTCAGCAGCATATTGTTGGATATTGCTTAGCTCTTTTGTCCATCCTGTAGAGCCTACAACCACTGGTACATCAGCTTCAAAACACCAATGGATATTTTCAATTGCAGTATGCGGAGAGGTGAACTCAATTGCAACATCAACTTGAGATAATTCTTCAGTACTGATTAAATGACGATTGTCAATATCAATTTTTAAAACAATTTCAAAAATGTCTTTTCCGGCTTTTTTGTTTTTCTCTAAAGCAATGGCTTCAATGGCTTTACCCATTTTTCCATATCCAATAAGTGCAATTTTCATAAATACAAAGTTATAGCTATCGAAGGTACGGAGTTGTTATAAACTCTTAAAACTTTAGGTTTAAATTTTATAGATAAATTATCAGAAATATCATAAGTTTTCAGGTGAGCATCTACAACTGCATCCAAGAGGGTAAGGCTCCAAAGTCCAATTGTACCAAAGGTACTAAGTTGTAAATTTCTTCTATAATGGTTTCTGTATGCAATAAGTTGTTGCTCGTTCAAGATATTGGAAAACTCATCAATCTGTCCACTATTTCTCAAATCTAATGCTCTGTTATATGTCTGCATGTTTGAAGCATTATGAAAAATCCAGTATCCTCCTGCCCCAATCATACCCCATGCAATTGGAACTTTCCACCATCGCTTATTGTAAATCTGTCCACCACCGGGAAGAATAGACCATTTTGCAGCTTTTCTAGCATGAATTGATTCAATAGGAATATCTTCCTTTTCACGAGGTTTTTTCTTGTTATCTCCTTTGTTATTTTCTAATATAATATCTTTATTATTAATATTTTGTATTAATATACTTGAATCTTTAATTGATGTCAAATCTGAAGATAAAGTGTCTATAAATACTTTGTCTTTTTCTTCTATCCAATTTTTATCTGTCTTTAGTGAATCTTTACTAAGATTTGAAGTGTCAGATGCCAGCAAAGGCATAGCGTAGAACATAATATAAAGCATGACTAAAAGCCATGTACTGAATATATGTTTTGAGTTCATGGACGAAAAATAATCATTTTTTTGATGATTATACTATCCGTAGGTGGTTTGCAAAATTATTTGGCTGGTATCAAAGAAATAGCTCTTTCAGAAATAGCGGTTATACTCAAAGAAGGATTGACTCCTGGATTGGCTGAAATCATTGAACCATCACAGACATACATGTTTTCATATCCGAAAACTTTATTGTCTTTGTCTATCACCCCAGTCTTAGGGCTATCACCCATACAAGCTCCACCTAGGATATGAGCTGTAGTTGGAATGCCTAATAAAGTTTCAGTGCTGAGCATCATTGGTTTGCCGTTGATAATAGTAGCAACTTCTTTTGCCAATGCTTTGGCTTCAGGAATATCTGAAGTTGGGGCTTTCCCTGTATCTATATTAGAAGAAATACCTAAGATAGATTTTTTTAATCTCAGTGTGCTATCTAAAGTCTGCATAAAAAGTAGAATTATCGTTCTCTTAGACCAGTCATCTACAGTGAGCATCTTAAAATTTTGAATAGGGTGCTTAAATAAGTCAGCCACCATGTTAAAGAGTCTTGTGAAAAATTTGCGACCTGTCACCATGGGCGCCATGCCTATTCTCCAAAATCCAGCCCCTTCAGAATATCTAACAGGCTCTAAATGGCTGTTTTCATCTGTATGGAGAATAGAACCTATGGCTACTCCTTCTGAAAAGGATTTGTCTTTATCAAAAGTTGTTACTCCTATTAAACTCTCAGAATTTGTCCTGATGCCATAACCTACCATATCAGAAAGTCGTGGTAGTGATTTTTCTTTTAGTTTTAATAATAAATCTACTGTTCCTAAAACTCCTCCCGAAAATATGACTGATTTTGTTTGAACTGAATATTTTTTAGGGAAATAGGATGTTGAATCCTTATAAAAAATTTCATATCCATTCTTCCCATCTTCACCTTTTGCTTGGATATCATATACTTGAGATTCTGCAATGATTTCAGCACCGAGTTGCTGAGCCAGATAAAGATAATTTTTGTCTAAAGTATTTTTTGCATTATGCTTACATCCCAGCATACATGCACCACAATATATACATCCTGTTCTATCAGGTCCTTTGCCATCAAAATAGGGGTCAGGGACTGTTACACCTTGCTTTCCAAAATAAACTGCTACTTTGGTAGGTGAAAACTGATCTTCTTTGTTGATGCGCTTTGCCAGTTCTTCTATAACTCTGTCAGTTCTCCTAAGAGAAGGGTTCACTTCTGCTCCCAACATTTTTAAAGCTGTTTGGTAATGGGGTTCTAATTCTTCTTCCCATTGTCCGAGATTTGCCCATGAACCTGTATTGTAAAAGGCCTTTTTGGGGATAGGTAATGTATTTGCATAGACTAATGAGCCACCTCCGACTCCAACGCCTGATAATATGCCTACATGCCTAAATAGTGTGATTTTAAATAATCCATGAAATTTAAGAGTCGGTACCCATAACCATTTTTTGAGTTGCCAGTTTGTATCTGGAAAATCTTTAGGCTCAAACCATTTGCCTTTTTCAATTACTAAGACTTTATAGCCTTTTTCAGATAATCTTAATGCAGAAACTGAACCACCAAATCCACTACCTATAATGACGAAGTCGTATTGAGATTGTTTTGTCTTTGACATAATTGCTTTAATTAAAACATTTCTTTAAGTAAGATATGCATTTAATAAAAAAATAAGTAGGGTTTACCTAAAATAAGCAATGTATGCATTTATTTTTTTACTTTCCTTAATGCAAAATGAAGAAACGAGCTCTTGTCTTCTTGTATTCAGAATATTTTGGGTAAATAAGGGACAGTCTTTCTTCTTCGTATTTGGATTTGAAGTAAAATAAAATATACAATAAAATTGAAACCAATAATCTATATTCAGAGTTTGTATATATACTCACAGAAATACAAGCTATTAATACTCCAGAATAAATAGGATGTCTTACATATTTGTACAAACCATCTACTATTAATTGTCCATTTTGTTTGGGAGTTGGAAATGGAGATATGTTTTTATTTAATTGTAAAATGGATTTGAGGACAATATACACTCCTGCTATTGCAGGAAGAATACTGACTTTTTCAATCCAATAAGGGATTTGTAAATCAAAAAAATCTATGTTGGCTATAAAACTGATGAATAATATTCCCTGTAAACTGACAAAAAAATAATCTTTGAATGTTTTTTTCATGGGGTATTCTATCAAAAAATAAGAATAGGTCTAAGCTAAAAGTGCTGAAAGTTTTTGATGAATTTTTTCAAAAGGGAATTGTTTTACTACTTCATTTTTCATTTCTACAATTTCATTCAGACAGAGATTGCCTAGGCTCCCTTCGTGAGTGTGTATGATTTTAGAAGGTTTATTAAAACGACCAGCTTCAATATCTTTCCCTACTTGAATGTATGCCTCTCTAAATGGAATGCCATCCATGACCAATTGGTTAACGACCTCTACACTATACAGATAAAGATATTTCTCATCATATAAGATATCTGTTTTGACTTCTATATGTTGCAACATGGTATGGGCTATATCCAAGCAATCTTTGATCGTTTGAAATGATGGAATATAATCTTCTTTGATCAATTGCATATCTCTGTGATATCCACTAGGTAAGTTGGTCAGTATAGATGTAAATTGTGCTGGAAGATTTTGTAATTTATTACATTTTGCTCGTATCAATTCCCACACATCAGGATTCTTTTTATGAGGCATAATGCTTGAACCAGTAGTCAGCTCATCTGGAAATTTGACAAATCCAAAATTTTGATTCATATATAAGCACATATCCATAGACATACGACTTAAAGTTGAAGCCAAGGAAGCAATTGCCGTAGCTACAGATTTCTCCATTTTGCCTCTATTCATTTGTGCATAAACGACATTGTAGTTGAGATTTTCAAAGCCCAATAATTCAGTCGTTCTTTTTCTGTTGAGTGGGAGAGAACCTCCATATCCTGCTCCTGAACCTAGTGGATTTTTGTTGGAGATTTTATATGCAGCATATAATTGGTCAATATCATCTACAAGGCTTTCTGCATAAGCACTAAACCATAATCCAAAAGAGGATATCATTGCAATCTGTAGATGTGTGTAACCTGGCAATAAGGTGTCTTGATGTTTTTCTGCCAAATGAATGAGTAGATTGAAAAGATTTTCAGCCTTTAAAACTATTTGCTCAATTTCATGACGGGTATATAGTTTTAAATCTACTAGAATTTGGTCGTTACGAGAACGTCCACTGTGAATTTTTTTTCCGAGATCTTGAAGTTTATTTGTTAGTCTGAATTCAACTTCTGAATGGACATCCTCTGTTGATGCTCCAATTTCAAAACGTTGATTCTGTATATCTCTATAAATTTCTTTTAGTCCTTCTTGAAGTAATGGAAGTTCTTTCTGTTCTAGAAGACCACATTCAGACAGCATTTGAATATGAGCTAAAGAGCCAAGTATATCATAGGGAGCTAATTGTAGATCTAATTCTCTATCATTGCCAACTGTGAAAAATTCCACTTGTTTTGCCAAATCAGATTTACTTAAGTCTCCTTTTTGCCATAATTTTTGTTGCATCGTCAAGAAATTTAATGCAAAAGAACAAAGATTTTATGGAATGCACATCATTTTAAGCACTATGAAATGACTGCATTTGATGAATATGCACAATTTAGAGCCGAAATATTCTATTTGTTAATTCCTTACCTTGATGACTCTTACTTTCCATAGTTCAGGACCTTCTTCTAAATATTCCCATTTAAAAGGCTCTTTACTCTCTGCTTCCATTTGATAATATAAAGGTTTTGGGTCATGGTCATTGATAAATTCAAATCCTTCGCCTACTTTGATATCAGCAAATGCTTGATAAAACATCTCATGTCTTTCCGCAGGTGGAAAAGGTCTGATATCCATTTCGTTTACAATAGAAAATCCATCATCACCCAATCCACTTTTAACTTGTTTGGTGATATGTATGACATATTCATCAGGTCCTTGCTTTTTATAAACCCATGAATGCTGTCCTTCAAACTTGTGAATAAAAATATGATGAATGTCTTTAGGGTCAATAGCAGCTATAATCTCCATTGTGGTATTTTCTTCCATCATGCCATATCTATGAAATACAATTTGTTTCCATTCCTTTTCATCAGCTTTTCGCAAATCTAGCAATGTAGAAATGTCTGTAAATTCTCTTCCACGAGATTCTTCTGTCTTTGTTACTTTGACTTTCCATTCTCTTCCTCCTCTATTGAGATATTCCCAGCCTACAACATCACCAAATATAGACCTGAACTCATAATATAATGGAATAGGATCGTGGTCGTTTATAAATACAAAACTTTCCTGAGCAGGGAGATTTTTAAATATTTCTGTAAGTTGCTTATGACGTTCGATTGGAACTAAAACTCGCATATCCAATTCTTGGCTTAAATCAAATGTGTAACTCATCGCTTATTTTTTGCTAATATAATTCCAAAAAAGATATTTTTATCCGAAATGGAAAAATGATAATAATGATTTAATTTTTAAGCGAATAATAATACATGATAGCCTGATGAGTAATTGTCAAGATTTCACAGCGTTATTTTTTTGATAATGATACTATCATGTTGAAACTTCAATTTTGAGCCAATATCTTGTTAGTTGCCTTTTTATTTCTTTTTCTTGTCATCCGTGTCGTCAAAATAGTTAGATGACGTATCTTGGTTGAAGCGATTTTTTTTGCTGTAGTTAGCCCTTGCATTTTGTTCTCTCACAAACATTTGTTTGATGTCCTCTTCATTTTTTTCAAAAACCATCGTGTTATTGATTGAAAGCGAAATGGCAATTTTTTCTACATCGTGGTCTGTTCCGATGTAAGTGAATGTCCAACGATTTTGTTTTAATTCCTCAACAAGTTTTTTAATGTCGTTGCCAGAAAATTCTCTTGAAGCGTTTTCCTCACCATCAGTCAAGATTGTTACAAGTACATTAAAGTCAGTTTGTCCTTGTAACGATTGTTTTAGTTTGTTGATGCTAAAGCCCATTGCATCAAAAAGGGGTGTTGAAGCGTCAGGATTGTAGCTTTTGTCGTCTATTTGTTCAAGTTTACTTACCGGGTCAATAAAATGAAGTAATTTTTGTCCCAAGCCGTTGAACGACACGAACGAGATGAAGTGTTCTTGTTCTGGAAATTGCTTTTCAATTCCTTTAATTGTCTGAACTAATTCATTAAAACCTTGAATTATTGTGTCTTTTATTGATGACATTGAGCCACTCTCGTCTAAAATAATAAGGTTATGCACCTGATGTTTCTTCTCCATATTTTTAGTTTTTTTATATTTAGTGAATTTTATATTTTAATTTAATTAAAAAGGTATTGAAATCAAAATAATATACATATTTTTTTTAAAAAAATATGATTTTTGACTTTAAAAAATTTGTGTGCTTTTATTGCATAAAATTGAAACATTAAGTAAATTGTAATATGAGCTATGAGGAGATAAATTCACTTTCAGTCATTTGAGTTTGGTGGAGTGTCAAAATTTAATATCCTTATAAATCAATATAGGAGATAAAGTTGAGTTGAATGTTACACAAGAAATATCTATACTAGTTTTTTCACTTTTTAAAAATCTATAAATGAAGAAAATATTATCAACAATTCTGATAATCTGTTTAATGACATTATCAGTGTTTGCTCAAAAGTCAGTATTGTTAAAAGGCAAATGGAAATTTAAAGATGTAGGCGATAAGGAGAAAATGGATTCTATGACTTTAAAAGGTGCAAATATTTTATTTTCAAATTCAGAAATTGAGTTTGCTGAGGATGGTAAGCTTACATACAATCCTTTGGCAGGTAATCCTAATAGTGCATTTTTAGGGACATGGGCATTAAATAAAGAAGAGACAAAATTATCCATTGAAATTACTCATCCACTTACTGGCAAATCGCAAATCACAGAATGGGGAATAAATGGGCTTTCTGTCAATGAACTTACGTTGAATTTTGGAAGTGTCGTAATCATCTATGATAAAGTTAAAACAGATAAGGAAATTAGAGAAATACAAATAAAAGAGAAGTTAAAGGGACCACTGGAATTTAGTGAAGGTTTAGCAGCTTTAGAAATTAATAGTAAATGGGGTTTTATTGACAAAACGGGGAAAGAAATTATACAATTTAAATACGATTTTGCAGAAAATTTCAAAAATGGATTAGCAAAGGTTAGAATTGGTACATATCCACATTATAAATACGGGTTTATTAATAAAAAGGGGAATGAAGTGATTCCTTTGAAGTATGATGATGTAGGCAATTTGAGCGAAGGATTGATTTCTGTTAATATTGGTAATATGTTTGGTTTTGTTGACAGTACTGGCAAGGAGATAATTCCATTGATTTATGGGGGGACTTGGGACTTTAGAGAAGGACTGGCAATGGTAAGAAATGGTCCTTTTGGTGTTGGGAAATGTGGCTTTATAGATAAAAAGGGAAATGTAATTATCCCTTTAAAATATGAAATGGGTGATGAAGGATTTAAAGAAGGAATGGCTTTGGTGGTTTTAGAGGGTAAATATGGGTTTATAGATAAAAATGGTACTGAAGTCATCGCTCCTAAATATGAATTTGCTTTTAGTTTCAAGGATGGAATAGCAGTAGTAAATTTAGATAGCAAATGGGGAGGTATTGATAACAAAGGAAATGTGAAAATCCCCATAATTTATGACAATTCAGATGATGGATTTAAAGATGGTTTGCTAATGTTAGTTAAAGATAAACTTATGGGATTTGTTGATAAGACAGGTAAAACAGTTATACCGTTTAAATACTCGAATGCTAAAAATTTTAATCAAGGATTAGCTGCTGTTGAAATTGATAATAAATGGGGATTTATTGACAAAACTGGTAAAACTATAATACCTTTTAATTTTTCAGAAGCTAGTGACTTTTATCAAGGATTAGCTCCAGTTCAATTAAATGATAAATGGGGATTTATTGACAAAACAGGTAAAACAATTATACCTTTTCAATATGATGCTGCCTATAGTTTAACAAATGGTGGATTAAGAGTAAAATTGAAAGGTCAATATATTGATTTAGATAAGAGTGGAAAGGAGATAAAGTAAGATGTTTATTAAAATATCTTTCTGATTATTCTTCTATATTCTATCAAAATATTTTGTTTTATTATCTATGACATTTGTACAAATACGATGTATTGATTGGGTTTAAAATAGATTTTCATTGCAATAAAATCTTTCTTTTGTAAGAAAGAAAGTATTATTGGAAACCTATTTTGGTCAATTTCCAAAGCTTAGGTTTGGATTTGGATTTTTCCTGAGTGATGGTAAGCAGTTCTTCATTTTCACTATTGAAACCAATAGAAAATAAAGGAAATAATGTCATATCGTTGCCCAGCCATTTGGAAAGGGGATAAGTGCTGACTTCCCCATTGGGAGTAAATGTCTTAGCAAGAGGAGAAATATTCATATTGTTGATATAGTTATTGTCGATTTTCTTTAAAAAAGATTTGTTTGACAATTCCATATTATATAGGATGACTAATTCTTCCTTTTTATTTAAGAAGGCATCAAATGAGCCATATTGATAGCCTAGACCAAATTGTGCTTTGGGTATTCTTTTGACCCATTCAATTTCTCCTTGATTACTAATTTTAGTAATGATTAAATCGAGCATATTGTATGGTGAATTAATTTGCCCATTAATATCCAATGTCTTATCAATTTTTGAAGCATATTGTTCCTTTTTTATTGATAAGGGTATCGTTGGATAATATTCCCTAATGAGGTAGTATCCGCCATCTTTGTTAAGTAAGGTTTTTCTAATTTTAAACTGAGTGTTCAATGAAAAATCATTATTAAGAATGTAGCCACCTGAAATACTGTCTGACTTTTTAAACTCTTCTAAAAATTCGGCAGTATAGAAATTGACCCACAAGCTTTTTTGTTTTTGTTCATCAATATCAAATTGAATAAAAATCTCTCCATTATACCCTATTGTTTGAGCATTGTTTTTGAGAGATGCAGAAAATGAATATCCTGAATTTTGGGGATTATAGATAATGTTGTAGGGACCGATAATAATACTGTCAGGAATTTCAATAGGTAAAGAAAATTTGTTTTGCTCCTTCTCAATAATATTTTTTTGATATACTTGAAGTTGGTTCTTGTTTTTGGAAATTTTGATATATAGACTATCATTTGAAAGAAAATGAAATCCATCAAATGCGACAAAATCAGCGTATTTGTTTTTTTGCTTTTCTATCAGTTTCCCTTCTTTATTGAAGATGGCCAAAAATTCAATATATTGATTTTCTTTTTTTGTTATGATATCTTTAATTATAAATGCAAAGTATTCATTATCAATACTTTTTATAATTTCTATTTGATGATTTTTCAAGAAAGAAGATTGTCCATTTTCAATGATTCCTAAGTTGCTTTTAGTAGAAGTCCTTCCGTTTTTTGATACAATTTGATAGGAAATAGAATTGTCATTTTTTACTTTTTTCTCCCAAAGTAAGATGAGTAGCTTGCCAGTCCATAAAGCGTAATCTGCTTTTTCATAAGGGCTAGTTTTTAACTTAACTTTTTGAGTTGATTTTAAGCTTTTAGAATAGATTTCGTACTCTTTTGTCAGAAGGGTAGAGGAGCCTTTAGAAATGACAATATTATGGCTATCTACAGATATCAATTGGATAGGATAGGAGTATTTATCAGTTACTTCTATTGCTGAACTATTCTGTATTGAAAAACTTTGAGCTATTAAGCAGGTGCTACTAAAGAGAGAAAAAACAATAACAAATAATTTGTACATCTGACTGAATTGGATGGTCAATATACAGAATTTATCATAAAGGACATTGACAATTGAAGATTGAAATTGATTGGTTGCGTAATATTATTTCGGAATTTGCCTTAGTTTTCTTTTTGGAGGAATAAAAAAAGGCCACCTTTTAGGCGGCCATCAATATATGAATGAAAATAATTCTAGAATGGATAAGCTCCTTTTTTGATAGCAGCTTGAGCCACTTTACGACGCAAATCTTTTGGATTGACATCATAAGCTAGTGTCAATGTGTCTGCCAATCTCTGAGTAAGAAATTTCTCTGCTCCTTTAGCATAAGAAGCGATAGCATCTTCAGTTGATTTGCGAGCAATAGCCAATGCTTCGTATATATACAATTGAACAGCAGCTTTTTTATCTTCTAATTCTTCTTTGCTTACACCTTCAGCAGCTAATTTTTTAACTCTTAACAAAGCAGATTCTGCAATATAAGCTTGACCTAAAATGTCAGCAAGATTCATTACAATTTCTTGTTCATCAACTAGTTTGAGTTTTAATTTACGACCTGCGGCAGCAGAAACCAATAAAAATAGTTTTTTTAGATTTTCTACAATTTCTGTTTCTTTTGCCAAGTATCCTTTTGCATTGAATGGGTTGATAGCACTTGCCATTTGAAGAGGTACTCCTTTAGTAGCACTCATTAGATCAATTTCTTTAGTTTGGTAGGCACGTTTCATCAACTCTCCCACAGAAAGCATACGGTTGATTTCGTTAGTGCCTTCATAGATACGAGTAATACGACCATCGCGATATCCCATTTCCATGCCTGTTTCCATTGAATATCCCATTCCTCCAAAAACTTGGATTCCTTCGTCTGTAGCATAAGCTAAGGCTTCAGAACCTATGACTTTAAGGATTGCACATTCTATGGCATATTCTCTCAAGGAGTTAATTTTAGCATCGTTAAAAGATTGCCCAGCCGCTCTAAATTCTTCATATTTTTGGTCGATATTATATCCTGTCCTATACAGAGCAGACTCTACAGCAAAAGCTAGAGTCGCCATTTGACCTAATTTTTGTTGTATAGCCCCAAAGTCTGAAATTGGTTTGCCAAATTGAATTCTTTGAGTCGCATATTCTACAGATTTAGTACAAGCATATTTTGTTCCACCTACTGAACCAGCTGCTAATTTGATACGACCTGAGTTCAAAATGTTAAGGGCGATTTTAAAGCCTTCGCCTCTTCCTGCTAATAAATTTTCTACTGGCACTTGACAGTTATTGAAAAACACTTGTACAGTTGAAGATGCTTTTATACCTAGTTTTTTCTCTTCTTTACCTAAGTCGATACCTCCAAAAGCTTTTTCTACGATAAATGCAGAAAGATTTTTGTCATCATCAATTCTTGCAAAAACAATGAATACATCAGCAAACCCACCATTGGTGATCCACATTTTTTGTCCATTAATAATATAATGTGTTCCTTCAGTATTCAATACTGCACTAGTCTTGCCACTATTGGCATCAGAACCAGCTCCTGGCTCAGTCAATGCATAAGCAGCTACTAATTCGCCACTAGCTATTCCTGGTAAATATTTTGATTTTTGTTCTTCAGTTCCGTAATATACTATTGGCAATGAACCAATAGAAGTCTGTGCGCCGATAGTGGTAGCAAATGAAAATCCTAAAGCAATTTGTTCGCTGAAAATGATGCCTGTATTAAAATCCAGGCCCATTCCTCCATATTCTTCGTTGATGGAAACACCACAAAGACCCAATTCTGAGGCTTTTGCAAAAATATCTTTTATGACATCCATATCTTTGCTAGCATCTAATCCTGCCACTCTTTCTATTCCAAGTCCATGGATTTCTTTTTCACAAAAATCTTTTACCATTTCAGAAATCATCAATTGTTCTTCTGAAAATTGCTCAGGAATAAATACATTTTTTACATCTTCCTGATTCACTATAAATGAACCTCCTTTTAATGTAGATGGATTTGACATATTGAATTTTTATTGTTTTTTACTAGTTGTGCAAAAATATAATTTTAAAATTCGGAATTATACATTTTACAGTTTAAAGAATTGTTATATAGTCTTTTATTAGATTGAAGATGGTGCGATGCTTCTAATAGTATTTATCTATCCAATACAAACGACTAACATCTTTTTTTAGATGCATTGTATTGCTACTTCATTTTACAAATTTCTTCATTGCTACATTTATTTTTAACTTTGTACTATGTTTTTAGAAATACATCCTAAAAATCCTGAACCTAGAAAAATTCAACAAGTTGTAGATTGTTTAAGTAAAGGAGGATTAGTTATCTATCCTACTGATACAGTTTATGCAATAGGCTGTGATATTTATCAAACAAAAGCGATTGAACGCCTCTGTCAAATCAAAGGAGTTAAGCCTGAAAAAATGTCTTTTTCTTTTATATGTAATGATTTGAGTCATATTAGTAATTATACACTCAATCTGGACACTCCAATTTATAAATTAATGAGAAGGTTGCTTCCTGGTGCCTATACTTTTATTTTAAAGGCAAATAATTCTATACCTAAATTATTTAAAAACAAAAAAAGAACTGTAGGTATCAGAATTCCAAATCATGCAATTCCGAGAGCCATAGTTGAAAATTTGGGTAATCCTATCATTACTACTTCTATACATCATGATGATGAGATTATAGATTATATCACAGAACCTTATTTAATATATGAACAATTAGGGCATTTGGTGGATATAATAATTGATGGTGGGACAGGAGGAGTTGTTCCTTCAACAATTATTGATTGTACGGAGAATTATCCTAAAGTTTTGAGAGAAGGAAAAGGTGAGGTTGATTTTTAAATTATCAACAAGAGTATATATTTATTCAATATCAAAAATTTATTTTCGCATTTTTATTGTGGAATACAATTTGTTAAAAGTATTGCGTTTCAATAACACAGAAAAATTTATGAATAAGCAATTGTTTGCAGTCATTTTGTCAATTGGTATAAGCATTTTACCATTATTTGGACAAGCTAATTTGGCACAGATAGAGTCATCTAAGATTTATCAACAAGGAGTAGAATTATTTGAGAAAGGGAAATTTAATATCGCTTATAATTATTTTGAAAAATATCTTACTCAAATTGCAGAAAAAGATTTTGCTAAAGCGACTTTAGAACAAGGTAAAGCTGAATATTATAAGGCAGTTTGTGCTAAAGCCACGAATTCTCCTTTAGCAGAAAATCTACTTTTGGATTTTATTGAGGAGTATGCGGGTAATAGTGCAGTATATTCAGCTTATTTTCATTTAGGAGATTTGTATTTTTCTAAAGCCAATTATAAGGATGCTATTGAATATTTTGAGAAAACAGAGGCATCTGCTTTGACGGAAACAGAAAAGGATGAGTTGATTTTTAAGAAAGCCTTTTCAAACTTTGCATTGAAAAAATTTAGTGAATCTTATCATCAGTTGGCTCCTTTAACTCAGAAAACCAACTCCATATACAATTATGATGCAATTTATTATTCTGGTTTAAGTGCTTATTATTTAGAAAAATATGATGATGCACTTAAGCAGTTTAAAAAACTGGATAATTCTCCAAAATATAAAACGATTGTACCATATTATATAGCTTCTATTTTGGCTCAAGGAGGGAAATATGATGAAATGATACAGTATATCGAGCCTCAATTAGAATCAGTAAAGGGATTGAGATATCCAAATGAAATCAAAAAGTTATTGGGTAATGCTTATTTTGAAAAGAAATATTTTTTATCATCAGAGAAATACCTTTCTCAAGCAATTCCTGCACTAGGGAAAGTCAATCAGGAAGATTACTATCAGTTGGGTTATGTTTATTATAAAAATGGACAGTATCAGAAGGCTATAGAACAATTGAAAAAATTGACCACTTTGGACAATGAGATGATACAAAGTGCAATGTATATTTTGGGACAATGTTATACAAAAATCGGTGATAAAGGAAATGCAAAAACGGCATTTCAACAAGCTGCAAAAATGAAATATAACCCTCTTATTACTGAGGAATCTTTATTTAATATTGCTAAAATTACTTATGAGCAAGGCAATAATACTGAGGCTTTGAGTTTATTAAAAACCTTTATCGCCACTTATCCCAATTCAGAGTTTAATACCCATGCTCAGAATATATTAGCAGATGTGTTTTTTAAAACAAGGTCGTATGAAGAAGCTATCAATATGATAGAGAATATGAAAAATCCTACTGCACAGATCAAATCAGCTTACCAACAAATGTCTTTTTACAGAGCTATGGAATACTATTCCAATAACCAAATGTTGAAAGCTAATGAGTATTTGGATAAATCTTTGAGATTTACTTCTGAATCCAGTATTGAAGCCTTGACTTATTATTGGAAAGGTGATATCGCTCACAACAATAATAATTATGAAGAAAGCAATCAGTGGTTGTCAAAATTTCAATCTATTGCAGCTACGATATCTACTGAACATAGTTCAAGAGTTAATGCAGGTACAGGTTTTTATCTTCAAGGTTATAATAGTTACAAAAAAAGTGATTTTGTCTCCTCCCAGATTTTATTTACTAAAGCTATTGATAGGTTGAAAAGTGAAAAAGATGTCGTCATTCAACAAACAGTTCTGCCTGATGCACAATTGAGATTAGCTGACAGCTATTATATGCAAAAAAAATATAGTGATGCGCTCAACTATTATCAGCAAGTGATCAACTCTAATGCTAAAGGGGCGGATTATGCTACCTATCAATCAGCAATGTTAAAAGGATTGACAGGAAAGACTAATGACAAAATTGATGGATTAAACCAAGTGTTTGCCAAATTTGCAAACTCTACTTATGCTGATGATGCTTTATTTGAATTGGGAAGTACATATAATAATATTGACAGATCCAAAGATGCTATCAATACTTATCAATTATTGTTAAAGAATTATCCTAAAAGCGAATTTGTTCCTTATGTGTATAATAGAGTTGCACTTATACAATATAATCAAGGCAATTTAGATGCTGCTTTGTCAAGTTATAAATATGTCATACAAAAATTCCCTAAAACTCCTGCTTCTCAGGAAGCATTGATAGCAGTCAAAGATATCTATATAGATAAAGGTGATCCCAATGGATATTTTGATTTGATGAAGCAATACCCAGGAGCAATGGTGAGTACTTCAACACAAGATTCAATAGTATATCAAGCCGCAGAGGCACAGTTTGTCAAGGGCAATTATGAATTGGCCATCAAAGGTTTTGATTCTTATTTGAATACTTATAAAAATGGAGCTTTTGTATTGCCATCAAGATATTATAGAGCTGAGTCCAAGTATTATAATGGAAATATCGTTGGTTCGGTAGTTGATTATGAATATGTTATTGAACAACCTACAAATAGGTACTCTGAAAAATCTCTACAAAGAGCAGCCGATATTAAATCCAAACAAGGAGATGCTCAAAAGGCAGCTACTTATTATGAATCATTAATAGAGGTGGCTTCGACAGAAGATCTTTTAAATGAAGCTATGTTAGGAGCTTTGCGTTCTTATTATCAAATTAATAATTACAGCAAAACGATAGATTATGCTAATAAAGTAATGGCAATCAAAGGTATGCCAGAAACTGTTCAAGTGGAAGCTATGTTTTATAGAGGTATGGCTCAGTTTAAAAATAAAAATTTATCTGCGACAGTGCCTGATTTAGAATCTGTCATCAAACGTATTAATAATGAATGGGCTGCAGAATCTAAATATACAATTGCTTTGATAGCCTACCAAAATTCGGATATGGTTCATGCTGAAAAGCTTTGTTTTGAATTTATTTCCAATTATCCTTCATATCCAACCTGGATGGTAAAAACTTATATTTTACTTTCAGACATTTATGTAAAGAATGGTGATTATTTTAAAGCAAAAGTGACTTTGCAGTCAGTTTTAGATTCATATCATACTCAGGACGCTCTCTATAAAGAAGCAGTAGAGAAGTTGGAAAGAGTGAAAACATTGGAAAGTCAAGGATCTAAACTTGTCAATCCTACTGGAGCAAACGGTTTCTCAGAATTTGAAAAATAAATCACATGTATTTAAATAAGACCTTTTTTTATATCCTTATTCTTTTATTTCCTGCTATGGTACAGGGGCAAGTAAAAGATTCTTTGAAGTCAGATGAAATTAATGTTGTCAGAGCTTTTGAGCCTGAAGTTAAATTAGTGTCTAAGGTGGATTTTCCTCCTAACTTACCTAAAATAACGACTAGTGATAAACCAATCGAACAGACCTATAACTTTCATGATTATTTCAAATCTGTTACTCATACCCGAGAAGATTTGAGACCTGTCAAGTATAATCCTTCCATTAGAAATAATGAATCAATAGGATATGTCAAAGCTGGATTTGGTAATTATCTGACTCCAGTTTTGCAACTTTCCTTGGCGAATAAAGATTTTAGTAAATTTCAAACTGGCTTGGATGTAGATTTTATTCATTCTAAAGCAACAAAAACGAAGTTTAAACAGTATTATGAGTTGGGAGTAAATGCTTATGGAGAATATCATTTGAAAAATGTGACTTTAGGAGCTAAAGTAGGAATGCATTTGGATCAGTATTATCTCTATGGTATGAGTCAAGAACAGGCAGATACTACTGACAAAAAAGATATTTCAAGGAAATATACTATTCCTAATTTTGGATTTTATTTCTTTAATCATCATGCCAATAAATGGGATTTAAATTTTTCGGGAAATCTTGATTTAGAATTTATTTCTACTGATTTTAACAATAAAGGAAGTATAGTAAAATATGATTTGGATGGATTTAAGGAGTTTTTGGGAGATACTTATAAAGTAGGGGTCAATATTGAAGGGCATTATTCCAGTCATACTAATTCTGAAAGCAATTATAGTTCTAATTCATTTACACTAAAACCTTATGGGGCTATCAAGAAAGGAATATGGTCACTTGAGGCGGGACCTGTACTTATGATTGATGAGGGAGATGTTTATTTATTGCCTTATATCCAAAATAGAATAAAAATTAAAGATGATTATTTGGTCATGTATAATGAATGGAATAGCCATTTGGATTATGATAATTTGGTCAAAGATTATCATGAAAATCCATTTTTAACTAAAAATACCCATTTTCATAATTTTAGATTTCAGGAAAGAACAATTATTGGTTTTCGTGGCTCCTTTCCATCTGGATTTGCTTATGATGCCAAATTTGGACATAATGTTTGGAATGACGCACCTTTATTTGTAAATGATACAAATGATTGGAGGCAGTTTGAACATATTCATGATAAAAAAATGACTGCATGGAATGGTCATGTTGAATTGGAATATCAAAAGTCAGGTAAGTATGGAGCTAAAGCAACTTTTGACTATTACAATTATAAAACAACAACTGAGTTAGCTGCTTGGCATATGCCTGAATTAAAGTTTTCATTATTAGGCAATTATAATTGGAAAGATAAGCTTTTTGTTCAAGGAGAAGTTATTACTTTAGGAGGAATTAAAGCTAGAAATTCACAATTGAATGTTGAAAAGTTATCGCCACAAGTGGATATTAATCTTTCAGTAAATTATCAATTGAATAAAAATATTGGCATTTTTATGGAACTGAATAACATCCTTAATAACAAGAATGCCCGTTATTATTTGTATGATAGATATGGTTTTCATGGGATTGGTGGTGTAAAAGTTATTTTTTAATGTTATTTTTATAGAGTGATTCCTCAGTATATATATGATTTACTTCTTGAAAACGATTATGTTGTCGTTCCAGGATTAGGAGGTTTTGTCTGTCAAAACCAATCTGCTATAATAGATAGGCAGAGGGCTGAGATTATGCCACCTTCACGGACTATTGCTTTTAATAGAATGTTACAGCAGAACGATGGACTTTTGGTTCAGTATATAGTGATGAAAAATCAGTTGACACATAAATATGCTGAAGAAACTGTTAGAGAATTTGTAGCTAAATGTAATGAACAATTACATCAGATGGGAAGTGTCCAATTTCCTAGAATAGGCAGATTGTATATAGATGAATTGAAAAACATTCAGTTTTCTCCAGCTTATGAACCATTTCCATTGGATGATTCATTTGGATTAGGATCAATTTCTGTAATTCCTATAAGAAGGTACGAAAGTGTTGAAAGTGAAGAAGATGTATTAGTAGCTACTGATAATATTGTTGAGTTGAAACCTCAAAGAAGGTGGCCATATTGGGTGGCTGCAACTTTTGCAGGTTTGTTTATTTTGGGTTCTACTTGGTTAAATCTAGGTCAGCCTTCAATCAACAATATGATGACTGCAGGAGTATTTTCTGGTAAAATGATTACCACTTCAAATCAACAAAATCAAATTGAATTTGATAATCAAGGTATTCAAGCTGATTATTTGTCTTCTCATCAACTACAAAAACCTGCACAGTTGGAGGATTTAGCAATTCAATCTGAAAATCTTCAGAATGAAAATATTTCTTTAGCTAATGCTAATGTTTTTTCTGTTGTTGTTGGCGCATTTAAAAAAGCTACTACAGCTGAGAAATTTAAAACTACTTTAGAAAGTAAGGGGTATCAAGTAGAGATAATTGCACCTTCTGGCAATAATAAGTTGATAAAAGTAGTGATTCATTATGTTGCTGATAATGAAGATATTGCATTGGCAGACATTCGAAATTCTGTTGACAAAAACGCTTGGTTGTTTAATTAATCAGGGGTCTTGATTTACTGTAAGCATATTTTTAAGAATTATGGTCAAGTTCAAGTTTTGAATGACGTGAACATTGAAATACCTTCATCTAAAGTAGTATGTATTACAGGCCCTTCAGGAGCAGGGAAAAGCACTTTGTTACATATCATTGGTACATTAGATAAAACGGATAAAGGAGAGGTCTTTTATGATGGGATAAATATCAAAAACTTCAATGAAAAGGCCTTGTCGAAATTCAGAAATCAGAATATTGGTTTTGTTTTCCAATTTCATCATTTATTGCCTGAATTTACTGCTTTGGAAAATATTTGTATTCCTGGGTATTTGGGAGGCTTCAATGTGGCAGAAATTCAGAATCGTGGTAAATATTTATTAGAATTATTGGGTTTAGACCATAGAGCAAATCATCGACCTTCTGAATTGTCTGGAGGAGAGCAACAAAGAGTATCTGTCGCCAGAGCTTTAATCAATCAGCCTAAGATAGTTTTGGCTGATGAACCTTCTGGCAACTTAGATACCACAAGGGCAAATGAATTGCATCAGATGTTTTTTGACTTAAAAAATACTTTGAATCAGACTTTTGTTATTGTTACTCATAATGAACAATTAGCTGAACAAGCAGATATGATATTTAAAATGCGTGATGGTCAAATTATTTCCTGAAAATTTAACAATAACTCTTTTAAATAAAGGAAATATGATTATCTTTGCACTCGCTAAATGGAGATTGTAGCTCAGTCGGTTAGAGCGTCAGATTGTGGTCCTGAAGGTCGCGGGTTCGATTCCCGTCATTCTCCCTTCAAATAAAAAGGTTGTCATTTGACAACCTTTTTATTTTCTATTTCACTTGATAATTATTCAGATTGATGCTATTAAAATATGATCAATAAGCATTGCAGACTGATGAGTCGTTGAAATTTGTTAGAGTTTAAATTGCACAAGTTTTTGCTGCATAAGCAAAAACAAAAAGCCAAGCTATCCCTTTTATTAAAAAAAACATAAAAGCTCCAGCACCAAGGCGTTTTATCCATTTTTTGCTATTGTTATCTTCTTTTTGAAGGTGATTGGCTTGACTGTCTTCTTTCATATTTTATAAGCTTTTAATGTACTATAGCTCATTGATAATAATTCACTTCGTCAAAGTTAAAAAAAGTTTCATTATCAGTTTTAATTGAATGGATGTAAGTGTCAGGATTTTGTCAATATTTTTAAAATGATGGGTGAGAATTAAATCAGTGATTGAATAATTTTATTTGAGAAAAAAGCCTTATTTTATGTTTCAATTAAATAATAATTTCTTTTAATTTTAATAGAGATTTTAAGTTATGCTACACGAAAAAAGAAGTTTTTGGGGATGGGGTTATTCAGATTATCAAATTCCTGAAGAAATTGTCCAGAATTCTTTAAGATATTTAAAAATGGGGCTTGGGATAAAGGAGTTTGAAAAGATAACTCCTCCAACTATTGATAATATTAAGATACCTTCTTCAAGGTTTGAACTGCCCAATCACTTAAAGCTATTTTGTACAAATGATAAATTGCAAAGAGCGCGACATTGTTACGGCAAATCATTCAGAGATGTATGGAGAGGATTGAATGGTGTATTTCAGAAAGCACCTGATTATATTGCTTTTCCAAAAACAGAAGAAGATATTCAAGAGCTGTTTGATTTTGCAATATCCAATCGGATTGCCTTGATTCCTTATGGTGGTGGCTCTAGTGTATGTGGAGGTGTTGAAGCTCAATTGCCTGAAGGATATTCTGGTTGTATCACTATTGATATGATGAATTTTGACCGTGTTTTGGAAATTGACAAATCGAGTAGGAGTGCAAGGATACAAGCTGGAATTTATGGATTGGATTTGGAGCAAAAATTAAGAGAAAATGGCTTGACTATTCGTCATTATCCTCAAAGTTTTGAGTTTTCGACCTTAGGGGGTTGGATTGCTACTCGTTCTGGTGGTCATTTTGCAACATTATATACCCATATAGATGAGTTTGTTCAATCTGTCAGAATGATGACACCACAAGGTGGTATTTTGAATTCAAGGAGATTGCCTGGGTCTGGTGCTGGTCCTTCTGAAGAGCGTTTGGTGTGTGGCTCAGAAGGAACCCTAGGAATTATTACAGAAGCGTGGATGCGTTTACAGGATGTTCCAAAATATAAGGAAACTTTCACATTATATTTTAAAGATTTTGAAAAGGGAGCTGAGGCTTGTAGAGTTTTAGCTCAATCTGGATTAAATCCTAGCAATGCAAGATTAATCAATGCGATGGAAGCATTTTTTAACGGTTTGGGAGATGGCATTCATGCAGTTTTAATCATAGGATTTGAATCTGCATACTTTGAAGTCAAAGATTTGTTAGATAAAGCCATTGTCTTATGTACTGAATTAGGGGGAATATTGCCTTTGGCGACTCAAGGTTCTTCATCAGTTGAAAAAGAATCTGATGAATGGAAACGTTCTTTTATTCGTGCTCCTTATCTCAGAGATGAAATGATTAAAAATGGTCTTGTTGTCGAAACATTTGAAACTGCTGTTACTTGGGATAAGTTTAGGGATTTACATCAAGCAATTGAGAGGAATACCTATGCTACACTTCAAAGTCTTAAAATGATTGGATTGATTACTTGTCGCTTTACTCATATCTATCCTGATGGGCCTGCTCCTTACTATACTATTATAGCTCAAGGAAAAAAGAATGCACAATTAGAAGAATGGGATGAAATTAAGCGCATAGTTTCAGATACTTTGATTGAAAATGGTGCTACTATAACACATCATCATGCTGTAGGAAGAGATCATAAACCATGGTATGAACGACAAGCCAGCCCAACATTTCAAAAAATTTTATGCAGTGCAAAAGACGCTGTTGATTCGCAATGGATTCTCAATCCTGGTGTTTTGATATCGCCTTTTCATTCAATGGAATAAAGTATATTAATTATTACTTTAAAGATTTTTAGTAAGAGAGAAGAGTTTATTTTTCAGAGAAAATAATTTTTACTGAATTAGTTATACCTTCATTGCTTTATTTACTAAAAATGTTAAATAGTTTACTGATATTTCTCTTCCTTTTTATCTATACATGTTTCAACATGATAGAAGCGCATATCGTCAACTGGAAAGTAATAGGAGGAGGCACTTCAGAACCATTGATCGGAGCAAGTATTAAGAATCTAAAATCCAATAAAGGTGTTATTACCAATGAATTAGGAAGTGCAATTTTAGGATTAGAAAAAGGGGAGTATCAATTTGAAGTTTCTTATTTGGGTTATAAGACTGATACCTTATACTTTACGGTTCAAAATGACACTTTAATATCTTGTTCATTAAAAGAGATTTCTAATGTGTTGGAAACTATTGAGGTGACAGCATCTGCACAAAATAAAAGCAATGGAGTAGTCGGTGTATCACAAGAAACATTGGAAATGTTGCCTACTTTTTTTGGGGAAAGAGAATTAGTCAAAGCTATACAATTATTACCTGGTGTACAATCAGGTATGGAAGGAAGTTCTGCCATATTTGTTAGAGGTGGAAGTTCAGATCAGAACTTGGTCGCTTTGGATGGTGTGCCCTTATTTAACTTGAGCCATTTATTTGGTATCATGTCAGTTTTTAACAGTGATGTAATAGGCTCGGCAGATTTGTATAAAAATTATTTACCCTCATACATGTCCAATAGGCTGACTTCTGCAATATCTGTTACGACTAAGACTCCAACATTGAGAGACACACACGTAGGTTTTCAGATTGGAGTGCTTAATTCAAAAATATATTTGGAGACCCCCTTAAAGAAAAATAAGGTTGGTTTGCAAGTAGCGATGCGAGGTTGTCATGCAGGACTTTTTATCAAGCCTATCTCCAAATCCCAATACAAAATGGATAATGAAGAAGGATTTATAAGTTATTATTTCTATGATATGAATACCAATTTGAATTATAAAATTAATTCAAAAAATAATATAAAGTTGAATGTCTTTTTCACTGATGATAGGTACGTTTTTCAAAAGAATGAAGATGAAATTGATTTTAGTGAGGAATTAGATATTAGCTATAATAAGCATAAAGTCGTTAATAATAATTTTTCATGGAAGAATGCCTTGACTTCGATCAGTCACCAATATTTTATTAATGGAAACCTATTATTTTATCATAAAGTTTATAACTCTTATTTTGTTTTAAGACAGGATAATAAAAAGAAATCTACATTGTATTTTCCATCTTCTCAGCCTAAGTTGGAAGATAAAATCAATTCAATATATGCATCCGTCAATGAAACGGGATATTTTGCTTGTCTTGATTTGATAAAAGAGAATCACCAGTTTAAGGCGGGGACCCAAGTTGCTTTTCGTCGATTTTTGCCCAATAAGACTTTGAATTATCAAAAATTGGATAATAAAGTATTGGTCAATAAATTGACAAATAATGATGTGATTTCAACTTCAGAATCTTCCTTGTTTATTGATTACCAATTTAGAAACAAAATAGTAGATATTTTTTCTGGGGTTCGAGGGAATTTTTATTCTACTCAAGGATATCGCAATTGGTCAATATTACCACGGATTTCTATGGAATTTCACTTGCCTTATTCCATTACACTACAATCTGCGAGTGAATTGACAGAGCAGTATTTGCACATGATATCAGGCTCTATTGGAAGTGTGATGAGTGATTTTTGGGTGCCAGCCGATAGTAATGTACCTCGTCAATTAGCGTATCAAAATGTTTTATCTGTCAGGCAGAATATTCAGGGTTGGAACTGGAGTGTTGATGTATTTCATAGATGGAGTCGTAATCAAATTGAAGCAAAAGATGATGATGAATTTTCTGAAAATGTGGCATGGTATAAAAATGTGATAGGTAAAGGGAAAGGTAGAACCTATGGTATTGAATTTTATGTTTCAAAGAAAATTAAATTTTTCACATTTACTGCCAATTATAATCTTTCGAAATCTGAAAGACAGTTTGTCCTTTTAAATAAAGGTCAATGGTATCCTTATACTTATGATAGAAGACATGACTTTTCGACATTAGTTAATTTTGTCTTGAATAAAAATTGGGATATATCAGCGACTTGGGTTTATGGTTCGGGCAGACCTTTCACACAGCCAGACTTAATATATCCTTCATTGGGTTTGGTGGATTACTATGACCAACTTTCTCAAGATTCCTATTTTCTGAATAATAGTAGTCAACAAATAAAATTATTTGAAAAAAGAAACAATAAGCAATTAATTCCTTATCATCATTTGGATATTGGTGCCAATTATAAATGGAAGAAAGGAAAGTTTAACCAGAGTATCAATATGAGTATTTATAATGTTTATAATCGAAAAAATGTTTTTGACATTTTTGAGAAACAATATGGGACGGGTGCCAATATTCAAAACCGATACAAATCAATTACTTTACTGCCTATAATGCCTTCTTTTAGTTATGCGCTGGATTTTTAATATACTTATTCTTATAATGGTTGTATTGATAAGTTCTTGTTTGAAGAATTATGAGATGAATTTGGAAAATGGTGAGAAAATATTGTCTATCACTTCCGAATTAGATCCTGATGAAGAAGTGAAAGTTCTTGTTGCACTACCCAAAGAGGCTAATTTATATGGCAATTATCATACACCATCTGATGTTGATGTTGTTTTATTTGAAGATGGAAAATATTTTGATAAATTAATTTTTCATTCAAATGATAGTTTACATGGGTTGTATAAATCTGAAAAAGCCGTTTCTGCTGGGAAAGACTATGATATAAAAGCTAGTTATAAAGATTTTAAAAGTGCGAGTGCTAGTCAAAAAATACCTGAATATCCACAAATTGAAGAAGTATCTTTTAATAAGAATTTTTTGAAATTAAATACTGAAGATACTGTTTCAGTTACGATAGAACTAGGTAAAGATAGTTTGTTACAACAAAGATATTTTTCAGTACAAAATTTTTTGGCTGTCAGATGGGGGAGTGTAGATAGTCACCAAGTAGGAAATCCTATTATAATTCGTGATAGTACTTTATTAGTGACTACATTTGATAAATCTGGCGGGTTTAATGATTATCGAAGAAAATGGATAAATGAAATATCTAATTCTGGTGAAATCAATTATAGAATTGCACTTAAAAACACAGATTTGTGGAAGAGTGAAAATATAATTTCTCTCCAATTAATCATCATATTAGAAGAGATTACAAAAGACGGATATGATTATAGAGTATCATATCGCAAGAGAAATAATGATAATTTTGGAGAGCCAATGATTGTCTATTCAAACATTTATAATGGTATAGGAATATTCAGTGCTAAAGTAACTGTACAGAGAATTATCAAAATTTTCTAATACCCTCTTTTCTTTAAATCATGAATAATATTGGCGAAAAACCAATGTGCTTTAAAATCTCTAACAATAGAAAATTGCTTTAAGCCTATCATATCAGCATGAGAAATAGAAGGGCACTTTTCAGTTTTGATTACACCCTTAAATTCACCCCATTTTGAAGATTCTATAGAAACTAATCCGTCATTATCACCATCAATATTATGTAAAATCCCCGCCAATGTTCTCCACATAATACTTGGATAGGCATGGTTGACATGAGAAGCATAGCTTTGATAATAAACTCCCTCAATATTAGGGACATCTTTATTAAAATTTTCCATAGCCAATCTTGTTAATTGTACAGCAGCTCTCATACTATCTGGCCTTTTATCGCCTAAAAGCATTCCATAAATATTTATCAATCTAGCTATTGCAATTTTAGGTAATGGAATTCTTCCTACTATTATGTCAGCTATTCCACTTCCTCTATGTGGGCTACCTAATGTTGTCAAACTAGCCACTTTGTCTCCAAATCCAAGTTTTGAAATCAAATACCTTGACTCTATACCTCCTTTAGAGTGTCCTATAATATTGACTTTTTCTTTTCCACTATTCTTTAGAATATCTAAAATGCGATATTTTAATTTGATAGCATTGTCCACGTGACTATTAAAAGCATCTTGACTTGCAGTATATACTTCAGCACCATGCGCTTTGAGAAAATCAGGAATTTTCCCCCAATAATCTGAGATATTGATTTCATCTTTAAAACCTAAACCACTGACTAATATTATAGGGTATTTGGTGTCGCAATAATCTAATTTTTCACTAGTACTTTCAAATTCTATAACCTGATCCACTTTTTAATATGCTTTGTACAAGTTTAGGATTAGTAAAGCAAATAACCAAAATTGTAATAGATATTTAATCAACAGAAGCTGAATAATGTGAAAAAAATGATGTGATAAATTATTTCTAATTGAGTTTTAAAATGATAAAATCCTATAGAATTGAAAGATAAAACGATAAAATTGAAGCATTTTCAAAATACAATTTCATTGAATGCATTAAAAAATCTTCATCTAATGATTTTTGTATAAATGAATTTGTAATTTTGTGCCAAATTTTAAAAAAATATGAAAAAGTATTTAACGTTGTTACTTTTATTTTGTATTTATAATATAAATGCAGATGACTTAGACTTTGTTTTTAAAGATATTGCGATTTCAGATAGTCAAGCAAAAACAAAAGATGATGCGAAGAAAATCACAGAAAATCCTGATGGATGGAAAATAGGAGGGACTGCTTCATTAACTTTTAATCAAGTTGGATTGAAAAACTGGTCTGCTGGTGGTGATCCTTCTATTTCTTTATTAGGAGTGGTGAATGGTTATGCAGATTATAAATTTAAAAAGCATTTATGGCAAAATCGATTAGGCATAGAATATGGAACTCAAAAACTGAAGTCTCAGCCTATTCGTAAAAACTCTGATCGTTTTGAGATTTTTTCAAAATATGGTTATGCAATATCTAAAAAATGGTATGTATCTGTTTATGCCAATATTAGGACATTGATGACTCCTACTTATGAATACAATGCAGCAGGAGATAAAGTTTTGATGATTTCTAAGTTTGCTAGCCCTATGGTGATAGATGGAGCGATAGGTATGGATTATGTTCCTAATCAATATTTTTCTATGTTTTTATCTCCATTGGCTTCAAAGATGATAATTGTTGCCAATGATAGTATCTCAGCTCAAGATAGATATGGTGCTAATGGTAAAAAATTCAGATGGGAATTGGGTGCAACGGCTATATTATCTTACAAACAAGAAGTTGTAAAAAATGTCAATATTCAAAGTGTGTTGAGATTGTTTAGAGATTATAGAAATGGACCTGCTCAGAATATAGATGTTGACTGGCAAAATACGGTGGGATTAAAAGTGAATAAATTTTTATCTGCCGCTGTATTCACTCATTTGATTTGGGATTATGATCAACTTATTCCTCAATTTGAAGACAATGTTCAAGTGGGTACAGCAAGAAAATTGCAGTTTAGAAATGTAATTGGTATCGGATTGTCTTATAATATTGATAAAGTGTTTAAAAAAGAAGTTCCTACAGAAAAATAAATCTGAATGAAGAAACTATCAAGGTCATCTATATAAGATGACCTTTTTTATTTTTAGATTTTTTTGTTGGCTTTTGTTTTTAAATGGAGAACTTATTTAATTGTAGCATATTGAAATCATTATAGGTCGTTTGAATATTTCTATTGAGATTTTATTTTTTTTCAAAAAACATCTTGAAAAATTTGATTTTTAAAAACACTGTAATATATTTGAACCACAATTTTGAGAAACCATTATTAAAATAATCAAAGACAAAATGTCCAATAGCTTAAAAATATCAATGTACAATTGTTGTTGCTGTATGAAAATCTACAGGAAGGAATAGTATATAAATATTTAAGCCATATTGGCTATTATCATATCAAAGCCCTCCTTTAAAAGTGAGGGCTTTTTTTATGGATGATAATGAAAAAACTATTAAATCATTTTTTTAAACAAATAAAACAATTATTATGGCAATTAGATTAGGAGATGTCGCACCAGATTTTACTGTAGATACTACAGAAGGGCAAGTTCAGTTTCACCAATGGTTAGGAGATAGCTGGGGAGTATTATTTTCACACCCAGCTGATTATACGCCTGTTTGTACTACTGAATTGGGTACAGTAGCAAAACTTCAAGATGAATTTAAAAAGAGAAATGTAAAAACAATTGCATTAAGTGTCGATCCACTAGACTCTCATTTAGGTTGGATAAAAGATATTAATGAAACCCAAAAAACGACTGTCAATTATCCAATTATTGCAGATCCTAATTTTGAAGTATCTGCTTTATATGATATGATTCATCCTAATGCTTCAGATAAATTTACTGTTCGTTCAGTATTTATTATAGGCGGAGATAAAAAAATCAAATTAATATTGACTTACCCTGCTTCAACAGGAAGAAATTTTAATGAAATATTGAGAGTAATTGACTCCCTGCAATTAACTGCTAATTACAGTGTTGCTACTCCTGCTGATTGGAAACAGGGTGAAGATGTGGTAATAGCTCCAGCAATCAAAGATGAAGATATTCCTGCCAAGTTTCCTAAAGGACACACAAAAATTAAACCTTATTTAAGAACGACCCCACAACCCAATCTATAGTCCCAAATAGATTGACTGCTATATTTCTGTAAATCGCTTTTCTGTTGCTTTCAGTTTGTATTTTTATAAATTGGATGAAGATATTTACAAGAGATATAGCAGTTTCTTTTTTAAAACTTATTGTTGTTAAATAATTAATTCAATTTTACAAAGATTTTCTTGAGTTCATTCTGATTAATTTTGCCAATCTATTATAGATAGAATAATACTGATTACTATACATCAATAAATATGACATGTCTATTTTGCCTGATATATCTATTTTGAATATAGAGATTCTGAATAAAAAATATCTTCCTCTTTCACCTGAAGAAAGAATTCGTGAGGTATATAAAGATTTCAATCGAATATTATTTACTTCTTCTTTTGGTACTACATCAATATATCTACTTCATTTATTTCATCAAATTCAACCTGAGGGAAATATTTATTTTCTAAATACTACTTATCATTTTCCTGAAACAATCAGTTATAAAGATTTTCTTACAAAAGAATGGAATTTGAAAGTAATAGATGTTGTTCCTGATAAAAAGAAGAATATTTGGACGAGAAAACATCATACATGGCTTAATGATCCAGATAGGTGTTGCTCAATAAATAAAGTAGAACCCTTAGACCAATTGAAAGAGAATTTTGATGTTTGGATGACAGGATTAATGTCGTATCAAAGCCAACATCGTGCTCAAGCAAATATTTTTGAGTATAAAAAAGATACTATTAAATTTAATCCTATTATAGATCAAAATGAAGCTACTGTTAAGCAATATATAATTGATAATCAACTCCCTAAACATCCATTATACGATAAGGGATTTCATTCAGTGGGCTGTCAACAGTGTACTGTTGCTGGAAATGGTCGCACAGGAAGATGGGGAAATTTATCAAAAGAGGAGTGTGGCCTCCATATTTAAAAATTATCTATTTTGATTTTTGACAAAAACTAAAAAAGCTTTGAATTGGTAGTTTCTTACCATTGACAATGCACTCATTTTTTTTATTTTCTATACAAAATACTATTTTTAGAAAAAATATATTTATGTCTATTACAATTCTTAGAAACGGAATTTATTTTGATGGCCTAGGTAATAAAGGAGTAAAGAAAGATGTTGTCATTAAAGATAATATTATTGCTGAGGTTTCTGACATGGCTTTGCCTATTGATGGAGCTAGAGAAATTGACGTTACCGGCAAATGGGTCTGTCCAGGTTTTTTAGATATTCATGCACATTATGATGCCGAATTAGAAGTTATGCCAGCTTTAGATGAGTCTGTAAGGCATGGGGTGACAACTGTGATTATAGGCAATTGTTCGTTATCGGCTGCTGTAGGAAAGGACGAAGATATAGTTGACTTATTTTGTAGAGTTGAAAATATTCCAGCCAAAGCTTTGAGTGATTGGTTGATTGGTAATATCAAATGGACCTCCCCTAAAGAGTATTATGCACATCTTGATACTGTACCAGTAGGGCCTAATATTGCTAGTTTTATTGGTCATTCCAATATTCGAATGGCAGCGATGGGTGTTGAAAGAAGTTTTACTGAAAAAAAAGCAAATAAAGAAGAAATTTTAAAAATGCAAGACCTTGTTGAAGAAGCTCTTCAAGAGGGATATTTGGGTGTTTCTATAGATATGTTGCCATTTCATCGTTGGGCTGGAGTGTATAATAAAAAATTTACTGGAGTCTCAGTTCCATCTCAACAGGCAGCTAAGTCAGAGTATTACAAATTGGCTGATGTATTGAGAAAGTATAACAGAGTATTGCAAATCACACCTAATGCTATTGATAAAACCTCTTTCGTTACCATCATGAATCTGAGTAGAGGAGGAGTTTTTAAAAAGAGTATTAGAACTACAATAGTAGCAGCTTTAGACCTTAAATCAAATGAGAGAATTTATAAACTACTCAAACTTTTAGGATTTTTGGGCAATGATATTTTAGGTGCGAAAATGAGGTTTCAAACTCTTGCAGAACCGTTTAAAAATTTTGGAGATGGGCCGATTACACCATTGTTTGAAGAGTTTCCCTCAATGATAAAAGCCATCAGTGCAACAGGAGAAGAGCGAAAACAAATATTTAAAGACAAAACTTTCAGAAAGCAATTTGAGAAGGAATGGAATCACAAAGCTACTTCAGTTTTTCCTAGAGCATTGAAAGAAATGTGGGTAGTAAAATCACCTGATGCTTCTCATATTGGGAAAAATTTTATTCAGATAGCTCAAGAAGCCAATAAAGAAGCAGTAGGCCATTTTATGGATTTATTGGCTGAATATGACACTCAGATTCGTTGGTGGTGTGATACTTCCAATCATAGAGAAAAGGTCAGGTTAGAATTATTAGGTTATAAACATTGTATGCCAGGGTTCAATGATAGTGGAGCGCATAATGTGAATATGGCTTTTCATGATGGTCCTTTACAGTTTTTAAAAACTGCATTGAGATACCCAGAAGAAATGTCGATTGAAAAAGCAATATATCGTTCGACAAAAGAGCCTGCTGACTTTTTGGGAATTGATGCAGGTGATATATCTGTAGGTAAACGTGCAGATGTTGTAGTGATTGATCCTTCTCGTATTGAAGCAGAAATTAATTCAGACCCGATTGAAGATTATCATCCTGCTTTTGGTGGTGGATACAGATTGGTGAAACGTAGTGGGAAAGTTGTTCAGCATGTGTTTATCAATGGAAATGAAGCATATACCAATAATGGGGTGCTGAAGTTTCATGAGGACTTAGGAAAAAAGAAGATATTTGGACAATTATTAAGATCCAATTTAGGGAAAAGCTAATAAAATATTTGCTAGAAGATTTACAAAATTTTTTTCAACCAAATGAATACCTAGGTGCAAGAATTTCTCTTGCACTTTTTTATTATAGAAATATTAGTTTGGGCTGAAATATGCAATAGAATAATTTCTGTATTCCATTGCGTTTTGGTTAAAATTATGAAGGTTGGGCTGAAGTAATCTATGGTCAACATCATAAAATAAAGGTAAGATAGGAGCATCATTTATTACAATCTGATCAGCTTCAGCATATAAACGGTTTCGCTCTTTGTCATTAACAGTTCTCAGAGCTTGTTCCAATACTTTATCAAAATTTTTATTGACATAACGGTAAGAATTGATGTAAGTTTTTTCGTTGACATCATCAGGAACATACTTGGATAAAAACAGATTGAGAAAGTTTTCAGCTTCTGGGTAGTCTGCTACCCAACCCAATCTCCAGAATGCTGCTTTGGCAGACTCTACAGCCTCAGTGTGTTGAGCCCATGGAATAGTCAATAATTCTATTTTAATATTTAAAACATCTTCCAACATTTTTTGAACAGCTTCTGCTACCTGGCTATTCCTTCCTCCTCCACTGTTGAGCTGAAGAGTAATTTTGGGAAAATTTTTCCCGTTGGGATATCCAGCTTGTGCCATTAATTTTTTAGCCATCTCAGGATTGTATTTATATCCTTTAACTAATGTTGCATCGTATGTGCCAGTGCCCGGAGGTACTACTCCATAATTAGCTGGGAATCCAGAATTTCTAAGCGTATATGTACAGAGTTTATCTTTATCTACCGCATAACAAAATGCCTGTCTTACTCTCTTATCTTTAAAAATAGGATGGATGTTTAAAAAGCCATAATACTGAATAGCCATTACGGGTTTGGATTGTAATTGATATTGCCTAAATTCATCTTTTAATGAACCATCTGGTTTTAAAATTTCGTCAACCATATCCAAAGGAAATCTGTAGATAAAATCTATTTCTCCTTTTTTAAAAGATAAGAACTCAGCTCTTTTTTCTTTGATATAAGTGACTTTAATATGGTCGATATAAGGAAGTTGGTTTCCAAATTCATCCTTTTTCCAGTAATTTTCATTTCTTGTAAGGAAAGTAATTTCGTTTTCTTTCATGAGTTTTAGACGGTAAGGTCCTGTTCCTACACATTTAATACGCATATCACTACCATATTTTTCAACTGCTTCCTTTGGATATATTTTAGCAAAGACCAATCCCATTCTTGAAAGAAATACTGAAAAGGGCTGGTACAATTCTATAGAAATAGTGCTATCATTGATGACTGTTACGCCTTCAACTCCTTGAGGAGGTGTCGTTTTTTTACTTGTAGCTTCATTGTATTCATTTGCTCCTTTGACTACATCTTTAAATATCCAAAAACCTTGATTTTCTGAAGGATTATTATAGCACAGTCTGTCATAACAATACTTGACATCTTGAGCAGTAAAGCGTCTCCCTTGACCATTTGGGAAACAAGGGTCATCATGAAAATATACATCTGTTCTTAAATGAAAAATATATTTTGTTCCTTCGGGATTTACTTCCCAACTCTTGGCTAATGATGGTTCAATTGCCAATGATTTCTGATTGAATTCAACTAACCCCTCATAAATTTGTTCAGTAATCCGATGTCCAGTTACTTCTGTTACGTTCAGAGGGTAAAGGCTTTTTAAAAACTCCTCTTCATTATATCTGAGTGTCCCTCCATAATATCTATCTCCTTTAGCAGGACGTAATTTTTTTTCAGTTTTGTTATTGGAAATACATCCTGAAATGAATAGAGATAAAAGGATAATATTGAATAAAAATCTGAAGGATAGGAAATTCATATTGCTAAATGTAATAGTCAAAAATTGATAACAAAGATATTTCCTTTTATGCAATAGTGAAAATCTTTATTCTAAGGTATTTGGATTTAAATAATGGCCTTATCTATTTCTATAAATATCGGGCAATGATCTGAATGAACAACCATTGGGAAAATATCAGCAGATTTCAGAAATGGCGTGATGGGTTCAGTGACAGCATGATAATCTATTCTCCAGCCTTTGTTTTTACTTCTTGCCCCTGCACGATATGACCACCATGAATAGTGATTGGGATCCTGATTGAAATATCTAAATGTGTCCACAAATCCATGTGCAAAATATTTGCTCATCCAAGCCCTTTCTTCAGGTAAAAATCCAGATGAATTTTTGTTGCCTTTGGGATCGTGAATGTCTATTGAATGATGGCAAATATTATAATCTCCTGAAACTAAAATATTGGGGCGCGTTTTTTTCAAATCTTGGATATAATCATAAAAACTATCTAGGTACTTCATTTTGACATCTTGTCGTATATCTCCACTAGAACCAGAAGGGAAATAGCTATTGATAATTGTAAAGTTCCCAAAGTCCAATCTCATTAAGCGACCTTCTGCATCATATTCATCAATATTCATCCCATGGATGATTTGATCAACTGTACCTTTGTATATGGCTCCTACACCGCTATAGCCTTTTTTCTGTGCGGGAAACCAAGTGTGTTGATAGCCAAGATGTTCAAATATTTCATAAGGTATTGATGTTAAATCTGCTTTGATTTCTTGAAATAATATAATATCATAATCATTATCTTCTATCCAATTGGATAATCCTTTTGAAAGGGCTGAACGAATTCCATTGACATTGTATGAGATGATTTTTAGACTAGACATACTGCTAAAGTAGGGAAAAGTATAAATATGACAAGTGACTTTTGGGTATTTTATCTAAGAAATAATGCTTTTAGGGTATCTACCTTTGCTAACAAAGCATTAGCATTGGGAACCAAGGTGCTGAATTTTTTTACTATACAATTTAACAAATGAATAAATCAACTCGATAGAATGAACTATTTAGATGTATTTGCTTTATTATTGTAGATATCAGATATTTATGTCAAATGAAATAAAATTAATTCTTCCTCTAGCAATATCATCTTCCGATAGTATATTAAATCAAATTGAACCTGTTTTAAAACCTTTAAAATCAGTTATTCATGTAAAAGTGGATGAACAACTCCTTCAATTACACTTGATATTACAAGATAATTCTAATGTAAATGAAGTGTTGCAGATACTTTCAAAGATGGGTGTAGATGTTGAGGTAACTCAAAGGAATTTTCCAATATTGGAGATGTCTTGTGCTTCTTGTGCCGGTAGTGTGGAAGATATACTCAGGGTAACGCCTGGTGTATTGGAAGTTCAAGTAAATTATGCATCTCAAAAAGGCTTGGTAAAATATTTGCCTGATGTAGTACAGCCCGAACAGCTCAAAAAAGCGGTACAAGATGGTGGTTATGATTTATTTATTGAAGACACCGATGATAGGCTGGATGAGTTGAAAGAGAATAGATTACTTTCTAGTCGAAATGAATTAATTGGTGCATGGTTGTTGGCATTTCCTTTATTCATGATTGGTATGTTTTTCATGAACATACCTTATGCTAATTTGATTATGTGGGTATTGGCAACTCCGTTAGTATTTTACTTTGGCAGACAATTTTATATCGGTGCATGGAAACAATTGAAGCATAGAACTTCTAATATGGATACTTTGGTGGCACTCAGTACCGGAATTGCCTATGTCTTCAGTGTATTTAATATGATTTTTCCTGAGTTTTGGGAAATGAGAGGATTGCATGGTCATGTTTATTTTGAAGCATCAGGGGTGATTATAGCGTTTATTTTATTAGGTAGATATTTAGAAGAACATGCAAAAAATCGCGCTGCTTCTTCCATCAAAAAACTCATAGGATTACAACCGAAAACTGTTCATTCTATACTTCCATCAGGTGAAGTAATCGAAATGCAAATTGTAAATGTTTCTGTAGGCGATATTTTATTGGCAAAACCAGGTGAAAAAATTGCAGTTGATGGAACTGTAACACAAGGGTCTTCCTATATAGATGAAAGCATGATTTCTGGAGAAGCTCATCCTGTCAAGAAGGAAGTTGGAAATACTGTATATGCTGGTACAATCAATCAGAAAGGCAGTTTTCAATATCAAGCACAAAAAGTAGGAGCAGAGACAGTGCTTGCTAGAATTATCCGTATGGTAGAGCTTGCTCAAGGCAGTAAAGCTCCGGTTCAAAAATTAGTAGATAAAATCGCATCAATTTTTGTTCCTTCTGTGATACTAATTGCTTTGGTAGCTTTTGGAATATGGGTGATTTTTGGTGGAGAACATGGTCTGTCTCACGGGTTTATGGCTTTTGTGACGGTTTTAGTAATTGCTTGTCCATGTGCTTTAGGACTAGCAACACCGACAGCATTAATGGTGGGTATAGGTAAAGGCGCAGAAAATGGAATATTGATAAAAGATGCAGAAAGTCTTGAAATTGCTCATCAACTCAATGTGGTAGTATTGGATAAGACAGGTACAATTACAGAAGGACATCCTTCTGTTCAAGATATCTTTTGGAATGATCAAGAAGATTTGTCTTTCAATCAGTCTATTTTATATAGTATTGAACAATCATCTGAACATCCATTAGCTCAAGCTATTGTCAATTTTTTTAAATCCAACCAAAATTTTATTTCTGATATTGAAATAGAAAATATCACTGGTCAAGGAATAAGAGGAAAGTATAAAGCTCAAAATTTTTATATTGGAAATGACCGCTTGATGGCTTCTCATGGTGTTCTTGTTTCTGATAAGGTGCAATCTTGGTTGATGCAACAGTATCAATATTCGCATACGATAGTATATTTTTTTGATGAACAACATTTGATTGCAGTTATTTCAATAGCGGATAAAATTAAAGGTTCTTCTCAACAAGCGATTGCAACACTCCATGATATGGATATTCAAGTAGCTATGCTTACTGGCGATCAACAACAGACAGCAGAATCCGTGGCTCAACAAGTCAATATTGACGTAGTAAAATCACAAGTGTTACCAGAAGAAAAATATGATTTTGTCAAGAATTTGCAATCACAAGGCAAAATTGTAGCAATGGTAGGAGATGGAGTGAATGATAGCAGTGCATTGGCTCAGGCTGATATCAGTATTGCGATGGGACATGGTAGTGATGTGGCTATGGAGGTGGCAAAAGTAACTATCATTTCATCTGATTTACAAAAGATTCCTATAGCTATTCAGTTGTCTAGGTTGACGGTAAAGACTATCCGACAAAACCTATTTTGGGCATTTATTTATAATGTAATCGGTATCCCTATTGCTGCAGGAGTTTTTTATCCTATCAATGGATTTATGCTAGATCCTATGTGGGCTGGGGCAGCAATGGCATTGAGTTCAGTAAGTGTAGTAATAAATAGTTTGAGATTAAAAGCTAAGGCAATTCATTAGAAATCATCTGCACCAAAATAGAAGGGAACTAGGTCTTTGATAGATTCAAAAATAAGGATGGGACCTGATTCGCCCTGCATGACCACTTTGATATTTTGATTTTGAGCCTCTTCTGCTTCTAAAAGTACTTGTCTGCATATACCACAAGGAGCAGCTGGCTGGTTGACCACTTTTAAAGCACTTTTTACTCGTATAGCTATTGTTTTTATTTTTTTATTTGGAGCAATAGCTACTTTGGCTGACAAGGCCGTCCTTTCTGCACAAAATCCTACTGGAAAAGAAGCGTTTTCCTGATTGCTTCCTTCTATTATTGAATCGTCTTCTAAAAGTAATGCAGCTCCCACTCTGAATTTTGAATAAGGAGAATGACTGCTTTGTGTAGCATGTTCTGCTGCTATGAGTAATGTTTTGTCAGATAGACTACATTCGTCAGGGATTTTTGCTAGGCGATAACTTATTTTTAAAAATTTATTTTCCAATATTCTCTTCTTTTTGTTGTTCTAATATATGAAATTTCAATAAAGCTACGATAGACATGCTGTCAGTAATTTCACCATTCATTGCCATTTTTATAGCCTCCTTAATTGGGAGTTTTTTTCTTTCTATCACTTCTGTATCATCCAGTTTCCCCTCTTTAGAATACAAATCTTTGGCTACATAGATATATGCGGTTTCATCTGTGACAGAGTTTGAATTATGTAATTTTGCAATTAATTCCCATTTATTTGCACCTAAACCCACCTCTTCGGCCAATTCTTTCTGAGCAGCTTCCAAAGGATCTTGAGGAATGAGTGCTCCACCTTCAGGAATCTCCCAGCTATATTCATTTATAGTATATCTGAATTGTCCTACTAACCATGTATTGTTATTTTCATCAATGGGAATAATGCCGACAGCAATATTTTTAAAATGAACTTTTCCATAAATACCTTGATGACCATTGGGAATTAAAACGTCTTCATGTGTCAGCTTAATCCATGGATTGTCGTATATTTCAGTGACTTTTAAGGTTTTCCAAGGGTTATTTGAGCTCATATTTTTGGATAATTTCATTAACAATATTTTTTACTCCGATAGTTGCTTTTTCAGCTATTGTTTCAAATGAAAATGTATTTTGCATATTATTAGCATTGGGGTCTATCAGATATTTAGGTATGTCAAAGCTGGCATATCTGGATAATGATGCAGCTGGATAAACTTGTAAGGATGTTCCTACCACTATCAGTATATCGGCTTTCTTGACCAATTTTATTGCTTCTTCAATCATTGGAACTTCTTCACCAAACCATACAATATGGGGTCGAAGTTGATGGCCATCTGGTGCTTTATCTCCTATTAAAATATCTTGATCACAATCAATGATTAGATTTGAATTTTTTACACTTCTAGCTTTTCTCAACTCTCCATGCAAATGAATGATATTTTTACTCCCTGCTCTTTCATGAAGGTCATCTACGTTTTGTGTGATAATATAAACATTTACATATTTCTCTAGTTCAACAATGGCAAGGTGGGCATCATTGGGTTGACAATTGAGAAGTTGCCTTCTTCTTTCATTGTAAAAATGGAGAACCAAGCCTGGATTGTTTTCAAAAGCATCAATACTTGCTACATCTTCGATTTTATGATTTTCCCAAAGTCCATCTGCATCTCTGAAAGTCTTTATTCCACTTTCAGCACTAATACCTGCACCTGTAAGAATTACAATATTTTTCTTCATTATATTTTCTTCATTGATAGGAAAGATTTTCCTAAATTGTCAATAATATTTGAAGCTATAAGAGATTCTTTAGACTCATTTTCCAAAGCAAAATTTCCTGCAAGTCCATGAATATACACCCCTAAAATTGTGGCATTTTTGGGCGAATATCCTTGAGCTAATAGAGAGCAAATAATGCCAGTAAGTACGTCTCCAGAACCAGCAGTAGCCATGCCACTATTGCCTGTCGAATTGAAATATACATTTCCTTCAGGGTCACTAATACTGGTATGTGCGCCTTTTAAAACTAGGATTAAATGGTGTTTGATTGAAAATTGCCTTTGCAACTCTAATCTTTCAAAATCATTTTCCCAATCTCCAGCTATTCTTTCAAATTCTTTAGGGTGTGGTGTTAAAATACTATTGACAGGTATCAACCTAATCAGGGTCGAATCTTTACTGAGAAGATTGATAGCATCGGCATCAATAATCATCGGTTTAGAAGAGTTGAGTAATAATTGTTTGAAAACTGATTGTGTGGAATATGATGTACCTATACCAGGACCTACTGCTATTGTTTTATTTTGAAAATCAGGCAATTCAGACCACTGTTCTCCATGTACATCCGTACTACACATAGCTTCTGGAAAAGCACTTTGCATCACAGATAAATAATTAGCAGGAAGATGAGTAGTTACCAAACCTGCACCTGATTTTAATGCTGCTTTGGAAGCTAATATTGCCGCCCCAATTTTCCCTCTTGAACCAGCTATTATCAGACAGTGTCCATAGGTTCCTTTATGTGTAAATTTTTCTCTAGGTCGGTATATTTGTTGGATATCTTTTTTCTGTAAAAAATAATATTGACCTTCAGTGTTTTCAGTAAATTCTGCTGCCAATTTGATATCTAACACTTTGAATGACTGTGCAAATGATGCGTTTTCAGGAAGTAAAAATGCCAATTTGGGTGCGTGAAATGTATAAACTCTATCTGCTTGAAATATCACATTTCTTTTATCATTGTGCTGATCAGCTAATAGTCCAGTAGGAATATCTATTGCTATACGAGTGGCATCTTCCGCTTGATTCAAAAATTGGACAATCTTTTTTATATTTCCTTCTAATGGCTTATTTAATCCTGTTCCAAAAATAGTATCAATGATGATATCAGAGCTTTGAATTTGTGATATCTGGCTGATATTAGAAAGTTGAATACATTCTATCTGTCCTATATCTTTTACCCTTTTGAGATTGATAGAAAAGTCTTCAGACATTCTTCCCTCCAATAAGTAAACTTTCACTTGATGTCCGAGCTGATGTATCATTCTAGCTATGGCTAGCCCATCACCTCCGTTATTTCCAGTTCCACAAAAAATATGTTTTACTCTTTGAGTGGATTGAAATTCATTGAGTAAAATTTCAACCACTTTACCTGCAGCTCTCTCCATCAATTGAATGGATGAAATAGGTTCGTTTTGAATCGTATATTGGTCAGCTTCTCTTATTTGAGATGCGGTAAGAATTTTCATCTGATAAATATAAATGATAAATATACAATTTTCAAAGTGATATTGAGGAGGGTTTTTTTAGACTTGCTTTTGTTATAAATTTTGTAAAAAATGAATTTCGTAGAATAATTTGAGTGTTTTATGACTTGAGGTCAGTAATATATTTTCTTATTGTTTTTAATTTTTGCAATTTAGTTGCTTGTTGTGAAGAGTATTTTAGAGAGGGCATAATTTTCTTTTATGAAGAGATGCTCGATAAATATTAAATGTATATGCCAATTTATTGTATTGTTGGCAATAAATATTTTATGTGTTAATAATGCATTTTCTCAAATTCAACCAAGTTTTACTATTTCTAGATATGATGGTTGTGTTCCTCTTTTAGTTGAATTTTCCAACACGACTCCAGTCAATTTAAACAATGTAGAGGTTCATTGGGATTTTGGCAATGGAAATCAATCTATTGAAAAAAAGAATACTCAAGCTGCCTACAATAGTGCTGGTGTTTTTAATATTACTCTGACTATCAAACAAAATGGTGTTGAATACAAGAAGACGCAATCTATCGAAGTCTATGGTAATCCCAAAGCTGATTTTTCTGCTGATATATTTTCAGGTTGTTTGCCTTTAAAAGTCCAATTTACAGATTTATCTATACCCACTCAGAATCCTATTGTAAGTTGGGTGTGGAATTTTGGAGATGGCTCTGGTGATACCGCTCAGAATCCTCGGAATACATATCTTTCTGACTCAAAGAACAATGTTACACTAGTTGTGATTGACAGTAAAGGATGTAAAGATTTTATTGTAAAAAATGAGTTGATTGTAGCTACCGAACAGCCTATAATAGATTTTTCATATTCCGATACGATTACTTGTAAACTCCCTCTGAATATATCGTTTAATGGTTTGGTTTCTAGTTCTTATCCAACAACTGTCCATTGGGATTTTGGTAATGGTAGTACTTCTGATTTATTAAATCCTACTACAAAATATTCTGTAAGTAAGCTGTATGTTGTCAAATTGACTGCTGAAAATATTTATAATTGTAAGAATGAATTAATAAAAGATATTACAATTCTTGAAGAACCTTTTCTTCCACAAATTATTTCTGTTAAGAACCAAGGTTGCGTTCCTTTCAAATATTCGTTTAAAGCGACTGCCAATATGGATATAGAATCCTATAAATGGGAGATAGGTTCTACTGTAAAAACTGATTCTATTGGGGATACTACTTTTTCTACTCCTGGCACTTATTATATCAAACTAACGGCCAAAGACAAGTCTAATTGTAGTAGAGTGGTTAGAGATACGGTAATTGTATATCCTGAATTTGTTGCTGATTTTCAAATGGATAAAGATTCTGTTTGTGCAGCACCTTTGAATGTAAATTTTAAGAGCTTAGCACCTTCAGCTACATCTCATTTGTGGACATTTAGCAATGGTGTTTCAAGTAGTACAGATGTCAACCCTACCATATTGTTTAATAAGGAAGGAACATATAATGTTAGATATATAGCTTCAAATACTTTGGGATGTACAGATACAATTCTGAAAGCTGGAGCAGTGTTTATTGGTCAACCTACATTAGAAATATTGGCTACTAATGAGAAAGGATGTATTCCATTTGAAACAGATATAGTTTTGATGCAGTCAGGACCTGGAAAGATTAAAAATATTTCTTGGGACTTAGGAGAGGGTCTTACTTATCAAGGGCTTTATCCACCTAAAGTCAATGTTCAAAAAGAAGGAAATATTATTATCCAAGCAACAGTAGAATTTGAAGGCAATTGTCCAAGTCAAGTGGTTCAAAAAGTGATATCAGGTGGGGTTTTAAAACCATTTAAAGCAAAAATTCAGCCTACTACTTTATGTGTTAAGGAAGGATTGAGTGGTCAAATTACAAATCCTGATAATGAAACTACATATAAATGGTATTTTGGTGACGGAGGGATGAAAGAAGGAGTTAAACCTACTTATGAATATTCTGACCCTGGTAAGTTTGATGTATATGTTGTTTCAGAAAAGAATGGTTGTAAAGATTCTGTTTACATACAGACTATAAGTATATTGAACCCATCAGCAGCCTTTACTGTTAGTAAAGCATGTAATAGTGGAGGTTTTGTTTTTAAAAATACATCAGTAGGTCAAGATTATTCTAGATGGGATTTTGGGGATGGCTATCATATAGAGGCCAACGACAAGAATATTACTCATGTTTTTGCTGATACAGGGACTTTTCAAGTAAAGTTATATGTAGAGAATTATACGACTAAATGTAAGGATTCTATTACAGTTGAAGTGATTAATATTGATGAAAAATCATCCTTGGGCTTGATTCCTCAAGTGGGTTGTCTGCCTTATACTGCTTCATTTAATGTCAGTTCGACAGATTATAAAGCTGTAAAGTGGAACTTTAATGGAACTGAAATTGTTGGACGTACTGGTACATATACTTATAAAACTCCTGGCATTTATGATGTAACAGTGTATTTGACAAAACAAAGTGGTTGTGTAGAAGAGTTTAAATTTCCCAAACTTGTTACTGTCGTTGATTATCAGGCAGATTTTGATTTTAATCCTATTGGAGGATGTGCACCAATAGAAGTGACTTTTACTGACAAAACCCATTCGGATTATTCAAAAATTAAATCTTGGAATTGGAAATTGGGTAGCAAAGGAATAGCCACTACAAAGCAAGCTACTACAATTTTTAATATCAATCAGGATGAAACCATCCGTTTGATTACTACAGATAATTATGGTTGCAAAGATACGATTGAGAAAAATTTACCCATTTTTATTCCAAAAGCTGATTTTACTTCACAATATCAAAGCGTGTGTACTGATGTAGATTTTTCTTTTATAGACACATCTTTGGGTGTTGGATTGCAATATAATTGGTCATTTGGAGATGGTTCAACTTCTACGGATAAGCATCCAATTAAATCTTTTGCAAAAGAAGGACAATATGACGTAAAATTATTAGTCACGGATGCCAATAATTGCCAAGATTCAATTATAAAAATCAAGTATGTCAAAGTAGAAAATTTCGATTATGATTTTGATGCTTATCCTAGATTTAAAACTTGTCCTGAATTGTCCTCAAATTTTGAAATTATTCCTTCAAATATTACATATAAAAGAGCACATTGGGACTTTGGAGATGGCAATCAAAGTCTTGATACTAATAGATTCCCAGTAAATATTTATACTAAATCTGGTATTTTTGATGTCCGTTTGATAGTAGAAGATTTTAGAGGATGTAAGGATACAGTTATAAAAGATGATTTCATTACTGTCAAAGGACCACGTGGAAAAATGAGCTTTAATCCTACCACGGGATGTTTGCCGTTAGAAGTGAATTTTCAGGCTGAATTTCAAGATTCTAAGTTTAATTTTTGGGATTATGGAACTGGTGTTGGTTGGTTAGATAATTCATTACAGACAAGTACGAGTTATGTTTATAATGAACCAGGAATAGCTATTCCTAGTTTAATATTAGATGATGGATTTGGCTGTATAGTGCATTTGTTTTCAGATACTATTGTTGTGTCTGGTGTAAAAATTAAAATGGAAGCTTCTGAATTAGGAATTTGTTCAGGTTCTGATGTGCTTTTTGAAGATGTGACTGATGATAATATTTATTCACCTATTATTAATAGAACATGGGAGTTTAGTAATGGTATTAAAGTTGATAATCAGCAAAGTGTGTTACAAAAATTTGAAGTAGATTCTACTCAGTTAATATTTTCAAAATTGACTATTGAAACTCAAAATGGCTGTATTCATTCTGATAGTATTCCTATAAAAATCTATGCATATCCAAAGGTGCTTACAATAGATGATAGGATTATTTGTAAAGGTGATGATGTTATATTATCAGCTGAGGGAAGTGATTATTACGATTGGGAGCCTAAAAGGATTATTTCTCAACCTAATAGCTCCCATCCAAAAGTATCTCCAATTGAAGATACTTGGTTCTTTTTGACAGCTTATGATACATCTATGTGTAAAGTGAATGATTCTGTATTTGTGAAGGTAGTAAAGAGCTTTGATGCTTCTGCTTTTCCTGATACTGTTGTATGTTACGGTGATTCTGTTCAATTAAGGACTTTAGTTTCAGAGATTCATTCAGGCTCATATAATTACACATGGAGTTTAGCTCAAGAAATTTTGGGACAAAATGACAGTTTGGGTATTCTTCCTGAAAAAGATGGGACATATATTGTTCACATTCAGAATGGTTCTTGCAATGAATATTTTTTACCTGTTTTTGTAGGTGTTTCTTACCCACCTCAACTAGAAGCATTTAGAGATACAACAATAGCCAATGGGCAGTCAGTTGTTTTAAATGCTGTAGTAGATCAAAATGTTCTTTTTCAATGGTCTCCGAATATTGATATTTCATGTACAAACTGCCCGCATCCAATTGTATCTCCTAAGGCAACTACTGAATACACTGTAGTAGCAAGAAATGAATTTGGTTGTGAGGACGAAGCAAGGGTAACTGTAGGGATATTAGATTATTGTTCAAATAGTCGATTGAAAATTCCTAATGTATTCACTCCCAATCAGGATGGATTAAATGATGTTTTTAAGATTCAATTAGATAAAGATTTGGTCTTGTTCAATCAATTGAGAATTTATAATAGACATGGAGAATTGGTTTTTCAAACAACTGATCCTAATGTCCCTTGGGATGGATTATTTAATGGAATGCCTGTAAATCCGGGAGTATTTGTATATTATTTAGACTTGAATTGTTATAATGGATTGAAGTCTTTAGTAAAAGGCAATGTTACTGTATTAAGATAATTATTCAATTATTCTTTTAATAAATTTTAGTTGATGAGAATAGCTGGGTATTTCACCCTTCTCCTTTATAACTATGCCTTTTGCATCTAATAGGTCAATTTTCACCGAAGAACTGGCATGAATCACTTTTACTATATTTTTGTTTTTTGAGTAGATAATACCAACATGAGTAATTTTTTCACTGCCTTGAGTAAAAAACGCCAAATCTCCCTTTTTTACTTCTTTCCATGAAACTATAAATCCTTTCTCTGCTTGCTGATATGCATCTCTAGGTAGTTGGATACCATTGACCTGGAAGACAATTTGAGTCAATCCTGAACAATCTATTCCAAACATTGTCTTTCCTCCCCATAAATAGGGTGAGCCTAAAAATTTTTTGGCATTTGCAACGATAAGAGAATTTGTTGATTGAAAATTAGATTTTTGTGTTTTAATATTTTTTGCAAATTGATATTGAGATAAATAATTATCTTTTATCTTATAATCCCATACTCTCGCTCCATATAATATCCTTATTTTGAGATGCTTGAATTTTACAAAAGAAAGATTACTGGTGTTATAATCAAAGGGATAATCAGGAATGTCGTTTATAGGAGCCCATTGTCTATTCTGAATCCATCCTATATAATTATCTTGAGTTAATTGAATCTTAGACCAATCTTTATTCGATTCCAAAATATTAAAAGTTTCTCCGAAAAGAGCTTCAGTTATTTGTTCCGAACGATGGCTGTTTTCTGCTCGTATTGCTACATTACATAGTATAACGATGCCAAATTGTGACATTCTAAGTAATTTTGTTTAAAAATAGATTTTTATTATTGTTAATTTGATATTAAAATCATTTTTTTAAAGTAATAAGGCTTTATTTTTGCAGGTTTTTCGTTTAGTATAGTTGTGTGTGTTATTTATATGAAAAATTTAATATTTAGGTATTCAAAAGTAATAATGTTTGGATTGCTCATGGGGCAATTTGTTCATTCAGCTTTTGCCATTGATATCATGTTAAGTTCTACTACTGGTTGTACTCCTTATAGAGTAGGTGCTAATGTTATAGAAATTGTGCCAGATAGTGTTATTTGGGATTTTGGAAATGGTAGTACAGGTAAAGGAGCCACAGTTTTTAATATTTATAATGAATCAGGTATATTTATTATAAAAGCCAAAATTTATAAGGGTGGCGTAGAAACCATCATTACTAAATCTGTTACTGCGCATAAAGCACCTACTGCTGATTTTGAATTTAGTCCTAGCGTTGGTTGCCCTCCTTTGAATGTTTCTTTTAATGATAAGAGTACTAATGGCTCATCTCCTATAAAAGAATGGACATGGGATTTTGGAAATGGGACTTCTATGAAAGGAACAGAAAAAAAACCTTCTATTACATATTTTACCCCAAATGTAAGGGATGTAGCATTGGTAATTGAAGATCAGAATGGTTGTAAGAATACCAAAACATATCCTAAGGCTATTACTGTATTGGCAAAACCAATAGTCGATTTTGAAATCAAGAATGCTAATAGTTGCATTTTGCCTGTTGAAACTTCAACAACAAATAAGACAAAGTCATCTCTTCCTGTTACCTATAAATGGGATTTTGGGGATGGAGGAACAAGCGAGGATTTTGAACCCTCCCATACATATACTAAAGATGGCAATTTTTTGATTTCTTTAATTGCAACAGATGAAAATGGTTGTAAGGATAAGAAAGAAATAAATAATTTAATTGTTGATGAAAATTTTTCGGTTGATATAAAATTCACTGATACGCTAGGTTGTGGTAGCCTCACAACACAATTTGAACCTGTAGTTAGTTCATTATATAGAAGTTTGAAATGGACTTTTGACCCTGCTTTAGATGTGTACATGGAAACTCAGACTATTAATGGGAGTGTGCCAGGGATATATAAGGTTAAAGTTGAAGCTACTTCACAGTTTGGATGTGTAGCATCACAAGAGAGAACATTATATATTGATAAAGTGCCCAATGTTGATTTTGTTGCTAACCCAGTACTTACTTGTCAAATTCCTCAGAATGTTAAGTTTACCAATTTGTCAACAGATGCTGTTTCTTATAAATGGACATTTGGTAATGGAGGAGCATCAACAGATGTACATCCTCAAATGACTTATAGTAAATTTGGTGAATATATAGTGAGGCTAGTTGCGTTTTCCGAGCATGGATGTACTGAACAGTTAGTCAAACCTAAATTTATTTCTATTGTTAAACCTCAGGCTAGTATTGAAGCTTTAAAAAGTGGAGGATGTGTGCCATTTAGTACCACATATAAAGTAGTAAGTACAAATGGATTTACTGTTTCAAATGTAAAATGGGATTTTGGAAATGGCAATACCTATATAGGAGTCAATCCTCCAGTTCAAATTTATAATTCAACTGGAACTTTTACAGTGAAAGCTATTGTGAGCTTTAAAGAAGGCTGTGAAGATTTGACACTTTCAGAAATAATTAAAGTAGGATCCAACAATAATATTAGTGCATCTATTTCTTCAAATTCAATCTGTCCAGGCACGCCACTTACTGGTCAAGCCAATGCTATATCTGGTGCTACTTATGAATGGCATATTGGTAATGATACAATTATTAAATCAAGAACCTTTTCTTTTAAATTTTTGAAGTCAGGGATATTCCCGGTCTCTGTTAAAGTGATTACTAGTGGGTGTGAATCTGTCAAAAATATGGGAAATGTAACCGTAAAAGAGACAGCAGCAGATTTTTCTATTGTTAGAAACTGTGGAGGAGGAGAAGTGAGCTTTAAAAATATAAATTATCAAGGAGTAATATCAACATGGGATTTTGGAGATGGCACAGTCATGCAAAAGAATGAAAGTAGTTTTTCTTATAAATATAAAAATTTGGGGACATATCAGGTCAAACTAACAGTTCAAAATAATAGTACAGGTTGCAGTGATGTGATTACAAAAGAAGTTATTGTATCAAAAACACATACTGATGCTTATACTTTGCCAAAAGTAAAAGGTTGTGCTCCTTTGGAGGTTGAATATTTAGCTCCTGAGGGTTCTAATGCTAATCATTGGTCTTTTGCTGATACCTTGCTTACAGGTTCCAAGTTCAAATATACCTTTAATAAATCTGATTCTTATGATTTGACTTTGGTGTCTATTAAAGGAGCCTGTCGAGATACTTTAGTTTTTAAAAATCAAATTCAAGCTATAAAACCTGATGCTGGATTTGAGTTTGACCCGATTGGAGGATGTGCGCCTATTACCGTTAATTTTAAAGATACTTCTTCATCCAAGATTTCTAATATTACTAAGTATAATTGGGATATTGGTGGAATTGCTAAAAAGACGGATAAGAGTTTTTCCTATGATTTTTCTCTTACTGCGATTGTTCCTATTGTTTTGATGGTGGAAGATAATTTTGGCTGTAAGGATACTGCTAAAAATAATGTTGTAATAGCATATCCTTATGCAGAATTTTATATCCCTGTTGAATCTTTTTGTACTGGTAATGCTTTTAAACCAGTTAATTTGTCCTCAGGAGTAGGTTTGGAGTATTTTTGGGACTTTGGTGATGGTACTCCTATATCTAAAGATAGTTTTCCAAGTCATTACTACGAAAAAGAAGGTGTATATGATATGTCCTTAAAAATAATTGATGCCAATAATTGTGTTGATACTATGTTTGTTAAAAATGCAATCACAATCAGTGATATAAAGTATGATTTTGATGCTTATCCTAGAACAAAAATTTGCCCTGAACTTTTAACAAATTTTGAAATAATACCTGCAAATATTACTTATAGAAACACAACTTGGGATTTTGGAAATGGAAATATTAGTGATGATACCGCTAGATTTCCAACTAATCTATATTTACAAGCTGGTACTTATGATGTTTCATTAATTTTAGAAGATTTTAGAGGTTGTGTTGACACTATTAAGAAGGAAAAGTTTATTGATATAAATGGTCCCTCTGGTAGATTTATTGTAAGTGATACTGCTGCTTGTGCACCTATTGAGGTTTCAATCAATGCGAGTGTGAAAAATTCAATTGCTAACTTTTGGGATTTTGGAGATGGAGAAGGTCATTATGATACTGCGGCAGTTTCAAGCATTAAACATCAATATAAAGAACCTGGCGTATATCAGCCTAGCGTTACGGTGGATGATGGGCAGGGATGTATTGTTACTGTCAATGGTCCTAAAGTTAGAGTAGGAGGCCCCAATGCCAAGATTAATGCTTCTTCATTGATAGTATGTAATGGTGAGGAATTGGTTTTTTCTGACACTTCAACTTTTGAAACACATTCTCCTATAAGAGATAGAAATTGGAAGTTTTCTGATGGCTTTTCTTCTAGCGATAGCTTAATAAAATATAATTTTTCAACTCAGGATTCTTCAAGTTATGTAGTTAGGCTGACAGTCACAGACTCTCTTGGTTGTTTGGATATGGATTCAGTGAAAGTTCGTGTTTTTCAAAAGGCACCTTTAGAAATTCAAGATAAATATGCTATCTGTAAAGGCGATACGATTCAATTGTATGCAGCAGGAGTTCATTATTATGAATGGAGTAAATCTGGTACTTTGGATAACATGAAGATTAGCAATCCTAAAGCTTTTCCGATACAAACAACAGATTACCATTTAAGGGGTTATGTAAGTCCTACTTGCTATACTGATTCTATTGTAAAAGTGGAGGTGAAGAATACAATTCTAGGTGAAGCAGGCCCAGATACAGTTTTGTGCAAAGGTCAATCTGTAGAATTATTTGTTCATCATGACACCATTCATTCTGGTCATTTTTCTTATAGTTGGTATGCAGATGGTCAGTGGATAGATTCCACAAAGAATGTTATAGTTGCACCTCAAAAAAATGTAATCTATACAATCCAAGTGAAAAATGGTTCTTGTAGAGATTTGAATATCCCAATTTATGTTGAAGTTGAGAATTTACCTTCTCTGACTGTCAGCGATGATGTGGATGTATTAAAAGGTCAGCCCACGCTATTAGAATCTTATTCAGATAAAAAAGTTTCTTATTCTTGGACTCCTAATAACTTTTTGAGTTGTGATAATTGTCCTTTCCCAACAGCAACGCCTATTGAGACTATTGTTTATACAGTGACCGCTACAGATGAATTTGGTTGTAAAGTATCTGAAGACATAAAAGTTAATGTACATTCTTCTTGTGATGGTAATTTAATTCAGATTCAAAATGTATTTACTCCAAATAATGATGGAGTGAATGATTTCTTTTCATTAAAAAACAATAATTTTGTCCAATTGGAGCACATAAGAATATATTCGAGGTCTGGAGAAATGGTTTTTGAATCTAGGAATGCAGAAGATGCTTGGGATGGAATGGTAAATAACTCTCCTCTTAATACTGGAGTGTATGTTTATTTCATAGAAGGGAGATGTGAAAATGGTGAACCTATATTGTTAAAAGGGAATGTAACCTTGCTTAGATAATGAAAACAAGGATATTATTTGTATTTTTTTCTATTGTGATGATGTTTGGAGTCCAAGCACAAGATATTAAATTCTCACAATATTATTCAGCTCCTCATTTATATAACCCTGCCTTAACCGGTAATTTTAAAGGTGATTTGAGAGCTTCTCTAATTTATAGAAGCCAATGGATAGCACCTTTTAATGCTTATAGAACAATTGGAGGTGGAGCGGATTTTAATATTGGAAGGCAAAAGTTTAAAGGTTCGGGTTTTGGTGTAGGAATCAATTTTTATAGTGATCAAGCGGGAGATTTAGATTTTAACACTAATCAAGTTTTATTAAGTGCTGCATACACTCAAAAATTGGGATGGAATATGCCAAATTTTCTTTCAGCAGGTTTCCAAGCTACTATTGCCAATCGTTCTGTTAATATGTCTAAAGCGATTTATGAAAACCAATTAGGAGGTGGAACTGGTTATGATGTTGTAGGGATGGATAATTATTGGTATTTTTCTTTAGGATTGGGAATGCTTTGGTATGCTGAGCCAACTGATAATATCAATTTTTATTTGGGAGGGAGTGCTTACAATCTTTTAAAGCCTAACCAAAGCTTTTTCTTAAATAGTAAGGATGCTCTTTATGTCAGATATGTGGGACAGGCTGGGATAAATTTTGCAGTTAATGATAGGATAGATGTGAATACTAGCACGATGTACCAAAGACAAGGCCCTTTTCAAGAATATATGGTAGGAGTGCTTGGAAGGTATGATTTTTCGACTTATTCCAGTCAAGGAATGAAATTAGGTGTAGGCTTGTGGTATAGAATGCAGGATGCTATCATTCCTACAGTAAAAGCAGAATATCATGATTTTGTACTCACTTTTTCTTATGATGTCAATCTTTCAACTTTGACTAGAGCTACAAGAAGCAATGGAGGCCCAGAAATTTCTTTGACTTATCAAGGATTTTGGAACAGTAGTCGCAAAAAAGATAGTAATAAGAAAAATTATTTTGCTTGTCCTACATTATAATTTATTGAGGGGAATTTATGCTTTAATTATGATAGCTTTTCAAAACTTTTGAAACTGTCATCATTGTCAACTAAAAAATTCCACATCATTTTATAAATATCTTTTTTCATAGCTTCCATATTTTCATATTGATTTGGAAAAACTGGTGCTAAGTGAGTGACTTCAATTCTCCATGGTCTGATTAAGACGGATTCTGTTCCACTTAGACTTCTAATATTAGTAAAAACAACAGGTAAAATTGGGACATTTGTTTCTTTTGATAAAATAAATGCACCGTTATGAAATTCTTTCAACGGTTGAGGAGTTCTATTTCTTGTTCCTTCAGGAAAAATAATTAACGATACTTTTTTTTGTAGTTCGTTTTTCATAATTTCTAGACTTTTCTTTCTAGCTGCTTCATCTTTTCTATCTAAAGGAACACTTGCCATTGCAAATAATTGTCCTATAATGGGAATTTTTAGGAGTTCTTTTTTTACTAATGGTTTGCCAGGAACTTGGATCCCATAAGCTGAGGCTAATAAATCTGCAAGATTATTATGGTTACAGATAGCAATATAATTTTGTTGAGGGTCAATATGTTCAATACCTCTGATTTGGTATCTGAAACCAGTAAATGCAGACCAAGTTAGGAATAGAATTTTATTTGTACGATATACCCAGATTTGTTGTTTGGAATAGGGGATAAAAATTTTAATTAAAAAATAAATAGGAAGAACAATGCTAAATAGGGCAAACAATAAGATAATTGAATAAATACTATAGGGAAATTTCCACCATTTTGACATGATTAAATAAATTATGAGGGACTAAGATACATATTCTCTTTCTTCTTTCCTTTTTTAGAGATGCTTTATCTATTTTTGCTTTTTCAAAAAAGAACATCATTTGTATGTTGGTAATGAAGTTTGGTGGCTCATCTGTAGCCAATCCTGAAAGGATAAAGAATGTAATCGAAATTGTTCGCGGTCGTAAAGAACAATACGATAAAGTTGTGGTAGTCTGTTCTGCTTTTAGAGGTGTGACGGATTTGCTGATAAATATTGGCAGATTAGCAGAAACTAAAAATTTAAAATATAAAGAACAACTTGAAGATTTAAAAAAAAGACACTTGGATATTGCCAATGAAGTAATTATTACTGATGATAAGCAAGTGTTGTTGGCAGAGATAGAAGAAGGGCTTCATGATATTGAACGAATTTTAGAGGGAATTTGTCTTTTGGGAGAATGCTCAGATAAATCTTTAGCGAGATTGTCTTCTTATGGGGAAAGATTGTCCTGCTTTATTATTTCTGCTGCCCTAAAAAGCTCAGGAATACCATCTATGTATGTTAATGCTATTCAAATTGTCAAAACTGAACAAAACTATTTAGGAGCAAAAGTGAATTATACAGCTACTAATAAAAGGATTGTAGAGTTGGTGGATCATCTAAATGCTGTTCCAGTTGTTACTGGATTTATTGGTTCTAATAGTAAAGGCGAAATTACTACTTTAGGACGTGGAGGTTCAGATTTTACTGCATCCATATTTGGAGCAGCACTTAAAGCCAAAATGATAGAAATCTGGACAGATGTGGATGGAGCTTTGACCGCCAATCCTAATATTGTTGAACGAGCAGTTACAATTCCAGAGTTGAGTTATAAAGAAGCAATGGAATTATCACATTTTGGAGCTAAAGTGATTTATCCTCCGACCATCCTTCCAGCATTAGTGAAAAAAATTCCTTTGGCTATTAAAAATTCCTTTAGACCAGAGCATCCTGGAACACTTATTATTGAAAAGGCCAAAGTAGGAGATAATCCAATAAAAGGCATTTCATCTATTTCTGAAATTGCTTTGATGAGATTGGAAGGAAGTGGAATGTTTGGTGTTGTTGGTACAGCAGCAAGGTTGTTTGGTGCATTATCCAGGGTTTCTGTAAATATTATATTTTTGACGCAAGGGTCTTCAGAACATTCTATTTGTTTTGGTGTGGCTCCTGATGATGTTGGAGTAGCAGCGACTGCTGTAGAACAAGAATTTAGATATGAAATTCAAAATAAATTTATTCACCCTATTGTTGCAGAACGTGATAAGTCTGTTATTGCAGTAGTCGGTGAAAATATGATGAATGTTCCTGGTGTAGCCGGAAGATTATTCAAAGCATTAGGAAAAAATGGTATCAATGTCAAAGCAATAGCCCAAGGATCTTCTGAATTAAATATTACCACTGTTATAGACAGAAAAGATGAAGCTAAGGCATTGAATGCATTACACGAAATATTTTTTAATGAAGATTTGCATTCTGTCAATTTGTTTCTTGTTGGTCCTACAGGGTTGATAGGAAGTACTTTGTTACAACAAATTTATTCTCAGAAAGATTTGCTCCAAAAGCAGATGGGAATGGAAATCAATGTGATGGGATTGATTAATTCGAAAAATGCATTGATAGATACGAATGGCATTGATCTGACTAATTGGAAAAAGAAGCTAAGTGCCAGTAAAGATAAAGCTAGTTTATCCAAGTTTGTTGAAGATGTAATTCAATTGAATTTTGCTAATAGCGTTTTTGTAGATTGTTCAGCGAGTAAGGAGGTGACTACTTTTTATGAAAAACTTCTCAATAAAAGTATTTCTATTGTTACTCCTAATAAAATTGCCAATACCTTATCTCTTAAAAAATACAATGGGCTTAGAGAAATTGCAAGAAAACGCAATTCCAAGTTTTTATATGAAACAAATGTAGGAGCGGGTTTGCCTGTGATTAACACTTTGAATAATTTACTGAAGAGTGGGGACCATATTATTAAGATTGAGGCTGTATTATCTGGCACATTATCATATATTTTCAACAATTTTAAAGGCAATTCCCTTTTTAGCGAAGTAGTCTTAAAAGCAAAACAAGAAGGATATACAGAGCCAGATCCAAGAGATGATTTGAGCGGACTTGATGTAGCTAGAAAAGCTTTGATTTTAAGTCGTGAACTTGGTGTTGATATGGAGTTGGAAGATATCTCTGTTGAAAATTTAGTGCCTGAAAGCCTAAGAAATGTTTCAGTTTTAGAATTTTTAGAAAGAATTTCTGAAGCAGATAAAAACTATGAATCTTTAAAAAGAACTGCTGAGTCAGAAGGGAAAGCCCTTAGATATATGGCAGTCATTGAAGATGGACATGTGAAGATTGTTCTCAAATCTGTCGATTCCAGTCATCCATTTTATAATCTCAGTGGAAGTGATAATATGATAGTATTTACTTCTGAAAGGTATAAGAAAAATCCTTTGGTAGTCAAAGGCCCTGGTGCAGGTGCAGAAGTAACTGCTGCAGGTGTTTTTGCTGAGATTATTACTATTGGAAACTTTATGGCCAATTAATTATAGTATGAAACCAGGAGATAGAATAAAAGTTTTTGCGCCCGCTACTGTGGCTAATGTGGCTTGTGGTTATGATATATTAGGTTTTGCGATTGAAAGGCCAGGAGATGAGTTGGTGATGGAGTTGACCACTGAGAAAGGTGTTGAAATCATAGATATTGAAGGTGATGGAGGTGTCTTGCCGAGAGATCCGTTAAAAAATTCTGCTACTGTAGCTATTTTGGATTATTTAAATTTTATTCAAGCCGATTTTGGCTGTAAAGTTTGGATAAAAAAAATGATGCCTTCAGGAAGCGGATTGGGAAGTAGTGCTGCAAGTGCAGTAGCTGGAGTTTATGCAATTAATATGTTGTGTAATGAAAAATTGACAAAATATGAAATGTTGCCATTTTTACTCAATGCAGAGAAAGCTGCTTGTGATGCTGCTATTGCAGATAATGTAGCTTCATCATTGTTTGGTGGTTTTATATTAGTACGTAGCTATGAACCTTTAGATATTATCCAAATACCTGTCCCTGATGAACTATGGTGTGCTGTTATTAATCCAGATGTGATTGTTTTGACAAAAGAAGCTAGAGAAATTTTGCCTAAGGAAATTCCTTTATCTGTTTCTTTGAGACAAAGTGCCAATGTAGGTGGGTTAATGGTTGGTTTATTAAGAGGAGATTATGATTTAATTGGCCGCTCTTTAGTTGATTATATTGCCGAACCTCATAGAAGTAAATTAATTCCTGGTTTTTATGAAATGAAAAATGCTGCTATTGCTGCTGGTGCATTAGGGAGTAGTATCAGTGGTTCTGGACCTTCTGTGTTTGCTTTGTGCAAAGGCAAAGAAATTGCAGAAAGAGTGGGTGTTGCAATGAAAAAAGTAATGGATAATCAGAATATTGGAGCAGAAGTCTATGTCAGCAAAGTCAATCATGCCGGACCCAAAACTTTGCCATTTGTAGATTAGGATAAAAGAATAAAATTATGAAAGAGGAGGATTGAGTTAAAAAATTTCATCTTCCTCTATATGTTTATCATTTGGGATAGAGTCCATTTTTGACTGTTTGACAATATAATCTTCTTGGTGTTTATTTTGATATGAATGACCTCCTCCACTATGGTGAATAGACATTGGATTCCAGTCTTTAAATTTAGTATATTCCTTGATAAAGCTTAATTTGACTGTGCCTGTACTTCCATGTCTATGCTTCAATACTATAACTTCTGCCATATTCTTTGTAGATTCTCCAGTTGAATCAGTTTCATGGCCATAATATTCAGGTCTGTATAACGCCAATACCATATCAGCATCTTGCTCAATAGCTCCGGATTCTCTCAAGTCTGATAATTGGGGCCTTTTATCACCGGTACGGGTTTCTACTGCACGACTTAACTGAGAGAGGGCGATTATTGGTATGTTTAGCTCCTTTGCAATTCCTTTTAGTGCTCTGGAAATATTACTAATTTCTTGCTCACGTGTGCCTCCCTTGCTTCCTTCAGAAGAGCCACTCATCAATTGCAAATAATCAATCATAACCATTTGAATATCATGGGTGCTTTTTAGCCTTCTACACTGTGATCTTAATTCAAATATATTTAGTCCTGGAGTGTCATTGATAAAAATAGGAGCACTTGATAATTTTTCTACTCTTTTACTCAATTCAGCCCATTCATAATCATTTAAATTTCCATGATTGATTTTTTCAGAATCTATCTCTACTTCTGAAGATATTATCCTTTTGACTAACTGAATGGAATTCATTTCCAATGAAAAAATAGCCACAGGAATATGATGATCTACAGCTGCAGTTCTTGCCATATTTAAGACAAAAGCAGTCTTACCCATTGCGGGTCGTGCGGCTATGATGATTAAATCGGATTTTTGCCATCCAGAAGTCATGCTGTCTAAATATGTATAACCTGAAGGTACGCCAGTCAGCCCTCCAGGTTTGTTTCTGATAGTGTCAATTTCCTTTAATGTATCAGACAGTAAACTTTCCATGTTCTGAGAACTTCTCTTGAGATTTTGCTCGGCAACAGAAAATATATTTTTTTCTGCTTTGTCCAACAAAACCAATACATCAGTAGTGTCCTCGTAAGCATCTTTGATGATTGTATTTGATATCTCAATGAGTTTACGTTGGATGAATTTTTGAATCACTATTCGAGAGTGATATTCAATATTAGCAGAAGATGCGACTTTGTTAGTAAGTTCTGAAAGATAATATGCGCCACCTACAACTTCTAAAGTTCCATTTTTTCTTAACTGTTGAACTACAGTAAGTAAATCTATTGGATTGGATGATTCAAACAATTGTTTGATAGCTAAAAAAATTGTACGATGAGCTTCTACATAAAATACTTCAGGTTTGATGATATCTATCACCTCATTGAGTGCTTCCTTATCTATTAGAAGAGCACCAATGACAGCTTCTTCCAAATCACGAGCTTGAGGGGGGATTTTTCCAAACATAATGGATGAAAAATCTTGAGCAATTGATTTTGATGTGCTCAATCCCTTTTTTGCAAATTGTGAAGTTTCCATGTCGTGTTCCTATAAATAAGAGAGATGATAAAGATACTAGCTTTAATTCTTCTTTAATAAAATAGAAGTTTACATTTTGGTGTGGATAAGATAAATATGGATATACTCAATCTTGTAAATTATTGATACTTTGTAATCTATGACATATTTGCAACCAATATTTATTTTTATTAGTTTTTTCTTCTGTGGATAAAGCTGACTTTTGATGTGAAAATAGCAGTAGTAGTGTTTATAAGTGAGTAATTTTTACTTCATATTTTGTTTATAAATCCTTCAAAAATAATTAGGATGATGTGGATAAACTTATATTGACATTAGGAAAATTTTCAAAAATAGATTAAAATAAATCTGATTATCACGTTGTTATATGACTTTATCTAAAGGCTATCTTTAATAGAATTTTATAAATAGTATCTGTCTGGCACTCGCCTCAAGGCGAGTGCCAATACGATGATAAGCATGAAAACTATTAAATAAATTATTGTCCGGTACTCGCCTCAAGGCGAGTACCGATACAATGGTAAGCGAGAAAATTATTAAATATATATCTGTCTGGCACTCGCCTCAAGGCGAGTGCCAATACAATGGTAAGTATGAAAACTATTTAATAAATTATTGTCTGTTACTCGCCTCAAGGCGAGTGCCAATACGATGATAAGTATGGAAACTATTTAATAAATTATTGTCTGGTACTCGCCTCAAGGCGAGTACTAATACGATGATAAGTATAAAATTTCTGCGATTTCCAAAGAAATAGATGATTGTATAATTTGATTATTTTTTTACTGTAAATAGTGAAGTATTTTTTCTTCTTAAAAAATGAAAAACGTACCTTTGCTTCTTACAATTTTCAGTCAATTAAATACTTGCTTTGAAAACAATTCAATCTGCCTTAATTTCTGTCTATTATAAAGATGGATTAGAACCTATTGTAAAGCTATTAAATAGCAAAGGTGTTACTATTTACTCTACTGGAGGAACGCAATCTTTTATTGAAGATATGGGCATTGAGGTTGTCCCAGTAGAAAAATTAACTGGCTATCCATCAATATTTGGTGGGAGAGTCAAGACGCTTCACCCTGCTGTTTTTGGCGGTATATTGTACCGTAGGGATAATGCAAACGATGTCTCTCAAGCGACAGAATTTAATATTCCATCTCTAGATATGGTCATAGTAGATTTGTATCCTTTTGAAGAGACAGTGGCTTCTGGAGCTGGAGAGCAAGACATTATCGAAAAAATTGATATTGGAGGGATTTCTTTAATTAGAGCAGGGGCGAAAAATTTTAAAGACACTTTGATAGTTTCAAGTAGAAATCAATATGCAAAAACACTTGAAATATTAACTGAAAAAGGAGGAGCTACTGATTTAGCTGATAGAAGAGTATTTGCTTCAGAAGCTTTTGCTATTACATCTCATTATGACACGGCTATTCATAATTGGTTTGTAAATGGAAATCAACAGTCAGTTAGAGATTTTGAAAATTTACCTCAAAAGCCACTTAGATATGGAGAAAATCCTCATCAATCTGCCATTTTCTATGGTGATTTGGATGCTATGTTTGACCAGTTAAATGGAAAAGAATTATCTTATAATAATTTAGTGGATGTTGATGCATGTGTAGGGTTGATAGATGAATTTGATTCTAAGAGTATAACTTATGCTATTATCAAACATACTAATGCATGTGGTGTTGCTAGTGCTTCTTCTGCTAAAGAGGCCTATTTGAATGCATTATCTTGTGATCCTGTTTCGGCATTTGGAGGAGTAGTTATCACTAATGGTAATGTAGATTTAGCTGTTGCAGAAGAATTAAATAAGTTGTTTATGGAGATATTAATTGCACCTTCTTATGATACAGATGCTTTGTCTCTTTTAAAAAGTAAAAAGAACAGAATTCTATTAGTTAGAAAACCGATTGTTCTGCCAAAAGAAATGTTTAAAACTGTGTTGAATGGTGTGTTGATCCAAGACAAGGATGATTCGACAGAATCTGCTTCTCAAATGCAAACAGTCAGCACTAAAGTCCCTTCTTCTGAGCAGTTGAGTGCATTAGAATTTGCTCTAAAAATTTGTAAACATACTAAATCTAATACAATAGTTTTGGCAAAAGAGGGGCAATTGCTAGCTAGTGGAACTGGCCAAACCTCAAGAGTAGATGCCCTGAAACAAGCTATTGAAAAAGCCAATACTTTTGGATTTGATTTAAAAGGATCGGTGATGGCATCTGATGCCTTTTTCCCATTCCCTGACTGTGTAGAAATCGCACACCTTGTTGGTATTGAAGCAATTGTACAGCCAGGTGGTTCAATTAAAGATCAATTGTCAATTGACTATTGTAATCAAAATGAATTGGCAATGGTATTTACAGGAGTTAGACATTTTAAACATTAAATGGATATAGAAATCTGAATGATTTCTTATCTTTAAACTTTATTCCAATAATTTGAATTATAATAAGATAGATGAGTTTATTTAGTTTCCTTAACAAAGAGATAGCTATAGATTTGGGTACTGCAAATACCCTGATTATATATAAAGAACAGGTGGTTGTTGATGAGCCATCAATTGTTGCAATTGATAAGAAAAGTGGTAATGTCATTGCTGTGGGTAAAAGAGCAATGATGATGCACGAGAAAACACATGGTGATATCGAAACAATTCGTCCTTTAAAAGATGGTGTTATTGCAGATTTTAAAGCTGCAGAAGCGATGATTCGTGGATTTATTTCTATGATTAATGAGAACAATCGCTGGTTTAAGCCTTCTTTAACAATGGTGATTTGCGTACCATCAGGATGTACTCAGGTAGAACAGAGAGCTGTGATTGAATCTGCTGAACGTGCTAATGCCAGAGAAAGATATTTGGTACACGAACCAATGGCAGCTGCTTTGGGGATTGGATTAGATGTGGAACAGCCAGAAGGTCACATGATTATAGATATAGGAGGAGGTACCACTGAGATTGCAGTCATAGCATTGTCTGGTATTGTTACAGATCAGTCTATTCGTGTTGCTGGAGATGATTTTACTAATGATATTATCGAGCACGTAAAACGTCAACATAATATCTTAATTGGTGAACGTACTGCTGAACAAATTAAAATACATGTAGGAGCTGCAATTCAAAACCTAGAAAATCCACCAGAAGATTTTCCGGTGTATGGTAGAGATTTGTTGACAGGTATTCCAAAACAAGTGATTGTTACTTATACCGAGATAGCTGGCTCTTTAGATAAATCTATTTCAAAAATAGAGGAAGGTATCATGAAAGCTTTAGAAAGTACTCCTCCAGAATTGGCATCGGATATTTATCAGAGAGGTCTTCATTTGACTGGTGGAGGAGCCTTGTTGAGAGGATTGGATAAACGTATTAGTGCAAAAACAAAATTGCCTGTTCAGGTAGCCAATGATCCACTAAGAGCTGTTGTGAGAGGTACTGGTTTAGCTTTGAAAAATAGGAATAGATATACCTTCTTATTGAGTTAGAACCATGCGAAATCTATTCTATCTAATAGAGCGATTTCATTTATTGATTGCACTTCTAATTTTAGAAGGGTTGGCAGTGGCATTGATAAGAAAGGATAATGCTTATCAAGATTCTATTATAGGAAATGCTTCTTCTAATGTATCAGGCAAAATTTACACAGTTCGTAATAATGTTGTCCAATTTTTTGACCTAGTAGATGAAAATAAACGCTTAGCAAATGAAAATATTTTTTTTCTTTCTCAATTGAAATCTGAACAGCCAATTCCTGTAGATTCTACTTTGCCATCTCAATCTGAAACTGCATTATTTGATTATATTGTGGCTAAAGTTATTGACAATGATGTTACGCAGTCGGTCAATTACTTGATGATTGATAAAGGCACTAATGATGGTGTAGAAAGGGGCTTAGGGGTGATAATTGGTTCTGGAGTTGTTGGTATTGTTACTCATACATCCAAAGATTACTCTCTTGTTATGTCAGTGATAAGTACCAAGTCTAGAATTAGTGTAAAACATAAAGAGACAGATGCATTTGGAAACTTAACTTGGGATGGTACAGACCCTTGGCGTCTAAGTGTAGATAATGTGAGCAAAACAAATACAGTAGCAATAGGAGATACATTTTATACAGCTGGATATAGTAACTTCTTCCCCCCAAAAATTCCTACTGCTATTGTTACAGATGTTGAGCAAGATCCTTCAACAAGTTTTTTATATATAGATGTTGCTTTGTCTTATGACATGGACAAGTTGAATTATGTCTATATTGTAAAAAGTAAAGACAAGCCACAAATTGATTCTTTGAAAAGTTTGATTATAAATTAACTCATGTCCATATCTTATTATATACAAATATCTATTTTATTTGCCATTCTTATTCTTGGGCAAGTATTTGTATTTGATTTGATACATATTGTTGGCTTTGGTAAAGTAATGGTTTATCCGCTATTGTTGCTGATGATTCCAACTTATGTTCCTAGTATTATCATCATGACTGTTGGCTTTGTCATTGGTTTTGTTATGGATTTTTTATTAGGAACTGGTGGCCTTCATACTGCTGCGATGACATTTATGGGTTTCTCTAGAAACTATATTATTCAAATGATTATGCCTAATCTCAGCAATGAAAATAAAGATAAACTTATCATGGAGGAGATGGGAATTAATCGATTTATTGTTTTGATTTTTGTCTGTGTTTTTATTCATCAATTTGTCTATTATTTTATAGAACGATTTTCTTTTCATAACTTCATTTATACTTTAAGGAGAATAGGTACTGGTACTTTATTGTCCACTTTTATAATTTCTTTAATTGCATTATTGATAGTGAAAATTGACAAAAGAAGGTAAAGGAAATGAGCAATAATGCAGATAATAGGGCAGGTTTACTAAAAATCGGAGTCTATATAGTAGCAATCGTTTTTTTAGTAAAACTTTTTGCTTTACAGATTACTGATAAAACATATAAACTTCAAGCACGTAATAATGTTGTCAAAAAGATGACTGTATATCCTTCACGTGGACTGATATTGGATAGGAAGGGTAGGGTAATAGTGTCTAATGATGCAGTATATGATATTGAAATCCAATATAGTTTATTGAAAAAATTCCCGTTAGATACTTTATTATTCTGTGAATTATTAAATACTACTCCAGAATTTGTCAGTAAAAAGTTAGATGAAATTAAAAGAACTTCACCTAACAAACCTGCTCCTATCATTAAGATGGTGGAACAATCTGCTTTTGCTAGATTTCAAGAAAACCTATTTAAATTTCCTGCTGTTACTTATACGACTCGTACTGTGAGAAGATATCCTTATGGTGGAGCTGCTCATGTTTTGGGATATTTGGCAGAAGTGAATAAGAAGCAAATTGATAATTCTGTTGGTTACTATGAAATGGGGGACTATGTCGGAATTACTGGGTTGGAGTCTTATTATGAAGATTATTTGCGAGGAAAGAAAGGTTTTACATATCAGATTATGGATGTGAGAGGTCGTATTCAAGGGCTATATAATGATGGCTCTGAAGATATCAGACCGACTTCAGGATATGACATGGTCAGTTCACTGGATATTTTATTACAAACTTATGGTGAGTTGCTTATGCAAAACAAATCGGGTTCAGTGGTTGCAATTGAACCCTCTACAGGGGAAGTTTTAGCCTATATCAGTAGCCCAGGATATGATCCCAATTTATTAGCGGGTCGCTATAGAGGTCATAATTATAGTGAGTTGAATAAAGATAAAACAAAACCACTAATCAATAGGCCCATTTCTGCAACTTATCCTCCAGGTTCCACTTTTAAAATTCCTGCTGATTTAGTGGTGTTTAATAACGGTGTTCATAGCCCTGAATGGAGTTATGCATGTTCTGGTGCATATTATGGAGGAAGTGTGCGTGTAAAATGTCATGGAAGCCATTTTCTTCCTAATGTCGTCTCAGCGTTAAAACAATCATGTAATGCTTATTCTTGCACAGTATTTAGAGACATGGTGATGGATTCTACTTTAGGCACACCTGAGCAAGCTTATACAAGATGGAGAAATGGTATAATGGCATTTGGATTTGGAAATGTTTTGGGAATAGATTTATCTGGCGAAAAGAAAGGAAATGTTCCTTCTGCTGATTATTACAATCGTATCTATGGTAAAGGTAGATGGAAAGCAAATACTATTATTTCGGTTGCTATTGGTCAAGGTGAGGTGCTTTCCACTCCGCTACAGATGGCTAATATGATAGCGTCAGTTGCAGAGGATGGTGTTTATTATACCCCTCGCTTATTGAAATATTTTGTGAAGGATAAAAAAATTTTTAAACCTTCAACAGAAAAACATAATGTTGGTATTCCAGAATATTTTTTTCCGTCTATCAAAGAAGCTCTTGCTGAAACAGTTAGAAGTGGTACTGCTGCACGGCTAAAATCAACGGATTTTGATTTTGCAGGTAAGACGGGGACTGCTCAGAACCCTCATGGTAAAGATCACTCTATGTTCGTTGCTTATGCACCATTGGTCAATCCAGTAATTGCGATTGCTGTTGTTGTTGAAAATTCAGGATTTGGAGCTACCTATGCAGGACCAATAGCCTCATTGATGATAGAGAAATATTTGAATGATACTATTTCTTCCAAAAGATTGTATTTAGAAGAAAGAATGTTAAAAGCTAATTTATTATGGGCAAAGGACAGTATAGCCAAAACCAACTTGATTCAACAATAGTTATTGTCTATTTGTTACTAATAGCAATAGGCTGGTCGGCAATATTTGCAACCCAGTATGATGGGACTTTTTCTCTTTTTGACCTTTCTTCAAATCATGGTAAACAATTGCTTTGGATTGGAGTGTCAGGGTTGATTTTTTTTATCATTTTAGGAATAGATAGATTATTTCTAATGAATATTTCCTATTTGGTTTACGGATTAATTTTATTGCTATTATTATCTGTTTTCGTCATTGGTGCAGCTACAAAAGGGAATCTTAACTGGATAGACTTAGGCTTTTTTAAATTGCAGCCTTCTGAATTTGCCAAATTAGCAACAGCCATGGCTCTAGCAAGGTATTTGGATACACCTCAAGTCAGATTTAACACATGGAAGCAAAGGGCAGTTGCTTTTGCTCTTGTAGGTGTTCCTTTATTGATTGTACTAGCTCAAGGTGATGCTGGTTCAGCATTAGTGTTTTTCAGCTTTGTTATGGTTTTTAATCGTGAAGGTTTGAGTAATTGGTTCATTTACTTAGGTATCTATATAGTGTTTATTTCTTTATTAGCATTGTCTTTGGATAAATTTTTATTGATTGGTGGAATCGTAGTTTTGTTTTCAATTATTCTTACATATATCTATGTTGTATTGCCTAGAGAGCGGACAGTCGTAGCACTGATTGTGGGAATTATGCTAGTTTCTATAGGATATATTATTGCAGTAGATACAGCTTTTCATTCGATATTAAAACCTCATCAGCAAGACCGTATTAATATTATTCTAGGGAAATTGGAAGATAATAAAGGTGTAGGATATAATTTGGCTCAATCTAAAATAGCTATTGGTTCTGGTGGACCCTTTGGTAAAGGTTGGCTTCATGGAACTCAGACTAGATATGATTTTGTCCCTGAAATGAGTACAGACTTTATATTTTGCTCTATAGGTGAGGAATGGGGCTTTCTTGGCTCACTTGTATTAATTAGTTTATTTGTGATTTTGATTCAAAGGCTGATTACTGTAGCAATGAGGCAACGGACAGTCTATGCAAGGGTTTATATTTATTCTATTGCATCTATTATTTTCATGCATTTTATGATAAATATTGGAATGACTATTGGATTATTGCCTGTGATTGGGATTCCTTTGCCATTTATTAGTTATGGAGGTTCTTCTTTATTATCTTTTACAATCATGGTGGCAATAGCTGTCAAGTTGGATAGTGAACGATTGGTGACTGCTTAAAGTATTTTTTTGTTTTCCCAAAGCAATGCTTTTTTGTTTTTGGTATCAAAAGAAATTGATTTTATTTTCATGTCAATATTTTCTTTTATGGTTTTGCTTTGTTACTTTCAAAAAAACAGAGTACATTAAAGTATGAATGCTTTCGATATTCTTATAATAGGTTCGGGACCTGGAGGTTATGTTGCTGCTATACGTGCTGCACAATTGGGAAAAAAAGTCGCCATAATTGAAAGAGATGCATTAGGAGGTGTATGCCTAAATTGGGGATGTATTCCTACTAAAGCCTTGTTGAAGAGTGCTCAGGTATATCAATATTTATTAGAAGCTGAAAAATATGGCCTAAAAGCTAAGAAAGTGGAATTTGATTTTGAGAAAATCATTCATCGAAGTAGAAATATAGCTGAGACGATGAATAAAGGAATCAAGTTTCTATTGCAAAAGAATAAAGTTCAGGTCATTGAAGGATATGGTAAAATCAAACCTGGAAGGAGGGTAGAAGTAACCAATGATAAAGGTGAAATTATTGAATATAAAGCTGAGCATATCATCATTGCTACTGGTGGTAGGTCCAAACCATTGGCTTCTTTGGCTCAAGACAATAAAATTATATTTGATTATAAGAAAGCTTTGTCTTTAGATACTCTTCCAGAAAAAATGGTGATTGTTGGTGCAGGTGCGATAGGGTGTGAATTTGCTTGTTTTTATCAGTCTTTAGGTGTGCAAGTGATTTTGATTGAATATGCTAATCGTATTGTTCCAAATGAAGATGCTGAGGTATCTCTATTGCTTGAAAAATCTTTCTCAAAAATGGGTATTCAAGTTTTGACTTCTACAAGAGTGATAACTAGCAAGGTTCATAATAAAAGAGCTGTTTTGTTGATTTCTACTGCCAAAGGCGAAGAGGAAATCGTTGCTGATATGGTTTTGTCTGCTGCTGGTATAGTCGCTAATATTGATAATATAGGCTTAGAACATGTAGGTATTGAGATAAAGGAAGGTAAGATAAAGACAGATGCTTATTATCAAACTAATATAGAGGGATATTATGCAATTGGAGATGTAACTACTGGGCAATCTTTAGCTCATGTAGCTTCTGCTGAAGGGATAGTCTGTGTGGAAAATATAGCAGGATATCGAGCTGTTCCTATTAATTACAATAATATCCCTGCATGCACCTATACTTTTCCTGAAATCGCCTCTGTAGGTTATACTGAACAAAAGGCCAAAGAGATGGGTTATGAAATACTGATAGGTAAATTTCCCTTTTCTGCTTCAGGTAAAGCTCAAGCTGCTGGTCATTCTGATGGCTTTGTGAAAATCATTATTGATAAAAAATATGGTGAAATTTTTGGCGCCCACATGATAGGATTTAATGTGACTGAAATGATAGCTGAAATTGTTCTAGCTAGACATCTTGAATCTACAGGAAAAGAGATTTTAAATGCTGTACATCCTCATCCTACTATGTCAGAAGCTATCATGGAAGCTACTGCTGCTGCTTATGGTGAAGTTATTCATCTTTAGTAACTTTGTCAATTTCTGGCTTATTCAATGCCGCCAGTCCCTGTATTGTTTCCATCTCCGGTAATAAAAATAGTATTTGTATTAGTATGCCGTTCGTATCTTGCACTAGAGATTTTTAATATTGTTGAATCTATCCAGCTACTTCCATAATTGACAGATGGTGCAGAAAATTTGTAAAGTTTATTATTGTCTGATGAGAAATTTTTATCAGTATATTGAAATGCGCTAAAGTTATACATTGTTGTAGCATGCCAACTCAGTTTGAATTTATCTGTTAGAGGTGTATTGTTGTTGAGATTGGCTTTCAGTTCTCTGGCCACACAGGCAATCTTTACACCTTTGTCTATGGCATATTGAAAGGCCTTGTTGGATTTAGTAATATTGGAGTTGAAATTGGTATAATAGCCATCACTAACAAAATATCCTTCCATCAAATAGTAATCTCCAAAACTTCCATTTAAATGGCAATCATTACCGCCTAATACATCATCTATATCCCAGCCATTGGCGAATACACTTAAATTTTGTGAATGGGCATAGTCGATAAAAAAGTTTTGTCTTGTTCTTGTAACACCAAAATCTGAACCAAAATCATCTCCAAAAACTCCCGTTACTCCCATAGCTTTCCAACCATCAATAGCATCTTTTAATTGCTGCTCACTAAGGTTTTGAATAGTAGTACTTAAATCAACATATCCAAATATTTTAATTTCTGGTTGAAGGGTTTTTAATCCTGAAATAATAGCTGTCGTATTTGAATGGTCTCCATGATTGGTTTGCCATATTCCATCTCCTAATACAATAATATGAAAGTCTTTAAAATGTTGAATGGCTGTTTGAATATTGCCCGAGCTTTGATTGACATAACTGGGCCAACCGTAGTAGATAGCAAGATTTTTGGGTGCAGGAATTGAAAAACCTATTTGAATTTCATCAAAATTACTTCCACACGCATTGCTTACTGTCCATCTTAATGTATAAACACTTCCTGCATTTCCTGTAAATGTACTATTTGCTAATTGAGGATTTGAAAAGCTGCCTCCATTGCCATTAACAATCGTCCACTGACCCATACCTTGATTTGGGATAGTTGCAGAAAGAGGAATGGAAGTGCCTGAAATATTGAGTTGATCACTTCCCGCATTTGGTAAAGAAGGTGGCAAACAATTGTTGTTAACTTCAAAATCTTCACCCCAAGTCCAGTCAGAATCTAGAAATGAAATAGTATTTAAATTGCAAATGGGGATAAGTCTCCATTTATAAGAACCATTTGGGATATTGTTAGTTTGATATTGACTTCCAATTATGGAATATGCATTTGAGTTTGAATTTTTGTTTTTGTCCCAAAGCAGGAGGGCATGAATATATGCAGATGCTGTTCCAGTCCAAGTGAATTGAGTGTATCCGTTATTGGAAACAACATTCATGTTTTGAGGAGGATAACAAGAGCTCTGGGCCTTTAAAGTTTCAATATTTACTACAAGTAGAATGAGAAGTATAAAATATTTTAAGATGTATTGTAAGAAATTTAACATGTGGAAATTAAAGTTTTGATGATTTTGTTATATTTTCTCTATACAAAATTCATATATTATTTGAATGAATAAAATGACTGTTTATAATGATTTTATTAGTAATTTATTCTCCTAAAAATACATATTGAATGATATTTGCTCCCATTTTTAGTGCTTGCAAATGCTTCTCTTGAGTGTCGTTATGTACTGTGATGTCTTCCCAGCCATCTCCCAAATCAGACTCATAATCGTAAAAACAAATCACTTTTCCTTGCCAAACTATAGCATATCCTTTGGGGGGCTTATTATTATGTTCATGAATTTTTGGAACTCCATTAGGAAAATTGAATTTTTGATGATAAATAGGATGGCTAAAAGGAAGTTCTACAAAGTCTAATTCTGGAAAAACTTTCTTCATTTCTCTCCTGATATATGGGTCTAATCCATAATTGTCTGAAATATGCAAAAATCCTCCAGCTAATAAATATTGTCTTAAATTTTTAGCCTCCTGAGCAGAAAACACAATATTTCCGTGCCCTGTAATATGTAGAAATGAATAGTTGAATATTTGTGGACTAGCTGGTTCTACTTCTTGAATATCTGATGAAATATTAGTGTGAAGTTCTTGGTTGCAAAATTTAGCAAGATTGGGTAGAGAAGTTGGATTGGCATACCAATCACCTCCTCCTTTGTATTTCAATAATCCAATTTTTGTAGTTGAATTTTGACTATAAGATATTGAATAACAAGATACTAATGTTATTATTGTAAATAAATAGTTTATTATAATAGAATTCATTTTAAGCTCCTTTTCTTTAAGATAAATTTACCCATACACATGCTGCCAGAGCTGCTGTTTCTACTCTCAATCTAGCTTCACCTAGAGCAATTGCTTCATAGTTGTTTTTTAAAGCTAATGAAATTTCTTGCTCTGTGAAATCTCCTTCTGGGCCTATCAAAATTATTGCTTTTTCTCCTTTATGGTAGATATCAGAAAAAGATTTTTTGTCTTGTTGATTACAATGAGCTATAAATTTTCTTTCTTCTTTTTTGATTTGGATAAAGTTTTCAAATGAAATGGGATCATGAAGGACTGGTAGCCATAATCTTTGGCTTTGTTTTGTGGCAGAGAGCAATATTTTTTCTAATCTATCTTTCCGAATAAATTTCCTTTCTGTCCGATGAGTAATGATAGGATAAAATTCATTAATACCTATTTCGACAATTTTTTCAAGTAACCATTCTATGCGGTCTGAATTTTTGGTTAAGGCAACCGCCAAGCTACAATTAGAGTCATGTGAAGCATCTGAAATGACGGTCTCAATTTGTATAAAGTTGGCAGATTTTTTTCCTGTTATCTCTACCTCAGCTATCCACAAATTTCCTTTTCCATCGAAAATCTCAACATGTTCTCTGTTTTTTACTCTCAATACATTTAATGAATGGTGCAGTTCCTCTTCACTTAAAATAAATGAATCGGCTATTTTATCAGTTGCAAAAAATCTTTTTATCATTGGATGAACGACTTTTAAAATGTTCAGGTATTAAATTTACATACTTATGGAGTTTAAAGAAGCTGAAGGTAAAGATTTCGTTCAAATAGAACAATTAATTAGAAAAGTGTGGGAGCCTTCATATAGGCATATAGTGCCTCAAAAGCAAATTATAGCCATGTATGATGAATTATGCAATCAAGAAGCTCTCATCCGACATACGCTTGATGGAGCCCAATATTATTTGGCTGTAAATAAAGGAGAAATATTGGGTTTTGTTTGTTTGTATCAAATGATAGATGGATTGAGAATCTCTAAGTTATATGTTGATAGCGATTTTCAAAAGAAAGGTGTAGGTAGATTTTTATTAGATCAAGCTCAGTTGATTTGTGAATATAATAATTTGAAATACATTGAGTTAAATGTCAATCGCTATAATAAAGCTTTATATTTTTATAGGCATTATGGGTTTTATATTAAATGCTCAGAAGATATACCCTATAAAGAATATTGGCTCAATGATTATGTCATGAGGCTTGATATAAATAGTAAATCTCCTTATTGAAATTAATCTTTTAAACTAAGCCTTTTTTATACGCAAATTTGAGTAAGCTAGCTGTGTTTTTAACATTGAGTTTTGCTAAAAGATTTTTGCGATGAGTTTCTACAGTGTTTTTACTGATAAATAATTTCTGTGAAATATCTTGACTTGTCAATCCCAAAGCTATTAATTGTAAAATTTCCAATTCCCTACTTGTGATATTTTGCACCATTTCATCTGTTTCCTTGTCATCAATATCTTCATCGTCAGAGGATGACATACTAGAAATAACTTTTTCCTGTACTGCTGAATCTAAAAAGGGCTTGCCCTCTGCAACTGTAAGAATAGCTTTTATAAGTTCGTCTTTAAGGATGTTTTTAAGCACATAACCTTTTGCTCCAATCTCAAGCATCTCTTTGATGAATCGTATATCATTGAACATTGTCAAGGCAATCACTTTGACTTTAGGAAATTTGGTCTTCAATTCAATTGTTGCTTGAATACCATCCATAATAGGCATATTGATGTCCATAAGGACTATATCAGGTTGATTATTTTTTATTTTATCCAAAAACTCTTGACCATTATTGGCGGTACCCATGATTTCAAAATCAGGAGTGTCTTTTAATAATCCCAATATTCCGTCAATAAAAATTGGATGGTCATCTACTACAAATAATTTTATGGCCATAGTAAGGGCTTTTTAAATAAAAAAACAATTTTAACAATGTAAAAGTACAACAAAAATTACAACCAATATATGTGTTCCCAAAATGGTCTTTCTTTCAGATAAAAATTATTATGCTGATGGGCATAAGCTTCTTTTTCAAATGAAATGTTTTGGTAAGCTTTTCGCCAAGATCCTGTCTGTATTCTTCTAATCAGGTACTCAACAATATACCAGATATAAAAAAATAAAATGAGCATTTCTATTTGCTGGCGAATATGGATTTGTTCATGCTGTATTAATGTTGTTTCGTTTCGTGATTTTTCGTCTTTCAAAATGATGAAAGGAAATAAAGTAATGCCTTTAGCCCATGAGGCCATGAATAGTTTGAAAAATTTTGGAGACACGATGACAATTCCTTTCATTTGGTAAGTGGTGTAATAATTAATGGATAATAATTTGAAATTGTTTGATTGAGTTTGTCAGTGTTTTTCAAAGGAATTTCAACAATAATCGTACAATTATCTCCCAAATTTTGTTCCACAATATTGCCTTCATATTCTTGAATAAATTGGTATGCTTTATTAAGTATTGCATAGTCACTCTTGATGGAATAAGAGTGGTAAAATAAGCGAGTTAAAATTTCGGCTTGTGATATGGTTGTTTTTGCTGATGTCTTATATGCAGAAATCAATCCTGAGACACCTAATTTTGTTCCCCCGAAATATCGTACTGAAACAACCAAACAATTGCAAATTCCAAAGGCGTCTATTTGACCAAGAATTGGAAGTCCTGCTGTGCCAGAAGGTTCGCCATCATCATTTACTCTGAAATTCTGTTTGTCTGCACCTATTCTCCAAGCATAACAGTGATGTGTTGCTTTGGGATGTGTGTTTTTAATGGTGTCTAAATGCAGTTTTATCTCATTTTCATTTTGAACAGGAAATGCAAACCCATAAAATTTACTGCCTTTTTCTTTAATAATAGAGGTGGTGGCTGAAGCTATCGTCTGATATGAAAATAATGATGACAATGTTACTGATTTGAAATGAAATGACGGATATAATCTTTTTCCAAATAAAAACTATCTAGAAGTTTCTGATGGGAGAGGATAGGAGCATCTTTGCCATTAGATATATTATTTTCTCCTTGATAAACATAACATTCATCCCATAATTTTTCATTGATGAATTGTTGTAAAGTATAGGCTCCCCCTTCAACAAAAAGGCTCTGCAGCCCTTCTTGAAAGAGTATAGATAAAATATTTTTTAGCATATAATTAGCTACTACGATATCATTTTTTCTTTTTGATTCATGGTTTACAATTCTTTTCCACTGATGTTGAGTTAGAAAATATTCATTCTGATTGAGATTTTGTTGTGGGTCTAAAATGAATACTTGTGGTGAAGGTCCTTCCCAAAGTCTGTTGTTCAACTTAGGATGATCATGAAAAATAGTCTTCCAACCGCATAATATTCCTTGGTGTTGTGCCCTCAATTGATGTGTCAATATTTGTGTGCTTGATGAAGTGATTGCAACAGGTTGACCATTCGCTTGGCTAATTTTATTATTACTACTTTGAGCCCATTTTAATGTGATATATGGTCTTTGTTTTTTAATAGGTAAAAGAAATTTTCTCATACTCCATTTGCACTCTTTCTCCAATATTCCAATAGTTGTTTGGATTCCTGATTGTTGAAGTCGTTGAATGCCTTTGCCTGCAACTAAAGGATGGGGGTCTGTGGTTCCAATGACAACATGTTGAATCTGATGTTGGACAATCAAATCTGAGCAAGGAGGAGTTTTTCCATAATGACTGCATGGTTCTAACATGACATAAAGCGTACTTTCTGGTAGCAGCGCTTTATCTTCTACTGCATTGATAGCATTGATTTCGCCATGTGCGCCGCCAAATTTAGATGTATAGCCTTCCCCAATAATTTTGTTGTTGTGAACAATGACTGCTCCTACACACGGGTTGGGCATGGAATCAATTAACCCATTTTCTGCTATTTGCAGACAGCGTCGCATAAAGAATTCATGTTCTGACAAGTTTCTAAATATTATTATTCGTAAAATTGCAAAATCATTTTGAACTATTGAAAGAAATTATGATGCAACAATCAGATATGTCTCCATCTTTATTATCTGTATTGATTCCTTTATATGGTCAGCGAGAGGCTAATAATATTTTACGCATTATTTTTCCTCAACTAACATCTCTTTCAGAGTCTGATTTTAAGCAAGTTTTACTTCGCTTGGCGGCTTCAGAACCTTGGCAATATGTGATTGGTAAAGAATGGTTCTATGATATGGAGTTGAAGGTGACAAAAGATACTTTGATTCCTCGTCCTGAAACAGAAGAATTGGTGAGCTTAGTATTAAAAAATCATTCTAAATCACCATTGAGGCTATTAGATATTGGGACAGGAAGCGGTTGTATTCCTATTGCTTTGAAAAAGCAAAGTCCACTTTGGCAGGTTTTGGCTTGTGATATTTCTGAAGCTGCTTTGGAGATAGCGAAGTTTAATGCAGTGCACCATCAGGTAGAAATTGAATTTTATATAGAAAACATTCTGGCACCCACTCAAAGTTTAGAGCCATTAGATGTTATTATTAGCAATCCGCCCTATATTCCATTGGGTGAAAAGACTTTAATGAGTAATAATGTATTGGATTATGAGCCACATTTAGCCCTTTTTGTTGAAGATGAAGATCCTCTAATTTTTTATAGAGCGATAGGAAATTTTGCTATCTATCATTTAAAGCCCGGAGGCAGACTTTATTTTGAACTGAATGAATTTTATGCAAAGCCAATTTTAGAATTGATTGAGTCATTCCATTTTAAGGACGTTCAGCTGATTGAAGATTTTTATGGAAAGCTGAGAATCTTAAAAGCAATCAAATAAAAATAGATTGGAAAATATATGCTAATATTTAGTCAATCTATTGAGATTCAAGAAATTGAATTACCTTTTTTAAGGCAATACCTCTGTGACTGATTTTTTTCTTTTCATCTAATGGAATTTCTGCCAATGTCTTACCCGAAGCGATTTCAAAAATAGGATCATATCCAAAGCCCTGATTACCTCGTGGGGCTAATGTGATATTTCCTTCAAAAATGCCTGTAAACTGATAGGCTACTCCTTTCAAAACGAGTGTAAATACAGTTTTGAAATAAGCTTTTCTATTAGGATTGTCCCCCAAAAGGCTTAATACTTTTTGGATATTGTTGGCTTCATTTTTTTGTTCTCCTGCATATCTAGCACTATATACTCCAGGTTCATTATTTAAAGCTGCAATAAATAATCCAGTATCTTCAGCAAGACAGTTAATATTTTTGAATTGCCATATCGTCATAGCTTTTTGAAGCGAATTATCTTCAATATTATCATGATCTTCAGGGATTTCATCTATATAATGAATATCTTTCAGAGATAATAATTCAATTTTATTAGGAAGTAAATTGGCAATTTCTTTTACCTTATTTGAATTGCTTGTAGCTAATATCAATTGCATTGATAGATTATTTATTAAGTTCAATTAGTTTTTGTGCCAATAAGATTTTTTTTTGGTTGTTAAGTGTAGAGAGTTGCTCTGGTGAGTCAATTTTTAAAAAGGAAAAATCTAAATGCTGGACAATTTCATATTCCGGAATTTGTATTTGAATGCCAATCTCTTGTGCTTGAATTCCTAAAAGAACTATTTTTTTTAATGTTAGATGTTTTGCTAAAAAGTGAAATCTTTCTTTTCCTGTAAACTTTAATATTGCAATAGAGTCTATATTTGAATTTAGAACTCTAGGATTTTCAATGAGTTTGTTAATCATCATTTGTTCTACTTCTTCCTTTTTATCTAAATTTTCGCGATAAATCCATAAAAAAGTAGTGTCGCTTTTGTTCAGCCACGTTAACTCTTCAATATTTTTTATTGAAGAAGGATAGAAATAGGTTTCCTTTTGCAAGTCTTTATCTTATTTTTGAATTGCAAAATAAGAAGCTTTTGTTTCTTAATGAATTTTTTAATAGATAGAATTTATAATTATGTCAGTGCCTGAACTTAAAATTCAAAAAACACAGAATAGCAGACTTGCTGATTTTGATTTTAGTAATATTCCTTTTGGGAAAAATTTTTCTGATCACATGTTGATTGCTGAGTATAGTGAAGGACAATGGGTCAGTAATGAAATAGTCCCTTACGGCAATTTGAGTTTATCTCCAGCAACGACTAGTATTCATTACGCCCAATCTGTCTTTGAAGGGATGAAAGCTCATAGAGATGAGCAAGGTCATATTGCATTATTTAGACCAGAAGAAAATTTTAAGAGAATTAATCGTTCTGGTGCTAGAATTTCTATGCCTCCAGTGCCAGAAGAGATTTTTTTAGGTGGCTTGAATGAGTTAATCAAGTTGGATCATGGCTGGGTGCCAAAGGCTGAAGGCACGTCTTTATATATACGACCATTTATGTTTGGTACTGAACCATTTATTGGTGTTAAAACACCCAATAGATATTTGTTTGTGATTATCACTTCTCCTGTGGGTGCTTATTATTCTGAAGATGTGTCTGTTTATGTAGATGATACTAATGCTAGAGCGGTGAAAGGAGTGGGTGCTGCTAAGTTTGCAGGAAATTATGCAGCTTCATTAATGCCTGTAGATGCTGCTCGTGCCAAAGGGTATAAAGATGTACTTTGGTTAGATGCTGAACAACATGAAATAGTTCAAGAGGTTGGTACAATGAATATATTTTTTGTAAAAAACAACAATACCTTATTAACTCCTGCCTTAGATGCTGGATTTTTACCGGGAATCACACGAGATAGTATTATTCAACTAGCTAAATATTTGGGTTATACTGTAGAAGAAGCGCGATGGAATATTCATGATATTGTCGCAATGATTGAGAAAGGAGAGATTACTGAAATTTTTGGAACAGGTACAGCAGCAGTAATTACATATATCAATCGCTTGGGCTTTCAAGGAAAAGATTACCATTTTGACCCCTCAAAATATATGGTGAGTGTCCTCTTAAAGGATACTTTAGTAAAAATTCAAAAAGGAATAATTGAAGATCCATTTGGATGGGTGAAAAGAGTGTTGTAATCAGATATTTTTTTACTTGATTTTGCTAAAGTTTACTTTTGCTATGTTTCCCCAATTAGTAAGTATTTTAAATGAATTTTTATCACTAAATATAGTGGTGGAGGACTAATTATATCTACTGATTTTTATTGGTGAAGGCAATATATTCAAGGGTTTGCCGTAATTTGTTCACCATGTGGAATCTGAAGAATGTGGCAATTAGAGAGTTTATGATTTGGCGTTCAGCTCAAGTAAGAAATGACTCTAAGTCTGCATTATTACATCAAAATAAATGGCTCTTCGAACTACTAAATCTTGCTTCTCAAACAGTGTATGGAAAGAAATACCACTTTGATCAAATCAAAAGCTATCAAGATTTTAAGAATGCCCTTCCTATTTGTGATTATGAAGATTTAAAATCTACTTTTGAACTGACTCTTCAAGGGGAGCAAAATGTTTTTTGGCATGAAAATATTCATTGGTTTGCAAAGTCAAGTGGCACTACATCAGACAAAAGTAAGTTTATTCCAGTTTCAAAATCCACTTTGAATACGGCTCATTATAAAGGAGCTTTTGATATTACTTCACAATATTGTTTCAATTGTCCTCAAACAAATATTTTTAATGGAAAGACGATGATTGTTAGTGGCAGTCAAAAAGAAGCATCCTCTAAGTCTCGTATCAGAGTGGGTGATATCTCTGCTATTATGGTTCATCAACAGCCTTTTTTAGCTGACTTTCTCAGGACACCTGATAAATCTATTGCGTTGATGGAAGATTTTGAAGAAAAGTTATCTATTGTAGCCCAAAATAGCATTTTTGAAAATGTAACTAGTTTGGCTGGGGTGCCTACTTGGAATATTGTATTGCTCAAAAAAGTGTTAAAAAATACTGGGAAAGTACACATTAATGAAATTTGGCCTAATCTAGAATTATATATCCATGGTGGAGTAAATTTTGAACCGCATAGAAGTATGTTTGAGCAATTGATTCCATCTGGGAACATGAATTATTTACAGGTTTATAATGCTTCGGAAGGTTTTTTTGCTTTTCAAGATAGGTTATTTGCTGATGATATGTTATTAGCAACCCATCATGGTATTTTTTATGAGTTTATTCCTCTTGATCAAGTTCATCTAAAATTTCCAGAAATTTTATCTTTAGATGAAGTGGAAACAGGAAAACAATATGCTATTGTAATCACGACTAATTCTGGTTTGTGGAGATATAAAATAGGAGATACCATCCAATTTACTTCGACTTCTCCATATAGAATAAAAGTGACTGGACGAACTAAATATTTTATCAATGCATTTGGTGAAGAATTGGTAGAAGAAAATGCTGATACTGCTATTATGCATGCTGCTCATGTTACTCATGCTATTGTTAAGCACTATACAGTTGCCCCTAAATTTGCTAATAATGATGAAAATGGTGGACATGAATGGATAATAGAGTTTGAAAAATATCCATACAATGAAAAAATATTTATAGACGAACTGGATAAATCCCTCAAAATGAGCAATTCAGATTATGAGGCTAAAAGATTTAAAGACTTGGCTATGTCTGCCCCAATTGTTCATATTGCCCCACAAGATTTATTCTATAAATGGTTGAAGTCTAAAGAAAAGATCGGTGCTCAGAATAAAGTGCCTAAACTATCAAATGACAGAATAATGATTGAAGAACTTTTCAAATTGAAAGAGTGCTGAGAGTTGAAAAAAATTAATACTTTGAGAATGTAAAAAAAATAAAAGGAGGCTAGAAGACCTCCTTTTTAAATTCAAATTGCACAAAATTATTGTTTAATGATTTTCTTTGTTTCTAACAATGTGCCATTGTGTCTTATTTGGATAAAATACATGCCAATAGGATACTGTGATAAATCAATCGTGAAGTTTTGACTATTGGGTAATATTTGTTGTTGTACATTTTTCCCTTCTATTGTAGTCACATAATATTCCAATTTACCATTGAGGACATAATTAAATTTTCCATTGATAAGTCCATTAGTTGGATTGGGATAAAGGCTGATAATGTTTTTGTGTATATTTTCGTTTATTAAAGTAGCTAAGAATATTGTTGCTTCAGCTGAAGGTTCTTTATATTCTTTGTTGCCTACACTGTCATGAGCTATTACATAATAGGAATATGTAGAGTCCAAATGAAGATGTGTAATATAAGTAGTATCATTATTAATCACATCTCTTATATACTCAAACTCTTGGTGATTGATGGATTGATATAGTTTGTACTTTCTTACATTGGAATGAATGTCTTGTTTTGATAATATCAACTGTGCAGTAGAGTCATTCATTATTGTAGCACTCATTATACTTGATTGAGGGGCATCATTATCAATTTTATTCTTCCATATATTGGTAAATATTGGCTCGTTTTCGTCAAATATTATTTCTGCTTGATTGTTAATAGGTGTATTTGTAGGTAGCCCATTTTTTAAGGCTATAGAATAACTTATCCATCCTTCACCCTCTGGTTGATTGATATTAGGAGGTAAAAATCCATACAGCGGATCTGTTGTCAAATCACCTGTAGATTTATCTAAAGTGACAAATCTCAATTGTATTTCGCTATTAACTGTGTCAAGAGTACAATTGATTCTTAAAGCTTTGGTGGTATCTTCTAAGTCGATAGTGGAAAAGAATTCTTGTCTATCAAGTGGAATTTTCAATACGGTGCCACCTATCCCAATTTGATTTAATTTAAAAGTGGATAGGTCAAATATGTTGCTATCTATCCAATTTTTGACTGTCACATATTGTGCTGCTACGTCTGCAGTATCTACATTTTCAAAATTGATTTGATAATTTAAGGTATTTCTATTGTTGATATAAACTCCGTTGTAACCGTAAGGCCCATATATTGCATTAGGGTCAAGTGAATTAACTGCTCGAATATTTTTATCATCTTCTTCTGGGTCACATAATTCTTTATATTCTTTATAATCATCGTAAAGATTATAGAGATTATATGCAGTTCTTATTGCCTTAACAATTGGGTTTACATTAAAAGCATCTTTTAAACATTCTACCCCTACTCCTACTAATCCAAAAACAGGGGTCACCACTGCTGTTGTAAAAACACTAAAATTGCTTGGATTAGAAGAACGAGCTATTGCTGCACCAGCTCTAAAAAAACCAGCAACTGCTGATACTGATGCTCTTACGCAACTAGTACCAGTCACTAAATCAGCTCCAGTCTTAGCTAATGATGTTAAAAGAGCTGCTTTTGCAGCAATACAAGGTCCATTGGGAGCATTACCACTACCACCTCCTATAGAATCTCTTCTTGCTCTCAAGTTAGCATAGCTTGAGTCGGTATAATCTATAGCTTCATTTGGGAATGACCAAACAATGATATTAGATAAGTCTTTTAATTTTAACTGAATATTTATGGATTTATTTTCATAAGGTCCTATTTCGCCCAAATGATAAAAATAATATCTTCCTGTATCACTGTATCCTTGGAGAGTCCCCACATTGAAATAACTTGAATGAACTTGAATACTATCTAAATAATTTTCAAAATGTAAAGTATCTGGAATAAACAGCACACTATCTAATATTCTATATTCATTTTCTCGCGGAATATAGATGCAAAAAGGAAGCATATATACTGACGAATTGCTTTTATTGTTAAATTCTATTTTGTAATCTGTCCATCTGTTAATCCTAACTACACTAGGTCCCACTAACTTGACTTCCACTATATCATCAATATGCTCTTCTATTATATAAGCATCTGGAGATAAGAAAGTATTGCCATTGATGATAAACTCTACATTGTAATTTCCAACAGGTGCTTCGTTCAAATTATAACCTGCAACAAGTTGGTTGCCTATTTCATTGTAAATAATAGTATCAGGCTCTACAGAATAAGTATCATTATATAGCCTCAATTTTGTATTGGCATTAAACCCTCCACCATACGCAACTATATTTATGTAAGTTGGTGCCGATCTATTGGGTGTGATTTTTTCTATCCCTTCAACAGTTAGATTATAACTTATGGTGTCGGTAGAACAGGCATTGCTTACAATCTGCTGAATTGGATATACTCCAGGTTGATAGTTGTGTATAGGGAAACGAATACTATCTTTGGTATTGTCGCCAAAATCCCATAGCCAACTGGAAGCATATTTTGAAGTATCTATAAAACTGAAATCATTTCCAAATCTTGCAGTCAAGAAACCTGCTTCTGGTGGAAATATACTACAGACTTTTAAGCTTTTGATTTGAGACAAACTCCATTCTCCAGCATTTGTTTGAGCTCTAATAAAGAGTTGATGCGTTCCTAAGCTCATGTTATTGGGTAATATAATGGAAAAGGTAGTGTCTATTTGTTGTGAATGATGAGTATTGATGCGTGTTCCATTTCCAAATCCAGGGTCAGTATCAAAATAGTATTCTAATGCAACGATGCTATCTGAATTTGTTCCGTTTAATTTCATAAATGTACCAACGTTGGAAAGTGATCGCAAACCATTTTGAGCAACAGATTCAATATTTAATAAATGCATTCCTTGTGAAATATCATCAAGATGGATAGTGATTTCATCATTAAAAGTTGGGGAGGGTGTGATATTTATTACCTGTTTGTTGTTTTTATCGTTGTCAATGGTTACTTCAAAAGAACTTATCTGATTGGTAAATTCATTTCCACTATGCATCAAAAATGTTATATAGTTATTTAATGAAGGTATCTCATCATTCCCATATACTGCAACCTTTAGCATGTGCATGCCTACACTTAAGCCTTCTGTGTTTAATGTAAACAATTGGTCTAATTGACTTGTAGGGGTAATTGTAAACACTTGAGGAGCTAAGCTATCAATTGTAAATTCAACTTTAGATATATCATTGGATAAACTATTAGAATAAATGTAGTAAAATGCTATATTTTGAATTAATGATTGGTTGTTATTTTCATCTTCTACATATACTGAAAGTTGATGTAACCCTTGAGATAGCCCAGTGGGTACAAGAGAGATAAGTGTATCAATATGCGCATTAGGTGTAAGAGGTATGGATATTGTATTGGATGAATTACCATCAATATAATAACTTAAGCTAGTAAGATTTGTAGAAAAAGTATTAATACTAAATGCTAGCAATAAAATTAATAAACAACTACTTTTATATATTATCTGTTTCATACGCTTTTGTTGAAGGTGATGAATAAGCAGAATATTATTGATTAGCCTGAGCTTTTATTCGAATTTTTAAGCCATTTCCTGTCGTGCCAATATTAGGTACTTCCAAGCCGTAAATATTGGGTATAAAAGGAATGCCTGATAATACGTATGAATTATTACCTGCAAAGATGCCCGCATCAATATTGCCTGTCCCAGCACCTATTGCTGGCGAACCATTAGTTAATATATATTTAGAATCTAATGAAGAATTAGAACTGTTGTATTGCGGGAAAATGGTTTCAATACCTTGAGAAAAAATTGAATTATTAGTGTTTGCAAATGAACTATCAGAAGATACATTGTTAGTGGCGACTATGCTACCACCACCAGGACAAGTGCCACAAATAATACTAGTATTATCTCTACCATGACTAATATGAATATTATTACTAAAATTTACTGTAGAGCCATTTTTTAAATTTAGTAAAGGAGCGTCATTATTTAACCGGTCAAAAATATTGTTAGATATAGTTGCATTTGATGAACTAAAATCAAAAGGAACCATTCTACTATTACTTTGATAGTCTGATACAAATATATTATTGCTTATTGTTGTAGATGCATCGCTTACCGCTATTAAGGAAGTTGAATAATTTTGAGTAAACAATACATTTGAGGAGTTGGTAATAAAAATATAGCGACCGCCGACTTTTATTAAGTTTCTGCTGATAGTTACATTAGATGTTGACTCAATCGCTAAATTATTATTAATTGTTAAACCACTTATTAAGGTACCAGTAGAACCAGATGATAATGTTAGTTTTTCGACTTTTGCTGTTCCTAGATTTGCTTGAGTGTAGGGTGCCTGATTGCTTCCTAAAAAATATCCGGTACCTATAATAGACAATGGTTTTCCTACGGTAATATTACCATGACTAATAGAAGATCCATGCACTAAAAGTATGGAATTTGCTGGTACACTGTCAATCGCTGATTGTAGGTTGGCGAAGTCTGCTGATATTCCTATATTGTTGTTAACACTATAAATCCCTTGAGCAAAATTAGTCGATACCATCAACATGAATATTAATAAGAAATAATACTTTTTCATAGTAATTCTTTTAAACATTAAGAAATTATAAACTCAATGTAAATAAGAAATGATATATTATTTGGGAAATTAATAGCTGATTATCAAGTTTCTGAATAGTTATTTTTATGTGCAACTCTATAATATTCAATACAATGCACCTTAGATTTATATTATTTCAAACGATTAATTTCTTTTTCAATCCACCAGAATACTTTGAAAAACATAAAGGCACTAGGATACTTTTCTTTTAAAGAAAGTATAGTGGTATTAAATTTATTCAGCAAACTTATTTTGGTATCCTTATCGACCACATCGCTTAATTTTAAAAGCATTTTAAGAAAAGCCTTTTCGACAGCGGTATCATAGTTGACTGCTTGAGTGTGCTTACGTATGGTTTCATATAGATGGTATATCGCCATACTATCGCCTCTTTCATAATAAATAAATAATTGTAAGACTCTTGTAAACAAGAATATGTCTGGAAATATATTTTTATTCTCATGGCTGAGTATTTTATCTATATATTGTAGTGCTATATCATATTCTTGAACATAGAATGCAGCACAAGCATAATCATAGTGATAAATAATAAATAAAGCTTTATTTCTATCCATGGGCAATGAATATTGCCTCATGTTTTCTGTCATTTTATAGGCCTCATTAAAATTTTCTAAAGATAAATAATATGCATACTTAGCGTGATAATAAGTCATATAAATATCTTCTAAAGAAGCTTTATCTACCTTGTTGAAGATAACAATCTCCTTTATTTCTTGAATGACTATTTCTATTTCTTCAATTTTTTCAAATGCTTCAATGCTTACAAGTCTATTGATATAATTGCAAACCAATTTTGCATAATTTTCAAATAAGTAGATTTTAAATTGTGGCCGTTTTTCGTATTCTTGCAAAATTAGACTTAGATTTTTTGCTGCCTCTTCATAATTATGCTCTAGGATAGCAATATTGCTTAAAGCGTGATAGATATAATGTTTGGCTTTAAATGATAGCTCTTGTTCTTTTAATAATTTATTTAGTACAGACTTTATTTCTTGGATACTTTCCTCCTCTGATTTTCTTGTAGAAACACCACTATTAAAGATGAGATTTTCTGAGTTACACACTTGTAGTTGTGCTAAATTTTCATTTTGAACCAATTGAATGGTTTCGATTTTCTTTTGAATGAGCCACTGTTTTTCTTCTAAAGATTTCTTTAAGTAAGCAAACAAATTAATCTCTGTCTGTAATAAAATAATATAGAGTGAATACATTTCGTATTCTTCTAATATTGGTTTAAATAATATTATTTTCTTTAAAGCCTGATCGTATAGGGCTTTTCGAATTAAATATTGGATGTGTCCAAATTGTTGAATACTCGTTAAATGCAAATTATTTTTTTCAACAATGGGTGATAATGTATCGAGAATATGTTCATACAAATAATAGAAAGCAGCAGCAGGGTTTTTTGAGATAGATGTGCCTTTAAATTCATTTCTCACATCATTGATTTCAATATTTTTTGCCTTACATAGATAATTAAATAGCTTTAGATAAGCTGAATCTTTTTTGTTGCTTCTAAGAAGATATTTAGATATATATGCCTTTTCACTTGGAGTAAGTACATCAATCAAATAGAATATATCGTTTTTAACTTTCATTAATTTAGATATAATTGAATATACAAAATATATTTCATAAAAATGGAAATATATGTGTTAGAGTTGAGGCAACTCATTGAAAATTGAACTTTTGATAGCTATTTTGGAAGAAAGAGTAGCTGATTATTTGTTTGCTTTTTATGGTATCCGTCTTTTTGTATAGTTGGGTATGTCAATAAGTTACCGGCCATGCTCTTGTGCCTGTTCAGTCAATATACGAAAGTGGTAAAACAGACAGACGAATGGCCACCACCCAACTTCTTGACAAGTTTGCAGACTGTTGATAAAATCTTTAAAGTTTAATGCGACCAAATCAAAAAGTCTTTTTATATTTGACAATTATTGTCAAGTTAATATTTTCAAATTGAAAACGACCGGAGAAATAATCAGAGAGAAAAGAGAGAAAAAAGGGTTGCTATTGCGACACGTTTCTGCTCAACTAGACATAGATACAGCTATACTCAGTAAAATTGAGCGTGGAGAGAGAAAGGCCACAAGAGAACAAATTACTAAGTTGGCTGACATACTTGAACTCGACAAAGAATCATTGCTTATTCAATATTTGAGTGAGAAAATTCTTTACGAAATTCAAGACGAAGACTTAGGAATTCAAGCACTGAAAGTTGCTGAAAAAACAATTAAATACGGAGTAACTAAAAACAAATAAAATGGCAGAATTTCTATCAATAAAAGAAGCAAGCCTGTGGGCGACAGAGTATTTGGACAAAAATGTTACTACTTCTAACATTTCCTATCTTATTCAATACGGAAGGATAAAAAAAATTGGAGACAATGGTTCAACTCAAGTTATCAAGGAAGAATTGATTGAATATTACAAAGACCAAAAAAAATCGAGACAAGAAGAATGGAAGGAACAACTTGGTGAAGATTTGAATTGGGCTTTATCATTTGAACAATACAAGGAAGCTGAGACTACAAAACACGTTCACAGACTTCATCCATACAAAGGAAAGTTTATTCCTCAATTAGTTGAATATTTCCTTGATAACCACACTGACAAATTCAAGAAGGAAGTTTATTTCAAGGCGGGTGATATTGTTTACGACCCATTTTCAGGAAGCGGAACGACAATGGTTCAAGCTTGTGAGTTAGGAATTCATGCAGTAGGTAATGATGTTTCTGTATTTAATGCAATGATTGGTAATTGTAAGGTTACAAAATACAACCTTGTTGATGTTCAAACTGAAATAGACAGAATTTCTAAAGTATTAAAATCATTTTTAGCTAATCACAAAACACTTGAATTTGAAGACAGACTTTTAAAAGAGTTGTATGTTTTCAACAATAAGTATTTTCCAGTTCCCGAATACAAATACAAAGTAAAACGAAAAGAGATTGACGAAAAGGCTTATGGTGAAGAAAAGGAAAAAGAGTTTTTGCCAACATTTGATAAACTCGTAAAGGAGTATAATATTAAATTAAGACAAGACAAAGAAGATTCATTCCTTGACAAATGGTATACTCAACACATCCGTGATGAAATTCAATTTCTGTTTGATGAAATTCAAAAAATTAAAAATCCCGACACCAAAAAAATCATTAGCGTTATTCTAAGTCGCACAATTAGAAGTTGCAGAGCAACCACTCATGCAGACTTAGCAACATTGCTTGAACCAATTACGGCAACTTATTACTGTGGTAAACATGGAAAAATGTGTAAGCCATTATTTTCTATTCTAAAATGGTGGGAAACATATTCAAAGGACACTATTAAAAGATTAGCCCATTATGACAAGCTAAGAAAAGACACTTTTCACACTTGCTTGACAGGTGATAGCAGAAATATTGACCTTGTAGAAGGGCTTAAAAAACTCAATCCTGATTTTGCGAAACTTGTAGAGAAACAAAAAATCAAAGGGATATTTTCATCGCCACCTTATGTTGGTTTAATTGACTACCACGAACAACACGCATATGCTTATGATTTGTTTGGTTTCGAAAGAAAAGACGAATTAGAAATCGGTCCACTTTTCAAGGGACAAGGACGAGAAGCGAAACAAAGCTATATTCAAGGGCTTAGTGATGTGTTGAATAATGCAAAAAAATATCTCGTTGACGATTATGATATTTTCCTGGTAGCAAACGACAAATACAATATGTATCCCACCATTGCAGAAAATGTCGGAATGCAAATAGTTAATCAATATAAACGACCAGTATTAAACCGAACTGAAAAAGATAAAGGTGCTTATGCTGAGATAATTTTTCATCTAAAAACAAAGTAGTATGGTAATCGAAAAATCTTATCGTGTAAGTTTTAATGTAGGAAATGTAGAAGTTTGGAGTTCTGATTTGTATTCAAATAAAGAAGCTGCTCTAATGGAAACCGTGGATTCGAAAGATGTAATTGTTGAACAAATTGCAGCTTTCAGTTTTAAATATTCAGAAGAAGACAAAGTAACTTTTGAAATGTTGGAACGTGCAATCTATGATTTAAGACAACTCGATTTATTTAAGGAAAAAGAGAATAATTTAGATTTCTTCATTCTGGAGCAGCCAGTTTTAGAGCATTATGAACAAAGATGAAATTAGAAAATGGCATTAAGTAACCAACAAATAAAACAAGTAGAAGAAGTTTTGAAAAACAGTTTAAGAAACAAGTTTCAAAACTATAAACCCGAACCCGCTTCAATGCCTTTTCACACAAGACTTTTGGGAAAGGACAGAATGGCGTTGTTCTCATTTATTCATTCGTTAAACACAAATTTCGGAACAAGTATTTTTGAACCCGTTGCTTTAGCGTTAGCATCAACAACTTTCAAAGAAGCGAAAACGCAAGCAACAGCAGGAACTCAAATCAGCGAAGCTGCACAAAGAGTAATCCAAGATATAATGGACGACTTGACAGCAGCACATTCAAAACCCAACAAAATGGACGAAATTGAAGCGATAAGAAAAGTTGCTCAAACAGGAACAATGAAAACTGTGAAACCAACCAAAATTGATATTTGGTTAAAAGGACACGATAATCAACTTTACTTTTTTGACATCAAAACAGCTAAACCAAACAAAGGTGGTTTCAAAGAATTTAAGCGAACATTGTTAGAATGGACGGCTTGCGTTTTGGCTGAAAATCCGAAAGCAAAAATTAATACGCTAATTGCAATTCCTTACAATCCTTACGAACCAAAACCATATTCACGTTGGACAATGGCAGGAATGTTAGACTTGGAAAATGAATTGAAAGTCGCAAACGAATTTTGGGATTTTCTTGGTGGCGAAGGAACATATTTGCAATTGTTGGACATCTTTGAACTTGTTGGTGTAGAACTAAGACCAGAAATTGATGCATATTTTGCAAGATATAATAAATAATAACCAACGTTTTTGGTGGCACTTTTGCAAAACCGTACATGCCCAAGCCAAGTTTAGCAAAAGAGTCAATAAGCTAAAGCGCAAAGACACAGAAAATGGACAGTCAACAACGCGATAGAAACGCGATAGAAAGGAAGTGCAATACGGTATCGTATTGGCAATAGGCAAGCTGAAAGGCTTCGTATCAACGGAAGTTCTAAGTTTAACTTTTGTTCTTCGTGCCAAGTTTATTACTAAAATCCCATCCATCATCAACACCTAAACTGGCAGTCTGTGAAAAAAGTAAAAAGAATGGTTTGAGAATTGTATATTTAAAAATTATCCCCAATACTTTTGTCCGAATAAAATAATGATGTTCACTACTTTTTTCACAGACTTCTGGTATTTGAGAATTTATTCTCGATATCCTTTTAAGAAATCTTGAATATCCATTTTCTTTTTTCCTTCAATTTGAAGAGATAGGATATGAAGCCATCCATCTTGACAACGTATTTTAAAATAAGATTTTTGGTCTGTATCAATAGTACCTGTTGTAATGTTATTAATATCTATTTCTATTTTAGACTTAAAAATTTTTAATATTTTCTGATTGAGATACATATATGCTCCAGGGTAGGGAGATAAACCTCTGATTTTATTGTGTACTTGGATAGTAGGATTATTAAAATTCAATAAGCCATCTTCTTTAAAGATTTTTGGAGCATGAATACTTGGTGCATTGGGTTGTGGGTTTGCTTTTATCTGATTAGAGGCTATGGCTTTGACAGTTTTTAGAGTGAGTTCAGCTCCCAAATGCATCAGCTTGTCATGAAGTGATCCCGCATCATCTTCAGGTAGTATGTCAATTGTTTTATTTAGTAAAATATCACCTGTATCTATCTCATGTTGAAGAAAAAATGTAGTAACACCTGTTTTTGTTTCTCCATTGATAATCGCCCAGTTGATAGGTGCCGCACCTCTATATTGAGGCAATAAGCTAGCATGAAGATTAAAAGTTCCCAATTCAGGCATAGACCATACCACTTCGGGTAGCATACGGAATGCAACAACTATGAAAAGATTGGCGTTAATATCTTTTAATTCTTGTAGAAATTTTTCATCCTTAAGTTTGATAGGCTGCAAGATGGGTAAATGGTGTTCTAGTGCATATTGTTTGACTGAAGAAATATTCATCTTTTGCCCCCTGCCCGATGGTTTGTCTGGACTAGTAACTATAGCTGCAATTTCATATCCATTTTTCACTAAAATATCAAGGCTTTCTACTGCAAAAGCAGGAGTACCCATAAAAACAATTTTTAACTTTATAGACATGGATGTAAAATTACAAAAAGAAGTTTCATTGCTCAATGTTACCTTGCAATAAGCAAGAAATAACTTTAATTTGCTTCTATCACATTTTTCGGATTTCCTTGTATATAAGATTTGATATTATCTACTACCATATCCAATAGTCTTTGTCGAGTTTCTATTGATGACCATGCATTATGCGGAGTAACGATACATTTTGGATGGTGAATCAATGGGTGATGCTTGTCAACGGGAGGCTCTGTTGTCAATACATCTAAGCCAGCACCTGAAATAATATTTTTATCCAGGGCATATTTTAATGCGTTTTCATCGATAAGTCCCCCTCTAGAAGTGTTAATCAATATGGCTTCTGGGCGAAACAAGGATAGTGATTGTTCATTGATGAGATGTTCTGTCTGATGATTCAGTGAACAATGCAAACTAATAATGTCACAAATTTTAAAAATTTCATCTGAATTTTGCAAATATTTCATCCCAGGTATTGACTTATCTTTTAAGCTATGATAATAGATTTCCATTCCTAAAGCCTGTGCAATAATAGCGACTTGTTTCCCTATATTTCCCATTCCGATAATACCCATTTTTTTTTGATATAATTCTTTCATGGGGTATGTCCAAAAACAAAAATCTTGAGTTTGATTCCATTTGTTATTAATGCAATCTTGATGATGTTTGGATACATAATTGGTTAATTCTAATATTAAAGATATCGTATGTTGTGCAACGGCAAAAGTGCCGTAGCCTTTTACATTGGAAGCTAAAATATTTTTTTGCTTTAAGTAGCTGATGTCTAAGTTATTATATCCAGTTGCAGTGACTGCAATATATTTTAAATGGGGTAGTTGGTCAATGAGATGCTTGTTAAAAACGACTTTGTTGACTATTGCAATATGTGCATCTTTCAAACGTTCGACTAATTCTTCATTTGAGCTTCTTGGGTGAACCCTTAGGTTTCCAAGTTTTTGGAGTTCCGTTAGATTGAGGTCGCCAGGATTTAAAGTGTATCCATCTATTACAACTATATTCAACATAAATAAGTCTGAATATTTTTTATAAAGCTATGAAATTAATTCGCTAAATCTGATTTTTCATTTTAAGTATAAAAAATGATGACTAAAACTCTAATTAACTATGTCACAATTGTACATATTTTTATTTGGAAAATGGATTATGTAGCTATATCTTTGAAATATCATAAAGCTAACAATTAAGAAAGAACACATAATAGTATGCCCTCTTTAAAAATTCTTCATACTTACAACAACAACACACACACAAAAGAGCCTGCTCGAGGGAAGCAGGCTCTATTAATTTTAAAGAATAAATTAGGGTCTTATAGTTCCAGTATCATCAGTAATGATTTTAGCATTCTGTGCTTGCTGGTTTACAATATCATTTTGGTTGATAGGGGTTGTAGTATTTGTAAATAGCCCTAATAGGAATGATAATAATAATGAAAGAGTCATGGCTTTAATGTTTTCCTAAAGGTAATATAGGATTTAATAGGTGTAATTTTTTTTTCTATTTGTTTGTGACATAGTTCTATTATTTGATATTTATTTATAATTTTTATTTCTTTTAATCTGTAATTTATTATTTTTTAATTGCTTATTTGTTTTTAATATCCTAAATTTTCAGGTTGTCATTTCGCTATTATTTTCTTAATTTTGAGCAATCTGTGACATGGAAAGCATTAACGAAATTGTTAAAATTTTAAGTAGGAAGCGACTCGATAAGATTGAATTATTAGATTTCAATATATTGAGTGATGATACTTCTTTGATGTCCAAACTGCTTTCTGCTTCTCTTAAAGAAGAAGTTCTTTCGGATACTGATGCATTATTATATTTATATCAAAAAGACAACCCCAAAAGCCAACAAAATTTTCGACGCTTAAAATCTAGATTCAAATCTAGAATTTATAATACCTTATTTTTTATAGATCAGAACAAAAGTAATTTTTCAGCTCATCAACGAGTTATAATTGAACAAAATAAAATTGTCCAGACAGTTCAAATTTTAAGGAGACTTGGTGCTAATAAAAGTGCTGTCGATTTGATAAAAAATAACTTTCATGTGGCAGTCGAATATCAATTATATGATATTGCTAAGTTTTATTCATTTGAACTAGCCAAGCATTCTGCTGTATTTGGTAATATAAAATTGTTTGAAAAATATAAAGCAAATTATGATGATTTTTTGAATAAGGAAGAAATCATTCAGAGTGCAACTTTTGTTTATTATCAAATACAATTGATTGTTCATGAGTCTAAAGAGATACGAAAGGCAAGTTCTGATAAACTGAAATTAGATCAGCTTTTGGCTCAATTAGAACATTATAGTCATTTATTTAGTAATAATGATACTAGCTATTTTTTCTTGCGTTCAAAATTGTTGATTAACGAATATCTTGGTAAATATGAGGATTCCTTAGATACTTGTCAGGCTATTATTCAATTGAGCACTCAAGATAATTTTAAACAGCCTGTTTGGCAAGGAATAGCTGCCTTATATAAAGCAAAAACTTTTTTGTCAATTGGAGATTATAATCGAGGTTTTTTAGAATTATCAAAAGATATCCTATTGTTTAAAGAAGGAGGGCTGAATTGGTTGACAGCAATGGAGTTTCTTCTTAAGTTAAAAATGTTTCAATTAGATGTATCTAGTGCTGAAGAACTCTTAAATAAGATAATAAAGCATAAATCTTTCAAATCGGCTCCTGAACATTTCAAGCAGAGAATATCTATTTATAAATCCTATTGGCTGTTGATGCAAGATGAGATAGAATTAAAGTTGAATAAAAGAATCAAAGTAGCCAAATTGATTAATGATACTACTTATTATGTAAGTGATAAATTAGGTTTTTTTCTTGCCATCAGATTTTTAGAATTAATAGAACAATTGAGAGCAGGAGATATATTCACCTTTGAAGAGAAATGTATATTGTTGAAAAAATATTCTAAACAAATGTCACAAAATGCTTTGATCCGGGATAAAGATTTTTCTACAATGATATTAAGCATCAAAAGTTTAAAATATAATAAAAAGGCAATTTTCGAAAAGAACCATAAACTATACGAAGATCTTCAATCTAATAAAGAAAAAAACTTTCTTAATGATTTTGAAGTTTTACCTTATCATTTTCTATGGGAAATTATTTTAAGATACTTGTAAGATTACTGTAACTTAGGCAAAAATTTGGAGGTTTGAAAAAACTATTTTTTACTCTATCAATATTTGTTTTGATGGCCTTTGTTGTAGGGTATCAACTGTTTTTTAGTGGGATTGCTACTGCTTCTGATTATCAATTGGAAGTTAAGATTAGGAAAGGTGATTCGTGGGGGGAACTTGCTCCCCAATTTAAAAACGACAAACACATTCGAAATTTCTATTTAATTGAACTTGTAGCTAGGATGATGAGTTTGGATAAAAACATTAAGAGTGGGAGATATTTGATTCGAGGAGGTGATTCCATATTTCGAGTTCTAAGAAAAATAAAAATCGGCCATCAGGACCCAGTCAATTTTGTAATTAACAATATTACTTATCCTTCTCAATTAGCAGGGAGGGTTTCACAAAAATTGGATATTGACTCGACTGCGTTTTTAGAATTTATCAGTTCAGAAGAAAATGCAAAGTCTTATGGTTTTGATAAAGATAATTTTTGGAGCATGTTTCTTTGTAATTCTTATCAATTATACTGGGATATTGATATTGAAGGATTGGCTGCAAGGATGGATAAGGAGTTTCAAAGATTTTGGAATGATGAAAGAAAACTCAAAGCTCAAAATCTTGGACTGACACCTCAAGAAGTAATTATTTTGGCTTCTATTGTTCAAAAGGAGACCAACTATAAGCCTGAATATAGTACTGTTGCTTCAGTTTATTTCAATAGACTTCGCATAGGTATGCCACTTCAAGCAGACCCTACAATTAAATTCGCATTGAAGGACATGTCAATAAAAAGGATATTGCATGCTGATTTGAAAATTCCATCAAAGTATAATACTTATATGAATACTGGGTTGCCTCCTGGTCCGATAGGTTTGCCTGAGTTAGATATTGTAGATGCAGTATTAGCAACACCTTCAAATAAATATCTATATTTTTGTGCTGTATTTGGAAGTGGAAAACACGTTTTTTCAAATACCTATTCTGAGCATTTGATTCATGCTAGGAATTATCAGAGGGCTTTAAATAATGAAAAAATTTTAAGGTAAATGCCAAAAAGACATGAGGAAATTATAAAAAAATCACCTCCAGGGTTTCAAGGAACTTCTTTGAAAGATGCATTTATAGGAGTGATTGAAGAATTGAAGAATGATAATTTAATGATTCGAGCTTCTTCGATGTCTTTCTTCTTTTTCTTAGCCATTTTTCCTACCATTATCTTCTTTTTTTCTCTTATCCCATATTTGCCAGTAGATAATTATAATTTAGTTCTGATGAGCTATCTTCAAAGAGTATTGCCGGGAGGGATTTTTGAAATGCTCAAAAATACAATATTTGATATTTTAAGTATTCAAAGAGGAGGAGTGACCTCTTTTAATTTTTTAATGGCATTGGTGTTTTCCAGTAATGGAGTGAATGCAATGCTGAAAGCGTTTGATAAGTCAAGTGATAAATATAAAAAGCGCAGTTTCCTACAGAAGCAGATTGTGTCTTTTAAAATCATATTTCTTGTCAGTTTGATGTTTATTATTTCTATTACATTGGTCATTATGGGCGAAAGGACTATAAGAAATATTTTATATCATTTTAATCTATATAATACCTATACATACTTGCTGATTGTATTTTCAAAGTACTTACTTGTATTTTTTGCTTTTTTCAATACAGTAGCTTTGATGTACTATTTTGGTCCGGCTGTCAAAGAAAAATTTAAATATTTTTCGGTGGGTGCAATATTTTCTACTTTTTCCTTGGTGTTATTATCCAATTTGTTAAAAATATATTTTAAACTTTTTTCAAACTTCAATCAGCTATATGGTTCATTGGGATTGTTTATTGTTTCAATGTTGTTTGTTTATCTCAATTGTTGTGTATTGCTGATAGGTTTTGAAATCAACAATAGCATAGCCAATCAAAGAAAAAAAATGTAAAATCTTCTTTAGGATAATAAGAGGATGATGTTAAGAAAGGTAGGAAGGAGGGCAGATAAACCCTTTATGTCATCTCGTTTGACTAATTTTGAAATGTTTTATACAAATTGTGAATAAGTCTAGTGAATAAATTTTACAATAATGTTTTTGTTTTATGAAAATTGTCTATCTTTGCAAACTCAAAATAAGGGGTAGAGATGCCAAAGCAAAAAACAAATTCGAGCGCTAAAAAGAGATTTACGCTTACCGGAACGGGAAAAGTGAAAAGAGCAAAAGCGTATAAACGCCATATTCTTACAAAAAAGAGCACAAAACAAAAGAGACGTCTTGGTCTATCTGCAATCGTAGGATCTACAGAAATGAGCAACGTTAAAAAATTGCTCGTATTAAGTTAATTAAAATCAAGTAAAAATTTAACGTCATGCCTAGATCAGTCAATTCTGTAGCAGCAAAAGCAAGAAAGAAAAGAGTACTAAAAAGTGCAAAAGGTTATTTTGGTCGTCGTAAAAACGTTTGGACAGTAGCAAAGAATGCTGTAGAAAAAGGTTTAGCTTATGCATACGAGGGTCGTAAATTAAAGAAGAGAGATTACAGAAGTATGTGGATTGTCCGTATAAATGCAGCTGTGCGTGAATATGGTTTGAGCTACTCTGTATTTATGAACAAATTAAAAGAAGCAGGAATCGATTTAAATCGTAAAGCTCTTGCTGATTTGGCTTTGAATAGCCCAGATGCTTTTAAAGCTATTGTAGAAAAAGTAAAATAGTTAGTTTTTAACTTTCATTTATAAAAGGTTGCTATAATGGCAACCTTTTTTGTTTTATATATCTATTTAATTAGACTATTTTTGAAAAATAGAGGTGAACCCCAAAGCAACAATAGATACTCTCTTTTAATATATACTTTGGATTGAATAGGATATTTTATTTCTAAGCTTCCATTTTTCTTCCTTAGCCTTGATGGGATTTAAATAGTTTTTATAAATACGATATTTTCAGTAATTTTAGAAAGATGAAATTGAGATGTAAATTATTATTTCTATTGTTTAGTTTGTATTTATGTGCCTTGTCAGCAACTTCACTTAGAGGTTTTAATACCAATGCATTTTTGTATAATTTTTATGAGCAGCGATTCACTATTGAATATGTAGATACGCTCAATCAACTTGAACCAGATGTATTAAGATTTCCTGGAGGAACCATAGCCAACAAATATCATTTTTCAAAATCGGGCTATGGGCAAAATTCTGCTTTTGATAAAAAAACTTCACAAAATTATATTGTAGAGTTTGTTAGACTTATTCAATCAATGGCAAAGCCTCCAAAAGTATTATTTGTTATTAATATGTTTGAACATTTTTATAAGCCCACAATGTCAGATTGGGACTTAGTAGTGGAGAATTTAGCTGCAATCAAATATCTTCAACAACAAGGAGTGCAAATTGTAGGAGTTGAACTTGGCAATGAATTTTACATCTATCCAGTTATTAGAGGTTGGGATATTCAATTGTCTGCAAAAGAAGCCAAACGGCTCAATGAAGACTCAGCGGATAATTGGTGGCCAGATACTTATAAAAAGTATAATAGGTTGGCCCAGTTTTATGTGAAAGCTATAAAAAAAATAGATCCGCATATTAAAACTGCTATTCCTTTTGGTTCGACAAGAAATAAAAATCATAAAAAATGGAATGCATTTGCCCTAAAAATGAATTTTGCAGATGCTTATGTGCAACATTGGTATGGGAGTATAAATAGTGCTGAAAATGAAGATGTTGCTAGGAAGAACTTTGTTGAATTTGAAGATAAAGTGAAAGAAAATATACTTTTATTAAAAAAGACAAAAAAGGAAGTGTGGGTTACAGAATGGAATGGAATTGATTTTGGATTTGCAAATGATAGAAATGCTCAATGGAAACAAACTCCTTTACATATTGAATTGAATTTGAAAACTCAGAATTTGTTTGATTTATTAGGAGTAAATATGACTATTTATCATAGAATATCGTCAGGTAAAGATGGAGACACCTATAATCTATTAAATGTTGATAAGGGAAAGATTTTTACTAATGCCACATATTGGGCGTTTTTAAAGCCACCATTTAAAGTAAATAAAAATTAAATATTTTTCTAAATTTTAATGAATGTCTGAATTTCGTTGGAATCCCTTATTAAATACATGGACGATAGTTGCTGCAAATCGTCAAAGCCGTCCTAATATGCCCAAAGGATATTGTCCTTTTTGTCCGGGCAAAGACAAAAGGATTACTGATGATTATGAAGTGATGGTTTACCCCAATGATTTTCCTGCGTTATCTGATGGTATTGAAGGAGTATGGGATGTGTCGACAGAAGAATTGTATCAAAGTTTTGCAGCAAAAGGTGCTTGTGAAGTGATATTGTATTCATCCAACCATCATGCTCAATTGAATGAGTTGTCAGATGCCCATGCCATTAAGTTGATAGAATTATGGGCAGAAAGGTTTGAGTTTTATCGTCAACATTCTTTAGTGAAGTATGTTTATGAATTTGAAAATAGAGGACAAGAAGTAGGAGTGACTATGCCTCATCCTCATGGTCAATTATATGCTTTCCCCTTTGTGCCTTTGAAAATTGAAACTGAGCTCGTGAATGCACAAAAGTATTTTGAGAAGCATCAAAGAAATTTATTTGAAGACATTTTACAAAAGGAAAAAAATGAAGGGAATAGGGTGATTTTTGAAACTGATACTTTCTTAGTGTTTTTGCCCTATTTTACTGATTATCCTTATGGAATTTTTATTGTTTCCAAAACACCCAATGTATGGATATCTGAATTTAGCTCCACTCAGATAGCTGAGTTAGCTATTGTTATTAAATCTGTCAATGGAATGTTTGATGAATTGTTTAATCGTATATTTCCATATATGATGTGTATTCATCAAGGAGCTGTGAATGAGGAAAGATGGAAGGACCAGAGCGATTTTTATAGGTTCCATATTGAGTTTTATCCACCATTGAGAGCGCCTGAAACGATTAAGTATTATGCCTCAACTGAAATGGGAGCTTGGGCTGCTGCTAATGTCCGCTATGTTGAAGATACTGCAATTGAATTGAGAGAAGCATATCAAAAATTTATAAATAAGCATCATGATTAGTATTGAATGTCTAAAGGTGATTTATCAAAGGCAATTTGGTGATTTAGAAGATTTTGAAGCTTACTTTTCGCCAGGACGTGTCAACCTGATAGGCGAACATTTGGATTATAATGGAGGTCATGTTTTGCCCTTTGCTATAGATTTGGGTATCACTGCTATATTTGTTCCTCATTCTACAAATGTACTTCATGTTTTCAGTGAAGATTTTAATGAAATGTTTCAGGTGAATTTGGACTTGTTGAATCATGGAAATATTATTTCAAATTGGGCTTCGTTTGTACTAGCCTGTTTAAAAATTATGAAGTCCAGAAGGATTCCAATGAGAGGCGGCAATATTGTTATTCAGAGTGATTTGCCTATAGCCTCTGGGTTATCTTCTTCTGCAGCTATAGAATGTCTTATATTATATATGATGGCACCAGAGGTTTATGATAGAGATAGGTTGTCATTGGCAATTGATGCCCAAAGAGCAGAAGTGGAGGAAGTTGGAGTAAAGTGTGGAATAATGGACCAGTATGCAATTGCTTTTGGAAAAGAAAATTGTGCTATATTGTTGAATTGCCTTCAACTGAAACATGAATATGTCCCTTTGGATTTAAAAGACTATCAGTTGGTGGTGATGAATACAAATTTTCCTAGGAATCTGATTGATTCTAAGTATAATGAAAGGAAAAGTGAATGTGAAAGGGCATTGCAAGAAATTCAGTCACTAGAGCCTGTCAGTCATTTAGCGCAAGCTCATGTTATATCTGTAGGGGTGATAGAAGATGATCTTTTATATTATAGAGCCAAGCATGTTGTAACTGAGGAACAAAGAGTTTTGGCTGCTTTCGATGCCTTGAATTTGGGGAGAATTGATTATCTCGGAAATCTATTATGGCAATCGCATCAGTCTTTGGATGAAGATTATGAAGTAGCAGGAGATGCATTGAATTGTCTGATTCATTATGCTCATAAATTTAGAGGTTGCATAGGAGCCAGAATGACAGGTGCTGGATTTGGAGGATGTGCTATCGCTATAGTTGATAAATCTTTAGTCAATAGATTTTGTACTTATGTAGGAAGAAAATATGAAACAGATCAGAATAGGAAGGCAGATTTTTACTTGGTAAAACCTGTTGATGGTGTTTCTAGAATAAAATAAAAAAGGGAGCCTAAGCTCCCCAACGTGTTATAAACTGTCCCAGTTTATTTGTTTGCAACAATGCTTACTTTAAAATTGATTTCTGCACTGATTAAGTCGTCAGGCATACCTGGATAAACTATTCCCCAATCAGCTCTAACGATATTGAAGTCTGCAGTTGCTTTGAAAGTAGCGTCAGAAATTTCAGTTACGTCAGCATTGAAAGTGATGTTTTTAGTAACATCTTTGATAGTTAAGTTGGCAGATACTTTTGCAGTGCCAATGCCAGAACCTTCTACATTAGTGATTTCTAACTTAGCTTCAGGATGTTTTTCTGTATGGAAAAAATCTTTTTTATGAAGGTGATCTTCTAGTTTTGCTTTCCACTCACCTGATAAATCTTTGTTTTCAAGAGTAGTCATGTCAATGATAAATTGACCACCTTTTAAAGCATCAGCTTCTACTATTAAAGAACCAGATTTGATTTTGATTTCTCCGTGATGAGCAGTACTCACTTTTTTTCCTGTCCAGACTAATTTTGATGCCTGTGTGTCCACTGTTAGTTGAGTGCCTTGAGATTCTACAACTTCTGTTGCTTCATTTACTTCTGCTTTTTCTCCTTCTGGATTACTAGTACAAGATGCGAAAATTGCTCCTGAGATTGCAAATGCTAAAATAGTTTTTTTCATTTTCGAATAATTTATTATTGAGCACAAAGATAAAAATTTGTTTTTTCATACAATAGTTGTATATACAAATATTTAGTTAATAATCATTAAAATTTTTCTTCAAGTTTAATACAGTCTTTAATTGTTAGGTATATTGTGTTGAAAGTCTTCATGTAACAAGACAGTTTTAATTTTGTCAATATTTTGTTATTTCAAATTTTAATTGGATTTGTTATTTATTAATTGAATTATAAATAAGTTATAAAAAAAAGGAGTCTGCTATTCTTCATAGCAAACTCCTGATAATTTTAGAATATGACTTTATTTATCTATTTCTATTTTGTTTCTGAATATCACTTTGTTGTCAATGACATCCGTAATAATAGGAATTTCTTTTTGTACTTTACCAGCAAGAATCATTTTGGATAATTCATTAAGAATTTCTTTATTGATTAATCGTTTGAGTGGTCTAGCTCCAAATTGTGGATCGTATCCTTCGTGACCTATCCATTGTATAGCTTCATCAGTAAAGTCAATATTTAAATCCATTTCTTGAAGTTTTTTCTGAAGTTGTTTCAATTGAAGCTTTACAATTTGAATGATTTCTGATTCGATAAGTGGTTTGAACATAATGACTTCATCGATTCTGTTGAGAAATTCAGGTCGCATTGTATTTTTAAGTTCTTCAAAAACCTGTATTTTAGTTGTTTCAGCAACAGAAAATAACTGAGCCTCTGACTTAATATCGCTGAATGCATCTTGAATAATATCTGAACCAACATTAGAGGTCATGATTATAAGTGTGTTTTTGAAATCCACAACTCGCCCTTTATTGTCCGTCAATCTACCATCTTCAAGAACTTGTAATAAGATATTGAATACATCTTGATGGGCTTTTTCAATCTCATCTAGTAAAATGACAGAATAAGGTCTTCTTCTAACTGCCTCAGTCAATTGTCCACCTTCATCGTATCCGACATATCCTGGAGGTGCGCCAATGAGTCTAGAAACAGAGTGTCTTTCCATATATTCGGACATGTCGATTCTGACCATTGCTTTTTCGTCGTCAAATAATAATTCTGCGAGAGCCTTTACTAGTTCCGTTTTTCCGACTCCAGTAGTGCCAATAAAGATGAATGAACCTATCGGCTTTTTGGGGTCACTCAATCCTGCACGACTTCTTCTAATCGCATCAGATACAGCCTCTATGGCTTCGTCTTGTCCTATGACTCTCTCATGTAAATATTTTTCAAGATCCAAAAGTTTGGCTTTTTCAGATTGAAGCATTTTGCTGACTGGAATTCCAGTCCATTTTGAAATCACTTCTGCAATGTCATCTGCATCAACTTCTTCTTTTAACAATCGATGGCCGTTTTTCATTTCTTCCAACTTTTGTTCAAAAGATTTTAAGGCTTCTTCTGCTTCTTTTATTTTGCCATATCGCAATTCAGCTACTTTGCCATAGTCGCCATTACGTTCAGCTTGTTCAGCTTGAAATTTGAAGTCATCAATCACTAATTTTTGTTGCTGTATTGTGTCTAAAATATTTTTTTCACTTTCCCATTTTGAGCGCAATGCAACTCGGTCTTCGTTGAGATCAGCAATTTGTTTGGATAACTCATTCAATTTGGTGACATCATTTTCTCTTTTTATTGCTTCTCTCTCGATTTCTAATTGTCTGATTTTTCTTTCCAATTCGTCAATCTCCTCTGGGACAGAGTCAATTTCTAACCTTAATTTTGCCGCAGCTTCATCGATAAGGTCAATAGCTTTGTCTGGCAAAAATCTATCTGAGATATATCTGATTGACAAATCTACGGCAGCAATGATTGCCTCGTCTTTTATATTGACTTTATGATGGGTCTCATATCTTTCTTTCAAACCTCTAAGGATGGATACGGTGTCTTCCTTACTGGGTTCTAAAACCATTACTTTCTGAAATCTTCTTTCAAGAGCTTTGTCTTTTTCAAAATATTTTTGATACTCACTAAGAGTGGTTGCGCCTACAGCCCTCAGTTCGCCTCTAGCTAATGCAGGTTTAAGAATATTGGCAGCATCCATAGCTCCATCACCACCTCCTCCTGCGCCTACGAGTGTATGTATTTCATCAATAAATAGGATGATTGCACCATCAGAAGAAGTGACTTCTTTTATGACAGCTTTGAGTCTTTCTTCAAATTCTCCTTTGTATTTTGCACCAGCAATCAATGAACCCATGTCTAATGAATAGATAATTTTTGATTTTAGATTTTCAGGCACATCTCCTGTGACAATTCGATGGGCAATTCCTTCAGCAATGGCAGTTTTTCCTACGCCTGGTTCTCCTACAAGTATCGGGTTGTTTTTTGTTCTTCTAGATAAAATATGTAATACTCTTCTGATTTCTTCGTCTCTGCCAATGACAGGGTCTAGTTTGTGTTTTTTGGCCAAATCATTGAGATTTTTTGCATATTTATCTAAAGCATTGAAAGTAAGTTCTGAACTATTGGATTGCACTTTATTTCCTTTTCTTAATTTTAAAATAGTTTCTTTTAATTTTTTCTCATCTAATCCTTCTTTTTTCATCAATCTTGAAGTGTCGTCATTGACAGAAATGAGTGCTAGAACAAGGTGTTCTAATGAAACAAATTCATCACCCATCTCTTTCATCAGACTTGTTGCTTTCATGATGACCTGAGATAAATTTGTAGAAGGATATTTGACATCTTCATTGCTGACAGTAGGTTGCTGCTGGATGATTTGTTCTACTTTGTTTTCAAAAGATGCTAAGTCTATATTAAATTGGTTAAAAAGATATGGAATATAATCTTTATCAATATCTATTATAGATTTTAATAAATGACAAGTATCCATATTGGAGTTTTTATTGTCAAAAGCCATTTGTTGCGCACTGGCAATGGCTTCTTGCGATTTGATTGTAAATTGATTTGGGTTCATAGTGTCATTGTTTTACACCTGATTATTCAATTTACATACCTATATATATTATTGCTCTATAATTGTATAAAATAACAGTGCAATAATTATTTAGCTGACAGAATGTCCTGTTTTTTGTTTATCAATCTAACTATTTGTCAGAAACTACTTGTTCGATAGCCCAACTGATGACTGAAAACAAGATTGAGAATAAGAAAGCATTCCAAAATCCTTCAATTTCAATACCTTTTACAAGTCGAACAGTAATAAGAACTATAACGGTATTAATGACTAATTGGAACAGGCCAAGTGTGATAAAGGTAATTGGTAAAGCGAAAAGACTGAGAATAGGTCTTAAAAATGTATTCAATAAACTGAGCATTACTGCAAAAATAGTAGCAATTATAAAGTTTTCTTTTGTACTGTTTCCTGAAAAAGTAATGATGTTTGTCAAGTAACTGATAAGATAGATAGTGACAACTCTGAATAGTATTTTAATAATCCAATTCATATTTTTATTTCTTTTAAACTTTATTCTTTTATTCTAACTAAAAAGATTCATTTTTGTTGTAATGGAATCTTTATTCTTCAAAACTAAGATAATAGATAATAAAAATAAGATTTTTGATCCGATAAGGAAAAAAAATGTGGTTTTAACTCCTGAGGAAGGAGTGAGGCAGCAGATCTTATCTTATATGGTAGAGCAAAAGCAATATCCGATCTCATACATTGCCGTAGAAAAGCAATTGGTCTATATGGGTAAAAATAAAAGGTTTGATATAGTAGTTTATGATCAGAGCCATAAACCACTTATTCTGATTGAATGTAAGCAACCCAAAGTTGATCTTTCTCAAAAGACATTAGAACAGGCTTCCTTATATAATCTTGTCCTCAAAGTTCCTTACTTGGTCATTACTAATGGTCGTCAACACTTTGTAGCCCTCATTCAAATAGATACAGGTGAATACCAATGGCTCAATGATTTGCCTGATGCTGGAGCTATTTGGTTTGGAGATAAATGAAAAGGTATAATACTGAAAAAAGGTTGGTAAATTATCTTGAAACCATTGTAAATAAAGGGATAGAGAAGAGCTTAATGGAACGCATTTCATTATGCTTTTTCTTATTGTTTTCATCGTCAAAATAATAGGTTATCCTAAATTTTCTTTGTTCATTTTACACAATATGATGTGCATCTATTGTAGCACATAACATCCGAAAATATAAATGACCACCCATTATTTTAATGCATCAAAAAGTACTTCAGCAGGGTGATAGGCAGATCTAGAAGTTCCATCTTTTATCTGATGTCGGCAACTTGTACCTGGAGTAGAGATGATAGTGTCTTCACTACATTTTCTTACCGCTGGAAATAAGACTAGTTCTCCGATTTTCATTGATACTTCATAATGTTCAGCTTCATAACCAAATGAACCTGCCATGCCACAACATCCTGAAGGTATGACTTCTACCATATAATTTCTTGGCAATTGTAAAGCCCATGCACTGAAATCTTGAGAAGACAATGCTTTTTGATGGCAATGTCCTTGAAATTTTATGACTTTGGGTTCATCTGTAAATGCATCTTGTGTGATTCTTCCAGCAGCTACTTCATTATAAATAAATTCTTCAATCAGGATACAATTTTTGCCTAGTTGCTTTGCTGTTGATCTTTGATCTTCATTGACTAATCTGATATATTCATCTCTGAAAGTAAAAATAGCAGAGGGTTCGATCCCAATTAAAGGAGTTTTTTCATTGATCCAAGGAGCAAAAATATGGACATTGGTGATAGCGCACTCTTTCGCATAAGGTAGTAATCCTTTGGAAATTGCTGCACGACCACTTTCTGCATGATGAAGAAAATTGACAAGATATCCAAGCTGATATAAAAGTTCTATGGCTTTTATACCGATAATCACATCATTGTAATTGGTAAATTCATCAACAAAGAAAAATAGGGAGCCTTTTGGCTGAGGAATATTTTGTAGTCTGTTTTTATTTTTTTCAATCCATTCGTTTAAGGTAAATGGATGAAGTGTAGGCAGAGCTCTGGCAGGAGCTATCCCCATCGCTTTTTTGAATATCCCGGAAGTCATTTTACTTGTCATCATAAAATTGGAAACCCCTGGAGCTAATGCTGCTAATGAATTCAATTTACTAATATACCCAAACATTTTCGCTCTCAAAGGAATACCATTTGCTTGATAATATTGATGTAAAAATTCTGCTTTTAATGCGGGCATATCAACATTGGAAGGGCATTCAGAAGTGCATCCTTTGCAACTGAGACACAAGTCTAGCACTTCTTTAATTTCCTTATGATCAAATGCATTTGTCTTTTCTGAATGAGTCAGGTAATCTCTAAGGATATTGGCACGGGCTCTTGTTGTATCTTTTTCATCTCTAGTTGCTTGATAACTAGGACACATTGTTCCGCCTGCTTCTGGAGATTTTCTACAATCACCACTACCATTGCATTTTTCAGCAGCACGAAGTATTCCTCCCTCTTTTGAGAAGTCCATGATTGTGTCAAATTCTCTAGTCGTCTGATCTTCTTCATATCTGAAGGATTCATCCATAGGAGGAGTATCTGTGATTTTACCTGGATTGAAAATATGATATGGATCCCAAATTTTCTTCAACTCTCTAAGTCTTTGATAATTGTCATCACCTATCATCAAAGGAATAAATTCTCCACGCACTCTGCCGTCACCATGTTCTCCACTGAGGGAACCACCATATTTTTTAACCAATTTAGCACTCTCTAAAGCAATGGCTCTAAAGTCTTCTCTATCTTTTTTGCTCTTTATATCCAGAATAGGTCTGAGGTGTAGTTCGCCTGCACCTGCATGTGCATAGTAAACACTTTTCTGACCAAATGTATCTAGCATTTTTGTAAAATCATGAATATATTCTGGCAATTCTCTTACATCCACTGCAGTATCTTCAATGACGGCTACCGCTTTTTTATCTCCTGGAATATTGGCTAATAATCCCAATCCTGCTTTTCTGAGATTCCATACTTTATTGATATCATTGCCATGAACCAAAGGGTATTCATATCCAAGTTGCTTTTCTTTAAATTGTTGGATAAGCTGATTGGCTTTTTGATTCATTTCATCAGGTGAATCTGACCAAAATTCAATACAAAGAATTGCTTCAGGATCTCCATTTACAAAAAATCTATTTTTCCTTTGTTCAATATTTTCTTTGGTACAGTCTAGAATAATTTTGTCCATAAGTTCACAAGCAGAAGGTTTTTGCTCCATTGCCAAAACAACTGCTCTCAAACTTTCATCTAGGGAATGAAAATGTGCACATAGGACAACTTTATGTTCTGGGGGAATAGGGACTAAATTGACTTTGATTTCAGTGCTAATAGCCAAAGTACCTTCACTACCACAGAGTAATTTGGAAAAATTAAAATCATCTCCATTGGATTTGAATGGCTTTAAATGGAGGAGTTCATCTAAAGCATATCCTGTGTTTCGTCTATGAATTGAAGATTTAGGATACTCATTGATGATATCTTTTGCAATATCTTCGTTGCTCAAGAGTTTATAGATATGTCTGTAAACATCACCTTCTATTCCTCCATCTGTTAACTTTTGTTGAAATTTTTTCTCAGACAGTTGACCAAATTTCACTAATGCACCATCACTAAGGAAAGCTTCAATCTCTAAAATATGTTCTCTTGTCGTCCCATATACTATGGAATGAGTGCCACTGGAATTATTTCCTACCATTCCTCCAATCATTGCTCTGTTGGAAGTAGAGGTTTCAGGAGCAAACATTAATCTATAAGGTTTCAAATATCTGTTTAAGTCATCACGAATGACACCAGGTTGTACAATAGCCCATTTTTCTTGTTCATTGACTTCCAGTACTTTAGTGAAATATTTTGACATATCCATTACTATTCCTGTTCCTACGACTTGACCACCTAGTGATGTGCCGGCAGTTCGTGGAATTAAGGGTGTTTTATGCTTTTCAGCATATTGGATAAGTATTTGAATATCTCTTTTGTCTTTAGGATATGCTACTGCCAACGGCATTTCCCTATATACAGAAGCATCCGTAGCGTATAGTTTTCTATGAATATCATCAAAGAAGAGGTCTCCACTTAATTGAGATGCTAAATGAATCAGGTTTTTTTGAGATTGTAAAGTGCTCATAAGAATAAGACAAATTTAAAAAATGTATGAACACTATTCAGTTAAAGTGTTTAAAGAAAATGTAATGAAAAGAAATCTTTTGGAAAGCATCAGTATATTTTTAGTATTCAATTTACTAAATAGATTTGATTAAAATGCTTATCATTCATCTAGAAATATCTAATAACAATCTGATGGTTTAACCTGAAAACAAGTTTCCTTCAAGGATTCTTTTAATAACAGCTTGTGCAGCCCATTCTCTGTTTCCTGCTTGTTGTATCACAATTGATTGGGGGCTATCTAAAACTCCATCAGAGACTACAACATTACGTCTGACAGGAAGGCAATGCATGAATTTTGCTGTATTGGTTAAATTCATTTTTTCTTCTGTAATCATCCAATCCAAATCTGTTTTTAATATTTTGCCATAATCTTCATAAGACGACCAATTTTTAGCATAAATAAAATCGGCATCTTTAAAAGCCTCTGTTTGATTTCTAATGATAGGTGTGTTTCCTCTAAATTCTTTTGCCAAATCATACCCTTCGGGATTTGTAATTATAAAATCAACTTCTGCTTTATTCATCCATTGGGCAAAACTGTTGGAGACACATTGAGGGAGGGCACGAATATGGGGAGCCCAAGTCAAGACAACTTTTGGACGTTTCTTATTGCTAAATTCTCGAATTGTTGCCAAGTCGGTCAATGATTGTAAGGGATGTACTGTAGAAGATTCCATGTTAACTAATGGAACCTGAATATATTTAATGAATTGATTAAGTACAAATTCTTGATAATCATTGACTTTATCTGTCAAAGTAGGGAAGCTACGCAATGCGATAATATCGGCATATTGGCTGATGACAGCTGCCGCCTCTTTAATATGCTCTGCGGTATTACCATTCATCACAGCATTTTCCTGATATTCCATGTTCCAACTATCTTGTCCAAGATTAAGTACTATGGTGTTCATCCCAAGATTTTGAGCGGCTTTCTGAGTGCTTAATCTAGTTCTCAAACTACTATTGAGAAATATCAATACTAAAGTTTTATTCTCACCCAAATATTTCCATTTGAAAGGAGATTTTTTTATTTCCAGTACTTCTTTTGCCAATGCTTCAACGTCATCTATATCTTTTGCTGAAAGAAAATTTTGCATCATGGATATTTTAAAATTGTTTTCAAAAATACAATTTATCAACGTAAGCACTGATTAAAATAAAGTAAAAGCGATATCACTTTTGAATTAAATAGTGCAAGGTGCTTTTTAGAGTGCTGGATTTATGAAGGTTAGATAGTGAAAGCACTGCAACTCATACTATTGTGAAGATATTTTCTTTTGCACATAATCATCTACTGTGCTGAAAATAAAATCTGGAAATTCTGTTAAAAATTTTGCAGATTTTAATCCACCTTGCAATGGTCTTCTTGCTGCTTGATGAAGTTTTTCTGTACTTAGTGGAATTAAATCATAGGTCGCCTTTGGAAAATATTTTAATACGCGAAGAGACAATTGTACTCGATTCATATAATCTGTGGATGCGATATTGTAGATTCCAGATTTTTGATTTTCTAGTAAAAGTGCTATCGCTTTGGCTATATCAGCAGCATTAATAGGAGTTGCATATTGGTCGATTGGAAGTTTGAGGGTGAGGTGCTGTCCCTTTAATGCTTGATCTATAATACGGGCGACAAAATTTTTTCCTCTTTCTTCGTCTCCATATACATTTGTAATTCTGAGGATAAGGTAATCTAAATTGGCATTGCTGACGGCTTGCTCAGCTTCCCATTTATGTCTTCCATAAACACTGATAGGTGAGGCCATTTCTTGTTCGTCATAAGGTCCGTTTTTTCCGTCAAATATATAGTCAGTGGAAATGAATATTATTTTAGAAGAATATTTTTTAGCTAATTGGATAACATTCACAGTAGAAGTTATAGAATATTTATAGCTTTCTTCTTCGTTTTGCTCACAATAATCCACATGAGTTAATGCTCCACAGTGAATAATTACCTCAGGTTGAAAGGAGTCTATATTAAAATTTTCAGCATTGTCAAGATTCAGAGTATCAAAAAATACTGTGTTTTGTGCTGCATAAGAATAGTATGTTCCAATACATTCATTGCCATTTTCTGACAAATATTTTAAACAATTACTTCCTACTAGTCCAGAAGCTCCAATGATGAGAATTTTCATAATTAATATTTACCAAGACAGTTGAGAGAATTTTTTTCTTTGATTGACAAAGTAAGAGATAATTAGACTTTTATTATATATGCCTTTTAGATTAGGTTCAGCGATTTTATGATGATATTGAATTTCTCTAAACATTTGTTTTTTTTCAAAAGCATTACCAATCATTTTTCTATATGCCCATTGCGCACGAATAATTGCCCAAACTTCTCTGAAATTGAATTTAAGTAATGAAATAAAAATAGCTACAATGTCCAAAATATTTCTTACTGCATTGATAAAGATGAATTGTTTGAATTCTAAATTTTTAAATAATAGAAGTCTATTATTGCGGAAGTTTAAGAACGTTTTGTGTGGATTTTGTGAGTTTAAAGTGCCTCCACCTACATGATAGACTCTTGATTTGTGAGTATAAATAATCTTATAGCCTAATTTTTTTATGCGCCAACATAAATCAATCTCTTCCATGTGTGCAAAAAAATCTTTATCAAATCCACCAGCAAGAATAAACAAATCTCTTCTTACCAGCATGCATGCCCCTGTAGCCCAAAATATTTCTATCTCATCATCAAATTGTCCTGAGTCTGTTTCGATATTTTCAAATATTCTCCCCCTACAAAATGGATAACCGTATTTATCTATCATACCGCCAGCAGCACCTGCATATTCGAACTTTTCTTTTTGATTATAGTCCAATAGTTTAGGTTGACATATAGCAATAGAACGATCTCTGTTGATGAGCTGGAAGAGAGGCTGGAGCCAATTGCTAGTTACTTCTACATCTGAGTTAAGTAATAAAACATAATGGCATGAAATATTTTTTATAGCTTGATTATATCCTTCAGCAAAACCAAAATTTTCAGACAAAGAAATTGTATTGACAGATTGAAATTCAGTCTTTATCATTTCCAAAGAACCATCAGTAGAAGCATTGTCGGCTACCCAAATTTTGGCTAATTCAGTAGGAGTGTGTTCAATCACAGAAGGAAGAAATTTTTTCAACCATTCTCTACCATTATAATTAAGGATGACGACTGCTATTTTAGGCGTTTGGTTTGACAAAAGGAAAAGGTTTATTGGCAAAGATGAAAAATTTTGTCTTCAGAATCATAGTAAAAGTTAAAAAAAGAATTCTAACAATGTACTCATAGAAATTTTTACATCAATTGTGTTTTTTATAGATAAGGATAAGAAGCATTGAAGATAAAGTAAGTTTTTCCTTACCAATAGCCAAACGAATTGTTGTATATAGTTGATTTGTTTCTACAAAGAATTAGAATTTAATCGTTTGATTTTTTTAATTTACTCAAAAGTCGTTTCTTCGCAATTCTTAAAATAGCTTAGTTTATGCATATTTTGGTCATTAACTGTGGAAGTTCATCTATCAAAGCCGATATATTTAATTTTTTAACTAAAACATCAGTTCATCAACTTTCAGTAGAAAGAATAGGGAAGGGGACTTTAGGTAAAATCAATGGTGTTGAGCTTGTTTGTCATACTACTGAAGAATATTCAGAGATTTTAAAAGCTTATTTGACTGAGTTTGTCCGTTTGTGGGATGGTCCTAAAATAAGCGGAATAGGTCATAGAGTTGTTCATGGTGGTGATGATTATTCTCAGCCGATTTTGATTGATGCTGAGGTGAAATCTGCAATTAGCAAAATGATTCCTCTCGTGCCTCTCCATAATCCAGTCAATTTAAAAGGAATTGAGATTTGTGAAGAGCTTTTTCCAGATATACATCAAGTAGCTGTTTTTGATACTGCTTTTCATAGGAGTATTCCTAAAAGAGCACAGTATTATGCTATAGATAGAAAGTTGTCAGATGAAAAGCATATAAAAAGATTTGGATTTCATGGGATAAGTCATCAATATGTAGCAGAACAAGCTGCTGAGTATTTAAAACGTGATTTGAGAGAATTGCGCATGATTACCTGTCACCTTGGAAGTGGATGTAGTATTACTGCAATTGAATATGGACGTTCGATAGAAACATCAATGGGTATGTCTGCCTTGGAGGGATTGGTGATGGGTACTAGAGCAGGGGATTTGGATCCAGGCATTATCAATTATCTTTTATCAGAAGGATATACAAAAGAAGATATTTCTAGTTTGCTGAATGAGCGAAGTGGCTTATTAGGAGTCAGTGGTCAGACCAATGATATGCGAGAAATTATCAAAGGAGCTATGGATGGAGATGATGGATGTCGTCTTGCTTTGCAATTGTTTACTCATCGACTTCGTAAATATATTGGAGCTTATACCGCAGCAATGGGTGGAGTAGATGTGATAGTCTTTACTGCAGGAATCGGTGAGAATAGTCCTGTTGTAAGGCATCGCTCTTTACAAAGATTTGATTATCTAGGTGCTATTTTTAATGAAGACCTGAATAGAGATGTAAAAATTTCATTAGAGCAACCTGTTGTAGAAATTTCCACTTTGAATAGTCGAGTAAAATTACTAGTCGTTCGTACTGATGAACAGAAGTCGATTGCATTGGAAACAGAAAAGATACTTTCTGAAAAATTTAAAGTCAATACTATTCCGGTGATTCCAATAGCAATTTCTGCTAGACATGTACACCTTAGACAAGACACTGTTGAGCAATTATTTGGCAAAGGTCATCAATTGACATTTAGAAGTCCACTTTCACAGCCCGGTCAATTTTCATGTGAAGAGACTGTAACTATAGTAGGGCCTAGAAATAGGATTGAAAAAGTACGTGTTTTGGGTCCTGCAAGGACTTATAATCAAGTGGAGATTGCAAGAACAGATGAATTCTTTTTGGGTGTAGATGCGCCTATCAGAGATTCGGGTCATATTGAAGGGACTCCGGGTATAACATTGGTCGGAACAGAAGGTACCGTGACATTATCAGAAGGCTTGATTTGCGCATGGAGGCACATACACATGCACCCTACTGATGCACTATTGTTTGGTGTGCAAGACAAAGATATTGTAGAAGTAGATGTAGAACATAATGACCGCCCGATTACATTCAAAAATGTGTTGGTGAGAGTTTCTGATAAATTCAAATTGGAAATGCACATAGATACTGATGAAGGCAATGCTGCTGAAATCACAAATGGAACCAAAGGAGTGTTGTTATTGACTGGTTCTACTTGTAAATTGAGAAAGAAAAATGTATAGCCTCATTAAAGAGTACTTAAATTGTACATAATCCTCCTTGTACCTTCTCCATTGACTTCTCAAGCTAAGGAAAGAGTTATGTCTTGCCCTGAAATCAGTTTTACTCATTAATAGCTAAAAGAAGTGTGTAAAAATGAATACTAGTAAAGTGGTTTTTGGACAATTTACCAACCATTTTTCAGTATTATGCCAATTTTAAAGCAAAGTATAGGTTTTGACCTTATTTCACAAAAATTATACATTAATAAAACTTTGCTTCCATCAAAAAACTGTACCTTGTGACGAAATAATTTTTATGCAAGTAGGAAAAAATAAAGCAGTGTCAGTACACTATGTCCTTCAGATAGAACATAATGGGGAAAAAGTTGTAGCTGATAAATCGGACTTAGAAAGCCCATTACAATATTTACATGGAGCGGGTAGCTTATTATATGAATTTGAAGCCAATTTAGAAAATCTAAATGTTGGAGATACTTTTGAATTTAAAATTGAAGCGGCAAATGGGTATGGCATTAGAGATGAGGAAAAGATGGTGTCTATTCCAATAGAAGCCTTTAAAGATGAATCGGGCAATATTGATAATGAGATGCTTAAAGCTGGAAATATTTTACCCATGATGGATCAAGAAGGTCATAGACTAGAAGGTATTGTGTTGGAAGTGACTGATGAGTATGTAATTATGGACTTTAACCATCCATTGGCAAGCAAAGATTTATATTTTAGTGGCTCTGTAGCTGGAGTGAGAGAGGCAACTGCTGAGGAGCTAGAGCATGGTCATATTCATGGACCTGGAGGACATCACCACCATTAATATAAAATATATACATTTATGGAGGTTGTCTAAATTGGCAACCTTTTTTTATACTTTTACTTATCATAGATTTTTGGAAAAGAGGAATAAGAAAAAATGCTGTGCCAGTGACATTCCAAGTACCATAAGATATTGAATTGTCAGCACACTTGATGAAGAAAGCCTCTTTTTCAACTGTTTGAAGAACAAATTTTGATAGTTTCAATGGATGGTAATTTTATTGATGCTAAAAATTTTCAAATTGTTTTTGGATTTTTTAAAAAAAATTGATGGAAAGAATATGATTTTCATTCAAAATCAATTTTGACAATGAATGTATTTTTAAATTCTAATTTTGAGTTTAAACAAATTATCACCTGTCATGTTTGGATAAACAGTAAATGATAAGTAACTTTTCAAACCTAATTATTAAATATTCAAAATGTTCTGTAAACCAGCTATTCGTTCGTCTAAACTATTTGTTGCTTTTATCATTGTATTAGTTTCTTCTTGTAAAACAGCACAGAAAACAAATGAATCTGTTTCAATAGAATTAGACAAGGCAATTGATACAGATAAAACATTATTATGGCAAGTTTCTGGTCATCATTTGAATTCACCATCTTATTTATTTGGGAGTATTCATGTTATTTCAGGTGAAGATTTTTCTATTGGCAATAATGTTCTGAAAAAACTCAATCAGTCTCAACGATTGGTAATAGAAATGGATTTGGATAATGTCAATTCTATAGCTGTTGCCAAAGCATCTATTTTGCCTGACAATAAAACAGTGAAAGATTATCTAAATGATGAAGATTATCTGACGCTTGAAACCTTCTTTGCTGAATCTTTGGGCACTCCTTTGTCTTTATTTAAAACAGCTTATGCCAGACTTAAACCTTTCTTTTTGCAACAGATGATTTATGTTAGGTATTTGGGTAATAATACATCTTCTTATGAAGTAGAGCTGATGGATTTGATGAAAGATCATAATGGTGAAATTGTAGGATTAGAAACTTTAGAAGAGCAACTTTCATTTATAGACAAAATGAGCAGTCTAGAAGATCAATATCAATCATTGATAAAAGCAATTCATGAGGATGATGAACAAAAGAAATTTTTAGACACTTTGATTCAGACCTATCAAGCAAAAGATATTCAGAAATTGTATGAAATGACTGTTTCTCAAGAAGATTTTAAAGACATAACAAACACTTTGCTTGATCAAAGAAATATCAATTGGATTCCTAAAATTGATAGTTTGATGCAAAAAGGAACTTCGTTTATTGCTGTTGGAGCAGGTCATTTGGGAGGCCCGACAGGGTTAATAAGCCTTTTGAGAAAAGAAGGGTATAATGTGGAACCTATTTCAATGGACTAATAGATTATTTGAATATTTTAATAAATTTTACCCTATGAACTTTAAAAATAAGACCGTTTTTATTACTGGTGGAACTAGAGGAATTGGTTTGGCTATTGGCAAAAGATTAGCAAGAGAAGGAGCGAATATTGTGATTGCTGCCAAAACCGTTGAGCCGAATCCCAAACTGGAAGGTACTATTTATACTGCTGCTGTAGAGATAGAGCAAGCTGGTGGTCAAGCTTTGGCTGTTCAATGTGATATTCGATTTGAAGATGAAGTTGAAAATGCTGTCAATCAAGCAGTTGAAAAATTTGGAGGGATTGATATTTTAATCAATAATGCTAGCGCGATAAGTCTGACTCCCACATTACAGACTTCTATGAAACGTTATGATTTAATGCATCAAATTAATGGGAGAGGCACATTTCTAACTTCCCAAAAATGTTTGCCTTATCTTTTGAAATCTGATAACCCGCATATTTTAAACTTATCGCCCCCTCTTAATTTTGAACCCAAATGGTTTGGCCCTCATGTAGCATATTCCATTTCCAAATATAATATGAGTCTTTTCGTGTTAGGCATGGCAGAAGAATTTAAAGGAAAAGTAGGAGTCAATGCGCTATGGCCAAGAACTACAATTGCAACAGCAGCAGTACAGAATTTATTAGGAGGAAACGACATGGTCAATATGTCTAGAAAACCAGAAATTCTTGCAGATGCTGCCTATTATATTTTATCTCGATCAGCCAAAGATTGCAGTGGAAACTTCTTTGTAGATGATGAATTACTTGCTTCAGAAGGAATTCATGATTTAGATAAATATGCAGTGACTCCTGGTGGTCCTTTGATGCCAGACTTCTTTGTATAGTCTGCAATAGGTGTTAACTAATACTTTAGAAAGATGAATAAATTTTATTTTGGACTTTATACTATTATCTCTTTATTGTTAGTTTCATGTGCTAGTGTTAAAGAATTAGAGAAAGATGTTAATAATAGCTCTTGTTTTCAGCAACCAACATTACATTATGATTTAAATGATATTCCTATATCTGTTGATCAACTTGAAATAGATTCTACACTTAGAAAAGTGTTTTCTTTCCGTTCTTTGAATGTTGCTAATGCGATAGGTGTTTTGGATTTGCTTTCAAAATACCATCATCTTAAAAACGCATATTCTGCTTCTCCTTCATTAGAAAAAAAAGTAGATATCTTAGAAACATCTCAAATTATTTTTAGAAAAATCAATAATGCATCATTGGAAATTTCATCTTTTTCTAGTGAGTTAGATTGTGAAGAAGAAAGAGCTACCCAGTTGTCTAAATTTTTAAAAAGTCAAGAAGATAGCCGTGAAAATGCGCTGGTCATTGGTTCTATCATCATTGGTGCTGGTGGGGCAATCGCTTCTGAGGTATTGTCAAACCATGAATCTACAGGTAAATCTTCAACAATAGTTGCGATAGGCACTAGCTTGACAGAAGCCTCATTAGGAATTGCTATGTTGTTAAATAATAAGAAAGTGTTTTTTAAACATGAGAGAAATTCCCCAGCAGAAATTTGGAATAATCCTAAAGTATCACAAACCTTTCCTCCTTCAATATGGTATTATTTGACTTATGAGTATCCTAATGGACAGAGCAAATCACTGAGAGCTTTATTGGTAGAAAGTTGGAAGCAGTTTGGTCAGGTAGAAAATGATAAGAAAAACAAGGGTGAAAATATCTATGAATTATATTTTGGGAAAGGAGGTAAATATACAGGTGAACAATTAAGAGTTCGGGCAGATATGTATGATCAGATAGAATCTTATGTTACTTTGATGAAACAAGATTTAAGATTGCTATCTATTGAATTTGAGAAGCTTTAATATTATTTTTTTCAAAATAACAACTTATCAGATTTTTACCTTGTAATAACTTCACTTTTTGTCCATTTTTTCTTTTAAGTGTCAATCTAATTGGAAGAGGACAGTTTCAAATAAATAAGATAGTCTATCACCATTAAAACCAATGATTGGCAATTCAAGAATATTGAGTTGTGAAATGGATATATAATTGAGTGAATTTCTTTTTTATTTGAAAAGGTGGAAATATTTGATAGGGCTATAATATTTGAGAAAGTTTTTTATTTTTTATTAGTAATTAGGTATCTTTGCGCCGTGAAAACAAATCACTATTTATTTTTTTACACACTCAATTAAAGTACTCAATATAGAAATTTGAATTATGAGCATTTACAAGGATTACCTCAAAGAAATTGAAGAAAGAAAAGCCCTAGGACTTCATCCAAAACCTATTGATGAAGCAGAATTACTAACTGAAGTCATTGAACAAATCAAAGATTTGAACAATGAGAATCGTGCTGACTCTCTTAAGTTTTTTATTTATAACACTTTGCCTGGTACAACACCTGCTGCTGGCGTTAAATCTAAATTTTTGAAAAAAATCATTCTTGGCGAAGTAGTTGTTAATGAAATTACACCATCGTTTGCTTTTGAATTATTATCTCACATGAAAGGTGGACCTTCTATAGAAGTACTTTTGGATTTGGCATTAGGAGAAGATCAATCAATTGCTCAACAATCTGCAGAAGTATTAAAAACATTGGTTTTCTTATATGAAGCGGATACTGATCGTCTAAAACAGGCATATCAAGAAGGCAATGCGATTGCAAAAGATATTTTAGAAAGCTATGCAAAAGCTGAATTTTTTACTAAACTTCCTGAAGTGCCTGAAGAAATTCAAGTAGTAACATATATTGCAGCAGAAGGGGATATTTCTACAGATTTACTTTCTCCAGGTAATCAAGCACACTCTCGTTCTGATCGCGAGCTACATGGCTTATGCATGAATACTCCAGAGGCTCGTCAAGAAATCAGAGATTTACAAGCCAAATACCCTGGAAAAAGTGTTATGATGATTGCTGAAAAAGGGACGATGGGAGTTGGTTCTTCTCGTATGTCTGGTGTCAATAACGTAGCTCTTTGGACGGGCAAACAAGCAAGTCAGTATATTCCTTTCGTAAATATTGCTCCAATTGTAGGAGGTACAAACGGTATCTCACCTATCTTTTTGACGACTGTAGATGTGACTGGTGGTATTGGAATAGATTTAAAAAACTGGGTGAAGCAAACCGATGAGCAAGGTAATGTGGTATTGAATGAAAAAGGAGAGCCGTTATTAAAGCAAGTTTATTCTGTTGATACTGGTAGTGTTTTAACAATCAATACAAAAACTAAAAAATTATATCATGGTGATAAAGAATTGATAGATATCTCTCGTTCTTTAACACCACAAAAGTTGGAATTTATCAGAGCTGGCGGATCTTATGCGATTGTATTTGGTAAAAAAATTCAAACATTTGCAGCTCAAACATTAGGAATTACTGCTCCCAATGTATTTGCTCAAGCAAAAGAAATTTCGAATGAAGGTCAAGGATTGACTGCGGTAGAAAAAATCTTCAATAAAAATGCGGTAGGTGTTTCTCCTGGTAAAGTATTGCATGCAGGTTCTGATGTTCGTGTTAAAGTGAATATTGTAGGATCTCAAGATACTACTGGATTGATGACTTCTCAAGAATTGGAAGCTATGGCTGCGACAGTGATTTCTCCAAGTGTAGATGGAGCATATCAGTCAGGTTGTCATACCGCATCTGTATGGGATAAAAAGGCTCAAGCAAATATTCCCAAATTGATGAAGTTTATGAATGATTTTGGATTGATTACTGCACGTGATCCCAAAGGTGTTTATCATTCTTTGACTGACGTTATTCACAAAGTATTAAATGATATTACCGTTGATGATTGGGCAATTATCATAGGAGGAGATTCTCATACTAGAATGTCCAAAGGTGTTGCATTTGGTGCAGATTCTGGTACTGTTGCACTAGCATTGGCGACAGGAGAAGCTACTATGCCAATTCCTGAATCAGTCAAAGTGACTTTTAAAGGAAAAATGAAAGAATATATTGACTTCCGCGATGTTGTGCATGCTACTCAGTTGCAAATGTTACAACAATTTAGTGGGGAAAATGTATTTCAGGGCAGAGTGATTGAAGTGCATATTGGTTCATTGTTAGCAGACCAAGCGTTTACTTTTACAGACTGGACTGCTGAAATGAAAGCAAAAGCTTCTATTTGTATTTCTCAAAATGAAACATTGATTCAATCTTTAGAAATTGCTAAATCCCGTATTCAAATCATGATAGAGAAGGGTATGGAAAATAAAAATAATGTCTTACAGGGGTTAATCGATAAAGCGAATAAGCGTATTCAAGAAATTCAGTCTGGAGAAAAACCTGCATTACATCCTGACAATAATGCTAAATATTATGCAGAGGTTGTGATAGATTTGGACCTTATTGAAGAGCCTATGATTGCCGATCCAGATGTTAATAATCCAGATGCATCAAAACGATACACACACGACACCATCAGAGATTTGACTTTTTATCAAGAAGGCAAAAAAGTAGATTTAGGTTTCGTAGGTTCTTGTATGGTACATAAAGATGACCTAAAAATTGTTTCACAAATGTTGAAAAATATTGAGAAGCAAGAAGGTAAAGTTGAATTTAAAGCACCTTTAGTTGTTGCTGCGCCTACTTATAATATCATTGATGAATTAAAAGCTGAAGGAGATTGGGAGTTTTTGCAAAAATATTCTGGTTTTGAATTCAATGATATGTTCCCGAAAAGTACTGCACGTACTGAATATGAAAATATCATGTACTTGGAGCGTCCTGGTTGTAACTTATGTATGGGTAATCAAGAAAAGGCAGAAAAAGGGGATACTGTTTTAGCAACATCTACTCGTTTGTTTCAAGGAAGGGTAGTAGAAGATTCGGATAGAAAAAAAGGGGAATCTTTATTGGCTTCTACTCCAGTAGTTGTATTGTCTGCAATACTAGGAAGAGTGCCAAATATTGAAGAATATAAAACAGCAGTTGAAGGTATCAACTTAACTAAATTTACGCCTGTATCTACAGCTATTTAGTGAGTCATCAAATAAAAATATTTGCAGGTTGTCCTTTTTTTTGGTCAACCTGTTTTTGTTTAGAATAGTTGCCTGAAATTGATACTCACTATTCTATTGTAAAGGATTGAAATCTTTTAAAATCTCTTTTTTTGACATTGAATGTTTTAGAAAGGTACTTTATCAATGATATGAAATTTTAAGAAAGAGAAGGGCCATTAATCTTTATTTTAGAAACTGCCTATCCGTCAGACTATTCATAAATGCAATGACATCTTTTATTTCTTGTTCAGTCAGATTTAATGGAGCCGAGTCAAGTGTCTGGTTGGGGACATTTACTCCCATGCCTTTTCCTCCGCCACGATTGTAAAAATCCATTACAGTTTCCAAATCTTTAAATGCGCCATTGACCATATAGGGGCCTGTTATACCTATATTTCTTAAAGTCGGCGTTTTAATTGAATAGAGATAGATAGGATTAGGTTGGGTGCGATATCTTCCAGAATCTTGTAATAAAATTGGATGTAAAGTATCCCATTTTTCTATCATTCCCACAACTTCAGATTCGCTTTCCCTGTAAAATGGGGGAGTTGTCCCTGTGAAAGTAGGAGCAAAATGGCAAGTGCCACATTTGGCTTTACCCATAAATAGATTAAATCCTCTTTTAACTTCTGGTGATAAATCCTTGATTTCATCTCTCATATAAGTGTCAAATTCACTATTGAATTGAGGAAGGCTTCTCACAAAACTACCTAATGCTTTTCGGATGGTAAATTCCTTAATTGGTTTTTTCCAATCTTTGGGAAATACAGTGATAAATTCTTGAATTAAAGCAGAATCTTGATTGAGCTTTCCAATGATTTCTTCAAAAGAGGTGTTGAATTCATCAGGATTATTAATTACATGAACAATTTGATCTTCAAGTGTTCTGGACCTGAGGTCGTAAAATTGTCTTCCTTGATAGGCAGAATATACAATAGTTGGGGAGTTTCTTGTTTGAAATACACCACTTACATTCGTTTTAGAAGTGGTTAAACCATCTGTAAATGCAAGTTTTGGGTCATGACAAGATTGACAAGACAGAAGATTGCCATGAGAAAGACGAACATCTGAAAATAATTTTTCTCCTAATGCAACAATTTTGGGGTCTAAATTTTCTTTATTATCTATTCCATAATAATTTTTCTCACCAGTAGCCATTCGATTGAGAAAGTTGCTGTTGTAAATGTTTTTAACTTTCCCTTGTATATGTGTGATATAGGTGAATAGTCTTATCATAGGAGGAGTGTCTTGCTCCTTGATATGTTCAAAAATATTGACAATATTAGCATTGAGGGGTTGAAGAAACTTTTTAATAAAATACAATTGATCGATAGCTCCAAATTCAAGATATTTATTTTTTGACGGCTGAAGATATTTTTGTGCTTTTAAAATAGTGCTTTGTGCTGAGTCAATTTCTTTCAGAATAGATTTGTTAGTATTTTTTTGCTTATAGAAACTCAATACTGTTTTGATAGTCTCTAGACTGCTATTTACTTCTTCTGAAACTTGCAAGGTAATAGGACAGTCAAAACCAGAAAGACTGAGTGTTTCAATATTAATCAATCCATATTTTAAACCTAAAAAGATGATAGCATCACTTACAGGATTAATTTCAATAGCAGCTTTAAATTTGAGTATTTCTAAATTAAAGAAATAACATTCTTCAATGAGGGCTTTGAAATCTATGTTGGGTGTATCAAAGATAAGTTCCTCCATCACTTGAAGTCCATGAGGGTCTTGATGTTCATAACCTCCAACTGTAAATTCTATCCAAGGTAAAGGAGCACCATTGAGAAATTTAGTCTTATCACTTTCAAATGACTGAAGATAAAACTCTATGTGCTTGTATTGTATTCTAGCATCTTTTAAATATTGAGGGATTTTTGTGCTGTCTTTAGCCTTTGCAGCATCAAAAATTTTAATGATAATCTCATTAGTTTTTATTAATTCATCTAGAACATATTTCTTACTGATATAAGCAGCAGATGTGGCATCTTCTTCATCTTCAAAACTAGATAAACTTATCCCCATTATAAAAAGTGCTAAAATGGTAAAGAAAATAGTTTTTTTCATAATGGCTGTTTTGATTTTAAGTGTATTCAGTATGAAATTAAAAGTAATTAATAATTAGCTACTTATCTTCATTAATGTTTGGTCAGAATAATAAAATAATAGCGTGTTTTTATTCAATTTTTTCCTCTTTCTAAGATAATGAGAAGAAGGAAATTAAACGAATACACAATGTTAATTCTATGTAATGAAATGGATGTTTTGAAAAAAGACTTTTTAAAGATTAAATTGAATCAATATTGTACTTGTTGAAAAAATATTATTGTATATCAGTAAAATAATGAATAAAACTAATTGATTTTCAAATTATCATTTATCTTTGTGCAATCAAATATTTGATAGGTGTCTGTCTGCGTATTTTAAATTGTTATTTTTAATGCCTTTTTGCCACCAAGAACGAATTAAATTTTAATACAATTAAAAAATAGCATAGTCAGTTACTTTAGCTTTTAAAGAGTACCCCTAATTGAAATTTAATTTCATTATTTGATTTTCAAAATAAATTACTGAATTCAATCTTTTTATCTGCTATTTGAAAATTTTCAAATTATTATATTTCTATGCGTAAAGCTGTATTTTACAGTGTGTTTCCAATATGAACTTTACTCAATTCAATTTATCACCATCTATACAAAAGGCATTAGAAGATGTCGGATATGAAACTGCTACTGAGATTCAAATCAAGGCTATTCCTCAAATACTGAAAGGTAAAGATGTGATGGGCTGTGCACAGACAGGTACAGGAAAGACTGCTGCTTTTGCACTTCCTATTTTACAATTATTACAAGAAAATAAAAAACCAGTCATCAAATCATTGGTTTTAACACCTACTAGAGAATTGGCTTTGCAAATTGAGGAGAATTTCAAAATGTATTCTAAGTATTTGAATACTAAATGCTTAGCAATTTATGGCGGAGTTCCTCAAGGAAAACAAGTTGAGGCACTCAGAAAATCTGTTGATGTGTTGATTGCTACTCCAGGCCGTTTATTGGATTTAATTCAACAGAAAATAATTAGACTTTCTTCCGTAGAGATTTTGGTATTAGATGAAGCAGATCACATGTTGGATATGGGATTTATTAATGATGTCAAAAAAATCTTATCTTTTATTCCTGCTAAACGACAAACACTGTTTTTTTCAGCTACTATGCCGAAAGCGATTCGTAAGTTTGCTCAAACTATATTATACCAGCCAGCTGAAATATCTGTTACTCCAGTTTCTTCAACTGCGCAGACTGTTCAACAATCGGTCTATTTTGTGGAGAAAAAAGAGAAGCCAGAGTTATTACTTCACTTGTTGAAAGATAATTCATTGGAACGAACATTAGTTTTCACTCGAACAAAGCATGGAGCAGATAAATTAGTTAAGTTTCTAAGTAAGACAGGAGTAAATGCTGCTGCTATACATGGAAATAAATCTCAGAATGCACGTCAAAGAGCATTGGAAGATTTTAAAAAATCAAGGATTAGAGTCTTAGTGGCTACAGATATTGCTTCTCGTGGAATTGATATTGATGAATTGCCTCATGTTGTCAATTATGAGTTGCCCAATGTTCCTGAAACTTATGTACACCGTATCGGACGAACAGGAAGAGCTGGAAATGAAGGGGTTGCAATTTCGTTTTGTGATACAGAACAAAAAGAAGACTTAAAAAACATTCAAAAATTAATAGGTTTTCAAATGTTAGAAAAAACATTTTGAGATAAATTATTTATTCACTTTTAAACCCATTTAAAAATTACATGGCGGATAATTATAACAAGAAAGCATTAGAACAGAAAAAAGCAAAGAAAAAGCAAGATAAGCTTATGCGTAAAGAAGAACGTAAGGCCAATAACAATAAAGGCAAAAGTCTTGATGAATTGTTGGTTTATGTGGATGAGTATGGAAACGTAACTGATGTTCCGCCAGAAAAGCAAAATAGAATAGAAATTAACTTAGAAGATATACAATTGGGTGCTGCACCAATTGTAGTAGAAGAAATAAAGGAGTTTACCGGAATTGTTTCTTCATTTTTAACAGATAAGGCTTATGGCTTTATTACTGAAGATAATAGCAGAGAATCCGTCTTTGTTCATAGCAATCAAATGCTTGACGAGATAAAAGAAAATGATAGAGTGACTTATCACAAGGAGAGGACTCCAAAAGGATATAGTGCTATCAATGTCAGAAAAATCAATTAAATTTATAAAAATTTTCAAACTCAACAACCATGCAAGAAGGTACAGTAAAATTCTTCAACCAAACTAAAGGCTTTGGATTTATCACTCCTACAGATGGAGGCGCAGATGTTTTCGTTCACATTAGTGGATTGAAAGATGAAGTAAAAGAAAAGGATAAAGTCGTTTTCGAAGTTCAACAAGGCAAAAAAGGTCTTACAGCAGTGAATGTAAAATTAGCTTAATTTTATAGCTGACTAAAATCTTTAAAGGTAGAGTTATTATTGACTCTGCCTTTTTTTATTTTTCTTCAAAATATTGTATTACTGTATCTTTTCTTTTGATTTTTGAAGATAGCGTATAAGAAAAATTTTTCTTAAAATATATCTCCTTTGGCATTTCATATTTACTTAGAATCTGAGATATTTCACTTTTGAAAGTTGAAAGTTGGATGTCAGAATATTCAAGGCTTTCTATAAAAAGGCAAACTTTTTCTCCTAAAATCTCATCTTCTAATCCAATAAAGAAATAATTGCAATTCAATAAAGGCTGAATTTTTATTTCTAATTCTTCAGGGAAGATTTTTATCCCTCCACTATTGATGATATTATCAAAACGTCCTTTCCATAAAAAATGATTTGAATCTATTAGTTCAACAATATCATTTGTTATAACTTTTTGAGGTAAAAAAGGCACATCAATAATGAGACAATTTCTATCATCTAATTCAAATTGAACTCCTGGAAGTGCTGTGAAAATATTTGTTCTGTCAAGTCCATTGACTTTCCGAATTGCGACATGACTTAGTGTTTCAGTCATGCCGTAACTGTGATAAATATTGGCAGTTAATGATTGAAAGTATTCTTCTTGCTGCGTACTGATAGAAGCTCCACCTAATAAAATAGTTTTGATTTTTTGACTTGCAATAGCTCCTTTCAATTGTAAGGGAACAAAAGCTGCAAAATGTATTTCCAAATCATCAGGAAACACTTCAATGGGACGGTTGTTTTGTTCCTGTAGGACAATCAAATTCATTTGACTATATAATGCTCTTACTATCATCATTTTGCCTGCAATAAATCGGATTGAAAGGCTGAGATAGATATTTTCATTGGTTTTAAAATCAAAAAATAATGCTGTAGCTGCTGCGCTTTGTAACATTTGGCTTTTAAGGACTTTCATTTTTTGAGGACGACCAGTTGAACCGCTTGTTTGCACTTCTATTTCAGGATCATTATTCAGCCAGTCTTTCATGAAAATGGCTATCTCATTAAAAATTTCAAATTTTTGTTTTTGGCAATAAGAAATGATGTCAACTCCTTCTAACAACTCTCCATTGATTTTTAATCGTTGAAAGGTTTTAAAGTCTAATTGGCTGTCAATTGAGAGAAGTCCCATTTTCTATTATTGTGATAATGAATTCCTTTTGCATCAACAGTGTATGGAGATGGAAAGTTGTTGTGATAAAGTTGACCTGTGCCCAATCCTTGTGCATATACTGAGGGCTCCAATGCAGCATATTGAGTGATGGCATTTAGACCAATATTACTTTCTAAAGCAGATGTGATGACCCATGAACCTTGATTTTGCGCAATGATTTTTTTCCATACATTACTTCCTTCAAATCCGCCGATAAGTGCCGGCTTTAGAATCAGAAGTTGGGGAGAGATGGTTTGAATCAATTTTTGTTTCTCTTCTAAAGAAATAATTCCTATCAATTCCTCGTCTAATGCAATTTTTACAGGAGAGTTTTCAGTGAGTTTTGCCATTTCTTGCCACTGACCGGCTCGGATAGGTTGCTCAATATAATGGATGCCGTATTCAGAAATTTTTTTAATTTTTTCTTGAGCTTCCTGAAAATGAAATGCACCATTAGCATCTAATCTAATTTCTACTTCGTCTTCATTGAACTGAGTTCTGATATATTTAATAAGTTCCAACTCAGTCTGGAAATCTAAAGCTCCAATTTTTAGTTTTATGGATGTATAACCTTCTTTTAGTTTTTGTGAGATTTGCTTCTGCATGAAATCTTTACTGCCCATCCATATCAATGCATTAATAGGAATAGAAAATCCATTTTTTACAATCTCTGGAAAGAGAATTTGTTGGGCTCCATTCTCCCAGTCTTTCAAAAGCATTTCTACACCAAAATAAATAGAAGGCCATTCTTCTAAATGAGAAAGAATATCTGCTCTGTTTTTTGTGATTTGTTGACAGACTTCAACTAGTTTTTTTTCATAATCTTGTTTGTCATCATAAGAAAGGTTTTTAAAAAGATTACATTCTCCAAAAGCCCTTTTCCCGTTTTCTTCTAAGATGATAATATAGGTATCTTTTTGATGAAGTACTCCTCTTGACGTTCCACCTGGAATTTTAAAATGTAGCGTATATTTTACAAAATGACAGGTCATAATAGGGAGGATTTTATACCAATAGCCCAATCCCAAATAAGATACTAAAAATCAGTGTACTTATTGCAAGTTTTTTTAGCTCAGGGTCTAATAATGCAGGATTTCCATTTTTTAAGACGATAAGAATACTTCTGATGATTCCTATAAAAGAAAGAATATATACCCACTTCCAAGGGGATGAACCATTAAATAAAGTATATAATAGCGCAGAAATTATACCCAAAGACAATATTGTCGCATGATAATATTTTGCTTTCTGTACTCCATATTTTACAACTAGCGTATTTTTGCCAAAATGTTTATCATTCTCTCTGTCTCTAAGATTGTTGAGATTGAGTACTCCAGCACTGAAAAAACCAATGGAGATAGCAGGTAAGAATTCATCAATAGTAATTTTGTGACTGTGCAAAAAATAAGTACCTAAAACTCCGATCCACCCGAAAAATAAAAAGACTGCAATATCTCCCCAGCCTGAATAGCCATATGGATTTTTTCCCATAGTGTATTTGATTGCCGCCCAAATCGCAACTATACCAATACCGAGCATGACCAATAAATCTTTTAATTGTAAACCATGAGAACCAACGATAAGTAATAATACCCCTGAGACTAAGGATAGTAAACTGAAAATTATCACTGCAATTTTAATTTCTCTCAATGAAATTTTACCCGATTGGATTCCTCTCTGAGGGCCTACTCTGTCCTGATTGTCCACTCCACTAACAGCATCTCCATAATCATTGGCAAGATTACTGAGTATCTGAAGAAATAAGGTGGTTAAAACTGCTCCAATGAGTACAGACCATTGAAAATGATTATGATATTTTGCTAGAAAACTTCCTAAAAAAATAGAAGATAGCGATAATGGTAGGGTGCGCAATCGAAATGCTTCTAACCATGCAGATACAGATGCCATTTCAAATTACTTATGGAAACTTAGGATATTTATCAAATTCTGGCTCTCTCTTTTCTAGAAATGCATTTCTGCCTTCTTCTGCTTCTTCTGTCGTATAAATCAAGCGAGTTGCTTCCCCTGCATATACTTGCTGGCCTACTAATCCGTCATCAATAAGATTGAATGCAAATTTACTCATCTTTATAGCAGTAGGACTTTTACTTAAAATTTCCTGCGCCCATTGGTAAGCAGTATCTTCCAACTCATCATGAGGGACTACAGCATTGACCATGCCCATATCATAAGCTTCTTGGGCAGAATAAGAACGGCCTAAAAAGAATATTTCTCTAGCTCTTTTCTGTCCGACTTGCCTAGCCAAATAGGCCGAGCCAAATCCACCATCCACACTAGCCACATTTACGTCCGTCTGTTTAAAAATAGCATGTTCTTTGCTGGCCAAAGTAAGGTCACACACAACATGTAAGCTATGACCACCTCCTACAGCCCAGCCAGGAACAACGGCGATAACAACTTTATTCATAAAACGGATTTGCCTTTGAACATCTAAAATATTAAAACGATTGATGCCATCTAAACCTTTATATCCGGTTTTGGAACGTACTCTTTGGTCTCCTCCAGAGCAGAATGCCCAACCTCCATCTTTTTGAGAAGGACCTTCGGCACTTATCAGAACTACACCTATTTCCTGAGATTCATGAGCAATAATCAATGCTTCTAATAATTCAGAAACAGTCTCAGGTCTAAAAGCATTCCTTACTTCAGGTCTGTTGAATGCAATCCTTGCGACTCCATTGCACTGTCTAAAAGTAATGTCTTGATATTCTTTTATAGTTTTCCACTCTATTTGACTCATAGCTATGATTGACTTTTTAAATAATTCCAATATTGCTCTAAAACTAATGGATTTTTTTCTGCATCAGTAAATATTTCCAAAATTGTTCTACGGGTTTCTTTTTTGAAAAAGAGATGGAGGGCTTCTTGAAGCGATTCTACATCTTTAGCCATTAAATAATTCCATTGATAATGTTCTGCCAGCTTTTCTACATTGGAGTTCATTGTGGTTTCAAAAAAAGGCTTCATCTCTTTGACTGCATTAGGTCCTGAAATAATACGAAATATTCCACCACCTCCATTATTAATAACAATGATTTTTAGATTATTGATAGGAGATTCATTCCATAATGCATTGATGTCATAATGGAAAGAAACATCTCCTGTTATAAGTAAGAAATCTTTTTCTGGAGAACTCGAAGCTGCTCCCATGACAGTGCTGGTACATCCATCTATTCCACTTGTTCCTCGATTACTCCATGTTTCCAATATGTTTTTATTGTCAAATAACTGTGCATATCGGATAGGTGAGGAGTTGGACAGATGTAAGCTAATATTTGAAGGAATATTCAAATAGATTTGTTCAAAAACTTTGAAGTCACTATAATCACATTTTGTTGAAAATTGTTGATGTCTTTTTTGTAGTACTTCCTTTTTTTTCTGCCAATTGACTCTGTAGTCAGACTTATTATTTTCTATATGGTCAAAGATTTGCTTAAAAAAATCAATTGCTTTGATATGAATTGGGGAAGTCAGAGATTGATATGTATTGATAAAAGCATCATATTCGTCAATATTCCAATGAGAATGAGGTTTATATTTTCTAATTAAGGATTTAATCCTTTTTGAAATAATAGCGCCTCCTATTGTAATCAATAAATCGGGCAATAGTGTATGAATATCTTCACTGTCAAGATGCGTAATACATCTGTCAATATTTTCGATAAAGTCAGGATGATGAATATTTGATGTTGATTCGGTCAATATAACGAGGTTGTCTAGTCTTGACAACAATGACAATTGTTCTTGAAGATTTTCATCTTTGATGTGTTGCCCAACAAGTATCATGACTTTTGAGCTATTTGAAAACTCTTTTGCTAAGTCTTGAATAGTTGAATCTGAAAGAGATTTTTGGATAGGAAAAGCGGTAAAAGCCAATGGAAGATATGGCTCGATTTCTTCAATATCATAAAGTGGTTCACTGACAGGTATATTGAAATGCACAGGCCCTTTATCTGTTTTTGTAGCTATTTGAAAACCTTCACTGGTGCTATGAGCTATATGCCAAAGTTCATTTGAAGAAGTAGCATCCCCATTAATATTATAACTTTTCCTGATAAAGTTTTGATAAACATTAACTTGTCTAATTGTTTGCCCATCACCTTGATCTATCCACTCTACTGGTCTATCAGCAGTCAGGACAATCAAAGGAATCCTTTGATAAAAGGCCTCGCAAATAGCTGGAGCAAAATTCAAGGCTGCAGAACCGCTAGTGCAAATGATTGCTACTGCTTGCTGAGTTTCTATTGCTTTCCCAAGTGCATAAAATGCTGCACTTCTCTCATCTCTAATACTTGTACAATGAAAATGAGGATGCCTATTCATCGAAATAGTGAGAGGCGCATTGCGTGAACCAGGACAGATAATTACTTCCTTCAGCCCTAGAGTGGCTAAAGTCATAATAATATGCTGAATACCTTTTTTTGATGACAGTTCCATAGATTTATAGATCTTCTTTTAAGGCATTAATGATTTGAGTCATCGTTTGGCTTTTAAGGATAGTCTCATTCCATTCGTCATCTGGGATGGAAGACGCAGTAATTCCTCCACCGACATATAAAGCAATTTGTTTTTCTCCTATCTGCATACACCGCAAATTAACATATAAATTGGCATTATCTTGATAGTTTGTTTCTCCAATTATACCACAATAATATGCGCGGTCATGTTTTTCATGTTGCAAAATATACTCTACAGCTTCTTTTGCAGGCAATCCTCCTACAGCTGGAGTAGGGTGAAGATCTTTGATTAGTTCTTTGATAGAAGATTGATGAAGGTCTTCATAGATATAGTCTGTTTGAAGATGAACAACTTTCCCTGCTTCAGAAGTATGAGGCCCTTCTTTGTGTAGTAGAGTTAATTGGTGTTTGGAAAATATACTTTCAATGTGTTCGCCTACCATCCAATGTTCCTCTTTTTCTTTCTCAGTCCAATGGTAAATTTTTGAGTCATTCTTCTCTTGCGTTCCTGCCAAAGACATAATAGACAATTGATTTCCAACCTTTTTTAGTAGCAATTCAGGGGCAGCACCTGTCCACAATCCTGAGGAAGGATGAAAGAAAATATAAGTAAATGCATTGGGGTAGGAAGCAGATAGTTTCTTGAAAAACTTTATAGGTTGAAAATATTCTGGTGTATTAGTTACAATAATTCTAGACAGAATGGCTTTTTTTAATTTCCCAGCTTGTATATCGCGAATGAATTTTTGAACTAGCTGATAGTACTTTCGCTGAGTAGTGGCTTGGGGTATTGGACATTCTAGAGTATCTCTCTTGGAAAGAGATTGGATGTATTGATAAAAATCTTGATTGATATTTGATTTTTCAACTACATTCAATTGAATATCTATAGAATTGGATTGACTAACAAATGGACTAATCCAAAATATATTCTTCGAAGTTTGAAACAATACATGGCTGTCAATAGCTAAATTATAATAGGATTGATGTGGAAATTTATAAATACAAAAGGGGATTTTTTTTGATAATAATTCTTGCCCTATCGATATAATCAACTCCTCTGACACTACAAAATTTTGATTTGCAAAGGTAGCTAGAATATGAGATATTCCAAAGAGTATGCAGTCAATAGCTTATTGAGAATATGAAATTTAAAACTTTGTTGATATCAATTCTATAGAAGGGTCCCAGATAAGATTTTTGAAATTCTGAATTTGATTGTCTTTCACCTGTATTCCTTCTTCAAATAATAATTGTTCCATTTGATATATATCTCCAAAATGAGCTTTTCCAGTTAATAACCCATTGCGATTGACAACTCTATGTGCTGGGATACTTTCATCTTTACCGCTTGCATTCATTGCCCAACCGACCATTCTTGCCGAACCTTTGGTGCCTAAATAATGGGCTATCATTCCATAAGTAGTGACTCTACCTTGTGGAATCTGCCTGGCTACATCATAAACACGTTCAAAGAAATTTTGATTCATATTCTAATTTTGCCTTTCCCTACACATCTAATGTGTTCTCGTTCATTTTGAATTTGACCCAATAATTCAAGGCTTGAAAATAGTTTTCTTTTGGACATTTTTGTATAAAATCTAACCATAATAAAGCAATAGAAGCCTCTCCAATATAAAATGCTAAATCTCGTGCGCTTGCTTCCCATTCATCCTTGGTGGAAAGTTGAGATATAAAGGAGGCCAGGATTTGGATTTTTCTATCAATTATAATTTTTGCATCTTGAAGTTCTGACAGAGAAACAGCGGAAATTGTTTCTTTAGCAAAACTTAGAAAAGCAGGAAGACCATTATCTTTTTCAATTGCTCTTAGCATATCTAAAGAAAGAATATTGGTTGTGCCTTCCCAAATACTCAAAGTTTGCACATTTCGCAACATTACAGGAATATTGGTGTCTTCCAAATATCCGAGCCCTCCAAACATTTCTATATGTTCTGAAGCTGATTGTATAGAAGATTTTGCTGTATATAGTTTAGCAATTGGTGTCAAAATTCTCAATAGTGCGATATCTTTATCTGTTGCTTCTTTACAGTCTTCTTTGCCCAGTAATTGGGAAAGAAATAAGGGAAGAATTGTATTACTTTGATAAGCAATTTCTAAATTTTTAAGGCTTTTTCTATGAAGGATATGTTCACTTATTTTTTTGCCAAATGCCTCTCTAATATGGCTATATGATTCAGATAGTGCATAAGCTCTTCTCATATAAGAAACAGAGGAAATAGCATTATAAATTCTGGTGACATTAAATAATGTGGAAATACTTTTAACTCCTTTTCCTTTTTCGCCAACTAGACGAGCGTTAGTACCTGTCAAATTCAATTGTGCGGTAGGTAAAGCTCTGGTTCCTAATTTATCTTTAAGTGCTTCTACCTCAATACCATTAAGCGTTCCATCTTCATTTCTGATAGGGAGGAAAAATAAAGATAGAGCTGCTCTTTTCCCATCTTGTGGTTGTTCTGTTGAAGCTAGCGTAAATGCCATATTGGCTGTAATGGCAGAAGTAAACCATTTGTGACCTCTCAAAATATATTCTCCATTTTCTTCATAAGCAAATGTCATTGAACGAGAAACATCTGAGCCTCCTGTGCGCTCTGTCATCCATTGCCCGCTAGTGAGAAATGTAGCAGGGTTTCTTGAAATTAATCCTTTGTATGGTCCATCTTTCAGAAAATCATCACCATATTTTTCAATTAATCTAGCTGCTCCATCTGACATGGCCAATGGACATGTGTAAATTGCAGATGATGGAGTATAAAGATATAATTTAGCAAACTGGTAAAGTCTTGAATGTGAACCATACTTGCGTTCATATCCTATTGCTACCAAACCTTCTTCTGCTGCGATATCTTCCAGTTTTTTCCATTCAGGAGCCACTTTGATCTCATCGACTCTTTCTCCCCAAGCATTATATGAAATGAGTTGAGGAGGGTTGTTTTCACATGCATTAGCATATTCTATCAATTCAGTGGCTACTCTTTTGCCAAATCTTTCTAAATCAGGTCTAATTTCACTCATCATTTCAGATGGTAAATAAGTCTCTAGATAGTCTTTCAGAAATTCATCTTGTGTATATTCATTAATAAGTAATGGCTCGTCTTGATGAAAATCTGTATATGGAGTATGCTTTTTCATAAAAAACTATTTCAAATTGTAAGTTATGCATTTATAAAAATAGGAGAGCTTTTTGTATTTTAAAATAGACATAAGGTCATTTTTTTAAGACAAATTCAATTTATTAAATTGAATTGTAAACCTAAAATTTATATTTGCGACTATGTCTGAAAGCTTAAAATTCTATCTTTTACTTGATTCTACAGATTTAGACCAAAATCTACCTTTTATTAATATATTGAGAGTAAAGAAAAAGAATAAAAATACTGACTTTGATATTTTTAGTTTAGAACAAAAGTTTATCAATTATTTCGCTGCTCATATTAGACCTCTAGTAGCAGTATTTAGCGATGAAAATTTCAATGATCAGTTGAGTTCTCTTATTCAAAAACATTATCGTTCTAAATCAGGATTATCTCAAGAAGTTTATATGAATAAAGCTATAAGTAGCTTGTTGTCAGAGTATTCAGTAGATTTATTTAAAGTTTTAAAAGATGAAAAAATATATCATCGATTTTATTCCTCAAATAGCAATGTAACTATTTCTTTATGTAGAGTCAGTGATGAATTGCCTGAATTAAATTTTGAAGTCGTACAAAAGGAGAATGGCGGATTATATATTCAGCCGAATTATCAAATCAACGGACAATATGTTGAATGGAGTATGGTGAAAAGAAATAAATTTTTGCTGTATTATGATAATACATATTATCCCTTAAAACTGAAAGATTATTTTACACTTGAATCGCTGTTAGAAAGGAAGCCAGAACAATATGCATTCAAACCTGATGATTTGATGAAAAAAATCATATTGAATCTTGAAGAAAAATATCTAGTTAATAGGAATAATTTATTTAAAATCAATGAGATTACTTGTGTACCACAGAGTGAAGTGTTATTAAGTGAGATTAGTAATTCATTCCTAATGATTACTCCGAGATGGAATTATGACGAATTTATTATTGAAGGCAAATTTCAGGAAACCCACTACACTAATATTGATGGGAGATTATTTCAAATCAAGAGAAATCAAGAAGAAGAGAAAGTATTTATCGAATATTTGAAAGCACTGCATCCGCTTTTTGCCAAGCAGATAAACGGATATTTTTATTTGAGTTTTGATGAAGCCAAAAAGAAGCAATGGTTTTTAAAGACATATCATAAATGGATTGGAGATAATGTAGAGATTAAGGGCATGGATATGCTCCATCATTTTAGATATTCACCTTTTGCAATTAGTACCGAAGTAGAAATTATTGAACAAAAGGGAGCTATTCTTCAATTGTCTATGCATGTTTCATTTGGAAAGGAATTAGTTGAGCTCAAAGAATTGAAGAAATTATTGCTTTCAGGTCAATCATTTGTTCTGTTAAAAGATGACTCTATGGGTATTTTGACAGATGAATGGGTGCAAAATTATGGATTGCTAATTAAACATGGTCAAATCACAAACCATATTATTACGATACCTCAATGGATTTTATTAGCAACACAACAAACGAGAGATATTGAACAATTATTACCAGTTATTTCAAAAGAATGGTGGACCAAATGGATACAATGGCAAAACGAATCCTCAAAAATTATAGAAACACCTAAAGGGTTAAAAGCTGAATTAAGATTATATCAACACAAAGGATATGAATGGATAAGTTTGCTTTCTCAGATAGGAGCTGGTGCTCTTCTCGCTGATGATATGGGCTTAGGGAAAACACTTCAGACTATTGCTTTTCTTCAGGAATTGTATTTGAAAGACAATTCTGTTCAGTTTCTAATAGTTTGCCCCGCTTCTTTAGTATATAATTGGTATCAAGAAATAAAGAAATTTACTGACGATTTAAATGTAATTGTTTATCAAGCTAAGAATAATGACTTACAAAAATTTTATGACTCTCATTCTCAAGTCTTGATTTGTAGTAATGGTATTATGCGCTCTAAAATTGATGTGTTGTCAGTCAAATATTGGGATGCCATCGTTTTGGATGAAAGTCATCATATTAAAAATGACAATGCACAAATGAGTAAAGCTATTCATTTGCTTTCTGGAAAGCATAAAATTGCATTGAGTGGCACACCAGTAATGAATAATACGGAAGACCTTTATTCACAAATGCATTTTATTTTACCAGGATATCTAGGTTCTAGTGAATTTTTTAGAAAAGAATATGCTATTCCAATTGATAGGTCAAGAGATGAAAGAAAGATGAAGTCATTTCACAAATTGATAAGCCCGTTTATTCTGAGAAGAACCAAACAAGAAGTTGCAAAAGACTTACCTGATAAGATAGAATCTGTTTTGTGGTGTGAGATGGATGCAGACCAACGTCAATGTTATAATGAAATCAAGTCTTCTATCAGAAATTCTATTTTTTTGGGTATTCAAAAAGAAGGAATCAATAAAAATATGCTTTCAATTTTGCAGGGAATTCAAAAGCTTAGACAAGTCTGTACATCACCTTCCCTTGTTAGAGACCTAGAAACTCCTTGTAAATCTTCGATTAAATTAGAAATGTTGATGGAAGAATTGAGTCAATTAGGACAACACAAAGCATTGGTATTTTCTCAATTTAAAGGAATGTTATCACTAATAGCTCAAAGATGTAATCAAGAAGGTATCGAATATTATCATATTGATGGGGATACCCCAATCGCTCAAAGAATGGAATATGTGAATGCATTTCAGGAAGAGGATAATTCATGTAGCGTGTTTTTAATCAGCTTAAAAACAGGTAATGCAGGACTTAATCTGACTGCTGCTGATTATGTATTTTTAGTTGATTTGTGGTGGAACGATGCTGTACAGCAACAAGCGATTGATAGAACACATAGAATCGGTCAGGATAAAAATGTTTTTGCGTATAAAATGATTTGTAAAGACACTATTGAAGAAAAGATTTTACTACTTCAAAAACGCAAAAAAGAATTGAGCGATGATTTGGTGCATGAAGAGCAAGGATTTGTTAAACATCTAACTGAAGATGATGTTGCATTTTTATTTGATTAGTATCATGCTTACAATTAGATAAGATAAAAGTTTTTAAATACTTTTATAGCCAAATAGAATTTATACGAGTATTATTTTAAGGTTTATGAACAAACAGTTATATCAATTTTTTACCGATGACCACCGACGATTAGATGAATTGTTGGAAAAAGCCATTAGCCATCCAGATAATTATGAAATGGAATACTATGAAAAGTTTAGAACGGGTTTGTTGAAACATATTAAGATGGAAGAAAAAATACTTTTCCCAGCAGCTCAATTGGCCAATAACAATAAGCCTTTAGATAAAGCAGCTCAGTTGAGATTGGATCATGGAGCATTAACAGCATTAATGGTTCCAACACCCTTTGCTGATTTAATCAAAGTGTTGAAATTTATTTTAGAAGTTCATGATAGGGTAGAAGAAGAAGAAGGAGGAGTGTATGATGTCTGTGAAGGTTTGACTTCCCATCAGACAGATGAACTATTAGGACAACTTCGTCAAGTCGCTGAAGTACCAGTTCATAAGCACAACGATGCACCTATTGCTTGGCAGGCTGCCGAAAGAGCGGTCATCAGAGCTGGCTATGATTTTCATGGTATTATTTCTGGAAAATTCCCTCTTCCTGAATAATACATTGTTACTGAATGTTTAGATTGATGATACTTAGCTAGAAAATATTTAGCTTTGTATTATGATGAAAAATCAAACTGTCAGAGTGAGCAAAAGATTTTCTTTTGATATGGCTCATGCTCTTTTTGGATATGATGGACCTTGTAAAAATATTCACGGTCATACCTATCATCTTACCGTCACACTTTCTGGTAAGCCCATCATAGACACCAACAACGTCAAACTCGGTATGGTGATAGATTTTAGTGAGTTGAAGAAAATTGTACAAGTTTATATTCATCAAATTTATGATCATGCATTAGTGATTAATGAAAATGCTCCTTATGCACAGTCGGAATTGATAGCTAATGAGTTTGAAAAGGTATATAAAGTTCCTTATCAACCTACTTGTGAAAATTTACTTCTACATTTTGTAAGTATCATACAAGAACATTTGCCTCACCACATTCAATTAGTGACAGCACGATTGGAAGAAACGCCTAGTTCGTATGCTGAATGGCATGCTTCAGACAATCTATCATAAAAATTCAATTGATTTTTTTGCTAAAAAGAAATTGAATAATTGGATATTAAAATTGTCTAAAGGATTTTTCAATAATCTCTAAACAGTCGTCAATTTGATTTTTAGAAATTGTCAAAGGAGGTGCAAATCTGATGATATTTCCATGAGTTGGCTTGGCTAATAATCCATTTTTAGACATTTCCATACAGATTTTCCAAGCTGTATCACTTTCTTCCTTTTCATCAATCACAATGGCGTTCAGCAAACCTTTCCCTCTAACAACTTGAATGAGCGGATGATTGATATGTTGCAATTGTGTTCTGAGATATTGACCTAATTGTTCCGCGTTTTCTGCTAAATTTTCTTCAATAAGCACTTCTAAAGATGCGATGCCGACAGCAGCTGCAAGTGGATTTCCTCCATAGGTAGAGCCGTGTTCGCCCGCTTGTATGCAAAGCATTATATCATCATTTGCTAAAACTGCAGAGATAGGCAGAAATCCTCCAGATAATGCTTTTCCTAAAATTAAAATATCGGGTTGGACATTTTCGTGTTGGACACAAAGCATTTTTCCAGTCCGACATAAGCCTGTCTGTACCTCATCAGCAATAAAAAGAACATTATATTTTGTACATAGATTTCTTACTCCTTTTAGATATCCGTAGTCTGGCACCACGACACCCGCTTCACCTTGGATAGGTTCGACCATAAATGCTGCAACATCATGATTTTTCAATATGTTTTCAAGTGCATCTAAATTGTTGTAATCAATGATATCATAACCGGGCATGAATGGTCCATAATCACTGTATGAACTTGGGTCTGTAGAAGCTGAAACAGCTGCTTGTGTTCGTCCCCAGAAATTATTTTTTGCAAATACAATTCTTGCTTGGTTAGCTTTAATTCCCTTGACTTTATATGCCCATTTTTTGGCCAATTTGATAGCTGTCTCTCCACCTTCTACACCTGTATTCATCGGTAATATTTTGTCGTAACCCATGATTTCAGTGATTAATTTTTCATATTCTCCTAACTGATCATTATAAAATGCCCTAGAAGTCAGGGTCAACTGTTTGGCTTGTCGTGTAAGGGCATTTAAAATATGTGGATGGCAATGACCTTGATTGACAGCAGAATAAGCAGATAAAAAATCAAAATATTTTTTGTTATTCACATCCCAAACAAAAACACCTTCACCTCTTGATAAGACTACTGGCAAGGGATGATAGTTGTGTGCACCATATTTGTCTTCTAGTTGAATATAGTATTCAGGAGTTTTGGCGTTTGATTTCATATTTCAAAGATAACTATTTCAGTAGCCAATGGCAATTAAAGTCTGAACCCAATTAAAAATCAAAAAATATTCAAATTATTGATTAATATGAGCACGTTTTATATTCTTAAATGTCAATGAATGTGAAAGCGTAAAATGTTATTGAACTATTTTCTTGTTTTCAGCAGCTTTAAGTGTATTGAGCATAAGAGAAACCACAGTCATCGGACCTACTCCACCAGGGACAGGTGTGATAAAACTAGCTTTTTTAGCAACCTCATCATATTTAACATCTCCTTTCAATGAAAAACCAGATTTTTTACTTTCATCTTTTATCCTAGTAATTCCTACGTCAATGACTACAGCTCCTTCTTTGACCATATCAGCTGTTACAAATTCAGGTTTTCCTAATGCAGCTATGATGATATCTGCTCTTAAAATTTCTTCTTTTAGATTGACAGTTGCACTATGGCAAAGTGTGACAGTACAGTTGCCAGGATTATCTTTCCTAGCCATGAGAATACTCATCGGCATTCCTACAATATTACTTCTTCCAATCACTACACAATGTTTTCCATTTGTGTCAATATGGTTTCTTTTTAATAATGTTAATATACCAAAGGGAGTAGCAGGTAGAAATGAAGGAAGATTTTGTACCATTTTACCTACATTGACTGGATGGAAACCATCTACATCTTTATCTGGTGAAATTGCTTGAACAATTTTCTGTTCGTCAATATGCCTTGGTAATGGTAATTGAACAATAAAACCATCAATATCATCATCGTTATTGAGCATATTGATTTGAGCTAAAAGTTCTTGTTCTGTTACATCAGCACCCAATCTAACTAAAGTCGATTTAAATCCGACTTCTTGACATGATTTTACCTTGCTAGCAACATAAGTTTCACTGGCTCCATCGTTACCTACTAAAATAGCAGCCAAATGAGGGGTCTTGCCATCATTTAATTTAATTTCATTAACTTTTTGAGCGATTTCTTGTTTGATAGTTAGTGAGAGTAGTTTGCCGTCAAGAACTTGCATATTGTTTTTTTACAAAAATACGCAATGTATCAGCTTTTTCAAATTGAAATTGACACTCATCTCTGTAATGTTGATATTATTTAGTAATTAATGGATTTTACTGTTTTTCTATTTATTAAATTTGTAAATGCAAAAGCCGTACGTAATTGGTATTACTGGAGGAAGTGGTTCAGGAAAGACTACTTTTATTAATCGTCTATTTCAACAATTTTCCAAAGAAGAAGTCTGTTTTCTGAGCATGGATAATTATTATAAAGTTCGTGATCAGCAGATAAAAGATGACAATGAACAATATAATTTTGATTTGCCTACTTCCTTTAGGAGACAAGATTTTTTTGATGATTTGGAGACACTAGTCAATGGAGGTTCTGTGCGTCTAATGGAATACACTTTTAATAATCCATTAGCTACTGCAAAAGAAATTGTGTATAGTACAGCTCCAGTGATTATTGTAGAAGGAATATTTGTATTTTATTTTGAAGAGATTAGTAAAATGTTGGACTTGAAAATATTTTTAGATGCCAGCGAACATTTGAAATTAATCAGAAGAATTAAGCGTGATGCTGAAGAGAGAAATTATCCACTTGATGATGTTTTGTATAGATATCAATATCATGTGCATCCAACATTTGAGCAATTTATTCTTCCTATGAAAGCTCAAGCAGATATTATCATTAATAATAATCATAGATTGGATGGTGCTATTGAATTGATAGCTCCTTTTTTGAAAGAGAAAACTAATAGATTGAAATAAGATTGGCTGGTTATTGGTCAGTTATCCCATTAAGTAAAGCGTTTTCTTTTGTCAAATCGGACATCGCTGGACGGTGAGGTATGGTTATTGAGCTTGCCGAAATACTCGAACCGTCAAAGGGACAAATTATTCCTCTCATTTTTGAATACATCTTTCCTGAATGCCGTCACTCCGACGATAGGAGGAGTCTCTTTTAGGAACGCTGTTCATGAACACCGTCATCTCGACCAAAGGGAGAGATCTCATTTGGGAACGCTGTTAATCTTAGAGATTTCTCCTCGTGCCTCGTCGAAATGACGCTTTGATTGAACATCTCATTTTTGAATACGCCTTTCCTGAATGCCGTCATCTCGACCAAAGGGAGAGATCTCTTTTGGGAACACTGTTAATCTTAGAGATTTAGCTCCGCTGATTTTCAATTCTCACTCCACTGCGTTGCGTTTCGATATGACGTTTTTAAAAGTTCGATATGCCCAAGATTTATAGACTGGACGGTGAGGCATGCTTATTGAGCCTTCCGAAATACTCGAGCCGTCATTTCGAGCATCTCGACAGGTGCTACAGTGAGTTTATCGAACTGCTCGATGGCCAAGTCTCAATGACCGAGGGCTATACTGGACGGTGAGGCACTCGAACCGTCATTTTGAGAACATCAATGATCAAATACCACTTTATAGAATAGTCTATTACATAGACAAATAATCTTGATTGGTACATCGTTAATTTTTAATGTATTATTGTATTTTATCAGACAGCCTTACAAATATAAAACCTCTTTGATTCAAGCAAATGGTTTCATATATTCGTATATGTATCATGGAAATTAAATCATTTCGCTATCATTTTACTATATATAGTATAATAGCCATCGTTATTTTAATTCATTTTTCTTCTGTTTTGAAGAATGATTTTTCATTGGACGATTATCTATACATCAATCAGGTGAATGATATTTTTTCTTGGTCTGACCTTCATCTTGCCTTTCATATTCCCTTTGGTTTGTCTGATTTTAGACCTGTTACGAGCATCACTTTTGCTATTGAAAGTATTTTGTTTGATGGAAATATTGACCCAAATGTATCACATGGAATTAACTTAATGATTTACTTTTTGTGCTGTGTATTATTTTTTAATTTTCTTCAAAAATTACCTTTCCCAAAGCATAAAACACCTATTGTATGGATAGCTACTTTGCTATTTGCTACGCTTCCATTGCATAACTCTATGGTTTCCAATATTAAATCAAGAGATGGACTTTTGAGTTTTATGTTTGGGATGCTATTTCTCAACCTTATTGTTCGCTTTGCATTTCTTAAAAAATCTTTACTACTTAAATTAATCTTTCTTGTTTTATCATTCTTATTTCTGGGCTTAGGTTTCTATTCAAAATTAGATGCTTTTAATTTTTTGGGGATTGCTCTATTTTTATTTATCATCTTCTCTCCAAAGTGGAATATTAAATTTATTGTTCGTCTTATTTTAATCATTATAATAAGTTCTCAAGTCGCTTTTCATAGCTTTAAATATTGGAGTAATCAAAAGGAAGGAGCTTTAAAATCTTACTCTGAAGTAATACAAAAAGATCCCGTTTTGTTTTCTGAAAATCCAATCATTAATTACCCTGAAATTTCTTATAAAATAGCATTTGCCATACAAACAGTTTTTGAATATATCACAATGGTCTTTTCTATGAGTGGTCATTATTATTATTATGGCTATGATATGATACCTGTATTGCCATTGAATGATTTTTTAGTTCTTCTCAAAGGATTTCTAATTTTTTCCATCATCTTCTCCGCATTTGTTTTTTATAAAAAAAGTAAATTATACAGTTTTGGAATAGCTTTCTTTTTTACTAGCCTTCTCTATTGTAGTAATTTATTGATTCCTATATCGGGAATTATTGCCGACAGATATATCTTTATTGCATCAGCAGGAGCCTGTATTGTACTGGCTGTCATTTTATATGAATCAATGGTGTATTTGTTAGATTTTTTTTCACAGAAAAATGAGAGTATATCTCAAATTTACAATTCAAATAATCAAACCTATCGAGCATATTTATTTCTCATACCTGCTTTACTTGTTAGTACATTATTCTACCTGCCAAAGAATATTGATAGATGCGGTGATTGGAAATCTTTGACAAGTATTTTTGAAGCTGATTTGCCAGAAATTTCAAAATACTCATACGATGCTAATCTGATAGCAATGAAAAACTATATGGCATTAGCTAAAATTAGCACTTCACCCCAAAAAGAAATTTATTACAATAAAGTAATTGAATATGGAAGAAACGCTCATCAAATATATCCTGATGGACAATATGCACTAGATCTTGTGATTACAGCGTATGACCAAATGGATAAAACTTATGATGCATTGAACCTAGCTAAGGAAGCAATAGCTAGATTTGATACTACTGAAATAGGATGGCGAGTGCTCAATGAGTACTATTATTATAAGTCAGAATATGATAGTGTACTCATGTCTAGTCAGAAAGTTTTAGGCTTCTCTCCACTCGACCCATTTGTCAATATGATGTATTATGAGGCTTTAAATAAAACAAAAGGCATGGAATCAGCAATGGTATATATTGATGATCTAAAATTAAAATATCCTAAAAGTAAACTGCCTGAAGAGATAAAAGAAATCTTAAAAAGGGAAAATAAATAAGAGCTTTTGCGCTTTCAATCTGATTGATAAAGTAAGGGTTTTTATTTTTTTGAATGAGTTAAAAATCTTTTATTTTTTTTGTAACTAATTATCTACTTATATGTTAATATATCAGATATAGGTAAAATGATATGATACAAATCAATTTAAACGATACAGAATGTGCATTTCAATATAAAAGCAACAGAATATTAGCAAGAGATTATTGGATTTTTAATCTGATGCATTATAACAGATTAGTGAATGCAGGACTTCGAATTTCAAGTATTTTAATTCAAAATAAACTAAGTCTTCCTGTGATATTGGGAGTGAAACCTACTGTTTTTTCACTGTTTTGTGGAGGTACTTCTTTAGAGAAATCTATCAACAAGATTGAACACCTAAAAAATTATGGCGTAGGTACTATTTTGGATTATGGTGTAGAGGCAAAAGATAGGGATGAAGATTTTGACAAAACTGCTCAAGCAATCATAGATGCTATATTATTTGCTTCTTCGCATCCCTCAATAAAGATTGTCAGTTCCAAATTTACTTCCTTAATTCCCTTTCCTATTTTGGAAAAAATCCATTCTGGGCATGAACTGAATATTGAAGAGTCGGAAAGATTTGATAAGTGTAAGAAAAGAATTTTTAAAATCACTGAATTAGCCTTTCAAAACAAAATCTCTTTATTTGTAGATGCTGAAGAATCATGGATTCAAAATGGCTTAGATGATTTGACACTTGAACTGATGCGGAAGTATAATAAAGATTTCCCGATTGTTTATAACACATTCCAATTATATTTAAAAAATAGGCTAGGAGTATTGGAAGATATGATAGCAATTGCAGAGAAAGAAGGTTTTATTTTAGGTGCAAAACTTGTAAGAGGTGCATATATGGAAAAGGAGGAGGATTATGCACGAGCTAAAGGCATAGAAAATCCAATTCAGATTTCTAAGGAAAATACTGATAGAGATTATGACAAAGCTATATGTAACGTTTTAAACCATATCAATAATGTGGCGGTATGTATTGCCTCTCATAATGAAGAAAGTACTATGTACTCTACTAAAGTGGCGGCTGAACTCCAAATTGAGAACAATCATCCTCATTTGTGTTTTTCTCAACTTTTAGGCATGAGTGATCATATTAGCTTTAATATGGCAAAAGCAGGATATAGAGTATATAAATATATGCCTTATGGGCCAGTGAGAGAGGTTTTGCCTTATTTAATACGGCGGGCTCAGGAAAACACCAGTGTGTCAGACCAGATGGGTAGAGAACTTCAATTGCATCAGATAGAGATGAAAAGAAGAAAATTGTTAGTGCTTTGAGTGAAAGAATATTAGTTTGAATTCAAGACCATTTGTTGTCAAATGAATCTAAAATTGGGGATTCTAAATTCAAGCTATCCTTTTTTGAGTTTTTGTAGAATAAACAGAAGGATCTTCTACTTTTTCATTCAAAGCAGGTTTTATAGATATTCAATTTGATTACTTTTGGGATTTAATATTTCTTTCAGAATGCTGGACAATAAAAAAATTAATATTGCTATTGATGGTTATAGTGGATGCGGCAAATCAACAACTGCTAAAGCTGTGGCTTCAAAAATGGGATATACCTATATTGATACAGGTGCTATGTATAGAGCTGTAACATTGTATTTCCAGCAAAAGAATGTCAATATTTCAAATCTAGAGGAAGTAGAAACGGCTTTACGTCAAATTGAAATTCGATTCAAGTTTGATACTGTGGATCAGAAGCTGCACACCATTTTAAATGGTATAGATGTTGAAAATCTTATACGCACACCTGAAGTGGCAGCAATGGTTTCACCTGTAGCTGCACTAAGTGCTGTTCGTAAAGAACTTGTGGCCCAGCAGCGCATAATGGGTATGGATAAAGGAGTAGTGATGGATGGTCGAGATATTGGGACAGTTGTATTTCCAGATGCAGAATGTAAATTTTTTCTTGTAGCTGATATAGATATTCGTACAGAGAGAAGGATAAAAGAACTTGCTTTGATGGGAATAGATACATCATTTGAAGATGTCAAATCCAATCTATTAGTTCGAGACAATATTGATAGTCATAGAGAAGACTCTCCGCTACGCAAGGCTGAAGATGCTATTGAAATAGATACTTCCTATATTTCTATTCAGGAACAGATAGAGCAAGTCATGGAGGTGGTTAGAGAAGTTATTGCCCGATAGAATATTTTATAAAATTTTGTTATTCTAGGAGTTAATATTTTACATCTCAACCAAAACTTTAAAGTGAAAATTATTTAAGTTCCTTTAGTTTTTTGAGTATAAAAATTCCGCAACCACAAAAGCAATTAATACTAGAAAGAGCATCTCCTTCTGTCAATTGGATTTCTTCGAAAAAATCTCCTTCGTCATTGATATATGAAAATGATAGGATTTCAAAATGTTCTGCTAATATCTTTTGTAAGTAAGCAACTGAAAAAATTCTTTGCCCATTAAACTCAATTCTTTGTTGGGTGCCGATAGGAACTGAAAAATAAAAGGTGCCACCTTCTTTTAAAATTTTTGAAATATTTTTTATCGCTTTCAAATAGCCAAAATAATCCACTGGATCGCCATATCTCCCCAATCCAAAATGTTCAATAGCATGTAAAGAAGATACCGAGTCATATTTTTCAATCAATGAAGTTGGTAATTCCATTAAATCACCTTGCATGAAAGTAATATTTTCTACTTTACTCTTAATCGGTCTGATGTCCATGATTTCTATCTCCCTAAAAGATGCAACATGTGCAACAAAACCATCTACTCTTGAACCGATATCCAAATGTTGCTGAGGATTGGATAAAAAGATTTTTTTTGCCACAAATAAATCTTGATGAAAATATGCACCTTTCATTGTGCCTCCTTCATCGTACTTATCTGTAAGGATAGGATAGGAGTATTCTAATTGAAAGGTAGAATCATTGCCTTTTTGTCTCAAGAGTTCTTTATAATCTTTCTTTATCCAATTACTCTTTCTGGAACGTACTGCATTTAAAAACTGTTTGGCATTAAAACCATAAGAAGACAAAAGTCTATAAATATATCTCAAAAAAGATTTCATATATATGTGCAAATAGAATCCTTTTATTCAGACACTACATTCTGATTTGAATTCCTTAGCGAATTTATTCATTTGTTCTGAAAAAAATGAATGCTGATTAATTGTATTGTCCTGAAAAACTGATGGTTTTATAGGTAAGTCCAGCTTTTAGCTAGCAGTAATATTTTAATTCTGAAATAAATTTTCTTTTTTACCCATTTTACACTTTTCGGTGTAAGCTTATTTTAGGGCAAGACAGTTTTTTTGTTACAACCTAAAGGAAGCTATTTAGGTTAATATATATCCTCCCTTTTTAAACGTTTAGGAAGCTAATATGTCAATACCTTATTTTAGGTATTAAATGGAGTAATAATATAATTTTATAAAAGTTATATTTGATATTTGAACTTAGGCATTCAAGAGTCAATAAAAGGTAAGTACTAAAATATGTCTATTTTTAAGAAAGAGCTCATTAGAGTGTTTTATTGAAATTTTAAAAATTACTATCATGAGAAAATTTAATTTCCTGCTTTTATTCATCATTGTTTTTGCTATTGTTTTCTCTATTTCTTGTACGAAAGATTCCAGCCCTCCTAAATCAAAAGATGCTTTGGAACTACCTTCAATAACAACAGGAGTGATTAGTAATATAACATCTTCATCAGCAACTGCTGGTGGACATATTGCGTATGATGGCCGTAGTCCAGTTATCGCAAGAGGTGTATGTTATAGTACTGACACTATTCCGACTATTGATAATAGTTTTGTTACTAAAGACGGTATTGGTACGGGTGATTTTACTAGTGTTTTAAGTGGTTTAACCAAAAATACTAGATATTATATACGTGCCTATGCTACTAATAGCAAAGGCACAGCTTATGGCTATCTAGGTGAATTTAAAACGAAAAATGCAATTCCTGATTCTATCAAGTATTTTTTAAACCCTTCCCTGATTTATGGTAGTTTGATAGATATTGACGGTAATAAATATCCAACTGTTCAGATAGGCGCACAAACTTGGATGGCAGAAAATTTAAAGACTACTAGGTATAATGACGGAGCTTTGATATCTATGGCTGAGGATAAAGTAGATTGGAAAAACAATACAACAGGAGCTTGGGTTTATTTTAGAAATGATTCCTCATATAATCGACTATTTGGTAAGTTGTATAATTGGTATGCGGTAAATACTGATAAACTTTGTCCATTAGGTTGGCATATTCCTTCAAATACAGAGTGGGAAGCTCTATTTGCCTATTTGGTTCCAAGAGCAGGTAGTAAATTAAAATCAAGAGGTGTGTTATCATTATATACTGGATATTGGACATCTTTCAGTCCTAATACTGAAAGCGATGCCACTAATGAATCTGGCTTTACGGGAATGCCAGGAGGTTATCGTATTTATGATGCTAGTAGTTATACTAATTTTAATTCAGATGCTTATTTCTGGAGTGCCACAGATAGAGAAAATACAAAAGTTGCATGGTATATGCATTTAGGACATAATAGCATTGATGCGGGCTTATCAAATGATAATAAAGGCAATGGCTACAGTTGTCGTTGTTTAAAAGATTAACCGACTAGTAGTCTATTCAATTGGATTATTTATAGTCTTAAAGCAAAATGACTAAAAAAATCTATTATTAGCCAAAGTGAACAATATTATGTTCTTGATATTGTATGTGTAATTTAATATCCAAACTATGAAAAATTTGGAGCATAAGAATTACTGATTATCGAGTATTCAATTACATCAAATCTGCACTAATCAATCTGATAAATTCAGAACGAGTAGCCTCATGTTCAAATTGACCTGTAAATGCGGATGTAGTAGTGATTGAATTTTGTTTCTGTACTCCTCTCATCATCATACACATGTGCTTGGCTTCAATTACTACAGCTACACCTTGAGGGTCAAGTGCTTCTTGGAGGCAATCTCTTATTTGCATTGTCAATCTTTCTTGTACTTGTAATCTATGTGAAAAAGCATCTACAACTCTTGCTATTTTACTCAATCCAGTGATAGTTTTATTAGGGATATATGCCACATGAGCTTTGCCAAAAAACGGAAGCATGTGGTGCTCGCACATAGAGTACAATTCTATATCCTTAACAATTACCATTTCGTGATGATTTTCATGAAATAAAGCTGAACGAACAATTTCAACAGGGTCCAGTAGATATCCACTTGTCATAGACTTGATAGCCTTTGCTACTCTTTCAGGAGTTTTTAATAAACCTTCTCTTTCTGCATCTTCTCCAATGAGGCTTATTATTTTTTTATAATTAGCTGCTAGTTCATCTATTTCTTCCTGATTAAAATTTTCTGGCATGTGATAATATTAATTGACCACAATATAAGCCTTTGTCAGATAAATGAATTTCACATTTTAAGATAAATATGGTTTGAATGTTTAAAATAAATATAAATTAACACAAATAGCTAATTATAAATTGGTAGTTAAATATTTTATTATTAATTTTATTCTCACCATTTTTAATTATGTTGAAAACTATAATATATTCATTTTTGATTTTGTTTTTGGCTTCTTCGTGTTCATCACTTAGAATACCCACCATTTATGATGGAAAGATATATGGGACTCAGGAATTGCAGATAGCTTCTACTCAACACAATATGCTTTATTCAAAAGCGACTATTCCAGATTTGAAGGATTGGGCACCTTTAAAGTATAGTGATAAATATTCAGAATTGGATAAAATGCTGGAAAAGAGCAATACTACATCTTTCCTAATTCTGAAAGATGGGAAAATTGTTTATGAAAAATATTTTAATGGAATAGATCAAGGAGATCAGACACAAATATTTTCTGTCAGCAAAGTTTTTATTACTACGGCTTTAGCCATGGCTATTCAAGAAGGTAAAATTAAGTCAATTGATCAGCCAGTAAGTGATTTTATTCCAGAATTTAAAGAAGGAAAATTGTCTAAAATAACACTATTTCATTTGGCACAAATGCGTTCTGGAATTGATTATGATGAATATGGGAAGTTGATGAGTACTCTTAAATTTTATTATTTAAAAGATGTTTCAAAGGCCATTTTACATCCCAACTTAGCCCATGAACCTGGAGAGGTTTATACTTATAAATCGATTGACACTCAGATTTTAGGTACATGCATTTCAAAGGCAGTCGGTCAGCCTTTATTGGATTATTTAGAAGTGAAAATATTTTCAAAGTTGGGAATGGAAGATCCAGTAGCATGGAGCGTGGATAGCAAGACTAGTAATAATCCAAAGTTTTATGGCGGATTAAATATTTCTGCTAGAGATTTGGCAAAATTTGGAAATCTTATTGTCAATAATGGAAAGAAAGATGGGAAACAAATTTTAAGCCCTTATACGAATACATTTTGTGTAGATGCAGATTGCAGAGATAACAAGCAAGACTATTGCAATGGCTGGTGGTATAGCACTTGGGATGAAAAGAGTGATGTGTATTATGCAGCTGGTTTTAAGGGTCAGATAATGATGATTAATAAATCGACAGGTGTAGTCATTATCCGTTTAGGAGAAAATAAAGGGGGATTAAAATGGTATGAGATGTTAAAAAATCTTTCTAATAAGATAGATCAGAATGATATCTATTATACTCCTGATAATATGGCAATAAAATAGTCATGTTTATAAATTAAAAAAGATTGATTGATTTTTATCTACAAGAATTTATATCCCAATCTTAAAATTGCCATAGAGCCTATCACAGGTGAACCGATAAAAAACTGATGCTCATTGTTATATAGATTTTGAACAGATAATGTGATATTGAGTTTGTCATGAAAAGTAGGAGTCCAAGACAAATCTAAATCTATATCATGATATGGTTTTACTCGCCCAGTAAAATTTCCAGAATTAACAGGAAATCCTGCCATCCATTGAAATCTAGTGCCGATATTCAAACCTATTTTCTTAATATGATAGTTTACTCCTGCATTAACTTTGTGTTTAGGAGCATTAAGGGCTACATATCCATATTGAGCTCCAGGCACTTCAATTGAATCTTTATTGACAAAAGAATAATTGGCCTGTATATTTAAATGAGGAGAAAGAAAAGCAGTGACTCCCAAATCCATTCCATATAAAGAAACATTGCCGATATTTCTAGTCACTAAAAGCATTTCTGGGCCATTGGCTTGGCGAGGAGTAATAATTCCAATTGGAAGATTGCTGACTGCTGTCTTAAATAATGCTAACAATTCATCTTCTCCCGTTCCATTACTATTTCCACCAAATTTTGAGTTTTTATCTAATAAAGCTGTTAATAATGTCTTATAAATGGCATTGTTTTTATCATTAAATCTCTGACTGATTTCTGGACCTACATAATTCAATAGTGCATCTGGGTCAAACATGACAGCAGGAGTAACAAATGTGACAGGTGCAACATAATTTTTAAAATCAGTACGATAAACATCAATAGACAAGGACAACATTTTTGCTACAATTCCTTTATATCCAATTTCATAATTATATGCAGTCATTGGTTTTAAACCCTGAATGTCTTTTATATTTGTCCAGTCAGATTCTACAAATGTCTTGGTAGTCGAATTCAAATCCCTGACTACTTGATTGACTGAAGAAGGAATTGTTGCAGGAGTCAAATCTGCAATAAGTTTATCAATAATTTCATCTATTATAGGCAGGTCGGGCATATTTGGAAATTGTGTAACAAATTGCTGTTTAATTGCACTTAGAATTCCTTGCCATCCAATATTGTTGAAATTAGGATCTCCGACATTATAATAAGCATTTTTATCTTCTGCATACGGCGATCTAAATTGTGGAAGGCTCTGATCATTATAATTTGGATTGTTTGCAAAGCTATATTGAAATCCTGAGTTGGGCGTTCCCCATGCTCTCACAGGGATATCAATAGGAATTGTTGCTTGAGATACATCTGCAAAATATGCGCTAGGTCCAGCAGTGCGGTAGGCCTTATTAAAAACAAATCTCAAATTTTGTCCAGTACCTGGTTTGTATATGAAAGCCGCCCTAGGTGATACAGTCAACTTTTTAAGTTGTGTGCCATAATCCATTCTTGAAGCTGCTAAGATCTGTACTCGGGGATGCAATTCAAAAGTTGCTTGAAGATAGGTGCCCACTTCAGTGATATTATCCTTGTCTTCATAGTTGCCATGTAAAGTATATTCTGTATTGGGTCTGTATAAAAATGCATCAGCTCCATAGATGAGATTCAATCGCTTTTTTATCTCTGTACTATGTTGGATTTGAGTGCCATAGAACTTGGATTTGTCTATATAAATTCCTCCAGTAGGAACATAATAAGTATCTCCAGCATTATTTCCATTCATATAGGCCTGAGCAAATAATTTCTTCCATGTAACTCTCGCTTGTGTATAATAATATTTCCAGTGTTTGTTCTGCATAGCACCAATAGGAGTCATTTCGACACCTGAGTAATCATTGAATCCTCCTGATAATATTAAATCTACATTTTTATTAAATCTAAAATCCATTCTAGCATCAGCACTGTATTTATTGATATCCTCATTGCGGTGATTGGGTACTTCTTGTCCTTTACCTTTAGGGTCGATTGAACCGTCTCTATTCAGATATTTTGGGCCATCTGCAGTAGGCAAGTATCTTACAATTTTAACTGGTTCGTTGGGATCGCTATATTTCCAATCTAGCCCTTTGAAAGATTTTGCAGATAGTTTATAGCCCATTTTTACACCTCTCTTTTTTGTGGATTTAATGGAGTCCGCATGTCTGAAACTCATGGCATAAATCATTCTAGAAGTCAGACTTTCGTTGTCAAATCTTGGATTGGGATTGTCTTTGGATATTAATGTATCTGAAATAAATGACCTTGCACCAAGACTCATGGTGATTTTAGTTTCCTGCTCATCAATAGGTGATTTGGTAATAATATGAACTACACCATTAATTGTATTAGGTCCATAAAGTGCTGAAGCAGGCCCTCTTAAAACTTCCATTCTAGCAATATCATCATTGTCTGTAGGAATCATGCTATAAGCATTGAGTCTAAGAGATGGGAGAGAAGCTATTCTATTGTCCACTAAAGTCATTAAATCATTGGAATAATATCCATTAAATCCTCTGACTGATGGGTTGCCTCCTTGAATGCCACTCTTATTGATATGAACACCAGAAACACTTTTTAAATAATCTAAGGTGCTGACACCTGCTTTATTGGAAATCACTTCACTATTAATGACTGAAATAGAAGAAGGTGCGTCTAAAATCTTTTCTTGTTTTCTAGAAGCACTTACGACTACCGTATTGAGTTCTATTCCTTCGGGCTCGAGTTGAAGATTAAATTCTAAATCTGAATTGACTAGTTTAGTCACTTCTTTATAGCCTAAAAATTTAAACACCAATATCACTGAATCATTAAAAGTTAAGCTATAATATCCATTATAGTCTGTAATTGTTCCTTTGACTTTCTGACCTTCGACAAATATATTAACACCAATGAGTTCGTCTCCATTCTCTGCATCAGTCACTTGCCCTTTAACTGTAAATTCTTTGTTTTTATTAGATTGTGCATTTGAAATAAGAGGAAAACCCAAAAGAAGAATAATGATAAATTGTGATATTTTCATAGATACTAATTCATTCAAAAGGTAAAGATATTTTTTATGCTGACAAATTCATACCCTTGACAATTTTTTAGTTGTAATCATTCTCTACTAAATGGGATGTTATAAAATAAAATAGCCTGAAATCATTTCAGGCTATTTTAAAATATAAGGGGATTGTTAAATCCAGTATTTTTCCAAATCTCTCACCCATGCATGAATTAATGGCATTTCTTCTTTTCCTACGAAACCAGCACTTGTCAAATATTCATAACAAGTCACTAAGTCATTTAAAATATTTTCTTTGCCACCTTTGATATCTAAGGCTGCCAAACCTTGACAAATTTTGACGTTATTCAAATATCCAGGTATTTCATCTTCAAAATCTTTCATGAGATTATGCTCATTTCTTTCTTGCCAAACAGTAGCATCATGGAATAATACGCTCCAGCCATTTGCCCATGAAATTCTTTGTGCAACATAACTTCTCCATATATCTGTCATACGGAAACTGCAATAGGATGGAAGGTATAACAAAGGAAAAGCTTCTTTGTACCAATATGTGTTTTGGCTATTGAATGGGCACCATGCATTATCTCCTAACGCAATATTGCCAATTTTTTTGAAATTTAGAGGGAGAGGAAAAGCCAATCTGAATACTGCATCAACATCTGGATTTTCATCAGCAAGTCCTTGTTGAATTGGACAGGTAATATCTTTGTCTTTAAATGTATCTAACTCAGGCAATGGTTTTTGAAGTTCTTCTAAAGGCAAACCTCTAGGCCAAATAAATGAATCTGCAAAATATTTATATACATTCACCCATCCAAGATTTCTAATATCTTTAGCGTTAACTACTTTATTGTGTTCTTTCCAAAATTCTTCTCTTGGATAGTTGTCGTCATCTGTTTCCACAATTTCATCTGTACCTCTCTGCATGGCAATAATATATCCAATATTCTTACGTGCATAATGACGAGTAGGACATATTTTGGCAAATTCAGAACTGAGAGTCAACTGTCTATCTACTGACCAGAAATCACATTCATCAATATGAAAGTCAGCAGGAGACTTAGTATCTCCAATTAAAATAAAATCAAGACCTCTTTTCTTACATTCATTAGTGTAAGTGTGAAGAGATTCCATAGTAGATGGAGCAATTGATGTAATTACTAATGATTTTTTAGACATAGCAGTGTATTAAATAGTTGGTTTGTTTCCTTTTAATCTTTCTATAAAATAATGTAGAAGAGTTTGATTAGCATTTTTGATAGCAGATTGAGATACTCTTGGTGAAGGTGCTTTATAATGAATAGGTACTTCAAAAATCCGCCTATGTCTCAAAAGATATCTTAGTTCTGTCTGATAAAAATGAGCTTTTGAGAGTAATTTGTAATCTAAAATAGCTTTTATAACATCTCTATGAAAACCTTGAAATCCAGATGTCATATCTTTTAATTTAGTGCCTAATAAGAGATTAGCAAGGACAGTCCCTGTTTTAGATAACATTCTTCTTTTAAAAGGAGAGTCGCCCATAGAACCACCGTTAATAAATCTACTTCCAAAAGCACATTCATTTCCTTCATTAAGTACTCTTAAAAACATGGGTAATGCTCTAGGGTCATGTGACAAACCTGCATCCATTTCAATGATTAATTCATGGCCTTTATCATAAGCATATCTAAATCCATTAAGATATGCATCCACTACAGATCTGTTTTGTGGTGCCCAAACAACTTCATAACGATTATCTTTCTTTTCTAATGCTCTAGCCAGATCCAATGTGCTATCTTTTGAGGCATTGTCAATTACAAAATAAATCTTACCGCTTTCAATAACATCAAGGACTGAAGTGAGTAATTTTACAAAAGGCTCAAAGTCTTCTTCTTCATTGGCCATGGGGATAACAGCAGCCCAATCTTTATACAAATACATTAAAAAATGATTTAAAATTCAAGAAGGCAAAAGTAAAGTTTATTTGTCTAAAAAGAAACCAAAAATTAAATATATTGTTAAATCCAATGTTATTATTTGAATAAGAAAGAGATGTTCAATGTGTAAAAATTATATTTCTAAATTTTTTATAAGCATCTCTTTAAGAAAAAGATTGTATTGCCTTAAAAACTAATGTATAGTTTTGCGTTTATTCTTCTCGAAGTGAGATAATTAGGGAGAGGCCATAGTGTATTGCTGATGTCTTTGATCCAACGGTAGGACAAAGTGTTCTGTACTCCTAGGAGATTCAGCACTTCAGCACTTAACCATATTTTGTCAAAGTGTTTGAAAAACTGGTTTTTGTTTTGCTTTTCCCCATCTACAATCAAATATGAAAATCCGATATCTACTCTACGATATGGAGGCATTTTAAACACGTCATTATACCTCTTTCTGTCTGGTGGTCCAAATGGTAAGCCTGTTCCTAGGTGAAGCTGCATGTGCATTTTAAAGTTTTTATTCTTCACTAGGTAGTCCTGAAAAAAGATACTCATATTAAATCTTTGATCGGATGGGCGACGTATATATCCTGGGTGAATCAAAGAGCTATCAGTAGCGATTTGGTCATTGGAAAATCCACTGATAAGTTCTCCGTTTTTATTATAGTATTTGTAATAATAATCATTGAGAATATCTTCTTCCGTTTTCATAAAACTCAAACTGATCCAAGAGTCTGTCCCTTTGACAAATTCACCAAATAAGCGAACGCCAATTCCGGCGGCATAGCCTTTAGCATTATTTGTAGCGAAATATCGTATCCTTACATCTTCTACTTGATAAGGAATGATATCTGTTAGTTTTTTATAAAATGCTTCTGAAGTGAATTTAAAATTTCTATTCCACAATTGAAAATTCAATTCTGAGCCTAGTACAAACTGATATGCTTTCTGTGCTTTTACATCTTTGTGAATTTGCCCGTCAAAATCTCTTAACTCCCTATAAAATGGAGGTTGTGCATAAATACCACCAGACATTTTTAATGAAAAATCTTTCCTTGTATTGGGTTTGAAATATATTTGAGCTCTTGGGCTAATGACAAATTGCTTGTTGACATCCCAATAGTGCATTCTTAAACCACCATTGACAGATAATTTATTTTTGCCATTTAATATTTGCCATTCATCTTGCAAATAAGCTTGATATCTGATTCCATCAAGATGAATATTTGATTTCAATCGGTTGATGATTGTAGGATGTAAACCAATATATGGAATGGAAAATCCCGCTGAATCTATTCTGTCCCATTCACTGATATTATCTTCAAAAGTTTCATACTGTATTGAAGTTCCCCATTCTAATGTATGGTTGTTGAAGATGTGAGTATTTCTTAATCCTATATTAAAAATATTTCCTTTTAGAGAATTTCTAGTCCAGTCATGAAATGTTCCAATGCCTAAATTATTTTTTACTTTTCCAAAGTTTTCGCTATCAAAGTCAGATTCAATCTCATCTAAAAAATATTCGCCTATGATGTTGAAATTTTCACTCTCATTGATTTGCCAAGCAGAACTGATGATTTTATATATTGAACGGTTATTAGGTCTATATTTGAATGCCAAACCTCCCATTTTGTTATTGAAATATGAATTTTCTTTTCCATCAAAATAGACTGACAATCGCATTATTTGATTGAATGTTCCTGTAGTAGTAGATTGAGTTTCTGGAATAAAAATGAATCTATTATTACTCAAACCCAATAGTAATTCTAGTTCTGTTTTTGGTGAGGGAGTATAAATAATATCAGTCTGTATATCTAGAAATCTAGGACTGTATTCTCCTTTTTTATCTAAACTACCTAAGAGATAGCCATTAGATTTATATCTCAAACCGAATAAATAAGAAAGTTTTTGATTTTTTGAGGCTCCTTCTAGATGAGCAGAGGCTCCTAATAGGCTCATAGTAGCACTTCCTCCTAATTTCTTAGGCCTTTTATATTTGATATTGAGTGCACTAGACATTTTATCTCCATATTTTGCCTCAAAACCGCCTGCATTAAATGAAATACTTTCGGTCAAGTCAGGGTTGATGAAACTTAAACCTTCTTGCTGACTGTTTGAAACTAAAAAAGGTCGATATATTTCAAAATCATTAACATAGACAAGATTTTCATCATAATTTCCACCACGTACTGAATATTGAGAACTAAGTTCATTATTAGAACTTACATTGGGCAGTGTCTTAATCAAATCTGTAACGGTATTGCCACTAACGGATGGAAGCATGGTCGTGTTTTCAGGATTAAGTTTAGTCTCACTTATGTCTGAATTTGTATTGGTATGGATAGTTACAATGGCAGAGTCCAATACTTTTGTTGCTTCCTCCATACTAATATCCATTTGTTGGTTTTTGCCCAATGATGTCTGCAATCTGACAGTTTTTGTTTCAAATGAGATATGTTTAAATGTAACTACAATTGTTTTTTGTTGATGATGCTTCAATTGAATTTGGTAAGTGCCATTTTCCTCAGATATAGTACCATACTTTCCAGTGTTTGTCTCTGCTGAAATATTAACTCCTGAAATACCGTTGCCATAGTCATCTTTTATCATTCCTTTTAATTCCAAGGATTGTGCAAAGGATGCTGAAATAAAATAAAAACCAGTAATAGCTAAAAATATATAACGCATATATGATAAACTCAAACTAACATACAATATTTTTCAATTCATTAGCTGCTTTAATTGGATGAGGAGCATTGAACACAGAACTTCCAGCTACTAAAACATCTGCTCCAGCTTCAAAAATTTCTTTGGCATTATTGAGAGTGACTCCACCGTCTATTTCAATTAAAGCATGTGAGCCAGTTGAAGCTCTTAGTGATACTAATTGTTGAATTTTTTTGATAGTTCCTGGGATAAATTTTTGTCCACCAAATCCTGGATTGACTGACATCAAACAGATAAGATCAACATCGGGTAAAATATCTTCCAATAAGGAGATAGGAGTGTGTGGGTTGACAGCGACTCCAGCTTTAATACCAGCATTGTGTATTTGTTGTATAGTTCTATGTAAATGTGTACATGCTTCAATGTGTACAGTAATCTGTTCTGCTCCAGCTTTATGAAATTCTTCTATATATTTTTCTGGCTCAACTATCATTAGATGGACGTCAAAAAATTTATCAGTTAATGACCTCATGGCTTTCACTACAGGTAAGCCAAAACTAATATTTGGAACAAACCTTCCATCCATAATGTCAATATGAACCCAATCGGCCTGACTTTCGCTAAAAAGAGTGAAGGAGGCTTTGAGGTTGGCAAAGTCTGCAGATAGTACTGATGGAGCAATGATAGGAGTTCGCATATCGTAAAGATAAGAAAAAGCACTCTTTATTAGAGAGTGCTTCCAAAATATGAATAAAAAACCATGAAAACTATGAACACAAATATTGTTTTAGTAGGACAGTACCCGTTGACTTTTTGATTTTTCTCAAAGATTTATCTTTTAATTGTCTAACACGTTCTCTTGTCAAAGACATTTTTTCTCCAATCTCATCAAGGCTATATTGTTGATGGCAGTAATTCATGCCATAATAATATTTGATAATCATTAATTCTCTAGGGCTAAGAATAGAAAGGGCGCTGTCAATCTGAACCTGCATAGCTTTCTCATTCAAGAAAGTATCTGGTCGAGGGACAGAATTATCTGAAAGAAAGTCACCAAATGTCTCTATATTCTCTTCGCCAACAGGCTGATCTGTAGAGATATGATAGGATAAGCAAGGTTTAAGCATATCAATTTCAGTCACTTTAATTCCTAATAATTCAGCAACTTCCTCATTTGAAGGCTCTCTTTCGTTTTTTTGTTCAAATTCACTAGCTATTTTTGATATTTGACTATAAATCGTTGCTTTATTCATAGGGAGCCTAACAATTCTCGGTTGTTCCATCAATGCTTGAAGTATCGATTGACGTATCCACCATACGGCATAGGAAATAAATTTAAAGCCTTTGGTCTCATCAAATTTTGTAGCTGCTTTTATCAATCCGATATTCCCTTCATTAATAAGGTCATTGAGTGAAAGCCCCTGATTTTGATATTGCTTGGCAACTGAAACTACAAATCGCAGATTGGCAATGATTAGTTCGTCCAAAGCTTTTTTTTCACCACTCTTGATTCTTTTAGCCAAATCAATCTCCTGCTCTTCTTTTACCATAGGAAGTTTAGAAATTTCACTTAAATACCTATCAACAGAATAGGAGTCTCGAGTAGTAATTTTAGTAGTAATTTTTAACTGTTTCATAGTATTAGGTTGATTTCCTATACTTACGTTATAAAAACATTCAATGTTTCAAAAAAATCATAAAAAATATGATATTTCGGTAAAAAAAGTTGACAGTATCAAATAAATTAATTATATCCTTTTTTTTCAAATTAAAATTTGAGGTTCTCCAACTATATTTTTCTACATTCAAATTGCTATGGTCAATTTAAAACTTTTCTTTAACACTAAAAATTCACTTTTTTTACTAATTTGGTATTAATAATTTTTAGTCATGAGCATAAATCGATTTCAATCATTAAAAGAATTTTATCCATATTATTTGACAGAGCATTCTAATCTCACTTGTAGAAGGCTTCATTATATAGGGACAAGTTTGTTTATTGCTACATTAATATCGGCAATTCTTTCTCCTGTTTGGTGGAAATTTGTATTAATGCCTGTAATAGGTTATGGCTTTGCTTGGGTAGGACATTTTGTTTTTGAGAAAAATAAACCTGCTACTTTTCAATATCCTTTATGGAGTCTAATGTCTGATTTTATAATGCTTTTTCATTTTATTACTGGGCAAGTGAATAAAAAACTGGAAGAAGCTCATCAAAAGATAGCGTAGGCAAGCTGATATTACGCTTATAAGAATTCAAGTTGTTTGTATGCCAACCAAGCCATCAATCCGGCTCCAATTTTTAAAGCCGCTTCATCTATATCAAAAGTAGTTGTATGGATGGAGGATGTAATGCCTTTTTTTAAATTACCTGTCCCAAGTCGATAGAAACAAGAAGGAACTTTATGACTATAATATGCAAAATCTTCAGAAGTCATTCGGATAGGGAGGAGTTCAACATTTTCTTCTCCTATAAACATTTTTGCCCAGTTAGTCACTTGCTGAGTTAAAAAGTCGTCATTTTTTAGAAATGGATAGCCATGTTCGATTCGTAAAAGAATCTCAGTTTCTGTGGCTAGAGCAATACCGTCAATTATGTTCTTGATATGTGTATGTGCTTCTACTCTCCATGTCTCATCAAATGTTCTAAAAGTCCCTTCTAGTTGAACTTCTGAAGGAATAACATTTGTAGTGCCATTTGCTATGAATTTTCCTATTGTTAGCACTGTCGGTATGATAGGATTGGCTTTTCGGCTATTAATTTGTTGAAGAGCAAGGACTATTTGAGAAGCTGCAACAATAGGGTCAGAAGTGAGGTTGGGTTGTGCTCCATGGCCTCCTTTCCCTTTGACAGTAATATAAATCTCATCTACAGAAGCCATATAAACTCCCTGTCGTAGTCCTATTTTACCTACTTCTAATTGGGGCAGAACGTGTTGTCCTATGACTGTTTGAACAGAAGGATGCTCAAGCACACCTTCTTTTATCATTAGAGAAGCACCACCAGGCAATTTCTCTTCTGCAGGTTGAAAAATCAACTTAATTGTACCAAAAAAATGTTCTTTTATCTCATTAAGAATTTTTGCAGCACCCAATACGTTGGTTGTGTGTACATCATGTCCGCAGGCATGCATGATGCCAGGAGAAGTAGAAACATAAGGGACATTGTTTTGCTCCAATATTGGAAGTGCATCAATATCACCACGCAAAGCAATTGTTTTGGAAGATGGCTGGAGGCCTTCTATGATACCAACTATTCCAAATCCACCAATATGAGTTTGATGAGGGATGCCTATTTTAGTCAATTGACTAGAAATATAAAGCATCGTCTTTTCTTCATTGAAACTTAGTTCTGGATGTGCATGAAGATATCTTCTTGTAGTGATTAATTCATCTTCAATTTCTCTTACTCTTTGATGAATGTATTCTTGAATATTCATAAAATAGAAATATTATTACTTGCCAATAAAATGAAAATATTCACTATTGATAAAGAAGATTGAAGGAAAACAAATCTTATTACTTCTCCAAAAGTTCTATTAGTCTTTCTAAATCTGCTGCTGAATAAAATGGTATCACAATCTCTCCCTTGTCAGTATTTCCCTTTTTAATTTTTACTTTAGTTTCTAAGGCATCTGTCAATCTATTTTGCACCTGTAGATAAGAAGTAGGCAGTTGCTTGGTTCCACTGTTCTTATTTGTTACAGTTTTTACATCACTATTAAGACTTCTCACCAAGTCTTCAGTCTTTCTAACAGAAAGTCCTTTTGATTCGATTTCCTTAAATGCATATAATAATTTATCAATTTCAGGTAAAGCGATTAAAGCTCTAGCATGACCCATACTAATCGATCTTGCTTTCAGTGCATGTTGGATTTCAGGAGGTAATTTGAGCAAACGTAGATAATTAGTTATTGTAGAGCGATCTTTTCCCAATCTTTCCCCTAAAGATTCATGAGTCAGCTCACATTCATCAATTAGTCGCTTGTAGTTAATAGAAATTTCCATTGCATTCAAATCTTCTCTTTGAATGTTTTCTATCAATGCTATTTCTAAAGATTCCTGATCGTTTACTTCTCTTACATAAGCAGGAATATCAACTTGACCAGCCATTTTTGAGGCTCGTAATCTTCTTTCTCCTGCAATAAGTTGATATTTTTTAGGAGCAATTTTTCTAACAGTAATCGGTTGAATAACTCCATGAATACGGATAGAATTAGCCAAATCCATTAAAGCATTTTCGTTAAAATCCACTCTGGGTTGAAATGGATTGACTTCAATTTCTTCTAATTGAATTTTTGAAACGGTATTAATAATGGAATCAACATCATATTCATTTATTTTTACCACTTCTGCTTCTTCGCTCATATCAGAAAGCAAAGCTCTTATCCCACTACCAACAAATTTTTTCTTAGCCATATTAGTTTAATTCTGCAGTTGAACCATCAATTGACGATATTAAATCATTGGATTGTAAGATTTCTCTTGCCAGATTTAGATAATTAAATGCTCCCTTACTATCAGCGTCATACATAATAACTGGAGTACGCATACTCTGAGCCTCACCTAATCGGGTGTTTCTATGTATAATTGTTCTGAATACACTGTCTCCAAATCTTCTTTTGACTTCCTGAACGACTTGATTAGACAAGTTGAGCCTAGTATCATACATGGTCAATAAAATTCCTTCAATTTCTAATTCTGTATTTAATCTTGTCTGTACTATTTTGATGGTATTTAGTAATTTGCCTAAACCTTCAAGAGCAAAAAACTCGCATTGGACAGGTATTAATACTGCATCTGAAGCAGTAAGCGCATTGACAGTAATTAATCCTAATGATGGCGAGCAATCAATTATTATAAAATCAAAATCGTTCTTGATAGGTTCAAGCATCTGCTTCATAATATTTTCGCGATTAGGATGATTGATTAATTCGATTTCTGCTCCGACTAGGTCAAGGTGAGATGGTATTAAAAATAAATTAGGTGTTTCTGTCTCTAAAACTACATCTTTAGCAGATTTTTCATCAATCAAGCATTCATATAAACTGATTTTGATTGCTTTTGGATCGAATCCGCAGCCGCTGGTACCATTGGCTTGAGGATCGGCATCCACTAACAAGGTTTTGTATTCTAAAATGGCCAAACTAGCTGCTAAATTTATTGCCGTTGTCGTTTTGCCTACTCCGCCTTTTTGGTTGGCTACACTTATGATTTTTCCCATAGTATTTTTCTTATATCTCGACTGTTTGATGGATTTTAGGCATCAATAACTGAATGCCTTTTTCAGCAAATATTCTTTTTACGTGTGCGTGATCGATTTTTATATATCCAAATGTGTCGTAATGAACAGCAATGACTTTATTGGTTTTAATAAATTCAGCTGCAATAGTAGCATCTTCTGCATCCATAGTGAAATTGTCGCCAATTGGTAAAATAGCAAATTTCAAATCAGCCCATCTAGGAATCAATTGCATATCTAATGTTAATGCAGTATCTCCACTATAATAAAAATCTCCTTCTTCTGTGATAAAAACAAATCCCATAGGATTGCCTCCGTAAGTGCCATCAGGAAGTCCAGATGAATGTTGGGCAACTACACATTTGACAATACCAAAGTCAAAATTCCATTTTCCACCAGTATTCATCGGATGAATATTTGAAACTCCTTGTTTTTGCAACCAGTCTGTCACTTCAAATGCTGCAACACATTTTGCATTTGTTCTCTTTGCAATTTCTACTGCATCTGCAATATGGTCGGCATGACCATGAGAAATAAAAATATAGTCACATTGAATATCTTGAATAGACACAAGCTGATTGGCCAATTCATTCGGTGTAATAAATGGATCAAATAAAATTTTTTTACCTCTGATTTCTATTGCAAAGCATGAATGACCATAATATGTGAACTTCATATTCTGTGTTTTTTTCAATAACAAAGATAAAGTATATCCTCATCAATACGCTTAAAGAATATGCTTAGTTGCCCACATGGAATGTGGATAATCAATTGAAATGAATTTGAACTATTATATTTGTCTTTTATTTTTTGAAATATGATAACTATTATATCTTGTACTAATCGCCCGAATAGCTGGACAAAAAAAGTTACTGATGTTTATATCAGTAGATTAATCAATAAGAAAGTTGATTTTCAGTTTTTAGACTTGCAAGATTTACCAGCAGATATATTAAGTAATGAAATGTATGATATAAAATCCTCTCTATTTTCTCAAATTGAAATGAAGTATTTAGTGTCTGCTTCTAAATTTATTTTTATTATCCCTGAGTATAATGGAAGTTATCCAGGAATATTAAAATTGATGATTGATGCAAGTGACATTAAAAAAAGTTATCATAATAAAAAAGCAGCCTTAGTAGGAGTTGCAGATGGGAGAGCAGGAAATTTAAGAGGAATGGATGACTTTACTAATGTACTTAACTATCTAAGAATAAATGTCTTACATTGTAAAATTCCAATTTCTTCTGTAAGTAAACAATTTGATGAGAATGGAAATTTTTTATCAAAAGAAACTTTGAGTTTAATAGATCAGCAGATAGATTTATTTTCAAAAATGTAAGGATATATAATGAAAGTGTTTCAATTCTTTTTATTCTTCTGTCTTATCTTGATAGGTTGCAACAATCGTCAAGATTTATCTAGACATCAAGTTTTTAAATTGAATTTGAATGCAGGACTTAGTTCATTAGACCCAGCCTTTTCCAAAGATCAATCTACTATGTGGATGTGCAATCAGCTATATAATGGGTTGTTACAATTAGACGATGAATTGAATGTTATTCCATCAATTTCTAAACATTATGAAATCTCAGACGATGGATTGGTCTATACTTTTTATTTGCGTGATGATGTATATTTTCATGACCACCCTATATTTAATTCAGGGAAAGGGAGAAGGGTAGTAGCAGATGATTTTGTATATAGCTTCAATAGGCTCATTGATAATAGCATTGCGTCAACAGGTGCTTGGCTGTTTAATGGTCGAGTCAGAGATTCAATTCCCTTTGAAGCTAAAGACGATACAACATTTATAATTCATTTAAAAAATCCTTTCAGGCCTTTATCTAGTATATTGACGCTTCAATATTGCTCTGTTGTTCCCAAAGAAATTGTTGAACGATATCAAAAAGATTTTCGGAAAATTGCAATAGGTACGGGTCCTTTTCAATTGGTCAAATGGCAAGAGAATAATGCTCTAGTATTAAAACGCAATAAAAATTATTTTGAAACCGATAGTGCTGGAAATCCACTTCCTTATATTGATGGTGTAAAAGTTAGTTTTTTAAATGACAGAGCAGTAGAGTTTCTTCAATTTTTGCAAGGAGGGTTAGATTTTGTTTCTGGAATAGATAAGTCTTTTATAGACAAGGTTTTAAATTCAAAAGGGGAATTAAAAGATGAACTTAAAGGTCAAGTAAAAATGATAAGAGGTCCATATATGAACACAGAATATTTAGGTTTTTCTATGGATAAAGTTAAAAATCAAGCTCTCAAGAATAAATTGGTTAGGCAGGCAATCAATTATGCTATTGATAGAGAAAAGATGATTTTATATTTAAGAAACGGAATCGGAATTCCTGCACATTATGGGATTGTACCTCAAGGTGTCAATGGCTTTAATGAAAATGTGAAAGGTTATTCTTATCAACCAAAATTAGCGAGGCAATTACTAGAAAAGGCAGGTTATCCAGATGGAAAAGGAATGAAGCCGATTGTACTAAGTTCTAATCCAAATTATCAAGATTTGACTGAATTTATTGCCAAGTCTTTAGAAGAGATAGGTATAAAAGTTGAGATTCAACTGTCTCCAGGTTCTTTTCTTAGAGAAGCAATGGCTAAAAATGATGTAGATTTTTTCAGAGCATCTTGGATAGGAGATTACCCAGATGTGGAAAATTTTTTAGCACTATTTTATGGACCTAATTCAGCTCCTCCAAATTACACTCGTTATCACAATCAGAAATATGACAGCTTATATGTAAAATCCATGCAATCAGACAACGATAAGTCTTCTAAATTATATCTTGAGATGGAAAATATTATGATGGAAGATGCACCTATTGTGCCACTGTTTTATGATGAATTGATTCGATTTATTGGTCCAAATATTAGTTATATGCCATCTAATGCGATGAATATGCTAGTATTAAAATCAGTAAAAATGAATTAATTTGAATTAATTTTAGGGGTTAATATATATATAGGAAAGGCATCTAAAATTGGAATTGTACTTTCTGTTTTTATCAATTTTTTATTTTTATCAAATTTATTTACATTGTACTTGTTTGCAACGTTTTTGGGGATAATTGAAGTCATGGGTATAACTTCTCCCTTTAAAGAAACGTCGCATGAACTTACCCTTTTTTGAGAAATTTTATAAATGGTATTTTTGGGGATATTAACTTCCCATTCTTCATTGTTATCAAGGAATTTTTGGGAAAAGAATATATTACTAGAACCAACACTCTCAATGCTTATAATTGTTTTGCTATCTTTTGCAGAATAAGTGGGTTTTATTTTGATGGTATTAGAAAGATTATAAAAATATAGATTATCTCTATACCTTAATGACATTGAAAAGTCCTTAATATACTGTATGTTTTCATGATACTGATTAAATATATCATTAATGTCATCTATTGTTAGATAATTACTTTTTATTGGCGTAAATTTTCGAATATTTTCTTCAAAAAGTTTGTCAATATCGTTGTCAGAAAGGTATTGTATCCATTTTTTATCTTCGATTTTTTTATAAATGTATTTTTCTTTCAAACCATCATAGTTATTATAATATTTTTCTAATAACCTAGTTAGAGCATAGACATTTACAATATTTCTATTGGAAGAATTATATAGATAATCAAAGAGCTTGATTACTGCCGCCTTATTGTTTTTATTTAGACTAAAATCTTCATAGATTATCAAATAATTGACATATGCTTTTAAGTCTCTTATTCTTTGTAATTCATGACGATTTTTTGTAAGTTTTGAAGCTTCATTTATATCATATAAACTATAGAGAATTTCATCGCCACCTTTAATCCACGCTTCATTAAACCATCGATTAAAAAGTCTCTCCATTGGGATTTTTGAGCTGGGAAAACAATCGTTTAAAAATTTATCGAACACCTCTTCCCAAGTCAGACTAGGATTTTTTGAAATTTTACTTAATAAAGTACTAAACAAAATAGTATTTAGACTTGTCCCTGTTTCATATTCTACAAACTTACTATTAATATTTGCTGCAAATAATACTTCATTAAAAAAATAATCCTTATAGACTCTTGGTTGTTCTGCCTTCCATTGAGGTATCGCTAGATATCCCCTTACTCCGATGTTTTTATGTCTATCATACCACGCATTTAATAGTCCAAGAGGAGCACTATAGAAGTCTTGGAAGCCTTGCGGGGCGACTAGAACCAATATGTTATCTTCAAGAGGAAACGAAGGTACATCTGCATGAAAATAATATGCATATAACCCTAGGGTTTTATTAGGAAATATATTTTTGATACCTTTTGCTATAATATTGGCCAAATAAAATACTTGATTGCTTACACTTCCAATTTTTGTACAATTATTACATGTACAATGTCCAGCGCCATCAGATGGTTCAACACTAAACATATCTATCTCAGGATTTTTTAAGATTCTATCTTTTGTGTATTGTATATAAAGCTTTTGTACATCAGGATTGCTTACACACAATTTGGAAGTCTTTCCATATCCTAATCTTTTCCCATCTTTTTCAGCCAAATATTCTGGATGTGCAGAAAATAAATCTTTATAAGTGGATATAAATGCTTGCCAATTGTGAGCAGCAGGGTTAGGAAGAGTTGAAAAAGCATTTTTATGAATCCATGAATCCCAAACATCTTTAACTGACAGATGGGTATTAGGATCTATATAAAAAGAAAAGCCATATTGTGGTCTAAATCTTATATTCTGAACGCTTGGATTACTTGTTGTAAATGGTTCACTTTTTATTCTCCACCATGGATTGGGATGATACCAAATTTCATTTGAGTCACTTGTTCTGCTTGCAGATTCAAAATCCAATTTTTCAGTTTCGTCATTATATACAGCTTCGTATTCAATATTCTGATGTTTTTTATGATTACGTTGTTCTTTAATAAGTACACATGATGTCAAAAATAATACAACTAAAACGCTTATAAATAACTTATTATATTTCATCTTCTCTGTTATAAATTGTTCAAAAATAGGACTATTCGCAAATGAAAAAAACTATTAATGAAGTTTTGTAGTACGAAAACATTAAAAGCAAATATTTTTAATTAACTTGTTAATATTAACTTTCAAACGATTATGCTATATCATACCGATAAAACGATTTTATTTTTTAATGGCAATTTTAGAAATGTAAAAGATTTCAAAATAAGTCCATTCAACCAGACATTACATTATGGATATGGCGTTTTTGAAGGAATTCGGGCATATCATACAGCACAGGGACCACATCTTTTTAAAGTGAGAAGACATTTTGAACGGTTACTAGCTTCCTCTGAAAAAATGGGTATAAGTGTACCATATACTAGTCAAGAATTGATCAATTATGCCTATGAATTGATAGAGAAAAATGGGTTGAAAGAAGCCTATGTTAGACCTCTGGTATTCATGGATAAAAACATGACTTTAAGAGCTGATGCTGAACACCCTAATGTATTAATGACTTGTTGGAAATGGACTCGATACTATGATAACAATGAGTTAAATGTAATGGTATCTTCATGGAGGCGACTTCATCCTAAAACTACCTATATTGACTCAAAGATTATTGGACATTTTCCCAATGATATTTTGGCAACTAAAGAAGCTAGAGATAAGGGTTATGATGAAGCACTTATGCTTGACCTAGAGGGCTATGTTGCTCAAGGTCCAGGATGTTCCTTTTTTTATGAGAAAAACGGAAAATTATACGTTCCCCCGTCAGATAAAGTGTTTCCTAGTATTACGAGACAAACGCTTATGGATATAGCCAAGCAAATGGGAATTGAGGTGATTGAAAGAGAGTTTGGTGTTGAAGATGTTACTCAAGCAGATGGCGCATTTTTTACTGGCACTGCTGCTGAAGTAGCGGGTGTCAAATTTATTAATGGACATCAATTGAAATTAGATTGGGAAGACACAATTGGACATCTTTTGCATAATAGATATAAAAGGATAGTATCTGGAAAGGATACGAACTTTCTAGAATATTTTTAATTTTACTTTCTGAGCATCCAATTCAAAGGATAATAATTATTGACACGTTGAGCATTTTGTTTTATCCATCCTAGAGGAATATTTTTCCATTGAAATACAGCCCAACCATTTTTTAGGATTTTTAAAACAGGTATCTCTTTTCTTCTTAAAAAATCAAGTGCCAAGGTTTTGTCATCTGATGTATATTTTGGAATATCAGGATGTAATAATGTAGAATATATTAGCGCATGAGCAGGAGTGAAAATCTCTTTATTTAATTTGCCTAAATTAATTCCAAAATTTGTAATAGACACATTTTCAGCAATTGACGATAATTCATATTGATATTTTTGTGGAAATGCTCGTAGAAATTCACCCGATTGATATAAAGTATATTTCTGAGTGATTTGAACAAAGTGCTCTAAAGGATTTGGAATTTTTCTTGATGATTTCCAATTCCATAGTCTTTTTTTTCTTATTTGTAAACTCTCAGAAGTATGTGCCACTTTTTTTAAGAGGGAAATATAAAAACCACTTCCTTTGACCAAATGCGACCAGCATCTTACCGTCCCTGGAATATAGCCTTCACGTAATCCACTAAAATCTTTTATATCAATCTTTATCAGCTCAAACAAGCCTGTATCTAATAGTTTTTGTACTTGTCCTTCATTTTCTGACAATTCATAGGTACATGTGCTATAACACAAGTATCCTCCAGTCTTGATGGAATGAAGAATATTGTTCAATATATTTTCTTGCCTTTCTGTACATATACGCACATTTTCTTCACTCCATTCCTCTATCGCTTCTGCTTGTCTTCTAAACAGACCTTCACCTGAGCATGGGGCATCAATCACAACTAAATCAAAGAACTGTTCCAATGATGCAAATTCATGAGATTCGCCTTTAGTAATAATATTATAGCCATTTCCCCATCTTTGAATATTTTCTGCCAAAATCTGATTGCGCTTTGAAATGATTTCATTACTTACTAAAAGACTTTCATGAGGTAAAACATCCAATAAATGAGTAGATTTTCCACCAGGAGCTGCACATAAATCTAATGCTACAATAGGAGAGTGAAATAAATTTTTACAAATATAGCCTGTCAGCATTGATGAACTTTCTTGAACATAGTACATACCTCCATGCCAAGCTGGGTCATGAGCAAATACCGGTCGCTCAGATAAATATCGACCATGCTCTTCCCATGGAATAATAGCTGTGTCTATCTCAGGAGAATAGGCGTGGAGAGGATGGATTCTGATAGAACTGACCTCTTCTTCATCCAAACTATTAAAATATGTAGTGGCTTCTGCACCCAATAGTTGCTGGATTTGTTGTTTAAATTGTGTTGGGAGAGAACTGCTTTTCTTCAATTTTAAACTATTTTTCTTGAGGTGAAAAAAATATTTGAGATAACGGAAATTGTAACGACAAAGATACCTACAATACTAATTGCATTATAATGTTCTTTAAATAATAAAATGCTGAAAATAAATGCATTGACTGTTCCTACAAACATTACACTTGTTGCTCTGGCTGCATTTTCTTTTTGTAGTGATTTGGTCATTAAAAACTGTCCCAATTGTGTCAATAGTCCTATCAGTAAAATAATCAACCAGTCTTTCCCCTGGGGTTGCACCCAGTCAAAATAAGTCCAGATTGACATAATAGGTACTGCTATAAATGGAAAATAAAAAACAATGACGGCTGGATGTTCAGTAGATTTTAATTTCCTGACAATGACATAAGCTAAACCAGAAAATACTCCTGAAAGTACTGCTAGTATAAAATAAAATAAATTGACATTGCCATCAATTCCATTGATTAGCACAACACCCACCATCGCTAAAAAAATAAATAACCATTGAATAGTGCTGACTTTTTCTTTCAGATAAAAAATACTAAATATAGCAGTGAAAATAGGAGCAGTATATTGTAGCGTAGCAGCGGTAGCTAATGGGATTTTTTGTACTGCAAAAAAGAAACATGTCAAAGCAGCTGTTCCCCAAAACCCTCTAGCTATTAATAATTTTTTATGATTGCCAAATACTGGAATATTTAATTTTGTGATGTGAGCATAACTCAAAACTAAAGAGATAATACCTCTGAAAAATATTATCTCATGTGCAGGAATATGACCAATATATTTAACACATACGCTCAATAGTGAAAAGCAAAGCGTAGCTATCGCCATTAAAATTATTCCTTCACTGAACATGAAGCAAAGATATTTCTAAATATATATTGAAATAGTGGCTCACTTGGCAAAGACAGATTATTCTTCTGTTTTTCTTTTGAATACATCTTTGAATTTATTGATTGTACTAGGTTTTTCTTCTTTAATATATTCTGTGTTGATTACTTTGCCATTTTCATAGGTTTCTATATAAGACAATACGCCATTGTCATTATAATAATTCCAATTTCCTTCTCGAATACTACACAAGCCTCTGAGCCTTAAATTGGACCAGTCATTGTTTTCTACTGCCTTGAAATTTCCCTCTACTTTTATTTTCCCATTAGGATAATATTCAACAAAATTATTGACTAGGCATTCATTATATTGAATAGAAATATGCTTTAATATCCCATCAATATTATAAGTGTAAACTTTACAAGGCTGACATTCTTGAAGTTTCTTCCATGACTCTCTATAAAATTCATATTTATCCTTTGAAATTGTTTTGCCATTGGCATAAAACACACGTCCATTTGTAGTCATATAATCTGAGAGATTAACATCATAAGTAGATACCGTATCGATGTCTAAATTTTGAGCTTGAATTGTCCAAAAGGAGAAAAATAGAAAGATAAATGCAAGAATTGTTTTCATAAAAAATCTAGAACTAGAAAATATTCTCCAAGATAAGAAAAAATATATTTCTCTATTTTTGATTAATTTAAAATATTAAAATTTGCAAGAGAGAACATTTTTTATATTTCCGTATATTTACAAAATAATCATTTATATATTTCATTTTTTATTCAAATTATCCACAACAATTGATACAATTTTTATGTTGCTATAACTTTATAAGAGAATGAAATAAATAGTTTAAATTTATGTGAATATTTGAGTGTAAATCAAATGATTGACAAGTGAGTTATTAAAAAATAAAGTAAACAATTATAAAGAATAGTAAAATAGTATATGCCAGAGTCATTAATAATAACTCCAAAGTTTAAGGAATGGTTGTTTTTACAAGCAGATGACTCTATCGTAAACTCTCTTCATTCTGAATTAAATCTCCCGATTTCAATTTGTAAGATTTTAGTTCTTAGAGGAATTAAAAACAAAGAGGAAGCACAACGATTTTTTAATTCTTCATTAGACTTCTTGCATTCTCCTTTTCTGATGAAAGATATGGATATAGCTGTAGATAGTATCCATCAAGCTATTCAATCAGGAAAGAAAATCCTTATTTATGGAGATTATGATGTCGATGGAATTACTTCTGTTGCCATGCTTTATACCTTTTTTATCAAATATTATCCACATATAGGATATTATACACCTGATAGAAATAAGGAAGGTTGTGGTATCTCTAATGATGGGATTGATTTTGCAGCTGAAAATTCATATTCTTTAATGATTGTTTTGGATTGTGGAATTAAAGAGCATAGTAAAATCAATTATGCTAAAGAGAAGAATATTGATATCATTATTTGCGACCATCATTTACCTGAAAAATCATTGCCCAATGCACTTGCTGTATTAAATCCCAAAAGAGTAGATTGCGAATATCCTTATAAAGATTTGAGTGGATGTGGAGTGGGTTTTAAACTGATTCAAGCATATACACAGAAATACCATTTAGATAAAGATTTTTTATTTTCACAGCTTGATTTTGTTGCAGTAAGCATTGCAGCAGATACAGTGCCTCTCAGTGGTGAAAACAGAATTTTGGCTCATTTTGGTATGAAATATATCAACCAAAGAAGTCGAGCTGGATTTAAGGCTATATTAGATATTGTCAAAGCCAAAAGAAAATTGGAGTTAATGGATCTGGTTTTTACTATCAGTCCTAGAATCAATGCTGCTGGAAGAATTCTACATGCTTCCTATGCTGTTGAATTACTCATTGAGTCAAATTCTAAGGAAGCTAGGAAAAAAGCACAATTTATTCATGATAATAATTATGATAGGCAATTATTGGATAAAGATATTACCTCATCTGCTTTAAATATTATACAAGAGGATGAGGATTTTGACAATAAGAAAGCCATCGTTATTTTTCAAGAAGATTGGCATCAAGGATTGATTGCAATTGTTGCTTCTCGAATGGTTGACAAATTCCACAAACCTGCGCTCATTCTTACAGAATCTAATGGAATGATAATAGGTTCAGGTCGCTCTATTGGAGGATTTGACTTATATGAAGCGATTGCTTCTTGCAGTGAATATTTGGCACAGTTTGGTGGTCATAAATATGCTGCTGGTTTCAGTATGGAAAGGAAGTATGTTGAAAAATTCATTCAACTTTTTGAGCAAATTGTAGAAGAACGTATTGAGAATGAGCAATTGGTTCAGAAAATAGAGGTAGATGATGTCATCGAGCTAGAAGATATTACTCCTGAGTTTTATGAATGGATAAAAAGAATGGCTCCATTTGGGAATGGCAATCACAAGCCTACTTTCGTAACAAGAGATGTAAGAGATACTGGTAATAATGGATTTGTAGGTAAATCACATCTCAAATTACATGTTTCAAAGCCTGGACAAATGTCGAAATCTGGAATTGGGTATAATATGTGGGATTATATTCCATATTTAAGAAGTAAATCTAAGTTTGACATCTGTTACCAATTGTATTTAAATGATTGGAATGGTCATCAGAATATTGAATTAAGAGTTAAGGATTTAAAATAAAAACAGTGGTATTAAGATCAGATAAACTGATTAAAACGTATAGTAGGCGAGTGGTTGTCAACGAAGTTTCTATTGAGGTCAATCAAGGTGAGATAGTTGGTCTTCTTGGGCCTAATGGTGCGGGGAAAACTACATCTTTTTATATGATCACAGGATTGTTGACGCCAGATAAAGGAAAAATATTTTTGGAGGACAAGGATATTTCCAAGTTTCCGATGTATAAAAGAGCAAAATTAGGGATAGGATATCTCCCACAAGAAAATTCAGTATTTCGTTCTTTAAGTGTTGAAGACAATATTAAAGCTATATTAGAATTTTCAGGACTCAGCAAATCTGAACAAAGGGATAAATTGGAACAATTGCTTGAAGATTTGAATTTGACGCATGTACGAAAAAATTTGGGCAAAGTACTTTCAGGTGGAGAAAGACGGAGAACTGAAATAGCAAGGGCTTTAGCTTCTAATCCAAAATTTATTTTATTAGATGAGCCTTTTGCTGGTATTGATCCGATAGCCGTTGAAGATATTCAGTTTATTGTTGCAGAATTAAAAAATAGAAATATTGGCGTTCTGATTACAGATCATAATGTTCAAGAGACACTTTCGATTACAGATAGAGCTTACTTATTATTTGAAGGAAAGATTTTGAAACATGGCTCAGCTGAAGAGTTAGCAGAAGATCCTACTGTAAGAAAAGTATATTTAGGACAAAATTTTGAACTAAGAAAGAATTACAAGTAATTTGACATTTTCTCAATGATAGTGAGTGTGCTATCTTCTTTTTTTGATATTTCTACCAACCATTTTTCAGTACATTACCTATATTGAATTCAACTTATATTTTCAGCAAATCTTCAGGTCTGTCAATAGAGATACTGGAGTATTGAGTTTCACCAACTATAATTTCATACCCGTTTTCTAACCATCTCAACTGTTCTAGTTTTTCAGATAATTCTAATTGGCTTGGGGAGAGTTTTGATATTTCTAATAAAATTTCTTTTTGGAAACCATAAATTCCAATATGTTGAAAATATAAATGGGTAGAATGATAGGGAATAGGAGCTCTAGAAAAATAGAGTGCTTTATCATAAATGTTTTTAACAACCTTTACAATGTCATGATTTTGAGCATTATTAAAATCTGTTTTTATCGCTAGAGTTGCAATTGGAAAGCCTTCAATGAGCAGCCTGCCTAGCTGGTTGATTTGTTGGGGATGGATGCGTGGCTCATCTCCCTGAATATTGATAATAGCATCAGTATGGGTATATTCAGCTACTTCAGCACAACGATCAGTGCCAGATAAGTGTTGTGGAGAGGTCATAACGGCTTTTGCTCCAAAACCTATAGCTGTTTTTAAAATTTCTTGATGATCAGTAGCAATTATGATATCGCTAAGTATTGTAGATTGTTTACATTGTTCATACACATGTTGAATCATTGGCTTACCATCTATCAACACTAATGGTTTGCCAGGAAATCTAGATGAAGCATATCTTGCAGGGATAATTCCTGTTATTTTCATGCTTTAGGGCTTACAGTTAAAGAATAACCATTAATGCTTAACACCTTGACTATTGTGTTTTTTTCAACATAATGGGAGTTGCTAATAGCTTCATATAGATTACCTTCTATATTTATTTTCCCTGTTGGTCTCAAAGGTTGGATGACAACTCCTTCTTTTCCTATCATTTGATATAATTCATCTTGTCTGGTAGTAAATCCTTTGTGTGAAAATTGTTCTGATTTGAGCACTAGTCTATTAAATCCTGGCAGGTTGATGATTGATTCACCAAAGAAGAAAATAATTACAAAAGCAACAGAAATAATAGCCACCACTCTAAAAAAAGAACGAGCTAATAAATCTCCAGTAATAAAATTAAATTCAAATTGAAAACCATTGAAATTTACCAAACTAAATGTTAGTCCTGCAACTATACAGATAATACCTGCAATACCCGTAACTCCAAACCCTGGGATAATAAAAATTTCTAATAGTATGAGAACAACTCCAATTAAGAATAAAAGAATTTCCCAAATATTGGCTGTGCCATCAATGATTAAAGGTGCAAAGTATAAAATAGCTGCAGTCAAGGAAGCTAAAATAAATAAGCCAAGTCCAGGAGTTTTAAATTCAAAATATAAACCACCAATAATTATTAAAATTAGAATACTGTTCACCAATGGGTTCAATAAAAAACTAATGACAGAATCAGTAGCAGTGATTTGATGTTCGATAAGATTGTAATTTTGGATATTCAAATCTTTAAAAATATCTTTAGTGTCTTCAGAAATATTGTCAGCGATATGATATTTTAATGCTTCTGTAGCTGTCAGTGTCAATACTTTTCCTGAGTCTCTAATGCCTGGCACAATCACCCTTTCATCAACCATAGCTTCAGCAATATTAGGATTTCTGCCTTTAGTTTCAGCAGTTGAACGCATCATACTACGCATATAAGACTGATATTTATCAGGCAATGCCTGTCCATCATTTCCATTGACGACAGTAGCTGCACCTATTGATGAACCAGGAGCCATAAAGATTTTGTCGCAAGCCAATGATATCAATGCACCAGCAGAAGCTGCATTGTTATTGATAAATGCAATTGTTGGAATCTTAGAATTGAGTATTCTAGTTCTTATTGAGTCAGCCACATCTAGACGACCACCATAAGTATTGATTTCAAGAAGAATATAGTCCACATTAGATTTTTGTGCCTCTAGAAATGATTTTTTTATCATACGGGCAGCTGCCGGTTGGATTTCTTCAGACAAATGGATGTGGTAAATATTTATGGCATTTTTATTGATATTTGTATCAGCAATCATCAATAAATGAAAAACGAATGATAAAAGAATCGTTAAAAAAAGGGAAAGTGTCTGATTTTTCATTTGTTTAGACCACATTTGTTGAAAGAAAGTAATTAAAAGTAATCAATCCTTAAATATTTTATTGTCAAAATATAAAACAAAAATGGAAAAATTAAAATTTATTGTGTCTTTATTAGTAATATCCTACATTTTTAATTTAAATATTTATGCGCAAAATGTTGTAAGTCATATAGTTGTTTCTGGTGAAACTTTATATGGCATTGCTAGAAATTATAAAATCCATATCAACGATTTATTAAAAGCCAATCCTCAAATTGTGAATTATAGTATTCAGATAGGGGACACTGTAAAAATTCCTAGCATTACTTTAGACGCTCAAATTCAACAAGGTCAAGTTAAGCATTCTCCATCTCAAAAAATGACTACTCAGCCATTTGCTGGAGCGACAGGAACTGAATCTCAACAATTCAAAACAAATATCCAAGTTCCTTCAATAGATAAAACAGTACAAAATAATAAATTTCAAATGCTTGAACACCTAGTAGTTGAAAAACAAACTTTGTATGCTATTTCAAAAATTTATAACGTTTCTATTGAAGAAATAAAAGCATGGAATCATTTAGAAGGAAATGATATTAAAGTGGGTTCAAAATTATTGATTAAAAATCATCTTTTGAATGAGAATGTGAAAAAAGAAGCTAAGGCAGAAGTTTCGCCAAAACCAATAGTTTCACCACCAGTTGAATCTGAGAAAAAACCTATTGCTCCATCTGTAACTCCTAATAAGCCCGAAAGTCCAATATTCCCAAAACCTTCAACAGAAGCAGAATCTGCTGCACTTAAGAATGTGAATAGCAAAAGTCCTCAATCTCAATTGGAAAATGCATTTATTGAAGCAAAAAATAATGGATTGAATTTACAATCTTCAAGGGTGACTATTACTTGGATCAATACTGAAAATCCTAATATGTCAGACAGTTATTTTGCTTTGCACAAAACAGCTCCTGTAGGAACAATCATTAAGGTGACTAATCTGGTTAATAAAAGAGTTGTATTTGTAAAAGTAATTGGGAAGTTGCCAGAGACTTCAGATAATTTGAATATAGGCTTTAGAATCTCATCTGCAGGTAAAAAAGCGCTCCAGTTGAATGGAGATAAAGCTTATGTAGATGCTGAATTTTATAATTAGAACTGATCTCTTGATTTCTTATAAGTAAGTGTTGCGATTTATTTTCCATCACAAAATTTGGTATAATACTGAAATATGGTTGGTAAATCGTCTTGAAACTATCGTAAAGACTGATAATAGAAAAATCGCCAACAAATTGCTTGCTGACGATTTTTTTAATATTTTTAAAATTATTTTTTCTTAGGAGCTATGAATGCCATCATTCTCTTTCCTTCAAGATTAGGCATGCTTTCTAATGCGCCATAATCTTCTAAGCTTTGAGCAAATTGCAAAAGCAGAAGTTCTCCTCTTTCTTTAAACATAATTGCTCTTCCTCTAAACTGAACATAGATTTTGACTTTCGCTCCTTCCTGAAGAAACTTGATAGCATGCTTCTTTTTAAAATTGAGATCGTGGTCATCGGTATTTGGCGAAAATCTAATTTCTTTAATTTCAGTTTTATGAGACTTTGCTTTTAATTCCTTTTCCTTTCTCTTCTTTTCGTAAAGAAATTTTTTGTAATCCATGATTTTACAGACAGGAGGATCTGCTTTCGGAGAGATTTCCACTAAGTCCAAATCTTCTTCTTTTGCCATTAATAAGGCTTTTGAAGTAGGAATGACTACTGGTTCTATTCCATCACCAACTAATCTGATTTGAGGAACAGTGATTTCCTCGTTTAATCTATGTTCATTTACTTTTTTGACCGGTGGGGCCATTTTTCTTCTAGGAATCAAATTGATTTAAATTTTGGTCAAAAATACAAAAATTAATGATAATTTTCTTCTGTTAATAGTTTCATAAACTCATCTATTGACATGTGTCCAATGTCTCCTTCTCCATGACGACGAATAGAGATAAGGTCGTTATCCATTTCCTTTTCTCCAATGATAATCATATAAGGCACTTTGCTAACCTCAGCATCACGAATTTTTCTACCTATTTTTTCAGGTCTAGTATCAATATGTGCTCTGACATCTGAATATAATAATGTATTCAGTATATCTTCAGAATAAGAAGTGAATTTATCGCTGATGGGTAAGATAGCTACTTGTCTAGGTGCAAGCCACAATGGGAAATTTCCAGCACAGTGTTCTATTAAAATAGCCATGAATCTTTCTAGTGAACCAAATGGTGCACGGTGAATCATGATGGGTCTATGCTTTTCATTGTCTGCACCGATATATTCCAAGTCAAATCTTTCAGGTAAGTTATAATCAACTTGTATTGTCCCTAGTTGCCATGAACGACCGATGGCATCTTTTACCATGAAGTCTAATTTAGGTCCATAAAATGCTGCTTCGCCCAACTCAGTGATAGTTTCTAGCCCCATTTCTTCAGTGGCTTCAATAATAGCTTGTTCTGCCTTATGCCAATTGTCTTCTGAGCCAATATATTTTTCTTTTTTTTCAGGGTCTCTTAAAGAGATTTGCGCAGTGAACTTCTCAAAACCTAATCTGTTAAATACATATTTAATCAATGAAATAACCTCTTTAAATTCTCCTTTTAACTGCTCTGCAGTACAAAAGATGTGTGCATCGTCTTGAGTAAACCCTCTTACTCTTGTCAATCCGTGTAATTCACCACTCTGCTCATAGCGATATACTGTGCCAAATTCGGCTACTCTATAAGGTAGTTCTCTATATGATTTAGGAACAAATTTATAAATCTCGCAATGGTGAGGGCAGTTCATGGGTTTTAAAAAAAACTCTTCATTTTCTTCTGGAGTTAAAATAGGTTGAAAAGAATCTTTTCCATATTTTTCATAATGTCCAGAAGTGATATATAAATCTTTTTTGCCAATATGAGGTGTGACAACGGGCTTATATCCTCTTTTGATTTGCTCTGCCTTTAAAAATTCCACTAGCTTATCTCTAACAAGTGTACCGTTAGGCAACCAAAGAGGAAGTCCCATCCCAACTTTATCTGAAAATGTAAACAATTCCAATTCTTTGCCTAGCTTTCTATGGTCGCGTTTGAGGGCTTCTTCTATCAGCTTATTGTATTCATCTAATTGCTCTTGTTTAGGAAAGGTGATTCCATAAACTCTTGTCAATTGAGGGCGTGAATCATCTCCTCTCCAATAAGCTCCTGCAACTTTTGTCAGTTTGATAGCTTTGATATGACTAGTATTTGGGATGTGGGGACCTCTACATAAATCAGTGAAATTTCCTTGTGTATAAAAGGTTATTTTGCCATCCTCAAGCCCATCCAATAGTTCTAGTTTGTATTGGTCTCCTTTCTGTGTGAAATATTTTATAGCATCTTCTTTTTTGACTTCAGCACGAACATATTCACTTTTAGTTTCTGCAAGTTGACGCATTTTTTTTTCAATTGCCTCAAAGTCATTGGTTGAAAGTGTTTTACCACCTAAATCGATATCGTAATAAAATCCATTTTCAATAGGAGGACCAATTCCAAACTTGACTCCTTCATATAAAGACTCTAATGCTTCTGCCATTAAGTGTGCTGATGAATGCCAAAAGGTTGATTGCGCTTCTGCGTCTTCCCATGTCAATAATTGTAAAGTACTATTATCTGTAATTGGACGTGAACAATCCCACACTTCACCATTCACTTTAGCTGCCAACACTTTTTTAGCTAATGAATTGCTTAATCCTTTTGCTATTTCAATAGCACTAATGCCCTTTGCATATTCTCGCAATGAACCATCAGGAAAAGTAATATTAATCTGACTCATAAAATATGCACAAATTTATATAAAGAATTAGAGTTGGAAGTAATAATTTTAGAAGAATTGATTTTTATAATAGTTATTTAAATTTCACCATCAAAATATTAGCTCACTTTTTGCCCTTATGACAACTTTTTTTCGATTTTATTGTTGAATAGTAGATGAATATAAAAAATGTAGAAATGATTGTCTCTCCTCCAGAGCCTCATTTTGTTGGAGACGGTTTTAGAGTTCATAATTTTATTCCAAGTGTTTATAGAATGGAAATGAAGAGAATGGACCCATTTATTTTGTTGGATTATAATTCAAAATTCTATTTTCCGCCTTCAAATTATCCTAAGGGTGTTGGTGTTCATCCTCATAGAGGGTTTGAAACTGTTACCATTGCATATCAAGGTAGTGTGGCTCATCATGATAGTCATGGCGGGGGAGGAGTGATTCACAAAGGTGATGTACAATGGATGACTGCAGCAAAAGGGGTACTTCATAAAGAATATCATGAAAAGGAATTTTCTAAGAAAGGCGGTGATTTCCAAATGGTTCAGTTGTGGGTCAATCTCCCTGCTAAGTATAAGATGTCTAAACCTAAGTATCAGGCTTTAAGTCATGAAGATTTTGAAAAATTTCTATTAGATAACAAGAGGGGAGAAGTTGAAGTAATAGCAGGAGAGTATAGAAATGCTAAAGGGATTGCATCCACTTTTAGTCCTATTCATTTATATAATATTAGATTGAAAAAGGATAGTTCATTAGAATTATCTTTTCCAGCCAATTTTAATACAGGATTGCTTATCATTGAAGGCAAAGTTGCTGTCAATAATGAGTCTGCAGATTTGGATAATTTTGTATTAATGAAGAATGATGGTGAAAATTTTGAATTGAAAGCACTTGAAGAATCCTTGGTATTGGTGCTAAGTGGAGAACCTATAGGCGAACCAATAGCTGCTCATGGCCCTTTTGTTATGAATACTTTTGATGAAATTTCAAAAGCATTTGTTGATTACAATAATGGAGAGTTTGGATATTTGGATGGTTCTATTGAATAAATAGGTGCTATTATCTTTTAAAATTTTTAAACTTATTAGTCCATCTTTGGATGTCATTTTTTATTGTTTCATTTGCTATTGTTGAGTTTTGTTTTAAAATAGCATGGCTTGGTTTTTTGGAGGTCAGATGATATTGGTCACAAATTGAACATCTATAAATATTTTGAGGGCCATTATTTATTTCAAAATTTGATTTTTGATGTGCTTCCAATAAAGCAGATATCGCACTACTTTCTGAAGAATAACCTATCTTTTTTGAAGAACAATCTCTCATTTTGGCTAGTAATTAGATATATTGCTAAATATAAATGGATTTTAAGTATAAAATGAATTTAAAAAGGCTAATAGTAGTATCATTCATTATTTTTTGTAGCTTAAAAAGTTTATCGGCACAAGTAGATAAATCTTTTATATTACAAAAGAGTGATAGTCTTGTTCTTGCTGGGAGAATATTAGATGCTTATCAATTAATTGAAAAGGTGGATCCTAAAAACAAAGATTTAGAGCTTTTTTTGATAAAATTGAATTTAGCTATTCATTTTTATGTTGTCCATTTGCAATTTGAAAAATTTGGTTTTATCAATTTATCTCCTGGACAGAAGATTTCCGAGTTAAGAAATCGTTCTGGAGAATATCAATTATATGCATTGAATGCAGATGTTATTTTAGATTCTTTTATTCAATTGTATCCAGAAAAGGGATTTTTATATAAAGCTCAGGCTGATTATCTCTATGATTATTTTCTACATTATGATGATAATATGTCTATTTCTAAAGATGTTTTAACATCAAAACTTGAACAAGTTAATCGAAAATGTATAGAAAATAATAGTGCTGATTTTGAGACTTATTTTGTGTTAGGATATATCTTAATCGGTCAAGGTAAGTATGATGAAGCTCAAAGAATGTTGCGTAAACCTATCTCTTTGAATAGTAAATATCCTCCTGCTTATTACAATCTAGCTTATGTCGAGTATATATTGCGAAACTATAGTCTAGCAATTGATTATGCTATGGTTTCTCATAATTTGTATGAAGAAACTTCACCCAAAGTGGATGCACTCAGGTTGGTTAGTTATGCCTATGATCTTCAACACAAGACTGATACTGCTATCTTGTTTATTGATAAAGCTTTGCTTTTATCTCCCAAAAATCCAGAAGCATTGCTTGACTATTTGTATATAGCAATTAGAGAAAAGATGCCTATACAAAACCAGTTAGTATTCAATATTTTAATGTTGAATCCTAGTAGTCCTGAAGTATATAATCGAGTGATTCAAGCTTATTATGAAAGAGAAGTAGATTATCTACCTGTTTTAATGGCATTGTCTGAATTAGAAAAGAAATTTGCTAGAGATAAATCAGTAATGGGCAATATTTGTTTTTTTCAAGGACAAATACTTTATAGAGAGAATAGCAAAGAGGCAAGAATTAAATTCTTAGAAGCTGAAAAATATTTCAAAGAGATATACTATCCTGACAATGAAGTGTTTGAAGTGATTCGTTCTTATTTAAAATTGACTGATTAATAATCTCTTTTGACTAAATATTCTGTTAATTGAAATAAAATATCTTTTTTTTCTTTTTCTAAAAGAATAGCATCTAAATGTGCTATTGCTTTATCTATATATGATTGTTTGCTTTGTTCAACGGAATTTTTTATTTGGTATTTTTCATAAATATTCAATACATCTTTTATTTTTTCAGATGAATTGGAATATTTTTTATTCATAATATCAATTAAAGTTTTGTCGCCTGCATCTTGACAGTGATTCAAAGCTCTGATTAATAATAGAGTCTTTTTATTTTGAATAATGTCGCCACCAGGTTGTTTTCCTACTAATTCTATATTTCCATAACAATCTAAAATATCATCTTGAATTTGAAAAGCAATTCCTAGATTTAAAGCATATTGAAACAAAGATTCTGCATCTTCATTTGAAGCACCTCCAATTAAACTTCCAATTTTAATTGCTGCTGCGAGAACAACAGATGTTTTTTGTCTAATCATCCATATATATTCATCTTCAGTAACAGATGCTTGGGTTTCAAAATTCATATCCAGTTGTTGACCCTCACAGACTTCAATGGCTGTATCGCTGAATATTTCTAGAATTGTTTTTAGATTTTCCTGAGGAATAAGCGATAAAAATTTATATGCATATACTAATAATGCATCTCCAGACAGAATTGCAGTATTGGAGTTGTATTTTTCATGAATTGTTGCTTGTCCTCTTCTTAATGGAGCAGCATCCATGATGTCATCATGAATAAGAGAAAAATTGTGAAAATATTCTATAGCCATTGCAGCAGGTAAGACATCTTCATATCTTTTATTATAGAGATGTGAGCCCAATAAAACCAATACTGGTCTCATGCGCTTTCCTCCGATATTTAAAAAATAATTATTCGGTTCATATAACTCTTTTGGTGATTGTGTGAATAGATTTTCATTCAAGTATTGAACAAAAATTTTCCTCAAATCATTTAAGATACGCATATTTAACTTTGTTATAATGCAAACATAGCCTTAATAGAACTTTATTAAGCAATATTGGTTTTAAATTTGAGTAATCATTCTAAATAATTTTTTATCTATTTTAAATAAGTATGACTGTAATACATCAATACAAGGAGTTTGTACTTCAAAACCACCGTTTGCCAAAGCATATTTCTGAAATCTCCAATGATTTGTCAGAATATGATACTGTTTTTGATATTGAGAAAAATATTTGGATGGATTATGCTACTTTGACTTTGGAACAATGTATTGAAGAGCCAACATTTAATGAGTATATCGCCAGAGAAAAAATGTTAGCTTATGTATTTGCATTGCTTCATAATATTTCTGAAGACGAGCAACAAATAAATTTACAATTACCATCAATTTTGTCATGGTGGAAGAGCCCTTTGTTGAGTAAATTTAAATTAGAATATTTATCATTTGTTAAAGTTTTGATAGAAGAGGGTCAAGAGCGAGGAGAAATACAAAAACGTCCGTTTATTAATAATATATATCCTAAGCTTTTTGGGTTAACACTGATGTCTATTTTGACTTTTTGGTCTAATGATAAAAGTGAAAATAAAGAGCAGACAGATGTGGCTGTGGAAAAATTTGTCAATTTATTATTTGACACAATAGCTCCTAATGCAATAGATAGCGTAGTTGACCTTGTTCAGTTTATGATAAAACAAAACTATAATGGAAACACAAAGTAAAATACCTGTTGGCAAAGTGGCGAGAGCCTCTAAGTTTTTTAAAGCTGGAGTAAAAATGAGTGGCAATTATGTAACTCATTATACGAAGAAAGCATTTGGAAAAGATGATAGAGATGAATTAGATAGAAAAAATGCTGAGGAAATCTTTAATGTCTTATCCCAATTGAAAGGTACAGCCTTAAAAATTGCTCAGATGTTGAGCGTAGATACAGGAGTTTTGCCAAAGGCTTATGCCGAAAAATTTGCCTCTGCTCAGAATAATGCAATGAGATTATCTGGTCCATTGATGATGAATACTTTCAGAAAATATATGGATAAATCACCTTATGATTTATATGACCATTTTAATCCAGATGCTGTTGCTGCTGCTTCCATCGGACAGGTTCATGAGGCATATAAAGATGGTAAAAAATTGGCAGTGAAGATTCAATATCCTGGAGTGGCTGATAGTATTCAATCAGACATCAATATGGTCAAGCCATTTGTATTGAGATATATGGGCGTTTCTGCTGCAGCAGTTGAACAGTATGTTGTAGAGATAGTTGAACGATTACTTGAAGAGACAGACTATGTCAAAGAATTGAAAAATGGAGAAGATGCTTTAGAGGTAGCAGAAAATCATCCTAGAATAGTTGTTCCAAAATATTATCCAGAATTATCCAATCATAGAATTTTAACTATGGATTGGTTGGAAGGTCAAAGCTTGAATGATTTTATCAAAAATGAAACATGTCAAGAAAAAAAGAATATCATTGCTCAAACTTTAGTTGATTTCTTTCAAGACCAGATACATAGTAAAAGAAAATTTCATGCAGATTTACACCCTGGTAATTTTCTAGTTACAGATGATTTAAAATTGGGAGTAATAGATTTTGGTTGTTCAAAAGAATTATCTTCAGATTTTTATAATCATTACTTTTCATTGATTAAAGAAGAGGTACTGAATGACCCAAATCAACTAAGAAAAATATTTTTAAATCTTGATTTTATAAGAGAATCTGATACACCTGAAGAGGAAAAAATGTATTCAGATATTACACTTGGAATAATAGAATTGATTAGCCGACCACTACGAGCTGAAAGTTTTGATTTTGGAGATGAGCAATACAATATTGATTTGCAATCTTTTGGAGAAGAATTAAACAGTAAGCAAGAATTGAAAAATGATAATGCAGCTAGAGGTTCACAACATGCCTTGTTTCTTCATAGAGCTTTTGTAGGGCTTTTTGGTATTATGTACAATCTCAAAGCAACTGTTAGTTTTGATAAGTCATTTGCCAATAGGATAATACTGTAGTAGAATAAATCTTTGTAAGATTTTGGTGATAATGACTCCATGCTTTTAGGATGAAGGTGTTTTATTCGCTTTTCATTTTTAAAAGAATTCCTTTTTTTGACTTTCATCAAAAATTACTATTTTTGAACCTTGCGATTTTAAACTTGCATAATGAACGAACTGGAATACAACAAGAATGAAGATGCCATGAAATTGGCTATCTATGAATTAAAATCTAAACTCAAGAAAGTTTATTTAGGAGGAGGAGAAAAGAAGATAGAGTCTGAGCACAAAAAAGGAAAAATGACTGCCCGAGAAAGGATAGATTACTTGTTGGACAAAGGTAGTGAACATATAGAAATCGGAGCATTGGTTGGTGAGGGAATGTACCCAGAATACGGCGGATGTGCGTCAGGTGGGGTTGTAACTGTTATTGGATATGTTTCTGGTAAAATGTGTATGGTTGTTGCTAACGATGCTACAGTTAAAGCGGGTGCATGGTTTCCGATTACTGGAAAGAAAAATTTGAGAGCACAGGAAATCGCAATGGAAAACAGGCTTCCTGTAATTTATTTAGTGGATAGTGCTGGAGCATTTTTACCTATGCAAGATGAAATTTTTCCTGATAAAGAAAATTTCGGTCGAATTTTTAGAAATAATGCCAAAATGTCTTCTTTGGGCATTCCTCAGATTTCTGCGATTATGGGGAGTTGTGTGGCTGGTGGAGCCTACCTACCTATCATGTCTGATGAATCTTTAATAGTCAATCAACAAGGTTCTATATTTCTGGCAGGACCTTATTTGGTGAAAGCAGCAATTGGTGAAAATATTGATAAAGAAACACTTGGAGGTGCTCATACCCAGACGGCTATCAGTGGAGTGTGTGACTATAATGTTCCGGATGATAAAACTTGCTTAGATACAATCAAACAATTGGTTTCACAATTTGGAAGTCATGATAAAGCGGGTTTTGATAGGATAGAAGCCAAATCTCCAACTTTAAAAGAAGAAGAAATTTACGGTATTTATTCAGGAGCTACTCATAAACCTTATGATACAAGAGAAATCATTAGACGGCTTGTTGATGATTCAGAATTTACAGAATATAAATCGGATTATGGTCAGACTATTATTTGTGCCTATGCACGTATAGACGGGTGGGCTGTCGGAATCGTTGCCAACCAAAGAAGTGTTGTAAAGAGTGCTAAAGGGGAAATGCAATTCGGTGGTGTCATCTATTCAGACTCAGCTGACAAAGCTGCGAGGTTTATCATGTTGTGTAATCAAAAAAAGATTCCCTTGGTGTTTTTGCAAGATGTTACTGGATTTATGGTGGGTAGCCGTTCTGAACATGGTGGTATTATTAAAGATGGAGCCAAAATGGTGAATGCTGTTTCAAATAGTACAGTGCCTAAATTCACTATTGTAACAGGCAACTCTTATGGTGCTGGAAATTATGCTATGTGTGGAAAAGCTTATGATCCACGATTAATTGTGGGATGGCCAATGTCTAAAATTGCTGTGATGGGAGGAGAACAAGCTGCTAAAGTATTGCTTCAAATTCAAGTAGCATCAATGGAATCAAAAGGAAAAAAGCTCTCTGAAGAAGAGAAAAATGAGTTGCTAAATAATATTACCGATAAATATAATGAAACAACTACCCCTTATTATGCAGGGGCTAGATTATGGATAGATGCAATTATTGACCCATTGGAAACAAGAAAATGGATTTCTATGGGTATTGAAGCAGCTGATCATGCACCAGTAGAAAAATTTAATGTTGGAGTTTTTCAGGTATAATGAATAGAAAGTTGATATATCTTTTTTTATTTTCTTTTTAAAATAGGTATTAATTCAACTTTTGTTAAGTATAACATTGTGTATTGCAGATAGAATGGAAAAAATGAGAATATGAGCTCCTTTATTATTTCATATTTCAATCTTTAATTTTTGCATTCACTTTTTAAAAATGAAGTTTTTTTGGTAAATGGATACGGATACTTTGAATAGTTTTGGTAGAAATCAACTCATTGAAACGATGAGTTCTCAGGAGTTTGATATATTAGTTGTAGGTGGCGGGATAACTGGAGCAGGTATTGCACTAGATGCTGCTACGAGAGGATTGAAGGTAGCCTTAATAGAAAAGGGAGATTTTGCAGAAGGAACAAGTAGCCGTTCGACGAAGTTGATTCATGGTGGCTTGAGATATTTGAAACAAATGGAATTTGGTATTGTCAGGGAGACTGGACAAGAAAGGACAATTTTGTTTCATAATGCTCCACATATAGTTTATCCTGAAAGAATGTTATTACCTATTATTAAAGGTGGCTCACTAGGTAAGTATTCTACTTCTTTTGGACTGTATGTTTATGACCGTTTAGCAGGAGTAGAGAAGAAAGAGCGTAGATTTATGTTGAATAAATCAAAGACCTTAGAGCAAGAACCTTTACTAAGGGATGATATACTATTAGGCGGAGGTATTTATATTGAATATCGTTCAGATGATGCGAGATTAACTATTGAAGTACTAAAAACTGCAGCCAAAAAAGGTGCATCTATCATCAATTATGTACAGGCCAATCAGTTGATTTATGACAATGAAATAGTAAAAGGCGCTCTTGTCAGTGATTTGAGGACAGGATTGACTTTTCAAATTAAAGCTAAAAAGGTTATTAATGCCTCAGGACCTTGGGTAGATAATTTAAGAAAATCTGATAATTCGCTAAAAGGCAAGCGTTTGCATCTTACTAAAGGAGTTCATATTGTAGTGCCTAAAGAGAGGCTACCCATTCGACAAGCAGTATATTTTGATGTGCCTACTGATGGACGTATGGTTTTCGCAATTCCTAGGCAAGATATTGTTTATATTGGGACTACAGATACTAATTATAAAGGAAACTTGGAGCAATGTTTTGCTGATATTTCAGATGTAGAATACATACTTAAAGCGGCAAATTATATCTTTCCTCATGTCCATCTACAAGTGTCTGATGTCAAGTCTTCTTGGTCAGGCTTACGTCCATTGATTCATGAAGATGGCAAATCTCCATCAGATCTATCTAGAAAAGATGAGGTATTTATTTCTGAGTCGGGTTTGATTTCGATTGCTGGAGGAAAATTGACAGGATTTAGAAAGATGGCAGAAAGAGCCGTTGATGTTGCCTTGAAACAATTAATGAGAGAGGAGGGACGGTCTTATATTTCTTGTACTACTGATAACATTGTGCTTTCTGGTGGAGATATCTCAGGAGAGAAAAGTATTGTAGATTTTGAAGAGAAATTAGCGGATACGTATTCTTATTTTGATTCGAAATCTGTTAAATCCTTAGCAAGAAAATATGGTTCCAATGCAGTGGAAATTTTAAATAATGCTGCTCTTAAATATTCCAAAAATACGAATGCTTTGTTATTGGCAGAAATAGATTATTCCATTCAGCATGAAATGTGTCAGACTGTTTCTGATTTTATTGTCAGACGTACTGGAAGGCTTTATTTTGAACGTCCTTCATTAAAAAATATTTATCCATTGGTACACGAGCATATTCAGACTGTTTTAGGTGTAAATTCTTCTAATGCTGAAAAAGATATTTCTGTTTTTGAAAATGAATATTACTCAGTCATTGCCTTCGCAGAATAAGGTTTAAAATAGTGTGCCAAAGATTGCATTTGTAGTTTTTTAAGAAGATGAATCTTTCATTTTCAAATCTACTTTTTCTAACAAAAGAGTGTATTTATCGTCTGAACTCTACTTTCAATCTGGTATACGTTTAATACAATTTTGATGAAAATCCATTTTTATTTTTCATAACTTTATATCACTTTATGATTTCAAAGGATACCATCAATAAAATCTTGGAATATGCCCGAGTAGAAGAGGTCGTAGGAGATTTTGTGCATTTAAAAAGAGCTGGAGCCAACTTTAAAGGAGTCTGTCCTTTTCATGATGAAAAGACACCATCTTTCGTAGTTTCACCTGCAAAAAACATTTATAAATGTTTTGGATGTGGCGCAGCAGGTGATCCATTGAAATTTGTGATGGAACATGAACATTTAAGTTATCCTGAAGGCTTGAAATATTTGGCTGCAAAGTATAAGATTGAAATTGAAGAAACAGATACTCCTTTGACTGAAGAGCAGAAAAGTGAACAGACTGCCAAGGAGAGTTTGTTGATTGCGATGAAATATGCTGCTAAATATTATCATGATGCATTATTAAATACAGAAGAAGGAAAACTAGTAGGACTTTCATATTTTCATTTCAGAGGGTTCACAGATAAAACAATTCATGATTTTGAGTTGGGTTATGCTGCTGATAGTTTTGAAAATTTCACTAAATCTGCCCAAAAAGCAGGTTATCAACTAAATATATTAGAAAAAGCTGGATTAGTTAGAACAAAAGACGAACAACATTCTTATGATTTTTTCCGTGCTAGAGTCATGTTTCCCATTCACAATCTGAGTGGGAAAGTAGTAGCTTTTGGTGGCAGGATAATGTCTAAAGATGTTAAGCAAGCAAAGTATATCAATTCGCCAGAAACAGAAATTTATACCAAGGGAAAATTGGTTTATGGGATATTTCAAGCTAAGAATGAAATACGTAAACAAGATGCTTGTTATCTAGTCGAAGGTTATACAGATGTTTTAAGCTTTTATCAAGCAGGAATAGCCAATGTTGTTGCTAGTTCTGGAACCGCGCTTACCAAAGAGCAAGTCAAATTAATCAAAAGGTTTTCTAATAATATTATTTTGATTTATGATGGTGATCAGGCAGGAATTAATGCAGCCCTTAGAGGTGTGGATATTATGCTTGAGGAAGATATGAATGTCAAGGTCGTTGTGCTTCCTAATGGGGAAGATCCAGATTCATTTGTGAAAGCCAATGGGTCGGAGGCCACTTTGCAATTTATAGAGGAAAATAAGAAAGATTTTATCTTTTTTAAATCAGAGATTTTATTAAAATCAGCTAAGAATGATCCTTCATTAAAAGCTAGTTCCATCCGTAATATAGTAGAAAGTATTGCTTTAATTCAAGATCCTATCCGAAAAGCATATTATACTAAAGAATGTAGCATGCTTGCTGAATTGTCTGAAGATATTTTGATCAAAGAGGTGAATAAATTTTCTATTCACTTACATAAGCAAAGAAAACATTTAAGTGGACTTGCAGATATTCAGATTGCTAAAGATCTGATTGATTTGTCTGTGAAAATAGAACCAGAAATTATTGCAGAAGATTCCAGTAAAAATATTTTAGCGATACAAGAAAAGGAGATATTGAGGGTGTTGTTTCAACATGGCCACCGTGTCATGAAAGATGAAGAACTGGTTATTCATTATATTTTAAATCATATTGAAGGTATTCCCTTTTCTGATGCTTTGTGTCTAAAGATATTCAATACCTGTATCGAGCATTATGATAAAGGTGTTCCTTTTGAGCAACTTCAGAATGAAGGTTTTTATCAAGATGATGAAATTAAAACGTTTATTATTGACCTCAATATTTCTCCATACCAACTAAGTCCTAAATGGGAGTCTGATTATAGTATTATTGTCAAAAGCAATGAGAGAGTTTGGGAAAATGATGTTATATCTACAATAAATAGATTTATGTATCACAAAATTTTGGAGCGACTGAAGATTATCGATCAGGAAATCAAGGAGCTGTCTGCTGATCAAACTGATGAAAATTATGCTTTAATAGAACAGAAACTTTTTGAAAAATTGACTCTCCAGAATAGTAAAAAGGAAATTGCAAAAATTCCAGGCACTGTGATTTTTAAATAGGACTGTTATTGATTATTTTTTTACTAATTGTAATTTAAGGGGTTCAATAAAAGCATACCAGTCGTAATGACCGAACATCACTAGACGGTGAGGTACTTGAGTGGTCATTTCGAGAGCGGTCATTTCGAGAGCCTCAATGACCGAGTACTTCTGGATGGTGAGGCATGGTTATTGAGCTTGCCGAAATACTCGAACCGTCAAAGGGACAAATTAATCTTCTCTTTTCTCAATACTCTCTTTCTGAACGCCGTCACTCCGACGATAGGAGGAGTCTCTTTTGGGAACGCTGTTCATGAACGCTGTCATCTCGACCAAAGGGAGAGATCTCTTTGAGGAATGCTGTTAATCTTAGAGATTTCTCCTCGTGCCTCGTCGAAATGACGGGACTATAAAACTACTCAATACTCCTTTCATGAACGCCGTCATCTCGACCAAAAGGAGAGATCTCTTTGAGGAATGCTGTTAATCTTAGAGATTTAGCTCCGCTGATTTTCAATTCTCACTCCACTACGTTTCGTTTCGAAATGACGTTTTCAAATGTTCGATATGCCCAAGATTTAATGACTGGACGGTGAGGAATGGTTATTGACTTGCCTAAATACTCGAACCGTCATTTTGAGAATCGTCATTTTTAGAGTAGTCATTTCGAGCATCTCGACAGGTGCTACAGTGAGTTTATTGAACTGCTAGATGGCCAAGCCTCAATGACCAGTCCTATAACATTTGATATTAAACTGTATAATTAATTCATCAAATTTTCAAATGTTTTTTGTGCAAATACTAATGGTATATTTTCTTATTCTTAGATATTGAATTATTTTTTAGATACTTTATTAGTTGGAGTATTTGATTATTGTCAACTGTCGCATATAGATACATATCTTTTGATAGTTTAAATTATAAAATTATTTATCAATTAAATTTTTAAGATATTGTAATTATGTAATTAATAAAGTATATTTATATAAATATTGTTAAAATGCTTGGTTTTATTTAACTTTATAATGAGTTTTTTAATATAGTTAACAATTAAACAAGATTGAATTTAAAAAATCATATATATAAAACATAGGCAATCAAGCAAATGTGTTTTAAATGAATTTTAAATTTTTTGATTAATTGTTCTTTAGTGTTAGGTGTATTATGAGAAATATTAGGAATATATTGAGCACTTTTACTTTACTTGTGTTTGCGCATAATCTATATGCACAGGAGTTGAGTGGTATTAAGGAAGCAAAACCTGTAAGCATCTCAGGAAGTGTCAACGCCGGAATAAGCTATTTGGATGGTATTCGTAATATCAATGATTTTCCAATAGGATATAATTTGGGGATTAATTTGAATTTAGATTTTTATAGTGTATTTCAGATTCCATTTTCATTTTATTTCAGTAACTATGGAACAGGAATCAATACTTTATCTTTCAAACGATTTGGCATCAGTCCTTCCTATAAAGCAATAAAACTTCATCTTGGCTATAGGTCTTATGTACTTTCTCCTTATGCACTGACTGGAATGACTATGCTTGGAGGTGGTGTGGAGTTGACTTTGAAGAAATTTAATTTCTTAGCTTTTGCAGGGAAAGTGGCTGAGCCTTATTTTATGGGTAACCAATATGCAACTTTTGCTGACTCAGACATTGATTTTTATAAAAGATGGGCTTATGGCGTAAGATTGGGTTTTGGCAAACCTTCTAATTCGTTTAAAATTCATTTGTTTCATGCAAAGGATAATCCTAAAACTGGCTCAATTGACACCTTGGTAAGAAGTCAGATTTTACCTTCTGAGAATTTGGTTTTGGGACTTGAGACTCAACAAACAATATTTAAAATATTGACGTTCAGTGCAAATGGTGCTGCAAGTCTTTTTACACCTAATCTCAATGGAGATCCTATTAAAGACAACAACAAATGGTTGAAAGGATTCAATTTTATCAATACAACTAATAGTTCATCAAGAATGTCTTTTGCTTATGATGCAAAAATATCAGTAAGGATAAAAACGATGAATGTCGGTTTCAAATATCAACATATTGATCCATTTTATAGTAGTTTGGGAGTTTCATTTTTACAGACAAATTATAATAATTACTTAGCAGATTTAAGTGGGAGCCTTTTTAAAGGCAAACTTAGTTTGATGTCAAGTGTGGGATTTCAAGTTTATGACTCGTCCTAAAAAAAGTTTACAGTTTAATAGATTAATTCTGTTATAAGTTTACAATTCATTTTTAGTCCTGATTTGGGTTTACAATAGTAGGATTTTTTCGATAATAATTCTTCCATAATCTTTCTATTTTTATCTTGGTTTTTGAATGATGAATATGATTTGGTGTCAAATTACTGATACTCATGTGAGGTCTTTCGCTGTTATATAAATTCACTATGTCTTTGAGTAGTGTCTTGGCTTCATTGATATTATTAATGTCATACGTTTCTAAATACTCATCTTTAATAATTCCGTTTATTCTCTCTGCTACTGCATTTTCTAAAGGATTTCCATTTTCGGTCATACTAATTTTTTATACCATTGTCCTGTAATAACTTTACATAAGCATGGCTACAATACTGAATGCCTCTGTCACTGTGATGGATAAGATTCATAAGGCTCTCTGCCCCAAGCAGAGAGACCTTATGCAAAGTTTCAATATTTCTATGGCTTCCATTGTTTCAGCTACCGGATAGCCTACAATTTTATGAGTAGGCATCGGTAAATCAAGCTGATATAAAGGTGTTCGCCAGTGTTAATTTTCCAGTAAGTGATATCGCTCACCCATAGCTGGTTTGGAGTTGTTGGTACAAATTCTCGTATTAGGGATTGGGATACTTTCTTAGCCAATGGTAAGAGTTAGTGGTCTGTATCCTCCGCTTTCTTTTCCTTATGAGTAAATGATTGGAAGACAGTAGGTTGAATAATCCATCTCTGCCTATTTTTATTTGATGTTCAAGTAGGAATGGTTGTAAACATTTCATATAGTTTTCGTGTTCCCATTCTTCGATGTTTTTTACGGATTTCTTTTACCGTTGTATTACCAAATCTTCTTCCAAGGTAGTTGAGATTCCTTCCCAATTGTTTTGATAATAAGCCTGTCTGCTGATACCAAACCATCCACATAGCTTGGCTAATCCTATGTGTGAAAAATTACTTTTCATGGCTTCTATGGTTTGGTATTGAACTTTTTTCATCGGAATTTTAAACTCCTTTTCAGCAACATCTACCATTGTAGAGAAAGCAATTGCTTTTAGCTCTGCATCTTTTAATTGCTTTTTCTAATTCCACTATTCGCTTTTTTAATTGCAGGTTATCAAATGATTATCATCATTGTTAGTTGCTCTGTCTGGTTTGATTTTTTTCTGTACCATTGGATATAGATTTGATACAAAGTTAGGTCTTCTGGTTTTGATTCCAGTATTGTAGCCTAATTGTCGCATCCAGCGAAGCAACTGCCCGTGCTCTTGTTCTTCACCAGTGTATTTCTCCCAAATCTCCACCTTGGTACATTGAGTAGAAATTAACTCCTGAATGATCTTGTGTTTCTCCTCTACGGTAAAATATTTACCCGCTTTTTGAATGATTTTTTTGTCCATTTTTTACACTTTTTAGTGTAAACCTATTTTAGGACAAGACATTATAATAAAGACGGTTATACTGGAAGACCACAACGAAGGTCTGTCTATATTGTCAATGTCAATTATAATGTTACTAAAAAGCTGGGGCTACAAGGGTCGTATAATAATCTAGCACAAAATACGATGCCTACTTATAAAGAAGTAGGGGATACTATTCGACTTTCTACCAATTATACAGGATGGAATAGTGGAATTCAATATAAGATGGGCAAGAAAAAAGATTCTTATCATTCTTTATATGCTAATGCAAGCAATAGCAAGTCAGATCTTATACATGCTGATTCTTTAATTGCAAAAAGTAAATCACTGTATTCAAGTTTAGGTTATAGATACAATATTAATAATAAATGGAATGTAGGTGTCAGTGTAGATTTTACTAATTTTGATGCAGGAGATCAAAGAGAGACTCGCCGTATTGGTGTAACAGGTTTTTATGGCATAACTGTCGCAAAGTATTTGAATTTTAGGGCACAATTATCATATAGAACCAACAGCGTGGAGAAAATAAAAGATGGACAAGTCATTACTTCCAATTTTTCTATTCAGTATAAACATCCCAAACATCATCTCCTTTCTCTCAATATTAATCAATTGTACAGAGATACTAAAATTCTTACTTCCAAAAATGAGTTTAGGGTTAGACTCAACTATAGTTATTCATTCACTAGTAAAAATAAATCCAAATGAAAAGTCTAATTTCTTTCTTGATATTAACTTGCTTTTTAGGTATAACAAGGATGAGTGCTCAGTCTTATCCTTTAACTATCAATCTGTCAGGCTATTCGGAAATAATGGGTTCTGTTGAAACTTTGACAGATAATACACTAGTGATGATTCAAAATTCTTCATCTACAGATCAAAATGTATATTTAGTAATTGAAATTAGTGGTTTGTCTAGCATGGGGCCTATTACCATGCACAATAGAAATATAGCTTCATTAAATGAAATTTTAGTTCCTCCCGGACTACTTTCTCTTACCTTGACTCGTTTGATGGATGAATATCAAAATTCTTCTTTTGAAGACTATTATATTAACCAACCCAGATTAATAGAAAGTATAAGAAGAACAAGGCAATTGCCAGAAGGAACATATACAATATGTATGGAGGCAAGAGATGTCTCTACCAATGAATTGGTTTCAATGCCGGGAGAAAATAACTGCCACAGATTTTCGGTTACGTATAGAAATCCTCCTGAGATTCAGGGACCTTTGAATGGCAGCGTAGTACCAGAGAATGAAATGAATAATCTTCATATTTTTTGGTCATTTGATGTTGTCAATCCTACATTAGATGCCGATGTAGAGTTTGATTTAAGGGTAGTACGAATAGATAATCAAGAAGAAGCTGAAAGATTTATGATGGAAGGATATCCTATAGACAAATTTAATGCCTATAGTCCTATCATTGATGAACGCAATTTAACAGAAAGAAGTTATTTTTCTGTTGAGCAAGGTCGTACTTTGGATATTGAACCTGGAGATATTTTAGCTGCACAAGTTATTGCACATAGTGAAACGAGTTCTTTCAGTAACAGCGGAATGAGTCGAATAATTATTTTCACTTATGGAAATGCGTCAAGTAGCGGAGGAAGCTCTATTGATTGCCTAAACCCTCATATTACTGCTAGTGTGATATTTCCTAGTGCAGGAGATACGATTCCTTATACAGATTTATTTTATGTTGGAAAATTTGATCCATCTTGTGCTAACTTCAAGTCGGTTGATGCTAATTTGAACTATTATGGTTTAACGATGGGCAGCCATGACACCTATAACAACAACTGGAATACAATTGGACCAAGAGTTTTTTTAGAAAATTATTTTACTAGAAAATTTGGAAGTACACAGTTAGATTTTTTCTTACCTACAGATAGTGATTATGAAACTTATATGCCATTTTTACATACTGGTAGTCCACATTTCAGTGCCAATAGAGGAGAAAATGTCAAAGCCGTCATAGAATCTACTTTTGAATATACAGATAATAGGGGACGTAATCAAACACAAAATGTCAATTTTACTTCTGGTTCTGTGCCATCAGTAATTGGGATGACACGTCCTATTCTTTTATCACCAGAAGACAATGCTGTACTTGATTCAGGGAATATAGAATTTACTTTCAAAACCGGCAATAAGCCTGAAAACCCTTTGCCTCCATTCAAAATCTTTCATATTGAAGGCAATTCAGATCCAGTAGTGCCAGGATTATATGTTAGAGAAAAATGTGTCTTACAAGTTTCAAAGAAAAATACTTTTGAACCTGAGAATATTATCTTTTGCAAAATGGAAAAGGTGCAAAGTGACCCATATAACAATGCGGCAAGTTTTGATATATCTAATCCTAATATGGATGCTACAACTGGAGTTTATGACAATACACCTCGAAGAGAATTTGATTTAGATAATTTTTATGATAAAGTCTATAAAGATGTGAACTTTACAGCTAATTTACTTGTAGAAGATACTTTGTATTGGAGGGTTGTGTGGTTAAAAGATCCTTATAGATTTAATACTTTTACTCCATGTGGTAGTGGTGTTGCCATTACAGAAGCTGATATCTATCATCCAAGTGCAATCAGAAAATTGATCTTAAGTCATTCATTAGTAGCCACAGTAGATTCTACAGCAACACCTGAAGGAGAAGATTCTACTGGTTGCTCTTCAACTTGCATATTTCCTGCAATTACTAATACAACTGAGGGAGATCCGGTTCAAGTGGGAGATGAAGTGACAGTTGCAGGATTTACAATGACAATTAAAGAAGCGACTGGTAGCAGTAGTAGAAATGGAAAGGCAGTTATTACCCTTCCTTTCTTTAATAATATAAAGCTGAAGGTCAACTTTACTAACCTAAAAGTCAATGCTGCACAACAAATGATATCTGGAAATGTGGATCCTGAAGTTGATAATTCAACTCCATTCCATGTCAGAGAAATTGCTGATGGTATTTTTGATATGGAAGAAACAGAAGCAGATGCTTTGGAAGCTAGTTTAGCTACTACTCATAAGTTAATCAGTATGCTGACTCCAGGTTCAGAAGTTGCCTTGCCCTTAGGTATTGATAAAGAAATTGATGGAAATACTATTACTGTAGGTATCACTTCTATGACTTTTGAAAAGGATACTGCTTCTTTGACCATGTTAGCTAATTTAAAAATCCCTGCAATAGGTGAGATGTCAACTGATGCTGTGGGTGGTTTCTTTTCTTTGGGAGCCAACGTGTGTATGACAAATAATGGCCTTCATAATGATATTAAAATCTTCCTTCCTCAAGATCGAGTATTTGACCTCGGAAATAGCAATCAATTTATTGTCAATGGAGCTGAAGGAAGAACCAATCCATTAGATATCACTTCATTAGAATTAGATTGTAGTGGTTTCAAGTCTCTGACACTTGCAGCTACGGCCAAGTTTACTAGAGATTGGATGTTGCCAGAAGATGAAGATGGAAATATCAAAGAAGAAGGACAAGTAGAGGGAAAGATGTCTGTCAAAGTTACCAAAGGGGATGGATTTATAGCAAGAATGCATTTGCAACCCTTTCAAATACCTGATTTGGATGGATGGAGATTTGTTCCTGGGGATAGTGTTTGGATAGATTTTTCTGATATTGAAAATCCTTCAAATATAACAAGTTCACTGCCAGAAGGCTATAATCACAGTGCATTTAATACTGCTGGTATGGAGAATACATGGAAAGGATTTTTCATGGGTGAACTCAGTGTAAAAACCCCTAAGTTTATTGAGGGTTCTAGTAGCGAAAGGTCTATAAGTATCTCTCTAAATAATATGTTTATTGATAATACCGGTCTCTCTTTCCAACTATATGCTACCAATCTTTTGAGATGGGAAGAAGAAGGCAGTTTGTCTGGATGGAAAGCTTCATTAGACACTATTGCATTTCACATGATTCAAAACAACTTTAGAATCGTCAAATTTGATGGTAAGTTGGGCATCCCTATTGCCGACTCTACACAATTTTTGAAATATTGTGCTGCTTTAGAGCATAAAGAATGCGAATTTAAGTTTGTAGTAAATGTTAGACCTGAAGGGGATATTAAAATTCCTATTTCTATGGCAGAAGCTACAATTGGTGCTGCAACTTATGTAGAACTCAATGTAGGAGCAGAAACATTTATTGAGATGAATCTTTGTGCAAGTCTGACTATCAAAAATGATTTCTTACCAAGTGGAATGAGCATGCCTAGTTCATTGTCGCTACCTGGAATTTGGGTCGAAAATTTGAGAATTAGTTCTAATAGAGGCATTGATACTACTCACAATTTTAATTATGGTCTTACAGGACTAGAAGGGATGGGCAGACCTAGCGGTGGAGGAACAGGCTATCTTTTTGATGATGATCCTTCAGGCAATTTTGGGTATATGACTTATCTAGGGGGTGATAATGTAAGAGGTCCTTCTCCTGATGGAGATTCGCCTTCAGGTGGTGGTGGAGGAAGTAGTTCTACCATGTCGGGATTTCCTATTACGCTAGAATCTTTTTCGATATCCAATGAAGAAATAGTTATTGAGCCTAAAATAATATTAGCTGCTGATAATGAAGGTTTTGCAGCGTCTGCTAAAATTGCATTGCTCATCAATCCAGATATAGAAAATGGATTTAAAAATTTTACTGTTAATGGAGTTAGATTAGATGAAATCAATTTACAGGTAACGGTTAGTGCGTTGGAATTAGATGGGTCTTTAAGGTTTTATAAAACTGAAACCAAGGAAGGTGTAGAAGGTAGCTTGGCTATTAAAATTAAAGTAGGAATAGAAGTAGAAGCTCAAATTGCAGCTGAATTTGGTACTTATAAAAGAGATAGATTTGTTACAGAATTTAATTCACCAGATTGGTACACTTATTTTTATGTGGATGGTATTGTTGCTTTCAGCTCTGGAATTACTCTGTTTTCAGGTGTGTCACTTTATGGTCTTGGTGGTGGATTTTACTATCACATGACTCAGAGTGCATTGACTGAGGCAAATAATGTTACTGCCACTTCGTCCGCTAGAGCAGCTACCTATACTAACAACTATAATACAAAATTTGGGCTTCAAATTACTGTCTTAATTGGCTCTAATGATGAAGGAAAAGCATACAATATTGCTGCTACTCTCGGTGCGGAATTTAGCGAAAGTGGAGGACTATCTCATTTATTTATTAAAGGTAAATTCAAAGTAATGTCTGACGGAATCAGTATTTCGAGTTTAGCTAAGCCCGCTGGAGTAGATGGTTATGTTTCACTGGATTTATGGGAACCAGCAGGAGACAACCCAATTTTTCATGGTGTGCTATTTGTGAAACTGGCAATTCCTCCTGATGCACCAATGCTTAAAGGTGCGGGTACAGTACCTCCAGGATTTGAGATTCCTAGAAATTATACTGCTGAAAATTTTATGGTATTAGCAGTATTTCATGCAGAAAGGAATAACTATTATTTTAAAATGGGAGAACCTTCTGCTAAAGCTGGAGTCAGCTTGACTATTGCTGGACAAAGACTGTTTGAAGTTTATAATTATTTGATGATCGGTGATGGTCTTCCAACTATTCTTCCAAATCCAGATCAAGAATTTTTAGACATCTTTCATGAAGGTGCAGGCGACAGAGCAGACTTTAGGAGTCCTGAAGGAGATCCAAATAGTTTATTAGCAGGGAAAGAGCCTCCACGAGGTATGGGACTTGGCTCTGGTTTTGCGGCAGGATTGACTATGAAATTAAACACAGGGGATGTTGAATTTTTCCCATTCTTTTTTAATTTGAAAGCTGTAATGGGTGTTGATATTAATATTACCCATGATGATAGCGGTGATCGTCGCTGTAGCGGATGGTCAACATCTGCCCCTCCTCCAGGTATTGATGGATGGTATGCAACAGGTCAATTTTATGCAGGCATAAAAGGTGTATTTGGAATCAAAATCAATCTTTTTGTTACAGAGATAAAAGCAGAAATACTAAGAGCTAGCGCAGCTCTTATCCTCAGTGGTGGGCTACCTAATCCTGAATGGATGAGTGGGAAAGGCAACTTTTATTACAATGTATGTAATGGCCTAGCAGAAGGTAGATGTAGTTTTTCACTCTCAGTGGGTGATGTGTGTATTGCAACGACCGGAAATCCTTTTGCTGGAATACAAATGATTCAAGATATTTCTCCAGCAGATCAAGCGAGAGATGTCTCCATTTATTCTAAATTGTCTGCTTCATTCTCTATGGACATGAAGAGAACTTATGAAATAGAGGAATATGCCTCTGCGGTCGATCCTCCTATCATTAGAAGGTTAAGTCCCTATATGAGTAATTTTAAAATCACTAGATTAAATAGTTCCGCCCCTTTGGCACTTCAAGAGTCTCAATGGACTGATAATAATCATGTATATACTGCCATGCCGACAGACAGACTTGACCCCAATACCCAATTTAAAATTACTGTAGAAGCAAAAGTGAGAGAAAATGGAGAAGATTTAAGAGATAGGGGGCAGGTCTATAAGGAAATTAAAGAGGTTACTTTTACTACAGGACCAGAACCAGATCATTTAGTGGATGAGAATATATATTTTACTTATCCGTATATTAATCAACGCTATTTTCTTAAAGGTGAAACAGATGGTAATAAAGGATATATCGTTTGTAAACAAGGTAATAATGGATGTCTGACAGGTCCTCTTTTCGCAACATTTACAGAGGAAGGCTCCAATTATGTTATATCGGTTCCTCTGAGTATTATCGGAAATAAAAAAGGAGTGCAATTTGATATTTCATTATTGAAAAATAGCAAAATATATAGATTAGATATTACAAATACTGATTTAAGTACCTTTAAATTAGTAGGTATGGCTCCTCAGAATTATGTTGTGCAAACAGCACCTCCATCAGAACCAAGCCACCAACCTAAAGCAAAAGAAAATGTCTATATAGTTGAAGCTGGTATTGAAAATGGAACTCTTTCAGATGGTCTGACTATCAAGTCTCAAACTGAGCTTTATGATATTAAAAACTTGTCAAAAACAATTGGAGAGAGCACTATATTGTCTAATCAATTTAAAGAATTTAAACTTTCGGATGCTGCAAAAGCAATCAAAATTAAGATTTTATATTCCTATCATTTTAGAACATCTAAGTACAATACATTTAAAGAGAAAATTCATGCTAACCCTTCAGAATGGAATATCGAAGAGTTGGGGGCGGATATGAAAATTTATAAAATTGGAAAGGATTTGGAAGAGTCAACTGAGTGGATAGATAATACCTCATTTAAGGTGCTACCATTAAGTAATGCTAGGACATTTAACCCTCGTGTGCAATTTGTGCTTCAACCTCCATCTGGGTATTATAATGAATTTGCAACAATATCTCTTCCATCTACAGCAGTTCTGCCACGAAATAGATATCTGCAATTGCTTGATCAAATTATTATTGCTCCTAATAGCCTTGCTAAAGCATATAGAAATAATGCTACAAATAAAGTGATGAATTCATTATTAAGAAATCTATCAATGGATGGTAAGACTCACTCGATAGGCACTATAAGTCGATATGTTTCGATTCCTTCTGTGGGAATATCTTATGTGGATTTTGGAGATTTTGAAAAGTTCATTTCTCTATCAAATGGGAATAATGCATTGTCTCAGGATGAAATAAATTATGCATTTAAAGCGGCTGAAGAGACAAGATCACAAAATATTATAATTCCTATTACTAGTATAAGTACACCTATTAGTATTGGAACCAATTTATCTATCTCTAACCCCAATATGAAAATCACTTATTCTCTATCGGTAAAAGGATATTCATTGTATCGTCAATTACAGAGTTCTATTCAGAGATTTAATAATTCTTCTTATGTATTTAGGGAAAGAGATTATTATAATAATGTATTCGGTGAAAATATTTTAACACTTAGTAATAATGTTGGTTCTTCTATGTACAACTTCCTTTTTTATCCTACTGAACGTGCTTTTTACAATTCTCATGCTTTAAGAAGTTCAGTAATTGACCAAATGAGATATGTACAATACAGACCAGAAAGACAAGATTTTGGAATTAGATACTTATTCCCTAATACATCTGGTGAGGATATGGAAGGAAGTTTCCAAGCAACTTATTTTGAGATACCTGGAAATTAATATGTTCACTCGATATATTAAAAATATTAAATAGCAAGGTTATGAAAAACAAAATCATCCTATTCTTTATATTTTTCTGTTTTGTTGGAAAAATATTTGGGCAGTCAGAGAGTGATAGTTCGATATATAAAATAAATCTGATTTCAATCTATTTTAATGATGAAAATAGGGTAGTCCTTCGCTGGGTGCCTTCTTCTCCCGGATTTTGGTCTTTGAACAACTTTTATGGTTATAGAATTGAAAGAAGAGAAATAGATACCAGTAACACAGCAAGTGATTTAGAATGGACACTATTGGACACTATTCAACCTTTGACACTTGATAAATGGAAAGATTTAGTCAAAAAAAATCCGACTGATACATTATTGATGGTTGCAGGTCAAGCCGTACATGGTAGTCGTGATAGCAGTAATGCCAATCTTTATAATATGATGGAAAAAGCTGACCAAATACAAAATCTATATTCTGCCTGTTTGTTAGCATCTGAGTTTAGTAGAAATGCAGCACTCGCATCGGCTTTGCGATATGAAGATAAAGATATTCAAAAGGGAAAATCCTATGTTTATCGTATCATGGTCAATAGCAATAACTACCAACATGAATATGAAGTAGGTGTAAGTATGGTAAGATGTGTGCCTTTTGAATTTCCCAAAATTAAGATTGCTGAAATTGTTTCTGGGGAGAAAACTATTGATTTGTTATGGGATAAAATTGTCAATAAAGAATATTATTCTGCCTATAATATTTATCGTTCAGATGATAAAGGACAAACATGGAAAAAACGCAATGATTTACCTACTTCTTATTTGTCTTATAAGAATGAGAATAGGTTTGTCTATCAAGATTCTGTACCTGTCAACTATCAACCTTATTTATATAGAATTGAAGGATTGACACCTTTTGCTACTAAAGGCCCTATGAGCGACAATATAGAAGCTATGGCAAAAGATCGCACAAAACCTGAAGCTCCGTATAATGTTCAAACAGAGTATCTTGGAGGTTCGAGGTTGAAAATTTCATGGGATGTCAACTCCAAAGATACTGATATTGCAGGCTTTAGAATTTCTAAGAGCAATGAAGTAGATAATAATTTTATAGAACTTACCAAAGAGCCTTTACCTTCTAATTCTCGTTCATTTATTGACGAAAACTTCAATGAGCTCAAGCATAACTATTATTTTATTGGAGTATTTGATCGCGAAGGAAATGTGAATGTGACTTCAGCTATTTATGGTGGCTATAAAGATAGCATTCCGCCAGATAAACCTAAAGGATTAAAAGGGAGCATAGACTCTAATGGTGTAGTAACAGTCTCTTGGGACTTGGGCAAAGAGAATGATCTAAAAGGTTATTATGTCCATTTTAATAATGATGGTGGAAAAATATTTTTCAATCAAACACCAAAATATATCACTGATACTGTTTGGCATGATACCATACCTTTAAAAGTGTCAACAAAGAAGATATATTATAAAGTGGTAGCAATAGATCATCGTTCTAATTATAGTGAATATTCTGATGTTCTAGTTTTGACTAAACCAGATATTGTTCCACCTGCACAACCTTTGTTTGTTAGAACTGAAAGTAAAAAGGAGGGTGTTGAAATCCGTTGGTATCCAAGCCCTTCTGCCGATGTCGTAGAGCATATTTTATACAGACGTTTGAAAGGTGAGCAGAATTATCAAGAAATTAAAAAGTTTAACTATACAATATTCAATAAGGAGATTTTGACTTTAGATAAAGATGTAGTTGCCGGAAATAAATATGAATATAAATTAAAAGCGATTGACGAATCAAATCTAATGTCAGAATCTCCTGGAACAGTAACTGCTACTGCTTATATCATCAAAAAACTGAGTGATATTGAAAGCCTGAGTTACCAGTTAGATGGCGATTTCAACTGCCTGTTGTCATGGAAATTTCCTAATATAGAGAATGTAACATTCGTGATTTATCGTTCAGTAAATCAGAATTCTTATGCCATATATAAATCTGGAATAAGAGATTTGAGGTTTACAGATAAAAAATATAATTCTGGCCAAAATGTACGTTATAGGGTGAAAGCTATTCATAAAGACGGAAGGCAATCAGACTTCAGCAATGAAATAGAAGTGAAGTGGTAATCAACTATGTCTTACCGTCTTGATGTATTTGTTTGGACTTAATTATCAACCGTTCGGATTTTCGAGCGTTGGGAAAAATTTAAGCTCTTTTTGGTTTGACTTATTGATTCGTCCAAAAAAATGATGACAGTTTATTTGATAAACCCAACACTTAGTTAACAGTGATATTTTAATCCAGCAATAGTTTTATTTTTAGTCCATTTTTTTACTTTTTAGTGAAACTTTATTTTAGTGGAAGACTTGTATTTTTTCTGGGTTAGTTATTCTTTGTTCTTGGATTCAAATAAACTATCAAATAAAGTTTTCTGTTTGAAATAAAGTTCATCACTTTTTCCTCTCACTTGTCCAACAAAGTTGATATAACCTTCAAGGCGTTGAATAAATTTTGCTCTGTGCTTTGGTTCAATTTCACCATTCAAATTAAAGTGCCCTTTGGTTGCAATATCAATGCCGTTTGTCGTGAGGTCGTGCAACATGGCTCTGATTTTCTTCAATAGTTTTCTATCAACATTTACCTTTTCATTTACTATCAAACCTGTAACAGTCTGTTTGCGATTTGACGATTTCAAGCGAAGTTTCTTTTCGTTTATCGCAAATCCGTTTTTTCTAATCAGATTGATAATATCAAGAACAACATCGAAGGAAATTAGTGTGTCAGACGAAAAGGTCAAATCATCAGCATAGCGTGTAAATCGCAATCCGTTTGTGTCGCAAAAACTTTTCAAATCTGCATCCAATTGAAAGCAAACAAAGTTTGAAATGACTGGTGAAGTAGGAGCTCCAATTGGAATATGGCCTTCATAAGTAGTTAAAAGGGTCAATGCAGTTGCTATTTGCTCACTAAAATTGAAATAGGAAGATGTAAAAACCGATTTTACACGACTTGCCGAAATACTCGGAAAGAAGTCTTTTAAGTCAATATTCAATAAGTGTTTTTTGCCTATATGCGGTTTCGCATTTTCAGCAATATTGCAATAGTTTCCTAAGTAATGCGGATTGACAACAAAGCCAAAAACTTCATTGGGTTTTATCCATAAGTAATAGGCTTGCAAAAAATAATTTAAACGTCTTTGAATTGCCTTTAATTTATTTTCTGGCGAATAAATTTGTCTGTTTCCTCCTCTCTTCTTTTTAATAGCGTAATGTTTGTAAATAGGGTCATTGATTTGTTCTTCCAACTCAAAGAAAGAAGTTTTAAGAAATCTGCAAAGTTCGGTTGGTGTTTCTATTGAAAGTAGGAATAAAGCATTGAGTTCGTGTTTCTTAATTTCTTGTATTAGTTTAGGTGTGTTTGAATAGTAATAACCACCATGAAAGTATTTTTGAATTATACTTTTATGGGCTTGGGAAAAGGTTAATATTTTTTCAACTGTTGGCATAATAAAAATGAGCCGTTGTAAATTATCTTTGACTTAATCGCCTTTATGAGAAGCGGAACGAAGTGAGCATCGCAATAAAGGCGCTAATTCTCACTCTTTCCACTACTTCACGGGTTGCGGAACACAACCGCAATGTCATAAATATTTGACATCATAATTCTTTAAACAACGGCTCAATATCTTCATTTTTAAAACGGTGTTTCTGATTCTAAATTGTCTGTAAAATTTTTTAAATTCGGGTTTTTAGCCGTTATTTCATCTAATCTATTTTGAGAAAAGGAAAAATCATTTTTGTAGGTGTCAAAACTTCTGAAATTGGTAAAGTTATTATCTCTCAAAAGTTTGATACTTCCTAAACTTCCGTTTCTGTTCTTTGCCAAAATAATTTCTGTTAATCCCTCCGTGTTATTGCCATCTTCATCACTTTCAAATCCGTAATATTCGGGTCGGTAAATAAAAATTACTTTGTCAGCATCTTGTTCAATTGCTCCGCTATCTCTTAAATCTGAAAGTTGTGGGTGTCTTGAACCGCCTCTTGATTCAACGGCTCTGCTTAATTGACTTGTTGCAATCACGCAAACATTAAAGTCTTTGGCGATGTTTTTCAACTCTCGACTGATATAACTGATTTCAAGTTCACGATTGTTGCGGTATTTGTTTGAACTCATCATTTGTATATAGTCAACAATAATCACCTTCACTCCATCCTCCTGAATATGCTTTTGACAAATAGCTTTCATAGCAGAGAAAGAGTAATTGCAACTGTCGTTCACAAAGATTTTGTATTTGCCAATCTCTTTTGATTTAGCGGATAAGATTTTCTTCTGTTCCTCAGTGAGTTCGTGTTGTAAAATCTTATTGACTGCAATTCCTGAAAGCGAAGAAATAAATCTGCTTGTCAGTAAAAGCTCCGACAAATCAAAAGTGAAATAAAGAACAGGAACTGTTTGCGAAATATTAAGCGATAGGTTAACAAGCAACTGTGTTTTTCCCATTGCAGGTCTGCCACCGATTACAACAAACTCTCCCAAACCAAAGCCACCAAACATTTTATCAAAATCGGCAAAACCACTTTTTATTGTATTGTTGTTTTGGCTATTACTTTTTAGCTGATTTACATTTTCAGAAACAAGGTCGGAAATGCTCTTTGATTCTCTTGCAACACTGTTTTGCAATTCCGATTCGTAAACAATCTGCTTCAAATGAGAAAGCAATTCTCTTTCTTCAAGGTCTTGTCTGCCGATTAGATTTTCAATTTTATCTTTTATTCCCTGATTCATTTTGTGAAGGTATGGATTATGCTTAGGTTAGTTTTCAATGTTGATAATTATTTTCCTGTTTTGACTAATGGCTCTTTTGCTTTTTTTGCTTGACTTTTCGTTTCGTAAAAAAAATGAAAATATCTCATCTTGAAATTGTTTTATACTTTTGAGTGTAAACCTATTATAGGACAAGACACCTAAACCTTCATCCTTTTTGGATAAGGGGAGCTTTGTATATGAAGATTTTTTACATACAACAGTTTTTTACACTCAAAAACTTAACAAAATAGAGTAGATAAAAGCTACGAAACCACCTATATGAAAAGATTTAATCGTGTCACTGAATGATATGCTGAGCTTGTTGCTGAACAACGAATAGCAAAAAGCCCCAAACAATTTTATTTGTTAGGGCTTTTTTCTATTCTTCATAATGTTTAGTGGCTGCTTTTCTCATTTTTTCGGTTCGGGAACTGTCACCCAATTTGGTTTATTTTGTTCTACCCACTTTTTTAATCTTCGCCTCGCACTGTCACCCTCAACCGGTATGTGTAAATGGTCACAAATGTCTCTCCAAGAATTAAGTCCATATATTTTGCGAAGTTCAGGAATTTGTTTAACCCAGTCACTCACAGATGGCGTTCCAGATTTTTTAAGTTTAGTGAAACTATAATTAGTTCTGTCCGAATTTTGATTTTTAAATGAACTGTTAGTATCCGGTTCGATATTATCTGTAACTGTTCTTTCGGTTAAAAAAGCCCATAACTTTGATTTGAAAAAATAAATAATCGTTTCCTGTTCGTAATCTTCATCAGGATGTTTAGCTAAAAACTCTTTAGCAATTTCAATTGATAGTTTGTCAACGAGTTTATTCTCATCAGACACATACTCACTCCAAAAATTCTGAATTTGTTTTTCCTTTTCAATAAGTTCAGGAAGACTACCAATTTGTTCTCTTGAAATATTTGAAAGTCTGTTTTTGATAGTCGAAACATTGTCATTCTCTATTGAAACTTGCCAAATAATGCGGTCTTTAGGTTTGGTATCTTTCTCAAAAGTTTTGATTAATAGCCAGTCGTTACCGTTGGTAATTATTCCAAACTCTTTACCATTATTGATGCAATATCTTGCAAGTTGAGGTAAATGGACAATAATATTTGTTGACAGATTTTTGGCTTCAACATAGGTTTCTACTCTTTTGTCTTTCAATAATGAGTAATCTGGAATATCTCTGTCTTCAGTTGTAGCATTTAATTCGACCAAAGAAGGGTCGTCTGTGTGCCAACCGAGTTCATCTAGAATTGGCTCTATTAGTTGTCGTCTAACTGCGGTTTCGTTACGATTATATGTATCACGGTGTCCTGTGATTTTTGCTTTAAGTTTGTTTAAAATTTCGTTCATATTAAATTATTGAAGGTCTGTCTAAAGTTGCCACTAACGCCAGTCTGTAAAAAAATCATTCACTGACTCATTCAAAAGTAGTAAAAATATTGTATTTTTTAAAGTATAATATTTGTACAAAAAATGCCTATAATTATTGGTATTCACCAATAGCAGATTACCTTTTCAAATTTATAGAGCCAGATATCCAGGGATAATGAAATTTGGTTTATCGATGCTTTTGAGTACAAGTTGGATTTAAAGCAATGAGGTATCCAATCTCTTGTTTAGACACAAAAGGAGTGTCTTTCTTTGTTGAGACGAAATATTTCAGCCTATAATTATTAGGCATAATACTGAAAAATGGTTGGTAAATTTGAGATAGAGCAGATTTTTTGCACAAAAGTTCAATCGAAGAACGAATGTTGAACCTTGCATAAATGCCCAATATAGCCGTTCAGCCCCGCTTTTGGCAATGCCTTATTATGTGGCGTAATTCTGTTAATTATTTTTGTTTTAAAATCTAAAACCTAAAGTTATTGGTATCAAAAAGGCTTGTTGACTTATGAAAATTCCAGACTTTAAATAGATTCCAAAGTTTTCATTTATTTTATAATTTAGCCCAAGTCCAAGTTCTGTGAGCATTGTCCCAGTTCCACCTTCATATTGATTCCAAATATGATTGTAACCTAGTCTCAAATTTAATATAGGTGTTATTTTGTTTTTTAACGGTAAATATTCGAAATCTCCGAAAATTGAAATGCCGTCAGTGCCTTTAAAGTTGTGGTATCCAATTCCTATACCTGCAAATAACTTTCTAGTGGCAAAAGTTATTCCTTGAGAAGTTGTAATGTTATAAGCATTTTGCTCTTTGTCAAGATTGTAGCCTTTCCAACCATGTCCTGGCTCAACTGTCAGAGTCCTGAATAAATAATGCTGATAACCAACTTCAATTTTTCCAGAATAACTGGTTTGAGCTTTAGTCATCAAAGTCGAGTAAAGCATCAAAACAAAAATTGTCACTAAGTGTCTCATTCTTTTGATGTTTTTTTTATTATGTCACATAACGTCAGTCTGTAAAAAAATCATTCACTGACTCATTCAAAAGTAGTAAAAAATTCGTATTTTTTAAAGTATAATATTTGTACAAAAAATGCCTATAATTATTGGTATTCACCGTGTGTACACCAAAGTACCCAGGAGGAGATTTTTTGCAGAAAATAGACTTTATTTCAGCCATTTTCAGCCCTTTTATTTTCACAAGCAAAGTATAGCAGCCTAAAAATAAGTTCTCTAAAAAAGCAAATGCTAACTTTTCTTAGTTTTTTACGATTGGTAATTTAGAAGAAAAGGACTTTTTTTACAGCCTGACGTTGGTGGCTTTGCATAGTGGCGGATTTCGGAGCAGAAAACTG
>JAMLHI010000004.1 GCA_023957235.1 Chitinophagales bacterium | reverse complement strand
TTCCGAATGATGTGCTATTTCAGCACCGGTAACAGTAGGGCTATTGTTTTTGATACCTGCTTGTTGGGCAATGGCGTTTGTGGTGTCGGCATTATCTCCGGTAATTACTTTTACTTTTATCCCGGCATCGTATATTTTTCTGAAAACCTGTTGAATATTTTGTTTGGGCGGGTCGTAAAATACTGTAAACCCAAGAAAATCGAACTTAAAATCCTGTTGTTTTTCAGGGAAATCATTTCCTTCAAAATCACATTTGGCAACGCCCAATACCCGGTAACCTTGTTTTCCGAAGTCCTGAATTTGTTGTCTAAGATTTTCTTTTTCATCTTCAGAAAGTTGAGATACTTCTAGAATAGCTTCTGGTGCACCTTTGGCAGCGATAATTCGTTCACCCGAATTGTTTTCAAAAATATGCGTCATCATCGGTGGTTTGCCCTCCAACGGATATTCATGTATCATTTGAAAATCTTTTCTTAGGTCAGAAGTTTGTGTTTCCTCATATACTTTATGCAGCGTTCTTTCCATTGGGTCAAAAGGAACGGGCTCGCTGCTCCACATCGCAAATTGAATGAGTTCGGAGAGTTCAAATTTGTCAAAACTTTTGTCATCAAAAACCTGATTGGATTTGAAATCAAAAAGGGCTTTCAGCTTCATTGAATTTTCGGTAATCGTTCCTGTTTTGTCGGTGCAGATTACGGTAGTGCTTCCTAAAGTTTCTACAATACTGCTTCGTTTGATGATAACACCTTGCTTCATCAATTTCCACGAACCCAATGCAATAAAAGTGGTAAAGGCAACCGGAATTTCTTCAGGTAAAATAGACATTGCCAAGGTTAATCCGGTTAATAAACTTTGAACAATATCTTTGGTTTGCCAAAAACTATATGCCCATACCATTAAGAAAATAGCAATTCCAATGATTGCCATCCACTTTACAAACTTTGTAATTTGTAACTGCAAAGGCGAAATTTCATCTTTAATATTTTGAATAGACTGACCAATTTTTCCAAGTTTCGTTTTCGATCCGATATTTTCTACTTCAAATACAGCCAAGCCAGAAACTACCAAAGTGCCACTGTAAACTTTATTGTCATCCGTTTCAGTATTTTTAAATACCGAAAAACTTTCTCCTGTAAGAGAAGCTTCATTCACTGAAAAATCGTTGCTATGTACAATTTTCCCATCGGCATTAATCATTTTTCCTTCTTCAATAATGCACAAATCACCTACTGCAATTTCATGCGTAGGAATTTGTATCACTTTAGAATTTCTAATCACCGTACTGAGTGGTTCATTCAGTTTTTCTATCGCTTCCAAAGCTTTTTTACTGCGATTATCCTGATAAAAAGAAATTCCGGAAACGGCAATGATAGCCCCAAGCATAAACAGCGCTTCGGAATAATTGCCCACTATAACATAAATCACCGAAACGGCAATTAGCAAAAGCAGCATTGGTTCTTTCAGAATATCTAAGAGTAATTCAAACCATGAATTATTATGATTTGTATTTATTGAGTTGTAGCCATATTGCTTTTGCGAAGTAAATACCTCATTATCATCAAGCCCTTTCAAATGGCTAGGAAAATTATACTTCATATTTTAGAATAATTTAGAAACACTATTGAATTTCGTTTTTAATCTTTTTTACCCAAGTTTCAATTTCTTGTTTGTCACTGTCGGACAATTTAGCATCGCCATGTATAAGCGTATAGGATTTTAATGGCATTTCATTCTCCCTGATGGTTTCAATCACTTCATCTAATTTATGCAATTTTTTTTTGGTGGAATAAGTGTTGAACTCATCAAAATTCAGTTTTCTTTTTCCTTCGTTTACATGGTCTGCCAACCACCAATTCACCGGTTGGATTTTGTTGTACCAAGGATAGTTGGTATTATTAGAATGACAATCATAACAGCTTATTTTTAAAATGTTTTGAATGTTTTCAGGTACATCATAATGCTGTGTAATCGCGTTTTCTGAAGTCTGAACGCTTTTGTTTTCTTTTGTTTTAAAGAATTGGATGACTGCCAAAAGGACGATTGCAGTAATCGCAGCTTTTTTTAAAATTGATTTTTTCATTACTTTGAATTTTTAAGATTAATTAATTTAAACTATTTTGTTTATTCTTCTTCCTTATTTTTCATCGCCATCAATAGGGTATAAGCTCCTTGTTGCAAGATTTTACTGTTTTTCAGATTATCGGCATTGATAATTTCTGTAAAACCATCTCCACTGCTACCAATTTCTACCGCTACCATTTCAAAATTGTTAGTGTCTTTTTGTTTAAAAACGAAATATTTGCCTTCAAAAGAAACGATACAATCATCGGGCAATGCTAAATTTTGCGTTTCAGGTATTTCAATCTCCGCATTCATATACATTCCCGGAATTAAAAGAGCGTCATAATTATCAAAATGGGCGTGCACCTCAACAGCTCTGTCTTCTGATATGTTTTTACCAATAAGAATAATTTTCCCAGAATACTTTTCCTCGGGCTTGTTATTAGTATAACTGACCACCGGCATTCCGATTTGAATTTTATCCCAGTCTTTTTCAAAAACTTTCAAATTCAAATGAATATCTCTTGGATCCACCAATTCAAATAACACATCTGACGGACTTACATACTTGCCAATATTAACCATTACTTTGGTAACATAGCCGTCAAAAGGGGCGTAAATATTAGATGTTCGTTTGATGTTATTAACAGTTATTTGATTGGGGTTGATGTGAATGAGTTGTAGTTTTTGTTCCAATGCTGCCAAAGACGCTTCTAAAATTCTATAATCTGCTTGTGCCTGCTGGAAAACCTTGTCGCTACTGGCTTTGCTTTGATTGAGTTCTTTTTGACGATTGTATTCTTCTCTGGCATTTTGCAATTGAGCTTTTGTGGTCAGATAATCTTGCTGTAATTGGATATACTGATTATCTTCTAAAGTGACCAGTACTTCGCCTTTTCTGAAATGCATACCGGGCAATAGTTTGGTGGATTGAACTCTGCCACCCAAAGCACTGCTGACAGAAACTAAATTTTGTGGCGGCACATCAATTGTTCCGTTCAGTTTCAGAGTGTGATGGATATTTTTCTCTTGCAATTCCGTTGTGCTTAATTGAAAATTTTGAAGCTGTTCTTTGGTCAATGAAAGGTAATTTTCATTGGCTGGATTGGGCTGTTTATCTTGTTCTTTTTGGCTGTTTTTACAACCCAAAAGGACTAAACTTAAAAGGATGACAATTATATTTTTCATTGTTATTTTATTTTGAAATGAGATAAAGAATAGTGATGGCTGTTTGGTTTAACTGGGCAACAGCCTGATAATAGTTGGTTTGAATTTGAGTTGCCTGATTATTCAAAAGCACCCAATCCAAATAATTGATTTCTCCAGTGACAAATTGCTCTTTTGCCGTTTTGAAAATCTGTTCGGCTTGTAGCAGTTGTTTGTTTTGAAAATTCTCAACAATTGCTTTTTGTGTTTGATACGAACTCAAAGCCGACCGGTATTCCGTTTCTAATATCGTTTTTTTGACTAATTGCTCGTTTTCGTAAAAAGCTATTTTTTGCTGCTCCGCTTTTATGTTTGCTTTTTGACCGCTTGCAAAAATGGGAATACCGACACCCAACGCCACTACGCTGTATCTGTTTTGACCAAACTCGGTAAAACTTTGATTGTAATACGAAAGTGATAAATCAGGCAGTAGTTTGGATTTTTCTAATTTTACCTGCATTTTGGATTGGTCTATTTCCTGTTGAGAAAGTTCAACCAAGGGATGATGATCCATTGAAGTTTCATTAGACAGTAATCCCAAATCAATAATAAAATTATCTGCTGTCGGTTCATAGCTTATATCAGCATTGAGTAGCCATTGTAATTGAATTTTTGCTAGGTCAATTTCATTTTCTAACCATTTTAATTGGTTTGAAATATTCTCAAACTGAATTTCGGCAGTCGTTTTTTCCAGAATATTTCCAGCACCTTTTTCAAATCGCAATTTGCTTTTGTCTAAAAATTCCAAATATAGCGTATCAGTTCTGTTCAGAAGATTCTTCTGCTCTTTTAGCAATAAAATCTGATAGAAAACTTGGGTAACTAATTTTCGGGTTTCTATTTTGGAAAGTTTGGTTTGACTGATTGCTTTTTGCCATTCTTGTTCCAATACCTTTTTTTGGTTGCTGTAAACCGTAGGGAAATTAATGCTTTGTGTAAGCCCAAATCTATTGTCAAAAGCTGGTGTGTTTATTTGTCCAAATTCTCCCATGAAGTTAGTCTGCGGAATGTTGAGATAAGATGCTTTCTTTTTAGATTTATAGATTTCTAAAAGTTCATTGCTTTTGATGGAAAGATTGTTTTTGTCCGCCATTTCCAAAGCTTGTTCCAACGAAATATTTTGAGCAAAAAGCGGAATGTGGAACAACATAACAATAAGAGTTGCTATTGATTTTTTAGTCAGTTTAATTTTCTTAAAACTGATTTTTTCAAACTGAATAAATAGGGTAGGCAAAACGAACAGCGTTAGGAAAGTTGCTATCAACAATCCGCCAATCACCACCGTTGCCAAAGGTTTTTGAACTTCTGCTCCTGCACCTTTGCTCAATGCCATAGGCAAGAAGCCCAACGATGCCACAAATGCCGTCATCAATACCGGTCGCAATCTGGTTTTTGTACCGTATAAAACTACTTTTTCTAAGTCTTGTTCTCCAGCTTTTTTGAGGCGGTTAAATTCGGCTATCAACACAATTCCGTTTAAGACTGCAACACCAAACAAAGCAATAAACCCAATGCCGGCACTAATACTGAAAGGCATTCCTCTCAACGCCAGCAGAAAAATACCGCCAATGGCAGAAAGTGGAATGGCAGTATAAATCAATAGGCTTTCTTTAATGGAATGAAAAGCAAAAAATAACAATAGAAAAATCAAAGCCAATGATATCGGTACGGCTATCATTAAACGGTCTTTTGCCTGGTTTAGGTTTTCAAAAGCACCTCCATAAGTGATGTAATAACCGGGTGAAAAATGAAGTTGTTGTTCCGATTTTTCACTCAATTCATTCACGATACTTTGCACATCTCTGCCACGCACATTAAAGCCTATTACAATTCTTCGTTTGGCATCTTCCCTTTGTATCTGAGCCGGTCCGGTAATAATGTCCACATCTGCCACCTGATACAAAGGTATTTGAGTGCCTTTGGGCGTTGGTATGAGTAGGTTGCGGATATCATTCAAGTTTTCTCTTTGTTTTTCATCCAATCGAACCACCAAATCAAACCGTTTTTCTCCTTCATACACTTTGCCTGTACTTTGTCCTGCAAAAGCGGTGTTCACCACTTTATTCACCTCTTTAATATTCAGTCCAAATTGTGCCATACTGGCTCGGTTGAATTTCACCACTACCTGCGACATTCCGGTTACGGGTTCTATGTATAAATCTTCTGCACCCTTTACAGTTTTGATAATCGCGCCTAATTGTGTGGCATAATGTGCGAGGCTGTCCAAGTCTTCACCAAAAATCTTGCAAACCACATCTTGCCTTGCACCGGTCATCAATTCGTTAAAACGCATTTGCACCGGATATTGGAATCCGGCACTGATACCCGGCACAGCTTCCAAAGATTTTCCCATTTTTTCTGCCAATTCGGGAAACGATTTTGCAGATGTCCACTCTTTCTTATTTTTCAAAATCACCATCATATCACTGGCTTCCATCGGCATAGGGTCGGTGGGTACTTCGCCACTTCCAATTTTCGTAACCACCTTTTCCACCTCTGGATATTGCGATTTCAAAATATGAGCAGCTTTTTGGGTGTATTCAATGGTGGTGTTTAAATTACTTCCGGTTAAAACTCTTGTGTCCACTGCAAAATCTCCTTCTTCCAATGAGGGTATAAATTCACCGCCCAATCTTGAAAGAATAAATAGTGCGATTACAAAAAGTAGAGCAACTGAGGCAATGACTGTTTTAGGAAAATGCAAAACCCTTTTCAATAATCTTTGGTGTGCGTTTGCTATTTTATCCATTACTCTGTCCGACAGATTGGGCTTGTGTTTTAGCTTTTTACTCAATACCAAAGCACTCATCATCGGGATATAAGTGAGTGAAAGGATAAATGCACCAATCAAAGCAAAAGAAACCGTCTGTGCCATCGGCTTAAACATCTTGCCCTCGATACCTTGCAAACTGAAAATAGGTAGGTAAACAATCAGGATAATAATTTGACCAAACACGGCACTGTTTACCATTTTGGAAGCTGAACTATGAACTTCTTTGTTCATTTCCGATTGACTGATTTTGGGTAGGATTTCATATTTTTTACCGTGATGCAACTGATGCAAAACCGCCTCCACAATAATCACCGCACCATCTACAATTAAACCAAAATCCAAAGCTCCCAAACTCATCAAGTTGCCACTCACTCCAAAAACATTCATCATTATAATGGCAAACAACATTGCTAAAGGGATAACAGATGCTACCAATAAGCCTGCTCTTAAATTACCCAAGAACAACACCAAAACAAAAATGACTATCAATGCACCTTCTGCCAAATTGGTTTCGATGGTGTGAATGGCATTATTGACCATTTTAGTTCTATCCAAAAACGGTTCGATGACTACACCTTCCGGCAAGGTGCTTTCGATGAGTGCAATCCTTTCTTTTACATTTTTAATGACATCATTGCTATTCGCACCTTTCAGCATCATCACAACCGCACCGGCTACTTCACCTTGATCATTATAGGTCATCGCTCCGTAGCGTGTAGCAAAACCAATATTCAATGTGGCGACATCTTTCATTAAAACTGGAATACCGTTTGAAGTGGATTTTACTGCAATATTTTCAATGTCTTCTTTGTTTCCAATCAAGCCTTCACTTCGGATAAATAAAACAGTCGGTCCTTTCTCAATATAAGCACCACCGGTATTTTGGTTGTTGTTTTCCAAAGCTTGGAAGATGTCATTGATAGTGAGATTGAAGGATTGTAATTTTTGGGCATTCACCGCTATTTCGTACTGCTTTAGTTTGCCTCCAAAACTGCTGACTTCTGCCACTCCTTTTACCCCCAACAATTGTCTTCTTACAATCCAATCTTGAATAGTGCGTAGTTCGGTAACATCATATTTATTTTCAAACCCCGGTTTTGCTCGAACCACATATTGATAAATTTCACCTAATCCGGTAGAAATAGGACCCAATTCAGGTGTTCCCACGCCTTCCGGAATTTCATCTTTTACGGATTGTAATCTTTCTGCCACTTGTTGCCTTGCCCAATACACATCTATATTATCGTCAAAAACAATGGTCACTAAGGATAAACCAAAACGGGAAAAACTCCTGATTTCGTGAATACCGGCAATATTACTACTGGCTTGTTCAATAGGAAAAGTAACCAAGCGTTCAATATCGGTAGCCCCCAAAGCCGGAGCCACCGTAATGACTTGCACCTGATTATTGGTAATATCAGGAACGGCATCAATCGGCAGTTTGGTGGTTTCATACACACCAAAGATGATAAGGGCAGCCGTAAACAGCCCTATGATGAGTTTATTCCTTACGGAAAACTCAATAATTTTATTAAGCATATTCTTGAATTAATCATTAAATTTAATTTTGAAACTTGCCTGAAACACAGGCACAGCAATAGAAAGGCGTATTAGCCTTCTTTCAATAAAAAATGATTAACCCAAGCGGGGTGGTTGCCAGATACCATTTAAATAGGTATTGGCATAATTAGATTGAAGATATGCGGAAATGATTGTACTATCTTCAGGGAAGATTTGCTTTTGAAGTGAAAATATTGAATTAGGTATAAGCGAAATCACCGACCCTGCATGTGCATTTAATGTTTTAAATGGCAGATTATCGTGATGGTGGTTATTATGCTGATGATTGACTTTTCCTGTATAATGTTCCGCTAAAAAATGAATAAAGGAAATAGCAGATTCTTCCTGCTTATGTTCTGTATAATGCTGAATCAATAATGGCAATTTCAAAACCTCTCCAAATGCTGTGTTTGCGCTCAGAAAGATAAAAAGAAATGATATTGACACAAGCCGTTTCATAGTACAAATTTACTTCTTTAAACGAACAGTTTTGATTTTTCTAAAGAGATTATTATCATCTTAATCATATTTTTAACTTTTCATTTTTAACTTTTAATTCTTTTCTATCATTTTCAATATTCCATCTAAAACGGATTTTCCGTCCTTTATTAAATTTGATTTATGTCCTGATAATTTCCATTTTAACACAGTCATTCTCATTCCACCAATAATGATGGTCGTTAGGGTAGAGGCTCCAATTGTTTTGCTATACTGTCCATTTTCTTGTCCTTTTTCAATATTTGTCTTTACATACTCCTGCATTATATCCATAATTTCAGTCACTTTATTACTCAACCTTTCATCAAAATGAAAAATACTTTCAGCAAAAATTACACTCACAATGGCAGGTTTGTTTGTAAAAGTTTGTAACTGAGAATTAAAAATGGTTCTTAATTCATCAGCTGTTGTATCAGTCGGTTTAAAAGAAATAGACTGAATACGGTTTTTCATTTCCGTTTTAAAGTATTCTAATAAGCTCAATAAAATTTCATTTTTACTTTTGAAATGTCTGTATAAAGCGGGTTCAGACAATCCTATATCCTCTGCCAATGTCTTAATTGTCAAATTCTGAATACCATATTTTGAAATACGATTGGTTACCGCTTCCATTATTTCTATTTGTCTGTCAGTAAATTGATGCATACTTGTCTAAATGATTTTTTGTTAGTTAGTATTCACTTACAAAAGTAGAAACTAATATTTAATTGGGCAAATAAAATTCAAAGAAAGTTTAAATTTATTGTTTATTTACTCTCAGCGTAGGCAAAAAAGTGCCAATAAAATTGAATTAAAAACCGTTTAAGTTTAGTTGTAAGTTCAATGTTCGAAGTGTCATTTTACCATTGGCTATATCTTCCCAATTTGGATACCACGCAATGCATTGGTGAGTAATATTATATCAGCATCATACAACTCATCAACAAGAATTGGCTTTTCTATCAATGGAAAAACAGTATTACTCATTAGCCACGAACGAAATACTCCCTTGACAGGCATATCCATTAAAGGTGGTGTATAAATTATATTTTCTTTCAAAATATAGATATTAAATATTGTAGTTTCAACAACATGGCCATATTCATTTAATATAATGGCATCATCATATCCATTAGCACTTGCCCAATTAGATGCTTGAAAGTAGAATGTACGATCTAGAATTTTGGCATTCCATGGATAGCGTTTCTCTTTATATTTGAAAGAATAAACCCCCAAATTAAATAAAAATGTACCCTGCTTCGAAATAGGAGACAACTCCACCCTACCAGTAAAAGAGTTCTCTAAATCAATTGACAGTAGAAATCTAATTTTCATTTTTGATTGACAATCAGAAACACTATTTAAAATTAAAGATTGACTATAATTAATAATGTCTTGGCAATAAAGGTACCCATTTTGAATCAGTCCCCATTTTAGCCGACTCATGTGAAATTCAAGCAAATCAATCTTTCCTTTGTCAAATAAGATAGTTTCTACAAATTCCATTCTGTATCAAATCACAATAAAAATAACCAAAAATAAAATGAATAAGCTATCCTTTTGGGATAGCTTATTCATCATATTAGTTAAAAAATATTAGTTTTCAGCTTTCAGCTTAGCCAAAGTATATTCCTTATTCAAAGCTGCAATATTAGAAATTGATATTTCTTTAGGACATTCAGCCTCACAAGCACCTGTATTGGTACAGCTACCAAAACCTTCTTTGTCCATTTGATCTACCATATCAATTACACGTGTTTCTCTTTCAGCTTGACCTTGAGGCAGATATGCAAACTGAGCTACTTTTGCAGACAAAAATAACATTGCAGAAGAGTTTTTACAAGCCGCTACACAAGCTCCACAACCGATACAAGTAGCAGCTGCAAAAGATTTATCCGCATTATGTTTTGGGATTGGAATTGCATTTGCATCTTGAGCATTACCTGTATTAACTGAAATATATCCGCCTGATTGGATGATTCTATCCAAAGCTGTTCTATCTACAGTCAAATCTTTAATAACAGGGAAAGCTCCCGCTCTCCATGGCTCAACAACAATAGTATCACCATCTTTAAAAGCTCTCATGTGCAATTGACAAGTAGTCGTTCCATGCCAAGGACCATGAGGACGGCCATTGATATACATAGAACACATTCCACAGATACCTTCTCGACAGTCATGATCAAAAGCAATAGGATCCTGACCTTCATTGATTAGCCTCTCATTTAAGACGTCAAACATTTCAAGAAAAGACATTTCTGTAGAGATGCCTTTTACATCATAAGATTCAAAATGTCCATTATCTTTTGAGTTTTTTTGTCTCCAAACTTTCAGTTTAAGAGATAAATCTTTATGTTCCATTTGATTATCTTTTGTTTATTATTATTATTTATATGAACGCTGAGCTAATTTGACACTTTCAAAAGTCAGATGCTCTTTGTGAAGCTCCCATGATTTTCCATCTTTAAATTCCCATGCAGCTACATACGAGAATTCTTCATCTCTACGAAGTGCCTCTCCTTCTTCTGTTTGAGATTCTTCACGGAAATGTCCACCACAACTTTCATTTCTATTCAATGCATCATTGCACATTAACTCACCTAGTTCTAAAAAGTCTGCAACACGTCCAGCTTTCTCCAATTCAGGATTAAATTCATCTAATGCACCAGGAATTCTTACATCTTTCCAAAACTCTTCTCTAAGGGCTCTGATTTCTTGGATTGCACTTTGAAGACCCTCTGCATTTCTAGCCATTCCACATTTATCCCACATGATTTTTCCTAATGCTTTATGGAAATGGTCAACAGATTTTGTTCCTTTAATATTAATCAAAGTATGAAGTCTATTTTTTACTGAATTTTCGGCATCAACAAATGCTTGATGGTCAGTAGGTATTGCTTTTGTTCTAATCTCATCAGCCAAATAGTTACCAATAGTATAAGGAATTACAAAATATCCATCAGCCAATCCTTGCATCAATGCAGAAGCCCCTAAACGATTGGCTCCATGGTCAGAAAAGTTGGCTTCTCCCAAAGCATACAATCCAGGAACAGAGGTCATTAATTCATAGTCCACCCATAATCCTCCCATCGTATAGTGAACAGCAGGATAGATTCTCATCGGTACGTTATATGGATTCTCGCCAGTAATTTTTTCATACATATCGAAGAGATTACCATATTTTTCTTTAACAACTTCTTTACCTAATCGAACAATTTCATCATGGCTAGCATCTTCAATACCATGTTTATTAGCTTCAATTTTCCCATATCTCTCGATAGCAGAAGCATAATCTAAGTAAACTGCTTGTTTTGATGAACCGACACCATATCCAGCATCACATCTTTCTTTAGCTGCTCTTGAAGCTACATCTCGTGGTACAAGATTACCAAATGCAGGATATCTACGTTCCAAATAATAATCCCTCTCATCTTGGGGGATTTCATTTGGCTTACGATTGTCATTTTGTTTTTTTGGCACCCAAATTCTACCATCATTTCTCAACGATTCAGACATCAAAGTCAATTTGGATTGATGATCTCCTGAAACCGGAATACATGTAGGGTGTATCTGAGTATAACATGGGTTAGCGAAGAAAGCTCCTTGTTTGTGTGCTTTCCATGCTGCTGTAACATTGGAGCCCATTGCATTTGTAGAAAGAAAAAATACGTTTCCATATCCTCCAGAACACAATAAAACTGCATGGCCAAAATGTCTTTCCAATTCTCCAGTTATTAAATTTCTAGCAATAATGCCACGAGCTTTGCCATCAATTTTAACAATTTCTAGCATCTCATGACGAGAATACATTTTCACAGTTCCCAAAGCTACCTGTCTTTCTAAAGCAGAATAAGCACCTAAAAGCAACTGTTGCCCTGTCTGACCAGCAGCATAAAAAGTTCTTTGAACCTGTACCCCACCAAAAGATCTATTAGACAACATCCCGCCATATTCACGAGCAAAAGGAACACCTTGAGCCACACATTGGTCAATTATATTAGCACTTACTTCTGCCAATCTATAAACATTGGCTTCACGTGAACGGTAGTCTCCTCCTTTTACAGTATCATAAAATAATCTGTAAGTAGAGTCACCATCATTTTGATAATTTTTAGCAGCATTGATACCACCTTGAGCAGCAATAGAGTGAGCTCTTCTAGGTGAATCTTGAAAACAAAATGCCTTCACCTTATATCCCAACTCTCCAAGTGTTGCAGCTGCAGATGCACCTGCCAAACCAGTTCCTATTACAATAATTTCAATACTTCTTTTATTAGCCGGATTAACTAATTTGACATGTGATTTATAATCTTCCCATTTGCTTTCAATTGCGCCAGCAGGAATTTTTGAATTTATAGCCATTTTTATTTTTTTGAAATTGATTTACGAAATAATACCTGCAAAAACCAAAATAGGCATTAATGCAAATAATGTACATACCACTATTGAAAAACCTACTCCTATTGAAATAATCATAGGTGTATATTTCTTATGTACTAATCCAAAAGTTCTAAATGCACTCTGAAAACCATGCATCAAGTGGAAACATAATGAACCGACACCCAATAAATAGATAATTACAAAAATTGGATTTTGAAATACTTCTACTATATTTTTAAAAGTATCATGTTCTTCACCTGATAAGAGTGCTACTTTTGTTGGATACCAAAAATTAGCTAAATGCACTACTAAAAACATCAAAATTAAAGACCCTAAAAGCCCCATAGAACGGCTATACCATTTTGAATTGGCATTACCGTCATACATTGCATACTTTACTGGTCTCTTGCTTCTATTTTCAATAGTTAATCTTACTCCTTGGACTGTATGCAACAATAAACCAACAAACAATCCTACTTCTATCACTCTTATCACCCAATTATGAGACATAAAATGTGCACCTCCATTGAAGGCGACTCCATTTTCATCGGGATTCAGAATATCTAAGAAAATCAATGAATTAATAGAAACATGAATAATGAGGAAACTGATAAGAAAAAAACCTGTAGCTCCCATAATCACCTTCTTACCTACAGAAGATGTTAAGAAATTTGAACTTGCCATAAATAACCTTTATTAAAAGACGATGCAAAGTTAGTCGATACAAAAAAAAATTGAAGGAATTAGCATAAAAAAATCATAAAACCATGCTACTTTATAATCATTCTATATAATAAAATAAAAAAACCTCTAATCAGAAACAAATACGATTTATAATCGTTCTAAATAGTATGTCTTATATTGTCTCAAACAATATATTAGGTTTAAATTATTCATCTTTAAATTCATTGGCATGCTTTATAAGATTAAATTAAAGAATGTAGAAAATAAATTTGTTTTACTTTCTGATAAGGAATATCAATATTTCAATGAAACAGAATATTTTACTAGAATTCAATTTTTGAATAATCTTAGATTACATTCTAGTGGTTATGCATTCTTTCAAAAAAATTACCCTTTGGAAGATAATACTTATAAGAATGTAACTATCTATGTTCACAAAGCTTGTGCACAGAAATTTTTGGCTAAACCTTTAAGTAATAAAAAGTTATTTGTACGGCTTAAAAATGGTAATCCTTTAGATTGCAGAGTAGAGAATCTTGAATGGGTAGAAATGTCCGAATTAAGAAGAAATCAGAAGAAAACAAATAATCTGACTGGATTCAGAGGGGTAGTTAAAGTGAGCAAAAACAGATATCGCGCCGTATTATATAATCAGAAAAAAAGAATAGACCTCGGTCTGTATGAAAGTGCAAGTGATGCAGCAGAGGCTTATAACAAAAAATCAGAAGAGTTATTTGGCCATACTAAAAGTCTCAATAAAATTGAAAATTAACCTAGCTAATAGAAAGCAATTTCGTATCATCCATAAGATTTATTACTAAAAAACATTTCAGCCAAGTGCCTATCATCTATATCATCTGGATGAAAATTAGGTCTAAAATAACTTAACATATTCTTGGACAAGCCTTGACCTGTTTTTCCAAACACTATTTCTTGAATAAATTGTTGAATATTCGCAGGTAATTTCTTCACATCAATGTCTTTATCTTGAGAAATAAAATACACTTGTCCTACACCCAAAAACAACCATAGTACTACAGACGCTATACTATAACCAGATATTCTCAAAATATAACTATCATCTACTTCTCTTAATACATCAAAACACACCGCTTTATGCTCAATCTCTTCTGACGCATGCCAAAACATCAATTCCAACATCTGTGGAGCAATTTTATCATTAATAGAAAAAGGCTCATTAAATAATGCATTGGCCAAAATTGCTGTATAATGTTCTAATCCAGCTGTCACAGAAAGAGACATTTTATCTCCTAATCTAGGTGATAACTTATTGAGGCCTTTCACCAGAACATTTTCCATACTCAACTTTCCTGAAAAAGCCACTTTATTGAGAAATTTTTCAAACCTACCAGGATTCAGACCTTGGTCTTCCATGATATCCCAAAAACGTTCATGCTCTCTTGAATGGATTCCTTCCTGACCACAAAATCCTTTAATATCTTTTGATAGCTTATTATCTTTTATCTCTTTAGCAAATTTTCTAACACTTCGAATAAAAAACTTTTCTCCACTCGGAAAAACAATATGCATACTATTGGAAAAATGAGTCATAATAGGATTATCCAATACCCAATGTTTAGGAACCTTATCAAACGAAAAGGTAATATTCCTAACTTTTATTTCATTATTGTTTTTCATGAGAATAGGTTTAAAGTGCAAAAAAAATAGCTAAGTCAAGAAAAATATTAATTTTAATATCATTTCTCTACTTAGCTACATTGCTTAAATATTTATTTAAAAAACTATTATGCGTATGCTTTATCTTTAAAAAATTCTTCAGCCAAATAATAATCATTCACATCAGAAGGGTGAAAATCACGTTTGAAGAATTTAAAGAAATCGCTCACCATATCACCATGTAATTCTGTAAATAGGCCAGTTGCAAATTCATAGAACTGCTTAGGTAACTTAGTCAACTCTAATCTTTTTCTATCTTGATACATTAAAATAGTTGTACCAATGCCCAAATAGAAATATAAAACAGCAGTCACAATAGGCATTAGTGCAATTTTCTTAATATATGCATCTTTATCAACAAGATTAAGAACATCAAAAGCAACATGCTTATGCTCAATTTCTTCAGCAGCATGCCATTGGAACAACTCAGCTATATCTTCTGGAGCGGCTTCTGGTGTCACATCAATATGCTGGAAGATGGCATGACCAAATAAAGCGGTAAAATGCTCTAAGCACACAGTAGCCACCAAGTCGATATTATTAATCTTAGTACCTTCTATTTCAATCTTAGTAACAATTTTATGTAATAAAAAGTCTATATGATCTTCATATCCCTGAAAATTATAACCTCCACTCTTCAATATATTCCAAAATCTTTCATGCATTGATGAATGAATGCCTTCTTGACCACAAAAATTCCTGACTTGCTTTTTCAACTTTTCATCTTTTATAGCTTTCTGATGTTTTAATGTTGCATTTACAAAAAAACGTTCTCCAGTAGGAAAAAGAATATGAAGAGTATTAATAAAATGCGTGCTAAATGGATTGTTTTTGTAGTAAAAACGAGGAGTTTCTTTATCAAAAGAAAAATTCACTCTTCTCACTTTCACTTCTTCATGGTCATACTTTTTAGTCTCCTTTTCGTTTTGACCAACAGAAGCGTTTGTGGTTGCTTTTTTTGTTGACGTTGCCATATTTAAATAGTTTAGTTTAATCTAAATTTACTTATTATTTATTTACTATGCATGCATTGCAATATTAAGTTTATATAAATCATTATTAATAATGATGATTCAATTTCTATTATGCATAAGATTTATCTGAAAAAAATCTTCTAACAATTTCAGTTTCATCTATATCATTAGGATGAAAATTTCTATCAAAGTATTTTTTCAAATTTTCTGTAAAACCTCTTCCTATTTTATTAAGAAGAATAGAGTTTTTGAATTCTGAGGCTTGTCCCTTTAGCTTATCTCTATTTAAGTCTTTATCATTCCAAAGAAAATATGCTGTTCCAATACCTAGATTTCCAAACAATAATAAAGATGCAATCAACATTCCAGTCACCCTTAATATATAATCATCATCAATTTCTTTTAACACATCAAAACATACAGCTTTATGTTCAATTTCTTCACAAGCATGCCAGTGCAACAGTTCTAATAACTGAGGGGCAATATTTTTATTTGATAAAATAGGTTCTTCAAAAACTGCTTTTGCTATAATTGCTGTATAATGTTCTAATCCTGTCGTAATAGACAATGCCATTTTATCTCCAAGTCGAGGAGCAATTTGATTAAGGCTATTGACAATTAATCCTTCAACACTATACTTTTTCTTAAACATATAGGTATTCAAAAAGCGAGCAAATTTTTCTGGATTCAATCCTTGCTCATTCATTACATCCCAAAACCTTTGATGTTCACGAGCATGTATTCCTTCTTGTCCACAAAATCCTTTAATATCACTTTTTAATTGTTGATCTTTAACTTCCTTTTCAAATCTCTTAACACTGCGGACAAAAAACTTTTCCCCCTCTGGGAATACAACATGCATACTATTGACAAAATGAGTAGCAAAAGGATTGTTTAAAATCCAATGCTTCGGTACATCACTAAATTCAAACTTTACATTTCTAACTTTTATATTACTCTTAAAAGCATTCATTTTGACCTTTTACTTATATTAAAAATAGCAATTCTTAGCTTACAATGTATGCATTGTAAATTTATATTCCAAACAATAAATAGAAATATTAGCATCTGATAATAAATTTGGCAGTGATCAAAGGCGATTTATTCCTTAATAGTTTTAAAATTTCAATAACTAATATTTGATTTTAACCCTATAATATTTGAAATATGTTGATTAAAATTTATCTTGGATACCATGTGTTTAATTGTATTAGCCATTCGTCAGAGCCAACAATATCCAATTGTTCTTCTTGCTAATAGAGATGAATTTTACAATAGGAAAGCACTATCCATGCACTGGTGGGAAGGCAATCAAATACTTGCAGGAAAAGATCTACAAGGTGGAGGAACCTGGATAGCAATAAATGCTCAGAAGCATTTTGCCTTAGTGACTAATTATAGAGACCCCAAATCAATGCGACTAGATTCTCCTAGCAGAGGTGCTATCCCAATCAATGTATTGAATTATGCTTCATCTAATTTTGAAGAGTATGCTACTTCGCAACAAAGCTACTGGAATAAAATGAATGGTTTCAACCTCATCTATCATAATGGGAAAGACACCTATTATTATTCCAATATTTCCAAAGAAATTCAAAAATTAGCATCTGGTTTGTATGGACTTAGTAATGCTTTCTTGGATACCCCATGGCCTAAAGTAGTGAAGATAAAAACTTCTCTTCAATCACTTATTCAGAGAAACGCATTGAATATAGAAGATTTTTTGAATGTTTTAGAAAATCCATCACAGTATCCCGTTGAAGATTTACCTCATACTGGAGTAGGAATAGAGATGGAAAAAATTTTATCTCCTATCTGTATTCATTCTCCAATTTATGGAACTAGAGTACATACTATCATTAGTCAAGATGCACAGGGCAAAATGAATATTCTTGAAAAAGATACTTTATTAAAAACCGTAGTCCAATATCAAATCCAATAAAAAAGGTTGTCAATTGACAACCTTTCATTTTTATTTATTCTTCTAAAAAGACTATTCTCCTTCTGGTTTTTTTCTTTCTGGTTTTGGAATTAGCACTTTATGGCTAAGTTTAAACTTACCAGTTTTAGGATCTGTACCTATTAATTTCACCTGTATTTGCTGACCTTCTTTCAACACTCCTTCCATTGTTTCTAATCTAGAATGAGATATTTCCGAAATATGCAATAAACCTTGTTTTCCTGGCATAAATTCTACAAAAGCACCAAAAGCAACAATACTTTTCACCTCTGCATCATATACTTCACCAACCTCTGGCACTGCAACTATCCCTTTAATTTTTCTGATAGCCTTTTCCATATTGTCTTTATTATTAGACAATATAATGATGCGACCAATGCCCAATTCTTTGATTTCTTCTATCGTAATCTCTGTATTGGTTTCTTCCTGCATACCTTGAATTATTTTTCCACCAGGGCCAATTACAGCTCCAATAAATTCTTTAGGAATTTCCATTACATGTGCTCTAGGTGTATGAGGTTTCAATTCAGGTCTAGGAGCATCAATACAAGCATACATATGATTGAGGATATGCATTCTACCACGCTTAGCTTGCTCTAATGCTTCACGCAATACATCCATAGAAAGCCCATCAACTTTGATATCCATTTGACAACCAGTGATACCTTCTCTAGTACCTGTCACCTTAAAGTCCATATCGCCTAAATGATCTTCATCACCCAAGATGTCAGACAAAATCGCATAATCACTACCTTTGGAAATCATCCCCATTGCAATACCGGAAACATGCTTTTTCACTTGAAGCCCTGCATCCATCAATGCTAATGAACCAGCACAAACAGTTGCCATAGAAGAAGAACCATTAGACTCTAAGATATCTGAAACAACTCTGATAGTATAAGGATTCTCTCCATTAGGAGGCAACATATTTTTCAAAGATCTCCATGCAAGATTGGCGTGACCTACTTCTCTTCTTGATGGACCACGTTGTGGTTTCACTTCGCCAGTACAAAAAGGAGGGAAATTATAATGCAACATAAATTTTTTATATTCAACACCTGCAGCTTTATCTACCAACTGCTCATCTTGCTTAGAGCCAAGAGTCACTGTCGTCAAAGATTGCGTTTCACCTCTAGTAAATAAAGAAGAGCCATGAGGAGAAGGAAGATAATCTATTTCCATAGCTAGTGGACGAATCTCATCCAACTGACGACCATCAAGTCTCACTCTATCCTTCAATACAACATTTCTGATTGTGGACCATTCAAGATTACTATAAATTTCTTCGAAAGACTTATAATCAAATGTCTCTTTTTCTTCTTCAGAAAGACTATCTAAAAATGCATTTTTAACCGCTGTTAATTGCGCTTTTCTATCTTGTTTACTTAGTGCAGACTGCGCCACTTTGGTAATTCCAGCCTCACAAGCAGCAGCAACTCTATTTTCTAAATCTTCAGGAAGGCTTTCAGCAACAAATTCTCTTTTGACCACTCCAATTTCTTGAGTCAATGCACGTTGCATCTGACAATGAATTTTGATAGCCTTATGTCCAGCCAAAATTGCTTCAATCAATTCTTCTTCTTGTACTTCAAGGCCTTCACCCTCTACCATCAAGATATTCTCTTCAGTAGCTCCCAACATAATATCCAAAGTCGCTCTTAAAGCATCTGAATTTTTCGGATTGACGATATATTCACCGTCTATCTTACAAACTCTAACCTCAGAAATCGGTTCTAAGAATGGAATATCAGAAACAGCAAGTGCAGCGGATGCAGCAAGGCCAGCTATATTTTCACCTGGAATTTCAGGATCTTGAGAGATAACAGAAATTAAAATTTGAGTCTCATTCAAAAATCCTTCAGGAAACAAAGGACGAATAGCTCTGTCCACCAATCTACTCACTAATATTTCAGGGTCAGTCAGTCTAGTTTCCCTTCTTTGAAAGGATCCAGGAATACGTCCACTAGAAGCAAATTTTTCTTGATAATCTACTGAAAGAGGAAAGAAACCCTGCCCAGGTTTTGCCTCTTTAGCAGCTACAACAGTAGCTAATACCATAGTATTGCCACATTTTACAACAACACTTCCATCTGCTTGTCTAGCCAATTTGCCAGTCTCAATGGTTACATTTTCACCATTCCCGATGTCAAATGTTTTTGAAAATATATTAAAGTTCATTTTATTACTACATTTTATATAATACAAAAAAGCGAGGCTAATTTACAGTCCTCGCTTCTTATTTTTTCATTGGGCTTATTTACGTAAGTTAAGCTTTTCAATCAAAGCTCTATAACGTTGAATATCTGTATTAGATAGATATTTCAACATTTTTTTTCTTTGTCCTACCAATTTATACAAAGAACGTGTAGTTGAAAAATCCTTTCTATGTGTTTTCAAATGATCTGAAAGCAACGCAATGCGTGCTGTAATCATAGCTACTTGAGATTCAACAGAACCTGTATTTGTTTCTGAACCTCCAAATTCTTTAAAAATTTCTTTTTTTCTTTCTGCTGTCAGCATTTTCGTCTAATTATTTCGTCTATTAATTTCCGTGCAAAGATACAAATTTCTGTGATAAAAAATCTATTGACACAAATTTAAAATACAAATACAATCAATAAACAGGTGAAATAGCTTAAAAATGGTTGTTCTAGGGTCAAAAATTTATCTTTCTTTTTGAGTGCTTACGATTTCTACAATAGCATCAGTATTAATTTCTCTCATACATTTAAAATGCCCTTTAGGACAATCTGACCTCCCATGTTTTGAACATGGGCGACAATTTAATTGGTTATTTTCTATAATAAAAGATTTTGTCTTATCTATGACATAAGGCTGAAATCCTAGATAAGGTACTGTCCCTCCCCATATAGAAATTGTCTTTTTCTGAAGAGCAGCCGCAATATGCATCATACCAGTATCATGAGTAATCACAAACTTGGATTGAGCTATCACACTGGCAGATTGCCCCAAAGTATATTGCCCACATTTATTGATGCATTTCAAATCATCCATCCGTTCTAACTGTTCTCCTATCAAAAAATCTTCTTGACCACCAATCAAAATAATTGGAAATGATAATTTAGCTATCAATTCATTCCATTTTTCTATTGGCATTCTCTTAGTAAAATGTTTGGCTCCTAATGAAATTACAATATATCCTAGCCTATGAGTCAAAGGAAGTTGCGATGAATAAATCCAATCATCTTTTGGTATAATAAAAAATAATCCTTGATGATCATTCTTTACCCCAAGAGGTTTTAATGCATGAAGGTATTGCTCAGACACAAAACTATCACCATAAAGATTCTTTTTAAACCATACACTTAATATGCGCTTTATTGATTTCTTTCTATACTTTAAAAACGAAATTGATTCAGGCAAAAGTTGTTTTAAAAAATTTGTCCTCAGATTATCATGTAAATCCACCACATAATCATAATCGTTTTCTATTATTTCTTTTGCAGTATTAAATAGGCTATCATTTAAACACAAGACTTGAGTGATACCTAAATGATATTGAACGAGATGAACATATTCAGGTTTTGTAAGAAAATCTACTTGAGTTTCAGGATAATGCTTTTTAAAACATCTTATAGCCAAAGATGACAATACAATATCGCCAATAGAACTCAGACGTATAAAAAGAATCTTCTTCACCTTTCTAATATAAAAAGAGTTGCAAAAACACTTGCAACTTTCTAAGTTATTAGTGTTTTTCAAAAAGAATTTTATTTTAATCTTGATCAGTCACGCAACCTTGGGAAGCAGACGATACATTCTTTGCAAATTTGTATAAAATTCCTTTTTTAGCTTTCAATGGTGGTGCTATCCATTTTGTTCTCCTTTCAGACAACACTTCTTCAGACACTAAAATATCTATTGTATTTTTCACAGCATCAATACGTACAATATCACCATCTTTAACTAAAGCGATATTTCCACCTACTTGGGCTTCAGGTGTTACATGTCCTACAACAAATCCATGAGAACCTCCAGAAAAACGACCATCTGTAATCAACGCTACATCTTTACCTAGACCTGCGCCCATTAAAGCAGAAGTTGGCTTGAGCATTTCAGGCATACCTGGGCCACCTTTGGGACCTACATATCTGATGATAACAACATCTCCTTTATTCACATTTTTTGCCATCATAGCTTCAATAGCATCTGGTTCATTTTCAAATACTTTTGCTGGACCTTCAAAAAACTCACCTTCTTTTCCTGTAATTTTAGCAACAGCACCCTCAGAAGCTAAATTGCCAAACAAAATGCGAATATGGCTAGTTTTCTTAATTGGATTTTCTACCGGATGAATAATTTCCTGATTTTCTGCTAAGCCAGGGATTTCTGCTAAATTTTCAGCCATTGTCTTACCAGTTACAGTCAGACATTCTCCATGTATCATCCCTTTTTCAAACATGTATTTTAATACTGCAGGAATACCTCCTTCTTTCTCAATATCTTCCATCACATATTTTCCACTTGGTCTAAAATCAGCCAACATCGGAGTAATCTCTCCTAGACGGATAAAATCATCAAGAGAAATATCTACATCTACTGCTTTTGCCATTGCAATCAAATGCATGACGGCATTGGTCGAACCACCAAGAACAATCACTAAACGAATGGCATTTTCAAATGCTTTTTTAGTCATGATATCTCTAGGCTTAATATCTTTCTGCATCAACACTTTGATAGCAGCAGCAGCCTGAGCCATTTCAGCCTTCTTTGCATTACTGTTTGCTGGATTAGAAGCAGTATATGGCAAACTCATCCCTAATGCTTCTAAAGCAGAAGCCATGGTATTAGCTGTGTACATCCCTCCACAAGCACCCTCACCAGGACAAGCATTTTCTATCACTTGCTTATAATCTTGTTCTGAAATCGATCCAGCAATCTTCTTTCCCAAGGCTTCAAAAGCTGAAACCACATCTAATTTTTCACCTTTGTAATATCCAGGTGCAATGGTACCTCCATAAATAATCAAAGATGGACGGTTCAGACGACCTAATCCAATCGCCGCTCCTGGCATATTTTTATCGCAACCTACTAAAGCAATCAGACTATCATACCATTCTGCTCCAGCATTGGTCTCAATAGAATCGGCAATCACCTCTCTAGACACTAAAGAATATCTCATCCCTTCTGTACCCATTGAAATACCATCACTCACTCCTATCGTATAAAAATTCAAACCAACCATACCCAATTCCCAAACTTTGGCTTTGACTTGAGCTGAAAAAATATTCAAATGCATATTACAAGGATTACCATCCCATCCGGAACTCACAATGCCGACTTGAGGCTTTTTTAAATCTTCATCAGTAAGGCCTATTGCGTGGAACATGGCTTGAGCAGCTGGTAAAGAAGGATCTTGAGTAATCTTTCTGCTATATTTATTTAGATGTTCTGACATTTTAAAAATTTTGTGCGTAAATATAACTAATTCAATATTTAGAATGGGTTAAAATTACTTTAATCCAATTTGTCAATAAGTCTTTTTAAAAAGAGAAAAAACAGCACACTCATCTATATACTATTGATTTTTCTCATCACTTGATTATCAATAAAAATTCTTTCAATTAAGAAAGATAATTAACATCAGAAAAAATCAAGTATTTGAAATTAAATTGGAAACCCAAATAATAAGAACTATTTTGTTTTAAAATCTTTAGATATGTTAGCAAAAGATATTCTCGCTCAATCATTTTCAATAAAGAAAGGAGTAATCGTAAAAAATAGAATTTTAAAATCAGCGATGAGTGAAGGGTTAGGCAACAAACAAAATGCACCTACTCAAGAGCTCATTACATTATATCAAACATGGGCAAATGGAGGCATAGGAATTAACATCACAGGCAATGTCATGGTGGACAGAAGATTTTTAGGAGAGCCTGGGAATGTGGTGATTGAAGATGAATCCCATTTGGAAAAATTAAAGCAGTGGGCACAAGCTGCTACAAACAACGATACCCAATGTTGGGTACAACTCAATCATCCGGGCAAACAATCTCCAAAAAGACTTAATGAATATAATGTTGCTCCTTCTGCCATTCCTTTTAAGCCTGAAATGCAAGCATTTTTTTCTACTCCTAGAGAATTAACCCATGAAGAAATATTGGATATCATCCAAAGATTTGGAAGATCGGCAGGAATAGTCAAAAAGGCAGGATTTACAGGGGTGCAAATACATGGTGCACATGGATATCTTGTCAGTCAGTTTTTATCTCCTCACCATAATATTCGTACAGATCAATGGGGAGGCTCTCCTGAAAACAGAAGGCGTTTTGTTATTGAAGTTTATAAAGCTATGCGTCAAAATGTAGGAGAAAATTTCCCTATAGGTATTAAACTCAATTCCGCAGATTTTCAAAGAGGAGGTTTTACTGAAGAAGAATCATTAGACACTCTAAAGGCATTATCAGAACATGGGATAGATTTAATAGAAATTTCTGGAGGCACCTATGAAGCTCCAGCTATGACGGGTATTAAGATAAAAGAAAGTACGCGATTGAGAGAAGCTTATTTTATTGAATTTGCTGAAAAGGCTAGAAAAATATTTAAAAACCCTCTCGTAGTGACTGGTGGATTCCAAACTGCCGAAGGGATGGCACAAGCTATTTCTTCGGGTGCTGTGGACTTTGTAGGAGTTGCCCGTTCAATGGCTATTGAACCAGATTTGCCTAATAAATTATTGAATGGGCAGAAAGCAAAATATTCAGTCAAGCCTATTAAAACAGGCATCTCACTCATTGACAAAATGGCTGTAATGGAAGTTTCTTGGTATTCTGGACAATTAAGAAGAATAGGAAAAGGTAATGCTCCTCAACCTAATGAATCACCTTTATTATCTTTTTTCAGAATAGTCATTCCCCAAATACGTATTTTTAAGAGATTGCCTAGTAGATTAAGAGCCTCTTAAATTTGTATTTGCTCAATAATTGCAATGAAATATATTTTCAGTCAACTTCTCATTGTCCTAACTATCACAAGTATATCAGCTAAATCATTAAAATTGGCAATGTACTGAAAAATGGTTGACAAATCGGCTTGAAACTATTGTAAAAAAAGAGATAGAAAAAGGCTTAATGAAATAAGGATATCTTGCAGTAAACATCTGATGTCATTATATTTTATGAATGAGGCTGTCTAAAATATTAGACAGCCTCTCCTTTTTTAAATAACACAAACACTTATATACTATAAGGTTCTTCTAATAAAAATAGAACCCATTGTTCTTTTCAATTCAATTTCTTTCAATACACCCTGAAAATATTTATAGATACTAGTAGTTCCATCAGGTTGTGAATATTCATAAGTATTAGAAGCTGTTTTCTTCAAAGGCAAAAACCCTCCAAATCTTTCAACAAAAACTTTTGTAATTCCTATTGGCTCTTTAAAATACATCATGATGCTAGAATAACCGATTTGATCCTTCACTAATGATTTTTGATTGTTGTTATAAACCTGATATAAACTTCCTTCTTTCAATACTTTTGTAATAATATTATCATCTTTCTTCTCACTCTTGTAAAAAGATTCCACCATCACTCCTCCATTATATAAAACATTGAAGTTCACTTTTGAATCTTGCTTAATGAATAAGACTTTTGCGCTACTTTCACTATTAAGCGTATAACGTTCATTATTGCCATTATGAACTTTAGACACACTCATCTCTCCTATCTTTTTATTCATAAGAATGACATCAAAATCATGCTGTTGAGCATCACTCATTTGAAGGCTAAAAAGCACTAAGAAAACACAAAACAAAAATCTCATATTCTATCTTTTAATCTTAATTAAGTCAAATATCACTATAAATGGTTAGATAAACAATAGGGCATATACAAAAAAACTGTTAAAAATCTATTTTAAAAAATATTTATTCCTTTAATAAAACCTTATACAGTTGTATCTTTATTGTTCAAGTCAAACATCGTCATGAAAATTTCACTTCCTAATATTCTAATCCTCTTGTCGCTATTCCTTTTTTCATCATTATCAGCACAGGACACAACTCAAGTAAGGGAATACTTTGTCAATAGAGACGAGCCCAACGCTGTTTACGGATTTACATTTGTGCATATGACGGATATACATATCGGTGAAGGGCAAGGAGATTATGGCACTCCTGGTTTTTTAAACGACACTATGCCTAATGGAGATGTTGGATATTCTGCTATACGCCTTCGAAAATCAGTAGATTGGATCAATGAACATGCAAAGGAGCAAGATATTAGATTTGTAATGGTCACAGGAGATATCACTGATAGTGGTGAAAGATCAGAGTTTGAAAAGGCAAAAGAAATTTTAGACGATTTGAAAATCCCTTATGTACCCACAATAGGCAATCATGATATTTGGCCATATGTCAAATTTCAACAAGAAGCAGAATACGCTTATGGAGATTCAGTAATGGCTGAAGTTTTTAAAGATACTTATGACAAGGCTGCACTATTCTTTGACCATTGGGACGATGGCACACGACTTACAAGAGTTTATAATCCAGAATCTCTCAAAGAACATTACCATCAAAATTTTAGCTTCGCCTACCAAAATGTAGGTTTTTTGGCTTTTGATTTCAATCCAAGATATCATGTAAGAAAAGATGAGCCAGGAGTTGGAGCGGAAGCTAGATTAAATGATTTTGCTGGAGGAACATATCCTTGGCTTTTAAACACTTTGGAGAACTATCCTTATAAGAGGGATAAAAACCTTATCCTTATGACACACCAACCTCCCCATAGAGATATCACAGCTATCTTCAACGGACTGCCTCTTGTAGATAATGATAAAATGACAAAAGATTTAATGAAATACAAGGATAATCTAGCTTTGTGGATTGCAGGTCATGTGCATAGAAATATGAATTATTCTGTACGTACCATTGGTGGAGGTATGAAAGTTGTAGATGTTAGGGAAACTGCAGCCAACAAAGAATACGATCAAGGGCTATTTACCCTTATCCGTGTTTATACATTAGAAAATCCTACGTCAATAAAGGAATCTATTATTGCAAATTCACTAAACATTTATCCTAATCCTTCAAATTCAAGTATAAATGTACACCTTCTCAATTCTGATAGGGTTCAAAACATTAGCATCTTTAATATGAATGGTGAAAAAATATGGTCAAATCAATATAATAATTCGACCCAGAGAAACTACTCTATCTCTATATTCGATCTTCCTCAAGGTATATACCTCTTACAAGTACATACAGAAGATTTGACTGTTCAAAAGACTTTTATTAAAATGAATAATTAAAAGTATGGTCACTTTAATTATAAAGAAAAAAAATCAATGATTTAACTTATCTACCTTCTCAATCAACAAAATATAAAACAATAGGATTGAGAATTATAAGGCCTTTTCACTGATATAAGTGATTCGACAAAGTCTGATTTCATCTATCTCGATATCTTCCTCTTTCAATTCTTTATACGCAATATCTATATTATCCGTTTCTGCCTCTGAAAAATAATCAAAAATAGTTTCCTGAATATCTTCATCGATTTCTTCATCCAAATGGTATCTGATATTTACTTTTGTTCCAGACTGGACAATACTTTCCAAATCATGAATCAGTTCAGAAATATCTATTTGCCTTGATTTTGCAATATCTTTCAGTGGCAACTTTCTGTCAATAAGACCAATGATTGATATTTTATTATTTAGTTTATTAGCAACATTTTTAATTCCAATAAAATCATCTGCTCTTTCAATTTCGTTTTCTTCCACATACTTATTGATAGCATCTATAAATGGACGACCAAATTTTTGTGCTTTTCCCAAACTTACACCAGATATTTTAGATAGCTCTTCAATCGTCATAGGATACAAAGTGGCCATTTCCTCTAAAGATGGGTCCATAAATATCACCCAAGGCATTAGATTTTTACGTTTTGCTTCTTGATGCCTGATAGATTTTAGCAATAAAAACAATTCATTATCAAGCGCTTGAGATTTACCAGAATTAGACTCTTCATCATCTTCGACAGATTCAAACACCTGGTTAATACTGACTTCAAAAGGATACGGATTTTTAATAAACTCCTTACCTTTTGTTGACAACTTCACGACACCATACTGCTCAATGTCTTTATAAATTAACCCTTCTAAAATTCCTTTCCTAAATACTGATTCCCAATATAGATTATCCTTATTTTTACCAGTTTCAAAATACTTACTCAGATTTTGCTGATAATTTTTGATATCACTCGTTAATTTTCCTAATAAAATATTCAACAGATGATTGAAATTATGTTGTTCATTTGTTTCCTCCACTAATTTCAGTAACAAGTCAATTTCTTTAGAAGCGTCTAATTTGGGTTTTGGATTCTTGCAATTGTCACACATTCCTTGACATTGATCACCTTTCATTTCTTCTCCAAAATAATGAAGAACAAATTTTTTCCTACATTCTGCACTTACACTATATGCTTCCATTTCAGCAATGTGTTGCATACCAATTTCCTTTTCTGCTACCGACTTATCACGAAGGAGCTTTTCCATTTTATCAATATCTTTCTGGCTGAAAAAAGTAATACATTTTCCTTCCAAACCATCTCTACCTGCCCTACCTGTCTCTTGATAATAATTTTCTAAACTTTTTGGAACATCATAATGAATAACAAAACGCACATCGGGTTTGTCTATTCCCATGCCAAACGCAATTGTAGCAACAATCACATCCAAGTTTTCCATCAAAAAGGCATCTTGAGTTTCATTCCTTATAGCTGATTCCAAACCTGCATGATAAGGTGCTGCTTTAATACCATTTACACGTAAAAATTCAGCAATCTCTTCTGTACTTTTTCTATTTAAACAATAAACAATGCCAGATTTGCCACCTTCTTTTTTGACAAATTTCACTATCTCCTTCTGTGCTGCTTCTTTGCTTACCTTAGGCCTTAATTCATAAAAAAGATTGTGTCTCATAAATGAATCCTTATAAATATTAGGACTCCTCATGTTCAGCGTTTTAACTATATCAATCTGAACTTTTGGCGTAGCAGTCGCTGTAAGTGCTAAAAGAGGAATATTGACATCAATAGCATCAATCATTTTTCTTATCCTTCTATATTCAGGTCTAAAATCATGTCCCCATTCAGATATACAATGTGCCTCATCAACAGCAACAAAAGATACTTTAATTGTTTTTAGAAAATCTAAATTTTCGTCCTTCACCAATGATTCTGGGGCGACATATAAGATTTTAGTATGCCCCTTAACGATATCATCCTTGACATTTTTTATTTGGGTTTTGTTGAGTGAAGAGTTTAAAAAATGGGCAATATTCTCCACACTTGAATATGATCTAATCAAATCCACCTGATTTTTCATCAAGGCGATTAATGGTGAAATAACAACTGCTGTCCCTTCTGACACTAGTGCAGGCAATTGATAGCACAAAGACTTTCCGCCACCTGTAGGCATGATGACAAAAGTATCTTGACCATTTAAAATACTTTCAATAATAGATAGCTGTTGCCCTCTAAATTGGTCAAAACCAAAAAATGTTTTTAGGGACTGATTTAAGTCACCAAGAGATTTGGACATACTTCTTTGTTAAAAATTATTATATCGATTACTTAAAAATAATCAATTTGTATTTAATAGTACAATAAATTTATAAACTACAAAAATAACCAAAATGAAAAGGTTTAAATATTTGGTGATTTTAATAAAGCTTTAATGAATTGTGACTATTTTTGCCAACAATCATCAAAAGGTAAAACTGAAATGCAAAAAAACTATGCGGCTATCATGGCTGGTGGAATTGGAAGTAGATTTTGGCCAGCAAGCCGTACAAATAAACCTAAACAATTTTTAGATATATTAGGCACTGGTGAATCTTTATTGCAAGCTACTTACAAACGTTTTCTCAAAGTATGTAATAAAGAAAATATTTTCATCCTTACTAATGAACATTATATTGACTTAGTCAAAGAACAACTACCTGATATCCAAGACTTTCAGATACTAGCTGAGCCAGCAAGAAAAAACACTGCCCCCTGTATCGCTTATGCATCTTACAAAATTGAACAGATAGAACCCAATGCAAATATAATTGTTGCTCCTTCTGACCATATCATTTCTAATGAAGATGAATTTGTTCGCATTGTCAAGGAAGCTTTTGATTTTGTCAGTCAAAATCAGGCACTATGCACGCTAGGAATTTTACCTACTCGCCCCGATACAGGTTATGGATACATTCAATACAGAGAAGATACTGCTACACATGATGAAGTATATAAAGTGAAAACTTTTACAGAAAAACCCAATCTCGAAACTGCCAAGCAATTTATTAAAAGTGGTGATTTCTTGTGGAATGCTGGAATATTCATCTGGAATGTCAAGAGTATCATTCATTCATTTCAACAATATCTACATGAAGTAAGTGATGCTTTTGAAGAAGTGAAATCATTTATTGGCACTGAAAAGGAAAATCTCGCTATAGAAAAAGCATTTTCAGAATGTCCAAACATTTCAATTGACTTTGGAATTATGGAAAAAGCGGAAAATGTTTTTGTCATCCCTGCCAATTTTGGATGGAGTGACTTAGGCACTTGGGCTTCACTATATGCTGAAAAAGATAAAGATTATTTACAAAACGCTGTATCTGGCAATCAAGTAGTAATTTATGATTCTTCTAATAACATAATAAATGTCCCCAAAGAAAAATTGGTGGTGATAGAAGGACTTGATAACTATATTATTGTTGACACCAAAGATGTCCTTCTTATTTGTAATAAAGATCATGAGCAAAAAATAAAAGAATTTACTCAAGACATCAAAAACAATAAAGAAAGAGAAGCATTCTTGTAGATAATATCTGTTTTTTGATAAAGTAACTTTGAAAAATAAACGATAAGTTCCTTTTGTAGCCTATCAATAGAATAGGTATGCTTATCTTTTTTTAACTTAGCGACCCATGTTATTTGTTTTTCAAGATAAAGAAAAAAAAATCTTAGAAACAGTTTCTAAGGCTGCATCAGAATTGGGAATTCAAGCTTATGCAGTCGGAGGATATGTAAGAGATAAAATATTAAACCGACCTTCTAAAGATATAGATATCACCTGTGTAGGGAGTGGAATTGAATTAGCGCTGAAAGCTGCTAAAATTTTTCATCCGCATATAAAGGTTAATGTGTATAAAAATTTTGGGACAGCAATGTTTAAAATTTACGGTTGGGATATTGAATTTGTTGGTGCCAGAAAAGAATCATACCGCTCAGATAGTAGAAATCCAATCGTTGAAGCAGGCTCTATGGAAGAAGATCAAGTGCGTAGAGATTTTACAATTAATACACTTGCAATTGATTTAAGTCCTGAAAATTTCGGACAACTCATAGACCCTTTTAATGGAATTGAAGATTTAAAAAACAAAATCATCAAAACACCATTAGACGCAAATTTAACTTTCAATGATGACCCATTGAGAATGATGAGAGCTATCAGATTTGCCAGCCAACTTGGATTTGAAATCGAATCCAATACGCTAAAAGCTATTGCTCCTCTCTCAAAAAGATTGCAGATTATTTCTCAGGAGAGAATAACAGACGAACTTAACAAAATCATCTTGTCACCCCAGCCATCCATTGGTTTTAACCTCTTGTTTGAAACTCAGTTATTGCAATATTTTTTTCCCGAGATGGTAGCTCTTCATGGAATAAAAATGATAGAAAACTATGCTCATAAAGATAATTTTTTTCATACAATTCAGGTATTAGATAATGTTGCAAAAGTATCAGATGACCTTTGGTTAAGATGGGCAGCTATATTGCATGATATCGCCAAACCTCCTACTCAAAAATTTGAAGAAGGACACGGATGGACATTTCATGGTCACGAAGTATTAGGTGCAAAATGGGTGCCTAAAATTTTCAAAAGACTCAAACTTCCTTTGAACGAAAAAATGAAATTTGTTCAAAAGCTAGTCTATTTACATCTTAGACCAATTTCTCTCACCAAAGAAAATATCACTGACTCCGCTATTAGAAGATTAATTTTTGAAGCAGGAGATGATTTGGAATCTTTGATGATACTATGTGAAGCAGATATTACTTCTAAAAATCCAAAAAAAGTTCAACGATATACTGAAAATCTTCAATTCGTCAAACAAAAAATCAAAGTAGTAGAAGAAAGAGACAGAATCAGAAACTGGCAACCTTTAGTAGATGGAGAAATGATCATGTATATATTTCAAATAAAACCAGGGAGAGAGGTTGGAATATTGAAAAACCAACTCAAAGAAGCTGTATTGGAAGGAGAAATACCTAATGAATATGATGCTTCTATCAATTATATTTTAAAAAAGGGAGCAGAAATTAACTTACAAGCAGTCAATCAAGCCTCTGACTATGCAAAATAATCTCCCAAAGCTCATTATTATTGGTGGACCAACTGCAATAGGCAAAACTAGTCTTGCCATAGAACTAGCTCAAAAATTCAATACTGAAATTATTTCAGCAGACTCTAGACAAATATACAAACAGCTGAATATCGGTGTCGGAAGACCCAGCCCAATAGAGCTCAGCCAAATAAAACATCATCTCATTGCTTGTATAGATATTCACCAACACTATCATACTGCAGACTTTGAAAGAGACGCTTTGCAAATTTTAGATAATTTATATCTGAAAAAAGATGTGGCAATTGTGTGTGGAGGAACAGGGCTCTACATTCAGACCTTATGCGATGGCATTGATAATATGCCGACCATACAACCTGAAATCAGGCATAAGCTAAATCAGCAATATGAAAAGGAGGGAATAGAATTTCTTCAAGAATATATTCGCAAAAATGACCCAGAAACACTAGCTTTTATAGATATTAACAATCCTAAACGACTCATCAGAGCTGTAGAAGTCATGCAACAGACTCAAGAAAAATATTCATCATTCAGGAAGGGATTATCTATCCAGCGAAATTTTGAACCTATTTTCTTTTGCCTTTTTGACGAGAGAGAGATGATTAGAAAAAATATAGAAGCCAGAGTGTTGAAAATGCTACAAGAAGGATGGGTAGAAGAATGTATTTCCTTATTGCCATATCGCCATTTCAAAGCCCTCCAAACATTAGGATATAGAGAGATTTTTGACTATTTGGATCAGAAAATTACTTATCAAGAAATGGTTCATACCATTACCCTCCATACTCAACAATATGCCAAAAGGCAACTCACTTGGTTTAGAAGAGATAAAAGATACCATTGGGTGAAAAACATTGAAGAAATATACAAGTTAATAAAATTCAATTAATTTTAAGTTTGTGAAAAGAATTGGTCTTCTTTCGGATACACATAGTTATTTGGATTCCAATTTGAAAAATTTCTTTTCTGATTGTGATGAAATTTGGCATGCTGGAGATATTGGCAATAGAAGTGTAACCGATGAATTAGCTACCTGGGGTAAAATAAGAGCAGTATATGGAAACATTGATGATCAACAAATTAGATTAACTTTTCCTGAATTTCAAATCATTCAAATAGAACAAGTAAAAATCCTAATCATCCACATTGCTGGTTCATTAGGAACTTATAATGTAAAAATTCGTAAAATATTGGAACAAAACAAAGATATTTCATGCTTAATTTGTGGACATTCTCATATTTTAAAAATTAAATTTGATATAAAATTTCAGCTTTGGTATATCAACCCCGGTGCAGCAGGACATCATGGATTTCATCATGTCAGAACTGCCTTAAAAATGGATATCCATCATGACAAAATTGAAAATATACAATTAATTGAATTAGGAAAGAGAGGAAGAATATTATCATGAATATTTTTGAAATTGCATACTTAAAGGCATCAGGCCTCCATCCCAAAAAATCAACTCGATTTTTTTATCAGATGGAATTAAAAGATAATCATCTCAAGATTACCTATATAGACGATAGCGTAAAAGATATATTGGGATATACCCCAGAAGAGTTTGGGCAAATGAAAGCTAATAACAGCAGTATTATCTTTAACTCAAAGGATAATGGTTCTATTTTAGATAGCTATAGAAACCTGCCTCTACCTACGCAATTTTCATTTGAGACTATCCTTGTCCATAAGAACGGCTATCCTATCTTTGTAAAAACTTCTGGCACAGCTTATAAAGATGAAAAGGAAGATAAAATCAACTATATCGGATATACTGAATCTGTTACAGCCATAGTATTTGGGGAAAATAAAGGTCATACTAATAATATTTTAAATGTTGCATACAACTATGGTCAAGTTGGAACATTTTATTTTGACATAGCAAAAAACTCCTTGCACTGGTCTGATGAGACAAAAAAAATCCATGGATACGAAGGCTTGCCAGAACCAAGTCTCGAAGAATTAGGGAAAATGATTAATAGTAAAGACAAGTTCAGTCCTAATGAACTCATCAGTAAAGTCTTGAATAGCAAAAATGGATATCAGACTATTTATAGCATCTACAGGAAAAATGACCAATCTACTAGATATTTGCTAGCCATTTTATATCCTATTACTGATAGCAACAAAAAACTAATTTCTATCAGTGGTAATGTTATCGACTTATTAGATGATGCAAAAAATATTAATATAGGTTCAAGCCAAACCCATCTTGATAGGACTTATGATATCAATGATTCTATCTTTATCAAGCAAAACCAACAATATATTAGTGTTCCAGTCAAAGATATTATCGCTATAAGTTCCATGAGAGATTATATACAAATCTATACCAAGGATAAACTTACCCCTTATATCCATTATGCTACACTGTATAAGTTTAAAGAAAAATTACCTATTGATATTTTTGTGCAGATTCACCGTTCTCACATTATCAATGTTCAATATATTGAAAAATTAAGTACTAATATTGTGACAGTAGGTAAATTAAATTTTCCAATTAGCAGAAATTATAAAACGAATATCAAACAGAAAATTAATAAATAAGCTATCTATACATTTGATAGACGACCTGTGTATAAAATATCATTAAAATAAGCTTTTCATTCTCTATTTTTATCCCATAGATGATTAAAAAATGCTAACTGACTACATACAACCTATCTATTCTGAAGACTATCAGGTTCAAGGCAAACCTATCTATTTCTATACTGGGAATGATGATGAACTTGAAAATTTCAAGATTGCCATTATAGGCGTATTAGACTATAGAGGGCATATTGAAAATTGTGGCTGTGAATTAGGACCCAATAGCATTCGAAAACAGTTATACCAACTCCATCACTTTGAGGTTCAACTTCCCATTATTGATCTAGGCAATATTCTTCCCGGAGAAAAATTTTCAGATACACTGGTAGCTCTCAAAGAAGTCGTGAAAGTCTTAAATAGCAAAAATATCATTAGTATTGTCTTAGGTGGAGACATGAGTATCACATTAGGTCAATATCAGGGACTCTGCCAACAAGACAGACCCATAGATCTTGTTGTTGTTGATGAAAGAATTGTTATTTCAGAGCCAAAAGAAGATGCTGAAACTCACGAATCCAATTATCTGTATAAAATTTTCACTGAGAGACCCAACCATATCAATGATTTTAAACTATTAGGCTATCAAACATATTTTAATCATGGAAGAGATATAGATATATTGGAAGAAATGCAAATGGGTGCATTCAGACTTGGAGAATTAAGAGATGACATGATGAGTGCAGAGCCACTAATAAGAGATGCAGATATGTTATCCTTTAATATCAGTGCCATCAAATCCTCTGATGCCCCAGGGTATATCTTAGCCAATCCCAATGGTTTTTTCTCAGATGAAGCCTGCCAAATTATGCGATTTGCGGGAGCGTCAGATAAATTATCTTCAATAGGAATTTATAATTACAATCCTGAATTAGATAATAGAAATATCACCTCTATAGGTATTGCTCAAATGATTTGGTATTTCATAGAAGGTATCAGTATTCGCAAGCAAGATTATCCAATTGTCAGTGAAAAAAACTTTCAAAAATTTATTATCAATCTAGAAAGTAGTGTCAATGAAATCATTTTCTTAAAAAGTAAAAAAAGTGATAGGTGGTGGTTCCATATTCCTATCATCAACACTGGTAATACAAAAAAGAAAATCTATAAAATGATTCCTTGTTCTTATAGCGATTATCTCACTGCTGTCAATAATGAAATTCCAGAAAAATGGGAAAAGGCCTTCAGCCGTTACAATTAAATCTTTGATGTTAATTATAGATAACCTTTTAAAATACTCCTTAAAATCTATTGACCATATAGAATAAATAACGTATCTTGTTAGAATAATGCTTTCAAAGAAATCCAAATATGCAATTCATGCTTTAGTTTACTTAGCCAAAAAGTATGAAAAAGGCCCTATACTTATCAGTGAAATCTCTGAAACTCAGCATATCCCCAAAAAATTTCTAGAGACAATATTACTGGACTTACGAAATTCAGGCATTTTGAATAGTAAAAAAGGAAAAGGAGGAGGCTATTATCTTATCAAATCACCTTCAGATATCAATTTGGCTGATGTTGTCAGACTTTTTGAAGGAGCTATTGCATTATTGCCTTGTGTGACACACCGGTTTTATGAACCTTGTGTTGAATGTCAGGATGAGTTTTCTTGTGGTGTCAGAGATGTATTTATGGAAATCCGCAATGAAACGGTAGAAATACTTAAAAAATCTACCCTTGAAGATATCATCCGTAGAGAAGAGAACTTATTGAAATTAGAACATCCTCATTAAATTTTCATTTTTAATATTCACTTATCAGTAATGACAATAAAGAAGATACAGCCTATAATTAAAAGTATATTTATTATCATTTTTCTCTGTCATACATTTTCATCCAACGCCATAGAAAATCGAAACCTTGCTTGGTTAAGTTATTCCAATACGATTAAATTCAATCAAAAATGGAGTATTAATAATGAAATCACAGAACGTTTATTCATGAGCCCAATTGCTCAAAACCAAGTTGTTTATAAAATCAAAATATCGAGAACACTAGGAGAAAAAAAACTTTGGGATATTTCTCCAGGAATAGGATTTTCATTTCAAAGTACACCACAAACCCCCTATCGAGAAAATACATTAATCATTCCTGAAATTAGACCACAGATAGAATTGAATGGCAGACAAAAGCTATCAAAAATAACTTTTCAACATAGATTTCGATTAGAATCTAGATTTTATCATCACACCACAGTTGATAAAAAGGAATTGGCGAATGGATATTATTATAAAAATCTACGCTTCCGATATCAATTTGCAATTAATATTCCACTATTTACATGGAAAGAAAATCAGAAAGTCCAATTAAAAGTGGCTGACGAAGTACATTTGAAATTCTTAGGAAAATCCATAGACAATATCTTTGACCATAACAGATTTTCAACTAGTATTACAATAGATGTATCTCCATCTACCAACATAGAGACAGGCTACCAATTGTGGATGAAAGAAAACTTACTCAGCCATTTCTTTAGATTAGGTGTATCACAAACTTTCAAGATTCACTCAAAAAAATAAAATAGTAACATCCGACAATAATGATGAGTCACCTCATTATTTCATGAATTCAACAATTCATCTTCTGATATGTTGAAAAATTAAAGACAATAAATTCGATTAAACTATATAAAGCCTTACATTTGTAAATAATGCAGAACACTTCACTATGACTACAGTGGATACCAAGCTCATCAATGATGTAAAAATGATTTTTACTGCATACTTAGAGCAACATAAACAAAGAAAAACTCCGGAAAGATTCTCCATTCTTGAAGAAATCTACAGCAGACATACCCATTTTGATGCAGAAGATTTATACCTGCAAATGAAAAAAAAAGAGTATAATGTCAGCAGAGCTACAGTCTATAACACTTTAGAATTGTTAGTCAATTGTGATTTAGTCACCAAACATCAATTTGGGCAAAATCATGCACAATATGAACGAGCTTATGGTTTCAAGCAACATGACCATATCATTTGTAGTAATTGTGGTAAAGTTATTGAATTTTGCGATCCAAGAATTCATTTAATAAAATCAACCCAAGAGCAACTTCTTGGTATCAAAATAAAAAATCATTCTTTAACCTTTTACGTTGATAGTCTCAACTGTGGGTGTGAAACTAAATGATTTAAAAACTATTCGTTATCACTGAATTTAAGTTAAGTATCTTACATGAAAGTAGATGTTATTTTAGGCCTACAATGGGGCGACGAGGGCAAAGGAAAAATTGTAGATTTTCTAGCTGAGAAATATGATATTATTGCAAGATTTCAAGGAGGTCCCAATGCTGGTCACACATTGATTATAGATGGGAAAAAGAGTGTATTGCATACTATTCCTTCAGGTATTTTTAGAGAAAACTGTTTAAACCTAATTGGCAACGGAGTAGTGATAGATCCTATTATTCTAATGGCAGAAATCACCAAATTGGAAGCAGCTGGAATACCTGTACAACAAAGACTTATTATTGCCAAAAGAGCCAATCTGATTTTACCTTCTCACAAACTATTAGATGCTGCTTCAGAACAATCAAAAGGAACTGCAAAAATTGGTTCTACTTTGAAAGGAATTGGGCCTACTTACATGGACAAAACTGGTAGAAATGGGTTAAGAGTGGGGAATATTTTACAAGAAAATTTTAAAGAGCAATATCAAGTTCTTAAGAATAAACACTTGTCATTACTTAAAAATTTTGACTTTGAATTTCAAATTGAAGAACAAGAAAGAGAATGGTTTGATGCTGTCGAACAACTCAAAAGATTTACTATCAAAGAAAGCACATACTTCATTAATGAACAACTAAAATCTGGGAAAAAAATTTTAGCTGAAGGAGCTCAAGGCTCAATGTTAGATATTGATTTTGGCACATATCCATTTGTTACTTCATCTAACACAATTTCTGCGGCTGTCTGTACTGGATTAGGTGTTCCTCCTCAAGCGATAGGTGAAGTAATTGGCATCACAAAAGCATATTGCACTAGAGTAGGAAGTGGTCCTTTCCCGACTGAACTAGATGATGAAGTAGGAGAAGAATTAAGAAGAGTAGGAAGCGAATTTGGAGCAACAACTGGTCGCCCTAGAAGATGTGGATGGATTGACTTACCTGCACTTAAATACACTTGTATGCTCAATGGTGTTAGTCAACTCATCATCACCAAGATGGATATTCTAAATTCATTTAAAGAATTTGGAGTATGTACCGACTATTTGTATAATAATGAAAAAACACAGGAATTACCTTTTGATATTGTAACAGAAAATATCCAACCAATATTTGAATATAGAAAGAGTTGGGGAGAGTTACCTGCTGACAATTCTGTGCCTTCAGAAATGCAAGACTATGTAGATTATTTAGAAAAATATCTCAATACAAAAGTCGGCTGGGTATCCGTAGGTCCTGAAAGAGAGCAATTGATTGAGTTTTAATCATGATACATTGTGGTAGTAAGAGGATAATTACTATAATCAACACAAATACTGAAGAGTTTAGAAAAAACATCCTTTCACAAAATTCTTCAACTGATTATCTTCTTTTTGACAATTGGCAATTGTCTCAAAAAGGTATTCAATGGATGCTAGGCTGGGGAAAATTAGATCAGTTTATATGGTCAGAAAGTGTACCTAATTCATTTTCACAATTTGATAATTGGTTAAATAGTCACCAAGATTGGAAAATGGGATATATCAATTATGATCTTAAAAACCAAATTGAACCTATACTTCTTCAAAAAAATACCAACCAATTACAAAGTGATTGGGTATATTTTTTTATACCTGAAATTTTATTTGTCGCTAGAGAGCATTGGGTAGAGGCACATCACTACCCTCATACAACTATACCTTCATTTTCTGCTGAAGAAAAGGATTATATACGCCCCCAATTAAATTTTGCATTACAGATTACTCATCATGAATATATCGATCGCATCCATCAATTGATATCTCATATAGAAAAAGGTGACTTGTATGAAATCAATTACTGCATAGAGTGGCAATCAGACAAAGAACTACCTCTACCCTCAATGTCTTATTTCCATTTAAAAAAAGAAATGGAAGCCCCTTTTTCTTGTTATTTCAAGCTCAATAATATCCATCTACTATGCAATAGCCCTGAGCGATTTTTAAAGAAAGATGGAAATACTTTGATCTCCCAACCAATTAAAGGGACAAGTTCAAGATTTGAACATCCCGAATTAGACAGAAAAAGCAAGGAAAGTCTGAATAACGAGAAAGATAGAAGTGAAAATATAATGACTATAGACTTGGTCAGAAATGATTTGTCTAAAATTGCCTTAAAAGGTAGTGTGAAAACTACTGAAATTGCTGCAACACATAGCTTTAAGCAAGTCCATCAGTTGGTATCATCTATTGAATGTCAAATCCCTCCTCAAACTCAATTTTCAGATATTCTGAAAGCTACATTTCCTATGGGAAGCATGACTGGCGCTCCTAAAATTAATGCTATGAATCTCTCTGAAAAACTTGAAACTATGCATAGGGATATCTATTCTGGCTCAGTAGGATATTTTCAGCCTAATGGAGATTTTGATTTCAATGTTATCATAAGGAGCCTTATACATTTCAGTCAAAACAATAAAAGCTATGTCCGTGCAGGAGGAGCCATCACTACAGCATCTGTCGCTGAAGCTGAATGGAAAGAGTCACATTTGAAAGCAGAAAAAATTCTGCAATTCTTTCAATAAAAAAGAGAGGCTTTTGACCTCTCTATAATTTAATTGATTACTTTCTTTATAATCCCAAGTTTAGAATGATAAGGAGGGTATCTCAATGGAATATCTGGCCAGGTTACTTTATTCATCACTCCTTTAAAGTGGGTAAATGTATCAAAACTGTGCTTGCCATGATAAGCTCCAATACCACTATGACCAACTCCACCAAAAGGCAACTCTTCATTCAACAAATGGGCAACAGTATCATTAATACATCCACCACCAAATTGAATTTCATTCATACACCTTTGTTGATTTTTATAACTATTGGAAAAAATATAAAAGGCTAATGGCTTTTCATAAGATTTTACAATTTTAAAAGCATCATCTAAATGATTGAAAGTAAAAGCAGGCAAAATAGGCCCAAAAATTTCATCAGCCATCAATGGATGATCTAGATCAATATCCGTAATCACTGTTGGAGATATATGTCTTTTAGCACTATCCACTTTACCTCCTAATACAATACGACCATCTTTTAACATTGAAGATAGTCGATCAAAATGCTTGTCATTGATGATTGACGCATAATCAACACTTTTAGAAGCATCGTCACCATAGAACTCATGAACCACTTTTTTCATGGCTTGGAAGAGTTTATCTTTTACTTTCTCATGAACTAATAAATAATCTGGAGCAACACAAGTTTGACCTGCATTCATAGATTTTCCCCACATTATTCTTCTAGCAGCAACTTCAATTGAAGCCGTCTCATCTACAATACAAGGACTTTTCCCTCCAAGTTCCAATGTAGTAGGAGTCAAATGTTCTGCAGCCGCACGAGCAATGACTTTACCAACAGCAATCCCTCCCGTAAAAAAGATATAATCATATCGCTGCTCCAACATTTCACTATTATCCACATTGACATCTAAGCAACTCACATAACGTTCTTCAAAGCAATTGGCAATCAAATCAACTATCACCTTGTAAGTATGCTTGGCAACTCTCGGTGGTTTAATTACCACTGTGTTACCAGCAGCAATAGCTCCCACAACAGGAAGCAAAGTCAATTGCAAAGGATAGTTCCAAGCACCAATCACCAAAACAACACCATAAGGATCTGGGTAGATATAACTCTTTGCAGGAAGATTCCCTAAAGCAGTTCCCACAAGCTGAGGAGTAGCCCATTTGCTAACATTTTTAATCATCGCCCCAATTTCTTCATGAATCATACCCAATTCAGTCGTATAGGTTTCAAAAACAGGTTTATTAAAATCCCGTTTCAAAGCTTCATAAATTTTTTCTTCATTTTGAATAAATGCAGCTTTAAATTTCTTGAGTTGCTCTATTCGAAAATTGACTGAACGAGTAGCTCCTGAATCAAAATATGTTCTCTGCTTGGCTACAAGTTCAGCAGCACCGATAGTTTCTGCTGTTGTATTCATATTATAATGTTTGTTTAGTTTTTTTATCTGGCATTGCTTCTTTTCTACTCCTCCCTTCAAAGTCATTCATTGAAGAATACACTCCTAGAAAATCTGCAACAAAATCAAAAATTCTTGTTGGAAATACGCCTTTTAAAAATGGAATTAATTTAAGCAAATCGGGAGCTAATACAAATAACTCATTTATTTTAATGGCTCTGATAATACTATCTGTAATATCTTCTGGCTCTAACAATGGAAATAACAAAGGAGCTTTTACTCCTTTAAACATTCCTGTATTTATATAGCTTGGACAAACTGTTGTAACATGAAGATCTCCCTCAAGGCTTTCTAATTCCATCCTTAAAGAATCCGACCAGCCCTTGACCGCCCATTTGCTAGCGACATAAGCTGACATCCTCTTATTACTGATAATACCAGCAGCAGAAGCAATATTCACTATATGTCCTCTTTTTTGCTTAATCATCTCTTTTACAAACACTCGAGTTGTGTGCAGAACTCCATTAATATTAATTTGTAATACTCTGTCAATATCTTTTGCTGAATGCTCCCAAAACATTCCTCCTGCAACTACTCCAGCATTATTGACTAATATATCTACATTCCCTATTTCAAGTAACACCTCTGTTGCCGCTCTTTCTATATCATTACTATCAGAAACATCTACATTAAAAGCATATACATTTTGATATCCTTTACGCGAAAAATCAGATAGCGTATTCTCAATATTTTTATCATTAATATCCCAAATAATAAGACACTTAGCCCCCTCTTTAAGACATTTTTCACCAAGTAACTTTCCGATTCCTTGAGCACCGCCGGTTATCAAAACATTTGCATTTTTTATTTGGCTCATAACGAAATATTTATTCTAATTTATTAATAGTTCAATATACAAAAAATTGACTTGTTAGTCAAAATTAAACAAAAAAAGGCTATTCAAAAATGAATAGCCTCTTATATAATTTTTATAGAACGTACTCTATTTTGCTTTTACAACATTAATAGAACCAGCCCTTCCCTCGACATCAATACTAACAATGTATGATCCAGCTGCCAATTGCTTCCATCCTGCTACTTGAACAGTAGATTGACCAAAACCAGTTACTTCTTGAGCCAACACTTGTTTTCCACTCAAATCAGTTACTATCAAATTAGTTTTTGCCATTGAAGGATTGTTAAATTGAATTGATAGTTTATCACTGCTCGGATTAGGAAATGCAGACATTTCATAAATATCTGAATAATTGTCTTTAACACCAGTAGGAACAGCCTCTATTGTCTTAACAATTGAATATTTGTCCAAAATATCACCAAATCTATTGATATACTGAACTGTCATTTGACCACCAACAACATCTACAACAATACTGCCCGTTACGCCTGTACCACCATCTCTTATAAAGAATGTTGGATACATAGTTTGTGGTATATCATCATCGCTCGTATAGTTACCACTATTTCCAATTACTGAATATACTGTTCCTTTACCATCAGTTCCTTTGACATAAGCTTCCCCTAAATCAGGATTACCACTTGAACCATCTACAATATGTTTTGCAGGATCAAAAGCCCATGCTTTTTCATAAAATCCATTGATCAAATAAGAACGCTCATAAACATGAGAGTGTCCAGACAGTACTAAATCCACGCCTGCAGCTTCTAAAATAGGAATCATGAATTTCTTCATATTTGCCATCATCACCTCATATCCTGTATCAGAAGAGTGAGAGCCTGCTGTAAAAGGAGGTTGATGGAAAAAGCAAACCGTCCAAGGCAACTTATTAGCTTCCAAATCTTTAGCCAACCATGTTTTCATTGGAGAGGGCTTATTGCTTGTCCATGCAAAAGTCTCAGAATTCAATACTATAAAATGCACATGACCATAATCAAACGAATAATATATTTCTGTTCCTGAAGGGAAACCACCTGCCTCACCATTTTTAGGAATATCATGAATTTCGTAATAAGCTCCTGTATCCAAATCAGGAACAACCCAATTGAGAATATTATCGCCTCTGATACTGTTATAATCATGATTACCAGGTGTAGGATAATAATGTAAATATCTCATGATAGAGTCATATCCATACTCTTTACTAAATACTTTATCTTGATATTCATAATCAAATCCATTTTGATATGCATTATCTCCTAACATCAACATAAAATCAACTGGATGAGTCTTTGAAAACTCCATAAATGCATTTCTCGCAAGCTTTTGAGGTTCATTTGCCTTTCCAAAATCACCAATCGCCCAAAAAGAAAGACCAGTTGTATCACCATAAGATTTATTAGTAGTGATATAGTGATCATCTCCTGAAGAAAGTGTCACATCATCATAACCAATGGCATAATAATACTTGGTATATGGAGTCAATCCAGATACCAATACATTATGATCCACCAAAGCAGAACTTTCTGTAAAGGTTTTGTCAAGATTATTTGGAGAATCACCAATTTTTACCCAACCAGTAGTTGCAGTTGAGGTGCGCCACATCACTTTTACTGAATTTGGAGTACCACTCTGCTGATAAGGTCCTCTAAGTAAATCTTGAGCATTTACACCACTTATCAATAATGTAAATAGAATTAAGTGTAGAAGATTTTTCATTATTATATTTTGATTGCCATGAAGTTAACTCTTTTTTTTAATATTTTCTAAATGATAAAATAAAAAAAAGAGAAAAAACCTACCCAATAATAATGAATTGGTAATCTACAATTGAATTTCCTTAAACACTCCGCTTAAAAACACTGAAAATTGTTCCTTCTTTAGCGATAAAAGTATTGGGAAATAATGATTGCGCCTCGTCAAGAAGTGGCGATAAGTCTGAATATTTAGAAGAAAAATGGCCGATAATCAATTGACCAACATTTGCTTCATGGGCTATCTGAGCAGCCTGATAAGCAGTTGAATGAAATGTCTCTTTCGCCCTCTCCTCCAACTCATGAAGAAAGGTGCTTTCGTGATACAACAAATCAACACCCTTAATAATAGGTATTAAAGAAGGCAAGAATAATGTATCTGTACAATATGCGTATGAACGCGGAGGTACATTAGGCAAGGTCAATTGCTCATTCTGATATATACTATCTTCAGAAATCTGAATATCTTCTCCTTTTCTTAATAGATGAAAATGCTCAGCATTTAAACTTAAACCTTTTACTGCCTCTGAATTAATTTTACGAGGAAAGACCTTTTCTTTAAATAAAAAACCAGTACATGGAATTCTATGTTTGACAGGAAAACTCAAAACTTGTACTTGCTCATCCTCAAAAATCACTTCTGTATTTTCAACTTGTGTCGAAACAAATTTTAAGGGAAATGCCAATTTAGAATCAGAAACCTCTAATTGTAGTCGAATAATTTCTTCCAACTGAGGCGGTCCAAAAATTGTGATTTGAGATTCTCTTCTCAATAGCTGATAAGTTGTTAATAGACCTATAAGACCAAAATAATGATCTCCATGCAGATGGCTGATAAAAATATTCTCAATTTTAAAAAACTTCAATTTGAATTTTTGAAGTTGAAATTGAGTCCCTTCTCCACAATCCACCAGAAAAACATGATGGTGAATTTTTATACATTGGCTACTTGGATGTCTGCCATGAGCCGCCACAGCAGAATTGGAGCCTAATATTTGAACTTCAAAGCTCAATTACTCTTTTATTTTAGAATTCAATTCATGAATTTTCACAAACTCTTCTGCATCTTGAAGGGTGGAAAAAATATTTAGTACATCTTCAAGTTGGGATATTTTGATTAATGATTTGACTTGTGTTCCAATATTACTAATGGCCAAAACTCCACCTTCATCATTACACATTCTATTTGCCAAAAGAATAGAACTTAATCCAGATGAATCGACAAAAGATACATTCTTCAAATCAATAATTAAATTTCTATATCCTTCAGCACCAATAATGGCAAATTCCGATTTAAGCATAGGTGCATTTGTTGACATTAATTTTTCAGTCAGCAACTCAATAATAACGTAAAACTCCTTCTTATCAATTATGAATTTCATATCCTTTCTATTTAATCATTTTAATAGTTCAAAGTAATCAAATTTACTTCCATTTATTTAGAGCAAATTGAGATTATTATAAAATAATGCAAAAGATGCCTCAATATCATACGAAGATAAAATTTTTAATTCCAAAAAATTGTTTAAAAGATGCTAAGATTGTAATTTGATTGAAGTAATTCTGTCATGAAAATAAAAATGGCAGATTTTTTGAAAACTAAAGAATATATGGAAGCAAAATTTTCACCTAAAGTCAAAGAAGTCATCTCCTACAGTCGTGAAGAAGCTTTAAGGCTTAATCACGATCAAATTGGCATTGAACATTTGATGCTAGGCTTGGTAAGAGAAGGTGACGGAATAGCAATAAAGGTTTTAAAATCTTTAGATATAGATATTCAGCTATTAAGAAAAAAGATAGAAGATGCTATAAGAGATAAAATCAGTGCAACTGCTGTTAATTCTGCTAGCTTACCCTTGACAAAGCAAGCTGAAAAAGTATTGCGAATTACAGTTATTGAAGCTAAACAAATGAAAAGCGACACCATCAGTACTGAGCATCTTATGCTATCAATTTTAAAAAATCAAGAAAATATCACTACTCATATTATGAGTAAAATGGAAGTTGATTATCAAATTTTCAAAACAGAATTGGAGTATATTTTAGAAGAAAGCAAACAAGAGGAAAACAATTCATCTGCCGAAATGTCAGCAGATTCAGATCCATTTGAAGATGAGGAAAGAGCAAAATCACAAACTTCTTTTTCTAGAAAACCAAGTAACAAATCGACTACTCCAGTTTTAGATAATTTTGGTAGAGATATTACTAAACTTGCTGAAGAAGACAAGCTCGATCCTATTGTAGGAAGAGAAAGTGAGATTGAAAGAGTCTCCCAGATACTCAGCAGAAGAAAAAAGAACAATCCAATCTTAATAGGAGAACCAGGTGTTGGAAAAACTGCAATAGTAGAGGGGCTTGCTTTGAGAATTATTCAACGAAAAGTATCAAGAGTGTTGTTCAATAAGCGAATTGTCATGTTAGATTTAGCAGCATTGGTAGCTGGTACAAAATATAGAGGGCAATTTGAAGAGCGAATCAAAGCTATTATGAATGAACTTGAAAAAAATAGGGATGTTATTCTATTCATTGATGAGATTCATACTATCGTAGGAGCTGGAGGGGCAACTGGTTCTTTAGATGCTTCTAATATTTTCAAACCAGCATTGGCACGAGGAGAACTACAATGTATTGGAGCATCTACTTTAGATGAATATCGCCAGCATATTGAAAAAGATGGGGCTTTAGACAGAAGATTTCAAAAAGTGATTGTCGATCCACCTTCAATCGAAGAAACAATTGAAATCATCAATAATATCAGACCCAAATACGAAGAATATCATAATGTCAATTATAGCCCAGAAGCTATAAAAGCTTGTGTACATCTTAGTAATAGATACATTACAGATAGATTCCTTCCAGACAAAGCCATTGATGTGATGGATGAAGTTGGAGCTAGAGTACATTTGAAAAATATTTTTGTTCCAGAAGAAATAACGCAACTTGAACAAGAAATTGAACAAGTCAAAAATGAGAAAAATCAAGTTGTAAAAAGTCAAAAATATGAAGATGCTGCAAAGTTAAGAGATCAAGAAAAACGACTTCAAGAACAACTTGAGCAAGCAAAAATACAATGGGAAGAAGATGCGAAAAATCAGAGATATCCTGTTTCTGAAGAAGATATTGCTGAGGTAGTCGCAATGATGACTGGCATCCCTACCAGCAAAGTTGCACAGTCTGAGAGTAAGAGATTAGTAACTATGGTAGATGATTTAAAAAAGCAAGTAATCGGACAGGATGAGGCTGCTTCAAAAATCACAAAAGCTATTCAAAGAAATCGAGTAGGCTTAAAAGATCCTAAAAAACCAATAGGTTCTTTTATTTTCCTTGGCCCTACCGGTGTAGGAAAAACTGAATTAGCTAGAGCATTAGCTAGATATATGTTTGATACTGAAGATGCTCTTGTCAGAATAGACATGAGTGAATATATGGAGAAATTCAGTATTTCCAGATTGATAGGCGCACCTCCAGGATATGTAGGATATGAAGAAGGTGGGCAGTTGACAGAAAAAGTTCGCCGTAAACCATACTCAGTTATATTATTAGATGAAATTGAAAAGGCTCATCCAGATATTTATAATATCCTATTGCAAGTACTTGACGATGGTCAATTAACGGATGGCTTAGGAAGAAAAGTCGATTTTAAAAATACCATTATTATCATGACCTCTAATATTGGGGCTAGACAACTTAAAGATTTTGGAACAGGTGTAGGTTTCTCTACCAATGCAAGAGTATTGAGTGAGGAAGAAAATTCTAAAGGCATCATCCAAAAAGCTTTATCAAAAACATTTTCACCAGAGTTTTTAAACAGAATAGATGATATCATCATCTTTAATAGCCTTGAAAAGGAGCAAATTCACAAGATTATAGATATTATATTAGTATCAGTATTCAAGAGATTGTCAGATTTGGGTTATGAGATAGAATTAACTGAAGCTGCTAAAGATTTCTTAACTGAAAAAGGTTATGATCCACAGTTTGGAGCTAGACCTCTTCACAGAGCTATACAAAAATACATTGAAGACCCATTGGCAGAAGAGATATTAAATCAAAACATTGAGGTTGGAGATCATATTTTTGTTGACCTTCAGGAAGACAGCAAAGATAAGTTGACTTTTAAAACTAGTAATTCTATAAAAAAATCAGTATAATAAATTAAGGTCGATTGAGTAGGCAAAGAGAAATCATATTTCTTTGCCTCTCATAGGCTATACATTTCGCCTCTATTCACACAGCAATTTAATTGGGGGCAAATTGATATTGTGAATCAATGCCTATTGTACAATTTTAGTATATCTTAAATAGTTACCAGTGGCAGGGTTTTTCCATACATATTTTGAAGATGTAAGAATTATTGGAAGGTATTTTTGTGTTTTATAACCTTCAAATCTCAAATACAAACCATTATCAGCCAAATACCAACTGCCTTTAATAGACTGCCCATCTTTTCTTGTCAAGTTCAATACTTTTGAAAATTTAAACTCCAACACTTCACCTTTTTCTGTCTTCCATTTGCCAATAATCATATATGGGCTGAGTGCAGTAATAGTATCATTTCCAATTTTAGCCATCCTATTGTTGAAGCAATTATCAAATATGGATGACTGGACAGAGCTTTTGATGTCTGAAGAAAAATTTTGAAACACTTTAAAATCAAATTTTTGCTGCAGGGTATTCATAAAACAATCAGATACTTTGGAGTAAGATAAAGTTGGGATATCAGTTCTTAATGCCATATTATCCATTAATGAATCTTCAATATTCTTTAAAAATTCTTCACTCCAACCACTTTCACTTAAAGACCTTTTTTTGCATATAGCAACTATATCTACAACAATATTTGTCCCTGAAAAGATTCCTAAATTCTCAATTCCAATAAATTGCTTACCAAAAATATACTCTGGGTCGCAAACCTCTTTCCAAGCTGAAGAAAGATTCAAGGAGGAAAATTCATCTACAAATTCAAATTTTGCAGTGGTAAATTGTTTTTGAAATATGATTGACTGTTCAGAGGATTTTAATAAATAAAAATTTAATTTTTGTGTCAGATTGGACGGTATTGAAGGTAAGTCATTAGGATAAAAACGTTTGCTATTTATTTTTTTATCTAAGGATTCCAAAAAAGCATTTTCTCCACTGAATTTTGAAATATTTTCCTTTTTAATTAGGTTATAATATCTATAATACCATCGTATTGTATTGACTGGCAATTCTATTTCTAATACAGTCGTGTATTTACCAGTAAAAAAGGAACTCCCTTTGGCATCTAGTGAAAATACTTGATGATTTTGTATCGGAACTAAAATCTCTTCTTGTGCCTTCAAATTGAAAACAGCAATACAGAAGAAAAACACCCATATACCTATATATCTTATCAAATAACTACCGCTTTATTAATCCATAATTAGTCATCAGTTCGTTCAACTCTACTTTAGAGATGAGTAGTCTTTCAGCAGTTTTGGTAACATTCCAACTTTCCTTTTCCAAAAAATTCTCAATAAACATCCTTTTCATATAATCTGAGAACTGATTCAAACCATTAAATTTGTCAAAATCTACACCTACTGTTGAAAGCGAAAATGAACTAACATAATCCTTGACATCGTCAACGGTAATTGATTTACCAGACATAATAATCAATCTTTCAACAATATTTCTCAATTCTCTTATATTACCAGTCCAATTTCTATTCTTTAGCAACTCTAATGCATCTTCATCAAATTCTTTTTCAGGCATAGCATATTCATTACAGATATCAGTCAGAAAATATTTTGCAAGTAAAGGAATATCCTCTTTCCTTTGATTTAAGGAAGGCACTTTGATTTCAATGACAGATAATCGGTGATAAAGGTCCATTCTAAAACGTCCAGCCTCAATCTCTTTATGTAAATCCTTATTGGTAGCTGCTAGAACTCTTACATTGACTTTGATGTCCTTTTCACCACCGACTTTGGTTATTGTATTTTCTTGTAATGCCCTCAATACTTTGGCTTGAGCATTGAGACTCATATCTCCTATCTCATCTAGAAATAATGTGCCTCCTTCGGCTTGTTCAAACTTCCCTAGACGAGTCTTCACAGCTGAAGTAAAAGCCCCTTTTTCATGACCAAACAATTCACTTTCTATCAGTTCAGAAGGAATTGCTGCACAATTTACCTCTATCAATGGTCCATTAGCCCTATTGCTCTTCTCATGTAACCATCTGGCAACCAATTCTTTACCCGAACCATTATCTCCAGTAATCAACACTCTCGCTTCTGTAGGTCCCACCTTGTCAATCATTTCTTTGATTTTCAACATAGGAAGTGAGGAACCAACCATTTCTCTAGTCTTAGAACTAGATATTTTCTTGCGCAAAGTCTTCGTTTCTGTCACTAAAGAAGACTTTTCCATTGCATTTCTCACTGTAATAAGAATGCGATTCAAATCAGGTGGCTTAGGAACATAATCATAAGCTCCTTTTTTTACTGCTTCAATTGCAGTTTCTATATTACCATGTCCAGACAAGACAACTACTGGAGTATCTTTTCCAGCAGCTCTCATACCGTCCAAGACTTCCATACCATCCTTCTTGGGCATCTTAATATCCAAAAGAATGACATCATAATCTGTACTTAAAATTTTTGTCAATCCAATTTCGCCATCTTCAGCCTCCTCAACTTCAAATTTTTCAAATTCAAAAATTTCCCTAAGAACTCTTCGATTGGGTCTTTCATCATCTACCAATAAAATACGAGGCATATCAATATATTTAGTGCCAAATTATTAAAATTACTCCTGTATTCATAACATTATTAGAAAATGAAGAAGAGAAAGTAGAGATAATAAAAAAAATCTATCCCTACTGATGTATAGAACAATCGTATAAAGAAGAGTACACCACCCAATAAAATTCAAATTTTCGGATACAATAATGAACCATTATATATCACAATGTATTGCATTAAATATGGGTATCAAAGGCGAGTAATAATTTCAGAATATTCCAAGATATCTAATAGATGTAAATTGAAAAAAATCAAAGTCCAAAGAACCTCTAATTAGAACTTCAATAGCCCTCTGTATTTTTCACTATTCAAAGGGTCGAGTTTACTTAACACATCCACCATTGGTCCTTTTTCCATAGGGGTCGCTCCCTTCAGCACATTAAATAATTCATCCGATTTTGCAATAAAAAATGTCCGTAATAAAATATTATTAGGAGAGTCTTCATTGAATTTTTCCAAATCTTTAATAGCAGATAAAACTGCCTGTCTGGCTGTAGTGACATCATTATACATTCTATCCATTCCAGAATAATGATAAGAATATATAACATGATTAAAAATCTTAAACCTTGGATTGAGTAAGGCATCTATCAATTGATACCTATTATTTGAGCCATCAAATGCAGACCAACCTTTATATTTGGAACGGGCACTTTGAGGTATAGCATCTATCACTGACTTTGCTAACTTAAAATAAGGCTCTCCGCCATTGGATTGAAAAGAAGCATAATCATATCCAATGATTACATAAGCATAAAATGCTAGAAGAGAAGTCAGGTTATTTGTATAACCATTAGCGATATAATCCAATTGTTGAAATTCAAAATATTCAAAATCACACTCTTTGTCGTTTTGGCTAAAAACTGGAGATTGATAACTAGAATTATAAACAGGTCTTTGCGATTGAATAATAAATGATGCTTTATAATCTCCCTCAGTTGGAGACTCTGTGATATTTATTATTATCGCACACTTTATCTTTTCAAATGGTTCAAATTTATCATTTGTCCATTTTCTACTATTCATGAATTGATATACCGAAGTTTCTAATGTTTTAAAAACCTTAGGATCAATATTTTGTGCCTTAATAGCTTCTACCCTCACTGAACAGTCTAATTCCTGCGCATTCATGCTGAAAAGAAATGAAAAAAATATTATCAGAGCACCTAAAAATCTCATCATAATAAATTTTCAATAGCATGAACAATATCGTTAGCAACTTCTGTTTTAGATTTCATTTCAAAAGAAGCTATCTGAAAATTTTTATCAATAATTTTAATCTTATTGGTGTCATACTTAAATCCTGCACCTTCCTCTGCTAGAGAATTCAATATGACGATATCAAAATTTTTCTTTTTTAATTTTTCTTTAGCGTACTCTTCCTCATTTCTAGTTTCTAATGCGAAGCCTACTGAGATTTGTCTATCTTTTTTAAAGCTTCCGAAAGAAGCTGCTATGTCCACATTCTTCTTCAACTGAATAGTCAAATGATCATCTTGTTTTTTTATCTTATGATCTACAGAACTGATAGGCCTATAGTCAGCAACAGCTGCAGCAAAGACAATAATATCAAGATTGTCAAAATATTTTTGAGCTTCCTCGTACATTTCATTTGCAGAAACCACAGGAATCACTTGAATTTTAGAGTGTTGAACCTGAATAGATGATGGACCTAATATCAATTTAACATCTGCTCCTTTATCTGCAAGTGCTATTGCTAAAGCAATTCCCATTTTACCAGATGAATGATTTCCTATAAAACGAACAGGATCAATATGCTCATAAGTAGGACCTGCGGTAATCACTACCTTCTTATTAATTAACACAGAATTGTGAGGAGTGAAAAAATGCTCTAGAAAATCTACAATCATTTCAGGTTCTGCCAAACGACCTTTCCCAAACAATCCAGATGCCAATTCGCCCTCATCAACAGGAATAATCTGATGTCCTAATTCAAGTAGTTTCTTAATATTTTGCTGATTGGCAGGATGATGATACATATCTTCATCCATAGCTGGGGCAATAAAAACAGGGCAACGAGCAGAAAGATATGTTCCTATCAGAAGATTATCACAATGAGCATTAGCCATCTTGGAGATAGTGCTTACAGTAGCAGGAGCTATCAACATTAGGTCAGCCCACAATGCTAAATCTACATGGTTATTCCATTGACCATCCGACCGAGTATAGGATACAAGGCACTCATTTTTAGACAAAGTACTAAAAGTCAATGGTTGAATAAAATCTGTAGCCGAAGGAGTCAAAATGACTTTTACTTCTGCCCCATTTTTCACCAATAATCTAGTCAAAAAAACAGCTTTATATGCAGAAATACTTCCACATACGCCTAAAAGGATTTTTTTATTTTTCAAAAACCCACTCAATTGAAAAACTATTTAGTGATAGAAGCATCAGCATCTTTGATATAAATTTCGTCATTTTGAAATTCATTCAAAGCTTGAAGAGTCACTTTGGGTAATCTTTCATAGTATTTGGAGATTTCTATTTGTTCTCTGTTTTCAAATACTTCTTCTAGATTATCAGTTGATGATGCAAATTCTTCTAATTTCTTATGTAATTCTTCTTTCAAAGATGAATTCAATTGAGAAGACCTTTTGGAAATAATATTGATAGACTTATATAAGTTACCTGATTTTTTTGCCAATTGGTTCAAATCTCTAGTCTCAATAAATGGAGAGACACTTTTAACTTCTTCTTTTTTCTTTTCCATTATGTTCGGAATTTTGAAATATTTTAATTTGTTCTATTGATTTAGCATAAATATCCTCAATCTCTTTCAAATAAAGGCTACTTGGATATAATTCTTTAAAAGTTGCACATTCTTTAGCTGTTTCTTCATAACGCTCCATTTTTTTTGAAGTAGTACTATTATCAGCATAAAACTTGTTGGATTTGACCACAAAATATTGAATCTTATCTTTATCTGCAATATCAGGATAATCTTTCAATAGTGCTTTCATAGATACAGAAGCCGCTTGATATTGCTTAATCTTATAATATAGATATGCGCTTTCATACGCTTTTTTCTGGAGCTTGGCTCTTAATTCATCAATTGCTTTATTAGCATCTGCTATTCTAGTACTATTAGGATATCTACTAGCAAAGTTTTGATATTGGTCTATAGCTTTAAGTGTATTTGTCTGATCGAGCTGATATCTTGGAGATTCTTTTTCATAACATTTTGCCATCATAAAAGCAGACTCTTCAGCACGTTTGCTCGTTGGATAACTCGTGGTGAAATTTCTAAAATAGAAAGCACCCATAGAATAATCTTTTAAATAATAGAAGCAATAAGCATATAAAAACAATACCTCTTCAGAGTTTTTAATCCCTTTATTCATTGTCAAATGCTCTTCAAAGAGTGGCTGTGCTTTTTCATATTTACCTTGATTGTAGTATTCATGAGCCTTCTCCAATCGAAATTTGGGGTCAGGATTTTTCATGACTTTATTATACGATCTATTACAAGCCATCGTTCCTAAAAAAAGAACACATATCAATGGGAATATAACCCTTTTTTTCATAAGCCTACAAAGGTATTGTTTATACTGCATTTTTACAAACGAATCTGTAACACAATAAATTATCTGTTGTTAAAAAGAATATTCAAAATCACAGAAAAGAAAAATTGATAAGTTTTTTAAACCATTACTCATAAAGATTTTAGACTATAATCTTAGAAATATCACTAACTATTCAATTTCAAAACTGCCATGAATGCTTGTTGAGGCACCTCAACATTGCCAACTTGCCTCATTCGTTTCTTGCCTTTCTTTTGTTTTTCCAATAATTTTCTTTTACGAGAAATATCACCACCATAACATTTTGCAGTCACATCTTTACGCAAAGCAGAAATTGTTTCTCTGGCAATTATTTTCATCCCTATAGCCGCTTGAATTGCAATAACAAATTGTTGACGAGGAATCAGCTCTTTTAATTTTTCACATAATCTTTTACCAAAATCATAGGCTTTACTCCTATGTATCAAGGCAGATAAGGCATCAACATTTTCACTATTTAATTTAATGTCCAGTTTCACCAAATCACTTGCTCTAAAATCTATCATAAAATAGTCAAAACTTGCATATCCCTTTGAAATAGATTTCAATTGGTCATAAAAATCAAATACAATCTCTGCTAATGGCATTTCAAATTGCAATTCAATTTTGTTCGTTGAAAGATATACTTGATTGATTAACTGACCTCTTTTATCCATACATAGCTTCATAATAGCTCCGATATACTCAGGTTTTGTAATGATTTGAGCTTTAATATATGGTTCTTCTATTCTATCCAATGAAGTAGGGTCAGGCATATCAGAAGGGTTATTCAAAATCATCTCAGAACCATCCTTTAAATAGGCATGATATGTAACATTGGGGACAGTAGTAATCACAGCCATATCAAATTCTCTATCTAATCGTTCTTGAACGATTTCAAGATGCAACAAACCTAAAAAACCACATCTAAATCCAAAACCAAGGGCTAAGGAGGTTTCTGGTTCCCACACTAAAGATGCATCATTCAATTGTAGCTTTTCCAAAGACTCTCTTAGTTCCTGAAAATCATCAGTATCAATTGGATAAATTCCAGCAAAAACCATAGGTTTAACATTTTCAAAACCTTTGATGGCCTCCGTACATGGGTGATTAGAGAGTGTCATTGTATCACCGACTTTAATATCTTTTGAATTTTTAATTCCGGTAATCACATAGCCAACATTTCCTGCAAACAGCTCATCTCTAGGTACTAGATCCATATTCAAAATACCTACTTCATCTGCTTCATATACTTTATTAGTAGCTAAGAATTTGATTTTATCTCCTTTTTTAAGACTTCCATTAATAATTCTAAAATAGGCAATTACTCCTCTGAAAGAATTAAAAACAGAATCGAAAATCAATGCCTGAAGTGGAGCTTGTATATCTCCTTTGGGGGAAGGTATTCTATCAATAACTGCCAGCAAAATTTCTTCAATTCCAATTCCTGATTTACCACTTGCCTCCAAAATTTCTTCATAATCACATCCAAGCAACTCAACAATCTGATCTTTTACTTCATCAATCATAGCTCCATCCATGTCTATTTTATTGACTACAGGGATAATCTCCAATCCATTTTCTAGAGCTAAATACATATTGGAGATAGTCTGAGCTTGAATGCCTTGGGTAGCATCTACTAATAATAAAGCTCCTTCACATGCTGCTAAAGATCTAGACACTTCATACGAAAAATCTACGTGTCCAGGAGTGTCTATCAAATTAAAAACATAATCTTTACCTTTTATATTATATGTCATTTGGATCGCATGGCTTTTGATAGTTATACCGCGTTCTCTTTCCAAATCCATATCATCTAAAGTCTGGGCTTGAAGATCTCTTTCAGAAATTGTTTTAGTATGTTCTAATAGCCTGTCTGCGAGAGTCGATTTCCCATGATCTATATGGGCGATAATACAAAAATTACGGATGTTTTCCATGTGGCAAAATTACAATATAAACACAAATAAAAATAAGATGCAAAATTTAATATTCTATAATTAATCTATGCAGTCAATAATCACTAATAGCATGAGCAAAAAAAGGAGAGTTGAACACTCTCCTTTTATGAAAAAAACAATATTTTTTTTAGATTTTCTCTATTACAATTGCACTAGCACCACCACCACCATTGCAAATACCAGCAGCTCCTAATTGACCACCATTTGCATTGAGGGCAGAGATTAATGTGCAAACAATTCTTGCTCCACTCATTCCAATAGGGTGCCCTAATGAGACTGCACCACCTAAAGTATTTACCTTAGCAGGGTCTAGTTTCATTTCTTCTATATTGGCTAATGCAACTACTGCAAAGGCTTCATTGATTTCAAATGCATCAATATCTTCAATCTTTATACCCGCTTTAGCAATAGCTTTGGGTATAGCGATAGCAGGTGTGGTCGTGAACCAGTCTGGAGATTGTTCTGCATCAGCATAAGCCAAAACTTTTGCTAAAGGTTTCACTCCCAACTCTTCTGCCTTCTCCTTACTCATCAACACCACTGCTGCTGCTCCATCATTAATTTTGGAAGAATTAATTGCAGTCACAGTTCCATTTTTATCAAATGCTGGACGTAAAGAAGATACTTTAGAAAAATCAATTTTTTTATACTCTTCATCTTCTGCTATCACAACATCTCCTTTCTTAGATGAAATAGTCACAGGCGCCAACTCATCATTAAAATATCCATTAGCATACGCATTTGCGGCTCTTTTATATGATTCAATAGCATAAGCATCTTGCTGCTCTCTAGTGAAATTATATTGACTAGCACATAGTTCAGCAGTATTACCCATCATATATTTTTTATAAGGATCCTGAAGACCATCTCTGACAATTGCATCAACAATTTCACCATTACCATAACGGATTCCTGTTCTTCCACTAGGTAAATAGAAAGGCGCATTGGACATACTCTCCATTCCTCCAGCAACAACTATATCACTATCTCCTAATAGAATAGATTGAGTAGCTAGTGTAATAGCTTTTAAACCAGAAGCACAAACTTTATTAATTGTAGTGGCTCTGGCAGATTGAGCAATACCAGCAGCAATTGAAACTTGTCTTGCTGGTGCTTGTCCAACATTTGCAGATAAAACATTTCCAAAGATGACTTCATCTACTTGCTCTCCTGAAATATTTGCCTTTTCCAAAGCCTTAGTAATGGCTACCTTACCCAATTCTAAAGCACCTAGAGAGGCTAATGCCCCATTAAAACTACCTATAGGTGTTCTTGCTACCGATACAATATATACTTCTCTCATTTTTTATTAATTAAATTAAGCCCCACAAGATAACACAATGCAAATAATTTTTAAAATCTTACTCAATTTTATATACTTGTAATTGAATAAACACCTCTAAGAAATTTTAATTTTGTTACTTTTGACACTTGGCACAATCTTTTCTTATTATACAAAAACATGTCTAAACCAAAGAATACTCAAAATACTAAGATAGACGAGGCTCAAAATGAAGTGCCTAATTTTTTTACACTGAATAGGATAAAAAGATTTATAGGCTTATCTATTATATTCTTCTCTATTTTTACTTTCATTGCACTGATTTCTTATTGTTTTAATTGGAAAGAAGACCAAGGAAATATTGTAGATCCTGCTTGGAAAATCTTTTTTAGTCAACAAGCTAATGTTCATAATATAATGGGTCGTTTGGGGGCATATATCAGCCATGTCCTCATTTATACTTTATTTGGAGTGGGAGCTTTCTTAGTCCCTTATTTTCCTTTTGCTTTAGGAGTCAATATTACTTTCTCAAAAAGGATTTTCAAAACTATAAAAATTGCACTGAACTTAGCTTTTGGACTTACACTAATTCCTCTATTCGGCATCTACCTATTTCCTCATGCAGAATTTTCCGTAGGTGGTGGAATGGGCAATATGTTGTATTTATGGCTATCAACACTTCTAGGAAGATTAGGGTTGGGGTTATTGCTTTTCGGAGGACTCGTTGCGTATTTGTTGCTGAGATTTAGGCACTCAATTTATGCAGCATGGTTGAAATATCGTGAAAATGCTGAGATGAGAAGACAGGAAAAAATAGAGATGGAATCCATCATTCCTGAAGAAAAAGAAGCAGTTGTTCCTCATTTTAATGATCCACAGTTTGATATTCTGAATACTACCGAAAAAGAAAAAGGATTTCTTTCTGAGGAAGATGAAAAAGTGGAAGAGTTGACTCACTATGAAGAACCTGATAACACTACTTTTGAAATAAAGACAATAGGCAATACTCAGGATGAAGTTGTCAAAACTTTACCTATTTCTGATGATAATGATTTTGAATTGTCAACTGAGACAAAAAAGAAAGTTTCTAAAACCTCTAGTGAAGAACTGACATTTGAAGTAGAGCAACCTATCGAAGAGAAAGAAATTGCAGTTCAATCTGCTGGTCCTGACTGCGAGCATGGTATCATGTGCAAATACCAATTCCCACCTATAGATATATTGGTTGAGCATGGAGATGGAGGAATTTCAATAGATAAAGAAGATTTAGAAGATAAAAAAAATCAGATTGTATCTACCTTACTCAACTATAATATCAATATAGAAAAAATTAAAGCAACAGTCGGTCCAACTGTAACACTTTATGAAATAGTTCCTAGTGCAGGAATCAGAATCAGCAAAATAAAAAACCTTGAAGATGATATCGCTTTAAGTCTAGCTGCATTGGGAATTAGGATTATCGCTCCAATACCAGGAAAAGGTACAATAGGAATTGAAGTGCCTAATATTAAAAAAGCAGTCGTTTCTATGAAATCAATGATTGCTTCTGAAAAATTTCAAAACTCTGATATGGACTTACCTATTGCAATAGGTAAAACCATTTCCAATGAATATTACGTAACAGATTTATCCAAGATGCCCCATTTACTGATGGCAGGAGCAACTGGACAAGGAAAGTCTGTAGGATTAAATGCCATTTTAGTTTCACTATTATATAAGAAAAATCCAACTGAACTTAAATTTGTTTTAATAGACCCTAAAAAGGTTGAACTTTCACTATACAAAAAGATAGAAAAATATTATTTGGCAAGAATACCCAATGAGGATGAAGCCATTATCACTGATACCAAAAAAGTAATCAATACGCTGAATGCATTGTGTATCGAAATGGATCAGCGATATGACTTGTTGAAATCTGCAATGGTAAGAAATATTAAAGAATATAATAGCAAATTCAATTCTTACCATCTCAATCCATTGAATGGACATAAATTCCTTCCTTATATCGTTTTAATAATAGACGAGTTTGCTGATTTGATGATGACTGCTGGTAAAGAGATTGAAATGCCTATTGCTAGATTGGCTCAATTGGCAAGAGCTGTAGGTATCCATTTAGTCATAGCCACACAGCGTCCATCTGTCAATATTATAACAGGTATCATCAAAGCCAATTTTCCAGGCAGAATTGCTTTCAAAGTAGCATCAAAAATTGACTCTAGAACCATTTTAGACACAGGTGGAGCCGAGCAATTAATTGGGCGAGGAGATTTGCTTTTATCACTCAACAGTGATATCATACGACTACAATGTGCTTTTGTGGACACCCCAGAGATTGAAGAAATTGCATCTTTTATCGAAAACCAAATTTTACCTAGCGATACATACGAGCTACCTGAATATATTGACCCTAAAGAGAAAGGAAGTGATGGATTTGATGAAGATTTCCTTTCAGACAGAGATCCTATGTTTGAAGACGCAGCTCGACTGATTGTTTTAAATCAAGTGGGCTCTACTTCACTGATACAAAGAAAAATGTCTTTAGGATATAATAGATCTGGTCGATTGATGGATCAATTAGAAGCTGCAAATATTGTAGGTCCCAATCAAGGAAGTAGAGCAAGAGAGGTCTATGTAAAATCTTCAGAAGAATTGGAACAGATTTTGCGAGGTCTTAAATAATTATTTGATATGCTGAAGAAAATTACACTATATACTTGTTTTATCTTTTTTATCACAAATACTTTTGCAAAAACAGAACAGTCCTCTGCGTCAATGAATGACCCTAAAGCTAAGTTGGTCATGGACAAAGCCAGTGAGATTTATAAACAGAGCATAGGTATCCACGCAAAATTCAAACAAGAAATAGAAACTCCTGCTAGTAAGACTAGCATCAAAAACGGAGAAATATTTTTAAAGGGGAATAAATTCAAAATTAAATTAAGCGAACAAGAAATTTATTGCAATGAGAAATCTGTTTGGACATATCTGAAAGATGTGAATGAGGTGCAGGTGAATGACTATGAACCAGATCCATCAGACATCAGCCCTTCAAATATGTTTAACATCTACCAAAAAGACTTTTACTATATCAAAATACAAGATGAGGTGGTAAATGGACAAAGTTGTAATGTGATAGATTTAACTCCTAAAGACAAGAATAGATCTTATTTCAAAGTCAGGCTATGGATCAATAAGCAGACAAATATCTTAAGCAGAATTAAAATATTTGATAAAAACGGATATCGTTATACCTATACTATATTGTCTGTCAACAACAATGTAAAATTGGAAGATTCAGTATTCAATTTTGAAAAGAACCTCTATCCAGGAGTGCGAATTGAAGATTTGAGATTCTAAAAAATCCCCATATCTAATCCTGCTGCAAATGTCTGGCCTAGAACTTTTGCTTGTTCCAATCCCTCTTCAAATGCATTAGTCTTTACATTTAATGTTTCTAAAGATTTACGTAATGTATAACTCGAAGCTATCGATTGTACGTTGCGTTCAGCACCAGATCCATCATTATCGCAAGAGATAATCAGCACATAAGGGATATTGACATTCTGACCTCTAGCAGGATAATATGTCTTGTCAAAGAAATCTTTCACAGCCCCACTCATGTTTCCAAAATATTCAGGTGTCGCAATAACAACACCATTTGCCCATAAAATATCTTCCAATGTTGCATCCAAAGCCTTCTTCATTCTGACTTGTACATTGCTTTCCAACAAAATACCTTGATAACAAGCATCTACAAGCTTTTCTGTATGCCCCTTTTGGGAGTGATAAATGATTAAAATATGATTCATAATGCAAAACTTAGAAATAAGACAAATTTATCCAAATTTAATTTTGTAAAAATTCAACAATTATATATTTCATCATCTTCTATTAAATATTCATTCATTTTTCACAATAATTGATGGATTCAGCATTTATAAGTTCAGATTATTCTTTCGTGATTTTTGTAAAATATTTGATATCCTATTCAGTAATTTCATAAATTTGAATCATGCAGTTTCCTAAGACAATCGCAATAGGTGCAGACCATGCAGGATTTGAATTCAAATCTTCACTTATTCTTTATTTGCAAGAATTAAATATAGAAGTAACAGATTTTGGCACTTACAGCAAAGACTCAGTAGATTATCCAGATTATGTCCACCCTGCCTGTAAATATATTGAAGATGGGCATTGTGAATTCGGAATATTAATCTGTGGAAGTGCAAATGGTGTCGCAATGACAGCTAATAAACATCAAAAAATCAGAGCAGCATTATGTTGGGACAATGAAATATCCTTATTAGCTAGGCAACATAACGATGCTAATATCGTCTGTATTCCTGCTAGATTTATTACCCTTGAGCATGCCAAAGAAATCGTCAATACATTTTTGTCAACTGATTTTGAAGGGGGAAGACACCAGAATAGAGTTAATAAGATAGCTTGTTGTTAGACAGTATCTTCCAATGCTCTATTTAAAAATTTGACAAAAGGTATCAATAATTCAGAATCAGCTATCAATTGAGAAATAAATCCTTCTGATAATACCTCCTTATCTGTATAATTTTTAGCAAAAAGGAAACTTTTCAACTTTAAAATTTTAATAGCAGGATGGTCATAAGGATAATCTTTAGGAGCATTTTTTAAAGAATGTTCCGTATCTAAACCTCCAAAATTGATTTTTACCTGCTCATTTTGAATGATTTTAAAAAATTCCTCCAAATTATAATCAATTTCTTGCCTAATAGCCTTTAATTCATCATTATCTGGAGCCCACTTTCCTGCTGCTAAAAAACTAGCACCTGGCTCGATATGTAAATACCAGCCTGCCCATTTTGAAGAACGTCCCTCTTTACCTATTGCAAGTCCGATATGAGTTTTATATGGTGTTTTATTTTTAGAAAATCGCACATCTCGGTATATCCTAAAAATAGATTTTTTAGGATCATTGCTCAAGATAGATTCATCAAACCTTCCTAAGGCAACTATCCATCTTTCTGCCAAGGACTGAGTTCTGCTCACTATTTCATCATAGCGATATTTATTATCTGCAAACCATTCACGATGATTATTAGCTTTTAATTCCAGAAAAAAATCTAAATCCTTAGAAAGTAACATCCCAAACTATTTGAGCACAATATACAAAAGAAGAATTAGGGTTAAACAGATTTTGCATTCTGCGAGATTAACTTGATATCCATAACTCAATCAGAAAAGGGAAACTGAATTCAAGTATCAAACACCTATATAGATGAGAGAATAATACAAATTTCTAAACAATGATTTAACTACCAATTTCAATATGCACATTATAGAAAGATATATATTTGCTTACATATCAACCACAATATATCATGAGTAAAAAGTTGGCAGATTTAAGAGTAAAATATGGGATTAAGGAACTAGAAGAACAATCTTGTCCAGAATCGCCTATGGTTCTTTTCGAACAATGGATGAATGAAGCAATAGAATGTATCTCCTTTGATGCAAATGCAATGGCTATCAGCACTGTAGATTATCAAAATAGGCCTTCTTCACGTATGGTATTATTAAAAGAAATCAAGGATGGTCATTTTATCTTTTTCACACATTATGATGGAAAAAAAGGATTGCAAATCGAAAAAAACTCCCATGTAGCATTATTGTTTTGGTGGAAAGAACTTGAAAGGCAGGTAAGAATTGAAGGTATTGCTCACAAAATCAGCAAGTCAGAGAGTGAAGAATACTTTCACAGTCGTCCGAGAGGAAGTCAAATTGGGGCATTAGCCTCACATCAAAGTCAAGCTACTACTAAAAATGCGTTGATAGAGAACTACGGGAAACTTGAGGAGAAATTTAAAAATACAGCAATCATCCCTTTGTCTGACAATTGGGGAGGATATGCCATTGAACCTCAGTTGATAGAATTTTGGCAAGGTCGCCCAAATAGAATGCATGACAGAGTTGAATATCTTTTAGAAGATAGCATTTGGACTAGAAGAAGACTTGCACCCTAATCAATTGATTAAAAAATAGTTTTCTAATATTTCGACCTGATGATATATCGGGGCCAAAAAGCATTTGAAACCTTTTTATACCAATATGAATACAATTCTATCCAATCACTTTATTTATACTGTAGAATACAAAACACCCTTTGGTGTCATCATTCTAGGTGAATATAATCAAAAGTTATGTTATTGTGATTGGCTTCATAGGAAGATGCATGAACAAATTCGTGATAGATTGAGAAAAAAGATAAATGCTGAATTTCAAGAAAAAAATACTGATTTTCTCCAAAATGTAAGTACTCAATTAGACGAATACTTTCAAAAAAATCGTATCACATTTGATATACCTTTGCTTTTGGCAGGTACTGATTTCCAAAAAAAGGTATGGAATGAATTATTAAATATACCTTATGGGAAGACCATATCTTATATTGAATTATCGAGGAGACTCAAGAGTGAAAATGCAATTCGAGCAGTTGCTAGTGCCAATGGTGCCAATGCTATTTCCATTATCGTTCCCTGTCATAGAGTAATAGGAAACAATGGAGCCCTTGTGGGCTATGCTGGAGGATTAAATGCCAAAAAGAAATTGTTAGAATTAGAACAAGCTTATCTTCAGACTACATTTTTTTAAGCTTTTATTTTTTAAAGAAAGGTTATTAAAGCAAACAATTTGGGAGAAATATATTTAATCAATCTGGCTTTTGATAATTTTTACAGAAAAAATGGTTTACATTTTTAAAAATACATACAAAATGACAGAAAATATTTTGATTCTTAGCAAAAAAAATACACTTTGTCATTTATTCAAAGATGGCATATTCCTTGAATACATAGGTAGAATAAAAAAATTAGACAAATTGTCTGTAAATAGATTATGATGATAAAAGATTTGAATTTCCAAGAGTTTGAAGAAGAGATAGAAATGATACCCATGTTGTCTATTGATGAGGATGATGAGTTTAATAAAGAAGAAATCCCCGATAATCTACCTATCCTTCCTTTAAGAAATAATGTATTATTTCCAGGAGTAGTCATTCCTATTTCTGTTGGGAGAGAAAAATCTATTAAAGCCATAAAAAAAGCATATAAGGCTCAAAAAATCATTGGAGTATTAGCCCAAAAAGATATGCAGGTAGAAGAACCTGAATCAGATGATTTATACCCAATAGGTACATTAGCTCGTGTATTAAAAATCCTCAAAATGCCTGGAGGAGGAAACACTATCATTATCCAAGGTATCAGTAGATTTCAACTTGAAACTATCACCGTAAGTGAACCCTATCTAGAAGGAAAAATCATTCATTTAGAAGAAGAAGATGTGATTGAAAAGCAAGAGTCAAAAGCCTTCATTGTCACAATGAAAGAATTGGCTTCAAAAATCATTGAATTATCACCACAAATTCCTAATGAATCCAAAATTGTACTTAATAATATCAACAGAATAAAATTTCTCACACATTTCATTGCCTCTAATTTAAATGTGGACACCATCCAAAAGCAAGAAATTCTTGAAATCAATGAAATTAAAAAGAGAGTTCAAAAAGTTTTAGAACACCTCAACAATGAACTTCAATTACTTGAACTTAAAGTAAGTATCCAAGATAAAGTTCGTCAAGATATAGATAAGCAACAAAGAGATTACTTCTTACATCAACAAATCAAATCCATTCAGGAAGAGTTGGGTGGAGATTCAATGACTCAGGAAATAAATCGTTTAAAAGAAAAATCTAAACAAAAAAAGTGGTCAAAAACCATTCAAGAGGCATTTGACAAAGAATTGACAAAATTGCAGCGTATTAATCCTGCTGCAGCAGAATATTCAGTCATACTCAACTGGTTGGATACTTTAGTAGAATTGCCATGGGACGAAATCACAATAGACAACTTTAATTTAAAGAATGCCAATAGGATTTTGGAAACAGAACATTATGGTCTAGATAAAGTCAAAAATCGAATTTTAGAATACCTTGCAGTGCTCAAATTAAAAGGAGATTTAAAATCACCTATTCTGTGTTTTGTAGGACCTCCGGGAGTGGGAAAAACATCTTTAGGAAAATCCATTTCCAAAGCATTGGGTCGTCAATATATACGGATGTCTTTAGGAGGAGTACACGATGAGTCAGAAATTCGAGGACATAGAAAGACATATATTGGAGCCATGCCTGGGCGTATCATTCAAAATCTTAAAAAAGTACAATCCTCCAATCCAGTATTTGTTCTAGATGAAATCGACAAAATCGGTGCTGACCACAGAGGAGACCCTTCAAGTGCTTTATTGGAAGTTTTAGATCCAGAGCAAAACAATACTTTCTACGATAACTTTCTAGAATTAGATTATGATTTGTCCAAAGTAATGTTCATTGCAACTGCCAACTCATTAAACACTATTCCATCTGCGCTGAGAGACAGAATGGAAATTATCTATATCAATGGTTATAGTATTGAGGAAAAAACTGAGATTGCTATCAAGCATCTGATTGACAAACAAAAAACTGCTCATGGTCTTAAAAAAGACCAAGTCAAAATTGGCAAAAAAACAATTCAAAAATTAATTGAAGACTACACAAGAGAATCAGGAGTTAGAGAATTGGATAGAAATATCGCATCTATAATGAGATATATTGCTAAAAATGTTGCCATGGAAGAGGAATACAATCCTACAATTCTAGAAACAGATTTGGAAAAAATATTAGGTAAACCTAAATATAATTCTGATGAATATACATCCAATCTTCCTGTAGGCGTATCAATAGGGCTAGCATGGACGAGTGTAGGTGGCACTATCCTATTTATAGAATCTTCACTTTCAAAAGGCAAAGGTGGTATTACAACAACTGGCAATCTAGGCAATGTGATGAAAGAATCCATTACCACAGCACATACTTGGATAAAATCTAATATGGATAGGCTTGAAATACCTATAGAAGCATTTAACGAATGGAGTCTTCATTTGCACCTTCCTGAAGGAGCTACACCCAAAGATGGACCTTCTGCAGGAATAGCAATGATTACGGCAATGACTTCCATCTATACACAGAGAAAAATCAAGCCATATATTGCAATGTCAGGAGAGATAACTCTTAGAGGAGCTGTCCTCCCTGTCGGAGGAATCAAAGAAAAAGTATTGGCTGCAAAGAGAGCTGGACTTAAAGAAATTATCTTGTGTCATGAAAACCAAAGAGATATTGAAGAAATCAATTCAGATTTTCTTAAAGGATTGAAATTTCATTATGTAAAAACAGTGAATGAAGTCTTAGAATTGGCATTAGAAAAAGATACAATTAAAAACCCAATACAATTTAAGTCAGTAGATAGTATCAAGATAAAAAATTAGATATACACAAATAACAAGATTCAATAACATATTATTAACTCGAATAAAACAATTTTATCTTAATTTTGCTTCAAATTCAAAGCTATGGCGAATTTAGAATCTTTCAAAAAAAATTGGGACTTATTTATTTCTGACGTAAAAATTCAAGTCGAAAGTGTCAAAAATGACATTAAAGTTCTCCCTGAAACAATAGAACAATTAGCTTCTAACTCACAAGTGTTACTGGGTCAAGCAAAAGCACAACTCCAAACAATTAGTGCAGAATTTCAAAATGGCAATTTGTTGAAAAAAGATTTCAAACCTCAAATTAAAAAAGTAACAGTAGAATTACAAACTGCAGTTATCAAAATGCTTGATTCTGTAAAACACGCTATAGAAAAAGCTAAATAGACAAATACTACTAAAATTGATATAAGGAGATTGATGAATAAACAATCTCCTTTTTTTATTCAAGCCAAAAGGGATTCATTTGCTATAGGTGATTATACAATATACATACTCTCTTAATTTACAATATACTTTTATATCGTATTTTCTTAATACTCCCTTAAATACTAACAGATATAGAAGCTATATCTTTGCATAAACATTCCACTAAAATTAAAACTAAGCGTTATGGAAAAAGGAAATAAATTTAAAGAAGCTTTTGAAAAACTCACTTTAGAGTATAATCTAAAAATTGAAGAATTAAAAGCTAATATTGATAATATCTCTGCCGATTTAAAAACACAAGTTGTTGGTCAAAGAGAAAATTTAAAAGATTATCAAGACAAAATCAAAGAAAGATTTCAAGGGATTGTTGATTTAGACTCCATTAAAGCTAATGTTTTGGCAGAAGCTGAAAATTTTGTTGATGAATTAAAAGTAAGAGCAGACAAAGCATTTGCTTTCATTCATGAACAATTAGGCAATGCCGAAGAAATTGTAAAAGAAACTGTACAAAAAGTAGAAGATACAGCCAATACAGCATCTGACAAACTCAAAGAAACTTTAGAAAACGTTGAACAAAAAGCTAAGACTGTTGCTAAAAATGTAGAAACAGCTGCTAAAGAGGTAGTTGAAACAACTACAAACACAGTTAAAGAAAACGTTGCTAAAGTAGAAGCTGTTGCTAAAGAAGCTAAAAAATCAACTGAAGAAGTAGCAAAAGATACTTTAGAAAAAGCTGAGAGTGTTGTTAAAGATATTTCTAATACAACAAAAGAAGGTGTTAAAAAAGCAAGTAATAAAGTAGAGGTAGCAGCTAAAGAAGTAGCAAAAACGACTAAAGCAACTGCTAAAGAAACAATTGCAATAGTAGATGAAACTATAAAAGCAGAAACTACTAAAACAATAAAAATTGCTAAAGAGACTAAAGCTAAAGTGGCAAAGAATACTGATTCAGCTGTGAATGAAATTGTTAAAGAAGCTAAAGAAATCAAAGAAACTGCTAAGAAGAAAGCAACCAAAGTAAAAGATTCTGCAACTAAAAAAGCAGAAGAAGTTGTTAAAGCAGTGAAAGAAGAAACTCAAGCTCTAAAAGATAACGTAAAGAAGAAAGCTGAATAATTTTCAGTAAAGATGCGTGTTTCAAACATTCGTAGTGTTTGGTCCCAGTCCGTAAAGGCTGGGACTTTTTTTTTATAAAATTGTCATCTATCTTTAATTCTATGAAAAAGTGGCTAAGTTTATTTCTATTACTGTTTTCCTTTTGTCATCATCATATAATTCACGCACAATCTCATCAAGACCTCTGGCATATTATTCAAAAGGATACTTTTCCATTTTTATATCAATTTGAAAACATAAATAGGACAGCTGAAACAACCTTAAAAGAATTAAATACTTATTTTAATCAAGATACTGAAGAATATAATACAGCCTTTAGAACAACTTTTTTGTATCAAGTACTTGCATCAAAGTGGGATATTGCTGATAGCCTTATTATTATCAGCCAAAAAAATGCACCTTCTATCACTAATGAATTATTAGCTTCAAAATTATTTATCGATTACCAATCATGCCCACAAAATAGTGACAGCACCTTATGTGCAACAAAAAAAAATAATTTATTACATTTTTTAAAAACCACTAGCATTTCTAGTCAACCTAATGAAGCCATGAAATGGTATTGGGTCAGCAAGATGTTAGAAGATAAGTCCAAAAAAAATAATCTATTTACTCCTATTACCCTATTGCCCTCTCAACTCAATCCTGCTCAATATCCAGGAGCTATTGTAGCCACAGAAAGAAATCTACTAAGCACCAATTTATTGATTTCTAATGGATATAGGCAAAATATACAACTATTGGAACTCAACAAAAAAGGACAATGGGAAGATGTCACATCAGCTTCAAAGCTCGAAAACATTCCTGGTGGTCACAGATTATATGCTATAGATATCAATAATGATGGATATCAAGATCTAATGATTGTCAGAAAAAATATTCACCTTAATAAAGAATATCTATATCCTTCAATTCTCATCAATCAAAAAGATGGAACTTACAAAGATATCTCTTCTACAGCAGGATTCAATGTTCCTCAACGTGCCAATTGTGTATGCTTTCTTGATGCCAATAAAGATAAAAAATTGGATATATTTATAGGCAATGAAGGTTATAACTCCCTGCTTTTTATTCAAGATGAAAATTTGAAATTCAAAGAGTCTTCAAAATTATATGGAATTATTACAAGTCCAAATCATATAGTAGATTGTTGGGTAGCAGATATTAATCAAGATAACAATGAGGATTTATTATTGAGTACATTTAAAGGCCCCAACTATGCTTATATCTTTAAAAAAATAGAACAACAATATCCTTTTTTTATCAATCAGTCTCAAAACAAAGAGTTAGCATATCCATATAGTGGAGGGCAATTTATAGTAGGCGATTTTGATGGTAATTTATCTCAAAATATAATCTCTAATACTAATTTCTCCCCTGACAAAAAAGATATAATCTTCAATATGCTGATAGGGAAATATCGCCCCGATGAATACCCATTAATGTGGACATTGGATACGATGAGCCAAGAGCATCCCATACAACAATATCCATTATTATCTTATGCTAAAACGTCGGTAAATATTGACAATGGAGAAAGCAAACCTTATATCTTATTTGGAGGAGGGATTGAATGGGATGAATATTACCCAATTCAACTTTATCAATATCAGAATAATCAACTTTTATCAGAAAATTTTCAATTAGACAACCCGCCTAATTATATTCATAGCATAGGCATCACCCCTAATTTTAAAACACAACAACCAGTCATTTGGATGAAAGGAGGGAATAACTACCCCTTATTAAAAGAAACTATTGCTTCTTATCTACAAAATAACCTCGGAGGAAAATTCTATCAAATTATTTTAGAAGGAAAGGAAAGGAATGATGCTTTAGGAGCAAAAATTATTGTGACGACTCAAAATATAAAAGGACAAGAGACAAGGAGAATGAGGATTATACAAGCAATTGACAGTCAAGGAAATGGCGCAGGTCAAAATCTATGGTTTATACCCAAAGACAATAAGTTGATTGAAATTGAAATCACATGGCCAGATAAATCTGTTCAGACTATAAAGAAATTTAAAGCTAAAAATCAAATCATAAAAATTCAGCAGGAATCAATTTAGGCATCCAATTTAATACGAGATATAATTAACAACAACGGATTCTATCTTCAAGATTCAACAAACTGATTAATTTGAATAACCTTTAATTAACAGCTCCAATATATCTATAGCAGATTTGGATATGTTAGTTCCTGGTCCATAAACTCCAACAACTCCTGAACTATATAGAAAATCATAATCCTGTTTAGGGATTACACCTCCACAAACCACCAAAATATCTGAACGACCAATTTTCTGCAATTCTGCCATCACTTGAGGGACGAGAGTTTTGTGCCCTGCTGCTAAAGAAGAAACACCTAAGACATGTACATCATTTTCCGCTGCCATTAAAGCAGCCTCTGCTGGTGTTTGGAACAAAGGTCCAATATCCACATCAAAGCCTACATCAACAAAACCAGTAGAAATCACTTTGGCTCCCCTATCGTGTCCATCCTGACCCAATTTGGCTACCAAAATCCGAGGTCTTCGCCCTACAATCTTTGCAAATTGGTCAGATAAACCTCTCGCTTTTTTAAAATTATCATCCATACTCAACTGTGAAGAATAAATTCCTGAAATAGATTTAATATGAGCAGCATATCTTCCATAAATTTTTTCGAGTGCAGAAGAGATTTCTCCTAATGTTGCCCTCGCTCTAGCAGCTTGCACTGCTAGCTCCAACAAATTACCAGTATTAGATTCGGCTGCCTTCTGGAGAGCTATCAATGCTTTTTCAACTTGTTCAGCGTTTCTTTCCAACTTTAATTTAGACAAATTATCTAATTGCTTGAACCGCACTTGAGTATTATCCACTTCCAATATTTCTAAATCAATATCTGCAACATCAGAAAAATGATTTACACCAATAATTTTATCTGTTCCACCATCTATTTTAGCTTGTTTTCTCGTAGCAGCTTCTTCTATTCTCATTTTAGGAATTCCTGCTTCTATGGCTTTTACCATTCCTCCATAAGATTCAACTTCTTCAATCAACTTGCGAGCTTTTTGAATTAATTGATCTGTAAGATATTCTAAATAATAGGAACCTCCCCACGGATCTACTGTTCTGCAAACCTGAGTTTCCTGTTGAAGATATATTTGAGTATTCCTAGCTATTCTTGCTGAGAAGTCAGTAGGCAATGCAATGGCTTCATCTAGTGCATTGGTGTGCAAAGACTGGGTTCCACCCATCACCGCTGCTAGTGCTTCTATACAAGTTCTAGCAATATTGTTATAAGGATCTTGCTCTGTAAGACTCCATCCTGATGTCTGACAATGTGCTCGTAAAGCCAAAGATTTAGGGTTTTTAGGATTGAATTTTTGAATCATCTCTGCCCAAAGTACTCTCGCCGCTCTCATTTTGGCAATTTCCATAAAATGATTCATCCCAATTGCCCAGAAAAAAGATAAGCGCGGGGCAAAGCTATCTATTTCTAATCCTGCATCAATACCTGTACGCACATACTCCAATCCATCTGCCAGCGTATAGGCCAACTCTAAATCAGCTGTTGCCCCAGCTTCCTGCATGTGATATCCTGAAATACTTATAGAATTAAATTTGGGCATATACTGAGAAGTAAACTGAAAAATATCAGAAATAATCCTCATTGAAGGTTTAGGTGGATAGATATAGGTATTTCTCACCATAAACTCTTTCAAAATATCATTTTGTATCGTCCCACTCAATTGCTCTGCTGCTACATTTTGCTCTTCTGCTGCTACAATATAAAAAGCCATAATAGGCAAAACTGCCCCATTCATCGTCATAGAAACAGACACATCACCCAATGGAATATTTTGAAACAATACTTTCATATCTTCCACTGAATCTATAGCTACACCTGCTTTTCCTACGTCTCCGACCACTCTTTCATGGTCGCTATCATATCCTCTGTGAGTAGCTAAATCAAAAGCCACCGAAAGACCTTTCTGACCAGCTTGAAGGTTTTTTCTGTAAAATGCATTGGAAGCCTCAGCAGTAGAAAAACCAGCATATTGACGAATTGTCCAAGGTTGACGAACATACATTGTACTATACGGACCTCGTAAGTAGGGCGCAATGCCAGCAGCCTGATACTTCAAATGTTCAACTTCTTTGATTTGAGATAAATTTACTTGGGTCGGAACCACAATATTTTCTGGAGCTTGCCAAACTCCTTTCACTTCAAAATCTTGAACTATATTCTTATCAATATCAACATTAGAAAAATCCAAACGTGTAGTCATAGCATAAAATTAAAACATTTGAATTCCATTCTAACACTTTTGACAATTTAACTTCCTACTAAAGAAAATAAATTTCAATTATTTCAATTATTTGATGGTTTATAATTTTTATCTATACTTTTATATGGTACAAAATTTGAAACAAAAACATTGAATACATTGTTATATACACTACAAATATTTATAAAATTAAAAGACAAAAACTATGAACTTACATCATTTAAAAGATTTGAACGAAGAAGAATTTGCCCTTCTAAAAAAGATTCCAGCTTTAGTAACAATTTTGATAGGCTCTGCAGATAATAATTTGAACGAAAAAGAAATTCATGTAGGGCACTTGTCAACAGAATTTAGAAAAGATCATGGGGATGTTTTAGTTCATGATTATTACAATTGGGTAGCACCTGATTATGATTATATTTTTGAACAAGAATGGGCAAAATATAAAAATATTGATTTCACTCAGCGCATTCACGAAATTTCTGAAGAATTATCTAAAGTCAATCAAATCTTTTCTAAGATAAATAAAAATTATGCTCATAGCTTATTGGAGAGCTGGAGAGGTCTAGCAAGAGCTGTAGCCCGTGCTTCTGGAGGACTGTTAGGAAGATTGTCGGTATCTCATGAAGAAAAAAATCTAATGGGGCTCGATATGATTTCTCTTTAGAATTATGCAATTTTAAAAGGGCAGACGTAGAGCAATCAAAACAGCTATAAAGTATCAAATTAAAAAACAAATAAAATCATATACCATAAATGAAAGGGGAACCCTTATATCAAAAAGTTCCTAAAGATTTACAAAACATTTCTAGAATTGTAAAATTGATGGATAGTTCTATCAAAATTCCATTTTTAAGAAAAACGATAGGTTTAGAACCTATTATTGGGTTAGTACCTGTAATAGGTAATTATATTGGCTTTATTATATCTGGAAGTATCATGGTCGCTCTATTGAAAAACAATGGTAGTGGGAAGGTCATTGCAAAGATGTCTGTCAATATTTTCATTGATATACTTTTGAGTATTATCCCTTTTTTAGGTAGTATTTTAGATTTCTTTTTTAAAACTAATGAACGAAATCTAAAACTAGCACTAGATCATTACCAATATGGCAAAAATCAAGGTAGCGCATGGAGTGTATTGATACCTGTTATCTTGTTCCTTTTCAGCATTTTTACAATCGTCCTAGTTGCGATGGTTTATTTGTTTTATATGATTTACGATATTCTTCAGAACTTATTTTAAAAACAAAGGGAGAAGTTTTCGCTTCTCCCATAATATTTATACGCTTATAAAAATTAATAATCTGAATCGTCAGCTATATTTTCTGCTTCTTCCATGTGATCATCAAGACTGTCTTCTTCTTCATCACGGTAGCTACGATCATCTTCATCATCATTATTATCAAATTCATCATCTCCAAAAGCACCTTTCGCAGGAGTATCTACTTCAATTACCAAATCATCAAAATCATCAACATCTACATTATTGACCATTGTTTGCAATTGAGTGCTCACCTTTACCAAATAAGAGGTATCATCCGTCTCAATTGGTACTACTGAGACAGTTTCACCTTTTGCATTTTGGAATTTAATAATTGCCTTATTATATCCATGAGGATATTTTTCAGCAAGCTTTTGCAAAACCTCTTCAGGCACATTCTTGTAATCAACTATTACTTTTCTTTTTGTCATGTCTTGTTTACTTACGGCAATAAATGTAAATCGAAAATCTTGAATTCACCAAAGGTAATTTTGATTTTTTTTATTTTTTTTATTTTCTAAATATTCTCCTAATATCATCATATTGATTTTTTACGCCATAATTTAATATGTCAATATAATATTTTCTATAAAACAATGTATTACATATTCAAATTGTACATTTACCCTATTGTATGAAAAATAATTCAAAAAAGACTATTTATAATATTAATAGTACAGTAAATTAATATTTCAAGCTTGAATTCAGCAAGAGCATAAAATGATTGGAAAAGAAAAATACAAAGTCAATCATTATTTTTAGTTTTGTCCTTTTAAAATGAATATGAAACCTATTATTTATCTTATTACATTCTGCCTATTATTGATTTCTTGTAAAAAAAGCACCAATTTATATGGGATAGACTGTACTGACAACAATACCAAAGCTCCACAAGAAGAAATTGATTTTATCAAAAATTATATCGATCAGAGAATTGCCAATAATGACCCTGATACATTATTGAAACAAGCAGTTCAACATCCAAATGGTTTTTATTACATCATTGAAAAACCTGGGGACAATGAAAGGGCAGAAACATGCTCTAGTGTGAATGTTGATTACAAAGGAAGATTTTTTAATGGAAATGTATTTGATTCAAGAGAAGGTGCAACATTTATGTTATATCAAAATATCGCTGGCTGGCAACAAGGTGTGAGATTAATAGGTAGAGATGGAAAGATTAGATTATTTTTGCCTCCATCATTAGCTTATGGCGACAAAGCAAGTAGTGATATTCCTGCAAAATCTTACCTCTACTTTGAAGTAACTGTCAATGGTTTCTAATCCAAATTCCTTTCTTTTCAAGAGTTATCTTATTTCAAGATTTTTTAATAGAGAGTGCACTGATGAAAAAATTAAAAAAGATAATTCAAGAATTTGTCATCAATATTCTTTATAAAATCAGCAATCAATATATCTGGGATCAATTATTTCAACTTTCTCTCAGGCAAATGAATTTTGGCAATGGAGGATATTTCCATCAAAGTGGTGAGTTATATGTAGCCAATTATATTAAAAAACAACTCAAAAACGAGCCATCTATTGTCATCTTTGATGTAGGGGCTAATGTAGGTAAATATGCCACAGCATTGTCAAATGTTTTTGATGGCAATACTCAAATCTATTCTTTTGAACCTTCAAAAAGTACTTTTGAAATTTTCAAAACAAACACTCAAGGCATCAAAAACATATTAGGAAATAATTTTGGGTTTAGCGATAAAGAATTCCAGCAGTTATTATTTACTGATCAAGAAGGTTCAGGTCTAGCATCAGTTTACCAGAGAAAACTAGATCATTGGGGTATCCAAATGAACCAATCTGAAGAAATTAAATTGACTACTATTGATAAATATTGTGCTGAAAATCAAATAGCACATATTCATTTTCTAAAATTAGATATAGAAGGTCATGAACTCAGTGCTTTGAAAGGAGCCAACGAAACGTTGAAACATAAAAAAATAGATTTTATTCAATTTGAATTTGGAGGATGTAATATAGATTCTAGGACATACTTCCAAGATTTCTATTATTTATTAAAAGATGATTATACAATTTATCGCATCTTAAAAGACGGGCTTCTTGAGTTGCCTGTCTATAAGGAAACCTATGAAATATTTATGACTATCAACTACTTAGCTGTCAAAAAATAATTTTATCTCAAAATTGGATATTCACTATCTCTTATTGTTCTTAATCAAAAAATCTATCAATGGTTTGGATTTATCTGTTTGAAGTCCATCCACTCCAAATCCTAAAATAGTATTCCACATATTTGGATTTTCCCATGGGCCTTCAATGTCCAGCCACACTTTCTTACCTTTTTGATGTAAAGCCTGAACAACAGCAGGATTGTATGCATTGTCGATAATATCATAGTCAGCGTCAGCTAAAATTTTCTCTATTTCAGAAGGATTAGCATTCAATGGAATACTCCCAATGGCTGGCACTCTTGGAGCCACTGCCCTCCATCCTTTTAATTTATCAACACTATTGAGATACAGCACAAAATGAGCTTCCATATTATGAGCTTTAATCACAGTATAAGTTTGCTCTGGGTCAGCATCTTTAAAATCTACATAGATATTCACTCTTCCTTTGCAAGTATTCAATACTGTTTCAAGCCTAGGAATATCATATTTTCCATTGACCTTATATTGACTTAACTCTTCCCAAGTCATATCTCTGACATTTCCTGTACCATTGGTCGTTGCATCTATATCCGAATCATGCATAATGACCAAAACACTATCTTTTGTCGTCCTCAGGTCAATCTCAACATAATCTACACCTTCAGCTATCGCACTTTCAAATGCTTCGATAGTATTTTCAGCAAGACCGCTTCCACCTCCACGATGAGCAATAACAACCATCTGATGACTATCATCAAATAACTTTGGGAAATCAACATTAGCAACTGGAGGCTCTTTGACTGGAGGAGTCTTCTTTCCTTCTTCATCGTCTTTTTTACAAGACAATATTAATAGGCAACAAAAAATACTAATATGGAATAGCTTAAATCGTAAATTATTCATCTTTAATTGCGTGTTTAGTGTAGGAAAGTTAATTAAAAAAAATTTAATTATATTCTAACTAAATCTAATGAGATTGAAATTCATAAAATATAATTGGCTTAATCTTCATTTATGAAATTCTCATGACAATAATGAATCCAATAAAAATTATATTTGCTTCTACAAATTAAAAAGTGAATACAGAAAAAATCCATTTCTCACTATTTTCTAAGATATCTCCCAAAGATATTAAAGCGAAATATGTGTTTTGTATTTCATTTTTATTGAGGCGTGGCTAGAGTTGCTCAATCACATCTTTGTGATTCAAGATTTCTCAATCTTATTTCCAAACGACTTTTACCACTTTAAAACTAACGCCTTGAACCCTTCAATTAATTATAATATACGTTTAGCCACTTCTGAAGATCTGAAGTGGGCTACAGAAATAGCTAATGAAATCAATCTCTCTTCTGAACAGAGACAAACAGGGATTGCTCTTCGTTCACCACAATACATCTTTGATAAAATTCTTAATGGACTGGCAGTCATAGCCATTCATCCCACAAGTGGGGAGTGGTTGGGATTTGCTTGCCTTGAAGTATGGCAACATCAGATGTATGTTGCGAATACTTGTCTGATAGTAAAAAATAAATACAGAGGGATAGGAGTTTCTAAATTGATAAAAACAAAACTGTTTGAGTTGTCCAGAGTCAAGTTTCCTCTATCTGCTATTTTTAGTATAAGTGCCAATCCTGCAGTAAAGGCTGTCAATTTAGAATTGGGTTATAAAACTGTATCTTTTAATGAAATATTGAAAGATCAGTTATTTATTGAAGGATGTAATAGCTGGGTTAATTATATTGATTTAATTCAAAAACAAAGTTCTGACTCGCATTATTCAGTAATGGTCTATTATCCAGTATATAAAATATTTGACGTAGAAACTCAGCATATAGCTAATATCAGCACAAAAATAGCCGCCATTGTATAATGACGGCTATAGAAGATTAGGAAAGATATTTACTTATCAGGACTTGTAGGGCTGTTTCCTTTCTGTCCCTGATGATAAGGAGCCGGTCTATTGGGATAGGGTTTCCCTTTAAAGTTTTCCGTCCTATTGGCTTTTAACTCCTGTAATTTTGTTTTTTGTTCTGGAGTTAAAATCTTTTCCAGATCTCCTTTTGCTTTCAGTTTTAGGTCTTTTTGTTGTTGCATCAGCACCTGATGAGCTTTTATTTCATTCAGTTTAATTGTATAAATTTCCTTCTTTTGTTGTTCAGAAAGAGTGATTTTTTCGTTTAAACGATTTACAAAAATATTAGCTCTTTCTTCAGGAGATTTCTGTGAAAACTCTTTTTTATATTGAGGATTCTTAGGGCCGTAATTTTGAGCATTTACAGTCATGAAAAATGCAGAAAAGAACATTGCACTTACAGCAAAAAATTTCATTGTCTTATTCATATTTCTTCTTTTTTAGTGTTTGAATATCTTTTAAGATGTTCGCCACTCTTATAAGTTTAATTGCAGAAAAAAAATTAACATTCCTTTACACAAACACTTTAAAACAAACAAGAAGTAATAAATTAAAGTTAATTATAGATATAAATATAAATATGGTATAATTTTGTAGTCGAAATCAACAATAAACAATTGACATGAAATATTTATTTACCCTACTTTCCATTTTATTTTTGAGTGCAGGTATTTCAAATGCACAGACAGAATTAAATCTCAATTCAAAAATTAGCTTTTCTAAACAAGAACATAATTTTGGAATCTTACCCATAGGCAAGCCAGTAACCTATGAATTTGAATTTACAAATATTGGTAATAAACCATTGATATTGTCAGAAGTCAAAGCTTCTTGTGGTTGCACTACTCCATCATGGTCCAAACAACCAGTCTTACCCGGTCAGAAAGGATTTGTTAAAGCACAATACAATATGGCAAGAGAAGGGAAATATAGAAAATCTGTTACAGTAAAAACCGCAGATGGAGAAACAATTACACTATACATTACAGGTGAAGCAGTTCAAGCAAATAGTGTAGAGAATGCAAAGCCTTCCATTTTTGGGAATTAATCACTTTAACATAAATATCTTATCAACTCCCTACTAAATAGTGTATGGAGTTTATATTTTTGTAATTACTATGCCGACTCCTTCCAACAGAGGGCTATCAATGCCTTCCTCTCCTATTAGAAAACTGACTCCTTTTGCTGAGCAAGCAAAGAAGAACGGTATTCATATTTATCATTTGAACATAGGGCAACCAGATATTGAAACTCCTCAAGAGTTTTGGGACGCTGTAAAAAATATTAATCTCAAAGTACTTGCATATAGCCCATCTAGCGGCTTTGATGACTTGAGAATAGAATATGCTAAATATTTTTCTGAAAAAAGAGGGCTACCTCATATCAATTTTGAAGACATCTTAATTACAACTGGGGCGTCAGAAGCTCTACTATTTACGATGTTATCTATATTTGATGCAGGTGATGAAATTATAGGAACAGAACCATTATATGCCAATTATGTTGGCTATGCAAAGAGTGCTGGTGTCATCATGAAAGCCATAACCACCCATTTTGAAGATCAGTTTTCATTGCCTTCAATTGATGATTTTGAGAAAGCGATTTCAGAACGAACTAAAGCGATTTTAATTTGCAATCCAAATAATCCTACAGGTTACAGATATTCAGATGACGAATTGGATAGACTTAAAGATATAGCTTTAAAACACAATATTTTTATTATAAGCGATGAAGTGTATAGAGAATTTAGTTATTCTGACATTCCTTATAAAAGTATGTTGAGCTACCCTGAAATTGAGCAAAACGTTATTATGATAGACTCAATGTCTAAAAAATATAGTGCTTGTGGTGCTCGAATTGGCACAGTCGTAACAAAAAACAAAGATGTCCTTGATACCATACTCAAATTTGCACAACAACGTTTAAGTCCTCCAACAGTTGAACAAATTGGTTCAAAAGCATTATTTAATGTCAATGATGAATATTTTAAAATTGTCAATAAGGAATATATCCTCCGTAGAGACACATTAGTTGATGGTCTCAATTCTATTAAAGGAGTTAAATGTCATTCACCCAAAGGTGCATTTTATTGCATGGTACAATTACCAATAAGAGACAGCGATCATTTTTGCCAATGGATATTAGAATCCTTTTCTTATGAAGGAGGTACGGTAATGATGGCTCCTGGTACTGGTTTTTATTCTACTGAAGGACTTGGAAAAAATGAAGTAAGAATGGCTTATGTACTTCAAGTTGAAGAATTAAAAAAAGCGGTCAGATGCTTAGAAAAAGGATTGGAGAAGTATCAGTTACTGTTTCCTGAGTTTGCTAAATAATTTTCAAGTTCAAACAATCATCTAGGATAGGTTAAAGAAATGATTTAACATTAAGTTTATTTCTATATTATCTATCAAACAAAATTTTCTACTAATTTTCAAGCTAAAAAATTCAAATGGCAACAAAAAATAAACCTATTGATAAAATAGTTGCTCCTTTCAGGCAATTGACAAAATATGAAAAATCAGGGAGTATCATCCTTTTTATCAGTGTTGTTACTGCATTAATACTTGCCAATTCACCATTAAAAGATTTATATCATCATTTTCTAGAGAACACTTTAGGATTTCAATTTGATGGAAAAACTTATTTAGAGCATAGTATTCTTCATTGGATAAATGATGGTTTAATGGCCATTTTCTTTTTTGTTGTTGGATTAGAATTGAAAAAAGAATTTGTAGCAGGAGAATTAGCTCAACCTAAAAAAGCTATGCTTCCTATTGTAGCCGCCATTGGAGGAATGATAGGACCAGCAACTATATATCTCATCTTTAATGCCAATCCTGACACTCACCATGGATGGGGAATTCCTACAGCCACCGATATTGCTTTTGCTTTAGGAGTATTGATGTTTTTAGGCAACAAAGTTCCTCTTTCGCTCAAAATTTTTCTATTGGCACTTGCTATCGTAGATGATATGGGAGCCGTATTAGTGATTGCTTTGTTTTATTCATCAGATGTATCACTCGTCAATCTTTCTATAGGACTTACATTTTTTGCTATCATGTTGATTGGAAATAAATTGGGAATTAGGAGTGCATTATTCTATGGTATTATTGGAATTGGAGGAGTTTGGTCTGCCTTTTTATTGTCAGGTGTTCATGCGACTATCGCAGCTGTTTTGGCTGCATTTACCATACCAGCAGAAGTGATATTAAAGGAGAAAGAATATATCAAAGAGATTCAAAATAAATTAAAATCTTTTGAACAAATAGATCCTGATGATCAAATACCTACATTAAAAGAAAACCAATTGGAAATTCTGGAAGAGATTCAATATGATACTTCACTAGCAATGACTCCTCTCCAAAAACTAATTAATATTTTCAGTCCATTCACCACTTTTGTTGTACTTCCAATTTTCGCGCTTGCAAATGCAGGAATATCTTTAGATTTCGAATTAGAAACCTTGTTTTCTACTCATATTGCTATTGGAGTAGGACTAGGATTATTGCTTGGGAAAGTCATAGGAGTAGTTGGCTCAACTATGTTACTGGTCAAATTGGGCATAGGCAAATTACCTGAAGGAATGACATTTAAAAACCTGATTGGATTAGGAATTTTGGCATCTATTGGATTTACAATGTCTATCTTTGTTGCTTCACTAGCTTTTGACAATCCATTGTATATTACACAAGCGAAAGTAGGTATTTTTACTGCTTCTTTAATTGGAGGTATTTTAGGATATGTCTATCTTTCTGCAATATCTAAGAAAACCAATAATGCATAGCATAGAACATATCAATGGACTAATTAGTCAATTGGAAAGTTTGGGTTATTTCAATTTTTCCTCTCCTCAAGATATAGAGGAAATTAAAGAAGATTTGTGGTTTGGATTTAAAATTCAGTGCTTTAACCCCACTTTAGACGAGACACTTTTTAGTATTGGGAAAGAAAAAAGATACATTATGATAGACTATCATAGTGTTTCTGAAAAAGATTTTGCAGATTTTTTTCTTGAAGAAATTCAGCTTACATTAGAACAATTAGGCGTAAAAATTCAAGACCTAGAAATTCCAAGAATTAAAAATTACGGTAAAAAATTATGCTTCCTGATTAATAAAGTAAATGAGATTATCTCCCAAAGTAGTTCTAGTTCAGAGCAATTTTATCTCATTGGTAAAGATGATGAACTAGGCTGTTATTTGTTGACACCTGAAATGCAAAAAATTTTTGCTTCACATATTAATGACCAATCAGAAGTGCCATTGAATACAGAAGATTGGTTATTATATCATTTCAATCTAACATAATAGGTATCATGTATTTTTTTTTCGATACAGAAACTACAGGATTACCCATTAATTGGAATGCTCCAGCCAGTCAAATTGACAATTGGCCTAGAATCATTCAGGTGGGTTATATATTGTATGATACCCATGGAAAACATATTGATACCCAAGAATATATTATCAGACCAGAAGGTTTTACTATCCCATTAGAAGCTTCCAGAATCCATGGAATAACAACAGAGAAAGCCATGGATGAAGGTGTGAAATTAAATATAGTTCTCAATGAGTTATATGACAATATACTAGCCTCATCTCTATTGATAGGTCATAATATTTCATTTGATGAAAAAGTGTTAGGAGCAGAATTTTTAAGAAAAAATTTTAAAAATATCATCCTTGAAAAGAAGAAATTGTGTACGATGATGTCTTCAGTCGATTATTGTGCGATTCCTGGCAAATACAATCAATACAAATGGCCAAGATTAGACGAATTGCACATGAAGTTATTCAATCGGAGCTTTGAAAACGCCCATAATGCATTGGCAGATATACAAGCCACAGCAGATTGTTTTTGGAAAATGAAAGAGATAGGAATCATTAAAGTATAACTTTAATTCCTTATTGGCCATCTTCAATTCTTGGCACAAAAACATATATTTTTCACTTTCTTCTCTCATAAATAAATATCTATATGAATGTAACTATGTAAGAATGTAGTTATTTATTAAATTTATAAGTAGATATAAAAATATCTTATGACTAGAAAATTAATCGGTGTTGTAATTTTTATCATTTCAGTAATATTTGTACTGATATTAAACTCTAATATTGGCAGTATTCCATCTATTGGCAAACTGCTAAGCCCCTCTCATGGATTTTGGTCTAATATTGACATTCAAGAAAACAAAGGCAAACAAGTCGAAATAAATGCTATTCATGGCAAGGTGACTATTATCTATGATGAAAACCATATCCCTCATATTTTTGCCGACAATGAAGAAGATTTATATTATGCGCAAGGATATGTCATGGCGCAAGACAGATTATGGCAGATGGAATTTATCACCTATGTAGCATCAGGAAGATTGACAGAACTTGTTGGGGAAAAAGCCTTGGAGCTTGACCGTTACCATAGAAGAATAGGTCTAAAGAAATCTGCTGAAGAATCAATCGCTCTATTGACCAATGACCCTCTGACTAAAGCACCTATTACATCTTTCACTCAAGGGGTCAATGCTTTTATCAAAAAAGCAAAAAGAGGCTATCTCCCCATTGAATATAAACTATTAGGCTATCAACCTCAAGAATGGCAGCCTATTAATAGTGCGCTTTTATTAAAATACATGGCCAATGACCTGACTGGAACAGATAATGATATTGAATACACCAATGCTCTGAAAAAATTTGGTAGAGAAATTTTTGATATTTTATATCCAGACTATCCAGCTTCTCCTGACCCAATAATACCTATCGGTACACCTTTTCACTTTATTCCACTTCAAGCACCTTTGAAACCTGCTAATGCCTCATTAAACCCCAACGAAAAAGTAGCGATGTACAAAAATCCAATCAAGCCCTTTTTGCCACAAAGAGGATTGGGCAGTAATAATTGGGTGGTTTCAGGAAGTAAGACATCTTCAGGAATGCCAATTTTGTGTAATGACCCTCATTTAAGCCTTAGTTTTCCTTCTATATGGTATGAAATGCAACTCAACGCACCAGGTATTAATGTCTATGGGGTGACACTACCAGGGTCGCCAGGAATTGTAATTGGTTACAATGAGCATATTGCTTGGGGAGTTACAAATGCTGGCATGGATGTCAGAGACTGGTACACCGTAGAAACAGATGCAAGCAATGAAAAATATCTCATTGGAAACAAATGGGAAATATTTGAAAAAATCAATGAAACATATAAAGTTAAAGGAAGCAAAAACCATAGCGAAACCATTAAATGGACTAAAATTGGCCCGATAGTCTATGATAGTCAATTTGACACCAAGAGAAATAAGCTCGATCTGGTCATGAGTTGGACAGCCCTCAAGCCCTCCAATGATTTGAAGACTTTCCTTTTATTAAATAAGGCTAAAAATCACCAAGATTACCTTAAAGCACTAGATGAATATTGGTGTCCGGGACAGAATTTTGTATATGCAGACTTAGAGAATAATATAGCAATAAAAGAGCAAGGGAGATTCTGGATAAGATATCCTGAACAAGGAAAATTTATTCAAAATCTTAAAGATGCCAATGTCAAAAATATTCTAAACTACTTTATTCCCAATCAACAAAATCCATACATTCTCAACCCAGAGAGAGGATTTGCTAGTTCAGCCAATCAGATTCCAGTCGATAAAAATTATCCTTATTATATTTTGGGCTTTCAATACGAAAACTATAGAAACCGAAGAATCAATGAAGTGCTTACTCAATCAAAAGACATTACTATTGATGACATGAAAAATCTTCAATATGACAATTTGAGTATTCACGCTAGAGAAGCCTTACCTATCATGCTTCCATTTGTAAAAAACACCACAAACGAACAAGGCAAAGAAATCATACAGAAACTGACAAAATGGAATTATATCACTAATTATGATTCGGATGCTCCGTCCTATTTTTACAAATGGTGGGCGTATTTTGAAACATTAGCATGGGATGAATTAAAGAAAACAGATGAAGCTGACTTCATCTATCCCGAATCTTATACTAGTATTAATATTATGAAAAACCACCCTAACTTTCCATTATTTGATATCGAGGGTACAAACAAAAATGAAACACTTCAAGATGTATTAAATATTTCTTTTGACTCTACTATTGCCTATTTCAACCGACATCCAGAGCAAAAGGAGTTTAGATTTTTCAAAAACACTTCTATATCTCATTTGGCTCAAATAGACGCATTTTCTAAGAAAAATATTAAGATTGGAGGTTACGCTGGAATAGTGAATGCAACTTCATCGAGATGGGGAGCTTCAGTACGTCTGATTATTGATTTTTCTAATGGCAAAATTCAGGGATATGGTATGTATCCCGGAGGTCAATCTGGCAATCCAGGTTCTAATGCATACGACACATTTGTTGAAGCATGGACAGATGGTAAATATTATCGACATCATTTTTATAAAAATATTCATGATGCTATTAACAATCTAAAAGAAGAGAAATGAAAATATATTCATTTATTATACAGATTATAGCAATAGCCATATTGTCGTGGCTGATATGCCTAATAGCTCCATGGTGGTCTTTTGTTATTATTGCATTTTTGTCAGGCTTAATCGCCAACAAACATGGTGCCTTTTCGTTTTGGGCAGGTTTTTTGGGTATTGGAATTTATTATCTGACAAGCAGTACCTTTTCATCTAAAGGCGATGGATTTGAATTTGTCAATCAGATAGGAAAAGTATTGAGCTCAGGAGCAGAAAATCCTATTAGCGGAATACTACTACTTTGGGTAGGTACGATTATATTTGCAATATTAGGAGGACTTTTTACCTTAAGTGGAGCATTACTTCTATCCAATGAACCCTCTAATAAAATAGGTTCAGGAAAAGCAAAAAGTAGAACAAAAGGATTAAAATTAGATTTAAAAAGATATCAATGAGAGTATTAGGAGTTATTCCCCATCAGTTTTTAAAAATTACAGTTTTCGGTATGAATATGAAATATACTGTAAAAATAGAAATGGGGCAAATGGAAATCACCTATAAGATTAGAGAGAGTGAAAACATTAAAAGTTTTGATGATATTGACAAACTGATAGACGAACAATTCCTCAATGAAAATTTAAGTCATTTTACAACTATGTTTAACAGTATGGAAAAAGCTTTTGAAAGACATACTTCAGAAGAGGATGCTTCATAATCTTTTCAATTTATAATTAATTTTTAATCCAAATATTGAATTGTTATTTGAGACAATGTTATATATAATCAAGTAAATGAATTGGGAGGAAGCAATATGGTAGATCATATTATAGATGAAGAAAAGGAACGCAACTTAATTCTTAAAGAATATCGTCAACTGGTAAAATTGACTCGTCCAAGAATGAAACCAGGAGATGATAAGCGACTGAGAAGAGCATTTGAGATTGCCGTAGATGCACATAAGGAACAAAGAAGAAAATCTGGTGAACCTTATATTCTTCACCCTATTGCTGTTGCCAAAATCGTAGCTTCGGAAATAGGTCTAGGAATCACCTCTATCATGTGTGCATTGTTACATGACACAGTTGAAGATACAGAAATTACCCTTGAAGATATTAAGCGAGAATTTGGAGAAGAAATCACCAAAATCATTGATGGATTAACAAAAATAGGAAAGATATCTTCGCAGACAGAGTCCATACAAGCTGAAAATTATCGTAAAATCCTTCTGACACTCAGTGATGATATTCGGGTGATTTTGATAAAAATTGCCGACCGACTTCATAACATGAGGACACTAGAGACGGTATCCCGTAAAAATCAACTTAAAATTTCATCTGAGACCATCTATCTATATGCACCATTAGCGCATCGATTAGGATTATATTCTATAAAAAGTGAATTTGAAGATCTCTCAATGAAATATACTGAAACAGATAAATATAAAGAGATTGCCAAACAACTTCACGAAACAAAAAAAGAACGCACTCGATTTATCAATGACTTTATCAAACCTATACAAGAAGATATATTAAAATCTGGATTGAAGGCTGAAGTAGTTGGACGACCCAAATCTATTTTTTCCATCTGGAATAAAATGAAGAAAAAGGGAGTAACATTTGACGATGTCTATGATAAATTTGCTATTAGAATTATTATAGACTCAGAGCCTGACAAAGAAAAAGAAGAATGTTGGCGAGCTTATTCTATTGTTACAGACCAATATCAACCTAGCCCCAACCGTCTGAGAGACTGGCTATCTCATCCTAAAGCCAATGGCTATGAATCTTTACACACAACGGTAATGGGCTCAAAAGGAAAATGGGTAGAAATACAAATTCGCTCTAGACGTATGGATGAAATAGCAGAAAAAGGTCTAGCTGCACACTATAAATACAAAGAAAACAAAGCAAAAAATCAAAATACAGCTGAAGAAGCAATCGAAAACTGGCTCATGCAAGTGAGAGAATATTTAAAGAATTCAGAGACCAATCCCTTGGAGTTCATGGATGATTTTAAACTTCAGTTGTACACAAAAGAAATATATATTTTCAGTCCAAAAGGTGAGTTAAAAGTATTGCCAGTAGGTGCTACTGCTTTGGACTTTGCCTATATGATACATTCTGTCGTGGGCGATACATGTATTGGTGCAAAAGTAAATAACAAATTAGAGCCTATCAGCCATGTTCTCCAAAGTGGTGATCAAGTTGAAATTATTACTTCAAAAAAACAAAAACCTTCTGAAGCTTGGTTAAATATTGCCACCACATCTAGAGCTCAAGCTAAAATAAAAAACTCCCTTAGAGAAGAGAAAAAAATCATTGCAGAAACTGGAAAAGAAATTTTAGAACGCAAACTCAAATCTCTCAAAGTGGCTATGAATAATGAAAATATGCAAGTATTAATTACTCTATACAAAATGCCCAGCATATTAGATCTTAATTACAACATTGCCCAACATCAAATTGATTTATCTAAAATAAAAAGTCTCAATATCATTGGAAACACTTTGGAAATACCCAAAGTTGAAAGAAAAATCATAGAAGAAGAGTACGTTGCCCCTAAAAACAAAATAGACAAAAACGCAGAGCTTATTATTTTCGGTGAATCATCTAACCAATTTCCTTATGAATTTGCCAAATGTTGTAATCCCATTTCAGGAGATGATGTAGTAGGTTTTATCTCTATTAATGGAGTCATTAAAATCCATAGGACCAATTGTAATAATGTCATTAACCTGATGTCTAAATATGGTTATAGAATTGTAAAAACTGTCTGGACAAAAAGCAAATCTTCTTCTTTCCTCACTGATATATTCATCAATGGAATAGATGACCTTGGTGTAATCAATAAAATCACTCGCATCATCTCAGAAGACATAAAAGTCAATATGCAATCAATGTCTATCCAGTCTAACAATGGTATTTTTGAAGGTACTTTTAAGGTATTTATGAAAAATCAAGAACAGCTTGAACAATTATTGAGCAAATTAAAAAGTCTCTCAGGAATTCAATCTGTCAGTAGAATAGAAAATGGATTGCTATAATTTTATTCGTAGGAATCTATATATAGAAAGTTTTAAAAAACACTCATTTTTTGGTATATTTATTGAATGTGTCGGAAGGTGAAAAATTTCCTATTAGCATTTTTTATTTTATTCGGGCTCTCACCTATACTAAAGGGTCAGGACTTGCCTTTCGAAGGTATGTGGAAAGGAATGTTGTCTCAGAGTGACAAAGGATTGATGTATGAAATTATCACTAAACTATACTACGAATCAGATTCAACACTATTTGGCACTTCCAAAATCATCTCCAAAACGGGCAAATACGTTGAATTCTATGTGGAAGGATCGTACATAGAAAACCAATTAGTATTCACAGATATATACATGATGAAAGAATCTGGAGGAACTTTAGCTCTCCCTTGGTGTATAAAAAAATATTTTGCAGAAATCATCTTGAATGGCGATAAATGGGAAATGAAAGGCGAATGGAGCAACCCAGATGAAGCAGTTTTCAATGACCAGCACCTTGTTGGAAAACAATATTGTGCATCAGGCAAATTTCATCTGAATAAAGTCAAAGGATTTGCCAATGCAACTGAAAATGATGGAGATAAAGTAAGATATTTTCAAGGACGCTTGGTAGAGATTCAAGAAATTGTAGAAATCAACTCCGATACCCTTACCCTTAATTTTATTGACAATAACCAAATTGACAATGATACAATCACAGTATTTTTTGATAAAAAACTGATTGTAAAACAACATGGTTTAACTTATGAAAGCCTATCCTTACCCATATTTATTGATGATGAAGATGAACATCTTCTCATTATTTATGCGAATAATACAGGAGTAATCCCTCCAAATACAGCTGCAATATACTTTTTTGAAAATGGAGTAAAAAAAGAAATACCTGTTCGGTCAGACACTTCAAAAAGTGCAGGAATTATTTTTAAGCGAAAGATAAGTTCTGAATAATTTTTGCAATATTTCAAGGTAGAAACTAAGAAATTTATCCATCTAATCAAATGCTCTAATACAATTTTTACGTTTACCTAATAGTGATTTCAGTAATCAATTTTGAATCATCAAAGCTCAAGATGTCACACCTTTCTTCATAAAGAATTATCTGATATCCTTAGTAAAAATGATACAAAAAAGTGTTTATTAGCAATATTCTCAGCATTTTTACTTTATTATAAAATTTTGAAAACCTTGCTGAGATTTATTATTGTGATATCCCTATTCTGGTGCTGGACATGTAAAATGTCTTTTGCACAAGACATGGGCATCCAATGGCAGCAACTCAATAACATTCGCCAAATCTCATTTATTGCGGACTCTACTGAACATTTATTGGATAGCATAGGTGTTTTACCATCAACGTTAATACTAAAATTGGCTATTTCGGGAAACCCGATTTCATCTGAACAATATTCTTTAAACCCATTTAGCGGAAAAATTATAATTATAGATTCTACTTTATTTGGTCAACAGATCAATTCAATATTCCGAGTATTTCCCTATCCTATTCAATCAGTATATAGAAAGAAAAAATTTCAAGGATATACCTGGAAAGATAGCACATACCTCGATCCTTATTTCTATGATCCTAATTATACTTTAAAAGAAAATCTGATTGATTTTGGCGGACTGAATTACAATGGTGCTTTTGCTAGAGGAATATCATTTGGGAGCAATCAAGATTTGGTCGTCAATTCAACTTTAGATTTACAACTTTCAGGAAAGATAGGCGATTTGGAAATTTTAGCTGCATTGACAGATAATACGATTCCGATTCAACCTGATGGCACTACCCAACAAATACAAGATTTCGACAAAGTATATATACAAGTGAAAAAAGATGAACATCAGTTTGTTGCTGGAGATTATGCTATCCAATATAACGATGGATATTTTATACGCTTCGACAAGCAACTTCAAGGTGCTAGTTTCAAAACGGGCTTTGACTACAAAAAAGGATGGCACACCAATCATAGTGCTTCATTTGCTGTAGCTAAAGGAAAATTTGCTCGAAACACATTTAATGGCAAAGAAGGTAATCAAGGACCATATAAGTTAGTCGGTTCAAATGGTGAAACATATATTATCATCCTCGCAGGTTCAGAAAAAGTATATGCTGATGGTAAATTATTACAACGAGGAGAAGATAATCAATATGTCATGGATTATAATACAGGAGAAATTGTTTTTACTCCAAAATTTATGGTCACAAAAGACATAAGACTAGTTATAGAATTTGAATATTCTGATAGAAATTATTTCAGAACACTCATGCATACAGGTCATCAAGCTACCTTTAAAGGACTAAAAATTTACACTCAGTTTTATTCGGAGCAAGACTCAAAAAACAAACCCATTCAGGCAAATATTGATAGCACAAACGAAAGTATTTTAAAAAATATTGGTAACAATATTGAAAAAGCTATCGTTCCAGGAGCTAGAAAGGCAGATTATTCTTCAAGCACTATTCAATATCTTTTAATAGATTCAACAATAAACGGCGTCTATTATGACAGTATATTTTCTTATACAACTCGTTCAGACACACAGGTTTACAACGTAAGCTTTAGCTATGTAGGAGAAGGGAAAGGAAATTATAATACAGATAAAAACAAACTCAATCAACGCGTTTATTCATGGGTGAGCCCAATCAATGGAATAGCTCAGGGAAGCTACGAACCTGTCGAATTAATTATCACACCCAAAAAAGATATGTATGCTACATTGGGACTTCAATATGAATGGAGCAAAACTCTTATCCAGACTGAAATAGCCTATTCAGATAGAGACGTAAATACATTTTCAGCACTTGGGAACAGAGAAAATCGAGGGTATGCCTTATTCAATAAATTAATCAGGCTAGACACCATTGGAAAGAAAAATTGGGTACTCCACTCACAGGCAACTTATGAATTAAAAAGTGCCAATTTCCAAGCTCCAGAGCAATATCGAAGTGTTGAATTTGCTAGAGACTGGAATATCAAAGACAATCAGCATATTCAAGAACATCTATTAATGACATCAGCCAAAGTCAATAATAAAATTAAAGGAATAGAAACTGGAATTGCTTGGAATTTTCTGAAAAGAAAGTATCTGTTTCAAGGGCAACAACAGCAATATCATTTTATTTACAATAAAAAACTATGGGATATTCAAGCCAACATGAACTGGATGCAAGCCAATGATAGTCTATCCAAAAATACATTTTTACGTCCTAAAATTAATATTTCCAAAACGTTTGAAAGATGGTGGGGATTGAGTATTTCTACTGGTGCTTACATGGAATACAATGCTATCAGACACGCCCAAAAAGATACCCTTTTGTCTAATTCATATTTTAATAATAACATCTATGCCAACATAAAAACTGCTGATACTGCATTCATATCAGGAGAATTATCTTATAAAAATAGAAAAGATTATACTCCTGTGAATAAAGATTTTGAACAATTGACTTCAAGTAATGAATTGGCATTTCATCTCAATACCAATCAGCTTAAAAATCAAAACCTCAGTATAGGATTTACTTTTAGAGACTTGAAGATACATGATACTATCATCTCCCAATTCAACTCAGATAAAAATTACTTGGGACGAGCTGAATATGGATTTAAGATAAAAAGAGGTGCTATAAGGTGGAACACTATCTATGAACTTGGAAGTGGACAAGAACGTGTGAGAGAATTCACCTACCTCGAAGTGGCATCTGGTCAAGGGCTTTACAAATGGATAGACATGAACAATGATGGCATTCAACAATTAGACGAATTTGTGATTGCTCAATTTGCTGACAGTGCCAATTATGTGAGAGTGTTGACCAATGTCAATGAATATATTCAAGCAAGAGTAGTCACTCTCAACCAAATATTCCAATTGAATCCCAAAGCAGTATGGTTCAATGAAAGTGGGTTTAAAAAATTTATTGCTAGATGGAATCTTAATGCCTCTGCAACTATTACCCGCAAAACTTTTAAAGGAGCACAAGTATCGGCTTTCAATCCATTTATTTTGAATACTAATGATGAAAACGTATTGAGCCTAAACTCTTCTTTTAGAAATAGTATCTATTTCAATCAAGGTGATCCAAAATTTTATTTCAACTACACTTGGTTTTTCAATCAAAACAAAGTCATATTAGTCAATGGATTTGATACTAGAAAGAAAAATGAACAGACCATTGAATCCAATCTTAACTTACCCAAAAGTTTTGCCATACAGTTAAAATTATTAAAAGGAAGAAATTATGCCAATGCAGAATATTCAGTAGGAAATAATTTTGATTATTCTCAATATAAAGTTAATCCTTCATTATCATGGTTACTTAAAACCATACTTCGAGCTACTATTGGATATGAATTTGACATTAAACGCAATATTCAAGAATTGGGTGGTGAATTAGCCAAAGGGAATAAATTGAATTTAGATTTAAGATACAGTATCGCCTCCAAACAGACTGTCGAAACAAAATTTTCAATAGTATTATTCAAGTATAATGGAATTAATGGTACTACAAAATCTTATCAAATATTAGATGGTCTTCAACCAGGTAAAAACTATGTTTGGAATGCATCCTATAACCGAACGCTATCCAATAATTTGCAACTCAGTATCAGCTATGATGGTCGTAAAACTGGAGCAATTTCAAAAGTAATTCATACAGGCACCGCTACACTAAGAGCAATGTTTTGATTTTTGTAATTTTGCCCCAAATCTATTTATGCAAAAATTAATCTTAGGTTCAGGATCACCTAGAAGAAAAGAAATACTGGAGCTGGCAGATATTAAATTTGAAGTATTGGTATCAGATATAGACGAATCTTTTAACAGTCAAATACCTATCATAGAAATTGCTGAACATCTTGCAAAAAGAAAAGCGGTAGCTATACAAAAACAATTCCATATTACAAATCAAGCAATTCTTACCGCAGATACAATTGTTGTCGTTGATAATCAAATATTAGGAAAACCTGCTAATGCTCAAGATGCCTACCAAATGCTTAAGCTACTTTCAGACAAAACACATCAAGTACATACAGGAGTTTGTTATTTGTTTGAAAACAATCAATATCACCTAACGGATACCACTTTTGTAAAATTTGGCAAAATGACAGATGATGAAATATGGTATTATATAGAAAAATATGCCCCGATGGATAAAGCAGGTGCCTATGCCATTCAAGAATGGATAGGTGTACGATATATACAGAAAATTGAAGGCTGTTATTATAATGTCATGGGATTGCCATTACCCAAAATATTGCATTGGTTGAAATAAGATAATCTCAACCCAAAAAAATAAAAATCAGTAGAAAAGTCCTTATATAAATTGACAATTCAAAAATTAATCTTCTTCAAGCTACTTGTTATCTTAGTTTACAATAATCATTCCTGATGTTTTAGTAGTATTTCTATGATGATTCAGCCTATATATATTCAAATAAAGCACAAATGATTTTTAAATATTTTTTTCAATCCTATTTTATAGTAAGGAGTATTTAATATAAATAAATTAAATAAATTCCGTATGACGTAGTATTGTAATTATATAAACAAGCTAACAAAGTAAAATCATTTAAAAATGCAGTACCCTCAATACTATAATTATCGGGTATCTCATAAGCATCTTCAACAAGCAAAGTAGATGAATTCGCTTTTTGTAAAAACGTACTATTGCCAATTGAAAAATACAAATAACCTTTCAGTCCTGACAACGAACCAGTTCCACCAGTAGCAAATTCATATTCCCATTGATTATTTAGAAAGTCAAATTTCCTAATACCTGTATAAGTCAACCCAAACAAACTTGTACCATCAGAAGCAAGATCATATATATTACCTACTGGATTAGCAACTAGGATAGTATTTTCTACTTTACCTGTAGATGGATTAATGCTATACAAATAACTATTGGGGTTTCCCCAATTATAAACTAAAATCTTATTATTAAAAAATTCAATATTATCTTCGTAGCCCACCTGAGATTTATACAAAGGATCTACAGGGATTTCAGTGGCTGTATAAGAGTTGTTATTATCAACCGTTAAAGTTTTGAAAACATAACTTGACCCATTATAATGTGGTTCGGTGATTACTTTACCAAAATACGAAGCCAAATCATCATATCTTGGAGTAACAGATGGGCTACCAGAATTAATCGCACCTATAGAATCCACATACACTGGTTTTACCCATTGATTGGCGAAAGGAACACTATTACTTCGTTCAGCTGTTAAGGTCTTATTGAAATAAGGTGTCCCGCCTAGGGTAAGCGTACCATTATTTATACTAAAAGTATATGATGGGCCAAATTGATATTTAATAATAGAATCCCCTGAAACAGTATAAATAAAGCTTTTTTTAGATCTTAATTTGTAATTACCCGATTCTGTATAGAAATAAATAGTGTCCTTTACAATTTCAATGTATTTGTAATCGAAACCAGGAGAACTTACTGCAAAACGTCCTAAATAAGACTCAGGTATAGGTTCAGTAGGTTTTTCCTTTTTACAGCTAGTATTAAAAGCGAGAATCAGAATAGTGGCAATGAAAAATATTTTGACAATCTTTTGCATAAAGAAAATTTTAAACTAAGTTATTCATTATTTGAGAAATTGTCAATACTTAAAATTGGAATATTACAAGTTAGGTGAATCACATGGTGATAAAAATATCCTCCATTTACGAAATGAAACTTCTGCTTTGCATGAAAGTCAATTGGGAATTGCAGAGGATTTGAGTACTCCAAAAATTTAGCCTATTAACAGAAAGGCTTTGGCAAAAAATATTTAGTGATGCAGAAAATGGCGAAATCGAAAATTTAAAACTCCATATCTAATAATATCCTACTCATTTCAATACAAAGTACAAATGACCAATCTGTTTTTCAGCCTTATGAAAGAATGGTCATTTTGCTCAAAAAAAGCCCTGAACCAACACATCAAAATTATATTGATTATCAAATAATTAGTGCATAAGCTCATCATGAAAAGCCAAAATATACTTATCTATATATAATTGTTTCTCTTTTGACTTGTACTGTTGAATATATCTAGGATGTTCTAACACTACCATTTGCTCAAATAATTTAAATTCTTGATTGAGTTTATTTATAAACTCAGCATTCTTCTTACCTAAGACATACACTTTGGAGGTATCTATTCCCATGGAGATATGAGATTTTAGAGCAGCTATCATATACTCTTTAAGTATTTGAAATAATTCTTTATCATCATAATAATTGGCATTCAACCAATTGCCTTTTACCTTTCGCACAATTGCCAATGGGAATGGTGAGTTGATATAAAAATTTTTGTAAAATAATTCAACTCCTCCATACTGCTGTATCATATCATACAGAAAGACAGATGAGACTTCATGGGTATAAGCAGAATTCATCTTTATTCCGCATTCACTTTCTAATCTTTTAGTATCTGTAAATGGCACTCCTGTCACTCCGGCTCCGTGCCTACTTGGATTAATCCCAATGATAAACTTTCTAGTCTGCTTATCATTATAAAATTTGTTATAAAAACTTTTCATAACTTCCATTGTCTCAATATTATCCAAATAAGGATTCAAAACAGAAAAATCTTTTGGAAGTTGTCCTTTAAAACAAAGTGATTGGTTAAATTCTATTACGCGATTTCCAAATGTATCTATCATCTGTTGGAATAACAAAAATGACAGTAAAGGGTTGAAAAACAGAAAAGTATTTACAAAATATTTTCAAAACAAATGTCTGGAAGCAGTATAAATTTGATTAGCTTCTTCCCATTTTTCAATAGTTCCAATATCAATCCAAATATCATTCTGATGCGGATAAGCAAATATTGCATGTTCCCGACAAAGCTCAAGATATACTTCTGTTATAGAAAACTTTCCAGTCTTTTGGATATAATTAAAAATTTCAGGTTGAAGAATATGGTAACCACTAAAAGCCATTTCTTCACCCCTCACATCGCCACATGACCTGCCTATAAGTCGCCCTTGGACATCAAAGCACAATTTTCGTTTAGAATCTCTATTCCGAACTGCCAATGAGGCAATACCGCCAAATTTAAAATGATACTGAAAAAATAACCTAATGTCTATATTTGTCAACACGTCTGCATTGGCTACTAAAAATGCCTTGCCGTCATTAAAAAAATCTTTTGCTTTTAATAGCCCACCACCTGTTTCCAATATGGCATCTGATTCGTCTGAAATATAAATTTTCATTCCTGGACGATGATAAGTAGCTAAAAATTCTATAATAATGTGAGATAAATAATGCACATTGATGACAACTTCATCTATTCCTGCTTGATAACATCTATCTAAAACAATTTTCAACATAGGCTGTCCACCCACTTGCACCATAGCTTTAGGGACAGTATCTGTCATTGGTCTTAATCGAGTACCTAATCCAGCAGCAAAAATCATCGCTTTCATCTCAGATAAAATTACCTTTCAGTTCTTGTTCAATATGATGTAGCTCAACATTGAGCTGGTATTTTTCCTCAATATATTTTTTTACTGCCTCAGCACAATATACTGAACGATGTTGTCCGCCAGTACATCCAAAATTTATCTGTAAATGCTCAAAGCCCCTCACCAAATAATCCTGAATACTCAAATCTATTGTTTTATATATTGACTCCAAAAATTCATCTATCCTACTTTGGGATTTGAAAAAATTAATCACTTCAATATCCTTGCCTGTCAATGATTTATATTGTTCATATCTTCCTGGATTATGTATCCCTCGGCAATCAATAACATAACCTCCACCATTACCCGTACTATCTTCTGGATAAGCTCTTTTAAATGAAAAACTATTAACAGATACTTTTAAAATCTTCGGTGCAGATTGCCATTCTTCCACTTGAAATCTTTTATGCTGTACCAAAATAGAAAGAATTTTATAAATCTCGGGCAACTCGATAGGCAGAGAGACATTCTTCATGAACCAATCTACATTCTTCAAAGCAGGAATAATGCTTTTGATAAAATGACTACGCCCTTCAAACAGACCGCGAAAACCATAAGCTCCCAATACTTGCAATATCCTGATTAACAAGAATCCATAATAACGACTTCTGAATGCCTGAACATCCAGATTGGGTATTCGCTCATGGACATTTTGAATATAAAACTCAAGTAAATGTTGCCTTTTTTCCATAGGTATTTCAGCACCTGCCTGCCACAATAAAGAAGCTACATCATATTGCAAAGCTCCTTTTCTACCTCCTTGAAAATCAATAAAATAAGGGATATTTCCCTTCATCATTATATTACGAGCCTGACAATCTCGCATCATAAAATATTGGTGAGGCTCTTCTAGTAACCATTGAGTCAACAAGTGAAATTCCTTTTGCAAACTAGATTCGTGAAAAGAGACTCGCAATGGTCTAACAAAATAGTATTTAAAAGAATTGAGATCCCAAAACATACTGGTTCTATCAAAAACCTGAACTGGATAGCAAATTGAAAAGTCAAAATCTTCAGCACCATCAATTTGTAATTTGATCAACTCTTTCAATACAGATTGATATAGGTGTTCGACCTCATTTGAAAAAGGTTGCCCTTTTACCAAATCAAACAAAGCAAGTCCTCCTAAATCTTCTTGTATATAATGACGACCATCTTCTGAAACTGCATAAACTTCAGGGACTCGGATTCCTTTGGATTTGAAATGTCTGGCAAGATGAATAAAAATCTTATTTTCTTGAATATCATCACTTTCTGTTCCGATAGCTTTATCTTTTGAATTAAATATTCTAAAATATTTTCTATCCGAACCTGCTTGAGGCAATGCTAGAATATGATCAGGAGCTTGATGAAAATAGTTAGAAAATAGTCGAGACAAAACAGCAATATCCATATTGACAAAGATATCATTTTAGACTATTGTATAGAATGTATTCTCTTAATTAAAAACAATAATAAAAATCTCTTCTTCTCTATTTTAAAAGATGCTCCTTTATTTCATTGACGTTTATAACAAGATACTCAGGATTTACCCTTTGTAATTCATCCCTGCTACCAAAACCAAACAATACACCCATTGAATCTATCCCTACATGTTTTGCGCCAATAATATCATACTCTCTATCACCAATCATTATACATGATGCTTTATCACGAATCCCAGCCAAATCCAATACATGTGCAATCAGTTCTTGCTTTTGTACTCGGCTTCCATCCATATTACTTCCTGCAACAAAAGAAAAATAGCCATCAATATTAAAATGATTTAAAATGATTTTGGCATAATATTCAGGTTTAGAAGTCGCTAAAAGAACAGATTGGCCTTGATTGGTCAATTGTATTAATAAATCTTCGATACCTTCGTACAGAAAATTTTCAAATATACCTTTGTCACTATAATACTCCCTATAAAATTTCACTGCTTGTGAAGAATCAAAATTTGAAAATTTATAAAATTTTTCAAAAGACTCTACTAAAGGAGGTCCAATAAATTTCTTTAACTCATTGTTATCATTGACTTCTATACCATATTTGGAAAGAGCATAGGCTACTGAATTTGTAATACCCAAAGATGAATCAGTCAGAGTGCCATCAAGGTCAAATAAAATATTGTGATAGCTTTTCATTACTTAGAGAATCTATAATAAATAAAAAAATGAAAAATTAAATGACTAATCTAACTATGCCCATTTTTCAATTTCCTTTTCATCTACTTCCAACTCTTGAGTACGCGCTAGTTGACCATAATACTCAGCAGCAGCAGTCATCATGCGTTCTCCTGTCTCAAAATCAACTCTCATCAGTCCAAAGCGAAAAGACAGTCCAAGATTCCACTCATGATTGTCAAAAGTGGACCAATGAAACAAACCTCTTACGTCCACACCTTCATCCATTGCTTTCTTGATCCAATAAGCATATTCTTGAATGGCTTGAATTCTAACTTGATCATCGGCAGTACACACACCACTCTCTGTAATATAAATAGGTAGATGATTTTTATTCCAAAACCTTTTGATAATATGATAAAATTCTGATGGACGATATTCCCACATTCCATCGTGTCTTCTTCCTAAAGATTTTAATTTACCTGGTTGATCAATTTCTGTAATAGGAAAAGGTCTGAAAGGCATGCGGCAATAATAACTCAAGCCTTGAAAATCTACTTTTTCAAAATGTTTTGCACCATAATCCATGAACCAGTAATCTGCAATTTTTGCAAAAATATGCCCAGGAAATATCTCACCAACAAATTTTACAGTGTTTTTAGAAATTCCTATAGGTGACTTAGAACTAGCTTTTATGATATCATAAGCCTCATCGTGAGCACGACCGATTTCTTTCAATACTCTTCTAGACAATAGTAATCTTCCTTTTTTAAATGGAGGAAAACTACCTAACAGCCAACCATTGGAAATATATACCATTGGCTCATTAAATGTATTCCATAAATCAACTAAATGCCCAAAAGTGTCAACAGATTTTTTCACGAAATCCAACCACATTTGCCTATTGCCCTTTTTCTCCCAACTGCCAGCTTCAGCAAACCAAATTGGATTAGTAAAATGATGTAAAACCATCATGACTTTCACATCTTTGGCTTTCAATTTTTCTAAAAAATCCAAATACTCTTTCGCTACTTTAGCATCAAATTCGGCATAAGGATACTTTTGCAATTTTCCCCAGTCGCAACTCATGCGATAAGCTGTACCTAATCGTGCAATATGTTCCACATCTTCATCTCTACGCAAATCATGCATGGAACACTTGTCAAACACAGTTCCATCAATACTTACAAGGCCCTTCCATTCATTGTCAGATACCGTTTCTATTTGATATGCTGCTGTAGATGTTCCCCAAACAAAATCCTTCTTAAATTGAAGTTTCATTAATTATAATATTTGGGTTAAAAATACAATATTAATATTGCTAAAAAAATATAAATGTTCAATTTCAACTTGACTCAGAAGATATAAAACAAAGGCTTTTTTCAAGATTCTTTCACCCAAAAGTCTAAATCTTCTTCTTTTCATCCATAAAAAAGATATCACTATTTATAATTAGTAATTAATAAAACATTAATTTAGTCAACAACATTACGAAAATGAAAATCTTGAAATATTTTTTACTACTGTCATTATTGCTTTTATTTAAAAATAGCTTTGCCGAATGTGGAGATAGATATAAAGAAATAATTTTCCCTACCTACACAAAATATTCCGATATTCAATACGGTACTAATCTTAACAATCTAGGTGAACAACAAGATTTATACTTAGATATTTTTACACCTCCATCCGATTGGGACTCCATCACTCACCGCCCTATAGTACTCTTAATGCATGGTGGGGCTTATGTTGCTGGAAGTAAAAATTCTGAAACTATACAGTTTTTATGTAAAGAATTGGCACTCAGAGGATACGTAGCTGTTGCAGTACAATATCGTCTTGAAAAAACCAATATTGATGGAATAGAACCCATTTTGCAGTTTGCTGACAAAGTCAATTGGTATAAAGCAATTATCCGATCTATGCAAGACATAAAAGGTGCTATCAAATTTCTAAAATCTACCGTTGCAGAAAACAATCCTTATGGCTTAGATACTAATAATATTACGCTTTATGGTTCATCTGCTGGTGCTATTGGTGTTATTCATACTGCATACTTAGACGCTAATGATGAAGTCAATCTCAATTGGGGAAGAGCCATCAGTGAACTAGGAGGACTTGAAGGCAATACTAACGCTTCCCCTTTTAGCTCACTCAATACTGTCAGAAATATAATTGTTGACAGTGGTGCTCTTGCAGACCTCAATTGGATAGGTGATAAAAATGATATTGACGTATTGGGACTTCATCACGATAAAGACCCTTCTGTACCTAGTGGAAATGGTTGTTTTTATACTGCAGCTTGTCATTTAGGAAGATTTGACGGGCTGAAAAGATATGGTCCTTATCTCGAAAACATAGGAGCTAGGATAGAAAAAGTATTTGTTAGCGGAGTGGGACACCCTGTAGATGATCTGGACAGGAATTTTGCTTTAGAAAAAACTGTTCATTTTTTATATGCTTCTCAATGCAAATACGATACAACGATATTTAATGTTCCAACTTCAATAAAATATAATAAATTAACAGGTACATTAAATATCTTTCCCAATCCTAGTCAGCAAAGTTTTCAAATCAACACCTCATTTTCATCACCAGCAGTCTTACAAATATTTGCTTTGAATGGTCAGCTTTTATATGAGCAAAACTACTATTACAACTCAACTAAAGACATTCAACACAACTTGAACAATGGACTTTATTTGATTACACTTAAAGACAGTAATCATCAGCTATTTACAGCCAAGTTAATAGTACAACATTAAGCATAGAGATAAAAATCATTATATAATTCCTACATGATCAATAATTTTAACTAGCAATTATCCCTTTCACTTTAAAATTATTGACAACATTTTATTCAATATTAAATACTCATTGAACTTGAGAATTATAATAAATTTGCAGTTGAAAAATGTCTATTAAACCTAGAAATACCAACCTCAGTAAGTCTTCATTAATTCGAGGAATACAGTGTAGCAAAGCATTATATCTATACAAATACCATTACGAACAAAGAGATCCAGTATCTAGACAGCAACAAGATAAATTTGACAGAGGTCACCAAGTTGGAAAGTTAGCCCAATCTCTATTTCCTGGAGGGAAAGACTGCACACCACCTAATCATTATTCCTATCAACAATCCATCCAAGCAACATCAGCATTAATATCAGCTCAATATCCTGTCATTTATGAGGCTGCTTTCAAATTTGAAGGTATCCTCATTGCTTTAGATATTTTAGTGAATAGAGATGGCAAATGGTATGCATATGAAGTCAAAAGTTCATTAAAAATCTCCCAAACTTATTTACAAGACATTTCCATACAATACCATATAATCAAAAGTTGTGGAATTGAATTGGAAGATGTTTTTATCGTTCATATTAATAGCGATTATGTTCTAAAAGGTGAAACTGTCAATATTAATGAATTATTTAAAATTGTATCGGTCAAAGAACAAGTAGAAGCCTTACAGCTAGATATACAAGCCGCAATTAATAAAGCGCGCTCTGTTCTATCATTACATAATGCACCAGAAATAGAAACTGGCATTCAATGTTTTAAACCCTATCCTTGTGATTTTATGGGGACGTGCTGGAAAGGGCAAGAAAAAAATCCATTATTTCAAGTGGCTGGTGCACAATTACTAGATAAAATTCAATGGGTAAAGTCTGGTATCAATGACATGAAAGATATACCCCAAGAATATCTGACATCATCAAGGATAAAAGCACAAGTAGAGGCTCATCACACCCAAAAACCATTTATTAAAAAGGAAGAATTAAAAAACTTTATGGATAATATCCATTTCCCAGTTTATTGTTTTGACATTGAAGCCTTCCAACCTGCTATTCCCGTTTTTGAAGAAACCTACCCTTTTCAAGCTATACCTTTTCAATTTTCTTTGCATTATTCTACTTCTGAAGACTCCTCTTTGATAGAAACAGAATTTATCTCTCCTCCTCATCAAGATGGAAGAGAACTATTCTTAATTCATTTTCTAAATTCAACTGAGAAACCTGGACAAATTCTTGTATTTAATACCCTTTTAGAAAAAGGAATATTATTTCAACTGGGAAAATTATACCCCCAATATGCCAAATCTATCAAAGAAAGAATTCAAAGAATGGTAGATCTGGAAATCCCTTTTAAAAAGGACTGGTACTACCATCCAAAAATGAATGGAGGATATTCTATCAAAAATATTCTACCAACAATAGAGCAAAATACCTTGAGCTACGACAAAATCAATATCAAAGACGGCTTAGATGCAATGGCCATCTACCAAAAGCTACTCAGAGAGCCAGAAACTCATGATGTCCAAAGTGTTTTAGATGATCTGATTGATTATTGTCGTATGGATACTTTAGGCTTGTATTCTATATTTTTAGAATTAAAAAAGGCAGTCAAGGAATAATCGCAATACATATATCTAATTTTCAAATAGTTAGATGAGATCTAATACATTGTAATAGCAAATACTAGTAATAAAAAAGGTGGCTGATTAGCCACCTTCATATTCCTTAAAAAATAAAAAAACTATACTTCAAGATCATTGAACAAAGACAAAAATTTCAACATAGCTCCTAGATTGCTGATTTTGATTTTACCCATCATTACTGCCATCTGCTTGTTGACTCTCCCATATTCAGCATCTTCAAAATCTGTTGCTGTAGATGTAATTACACAATCTGCATCGCCAGTAAGACCTTCTTCAACAGTGCAAATGCCATCAGTAACTTTTACTGAAAACTCACCTCCACCTTCACCATCAAGTACAAAATGGAAAACACCATTATCTGTGGACGCATCTCCTTTAAATCTTGAAGGCAATCCTAATACAATTTCTCTAGCTGTCATTTTAGTATTCAATTTTATATTAACCCAATATAAAGCAATTATTTGAAATTACACAAATAAATCGAACGTTTGTTTGGTAAAAAAATTAAAAGTATAAAAAAGTAAATGACAATCAAATATATAAGGCACTAATAGCATTAGCACCCACAATAAAAAAATGTATCAAACAATATACATATCATTTAGTCATCTGAAAAATTATTTGGATTTGCACATGGAGATAAACTACTAAAAACAGAACAAATTTCATCAAATGGTATGTGTGTTTTTCTAACGAAAAATAGGTTTTCTTAGCTATAAAGCATACCAGAGAATATAAAAAAGGACAGCTTTCGCTGTCCTTTTTCAATATATGCATTAATCTTATTGTTCGTTGGTTGCTTCTCAGCAGAGCCAATTTCCTCTTCAGATTAATAGCCAAACATCACACCTTTTTTCTATATTCCACCGACTATTTTTCAGTACTTTGTCTAATAAATGGATATACTCCTATTTGTTCAGTTGGTGATGTCAACTGCAATAGATAAGTACCATCTGGTAGTGACTGAACATCTATCTTGTTATCAGATACTACATCTGTCAGATGTTTCACCATTACACCTTTCGTATCATAAATTTTGATATCTAATCCACTATAGTTGATGTAATCAATTTTCACATTCAAAGTGTTGTGAGTAGGATTTGGATAGACAAGCACTTTGCGAGTTCCACATGATGGTGATTGTACAGATACTACTTTATGTAATTCTGATACACCATCATAATCCACCTGTTTCAATCGATAATAGATGGTTCCACTTAGTGTCGTGGCATCTACTTGACTGTACTCATTCCTATTATTAGTAGTACCGTTTCCAGTGACCTTAGCAATTGTCTCCCAGTTGATAGCATCTTGAGCTCTTTGTACTTCAAAATAGTCATTGTTCAACTCAGATGCAGTCGCCCAATTCAATACCACAGTACATCCTTGTGTAGAAGCAGTGAAGTATAACAACTCAACAGGAAGTGCAAAATCAGTAGCTATGATGTAATCTACTGGCATACTTGCAAATCTAGCATTATCTACTAAGCTATATCTGAATCCCAATGCATTGTTATTCACGCTATCAGACTGTCCCATTCCTTCCTTTCCATAGATGACTAATTTAGAAGGATTATAATTTTTAATAGTATCTCCTGCAACAACTCTTGCTACGCCTCTTTCACCTCCAAAATTATAGTACAATATCGTTGTCGGATAGATAGAATCAACTATAAACGTAGATGCTGAATTACAACTTTCTACCTGTGAACAATCTTCTGGATCACTACCTGTTAATAACCCTTTATTAGTATATCCTCCATCTAAAATAGGATTGCTAGATGCGATAGAATAATACTGTAATCCATTCTCTACGATATTAGGGAATCCACCAAGTGGTGTTACACTTAATGCAGAAGTTGGTAAATTATAGAATTTATCATCTGCTGTAGGCAATTGTTGAATAGCCAAGTTGATATTAGTCACAATAGTCCTTGGTTTGCCCACCTCAGTGTTTTTACCATCTATAGTACCATCATTACCTTGAATTACATCTATTTGTCCTAATTTCTCTCCTGTACTTACCCAACCTTGAGGTAAAGTCGAGGTTGTTACCACACTATTCTTAGCTCTTAAAACTGTATCTATTACTACCAATAAATCAGTTTGGAAGGGTGCATTGGTAAATTCAAAAGTACCATCAGGATTCACTGGAACACTCTGTAATACAACTCCATTTGAATCAGTCAATATTGCATAAACAACATCTGACACATTGGTACCTGATCCATTGACATAATTATCTGTCATGCCATTACCATCATGGAAAAGATTTCCTTCAATGGTCAAACCTGGACCTACTAAAGTATATATAGTTGCATTAGCACAAAGTGGTTGTGGATTAACATTTGTTACATCACAGATCTCATAAATTATTTTATCAGGACCAACATAATCTGTAGGTGGATAATAAGTATAAGTTCCATCTTTGTTAATAACCACTTGACCGCCTTGTTCTGTTGTCAAAGTATCTATTGGTGTTGCTGGACCACTTGGGTTGATTGTAAGGCCATTATAACTTAGAGAATCTCCATTCAAATCTTTATCATTACAAACATAGCATCCATTAACAGGCGTATTTACTATAGTATAATTGAAGTCATCATTAGCTACAGGAGGATCATTCTTAGGTCCACGACCAACAATATCGTTTGTATTTACAACGGTTATTACTACTCGAGCATCATCCCTTGCTGGATCTACTGTGTAATCATCAGTGATTCTATAATCATAAGTAACTTTACCTTTAAAACCAGTTGTAGGTTCAAATGTAAAGGAACCATCTGCATTTTGAGTCAATTTACCAGCATTATTGGTTGGTGTACCATCTTCACTAACACCACCTACAGTTACTTGCTGTCCGAGAGTTCCTTCTGTATCAGGAGTTCCATCACCATTGCTATCATACCAAAACTTAGTAACATCAAATCCATCTCCTTGTGGATCCGCATCATTAATATGAACATTACTATTAACATTTTGACCTTTAGTAACATATTCATCATTGTTTGCAATAACGCTGTTTGTATCTGATGGTAGCATATCTACAGTAATATCAAGTATAGCAGAATCACAGACAGAGAGTTTAGCATCATCACAAATTTTATATGGGATAGAAACGACACCTACAAAACCTGTTGTTGGGGTGAAAGTATAAATACCATCACTGTCAAAAGTAATTGTCCCAGCATTGTTTATCAGATTACCATTTAAGTCTTTTCCACTTACTGTTGATCCACTAGATATTGGAGTACCATTATTATTCTGATTAAGGAATGAACTAAAATCTTGTGAATTCCCTTCCAAATCAAAATCATTAGTAGTCACATTTCCACTTACTGGAGTATTTATCCAAGTACTATTTTGGTCATTTATAGCATCTGTTGTATTATAATCAGAAGTTGTCAAGTATAATGTAGCCTTATCAGAAGCTTTTCCAGCAACAGTATCATCATCTTCGATACTATAAGGAATAGCAACGGTTCCTACATAATAATCACCACCAACAAGAGGAGTAGGCGTATAAGTATAATCGCCATCTTCTTGCACATTCAATGTACCTACTTTAATATATTGGCTTGGGTTATCTGGATTTTTTGCATAAACATCGCTAGTCTGTCCAGCTTGTACTGTAACTTTATTTCCATTTGCATCAAGCACTTGGAAGGTTTTAACTTCCTGACCATCTCCTTCTGCATCAAAATCATTATCTAGAAGATTACCGTTTTGAGATAATCCTTTAGGTCCACTATTAGCATCATCGTTTGCAAATGTAGTATTGACTCCAGGTAATATTGGTTTAACATCAATATTGAGATAAGCAGAATCTACCGCTCCCTTAGAATCTTCAATTGTGTATAAGATAGGATCGACTGTTCCAGTAAATCCAGGTTTAGGTAAAAAAGTATAATGTCCATTAGTATCAATAGTTACTGTTCCAACACCTCCAACAACTGGATTACCTTGCTCATCCTTACCAGGAACATTACTGAGTGTAATCACTCCATTCTGATCTGGAAGTACGCTATTTGAATTTGTTACAAAGAAATTATCTCCTTGCGGATCACTGTCATTATTGAATAAGCTAGGATTACTTGAGCTTGTAGGATTATTTGGGGTGCCTATATTTACTCTTACAGAAGTACTTGCATTATCATCTTGTGCAATTACACTATTCACACCAGATTGATTATTTGGAATTACTTTAATTATTAAAGTTGCTTCATCTGTATTTTCAAGAGAATCTTGAATTGTGTAAGAAATTGGATCCAATGTTCCAACAAAATTAGTAGTTGGAGTAAAGGTATAACTTCCATCAGGATGAAGCACTAAAGTACCTGCATTACTAACAGGATTACCTAACGAATCTTTACCTGGTAAATTGGATAAAGTAATATCTCCATTTTGATCAGGAGTAACACCACCCATTTCAGTAATTTCAAAAGGATACTTACTATTATCATTCGTAAGAATATTGCCATCTACAGGTGTATGACTGGGGTCTGATTGATATCGTTAACCGCATCAATATAAGCAAAGCAATCAAATCCACTTCCTGATACATATCTTGCGTCTGCAAATGCATAATATACATCTAAGTAGGATAATCCTTGTACAAGTGTAGTATATGTTATACGAATTTCGTTAAATGGGTTACTTGTATTAAAGCCGATAGCATGTTTACCAGAGCCTACACCCAACCAAGGAAGTAATGCATTCACGTCAATCAAAGCACCTCCGCCTGATTTTGTTTCTTGTAAACTACCATTTAAATAAGTTTGGATAGTTATTCCACTCAACAAACCAGCTTGAATAATTGGGTTAGGATCTCTCACCACAAAACCAGCTAAAGTACCTGAAGGATAAACTATGCTCAGATCTCTTACGGATATTGAACCGCTGGTTCCTAATCCACCAGCTAAAAGATTAATGGTAGAGACATCCAATGAATCACTATTGATAACAAAATCGGGCCTATTCACTGTACAACCTACACAAGCAACACCACTATTAATCCCAGTTCTTGAATCTTCAATAACAACAGCATAATCAGGTCTAATAAGAGCTGTCGATGTCTGACAATCAAACTCGCCAGGGCAACCTTTCATTACATAGAAATTGTAAACATTGGTAGTGCCTAAGTTAACTTGACCAACATTGCGGATGACTATTCTTGCTTCATCAAATTCTACATTGGAAACAATCCCTACCAATCGGTGATCGGTGCTAGATAATATAGTTGAGTTGCCTGAAACAATTTCTGAAACTCCAGTTCCTGACTGAACTAATTGATTGTTTTTATACAATTCAATCGTTACTCCACCCAAGGCAGCAACATCAATCAAATTTGTTTTAGAAACTTCAAAAGCAGCATAAGTTCCAGCTGGATAAGGACCATAACCATTTCTAACTGAAATACCTGCTCCACCTGCAACTCCTACTGGCACATATATCTGTGCGAAATTACTATCCGATTCATCAATCACACGATTTGGATTATCAACACCACACAAAGCACAAGCTAAACCTTCATTTCCAGTTCTGTGGTAATTAATATCTACAGGATATGCTGGAACATACTCTCTCGTTTCAATATTACATGACAATGGCGTATCACAATACTTTCTAACCGCAGCAGAATAAACATTGGTCAAGCCTATATCGCCACCTGTATTAGTTACAGAATAAACAATCTCATCAAATTCTTTAGTTACTTTAAATCCTACAAACTGTCTTTCTGAAGCAGAAAAAACATCTCCTTCTACAAACAGTGTTGCTGCTGTAGAACTTTCTCGGAAAACACCATTTAAATAAGTACTTATGGTAACATTATTGAGAATATTTGCAGTTATTAATTGGGCAGTAGAAATCTCAAAACCAGCCCACATAGGTATAGTATCACCTCTATATGAACCATAACCATTTCTTACTGATATAGTACCTGTAGAACCAACACCAGCAACCAAGTCAATAATTGCATAATTATCTGGATTGCTATCTAATATTTTCCCAGGATCTTTTACATCACAAAGCACACATGCAATACCTGATATCCCCAATTTATTAATATCTAAATCTACGGGATGGGTCGGCTGTGTTAGTTTTGTATATTTATTACATTCTAAATCAGGTCCTTTACAATATCTTTTAACAGCCGCAGCATATACATTGGTAGTTCCAATATCTCCACCTGTATTCGTTACTGAAAACTCTATTTCATCAAAAGATTTAGTTACCTTAAATCCGACAAAATGCCTTCCTGTAGATGAAAAGATATCACCATCTACAAACAAAGTTGCTGGTGATGAAGATTCTATAAGCGAATCTTTCAAATATGTCTTAATTGAAATATTATTTAGAATATTTAAAGTAATGAGCTGACCAGTTGAGATTTCAAAGCCTGCCCACATAGGTATAGAATCTGCTCTATATGGACCATAACCATTTTTTACGGATATTCTACCTGTAGAACCAACTCCAGCAATCAAATTGATATTTGCAAAATTACTTGTATCATTATCTAAAATTCTTCCAGGATTATTTACACTACAACCCACACAAGCCAGACCTGTCAATCCTGTATTGTTGATGTCGATATCTACTGGGTGATTGGGTACACTTAAACGAGTATAATCATTACATTCCAATGAATCTCCTTCGCAATACTTTTTAGCTACTGCATAATAGATATTTGTTGTTCCAAAACCAATTCCTGCTGGTTGATTAATTGTATAACGGATTTCATTAAATGGTTTAGAAGTAATGAAACCTGCTACATATCTAGAAGAGCCTCCTAACAAAGGCGCTTCTAACAATGAAACGCCTCCACCAGTTGTCTCTTGAAGTGTATCATTCAAGTAGGTACGAATAGTAGAGTTACTTAACAAATCAACACTTAATGCATTACTGTTGGAAAGCTCAAAGCCAGCAAAATATCCCGCAGGAAAAACTTCATCTGTCTTGTCCTAAAATAGGTTTACACTAAAAAGTGTAAAAAATGGACAAAAAAATCATTCAAAAAAGGGGTAAATATTTTACCGTAGAGGAGAAACACAAGATTGTCCAGGAGTTAATTTCTACTCAATGTACCAAGGTGGAGATTTGGGAGAAATACACTGGTGAAGAACAAGAGCACGGGCAGTTGCTTCGCTGGATGCGACAATTAGGCTACAATACTGGAATCAAAACCAGAAGACCTAACTTTGTATCAAATCTATATCCAATGGTACAGAAAAACCGAAACCAGACAGAGCAACTAACAATGATGATGAACTATTTGATAACCTGCAATTAAAAAAGCGAATAGTGGAATTAGAAAAGCACTAAAAGATGCAGAGCTAAAAGCAATTGCTTTCTACACGTGATGTTGTTAAGAAAAGGGAGTTTAAAAAATTTGATAAGAAAAGTTCAATACCAAACCATAGGCCATGAAAAGTAATTTTTTCACACATAGGATTACCAAGCTATGTGGATGGTTTGGGTATCAGCAGACAGGCTTATTATCAAAACAATTGGGAAGGAATCTCAACCACCTTGGAAGAAGATTTGGTAATACAACGAGCAAGAAATCCGTAAAAAACATCGAAGAATGGGAATGTCATGAAAAATATATGAAATGTTACAACCATTCCTACTTGAACATCAAATAAAAAATAGGCAGAGATGGATTATTCAACCTACTGTCTTCCAATCATTTACTCAAGGAAAAGAAAGCGGAGGATACAGACCACTAACTCTACCATTGGCTAAGAAAGTATCCCAATCTAATACGAGAATTTGTACAACAGCTCCAAAACTAGCCATGGGTGAGCGATATCACTTACTGGAAAATTAACACTGGCGAACACCTTTTATATCGCCTTGATTACCGATGCCTACTCACATAAAATTGTAGGCTATCAGGTAGCTGAAACAATGGAAGCCATAGAAAGTATTGAAGCCTTGCATAAGGCTCTCTCTGCCTTGGGGGCAGAGAGCCTTATGAATCTTATCCATCACAGTGACAGAGGTATTCAGTATTGTAGCCATGCTTATGTAAAGTTATTACAGGACAATGGTATAAAATTAGTATGACTGAAAATGGAAATCCTTTAGAAAATGCAGTAGCAGAAAGAATAAACGGAATTATTAAAGATGAGTATTTAGAAACGTATGACATTAATAATATCAATGAAGCCAAGACACTACTCAAAGACATAGTGAATTTATATAACAGCGAAAGACCTCACATGAGTATCAGTAATTTGACACCAAATCATATTCATCATTCAAAAACCAAGATAAAAATAGAAGATTATGGAAGAATTATTATCGAAAAAATCCTACTATTGTAAACCCAAATCAGGACTAAAAATGAATTGTAAACTTATAACAGAATTAATCTATTAAACTGTAAACTTTTTTTAGGACGAGTCAATCCAAATCGCGAACAGATATGCTAGCTGAGGCTAAAACACCAATATTAATAGACATCGTCATAAAGTTGGTAGAATCATTATCTGTAACTCTTTCAACATTAGCAAATGTTCCAATTGCTCCTCCTTCTAAGCCAGATCTACTCATCTCAACAATCACACCGTGCCCTGGCTTACCTTGTGAATTATTAGCTTGTTTTAATGGGGTTGGCACATTACAACTCAATGGGGCAGTGGCACATGGTTTCACAACTTGTGCAAAATATATATTTACAGTCCGTATAAATGTCAAACCTGCATTGATTGTAATTCTTATTCTATCAAATGGCTTCTTTGTTACAAATCCTACACTTCTTCTTCCATTATCTAAAAGAGTACCTAGCACATTGGCATTAGTTTTAGACTCTTGTAATGTAGTTCCGCTGAAAGTAGTAATTGTTATACTACCACCAATAGAAATTAAATCTGTTTCATTGATAACAAATCCAGCATAAGACCCTGCAGGATAAATATTTCCTCCATTAGCTTTATTATCTTTCACTTCTAACCATGCTGTACCACCTAGTACAGTTGTCCAACTTGAAACATCACCCAGATTGCTGTTTGTCGTATTATTCTTATTCGAAAAATGTTCTAAAAATAATGGAAATCCAGAATTTGAACTAGTTGCAGTCAAATTATTAAATTTCGGATTAATCACGTTGACATACTCGTTACATGAAGCACTATCACTTTGAGCATACAACTGAGAAACATAGAATAGTGATAATAATAAAATCACTAATGAATTGAGTAAAGATTTTTTCATACAATATATTTTAAATTAAAACAAATTGCGTAAAGTCAAAATCAAGACTACAGTTCAATAAATATTTTTAAATAAAAGATATAATACACACATTCTCAATACTAAAATAAATAATACCAAATAAATATCACACAAAGTATTATTCAATAAAATGATCTCAACACTACACAACGTAAAGGTATAATAAAAAAAAATCAAATGCATACGTTTTTATATGAAAAATATTAATAAAATCACAATTTATAATCATTATTATTTCTATCTAATTAATAACTAGCAAGTTATGATAATATTTTTTTTGAAATTAACAATTATAACATTCTTATCTATTTTTAAATAAACATGTTGAACTATTTTCTCATTAGGAAAAAGAAAGAATATTCCACACAAAAAGTTGGTAGTTAATAACTTTATCTTTTAGAGTTCAAAATCTATTTTTATTTTTAGAATGGCTAATTGGCTAACTTTATATTTAGCAGAAAAAATAAAACAATATATATGGGTATTTGGGATGTTCTCAAAAAAAAAATAGCAAATGAAGAAGGCAAACATCATGAAGGCCTTGAAGATCATCATGCTAAAAATATTTATGAAATAGCCTCTTTTGACATTAATAGTGCTACTTTATCTGAGAAGATAAATTATTTCCTCAATAATAGAAGTCAAGGAGAGCAAATACAACTAGCTGATAAGTTACTAAGAGAAGGCCCTTTTGAAGCAAGTATCGAAATATATCAGGCACTCATTCAAAAATATCCTGAAGAAAGAGACAGATACGAAAATGGAATTGGGTCTGCTTATCTGAAATTAGGAGATTTTTACAAGGCTATTGAATATTATATAACTGCCAGAAATCATGGAATGCATCCTGACATTACTGACAAAAATATCTGGGATGCTTGTTTAAAACATCATAAACTGACTGATGATATTTTATTTATTGAGAAATATTTTGACCATACTGAAAACGGAAAATATAGCTCCACGGCAAAAGAAATATTAAGAAAACTAGGAAAGATTAACGACGAACCTATAGCGCTTGAAAATCAAACAGAAAAGATTGCCGAAATCGAAGCATTGCCTTCTATACTTCCAGAAGAAATTAAAATTGCACTTGAACCAACGGAAGCAACACCTTCCCCAGTTACTGAAGAACAAATTACAGATGAATTTCAAAATATAGAAACCGTGGCAAAAAAAGATAAAACATCTACAGAAAACCAATTTTCACTTTTTGGATTTGGTGAAGATAATGAGTCAACCCAAGAAACACCGAAACCAGCAGAAAAGATAGAATCAAATATAGAGGAAAAGAAAGGCGATACAATAGAAGATCTATTTGACCTTAGTGCACCGGTTGAAGAGATTGAAGACAATACCACTATTCCTATCGAAGAAGCTCCAAATATCTTAATGGCTCTAGATTTTCATATTGACCAATTCTATGATAATCAAGAAGTCATATTATTGACTGATAAGAGAAGTGATGAATTAAGAATAGATATTTATCACATTCTACCCAATGAGAATAGAAATTATCACTTATTAGTATCATCAGGGATGAGTCGATTTGCCATGAATACTCCTGAAGGATATGAAAAATATAAATATGGAGAATTGGCCATTCTATTACCTAAAGAATGGGACTTATCACAAGAAGGTCTAAAAAATCCAAATAATTATTGGCCTATATTGTGGTTGAAAAACCTGGCTAGAATTCCAAAACAGCATGATACATGGTTGTGCTATGGACATAGTATTCCTAATGGAAGTCCATCGCGACCAATTGCTAATACAAATTTTGAAGGGGTAGTCATTATTGATAGTATCACACTGCCTGAGGATTTCCAAGAAATGAAATTAGGAGAAGATTCATTATATATTTATACAGTCATTCCTGTTTATCCTGAAGAAATGCATTATAAAGTCAATAATGGAATTGACAAGTTGTTAGATGCATTTAGCAATGCTCAAGTTCCAGATATTGTATATGCAGACCGCAACAACTCAATAGAAGATTAAGATTGTTTTTTGCTGATTAATAAGATAGTTAAGGAAGAGATTTTATCTCAGCTGCTGATAATTCTGTTTCTGTTTTAATGACTAGAAAAGTATAGGTATTGGGGATAATTTTTTGACCATATTTATCTGTATAGACTTTGGTAAATACTGCTCCAAAATATAATATAATTGCAGAGTAATACACCCAAACCAATAAAATAGCCACTGATGCAGTAGCTCCATAAACAGAACTCAAATTAGTAGTTGAGAGATAATAGCCAATGAAATATTTGCCTATTAAAAACAATAAAGACGTAAAAAACGAACCCAAAAAAGCATCCCTCAAACGAATTTTTGCGTCAGGTAAACTCTTAAAAATAACAGTAAATAGCAAGCAAATAATTAAAAAAGAAATACTAGAATTGATTAAAAAGACAAGATTCAATTGATCAATATCTAGAAATAATAACAATTTGGCACTTATTACTTTCAATATACCATTCAACAAAAGACTCACCATCAGAATAAACCCCATAGACACTATCATTGAAAATGAAACTAATCTATTGAAAATAAATTTTCGGAGACCTTTGTTAGGCTTAGTCTTTAAGCCCCAAATTGTATTAATTGAACTTTGTATCTCAGCAAAAACAGTAGAAGCTGTGAACAATAATACTCCCGAACTGATAATAGCTGTCCATCCGTTAGGATAACTCAATTGAATATTACTTAAAGTATTCTGGATAAAAATTGCCGTAGAATGACCAACAACTCCTTCAATTTGTTCCACTAATTCGCCTCGCATTGCATCTTCACCAAAAAAAATACCGCTTAAGGCAATAATAATAATTAAGAGAGGAGGTAAAGAAAATAAGGTATAATAAGACAATGAAGCTCCCAATTTAATGACATTATCATCATTAAACTTATGGAAAGTATCTATGATTAGTCTATAAAATGCCTTTAAAAATAATATTCCCTTATCTATTATCATCACTTCAAAGATAGATGATATTTTAGATTCTGACTAGCTGATATTGAGCATCTCCATCATATTCATCTTAATGAAGATGAATCAAAATAAGAAAAAGAAAGAAATGAAGTACTATTTAGGTGAATTAACCACCTTGCTTACTTTCTTCACAACATTTTCTACATTGATTTCAAGACCTTCTTCTTGTTCGACCAATTGTCCATTAGGGCTAAAAATACTGATGATATTTGAATGTGAAAAATCTATCGGAGAGATTCTCTTATACTTCATTGATAACACATTGGCAAACTCCTGAGTGGCCATTTCATTAGAACGTAAGAAGACCCATTGATTACCCTCCATTCCATTCTTCTTGGCAAATTTCTTTAAAAATTCTGGAGTATCTGTCTCAGGATCAATAGAAACCAATACTAAAGACACCTTATCAATATCCTTTCGGCTAATTTGCGATTCTATTAGTTTCATTTTAGAGACTAAAATAGGGCAAGCAGATTTGCAAGTAGTATAAATCATGACAACCACCAATGTTTTTCCCTGTAAATCTTTCAAGTGAAGTGTGTCTCCATTTTGGTTTTGCCATTCAGAAGTCAGTTGAAAAATCGAATTGGAAGGCAACTCATTACTCGTCTCATTAGACTTGTTATTTTGACAAGAAAAGAGAAACAATATGAATAAAGGAAAATAATTTACAATTCTCATCTGAAAATATTAATTAAGGTGAAACAACTATTGTATCTTTTGCACATCTGAATCCCAGATTAGCTATATTATAATTGGCTTTAATAGATGCGCGTAAAGCAAATCTCATAAAAGCTGCATAGTTCAGAATATCTGTGGCACTTGTAGCTCCACCAGCAGCGCAGAACATATTTTTATCATCATACTCTCCAGCACGAGAGTCTCCTGTTGTCAATATTGAGTTAAAATCGTCTGTCCATTCCCAAATTAGATCAAACATATTATACACGCCCCAGTAATTGGGAGGGCTTAATTTTACAGATTTATATTGCCTGTCTTTCTGCATATACAAATCTATTATATCGTCTGAATATTTCTTTTTCTCGCGAGCATTAGGCACTTCAGCATCTGCCATCGCCACAAACTCCCATTCATCCAAAGTGGGCATTCTCTTGCCCACGCTCTGAGCAAAGGCTTTTGCTGCAAACCATGAAACAAAAGTAACTGGAGCATCTAATAATGCACCTTTAGGTATTTCCAAATCTCCAACCCAGTCTCTCAAATATACTGAGTCTGAGTATATTCTCTTCATATTAGACCTACGCCATTGAGGGTTAGCCTCTACAAATTTTAAAAACTCTTGGTTGGTTACAGGGCGTTCATCTATCAAAAAAGATTGTACAAAAACCCTATCTGAGTCAGAACTATAAAATGGTTTATATTCCCCTCCGGGAATATAAACCATCTTTGTATTTACTTCGATTGGATGAAGTTCGTTTGAGACCAAATTTTGTTTTACATCAGACACAATTTGTTCCGCCTGCCTTTTACAGGCAAACAATAAAACAGTAGTCAAAACAATAGTACTGACAAAACTTTTCTTCATTACTAACATCCAATTGTTTTAATAATTTTTTGACTATTAATGATCAGCCAATGGACCAGCAGCTTTGAAAACTTTAGGATTCTCTTCGCCAATTACTTTCAATTTACCGATAGCACCTTTGTTAAATGCTCTAGATAAAGAGTGATCTACCAATACATATTCTCCAGGAACTTCAACTTTAAATTCTACGATAGCAGCACCACCAGCAGGAATCATAGTAGTCTGAATATTGTGAGAAAGTAAGGTTCCACCTTCAAGATATACATTGTCAAAAATTTCACCAATCACGTGGAAAGAAGATGTCAAGTTAGGACCACCGTTTCCAACAAACAAACGTACAGTTTCACCTACTTTTGCTTCGATCATATTCTTACCTAATAAAGAACCTTTAGCACCATTGAATAATACATAATCAGGATGTTCTGCTACTGCTTTATCATTGTCAAATTCTAAAAGACCTGGTTTTACGCTAGATGCTTTAGTATAGAAATCACCTTGCATGATATAGTATTCTCTATCCACTTTTGGAAGTCCTCCTTCTGGTTCTACTAAAATCAAACCGTACATACCATTACCAATGTGCATAGGTACTGGAGGTGCAGCACAATGATATACATACAAACCAGGGTTTAAAGCTTTAAAAGTAACTGATGTAGTCTGTCCAGGAGCAGAAGTAGTAGCAGCAGCACCTCCACCTGGGCCTGTTACAGCATGTAGGTCAATATTGTGAGGCAATACACTATTATCAGCATTTTTTAGGTTAAGAGTTACTTCATCTCCTACTCTGATTCTGATAAAGCTACCTGGGACAGTATTGTTGAATGTCCAGAAAGTATAAGGAATACTATCAGCAATAATTCCTTCAATTTCAGTAGTCTCTAAATTGACTATCCATTTTTTGGGTCCTCTGTCTCCAACTGGAGCTGGAACATTTGGTGCGCCTGTTACAGTAGCAACTTCAGGCTCTCCTTGTGCTACCATATCAATAGCAGGAGTACTAGTGGCACTTTGTTTACAGCTAAAAAGCCCTAAGAACATTGCCGCACTTGCAAAAAGAATTAAGTGTTTTTTCATGTTTACTAAAATTTGGTGTTAAATAATTTGGGTGTAATATTTAATGATATCCATGCCCATTGTTGAAAATCTTTTCCGTTGAATGTGTTTTTAATATAATTCACTGTAGGAGTATTGATATAAAATGAATATCCTCCAGATAAAGTCGCAAATTTATTAAGTTTATATGAAAGAGTAAAATCTATTTCTTGTCCTAAATTTTTAGCATACTCTTCAACTTCATTGACTATTTTATTTGGGGTTACAAACTGATGTACGGCAACGTTAATATTATAGCCTTGTTTTCCTTTGTAATTTAATTTGACATAACTATCAGACAATCCGACATTCTTGTGCGCATTACCTGCATAGTAGTAATCCATTGAACCATAAAATTTGTGGCCTGTATGAAAATAAGGGTTAAATGCAGTGTTTTTTTCTTGAGCCATTCCCAAGTCATTACCACTGACAAAATCACTTCCTAATCCTATTGACCATTGATTATCAATATTATACCCTAGATAAGCTGCTATCATATAGGCTTGAGTTTTTACTCCCGATAAATTTTTTCCTCCTTGAAAATAAGCAGATACATTGCCATTTAATTTTTTCCCATTATTGAAATAATTAATACCGTAAGTCTGAGAATTAAAATTATGTATTACTGAATCAGTTGCAGATTTTACATTTTGCAAACCTAGATTAGTCACCAATAAACTAATTTTTGAAGATTTCCCAGCTGGAATTCCTGCCCAAACTGTCTGCATCCATTTATATGGGAAAGCATCAGTAGTCGAATATAAGTTGCCAGAAGGGTTGCTCAAATTATTACCATACAGTGATTTATAATTTTGATTGAATGCAAAAAAACCTTTTAGCTCATACTTCTGTTTTGCAAAGTGGAAAGATATTGCATCGTGGACTCTCCCTCCTTGTGCCCAGTCCAATTCTCCAAAAAATCTTTCATCATCTAAAGAAATTACTTGACGACCCAATTTCATATTCCAATTTGAACCTAATTTTAATTTAGCCCAAGTTTCATAAAGAGCAAACTTACTGCCTGCATTATCAGCACCTTGTACCATATTTGTCTGCCCCCAAACGCCAACATGCTGAGGTGAAATTCTGATAGACAAAATATCTTTATACGAATAATCAAAATTTAAACGAACACGCTCACTGACTAATGCCGCCACCTTTTCATCCTTACTCAAAGGACGAAATGCTCCATCTCTAATTTCTAGTCTAGGGCGAATCTGAGCTGATATACTGAAACTATTCTCTAGAGAATCAACTTCCTGTGCTTGAATTGTTGGTAAAATAACAACTGTCAATAATGGCAGCACTATACTTCTTTGTATGATTTGATAGAGTTTCATAACAGTAGTTTTTAAATTTTCTACTGCAAAGTAATCACATACTACTTTCTAATATTGTGATATTAGTCAGAAAATATGGATGGTTTAAATAAACGTTATACTATATTAACATATACTAAATCTCATTCTCAATCAGATTATGCTTATCAGCCCATGCCAATACTATTTTCTTATATTTCTTTTGAATGACCAATGGGACAATTTGTCACCTTCAGCAGTTTAGCAATAATTGAAATTTTTTCTCGACAAGAATTATATGAATATATTTTAAAGTAAAAATTTTAAAACCAATCGTTTACATATTATTTTATATTGCAATTAAGTATTGTACACTCAATAAAATTGATTGATAAATATTTGAACTATTCACTTGCAATCCTTGATGAATGAGTATTACATTTCTATAGTAACATGAGTCACAATTCCTCCTTATTAAAAGATACGCTTAACATAAGAGGAGTCTTTTGTCTTATTTTTAATTTTTACTTAAAACAGAAAAAACAGTTTTTCTATCAAATGAAGAGAGTGACAACACTTAACACCCTCTTCATTCAATAAAACACAAAATAGCCAACACATATTAAAATGAAAATATGGTTTCCAAACTATCAATATACACTATAGAGATACAGTCTCAGGGAGTACTATCGGCTTAACTTTATTCCACAAATGATATCCACCATTAAGGTTGACAACATTAAACCCATTATTCTTTAATATTTTATAAGCAAGATATCCTCTTAATCCCACTTGGCAATAAACTACATACTTATTTCTTTTATCCAACAAGTTCAAATTATCTCTCAAATCATCTAAAGGAAGATTCATCGCTCCAAGAATATGGCCTTTTGAAAATTCATTATTCGTTCTAACATCCAGCAGAATAGCATTACTTTCTTTGACAAACTCTTCCATAGTATCATAATTTATCATCTCTAAATCCCCTTCTAACATATTAGCTGCCGTATAGCCAGCAATATTGACGATATCTTTGGCAGAGTTATAAGGAGGAGCATAGGTGATTTCAATTTCTTGCAAATCATATACATTCAGATTGCCTTTGATAGCTGTGGCAATTACATCTATTCGTTTATCAACTCCTTTCTCACCCACAGCCTGAGCCCCCAACACTTTTCCAGTTTCATCAAAAATCAATTTTAATACCATGTTTTTTGCCCCTGGATAATAGCCGGCATGATGGCCTCTAGTCACAATAGCTGTCTGAAAGGGAATATTATTTCTCTTTAACAACTTCTCATTTAATCCAGTACTAGCAATAGACAATTCAAAAAACTTTAATATGGAAGATCCCAAACTACCAGAATATTTATATTTATTACCCAATACTATATTATCGGCCACTATACGCCCTTGTCTATTAGCAGGCCAAGCTAATGGAATCAAAACTTTCTTTTTATGAATATAATGTGCAACTTCTATCGCATCACCTACTGCATAGATATCAGCATTGGAGGTCTGTAAAAATTCATTGACTAATATTCCTCCTGTCTCACCTAGCATTAATCCGGCAGCTTTTGCTAACTGGGTTTCAGGCTTCACTCCTATTGCCAAAACAACTGCATCTGTCAAGATAGAAGAACCATTATTTAGAAAGACCTCTATCTGATTGCCATTATCATAAAATTTTTGAACACCCTGTTCTAAATATAATTCCAAGCCCTTTTCATCTGCTTTTTCATGAACAAAACTGGCTATATCATAATCTACAGGAGCCATCACTTGGTTAGATAATTCTACTAAGCTGACTTGTTTTCCAGCTTCTATCAAATTTTCTGCAACTTCCAATCCAATAAAACCACCGCCTACGACAACAAAACTTTGAGCTTTTTGAACTTTTTCGACAATTTTATCTACATCTGGAACATTTCTAAGTGTAAAAATCTTATCCGAATTAATCCCTTCAAAAGGTGGCCGAATAGGTTCAGCACCAGGAGAAAGCAATAATTTATCATAAGATTCTACATATTCATTATTTGTTTTCAGATCACGAACAGAAATTTCCTTCTTTTCAATATCTATATTAATCACTTCTGAAAGCACACGTACATCAAGTCTATATCTTTCATTTAAGCTTTCAGGTGTTTGCAATAATAAACTATCTCTATTTTCAATCGTTCCACTGATATAGTAAGGTAGTCCACAATTGGCAAAGCTGACATATTCACCTTTCTCAAATATAATCACTTCATTCTCTTCAGACAACCTTCTTAATCTAGTTGCTGCTGTAGCCCCTCCGGCAACTCCTCCTATAATCAATATTTTCATAATCAGTCAATTAAAATCTTTAAAATTTAGTTTTCCTCCTATTGAAGACTTATTTAATAGTACAAAAATAGATGTATCACTTCTTCTCTACAGTAACAAATGTAACAATACACTTTAAAATAATATTAAGTCAATCATTTGACACCCAATAGGATCATTTTAAAATTGAATTCAGTAGATGATTGATTCTATGATACCCCCTTAACGATTTTTAACCCTCATCCAGCATTTAAATAAGAAAACTTCACATGAAAAGGAACATAATTTGTGTTTATATCTAGAAATTAGTAAAACAAAAATTATTTGATGATATGAAAAAAGTATTAAGTTATTTATTAATTGGTATTGCAAGTGCTAGCACTGTCTTACTTGTGCAATCTAAGATATCTACAAATTCAGAAATAAAATTTTTAAGAGATGATGCTTCTTCAAGCAGTTATTCAGTCCCTGCAGCATTTACTAGTTTAAATGGCTCCCTGCCTTCTGACGCATTTGTTCTTGCTTCTGAAGTAAGTATGCCAACAGTAGTTCATATTACAACTAAAGCCAAGCAGAGTCAATATGCCCAAGGAAATCCTATGGATTTGTTTGAATATTTTTTTGGTCAGCCTTTTAGTGACCCAAGAGAGAGAAAACCTCAAAAAAATGAAGATGGACATATTGTACCTTTAGGTAGTGGCTCAGGTGTTATCATATCAAAAGACGGATATATTGTAACAAATAACCACGTAATAGATGGAGCTGATGAAATAGAAGTCATTCTTAATGATAATAGAAGTTTCAAAGCCAAATTAATAGGCACAGACCCAAACACAGATATTGCTTTAATAAAGGTTGAAAGCAAAGAAGATTTAACACCTGTTCAATTTGGCAATTCAGATGCTACAAAAGTGGGTCAATGGGTTCTCGCAGTAGGAAATCCTTTCAATCTTGCATCTACTGTTACCGCAGGAATTATCAGTGCTAAAGCTAGAAATATCAATCTCCTTCAACAAAAGGCAGGAACTTATGCCATAGAATCTTTTATTCAGACAGATGCTGCTGTCAACCCAGGCAATAGTGGTGGAGCATTAGTTGACTTGAATGGAGATTTGATAGGAATCAATACTGCTATCGCCTCTCCTTCGGGAGTTTATGCTGGATATGCATTTGCTATTCCTTCCAATTTAGTAAAAAAGGTCATTGAAGATTTGAAAGATTATGGTGTTGTCCAAAGAGGATACATGGGTATTTCAATGGGTTCTGTCGATGATAAACTCGCTAAAGATTTAAACCTAGATAAAGTTGAAGGTGCATATATCTCTGATGTACAGAAAGGTAGTGGAGCAGATGATGCTGGCTTAAAGGGGGGAGATATCATTACTAAAATCAATTCAAAAGTGATAAAGACTTCTCCTGAACTTCAAGAAATGGTAGCTAGGTTTCGCCCTGGTGATAAAATACAAGTCGAATATTTAAGAGATAATAAAACGCTAAATACTACAGTCACTTTAAAATCTAAAAACAATACAACTGAGCTAGTGACTAAGGAGGACTTAAACAAATCATCTAGTAACAGTATTGATTTATTAGGATTAGAGTTGGAGCCTTTATCTACTTCTGATGCTAGAAAAATGGGATTAAGTGGAGGCGTAAAAATCAAAAAAATAAACAAAGGTATCATTCAAGATAATACAGACATACAAGAAGGATTTATCATCACATCAGTCAACAGAAAACCCATCGCTTCTGTTGACGATTTGAAAGAAGCATTAAATGCCAGCAGAGGAGATGGTGTATTGCTTCAAGGAAAATACCCAGGTCAAAATGGTAGTAAATATTATGCATTCGGATTTTAGATAATAAAATAATGGTTTGGTTTGGCAACACCTCAGTTCAATAGAACTGGGGTGTTGTTTTTTTTGCTATTTCTATTTGTTTCTTTCCATTTTAAACTGTTTACAAATGAAAATATTTTGCTAAATTTAAATGAGCACTACTATGAAAACATCGCCATTCATCATCACTCCAAATGACTTAGGTAGCAAAGATTTTACTTCCTTAAAAGGATATATTCAAAATCACCTTGACGAAATAAATCAACAAATACTTAATAGAGGTGCTGTACTATTTAGAGGTTTTGATATACTACAAGCAATAGATTTTGAGAACATCGCTCAAACAATAGATGATAAATTAAAAAATGATTATTTGGGAACATCGCCTAGAAATATTATCGAAGGCACTCAATATGTCTTTTCCGCCAGTGAGCTACCTTCATATTATCCTATCATGCAGCATTGTGAAATGTCCTTTCTTCCTACCGCTCCAAGAAGGATAATGTTTTATTGTCACAAAGCTCCTCAATTTGGAGGAGAGACACCAATTTGTGATTTTAGGCAAGTAGCAAAAAATTTAAATCCAGATATCAAAAAAGAGCTATCACAAAAAAAATTAAAACTCATTCGCAACTATTGTGCTCCAGGTCAAGAAAAAAACAACTCTTTTCAACTCAAACCATGGGTGGATATGTTTCAGACCAGAGAGAAATCAGTCGTAGAACAAAAATGTGCTGCTAATCAAATTCAGGTGGAATGGCTAGAGAATGATGCTTTACGACTATTAAGCTACCATGATGCTTTCAAAATTCATCCTGTCACCCATCAAGAAGTCTGGTTCAATCACATTCAGGTGTTTCATTCCTCAGCAGCAGCCATTGAATATTCAAAAATTGTCAGACGGCAAAAAACTTTTGATGCTTGGAAAGTCAATGCTTATCTTCAACTGATTACTTTCATAAAAAGATATACTGAAAACCCTATAGAAAGAGCTATGCATATTACTTATGCCGATGGAAAGGAAATACCCATATCATACGTACAACACATACAAGATTTGATATGGCAATCTATGTACTTTTTGAAATGGGAGAAAGGAGATGTGATTGTATTAGACAATTTCTCCACTTCTCATGGCCGTATGCCTTACAAAGGCCCGAGAGAAATTTATGTTTCTTGGACTTCATAATGACATAAAAAAAGGGTAAGCATTTAATCTTACCCTTCAAGAAAAATCAAAATTGATTAAAACAAATCATTTTTAACGATATCATCTAAGCATCTTTCTGCTACTGCTGCGATTGTCATAGCTGGGTTGGCAGCACAAGTATAGCCTGGTATCATAGAACCATCTACACAATAAATACGTTTGTGGCCTTTCAATCTACCATAGCTATCTGATGAAATACCTCTCACAACTCCCCCTAAAGGGTGATAAGTGAAGTTATTAGAATAACCATTATTAGGAAATATTGATGTTATCACCTGTCCTCCATTGGCATCTAATAATTTACCAGTAAAATCTTTCATTGCTTCCAGTCCCTGAGCCAATCCATTAACATCCCATTCTAAGGATACACCTTCAGCAGCATGATTAGGGTCAACTTTAAAATGACCTCTATATTCATTAATTGTAATACCTAAAACCCCTAAGATTCCAGTTTCAAATCCAAGAGGAACTGGAGCTTGCTCTGCCAACATAATACCATGTGGGTTGTCAGGCTGATAGTATCCAGATACTGGAACAATACATTGCTTTGCTCCTACTTCATCATCAAATTTACCTCTTACTGACATAATATTTCCATTCGTTCCGACATGCTCACCAACACGTTCAAGATTAGGCAAGCCTCCTTCATGCTGAGATCTTAACAATATACCATTGGTACCTACAACTCCCGCACAAACAAAGACATAATTTGCACGAATAGTATGTTGTTTCGTCACCTTACCTTTATCATCAATTCGCTCTACAAGCACTTCATATCTTCCATCTTTTAATTCCTCAATATGGTGAACTTTTGACATTGTTTGCACAGTTAATTTTCCTGTGCCTATAGCAGCAGGAATATAATTTCGATCCACACTATGTTTGGCTCCATTATTCACGCCATAAAGCAAATCACCATTAGTAGTATATTTTCTTGTCCGACCTTCTATTTCATCTCTAATAATGTCAAAATCAACGCCTCCAGGAATATAAAACTCTTCCATTCCAGCTTTTACACATTGCTTTAGACCGACTCTAGCATATTGATAATAATTTGAATTTAAAATATCATCTGGAACCCTTCTTGTAACAGGCAAGACGGATCTTACTTTAGGATACCAAATACTATTCATTTCATCGTAATTAATATCTGGAAATTCATTATCCCATAAAAGTCTATTAGCTTGAGGAAGCATAGCACCATAAACTACAGAACCCCCACCTAAACATGTTCCACGATAGACTTTCATATTTTCATAATCAACTCTATCCAATACCCCCAATCCTTTCTCTCTGATAGGTAAGCTAGGACCAAAAGGTAATATTGTACCATTTCTCAACCATGTTGAACGACCATCTGGACTGAAAGTAGAACTAAAAGGACGATTTGTATCTGTCACTTCATATTGCTTGCCCATTTCCAACATAATCGTATTTAGTCCAGCTTCAGTCATTCGTAACGCTGCAACAGCACCACCAAACCCCGAACCAATGACGACTACTTCAGTGTCTTCTCCATAAATAGGTGGATTGGGAATTTCTTCTTTATCACCTGGCAAAGTATCTTTTTTACAAGATGATAAACCAAACACTGAACTACCATATAAAGCAGCGGTAGCCATAGCACTAAGACCAATAAATTTCCTTCTGCTAAAATCTGAAGTTGAATTATTTTTTTTCACTACGAATAATTTGAGAGTAAATATACCGAGGTGTCATTTAGAGCACTGTAAAATATATGTTAAAAGCATTTGGGCTTATATAGACCTCATCATTATTTGATTTTTATCAAAGGATAAAATTGTCCAAATTCACTTTTGTATATATATAACCCTCATCTCCAATATTTATGCTCATTAATATCTCATTCAAAAATCCCTATCAACAAGTGTTTTATTAAAATATAAATAAATCAGTCTTTCTCATACTGAATATAAATACTCTTATATTTGCCCCGATAAAAAGAGAGAAATGCTATTTAAAACACCCACCTCTCTATATTCATCAATGTTATAGTACTAAGAAAAATGAACAAACCATTTCCTTATTCGCTTTGTCTCATTATAGAAGAAGAAGAGTGTAAATTCCATTTCATGGAACAAATTATTGAAGATGCAATTGATGGTGGAGTAGATATTATATTGCTTGTAGAAAAAAAGAGAGATTATAAATATTTTCTCAAAAGAGCACTAAAAGCGAGAGAGTTGACTATGAAACGCAATATTCCTCTTATCATTCATGAAAGAATTGATGTCACCTTACAAGTCCATGCCAATGGTATTCAGACAAATCAAAATGCAAGTGCCCCTTCAAAAATCAAAGAAGCTATCAGTGACAGATTTATGATTGGCTATGCTATTGAAACAGTTTCCCAAATTGAATCTACCGAATCCAATGCTGTGGATTTTATTGAATTTTGTCCAATTACTAGCCAAGAAATTCCTTTTGACATAGACAGTATTTATGCACTGAGAAGCAAAACAAATCTCCCTATTATCGTCAATAGCGATATTTATTCAGATGATATCCAACAATTGATCAACGCAGGGGTAAATTGTATTGCTGTCAGTACCTCTATCACAAATGCAGAAAATCCTTTGGAAATCACTAGACAAATCAAAACTAAAATAGAGCAATTTAAGAAACTTATCCTAATATAAATTCACTTAAATTGGAAGTGTGAATCTTCTTCTATATTCCAATGGCAATATTCCATTGATTCTTGAGAATAAGATTCTGAAAGATTTAACATCCTCATACCCTACAGTTTGACTTATTTCTTCAATTGAAAACTGGGTATTTCTTAATAACTCTTTAGAATGAGCTATTCGAATATTTTGTAGATATTCTATCGGAGTCATCTTGAGTTGCTCTTTAAATCTTCGATTAAAACTTCTCCTACTACCTTCAAAACTTACTAATATATCGTCCAAAACAGAAATATCAGCATAATCACGATGAATAATTTCTAATACTTTATCAATCTGTCCATCATTCGTCTCAAAAACAAACTCAAAATCAAAAAAATATCTATTCTCTAAAAGATTCAAGTTTACCTGATATTTTGATACTAAATGATATATCAATTCATTTCCTCCATATCTGGCAACTAATTCAAATAGAGGGTAATATATCATAGTGCCACTACTACTTAAAATGAATTGTTCTACCTTTTGAAAAGTACACTTTTGCCCTTTGATAATATCGGGAAATAAAGTATAAAAATCGTTTTTCAACTCAGGAATACCAATATGCTTTCCATTTAAAAGACCAGAAAATGCCAATAAAGAAATGGCATTCCCAAATGCATAAACCTTAGATTTATTGTCATAATGTTGGACAATCCAATCTTTAAAAACTCTATTATTGCGAACAATATCACTATAATCATCACTGGCTAATGGAGGAATAACGATATAGTCAAACGTACTCTCAATAAATGTATTTATAACTTCAAAATGAAAAAAGGTATCACTATGTTCATTAATCTGCCCTTGTGTTTGAACAATATTAATACAAATATCTACCCCTCTATCTATACAAAAAAGACGAGATGATTTTAGAATATTCAGAATAAGAGATACTTGATATAAGCTATAATCAAAAGGTAATAACACCCCAATTTTTATAGATTTCAGCTCCAACTCATTCAGATTTAAGTAAAAATAAGTCTAAATTTTTAGAAATTGGAAAGAAATAACTAGCTATTATTCAGCAACTACCTCGTGGACTTCAGGAACAAAGCGCTTCATCAAACCCTCAATACCTTGTTTCAATGTCACCATAGAAGATGGACATCCATTGCATGAGCCTCTCAACTGGACAGTCAAACGACCATCATGAAATGACGAAAAGGTGATACTTCCACCATCCATCTCTACGCCAGGTTTGACATACTTCTCTAACACTCCTTTAATTTTAGCTTCCACATCACCATCACTATCTAATATGTCATTCGTTTTTTGACGAAGTGGTTTTTTAAAATCTTCTTCCAAAACAGATTGCCCACTTTGCAAAAAATCTTTGATTGCATTTTTGAAAGGGATAATCATTTCCTGCCAGATTTGTTGATTACTTTTAGTAATAGTGACAAAATTATTGCTGATAAACACACCTGTAACTCCCTCAAATCCAAAAAGCATTTTAGCAAAAGGACTTTTTTCGGCTTCCTCAATACTTTCCAGATCCACAAAATCATTGGGTAATAAAGGGCAATTCAATACAAACTTGAGTGTCTGTGGATTAGGTGTCGCTTCTGTATAAATCATTATAGGAATAACTTTTGTTTCCATCTTTTTTCTTTATTAACTCTTTTTTTTAAAATTAGTTTGAACGATGAAATATCGTTGATGATGCTTGAGCTGTAGGAAGTATAAAAATCTCTTCAATATTAACATGGGCAGGTTGAGATGCCATAAAAAATACACTTTCAGCAATATCCTCTCCTCTCAATGGAATATAACCTTCATAAGTTGAATCAGCCATTTCTTTATCTCCTTTATATCGGACTAAAGAAAACTCCGTATCAGCAGCACCTGGGCTGACTACAGAAACCTTAATTCCTTGATGAATTAAATCTATCCTCATGCTTCTAGTCAATGCCCTCACTCCGTGCTTAGTAGCGCAATAAACATTGCCACCTCCATAAGATTCAATGCCTGCTAATGATGCAATATTGATAATATGACCTTTACCATTTTTAATCATTCTAGGTATCAATTCTCTACTGACATAGATTAATCCTTTCAAATTGGTATCAATCATCCTTTCCCAGTCATCATAAATACCTTCCTGAAATGGACCTTTCCCAACTGCCAAACCTGCATTATTGACTAATACATCCACTTTAGACCAATTATCATCTAAATCAGCAATATTTCTCTTCACTTCTTCTAAATTTCTAAGATCATAATTCTGAGCCAAAACTTCTACTGCATATTTATTTTGAATCTCTTGCTTTAATGATTCTAAACGTTCAATCCTTCGACCAGTAATTACAATATTCCAACCTTGAGCAGCAAACTTATTAGCACATGCCTCTCCTATTCCTGATGTTGCTCCAGTAATATATGCTATCATATTATTCTATATTTAAAAAAAGCATCGCTAAATTACATGTTAAAAAAGAAAATAGGGTATAGAAAACGTATTATTTAGAATTAATGTAAACAAACCATACTTCCCCTTCAATACTTTTCTATTTAGAAAGCCTCATTAAAAACAAAATATACGCCATAAGTCTTTTGCCAAAAACCAACATCCAATCTTGCAACAACATTTTTATCCTTAAAAGGTCTAAATCTTGCACCACCTCCTATTGAGTAGGTATAATCTTTCACTTTAAAATAGTCCATAAATTTATCGCCAGTGATTCCACTTCCAAAAAATCCTGACAGAATAAATCTGTTTAAAGGGATTCTCAATTCACCTTGAAGGTTAAATAAAAATTTATCCCTACTGACTCCAGCCGTATAACCCCTTAATAATTTTTCTCCACCCAATCTTGGCATCAAATAAAAAGGAACTTCTCCAAAACTCATTTGAGCCATAATTTGTGAAGCTAAAATGACTTTCTTTTTGATATTCAAGAAAGATTTATATTCTGCCTGAACATTGGCAAATTGATATTTACTACCCAAAAAGTCAGGATATCCTACTGCAGACACCCCAAAATAGTTTCCTTTATATGGGAAATAAACATCATCTCGATTGTCAAATGCCATCTTTAAGCCTAAGCCTTGAACAAAACCACCTGATTTTCCTTGTATGGCATTTGTATCTAACAGTCCATTTGTTCGTGGCGTGAGATTAAAAGTGTAATCCAAATGATAAACAGGGCCAATCAAGAAAACATTCTTAATTCTATTTTGATATACAGTATTCAATCTTATACTTTGATTCCCTACCAACTCTTTATCTTCTTTGTTCAATTTATTTCCAATACCAAAATAAGGTGTTTTTAATTTTTTATAATTCAACTCATAATCCAATTGATGTTTGTTTTCTTTATGAAAAAAACTGCCAAACATCTCTAATGTCATTTGCTTATCTATTGAATAGGTAAACCATGGAACAATAAAAGTGGGGGCAGTCTTAGGGTCGTTTTGAGTCCTAAAACTCACTAATCCACCCACTCCAAACATCAGATTTGTCTCTGGTGTATAATATACTATAGGAAATGCCAAGTAGGATACTGGCTTAGTCTGATTCAAAGCCCGATAAAAAAAAGAACGATTTGTTTGAGTGCTGTCGTTTATTTCATTGATAGATACAAGGCTGTCCACTTTTTCCTCTTGAGCAAAAACATTCTGAGTGTTAAACATCAACACTGCTAATAAAACAAAAAATAGGTGTTTCAAAATATTCATAATTATATTCTTTCTATATTATCCTTCAGTATAGATTGCAATAGTTTTTTTGCTCGAAATATCTGCACTTTCACTGTTCCTATTGGAATATTTAACTCATTAGCTATTTCTTCATAAGAATACTCTTCAAAAAATCTTAATCTAATCACTTTCTCAAAATCACTATCCAAATGCTGGACAATTTGTTGTACAAATTTCAACCTCTGCTCTCGAATAAAGCGTTCTTCAGGATTTGGAGCCGAAGCTACAATTTTATTATCTAAGAATACCTCTCCAACTTCATTTTCATAACTTGAAGAAATTCCTACCGTATCAATTGTATTTTTTCTTAAATAATCAATCGAAGCATTTGAGGCAATCCTAAACAACCAAGTAGAAAATCCATGTGTAGGTATATATTTTTCAATATTCTTAAATGCTTTTGCAAAAGTAATATATGTCAAATCTTCTGCATCTTCATTGTTCTTTACTATCCTGAAAATTAGAAAATAAACAGATTTCTTATACCGATTTAATAATTCAGTATAAGCAGATTGATTGCCTTCAATAGCTTGAGCAATCAAATCCATATCTTCTAATTTACTTCTCATTTCCAGTCTTTACGCTTAATCACTTTGGCGTGTATTCCTTGAAGTATCATTGATATAACAAATATTAAATCTAGATATAATACTTGGTAACTTTTTAATTCCAATGAATATTTGCGACTAATTTGATAAACAATTATACTCATCATACTTAAAAATACAAGAAAAACCAATGTAAGGAGGTAGTTTACCCCATTTGAAAATAAATAATATATTATCAATACATATACTGATATCTTGGTCAAAATAAATATACCTAAAAGAAACTGATGTGGCCAACTATACATCCCTCCAGTCGTATAATGCCTCGTCTTTTGCTTCCACCATTGCTTCCAAGTAGCTGGTGCTTGACTATACATATAGGTTGACTTCTCCATACATATAGCAACCTGTGTATATTTTACTGCTTCTTGTACAAATAAATCATCATCTCCCGAAATCATTTCAATATGAGAAGACATTCCTCCTACTACGTTATACAATTTTTTTGAATAAGCAATATTACGCCCCACTCCCATATAAGGAATTTTCCACAAAGCATAACTTACATATTGAATGAGTGTAATTAGTGTTTCATACCTTACTATATCATGCAAGAAAGTACCTTGATGACGATAAGGGGCAATGCCCAAAATTATTTGATGTTCTTCACTAAAATAATTGGACATATTTTTTATCCAGTATTTACTTTCTGGGGAACAGTCTGCATCTGTAAGAAGCAAATAAGGATTTTTTGAACTTCTGATTCCTAAATCTAAAGCTCTCTTTTTCCCTGAGCCTATTTTATCTTCAGCTTGAATTGAAATAATCTTCAAATGAGAATATTTTTTGGCTAAAGAATTCAATACTTCCAAAGTACCATCAGTTGAGCCATCATTTACTACAAGCACCTCAAAATCAGGATATTCTTGTTCTAATATCTGTTGCAAGTAGGATTTTAAATTTTCTTCTTCATTATGAGCACAGATTACAACTGAAATCGGTAAATGCTGAATATTATTTACTTTTACTCTCGGTTTGAGAAAAAGCATCCTCATAAATAGGATATTATAAAACAGAATCTGTATCCCAACAGCTATGTAAAACAAATATTCTATTTTCATGGTACTTCCTATCGCCCTAAGATAAATAAAAGTAATAGAGTAAAATGAATTTCAAAATACAAAACTTAGATAAAAATAGTCATGCACGTGCGGGAGAGATAAGTACAGACCATGGAATGATACAAACTCCTATTTTTATGCCAGTCGGAACAGTCGGGACTGTAAAAGCAGTACATTTTAATGAGCTAAAAAATGATATCAATGCTCAAATTATATTAGGCAATACTTACCATCTTTATTTAAGACCTGGATTAGATATTCTAAAAAAAGCTGGAGGTCTTCACCAATTCAACACATGGAATCGACCCATTCTCACAGATAGTGGAGGTTTTCAAGTATATTCATTAAGCGACCGAAGAAAAATCACAGAAGAAGGTGCAACTTTCCAATCACATATTGACGGAAGCAGACATCTTTTTACACCAGAATATGCTATGGATATACAAAGAGTGATAGGAGGAGATTTCATCATGGCATTTGACGAATGTACTCCTTATCCTTGTGATTATAATTATGCAAAAAAATCAATGGAACGTACTCACCGATGGCTCAAAAGATGTATAGAAAGATTTGACTCTACTGATTCTTTGTATGGATACGAACAGACATTATTACCCATAGTACAGGGGAGTACTTATTCAGACTTGAGAAAACAATCAGCAGAATTCATCGCATCTTGTGATAGACCCGCCAATGCCATTGGAGGACTTTCAGTTGGAGAACCCAATGATGAAATGTATTCTATTACAGAAGAAGTGTGTGCAATTCTTCCTCACGACAAACCTAGATACTTAATGGGTGTAGGAACTCCTGCCAATATTTTAGAATGCATTGCTCTCGGTGTAGATATGTTTGATTGTGTGATGCCTACCAGAAATGCAAGAAATGGACAATTATTTACTGCAGAGGGCATTATCAATATAAAAAATGCAAAATGGAAAGAAGATTTCAACCCTATAGATATTAATTGTCCAGCCATCACCAGCCAGACTCACAGCAAGGCCTATCTCAGACATCTTTTTATTAGCGATGAATTATTGGCTTATCAAATTGCAAGTATTCACAATCTGTCTTTTTATCTTTGGTTAGTAAAAGAAGCTCGTCAACATATTATTGAAGGAGATTTTCTTTCATGGAAAAATTCACTTGTCCCCAAATTAGCACAAAGGCTATAGATGAAACTATTAGACCGTTATATCATAAAAAAATATTTAGGAACCTTTAGTTTCATGCTACTGTTATTGACTTCTATTGCAGTCATCATTGATATCACAGAAAATATTGAAGATTTTATTAGCAATCAGTTGAGCTTATGGACAATCATTAATGAGTACTATATCCATTTTATTCCATGGATAGTGATGATGTTGGCCCCCATATTTGTTTTTATTTCGGTCATCTATTTCACCTCCAAACTCACTGATGATTCTGAAATTATCGCCATGCTTGCTGGTAGAGTCAACTTTTATAGACTGATAGTTCCTTATTTAATCTCTTCCTTTCTTTTGACGGGATTATTTTTAATGGCCAATCATTATTGGCTACCCAATTCAAATAAAAAATTTTTTGAGTTTAAAGATAAATACACATCTAGTAGTACTGAACAATACAAAGACAATGTACATTTTCAATTCAAGAAGGACACCTTAGTCTATGCCCAATCTTGGAATAATATTCAAAAAACAGGATATAAATTTACACTTGAAGTTTTCGAAGGCAGAATAATGAAATATAAAGCTTCTGCAGACAGAATAGTCTGGGATTCTATTCAAAACAACTGGAAATTTGAAAATATTATAGAAAGAACCATTTATAATGAATTGGAAAGTAAAATTGAAAAACATGAAGTTAAAAATTTCAATTGGGGATTTAAACCAGCAGATTTTTTAGTACAAATAAACATCAAGGAATCTATGACCACTCCTGAGCTTGAAAGGTTTATTGTCAAACAGAAAGCAAAAGGTGCTGAAAATCTTGAATTTTACGAAATAGAAAAATATAAAAGAACAGCCGTACCCATCAGTACAATTATTCTTACAATCATAGCCTATTCTATTACTACAAGAAAAAGACGAAATGGCATGGGCATATACATCGTAGTAGGATTGGCGCTCAGTAGTATATACATCATGATTCAACAATTTTCATCCGTATTTTCTACTATGGGCAATTTGCAACCCCAATGGGGAGCATGGATTCCCAATATTTCGTTCTCCGTGATTGCTTTGTTGCTTTTGTGGAAAGCACCGAAATAATTTTATTTGAAATGTCGCCTACCTTTCCACTCAAATCTTAGCAAATTGCCCAAACTCCCAACAAATACTATGTATAAAATATGCATCAACTGACTAAAAAAAAATGATTGCATTAAATCTTCCCTTTGATAATATAAAGAAGTACTTTTCAATAGTCTAAAATCTACAATTATCTTTAACATCAACTGAAAAAAAGAAATATATAAAAAGTGGATATCATAAAAAGCAAGACAAATATTAATAACAAAACTCAAGACAAAAAAGAATACAGCCCCCAATATCCAAGTCATTCTAGTGTCCTGATAATCTTTTGATTTGGCTGTCCAACGAAACCGTTGATTTAAAAATTGCGCAATCGTATCCATTGTATCTGTATATACAACTGCATCTGGATGCTTGGCATAAGATACTGCACCATTATATTTTCTAGCTATTTTATAAATCAAAAGCATATCATCCCCAGAAGCCAGATAATCTATCCCTCTGAAACCACCCACTTCATTAAACGCCTCTCTCTCATACAATAGATTGGCACCATTAGCCATATTAAAAATTTTCAACTTCAACATTGCAGCGGTGATTCCCATCATACCTAAAAAATCAAGAGCTTGAAACTTTTTGAACAATGTTTCTGTATTGGACATAACTACAGCCCCCGTAATCAATTTGGAACTAGATAATGAATAAATTTTTACCATCGTACTGACCCATCTCTCTCCTACTCGACAATCTCCATCTGTAGTTAAGATCAATTCACCCTTTGATTGTTGAATTCCTATTTCTATTGCTCTCTTCTTATAGGAAGATTGAATTTCCTCGTGAAATAAATAATCCTTTAAAGTAATTAAATGTATCTTCTCACTTAGAAAACCATTAACAATTTCCAAAGTACGATCTTCTGAATGATCATCAACAACAACGATTTCTAATAATGACGATGGATAATCTTGTAATAACAAATCATTCAACAATGCTGCAATATGCTTTTCTTCATTACGAACAGGAATAATAACAGAAATACTCGGAAATTGAATATCTTTTGATACATCGTAGATTTGAGTTTGTAACCATTTTCTATTATATACAGACATGATGACAACATAAAATATTGTCAACAATACGCACGCAAAAAAATACCAAAACATCAAAAGTGAAAGATAAGATATTGATGACATATTTCAGTTGCATTTAGGCAAATAAAAAAGGGTCATAACAAAAGTGTCATAACCCTTTTTGTGACCGCGGAACGAATCGAACGTTCGACCGACTGCTTAGAAGGCAGTTGCTCTATCCCCTGAGCTACGCGGCCAATCCATTTTTCAATAGCGAGTGCAAAGATAATAAGATTTTCTTTTATTGAAAGGTTTTAAAGTCAAATTTTAAAAAATTATTGATTTTCTAATTTCAGTATAAAAGAAATCAAATCAAGGATATTTCCTATTTCTCATCCAATCAATGAAATTAAAGGGAAACTTAATTCTTTTTAAACTATAAACAGGACTTAATTGACCCCCAAAGCTCCTGAAAAATCTTTCTACTCCTTTCAACATACTGCCTTCAAAGTTAAAAGTCAATGATTTTTGATGAGCCAATTGAAGGGCCTGCCAAAATAAAAGTGGCATAGCTCCACTATTATTGTATTTATCGTCATATCCTCCATACAAATACAATAATTCATGTTGATCAAATACAAGATAAATCGCACCTATCACTTTACCTTTGCTATCAATAGCTTCTAAAATATGATATCGATTGTATCGCTTAACAAGCTCATGAAGTTTTCGCATTAAAGAATGGTTGACTCGGTATCCCAAACTCTTCTCCAACATATCCAATACATTGTCAATTTCAGTATTTTCCTTTATTATCAATTGGGAACTCGCTTTATGAATTTGTCTTTGAATACTCTTTTTAAACTGATTAAATAATTCATTCAAATCAGAAGTATTGTTAATGCAATAAGTATAAGAAATTTCTATTCGAAAGGATTGCCAATAAAAAGGCAAAGCATTATCATAAGCTCGATCCCATTTAATTCTAATATCATCAAAGCCTTTTAGCTCTGAAATTAGCCCTTCTAAAATTTGAATTTCAAGGCTTCGCTTCTCATATTCAGTCAGCCCATCAGGATACAATATTCTTGGTCCCATATAAGGTGTAAACAGAGGCATTGTTATCTTATTCCAAAAACCTTGCCTTTTAAAAACAAAAGGGAAATAAGCTTGAATCCTTCCACTTTTATCAAATGAAAAAAAAACATCCCAATCTTCGGAACCCTGAACAACTGTATCTAGCCAATCTGAATGAAGATAAATAGGAACATTATGTTCTGTACAAAAATGACGATAAACTTCCTTCCTAGTCATCTGATTTAATAGAGTAGAATTAAATATACAAAAATCTTCACGCAATTATACAAACCTAATATTACATAAAAAAATAGCCACTAACAGGAACAATCCAAGAATGAGTAGTAACGACTTTAAAAACCAAGTATTCAACAGCCTAAAAAAATCATCAAAGATATTTTGTTGATTATTGTAAAATAATAAGGGGCACCATTCGGCACCCCTTATTATTTTTAAAAATGATTAAAATGTTTATTGTTGAATAATCAATTTGCGGTTGACTACTTCACCGTTAGTTTGGAATAGACCAATATAAGAACCAGTAGGAACATTATTGATATCAACATCAATTCTGTTTTCACCTTTTCCGATTGGATAAATTCTACTCATCACTTCTTTACCATCAATACTGAACAATGTAAATTCAACTTGACCATCAAGTGGTGAATTGACAATAACAGACGACATTCTAACAGCAGGGTTAGGGAAGAAGTTACCAACGCTCAATCTAGAAGCACCAGCAATCTCAATACTAATCACTTTAGATAATTCAGCTGAACCATCAAAATCAACTTGTCTCAATTGATAATAGTAAATACCACTTGTTACATCTGTATCAAGGAAGTCATAGTATTGCGGAGTATTACTATTTCCACTACCAGAAACATAACCAATAGTAGTAAAGTTGACTCCATCAACAGATCTCAAGACTTCAAATCTATCATTATTCAACTCAGAAGCAGTACTCCAGTTCAATTGAACACCCTCAGTAACTTTAGTAGCAGTAAAGCTAGTCAACTCAACAGGCAATATAGCACTTTGTCCACCACTTGCATGAAGATAAATATCATAAGCATAGTCATTATTAGGTGCTCTACCAGCAAAACCAATTCTAGGAGCTCCACCATAATCAGGAGTCAAATTAAACTCATATTGGTGTGAAGAATTAACTCCAGTTCCATAAGCCAAACTTGTAATACCTACACCAGTAGCTCCATTATTATAGCCAGCAAAAGCAGATACTTGCAAATCATCCCAAACATCGGTAGTGCCATAACAATTAACATAACCTTGATTCATAGCTTTTACAATCGTTTTAAAGGCAGAATATTCAGCATCAGTAGCATAAATTCTAAAACTAATATAACTAGATGCTTTGTTTTCAGAAGCGAAAGAATAAACCCTAGAAACATGATACTCTCCAAAGCTACATAAAGGATTGTTATTATTGATAAATGGACCGTTGCTACCTAATGTCACACCGAAGTCAACATCACCTAAATCTTGGCCATTACTATTGATTGCAGCAATCACATTACCAGAATTGTCAACAAAATAATGCCATTCATTATCATTAACTGAACATACTGATGATGTATAAGAAGCAGTAACTAATGAAGTACCAAATACAGTATCAGCTGCCTGAACCCATGTGATATTAACACTAGCACTAGCTGAATTACCACAATCAGGATTCACAATTCTAACAAAGTATTCCGTAGGACGATTAATATTCACCTGAATAGAATTACCGTAGCTAGTGTCAATCACATTAGAGAAGCCATTATCAGTAGCCCACTCAAAGTATGCAGATGGATTGTTCAACACTCCTCCAACTTGAGTCAATGTAATTAATTCATCATAACAAGGTGTCATTGAAGATGAACTAGCAGATGAAGGAGCAGTTGAGGCACCATTGACTATAACTGTAACTGTAACTACTGTTCCAGCAGCAGTATTACATGGAGCAATTCCACCCTCAAATCTAGCATAATAAGTAGTAGAAACACTTGGAGATACATTAAATACTCCAGAAGTATCACTTGCAACAGGTGTACCAGGAGTAGGAACTGGATTGGCATCATACAATACCCACAATGCACCCGAACCTAAAACTCCACCATTTACAGTCAATGTAACACTATTGTTATCAGTACATACTGTATCAGAACTTGAAGTAATTGATGTAGGGTCAGTTGATGGATCATTGACTGTAATAGTTGCACTTTGTGTAGTACTCACTACATCTGTACATGGTGCTACTGTACCATTGATTCTTACACTATAGGTAGTAGTAGCTGTAGGTGATACTTGTAAAGTATCTGAATTTCTACCACTCAATACTGTACCGAAGTTGTCATCTGACCATTCGTATTGTGCACCTGTTCCTAATACACCACCATTAGCAGTAATTGTAACATTGGTATTGGCTCCATTACAGATAGTTGGAATATCAGCTGTAGCACTTGTAGGTGCTGTTGATGGATCGTTCACTGTAATAGTTGCACTCTGTGTAGTACCAGATACATCTGAACATGGTGCTACTGTACCATTGATTCTTACACTATATGTAGTAGTAGCTGTAGGTGATACTTGTAAAGTGTCTGAATTTCTACCACTCAACACTGTACCGAAGTTATCATCTGACCACTCGTATTGTGCGCCTGTTCCTAATACACCACCAGCAGCAGTGATGGTAACATTGGTATTTGCTCCATTACAGATAGTTGGTATATCCGCCGTTGCACTTGATGGTGCTGTTGATGGTTCGTTCACTGTAATAGTTGCACTTTGTGTTGTACTCACTACATCTGTACATGGTGCTACTGTACCATTGATTCTTACACTATAGGTAGTAGTAGCAGTAGGTGATACTTGTAAAGTGTCTGAATTTCTACCACTCAATACTGTACCGAAGTTGTCATCTGACCACTCGTATTGTGCACCTGTGCCTAATACACCACCATTGGCAGTGATTGTAACATTGGTATTTGCTCCATTACAGATAGTTGGTATATCTGCAGTAGCACTTGTTGGTGCTGTTGATGAATAATTAACAGTAATAGTTACACTCAACACATCACTTGTACCACAAATATTTTCGACTAGACCATAGTAAGTAGTAGTTGTAGTGACATTAGATAAATTGAACACTCCAGTCTGATTACTATCAATAGCAACGGCACTAGGATTTAATGATGGGTCTTCATCATACAATAAATATTGTGCAATTGGAGAAGTGATAGTATAATAGTCATGAATTGAATAATCATACTGATAAGCTGTTAAATCTCCTTCTACTGTAATAGTAAATGAAGCGTTATCACAATATACGTCCACTCCACCATTCACATACATATCAGTCAAAAGCTCTGGTGTAACCTCATATATCAGTGAGGTCATATCAAATGATATAGGTGTAGTAGTAGCAGGACATGGAGCTGGTATTGGACCTAAAGAACTATCACTCTCAGCTCTCACCCAAATCTCTTCATAATTTGTCAAGTTAAATGTCACACTGGCACCTACATCAAAATTATTTGTCAAAGCATTGTCAGAATACCAATACCATTGCATACCGGTACCTAAAGTACCTCCCATAACAGTAGCTGTAACATTTTCACTAAAATCTATACAATGAATAGGTGCAATAGATATAGAATCTGGATCCACTGCCGGTTCAAAGATATAGGCAGTTGAAGAAGCACAATTTGAATTATTACAATCTCCCTCTGCTCTGACATAATATGCTGTAGTAGTCACTGGAGATACAATAATACTTTCACCAGTTCCAATTGAAGCTCCAGAAGCACATCCTCCTTGATACCATACCCATTGAGCTCCTGCGCCCAATGAACCACTTACAGAAGTATCTACTGTCAATGTAATACTTGTACCAGCACAAACACCTACTCCTCCAGTAGAATTGGTTATTCCTCCTGGATCTTCAGATAATGTACTGAAATTTAAAGTAAAGCTTGCATATCCACTAGATTTAACACAAGGTGAAGTATTATTAGTAGCTCTCACATAATAAGTCGTTGTAGCTGCTGGGAAATTTCCAGTTCCTGGCAATACTGATAATGAATTATTCGTCTCACCAGGTAAAACTCCTGTAGTAAATGTAGGCTCTGTTGACCATTGCCAATTGGCTCCAGCACCTATACTACCTCCTACTTGTGTTAAAGAGATAGGAACTAGAGATCCTTGACAGAAATAATCTTGAATAGCACTAATAGATGTCGGAGAAGTAGAGGAGTCAACAACAGATATGCTTTGAGAAATACTTGAAGTCGTAGAAGGACATACTCCTCCAGGGACCGAAATATTACCTATTCTGACATAATATGTTTTAGCTGAACTAATTGCTCCAGTTTGGTATGTGCTGTCAGTCGTTGAAAAATATAAAATTGAACTAAAATTAGAGCTATCCGACCATTCATATCGAGCACCACCATATCCTAATTTTGCTCCTTTGGCTGTCAATAAAACCGAATCTCCTTCGCAAATAGTAGCACTTGGAGACACTTCAATACTAGATGGTGCCGTAGAACCTTGATAATAATGTACATTCAATGTACCCAAATTCACTGAATCGCAAACAGGTGATCCTGGAGCAGCAATGACAGAATAAGATATTAACAAATCATTTGCAGGGCTGATATCAGGTGCCGGGAAAGATATATTAGCATTGTTAGTTGTATCAACATTTACACCATAAGGGTCTCTCACATAGACAGTAGGTGTACCTGTCCCCCCATTCCATCCAGGAATTGTAAAGGTGACATTATTACCAGTACAAACATTCAAACTTGCATTGGCATTTCCTGAAGGCGGATTAGCTATATTAATAGTTATATCTACCTGAGAAGTGACATAAGTAGGTGAAGCATTGCTGTAATTATTTTGATACTTAGCTATCCTTCTATAAGTAGTTGTTATAGAAGGGAAAGAACCTGGAGTCGAATAGTCCTTACTTGTAGCTAATACTGAACCATAACCATTGGCACTAGATCTCCATTCGTACACAACACCTTTATATGATGCTGCCACATCAGAACCTGTCAAAGATAGGGTAACAGGAGTACTACCTTTACAATAGTTACCAGATCCACCAGAAGCATCTGACAATGTACCAGCAGTGCCTGCTGCCACATATCGCCACCTCGCTTTCCATCTCATCCCCACAGTAGAGGTACCACCAGTAGCAGTACTCGTTTGCTGTGCTGTATATGTTTCACCCGGATTGATACCTGTTGGATTGATACTTGTCGTACCTCCAGAAGCATTGGTCCAGCCAATGTCTTGAATACCACAACTTCTCAAGTCCTCAGCATAGAGTTGAATAGTAGCAGATGTACCATAAGACTGAGTTGAAGATGTAATCAAAGTAGTGGTTGGAGTAGCATTAGTATATGCCCCACAACCAACACTACCACGAAAACCACCTTCACCAGTAGTGGAACCAAAAACATACCTCAGCCTTGAATAAGCATCTGGACTAGTGGCTCCACAAGCATTACAACTGGAGCCGTTCCATATAGAACCTTCGTCCACTTGTATCTGCATCTCAATAGTTTGAGCGGATAAATCAAGTATATTGACTGCGCCAAAAATTGAGATTAATAATAAGTTAAGTAAATATCGCCTCATAGAAAAAGAGTATTTGGAGTAAATCTAATATTTTTTTTTAATTTCTGCACAAGAAAATTGTTTTTTTTTAATGTTAAATTCATATTCACTTATACAAAGTAGTAATATGCACTTAACAATATGTAAATATTCAACAAATAAAAAGCTTCGGTCAGAGGGTTTTGACAAGCTATTAGATTTGCCACAGGATAACACTAAAAATCTATTTTTAACCACAAAGGGCACAAAGGGAGCACAAAGGACACAAAGAAAGTTTCACGAAAAGAAACTAAGGATGCAAAGAAAGTTCGTATTTCACAATTCAACCTACACAGATGTCATGCGTACATTGAGTTTATCGAAATAAGCATCTATAGTAATATTGATTGACAATAAGAGCCTTCCAGGGTGACAATTGTACACGGATGTCATGCTGTAAGCATCTATATGTAATACAGTCTAGGAAGAAGATTCTTTCAGAATGACAGAAAGGTAACATAATTATACACAGATGTCATGCTGTAAGCATCTATATGTAATACAGCCTAGGAAAGAGACCCTTACAGGGTGACATAATCAATTACAAATGTCATGCTGTAAGCATCTATAGTGATACTGATTGACAATAAGACCCTTACAGGGTGACATAATCAATTACAAATGTCATGCTGTAAGCATCTATAGTGATACTGATTAACAATAAGACCCTTACAGGGTGACAATTTCACACAAATGTCATGCTGTAAGCATCTATATGTAATACAGTCATTGATGTCATGCTGTAAGCATCTATATGTAATACAGCCTAGGAAAGAGACCCTTACAGGGTGACATAATCAATTACAAATGTCATGCGTACATTGAGTTTATCGAAATAAGCATCTATGAACCATACAGTCTAGGAAGGAGATTCTTTCGCTTCGATATTTCGACAAGCTATTAGATTTGCTCAGCCACCAGATTTTGACAGGCTTCATTCTTCACCATAATAGGTTAAAATAAAAATACTCAAATGGAATATAAAGATTTTATATTTTTGACATGCAATGATTAAAAAGGAAACACTATATACATATATATTACCTCTAGGCTTGATGAGTGTCATCATCTTCTTGCATTTTGGTGCTGTCATCCACAATAATATTTCTCTAGATGACTCCTATTATTATGAGCAAGTCGGCAATGTTCAAACTTTTTTAGATATACCAGATGTATTAAAGAAAAATTTCAGTTATGTGGATTACAGACCAGTAGCGACACTGACATTTGCTATTGAAAAAGTATTTTCAGAAGGAGCTGTTTTCAATCCGCATATTTCTCATGGTATCAACCTCTTCATATACCTACTAAATAGCTGGATACTCTATTTGTTTTTACTACAGATACCTATATCTATACGGGGCAAACACTTACCGCTGATAGCCACTCTGTTATTTGTCACATTACCCTTGCATACTTCTATGGTCGCCAATATCAAATCCCGCGATGGGCTTTTAAGTTTGTTATTTGGCATGACCTATTTATATCTTTTCTTAAAGGTATTGACTAGCCAACAGTTCAAGCTACAACAAATGCTATGGCTGATTTTGGCTATCCTCTTTTTGCTCTTGGGTATTTATTCCAAATTAGATGCCTTCAATTTTCTGATGGCTACCCCACTATTGTTTATGTTCTTTTTTGGAACTGGCAAAAAAATCAATTTCAAATGGATAGCCCGAGTGGCAATAGTTGTCCTTATATCTTATAGAGTTTTTACCTTCTTATTTGACATTTGGACACAAAATAAAATTCAAGCTATAGAATATACTCAAAATGAAGTTCAGTCAGACCCGATATTATTTTCAGAAAATCCAATAGTTTCCTATTCAGATTTTTCCTATCATCTGGCTTATGGAGTTCAGACAATATTTGAATATCTCAAAATGGTATTCCGTCCACATCACCATTATTATTATTATGGTTATGACATGATACCAGTTTTGCCCATCACTGACCCCATCATCTGGATCAAATTTCTCATACTTCTATTGATAGGTATAAGTGCAATCGTATTATTGAAGAAAAACCGCATATATAGCTTTGGCGTATTGTTTTTTTTCATCTGTCTGGCCTATTGTTCCAACTTGGTGACTCCTGTATCAGGGATTGTAGCTGATCGCTATGCCTACACCGCATCCCTCGGAGCTTGTATTGCTTTGTCCACATTATTGACTATGATTTGGGATAGCTATTTGTCTAAAATTTTATTCAAATCACCAGCTTTGTCCCCAAGCACTCAAGAGATAGACAAAAAAGAGTGGATATACCTCTTGTCCTTCATTGTCCTGTTGACCAGCATATATTTGCCATTCAATCGCAAGAGAAGCCATGATTGGAGAAGCCTTTATAGTATATTCGAAGCAGACCTACCAGAGATAGGCACCCGCTCTTATGAAGCCAATAGGATTGCATTAAGAAATTATATCGAGGACGGGATGGCTAGTAATGATCCAGCTATACAGAAAGAATTATTTACAAAAGGATTTGAAGCCAGTAAGAGGGCCATAGAAGTATATAATAAAGGTATGGAAGCGTATGATGGAGTCATTTATTCGCTTTATGGTTTGGAGCGATTTGAAGATGCACTCAGTTTTTCAAGACTCACTATAGCCAAATTTGATACTACAGAAATAGGATGGCGGATATTAACAGAATATTATTACTCTAATCGAATGTTAGACAGTGCTGTCATTGGCTACAAAGCGCTAGTAGATATGAATCCTGGAGAAGAAAATTTGCTATTGTTCTATGTGACCACACTACAAGAAAATCATCAACTAGGAACTGCATTGAAATATATTGATTCTATTCAACAGATAGACACCAGTCAATATATACCTTATAGAGCGAAGTTTCATGTGTATTTGGCAGAAAAAGACTCTTTAAAAGCTGTGGAAAATCTAGAGATTGCGATGTCTAAAGGTTGGCGCGACAATCAGATGCTGGATATTGCAGGACAATACTGGTGGACTAAGGATCAAAAAAAGTGGGAAGAGCTCAAAAAGTATCTGCAATAAGAATTTATGTTTTTCAAAACTTCTGACTTTTGAGTACTCTGACCGAGCATTTAATCGCTGATATAAATATGGTAGGTGTAGTTAAAGGAATGGAAATTTTCATTCATTGTAGCGATGATTCGATAACTGAGGATATGCTATAAGACATTTGAAGTAATTTATTTCCATAACGGTTTGGGCATATTAGCGCTGGAGCTGACTTTTAACACAAATGTTGAATAGAATTACTACAGTTCAACCTTGCACAAAAGTTCAATAGAAGCACTTCACCGACTCTATTACCAATCTATTTGTTGGTGGTAGTTATATTATTGGATTGTAAAGTTTATTTTTCGTCCAAGTCCAAATTCGATAAGTCTATAGAGTGTCGAAAGCTGGATGTCGCTGTGTCCGTTTTCAATTCTCGAAATAAAACTTTTTTTCGCTCCAATTTTTTCAGCAAGTTGTTCCTGTGTCATTTGAGCGAGTTTTCGTTCTTCTTTAATCAACTCTCCTATCGCAAACGATTTGGCTTTAATTTCAAAGTCAGTTCTTTCTTTAGTGCCGATAGGGCCATATCTTTTGTCAAGATGCTGGGTGAAAGTTTTGATATTTTTATTTTTTGCTTCCATTTTTATTTTATTTTTTGCTCATTAAAGTATTCATCCATTATTTTTTCTGCTTTTTTCAGTTCTTTTGTTGGTGTTTTTTGAGTTTTCTTTTGAAATCCGTTAAAAAGAACCACTAAATTCCCTTTGTCAAAACAGCAAAATATCCTGTAAATATTACTTTCATATTCAACTCGAATTTCAAAAAGTCCTTTTACACCTTCAATGCTTTTAAAAAATTTGGTCGGAACACGTTCAAGAACGGTCATCATAAAAAGCACTTCGTCAATTTTGTCCTTTGCTTTATCAGTTAAGGTTGCAAAAAAATCGTCAAAGTAACTTTTATAAAAAATGACTTCTCTAATTGCATTCATTCGCCAAAGTTAACGAATAATGGAACGACATCAAAATAAAAATGGGTAAATTTTTGATATTTCCTATCAGCGGTGTATTTGATTAAAATTGCCATCAAGATATATATAAAGACATAGCTTCATGATATATCAATCGCTATTCTTTTCATTTTTAAAAAAATATTCATAGAAAGATATAAATTGTGCAGTTTTAATATACATCTAGCTATGGGAATAAAGTTCAGATTGACTATTTTAAATTTTTTAGAATTTTTTGTTTGGGGAGCTTGGCTCATCACCATGGCCAACTACTGGTTTGGAACCAAACAATGGGATGGCTCACAATTTGGCTTGATATTTTCAACTATGGGAATTGCCTCCTTATTTATGCCTACACTAACCGGCATCATAGCTGACAGGTGGATAAATGCTGAAAAATTATTTGGTTTATTGCATATACTTTACGGTATTACATTGATATTATTGACCCGAACAGAGCATCCTGATTCCTTTTTTTGGGTGATGTTGATAGCTATGTGTTGTTATATGCCCACTATAGCACTCAATAATTCTATATCTTATAATATTTTGAAAAACAATGGTTTTGATGTAGTAAAAGATTTTCCACCTATCCGTGTATATGGAACAATTGGATTCATAGCTGCAATGTGGTTGACCAATCTCAGTGGGAATAAAGCTACAATATATCAATTTTACATAGGTGGATTTTCTGCCATTGCATTAGGATTGTTTTCATTCAGTCTGCCAGCATGTCCACCAGCAAAAAATATTTCTAAAGATGCCAATTGGGCTGAGTTATTGGGGCTCAATGCCTTTAAATTATTCAAAAACTTTAAGATTGCCCTCTTTTTGATATTTTCTATGCTTTTGGGTGCAGCACTTCAGTTGACCAATATGTATGGCGATGTATTTTTAGATGATTTTAAATACTTCCCCAAATTTGCTGACTCCATCATAGTACAGCGTTCTACGCTCATCATGTCTATTTCACAAATGTCTGAGACTGTATTTATTCTCACTATACCATTCTTCCTCAAGCGGTTTGGAATTAAGACAGTGATGTTATTCAGTATGTTTGCTTGGGTACTTCGGTTTGCATTATTTGGATTGGGCGATCCGGGAGCAGGGCTATGGATGATTATACTCTCCTGTATTGTTTATGGTTTTGCTTTTGATTTTTTTAATATCTCAGGTTCCTTATTCATTGAAACCAGTACGATTCCAGCAATCAGAAGTTCAGCACAAGGATTATTTATGATGATGACCAATGGAGTTGGGGCAATATTTGGGAGTTATACCTCAGGCAAACTGATAGATAAATATTTCACCCAATCTTTTACCGACATACAGAGTTTATCTACTTATCTACATACAGAAACCAGCAATACTCATTTACTAAAATTTTTAAGCAATAGAAATATTCAAGTAGATGCGCAAGGACTCCTCAATACAACGGTCACAATGAAAGAATGGCCTGAAATATGGTTTACATTTGCAGCATATTCGATAGTTGTCACTGTATTATTTGCCATTTTATTCAAACACAAACATGACCCCAATGCTATTTCCAAAAGTATTGGACACTAAAAGATAGCTCAGTTACATGCTATACACAATATAGTATATAGCTTATTTTACTTCTTCGCAAGTAATGATATATGATAATCAATAAGTTATAAATATACGGTACAAGTATAATACAGAAAACTGACCATGAGCATAGTCTTATTTGAAAAGTTTCAAACGCTTTTGAAGTAATTGGATATACAATTCTTGCTTTTCTTTACTTAAAAAAGATTGATGAATCAGGGAAATCATTTTGTTTTCTGCTTTTAAAAATCGTTTAAAGGTATTGTCAATTTGTTTTTGTGTTAAGCCCAACTTCAATCCTAAATCAATAAAATCACTTTTTGATAAATTTTTCTTTTTTCCAGCAATTGTTAATGCCGACTCTTCCTTATCTTCAGGTAAATGAAGTTGTACATTCAGCAAATCATAAGCAGGAGATAGTTCCCAGTTCTGACCATTCAGAATAAGTGAAAAATTTTTGAGGTGCATATCGTTATTTCCAATAAAATAGCTGAAAATAACTACTTCATAAAACCGCAACAAATCCAATAGCGTATTAGAAGAATATTCTTCAATGGCTTTTCCTATTTTTTCAAGTGAACCACGATATTTATCAAATGCTTCCAAAATCTGAAACATATCCAGCATGTGAATTTTAGTCCCGTTATTCTCTCTGTCAATTCGTTTTGTAATATAGGATAATTCACCAGATTTCAAAAATATGAGTGAAGATGAAACGGTAGAAATTCCGCAACTTGCTGCCATTTTCATCGTTAAATGTTCATTTTCGGGCATTTCTGAAAAGGAGAAATTTTGAGGTTTCAAAATATAATTTCCACCCAAAGCTCCAATCACCGTTAATCTTCCTCTGCTTCCATCATTCAAGATATCCTTAATTAAACCCATTGATAATTTAGGCTGAACTCCTGGAACTGAAACAGAAGTTTCAATGACTTGTTTTGCTAATTTTTCCATTTCCTTCAGCGTATAGTCCAAAATTGGTGCAGCATCTGTCCCAAAAAATTTCCGACTACAATGTGAATGAAAATCTTGGTCAGCTTTCAATTCCTGATAGCAGTATAAACATTTTTTATTCATTTTCTACCGAATTTATAGGTTCTATACTCACTGCACCAATGCTATTTTTGCAACACGCCAAAAGCAATCCCATCCTATCATTTTTATTAATTTTCCAGCTTTCAGATGCAATTTCCAGTAGCCAACCTTCCGGTATTAATCCTTCAAAAAAAGGAAACAATCTATTTTCTCTATATACTTTCCCAGAAACGGGTATTGAAAATGTAATCAACTGATTGGGGAATTTCTGAACATATTCTTGGTCATATTGAAATGTAAAATCGCCATCGTTGGTTTCTGTAACGATTCCTGCAAAATGGTCTTGATAAAAAACTTTTCCCTGTCTCATTGCTCAATTTCTTTTAGGTTGGCAGGAATGAGTTTGCTTCCAAACATCAGCAGTACTTGGTTGACTTTTGATAAACTCAAATTCTCTTTTCCTTGTTCTATTTTCCGAACGACCGTAAGTGCAACACCTGCTCTTTCGGCAAATTCTTGCTGAGTAAGATTGGCTTCTTTCCTTTTTGTCTTAATAAAATTGGCGAGATTAATGTACATAATTATATGCTTTTACAACTATTATACACAAAAATACAAAATTATATGAAAAAACATATAGTCTGTATTGATATTAAAATTTTATATGCAAATGCATATAAAAATAAATGAATATCAGCAATGAGGTTCTTACTACATAGGAGTAATATGGATATAGAAATTATGTCACATTATATGTTCGACCCCGATGGGGTCGCATGTAACGTCAAATGGTTTTTAGTCATAAAGGTTTGACCTCTTGGAGGTCAGAACTATAACAAAACCAAATTATGGATAGTTATATAAAAATATTCATTTGTTATTCTGAAAGCGACCTGCATCAATTCTTGTTCTAATCGTGGTATTCCAATTTTTTGAGCAATTTCTTTCCATTGTTTTACGGATGTAAAAACTTCGTTCAACATTTTGTTCATTTCAGAGCGAATTACTGAAACTTCCGGCATTTGCAACACAGCTAGCTCTTCACTAAAATCTTGTTCAGGATCGTGCCCAATAAACTATAATGCGGTGTCTGTTAAATAATTTTTCTAGGCTTTTTTAATTTTCAAAACACTTCTTTTATCAAAAGAGCATCTATACTATTGGTCTTTGCTTCATCCACCTGATATTGTGCAGCATAATGTCGCCAATTTTTCACCAAATCAACACATTCATCAATCCATTTATTAGTTGTGCGAACAGAGTTTTGTTGTGCAACTAGTAGGGAATCTTCTCTTGTAAATCCCTTTCTTTTTCCATTGATGCTTAAATTATGTTGGCTTACCCAAATACTATCCGGACGATAGGCGAAGCAGATATCGTATGCTGGAGCGAGTTTCTATATACCTTCTTTGTCCATGTTTTACACTTTTTAGTGTAAACCTATTTCAGAACAAGACATATGATATTAATTAATCCTTATTTTACTTCTTCATAAGTAACTTCTTCATCCATTGGGGATTGAGATGACTTTTTAGGTACAGAACAAGCACTAGTGCCGCAACCTGCGTTCAATATTGCCATTAAAGAAAACAATCCACCCAATACGATAAATATCCATTCAGAGGATTTTATACCTTCAATGATAATCAACACCCCCAAAATAAAACGCACGATACGTATTACAGACCAGTTTTTTAAAAATCCTACCATTATTATCATAATTGTTCAACACAAAAATATCAGATATTGTTGAAATAGATGGTTACAAATGTTACAATAGAGCGAAAAGTAAGACATGATAAACATCCTAATAGTTATCCAAATAATAAGAACCCCCAGCTTGTAACAGAATTTAAAGAAATACTTTTAACTTTAAATCCTATGGATAATACAGAAATAGCCACACATTTTAAGCTTTTAGCAGACCTCATGGAGTTGCATGGAGAAAATCCATTTAAAATAAAAAGCTATTCTAATGCTGCAAGAGTCCTTAAAAAGATAGACTTTCCTTTGGAAAAACAGACAGCAGCAGCATTGCTAGAGATACCCGGCATAGGAAAAGCTATTTCAGAAAAAATTATTGAGCTAACAGAAAGCCATCAACTCTCACTATTGAATCAATATACTGAAAAAACTCCACCCGGAGTGATAGAAATGCTCCAAATTCCTGGAATTGGACCTAGCAAAATAGCCCAATTATGGAAAGAGTTAAATGTAGAAACACTAGGAGAATTGTATTATGCTTGCCTTGAAAATAGATTGACATTACTCAAGGGATTTGGAGAAAAAACACAAGAGAAAATCAAAGAGAATATTGAATTCTTACTTCAAAATTCCAATCAATATTTATATGCAAGAGTGGACAGACAGTGGAAAGAGCAGATTTATCCTCAACTCCAAAATCTTTTGGGAAATGATGTCCAAATTATCCCTACTGGAGATTACAGAAGCCAAGAAATCAGCCTGACACAATTGCATCTGCTCGTTACAAATACATCTCTAAGCCAAATAGCTAATAAATTACAAGATATAAATTGTCAGATTTTCATTCAAAATGAACAAGTCCTTTTAAAATCCGAACGATGGATAGATATCATCATTGAGCCTATACATCATCAAGAAATAGCGTGTAGATTATTTGAAACCACTGGCAGTCAGGAACATATACAAATGGTCAGTCATCAACTGAAAACACCTATTGCCAACTTATCCTCTGAAAATGAAATCTATCAAAATGCGGGACTCCCCTATTTTCCTCCTGAGTGTAGGCATTCATTTCCTCAATATTTCCCCCATCCAGAAGAGCAGTTTAAAGATTTAATTACAGCCAAAGACATACTTGGAGTCGTCCATAATCACACTATATATTCAGACGGAAGGAATACCATCGAAGAATTGGCGAAGTATTGTCAGCAATCGGGATATCAATATTTGGTAGTGAGCGATCACTCCCAAAGTGCTTTTTATGCCAATGGATTGAGTGTTCCGAGAATCATCCTGCAACATCAAGAGATAGATGAAGTTCAAAAAAAATTAAAAGATTTTAAAATTTTCAAAAGTATAGAATGCGATATTCTTTATGATGGACAATTGGATTATGATGAAGATATATTAAAAACTTTCGATTTGGTCATTGCGTCTGTCCATAGCCAACTCAATATGAATGAAGAAAAAGCAATGCAAAGGCTTATCAGAGCTATTGAAAATCCCTATACGCATATATTAGGACATCTGACAGGCAGGCTTCTATTGTCTAGAAAAGGATATCCTATTGACCACAAAAAAATCATTGATGCTTGCCATGCCAATCATGTCATTATAGAAATCAATGCCAATCCTCACAGACTGGATATAGATTGGCACTGGATACCCTATTGTATGGAAAAAGGAGTATGGATATCTATCAATCCAGATGCTCACCACCTGAATGGCATTCATGATATTCAATATGGCATCATCGCTGCTAGGAAAGGAGGATTACAAAAATACAATTGTATCAATACCCTAGATGCCCATAGTTTTATTTCAACTATTCAAAAGATGAAGAATATGTCATCCGTTCCATAAAATATTTTTTAAAAAATTTTCAATTAGCTATTTACATTATCATTATTTAATTACACATTTGTAACATAAACAACCAACACAACACTATGAAAACAATCTTAATGTTACTGCTAGTAGCCTTTTCGAGCTACTGTTATGCACAAAATGATGTATTAGAGAAATCTTATGATATTTCTCGTAAGGCCAAACGCGGATATTTGGGAGGCACCGAAGTCAATGAGAAAGACATGACCTTTGACATGATTTATGTACTTCCTTCTTCAGATCGAAAAGTGAAGATTGAGACTTATACTTTCAACAAAGAGATGGATCTTATCAATACTGTAAAAGATGAATGGGATATTGAAAAAGTCAGAACCAGATATAAATGGTTCAATTTCAGAGGAGACACATACCAAACCAATGCCTTGACAGCTTCAACAACTATGGCTGGAAAGTTAATCTTCCGCAAGAAGTTGATTACATATAAATACCGTTGGTGGTATGGACAGTATGTCAAAAGCATTAAGATGTTAGAAAAAGTAAAACCAAGAAACGATGCTGGTGAAAAGTATTTTTTCCGTGGAGGAGCTTATGAAGTGGACAGAGATAGTTCCATATTAGTATTCGGGGGAAGGCAAGATTCTCCAAAAGATATTTTAGGCTCTTATTTGCACTATGATTTATTAAAAAGTGACAATAATGTCAATATCAGTGTCATGACATCCATAGACTTTCCAGCACCATACGCTCCTATCTTTGCAGAACCATTAAGAGATGAGAATGATGCTTTAAGTAATGACGACCTTCCTAGAGACTGGATTGTTGTATTTGCACCTCAAGGAGGGATAGATAAAAAAGCAAAAATTTCACCTACTCAATACATTTATTTCAGAATCACACCAGAAGGAAAAATAGTAGAAAAAGTAGAATTTGAAGCTCCTTCAAATGGGTGGCGAATTTTAGAAGCATACGAAAAGAACAATTCTGTATTTATCTATGGACCTACTATTACTAAAGACCCAACTACAAAATATATCAATCAAGTATATAAAACAGGGCTAATCGCTACAACATCTGCTGACGAAGAAGAAAAAGCAGCTGCCAATTCTAGTGCTGCTTCTGGTGGAATGTTTGGAGGAATAAAAAGCATGGTCAATACCTTCTCTGGCAATACTGACTACGGCATTACACAAGAAGCCATTGATGATATGTTAGATGCCTTGAATTTTAATGGATTTGCACTTGGAGAGGTAAGCAATGGTCAATTGAAATTTGCAAAAGAAACACCCGTCAGTGATTTTAACTCAAAAGCAGTTAAGCCGAGCGATCAAAAAGATATAGTCAAATTTGATGGTAAAAAATTCTCTACTTATGGAATATATTTTGCAGCCAATGGAGATATTTTAATTAATGGACAGGACTTTAAACTCACTAAAAGCAAACCATTTGGTGTAGGACAACCAGCAGGTACAAAATTGTACAAAGGAGTCTATCTATTTCAGTTTGATCATCAAGGAAACTTAAAAAATAATTATGGAATTTTTATAGATCAAAAGAAAACTGCTGGATTTTTCAGTCAATCACCTTTAACATCTGATATGTTCCCAGTTTCAGGAATCATGACAGAGTCCCAAGACAAGTCCAAATTATATTGGCTGATTAATATCTGCCGTTCTATCCAGAAAGAAACAGATATAGATTTGGATTTCTTCTCAAAGACAACCACCACAACTTGGACACCATTATATAGTGTACAGTACGGCACAATTGATCTAAATAAAGGAACAATCTCTGATTTTAAATTATTAGGAGAAGCAGAAAATAAGAAATTTTATCTTTTCCCATCTAACAATGTTTTGAGATTAGGACAATATATTGTTTATCTATCTGAAACTGGCAAAGGCGATAAGCTCTTGCTTTCTAGGATGGATATTTCCAAGTAAAAATATCAATATACATCTTACAAAGAGGTTGTACGTCACTTGTACAGCCTCTTTTTGTTATCAAAATATCGAAAAAATGAGTGCCTAATTTTTGGCCATTACACCCCAAAATGCTAGATATAACAACATGAACAAAACAGCAACTTTCAATTTATAGTCAATATATATGGTTTAAAGGTTCAATAGTTGTATTTTTGCATTGCAAATTGTTTTTTTATGAAAATCAGATACACTTTCCTTTTACTTTTCTCCATCATCTCCTGGACTTCATGTCAACAAGATGATAAACTCAGTCAAAAAACAGATATCATTAAAGAGGTTACAGGCGAAGATATGAGTGATGTTGTTACAGATGAAGCAGGTAATTCTTATAGTCTAGTAAAAGGAATTGAAAATGAACTTGATAGCACTCCCAAAACAAGAATCACCTATTCAGAACCTAAAGTAGATTTGGGTGAAGTCATTGAAGGGACAAAAGTAAAACACGCTTTTGAGTTTAAAAACACAGGAAATTTACCTTTAATTATACAGTCTGCACATGGAAGTTGCGGTTGCACAGTAGCAGATTATCCTAAACAAGCAATAGCCCCTGGAGAGAATGGAAATATTGCCATAGAATTTGACTCTGAAGGCCGTCTGGGTTCAAATACCAAAACTGTAACCGTCGTTGCGAATACACAACCTAATACAACAGAGCTTTTTTTCTCAGTAAAAGTCAATCCTAAAAAATAGATTTTGTTATGAGCAAGATTTTGGCAATAGACTATGGAAAAAAGCGTACAGGACTTGCTCTAAGTGATGATATGAAAATTTTTGCCTTTGGACATGGTACAATGGACACCCACCAACTAGAAACCACGCTAAAGCCATTGATTATCAAAGAGAAAATAATTAAAATTATTTTAGGAGAACCCAAGCGATTAAACAACGAGATAAGCGAAACCACTGAAATGATTTACCAATTTCAAAAAGTACTCAAAGAATGGTTTCCTGAAATTCCTGTTGTTTTGGTCGATGAAAGATTTACGAGTAAAATTGCCCAGCAGACTATCATTCAGAGTGGCCTAAAGAAGAAGGATAGACAAAATAAAGCACTTGTTGACACAGTCAGTGCAACCATCTTATTACAAAATTATTTAGAATCATACACATCATGATATTACCAATAGTAGCATACGGCGACAATGTATTGAAACGAAAAGGAAAAGAAATCCACTCCGAATATCAAGACTTAAAGCAGCTTATTGACAATATGTATGAAACCATGTATAAAGCCAGTGGTATTGGATTGGCTGCACCACAAATTGGTTTATCTATCCGCTTATTCATAGTGGACTCAGTACAAATGGAATCTAAAGACAACCCTAAGTTGAAAGGAATAAAGAAGGTTTTTATCAATCCTACAATCATTCATGAGTCAGGTGAAGAATGGAAATATGAAGAAGGTTGCCTCAGTATTCCAGGTGTTCGAGGTGATGTGTACAGAAAAGCCAATTTAAAAATAAAATATCAAGATGAAAACTTTGAGTGGAAGGAAGAATCTTATGACGATATCAATGCTAGGGTCATCCAACATGAATACGATCATATCGAAGGTATCCTTTTTACAGAAAAATTAGCTCCACTTAAAAGAAAAATGATTCAAAAGAAATTGCAAAAAATCATGAAGGGAGATGTTGATGTAAGCTATAAAATGAAGTTTCCTAATGTATAGAAACTCATTTTAAAATGAGAATATCAATCCTATTCCTAAAAGATATCAACTCACTTTTAATCAAAATTATTCGAGAAAAGAGCACTTCTCAATTACAGTAAAATAATAAAAACTGCTGCCATCAGACAACTGTAAATCACGAATAATACCTTCCAGAACTTATGTGCTAATTGAAGTTCAAGAAACTGAAAACCTACAAGTAGAAACTTGATTATTGCAAAAATTACAATTACAATCACTCCCGTTTTTGCCAATTGAAAATGAGATAAAGAAGCCGACAATATGGTTAATATTATCAATATCAAAAACGTATATAAAAGAGAATTTTTCATCACTTAAAAAAGAAAATAGAGTAAAGGAAACAATAACAACCATATCAAATCACACATGTGCCAAAAAGCGACTCCTGCTTCAATATCTTCTAAAGAGGCGGACTGCTGATTTTTAACAATCGTCCTCCTGATAAAAATCAATATGACAACACCTACTAGCACATGAATCCAATGAAATCCAGTCAGCAGCCAATAATTCATAAAAAATGGGCTATAGTTCATATCTAAACCACTAGCTAACTTCTGCTGATACTCAAATATTTTCAATAATAAAAAGCCTAACCCAGTAAAAATAGATCCTAATAAATATCTAGCGGATAACTCAAATTGATTCTTTTTAAAAGTTTGAACACCATAAGCAGCAAAAAAACCTCCACTCAAGAGAAAGAGAGTATTGATCGTTCCCAATAGTTTATTGAGCATCAAACTATCTTGATGATAATTGATCCTATCTGCGGCACCATAAAATGCCAAAGCAGCCATAGCCATCCCAAATGTTGCTAACTCGAGGTAAATGATGATCCACATTAGCACTCCTCCCGGAGGATATGCAATATTTTTATTTACAGACATTTATTGATTTTTTATTTTGTCATATAATTTTGTCAAAGATTGCAATAATGACTCTGTAGAAGAGAGAATTTGATAATGATTCAGCCCAAACATTTGGGGTAAATAATATTTGGCTTGAGATTCAATGGCTAGTGCATAAGAATTTATCTGACGCTTATTCAACTCTCTCAATGCTTGTTTGACATCATGCAATCCATGTTGCCCTTCATATTTATCATAGTCATTGGGTTTGCCATCAGAAAGTAATATAATCCATTTATTTTGAGAAGAAATTTTATCTAGACGTACTCCTCCATGACGAAGTGCAGCACCGATTCTTGTATATCCACTAGGTTCTACCGCCCCGATTTTTAATTTTGCAGAATTCCAATCATCATTAAATTCCTTCATAGTGAGATAAGAAGTATGATGACGAGTTTTTGAATAGAATCCATCTATAGCAAAATCTATATTATACTCATTGAGAATTTCTCCAAATAATATGGACACTTCTTTTTCGACATCAATCACCCTTCTTCCAGCTGCATATCCATCACTAGAAAGACTTAAATCTAAAAGTAATAAAATGGCAATATCTTTTTCCTTCTTTCTCTTAGTAATATAGACCCTTTCATCAGGAGAAATTTTAGAATGAACATCAACTAATAAGTCAGTCAATGCGTCCAAATCAAAATGCTCTCCTTGTATCTGCCTTTTTACTTGAAGTTGGCGGTTGTTAACATTTGCCAACATCTTACGAAGATGATTTAAAGTGGATTTATATCGAGTAATAGTGTTCTTATAATAAATAGCGTCAGATTTTACTTGTGTTTTGGGATAAATTTTACAAAAATCAACGAGATATTTATTCTTCTTATAATCCCATTCGTCATACTTGAGATGAAATCCCTTTTCATCTACCTCAGCACTCTCAGCAATAGATGTATTTTCAACAAAATCAGCCTGATACACAGAATGAACAGTATCGTCCACCCTGACAGTATATTTCATATTCATTTCTTCCAATGCATCTTGGTGCTCTTCTAAATCATCTGTACCATCAAAATCCCTCCAATTGCCATTAAACTCTTCGGCAGATTCGATTTTCTCAAAATTATGCAACATGACATAATCTTCTTGCTGCTTTTTGTCAATGATTAAAGATTCTATTTCTTCAACTGCTCTAGCATTTAAAGAAGTCTTAGCTTCTACCTTATTAAAAACTCCAGCCCTATTGTCATCCAAATTCTTTAGGCTTTCCAGCTCTTCAGGAGATGAATTTTTCATCCATTTGCCATAAAGCCAACTCACTTCCCATCCTTGAGATTTCTTATCTTTAGGCAATTGCAATAAAAGGTGATCATACCAATCCTGCATTTGAGGATACTCTTCAAACAATACTTTCAAAATCTTTGGAGCTGTATCTATTGCCTTTTGATAATAGTCAACTGAAGACAAATCATCATGATGACCATTCAAATCCATCTGTTTCTGAATACTTAAATAGAAGATTCTAAAAATATAGTATTGAAAATTCTCTTCTTTAGTACTAAAAAGAAAGCACTTGGTAGGCAGAAAAAAATTATCATCTTTATATCCACCTTCTCTTTCTGCAGGATAAATCTCAATAGGACTTGCACACAAAGCTCTAGCTATCAATGTCAAACGAGGTTTAATATCATTTAACACTACCTTTCGTGCGACAATCTCTGAATCATTCTTCCTTCTCCACTTTAGAAATTTGAGTGTTTTAGAGAATAATATTTCATCTAACTCCAAGTCCATAATTACATATTCCTATATCATCAAATCACACAAATCTTTCAAAGCTTGCAGAGTCTCTTCTTCATCCGTCAAAGGTTCAACGATAGCAACATGTACAGCAAGTCTCTTGGGTAAGCCATTAAAAATCAATTTAGCGGCATCTACCAACAAACGTGTAGATACTGTTTCTGCAAGACCTAATTCAGTCAGATTTCTAATTTTCGAGGCGATATTGACTAATTTTTTGGCGATATCCTTCTCAATACCAGTCTCTTGTACTAATATTTCTATTTCATCATTTGCTTTTGGATAATTAAAAGTCAACGCCACAAACCGCTGTCTTGTTGAAGGCTTTAACTCTTTAAAACCTTTTTGATAACCAGGATTAAATGAGGCGACCAATAAGAAATCTGGATGCGCCATTATTGTTTCACCTAATTTATCTATAAATAATTCTCTTCTATGATCTGTCAAAGAGTGAATAGCTACAATCACATCCGGTCGAGCCTCAGCAATTTCATCTAGATATAAAATATAGCCATTTTTCACAGCAATAGACAAAGGGCCATCTATCCATACCGACTCTGAACCTTTGATAATATACCTACCTATTAAATCTGTAGATGATGTTTCTTCATTACAGTTGATGGTAATTAATTGACGATTCAATTCATTGGCCATAAACTCAATAAAACGCGTTTTACCAGTTCCTGTAGGTCCTTTGAGTAATAAAGGCAATTTCAATTCAGCAACATGTTTAAACACTTGCAATTCTGAGCCAATTGCTTTATAATAAATATTTTTTTCTACTATCAACATTTTCTTCATTTAAGTTAAAAAAGGGAAAGGCATCATACAATTCCTATACTGCCTTTCCCATTCGAACCAATTATTAATATTATGCAGTTTCTAAAGCTTCATCTGTAGGCTTGCCATATTTTAGGAACTCAACTATATACATCAAAATTCCAGAAGTGAACATTGTTGCACACAAAATCAATACAACAAAATGAATACTGATTTCATTCTGAACATCCATAAAATCCAGTTTCATCTTACGCTCTAAATATACCTGAGCTACACCTGCTACACCAAAGGCAACTGTCATCCCCAACATGCCAATATTGGACAACCAAAATGCCAAATGCCCTGCCGAATTATTGTATCTTTTTCTGCCAGTCATGTTTGGCACAGCATAACTGATAATCGCTAAAACAATCATAGCATAAGCTCCCCAGAAGGCATAGTGCCCATGCATTGCAGTCACTAATGTACCATGAGTATAAATATTAGTTTGAGGCAAAGTATGTGCAAACCCTAATAGTCCAGCACCAATGAAAGAAACAACAGAAGAACCAATTGTCCAGAATAAGGCAATTTTATTAGGATGAGATTTTTCACCTTTTCGATACATATACATGGCAAACAATGCCATAGCTAAGAAAGCCAATGGTTCAAGAGCAGAGAAAACACCTCCTACTATCAACCAAATTTTATTCACACCAATATAATAGTAATGATGACCTGTACCTAAAATTCCTGATAAGAAAGTCAAACCAACAATGACATACAACCATTTTTCTATCACCTCACGGTCAACCCCAGTCAATTTTATCAATAGATATGCTAATATCCCTCCCATGATTAATTCCCAGACACCTTCTACCCAAAGATGAACAACCCACCAACGAAAGAATGAGTCGGTCACTTGGCTATCAAACCATATCATGCCTGGCAGATATAACAAGGCAGCAAATAGCAAGCCCATTGTCAACACCAAAGCAGTTGTAGTCCGCCGTTTGCCGGTAAACAAAGTAGCCAAAATCAAACCTAGGAATAACAGTACATTCACGACTACCAAATAATCTAATTCTCTAGGAATCTCTAAAAATTTTCTACCTTCCCAATGGTTGAAATGATAACCTACGACTGCTATAACTCCAACTATAGCCAAAGAAATCAATTGAACATAAGCTAGTTTAACACTGACCAACTCTCGTTGAGCTTCCTCTGGAATAATATAATATGCTGCTCCCATAAAACCTGCCAACAACCATACTACAAGCAAGTTGGTATGTACAGCACGCGCAGTATTGAAAGGAATAAAATCATGCAGACCATCCATTCCAATGCGTGCAAAGCCCATAATAAAACCATAGGTCAATTGCAAAATGAGCAAAAGCATACATAATGCAAAGAACCAATAAGCAACTTTTTGCGATTTATATTTCATAACTAAAAAATTTTAATGTGTTGATTAATCTTTTGCCAATGGAGATACGACTCTATCAAAACCGTTTAAGTCAATTTCTCCTACCCACTTCAAGAAAGCAATCATAGCTTCAGTATCTTCATCATTCATTTCATACTTGACCATTTTGCGACCTTTAGGTCCCCAAGGGATTGGAGATTGGAGCACTGCTTTTACATACCCTTCTCCTCTTCTTTCTATAACTTTAGTCAATTCAGGTGCATAATATCCACCCTCTCCCATTAATGTGTGGCAACCCATACAATTATTGGCTTCCCAAATGGCTTTCCCTCGAATGGCTTTGGCATCTAATTTTTTGATATTAGATTGATCATTTTTAGGTTGGAAAGAGTAAACAGTCAGCCCAATAAAAGCTAAAAAAGTCACCAAAGTTCCACCTAAGAAAAATGTTCTTGCTTGTGATTTAGATAACATAGTTTCAATTTTTTAAGTAATTTGTTTCAAATCAGGAGGGTAAAGTCCTAATTCATAACAAAGGTATTGTGAGCATATTCAGCCCTAAATGATTTTAATCACATCCACTTTCTTCTTATTTCAGATAACAATAAGGCAACAAAAGTCTATTTGAATAAAAAACCACTCAAATACTTAGTAACAAGTATTTTATAATAACAAAAAATAAAAATGTAAACAAATCAATATGTAAGCTAACTCACAAATTTCAGCTTATCTAAAATCATTCTAAAATAAAAAACCCTTGAATTAATTATATGGTAATATTCCGAATCAGACATCAATTAGTCTTCATCAATAACACTTCCCATCTGGAGAGCTTGAGTATAGGTATCCCATTTATCAATGATTTTTTGAAATCCTTCAGGCAAAGGAGCTTCAAAATGCATATTTTCTCCACTAATCGGATGTGAAAAGCTCAAACTCTGTGCATGCAAGGCCTGTGAGGGTATCTGCTTGAAACAATTTTCTACAAATTGTTTATACTTGGTAAAGATTGTCCCATATACTATCTTATCTCCACCATAAGTATAATCATTAAACAGTGGGTGTCCAATATATTTCATGTGAACTCTTATTTGGTGTGTCCTACCCGTTTCCAACTTACATTTCACAAGAGTTACATATCCGTACCTTTTGATGACTTCATAATTCGTTGCCGCCCATTTTCCTGTCAGACGATCTTCATCAACATAAAATCGAAGTCTATCATGAGGATGTCTAGCAATATGACCTTCTATCCGTCCACTATCTTCATCTATATTTCCCCACACCAAAGCCACATAATAACGTTGAGTTGTCCGTTCATAAAACTGCCTAGACAAATGTTGTAAAGCAGATTCAGTTTTACCAACAACCAATATACCAGAAGTGTTTTTATCAAGACGATGTACAATTCCTGGACGAGACTCTCCATTAATTTGAGGCCAACTATCTTTAAGATATAAAAGTCCATTCACTAATGTGCCTGTATAATTGCCATGACCAGGATGAACCACCATACCAGCTGGCTTGTTGATGACCAACACTTCATTATCTTCATAAACAATATCCAAATCTAATTTTTCTGCTATTATAGCATACTCTCTAGGAGGCCTATCCATGACTACCTGAATCAAATCATTCGGCCTGACTTTATAATTAGGTTTTACCTCTTGTCCATTGACCAAAACATTACCTGATTTGGCAGCATTTTGAATTTTACTTCGGCTGACATTTAATATTTTATCCAACAAGAAGACATCTATTCTTATTGGTCCCTGCCCTTTGTCAGCGACAAAACGATAATGTTCATAAAGTTCTTCACCACTATCATCATCGGCAAAAATATCTTCTTCTAAATCTTCAAACTCTGACACAAAAACAAAAATACAGCCTTTATCTTAAAAATTAATCGTTTAATTACTTGGTAATAATTTCATTATTCAATCAAAAATGATTATTTTGTCTATATGATAACTTCTTTGATTACCCAATACACGCAAAAAGAAACTATACATCTATTACAAGACTTTGAAGTTCCTATAGAAATTGTATTTAGTTTTTTTTCGGAACATGAAAATATGGGGAAAATATACCCTGCTGCTGTCAAGCGTATAAAATTTGGAGAAGATCCCAGAGATGCCAATAGTCTTGGTTCTGTCAGAAGGATTATTGCTTTCCCTTTAATCATAGAAGAAACTATAACACAATATTTTCCTAATCAATATATTGAATATAAAATCACTAATGGATTTGGCATAAAAGACCATCTTGGAACCATGAAGTTTTCAAAACTATCAGAAAACGGTTGTCGATTAGAATACAAAATAGAAGTAACTCCTTCTCTACCTATGACAGGATTCCTAATAAAAAACACCTTAGAGAAAATCATTGGTAGAGGAATAAGAGAAGCGGCCAGACAATTAAAAATCAATCCGAGATTTTAAAAGGAAAAGTAAGTATCGCTTTTGCTATTATTTAATTCCATTATTGACTTCTTTTGAAAACATCATTTCTTCATTTTATTAGTATATAGAAGATAGCCAACACAAAAACTACTATTCTGATTTCATTTTCTTATTTTTGCACATTCTTAATTTTTAGGAAATACCTAAGAGCGAATTGATTATGGCATATTCAGAGAAAAACTTCAGAGAATCCAAACAACTATCACCATCTCATATTGAATCGGAGATACTTCAGATATGGAATCAACACCAAACTTTTGAACAAAGTATAGCTATCCGAGAAGGGAAAAATAATTTTGTTTTTTATGAAGGACCTCCTTCCGCCAATGGCATGCCAGGTATCCATCACGTCATGGCTAGAACTATCAAAGACCTTGTTTGTAGATACAAAAGCTTAAAAGGTTTTCAGGTAGAACGCAAAGGCGGTTGGGATACCCATGGACTTCCTATTGAATTGCAAGTAGAGAAAAAACTAGGTATCACTAAAAAAGATATTGGCTCAAAAATCTCAATTGCAGAGTATAATAAAGAGTGCAGAGAAGAGGTGATGAAGTTTAAAAACGTATGGGATGACCTGACCCAGAAAATGGGATATTGGGTAGATTTAAACAATCCTTATGTTACGTTTGAAAATTATTATATTGAAAGTATCTGGTCATTATTAAAGAAGCTATATCAAAAAGATTACTTATACAAAGGACTAAGGATACAACCCTTCTCACCTGCAGCAGGCACAGGTCTTAGCTCTCATGAATTAAATATGCCGGGTTGCTATAAAAATGTCAAAGACGTATCAGCAGTTGCACAATTTAAGGTAAAAGAAAGTGAACATCCTCAATTTTCTCTCCTTTCAGAGAAAACTAATGGAGAAGATTTTTATATTTTGGCATGGACGACTACCCCATGGACATTGCCCTCCAATACTGCTTTAGCAATAGGTAATAAAATCAATTATCTCCTTGTCAAAACCATCAATCCATATACACATATACCAGTAAATATCATTTTGGCAAAAGATTTATTAGGTAAATATTTGAAAGCTGAAAATGAAAATAAAGACTTCTCTTTATACCAAAATGATGGAAAAAACCTCCCATATCAAATCCTTTCTGAATTTAGAGGGAGTGATATTACGGGACTTCTATATGAACAACTCTTGCCTTATGCTCAACCAGAAGAAGGCGATGCTTTCCGTGTTATTGCTGGAGATTTTGTAACTACAGAAGACGGAACAGGAATTGTTCATATTGCACCTAGTTTCGGAGCTGATGACATGAGAGTGGCTCAAGAAAATGGAATTGGCTCATTGACTTTAGTAGATAGACAAGGGAAATTTATAGATATAGTAACAGATTTTGCTGGCGAACCAGTCAAAGAGGCTTATCTCAGTGATGAGGAAAAAGAACAAGCCAAGCAAAAACAAGGTAGAGATAAATATCTTTCAGTAGATGAACGTATCGTCATTAAGTTAAAAACTGAAAACAAATGTTTCAAATCTGAAAAATATGAGCACTCTTATCCTCATTGTTGGCGGACAGATAAGCCAATATTGTATTATCCATTGGACTCATGGTTCATTAGAGTCACAGCTGCCAAGGAAAGAATGGTCGAATTGAATAAAACAATCAATTGGAAGCCCAAATCTACTGGAGAAGGCCGCTTTGGTCAATGGTTGGAAAATCTTGTGGACTGGAATCTTTCACGTTCCAGATATTGGGGTACACCTTTACCTATCTGGCGAACAGAAGATGGCGAAGAAGAAATCTGTATAGGTTCAATTGCTGAATTAAAATCTGAACTTTCTAAAGCACAAGCGGCTGGAGTAATGGGAGATATTGACCTGTCCGAAAAAAACTTAGATTTACACAAACCCTTTGTTGATGACGTAATTCTGGTTTCTTCCAAAGGCAAAGCCATGAGGAGAGAGTCAGATTTAATAGATGTATGGTTTGATTCAGGAGCAATGCCTTATGCACAATGGCACTACCCTTTTGAGAATGAAGAAATTTTCAAAAAATCATTTCCTGCAGACTTCATAGCAGAAGGCGTTGACCAAACAAGAGGTTGGTTTTACACCTTACATGCTATCGCTGTCATGCTTTATGATTCAGTTGCCTATAAAAATGTCATGTCTAACGGTCTTGTTTTAGATAAGAATGGTAACAAAATGTCCAAACGACTAGGAAATGCAGTAGATCCATTCATTACTATTAACAAATATGGTGCAGATGCTACCAGATGGTATATGATATCCAACTCCCAGCCATGGGACAACCTAAAATTTGACATAGAAGGACTTGAAGAAGTGCAAAGAAAATTATTTAGCACACTACACAATACTTATGCCTTCTTTGCGATTTATGCCAATTTAGATCAGTTTAAACTTTCTCAAGATCAAATCCCCATCCATCAAAGACCTGAGATTGACCGTTGGATCATCTCTTGTCTGCATTCACTCATCCAAGAAGTAGAATCTGCATTTGATGATTATGAACCAACAAAGGCTGCAAGAGCTATACAAGAGTTTGTCAATGACCAATTGAGTAACTGGTATGTCCGTCTGAGTAGAAGAAGATTTTGGAAAACTGAAGACCCTCAAGACAAGATAGCTGCCTATCAGACTTTACATACTGCATTGACAACCATTTCTCAATTAATGTCTCCTATAGCACCATTTTATAGTGACTGGTTATACAGGAGCCTAATCCAAGCTCAAGATAATAATTCTGCTTCTGTGCATTTGACAGATTTTCCTATTGCAAAGACAGAGAGGATAGATAAAGATTTGGAAGCCAAAATGAATATCGCTCAGCAACTCTCCTCATTGATTTTATCTTTGAGAAAAAGGGAAAATATAAAAGTAAGGCAACCTCTGGCTAAAGTATTAATTCCTATCATAGACTCACAACAAGAAGAAATGGTAGCTGCAGTTCAAAATTTAATTTTATCCGAAGTCAATATTAAAACTATTGAGTTTGTGAGAGATACTACTGGAATCGTATCAAAAAAAGTAAAACCTAATTTTAAATTATTAGGAAAAAAATTGGGAGCAAAGATGAAAGAGGCTTCAAATGCCATTTTGGAAATGAATGCTGAGGATATCAATCATCTAGAAACTCAAAAAACTTTTGACTTACAACTTTCAGACATCAATTACACACTATTATTAGAAGAGGTTGAAATTCAAACAGAAGATATTGCAGGATGGCTAGTAGCTAGTGATAAAGGCTGGACTGTCGCCTTAGATATTACACTCACAGAAGAATTGAAAAATGAAGGATATGCTAGAGAATTGGTCAACAAAATTCAAACTCAAAGAAAAGAAAATGATTATCAGGTCAGTGATAGGATTGAAATTAAAATTTTAAATCATAATATTGCAGAAAAAGCATTGAAAGCATTTACTGACTATATTTGCAACGAAACTTTAGCAGACAATTTATTATTTGTAAGCCATATAGATGAACTTAAGACTTATGAGTTAAATGACTTGGAAATTATTATGGAAATAAAAAAGAAATAAATATGAATGAAGATGTAGTAAGGTACAGTGATTCAGATTTAGCAGAATTCAAAGAATTAATCCTAACTAAATTAGCAAAATCACAAGAAGAGCTCAATTTCTATCAAGAGCAAATCAAAAATACAGGAGAAGGAGAAAACAACTTTAACAATCTGGAAGATGGTTCAATCACTCTTGAGAGAGAAAACATGAATCAAGTGGCATCTAGACTATTAAAGCACATGCAACACTTGGAAAATGCTTTAATAAGAATAGAAAACAAAACCTATGGCATTTGTAGAGAAACAGGAAAATTGATTCCTAAAGAAAGATTAAGAGCTGTTCCTCATGCTACTTTAAGTATTGAAGCAAAAGCAAAGCAGAAGTAGTATATAGTGAAGTACATAGGTTGGAAAGTCACAATCATGATTCTATTGATTTTAATCATAGATCAGATAGTGAAATTTTGGATAAAATTAAACTTCGCTTATGGTGATGGCTTTGATATTTTCGGATGGTCATGGGCAAAAATCCAATTTGTAGAAAATGAGGGCATGGCATTTGGATGGCTTGTGGGTGGAGATTATGGAAAGTTGCTATTAACCAGTTTTAGAATGCTGGCAGTTCCTGCTGGTATATATTATATCGCATATCTAATAAAAAGAAATTATCATCCAGGATTGATTTTCTCTATAGGGTTGATAGTAGCCGGCGCAATAGGAAACCTTATTGACAGCATATTTTATGGAGTAATTTTCAATCATAGCTATGGTCAATTAGCCCAATTATTTCCTTCTGAGGGAGGATACAGTACTTGGTTGCATGGTAGAGTAGTGGATATGTTTTATTTCCCATTAATAGAAACAACATGGCCCAAATGGATACCATTTATTGGCGGAAAAGAGCTGAGTTTTTTTCAGTATATATTTAATATTGCAGATTCTTCGATTTCTATTGGAGTGGCAAGTATTATTATTTTTCAAAATAAATTTATCAAACACACAGAGAAATAAAATATCTATTTCGTCGAAATATAGATAATAGTGAGATAGTATTTCTATACTTTCTACCCCATATTTCTCATTTTCATATTTTAATAGCGATTTCACATAATGCCTATCAAAATAGCTGAAATTAAAAACCTTACTCTTAAAAAAGGGCAAAAAACATTACAATCTCCTATTTCATTTACATGGGAAAGAGGGCAACAATGGTGTGTTACTGGCCCAACTGGCAGTGGGAAAACTACACTTTTAAAAATCTTATCTGGACAATTATTTGCCCCAGGAGCAGATATTTCATTTCCATACCTCGAATACTTAAAACAAAAATCTTCCACCACTATATATCTCTCAGAAATGATAGGATATGTCCCTCAAGAAGTGAAAATTCCTTCAGGATATATCGAAGATTTATATTACCAAAGAAGATTTCAAGCAACAGAGCAAGATGATATCCCAACGACTAAAGAAATTTTACTACGTTCGACTCATCAAGATGAATTAAAGACATTGCAAGTCTCAAAATTAATGGGATTAAGCAGTCTGCTTCAGCAACCCTTTTTACAATTATCCAATGGGCAAACCAGGAAATTGATGATTGCTATAGCATTAACCAAATCTCCTAAAATTCTTTTTCTTGACCATCCCTTTATCGGCTTAGATATGGATGCTAGAAAAGAACTCATTGAACAGATAAAAAAACTGATTCATAATGGATTGCATATATTCATTGCTGCTCATACTCATGAAATAGAATCAATGGATTTCATTACCCATCAAATAGAATTAAAAGAAGTTTATAACTTTCAAAACAATCAACCTTTACCCAAATCATTTGATATTCCCCTATCCTCTGCTAATGAAACTATCATTGAGATGGACAATGTACAAGTCAAATATGATAAAAAAATTATCTTCCATATTCCCCATTGGATAGTCCAACCTACAGAAAGGTGGGTGATTCAAGGGAAAAATGGCTCTGGGAAATCCACCCTTCTATCTATCATTATGGCAGACCATCCGCAAGCATATTCCAATCACATTCAACTTTTCAATAAAAAAAGAGGCACTGGAGAAAGTATTTGGGACATTAAAAAGAAAATAGGATATTTCTCACCAGAGCAATTGAGATTTTTTGAAACTCATCACACATGTGAAGAAGTAATCGCATCGGGATGGAGTGATTATATTGGACATATTCCAATACTGACAGCTGAAAGAAAATCATTAGTAAACATATTGGCGGACTGGCTAGACATTGCCTATCTGAAAGCATTAAGATTTGGAGATTTATCATTAGGACAACAAAAGATGATACTCATTGCACGTGCTATGTTCAAAAATCCAGAATTATTGATTCTCGATGAGCCTCTTCAAGGAATGGACATCAAAAGCAGCGCATTTTTTAAGCAAAAAATCAATGAATTTGCTATCAATAGAACTATTCTATATGTCACTCATGATAAAGATGAAATACCAGAAGGAGAATGGAAACACCTCCTATTGTAAAAAAATTATTACTTAATTAATTTTATTACTTCTCCATCAGAAATTTCATATAATTTTCATATCTTTATCCCGTCGAGAGATAGGGGACCTTTTTCAGTCCCCTATTTTGTTAGACTTATCAATATTGATTATGGAAAACTCTTTAGTCCTTAAGGAAAAAATATATGAAACTTTGCAAGCACGCTTTGTGGATACAGACTTATTTATAGTTGATATTCAAGTAAGTGCAACTGCAAGGATAAATATTTTTGTCGATGGCAAAGAGAATATAACCATACAGCAATGTGCTGAAACCTCAAGATTTATTGAAGAATATTTAGAAAGCAATGGTCTAGTAGGAGAAAAATATTGGTTAGAAGTATCATCGCCAGGTCTAGATGAGCCTTTTAAAGTTGTACAGCAATATGAAAAATGGCTAGAAAAACCAGTTGAAATTCTTCTACTTTCAGGGACAAAAGAAATCGGAAATTTAAAGAGTTTTGATAATGAGACAATCAGTATTGAAATCCCTGAGCAGAAAAAGAAAAAAGAAATAATCCCTGCCGAATTAAAAACTTTTAATCGTGCAGATATTAAATACACAAGAAAACATTTTGTATTCAAATAGTAAAACTATGAATAGTTCAGAATTAGTAGACTCCATATCCGAGTTTAAAGAATTTAAAAACATTGACAGACCAACAATGATGCGTGTCCTTGAAGATGTATTTAAGACACTACTAAGAAAAAAATATGGTTCGGACGAGCATTTCGACATTATCGTAAATACCGACAAAGGTGACTTAGAAATCTGGCGCAACAGAACCATTGTAGAAGATGGTGACTTACAAGATGATTTGCAAGAAGTATCTATCTCTGAGGCTAAAAAAATTGACGGAGGTTTTGAAGTAGGCGATGATTGCTATGAAGAAATCACTTTAGAATCTTTTGGTAGAAGAGCAATTTTAGCAGCCAGACAGACACTCATTTCTCGTATCTTAGAATTAGAAAAGGATGATATCTTCAAAAATTACCAAGATAGAATTGGAGAAATCATCACTGCTGAAGTATATCAAATTTGGAAAAAAGAAATATTGCTTTTAGATGATGAAGGCAATGAGCTTTTGCTACCTAAAACCGAGCAAATCAAATCTGATTTTTATAAAAAAGGTGAGACACTTAGAGCCGTAGTCAAAGACGTAGAGATGAAAGGAGCAAATCCTAGAGTCATCCTATCAAGAACACATGAATCATTTTTAGCAAAACTTTTGGAATTAGAAGTTCCTGAAATTTTTGATGGGCTGATTACGATTAAGAAAATTGTCCGTGAGCCAGGAGAAAGAGCAAAAGTTGCTGTAGAATCTTATGATGACCGTATTGATCCAGTAGGAGCTTGTGTGGGAATGAAAGGTTCAAGAATACATGGTATCGTTAGAGAATTGAGAAATGAAAATATTGACATCATCAACTTCACTAATAATACTAGCTTATTTATTCAAAGAGCATTATCTCCAGCAAAAATTTCTTCTATCAAGATATCAGATGATGAAAAAAGAGTTTCAGTCTTCTTAAAACCAGACCAAGTTTCTCTAGCCATTGGAAAAGGTGGTTTGAATATTAAATTGGCAAGTAAACTTACCGGATATGAGATTGATGTTTACAGAGATATTGATGAAATAGAAGATGACGTTGATTTAGATGAATTCATCGACGAAATTGATGCATGGGTCATTGACGCACTTAAAAATATCGGTTGCGATACTGCAAAAAGTGTATTAGAACTTGACAGAAATGAAATAGTAAGACGTGCAGACTTGGAAGAAGAAACAGTAGATGAACTTATCCGTATCTTAAGAGAAGAATTTGACAACTAAATAATATAATATACACAGCGTATATTTGCAAACTAGAATCTAAAAGTCTATAATGACAGAAAATAAGTCCATACAGTTAGTTAAAGCCGCAAAAGAGTTGAATGTAGGTATCCATACTATTATTGACCATTTAGCGGAGAAGGGACATATTGTAGAAAACAAACCTTCTACTAAACTAACAGAAGATCAGTACCAGATCCTTTTAAGTGCTTTCAAACAAGATTTAGCAATTAAGAAAAAAGCTGAAGAGGTTGAAATTGGTAAAGCAAGAAAAGATAAAGCTGAAGAAGTTAAGGAAGATTCAACTCATGTGAAAGATCAGGTAGTTGAACGTTCAAGAGTAGTTTTGGAAGGACCTAAAATTATAGGTAATTTACCGTCTGAAAATAAAAAGACAGTTGAAAAAGATCCTGAACCTACAGTTGAAAAAGTAATAAAGCCCAAAGAAACTGTTTCTGCAATTGAGACAGCAGAACCTATTATTGAAAAGGCTAGTATTCAACAAAAAGAAGAAAAGCTACCTGAACCTATAGAGGTAGAAATAGAAAACAGACCCACTCCTAAAGTTGAAATTACAGTAGTAGATAAAATTGATCTAGGAGAAAAAAAGCAATCTCCTAAGGTGGAAGAAAAACCGGTTGAAAAACCAATTAAAAAAGAAGCTGCTAAAACTTCTACACCTAAAACAGAGACAGTAAAAGAAGCTGAGAAGCCTGAAATTATTGAACCTATAATCACTCCATATGTTACATCAACATCAAATAACAGTCTTAATGAAGAAGATGTTATCATCAGGGCTGAGGCAGAAAAACTATTAGGACCTAAAGTGGTAGGAAGAGTCGAATTACCTTCCAATAAAAAGAGTACTACTGACAATAAAAAATCTTTTGCTAAATCCGACGAGAAGAAAAAAAGAAAGCGTATCGGTGGGAAAGTCGTTGATATCAACAAAGTTGTGGTAAGTGACGATAAAGGCTCAGGAAGTTCAGACCGTACTGGAGCCAATAAACCACAGGGACAACAACAAGGAGGTCCAAAGACAGGAAGACCTCAACAAGGTGGTGGAAACAATAGAAATGCTGGACAAAATAGAGGTGGTGGAAAATTCAGCAGAAATGACAAAAGACAAGATGAGCCACAAGCTGTTTCTGGAAAAGAAATAGATGATAAAATAAGGGCTACTATGGCCAAATTGGGTGCTGGAAACAGAAGCAAATCTAATAAATCCAAACATAGAAAAACTAGACGAGAAGATAATTTCAATAAAGCAGAAGGGGATGAAGTCTCTAAAATACAAGTGACTGAATTTATCTCTGTAAGTGAATTAGCTAATATCATGGATGTATCTCCTACTCAAGTGATATCTGCTTGCTTTGGCTTAGGTATTATCGTATCTATCAATCAAAGAATTGATGCAGAAGTCATTGAGTTAGTTGCAGGAGAATTTGGCTTTGATGTTGATTTCATCAATATTATAGAAGAAGATGAGAAAGAAGAAGAGTCAGTAGATAGACCAGAAGATTTATTACCAAGATCCCCTATTGTTACAATTATGGGACACGTAGATCATGGTAAGACATCCTTATTGGACTATATCAGAAGTGCAAATATAGTTGCAGGTGAGGCGGGTGGAATCACTCAGCACATTGGAGCTTATGAAGTAACACTTCCTGAAGAAAATAAAAAAGTTACATTCTTAGATACCCCAGGTCACGAGGCTTTTACTGCTATGCGTGCTCGTGGAGCCAAGCTGACAGATATAGTTGTCATTGTTGTAGCTGCTGATGACAATGTGATGCCACAAACTAAAGAGGCTATCAGCCATGCTCAAGCTGCTGAAGTACCAATGATTATTGCTATTAACAAAATAGATAAACCGACTGCTAATCCTGAAAACATCAAAAAGCAACTTGCAGAAATGAATGTTTTAGTAGAAGATTGGGGAGGAAAATATCAATGTCAGGAAATTTCAGCTAAGAAAGGAATTGGTGTAGATGAACTATTAGAAAAAATATTATTGGAAGCTGAATTATTAGATTTAAAAGCTAATCCAAATAAATTTGCTTCTGGCAGTGTGATAGAGGCTTCATTGGACAAGGGAAGAGGATATATATCTACTATAATGGTACAAGAAGGCACATTAAATATTGGTGACTTTGTTGTCGCAGGACAACATTTTGGTAGAGTCAAAGCTTTGACTAATGAAAGAGGCATAAGAGTGAAGAAAGCTGGCCCTTCACAACCTGTCCAATTATTAGGTCTCTCTGGAGCTCCTACAGCAGGCGACAAATTCAAGGTTTATGCTACTGAACATGAAGCTAAAGAAATTGCCAACAAGAGAGCAACAATAATGAGAGAACAAGGAATCAGAGCTCAGAAACATATCACATTGGATGAAATTGGTCGCCGTCTTGCATTAGGCAATTTCAAGGAATTAAAGATAATTGTCAAAGGAGATGTGGATGGTTCTGTACAAGCACTTAGCGATTCATTACTCAATCTTGGTACAGAAGAAATTCAAGTTTCTATAGTATTAAGCGGTGTTGGTGCTATTACAGAAAATGATGTCTTATTAGCTACAGCTTCAGATGCCATTATCGTAGCATTCCAAGTAAGACCAACAGCCAATGCAAGAGCACTAGCAGAAAAAGAAAGCATTGAAATCCGTAACTATGCTATCATTTATGACGCTATAGATGATGTGAAGAAAGCAATGGAAGGAATGTTGGAGCCTAAATTTGAAGAGAAAGTTATTGCTGAAGTTGAAGTCAGAGAAATCTTTAAAATTGGAAAAGTCGGTACTATTGCAGGATGTTATGTTCAAGATGGAAAAATCACTAGAACCAATAAAATTCGAGTCATCAGAGATGGAATTGTTATCCATGCTGGGCAGTTAGAAGCATTAAAACGATTTAAAGATGATGTTAAAGATGTTACTAAAGGATTTGAATGCGGTATCAAGATTAAAAACTTTAACGATATTCAGATTGGAGACATTATCGAGTCTTATGAACAAGTGGAAGTAAAAAGAAAATTATAATCCACTTTTAATAAATTAACTTAAGTCCATGAATTTTCATGGACTTTTTTAATTTTACTAAACATCTTCAATATCTTATCTTAAAATGCCAACTAACAAGTTTAAAGTCATACGTTTTTCTATTCTTGTATTCATTTTATTTTTAGGGTCCAACCATACTAAAGCGGAAGAACATAAAGATTGTCGTCCAAGTATTGGACTTGTGTTGAGTGGTGGTGGTGCCAAAGGGCTAGTCTATATTCCTCTTCTAAAAGTCATAGATTCATTAAATCTCAAAATTGACTATATTACTGGTACCAGTATGGGCGCATTGGTCGGCGGATTATACTCTATCGGGTATTCAGGCAAAGAATTAGACTCTATCGCCCACTCATTAGATTGGACTGGATATCTTAGCGATGCTCTTCCTATGTCTAAAATTAACATGGAAGAAAAAGATGAATATGGAAGATATCAGCTTGAATTGAAAAGCAATTCAATTGTACCTAGCCTACCTATGGGATTTATTGAAGGACAAAATATTATGCGTTTACTAAACGACCTGACATTTGATGTCCAACATATCAATGATTTCTCAAAATTTAAAATTCCATTCAAATGCTTTGCTGCAGACATCGTCAATGGTGAGTCTGTAGAGTTTAATAAAGGTAACCTTGCCTTGGCTTTAAGGGCATCTATGTCCATACCAACTATTTTTTCACCTATTGATACTGCAGGAAAAATACTAGTGGATGGGGGAATCGTTAACAACTTTCCAGTAGAAGAACTCAAAAACATGGGGGCCGATTTTATTATTGGAGCTAATTCCAGCGGCTATACTTTCAAAAAAAGAGAACTCACTACACTTGTAAAAGTATTTGAGCAAATGCTAAATATTTCTACTAAAGAAGCCTATCAAGACAAAAAAGATATGTGTGATCTTTTGATTGATTATTCCGAAGCTCTGAATTCAGAAGGTTTTGGCTCCTCAGACTTCAATAATATCAATGAATTGATTCAATTGGGAGAAAGAGTTGTAAAAAATTTCATTCCTTTTCTATCACAAATTGCTGAAGAACAAAAAAAATATGACTGTCCTGATTCATCATTGCAGGGTCAGCAATGGAAAAACAAGAATAATATTCATCTCGAAAAATTTGATATTAACATAGAGAACAATAAATATCAATCAATTATAAAAAATAAGATAGAATTTAAAGACCCCAAAAATGCGACCAATTATGAAATTAATAGAGCTGTAGATAGAATCTATGGAACTCGATTTTTTGACCGTGTATATTATTATTTAGACTATCCCAAAGACAACTTAGCACCTAAATTGGTTTTTAAAACTGAGGGAGTGAAAAAGTTTGCATATAAAATCGGTTTGCATTATGATCCTGAATTATCAGCAGGGATTACCTTAAATCTGACACACAGATCTTTAGGAAAATTCACATCCCGTTCATTGGTCAGCATTGATGTTTCCAACAATCCCAAAATTAGAGCAGGATATCAGGTATATTTCGGAGATTCAGGATGGTGGTTAAGTTTGAATGAATTTTTCAGTTTTATCAGCCAAACCAATTATGTGCAAAGCAAATCTCTCGGCTTATATGACCATCTGTATTCCAATAGCTTACTGGCTTTCAACTGGACAATCGGACAAAATAATTTAGTTTCTATCCAAACAGGAATAGAATATTTAAATAAAAAATTAGCAATAGGATTAAAAAACAAAGCCACTTTCAACAATGAATCTATCCTTTCTAAAACTCCCTACCATAATATCCATTTCCAATTAAAAATGGAAAGAAACACCTTGGATAAACCCTTTTTTCCTAGTAAAGGAATCCATACTGGTGCTTCTCTCAAATTTATTCCTTATGGCAACGGAAAAATTGAAAGATATATCAATACAAAAGATTCAATAAATGATAAAATCAAGAGTGAATTACAGGTGTTCAGACCAGAGTTTTCCGCCTATAGTAAACTACACTTATTCTTTGAGCAATATATCCCTCTACATAAAATGTTTAATTTACATTATAGATGGGATGGTGGATGGATGTTTATTTCTCATGGTCTCAAAGGTCGCTCATTTGATTTCCCATCACAAGATGCCTTTTTTATGGGAGGAATGGATGAGAGAGAAAGAGAGAGATTGGATGCATTTATCCCTTTCATGGGTAATAAAGAAGGTTATACTCAAGCATTTAACTTTACTTCATTATGGCTAGAAGGTCAAATTATACCTGTAAAAAATATCTATATTCTCCCCAGATTTTCTTTCATGATGTATGACAATGCAGAAAAAGAAAACTACAGAGAAGATAAAATATATTTTAATCATTTTAAAAACATCAAATATGCATATAGCGGCGGACTTGCTCTTGCATACAATTCTTTGATTGGTCCAATAAAAATTTCTATTGCCAAATCATCCAATTTTGAACGATGGATATTTTACACTTCTTTAGGATACAGATTTTAGCTATACAAATTCTGCTCTAATTCTCTTTTTATCAATTTTTCCAACACTAGTTTTTGGAATTTCAGCAACAAACCTAATTTCATCAGGGACAGCCCATTTACTGAGGTCTCCTGTATGTACATATTTTTCTAAATGACTGACAATAGTTTCTTTAGACACATTAGTATCTGCTCTCAAAACAATCAAAGCAGCTGGCCTTTCTTGCCATTTTTCATGAGGAATACCCACCACTGCTACTTCAGATATTCCATTTATTTGAGAAATTAAATTTTCAATCTCTAAAGATGACACCCATTCTCCTCCAGTTTTTATCACATCTTTTTTGCGATCACGAATCATAAAAGTTCCATTTGGCTCAACAGTAGCAATATCTCCTGTATGTAGATATCCATATTCCCACAGCTCTTCACTTCGCTCCTCTTCTTTAAAATACCCTTGAGTCAGCCAAGGTGTACGCACAACTATTTCTCCCATTGTCTCTCCATCCCAAGGAAGAAAATGACCTTTTTCATCCATGATTTGCATCTCTACCATTGCAATAGGTCGCCCTGTCTTGCATCTTTCTTCTACTTGTTCATCCTCTGTCAATCCTTCTAACATAGCTGCATTGATATGAGCAAGAGATAATACTGGGCATGTCTCTGACATACCATAACCCACCATTACACTGATTCCCAATTTTATGGCCGAACGAGCAAGCCCTTGAGGAAGTGCAGAGCCACCAATAATCACTTTCCATCTAGACCAATCAAATTGACCTGCTACAGGAGAATTTACCAACATTCCCAAAATGGTAGGCACACAATGTGAAATCGTAATTTTTTCTGATTGAATCAATTTCACTAACATTCCTGGTTCATATTTTCCTGGATATACTTGTTTCATTCCCAGCATAGTCGCAATATATGGGAATCCCCATGCATGAACGTGAAACATAGGAGTGATAGGCATATAATTGTCCTTAGAAGTGATATTCACGATATTATCCTGAGCGCCAAGAGTAGCTGTTGCTGCTATAGTATGCAACACCAATTGTCTATGTGAAAAATAAACTCCTTTAGGTTTCCCCGTAGTTCCAGTCGTATAAAATAAAGAAGCCATTGTGTTCTCATCAAAGGAAGGGAAATCATAACTATCCTTTTGTTTTTTAATTAACTTTTCATACTCCCCGACAAACGAAATTGTATTAGAAGAAGGAATATTTCCATCAGTTAACAATACATATTTTTCTACCGTCTCTATTTCAGGTTTGACAGCTTCCAACAATGGCAGTAATTCTTCATGACAGAATACAACTTTATCTTCGGCATGGTTCATTGTATATAGTATCTGCTGTGGCGACAATCTATAATTGATGGTATGCAATACTGCCCCTATCATTGGGATGGCAAAATACAATTCTAAATAGCGATGACTATCAAAATCTATCACACCAACCACATCCCCTTCTTTAACTCCTATAGATGTCAATGTATGAGCCAATCGGGCTACACGTTTATTAAATTCTCTATAATTCATCCTGAAAGAATCGCGATAAATAATTTCATGATCGGGATAAAACTTTAAGGAATTTTGCAAAAGCGATTTGATGAGCAAAGGATAAGAATAAGCAGAGGGCGTCCGCTCAATAATTCTAGATGTTTTCATAATTCTTTTTAATAGCTGATTTAACAAGTTAAAAAAAATATTCTGTATTAGAAAAAAAAATGTTTCATCTGAGATTGAAAAGAACAATCTAGAAGAATGAAAAACAATATACTTTATCAAAAACAATAGCTGATTTTAACTGAATTCTTTTCAAGGAAGCAAAGTATTATTCATTTATAAAAACTCTTTCTTATTTTAGTAGCATGCTGATATTAGGAATCTCCTGTTTTTATCATGACGCTGCCGCTGCTATCATTGAAAATGGAAAAATAATAGCTGCTGCACAGGAAGAACGATTTACAAGAATCAAACATGATGAAAGCTTTCCCACTCAATCCATAACATTTTGCTTGAAAGAGATTGGAGTCCGTCTAGACCAGTTAGATGCAATAGTTTTTTACGAAAAACCCCTATTAAAGTTTGAGAGAATTTTAGAAACATTTACCCAAGTGGCACCTCGAGGACTAAAAGCTTACCTTTATGCTCTCCCCAAATGGGTCAATGAAAAAATATTTTTTAAATCTCTACTCAAAAAAAAACTCAAAGAAATTGGACATTTCGACACTAAAAAAACGCCCTTACTCTTCACAGAACACCATATCAGCCATGCTGCATCAGCATTTTATCCCTCTGGGTATGAAGATGCCACTATTCTTGTAGTTGATGGTGTAGGAGAATGGGCAACTATCAGTATTTCAAAGGCTGAAAATGAAAAAATAACACTACTTCAAGAAATTCACTTTCCACACTCTATTGGAATGCTTTATTCCGCATTCACCTATTTTTTAGGCTTTAAAGTGAATTCTGGAGAATATAAACTGATGGGTCTTTCTCCTTATGGCAACCAAACATCTGAGGAAGTAAATAGATATAAAGCACTCATCTATCAACATCTTATTCTATCAAAAGGAGAAAATGGCTTTCAGCTCAATATGGAATATTTTACTTATCTGCATGATTTAAAAATGATAGATGAGCAAAAATGGGAAAATTTGTTTCAAATAAAATTTAGAAAAGAAGAAGCTCCTATCCTACAAGCTCACTGTGATTTGGCCTTAGCTATTCAAGAAGTCACAGAAGAATTAATGTTGGAGATTTTAGAATATGCCAAAAAACTATCCCCTTCTAAAAATCTATGTTTATCTGGAGGAGTTGCTCTCAATTGTGTTTCCAATGGCAAAATTCTTCATTCCCAACTATTTGAAAATATCTATATCCCATCATCTCCTGGGGATAGCGGATGTGCAATTGGTGCAGCATTATTGGCATATCATCATTATTTTGGAAAAAAATTGGAAAAAAATATTGCTCTTGAAAACCAGACAGCTTATTATGGTCCTCAATATTCAGAAGATGATATCAAATTAATTTTCAGGCAATATAACGCCCAATTTTATTCTTTAGAAGAAAATGAATTGTTCCATAAAACTGCTCAATTGTTGTCAGAAGGCAAAGTTGTCGGATGGGTGCAAGGTCGAATGGAATTTGGCCCAAGAGCTTTGGGCAACAGAAGTATTCTTGCTCTCCCCAGTATCAAAAATATGCAGACCCAACTCAATCTGAAAGTCAAATTCAGAGAAGATTTCAGACCATTCGCTCCAGTGTTAAAAGCAGAGTATGCTCAAACTTATTTTCAATTGCCTCAAAATGCAAATTATATGGAATTTGTGGTCAAATTGAATCATCAACATCGCATTGCACTTCCTGAAAATTTTGCTATTCTTCCACCTGAAGAAAAGTTAAAAACTCCTAGAAATAAATATCAAGCAGTCATACATACAGACTACTCTGCTCGTCCACAGACAGTCACCCCGCAGACCAATGCTAAATTATTTCGCTTATTGGATGAGGTAGAGAAACAAAGTGGAGATATTCTATTGGTCAATACCAGTTTTAATGTCCGTGGTGAACCTATTGTCTGTTCGGCACTTGACGCTTATGCCTGTTTTATGCAGACAGATATTGATATTTTAGTGATTGGAAATTATCTATTTTTAAAAGAAGAACAATCAAAATCTACTTTGAATTTATTTAAAAATCGTACCTTTTCAAAAGATTAGTAATAGCTATGGAAGACTTAAAAGAATTATGGAATTTCTTAATGGAAAGAAAAAAATGGTGGCTAACTCCTATTATCATCACTTTGATATTACTAGCCCTATTGGTATTTGCTGGAGGATCTACCACAGTCGCACCTTTTGTCTATACTTTATTTTAATAGTTATCAATGAAAGAAAATGTATATCTACCCTTACTTTCTTTAGTGATAGGCTGGAGTTTGCTTGCATTCATTACTGGTCTTGAATGGATATCTTATATCGCACTTTTTATCGGTATGATAGGTATCCTATCTGAAAAATTGGCAAAAAAAATCATGGGTTATATTCATCTTTTAATACAATTTATCTTTCAAACTTTCCAAAAAATACTGCTCACGTTGATATATTATCTGGTATTTTTTCCTATTTCACTCTTGAACAAGAAAAAAAATGAATTGAATACTTGGATAGAAGTTCATCCTAAAGAAAACAAGCAATTAGAAAAACTTTGGTAATGATTCCTTTTGTAGATTTAAAACATATACATCAGCCTTTACTTAAGGAATTTCAAAATATTCAAGATACTTGTCTCAAAAACTCAGACTTCGTCACTGGACAACTTGTCAATCAATTTGAAGAAGAATTTGCTGCCTATTGTCAAAGTAAATACTGCATAGGAGTAAGTAGTGGCACTGCTGCTTTATTTTTAGCTTTAAAAGCATTAAATATTCAAGCAGGAGACGAAGTGATAGTACCTGCACATACCTTTATTGCTACAGCTATGGCTGTCAGCCAATGTGGAGCCAAAGTTATCTTTGCTGATGTTGATCCAGATACTTGGAACTTGACTTGGGAAAAAATCGAATCCAAAATCACACAAAACACAAAAGCAATCATTGTCGTACATATTTATGGCAATCCAGTGGATATATCTCCCATCTGTCAAGAATCAAAAAAACGAAATATTTTTGTCATTGAGGATGCTGCTCAAGCACATGGGGCAACATACAAAGGGAGAAAAATAGGGTCTTTAGCAGATTTGGCTTGTTTCAGTTTTTATCCAAGCAAAAATTTAGGTGCCTTAGGAGAAGGTGGTGCTATCACCACACAAAATGAAGAGTGGGCACATAAAATTCTCCAATTAAGAGATTATGGTCGTTCAGATAAATATAAACATGAATTTATTGGGTACAATTTAAGACTTCAAGCACTACAAGCAGGCTTTCTTTCAGTCAAACTCCCTCATTTGGACCATTGGAATCAAGAACGTAGAAGACTTATTTCTCTTTACCAAGAATACCTAAAAGACACTCCTATTTCTTTTCAAGTTGTACTTAAAAATGCTCAATCTGTCTATCATTTAGGAGTTATTCGTTGTGCTGACAGAGACAAAATCACTCAATCATTCACAAAAAATAATATTGGATATGGTATTCATTACCCAATCGCTTGTCATCAACAAACAGCATATTCGATATATAATTCATTGTCTTTGCCTATTGCCGAATCGCTTTCTCAACAAACTATTTCTTTGCCACTTTATATCGGTTTAAAAGATGAAGAATTGAGACATATTACTTCAATCCTAACAACTGATTTATCACTCATTTAGTACAATAAACTTAATAGATATAATACAATATAGACTTGTATTTAAAATTGTATTTCAATTATTGGTATTGACAATTTATTATATTTAGACTAACTTTAAACTTTATTTTATAAATACAACAATTTTATCTTATACATTATAATTATTAAGTTAAGAATAAATTGGTTGAAACATTTGATTTATTAAGCTAAAAGCTTAAGATTTTAGACAGTATTAAAAGCAGTTACTTATTCATAGTTACTAATCATAAAATTCAATTTATTGGAATACAAAAATTTTAAAGTAGAAAAATTACCCATCCAACTCAATAGAAAACCTATAAATTAACACTAATGAAAATTTTTATACCTACCTTTCTATTTATTATTGATTTTGGCAATTGGAATGTACCAGCCTGTATCAGCACAGGTAGGTATCAATAGCAGTGGAGCTTCACCAGATAATTCGGCGGGTTTGGATGTCAACTATAGCAACAAAGGTCTTTTACTCCCTCGTGTAGCCTTGACATCTACGACCGATGCGGCTACGATTGCTACGCCAGCAACCTCCCTGTTGGTATATAATACCTATAATCTCGGAGGTCTGAGTCCCGGATTTTATTACAACTCAGGTACACCGATAGCACCACTCTGGTTGAGATTGCTGACACCCGATGTAGCCAATGCTTGGCTACTGACAGGCAATGCCGGGACAGTGGATGGTACAAATTTCATCGGGACGACTGATAGTGTGCCGCTCAATTTTAGAGTCAACAACCAAAAGGCTGGGCGGATAGAAAACAGCATCTTTGGAAATACATTCTTAGGCTACCAAGCTGGAACTCAAACGGCTACTGACAGAAGAAGTGTGGGTGTGGGCTATCAAGCATTATACAGCAACACAACAGGATACTTCAACACCGCCAATGGATTTCAAGCCTTATACAACAACACTACAGGATTATCCAACACCGCCAATGGGTATCTAACCTTATACCAAAACACTACAGGAAGAAACAACACCGCCAATGGATCTGAAGCCTTACTCCACAACACCACAGGATGGTACAACACCGCCAATGGATCTGAAGCCTTACTCTACAATACCACAGGATGGTACAACACCGCCAATGGGACTAGCGCATTATCGAGCAACACCACAGGATGGTACAACACCGCCAATGGTGCTAAAGCCTTATCGAGCAACACCACGGGATATTCCAACACCGCTAATGGGTATCAAGCCTTATACAGTAATACCACAGGATACCTAAACACCGCCAATGGAGATTCAGCCTTATCCAACAACACCACGGGATATTCCAACACCGCCAATGGTGCTAAAGCCTTATTCAGCAACATCACAGGAAGATACAACACCGCCAATGGATATCAAGCCTTATACGGTAACACCACAGGAGAAAACAACACCGCCAATGGATATCAAGCCTTATTCAGCAACACCACGGGGTACCGGAACACCGCCAATGGATATCAAGCCTTATTCAACAACACCACAGGATTCTGGAACACCGCTAATGGGCATCAAGCATTATACAGCAACACTACAGGAACTGGCAACATCGCCAATGGGTATCGAGCCTTATACAACAACACCACAGGAACCTCCAATACCTCCAATGGAACTGATGCATTAAGGTTCAATACCACAGGAAGCTCCAACGTCGCCAATGGAAGGTATGCCTTACGCAATAACACCACTGGAAGTGACAATACCGCCAATGGGTATTCAGCATTATACTATAACACTACAGGACAACAGAACACCGCCAATGGAACTGAAGCATTATTATTAAACACCACTGGAAGCTACAACGTCGCCAATGGAAGGTATGCCTTACGCTATAACACCACAGGAAGCTACAACACCGCCAATGGATATCAATCCTTAAACGGTAACACCATAGGAATTGGCAACACCGCCAATGGGTATTCAGCATTATCCAACACCACCACAGGATATTACAACACAGCAATAGGCTACTATGCGGATGTTACATCACCGGGATCTTTGACCAATGCCACAGCCATCGGTTATAATACTATCGTAGATGCAAGCAATAAAGTGAGAATTGGGAATACCACGGTAAGTAGTATTGGTGGACAAGTGGCTTGGACTGCTTTTTCTGATGAACGTATCAAAGATGATATCCAATATGACAATGTACCCGGATTGGCTTTTATCAAGTTGCTCCGCCCTGCTACCTACCACTTTAGCATTTCTAAAAGCAATCAGCTTTTAGGTATCATAGATACAACGGACTGGGAAGGCAAATATGACATAGAAAAAATACAGTTTAGTGGATTTATAGCACAAGATGTAGAAAAAGCTGCAAAATCTGTTGGATATGATTTTAGTGGAGTGGATAAAAGTGGCAGTATCATGGGGCTGCGCTATGCTGAGTTTACTGTCCCATTGGTAAAAGCGGTGCAGGAACAACAAGATATCATCGAACAACAAAACACTAAGATAAATCAACAGGAAGCTCAAATTTCTTCTATGCAGGAAAGATTAGATCGCCTAGAGCAAATGTTGATGAATAAGTAAAAAGAGGATTTAAAAATGTGTGAATCATAGATGCTTACAGCATGACATTTTGGTATAATTATGTTCCCTCTCTGTCACCCTGAAAGGGTCTCATTCCTAGACTGTATTATATTTAGATGCTTACAGCATGACATCCGTGTAAGTGATAATGTATTTGTATGGCGTCATTCTGAAAGAATCTCATTCCTAGATTGTATTCTTATAGATGCTTACAGCATGACATTTTGGTATAATTATGTATTCCTCTGTCATTCTGCGGTCGCTGAGCAGTTCGATAAACTCACTGTACCACTTGCCGAAGCGTAAGGGTCTCATACCTAGACTGTATGTATATAGATGCTCATTTCGACAAGTGGTTGCTGAGCCTTTGTCGAAGCACTCAATGAACGCATGACATCTGTGTAAAATTGTCATTCTGCGGTCGCTGAGCCTGTCGAAGCGAAAGAATCTCATTCCTTAACTGTATCACATATAGATGCTTACAGCATGACATTTTGGTATAATTATGTTCCCTCTCTGTCATTCTGAAAGAATCTTATTCCTTGGCTGTATTCTATATAGATGCTTACAGCATGACATCCGTGTAAGTGATTATGTATTTGTATGGCGTCATTCTGAAAGAATCTCATTCCTAGACTGTATCACATATAGATGCTTACAGCATGACATCCTACTACTGCTACATTGGACGAAGAAGTCGTGATTTATAATTTCTTTTTATTCCTTTTTTTAAAAAAGTAATAAAAAAAATCGTAAAAAGTCAACTAGCCAAACTATTCAGTGAGCCATAGCTGAGGACTCAAAAATAAAATTTTACCCTAATTATGAATAGCACGATTATCAGTAGCTGCTAAACAAGCTTCTTTAATGGCCTCTGCATAAGTTGGATGTGCATGACTCATCCGAGCAATATCTTCTGCACTCGCACGATATTCTAAAGCCACTACACCCTCAGCAATCAAATCTGCAGCTCTAGCACCAATTATATGAACACCTAAAACCTCATCGGTCACTTTATCTGCAATAATCTTAACACTACCATCTATATCACCACTCGCTCTGGAACGACCTAGCGCTCTAAAAGGAAATGAACCCGTTTTATACTCACGACCAGTTTCTTTTAATTCTCTTTCAGTATATCCTACTCCTGCTACTTCAGGCCAAGTATATACCACTCCTGGAATCAATCTATAGTTGATATGTGGCTTTTGTCCCGCAATCACTTCAGCGACAAAAACTCCTTCTTCAGAAGCTTTATGTGCCAACATCGCTCCTTGAATCACATCTCCTATTGCATAAATTCCTTTGACAGTGGTCTCTAAATATTCATCAACAGGAATTTGACCAGCCTGATTGGTTGTGATTCCTATCTTTTCTAATCCTAGTCCTTCTGTATATGGTCTTCGCCCAACGGCTACTAAACAATATTCTGCTTCAAAACTCTGTTCTTCTCCTTTTTTATTGCTTGCTTTGACGACAACCTTGTCATCATCTGCAATCGCTGATGTTACTTTGTGTTGGAGATTAAATTTGAATCCTTGTTTTTTTAATATTCTTTGCAATTCTTTCCCCAAATCATCATCCATTCCTGGAATAATTCTATCCAGATATTCTATCACCGTCACTTCTGCGCCTAATCTAGCATATACAGAACCTAACTCTAAGCCAATAACTCCACCTCCAATAACAATCAGACTTTTGGGTAAAGTAGGAAGACTTAAGGCTTCTGTAGAAGTGATGATTCTCTTTTTATCTATCTGTAAAAAAGGAAGTTGTGTGGGCTTTGAACCTGTAGCTATAATTATCTTATCTCCTTGAATTGAAGTATTCTCTCCAGTTGCCAAAGCAATATTTACTGTGTTTGTATTTTCAAAGGAAGCAACACCTTGATAGGAAGTAATTTTATTTTTTTTCATCAAATACTCAATACCAGAAGTGTTAGCCTTTACAACTTCTCCTTTTCTTTCTATCATCTTGGAAAAGTCAACTTTAATATCCTTTACAGTAATTCCATGCTCTGAAATACTTTTAGTGACATTGTAATAATGCTCAGAAGAATCTAATAGTGCTTTAGATGGAATACATCCGACATTGAGACAAGTTCCGCCCATCGTTGAATATTTTTCAATAATTGCAGTCTTTTTACCTAATTGTGCAGCTCTGATTGCAGCTACATATCCACCTGGCCCGCTACCTATCACGATTACTTCATATTTTTCCATAAAAAATTTTATATTTTTAATATTACCATTTCAAAGTTAGACAGATAGAATGACAATATGTTCATTCATCAGTGAATTTTAAACGTGTATTCCTCAAGAAATTCATCTATTCTACTGAAAATTACTCTTTCTACAGCATAAAAAAAGCTATCCATAAAGATAGCTTTGTAATTCATGAATATTTTGCTTAAGCACCTAATAGCTTATTGACCAAATCTAAATATTTTTGCATCGCAGCTTCAGATGACAAGCCTTTTAATTCAGACCAAGTCTTCCATTTGAATTGTTCTTTAATATCAAACATACCCGGCTTTTTTGTAAGATTATCTCCTTCAGTAGCTTGTTTATATAAAGCATAAAGTTGCAACAAATCTTCATTAGAAGGGCGAGTAGTCAAGGTTCTCACTCTGACTTGTGCATCGGCAAATTGTTCTTGTAATGTCATAAAATGATTTTTTTAATGCTTTTGTATTAAATTGTGTTCATGAAGATACGAAATCAAGCCATATTAATTACACTTTCTGCTTTTGCGTGTTTTTTCTATTTTTATATTACACCAAGTTACCTCCATCCAGCAGAAGATGCTGCTATTTTATTTAACTATGCACAAAATCTCAAAGAAACAGGTGTCATCAGTTATTATCCTGGAGGTCCTGCAGTTGATGGAAGTACAGATTTTCTATATTTATTATTGATTGCTTTAGTCATGAATTTTGTTCATGATGCCTATTCTGCTTCATTATTAGTGTCTGGACTGTCAACAATGTTGATGTTGTTTTTTATTTTCAGATTGTTAGATACAAAATCAAAAGGACTACAATATATCACCTTATTTCTCATATTATTCTCTCAGCAAATATGGGCAGCCATTTTGGGTTATGGCACTTTTTTCTTTGCGATGATGATGTGTTGGGTCATACTATCATATTGGAAAGGTAATATCGTAACACTTAGCTGGGTCTCAGTATTGGCGGTCATCAGCAGACCAGATGCTTTGATTACTGTGCTTCCCTTATTGCTGCATAAGCTCTATCAGTCTCAAGATAAATACTTCAAAAATATTTTAAAAATCTTATTGTACTTCGGAATTCCTATTGTGGCTTACGGTGTATTCAGATGGTGGTATTTTGGTAAAATACTTCCCCTATCCTTTGATGTTAATACCGCAGGCAATGATAAGGTATGGAGACTATTCCCTATTCATTCTATTTATCATGTCAGAGAATATGCGATTTATTACATCTATCCAGGTTTGATTGGACTCTTTATATATTTTGCCAAGTCAAAATTCAAAATCAGAACCAATTATTATGTTCTGATAATTTCGACGATTGTTTTACCGATGTTAGCCTATCTTACTATCCGTGAAAACCTAGATTTTGCCCGTAGATATTTTATTATCCCATATATCGGAGTGGTAATAGTCTCAACACTTCTGATTAGAAATTACAAAAGTATCACACTGTCGTTTTTTACTTTCTTATTATTGATTAGAATAGGTATCATTTCTATAGAACAAGGCTTAAAAAGTCTTGCTCACTACTATAATAATATTTTTGATTTAGCTCAAGATTTATCTAAATATCCCAATACAAAATTAGCTACTTCTGAAGCTGGAATTATTACATGGAAAAGTCGTCTTCAGACATTGGATATTTGGGGACTTAACACTCCTGAATTGACTAATAGATTGATTACTAAAGCAGATTTAATGGCTTGGAATCCTGATTTGGTATATATACATGCTGCTGAAATAGACTATGTATATGTACCAGATGATTCATTGAAAACAGTAAAAAACTGGCTCAACATGACTCATGTCGTCGTCAATCACCTAGTCAATGAGCATTATCTTACTTATATAGTGCCCTTTGATTACCGAGAATATAAAGGCGAGCAATACGAAAATATTGGCTTGGCTAAGTCTGCATTGAAATTTATTTCAGAAAAAAGAAATAAAAAACATTTACCAGTTTATAGAAAAGAATTGTTTGCTATCCATCCAAATTCTCCACAAAGGGCAGAACTTATTCAAGTCATCGAAAAATTTGGAGGTAAACAGATTTATTTAAAAAAATAGGATTTACTGAATTGATTATTAAATATGATATTTTTTTTATACCTTTTATAAAATTGTATCAACAGAATGGATAGGAACTCATATTCAGACTTATCGGATCAAGAATTAATTGCTTCATATCAATTGAATGGAGACAATCAATATATGGCTATCTTATACAAAAGGTACGTGAGTTTAGTCTTTGGTCTTTGTTATAAATATTTCAACAATCAACATGAAGCAGAGGATGCTACCAGTCATATATTTCAAATCTTATTAGACAAACTCAAAGACAACTCCATCACATACTTCAAATCTTGGCTTTATGTAGTCAGCAAAAATTATATTTTACTCCATATTCGCAAAAACAAAACACATCAATTTCAATATGTGGAAGAATTTTCTGATAATATTATGGAAAATGACAGTGATACGCATCTTAATATTACAGAAAATGGAATTGATTCAGAAAGAATATTAAAATTAGGATTAGAGAGTTTAAAAGAAGCTCAGCAAATATGTGTTGAGTTGTTTTATTTACAGAGTAAAAGTTACGTTCAAATTGCCGAGATAACAGATTTTGATATTAAACAGGTCAAGAGTCATATCCAAAATGGAAAAAGAAATTTGAAAATTTTTCTGGAATCAAAAGGTTATCGCTATGAACAAAAATAATAGAAATAAAATTAAAGAGGATTTGTCTTCTAATCAAATTATGTCCGATTTTGACAAAGAGGCTCAGGAAGGATGGGAAAATATTGGCTTTGAAAATTGGGAAGATATTCATCAAAAATTAGATTATTTAATAGATCAACAGACAATCACAATTTCTAAAAGTGAAAGTATTTCTAAAACAAGTATTTGGAAAAAGTTAAGTATTCCGATGAGTATCGCCGCTGTCTTTTTAATAGCCATAGGTATAGGTATTAGCATACTTTATGAACAACCCAAGGACACCAACATCTCCCTATATACCGAATATTATCGACCATTGGATGCTCCAGAAGATAATTTTAGAGGAGAGGAAAAAACACAAGATATTGAAAGTAAAGCTAAACAAGCTTCAGATGCCTATGATGAGTTGGAATATAAAAAGTCAATTATGTTCTATAGTGAATTATTAGCCGAATCTCCCAATAATTCTAAGTACACTTTATTTTTAGGGCTTTCGTATATCAATACAGGTGAATACGACAAAGCTATTCTTTTATTTAATAATCATGCCCCTCAAAACTCCAATTATGATGAAGATATCCAATGGTATTTGGCATTAGCACATCTGAGAAGAGGTGAAATACAAACATCCAAAGCTATCTTGGAGAGTATCTCTCATACTAAAAATAATTATTATTCTAGCAGTGCAGGTGAACTATACAATAAATTATCTCAATTGAAATAGAGGAAAGACTAAAAATTATATAGCCAATAAGTCCAATATTTGTTGAGTGCTATTCTTAGTATCTACTTTTTTAATTACATGAGTAATTATCCCATTTTCATTAGTAATAAATGTTGTCCGATTAATCCCTTCGTACTCCTTTCCCATAAATTTTTTAAGCCCCCATACCCCAAAAGCATTAGAAAGCAGTTTGTCTGTATCGGCTAATAAGGTAAATGGCAAACTGTATTTATCAATAAATTTTGTATGCTTATTGGCATCATCAGCACTCACGCCTATCACTGTATATCCTGCTTTTTCTAAATCAGAATAATTGTCTCTGAAATTACAAGCCTCAGCAGTACAACCAGGTGTATCATCTTTGGGATAAAAATAAATAATCAATTTTCTACCTTTCAATTTTGACAGATTAACGATTTCATGATATTGATTAGTCACATCAATATCTGGCAATTGGCTTCCTACTTTCATCATTTTTATAGCTTTTTGAATTTAACATTTATTACAGAGGTATTGTTCTTGAAATCTTTGACTAATAATTTTAATTGATGTTCTCCTTTAGCAAGTTGATCAAAATAATATGTCAATAAGTCATTCTTTGCATCATATTCAAATAATACCCATTTCCCATCAATATAACCTTTATAAGAAGAAATACCACTCAAATCATCTGTTATTTTTACATTCACTTTTGAACCAGAAAATGACTGATGAGTGGTGTTATAATTCAGCAATTCAATCTTAGGTGCTATCGTATCTATATCCAAATAGACGATACTAGGTTCTAATACCTGAACAGATATTTGATGATCATGAACTTCTGTTGGAAAAGATTTTTTTTGATTTTTAGCATTCCAAGCTACTCCAATCATTTTACTGCTTAAGGTATCAGATATAGACCATTTTGAAAAATTCAAAATCACTCCTTTATGAAAGGGAAATACTTCATCTCTATATAAATTGTATTTCTGACTATAGACACCCTTAGTCATATTGATAGGTAGATCAGGTATCAAATCATAAAAAGAAGATTTTCCCCATGTCAATATTGCTCCATCTAATTTTTTTGCACCATTAATAGATAAGGGTGATAAATAATTTATGTTCCGAAAGTGAGATTTAGTTCCCTTCACTCTAACACTTATTTTTGAAATATTTCCATGAAAATCTATCAATTGCAATTCGATATTTTTAATTTCTCCTTCCAATATTGAAAGTCTTCCATCAGAAGGAGAAGAAGTATAAGCACTTATTTCTTCATTCCCTGGTAGTTGAGTCATTAAATAAAAATCACTTCCTTGTTTTAATTTATCACAGTAATCAACAGTGGCATTGACATACTTGGTCAAACTAAAATCTATATATCGAAGATTTCTATGAAAAACCAATTGGCTATCCACCCACATTTTCAATTCAGGAATACCATTTTTATTAGAAGGAGTCAGATTTTGATGATCAAATGCTCTAATAGAAAAAACAAATTGACCTTCAGGCACCAAGACTTCATCAGCCAACCATTGTCCATTTTTTATCTTTCTAATATTGACTAGCTCTCCTTTTGTATCATAAAAGCTATTTTGAAGAGAATAAACTTTCAAATGAGTAATTTCAGGAGCTAAATCATCTTTAATATTCAGACCAAATGCCATAGGATTTAAAGCCAATTCACTCTCTGTTGCTCTGACTTCAAAATGCAAATGAGGTCCTCCGCTCCCACCACTATTACCAGAAAAAGCAATCTGTTCCCCAGACTTAAAGAAGAAAATCTTCTCCTTCAAAACTGTGTCTATTTCAAATGATTGTTTTTCATATTGTACCTTTTTAATCCATTGAGCAATAGGTTCAACAAATCTATCCAAATGAGCATATACTGTAGTCAGATGATTAGCATGATCTATGTACAGTGCATTACCATAGCCTGTTGCACTGACTTTTATTCTTGACACATAACCCGATTCAGCACTCAATACTTTTTCGCCAATTTTCCCATTGGTTTTAAAATCTAAACCCGAATGATAATGGTTGGTACGTGGTTCTCCAAAAGTTCCATTGACATATAACTCCCCATTTAAAGGTGAGTGAAACTTAGTTGAATAATTATAACCCTTCTCTATATAAGTTTGAGAATAAGTATCATATACTGATAATACAATCAGAGTTACAAAAAATATCCTTTTAAAAGTTAGGTGACATAGTACATTCAGGTTGATCATAAAATGAATTGATATATACAATAGCTTCTTCTACATCATCTGTCAGCAAAAATAAATCCAAATCTCCTTCATTAATATAATGATGATTATTCAACATAGTAGAAGAAATCCATTTTAATAATCCACCCCAATATCTCTTACCAAAAAAAACTAAAGGTATTCTATCAATTTTTTTGGTTTGAACTAAAGTGATAACTTCAAACACTTCATCCATCGTACCAAAACCACCTGGAAAAAAAACAAAGCCTTGTGCATATTTGACAAGTGCAACTTTTCTGACAAAGAAATAATGAAAATTAATCACTTTATCTGAATCAATATACTGATTATGTCCTTGTTCATGTGGTAATTCTATATTCATACCTACAGAACGTCCTCCAGCTTTTTTAGCTCCACGATTGGCTGCTTCCATTATTCCAGGTCCACCACCAGTAATCACGCCATATCCTTCTTCTACAATCCTTTGAGAAAGCTCAACTGCCATTTTATAATGTTTGGAATTACTCCTTGTTCTAGCTGAACCAAATACTGAAATACAAGGCCCTATCTTATTCATTTTCTCATAAGCATCAACAAATTCAGACATAATTCTAAATATTGCCCAACTATTTGATGCATTTATCTGCGTCCAAGAACGGTCTCTGTAAGGTTTTTTAATTTTAAACTCGTGTTTTGTCATTTTCTAATTTTTTTTTGATATACATAATAATCCAATCACCATAATTATACCATTGATTAAAATCAATTCATTACCAATACGATAATTTAAAGAAATATTTAAAGATTGGTTCAACCATTGGCCTATTTGAAACATTAATTGGTAATAGGCACCCAAATTACCCTCTAAATGCATCACTTCTAATGCGGGAAAATTTAAAATCGTTTTAAGAGAATGCCCCACCAATGGTGATAAAACTGCAACAAGAGGAACCCATTTTTCGCGAAGTTGTACTTTTGTAAATATCCCCAAAAAAAACAAGCCTAACAAGGGTCCATAAGTGTATCCTGCCAACAGAAACACCAAATCAATAATGGCAATATTTTTATCATTCAATACTTTTATGCCTAATATAACTGCAAGTAATAAGATCGCAAAACAGAAATGAATAATATATCTCTTTTTTTTCAATTGGGATTCATCTTCTTGATGTTCATCTTTTTTTAGAAAATCAATATAAAAAGAAGTAGTAAGGGCAGTCAATACAGAATCTGAACTCGAAAAAGTAGCTGCAGATAAGCCTATAATAAATACTAATCCAGCCCAAAATCCTAAATGTTCAAATGCTAAGAGTGGATATAATTCATCTGAAACCTGAGGAATAGGCAATTGATTTCGTTCTGAATAGATATACAACAAGGCTCCTAAACTCAGAAACAGCAAATTCACTAAGACAACTACTAAACTGAAAGAATTGATATTACGTTGGGCTGCTTTTAAACTTGGGCAACTCAAATTTTTCTGCATCATATTCTGATCCAAGCCTGTCATTGCAATAGCGATAAACATTCCTCCCAAAAATTGTTTAATAAAAAAATTGGTTTCACGAAAATCCCAAAAAAACATCTTGCTATACTCACTTTGATAAACTGCTTGAACTGTATCTATTACTCCAAAATTCAAATCCCTCATGATAAATATTATCGTCAATAACAATCCCATTAATAATAACAAAGACTGCAAGGTGTCTGTGTAAACTAAAGTTTTAATGCCTCCTTTGTATGTATATGTCAATATTAAAGCAATTAAAATCGTGACAGATAATTCAAATGGAATCCCTAAAGGAGTAAATAAAAAGGTCTGCATAACTATTGATGCTAAATACAAACGTGCAGCAGAGCCAAATAAGCGAGACAACAAGAAGAAAAAGGAACCTGTTTTTTGAGAAGTTACTCCAAATCGTTCTCTCAAATACACATAAATACTAGTCAATTGCATTCTATAGTAGATAGGAAGTAGAACATACGAAATGACTAGATATCCAAACAAGTAGCCCAACACCAATTGCATATAGCTAAATTGACTCTTACCTACAGCTCCTGGAACAGAAATATAAGTTACACCTGATAAAGAATCAGCTATCAGACCAAATGCTACAAGAAACCATGGAGATTTTCTATTGCCAATAAAATAAGAATCATTATCAGCATCTTTAGAAGTAATTTTTGATATAATCAGTAAAAGCGAGAAATAACCTAAAATGCAGAATAAAATTAAAATTGGAGACATTCAACTACAATAAATCAGTTTATCAATAAAAACAATTTACTAATCTAAGAAGAAATAAATTAACAAGAACAGACATTAAAAACAATTTAATCAGACAAAACAAGTTATCAGAAAAGACTCATCCATATTATTTTCAAAAAATCAAATTCAATCAAAAAAAATACCCTAACATTTCTGTCAGGGTATCTATATAATATAAAAAGAAAAATTTTATTTAGAATCTTTTTCCATTTTAGCTTTCAATTCAGAAAGAATATCTAAATCTCCCAAAGTAGATTTTTCTACTTTAGAGTTATTATCTCTCACTGCATCTTTTGCTTTCTTCTCAACTTTCTTCTTTTCTTTAGTTGCTTTAGCTTTTTCTTCAACTTTTTGATCTTCAATTACTCTAGTATGAGAAACGATAATTCTTTTCTCTTCTCTTTCAAATTCAATCACTTTAAATTCAAGAACTTCATCAACATCAGCCAATTTTCCATCCTCTTTCTTAATGTGACGAGTAGGAGCAAATGCTTCAATACCATAAGGCAATTGAATAATAGCACCTTTATCTTCTCTTTTCACAACAGTAGCTTCATGAATTGAACCCACAGGGAAGATATTTTCAAAAGTATCCCAAGGATCTTCTTCTAATTGCTTATGTCCTAAAACAATTTTTCTATTATCGCCATCAATTTCATTAACAATCACATCTAGCTCATCTCCCACTTTAGTATATTCAGAAGGGTGATTAAAACGTTTTGTCCATGACAAATCAGAGATATGAACCATACCACCGATAACATCATCAAGCTCAACAAATACGCCATAAGGGGTGATATTTTTCACTAATCCTTTATGACGACTACCTACTGGATATTTTTCAGTAACAGCTTTCCAAGGATCTTCAGTCATTTGTTTCAAACTCAAGGACATTTTACGTTCCTCTCTATCAACAGTAACAACAACTGCTTTAAACTCATCACCCAAGTGGAAGAAGTCTCTCGAATTGATAGGCTGATTGCTCCAATTAACTTCAGACACGTGTATCAAACCTTCTACTCCTGGAGTGATTTCTAAGAAAGCACCATAATCTTCGATATTAACAATTTTCCCTTCAACATGAGTACCTACAGCAATATCAGTTTGCAATGTATCCCATGGATGAGATTGTAATTGCTTCAATCCTAAAGAAATACGTTTTTTGTTATCATCAAACTCTAGAACTGCAACATTAATTTTTTGATTCAATTCCAATACTTCAGATGGATGATTGATTCTACCCCAAGAAATATCAGTAATATAAAGCAAACCATCAACTCCACCTAGGTCAATAAACGCTCCAAAATCAGTAATGTTCTTAATAACACCTTCAAGAATTTGACCTTTTTCTAATTTAGAAATAATTTCTTGACGTTGAGATTCTAAATCACTTTCAATTAATGCTTTGTGAGAAACTACTGCATTTTTGATAATATCATTAATTTTCACCACTTTGAACTCCATTGTTTTTCCAACAAACTGATCATAATCCAAAATTGGCTTAACATCAATTTGAGAACCTGGAAGAAAAGTTTCCATACCGAAAACATCAACAATAAGTCCACCTTTTGTTTTACTAACAACACGGCCAGTCACAATAATATCCTGTTCATGTGCTTCAACAATTTTATCCCAAGCCTTAGTTAATTTGGCTTTCTTTCTAGATAAAATCAATTGACCTTTTTTGTTTTCTTTTGACTCAACATATACATCTACTTCGTCTCCTACTTTAAGATCCAAATCTCTAAATTCAGAACGAGGAATCAATCCGTCAGATTTAAAGCCGATATTCAAAACAATATCAGAGTCAGTAATTTGAGTAACAGTAGCATTTACAATTTCACCTTCTTCGAAAGTTTTAAATGTACCATCGTAAATATCTTCTAATTCTTTCTTTTTATCAGAAGAGTAAGTTTGTGCGCCATATTTGTTTACATTCCAGTCAAACTCTACAGCATGTTTTTTTTGTTGTTCAGACACAACTCAATTTTTAAGGTTAAAAAATAAAATAATTTCCCCATTGAATAACAATGGAGCGCAAAGGTAGTAATAAGTTAAATAATTAGCAACAAGAAAGAATTAAATATATATTATATCTTTTAGCATATTTTCCTTCTAAAAACGACAAAGCCTTATGAAGGAATATCATAAGGCTTTGAAGATAGATAGGTTGGCGGCGACTTACTCTCCCACCCGCATGGGGCAGTACCATCAGCGCTAAGGGGCTTAACTTCTCTGTTCGGAATGGGAAGAGGTGAACACCCTTGCTATAACCGCCATTGTCTCTTGTGGCTGCTGTTGCCAGTATATTGTTGACATAACCGGAAGTAAATTTTAGAACTCTTGGTGTATCTCTCTCGAAATACTAACTTATATAAAACCTTCGGGCGATTAGTACTACTCGGCTTTGATGTTACCACCTTTACACCTGTAGCCTATCAACCCCGTCATCTACGGGGACCCTTATAGAGAATTCATCTTGAAGTGGGTTTCGTGCTTAGATGCTTTCAGCGCTTATCCCTTCCCAACGTAGCTACCCTGCGCTGCAGCTGGCGCCACAACAGGTTCACCAGAGGTTAGTCCATCCCGGTCCTCTCGTACTAAAGACAGATCTTCGCAATTCTCTAACGCCCGCAACAGATAGGGACCGAACTGTCTTGCGACGTTCTGAACCCAGCTCGCGTGCCGCTTTAATGGGCGAACAGCCCAACCCTTGGGACCTTCTCCAGCCCCAGGATGCGACGAGCCGACATCGAGGTGCCAAACCTCCCCGTCGATATGAGCTCTTGGGGGAGATCAGCCTGTTATCCCCGGAGTACCTTTTATCCTATGAGCGATGGCCCTTCCATACAGAACCACCGGATCACTATATCCTAGTTTCCTACCTGATCGACCTGTCGGTCTCACAGTCAAGCACCCTTTTGCTATTGCACTCTGCGCACGATTACCGACCGTGCTGAGGGTACCTTTGAAAGCCTCCGTTACACTTTTGGAGGCGACCACCCCAGTCAAACTACCCGCCATGCAATGTCTCCTCTTTTTTAAGGATTAGAATCTAAATAAACAAAGGGTGGTATTTCAACGACGACTCCACAAACACTAGCGTGCCCGCTTCATAGTCTCCCACCTATCCTACACATCGTTTATCCAAACCCAATGCAAAGCTGTAGTGAAGGTTCACGGGGTCTTTCCGTCCCGTTGCGGGTACCCGGCATCTTCACCGGGACTACAATTTCACCGAGCTCATGGCTGAGACAGTGCTCAGATCGTTACACCATTCGTGCAGGTCGGAACTTACCCGACAAGGAATTTCGCTACCTTAGGACCGTTATAGTTACGGCCGCCGTTTACTGGGGCTTCGGTCACAAGCTTCGCATTTCTACTAACAAGCTCCCTTAACCTTCCAGCACCGGGCAGGTGTCAGACCCTATACTTCATCTTGCGATTTCGCAGAGTCCTGTGTTTTTGTTAAACAGTCGCCTGAGCCTTTTCACTGCGCCCCCATCGCTGGGGGGACCCTTCTCCCGAAGTTACGGGTCTATTTTGCCGAGTTCCTTAGCCATGAATCACTCGAGCGCCTGAGGATACTCTCCTCGTCTACCTGTGTCGGTTTGCGGTACGGGCTCTATATACCTGATGCTTAGAGGGTTTTCTTGGAAGTCCGTTTGGGTCCATTATCCCGTCGTCCGTAAACTCTAGGTACTATCTGCTCTCAGCTCGAAAAACGGATTTGCCTGTCTCTCTCATAGCCTACAGCATTCAACGTGCTATTCCGTCAGCACGCAGGACTTACACACCTTCGTCACCCCATCGCAGTATATACAGGTAGCAGAATATTAACTGCTCTCCCATCGGCTTCGCCTCTCGGCTGATCCTTAGGCCCCGACTAACCCTGATCCGATTAACGTTGATCAGGAACCCTTAGACTTACGGCGAACAGGTTTCTCACCCGTTTTATCGTTACTTATGCCTACATTTTCTTTTCTAAACAGTCCAGAAATAGTTGCCTATCTCCTTCTACCCAGTTTAGAATGCTCCCCTACCCCTTGACTCACGTCAAAGCTATAGCTTCGGTATTATACTTGATGCCCGATTATTTTCCGCGCCCGGTCACTCGACTAGTGAGCTGTTACGCACTCTTTAAATGAATTGCTGCTTCCAAGCAAACATCCTAGCTGTCTTAGCAACCAAACATCGTTTATTCAACTTAGTATAAATTTAGAGACCTTAGCTGATAGTCTGGGTTGTTTCCCTCTCGGCAATGGACCTTAGCACCCACTGCCTCACTCCTGTTATTATGTACCGGCATTCGGAGTTCGTCAGGGTTTGGTAGGCGGTGAAGCCCCCTAGCCCAATCGGTAGCTCTACCTCCGATACACATCTATTACAAGGCTGCCCCTCAAGGCATTTCGGGGAGTACGAGCTATCTCCCAGTTTGATTGGCCTTTCACCCCTACCCACAAGTCATCCGAAAACTTTTCAACGTTTACCGGTTCGGTCCTCCATCCCGAGACTATCGGGACTTCAACCTGCTCATGGGTAGATCACTCAGGTTTCGCGTCTAGCGCCACTGACTCATACGCCCTATTCAGACTCGCTTTCGCTACGGCTCCCCTCGTACGGTTAACCTTGCCAGTGACGACTAACTCGTAGGCTCATTATGCAAAAGGCACGCCGTCACTCAATAATTTGAGCTCCGACCGGTTGTAAGCACACGGTTTCAGGTTCTATTTCACTCCGCTACTTGCGGTTCTTTTCACCTTTCCCTCACGGTACTGGTTCTCTATCGGTCTCTCAGGAGTATTTAGCCTTACCGGATGGTGCCGGCAAATTCACGCAAGGCTTCTCCAACCCCGCGCTACTCAGGATACCTCTAAAATAATTAATATTTACCTGTACGGGACTATCACCCACTATGGTCCGGCTTTCCAACCTTGTTCTAGTTCTTATCAATCATTTATAACGAGGTCCTATAACCCCAGCAAGACCAAAATCTTACTGGTTTGGGCTCCTGCGCGTTCGCTCGCCACTACTTACGCAATCACTATTGTTTTCTTCTCCTATGGGTACTTAGATGTTTCAGTTCCCCACGTTCGCCTCCGCTTACGCAGATATCATGCCGCCTGCATGATGGGTTGCCCCATTCGGATATCTACGGATCAATGGCCGTTTGCACCTCCCCGTAGCTTTTCGCAGCTTACCACGTCCTTCTTCGCCTCTGAGAGCCAAGGCATCCCCCGTGTGCCCTTATTAGCTTATTATAAGCTATCTATTTTTTGTCGCCGTTTTGGTAATCCCCCTTTTGCATGTCTTTCAACACAGAATTACCGGCAACGTCCTTTTTTCTTTACTTCCAGTATGTCAATGAACTCTTTGTATTTTGTGGAGAATATCGGAGTCGAACCGATGACCCTCTGCGTGCAAGGCAGATGCTCTAGCCAGCTGAGCTAATTCCCCGTCTCTGTGCTATCGGTTGACCAGCAAAAGTCAACGGTAGCTCAACTTCTTTGTTTAATCCTCCTCTCTCTTCCCCCTCTGCGTAGTCCCGCCCGGATTTGAACCGGGGACCCCTACATTATCAGTGTAGTACTCTAACCAACTGAGCTACGAGACTGTATTGTCCGATATGCCAATATGGCCTCGTCTTTACACCAATCTTAGGCAATCGCTACTACTCTTCCCTCTCTCTCCTATATATTTTCATATATATCTCCTCTTTGAGTTATATTGTTGAGAAACCTAGCAGAAAATATATCTTAGATATCATTTCTTACTACTTACTATGTAACAAACGGCAGGTAAAGAGCGTATCGCTCTATAAAGGAGGTATTCCAGCCGCACCTTCCGGTACGGCTACCTTGTTACGACTTAGCCCCAGTCATCGGTTTTACCTTGGACAACTCCTTGCGGTTATCGTCTTAAGGTACACCCAACTCCCATGGCTTGACGGGCGGTGTGTACAAGGTCCGGGAACGTATTCACCGCAGCATGGCTGATCTGCGATTACTAGCGAATCCGACTTCATGGAGTCGAGTTGCAGACTCCAATCCGAACTGAGATCGGCTTTTTGAGATTAGCTCAACATCACTGTTTGGCAACCCTCTGTACCGACCATTGTAGCACGTGTGTAGCCCTGGGCATAAAGGCCATGATGACTTGACGTCGTCCCCCCCTTCCTCGCTGCTTACGCAGGCAGTTTCACTAGAGTCCCCGGCTCTACCCGTTGGCAACTAATGATGAGGGTTGCGCTCGTTGCGGGACTTAACCCAACACCTCACGGCACGAGCTGACGACAGCCATGCAGCACCTTGCTTTGTGTCTCATTGCTGAGCCTGTCTCGTTTCTGAAACATTCACGCGCATTCTAGCCCAGGTAAGGTTCCTCGCGTATCATCGAATTAAACCACATGCTCCTCCGCTTGTGCGGACCCCCGTCAATTCCTTTGAGTTTCACCCTTGCGGGCGTACTCCCCAGGTGGATTACTTAACGCTTTCGCTCAGACACTGAACTGTAATATCGCCAATGTCGAGTAATCATCGTTTAGGGCGTGGACTACCAGGGTATCTAATCCTGTTCGCTACCCACGCTTTCGTGCCTCAGCGTCAATCAAGAAATAGTAAGCTGCCTTCGCAATCGGTGTTCCGTAGCATATCTAAGCATTTCACCGCTACATGCAACATTCCGCCTACCTCTCTCTTATTCAAGTCCTACAGTATCAATGGCAGTTAACAGGTTAAGCCCGCTGATTTCACCACTGACTTATAAAACCGCCTACGCACCCTTTAAACCCAGTGAATCCGGATAACGCTTGCACCCTCCGTATTACCGCGGCTGCTGGCACGGAGTTAGCCGGTGCTTATTCTTACAGTACCGTCAGCTCACTCATCAATGAGGAGGTTTCTTCCTGTACAAAAGGAGTTTACAACCCAGAGGGCAGTCTTCCTCCACGCGGCATGGCTGGATCAGGGTTCCCCCCATTGTCCAATATTCCCTACTGCTGCCTCCCGTAGGAGTCTGGACCGTGTCTCAGTTCCAGTGTGGCTGGTCGCGCTCTCACGCCAGCTAATCATCGTCGCCTTGGTAGGCCATTACCCTACCAACTAGCTAATGAAACGCACACCAATCCTATATCAATAAATCTTTAATGTCCAAAAGATGCCTCCCAGACATACTATGGGGTATTACCACCAGTTTCCCAATGCTATCCCCCAATATAGGGCATGTTGTGTACGTGTTACTCACCCGTGCGCCACTATCAGCCGAAGCTGACCGTTCGACTTGCATGTATTAAGCCTGCCGCTAGCGTTCATCCTGAGCCAGGATCAAACTCTCCGTTGTATGAAAAATTTGATTGCTCCCTGACTTACTATATAGTTATCGCTAACTTGTTTTTAAATCTTGGAATCGTATTGTTTTTTTCGATACGTAATTCCCTTTACCTTTTTGCTGTTTGTCTTATTTTTATTTCGTAAAAAGTATTCTCTTATACTCTCTACTAAGTCTCTCAATATGTCAATGAACGTGTCCAATTACCCTCTACTCTTATCGAGTTTGGGAGCGCAAAGATATTAAACTTCACGCTATTTAAAAAGTTTTTTCGCCTTTTTTTAAAAGTTTTTTTAACCCCTAATCCTTCAATCAAACCCCTTATGAACTAAACCCCTTTTCAGAAGCGAGTGCAAAGATAGCACTTCTTTTCCCTATTTCACAATCCCTAGCCCTTTTATTCTGCAAATATTATTTTTGATGAATTGTTATAAACTGATTATGAGGGGATTAACAATCAATAAAAATTGATAAAATACTTATAAATAAGGAGGAAAAATATTAGGACTTCATCACTTTTTCTACAAGATTCGTATTTAAAATTGCTGATGCAGTTAAAACACCACTCATTAATGCGCCGCCAATCCCTACGCTGACAATATCTTGACCTGTTAAATACAATTGACTTATGGGAGTAGATGGTTTTAAAAATTTAGACTCAAATCTTTCAGGTGTATGATCTAAGCCATATACTTCACCTCGCTGATAGTTGGCAAAATGTTTAGTGGTCAAAGGTGTCGATAATTCATAAAAATCTACTTTCCCTTCTATCTGAGGAACAAAACGATATAGATGTTTCAATAATCGCTGGGCAAGTACCTCTTTTAAATCCTCATAATCTTCGCCCCTTTTCTTCCATCTTGTATCATTCCATTGCTCAAAGAAATCATTTGGGATAACAGAAACAATTTCAATAGTCGCTCTTCCAGGATATCGTTCAGAAAACTTGGGGTCTTTGGCAGAAGGGAAGGAAATATAGACAACTGGAAACTCATTTTCCATAGGATTAGACATAAAATTTTGGACAGCTTGATCGTGATCATTTCCATTAGGGTAATACCAAATATTTGCTTTGTTTAAACCTAATTCATCAGCAGTATATTTCAAACCAATATATAGGCTAAGATGTCCATAGGAAGATTTTAAATTACTGATTTGTTTTTTGAATGATTGCAGCTTTAATTCATCATCAGAAATTAGTTTTTTAAAAGTATTGTGCAAGCCAGCACCACTGATGACAATATTTGCTGAAATTGTTTTCCCATCTTTCATCCTCACGCCAACTGCCTTACCTTTATGAATTAATATCTGTTCTACTGCTGCACTTACTAATACTTTCCCACCTTTATCAATAATTTTTTTAGCAATTGAATTAAAAATTGAGGCTGAACCACCAACTGGATACGCACCACCACTCAAATAATGCTTGACAACAGTAGCATGAATAGCAAAACTACTTTTGCTAGGGGGCAATCCATAATCACCATATTGAGCTGTCAATACTGCAATTAATTCTTTATTATCAGTAATTTCTTGTAAAACTTCTAAGGTAGTCTTTTGCGCATGTTTCAAAAATCCACTTCTCATTGAGTTGCCTACAAACATTGAAATATAATTAGGCATAGCTTTTTCAGCAAAAAAATTATTAGCGGTTTTAGTACAATCAAAAACTGCTTGAATATATTTATCAATGGCTATATGGTCTTCTTCTAAAGGAAATTGCCGCTTTAATTGTTCTATATAATTTGCCTTACCCTTATGAAGAGAATACTCTCTATCCTGTATCACAATTCTATCAAATATTTCTCCCATATCTGCCCATTGCAATTCATCACCAGCAATATAATGAAACAACTTTGCCATAATTGATTGGGGTCTGTGTACCTCACCTATATAATGAACTCCTACATCCCATTCATAATCATTCCTTGTATAAGTATGAGTAAACCCTCCAGGAGTATAATGCTTTTCCAAAATTAAAACTTTTTTACCTTGCTCTGATAAAAACACTGCCGCAGTCAAACAACCTAGACCTGAACCTATCAATATGACATCATATTTATCTTCCAATAAAGGATTTTGCTTATATGAACCGTATAATTTCATTATTTAAAACTTAATTGATTCATTAAAAATAATAAACAATTTTCGGTATTTATAAATATTTAATACTCCTTCCATCTAATTGAAAAATCAGCATATATCTTTCTCCAAGCAATTTAAGCATGCCTATTTCTATGGCTCATCAATTTTTAAAAACTCTATACTCATTTCATTCTATCGAATGGCAGCATTAAACAATCCTCCAGTATGTAATAAAACTACTTTACTTCCTTTGGGAAAATAGTTTTGTTTCAAAAGTTGGTCAAAGGCAAAAGTCATTTTTGCAGTATAAACATAATCTAAAGGAATATTTGTCTCGCTCATAAATTGCTTTGCAAACATGATTAATTCACTAGTAAATCTTGCATATCCTCCAAAATGAAACCCCTGAATCACTCTGAAATTCTTTTTTGAAGTAAGAGATTGAATATATGAAATTAATGTGTCCTCTCCTTTTAATACAGAAATACCTAATGAATGCACTCTGTCTGGTAATTCATTGACCAATCCTGCCAATGTCGTCCCTGTGCCACAAGCAGAAACAATAAAATCAAATTCAAAAGGAATTTCATCTATGATAGACTTGCAACCTATCATGCCTTCTTTGCCTCCTCCACCTTCTGGAATCACATAATAATTTAAAAAATCAATATTAGAGTATATTTGCTTTAAGCTAGAAATATCTTTATTTTTATAATTCTTCCTATCTAAAGGTATCAGGTGCATACCACAATTTTGTGAAAATTGAATAGCAGGATTATGAATATCTATCTCTCCTCTTACAATCCCAATTGCAGGAATTTGCATTTCTTTAATGATAGCTGCTACAGCTAATAAATGATTGGAATATGCCCCTCCGAAAGTTAAGATGCCAGAATAATTCCCTTGAGAAAAACGCAATAGATGTCCATAAGATTTTCTCCATTTGTTGCCAGAAATCATAGGATGTATCAAATCATCTCTTTTAAAGAAAATTTCTACTCCATAAGGTATCCACTCACTAAAATCTACCTTCTGAATTGGAGAAGGCAATTGCAATACATCTAAAACTGAATGGATATTATTCAAAATCAATTGGTTTTATTTCCCCATTCATCCAAAAGAATGGTTATACCTATTTGATTTAAAGAACCTGAAGAATGATACTTTGCAAACGAATAATCAACTCTAAATTGTTGAATCACAACTCCTGCACCTGCAGACATTCCCACTAATTCTTTTTTGTCCGTACCACCCATCTCCATTCTTCTTAAATGATCATAACCTACTCTTAACCTAACAGGTTTACCAGCTTCTACTTCTACCCCTCCTGAGATGTGGGCAAATAGCTTATCTATAAATCCTCTTTCTTGCTCACTCTTTCCACCAATTATCTGTTGAGAGGATGTCAATTTGGGGCGAGTTAAATCCCATTTTTGCAAATGATGCGCAACAAAATTTAAACGAATTGGTAATTTTTCAAATCGTTTAGACACTCCAAAACTCAAATCTAAAGGCAATGGTTCTCTATCTTGACCAGAAGTATATGATTTAAGTTCAGCACCAATATTTCTTAACAATAAACTTGCTACCAAATTTTTATTAGGATTGTGATAGGATGCCGCTAAATCTATCCCCAATCCAAAAGAATGATATTGTTCAATTGCAGAAAAAATCATTTTTACTTGTACACCATAAGTGAATTTTTTCCAGACCCTCGAAGCACCTCCTGACAGATAAAAGTTCCCGGCTTTAAAATCTCCTGTCGAATTGCCCTGCACATCTCTCCCATCAAATTTACCATAAGTAGTATAAAATGCAGAAGATGAAAAAGTCGTTTTCAATTTATTGGAATGATGACCATACACAATAGAACCAAAATTAGTACCAGCTAAATAAAACCCTGTATTAAATGATATCTCCTGGTGCAATTCTTTACCTAACAAAGAAGGATTGGCCATTGATAGTGCAATATCATCTTTAGGAGCGGCATAAAAAGCTCCCCCCAAACCTGTCGCTCTAGCACTTATAGGCAAATCCAAGAAACTGTATATACTCGAGCCTCCTATCTGTGCATAAATACTTAGTGGAGTAAGCAGAACTAATAAAATAAATAATCTATGATAATACATAAAATTCTATTCCTGCTAATCTATGATATTTCTATTTAATTATTTGAATAATCAATTACTAATTCATATTTGAACGCATCATTATAAACTTATTGGAGGGTAATAAAAAATTAATCTATTTAAAATTGTTAGTCATTTAATACCTAATATTAAGTATAGACAAACACAACTTCTCACAATAACTATTAGTTGATTTGCAACTTACTAGTAATGGCCTGATTATAGGCAAAAACATTAAGCATATATTAATTATAGGTTTAAAAGTAGATTTCTTTAACAATTTTGCTTTTTAAGTGTCTAGTATTTAGTAGATTTGCGCTAGTTTAGAATGAATATAAATTAAAGTTAAAAATGAGTGAGCAAAACCAAATTCTAGAAGATTTATCTTCATCCGATTACAAATACGGTTTTGTAACCAATATAGAGCAGGAATTTGCACCTAAGGGCTTATCTGAAGACATCATTAGATTTATCTCTTCAAAAAAAGAAGAACCTGAGTGGATGCTTGAATGGAGATTAAAAGCATATAAAGAATGGCAAAAAATGGAAGAACCCCAATGGGCAAATGTCCATTTTCCAAAAATTGACTTTCAAGATATTATCTATTACGCTGCACCAAAACAAAAAAAGGAACTCAATAGCCTTGATGAAGTTGATCCCGAGTTATTAAAGACTTTTGAGAAATTGGGTATTTCTATAGAGGAACAAAAAAGACTTAGCGGTGTTGCAATGGATATTGTTGTGGACAGTGTTTCAGTAAAGACCACCTTTCAGAAAACACTTAAAGAAAAAGGCATTATATTTTGTTCGATGAGTGATGCTATCAAAAACCACTCTGAATTAGTAAAAAAATATATAGGCACTGTAGTCCCAATAAAAGACAATTATTTTGCGGCATTAAATAGTGCTGTATTCAGTGATGGTTCATTTTGTTATATCCCCAAAGGAGTGAAATGTCCAATGGAACTTTCTACATATTTCAGAATTAATGCTGCAGGTTCTGGACAGTTTGAACGCACTTTATTGATTGTAGATGAGGGTGGATATGCTAGTTATCTAGAAGGTTGCACAGCACCACAAAGAGACGAAAATCAATTACATGCAGCTGTAGTTGAGATCATTGCTATGGATGATGCAGAAATTAAATATTCTACTGTACAAAACTGGTATCCTGGAGATAAAGATGGCAAGGGAGGAGTTTATAATTTTGTTACTAAAAGAGGAATGTGCAAAGGAAAAAATTCCAAAATAAGTTGGACACAAGTAGAAACAGGTTCTGCTATTACATGGAAATATCCAAGTTGTATTTTAGCTGGGGATAATTCTATAGGTGAGTTTTATTCAGTAGCTGTCACAAATCATTTTCAGCAAGCTGATACAGGAACAAAAATGATACATATTGGCAAAAACTCAAAAAGTAGAATTGTATCCAAAGGTATCAGTATTGGAAAGAGTCAAAATACCTATAGAGGATTAGTCAAAGTGCATAAAAAGGCTGAAAACGCAAGAAATTTTTCACAATGTGACTCATTACTAATGGGTAATCGCTGTGGAGCTCATACTTTTCCATATATAGAAGTAGATAACCGTTCTGCAAAAGTCGAACATGAGGCTACCACGTCAAAAATCAGCGAAGATATTTTATTCTATTGTCAACAAAGAGGAATAGACAGTGAACAAGCTGTGGCAATGATAGTCAATGGTTTCTGTAAAGAAGTTATGGACAATCTACCAATGGAATTTGCTGTAGAAGCTCGTAAATTACTTAATATTTCATTAGAAGGATCAGTTGGATAATCCTTTAAAAAACAATTCAATCTATCATGCTCAAAATAAAAAATTTAAAAGCAGGAATTGCAGGCAAAGAAATCTTAAAAGGTTTTAATTTAGAAGTCAACGCAGGAGAAGTTCATGCCATTATGGGTCCTAACGGAACAGGAAAAAGTACATTAGGGAATGTTCTATCTGGCAAAGAAGGTTATGAGATAAGCGATGGCTCTGCTTTATTAAATGGAGTAGAGTTATTAGAACTAGCACCAGAAGAGAGAGCTCAACTAGGCTTATTTTTAGCTTTTCAATATCCAGTTGAAATCCCTGGTGTCAGCAATGCCAATTTTCTTAAAGCATCTATCAACGAAATCCGAAAATCCAAAGGTCAGAACCCTATTTCTGCGCCTGAATTTTTAAAACTTTTAAGAGAAAAGATGGAATTGGTAGAAATGCAAAAAGATTTTATCAGCCGTTCTGTCAATGTAGGATTTTCTGGAGGAGAAAAGAAAAGAAATGAAATTCTTCAAATGGCAATGCTTAACCCTCAATTATCTATTCTTGATGAAACAGATTCAGGTTTAGATATTGATGCGCTACGTATTGTTGCCAATGGTGTTAATAAACTCCGTACCCCTGACAATGCATTTATTATTATCACCCACTACCAGAGATTATTGGATTATATCGTGCCTGATTTTGTTCATGTGATGTATGATGGACGTATTGTCAAATCTGGAGATAAATCTCTAGCATTAGAACTAGAAGAAAAAGGTTATGATTGGATTAAAGAAGAAGTAGAGGCTCTATAATTCAAAATGTCCACAATTGAACGAAATAAAATGACAACAACAATAGACACTTCATTATATAGTGAATTATTCGACAAGCTTCAAAGCGAGATAATACTCCCCTCCAATATTTTGCAAAAAAAGCAAAATGCAATCAAGCAGTTTGAGCTATTGGGTCTTCCTAATATGAAAAATGAAGAATGGAAAAATACTTATCTTGCTAAATATCTTAAAAAGGGCTTTCAACCTGGCGTAGTAAAAAAGGATTCATCTAAATTAGAAATCATAACAGAAATATTACCGCCTCTTACAGAGAACACTAATCGAATTGTATTAATAGACGGACTATTTTCTCAAGAATTATCACAGATTCATTCCTCTATTCAATTTAATATTTTTTCGACTTCTCATTGTTGGTCAGAGAATGTCCAAAATGCCAATCAGCTTTTTGCGTCACAAACTAAAGACTACAAACAATCTCTTACAGCTCTCAATACTGCTCTTTCACAAGATGGAATGTTCGTTGAAATAGTAGAAGGAGGTTCTGCTCATATTGAATTATTAATAGTTCAGACAGGAATAGATATTATTTCTATGCCTAGAAATATTATCCATGTAGGTAGAAATGCTTATCTCAATATTGCTGAGCAATATATTCTTTTAGAAGGGCATAGCATGATTAATATGGTCTCAGAAATCTTTATGGAAGAAAACTCCAAAATTGAGTGGGTGAAAATTCAAGATGCTGGCGACCATTGCCATCAAATAGATAGTAATTATGTCAGCTTAGAAAAAAATAGTCGTTATCACTGCACTACCCTTTCACTGACAGGAGAGCTACTCAGAAATCAACAATATATCCAAATCAATGGGGAGCAAGCTCATGCAGATTTAGGAGGCATATACATATTGGAAGCTCAACAACAAGCTGATAACATTATTGCTATAAGTCATAATGTACCTAATACTACTTCCAATCAGCTATACAAAGGAATATTGGACGACAGTAGCTCAGGAGTATTCAATGGCAAAATTATCGTAATCGAAGATGCACAAAAAACTGATGCGTATCAGTCTAATAAAAACATTTTACTATCTGATGATGCAGCAGTTTTCACAAGACCTCAACTAGAAATCTTTGCTGATGATGTCAAATGTAGCCATGGAGCGACCTCATCACAAATCGAAGATTATGAATCTTTTTACTTAAGAAGCAGAGGAATTGGGAAAGAACTTTCCAAATCTTTGTTAATGTTTGCATTTGTAGCAGATGTTATTGAAGAAATCGAAAATGTCTCATTGAGAGAATGGGTAAAATCACGTATTTCAACTAAACTCAAAATCGACTTATAATTATGGGTACAATCGTATCAACTGGCTGGAATGTACAAGCAATCAGAGAGGATTTTCCTATCTTAAAAACACTTGTACATAATAAACCTCTGATATATTTTGATAATGCAGCATCTACACAAAAGCCAAAAATTGTTTTAGATACTGAATACCATTATTATACAACCCAATATTCCAATATTCACCGAGGAGTTCACTATTTGAGTCAAATTGGAACCGACTTATATGAGAAGACTAGACATACTATAAAAAATTTTATAGGAGCAGCATCAGAAAAAGAAATCATTTTTACTAAAGGAACAACTAATAGTATCAACCTTCTTGCTTATTCATGGTCTTCTGCATTTTTGAAGGCTGGAGATGAAATTCTAATAACAGGCATGGAGCATCATTCTAATATTGTTCCATGGCAGATGGCCTGTCAGCGACATGGAGCAAATTTGAAAGTCATACCTATCCAAGAAGATGGTTCTATCAACATAGAAGATGTAAAAAAATTAATCTCTGGCAAGACTCGACTATTGGCATTTACATACGTTTCCAATGCTTTAGGCACTATCAATCCCGTAAAAGATATGATAGATTTAGCTCATCAAGCAGGTGCTCATGTACTATTAGATGCTGCCCAAGCTATTCAACACATTCCTATGAATGTCCAAGATCTAGATTGTGATTTTCTAGCATTTTCTGGGCACAAAATTTATGGACCTACTGGCACCGGCATTCTTTATGGAAAAGAAAAACTTTTAGATGCTATTCCTCCATTTGAAGGAGGAGGAGATATGATTAAAGATGTCAAATTTGAACATACATCATTTAATGAACTCCCATTCAAATTCGAAGCTGGCACACCCAATATCGCTGGCATAATAGCACTAGGAACAGCCATTGAATACGTAGAAAATATTGGTTTAGACAAAATCTATGCCTATGAAGATGAATTGTTGCAATACGGAACAGAACAATTATCCCAAATAGATAGTTTGAAAATTTATGGCCAATCTAAACATAAGTCCAGTGTACTATCTTTTTTACTAGGCAAAGCACATCCCTATGACGTAGGTGTCATTTTAGACCACTTAGGAATAGCCATCAGGACAGGTCACCATTGCACACAACCAATAATGGATCATTTTTGCATTCCAGGAACATGTCGGGCTTCGTTTGCATTTTATAATACCAAAGAAGAAATTGATGCATTAGTATCCGGGATTCGACGAGCTGCAAAAATGCTTCTATAAAAATAAAAAAATGAATATTAACCAAATTCAAGACAGCATAATAGAAGACTTCTCAATGTATGAAGATTGGGAAGATAAGTATGAATATATCATCGAATTAGGAAAAGAGCTTCCTGAGATGAATGAACAATACAAAACTGAAGAAAATCTAATAAAAGGTTGCCAATCAAGAGTCTGGCTACATGCTGAGGAAGAAGAAGGATTAGTGAAATTTCAAGCAGACAGTGATGCCATTATTACCAAAGGAATTATTGGTCTATTAATAAAAATATTCAATAATCAATCAGCAAAGGAAATTTCAAATTCAGATATTTATTTTTTAAAAGAAATAGGACTACAAGAACACCTCTCTCCGACTCGTGCCAATGGACTTGTTTCAATGGTCAAACAAATCAAAAACTACGGAATAGCTTTTAATTTAAAATCATAATTATTATACATTGAAAAATTTCATTGAAATACAAAATCTAGCCATCGAGGTATTACAAGATATTTTCGACCCAGAAATCCCAGTCAATATTTATGACTTAGGACTGATTTATGAGGTCAACGTTGATCCTGAAAACAATATTCATATAGTCATGACACTGACATCTCCCAATTGCCCAGTGGCAGAAAGTCTCCCATTGGAAGTTGAAAATAAACTAAAAGAGATTGAAGGTGTTAAAGATGTAAAAGTCGATTTAACTTTTGAACCAGTCTGGACAACAGAGTTAATGACTGAGGCAGCAAAACTTGAATTGGGATTTTTATAATTACATTAAATCATTTAATCAAAAACTTTATACCATGTATCCAGAACATCTAACTAGGCCTATGGCTCAAGAATTAGAAAACCAAGGTTTTATTTCTTTAAAAACATCTGAAGAAGTAGCTAATGTTTTAGACAAAAAAGAAGGAACTGTATTTGTAGTCATTAATTCAGTATGTGGATGTGCTGCTTCAAATGCACGCCCAGCTGCAATTGCTGCTTCAAAAAATGAAAAACATCCTGACCAACTTATTACTGTATTTGCCGGAGTAGATAAAGAAGCTGTTGATAAAGTAAGAACCTATTTATTCCCTTATCACCCTTCCTCTCCATCTATGGCAGTATTTCACAATGGCGAATTAGTGCACATGTTGGAAAGATCACAAATCGAAGGAAAACCAGCTCAAATGGTAGCTAATAGCTTAATCGATGTTTTTAATGAATATTGTTAATATTCTTCCTTAAGGCTAAAAATAAAAAAGGCTATCTAAAGATTTGGATAGCCTTTTTTTATTATTGGGAGTTATTATAATTAATTTCTTTGACCCAATTGCAATGAATCTTGCTCAACAAAAACAATAAATTATAAAAATATTACTTATCAAAAAGTCAAAAAATCTTATAAAAAAAGCCCCGAAGGTAGTCGAGGCACTAAATGTCTTCACAACGGAATCATCCTTATTGTGAATTGATGTTTAAATTTGTGCAATAAAATTATATAATTTCTTTAACTTAAACAAATCTTTAAGAATTAATATATCTATGATATATTTTGATTCTTTAAAAGGTTTCAATTAATAGGTTTAAAAAATTATGTCATGTACAAAAAAACAATTTTAGGATTAGACTTAGGAACGAACTCTATTGGATGGGCATACGTTACAGAAGGTGAAACTCAAAATGAATCAGAAATAAAACAGATTGGCGTTCGTGTTAATCCTTTAACAGTTGATGAACAAGCCAACTTTGAAAAAGGAAAATCCATTACAACCAATGCTGATAGAACTCTCAAGAGAGGTGCAAGAAGAAATTTAGACCGCTATCAATTACGTAGAGAAAATTTGATTGATGTGCTGACCAAAGCTAACATCATTAATATAGAAACCCAACTCTGTGAAGATGGCAAACAAACCACTTTCCAAACTTGGGCATTGAGAGCGAAAGCTGCTTCAGAAAGAATTGAACTCAATGAATTTGCACGAGTGCTTTTGGCTATCAATAAAAAACGTGGCTACAAAAGTAGTCGTAAAGCTAAAAATAGCGAAGATGGTCAAGCTATTGATGGAATGGGCATTGCAAAAAGATTGTATGAAGAAAATCTAACTCCTGGACAATATGTATTTCAAAACCTTAAAAATAGCAAAAAGGTAATTACTGACTTTTATCGTTCCGATTTACAAAATGAATTTGATAAAATATGGAACTTTCAAAAACAATTTTATCCTGAAATATTGACCGATGAATTTTACAAAGACCTGAAAGGGAAAGGTCAAAAAGCAACTTCTGCACTATTTTGGACAAAACACCAATTCAATACTGCCGATATTAAAGATATAGATAATGATTTAAAAAATGAGCAAACGATAAAACTTCATGCTCGTGATCAAAAGAAAGTGCAAGCATACAAATGGCGAAGCGAAGCAGTAGGTAAGCAATTAGAAAAAGAACAAATGGCTTATGTGCTTACTGAAATCAACAGCAACCTCAATAATTCCAGTGGCTATTTGGGCGCAATTTCTGACAGAAGTAAGGAGTTGTATTTTAACCATGAAACGGTAGGGCAAAACCAATACAATCAGTTGTTGAAAAATAGACACATTGCTCTTAAAAATCAAGTATTTTATCGACAAGATTATTTAGATGAGTTTGAAAAAATATGGACTACACAAGCAAAATATCATTCTCAACTTACAGAGAAACTCAAAGAAGAAATTCGGGATATTGTTATTTTCTACCAACGCAAACTCAAATCTCAAAAAGGTTTGATTAGTTTTTGCGAGTTTGAAAGCAAAGAAATTGATGTTTCGACAGGTTCAACATCTAAAAAGAAGATAGTTGGAATGCGTGTAGCTCCAAAATCTTCACCCTTGTTTCAGGAGTTTAAGATTTGGCAGAATTTGCACAATGTTTTAATCAAAAGAGCAGGTAGTAAAAAACGAACTATCAAGAAAGATAATCAACCTTCTCTGTTTGAAGAAGAAAAGGAAATTTTTGAATTGGACTTAGTCGCTAAAAATCAAGTTTTTGAAGAACTCAATATTAAAGGAAATCTAAAAGCCAACCAAATCATCGACATCTTAGGCTACAAACCCAAAGATTGGGAAATGAACTACTCCCAATTAGAAGGTAACCGCACCAATCAAGCGTTGTACAATGCTTATTTAAAAATTCTTGAAATAGAAGGCTATAATGAAGATTTATTTAAACTTTCGGATAAAGACGAAATCAATATCAACGAGCTAAAAACACCAGCTTCTGAAATCAAATACATGGTGAAAGCCATTTTTGAAGTATTGGAAATCAATACGGAAATTTTAGAATTTGATGCCGAATTAGAAGGAAAAGATTTTGAAAATCAAGCTTCTTATCAGCTTTGGCATCTACTCTATTCAGCAGAAGATGACACCAAAAAATACAGCGAAGAAGATATTTTACTTTATGGAAATGACAATATTGGTTTGAAAAAACAACTTTGTGCTAAGTTTGGATTCAAACCAGACCATGCCAAAATATTGGTCAATGTAGTTTTTCAAGATGATTATGGTAGTCTTTCTACCAAAGCCATGCGAAAAATTTATCCATACATCAAAGAAAATAAATACAGTGAAGCATGTGAATTAGCAGGATATCGCCATTCTAGAAATTCGCTCACTAAAGAAGAGTTAGAAAATCGAACATTAAAACCCAAATTAGATTTACTTCAAAAAAATTCATTGCGAAATCCAGTGGTAGAGAAAATCCTCAACCAAATGGTAAATGTGGTGAATACCTTGATTGATAAAGAAAACAACTTTCTTAAAAGTGAAGGCAAAGAACCTAATTTCCAATTTGATGAAATCCGTATTGAATTATCTCGTGAGCTGAAGAAAAATGCAGCTGAACGTGCGGAAATGACGACTAATATTAACGCTGCTAAAATAGCTCATGAAAAAATAGTGAAGTTATTGCAAGCTGAATTTGGCGTTGCAAATCCTACTCGAAACGATATTGTTCGCTACAAATTGTATGAAGAATTAAAGAACAACGGTTACAAAGATTTATACACCGACACTTATATTCCACGAGAAATCTTGTTTAGCAAACAGGTGGATATTGAACACATTATTCCTCAATCTCGTTTATTTGATGACAGCTTCTCTAACAAAACCGTAGTTTTTAGAAAAGACAATTTAGAAAAAGGAAATCGTACCGCCATTGAATACATTGAAAATAAATTTGGTGAAACTGGATTAACTGCCTATCAAGATAGAATTGCAGCTCTTCACAAGTTGTGGAATAAAAACAATCCTGAAAATGGTATTTCCAAAGCCAAATATCAAAAATTACTGAAGCATTCTTCTGAAATTGGCGAAGGATTTATTGAGCGAGATTTACGAGATAGCCAGTACATTGCCAAAAAAGCAAAAGAAATGTTGTTTGAGATTACCCGTTCTGTAGTTTCTACCTCCGGTCAAATTACGGATAGATTGCGTGAAGATTGGGATTTGATCAACATCATGAAAGAACTCAATTTACCCAAATACCGCTCCTTAGGCTTGACTGAAATGGAAGAACGAAAGTATGGACAAAAAGTAGAAGTGATTAAAGATTGGACCAAACGCAATGACCATCGCCACCATGCTATGGATGCTTTGACTATTGCTTTTACCAAAAGAAGCTTTATCCAATATTTGAATAACTTAAATGCCCGTAGAAATGAAAAAACTGAAGATACCATCAGTAATTCTAAAGGTAGAACAAGTATGGATACCTCTAATCTAAAACTATCAACTCGTGATGTTTTGGGTATTGAAGAAAAAGAAACGGAAATAAGAATAGATGACCAAGGCAATAAAAAACGAGTCTTCAAAGAACCAATTCCTCATTTTCGGCAAGTAGCGAAGGAACATTTAGAGAATGTAATTGTATCGCACAAAGCAAAAAACAAGGTAGTCACAAAAAACAAGAATAAAGTAAGAGGTTCCAATAAAATACAAGAAGCCTTAACTCCTCGTGGACAATTGCATAAAGAAACGGTGTATAGCAGATATCAATATTACGAACAAAAAGAAGAAAAAGTAGGTGGTAAATTTGATAAAGAAACTATTGAAAAAGTTGGAAATCCGCTTTATAGAAAGCTTTTATTGCAACGCTTAGAAGAAAACAGTAACGACCCTAAAAAAGCATTTACAGGTAAAAATTCGTTGGAGAAAAATCCAATTTATTTGAATACAGAAAAAACAGAAACATTACCTGAAAAAGTGAAGTTGGTTTGGTTGGAAGAAGATTTTTCTATTCGTAAAGATGTAACATCCGATTTGAAAATTGACAAAGTAATTGACAAGGCTGTGAGAACAGTTTTAGAAAATCGTTTGAAAGAATTTGGAGGAGATGCCAAAAAAGCCTTCTCTGATTTAGACAAAAACCCTATTTGGCTCAACAAAGAAAAAGGAATTGCTATTAAGCGAGTTACGATTAGCGGCATAAGCAACGCAGAAGCTTTACATTACAAAAAAGACCATTTTGGCAAACCCATTTTAGATGCAAATGGCAATAAAATTGCGGTTGATTTTGTACAAACTGGCAACAACCACCATGTGGCGGTGTATAGAGATGAAAAAGGAAACTTACAAGAAAGAGTTGTGTCTTTATTTGAAGTCGTGGCGAGGTCAAACAACAAACTACCTATTATATTTAAGAACCCAAAGGAAATAATTGATATTGTTTTAGAAAAGAATATTACTGATGAAATTATTTTAAATAATTTGCCAGATAAGGAATGGCAATTCTTATTTACAATGAAACAAAACGAACTCTTTGTTTTCCCTAATGAAAAAACTAATTTCAACCCAACAGAGATAGATTTGCTTGATCCGAATAACAAAAAGAAGATTAGTCCGAATTTGTTTAGGGTGCAGAAATATTCATTTAAAAATTATGTTTTTAGACATCATTTAGAAACAACTGTTGCTGATTTTTCTTCTACTTTAAAAGAAACAACTTGGAGAGATTTTAGAAGTTCAAAGGGATTAGATAAAATAATAAAAGTACGCACCAACCATTTGGGGGATATTATTGGCGTTGGAGAATATTAAATCCCTTAAATTAATCTTAAACTATTCCAAAGTTCTAAAACTTTGGAAAGTTTATAAAAACTTATCGGCTATATGTTGGAATTTGAGACATACTACCATATATACAACCACGCCAATGGTGATGAAAATCTTTTTCGGGAGGAGAAGAACTATCCGTTTTTTCTTGAAAAATATTATCAACATATAGATCCAATTGCCGATACCATTGCTTGGTGTCTGATGCCCAATCATTTTCATCTGCTGGTAAAAATCAGGAGCGAAAAGGAAATCGTTGATCACTTTTCTTCTTCCTCGAAAGGAAGTTTTCTAAAGTTTGAAACTTTAGAAAAGTTTGCTACAGCTGAAGAAGAAAAATTAAAATTCCTCAGCAAACAATTTTCAAATTTTTTCAGCAGTTATTCTCAGGCATACAACAAACTATATAACCGAAAAGGTTCTCTCTTTCTCAAAAATTTTAAAAGAAAAGAAATAAAAGACGAAAAATATTTGATTCGATTGCTGGTTTATATTCATAGAAATCCAGTTCAACATGGATTTACAAATCAACCGGAAGACTGGAATTGGTCTTCTTTTAGGCTATTTCCAAAAAGTCAGCTGGAACTTTTAAGTATTTATTTTGATAACCTAGAAAATTACAATTTTGTTCATCAAAAAATGAATAACGTAGGGGCGGATTTTGATTTTTGATGGATTTTAAACTTTTCCAATTTAAACTTTTCTAAAGTTCTAAAACTTTGGAAAAGTTCAATTATTAAAAACTGAAGATTATGCTAAAACGAACCATCTATATCGGCAATCCTGCTTATCTCAAACTAAAAGATAATCAGTTACAGATAATTGACCCAGAAAGCAAAGAAATAAAGGGATTGGTAACGGTTGAAGATTTAGGTTTTCTAGTTTTAGATAATTATCAGATTACGATAAGTCACCAACTGGTTGTAGCCTTACAGGAGAATAATATTGCCATTATCAGTTGTGATGCCCAACATCTTCCTTTCGGATTAATGTTGCCGATGACTGGACATGTAGAACATTCAGAAAGATTAAAAATCCAGATAAATGTTTCAGAGCCACTGCGTAAACAATTGTGGAAACAAACTGTGGAGGCAAAAATCAGTCAACAAATGTTGTTGTTAAAAAAATTGGGTAAGCCGTATGAACCAATGAACAATTATCTGAATTCTGTAAAATCTGGGGATACTACCAATATGGAAGGAATAGCTGCGCAATTCTATTGGAAACAAATGTTTGAATATTTTAGCAGAAACAGAGAAGGAAACGCCCCCAATAATTTTTTGAATTTTGGCTATGCTATTATCAGAAGTGTTATAGCTCGAGCATTGGTCAGCTCAGGTTTGAATCCGACAATTGGAATTTTTCACCGCAATAAATATAATCCTTATTGCTTAGCTGATGATATCATGGAGCCTTACCGACCTTATGTAGATGAAATGGTTCACCATCTTTATCTCCAACCATCTCAACCCAAAGAATTAACAAGAGAAATCAAGGCCCAATTATTGAAACTGATGAGTTGTGATGTGGTGATGATGCAAAAACTACATCCATTAATGGTGGCTGCTAGTAGCACCACCACATCCCTTTATAAATGCATGAAAGGTGATTTAAGAATAATACAATATCCAATTTTGACTTAAATAATTGCTTGTAAAAAGTTAAATCTAAAAGAATGAATCACAACCGATTAAATGCATATAAAATCATGTGGATTTTAGTTTTTTTTGACCTGCCGACCGAGACCAAAGCCCAAAGAGCTGTAGCATCTAAGTTTAGACAAGTATTATTGGATGATGGATTTAAGATGTTTCAGTTTTCAATCTATTTAAGACATTGTTCAAGTCGCGAGAATACGGAAGTGCATATTCAACGGACGAAAAACCATTTACCCAAACTTGGGAAAATAGGAATTTTGAAAGTAACTGATAAACAATTTGAACAAATGGAACTGTTTTTTGCTCAAAAGAAAACGCAAGTTCCTATCGGGCCTCAACAATTGGAACTGTTTTAAAAGCCTTTTCAATCAGATAAGTTAGAATCAAAAAAATAGAAATAAAAAACCAGTCTGATTTATTTTAGACTGGTTTTTTGCTTCCTGATAATTCGTTCTAAACGCTTATATATCTCATGAATCTAATTGAGGTTGGAACGAATCACATAAAAATACAAATTAAAACATCAATTCACAACAGATTTAAAAGTAAAAGATTTGCTAAAAGAGTTGGAACGAATCACATAAAAATACAAATTAAAACATCAATTCACAACATTGTAACTGTTTTCATAATCTTATTGTTTGTTGGAACGAATCACATAAAAATACAAATTAAAACATCAATTCACAACTGCTCTGCTTTTCTATTTTCCTGCCTCTCTGTTGGAACGAATCACATAAAAATACAAATTAAAACATCAATTCACAACCAAAATTAAATGAAGAAGCAGTATTTAATAGTTGGAACGAATCACATAAAAATACAAATTAAAACATCAATTCACAACTCTATGTTCCCAATGGCGTATTTAACACCAGTTGGAACGAATCACATAAAAATACAAATTAAAACATCAATTCACAACTATAGATACTTTGTTTTTTTTAGCAATTGGTTGGAACGAATCACATAAAAATACAAATTAAAACATCAATTCACAACTTGGGTCAAGAGTTGCGGATATATTCTCTAGTTGGAACGAATCACATAAAAATACAAATTAAAACATCAATTCACAACTTGATTTTATGAACACTTTAATTGACAAAAGTTGGAACGAATCACATAAAAATACAAATTAAAACATCAATTCACAACTGCCTCCAAATCAATTAAAAGAACAGTTAAGTTGGAACGAATCACATAAAAATACAAATTAAAACATCAATTCACAACTTTGCCTTTACTGTCCTTTTATAAAGCGTGGTTGGAACGAATCACATAAAAATACAAATTAAAACATCAATTCACAACTTCAGCTCTCTCGTTGAGTTGCGTTGCTCGGTTGGAACGAATCACATAAAAATACAAATTAAAACATCAATTCACAACTTTCTGTAACTAGAAATCTATTAGTTGGGTGTTGGAACGAATCACATAAAAATACAAATTAAAACATCAATTCACAACTACCCATAAGCATATAGTTATTATCCTTTAGTTGGAACGAATCACATAAAAATACAAATTAAAACATCAATTCACAACTATCTAAATCGTCTAATCCATTTTGACTTAGTTGGAACGAATCACATAAAAATACAAATTAAAACATCAATTCACAACTATTAAACTTGTCTTCAATTTGTTCCTGTAGTTGGAACGAATCACATAAAAATACAAATTAAAACATCAATTCACAACGTCGCACGATTATTTCACATCCTTATTGCCGTTGGAACGAATCACATAAAAATACAAATTAAAACATCAATTCACAACGATAATGATATGGATTTCGGAGTAATAGCAGTTGGAACGAATCACATAAAAATACAAATTAAAACATCAATTCACAACTTTAATGTGTTTCATATTTTTAATTAGTTAGTTGGAACGAATCACATAAAAATACAAATTAAAACATCAATTCACAACACCTGGTGCAGATGTTCATCACTATGACAAGTTGGAACGAATCACATAAAAATACAAATTAAAACATCAATTCACAACATCCCAAACGAACTGCCCGATCTTTGGATTGTTGGAACGAATCACATAAAAATACAAATTAAAACATCAATTCAAGAGGCTGCCTAATTTTTTGGACAGTCTCTTGATATTTTTTGAGAGCTTTATGCCTTTAAAAACTCATCTATAAACTTCTTTTTTCTTTGTTTAGCAAGTCCATTATGATTGCGAAGTTTGTTCTTCAAATCTGCAAAGTGTCCATCGATTGCATTTGTGGTATTAGGTATTTCTAATCCAATATGATCGTACCAAGTAAAAAGCCAAGGGAGATTATTTCGTAAGCTCCTGTAAGCACTTCGCAATCTTTTATAAGTGTAAAATGATTTATTTGTAAGAGGATTAACCATTCTTTCGTTCAGGAAATTCTGCCATTTATTAAACCATAATTCCAATGCTCCTGTAAAGCTTTCTTTATCCGTTTTCTTCATTAAATCAACGACACTCATTAGTTCTTGTGCTGCTTTTAATTTGGGTCTCTTCGTCAAGTATCTACGAATAATTGCCGATTGATGGAATTGGCACATTTGTACGGGTATGTCTTTAAACGATTGAATAAGCCCTTTTCTGCCATCACATACAATAGCAAGCACTTCAAAGCCTAAAGATTTTAGCTCATTAACACCCTGTAGATACAAAGCATTAGTTTCATGTCTGACATAGTATTTTAGCAGGTTCTCTTTGGTATGGGCATCTTTAAAAAGCATGACTCCAAAGTCTCTTCCCCAATAAGTAGTATCCATAAGGATAATTATTTTCCTAGGCTTCTTTTCACTCTGGATAACTTTAATTTTATCAAGTCTTCTTTGAATAGTTCTGACTGAGCAATTATATTTTTGAGCAAGTTGCACATAGGTTTGTTTCCCCTCTATATATTCTTTCCAGATAATGTTATTGTCAAGTCTATTACCACCTATAAATTGCTTTCCACAATTGACGCATTTGTATAGCTGAACACCTTTTACAAAACCATTTTTCTTAGTAAATCCTTTCCCACAGTAAAAGCACTTTTTTTATTCATAACCTTTGATTGCCCTCAAAGCTAATGACAATAAGGGTTGCAGCAGATTTTAGCCTAAAAAATGTCTATTAAGCCTAAGATATCAATTGCTTTATATAGTTTCTCTAATATTTCAGAAGCCTCTATCGCATATTGATATCCAGTTTATTGGTCATATACATTAGTATTTTCAGCCCATTCTTCAACTTTCATCTTTCGTCTCCGATAATAATCATAAGCCGACCTAGTTGTAATGGTATATAGCCATGTAGATAATAAGCTCTCACCTCTAAATTTTTCCAGATTTGTCCATACTTTTATCCATACAGATTGCAATACATCTTCAATATCTTCAGTGTTGTGCAAATATTTTCTTAAATGATTAAATAAAGATGGTGTATATTTTCTTACAATCTTCTCAAAAGCCAACTGTCGCATTTCTGGCAACAAAAATTGTTGAAATAATTGCTCATCTTCCAATACCATGAACTAATAGACTATAATAAATACCTAAAGTTTAATCATCATCGGTGGACAATAAATTGTTTTACCTCAGAAACACCATTTTCCATATCTTTTATTATCATAAAATACATGCCATTTTGTAAAATATCAGTTGGTATTTTTACTTTTTCGCTAGCATGCAGAATTAATGATTGTTGTAATACCCCTATGGAATTATAAATAAGGACAGATACATTTGTAAATATTCCTTCAATGTTGATATAATCATCACATGGATTGGGATACATTAGCACGTTATTTAACAAATGTTCTTTATTACCAACATCTACACGCACGTCTAAAGAAAACTCATCTAGTACTGCATTGCCTATATCACAATATTGAGATAAAGGAGACCAATCCAAAGGAACACTATGATCAATTGGTACATAATATTCTTTAGGCGACCAAGTATAAATAGCTGAAGGAGCAGTAATCGGCGTATGGTGATATAGTCGTGAAAACACTTGGGCTATATTCCCCATTATTGCTTGAGTTTGTTGATGAAATAGTTGAATTTGATATAAAGCAGAATCTATTAAAAACATACTATCATTCAATGAATCTAGTTGATATGACAAAGGAGATAGATTTTTAAAAACATGACTATTATCAGTCAACGTACTAGGATAATTAAATACTCCATGTTCGCCTATACAGTTTATAAATGAAAAATTCTTTATTCCTGCATAATTCATTTTTTCATAAAGTCTTAAAGGACCATCCAATTTAACGGAGTCAACAAAAGTCCCCCAAAGTCCAGGACCATAATCTACTCTTGCCAATGTGTCCATTTTGCCGTGAATCATCACAGCAACTATATCTTTATCGATTTCATCAAAATATTCTCCAAAATACGAACCAGCAACATTATTGTCTTGCAATCCTCCAGCTGAACTCAAAACTCCTTTTATAGGAATACGATAATCAGATATATCTTGAAATAATCTATTATTAAATCGACCAGTATATTCAAATATTGGATCTTGAAAATTTTTATTAGGATTAGCAAAAGTCAATTGAAGTGAAGATAATGCACCTGCAGAATGACCTCCAGTAAAAAGAATATTTTCATCAATATTATAAGTTGATGCATAATTGCTCAAATACGATTGTGCTGCATAAGCATATTGGTAAAGCAAATAATGGCCTCTATGTATGGCTATATCATTCGAAACACTTGCTGTGCTATCAGCAATATTATGATGAACCCAATCTTTATATATAGAATCTGTATTACTATTGTTTGTGAAAAATGAGTTGTTATAGTTTTCATAGAAAGCAATTGCATAGCCTCTCTGCAAAAAGTCAGCTGCACCAGTCATATAATAATTTATCCATGTATTGAGATTTCCATTATTGCCATGGGTCAATAATACACAAGGTCTATTTTTTGAATCATAAGGTCGTGCAACAATCATTCGATTGTATCTATAACCAACATTTGATGGAGAATAAATTCTTACATCTATCTGATATAAAGTATCATTTTTATTATTGGGATGGATAACAAATGTTCTTTTATATCTATCTTTTAAAGATACCTCACTAAAGATTGGGTCATTAAGCAACTCATTATATTTCTGAGCTGCAATTGCCATATACAAAGACAAAATCGTTGAATTTAAAACCTCAGCATTCTCTTGGGACAATTGAGAATTAGGAGTTACGTATAACAATTCAGGAATAATATCTATATAATTATCTTCTGCATAAACATTGACAAATGAAATAGAAATTATAAAAACAACATATATTTTCAATAAGTCTCCAATAGTCATGTTTTAAATATTTTATATTAATAATTATAAAATGATAATACATATCAATTTAATTAAAAATAAATATAATAAAATTTATTAGAATTTCCATCATCAAGAAGTGACTTTTAAATATCCTATTTGGACAAACATTGGATATTATACGCTATAAGCAAATAATAAAAAAGCCCCGAAGATAGTCGAGACACTAAATGTCTTCACAACTGATATTGAAAACACCTGAAGAATTAATAGTTGAAACGAATCACATAAAAATACAAATTAAAAATTCACAACACTAGTTGAGTTGATGATTTTATTCCTTCTTTTTCTTTTTAAGATTTTCAATTTTTCTTTTAGGGTTGATCATACTTTTGGGTCCCGTCAAAGGTTTGAGTTCTAAAGGGTGTAATCTTTTTAATTGTTCATCAGTGAGTATAGTGTCTATACCTCTTTTAAACTTTGCCATTTTGTTGGTTTTAATTAAATATAATGAATTTTCATAAATTTATTTTGTAGCACCTAAATATTTATCTGTAAAGTAATACTTGAATACTCTTTTAGATATTCCATTTTTACAAGTTACAACATCAAAATTATCAATATTATAACTCGTGCATTTAACTAAGAAAGGATGTACCCTTGTATAAAACCTTCGCCATCTCTTCCATGACTTGAATCTATTGAGTGCCAATTATTTTTTAGATAGATATCTACAAAATCAGCCAACAAATGTTGGAACGAATCACATAAAAATACAAATTAAAACATCCATTCACAACGGAAATGAGTAATAAAATAAATTCAATCCTCTTAAAAAAGGCCAAGGAAATACTTAGGTGTCACTCCTAAAATAATGACTACTATTGCTCCTATCCATGCTACAATAGAATACATGAGAGGAGGACAAGGAAAGCCAGCATCTCCTTCCACTTTTTTTGTCATGGAGATAATGATTTTAAAATAGTAGTAAATAGCAATAATACTCATAAGAATAGCAATAAGAGCTAGATAAGTATATTGAACTGAAATCGTATCTAAAAGAACTAAGTATTTCCCTATAAATCCAGCCAATGGGGGAATACCTGCCATAGACAAGACTGCAATCATCATAGCTATTGCCAATCCCGGACGAGCATACAACAATCCTTTAAATGCATCTATATGATCGTTACCTTTCACATGGCTGACATATATTATCACAGCAAAAGCCGCCACATTAGCAAATACGTATCCTGCAGAATAATAAAACAAAGTATTGGGAGTATCAAAATTAGAAGATACAATAGCCATTAATAAAAATGCTGCATGTGAGATTCCTGAAAAAGCTAAAATTCTTTTTAAACTGGTTTGTAATAGTCCTGAAAAATTTGAGATAAGCAATGTCATAATAATAAAGAACACAAGCAAAGGCTCTAAATAAGTGATTTTTACCAGGAAAACTACTGAAAACAATCTATATAATGCACCAAATGCTGCTACTTTCACCACTGTGATCATAAAGGCAGTTACTAAAGATGGAGCTCCTGTATAAACATCAGGTGCCCAAAAATGAAAAGGAGCTATAGATGCTTTAAACAATAATGCAATAGATAATAGCAACATTCCTATTATCAACAATGTATCGGGTGCTTTAGTGATAAGAATTTCCTGAATCTGGTAAATATCAAACGAACCAGTAACTCCATACAATAAAGTAATTCCTAGCAACAAAAATCCAGTCATAAAAGCACCCATCAAGAAGTACTTAAGACCTGCTTCATTTGAAGCTAGACTTCTTCTATTACTTGCAGCAAGCACATATAGAGACATAGACAATATTTCTATACCTACAAACAAGGTAGCCATATTGCCATAAGATACCATTAACAAAGCACCGACAAGTGTAAAAATAAATAATGACACATAGTCTGAAATCTTTGTTGCTTCTCTTTCAAAAAACTTATCAGATAGCAATATCAACAAGGCAGATATAACCAATAATAGAGATGAAAATATCACAGAAAACTGATTAATAGCAATCATGCCATGATAAAATGTAGCATCAATCTTCCAATAAGAATAAACATTAAAAAAGGCAGTACAAATAAGTATGATAGAAGAAAATAATGGAATTATCTTACGCATTTTCAGCATATCCAAGACCATTATTAAAAGTCCAAGTATAGTAGTGATAATAATTGTTCCCACGTTTATAAATTTATATAGCAGCTAATTGGATAATTTGTTGAATGACAGGTTCTACCATTTCAATGATTGGCATAGGATAAACTCCTAAAACAAAAACTAAAATAATTAAAGGAATAAAAGTCAGATGTTCAGATAAATCTAAATCTTGAAAATCTGTTGTAACGGTATTGGCATTTCCTAGCATGGCTCTTTGGAACATTCTAAGCATATAAACTGCCGCCAAAATGATAGTCAATCCAGCAAAAACACCTAATGCTGAATTATACTGCCAAACAGAAAATATTAACATAAATTCCCCCACAAAAGCATTGGTCAAAGGAAGTCCAATACTACCAAGTAATAAAATAAAAAAGTAAGTAGAAAACCAAGGAGCTTTACTTCTAATTCCTCCTAAGGCACTCAAATCATAAGTTCCGGTACGCCTAAAAATCACTTCAGCCGCAAAAAACAAACCAACAACATTGATTCCATGAGCTAGCATTTGAATAGAAGCCCCCGTAAGCCCCATCGTATTCACAGTGAAAATTCCGGCAGTAATCAATCCTACATGTGATAATGAGGAATAAGCAAATAGTCTTTTTATATCATCTTGTTGTATGGCAATCCAAGCACCATATACAACGCCAATAATTCCCAATGTGATAATTGTAGGAGCAAATTGAACAATTGCTAATGGTACAATAGGTATCAGCCAACGAATAAATCCATATAAACCCATCTTAAGCATCAGACCCGAAAGCAACATTGTTCCCTGTGTCGGAGCAGCAGTATAGGTGTCGGCTTGCCAAGTGTGGAAAGGAACAACTGGAACTTTAATAGCAAATGCTAAAAAGAACCCTAAAAAGACAATCGTCTGTCCAATACCATTAATACTTAAATGATGTAAATGTTTTAACTGCAAACTGCCTGCCATCAGATATAAAACAATCATAGAGATGAGCATTAACAAACTGCCTGCTAAAGTATATACAAAGAATTTAAAAGTAATTTTTTGAGTATAATCACGCCCCCAAAGTAATGCAATAAAATAAATTGGTATTAATGATAATTCCCAGAAGACATAAAAAGTAAATCCTTCATTTGCTAAAAATACACCATTCATAGCGCCTTGCATAGCTAAAATAAGGCTGTAAAAAGTCCTGCTATTCTGAGTGGTGCTTCCTAGTCCCGATAACACAATTATAGGTGTCAAAAGATTAGTTAAAATAAGCATTAACAAACTCAGACCATCTATAGAAAGACCGAACAAGATATTAGGTTCTACTAGCCATTGGGCATTAAAAGACCAATCCATTTGAGCAGCATTACTACTGAAATCAAAATATAATTTCAATGTGTACAATAAAGTAGATATGGTACTCAGAAGTGCAATCTTATTAGCCGACCGATTTCCAGCAAGAGCTGTCAACAAAGCTCCGACAAATGGTAATATGAGTAAAGTAAGTACTAACATTTATATTCCTATCAAATAATAACCAATAATAAAACAAATACTTAACACCATGGCTAAGATATAAAACGATGTTTGCCCAGTTTGTAAAGACCTAATCACATTACCAGTAAGTATTGAAACTTTACCTGATAATTCCACTATACCATCAACCAATAATTTATCTACTACTCTAAATAGAAAATCTGACACCCATTTCACTGGTCGAACAAATAAGAAATCATAAATCTCATCAATATAGAATTTTCTATTTGCCCATTTGCTCAGTCCAGTATATAAAGTATCTACGCTAGGTATAGATTTTTTAGACACATATTTTGTATAAGCAAGGCCAATACTAATAATCCCACTCACAGTAGCAATTGCCATTAGCATATACTCAGTAGAGGCGTTCAGATGTGGATGCCCCTCTCCCGAATGAACAACAATAGGTGATAAAAAATTATTCAAAAAATGAGGTGCGTGAAAAACTGCAGGCAATCCTAATAAACCAGCAATCGCTGATAATACCGCCAAAACAATCAATGGCACTGTCATTAATAAAGGAGATTCGTGTAAATGAGATTTTTCTTGACTTGAGCCTCTAAACTCTCCTGAAAAAGTCAAAAACAACAACCTAAACATGTAAAATGCTGTCATCATAGAAACTGCTACACCCAAGACCCATAATACAATATTTTGTTGAAAGGCCATTGCCAAAATTTCATCTTTAGAGAAAAATCCAGAAAAAGGAGGAATCCCAGAAATGGCAAGAGAACCAATTAAAAAGGTAGCATAAGTAATAGGCATATATTTTTTCAGACCACCCATTTCTCTAATATCTTGATTGCCTCCCATTGCATGAATTACACTACCAGAACCTAAGAATAACAATGCTTTGAAAAAACCATGAGTCAATACATGAAACAATGCAGTAGTATAGGCTCCTACTCCTACAGCCAAAAACATAAGTCCCAATTGACTCACCGTAGAATAAGCAAGTACTTTTTTGATATCATTTTGCGCCAATCCCACTAAAGCAGCATATAAAGCAGTAGCAATACCTATGATAGCAATGATATTTAATGTGTCAGGTGCTAAAGAAAATAAAGCATTAGATCTAAAAATCAAATAAATACCAGCAGTCACCATAGTCGCTGCATGTATCAAAGCAGAAACAGGTGTCGGTCCTGCCATTGCATCAGGCAACCATGTAAATAATGGAATCTGAGCACTCTTACCAGTCGCACCTAAAAACATAGCTGCAGAAGCAATAAATGCCAAAGGAGGAACCATTGCTCCCATACCCAATGCAGCATTGACTTTTGTAAACTCTAAAGATCCAGTATAATAAAACACAAAGAACATTCCTACTAAGAAACCCAAGTCTCCTACTCTATTCATGACAAATGCTTTTTTGGCAGCATCATTATACTCATGATTTTTAAACCAAAATCCGATTAACAAATAAGAAGTCAATGCCACACCTTCCCAGCCGATATACATGCCTAGATAATTATCTGACATGACTAATACCAACATGAAAAAGACAAAAAGATTCAAATAAGAAAAATAATTAGAATAATTCTCATCATCATGCATATACGATATTGAATACAAATGAATCAATGAGCCTACACCAGTAATCAGCATGACCATCAAAACAGATAATTGATCAATCTGAATACCAAAATTCACTGAATAATGTCCAACTGCAAACCATTTAAACAGATAAAAATGAATCATTTCACCACCGTTTAAAAGACCTATAAAAGCTTTTAAAATGATAAAAAATGGAATAATTATTACACTTGAAGCAATCAATCCAACTACTTTTTTGGAAAGATTTTTCCCGAAAAGAGCACTTACAAAAAATCCTATTAATGGAAGTACTACAACAGCTAAATATAAATTATTTGACGGCATTTAATCAGCTATTCTTTAATTTTTGATAAAATATCTATATTGATACTCTTTGTATTTCTATACATCATCACCAATATAGCCAGACCTACTGCTACTTCAGCAGCAGCAACAGACATAGAAAAAAAGACAAAAACTTGTCCCAAAGTATCTGCATGCATTTTAGAGAAAACAACCAAAAGTAGGTTGACAGAATTCAGCATTAATTCTACTGACATAAAAATAATGATTGCATTTTTTCGAGAAAGCACACCCAATACCCCTATTGAAAAAAGTATGACAGTCAACCATAAATATTGTTGAACTGATACCCCATTTAAAATCTCAATATCCATAGATGTTTATTTTTGAAGTTGTTTTTCACGTTTGCTTAACAATACGGCTCCTATCATTGCCGAGTTCAATAATATGGAAGTCATAATGAAAGGCACTAAAAATTCATTCATTAACGCATGTCCCAAAGAATGAATCAAACCGATATCTCCTTTTGTAGGTGACTGAACCAAGTTGCCAGATACTTTAAGAGATGCTACTAACAATAACATCAAAGCACCTGCACCTATAGCTCCAGAAATCTTCCAAATAATATGCGTATTTGAACGTGGCAAATCATTGAGATTCATCATCATCACCACAAATAAGAAGAGAACAATGATAGCTCCAGCATAAACAATGATATTAACCATCGCTAGAAACTGGGCATTCATCAACACAAAATGTGCTGAGATGGTAAAGAAACAAACAATTAAACCCAGAATACTATAAATCGGGTTATTGGCAGTAACAGTCACTAATGCGGCAACTATTCCAATGAAAGCCAGTATATAAAATATTAATTCGCTTAATTCCATTTCTTAATGATGTTGGCGGTTTGAAATGTCAATACGATTATCCATTTTCTCAACCAGATCCTCTTTACCATAAATAAAATCTTTTCTAGTTAATTCCACATCTACCAATCTGTCAGTAAGATATATCGCTTCTTTAGGGCATGCTTGCTCGCAGAGTCCACAGAAAATACATCTCAACATATTGATTTCATAAATTGCAGCATATTTTTCTTCTCTATACAAATGTTCTTCTCCGGGCAAACGCTCAGCTGCCACCATTGTAATAGCTTCGGCAGGGCATGCAACGGCACACAGACCACATGCCACACAACGCTCTCTCCCTTCATCATCTCTCTTCAACACATGAAGTCCACGATAAGTAGAAGAATAATTGCGTAAATCTTTTCCATGGATATAGGTGACCTTTTTACCAAAAAAATGTTTCAAAGTCACTCCCATCCCTTTCATTATAGCAGGCAAATAAAGCCTTTCTGAAAAAGTCATCTCTTTATTTGAGACTAATACTTTTCTATTTGACAAACTATATTCAGCCATATCAAAATTATTTATCGAATAATAACACGACTCCCGCCGTGATAATAATATTTACAATCGCAATAGGAACCATTCTCTTCCATCCTAAATTCATCAGTTGATCATATCTGAAACGCGGTATCGTCCAACGAACCCACATGAATAAAAATATGAAAAACAATGTTTTAATCATTAGTACACCAATACCAATCAAGGTAACAATATTGTGGGGCAATATATGATATAAAGTATTGATGCCAGGGAAATTATACCCACCAAAATACAAAGTAGAAATGATTGCAGAAGAAACAAACATGTGAGCATACTCAGCAAATAAGAAAAATCCAAGTTTCATTGAGCTATACTCTGTATGATAACCTCCAACTAATTCAGCTTCACATTCAGGAAGGTCAAAAGGCGTTCTATTGGCTTCAGCAAAAGCACATACCAAAAACAAGACAAATCCTATTGGCTGATAGACGATATTCCATTGCATTCCATTCCAACCACTTTGCTGAGCAGCAATCTCATTAAAACTCATAGTTCCGGTCACCATCAATAAAGCAATCAAAGAAAGCCCCATAGGTAATTCATAACTAATCATTTGTGATGAAGCTCTTAAAGCACCCATTAATGAATATTTGTTATTTGAAGCCCATCCTCCTATCATAATTCCATATACACCAAGAGAGACTACGCTTAGTACATACAAAATACCAATATTAATATCTGTTACTTGTACAGAGATACTTCTACCTCCAATCATTAATGTTTTCCCCCATGGAATCACTGCGCTGACCATCAGTGCTGTCAACATAGAAAGTCCAGGAGCAATATGAAACAAAAATTTGTTGGCCTGTTGTGGAACAAAATCCTCTTTCATCAACATTTTCATACCATCAGCTAAAGGCTGCATTAATCCAAATGGACCTGCTTTATTCGGGCCTATTCTATCCTGAATAAAAGCAGCTACTTTACGTTCACCATAGGTACTATATGCTGCTATTGTCAATGTTACAATAAAAACAATAACAACAATTATCGTCTTCTCTATTAATAATGCTTCTAATCCCATTATAACAATCGTTTATCAGCTTTAATGACAACTTTTTTCAATTCTTGAACGTAATTATTCTGATTAATAACAGAAGCCTGACCAAAATCTCTAGGTCCAGTAATCGTCCAATCGCTCGTAGATTTTTTATCATATCTACAAGTATTGCAAATAAACTCTTCGACCTCTCCATATTGAGTATGGCGAGATGTTACCCTATAAATTTCATCTCCAAACATCCATACTGTTGATTTGCCACAGCATTTATCACAATTTCTTTCCGCATTCATGGGTTTAAGAAACCATACTCTGCTTTTAAATCTGAATGTTTTGTCTGTCAAAGCACCCACTGGACACACATCTATCACATTACCAGACATTTCATTATCAATAGCTTTGTTGATATATGTACTAATTTCAGCTTTATCTCCTCTAAACATGACTCCATGGACTCGTTCAGGTGTCAGTTGGTCAGCTAGATAAACACATCTGTAACAGAGTATGCACCTGTTCATATGCAATTTGATTTTATCTCCGATATCTACCATATCAAAGACACGTTTATCTTCCACTAGTTCGGAATCAACGATGCCATGTTCATAGCTTAAATCTTGCAATTTACATTCACCAGCCTGATCACATACTGGGCAATCCAATGGATGATTGATTAATAATAACTCAACAACATTTTTTCTAGCTTCCAACACTTGAGGATTGGTAATATTTTCAATGACCATTCCATCTTGTACGGTAGTTACACATGAAGGAACAAGTTTGGGCATAGGTCTAGGGTCTTTTTCAGAGCCAGCAGTCACTTTGACCATACACACTCTACACTTTCCTCCTGTATTATCTACTTTTGAGTGATAACACATAGCAGGTGGCACTAAATCACCTCCAATTTGCCTAGCAGCTTGGAGAATAGTCGTTCCTGCTTCAACATCGATTGTATGACCGTCTATAGTTACTTTCATACCCTATTATTTAACAAATTCGTTTATAAATAAGCGCATCGGTTCACTGGCAAAGTGTTCACGATTTTTAATTTTTTCTGGAAATCTCACATGATATTCAAATTCATGTCTAAAGTGTCTAACAGCACTAGCCACTGGCCAAGATGCAGCATCTCCAAAAGGACAGATGGTATTTCCTTCAATCTTTTTGGTAATCTCTACAAGCAAATCTATATCTGCCCATCTACCAGTACCATGTTCTACACGGTGAAGAACTTTTTCTAGCCATCCAGTACCCTCACGGCAAGGACTACATTGACCACAAGATTCATGATGATAAAATCTTGAAAAATTCCATGTATTTCTTACAATACAAGCAGCTTCATCATATACAATAAAACCACCAGAACCTAACATTGTACCTGTTTGAAAACCACCTTCACTCAATGACTCGTAAGTCATTAGGCGATTCTCTCCAGATGCTGTTTTTAAAATTAACTCTTTAGGTAAAATAGGAACAGACGAACCTCCAGCAACAACAGCTTTCAAATCTCTCCCTTCATGTTGCATACCTCCACAATATTCATCAGAATACATAAATTCTTCAACAGAAAGTCCTAGTTCAATTTCATAAACACCAGGTTTACGGATATTTCCACTAGCAGAAATTAATTTTGTTCCTTTACTATTCCCAACACCAATTTTTGCGTATTCATCTCCGCCATTCTGAATAATCCAAGCAACAACCGCCAAAGATTCAACATTATTTACTACAGTAGGGCAACCATAAAGTCCACTTACTGCAGGAAAAGGAGGTTTTATTCTTGGATTTCCCCTTTTTCCTTCAATAGATTCTATTAAAGCAGTCTCCTCTCCACAGATATAAGCACCAGCACCTGTATGAACATAAATTTCTAGGTCATATCCACTTCCCAAGATATTTTTACCCAACCAACCGTTGGCTTTAGCCTCAAGAATAGCTTTTTCTAATATTTTGATAATAAATTTATATTCTCCACGAACATAAATATATGCAGTATTACAACCCAAGGCATAAGCACTACAAATCATTCCATCAATTAGAAAATGGGGATTGTATTGCATCATGTACCTGTCTTTGAAAGTACCAGGCTCGCTCTCATCAGCATTACATAATAGATATCTTGGTTTACCTTCGGGTTTAGCAATAAAACTCCATTTCATTCCAGTAGGGAAACCAGCTCCACCTCTACCTCTTAAACCTGACCTTTTGACCTCTTGGACAACTTCATCAGGCGTCATTGATTTCAACGCTTTTTCTACTGCTCTATAACCACCTACACTACGATAAACATTGTAGTCTTTCAGATTAGGCACATCATAATGTTCTAGAATAATTTTCCTTCCCATACTCTTTATTTGACAGTATTTCTACGTGATTCAATAAACTCATCTATACTTTCTGTAGTCAAATGTTCTATATAATCTTCTCCTACCTGCATCATTGGCGCATATCCACATGCTCCTAGACATTCAACGCGAGTAACAGTAAATAGACCATCTGCTGTCGTCTCACCTTCTTTAATGCCAAGTTTATTCAAGGTATAATCCATGATATTTTCTGCACCTCTTAACATACAACAAGAGGTACCACAAAATTCAAGCTTATATTTTCCAACAGGTTTAAGATTGTACATTGTATAAAATGTAACCACTTCATATACCTCAATAGGTTTAATGCTTAATATCTCTGCTACTTTGTTCATTACAGGCTCACTCATCCAGCCATATTCATCTTGAACTAAATGCAAAATTGGAAGAATTGCAGACTTCTGCTTACCTTCCGGATAACGAGCAATATATTCATGAATTCTGCTCATTATCGCATCTGAAAACTGTATTTCTTGTAATGTACTCATCTTTTAAGCATCCAATTCACCAGCAATAACATTTAAACTACTCATTGTAGCAATAGCATCAGAAAGCATACTTCCTTTAATCATCTCTGCAAAAGCCTGATAATAAATGAAACATGGTCTTCTGAAATGCAATCTGAAAGGAGAACGTCCTCCATCACTGATCAGATAAAAGCCCAATTCGCCATTTCCACCCTCTACTGAATGATACACTTCACCGACAGGCACAGGCAATTCGCCCATGACTATCTTGAAATGATAAATCAATCCTTCCATGACATTATATACTTCTTGTTTGGGAGGAAGATAAAAATCAGGAGCATCTGCATGGAAATCACCATCAGGTAAATTTTTCAATGCTTGCTCTATGATAGAAATACTTTCCCATATTTCTGCCTGACGTACGCAATATCTGTCATAGCAGTCTCCCGAACTCCCTACTGGCACTTTAAAATCAAAATCTTCATAAGATGAATATGGATTCATCAAACGGACATCATAATCAACTCCTGCTGCACGAAGATTAGGTCCTGAGAAGCCATAGCTTAATGCTCTCTCAGCACTGATACCACCGACATTAATCGTCCTATCCATCAAGATTCTGTTACGATTCATTAAGGTTTCAAATTCACCGAATGTCTTTTTCATATCTTTCAAGACATCATAAATCATCTCTATGGCTTTTGGAGATAAATCTCTTTCCATTCCTCCAATTCTTCCCATATTAGTCGTCAGACGTGCACCACATATCTGTTCATAGATATCATAGACTTTTTCACGCAATTGAAACACATATAAAAATCCTGTAAGGGCACCTGTATCCACTCCCAATACTGAATTACAAATCAAATGATCTGTTATTCGGGCCAATTCCATCATGATGACACGGATATACTGAGCACGTTTAGGAATATCTAAACCCACCAACTTTTCGACTGTCATGAGATATCCAATATTATTGATAGGCGCAGAACAATAATTCATTCTATCAGTAAGAGGAGTAATCTGATTATAGGGTCTGTGTTCGGCAATCTTTTCAAAAGCCCTATGAATATAACCTACAGTAGGTTCAGAATCCAAAATAGTTTCTCCATCCATGAGTAAAATATTCTGAAAAATACCATGAGTAGATGGATGAGTAGGACCTAAATTTAACACCTGCAACTCGTGTTCCGGGTCATTCGAGTGTTTTTTGATATATTCTTCAAATCTCTTAACAGACATAATTATTCGTTGTGAATTGTTCTACCAAAGAATCTGTCATCTTTATCGACACGACCTGCATCTTCCATAGGAAACTCCTTTCTCATTGGAAACACCTCCATTTCATCCATATTCATTATTCTGACAAGATTGGGATGACCATTAAATATCACTCCAAAAAAGTCATAAGTTTCTCTTTCTTGCCAATTAGCACTTGCAAATAAAGGCGTCATACTATCAATAGTCAAATCGCTTTCAGGTAAAAACACTCTCAATCTCAATCTCAAATTCTCAAAGAGATTATGAATGTGATACACCATGGCAAAGCGCATTTCCTCATCATTATCAGGAAAATGAACTGCACATAAATCAGTTAAAAAATTGAATGACAAATCTTCTTTCAAAAATTTAATCACTTCAAAAATATATGCTCTACGAACTTGAATTGTAGTGAGGCCACAAGTTTCTTCTAAGTTACCTATATGTCCTTCAAAGCGTTGGCTAAGTTGATCGATTACTTCTTGTTTATCCAAAGCTATTATTTTATATCGATTCCGTAAGATTTTAACAACTGTTGATATTCTGGAGAATTTCTTCTTCTAAGTGGTTCATTATGAACTAGTTCTCTTAACTTATCTATTCCTTCCAATATCTGTTCTGGTCTAGGAGGACATCCGGGAACATATACATCTACAGGTAGGATTTTATCTATACCCTGTAATACACTATAAGAATCAAAAATTCCCCCACTTGTCGCACAAGCACCCACTGCTATCACCCATTTAGGTTCAGCCATTTGTGTGTAAACTTGGCGAAGTATAGGCCCCATTTTTTTTGCAATAGTACCCATTACCATCAGCATATCTGCCTGTCGAGGAGAAAAAGACATTCTCTCAGAACCAAATTGTGCCAAATCATAATGTGAAGCCATAGTAGCCATAAACTCTATCCCGCAACATGAAGTAGCAAATGGCAAAGGCCATAATGAGTTTTTGCGACCCATACCAACAAGTTCATCCAAAGAAGTCAGAAAAAATCCCTGACCCTGAGCTTGTTGAGGTATTCCATCTAAGGTGATTGTATCTTTTGTTGACATGACTGATTGTTTAATGAAGATTGAACAAAAGAATTAATCCCAGTCCAATCCTCCCTTTTTAATAACATAAAAAAATCCAAGAAGTAAAGAGCCTAAGAAAAAACACATTTTCACTAAACCTATCCATCCCATTTCCTTGAAACTAACTGCCCAGGGATACATGAAAATTACTTCAATATCAAAGATAACAAAAAGTATCGCCACAAGGAAAAACTTAACAGAAAAAGGAGCTCGGGCATTACCCATTGACTCTACCCCACATTCAAAATTTAAATCTTTAACAACACCTCCCGTCTTGGGACCTACTAATCCAGCGAGTAATAGTGTCGAAAAAACAAAACCAAAAGCAACAACAAATTGAATGACTATTGGTAAATAATTGATAGTATCATTCATAACAAATCAAAATCGCCACAAAGGTAGCTATTAAACAACTAAAAAATTAAGTTATTGAAAGTATTTTTCAACAATTCAGACAGCAATGTCTTATTTTTAGAACAATTCTAAATAATAATTAAAAACAAAGTCATATTTTATTGATAGCGTCTTGAACTAAAATTAATTCAAACCAAAATATGTGGGGAAAATAATTTCAAACTAAAAGGATTCAATTGTAAAATGATAAAGAGACAAGTCCATTGAAATCCATTACAAGAAGAGTCTGTTTATTTTTCAACAATTACTCCAGAAGCATAGGCAGGAACTATACTGGCACTTACTTTATCTACAATCCCTAATTTAACATTTGAAAATACTGCCTTCAATTTACTTCCCTCTTTAGAAATATTTACGACACCAGCACTATCTAAAATGGATAAAAACACTGAATTATTCACTGCTTTATTAGTAATCATCATTGAACAGTCATCATTATTATACATAGCCGAACTTGTCTTAGTCAGAGAATTGACTACTTGATAAACACCAGGCTGAGGAGAGTTTTTGAATAAAATCAAAATTGTATTTTTTGACTTATCCGTAGCTCCAAACAAAGATCCAGTATCAGAAACAATAAGGATACCTCCATTATTATTGGCTGTAAACTGATAATTATCTATAGACCATGTGGAATCAGATTTGGATGATTCAGCACTCTCTTTCTTACAAGAATAGAAAGATATGGAAGAAATAAATAGTGCTAATAAAAATATTGAAAATGTTACTTTCAGCTTGTTCATTATTTTTTCTTTCAAAGATATCAATTTTAAAATATCTAGCTAAAAATCTTTATTCTACGTATATATATTTAACCTTCTTTGCCATATCTATACCAATATAAGGTCTAATACCAGCTCCCATGGGCCTATGTTCGACTTCTTGTTCAGGATATAAAGCAGGATCTATGATATATAGCTTTATATTTCTACTAGCTGGCACATAAATAGAACTGATATTCATTCCTTCTGGGATTTCATTTCTACCCATATTAAAAGTCATCGATTTACCAGAAAAATTTATTTCTTCAAATCCCACAACCAAATTTTGAGGATTAGAAAAGGCGATGGCAAATTTACATTTGAATCCTATATCCAACTTCAAATCATTTGCTGTAATCAAACGGTGCCTTCCTGAAGTTTTCCCATTGCTATATTTCTCAAATAAAACTAAAACAGTTCCTGGTTCTATTGTTACAGATTGGATAAAATTCAAATTGTCTGGCAATACATTATTACCCAATTCAATTTTAACTTCAACTGGAGCATCAGAGGTACCTCCTTTTAACACTCCTTGTGCAAAAGCCAGAAAGCACCAACTGAATAGCAATATAGAAGTCAATATTTTTTTCATACCTTTTTTGGATTTGAATATCCAATTTAATTAATTTCAATCAATCAGCCAACAAGCGAAAATGGTAAATCAAAATTATTCTTCAGATTACAATAGAATTTTCTCTTCTACAAGAGCGTGAGATAGAATTTAAAAAGCTCAACTTATTCTATAGGATAATATACTGAGGTTACACTTCCATATCCTCCCCAAATTCCTAAACCTCCTTTAATATTGGAACGGATTCGAGTATATGAGCCAAATGGACTGCCTTGATTACTCAATTCATTTTCCAAAGTTCGCCAAAAATCATAATGTGTTCTGCTAATCATTGCTAATTTCACATAACAAGTGTCCTTTTTATTCCAAAATCCAAATGTATTAAAATCTATTTCTTCATCACTGAATCTATTATATCCCAATGGTACTTGAGTTTCAAACTCTTTGCCATTACCCATTAAATCATCCAATACAGAAGGATAGTTCTTGGTAAAAGCTTCACTATTTCTACGTGTAAAATATCTGTAAAAATTCCCAAGAGTATCTGGGTCTCTAATGAGCCCCTTCAATTGCACAAGGGAATCATATTGAGAACTTGGATGTGGCTCCGTCCACAATTTGGAGAACCCAACAGGATTGGGGATATTGGTCGTAGCTGTCAGGATTTTATTATCAACTTCTATTCTTAATTGATAATTTTTACCAATTTCTCCTACAAAAGAACTTTCTAATGGCACTGTATAAACAGATATTTTGGGGATATTAAAATTTGAATCTAAAGGCAAACCAAAAAATTGAGCCAAAGCCATCTTTTCTTCATCTGGCAAAAAGTTGATCAATTCAGAAGAATATTCAACCAATTCAATGCTATCTGAATCGCTACTCACAATAATTTTAGCCCCTTTAACAAAATACTTATCTAAATCATTCACATCAAAATCTCCAAAATAAGCAGAGTTTTTAGTCAAAAAAACATAAGGTGGAACATCATTTTCTATATAACCTTCAACTACAATCTGATCTTTAGGCGAAGGCAGTTTGACATCAATTTCTTTCTCACAGGAAATCATCAAAATTGTAAATGCTACTATCAATAAATTCTTAAAACACATGACCCATTAAAATTTAAAATTCCAAGTAAAAGAAGGTATAATAGGAAATAAAGACACGCTCACTGCTTTGGTAGTCAGATTGCCCAATAATAAATTGCCTTCTGTTTTGTAATAAATAAAATACGTATTCTTCCTATTATAGACATTATAAATAGAAAAATTATACTCTGATTTAAATCTTTTATTCGGATTTTTATTGGGGACATAAGTCAAAGATAAATCCATGCGATGAAATGCGGGAATGCGATATGCATTTCTGTCACCATATCCCGTAATCAACATAAAATCAACAATATATTTTTCTATTGGGAGTGTAAATGCATTACCAGTAGCATAAACCCATGTACCTCCGAGGCTCAATTTCTTATTAATTTCATAAACCAAATTCACTGAAATATCATGCCTTCTATCATAACGAGCAGGGAATTTATTTCCTTGATTGAGCATATCAAATTTTCTCCAAGTATAAGAAAGAGTATAACCAAGCCATCCATTGAATTTTCCTTTGGATTTTTTGGCAAATAATTCCATTCCATAAGAATAGCCTCTACCAAACACATAGCCCATTTCAATTTCTTCATTCAATTCTTTATAAAAACTTTCTGAAAATTCAATCTGATTTTTCATGTCTTTATAATAAATTTCAGCAGATAACTCATAGTCATTATCTTTAAAATTTCTGAAATAGCCCAGAGAATATTGTAGCCCCCATTGAGGTTCCACCCATTTTGAACTAGGCACCCACATATCAGTTGGCAATGTACTATTGGAACTAGATACTAAATGCACATATTGATAATTCATTGAAAATCCAGCTTTTATAGATTGCTTTCCATTAATGGCATAACGCATTGCTATCCTTGGCTCTGGTCCCCACCACGTTTTTACAGCTTCTCCCCTTTTATATAAGACAGAATCTTTGCCATACGCTCCATCAGGCAAATATTTATAGGGTCCCACTTGTTGAAACATACTTAATCTAAAACCGGTGCTCAATCTGAATCTATCATTGATATCCCAATCATCCTGCACATACCACGCCATTTCATGAGCATATTTTTTGCCTTCGTCAATCTTAAAATCAGTATCTCCAGAGTTCATCGACCCTGTATTCGGAGTAAAAATATGATAAGTATAATTATAGCCGTATTTCAATTTATGTTTGGAAGAAGCATAATGATCTAAATCAATTTTTGCATTAAAATCTCTTACACCCGACTTCACCAACATCTGAAACTCGAGTTGTCTTGCTGTAAATGAAAATTGATAATCATTAAATACTAATGTGGTATTCATAAACAGTTTGTCACTAAATAAATGGTTCCATCTCAAAGTTGTAGTAGCATTCCCCCATGGCATACGGACATTCGTCTTATTGACTGCATTATTATAAATAAAAACATCCCGACCAAAATATCCACTTAGAAAGATTCTATCTTTGTCAGAAAAGGTATAGTTAGCTTTCAAGTTAAGGTCATAAAAATTATAATTTGTCCCACCAAAATCTGTTTTCTTTAATATCGGTTGTGCTATATCAAATGCATAAGTTCGTCTGGCAGCAATTAAAAATGAGCTTTTATCTTTTTGTATAGGCCCTTGAAGCGTCAGCCTTGAACTAATCAGCCCAATACCACCATCCATCTGGAATCTTTTATTATTTCCTTCTTTCATGGAAACATCAATCACTGAAGATATACGACCTCCATAAGAAGCTGGCATTCCCCCTTTCGTCAACGAAGCTCCTTTGACAGCATCGGGATTAAACACTGAGAAAAAACCAAACATATGCCCTGGATTGTAAACAATAGCATCGTCAAGAAGTACTAAATTCTGATCTGGACCTCCTCCTCTAACATAGATTCCTGAATTTCCTTCACCTGCTGCTTGCACCCCTGGCAACAGTTGAATTGCTTTAATCACATCCACTTCACCCATCAACGCTGGAATAGATTTTATCATTTCAATACCCATTTCAACTTTGCCCATATCGGTACTTTTTACGTTTTCGTCCTTTCTTTCAGCAGTAACAACGACTTCAGACAATTCCTGACCTTCTATAAGATGAACATTCTGTTTTAAATTGGACTTCAAATTTATCTTCACTATTTGAGTAGCAAAGCCTACATAAGAATACACTAATTCGTAATTGCCTTCATTTAGTTGGATAGAATAAAATCCATAAACATTAGTAGCTGCTCCTGTCTTTCTTCCATCGGAATGGGTAACATACACACTGGCTCCTATCAATGATTCTCCATTACTAGCATCATATACATATCCACTAACAGTAAATTTCTGTTCTTGAGCCCCAATTTTCATATTGCCATTGATAAACAGGGCAATAAAAAATATATATCTTAAAAAAAATCTCACAATATTAAAATTATCTCTAAAGTGCCTAATATTATTGAATTACAAAGGAATTAACGATATATTAATAATTGAAGAAACAACGTAACATGTCTGTATTTCTGCACAATCCTTTAGATTATTTGTCTTATATCAAATAAAATCAACTTTTACACAATGGTTCTATTTTCCTATATTTGCAATATGCCCAACCAAGGTTTATTTGCTCGATTTGGAGAACTGACAGAAGAAGACTGGAAGAATAAAATCATTCAAGATTTAAAAGGAAAAGATTATGATAAAACATTAATCTGGACAAGTCCTGAAAATGTGAATATACAACCAATATACTCTCAAATAGAAAGACCTACTTCTGGAGCCTATCGCCATCAAACGCAATGGCAAATTGTAGCACCTGTCCATGTTTCAAAAGATGCCAATCAATTGGCATTAGAAAATTTAATTGGTGGAGCTACACAAATACATTTTATTGCTGATTCAAAAACCGAAGTTAATATCCATGAACTAAGTAAAGAAATTCAATTAGACTATGCTAATATTTCGTTTGAAAATATGCAATGGAATGACGATCACAAAATCTTTTGGCAGCAAAACAAAACCTCCAAATCGCATTTAGGTATTCATCCACTATCCAAATTACATTCTGGTCTGAGCACTGAATATGACGGAGATTCCCTTATTGATTGGGCAAAATTTAGAAATCAAATCCAAGCTCAATGGGGCATCCTCACTATAGATGGCTCAATTTATAAAAATGCAGGTGGTCATTATATTGATGAGATTGCTTTTATTTTGGCTGCCTTACAAGAAAACCTTCACCATCTCCAATTGAATGGTATTAGCTCAGACGCTATCGGAGCTATTCAAATCAAAACAGCAATTGGACCTAATTTCTTTTTTGAAATTGCCAAAATAAAAACCATTCGAATTCTTGCTCAAACCATTATCAACCAATACAATGGCGGAGAAATTACTATTCTTGCTGAGTCAGCAGATATTTACAGAAGCCATCTAGATATCGAAACCAATATTCTAAGATTGACCACAGAAGCGATGAGTGCAATTTTAGGAGGTGCAGACGCTGTGATGTTACATCCTTATGACTCAATTGAAGGAAATAGTTTCAGCCATAGAATCTCTCGAAATATTCAGCATCTACTCATAGAAGAAAGCTATTTTGAAAAACAATTGGATCCAACATCTGGTAGCTATTATGTCGAACAATTAATTAATGATTTAAAAAAGCCTTCTTGGAACGTATTTTTGTCTATTGAAAAACATCAAGGATACATTGCTTCATTTTTAGGTAAATCCATACCTGAATTCTTTATTTTCAAACACAAACAAAATCTCATACAGCAAGTTTCTAACAGAAATATCGTCCTATTAGGTGCTAATCAATTTCCTAATTTGAAAGATGATATTTCTAAATTAAAGGAGCTCAATTCGGAAACTTTAAATTCTAAGATTTTACAGGCGTTTAGGCTATCCGAGCCCTTTGAAAAATTGAGAATTCGAGTTCAAAAATATAAAAATGAAAGCGGCCAACTTCCTAAAGCATTTTTATGGGAACATGGTCAACTGAATATGCGGAAAGCAAGATCTACTTATGCATTCAATTTTTTAGCAACTGCTGGAATCATCTCCATCAGCAATCAGAATCCCAATAGTTGGGACCAAACCATAGAAGAAATACGCCTTGAACAACCTGAAATTGTCGTTTTCTGTAGTGATAATGAAAGTTGGGAAACATTTATCCCTGATGCTTTAAAAATGCTAAGTGGAAAAAATATCATCACAATTATTGCAGGTAAAAATGACAGCTATGCGGTTGATTTAAGCATTTATGAAGGATGCCCATTGCTAGATATTTTACAAAATATCTTAGAAAGACTTGGTATTCAATAAATTATTGAGATTTAACTTCTTATTCCCTCAATTGTTTCTTTAATTCTTCCTTAGTTTTATGATATAAATCTTTTAACTTTTCTAACAATCCCTGATTATATTCAAAATCAGATTTTTTAGCTTCCCATAAAGGTTTTTGCTTTTTCTTCAATACTTTTTCTACTTTCTTTTCAGTATCATTCTTAATCAAAATCGTCCCATTAGAAATTTCCTTCTGAGATTTAGATTTATTCAACCTCAAAGCTTCAATTTCCCTAGCTTCGAGCAATTTTATATCATATACTTTCCGAGTTTGTCTTTCAGAAAGTCCTAGCTCATTAGCCATATCCTTACTGACATTATCTATCTTCTTTTCAATCTTCTGATTGAGTTTTTCTGGAAGATTCAACTCCTTTTTGGGTTTTGCATCTACAGAAAAAATACTTAAAACAAGGAATGCACCCAGTATAAATTTTATTATATCTTTCATCATAATATTTGATTTATGAAAACTCCTTTGCAATTGCTGTGCCAGCGAGATAAGCGGTTGTCCAAGCAGCTTGAAAATTAAAACCACCAGTCAAAGCATCTATATCCAAAACTTCCCCTGCAAAATATAAATTTTTTACTTTCTTACTGGCCATTGTCCGAAAATCAACTTCTTCTAACACAATACCTCCAGCAGTAACAAATTCTTCTTTAAAGGTACTTTTGCCATTGACTTTAAAAGTACATTTAGTCAAAATCATTTTCAACCTTTGTAACTGAAAATCATCTATTTGTGACCATGTTATTGAAGTGTCAATTTTAATATAACTGAGTAGATTTTTCCACAATCTAAATGGTATTTCGAACATTGGCAAATTTATCAATTGCTTCTTAGGTTGTTCAAATTTCTGTTTGAGTAAGATTCTTTCTACTTCATTTGATTTCATCCCTGTCCAATTGATATGAATCGTAAAACGATAATTCATAGCATGAAATAATCTGGCTCCCCATGCTGACATTTTCAAAACTGCTGGTCCGCTCAAGCCCCAATGAGTAATTAATAACGGCCCCTCAGTCTGAATCTTATGACCATCCAAATTTATTTCAATATTAGCCATTGAAATACCTTGTAAATCGCTTAAAATAGCATGCTGAATATTAAAGGTAAAGAGAGAAGGTACTGGTTCAACAATCTCATGAAATTTACCTAAAACATCCCAAATAAAGGGGCAGCTACCAGTAGCAACCAATACTGCATCTGCGACAATATTGCGGCCACTTCCTGTGCGTAAATTCCATTGATTATTAGAGTTTTGAAACAAATCAGTAATCTTGGTTTGATTCCATATTTGAATTTGACACGCTTTGGCATTTTCAATTAGACAATCAATGATAGTCGTAGATTTATCAGAGATAGGAAAAACGCGATTATCTTTTTCTATTTTCAACTCCACTCCTCTCAAGTCAAACCAGTCAAAGATATCTTTCGGTTGAAATTTAAAAAAAGGCCCTAAAAGTTCCTTGTGTCCTCTAGGATAATACATCACCAATTCCTTGGGGTCAAAACAAGCATGAGTCACATTGCATCTTCCTCCTCCAGAAATTTTAACTTTATTCAAGACAGTCTGATTCTGCTCAATAATGATTATTTGAGCCTCTTTAATATTTTCTGCGCAAGTGATAGCACCAAAGAAACCGGCCGCTCCTCCTCCAATAATACAGATAGTAGGTTTCTTAACTTCATTCATTGCACAAATGTAGCAAGGATTTTACTTCTTTATTTGATACTTTTCAAGAGTGTCTCATAGAAAAGTCTAAAAGATATTTATTAAGTCATTTTAAAATATTGAGTTATCCGACAAAACTTCTTTACTTTGAATTCAAGAAAGCAGGAATGGATATTAATAAGATATATACAAGCAAACGTTCCATACAATATACGCCACAACTAGGAACAACTGCGAGGAATGAATTTCAAAGAGATTATGACCGTATCATCTTTTCTTCAGCATTCAGGCGACTACAAAACAAGACTCAAGTTTTTCCGCTTCCAGGAACAGTATTTGTCCATAATAGACTGACACATTCATTGGAGGTTTCGTCAGTTGGGCGCTCATTAGGAACTGCTATTGGAGACTATATCATACAAAGTCAAAAAAAAATACTGACAGAAGATAGTTATGAATTTTATAAATATAGCCTAAATAGTGTTATTGCGGCCGCTTGTCTATGTCATGATATTGGAAATCCAGCATTTGGCCACTCAGGAGAAGATGCCATAGCTAGATTTTTTAAAAAAAATTCTTCAAGATTGTCCAATTATTTTACAGAAAAAGAATGGAGCGATTTGATACACTTCGAGGGGAATGCCAATGCCATTAGAGTGCTCACCCATCAACAAAAGGGTAAATCTAGTGGTGGTTTACTACTTACTTATTCTACTATGGCTTCCATTGCCAAATACCCTTGCGAATCAATAGCAAAAGATTCAAAAATACTTCATCGCAAGAAGTTTGGATTTTTTCAAGCAGAAAAAAATATATTTTCTGATATAGCCGACTCTTCCTATATGCCACTCCAATCAGAAAATCCTTTGATATATCTAAGACATCCGTTTGTATGGCTTGTAGAAGCTGCTGATGACATTTGTTATAATATTATTGACCTTGAAGACGCACACCGATTAGGCATTATAGCTCATCATGATTGCCTGAATGTACTCATGAATCTTACCGCTTCACTTGAGCCGACAGCCATTGACAAAACTCAAGCTCAAATAAAAAGTATCAGTAATAAAAATGACAGAATTTCCTATTTAAGAGCCAAAATCATTCACTATTTAAGTTCTAAAAGTGCTGAAATATTCATTGATTATCAATCAGATATCTTTGCAGGGAAACATGAAAAGGCATTGATGGATATTATTAGTGAACAACATTCTCCCATGAAAGAAATTGAGACTTTTTCAATTGAAAATATTTATAATCATCGTTCTGTAGTAGAAATAGAAAACGCAGGATATAATGTCATCTATGAACTACTTTCCCACTTCATTTTTCCTATCATCCTCAACAAAGAAGAACGAGATCAATGTGAAAGCAAAGCTATCAAATTAATACCTTCTCAATTTTTGTATGAGAATGAAGGTATCTATCAAAAAGTACTAGGTGTAATTGATTTCATCTCTGGAATGACCGACAACTATGCAGTAGATTTATTTAAAAAAATCAAAGGAGCAGAAATTGGAATGAGTATTTAAAATCGTTTTCAGCAAGTCCTACTGTATTCTCCTAAATTGCTTCATCAGGCCTCAATTTGATTCTGACAGATATTAAACATTACAAATTGAGATTGTAAAGGGACATTATCCCTTTGAACATTTTAAAATATAATACAATTAGATTATTTAATATTTTTAAAACTTCTTCATACATTTTAATTAATTTCATATTCACCACTATAAAATATAAAATATGTTTACTAAGCAACTCCTTACTATCCAAAAGTTTTCACTCCTCTTACTGATAATAAATTTTACCTTTTTAGCACATGGACAATCATTTATTGGCCCACATTTATCACAATATGACCCACTAAAAGCAACCTATTTCAATCCTGCATCCTTACCCAATAGTGAATTGAGATGGCAAGTCAATATATTAAGTGCAGATGTTACTGTTGGAAATGATTTAATAAAACTATCTACCTATAAAGGAATTTTCAAAGATTTTGACCCCTATCAGTTTTTTGATATCAATATGAATGGAAAGGATAAAAACATTTCTATTAATTCAGATATAAGAGGGCCAGGATTTATGGTCAATTTTGGGAAAAATTCCATTGCTGTCGGAACGAGAATAAGAGAGGTATCTAGTATCAATGGTATCAATGAAGAATTAGCATATTCCTTATTTCATCACTATAATGATATCCTCAACTACATTCCAAATTTCACCAATGAAAAAGCAACAGCAGCAGTAAATGCTTATGGAGAATACAGCCTTGCTTTTGCCCGAAAATTAATAGATGGGAAGGCTCATGAATTGAGTGTGGGCGCAAATATTAAAGTCTTAGATAAGATATTCTACTCTACTTTAGATGTCAAAAATATCACTTTTGACAAATATTCTAGTATAATAGATTCTTCTGTTAATGCACATCAATCTGAATTTGACATAGAAGTTTCCAATGATTTGCAAGACAAAAAATTCAAACACAATTGGAAGCCTGATGGCTGGGCAATAGATGCAGGTGTTGAATATGCATTTAAACCTACCAAACTCTCCGGGAAATATTTAATAAAAATTGGAGTAGCACTAAATGATTTTGGTCAATTAAAGCAAACTTTAGGTAATTCTAGTTTTCATTTTATAGGAAATGAAAAAGAAATCCCTGCTGAAAACCTAATTGATGAAAATGGCGACATTAAATCTTTTACTGAAATCTTTGACTCTTTAGGTACACGTACCTCTACTGCTGGCGACAAGAAAATCACTTTACCCTCAGTAATGCATTTTTATATAGATGTCAGGGCCTTACCCAAGTTTTATATTTATGGAGGCATACAAGTCAATCCTTATGATTTTAAGAAGAAAGTTGGATTGGCTTATCTTCCAACAAGATTCAATTTAATACCAAGAGTGGAATTTAAAAGTATAGGGATTTATGCCCCATTGGCTTGGGATCAAATAGACAATATTTCTAGCGGAGTAGGATTCAGGTTTAAGCAGTTTTCTGTAGGTTCATCCAATATCATCTCATCCATCATCAAGAATAATTATTCCAATGTCAATATATATTTATCACTTGCCATTGGAGGAAAGAGAAGAACAGAAAAAATCTAATCAAAAATATCTAAATTGAAAAAGCCCTGATAATTCAGGGCTTTTTCGTGGTGTGGGGCGGGATCGAACCGCCGACACATGGATTTTCAGTCCATTGCTCTACCGACTGAGCTACCGCACCATAGGATTTGCTTATTCGTTTCCGTCAAATGCGTTGCAAAAGTAGCCATTTTATTTTAACCTGCAAGTATTTTAAAGAAAAAATAAATTCTTTTTTAGAAAACCTAATGATCCTCAAAAATAACATATATATACATCAGAAAAACGATTAGCAATCAGATGAAAACCAACTCCATTATTCTTCGCTCTATTTGTGAATTCATCAAATACCTTATTGTAAAGGGTGAAGATATAATAAAAAAGGCAACCCAATGAGTTGCCTTTTTATCTACTAATATTTACCAATTTTATATCCAAAAGTATCATCGTCGTCATCATCTAATCGATTATACTTCTTTGAAGACTTCACTTCCTTTTTGATTCTCTTCTCGGTATCAAAATGATTCTTTTCAGGCTTATCTTTCTTTACTTCTTTATCTCTTTTACTCTTATTACTATCCAAAAGGTCAGATGGACTAGTAAAATCAATATTTGCAGGTCTTGGAGTATAAGATGAAGAACCATTATTAGGCTTAAACCCATTGGCTTGAGGTCTATCTGAATTTCTATTAGCTCCTTGAGGATTTCTATTTGTAAATTCTCTTGACATTGAGTTTCCTCTCACTGAAGAATCTTTGGGCTTTGCTTCACTAACTGCTAGTGATTTGCCTGAAAGATTAAAACCATTTAGCCCTGAAATGGCAAGATTGGCCTCTTGTTCATTGTTCATGATGACAAAACCAAAATTCCTGCTTTTTTGCGTTTCTTTGTCTAAAATTATTTTTACTGACTGGACTCTACCGAAACGCGCGAATAATTCCCTAATATCTTGTTCACTTGCATTGTTGGGAAGGTTAGCAATGTAAATATTCATCTTTGTTATTAATTAATAAATAGTTTTTTTACTGAATAATGATTGTAAAGGTATAATAAAAATATATTGTATGTACCCTTATATGTTTACTTTTAAAAAAAATATTATTATTGTTTGATTAAGTATATCTATTACTTTTATTATCAATAACATATATCATACTGCATACTCACTCAACTCTAGCCATCTCAACTCTTTCTCATCTTTTTTAGATAAAACCTGCTCAATTTTTAATGCTAATTCTGTTAATAAATCATGAGATATTTCGCTTTGAGATATTTTTTTTGTCAATTCTTGTTGTTCTAAGTCTAATTGTTCAATTTCAGCTTCCAGACTATCCAACTCCTGTTTTTCTTTATATGTCAAACGGCGCTTGGTTTCAATTTTAACTTTGTTAGTTTCAGGTTTGCTATCCATCTTCTGTATTTCTACAGATTTCTCTTTTTCTTTAATGTATTGTCTATATTCTTTAAAGTTGCCATTGAAATCTTTAATTTTCCCATCACCTTCAAATACAAATAAGTGGTCTGTCAATTTGTCAAGAAAATATCTATCGTGACTCACCAACAAAAGACAGCCTTGAAACTCCATAAGAAATTCTTCCAAAATCTGTAAAGTCAGAATATCCAAATCATTAGTTGGCTCATCAAGAATAAGAAAATTAGGATTTAGCATCAATACAGTTAAAAGATACAATCTCCTTTTTTCTCCTCCACTGAGTGTTGACACAAACTGATATTGCTGACCAAAATCAAACAAAAATCTTTCAAGCAACTGAGCAGCAGAAAGTGAACTTTTACCTACTGATATCACCTCTGCAATATCTTTGATGACATCAATCACTCTTTTGTCAGATTTGAGTTGCAATCCTTGCTGATGATAATAGCCCCAAACAACAGTTTCACCATGAATTAAATTTCCGCTGTCATAAGTATCACTTCCCATAATGATATTCAAAAAAGTAGATTTTCCTACTCCATTATTTCCTACAATTCCTATCCTATCCCCTTTAGAAAATTTGTAAGAAAACTTGTCTATCAATAATTGATTGCCATAAGATTTACTAATATTATGCAGTTCCAAAATCTTTCCTCCTAGACGATTCATATTAATCTCCAGTTGTACCTGACTATCTCTCACTTTCTGAGATGCTTTTTCTTTTATATCGTCAAATGCATCAATCCTTGCTTTGGATTTAGTCGTTCGGGCTTTGGGTTGCCGTCTCAGCCATTCCAACTCCTTACGCATTGTATTTTTGGCTTTCGCAGCACTAGACTTTATATTATCTTCTCTTGCGATTTTATTTTCTAGAAACTTACTATAATTCCCTTTATGGCGATAGAGTTTTCCATCTTCTAATTCAAAGATTTCATTGCAAATATTCTCTAAAAAATATCTGTCATGTGTCACCATCAACAAGGTCATTTGTCCGGCACTCAGATAACTTTCTAGCCATTCTATCATATCCATATCCAAATGATTGGTAGGCTCATCCAAAATCAAAAACTCTGGTTCGGTCAACAATAAAATAGATAATGCCAACCTTTTCTTTTGTCCACCTGAAAGCGAACCCACCTTTTGTTCTAGATGATGAATCTTAAAGCGAGACAATATTTGTTTGACTTTCACTTCATAATCCCACGCTTGAAGCCTATCCATATTTTCAATCGCTTCTGACAAATCTCCATTTCCTTCTAGTGCTTGTTCATAAGCCAGACTTGTCCTTAACAAGGGATGGTCAGCATTCATTATAGCTTCATAGACACTCATTTGATCATCCAACTGTGGTTCTTGAACTAGAAATCCAACTTGTAAATCCTTAAACCATTTCACTTCACCAGATTCGGGGGGTTCAAGACCTTGAATAATCTTTAATAACGTAGATTTGCCACTACCATTTCTAGCTATAAGTGCTACTTTCTGACCTTTTTCAATAAAGAATGTCAGATCTTCAAAAAGCAACCTATCACCATAGAACTTACTTAATTGATTGACTGAAAGAAAATTCATTTGAACGCAAAGATAAGCCTTCATCTACAAATATTTATCCTAAATAGTTTTTCAAAACATGAGTGAATTGAGAAGAGTAAATATTATTTAATAACAAGTTTCTCTGAAATGCTTGTCCTATTCTGTTAAAAATAAATTATGCTAGAATACTGACTACACTCAGTTCCAATTTGAATAGATTCATAAAACCTACCTTATATCATCCAATGAATATTCCACTTTATTGATGAATTTTTGTACTTTAATTATAATTTTGAAGGTATGACACGCTACATCTTTATTTTTCTAATCACATTTTTGCCATTATTTAATTTAAATGCCGGCATCCTCCCAGAAGAAAGAACTGTTAATTGGTCATTAGCTGGCTATCATGGGGAAATTCCTGATTTTGAAAGAGTCATCAATATCATGGATTTTGGAGCTGATAATAGCGGAGGTGTGCCCAATGATAATGCATTCAACGCGGCTTTAGCTTCATTAAATGGAGCACCTGCTGTCATTAATTTTCCTGCTGGAGAATATCTATTTAATAAAATAATGGTTTTGCGCTCAAATCTTATCATTAGGGGTGCTGGCTCAGATAGCACAAAATTTACTTTTGATATGACGGTCAACAATAGAGATTGTATCAAAGCCTCTGGCACCAATACATCAATTCAGGCAGCTTTAATTTCTCCTGCAAATAAAGGTGTTGACAAAATTGAAGTTGAAGATGTGAGCAAATTTTCAGTAGGAGATTATATTCAATTGAAAATGGATGATTCAGAACTTGTCGTTTCTGATTGGGCAAAACAAACTGTTGGTCAAATTGTAAAAATTTCAGCTATCAATGATAAACAGTTGACCTTGAATCGTCCCTTGAGATTAGATTATCCGCTCAATAAGTCACCTTTCATCTCAAAATTAAAAATGCTTGAAAATATAGGGATAGAATGTATTTCTATCGTCAACAAAGTGAAGGCAGGGACAGTCCAAATCAAGAATATCAATTTTATTAATGTAGCTCAATCATGGATAAAAGGGGTTTCAAGCTATGATTGTAATTATTCACATATTTGTTTGGAAAGATGCACAAATGTAACAGTAAGTGATTCCTATTTTCAAGATGCACAAGCTTATGGTGGCGACGGACAAGGTTATGGTGTGGTCTGTCAGATAACTACGAATGAATGTAAGATAGAAAGCAACATATTTAAGCATTTAAGACATTCTATGCTTTTACAAGCTGGTGCAAATGCCAATGTATTTGGGTATAATTACTCTAGAGAAGCCTTTTGGACAGGCACTATTTTATCACCAAAAGATGCAGCTGGTGATATCGTTTTACACGGAAACTATGTTTATGCCAATCTTTTTGAAGGGAATATTGTCCAAAATATTGTAATTGATGATACCCATGGAAAAAATGGCCCTTACAATACCCTATTTAGAAATAGAGCAGAATTGTATGGAATCTTTATGAATAGCAATCCAGCATCAGATGGACAAAATTTTGTAGGCAACGAAGTGACTAACAATGATTTTTTGAAAGGCTTATACACTATTTCAGGCACGAATCATTTTCAATATGCCGATAATATTAGAGGAAGTATAAAACCATCTGGTACTAATGAGCTCAATGATATTACTTATTACTTAGATGAAAAATCTGATATTTACCAGACAAATCATTTGCCGACTATTGGTTTGCCTAATATTATCAACACTGGAATTAATCCAGCAAAAACAAGATATGAATCAGGAACTTATACTATATGCAAAAGAGGCGGTTCTGTACCTACCACTATATTAAACATCCAATCTTTCAACAGCATACAGGTCTATCCTAACCCGACAAACGATTTTATATTTTTAGCAGAAAATCAAAATCTGACATATCCACTTCAGATTTCTGTCATTGATGTAACTGGTCAACAAGTATTACAGAAAAGCATTTCATCTCAATATGAAAGAATCAGCATAAAGAGCTTATCAAGAGGTACTTATATACTATATATTCAGGATAGTCGCCACAATAATTATGTGTCAAAAGTTGTTTTAAAATAATTATTGAACTGAAAGAAGTCAGAAAATTCTATCATTTCTGTCCTCCTTTTGGGAATAAAATCATTGTAAAAATTAGAAAGGATATCCAATACCAATGACGAAATTGGCATAGCGACTTCTCCACGACTTCCATCTAGCCGACCAATTGCCACTACTATTCTCTTCTAATGCATCATAACCCGGATATTGACTAATCCAACGAACACCTTTACTTAAATTGGGATTATACAATTTATAAGAATGATCCAAGCGGATGACAAACAATCCAAAATCTAATCTGAATCCAAATCCAGCACTCCACGCCAAATCTTGACCCCATCTTTTTATATTGAACTCAGCATTAGGTTTGGTGCTGTCTGCATGCATCAACCATACATTACCAATATCAGTAAACAATGCCATTTTCATCAGTTTGCTCAGACTATATCTGTATTCCAAATTAAATTCCAGTTGAATGTCACCAGTATTCAAATCTAAAGAAGTATTGGATGTATCAGTGCTACCTGGCCCCAATTGCCTATAACTCCATCCGCGCATAGATTGAGGACCTCCAGCAGCATATTGTTTCACAAAAGGCATGATCTTAGAGTTACCATAAGGGATACCAATGCCGGCAAACAATCTAGCTACAAGAGTTGTCTTGTTGGCATAAGTAAAATAGTATCTAAAATCATTATCCAATTTAGTAAAAGATGCATAAGGAATATTGCTTAAAGTATATCCACTTTCGGGCTTCTTGCTAATCAAAGATTGTATTCCATACACTAAATTTCCAGCAGTATTGATAGTTCCACGATAAAAGAAAAAACTTTTGACTTTACCAATATTTATATCCTGATTATTATAGGAGAATGTATATTCTTGCCCCATGATAAATTGTTGTCTATATGACTGAGCAAAAATGGGATTATCATTTAAAAACTCATTGAAGTTGGAATTGAATGAAGCACTTCTTGGTTTAATAAAACTCATAGAAAATGGTTGAACTTCATGTCTTACATGTCTTCCTCTGATATCATATCCATAGCCAATATTAAATGTATTGACAACATAAGAGTAGTATCCAATTTTCTTTTGGAGATTATATCCAAGATTCATAAATGTATTTCTAGGATAAGGCAACGGTTTGTATCTATTATTATTTGTTTTCTTTTTAAAATCTGGGAAAATTTTTGGAAAATAAAGTCTGGTATTAGTCATTAAATTCACAGAGCTGATTCTACTATTTCGCTCACCTTCCTTTTCAATTTTTGAAAACCAAAATTCGACACCATTAGAGATATTAAACTCCAGCCTATCAGCCCTTCTAAAAATATTCCTATTGACATAGGACAAATTGATATATGTACCAATTTTATCTCTAGCATCTGTGTTGGCTTCGAGTTCAATCTTTCCTGATTGTCTTTTTCTAAGTTCCGCTACAATATCAGTATCGACATATCCTTCTGTTTCAGACACCAACAATGGCTTATATTTAATATTTACAAATCTAAATATTCCTAGTTCCGTCAAACGATTGATTGTCTTTTGATAATCATCTTTTTTAAAAATAGAATCAGGTTGGTAAAAAATTGATTGAGCAATTATATCAGCTCTGACATCTGAAGGAGAATGGTAAATATATAAGCTTCTTAGAGTATCTAATTCAAAATTTTTCCTTTTTAAAGAGGTATTGGCATAATTGATATTAAAAGATACATCACCAATTCTATATTGCTTACGAGCCAAGTCATCCTCATCTCTACTAATTTGCAAATACACATTTTTTGCCAATTGCGTACCAGAAGTATCTACTTCATACAAGATATTATTCTTTGAGAATGAAAAAAATCCATGATTATTGAGTACTAATGCAAGGCGTTCTTGCTCTCCTTTTAAAGCATCTATACTATAAGGTTGACCTTTCTTAATCAATGAGTTGGACATATTCTGATTGACAACCTTTTCAATTTCGGGGTCTTCAATCTCAAAAATTACTTCATTGAAAAGAAAACGATTAGAAGGAAAGGCATGAAAAACGACCTCTGCTTGTTTCTTTTGTAAAATGTATTCGCTTTTGACAGTAGCATTAAAAAAGCCTTGATTAATTAGATAATTAATCATTCTCTCATTGTTTGAATTAAGTACTGTAGAATCAAAAAGCACAGGAGCTTCACCTAATTTTTCTTTGAACCAATTACCAAATTTACTTTGAGCAGTTTTGCCCTTAGATTCCCTTCTAGCTTGTTTTTGGGGTCTATTGGTGACATTATAAAAAAATAATCTCGGTTGAAATACAAATAAAAATTTCTTGTTGGGCACAGGTGTCGCCATATTCTGTAACTCAGAACTAAAAAACACTTTATCAGACTTAGACATCCTCAAAGAATCAGCAAAATCTTCATTATATTCAATTTTTACAGCTTGACTTTTTAATAAATATTCACCTTCATTTAATTTTTTAGTAGAATTACAGCTAATTAAAAACAACAAGGCAGTAAAGTATAATATCTTGTGGTGCTGTTTTATTTTATTATGCATATAATGTTGACTAAATCGGATATAAAAAAAATAAATGCTCTTAAAATTAAGAAATACAGAGTTATTGAAAACCAATTTATTGCCGAAGGTCAAAAAATTATTTTGGATTTAATGCATGCCGGACTTAAAATTAACCTTTTAGTATGTTTAAAAACGCTGCTGCCAGCATTTGAAGGTATCCATTTGCAAAATATAAAAATTGCTAAAGAAGAAGAATTAGATAAAATTTCATCTTTAAAACAATCTCCTGGTTGTTTAGCAATATTTGACATTCCAAAATTTCAAAAGGAATCAACTCATAGTGGATGGGTACTTGCTACTGACAATATCCAAGATCCAGGCAATTTAGGAACACTCATACGCATAGCAGATTGGTTTGGTATTGAAAAAATATTGTGTTCTGAAGACACAGTAGATGCATACAACCCTAAAGTTGTACAAGCCACTATGGGGTCTATTGCAAGAGTTCAAATTCATTACCATTCATTAAAAAGCTGGTTTGAAAATCATCCTCAAACAAAAGTTTATGCGGGCTTATTAAATGGCGAAGATATTAGAACGATAGAATTTAAAGAACCAGGAGTGATATTGATAGGCAATGAAGCAAAAGGTATTTCCAACGAATTACTTCCTTATGTAACACAAGCAGTATGGATTCCCAAATTGGGGCAAGCAGAATCTCTTAACGCTTCGGTAGCGGCTGGTATAATGGTTTCGTTTGCTCTTTTATTACGTTAGGAGGGCCCATGCCCTCTCTACTTTGATTTTGCAACATATCAATATGTTTCCATTTTCCTTTTGATAAAATATAACTCTCAATCGTCCCATCAGGCACCAAATCATAAGCTCCATTATCTATGTTGCCACTTAATGAAGTAAGGTGGTCAAAATAAATCATCTTTTCCTGAGGAGAATATGAAAGAGATAAGACTGCATCTTTCTTATATTCTAAAATAACTCTTGTAGGTCCCTTTCTTTTTCCACTAAAAAATAATGGATAACCAAATTTGGCTTTATTCTCTTTATCAAACCAAAGAATATCAATATACTTTCTATTGGTAATAGCGTTATGACCATCCCAACCTAGTAATGCATAAAAAGTAGATTTTTCAGATTTAAATGGAATAATTTGATAATAAAAAGCACCTATCCATCTGTCAGCATCCACAATAATAGAATCTGGAAACTCATAAAAATCCCCATAGTCCACCAAAGGTTGAAGCTGAGGAACTTTGTCATTGGATTGAATTACACCGAAATATCGATAAGTCCCATTGTCAAAGGCTAACTGCCAAGTAAAAATTCTAAATTTACTATCACTTGGTGTCATAATAGAAATTGAACTTAATGAGTCAAACTGATAATCGAAAGAACCTTGAATACGCAGGGCTTTTGAAAATACTTTAATCAATTTATAGGCTGCAGCAGAACGCAAGACTTCTGTAGGAGAATTGATCAACTCTGTATTAAATACTTTCAAAGAATCATTAAAAACTCTTAACTGTGACAAATCTTCCTTAGAAATATGTTCATTGTTCTTAGTTTCTTGAGCTGAAACTATTGAAAATTTCAAACAAGCTACAATCAAAAAAAAATATAATGTCTTTGTCATATTCTATTTATATATCAATAATAGCACCAAAAAATAAATTATTGCTTAACGTTTTTTTTAAAGTAATAATGTCATTCTTTCTTAAATAACAGAGGATGAATCTATTGACCCATCCTTTGATATATAAAATTAATTACTGTGGAGAATATCGGAGTCGAACCGATGACCTCTTGCATGCCATGCAAGCGCTCTAGCCAACTGAGCTAATCCCCCCTTGTCAGAAAATCATGAATGACCAATGCGACTCTATGTGACGCATCGCCTTCTCCTAATAATTTTCGGAGTTGAAGATAGGCATCTTTTATTAAAAATTCATCCTCCATTACAGTCATGGAAATATTTTTTATAGATACAGCATTCATATTATCTTGGATAAGTTCAGGAACAATAGGTCGTTGCAATATCAGATTGACTAATGAAATATAATTGACTTTGATCAATAATCTAGCTATCCAATAGTTCAGCCTACTCATCTTATAACATACTACCTGTGGAATATTCATCAAAGCCGCTTCAAGTGATGCCGTCCCTGAGGTTACAATAGCCAGCTTAGATTGATTGAATACAGAATAAGGATTATCCATGACTAATTCTGCTCTATCTTTTATAATTGAATGATAAAAATCTTCTCCAAAATCTGACAAGCCAGCAACTATCAAATTATTCTTAGCATGAAAATACATGGCTTCTATCATAACAGGTAGAATTCTTTCAATTTCTTGCTTTCTACTACCTGGAAATATGGCAATCTTATTTTTCTGCACATGGATAACTTGAGAAGAAATTTGTTGAACTAATGGATTTCCAACATAGACAACTTGAATGCCCCTATTTTCAAAGTATTCTTTTTCAAATGGGAAAATAACAATCAGTAAATCAATATATTTCTTTAAAGAATTTACCCGTTTCTCATTCCATGCCCATACTTTGGGTGCTATATAGTAAACAATTTTAAACCCTAGTTTTTTTGCCCACTTTGCAATTTTCAGGTTAAATCCCGCATAATCCACTAATACAATTACATCTGGACGAACCTCTAAAATAGCTTCTTTGATTTTTTTGAAGTTTTTTCTAATCTCAAAAAAATTTTTTAACACTTCTACAAAGCCCATAAAGGCCATCTGACGTATATCCAAAACAATTTCTACTCCTGAATTGCGCATATATTTCCCTCCACTACCAAAAAAATGAGCAGAAGAATCCAAAGCTCTCAAACTATGAACAACTTGAGCAGCATACATCTCTCCAGAAGCTTCTCCCGTAACAAAAAAATACTTCAAACTACAAATATTTAATTAGCAACATGGCAACGATAATCAAGAATGAGGCATAAAAAATCCCTTTACAAAATAAAAAAAACTTGGTCATATTTCCTATTAAAAACACTATCATATTAGGAAACACCATCGTTTTTAATATAGATGGAGCAGTGTGTTTCATCGTGGAAATTTTTAGAAAATGTGAAAAATCATAATGGCTGTATTGATTAAAATAAATAATAAAAAACATCAATAAAGGGATTAAAAATCCTATTAAAAACCCAAAAAATGCATTATCTAATTTGTGCCAAAACTTTAATTCATTTTGTCCCATATTTTAAATATTCCAATGTTTGTTTAAAAATCTTATACCATGTTGGTTTGTCAAATCATATTCTACTGGAACTATGGAAACATAACCATTTGCTAGAGCCCATTCATCAGTATCTTCTCCATTATCATAATTGACAAATTTGCCTGTCAACCAATAATACGTCCCTCCTCTTGGGTCAATTCTTTCATCGTATTCCTCTTCCCATTGTGCCATAGCTTGCCGACAGACTTTTACGCCTAAGATATCATTTACTGGCAGTTTGGGAATATTAACATTCAAAAGACAGCCACTAGGCAATCCATTTTCTAAAATCTGTTGAATAATGAGTCTGGCAAAATGTTGAGCTCCTTGAAAGTCAGCTTCAAAAGAATAATCTAATAAAGAAAAGCCTATCGCTTTCACTCCATCAATAGAGGCTTCCATTGCAGCAGATAAAGTACCAGAATAAATTACATTAATAGACGAATTCGAACCATGATTAATTCCTGAAAGACACAAGTCTGGCTTTTTCTTAATAATTTTATTAATTGCAATCTTTACACAATCTACAGGAGTACCGCTACACTGATAAGCAAGTATTTCATCACCAAATAAATGAACTCTTTCTATTCGCAAAACATTTTCCAAAGTGATAGCATGCCCCATCCCAGACTGAGGACTATCAGGAGCTACGACTACTACCTGACCAAATTCGGAAGCTACTTCCACTAATGCTTTGATACCTGGAGAAATTATCCCATCGTCATTTGTAACCAATATTACAGGTCTTTCATTTGTCATAATTCAAAAATAGATTGGATAAATTGAGCAACAAAACAAACTATACTTTAATTTTAAAAACCAATAAAAAAACCTTCAAATGAACGACAAAGCTCCTCTTATTTTGACTGCTGAACTTCATTTAAAACCATTTATCGGAAATTTTAAAACATCTTACTCACTTTCTAATTATATAGCCAAAGAACAAATAGCCTATCTTAGAATCACATTTTTAGAAACAATATTTTCTGAGCTGGAAAAATTTGAAGAAAAACAAATATTTCACCCATCTAATCATCATAATCATACAAAAGCATGGATGCACTTATTATTACTTTAGGAATCATATTATTGATTATCGGCTATGTCAGTTGCATTCTACCGCCCCTCCCTGGTCCACCTGTAGCTTATCTTTCTTTAGTCTTATTACATATTACAATATCTAACATAAAATATCCTACTTATATCTTGGTTGCATTAGGAATATCTTGTATCTTAGTGACTATCCTCGACAACTTTGTAGCGATATGGGGAACCCATAAATTTGGGGGAACAAAAGCAGGAGTAAGAGGGAGTGTCATTGGTATGTTGATAGGAATTTTTATCCTTACTCCTTTTATGGGATTTATGTCTGTGATTGTAGGACCAATACTAGGAGCTATTGTAGGAGAATTAATTTCAGGACAAAATTTACAAGTTGCTTTCAAATCTGGTATGGGTTCGTTTATAGGTTTTTTCTTAGGTCTAGGTATGAAATTGATAGTAACAACAATAATTGCCTTTTATTTTTTTAAAGAAATATTTTAATGTTAGAAAAATTATACATTTCAAAATTATGGAGGACTTCTAAAATACTATTTTGGGGGATAGTTCTCTTTTGTTTGGGTCAAGCATTTTTCACTTATAAGAGGATTTTAAACTTTCCTTTTTTTCCTTATGAAATGTATGCCCAAAGAACCAAAGCTCCTACCGATGCTAAAGTTTTGCACTATTATGTCAATGGTGAACTACTGAACTACTCTTCTGTCCTTTCTATTTGGCAGGAAGAAACTATGCTGAATACAACTCGACTATATTACAGATGTATAAATCACAATATCTGGGCAGAGAATGCATGGTTACAGAGATTTGGTGAGCCTACAACAGTACTTCAAAAGACTTTCTTTTATAGGATAGTTCCTTCTGATATCCAAATTCAAAAATATCCTGCATGGATAGCGGATTATATAGGAAACAGCACTAACCAGACTGTCAATTCATTAAAAATCATTCAAAAATCTTTCCGTTATGATCATCAAAAACTGGTTCCTACAGGCGAAGAAACCCTCATATTGGATTACTCCAGAGAATCCTAAAGATTCCGACTTTCTTGGAAGACTGGTTTATTTGACACTCATTCTCACCATGGCATATAGGTGGTATGGTGGGAAATTTTTAATGTTTTTGACGGGTGCTCCGCTATTCAATCCAGAACTTGACAATACTTTTTGGCTGTTTTTAGCAACTGGAATTCCTAACTATATCATTAATCATCCATTTTGGGCAACCATTATTGATATATCTTTAGTGATTTTAGCATTTTTAGGATATGTAAGACAAGATCGAGTAAAAATCACATGGCTTTTTCTAATCTTATTTTTCATTCAATCTATCACATTAGAAGCTTATGGAAGTTCTCATTCCAAAACAGTAATATGTATATTTATTACTCTTTTCCCTTTTTGTTTCAGAAACGACATTTGGATAAGATTGTGGGAGTTTGCCAGATACTATGTACTATATGTCATGCTACACTCTACTATTGCCAAAATATATTATGGTGGGCTTTTTGAACCTCATGAGATGACAAATATTCTTAAACATCAACATGCAGAATTATTTGCGCTTGCACCCAATGGACTTCATGCTAGATGGATACAATTTTGGTTGAATCATCCTGGTTTTACCGATTTTCTATATTTTATGATTGTTCTGACTCAAGCTATTTACACTGTAGGTTTTTTTACCAAGAAATTTGACAAATTGTTAGCTGTTATCATGTTGATATTCTCCATTCTCACCTATGTATTTATGAGAATATACAATTTGGATTTGTGGTTATTATTTTTCCCATTATGGTTTTCATCAGTATATTTCAATCCTATCAATAAGACCTACTCATCTAGCAATAATAATGATGGCACTTTTAAATTTATTTTTAGAAGAATTACATTTTCATCATAATCATTAGGAAAGAGGTAACTTCTTAGTACAATATCTAAACAATATTTGATGTTTTGTTGACAAACTATTTAGAGAGAATCTAATATCTTTGCGCCATTAAATTAATTTAATGAAAGACTATACTCTGTTAAAACAATTCAGCTTGATAGCCATTTTAGAAGGAATTTCATATTTATTACTTTTAGGAATTGGCATGCCATTGAAGTATCTTGCAGGCTATCCTGATTTTGTTTATTGGCTAGGAAGAATACATGGAGGATTGACTATAGCCTTTATTATATGGATATTATTATGCCATTCAAAATATAAATGGACATACCAATTTTCAATCAAAGGCTTTATTCTATCCTTACTTCCATTTGGTGCATTTATTTTTGACAAGGAATTAAAAGCACAGATGTAGATTTCAATTTGAATAGGGTGAACACTGCAAATTCAAGCCACTACTTATAGTGACTAGTTATTATTTTATTAACATTATTTGCAACTTTATTCCAAAACATGAATGTATATTTGTATAAACATGAAAAATAAACTCCAATTATTTAGAAATCTAGCGGTATGCTGTTGCTGTTGTTGCACAATAACAGATAGGTGAGGAATTTATATAAAGGAAAAATATTTTAATAAAGCAAATATGAGCCTCACCTGAAAAGTGAGGCTTATTTATTTTTTATATTAACTAATGACGGAAACAATTATACATACAACATCAATTATTCAAAAAGCTCAATGTTTAGCTTCACATATTGGTCAGACTCCTCTATTTGACATCAGCAAGATACAGAGCAATCCGAATATAAAAATATATGCAAAATTAGAATGGAATCAATTATCTAATTCCGTCAAAGCACGTGCAGCATATAGGATAATTATGTCAGCAATAGAAAAAGGGCTTATCAATGAAAACAAAGGAATCATTGACGCTTCAAGTGGAAACACTGCGGTTGCTTATGCTACTATTGGAGCAAACATTGGTCTTCCAGTCACATTATGTGTACCAGAAAATGCGTCCTGTCAGAAAAAAACTGCATTAAAAGCCTTAGGTGCAAATATTATTTTCACTTCTAAATTTGGCACTACAGACGAGGCTCAGATAAAAGCTAAAGAATTGTCTCAATTACATCCTGATTTATATTATTATACCGATCAATATGCCAATGAGGATAACTGGAAAGCCCATTATCACACGACTGCTATCGAAATTTGGGAACAAACTCAATCTCAAGTCACTCACTTTGTGGCAGGATTAGGAACAACTGGCACTTTTACAGGGACTTCTAGAAGATTGAAAGAACTGAATCCATTTATTTCATTGACATCACTGCAGCCAGATAGTGCAATGCACGGATTGGAAGGATGGAAGCACCTAGAAAGTGCATTAGTACCTAAAATATATGATGAGAATATAGCTGACCAAAATTTATTCATTGATACAATAGAAGCGTTTGATATGATAAAACTTGCCGCCCAAAGACTGGGGCTTTTACTCAGCCCTTCTTCTGCCGCCAATTTAGTCGGAACTTTAAAAGTTGCTCAATCTATATCATCTGGCGTCATTGTAACTATTTTTCCAGACCATGCCTCTAATTATCCAGATATTTTAGACCAAATTTTGTAAAATGTATCATACTATCTTCAATCAAAAAGCAGAAATAATCATTAGGACTCATGCTGAAAAAGAGTTTCCAAATGAATGTGTAGGTTTTTTATATGGCTTTGAACAGAATGGAAAAAGAACTATTGAACTTGCTAGACCAATTGCCAACAGTAAAGAAGGTGATCAAAGAAGAAGGTTTGAAATATCGCCAATTGATTATATCAAAGCAGAACAATATGCATTGACTCACCAAACAACTTTAATAGGAGTATATCACTCCCACCCTCAGCATCCTGCTATCCCATCTGAACATGACCTCAAACAAGCATTGCCATTTTTTTCATATATTATAGTATCAGTAATAGATGGACAATCTGATATTTTAAGTTCTTGGAGATTGAATGAGGAAAAAAATATTTTTGAACAAGAATTTTAATACAAACAATTTTAGAAACAATAAAACAATAAATATGGCCACTTTAATTATTCCTACACCATTAAGAAAGTACACTGAAGATCAAGCTACTTTTAATACTGAAGCTACTACTGTCGGACAAGCTATAAAAGATTTGACTCAGAAATATTCTAATATTAGCCCTCAGATATTAGATGCTAATGGAAAAATAAGAAGCTTTGTTAAAATATTTGTCGGAGAAGACGATATCCGTGGAATAGATGGTGATAACACTCCATTGCAACCTGATACTATTGTGAGTATTGTTCCAGCAATAGCTGGTGGCTCCTCTAACTTTTAAGCCAAAATATATGAGAAACGTAGAAGAAATTCAACTCAGTAAAGAAGAACTGGCTAGATATTCTAGACATATCATCATTCCAGAAGTCGGATTAGAAGGGCAAAAAAGATTAAAGGCTGCAAAAGTATTAATTATTGGCTCTGGAGGCCTCGGTAGCCCTGCCCTATTATATTTAGCTGCAGCAGGTGTAGGTACTATAGGATTAATAGATTTTGACACTGTAGATGATAGTAATTTACAAAGACAGGTATTGTTTTCTGTCAATGATATTGGAAAATTAAAAGTAGAAGCAGCTAAAGAACGCATTCAATCTCTTAACCCTCATATTCAAGTTGTCACCTATAATGAGAGGCTGACAAGTGAAAACGCGTTGAAAATATTTAAAGAATACGATGTAGTTGCAGACGGAACCGACAATTTTCCTACCCGATATTTAGTCAATGATGCTTGCGTAATGACTGGCATACCTAATGTCTATGCATCTATTTACAGATTTGATGGTCAAGTATCAGTATTCAATTACGAAGGAGGTGTTAATTACAGAGACTTGTATCCCGAACCTCCTCCTCCAGGCTTAGTACCAAGTTGTGCAGAAGGTGGTGTTTTGGGTGTATTACCTGGAATCATGGGCTGTCTTCAAGCCAACGAAGTCATCAAAATTGTAACAGGAATTGGCGAAGTTTTGAATGGAAGACTTTTTACTTTCGATGCTTTAGGATTCACAACAAGAATATTTAAGATTTTCAAAGACCCTCAAAATCCACTCACAGGAGACAAGCCTACTCAAACATCATTGATAGATTATGAGTTTTTCTGTGGTTTAAAACATGATTCAATCAACAAAAAAGAAGTCAAAGAAATCAACGTTCTTCAATTTAAGCAATGGAAAGATGAAGCCAGAGATATTCAAGTGATAGATGTTCGAGAACCTCATGAGTATGAATTGGTGAATATAGGAGCACAATTAATTCCTTTAGGAACCATTACAAACAGTTTGGATCAAATTCGTAAAGATATTCCTGTCATTATCCACTGTAAAAGTGGTGCGAGAAGCACTAGAGCAATTGAAGCTCTTCAAGATTTAGGCTATGACAATTTACTCAACTTAAAAGGTGGAATATTAGGTTATATCAAAGAAATTGAACCACAGCTACCTTTGTACTAAATTCTATTTCAACCTATATAACAGATTTCTCAAAATAGGTTATAATACTGTTAATACAATAGTTCGAACGCAAATAAAAGCTTGGCTGTCAAAGTCAGGCTTTCATTTTCATTCTTTTTAAAAGGTAAGTCTGAAGCACTTCTTCAAATCCAGCATCGATATCCATTTCTACCCAATCAATGCGATATTGAGAACATTTATGTTTTATCATCTTTAAATATTCAGAAATTTTAGATTGATAAAAATTTTTCACTTCATTAGGCATTAATTTTACACTCATTCCAGATTCTAAATCTATGAACTCATGAGGTCTATTGTCAAATACAAAATCTAACTCCTCTTTTTTTCGGTAGGTATGAAAAATGACCACTTCATGTTTGTTATGTTTTAGATGTAGAAGGGCATCAAAAAAATCATTCATTTTTTCTCTCTCCTCCATAAAATCACTGAATAAAATCACTAATGAACGTTGATGAAGTAGTTCAGCAATTTGATGAATACAGGTGATTAAATTAGTCTGTTTCTTTTCTTCATGTTGATGATTCAACAAATGACTCAAATGATTATAAATCAATTGTTGATGAGCAGAATTTGTTTTAGAGGGCGTATGAACCTCAATTCTATCACTGACTAGTGTAAGCCCAACAGCATCTCTCTGACGATTCAACATATAATTCAATGAAGCCGCTGAAATAGCAGCATACTCCAATTTATTCAATTGCTGACCTTTGGTGTTTTTGGGAAAATACATAGAAGAAGAGATATCTATGACCAATTGACATCTTAAATTAGTTTCTTCATCAAACTTTTTAATAAACATCTTCCCTGTTTTGGCGTAAACTTTCCAGTCCACATTTCTGACAGAGTCACCTGCATTATACATTCGATATTCAGCAAATTCAGCAGAAAATCCATGATAAGGGCTTTTATGAAGTCCGATAATGAAACCTTCCACCACTTGCTTTGCCAGCAAATCTAGTTTATCAAAACGCTTAATCTCTATCTTATTCTTAGACATTCTCTATCTATCTACGCTATAATTGCTAAAATAATAAAAATCAATTGTATTGTTGTAGTATTCAAAATTTTAGAATTCACACTCATCCCTTCATAAAATTCTCTAAGTCTTCATTTTGACGATATCTTGAATAAGTCACCAAAAATCCTCATTTTACATGTAGATTAGCATCACTAATGCAACAAGTACCACAAAAAATACTTCTTTTAATCGGCTTAGGTTTCTATCTAATCTTCACACTTTGTGTTGCTAGAGTTCCTTTTTTTTGGGACAGTATTTTAACTTCTTCAATAGCGCAATGGTTTTATAATGAAGGCATACAAAAGTCAATTCCTCCTCTTAAATGGGATGCTGGTCACCCCACATTTTTTCAGATATATTTGTCAATAATCTGGAAAGTATTTGGAAAAACCTTATTAGTTAGTCACCTATCCATCTTACCATTTTTATGGGGAATGGTTTATTTGTTTATAAAAATATTAGTGTCTTTAAATATTTCTAAATCAGCACAATATATTGCTTTACTCGCTTTACTACTTCATCCATATATCCTCACTCAATCTTCTTTAATTTCTTATGATATTGTTCAAATACCATTTTTTCTTCTTACGCTTTTAGGAATATTATATTCCAGAAATATTTTTGTACTCATTGGTTTTTGGGGGTTAAGTGCTTGCAGTATTCGGGGGCAAATGATAGCTATCACTTGTATGGCTCTTTTCCTTATTTTAGAATATAAAGCGTATAAGAAGAATATATACCTGGTAATTTTGGCTTTAGCACCTTTAATATGTTGGCATTTCTATCATTACAAAATAACCGGCTGGATGATCTCGACTCCTTCTACTACATGGCAAGGTCAAAGAGAGATAGCAAATCTATCTCAATTCCTTAAAAATTTGATTGGAATCACCAGAGCTTATATCGACTACGGAGCCATTGCCTTGACACTACTCTTTCTTTATTCTATCAGTTGGATTTTCAAAGTTCAACTTTCAAATCATCAGAAAAAAATCTTAATAGTTACTGTTGCTATTGACTTAGTATTAAGTGTCAGTATCTTATTTTTTAGCAATCCTGTAGGACATAGATACTTTATGATTGTTCATGTAAGTGCACTTCTATTTATCTTTTCACTTTGGGATAATTTTCGATGGAAAAAATCATGGTTATTATTTACTTTAACATGCTTTATATCTGGACATTTCTGGCTATATCCCTATCCTATTAGCAATGGTTGGGATGTCACACTCCAATACATTACTTATGAAAAAAATAGAAAAGAATTTTGGAATTATATCCAGCTAAAGCGAATACCTGAAAAAGAAATTGGCTCAGGCTTTCCACTGTTTTGTAGTAAAGAACAGACAAATTTGACAGGGGGACAAAGATTGACTGATATAACTGAAAATAACAGCTTTCTGGTCAGGTATATTGCCTATAGCCCAGTATGTAATGATATGAAAAACATTGTACCTCATATTTTAAAAAGCCACCAATACCAAAACATCAAAACATTTGGCAAGGGCAAAACTGCTATCACTTTGTACTATCATACAAAGCAATAAGAATCAATTTAAAAACTTATACCCTACACTACGGATAGAAATAAAATGTTCTGGATTTTTAGAGTCTTTTTCAAAATGTTTTCTAAAATTAAGAATAAAATTATCGATTGTCCGTGTTGAAGGAAACACATCATACCCCCAAACAATTTTTAAAATATCATTTCTAGAAACGACTTCATTCTTTCTCTCAATCAATAGTTTTAAAAGAGCCACTTCTTTTTTTGTCAAATCTAGTTCACCGTTTACACCTTTTGCTTTATAGGTTAGAAAATTAATTTCATTACCACCAAAACTGTATGTTTGAAAATTCTCCTTATTATCCTCAGAGTTCATCATATTACGCTTTATCAGATTTTTTGCACGCAATAGCAACTCTTCTAATTTGAAAGGCTTAGTCAAATAATCATCTGCGCCCTTTTTCAATCCTTTTATTTTGTCTTCATAACTATCCTTAGCCGTTAAAAATAAAACCGGCGTATAAGCATCTCTGAGTCTGATTGTTTCACAGATTTCAAATCCATCCATTTCTGGAAGCATGACATCCAAAATAATGAGATGAAAGACTTCATCATTTGCTCGCCTAATAGCATCTGGTCCATTATCTACGGCTATCACTTCATATCCTTCCAATTCAAGATTGAGTTTAACAACATCTCGAATGTTTTTTTCATCTTCTACTAATAAAACTCTCACGTTTAGACTCATAAGGCACCAATATAAGGGATTTCTACTCTGAATATTTTTCCAATCTTATTTTTATCAATAATCTTGACATTTCCATGATGCATCAATATCACTTGCCGAACAATAAACAAGCCCAAACCAACGCCTATTGTTGTCCTTTTCCCCTCATTACCTACACGATAAAAACGATCAAATATTTTGCTTTTTTCTTTATCAGAGATTCTAATTCCATCATCAGCCACATCCAATACTGCCATATTTTCTTCCTTTCTCAAAGAAATTACAATTGGGGTATTTTTAGGCGCATACTTAACAGCATTTTCCAACAAATTAAGCACCATAGATTTCAACATCAACTCGTCACCATTGACCCATATATCTTCTTCTATCAATTGTTGTAAATCAAGTCCAATATTTCTATTCTTTACGGTATCAAAACATGATAAAATCAAATCTGAAATATTGACTTCGTCAAATTGGGCAGCATAATTCTTATGACCTATCCTTGAAGCTAGTAATATCTTTTCAACAAGGTCATTTAATCTGACAATATCTTCTTCAGTATTATGAATCAACATTTTTTGTTGTTCTAGAGTGAGGGTTCTCGAACTGAGTGTCTGAAGATTCAATTGCGCACTAACTAAAGGAGACTTTAGCTCATGAGTAATAGATAAAAGAAAATTTCTTTCCATACCTACTAATCCAACCTCTTTCTTAACAGAATCTCTCAACTTCCAAATACCTAAAACTATTAAAATTAAAAAGGTGGCACCCTCTCCTATAATCATCCATCTTTGGCGTTCATGAAAATCAGTCAATAATTCCAACTCATTAAAGATATTGGAGTCATCCTTTTCAAATCTTTCGTACAATAACTGCTCTTTAATTCTATACATTTGGCTGTCTTTGCGGAAAATCATAAACCACCACCAAAAGAAAATCATCAATATATATACTGTGAAAAAATAATATACATATCGTCGGGGATTTTTAAAAAAATTGAGAGACATGCTGTGTTTTTAGTAATTTAATTTGACAACAGAAAGGACTGTCAGCAAATCATCTGTAGATTCAAAAGTAAAAAAATATTTTCAATTGTTTATTTTCTGCTCTACTCAAATCCAATTTTATAAGAGAAAACTAGCTAGTCAAACAATATACTTAAAACTTGAAATTAGCTTAACAGCGTATAAAATATACCAACAAGAATACGTTATTCATTTATTAGAACAGTGTTAAATCACAGAATTCAACATTTATTACTATAAAATCAATAAATTTGGTAGGGTTTTAGATAGCCATTCATTATTTACATTGAAAATGAAAAATTTACTCTTTTTACTTCTTATATCATTATTGAGCAATTACGCAAAAGCCCAACAAGTATATTGGGCTAAGAATGTTGTCAAATTTAGTTCACAATATGGCACCAAAGAATTCAGTGCTCAACAAGTATTAGGTATTCCCAATGCACTTCCAAATTATGGCAAAAGCCTTGTAGCATGGGCTCCAGCAAGCGGTACACAAACTGCATCTATCACAGTAGAGTTTGAAAGACCTTCTCAAGTTCAACAAATCGCAATCGGAGAAAATCTATTATCTGGTGCCATCGAAAAGATTTATCTCTATGATGTCAGTGGTAAAGAATATCTCGTTTATCACCAAGCCAATCCTCGTCCTTTAGATCCACAAGTCGCTAGAATTTTTAGCCATTTTATACCTCTTACTCCTTATAAAGTCATCCGTCTCAAACTGGAACTAAATTATGCCAATTTTAGAAACCAGCCTCAAATTGACTGTATCGGCATATCACCAGACAAAATCAAAATAGAACCCAAAATCAATACTATCGCTTATAATTCTATCAATCCATTTCCTGAAAATCTAGGCTCAGGCGTCAATTCACCTTATAATGATATGTTGCCAATCATATCACCTGATGGTGCTACACTCTATTTTGCAAGAAAAAATGCTCCTGAAAATTTAGGTATCGAAAAAAAAGACGACATATATGTTTCCCAAAGACAATATAATGGTTCTTGGTCTAATGCAAGCAATGTAGGTTCTCCTTTAAATACTGATGAACACAATTTTGTTTGTGCTATTAGTCCAGATGGAAATACAATGTATCTCGCCAATAAATATGATTATAGAACAGAATCACAAGGTGTAGCAGTCAGTAAAAAACAGAACAATGGTACATGGAGCAAGCCTAAACCATTGACTATTTTCAATATGTACAACAAAAGCCGGTTTGCATGCTATCATGTCAGTTTAGACGAGAAAGTATTAGTGATGGCCATAGAAAGAGATGACACTTATGGAGATATGGATTTGTACGTCAGTTTTAAATATGCAGATGGTAACTGGTCAGAACCAATGAATATGGGAGCAGACTTGAATACAGCAGCAGCAGAAGCCAGTGTATTTATTGCAGCTGACGGCAAAACACTCTATTTTTCTTCCAATGGACATGCCGGATATGGTGATTTTGATATGTTTATGAGTAGAAGACTCGACAATACTTGGAAGAACTGGAGTACACCTGTCAATCTAGGGCAGAATATCAATACTATAGGGATGGATATTTATTACACCATTCCTGCTTCAGGAGAATATGCTTATTATTCTAGTGAAAGAGGTGGTGGCTATGGTTTAAGTGATATATATAAAATCTCATTGCCTAGAGAATTGAGACCTGATGCTGTCAAAATAGATCAAGGATTATTTGCAAGTAGTATTCCTGAGATTCCCAAACTCAAACCTTATCAAAATAATGAAACCTCTGATATAGATAAAAGAATTGAAGAACTCAGAAGACAATTAAATCAAGGTCCCAATTCGGGTAGCCCTATTGAGAAATCCAATGAAGAACAAGCTATCGACAAAAAGGAAACACAAATTAATGAAGACTTAAAAAAACTAGAGGAGCAATATACCACATTGCCTATCCATCCAAATAATAATTTCCCAGCATATACTCCACCTTCAGTTAATTACGATCCTTCTTATGATGAAAAAATCAATGATCTCAAAAGACAACTGGAAAGGGCTAAATTAAATATCCCTGCTGTTCCATCTACTGTTTATACTTCTAATAGTAATGGCAATACTACTAATGAATACAAGCAAAAACTTGACAGTCTCCAAAATATAAATTTGACAAATTCAACTCCAGAAAAGTCAGAAACAAAGCCTATTAAGGCAAAAGAAAATAATAAAAAACTAACTCCCTATGAAGAAAAGCTTCAACAACTTATGGCAGCCCAAAATCTTCCAGCACCGACTCTTCAAGAACCCATCAGAATTAATGAATCAAAAACACCTGAAACAACTCTTGCCAAGCAGTCTGATAGCTCATTAATTGTTTACAAGCCCACTCAAATTGATAATATAAAACAACAAAAAGAGTTGAATAGTTATGAGCAAAAACTTAGAGAACTCCAAGAAGCTCAAAATATTAACACCTCTAACAATACATTAGAAACTGTGGCTGAAAAGCAAGCATCTACTGATTCGATTTCTACTTTACCTTCAACTTCCAAGCTGAATCATTATGCTAACAATACTGAAGAACAAAAAAAGGATTGGAATCAAGAAATTATAAAATTAGAAGATAGTTTAAAAATTTTAGAGCAGCAAAAGAACCAAATATCTTCAATCAACCAAGAGACTAAAAACAATAATGATAGTTTGCAAAGAGAACAACAGAAACTATTAAGTGAAAAAGAAAAAATAGCTATTGCAATCTCTCAAATGCAGATAGAAAAGGAACAATTAGCTCTTGAAAAAGAAAACCTAGAGAATGAAAGAAAAAAACTAGAAACACTCAAAAAACAACAATACAAAGATATTAATTCCCTAAAACAAGAATTGGATAGTTTGCAAAAAATAAAAGAACAATCAGGCACAACAATATACAGCAATACAATAGCAGATGAATTATCTGTACTAAAAAAAGAAATTGGCCAAAAAATATCTCTAAAAAATGTATATTTTGTTGTCAATGCCTCCTTTATTCAGTCAAAATCTTATGACGATCTCAACCAACTGGCAGTCTATCTAATCAAAAACAAAGAACTTAATATCGAAATTGGTGGTCATACCAATGGGCTTTGTGATGATAATTTCTGCAATGAACTCTCTACAAAAAGAGCAAAATCTGTCATGGATTATCTGATTACAAGAGGAGTCTCTCCCGAAAGATTGACTTATAAAGGCTATGGCAAATCACAAAACATTTCTGATAACAATACAGAACAAGGAAGAAAACTCAATCAAAGAGTGGAGATTACAATTACAAAGATTAATTAGAAAGAGTATTTCCTTTTTTATAATTTTAACCCAAAAAAGAATAAGAGTTTGAAAGAATACATAGTACAGCTATCTAATAACACTATTCGGTCATATTGAGGAAGAAATTAAACAGGAAAATGGTAAAAAAATTAATAGAAAAAATCTTAGGTAATTATACAATACAAGTCATAAAATCTACTTTCAAAACAAAAAGAGAAAAAGATTTGATATTGAAGAGAAGAAAATTTTATTCCCAATTCCTAAAATCTAATGAAGATATTTATTTCGATGTTGGAGCAAATTTTGGAAACAGAATAGAACCTATTATTGATAAAAATATCAAAATAATAGCTGTCGAACCTCAAGCTCCATGTATCAAGTTTCTAAAAAATAAATATGGTGATAAACTGACTATCGTTCCCAAAGGATTAGGAAAAGCCGAAGAGACCAAAACGATGTATATTTCTAATGAACACACCATTTCCTCTTTTTCAAAAGATTGGATAGATGCAACCAAAGAAAGTGGACGGTTTAGCCAGTTCAAATGGAACAAAGAACAAAAAATTGAGATGACAACCTTAGATCATCTTATCAATAATTATGGTCAACCTAAGTTCATAAAAATAGACGTAGAAGGATATGAATATGAAGTCCTTCAAGGATTATCTCAACCAGTAGAGTTTATCTCTTTTGAATATACCATACCTGAGAGAAAACAATCTATAACCGAATGTATAGATAGAATAGTTGCTATTTCTAATAACAAAAAAGTATTATTTAACTATTCGGTAGGAGAAAGCATGGAATGGGCATTGGATGAATGGTTGACCCCTCAGCAAATGAAAGAAGAAGTAGATTCGGATAGGTTTGTTAAATCTCAATTTGGAGATATTTATTCGAATACTATGATATAAATTGTAGTAAACGCTATTAAAGTCATGAAATAGTATGAAAAAAGTGACTTTTATAAAATTATTCTTCTTAATTCTATTACTAATAGGACAACTATGCTACGCCAATATGGCCTCTCCTCTTAGGAAAGGGACAATGACTGCATCAGCCTTTTCTAGTCATGATATTGATATTCTCAATGAAAAAATATTTCTAAAGACTGACAATAAATTTGAGACCGCATTTTTTCGCATAGATTATTTCATCCGCTCAAATACATCTGGCATTCAAATTCCCTTACTATTTTATGCAAAAGATTTCAAAGGTGATTTTAAAATCTGGGTGGACAAGCAACCAGTCCATCTTCTTGATATTCCTAATGAATATATAGTATCAAAAGAAAGTCCATTAGAAAAATTTTCAAATTCACTAGACACACCTACACAAAATCTTGACGCTGGAACAGTAGAATTTTTTTGGGAAAAGAAGCATGGATATATTTATCCTTTGAAAGATTTAAAATATTTTGAAACAAATCTCACTCAAGGAAACCATCATATTAGAGTTGAATATGTAGCTAATGTTTGGAAAGATATTTCTGGATGGGTGAAAGAATATAGTTTCCGATATTCATTATCACCAGCCAAAAAATGGAAATCATTTGGCTCTTTAGAAATCACTTTAGATGCTTCCGATTTTAACTCAAAACTATCAACTACACTTGGACAACAAGACAGTGGACAGTTGAATAATATCGCTACTTGGTCATTTTCAAAGCTACCCGATGAGTATTTTGAAGTCATTTACAAACCTGAAATCAGCGCCTTAGCCAAATTTTTAATTCGGCTTAGCCCATTTGGGCTGACTCTTATTTTTTCATTACTCACCCTCTTATTTCACTTTCTTTCCATAAGAAAATACAGATTGAAATTCCCAGAAAAGAAGAACCCATGGGTATTAAATGCAGGAAGTATAGTTCTACCATTTATCATATTAATATTTTATATCTATTCATTTACAATCATTGATAATTCAATAGGAAATGAAGCAGGAAAATATCACGGCTATACCTTTTTAGTCGTCTTATTATACCCTATAATAATGCCGATTTACTGGTTATTTGTCTGGCTATTAGATAAAATATTTGTATTCTTCATCAGCAAAGAAGTAGCGAGATAGACGATGAAAATATTTTGGAATTTGAGTTCAAAATACATAGACAATCAACTACTTTTCCAAAACTGCTATTGAAAATGTGAATTGAGATACTTTTCTATCGTATGAGGGAAATGGGCATATTCCAAATCATGGATTTTATGGGCTATTTGTTCGGGAGTATCTTCTGGTGACAAGTCAACAGTTTTCTGCAACAAAATCTGACCTTTATCATATTCTTCGTTGACAAGATGAATAGTTATCCCACTCAACTTATCACCTGAATCTTTTACAGCCTTATGTACTTTCATGCCATACATCCCTTTTCCTCCATATTTAGGTAATAGTGAAGGGTGGATATTTATAATTCTATTAGGAAAAAATTTGAGTAAATATTCAGGAATCAGCCATAAAAATCCAGCTAAAATTATCATCTGAACATTTTGACTCTTTAATACATCTAAGACTTTTTCTGAATCATAAAATTCCGTTCTGTCAAAAATATAATAAGGGACACCCGTGTCTTGAGAAATTTGTGATGCGCCCGAATCAGATTTATTACTCAGTATCAAAGACACTTCTACCTTATCATTATCCCTAAAATATGCTATGATATTTCTAGCATTAGAGCCTGCTCCAGATATAAAAACAGCAATATTGATTTTCCGAATCATATAATTCAATTCAAATAGTAAAAAAAGAGAAAAATAACGTATTTTCACGGTTTAATTTTTAAAAAATAAATGAAAAAAGCTTTAATCACTGGAATTACTGGTCAAGACGGTGCTTATTTGGCAGAACTGCTATTAAGTAAGGGATATGAAGTGCATGGAATTAAAAGAAGAAGCTCTTTGTTCAATACTGACAGGATAGATCATTTATATCAAGACCCTCACACCGAAAATATCAATTTCAAATTACATTATGGCGATTTGTCTGATTCGACCAACTTAATTCGTATCATTCAAGACATCCAACCTGATGAAATTTATAATCTAGGAGCTATGTCGCATGTAAAAGTGAGTTTTGACACTCCGGAGTACACTGCCAATGTGGATGCGGTCGGCTCATTGAGATTATTAGAGGCGATTCGTTTATTGGGATTAACCAATAAAACCAAACTTTATCAAGCTTCTACTTCAGAACTTTATGGTAAAGTGCAAGAAATTCCTCAGTCTGAAAAAACGCCTTTTTATCCTAGATCTCCATACGCTGTTGCTAAAATGTATGCTTACTGGATTACTGTCAACTATCGTGAGGCTTATGGAATCTATGCTTGCAATGGTATTCTTTTCAACCACGAATCACCACTAAGAGGAGAAACTTTTGTCACTAGGAAAATCACCCGTGCTGTTTCTAGAATAGCATTGGGTCTTCAAGAAAATCTGTATTTAGGAAATCTCAATGCTAAACGTGACTGGGGTCATGCAAAGGATTATGTCGAAGCAATGTATCTGATATTGCAACAAGATGCTCCTGATGATTATGTAATTGCCACTGGAAAAACTACTGAGGTGCGCGAGTTTGTCAAAATGGCTTTCAGCTATTTAGGAATTGAGATATCTTTTAAAGGAGAAGGTATTGATGAGAAAGGATATATTACTGCATGTAACAACCCTAAATATCAAGTTGAAATTGGCAAAGAAGTTGTCGCTGTTGACCCTAGATATTTCAGACCTACAGAAGTGGATTTGCTCATTGGTGACCCTACTAAGTCTAAAACTAAACTAGGATGGAATCCAAAATATGACTTAAAAGCCCTAGTAGATGACATGATGCAATCTGATATCCAATTATTTGAAAAAGACAAATATCTATTGGAAGGCGGACATCAAATTTTCAACTATCACGAATAATATTTTTTTATCAAAAAAATATGTCTATTTACTATTGCAATTGAATATCAATCAATTAATTGCTATTTGTAAAAGACATTTTTTAATTGTTTCGAAAATCCAATGGAAAAAAATGCTAAGATATACGTTGCCGGACACAATGGAATGGTAGGTTCAGCAATAGTAAGACTTTTAAAAAAAGAAGGGTATCATCATATTATAACAGCTTCTTCTTCTGAATTAAACCTAGTCAATCAAGCTGAAACCAAAGCATTTTTTGATAGAGAAAAACCCGATTATGCATTTATTGCAGCAGCTAAAGTAGGAGGAATTCATGCCAACAATGTCTATCGTGCTGATTTTCTATACCAAAATTTGATGATTGAGTGCAATGCTATCCATAGTGCATTTGAAACTGGTGTAAAAAAATTATTATTCCTTGGAAGCACTTGCATCTATCCCAAAATGGCTCCTCAGCCCTTAAAAGAAGAATATCTTTTATCAGGATATTTAGAAGAAACAAATGAACCTTATGCTATTGCAAAAATTGCAGGCATCAAACTATGTGAATCCTATCGTCGTCAGTATGGAGCAGATTTTATTTCTGCTATGCCAACAAATCTTTATGGACCCAATGATAATTATGACTTGAATAATTCTCATGTATTGCCTGCCTTAATCCGCAAATTTCACGAAGCAAAAATCAATAGAGAAAATGAAGTGGTAATATGGGGAACAGGCTCTCCTATGCGTGAGTTTTTGCATGTTGATGATTTGGCAGCCGCTTGTATCTTTTTAATGGAAAATTATTCTGATATTGAATTTTTAAATATTGGAACAGGCAGTGATGTTACCATCAAAGAACTAGCACTATTGATAAAAGATACCGTAGGATTTGAAGGTCAATTGATATTTGACAGTAGTAAACCTGATGGCACTCCAAGAAAAGTGACTGATTGTACAAAAATTCACAATAGCGGCTGGAAACATCAAATCCATCTTTCTGATGGGCTGAAAAGCGTCTATCAAGACTTTTTAAAGAATTACGACAGGATAAAGGAAAAAGGTAGATAATAGATTTGCTAAATATTTTCCAAAGGAAGATACTTCATGCATTGCAAAACATTTTCTTTCTTTCACTGAAATTTGATGGCTATTTCATGCAAATCAAGGCCTTCAGAGGTCAAATTAATAAAATCGTATTTTTATCGGACACTGATGATTCTAATAGTAAGATAATAAAGAAAGGGTTGCTTTATCCAAGACAACCCTTTCATGTTAGATGATAAGTTATTTTTAAGCCAAAAGACCATCTAATTTCCCTTTCAACTGAGCTTTAGGAACAGCTCCTACTACTCTATCTACTAGTTCGCCATTTTTGAAAAATAGAATTGTAGGAATACTGCGAATACCGAATTGAGCTGCTACATCGCCATACTCATCCACATCACATTTTCCTACTAATGCTTTACCTTCATATTCATTTGAAAGTTCTTCGACGATTGGTCCTACCATTCTACAAGGGCCACACCACTCTGCCCAAAAATCAACCATTGCCACTTTTTTACTATCCAACACTTCTGATTGGAAATTGTCATTTGTGATTGTAAATGCCATAATTTATTTGAGTTTAAAATAATTTTTTATATATTCTATGATAACAAAATTTTCTGTACAATGTTCATTCCTAGTTTTTCATTCATCAATTCACAAAGTGAAGATGAAGCCATTTGAAGATTCTGCCTCAAAGATGCACTTTCTATCTGTGCTCTTAGTATGCCATTGCTAAAATCTACCTTTTTAATATATTTTCTCGAAGAAGAAGGTATTGAATTGACAAAAACCTCAGAAACCTTAACAGACTCCAGCTTTTTATCCAAATGGTTTTCTTTTACAAACAAATTGAGTGCATCCATAAGAGAGATATTCTTACTATACCTGATATCAGCTTCTTTCCTTTTTGACATGATTTTTATCTAATTTATATATTTCAAAAGGTTTTCCAACATGTAGAAGCATCTTTTTTACCCTTTCTTCATGGGTATCTGTTATAAACACTTGTCCATAATGATACTCATTCAAGACTTTAAAAAGTTGCTCAACTCTATTTTCATCAAATTTCTCAAAGATATCATCTAATAATAAAATAGGTGATACTTTTTTTCTATCACTTAATAGAGCATACAAAGCCAATTTCATAGCCACGACGTAAGTTTTATGTTGACCTTGCGAACCCACCTTTTTTAGTGGATGTCCATCTAATGAAAAATCCAAATCGTCTAAGTGTAGGCCAACTGTCGTTCTTTGTAACAGCAAATCTTTCCTTCTATGAGAAGATAGCAACTGAGAAAGTGGCTTCTCATGCAATTGAGATTTGTAAGAGATTGCAATATTTTCATTCTGTTGACTGATTTGATGATACATTCTCTCCAATTCAACAGAAAATTTTTCGACAAAAGATTTTCTTTTCAAATAAATAGGTTCAGAAACATTTGACAGCATTGCATCTAAAGTATCTAATAAATCAGAAGATAAATTAGGCTGGTCTGCCATCTGCTTCAAAAGTGCATTTCTATTGGCTAAAATTTTATTGTATTGCAATAATTCTTCTAGGTAATTAAGGTCAGATTGACATAAAATATTATCAATTAACTTTCTTCTTTCATCACTATTGCCCAAAATAATCAAGTTGTCATAAGGTGCTATCATTACTACTGGAAATTTTCCAACATATTCGATTAATTTTTCTTCTTTAACTTGATTCAATAGGATTTCTTTCTTTCTTCCTTTGACAATTTTCATCGCCACCTTATAATGTCTATCTGCCAATTGAACAGAAGCTTGTAAATACATACCCTGGCAATCATGTCTGAAATTAAACTGTTCACTTGAATTCAAATAACTTTTAGTAGTACATACATAATAAATAGCATCGAGAATATTTGTTTTACCAACACCATTTTTACCCACAAAAGCCACCAAAGGATGATTAAAATTCAACTCCAATTGAGTATAATTTTTAAAATCTCTCAGTAACAATTGTTCAATAAACAATCCATTTTCCACAATACAAAGATAAAGATGTTATTTGAGTTGAAAGAAGTATATAAAAAACACAATGAAAATTATACCTTTGCGCCATAAACTATAAAACTAATCTTCCATGGCTAAAAAGGAGACTGATAAATTTTATGAAGCTGAACAAATTGTAGAAGCAAAAACAAGAAATTTTCTTGAAAGGAATAGCAAAATTATTGCAGGATCAACTATTGCAATATTGGTTTTAGTAATATTAGGATATGGCTATAAACAATTGATTTCTACTCCTAAAGAAAATAAAGCTCAGACACAAATGATTAGAGCTCAGCAGTATTTTGAAAAAGATTCATTTAATTTGGCACTTAATGGAGATGGTGTTGCATTAGGATTTAAAGATATCATCAATAAATACAGTAGCACAAAAGCTGGGAATGGAGCTAAATTATATGCAGGTATATCAGCTTTGCATGTAGGAAGCTACGAAGAAGCTATCAAGTATTTAGAAAGCTTTAGTACAGATGATGCTCTTTTAAATTCAAGAAAATACGGATGTATAGGAGATGCAAAAGCGGAATTAAAAGACATGAAATCTGCTGAAGAAAATTACCAAAAAGCAGTAGATGCAGATAAAGAAAATGAAATTTCTGCTCCTTTCTATTTGTATAAATTGGCAAAAGTTCAAATCATTAACAAAAAGACAGTAGAAGCTGCTAAAACATTTCAAACGCTTATTGACAATTTTCCTACATCAATAGAAGGCTCAACAGCAGAAAGAGAATTAGCTCAATTGAACGCTAGTAATTAATATGGCTTCATCATTAAAAAACCTATCAGACTACGTCATTAATGCAGTTCCTAGTGGAAAAGGTAAGAATGTCGGTATAGTCATAGCAGAATGGAATCAGCACATTACATTTGAATTACTCAATGGTTGTAAAGATACATTATTGCAACATGGGGTAGGTTTAGACAATATCGTCATTAGCATTGTACCAGGCACATTTGAATTGCCATTTGCAGCCAAAAAAATAGCAAAAGAACATCATCTTTCTGGTGTAATTTGTATTGGTTGCGTTATAAAGGGAGAAACCAAGCACGATGAATATATTAATCATTCAGTAGCTCAGGCGCTCCAAAATCTCAACTTACATTTTGATATTCCATTCATTTTTGGTGTATTGACTCCAAACACAGAACAACAAGCACTTGACAGAGCTGGAGGAAAACATGGAAATAAAGGTGTAGAAGCAGCTGTGACTCTGCTAAAAATGATGAGCATTTAAAAATTCACCACAAAAACATTCCCTAAAAAACAAACCTAACAACCAATGAGGCTTGTTGAAGAATGATTCATATTCCAATGTTGAATATTTTTCAATGTATATAAAAGGATGTTATAATAGTCAAAAGACTATTCAAAAAACAGATAATTACTGAAAATATTGCTACTACTTTTTGCTATCCTTCACAGGCTCATCATTCAATCTTTTAAATCGTGACGGAGTCATCCCAGTCGCTTTTTTAAATTCTGAAGACAATACTTGAAGACTATCATAATTCAACTTCTTAGCAATATCACTCAATGTAAGACTATCGTCTAGCAGCATTTTCTTTACCTTTTCTACGTTCATCATAAAACTCAATTATTGATATACAAACTTTAATTAAATATACTCTATAAATTAATAAAAACAAATAGCAGCACATTCTAAAATAAAAATAATTACCAATTATATAAACATCAAATTAACTTTTAGCAAAACCATAAGTGATTTATAATGAATAATTATTAGATAATTTTAAAATAAATGTTAAAATATGCTATACATTCTATATATCAAAAATTCTAAAACAAATTTGTTATAAATAATTTTAATACATATCTATTTTAAAATCATTTAAAAAATTAAATGTAGCATACATCATCCATATAGCTATATCCAAGTTATAAAAAAAGAACAATATTCAAAAAAAATATGAGATATCACAAGTAAGAATACACTTCCTTAACAAATCAATAACAAATCAAAATTTAAAAAAAATTAAAAAACTTGTAAAATCCAGTAAAAAGCGTACCTTTGCGACCTAAATTAATTTATTTATTATGAACCATTACGAAGCGGTTTTTATTACAACGCCCGTACTTAGCTCTGACGAGTACACAAGAACCGTAAAGAAGTACTTAGACTTCTTAGAAAAGAACGGTGGAGAGTTAGTGAGTAAAGAGGATTGGGGAATCAAACAATTGGCTTATCCTATCCAAAAGAAAACTACTGGATTTTACACCTTGATTGAATTCAAAATTGATCCACAATTGATTCGTCGATTGGAAATTGAGTTTAAACGCGATGAGAACATCATGCGTTTCCTTACTGTAAAATTAGACAAATATGCAGTGAAATATGCTCAACAAAGAAAGGAGAAATTATCTAAAAAATTTGAAAAAACGGAGGGATAATCATGGCTGCTGACAAATCAATCAAATTCTTAAATGCACCAAAAATTGGTCAAAATAGAAAAAAATACTGTCGTTTTAAAAGAACAGGTATCCGTTATATTGACTTTAAGGATCCTGAATTCTTATTAAAATTTATCAATGAGCAAGGTAAAATTCTTCCACGTAGAATCACTGGTAACTCTTTGAAATTTCAGAGAAGAATTGCAACCGCTATCAAGCGTGCTCGCCACTTGGCTATCTTACCTTATGTTGCTGACCTTTTAAAGTAAAATCTTATGGAAATCATATTATTGCAAGATGTTGAAAATTTAGGTCTAAAATATGACCTTGTGAAGGTAAAACCTGGATATGGTCGCAACTTTTTAATTCCAAAAGGTTTGGCTAAAATTGCTAATGCTTCAAATAAAAAGCATTTAGAAGAAATCAAGCGTCAACAAGTCAACAAAATCGCTAAACAATTAGAAGATTACAAGGCTCTTGCTGAAAAAATAGCAGGAACAAAATTCTCTATCGGTGCAAAAGCAGGTACTACTGGCAAATTGTTTGGTAGTGTGACTAATGTACAATTAGCTGATGCTATTAAAAGTGAATTGGGAATCGATGTTGAACGTAAAAAAATTATTATTCCTAATGAAATTAAAGATTTAGGCACTTATAAAGCTACGCTACATATCTTTAAAGAAATTAATGCTGATTTTGAATTTGAAGTTATAGCTGAATAATTCAACAAAATCACATCAATAAAAAAACCCTTATCCTTTCGATAAGGGTTTTTTATTATATGTTCATATAGGAAGACAATTTGCAGATTCTAAGTAAAGGAAATTCTAAATATTAAACCTATTATATCAAAATTGAACAAAACAGTCATTTAAATTTTTCTTGATGACAATAAATAGGAAAGGCATCCAATTATAAATCTTTTAAGATAAATCCTCCTTGTTTAACAGTGTTTTACAACTCAAATGGATAACATTTCACATTTTACATTTAACTTTACCTTATACACCATATCATGCCCTAATGCGAGTATTAGCTATATATTTTTTTATCTTTTTCACTTTCTTTTCTTCCATTGATTTTGCCAAAGCAACCACTATAGAATCAGATATTATTTCCAATCATATCCAACGATTCAAACAGGATAGCATTGCACTTTCAGAAGATAATTTCAACTATTTAAATGAAATTCAAGAATGGGTCAAGTCTTCAAGCTATCAATCAGATATCTATTTCCAACTACTCAATCGCTATCTAACATATATACAAGTATCTACTTTCAAAAAGTATAATAGCACTGTCTATGATGATGTTTTTTTTCAGGCTCTTGCTATTTTAAAGGCTGGACATGATAAGAGTATAGATATGAAATCATGGGTTTATCAACTTTTACCAGATTATTATTCGGCAGTAAAAATACTATTACCAGCAGAAATTTCGGAAGAAGCTACTTTGCAAATGTCTAAAGAAAGACCACAGGAATTGATTGCACAGTTTTCAAAATTGGATTACTGCTTAGACGCTAAAGATTTAGTAGCTGCGATTTTAAATAGCCCAAATACTTTCAGTCAATTTATGCATTATAATAATCTCGTAAAAACCGAATTGTCTAAAAGCACTCATCCCGATATAAAAATATTATTTGAAATCTACAAAAAATACAGATATAGCCAACATCCCTACTATCTCCTACCCTATATTTCCAAAAATCAGATGAGTATAGAACAAGCTGAGCAATTGTCTAATAACGAATCTACTCTCATCAATAATATATTGCCACTTGTCATTAATCCACCACTTATTGCATCAACTGCAATACAGCAAAAATGGAATGATATCACATTTAAATACATCAAAAAAATTAAGCAGTTCAAAAATTCAGCTCCCGAAAACTGGCAAATGGAGTCATTTGCAACGATAAAAGATAGTAGTAGAATTCAGGCTCTTTTTGTTATGTATAAGATGCTTTCTCCATCAGAATTGGATGCTTTTATTAAATGGATATTTTCATCCAATCAAAAAACAGCCCTCTCTGAAAATTTTCTGAATAGCATTCCTCTAAAAGAAATTTATGCTTTTCAAGAAAGAATAACTCATGATCATTTAGAACAAACATGGGGAATCCTTTGTGGGGGAGATACTTTGAAAACATATCTTCAAAAAAGGAGAGCTGAACTCAGTCCTAAACAATTGGATAGTATCAATGCTTCTCTAAATATTAGCTCTAATTCTACAATAAAAACAAGTCTCCCCAAACCCAAAGCTCCGGCATATTTCATCAAGACTTATTATTTTAATCTGTCTGACCAAGAGAAAATCCTTATCAAATGGAAAGATGCACCCTTTTTTGCATTGGAAAAGATATCTGAATGGATTGATGAACCTTATTCAAACGAACTACTCCAATATATCTCAAAAATATACCCTTTAGAAATCATTAGAAATCTTGATAAAATAAAATTAAAAAAGCAAGGAATTGATGCACTTAAAAACATAGGAAGAATAGCTCCCCTGACGACCAAGAACTATATTATCCAACCCACTCATCCGTGGAACTACTTGTTCAAAAATAGCCAGGACAGTGTCATCAAAACCTTATATAAAATCAATGAAACTGCAGGAATAAATACTAGAGCTTATCTACTTTTAGATGATATCTATCATCATAAACTTTCAATTTTAAAAGCTGATAGCATTTGCCAAAACAATAGTCAACTAACAACGAGAATCATCCATTTACTTGCAAACCCCAATGTCATGGGACGATACTCCCTTGAAGAAACAATATCTGTTAGTGCTTTGAAATTTGTAAGAAATTTGAATATTTCGGAAAATACGGACAACTATTTCAACGAACAACTTTCTACACTTAGCCCAGAAGAATTATATACTTATATCACTTATGGTGAAGATGAAATTATCCAAAGTAGTTTCAATAAAATGTTAAAAGAGCTGATTAACAAATCTCCTCAAAAAAATATATTTCCACTATTAAAAAGTCTGGGATTCAATAACTACAAAAAGTTTTTACGAAAATGTGCTTATTATGACGTATTAGATACTATTTTCAATGCATTCACATCTACCGAAAAGAGTCAAATCATTGAAATGTTAATGGGTGGTCTTGAAAATCTGTCAGAAAATGATGCCATACAAGTTGCCGATATTTTTATCAGCTTAAATAGTCCATCCATAGTTCAAATGCTTCATCAGCAGCTAAAATTAGAATATGAAAGAGTAGAGTCTCAAAAATTGGATAAAGGAGTAGCTATTTATGGGATTTTATCTACTTTGATTTCTCCCAAAATAGAAGATGGCTGGGCAAAATATGCTGCTGAAAAATATATTTTACCTGCGGTAGATGTTTTACCCGTATATTCACTATTTAACCAACAATTGACCAATGTTCAACAATACTATTTTTATAATGACGAAGATGGTATTGGATCATACAATAACTTTATTCGTTCCTATGAACGTAGTCATATTGAATGGAGCATAAAAGATTTAGGAACCTTTGTACTCATTCAATCAAAAACTGGAAAAAAGATAGATATCTTTGCCAACAAAGCCAGAGAAGGAGAAAAAGGCATTTCTGACATGACCGAATACATGAAAAAAAATGCTTTAGACCCACAAATTGTAGTTCACCGTGGATTAAGCACACATACTATTAAGACTTTCTCCCGTATCCCAGCTTCTGCCAAACTCATCTTAGACGGCTCTTGTGGAGGATACCATGTTCAACAGATTGCAATAGATAGGGCTCCGGGCGCACAGATTCTTTGTAATAGAAATGTCGGAACCATGTATATCAACGATCCTTTATTTAAGCAAATCAATGATGATATTCGTAGCGGGAAAGATATAGTTTGGTCTGACTTTTGGAATAAAATGAACCAAAGAGTAGGTTCAAACCCATATTTTAAAGATTATATACCTCCTCATAAAAATGCAGGAGCTATACTAATAAGAGCATTATATGATATTTTGGAAATTAAATAAATTCTATTTTGTCTTAATCATCATGTTTATGTCCCAAAATACATTATGGGGACAGGCTGAAAAATTCAATATTCAAAGATTGGCATTTCATGAAAGAATTGACCAACAACAAAAGTATTTGGATATTCTTGATGGCACTAATGATAGCATTATCACATTTAAAGATTCAAAACTTACTGAAAAAGCAAGCCATATCTATATTCAATTAGTAGATTCTATCCAAGAGATAATTGAAGATAAAAATACTGATGGTGCTATCAGCTACGGTTATTTACTTCAGGTATATAATATTTTAAGCAAAATATCTCCTAATAATTATCACTTTTTAGACTACTATGAGAGAATGTTTAAAAATATCTACAGTATTCTAAAACATAAAGAAGATGATGATTTTCAAAATTATCTGCTTAGAGATATTGTATCTTCTATTAATAATATAACTTTTTATAAAGAAAATGATGAAGCGGAGCCGTTTTTACTCAAAGCAGCACTTTTATACCCCAGCGAAGTACTTAAAAACTTAAACTTATACTCTACTGAAACTTATACTTTGAAAATTATTGAAGAAGTGGCTAGGGTTTCACCGATGACAGTAAAAAAATATTTCAATAGCAAAAACAGTGTCAATGCAATTATTTCTGAAAGTCAAGATAGTATAGTTCGAATATTGATAGACTTGTACAATAAATATGGCAACGAGTCTAAAGTCTATTATTTTATTGATTTAATTTATCATAATAACATCTCTTCCGATTTGCTGAATAGTGTCTCTCAATATCCACTTACTTACCTTAATGCACTTATTCAAGCCAAACAACAGAATAGTACAATTGGCAAATATGATATAGAACAAGAATTGAGTATTCGTGCACTTGAGGAAGTGAGGAAAGTCAATGAATTACATGACTTGACAGATACAAGCAAACGATTTGCTAATGTCAAGGCAATGGGAGCCTCTGAGTTATATACCTTAATCGTCTATAGTCCTGAGGAAATATTTACTTCTACTTTTAATGGCCTTTTTGAAAGATTATTAATCAAAATGAAAAGTGAAGGATTGAATGGCTATTATTTAATGGAGCAAGTCAATTTTAATAAGTTCAGGACATTTATTAAGCTGTGTGCTGGATATAATACCTTAGAAACATTTCTATCTACTATGCCTCAAGAACAAGCTACTGAAATCCTTAAAAAATTTGTTTCTGAATTGAATGGAGATGATGGAAATATTGCTGAAGCAGTTTATGTTGTAGATACTTTTGGCAGCTTAGAAAACCTCAACTACCTCAAAACATTTGAAATTTATCTCAAAGAAGAATTTTGCCTCCCTCAGTTAAGCAAAGACAGCAGAGTGCTATATGGACTTTTGCTCAAATTATTATATCAAAAAATGGGAAACAATCAGACAGACTCCAATTTTGTTGATTTACTTGAAAATTACAAGCTCCCTGCAGTTGACCAAATAGCTATAGAATCTTTTGCTGACTCTTTAGGTACCACACAATTGCATTTTTTCTTTGACGACGAAGATGGTCTTACTTCTTTTAGCACTTTTATTGGATCTTTTAAAAATGCTGGATATCAGATTCAGGATTCTACCTACTTTGTAGTCATAAAAGGAAAAGGAAAACAAGCGACTACTATATATGCCAACAAACCGCTTTTTGAAAGAGAAGGTCAAGAAAAATTGGTTCAGAAAATACAAAATGGAGACATTCATCCTTCAATTATTGTCCATAGAGGACATAGCTATTATGCAATGAATACAATCAGTCAAATTCCAGAATATGCTAAAGTTGTTTTTCTAGGCTCCTGTGGCGGGTATCATAATCTTTCAGAGGTAATCAAAAGAGCTCCAAATGCACAAATAATAGCATCTAAACAAATCGGAACATATACTGTCAATAATGCTTTATTAGTGGAAATGAGCAAGGTATTGAAAGATAAAAACGAACTGGTATGGACAAATTTATGGAAAGACTTAGATAACAAGCTCAAAGGTAGTGGCAAAAGCTATGAAAGATTTTTGGATTATGTACCACCTCATAAAAATCTTGGTGCCATATTTATACAAGCTTATAATCAAATGATTAAAACTGAGTCCAACTAAATATCTTCAATAGGAATGAACGAAAAGTTGCTTGCTAAAATTCAGGAATTGCCTGTACCTGTCAAAATTATAATAGAAATCAGGAAGCATGCTAGAATTGCTCTAAAGAAAAATCAAATTATTATACGTATCCCCAAGGGAATGACCTCATCTCAAAGAGATAAATCAACTCAAGAGCTTATCCAATGGGCAACCAAAACAATCTCTGAAAAACAATTATATTCTCCGACACATAAAGACAGTTTTCTATCAGGTAATACCATTCAAATTTTAGGTCAAAACTATCAAATTGAACAACATTTTGTTGCTGGAGATAGACTGACATTAAGGTTTTCACCACAAAACACTATTAAATTTTATTTACCTATCCATTTATCCAATCATCAAGAAGATTTATATCAAGAATCAAAAGATTTATTGATTAAAGGACTAAATAGATATTTTTTATTAGACATACAAAAACGGGTAAAAGAACTCAATCAGCAATATTTTCAAGCAGATTTAAATAAAATAACATTGAGATACACTACTTCTAGATGGGGAAGCTGCTCTAGCACTGGGGCAATTAGCCTTTCCACAAGATTGCTCTTAGTACCTCCTGAAGTCTGTGATTATGTCATTTTACATGAATTAGCTCACCGCTTTGAAATGAATCATTCCGATAGATTTTGGGCATTAGTAGAAAAAGCGATGCCTGAATATAGAAAACATCTCCAATGGCTAAAAAAAGAAAGTGGCAAGTTATTGATATAATTGAATATCAGACAAATATTGTTGAGTTCAATCATTCCATATCATCCAAATATCAAAGCAAAATATTTATAGCGACTCAATATTAAAATATTTTTATATTGAAGTCGTTTGATAGAAATATAAATATACCTCCACAAAGCAATCTTATTTATCTAACCCCCAACCACTAAAATGGTAAATTGATGAAAACAAATATTTTAATACTTCTAATAGTCCTATTGACCATCCATATTTCTTGCAATTCAAATCAAGAGAATATTGTCACCTACTCACAAGGAAGCAACGCAGAAATATCAATGGAAAAAAGCGATGCTGTTCAACTAAATGAAGATGTAAAATCAACTCCTACTACAGATGAAGCTATAGAATCTAGCCCTTCAAATAAAGATGAAAAAACAGGCCAGCAAGTAACTGTCCACAAGAAAAAAATAATCAAAGATGGATATATCTCAGTGAAAACTAAAGATATCCAGACTAGTAAGAAAGCTATCAATTTCTTATTGAAAAAATATAATGCATATTACGAAAGCGAAGATTTACAAAATGATGACTACTCTATTGCTTATCAACTCAAAATTCGTATTCCGTCAGACAATTTTGAAAATCTAATTTCTAATATTGAACAAGGAAAAGATGAAATCAAAAGTAAAAGTATTCAAGCAAGAGATGTGACAGAAGCATATCTTGATATTGAAACTCGATTGACAAACAAAAAAGAATATCTCAAAAGATACAAAGAATTACTAGCCAAGGCTTCAACAGTTAAAGATATTATTGATATTGAAGAAAGTATCAGAGTGCTGCAAGAAGAAATTGAAAGTAAAGAAGGGCAATTAAAATATTTAAGCGACCAAGTGTCTTTCAGTACATTAAATATTCATATTTTTCAGGAAAAGGCATTTGTTTACAAACCAGAGCCTCAAGATAAATTTACAGAAAGAGTAAAAACATCTATACATAATGGCTGGATATCAATAGTCAATTTACTTCTTTGGATAATGGCTTCTTGGCCTTATTTCATCTTGGTTTTCATTCTGTTTTTCTTAGTCAGACGAATAAGAAACAAACGTAAAATTTAATAATTTTCATTGCATTTCTATCAATCAACTATTCTTAAGAAAGCACCAAATTATATAGGACAACATTTCACCTGTCAACTATTTTAGGACGAGGCAACTTTAATAATACCCTACCCAACATTAAACAAATGCTTCCATGGACGGGCAAGCTCCAACTCATAAGCCAACTCCAAAAGCAATGCATCTTGTCCAAAAAGTGACGAAAACTGCATCCCTAGTGGCAGACCTCTGCTATCCACACCCATAGGCAATGAAATAGCTGGAGCTCCTGTCACATTTTGCATTCCAGCAAATGGAGCAAAAAATGATGCTCTTCTGATAATTTCTTTACTAGACAAAAGTGGAGAGAAATAGCCAATTTCAGGTGTTCTCAAAGCAGTAACTGGCGTTAATAAAATATCATATCTCTTCAATAAATCTTTTTCTAATTGGGTAATAGTTTTCTTCAAAACATTGATACTATTGAAAATACGAAGAGGATTCTTAGCAAATCGGTTGCTCAAACCATAACTAAATGGCTCCATCTTATTGCTCATAAATTTTTCCCCAGACATCAAATACAACATTCTAGTTTCCAAAAAAGCTATAAATCCATAATAATTAAGAAAATGTTTTCTGATATGATCGATATCAATAGGAATCTTGATTTCTTCAACTATATGACCCAAAGAACTAAGCAAATTTGCGGTCTCTTTCAATACTCGATGTGTATCCTCATCAACATGGCCAGTTAAATGTAAATCTTGATTTTCAAAAAATGCAATTTTCAATCTTTTCTTTAAAGGAGATACAACATTGCCAATTGAAGGCATTTTAGAATTTTTAAAAAATTTCTCAGCCTCAAACATAAATGCAGCTGTATCTCTTACTGAACGAGTTAACACTCCTTGATAACCAATATTAATAGGCAATACTTGAGAGCCATCAAAATTGACCAGTCTATTTCTCGATGGTTTCAGCCCTACCAATCCACAACATGAAGCTGGAATTCTTATTGAGCCAGCACCATCATTAGCATGAGCTATCGGTACTACACCACTCGCTACCATAGCTGCAGACCCAGAAGATGAACCACCAGTAGTATGTTGAATGCTCCAAGGATTTCTAGTAATGCCCCATTTTTCATTTTCAGTGCTGCAAATTAAACCAAATTCAGGTAGAGAAGTTTTTCCCAAATAATTCAATCCAGTATGGAGCATTTGATTAGCAAAACTTCCATTAGCTGTAGCTACTTTTGCCTTAAACACACCTGTTCCAAACTGACTGGGATGTCCTTTAATATTTTCATTATCTTTAATAAATGTAGGTACTCCATAAAAAAAACCTTGTTGATTGACCTGCTTCATATTTCTGGCATCATCATAAGTCTTCAAAACAATAGCACCTAGTTGGCTATTTACTTTTTCAGCTCTTTCTATTGCAGCATGAGTAACCTCTCCTACTGATATCTTTTTTTCACGAATAGCAGTAGCAATACCTACGGCATCTAAATTACCTAATACATCATTTGTAAAAGCATGTACCTGATTAGACATAAATTTCTCAATTACATAAAAATACAAAAAGCACTTTGAAAAAAGAAAGAATCAAAAAAACTCTTTCATTTCTTTCAAAAAACCTCCATTGCAGCCAATTTAAACCTTTATTATCTATAGGCTAAATATCACCAATAGGAAAATAAAAGCGAGTTAATAAAAACTTTAGTAAATTAGCTCTAACCAAAAACAGTTATTTATTCATGAACAAAGTATTTAAAGATGCCTTATCAGCAATTTTCGATATAGAATCAGGAGCCACCTTAATGCTTGGAGGTTTTGGGCTCAATGGTATTCCAGAAAATATGATTTCAGCACTAGTTCAAAAAGGACCAGATCGCCTTACTTGTATTTCAAATAATGCTGGAGTAGATGATTTTGGCATAGGCTTGATGTTAAAAACCAAACAAGTCAAAAAAATGATTTCTTCTTATGTAGGAGAAAATAAAGAATTTGAAAAACAACTTCTTAGTCAAGAGCTAGAAGTGGATTTAGTACCACAAGGAACACTAGCAACCCGTATAGCAATGGCAGGCTTGGGTATTCCAGCCTTTTTCACACCTGCAGGCTATGGTACTGAAGTTGCAGAAGGCAAAGAAATCAGAGAGTTCAATGGAAAGATGTATCTAATGGAACATGCTTTGCATGCAGATTTTAGTCTAGTGAAAGCTTGGAAAGGCGACACCTTGGGTAATCTAGTATTTAGAAAAACAACAAGAAATTTTAGTGTTGCAATGGCAAAGGCTGGCCAAATCACAATTGCTGAGGTAGAAGAACTAGTCCCTGCTGGAGAAATTGACCCTGATGACATTCATGTACCTGGAATATATGTACACAGAATTTTTCAAGGAAAAGACTATGAAAAGAGAATAGAAAAAGTAACTGTTCAGTTATAATCAGTTTATCAACTACCCTAAGACAATAGATATTAAGGTCAATTTCAAAGAAATTTAATCATTCAAATCTTTTACCATGACAAATTTTCAGCATCAATTTCACTTATTCTGGAGTAAAGGGAATGGTCATGGTTTTCAATCATGGGCAAAAGGAAATTTGAGTATTAAAAACATGGAATATCTCGACAAATATTATTTCAAAATAGATGATGAATGTGATGAAATCATAACAATTTGCCAAGAAAATCAATCATTTGGAAGCATCTCAAAATTTTTATATTCAAATGGACAATTAGACGCTCTTCCTCAAGAAGTGCTCTCCCTATTTTACAAAATGAAATCAAAGCCAAATTGGCTCAATGAAAGTCTTATTCAAAAAGGTGGAGAACTGAGTGAGAGATGTGGATTAATAGGTCTTTTAGTTTTAAGAGATTTCTCACTAATGGGTGGATACTATTTTTCCAATCTCACTCAACCATTAATTGCAACAGGAGCATTGAAAAAGGGAGCAACACAAAGGCTTTATAATACTTTAAATTTTTGGATAAACACAAGCAGAAAAGAAATTGAAGACAATGACAAGAGGTTGGAGTCTTGTTTAAAAATCCGATTAATACACTCCATATCGAGATTGGCAATTTTAAAGAAACATCCTGATTGGCCAATATCTTCTTTAGGTACTCCAATTAATATTTTAGATATGATTGCAACAAAATGTGCCTTTTCACTCTATTTTCTGTATGGACTCAGACAATTAAATTTTCAATTTACTCAAGAAGAAGAAGATGGTGTTTTTCACTTATGGAAATACAACACTTGGCTATTAGGTGTGGATGCATCTCTTATTCCAGATAATAAAAAACAAGCAGTCGAATTTTTGTATTACTGGACGAGTAAACAAGCTCTACCCGACAATAATAGCATTATACTTGCCAATTCTCTGGTCAATGAAAACACACCTTTATCCTTATTTAAGTTGGATTTTATTTCTGACAATATGGATTACATACATAAATCTGTTTCCAATTATTTATTAGACCGACACATACTTTCGTCTTTAAAAATCCCAACAGTAAAATATAATCATTTTTTTCCGAGTGTTCTTAAGATTCAAAACATACTCATTCACCACTTAATGGATAGAAATAAACAAATAAAACGAGGAGACTTGGAACAAAAAAGCGTTTTAAAAGATTACGAACAACATAAATAATAATAAAAAACAACATCACTATGGCATTAGATAAATATGGCATTGCCAAAAGAATTGCAAAAGAATTACAAGACGGATATTATGTCAATCTGGGAATTGGAATTCCAACTTTAGTATCCAACTATATACCAGAAGGAATGACCATCATGCTTCAATCAGAAAATGGCATATTGGGCATGGGTCCATACCCCACACAATCAGATATTGATGCTGACCTGATCAATGCAGGGAAAGAAACTGTAACAGTTATTCCTGGTGGAGCTTTCTTCGATTCTGTAGAAAGTTTTGGAATGATTCGTGCAGGAAAAATCAATCTTACAGTTTTAGGAGCCATGGAAGTAGCACAAAATGGAGATATAGCTAGCTGGAAAATTCCCGGCAAAATGGTTAAAGGCATGGGTGGAGCAATGGATTTAGTCGCATCAGCCAAAAATATCATAGTAGCCATGCAACATACAAATAGAGAAGGTGAATCCAAACTACTTCCTCAATGTAGCCTACCTCTAACTGGAGTTGGATGTGTCACAAAAATCGTAACAGATTTAGGAGTTTTTGAAATTAAAGAAAATGCATTCCATCTTATAGAAAGAGCTCCAGGAGTCAGTATAGAAGAAATTCAATCTAAAACAGAAGGAAAATTAATTGTCCCAGACTTTGTACCTGAAATGGAAATATAGATAATGATTAAAATCAAATCAATATAAAACCCAATATTTAATAAAACCTATCCATATAAATAGTTAATGAAAATAATGTAATTATCTATTTAGTCTATTGAAATAGTAGATTATACAAAAAATGCTTTTATATTTACAAGCTCAAATTGAATTCAATGTCAAAAGTGAAAGCTGAAAAAAGTGTCAAAGATCTTGTTCATTGGTATGGAATAATTATACTTATACTATCTACAATTGCCATCTTAGCCTATTTAGCTATCGACTTTTTACCAGCTCAAAAAGCATTAACACTAAAAGGAATCCTCACGACCATATTTTTTGATTACAAAATATACTCTTTTATTTTAGTAGGTTTTATTGCCCAATTAATAGACAGCACTTTAGGAATGGCTTATGGAGTCAGTTCTACATCATTTCTAATGGCCACAGGTATTCATCCGAAAATGGCTAGTGCAGCAGTACACACCTCAGAAATTTTCACTACAGGAGTTTCAGGACTTTCCCATTTACGCATGGGTAATGTGGACAAAGGATTATTACTGAGTCTTTTGATTCCTGGAGCATTGGGAGCTGGAACAGGAGCATATTTACTTTCTGTATTTGACGGACATTTAATCAAGCCATTTGTTTCTTTTTATTTATTAATGATGGGGATTTATATTATTCTAAAAGCATATAAAGAACGATTACATGTCAAAGACAATAATTATAAGGGTGCAAGTATCTTAGCACTGATAGGAGGCTTCGTAGCAGCTATTGGTGGAGGTGGATGGGGTTCTGTAGTTACTGCCACACTAATAGGCACAGGCAATCATCCTAGAAAAGTCATCGGTTCAGTAAATACAGCCAAATTTTTAGTAGCATTTACTGCTTCTATTGTATTTTTCATCTACATTGATAACCTATTAGACATGTTTTCAGTGATATTAGGTCTGATTATAGGAGGTTCACTATCAGCACCATTAGGAACATTTATTACTAGATTAATCCCTGTCAAAACAGCTATGGTGGCAGTAGGAATTCTTATAATATCATTGAGTTGCTTTAGCTTATATAGATTTCTAACATAATCATATTTTTCAAAATAGACAAAATAGCTTTTCAGCTCAAAACAATATCTTCTAAATAATTGAAAGATTTGATTTCATTTTTGATTGCTAATAATAGCCAAAGGAGAATAAAAAATTTTATCCTATTCAAATGCTAGTGGATTAAGCAAAAAAAATTAGATTTGTGTTGCCTATGAATAATCGCATCATCATAGATCATCAGCTAATGCAACTTATGTTAGAGCGTTTTAGCAATCAGCTAATAGAAAACTATGGAGATTTTTCAGATACAGCTATTATAGGAGTTCAACCAAGAGGAGTTTTATTTTCAGATAAGATTCACAAATATCTTGTTAACAGCACACAAAGCCATATTTTGTATGGTCAACTAGACATTACTTTTTACAGAGATGATTTTAAAAGTAAGGGAGTACAATTAGAAGCTAAAGCAACGAATATTGATTTTTCTTTAACAGGGAAACGTATTATTCTAATAGATGATGTGCTTTATACAGGTCGAACTATCAGAGCAGCGTTAGATGCTATGCTAGCACATGGGAGACCATCAGAAGTCAAATTACTCACATTAATTAATAGAAGATTTAATAGAGAATTGCCTATACAACCTGATTTTATTGGAAAAACTGTTGACACACAGATGGGAGAAGTCGTTTCTGTTCAATGGGATACACAAGAAAACGGTAGTCATGTCATCTTATTAAAAGAAAATTTATGAGCCATCTAAGTACAAAGCATTTGATAGGAATCAAAGACATTACCAAGTCTGATATTGAATTGATTTTACAAACAGCAAGTACTTTTAAGGAAGTCATCAATCGCCCTATCAAAAAAGTACCTACTCTTAGAGATATGACTATTGCAAATCTCTTTTTTGAAAATTCCACTAGAACTAGAACTTCTTTTGAATTGGCACAAAAAAGATTATCGGCAGATATTGTCAATTTCACATCCTCATCGTCTTCTGTCAAAAAAGGAGAAACCCTTTTAGATACTGTCAATAATATCTTGGCAATGAAAGTAGATATGGTGGTGATGAGACATCCTAGTCCGGGAGCTCCTAATTTTCTTGCCAACCATATTAATGCTAATATATTAAATGCAGGAGACGGCACCCATGAACATCCTACACAAGCACTTTTGGATGCCTATTCAATGCAGGAAAAACTTGGAGATTTAAAAGGCAAAAACATTTTGATTTTAGGAGATATCATGCACTCAAGAGTCGCTCTTTCTAATATTTATTGCTTGTCAAAATTAGGGGCTAATGTTAAGCTTTGTGGCCCTCCTACCCTCATTCCTAAACACATTACTGAACTTGGAGTTTCAGTAGAATATAATATTCAAAAAGCCTTGGAATGGTGCGATGTAGCCAATGTGCTTAGAATTCAGCTAGAGCGTCAAAATATTAAATTGTTCCCTTCAATTAGAGAATATTCTTTATACTTTGGTGTCAATAAAAAGAGACTGGAAACTCTTAAAAGGCCCATCATCATCATGCATCCAGGACCTATCAATAGAGGAGTTGAACTCACTTCAGATGTGGCAGACTCTGAACATTCAATTATTTTGGACCAGGTAGAAAATGGTGTAGCAGTTCGAATGGCTTGTATGTATCTGCTAGCAGGAAAGGCTTAAAATTCTCACCCAATAGAACTTCGCGCAATCAACTGCGGTCGGCTTTCTTGTCTGTCTGTGTTATTCTTCGCCAAAATAGTCGCTGTCAATTTTTTTAAGTTCGTAAGTCTGCTGTGGTGTACAACCAAGATTATAGTCAATCATTAGTTGAGCCAACTGTTCACCGTCTATGAGAACTATTTTGGTCTCATTTCTCGGTGTATATTCCAATGCTTCTTTAGTAAAATTAGAAGTCGTAATAAAAATTCCTTTTTTGGCTCCTTGTCCTGCAAGTGCACCAACGAATTTTTGAAGTTCAGGTCGTCCAACAACATTACCAGGTTTCCAACGCTTGGCTTGAATGTAAATAATGTCAAGTCCAAGTTTATCCTCTTTTATTGTACCGTCAATTCCTTCATCACCGCTTTTACCCATTGCTTTTCCAGCATCTTTGATTGAACCACCGTAACCCATTTTTACTAAAAGCTCAACTACAAGTCGCTCGAAAAAGGCTGGAGATAGGTCAACTACTTTGTTTAAAAGTTCAGAAGCCAAAGTCTTTCGGATTCTTTGATAAGCCTTATCTAAACTTTCCTCTGGTGTCTGTTCATTAACTGCAACGATCATGGTATCCTCTTCGGTTTCGTTGTCGTTACGAGATACATTTTGAAATTCTATAAACGTAGGAAACTGTCGTAAATATTTTGCATCAATTCGGTCAGGCTTTTTAGCTAAAGTTTGTCGACCAAGATCTGTGATAATAAAAGTCGCTCGTCTTGGTGAGTCAAGAAGTCCAGCCTTTTTTAAATATGTCTTTGCCCAACCAACTCGATTGTCAAAAATTGCTTGGTTGCCACTTGCCAAAAGTTCTTTGCGTTCATCGTCTGTTACTTGAAATTCAACTGCTAGTCTTTCAATGAGGTCACGATATTTATGTTCCTGTCCGTCTGAAACAAGTTTCATTAAAGGAAGCATTAACGTTTGGTAGTCTGGTATCATATTTTTTGTCTGTTCGTTTATATTTGTTCAGTCGTCCTAAGCTGCCGCATATCATAGGATATAACAGAATGAATAATACAAAATAAAATTGCCACTATACTTTACGGTGTTTAGTATATCTAGGATCTAATGAAAATTTCTCTGGATAGCATGGTGTAATTTGATCATAAAACTCCATCATAGTTGCCATATCCTTTTCTATATCTGTAGGCCAAATGACCATACCCACACCTGCCCTTTTCTTTTTGTAATCCAAATACCCTAAGCAAATAGGCACTCCTGCTTGTTTGGCTGTGTACCAGAAACCTGTCTTCCATTGTTCAGTTCTTTTGCGTGTACCTTCTGGAGTCACCATTACAGCAATTGACTCTCTTCCTTGAAATATATTAGCCATAGCATCTACCATACTTAAACGCTTCTCGCCAGGCACTTTAGGACTTCTGTCAATAGGAATTCCTCCAAGAGGCCCTATCAATAAATTAAATGGAAAACGAAACCACTCCTTCTTAATAGTAAATTTTAAAGGAATCTTCATCTCCTGAAATGCCGCAGACGCAAAAACAATATCCCAATTACTAGTATGAGGCGATGCAATCATAACACATTTTTGAGCTTCTTTGGGAACAACCCCTTCCATGCCCCAACCTTTCAACCTATATAGGATGTAAAAAATAAATTTGAGAATCATATTTTTTAAAAGATAAATGTGAATTATAAATTAATAAATAGAAATACTAAAGATAAAAATGGTATCAGTCAAAAAATAGACACCATCAAATATTATTTAAATCCTTTACTTACTAAACAAATTGCCAAGTCCACCAAAATTACCTAACAAATCTTTAGCAGTCTGTTCTAAATCTTGAATATTCAATTTGGATAGAATTTTTTCAAAATCAAAATTTCCTTTCTCATCAGTAAATTCTAAAGAAATTGTATTTATCAATTCTTTGATAGAAAAATCTTTGATAGCATTAGCAATTTCAGGACTAAGGCCTACTTTTTCTTGTAACCCTTTAGCTATATTCTCTTTAATTTTTATAACAACCTCATTATCTTCCAATGAGCTGACATTTTGTAACGCAGACTGGAGTAATTGAGGATTTTTCAATCCTCCACTAGAAAGAAAATTTTGAATTGCTTCTTTAAACACACCAGAAGTTTTTTCACTTTGATCATCAGTCAAACCAAATTTTTCTTTAACTTGTTGATTGACAGCACTTTCTATTTTATCTATAATTTCTTTTACCATAATATAAATTTAAAATATTTTATCAATGAAAATTATTTTCGGACTCCAAAAATAAAATACTAATCATTATAATATCATTCTAACGATCATATTTACCATTATTTTGTTTCCTTCTTCTTTTTTCCCCCTAACAATATTTTTTTCATCAATGCACCTGTCGCCACTCTTGAAATATCTCTTCCTAAAACTCTCTGGGTCAAAAAAACTTGAACTTTATTACCTAAACCAGGTACAACAAATGCCTCCTTGCCTAGTTTATCCAAAGCCAGTTTGACTACAGGAGCTGCTTTCATAACAATAGGAGATCCTTTCATCCCTTTGGTCATTTCAGACTCTGTCATTCCCGGACAAAGAGCTATCACATCGACATTTCTACCAGAAAATTCATAATTCATACTTTCTGCCAAAGACAAAATATAAGATTTAGTGGCTCCATAATGTGAAAGATAAGGGGTCGCTTGAAAAGCACTAGATGAAGCAGTAAATATAATTCCACCTTTGCCACGCTCCACTAGTTTTTTTGACATATTATAAGCAATAATAAAAGGTGCTTCAACATTCAATCTTAGCATTTGGATATTCCTGTCCAAATCACCTCGATAAAAATCTCCCTCACAGTTTATCCCAGCATTATTCACAACGAGGCCTATATCTAGACCTTCAATCTGCTCATCTAAAACATTATAAAATCCTTCCTTGGCCAAGTCCAATTCTATCGTCCTAACTTCAACTGAATATTGGTTCTTAATTCTCTCTGCCAATTGATCTAGCAAGTTAATCCTTCGTGCAACCAATATAACATTTAAGCCTTTTTCTGCAATTTGAAGGGCATATTCGACACCCAAGCCACTAGAAGCACCTGTAATAAGTGCCCATGGACCATATTTTTCTTTAAAAGACATCTTGATGTATTTACTTCTTAAAGATATAACTTACTATTGATTTTAATGAATAAACTAAGCGTTCAAATACATTTTATTTCTGAGAAAAGGTATTTTAGCCGAATGAATGTAACTCATCGTATAATCAGCTATTGTATATACCTTTGGAAGGCCAAAAGCAATCAGAGAATTCATTCTCCTTTTGTTTATCATCTATTGACAGAAGTGTTTTATAAACGGCATAATCCTTCACTGTTTACAAATATCGAAGATAGACGAAGAGCATTGTTGAAAAATGACACTTCTATTCATGTAACAGATTTAGGAGCAGGTGCAAAGAAATGGGGAAATACAGAACGAAAGATTAGCACAATTGCCAAAAACAGTTTAAAACAAAAAAAATATGCTCAACTTATTTACAAACTCACTCATTATTTTCAACCTAAAACTATTTTGGAATTTGGCACTTCACTTGGTATTACTACTTCTTATCTTGCTAAAGGATGCCCAAATGCTCAAGTCGTCACTATAGAAGGATGTCCCAATATTACAAAAATTGCCTCCCAAACATTTACTGCTACTCAAAGTGACAATATTATTCAATACACTGGCAATTTTGATGATGAATTAAAAAAAGTATTTGATCGATTTCCTCAATTTGAATTGATTTTCATAGACGGCAATCATTCTTATGCCCCTACCATCTTTTATTTTAATGAATGCTTAAAACACTCAAATAATCATACCATTTTTATTTTTGACGACATACATTGGAGTAAGGATATGGAAAAAGCATGGTATGAAATCATTAGTCATCCAAAAGCAAGTGTCAGTATTGATATATATGAAATGGGTATTGTATTTATCCGCCAAGAAAATAAAGCTCCCGAGCATTTTGTAATCAAATACTAATGACTACACTGAATAAAGGTTTTTTAGTGCTTCTACTAAAATATCTATATCCGATTTTGTATTATATTTAGAAAATGAACATCTTAATGGTATGCGTTCAGCAGGAATATTCATTGCTGCCATCACATGAGAACCTATATTGGCGCCACTGCTGCAAGCACTACCTCCAGATACACATATACCTTGCATATCCAATTGAAACAATAATAAGCTACCCATAGGATGAGGAGGCAAAGACAATGAAATCACACGATAAGATGTAGAATCATCAATAGCACCATTGAATTGAATATGAGGAATAGCCTTTTCAATTTCTTGAATCAAATATGATTTCAAATTTTTAATCTGAAAACGTTCAGCTTCCAAATGTTCATAAGCCAATTCTGCGGCTTTTGCCATACCAATAATTCCAGCAACATTTTCAGTCCCAGCTCTCCAACCTCTCTCTTGACTTCCACCATGAATCAGCGAACCGACTTTAGATGACTTCTTCATATAGAAAAATCCAACTCCTTTGGGTCCATGAAATTTATGCGCTGCTGCAGATAAAAAATCTATTGGAATACTTTGTACATCTATTGGATAATGAGCAAATGTCTGTACCGTATCTGAGTGAAATAAAGCATTGTGATGAAGGCAGACTTGAGCTATTTGTTCAATATCAATCATAACACCAGTCTCATTATTGGCATGCATAATGGACACCAATGTTTTCTCATTTGACTCAGATAAGACCTTATCTAATTGATCAATACTTATTTTCCCTTTTTCATCCACTGGAATAACTGTCAAACGGATTTCTCCTGCTTGTTCAAGATATTCAGCAGTATGTAAAACGCAATGATGTTCGACTGCAGAAATAACGATATGTTTAACACCCAGTTCTCTTACCGCCGCTTTCAATATTGTATTATTAGACTCTGTGCCACCCGATGTAAAAACAATATCACCAGCTTGAGCATTTATCAACTGAGCGATTTTTTTTCGTGCTTCCTCTATCGCTGACTTTACATCTCTACCAACACTATGCTGAGAAGAAGGATTGCCATAAAATTCTTTAAAATAAGGTATCATTGCATCAAATACTTCTGAATCTATAGCAGTAGTTGCAGCATTATCTAAATAAACCCTCATTCTAATTTAAATTGACTCTATGACTCTTTTAAGATAGAAATAATATCTCCTTTGATTTTATTGGCAATACTATATGCTGTAGCTTCCGTAGAACTTTCAGCATAAATCCTGACAATTGGTTCTGTATTTGAACTTCTTAAATGCACCCAATAATCTTCAAAGATAATTTTTAGCCCATCTATTGTAATTTGCTCATATTGAGCATAACGCTCTCCTACCCTTTTGATAATATGATTGACATCTATACCATCTTCCAATTGAACTTTATTCTTAGAAATTACATATTGAGGAAATTGTGCATGAACAGAAGAAACTGTCTTTTCTGATTTGGCAATATATGTCAAAAATAAAGCAATTCCTACCAAAGCATCTCTACCATAATGCAACTCAGGCAAAATCACTCCTCCATTTCCTTCTCCACCTATGACAGCATTCTTTTCTTTCATTAATGCCACAACATTCACCTCTCCTACTGCAGAAGCAAAATATTGACAACCATGGGCTTCTGTAATATCTTTTAAAGCATTAGAAGAAGAAAGATTTGATACCGTATTTCCTTTATTAGTTTGTAGAATAAAATCTGCTACAGCCACTAATGTATATTCTTCACCAAAGCAATTGCCCTTTTCATCAACAAACGCTACTCTATCTACATCAGGATCAACTGCAATTCCTAAGTCGCATTGATGCAATTTGACTTCAGTACATAAAATAGATAAATGTTCGGGTAAAGGCTCGGGATTATGTGGAAACAAACCATTTGGTTCATTAAATAACTCTACAACATTTTCTACGCCTAAGGCTTTTAATAATAAAGGAACAGCTATCCCACCAACAGAATTTACTGCATCGTATGCCACTTTAAATTGACGATTTTTTATAGCTTCCACATCTACATAAGGCAGTTCCAAAATTTTGTCTATATGCCTTTGAATATAATCATCAATATAGGTGCGATTACCTAAATTATCCACATCAACAAAATCAAAATCTTTTGCATCTGCAATTGCAAGCATTTCTTCACCTACTGCTTTGGAAATAAATTCTCCATCTGAATTGAGTAATTTTAATGCATTCCACTGCTTAGGATTGTGGCTGGCAGTTATAATAATGCCTCCATCAGCTTGTTCAGATACTACAGCAATCTCTACAGTAGGGGTTGTAGAAAGACCTAAGTCTATTACATCTATACCTATACTCAAAAGATTTCCGACGATGATACTATGAACCATCTCTCCAGAAACTCTAGCATCCCGACCCACTACAATCTTTCTGCCACCTGCTCTTTTTATCATAGTACCAAATCCTAATGTAAAATTAGCTATGTCTATTGGGGTCAAAGCATTACCCACGGTACCACCTATGATACCTCTTATCCCTGAGATTGATTTAATTAATGACAAACTGTAAAAAAATTATAACTATACAAGAAAACAATACCAAATTATTACAAAAAAATTAAACTACTTTATAAGATAGCATGTAATGTTTGATAGTCTCAAAAGCACCAAAAAACACTGTAACATAAAACAAATCTCCCATCAAAGAATTTCTCAAAAATGGAAGACCCATTACATAACAACTCATCAATCCAGAAAATGACATTTCATACATTCCTGTAAGAGCCCATACACCAAAATTTGTGACTAAGAAAAATAATATAGTACCTAATAATGTAGAACCCAATATACGTGCAACTGAATGATTTCTATAATTGATAAATCTGCTCATTAATATTATCAATGCAAATGAGAGATATACAAAAATCATCGTATTGTGAAACCCTAAAAACAAATCACCAATTAATAAAGCAGTGATTGGGAAAATCATCGCCCATTTTGAATCTTTAATATATGCACCTGAAAATAAAGCTAAAGCACCTATAGGCGTAAAATTGGGTATCATTCCCGAAGTGAACACCCTTGCTATAATAGCAAAAAGGACTATAGACAAAATAACAATTAGCTGGCTATCTATCTTAAAACTTTTCATAGTAATTAATAATTAGAATGCAAATATATTCAATTTGATTGAAGACTAGTAAATAAATTAATCATAATCTACCCACATTTTACGCTTAGCCAACTTTAAGTCTTTCAACATCTGTGATTTAACATTCAATTCTAAAGAAAAACTTTTCTGAAATCCCAAAGGCACCCAATTGAAAGCAAGTTGCCAACAGTGTAAATCCCTATAAACAGAAATATCTGTCCTAGAAATTTCTTTGTTGGTAAAGTCATATCCTGTATTTACACTAACTTTCCATTTGGGTGTCAAACTAAAATTGATTCCAGCACTCAAGGTCTGAACAATACTAGATGTATCTTTACCTCTAGAGTAAAAGCGATTAATATTCAAGGAATAATTATAATTAATTGAAATAGGAATATTAAAATCCACATAAGCTAATGGCATCCCGAATACTTGATCTTTGGAATAATATCCATCTATATTGAGCGAATCATCTGGAAGACCATATCTTGGATCAAATTCATCTCCATTTGAAGGTAGGCCATCTCTACTTTTAGACTGCCAGGTACCACTAAGATTTAAACTCAAATTTTTTAATCTTAACCATTTACCCCCATGAGCAATTCCTAGAAGAGGAGTACGTCTATTTCGATCTTTGTCATAAATATATGGATCTAATGTTCCATTCAGATTAAAAGACAAATATTTAGAAATCCTATTATTGGCAGAAAAGCGTATATCAGACAAGCGAAATGAATCGGCAATAAAATTGTATGAGCCTCCAAAATTAAAATTTTCCAAAATAGGTATCTTCTTTTCTCCTGTAACAGAATCTCTTTTTGAAGCCACCTTCATTTCAATATTATTGTTTACACTAAAGCTAATTCCTCCCACTGCTCCAGTAGTAGGAGAACCATATATACCTTTAGCAAACTTGTTATAAGTAGCAAATGTTCCTTCAGGGCTAGTCTGTACCTTGCCATAATATCCCCATTTTTCTTTGCCAAAATCAGGTCTGTAATTGAAACTGACTTGAGGGTTAACGACATGTCGAATAGCCTTAATTTTACCTTTCTTAAACTGAATCATTCCATACAATCTAGTAGAAAAATTGGCACTCAATCCAAAATCTCTGACCATCTTAAATCCCTTTTTAGTAACTTCTTCAACATAAAAAGTATCCAAATCTTCATGGAATATCCTTTCCTGATATTTAAAATACCATCTTTCTGTGTAATCAAAATTCAAAGATAAATTCAAAAATTTACCCAATGAGAAACTACCTGAACTAACTGGCAGACTATGTTTAATGCCATTGCGCATATCCTCCAAAGTCTTTTTTGTAAACAATAAGGAATCTTTAGCATTGATTTGATTTTGCATATCCATATTATATGAAAAACCAATATTTTCATACCATTTCTTACCGCCTGTCTGTACCTTTCTTTGAAAAGGATTTACTCTAGAAACAGAAAAATTAAATTGTGGCAATTGAAAATTAATATCCTTAGTCTGTGTATTTTGGCTATGATTAGCACTAATACTCAATCTCATAGGCTTATTCACCCACCATTTCTGATAAGAAATAGATGAACGATATGTATTATTCAAAAATGTCTGTGCGTCAGAAACATTATATTGGTGATAAGATTTTGTACCAGCATATACACTTGCACTGAAATTACCATTATATAATTTCTTTGGATCTAATCTGAAATTAGAATTGATAAAAAATTCTTTACTAGGTTTCGTGAAGGTAGATGAGCGTTTTTCTGATTGTTGGAGGCTGGTAAATGAAAGATTTATGTTCCCTGCATATTTATATCTTTTATTAAAGTCCATATTATTAGTAATCCCCCAGCTCCCTAGCGTATATATATCACCTGTAACTGTCATGTTGACATAGTCATTAATCGCCCAATAATAACCAAGTCCTTTTAAATAAAAGCCTAATTCCTGAGTTTCTCCATATTGAGGCATAAGCAGACCTGTATTTCTCTTTTTTAATATAGGGAAAACTCCAAAGGGCAAAAACAATGGAGTCCTTGTATCTTCAATGACAAGATTGGCAGGTTTGCCTACTATCACTTTGTCTTTTATGATTTTGGCTTTCCCAATTTCAATATAAAAATGAGGATGGTCATATTCACAAGATGTATATTTTACACTATTTCCAAAAAATACATTTTCAGAAATATTTTTAATTTCAGAAGAATGAAGATATCCATCACTCTGTCTAGTAACAGCACCAATACTCTTACCTTTTTTGGATTTGAAATTAAATCTGAGCTGGTCAGCTTGAAAAATATTATCTTCTTGATTGAATTCTGGTTTGTAAATTTTGTTGCCCATTGAATCTACAGCCCATTGAGATTCTACTTCTTGAATCTCCCAATTATAAGAAATAACTCCTCCTTTGATAGTGATATCCTTATATACTACAGAAGCATCGCCATACAAGTACATCGTTTTCTGCGGGATGTCATAAATAATTGAGTCTTTGGCTTTGTAATCAACTGGTGCATCAAGCGTATCTTTATGAAATTTTATTGATTTCGTTGATGCGGTAGAATCAACAAAGAAGATTTCTTGAGTGTTTTCGGGAATTTTATTTGAATTTATTGAATCTATATTAGGAAAAGACGAGCTTTCGGCATTAAATTTGGAACGCTTGAAATCGTCAACAGGTATTTGAGCAGCCGTCTGAGCCATCAGCGACTTCCCTGAAATACTTGTCACAAAAAAAAGACAAAAAAAACTTGTGAGAGTTTTCAAGCAATAAGAATTTTGATTTTTAGTTAATAAACCAAATTAAAGCCACTAAATTATGGTTAAAACCATAAAACTGAGAAAAAAATTAAGTATTCTACTAACATTCTGTTGGATGGCTAGTTTATTTCTTAATTTTAACAACTTAGAAGCACAAGAATACAAAGTAAATACTATTGTTTTAGATGCTGGACATGGAGGTCAAGATGTAGGTGCAAAAGGCGCTGCTGGTTCTTATGAGAAACTTGTAACGCTTCAAGTTGTATTGCTTTTAGGCCAGAAAATAGAAAAGGCATTTCCAAATGTCAAAGTGATTTATACTCGTAAAACAGACGTTTTTATTCCTTTGAGCGAAAGAGCCTCTATTGCCAATAGAAATAAAGCAGACTTATTTATAAGCATTCATTGTAATTCAACAACGAACAGAACAGCTTTTGGAACAGAAACTTTTGTATTAGGACAACACAAAACTGACGACCAGTTTGATGTCGCCAAGAGAGAGAACTCAGTTATTTCTTACGAAAAAGATGCTGAAAATATCTATGATGGCTTTGACCCTAACTCCCCAGAGTCAAGTATTTTAATGTCTCTTAATCTCAATGCATTTTTAGAGCAAAGCATGTACTTTGCTGATAAAATACAACATCAATATACTCATGTATTAAACCGTTCAAATAGAGGAGTCAAACAGGCAGGTTTTGTTGTATTATACAGAACTACAATGCCAAGTGTTTTGACAGAAATTGGTTTTCTATCTAACCCTTCTGAAGAAAAATATTTAGTGTCTTCAAATGGACAAGATGAAATAGCAGAATCTTTGTTTCAAGCATTTAAAGAGTATAAAAATTCAATAGAAAATACTAAAAGTGGTTCTGTATCTCAAAATATAAATGTCAATACTGCTCCAACAAATACAACTAGCTCTACTAATCAAGAAGTCGGACAAGTCCCAACAGTATCAAATACAAATAGTTCAACAACAGACAAAAAAACAACCTCTTCTAGCAGTGTCATCTATAAAATACAAATAGCCGTCACTAGTCAATTATTAAATATTAAACAAGCTCCTTATAACTCAATCAAATCATTGAGCTTTGAAAAACAAAATAACTTATACAAATATTTAGCTGGTAATTTTGGTAACTATTCTGATGCAAAAAAAGAAATGGATTTCATAAGAAGTCTAGGATTTAAAGATGCTTTTATTGTTGTTTACAGTCAAGGAGTAAGATTATCCGCAAATGAAGCAAAATTATACTTGCAATAAAAAGAATTTCATATATTTAGACTCTGAAAAATTGATATCTTGAAATTGCGTAATGAAGTTACAGTTGGTGCCCTAACTATCATAGGTCTTGTTTTAATGATTTTGGGTTATAACTATCTTAGAGGAAATGATATTTTTAGCAAAAGTCTATTTTACAAAATCAACTTTAGTAATACAACAGGTTTATATCCAGCTAATTCTGTAGTCATCAATGGATTGGAAGTTGGAAGGGTAAAAAAAATAGAATTAGCCAATGACCTGAAGCATCAAGTAGTTGTAACCATATCTTTACCCAAAGACCTTAACATCCCTGAGGATAGTCAATTTGATATTGAAAGCATCGATTTATTAGGTAAAAAGGCAATTTCCATCAAAAGAGGAATTAGTAATAACATCCTTAGTGAAGATAAAATTTATCAAGGAAATAGCCCAAAAGATATGTTCAAATCTATTACTGAACAGCTAGAACCTATCTCCAAAAAAGCCGATAAATTAATTGGTTCCCTAGATACCATGATTAATGATGTACATATCGCTATCGGTAAAGGGGAAAATAGCACATTGAAAAAAACAATGGAAGATGTCAGTGCAACCCTAGCACATTCCAATAAAGTTCTTGCAGATATTTCTTCTGTATTTCAGCAACAAAAGGGCAATATTGAAAACATCATAAAAAATGCTGATGGCATAATGGCCAATACCAATGAACTCACTAAAAAGATTGCAGACAACAGCCAAAGCATAGATAATATCATCAAAAATTTTGAAAGTGTTTCTGAAAAAGTATCTAAAGTAGATTTAGAAAACACTGTCAGCTCCATCAAACAAACATTAGAAGAAGTGAATGCGCTTTTAGCTTCTATTAACGAAGGTCAAGGAACAATGGGGAAAATTTTTAAAGATGAACATCTATACACCTCAATAGACAGCACCATTAATTCTTTAAATTATCTTCTTCAGGATCTAAAAACCAATCCCAAAAGATATGTTAGTTTTTCTCTGATAGAAAGAAAGAATAAAGAATAAACCAAAAAGTATAAATGTTATCAAAAAGGGTATCCATATCCAACAATTTCTGATTGAGATATTCAAATTATTTTTGTGTATAGCATTTTTTCATACAAACCTCCATGCACAAACCCACATTGGAATACCATTTGACCCTTTAAAGCTCTTACCTAAGAGTAAGGTAACAGATACAATTGTTTCACACAGAAAGATTGAAATTATACATTCAGATTTCTTAGAGCAAGAGACTGACACTATCACCCAAATCATTAAAAGAAAGCTCGATGGTCATGTACGTTTGAAGCATGAAGAAGCGTTTATGAATTGTGATAGCGCCATTTTATTTCCTAATTCAAATTATTTAGAAGCGCAGGGAAAAGTAAAAATCACAAAAGGTGATAGCATCGAAATACGTTCTGGTCTGCTCAAATACAATGGCGATAGTAAAATTGCAATCTTAGAACAGAACGTAATTCTCAAAGACAAGACATCTACATTAAGTGCTCCCATGATGACTTATGAAATAGATAAAGACATTGGACATTTTTGGAATGATGGTCAACTTATTTCAGACTCAACTACATTAACAAGCAATAATGGAACTTATTTCCAACATGAAGGTTATACTGTTTTTCGAGAAAATGTCGTTCTTAAAAGTCCAGATTATATCATGTTTGCAGACTCTATGAAATATGATAATGACTCAAAAATTGCCTATTTTATTTCTGAGACAACTATTATTTCAGATAAAGACACAATTATTACTAGAGACGGATATTTTGATTCTAAAAAAAACAAAGCCTATTTAAAAGGAAGACCTTTGATAAAAAATGGCATAGATAACACTTTACAAGCAGACTTTTTAGATTACGACAAAAATAAAGGAGAAGGTTTTGCTCAAGGAAATATCATTTCAAGAAATATAAAAGAAAAAGCTACTCTCCTCTCCAATCAGATTTATTATACTGATAGCTTAAAATATACTTTGGCTACATCCAACCCCTTGATGATTCATGAAGATGAAAAAGATACCTTGTTTTTAAGTGCTGATACTTTAATCAATTACACAATAAATAAAGAAAAATTTTTAACACAATCTCTACATTCCCCTTCCTTGGATACTGCGAAAACACCACTTGATACAACAAATGTCAACATGAACATTACAGTCAAGGATAAGCAAAAAAAGAAAGATACTGTTGACAATGATACTATTAAAACCAACAATATGTCTATTCTCCAAGAGAATGAAAATATTGAAAATACAGACTCTATAGTACCTAGCCTTGATAGTATAAAAATATTTTACGGCTATAAAAATGTAAAATTTATCCGAAGTCAACTTTCTGGAATATGTGATTCAATCTATTTTAATAGTATGGATTCAATTTTCAAATTATACTATCATCCTATTTTGTGGATAGATAGTACTCAACTTCTATCTGACTCTATTTATATCTATATGAAAAATGGAAAAGCAGATAAAATTGAATTATTTGACAATGCTATTATCATCAAAGAAAGTGATCCTAATGTCTATCATCAGATAGCTGGAAAAAAAATCACCGGTTGGTTGTTAGACAATAAAATTCAACATGTATTAGTGAACGGAAATGCTGAATGTATCTACTTTCTCAAAAATGACAGCAGTGAATATATTGGAGGTAATCTAGCTAAAGGTGCATTTATTAATATCTCCTTTAACAATAATAACGAGATCCAAAGGTTAAAGATAGAATTAAGTCCTGAAGCCACCTTTACTCCTATCCAACAAATACAGCTCAATACCTATTTTCTCAATAATTTCAAGTGGCATTGGACATCCAAACCCAAAGATAAATGGGATGTAATCAGAGATACTGTTCAATATCAAAAATTCCTCTTAGAACATCCTGTTCAGAAGGATTCTCTTTCTTCTACATCAGACACTGCTCGACCTCCTATTGAAGATAGCTTACAAAATATTGATACTTTCAAAGAAAGTGACTCAAAAAAATCCTCCTTCATTAAGAAAGAACCCAATTTGCCTATAATTCCTACAGAACCTTCTTCAGATAAACCTATTAGAAATAAAGGAATCAGATTGAAAAATTAAGAATTCATATACTAAAATCTGTTTGCATATAAACATTGACTTTCAGATTTAGCTTGACGAAATGAAGTCTTCCATATCAATTGAGTGAGAATAATTAATAATAGAATTAAAATCACCAATACATTTCATTCATAAACATTTACAAATTTCTATACATCCTAGTTGATTTATCGAGAAATTCTATACATTTAAATACTAGAAAACACAAGTAAATGAAAAACGCAAAAATTATTTTCTTTTTAACTCTCCTTTCTGCATTAATTATAGGATGCAAAAAAGAGGAACAAAGCAAAAAAACGAGAGAGATAAATCCTCCCATTTCTTACCCATACATTGATACTTTAAATACTATTACCTATAATGTAGCTGGATTGCCTGAAGGACTTTCTAGTAGTGAACCTTTAAAAAATACTGAAGAAATTGGTCGCAGACTCAATGCTTATAATTTAGTAGTCGTTCAAGAAGATTTTAACTACAATCATTTATTATACAAAACTGCTAAACATGCTAATAAAACTTCATGGATGGGACCTGTCCCTATAGGAGATGGGCTCAACTTATTGGGAGAATATAAAATATCAGGATTAAAAAGAATAAAATGGAAAAGATGTAATGGAGCAGACTGTCTGACACCCAAAGGTTTTTTTTATTCCCAAATTGAAATTGTTGATGGGGTAAAAATAGATGTATATGATCTACACACCAATGCTGGTTCAGATAAAAAAGATTATGAATCAAGAACTGCAAACATCTTACAAGTATTTGAATACATTCAAGAACATTCGGATGGGAGGCCAATTTTAGTGATGGGAGATTTTAATAGCAGATACACTAGAGCAGTAGATACTTTAGAAATATTTCAGCAATTAAACCTTACAGATACATGGATAGAATATGTCCGCAAAGGTATATTTCCTACAAAAGGTGCTGAATCATTAATGGATTGCACAGATCCATTATCTCCGAATTGTGAGACAGTTGACAGAATTTTTTACCGTTCTAATGAACAAGTAAAATTCAAATTAATCGGATACAACAAGGCTCGTGATGAATTCCAAAGAGATGGAGAAGATTTATCTGATCATATTCCTGTAACTTCATTATTTGAAATTACTATCATGCATAAATAATCTATGTTTGAATTGGCTAACTAGGCTTTTTGAAAAATGATGGCACCCAATTGATAAGATTATCCAAACATATATTTGAATTTTTATTCAGCATCCAGCTTAACAAAAAACGGCTATCCGATTTGGACAGCCGTTTCATATACAATAATATTGAAAATTACTTTCCTAATTTCTTGATTTCATCAAACATATCTAATCTTGCATAGATTTCCTTCAATGCTTTAATGACATTCGCATCATCAGGAGCTAATGAGTATGCTTTAAGAAATAAAGGAAGCGCCTTATTTTCTAACAATTCCAACCTTTGAGCTTTGAGTAAATCATATTTTTTCATATCACTTTCCTCATTCATTCTTTCTACTACTTCCATTGCTTTATTAAAATATAAAATTGCTTTATTGTAATAAGCCTCATAATAATCTGGTTTAGTAGCGATTGCTTTATCATACATATCAAAAGCTCCTTGTTCATTACCTTTTTTATCATAAACATTGGCTAATGCTTGGTATAAAGAAGGATTATTTGCATCCAAAGTAATAGCTTCTTTCAGTTTACCTTCCAATTCATCAATCTTTCCCTTTTCCAAATACAAATTGATTTCTTTTAAAAGAATATCTATATTATTTGGAAATTTTGCTCTTGCTTGAGCAATTGTATTTTCATACTTTTCTTGCTCTCCTGTCTGCTTATAAGCATCTATTAACACAGTATAAATAACATCTCTATCATCATTCAATGATATTAACTTTTCACCTGCACTAATAGCATCTTTAAAATGATGCGAATTAAAAGCCGATAATAATACTACAAAATAAGCTTGAGTATCAATCACTGTTTCGATTTGATTATTGTATAAAAACTCACTGATTGAAAGCGTGTTTTTAAACTTATTAAATGCGTCTTCCCAGTTACTGTTTGTAAAAGATGCTATTCCTTCATTATAAAAATTAGCACCCACTGAAGCCAAACCCTCTTTGACATCTTTTTTCTTTTTAGGATTGACTTCTACTTCAAAAGCCTTTAAATAAGCATCTTTGGCAGTAGTCAAAGCATCAGGAGTAGCACTATATAAATCTTTATTAGTAGCCCTTAAATCATATATTGTTTTATAAACATCACCTTTAATTATCCATGCTTTAGGAAATACAAGCATATCTGGGCTTGAAAATGCTTCATCAATATTCTCCTTTGCTTTTACAACATCACCTGTAGATAAATTATATTCTGCAGAATTCACTTTGCCTTTTTGTGCAAAAGTTAAAGTAACAGACATTAATGAAAATGTACCGATTGCTAAAAATTTTTTAATCATATTTATTTTGTTTTGATTTATGGTTTTCAAAAACTATTCCAATTTATGATTCTGTATTAGAATTGCCATTATCTGCAGTATCAGTCTCTTCATTTTCATTGGCATCAGTCTCTTCATCCTGAGTCCTTTCTACTTTTGATACAGCAGCGATAATATCATCATTCTTCAGATTAATGAGTTTTACACCTTGAGTATTTCTTCCCATCACTCTCAACTCTAAAAGGCTGATTCTGATGGTAATGCCTGAACGGTTAATAATCATCAAATCATCATCATCTGTAACAGAGGATATTGAAATCAGTTTACCAGTTTTATCAGTAGTATTGAGTGTAATCACTCCTTTCCCTCCCCTGCTGGTAATACGATATACAGGTTCTCCAGTTTCAGGATCGTCTAGATAAGTGCGTTTTCCAAAGCCATTTTCAGAAACCACCATGATTTCAGGTCTATTTTCAGATGTTTTATCTACGACTACCATGCCGATAACTTTATCATCATCCCCTCTCAGAGTGATTCCTTTCACTCCCATACCAGTTCGTCCAATTGGTCTAGCATCTTCTTCATTAAATCTTACTGCATAACCATAAGAAGAACCCAAAATAATTTCGCACTGACCATTGGTTAACTCAGCTGCTAATAATTCATCTCCTTCTCTAACACTAATAGCATTCACACCATTAGATCTTGGACGAGAATATTCTCTTACAGATGTTTTCTTAACTGTTCCTCCAGTAGTTACCATCACAACAAAATGGGTATCCAAAAACTCTTCATCTTTCAAATCTGTGATTTTGATATAAGCTTTAACTTTATCACCTTGAGGTAAGTTTAATAAATTTTGTATTGGTCTTCCTTTAGAGGTTTTATTGCCCTCAGGAATTTCATAAACTTTCAGCCAATAACACTTTCCTTGTTCGGTAAATAGCAATAGATAATTGTGTGTAGAAGCTATAAATAGATGTTCAATAAAGTCTGCATCACGAGTTTTGCCACCAAAAGATCCTTTGCCACCACGTCCCTGAACTTTATATTCTTCAAGATTAGTACGTTTGATATATCCTAAATGTGAAATTGTGACAACGACTTCCTCATTAGCAATTAGATCCTCCATAGAGATATTATCTCCAAAAGGAATGATGTCTGTTCTTCTATTATCACCATATTTACTTTTGATATCTAAAGTTTCCTCTTTGATGATTTCCATTCGAAGATGCTTGTTAGCTAGAATTTCATTAAGTCTTTCAATTGTAGCCTGAATTTCTTTATATTCTTCTCTGATTTTATCTTGTTCAAGTCCAGTCAACCTTTGCAATCTCATATCTAGGATTGCTCTTGCTTGTATCTCTGACAATCCAAATCTTGTCATCAATCCTTCCCTAGCAGCATCACCGTTGGAAGATTTTTTAATCAATTCGATAACTTCATCAATATTATCTAAAGCAATTAATAAGCCTTCTAAAATATGAGCACGTTTTTCAGCTTGGGCAAGTTCATATTTCGTTCTTCTAACAACAACTTCATGTCTAAATTCTACAAAGTGTAGAATCATATCTTTAAGGTTCAGCACTTCAGGGCGACCATTGACTAATGCTATATTGTTGATACCATAAGAAGTCTGAAGTTGTGTATATAAATATAAATTGTTCAATACAACATTAGGAATGGCATCTCTTTTTAAATCATAAACAATACGCATTCCTTCTCTATCTGATTCATCACGAATATCTGCAATACCTTCTATCTTCTTATCATTGATTAATTCAGCAGTCTTGGAAATCAGATTAGCTTTATTGACTTGATAAGGAATTTCAGAAACGATTATTTGTGTACGTCCATGCTTATCTTCTTCAATAATAGCCTTTGCTCTCACTTTGACTTTACCTCTACCTGTTCTAAAGCCTTCTTTTACACCTTCTAATCCATAAATAGTACCACCAGTAGGAAAATCAGGTGCCTGAACAAAATGCATCAATTCATCTATAGAAATATCATTATTATCAATATAAGCTATAATTCCATCACACACCTCAGATAGGTTATGAGGCATTATATTGGTCGCCATACCAACTGCAATACCAGATGCTCCATTTACTAATAATTGTGGAACTTTTGAAGGTAATACTGTAGGTTCCTGAAGAGAATCATCAAAGTTAAGTTGAAAATCTACTGTCTCTTTATCCAAATCCCCAAGCATTTCCTCAGCAATCTTTCTCAATCTTGCTTCAGTATAACGCATTGCCGCTGGACTGTCACCATCGACTGAACCAAAGTTACCCTGACCATCAACTAACATATAACGCAATGACCACTCTTGTGCCATACGTACCATAGTGTCATATACAGAGGAGTCGCCATGAGGATGATATTTACCCAATACCTCTCCGACAATACGAGCTGATTTCTTATAAGGACGATTGGAGTAAACACCCAAATCTTGCATACCATACAACACACGTCTGTGTACAGGTTTTAATCCATCACGAACATCAGGCAAGGCTCTTGAAACAATTACCGACATAGAATAATCTATATAGGCTGTCTTCATTTCTTCTTCAATATTAATAGGAATTATCCGTGGGGTCAGACTTTCTTCTTCAGCCATAATTTTGCATATTTAACAACTTGTAAAAATAAGAAATTTTCATGGCTTAAAGAAGTAAAGATTTCCACAACTCAATAAGAATAAATAATATTAGCATTTTTAACAAAGTAATGTATCTCACAATAATGAAACTCAATCAAATGACAATTACAAGAACTAAAGACTATTATTGGATAAAAACAAATTGAATCAATCCTTTCTATCTCTCTACAATTATATTAAACTGCTTTTTACTCACTGGCATCACAGAAAGTCGCCCTTGCCTGAAGAGCATCAAGTCTTCCAAACCAGATTTTGTTTTCATAATATTTAAGGGTAAAAATTCTATTTTTCTTACTGGTGCAACATCTACACAAATCCATTTACCAGTTGAATCAGTTGGATCTTGATAAGCAGATTTCACAATCTTCCCTATTCCAGCGATCCCTCTCTCCTTCCCACTATGATAAATCAAACATAAATCTTCGACTTCCATCTCTTTCATAAAATTTCTAGCTTGATAATTACGAACACCATCCCACATTTCTGATGTCCTTTTCATTAAATCAAAAAATGAAAAAGTATCTGGCTCAGTTTTCATTAACCAATAGTTCATAAAGAAGAATTTAAGACAAGATTGAAAAAAGTAATAACATCCATCAAAAATACACACAAAGATAAAAAGAAGCATAAAATTTAAAATTTTATAATAAATTAACCTAAAAAAAAGACATTTTAAATTATTTTGTGTGTTATTTTGTCATATCATTAATATAACCTAGAAAAAACTAATTATTTCATTTTTAAAAAAAACACCATTATGGCAAAAATTAGAGCAGCAATTATTGGATATGGCAATATCGGCAAATCAGTATTAGAAGCCTTACTTTCTTCTTCTGACTTTGAAGTTGCAGGAGTTGTGAGAAGACCATCATCCACCAGTACTCGACCTTATGAATTAACAGGAATAGAAATAGTAGATGATATCGAAAAATTAAAAAATGTAGATGTAGCTATTATTTGTTCACCTAGTAGAAAAGTATCTGAACAAGCTAAAAAGATTCTAGCGTTAGGAATTAGCACTATTGATAGCTTTGATATTCATACAGGAATTTGGGATTTGCGTCAAGAATTAGATCCTATAGCAAAATCTCACAAAGCGGTTTCAATCATTTCTGCCGGATGGGATCCAGGAAGCGATTCTGTCATTAGAGCTTTATTCTTAGCAATGGCACCAAAAGGAATTAGCTATACCAATTTTGGCCCAGGAATGAGCATGGGACATACAGTAGCAGTAAAAGCAATAAAAGGAGTGAAAAAAGCTTTATCTATGACTATTCCATTAGGCACTAGCATTCATAGAAGAATGGTATATGTAGAAATAGAAGATGGGTATAGTTTTGATCAAATTTCACAAGCTATTAAAAATGATGAATACTTCTCTCATGATGAAACTCATGTTACTTTAGTACCTAGTGTTGACAATCTTTTAGACAAAGGCCATGGCGTCAATCTTGTTCGCAAAGGTGTCTCTGGAAGCACTGATAATCAATTATTTGAATTTAATATGACTATCAACAATCCATCTTTAACTGGTCAAATCCTTGTTTCTTGCGCTAGAGCAAGTAAAAGGCTAGCACCAGGAGCATATACTATGATTGAGATTCCTTTAATAGATTTACTAGAAGGCACAAAAGAAGACCTAATTAAAAGTCTTGTATAGTTAAATAATAATAATTTGTTTGTGTGTTACATATTTCCTCCACTATTATTCAGCTTTACACCTTTTTATCTAATTAAAAAAAGGTGTAAGGTTGAATAAAACACCAAAATTTAATAATCGGTATTTTTCTCCATAAAGGTTTATACTAATTCATCCCTGAAGCAGATAACACATTTTCCGATTGGCACCTTTATCCATATTTTAATCAGCATACACTACTAAATATTTAAAAAATATTTAAAAAAACTGATAGTACTTATTGCATAAATACTCAAGAATTGTTTAAGTTTACTTTTAACCAAACAAACGTTTGTTAATTTAAAACTTTAAAATTATTTTTTAGTATGAATGAAGCTTATATTTTTGATGCCATAAGAACACCGAGAGGTAAAGGCAAGAAAAATGGTTCACTGCATGAAGTAACACCAATTAATCTAGTAGCAGGATTACTCAAATCCATGCAAGAAAGAAATGGATTCAATACCAAAGAAGTAGAAGATGTCATACTTGGGTGTGTAACACCTGTAGGTGATCAAGGTGGTAATATTGCCAAGATTGCAGCTCTTCACGCAGGATGGGATGATTCTGTTTCGGGATTTCAACTCAACAGATTTTGTGCTTCTGGTCTTGAAGCTATCAATTTGGCTGCTGCAAAGGTTCGTTCAGGTTGGCACGACATGATAGTAGCAGGGGGCGTTGAATCCATGTCAAGAATACCAATGGGTTCTGATGGAGGTCCATGGTTTCTCGATCCATCTGTAAGTTTCAATACTCATTTTGTACCACAAGGTATAAGTGCTGACTTAATTGCCACCTTAGAAGGTTTTAGTAGAGAAGAATTAGACAAGTATGCATTAAGGTCTCAAAAAAGAGCAGCAGCAGCTAAAGCCGCGGGATATTTTAAAAATTCAGTTATTCCAGTAAAAGACATTAATGGCTTAGTTATCTTAGAAGAAGATGAATTCAACCGTCCAGATACCACTTTAGAAGGATTATTGTCTCTTTCACCATCATTTGCCATGCCTGGTGAAATGGGTTTTGATGCCGTAGCACTACAAAGATACCCACAACTTTCGACTATCAACCATGTTCATCATCCAGGTAACTCTTCAGGAATCGTAGATGGTGCTGCATTGGTATTAATAGGAAGTAAAGAAAAAGGAGCGTCTTTAGGATTGAAACCTAGAGCACGAATTAGAATGGCTGCACACACATCCACAGAGCCTACAATAATGCTTACAGGCCCAGGTCCTGCATCCTTATTAGCATTAAAAAAAGCAGGAATGACTATTCATGACATTGATTTAGTTGAGATGAATGAAGCTTTTGCATCCGCAGTCTTGAAACTACAAAGAGACATCAATTGTCCTGATGAAAAACTTAATGTTAATGGTGGTGCAATTGCATTGGGGCATCCACTTGGAGCTACTGGGGCTATGATATTAGGAACAGCCTTAGATGAATTGGAAAGAACTGGTAAAGCCACTGCTTTAATTACTTTATGCGTAGGTGGAGGCATGGGGGTAACTACAATAATTGAGAGAGTATAATTTTTATTTTAAAATTTTAAAACAATATTCATGTTCAGATACGAAAAAGATCAAGATAATATAGTCACTATCACTATGGATATGCAGAATCGTTCTGCAAATGTGATCAATGATGAATTTGGCAAGTTATTCCAAGAAGTACTTACAAAATTAACCCAAGAGAAAAGTATTGCAGGTGTTATTATTACTTCAGCCAAGTCCACTTTTCTTGCTGGTGCAGATTTAGATAGTCTATATAAAAATACTGATGCTCAATCCATTTTTGATATGGCTGAAAACCTCAAAAAAGGATTTAGAGCACTTGAAACATTAGGCTTTCCTGTCGTTGCTGCCATTAATGGCTCAGCTTTGGGAGGCGGTTATGAATTGGCACTTTCTTGTCATAGGAGAATTGCTCTCAATAATTCAAAGTCAGTAATTGGGCTACCTGAAGTCACATTAGGTTTATTGCCTGGAGGTGGTGGCACAGTGCGATTGCCAAGACTTATTGGGCTTCAAAACTCTTTACCCTTCCTGACTGAAGGCAAAAAATTAAAACCTATCCCAGCCCAAAAAGCTGGTCTAGTTGATGATGTAGCTGAGAGTCAAGAAGAGTTAATTGCCAAATCTAAAGAATGGATTAAAGCCAATCCTAAATCTCAAAATCCTTGGGATGTCAAAGGTTTTAAAATACCTGGTGGTGACCCTCGCAATCCAAAGATAGCATCGGTTTTACCAATTGTTCCAGCCATGACAAGGAAAAAGACATTTGGAAACTATCCTGCTCCTGAAGCGATAATAGCCTCTGTGGTGGAGGGTGCAGTTGTTGACTTTGATACTGCAAGTAGAATAGAATCAAGATATTTTACAAAATTAGCTACTGGTAAAGTAGCCAATAATATGCTCACAACTTTCTGGTTTCAACTCAACAGTATCAATGCTGGAGCTAGCCGTCCCCAAAATATCCCTCCTCAAATCACTAAAAAATTGGGGGTGATAGGTGCTGGAATGATGGGCAGTGGGATTGCTTATGTATCAGCAGCCGTTGGAATAGAAGTTGTCTTAAAAGATGCTACATTAGAAAAAGCAGAGTTTGGAAAATCTTATTCTGAAAAACTTGTTCAAAAAGCTGTATCTAAAGGCAAAATGACTAAAGAACAAGCTCAGGCATTATTGGATCGTATCACTCCTACTGCTGACCCAAAATCAGTGGAAGGTGCTGACTTAATAATTGAAGCAGTTTTTGAAGATAGAAAAATCAAAGCAACTGTAACTCAAGAATCAGAGGCAGTTATGGATATTAATGGGGTCTATGCTTCAAATACATCAACTCTTCCTATTACTGGTTTAGCTACTGCATCTGTAAGACCAGAAAAATTCATCGGCATTCATTTCTTCTCTCCAGTTGACAAAATGCCTCTTGTAGAAATTATAAAAGGGGCAAAAACCAATGATGAGACTTTGGCTAAAGCATTTGATTATGTTAAACAAATCAAAAAAACACCTATCGTTGTCAATGATAGCAGAGGATTTTACACTTCAAGAGTATTCTCTACTTATGTATTAGAAGGAATAGCAATGCTAGGAGAAGGTCAAAACGCTCAATATATTGAACATACTGGATTACAAGCTGGAATGCCAGTCGGACCATTGGCTTTGACAGACGAAGTGAGTTTGTCATTGATGGCACATATCAGAAAGCAGACAGAAGAAGATTTAAAAGCCGAAGGAAAACCTTTACCGACTCATCCTTCATATTCAGTCAGTGAAAAATTATTAGCACTCAATCGTCCAGGCAAAGCAGCTGGCGCAGGATTTTATGAATACCCTAAAGATGGTGGTAAAAAATATTTATGGCCTGAATTATCTAATCTCTTTCCGGAAAAATCACAATTGCCTCAACAGGAAGTTATCGACAGACTCCTTTTTGTTCAAGCATTAGACACGGTCAGATGTTTAGAAGAAAATGTAGTTACTTCTGTAGCGGACGCTAATATCGGATCAATTTTTGGTTGGGGATTTGCGCCCTATTATGGAGGAACACTTCAATTTATCAATTCTTATGGATTGAATGAATTTATTAAAAGGGCCAAGGAACTACAAAACAAATATGGTGATCGTTTTGCTATTCCTCAATTATTACTAGACAAAGCGGCTAAAGGAGAAAAATTTCTTTAGTAAGACACTTAAAAAACCAAAAAGCTCAGAAATACTTCTGAGCTTTTTGGTTTCATGTACAATAAAAAAGAGGTTGTCTCAATGAAAAGGCAACCTCTTTTAAATATAAAATCTTTGAAATTTATTTGGCAGCAGCAAATCTTCTTGCAACCTCATCCCAATTTACTACATTCCAAAAAGCACTAATATAGTCAGGTCTTCTATTTTGGTAGTGTAGATAATAGGCATGCTCCCATACATCAAGAGCTAAAATTGGCTCACCACATTTTCCATCCATAATTGGGTTATCTTGATTAGGGGTAGAGCAAATTTCTAATTTTCCATTATGTGCGCTCAACCACGCCCAACCAGAACCAAACCTAGTAGCTGCAGCTTTAGCAAACTGTTCTTTAAATGCATCAAATGAACCAAATGAACTATCAATTGCAGTAGCTAATTCACCTTTTGGAAGTCCACCACCATTTGGACTCATTACCGTCCAAAATAAATTGTGATTATAGAACCCGCCACCGTTATTTCTAACAGCAGGAATATCTTTTCCTTCAACTAATACTTCTTCAATTGATTTTCCTTCTAGTGCAGTACCTTGAATAGCTGCATTCAAGTTGGTAGTATATGCTTGATGGTGTTTACTATAATGGATTTCCATTGTTCTTCCATCAATATGAGGCTCTAAAGCATCATACGCATAAGGTAATTTTGGTAATTCAAATGCCATGATTATTTTATTTAAGTGATATAATTCAATATTTAGAACACATTAAGCAACTTTTTGTTTACTTGTATTCGTCTTTTTTATTTTTTCTTCAGCGTAAGATCTACTCACTACAAATTTTTTGACTTCCTCTTGAGAAGGCAATTCAAACATCGCATCATTCATAATTGCCTCCATAATAGATCTCAAACCTCTTGCACCCAACTTATTCTCCATGGCTTGATCCACAATGAAATCCAATGCATCATCCTCAATTTTCAATTGAATATTCTCCATTTCAAAAAGCTTAGAAAATTGTTTAACTAATGCATTTTTCGGCTTTGTCAAAATATCTTTCAACGCATTTTTATCTAATGGTTCCAAATATGACAATATGGGCAATCGACCAAGTAATTCTGGTATCAAACCAAAAGCTTTTAAGTCTGAATGATTGATATATTTTAATAAATTTTCTTTATCAATCTTTTCATCATTGGAATCAATCTTTTTAAAACCTATCTCCTGACGCTGAATTCTATTGCCAATTTTTCTTTCAATTCCATCGAATGCTCCACCGCAGATGAATAAAATATTTTTTGTCTCTACTTTAACCAGCTTTTGGTCAGGGTGCTTACGTCCACCTTGAGGCGGAACCAAGACTTCGGTTCCTTCCAACATTTTCAACAATGACTGTTGTACACCCTCACCTGAAACATCACGTGTGATAGAAGGATTGTCACTTTTGCGAGCAATTTTATCAATCTCATCAATATAAACGATTCCTTTCTGGGCAACATCGACATTATAATCGCATACTTGAAGCAATCTTGTCAAAATACTTTCTACATCTTCGCCAACATATCCTGCCTCAGTAAATACAGTCGCATCAACAATAGCAAAAGGTACATTTAATAATTTTGCTATCGTTTTGGCAATCAATGTTTTTCCAGTGCCAGTTCTTCCTACTAGTATAATATTAGATTTTTCAATTTCAATATCATCTTCTTTGGCAGGCAGGTTGAGTCTTTTATAGTGATTATATACTGCAACAGCGATTACTTTCTTGGCTTCATCTTGACCAATAATATAATCATCTAAAAATTCTTTAATGCTTTTAGGCTTTAAATTGGAATTTAAGACAAATCCACCTTTCTTATGATGATGTTGAAGTTCTTCCTGAATAATCTGTTGAGCTTGATTGACACAATTTTCACAAATATGTGCATCCATCCCTGAAATCAATATCATGACTTCATTCTTAGACTTACCGCAAAACGAACAAAATTGCAAACTCTTCTTAACCATTATTGATTAATTTATAAAAGTAGAATGATTTTAATACAATCAACCCTAATTAATAATTTTTATTACAATTGGACAACAATCATCTAATAAAGTCCAATCAAAAAACAATCTTGGCAGTCGAATATATCTCTAACATTGACTGCCAAAATCTATATTTATTTCTGTCTAAACAATACTTCATCAATCATTCCGTATTCTTTTGCCTCTGATGAAGTCATCCAATAATCTCTATCAGAATCAGCTTCCACTTTTTCAAAAGTTTGGCCAGAATGAACAGCAATGATATCGTAAAGTTCCTTTTTCAGTTTCAACATTTCTTTCAATGTAATTTCCATATCTGAAGCTTGACCTTGAGCACCGCCCAATGGCTGGTGTATCATCACTCTACTGTGTTTGAGTGCAGAACGCTTGCCTTTTGCACCAGCACACAATAATACTGCCCCCATTGAAGCAGCTATACCTGTACATATTGTTGCTACATCTGGATTGACATATTGCATTGTATCATATATTCCTAATCCAGCATACACTCCACCTCCAGGGCTATTTACATAAATCTGAATATCTCTTTTGGAATCAACAGAATCTAAAAACAATAACTGTGCTGTGATAATATTAGCAATATAATCATCAATACCTGTACCTAAAAAAATAATACGATCCATCATTAATCTAGAGAACACATCTAATGCTGCAATATTCATTGGACGCTCTTCAATGATATTAGGTGTCATACTTGTAATTGAATGTTGCAAATATTGATCTACCCCCCAATCTGAAAGTCCTCTTTCCTTTACAGCAAATTTTTTAAATTCTTTACCAAAATCCATAGTGTATTTATTTATGATTTAAAAAAATCTTCAAAACTGACAACTTCATCTTCAATTGTTAATTGTTGCTTAATAACAGTAAACAATTTTTGTTCCATAACAGCATCAAATGACTTTTTGACATGGTCTTCTTTTGCCAACATACTATTATTGAGCATTTCTAAATCATCATCTGAGAAACCCTCTCCAGTAGGAGAATATTGTCTCAACTGCTGACGAAGTGCTTCTTTTGAGTATTCTTTTACCTCTTCAAAATCACCTTTCAAATCATTATCTTTAGATATCTTATTGACAATCAATGACCATTTTAGATTACGAGCAAAAGCAGGATATTCAGCTTCTAATTCTTCTTCAGAAAGTGGTTTCTCATTTGAAGCCATGATCCATTTTTTCAAAAACGCATCTGGAAGAGAAATTTCTGTATTGTCAAGTAAATAAGTAAAGATTCTTTCATTGAGTTTTCCATTTTCACTTTGGCTAACATAAGCACTCAATTCACTACGCAATTTTTCTTTTGCTTCTTTTTCAGATTTTACTTGTTCAGGGCCAAATACTTTATCAAAAAACTCTTGATTTAAGTCAGACTTCTCCATTCTAGAGATGCGTTCAATAGTCAATTCAAATGCAGAGCTCATGCCTTCAGGCTCACTTTCAAGACCTAAAACATGCTTAATTACTTGGGCCTTCTCTCTATTTAAGGCACTGAATAAATCAGATGTAGCAGCAACAGTTCCTACTTTTCCTTCAAGTAAAGTAGCTTTCAGCGCTTCTTCATTTACAATTTCCAAATTAATCGGACCAGAAGCCTCTACCCCACCCTCTTTAGCTTCTTGATTATCAGCTAATTCAACAAATTTTACTTGAAGAATATCTTTTTCCTGAATATTGTCCTCAGGGAAAGACATTTTACCATATTTACTTCTCAAATTATCCAATTCCTTATCTAGTAAATCATCAGTGATGTTTACTTTAGGGGCTTTGATTGTGGTATTGCTATTTAAAGTTGAAATAACAAATTCAGGAGATACACCCAATTCAAACTCTAAGGTATAATCTTCAAGTTGATTGATATCAAATTGAATATCTGTAGGGACAGGCAATGGTCTTCCCAATATTTCAACCTTATTATCCTGAATATAGTTATTGACAGTATCGTTAACTATTTTATTCAGCTCGTCAACTAGTACTCCAGTACCATACATTTTCTTTACCAATGCTGCAGGTACCATTCCAGGTCTAAACCCTTTCAATGAAACATTCTTTTTCAATTTGTTTAAAGCCTGTTCTACTTTTGGCAAATAATCTTCTTTTGTCAAATTGACACTAAGGATAGCATTTAATGCATCAGAATCTTTTCTTGTAATATTCACGATTCAATAGTTTTTTCTATAAATAATAAGACTTCTCCCGGCGAAAGGAGAAGTCATCAGCGTGCGGATGAAGGGACTCGAACCCCCATGGTTGCCCGCTAGATCCTAAGTCTAGTGCGTCTACCAATTTCGCCACATCCGCATTTTCAAAGCGATTGCAAAGGTAAGTAATCAAAACCATTTCACCAACAAAAAACAAATTTGAAATTAGATTTTTTTGAAAAAAATCTTTTAAAAAATAGGCTGTATTCTTTAAAATAGTGCGCTATCCTTTTTGCTTTTGAGGTAAAAATCGCGAATAAGCACTTTCCTTAATTTTTATCCATGGTTCTCTTAATTCTTGTAAAGTCAATATCAGCAGATTGAATATTTTAGAATCTTCATTGATAACATCTTGATCAATTAGCTTCCCAATCTCTCTAAAATCAGTAGCCAATACTCCATTCTCTACTTGTACTAACAGTAAACTTCTTTCAAAGCAGCGAATATTCAATTTTTCTTCAATCGCCTTAATCACTCTCGTAGAACTATCTAATGAGCACCCTCCTATTCCTACTGAAACATCATCGGCAATCAAACAAATAATTTGATTTTCACAAATACAAGCACTTCCTGTAACTTTCTGACCATGTGATTGCCAACTTTCAACAAATTGCTGAACGTCTTTTTCAACTTCAGAAATTTCTTCTTGAGTCAATTTTCTTGAGCATGGGAACAACCATACTTTTGAATATTCAGGCATTTCATCCAACGAAACAAACATAAATTTTAATTTAGAGTCTTATAACATAAAACAAAAAGAGAGAAAATGTTTACATCATCTGAAAACATTTCCCCTCTATTTTAAAGATAGAAATTTTATAGTCCATTTGCCATAGCAATCAACTCAGCAATGTCTATCACTTTGACATCCTCTTGTTTTCCTGCTTCTTTGACACCATCTGTCAACATCGTATTACAATAAGGGCAAGCCACTGCAATATAATCAGGATTCACCTCTAGTGCTTGTTGCGCACGTTTTGTATTGATACGTGAATTTCCCGGCTCATCTTCTTTCCACATTTGCGCACCACCAGCACCACAGCATAATGCTTTAGATTTGCAATTTCTCATTTCCACGAAATCACTATCTAAAGATTCGATAACAGCTCTAGGAGCTTCATAGACATCATTAGCTCTCCCCAAATAACATGGGTCATGATAAGTGATTTTTTTACCTTTAAAAGCACCACCTTCTACAACTAATTTGCCTTCATCAATCAATTCTTGCATAAATTGTGAATGATGAAGAACTTGATAATTTCCTCCTAATGAAGGATATTCATTCTTTAAAGTATTGAAACAATGTGGGCAAGTAGTAACAATTTTCTTAACATTATAAGCATTTAAAGTAGCTACATTTTGTTGAGCCAACATTTGAAATACAAATTCATTGCCCGCTCTTCTGGCAGGGTCGCCAGTACAACATTCTTCTTTGCCCAAAACAGCATAGTCTGTTCCTAACGCATTTAAAATCTTAGCAAATGCAATAGTCACTCTTTGCGCTCTCTGGTCAAAACTTCCAGCACAACCTACCCAAAATAAAATTTCAGGTGCTCTTCCTTCCGCTGCCAAATCAGCCATTACAGGAACTTTATTATCGCTCATTTTTTAAGTTATATTTAGTCTAAAAATTATTAATATTAATTCATATCATCCACCCAATTCAATCCATCCTCCCGAGAGAATTGCCAAGGTGCTTGATTGTTTTCGAGATTTGTAAACATATTATTCCATTCTGCAGGAGAGTCAGCAGCCTCCATAATCAAGTTTCTTCTAAGTTCTACTATAATCTCCAATGGGCTAATCGTTACAGGGCAAGCTTCAACACAAGCATTACAAGTGGTACAAGCCAATATTTCCTCTTTGGTAATATAATCCCCTAATAAAGATTTATTATCCGAAAAATCAGGCCCATGTTCACGAATACCTAAGCCTATCTCTTCAATCCTATCTCTAGTTGCCATCATGATTTTACGAGGAGAAAGCAACTTTCCTGTCTGATTTGCTGGACACTGTTCAGTACACCTACCACACTCAGTACAAGAATATGCATCTAAAAGATTTTTCCAAGACAAATCATTAGCATCTTTAGCACCAAACTTAATCTCTCCTTCTACTTCTGGAGCTACAAATGAATCGTCAAACATGGATTTCACTTCATTCATAATTTGAGGCATATTGATAATCTCTCCTTTTGGCTCTTTTCTACTGAAATAAGTATTTGGGAAAGCTAGCATAATATGAAGGTGCTTAGATTTAGGCAAATAATTTAAAAACACAAATACCATAATAATGTGTCCCCACCATCCAAATCTTTCTAATATAATCAATAATCCTTCAGGCAAAGAAGTCAAGAGAGGAGCTATTGAACCAGACAATAAAAATCCACCACCATTCAATGCAGGATAATGAAGATTTCCACCTTTTAACTGCAATGCCCTATCTCCAATATTCATTGAGAAAATACAAATAATCAATGTCAATTCAAACAATAAAATAAGGTTGGCATCTTTTCTAGGCCATCCATCCATTTCAGGTTTATTCAAACGAGGCAATCTGATAATATTTCGTCTCCACAAAAATGCTATAGTAACAGCAAATGTCAATAATGACAATATTTCAATCATATTGATAGATAAATAATACAATTGTTGAAAAAATAGCCATCTGTGAGATTCAAAGAAATGATAAACAGCTCTGTGTTGACCAAAAACTCCGTCAATAAAAACTTCTAAAAGCTCAATCTGAGTAATGACAAAAGAAACATAAATCACCAAGTGCAATAATGCAGCAGAAGTAATTTTAAACATCTTTTTTTGACCAAAAGCAATGATTAGCATTTGTTGAAGTCCCCAAGCCGGATCGTCATGAATCTTCTCCTTGCGACCCAACATGATATTGTCATAAATCACTTTTGCTTGTTTAAAAAACAAGAAAAAAGATGCTCCAGAGAGTAAAATGAATAGTGTGATTTGAACAAATTGCATATTAAAAAGTATATTTGACTGCACGAAAATAATCAGATGTAAGGTTATTTAGAAAAATTTGAATGAACTATTAGTTAAATACAACCTATTTAGATTAAATCTAAATATTTTTATTAAAAAATCAGCTAAAAATGACAAATCTGCTCCCAAAAGACGCTCAAAAAATTTTAAGCAGTCAACAAATCGAACAGAAAATCAATAGGATGGCTTTAGAAATATTAGAGCTACATTATAAGAGTTCTGACATTGTACTTTTAGGCATTGAAAATGGAGGTTATCATTTAGCTGGTCTTTTGGCAAAAAAGATAAAAACTATTCAAAGAAATCACATTCACATTGCCTCTATCAAAGTGAATAAAGAGGCTCCATATTCTGAGTTAGCTCAAATTAATGACACGAAAGATTTATACAGTAAGGCAATTATACTTATTGACGATGTAGGCAATTCTGGTTCAACCTTATTTCATGCACTCCAATCTATCTATCCATTGCATCCTCTTTCTATTCATGTTGCAGTACTCATAGATCGGACACATAAAAGATTTCCTATTAAAGCAGATATTATAGGCTTAGATTTGGCGACTACATTGACAGAGCATATCTATGTGCTTTTCAATGAAAACGGTTCGCCAGAAGGAGCTTATATCTTTTAAATAAGAAGCTCTTTAGTACTAATAAAGACTTATTCTATTTTAGTTTTGCGCCTTTTTACTATCCGCATATCCAAATACTTTTTGTAGTAATGGAGTATTTCTAAGACTAAGGTTATTTCTGATTTGATTTTCTTGTTCTTCTACCTTTAAAAATACACCTTGAAGGGCTTTTTGAGTTACAAAAGTCGTCAAATCGGTTTCTACTTTTTTGTTCACCAAAGGTATTTTATTGTAAGCTGTAATAGCATCCGTCCAATATTTAGTCGCATTAACTTGACCCAAAGAAGATTCAATAATGGGTCTAAATTTATCTGCTAAAATAACAGTAGTCGTTCTTTTTAAATAATCTGTAGCAGCACCGTCTCCTCCTAATAAGATACCCATTGCATCTTGAAAAGTCATTTGTTTCACTGCTTGAACAAACACATCCAAAGCTTCACCTGAGGCTTTTTCAGCAGCTCTATTAAGTGACAATGTTACTTTATCAACCTGATTGCCCAATCCTATTTTCTCCATAGCATTCATCACAAAAGCAGCTTCTTCAAGCCAAGGAATTTTAACTAAAGAATTTCCATAAAAACCATCTTGCTTCGACAAAAGTCCAATTGCATTAACAAATCCCTTTGCCAAGGCTTCCTTCAAACCACTAGCAGCTTCATTATTACTTACACCGGTAGAATTTCCTAATACTGCACCCAAATTATCTTGAATTTGAGCGGTAGTGCAACTAGTCAAAAATAAGACAGTAGCAAGAAAAATACTTAAAACACTTTTCATATAAAAATTAATTTCTTCTGTGTGTAAAAGTAGTAAAAAACACTCATTTTTAATACCAAAATCAAATTCTGCTTAAATGAATGCCATCATATTATCAATTGGAGATGAATTACTTATTGGTAACACACTCAACACCAACTCATTTTGGCTAGGGAACAAGTTGACACAACTAGGTATCAATGTAATAGCTCATTGGACTATTGCAGATACAAAAGAAGCTATAAAAAGCAATATAAATTCTGCTCAAAACCTAGCTCAAATTATTCTCATTACAGGAGGATTGGGGCCTACAAGTGACGATTTAACTGTAGAGGCAATTGCAGAATATTATAATCAACCGCTTGTATTTCATGATAGTGTTTGGGACGATATACAAAAATTATATGCTATCCGTAAAAGACCAATTCATCTAGGTTCTAAAAAGATGGCCTATCTTCCAAAAAATGCTATTGTTATTCATAATACAACAGGGACTGCACCAGGTTCCATGTATTTCAGCAAAAACACTTTGATAGCATCCATGCCGGGAGTTCCTTATGAGATGAAAGCGATGATGAGATTGACAATAATTCCTACTATAAAAAATCATTTTACTTTACCATTTATCCACCATTCCTATATTTATACTGCTGGTGTTGGAGAAACTATTCTTTCGGATGCCTTAGTTGATTTTGAGAAACATCTACCTTCGCACTTTTCATTAGCTTATTTGCCTAGTGTCGGAAAGGTAAGGCTACGGATTACAGGAAAAGGAGAAACTGAGCAAAAACTCAATGAGGAAGCAAAACTTCTTACAAAAAATGCTGCTTCACTTGTTCAAAAATATATTTACAGTATTTCAGAACCCTCATTAGAGAAAGTCCTTGGTCAAGTATTGAGAGAAAAAAAACTTCAAATAGGCACAGCAGAAAGTTGTACTGGAGGATATATCAGTCATCTTATCACTCAGATACCAGGAGCTTCCGACTATTTTAAAGGCAGCATTGTATCATATTCAAACGAAGTCAAAATATCAATTTTAAATGTTCATCCAGACACAATAAAAGAATATGGTGCAGTGAGTGAAGAGACTGTTCAAGAAATGCTTTTAGGGGCATTAAAATCTTTGAATACAGATATTGTCATAGCCGTTTCAGGAGTAGCAGGACCAGGTGGAGGAAGTATTGAAAAACCCGTTGGACTCGTATATATAGGTGTAGCAGATAAAAGGCATCAAATCATTAAAAAAATGCATTTTACAAATAATAGAGAGCTGAATATCGAATTAAGTGCTATCCAATCTTTAGTTCTCTTAAAAGTATTTTTAGAAACCTATTATGAAGTCAATTTTTTAAGTGAAGTTTAAAATAAAAAAGCCCAGACAAAATTATCTAGGCTAAATTTTCAAATCTATCTCATTCATTAATGGATTTCACCTACCATTTTTAAAGGATCTACCCATTGATCAAATTGCTCTGGAGTCATATACTCAAAATCTAAGCCTTCCAGCTTATAAGCCAAAGCTGATTCTTTGAGTGTAATACCTTGCTTATGTGCGTTTTGTGCTATTGCTGCAGCATTATAATATCCAATATAAGGGTTCAATGCTGTCACCAACATCAATGAATTATTAAGGTGTTTTTTAATGTTTTCATCCAAAGGTCGAATACCTTCAGCGCATCTATCATTAAAGCTAACCATCACATCTGCAATTAATCTCGCAGAATGAAGGAAATTAAAAATCATCACTGGTTTAAATACATTCAATTGAAAGTGACCATTTGAACCTCCTATATTAATAGCCACATCATTACCTAATATTTGAGCAGCTGCCATTGTCATTGCTTCACATTGAGTAGGATTCACTTTTCCTGGCATAATTGAAGAACCTGGTTCATTATCAGGAATTTCAATTTCTGCAATTCCAGCCCTAGGTCCAGATGCCAACATACGGATATCATTTGCAATTTTCATCATTGAGACGGCAATTGTCTTCAATGCACCATGAGCTTCTACAATTGCATCATGAGCCGCCAAAGCTTCGAATTTATTTTCAGCAGTTATAAATGGCAATCCAGTCAAATCAGCAATATTTTTTGCCACATTCACTGCATAGTTTGGAGGCGTATTGATACCTGTACCGACAGCAGTACCTCCTAAAGCCAACTCTGATAAATGTGCTAAAGAATTTTTGACTGCTCTTAACCCATGATCCAATTGAGAAACGTACCCAGAGAACTCTTGTCCTAAAGTGATAGGAGTTGCGTCCATCATGTGTGTACGACCAATTTTAACTACATGTTTAAAATCCTGAGATTTTTTGTATAATGTATTTCGAAGTTTTTCAATACCTGGAATAGTTTTCTCTACAATTATTTTATATGCAGCAATATGCATAGCAGTAGGGAAAGTATCATTTGAAGATTGTGATTTATTTACATCATCATTTGCTTTGACCAATCTTTTACTGTCAGTCAATTTACCACCACTGATAACATGAGCACGATTAGAAATTACCTCATTCACATTCATATTGGATTGAGTACCAGAACCCGTCTGCCATACTACCAATGGAAATTGACCATCCAGTTCATTAGCTAAAATTTCATCGCACACTTTGACTATCAAATCTTTCTTTTCCAATGACAAAATTCCTGCTTCAAAATTGGTTAACGCTGCCGCTTTCTTGAGATAAGCAAATGCATTAATAATCTCTTTAGGCATTTTATTTATATCTTGAGCAATAGCAAAATTTTCTATAGATCTTTGGGTCTGTGCTCCCCAATAAACATTAATGGGTACTTTTACTTCACCCATTGTGTCTTTTTCAATTCTGAACTCCATATAATAAATTATTTAATTTGTTTAAAAATATCTTTTATTCCATACGTATCACAAACGACTCACAGTCGTAGATATGACAATCATAAGTAAAAAATGTTTGAAGAAAAAGGATAAATCTAAGCATCGTATTCATACTATCGTATTTATACTTCAACTTAGACATTATACTTCAATAGAAAAATTGAAACTAGAGATTTATTTACCTTTAAAATTGGCTTTTCTCTTTTCTAAAAATGCATTAACTCCTTCAGTAACATCATTAGAATTAAAAATATCACCAAAAGCATCTACTTCTGAAGAAAAACCATCTACTCCGTCTATAAAATAATCATTAGTAACTTTGATGACTTTAGCAACTGCGATAGGACCCTTAGTACCTATTTTATTGATAAAATACAGTGCTTTTTCAAAAGCAGAGCCTTTATCTGTTTCAATATAATTGACCAAACCCCAATGCAATGCTTTTTCAGCATCAATGGTGTCTGCCGTAAGATGTAGTTCCAATGATCGGGCTTTACCAATATATTGTATCATACGTTGGGTCCCACCATATCCAGCTATAATACCTAGATTTACTTCTGGCTGCCCAAACTTTGCATTTGATGTTGCAATTCTCATGTGACAAGCCATAGCCAATTCGCAACCTCCTCCTAATGCATAACCATTGACTAAAGCAATTACAGGAACATGCATATTTTCAATCAAGTTAAAAATATCATGTCCTCTTTGTGCCAAAGATTTAGCTTGATTGGCATCCAGCCCCTTAAACTCTGAAATATCTGCACCAGCAACAAAAGCTTTATCTCCAGATCCTGTCAAAATGATTCCTTTAAGTCCAACTAATTTACTAGCACTTTCAAATGCATCTTTAATTTCTAATATTGTCGCACTATTTAATGCGTTCAATTTATCAGGTCTGTTAATAGTAATAGTTAAAACTCCTGAATCTAAAGACCATAAAAGATTTTGAAAAACCATAGTTGAAATTTGAGTAATACAAATATCCGATGTAAGCTTTTAAATAACAAGTAATCTACCAAGTAAATTCAAGTAAATAAGCCATAATCTATAAATTATTACTTTGCCAATACAAATGGAAAAAGTGAACACATTTAATTAGCTATTTTTCACAAGATGGAATAAGAGGATGGAGTTATCATCTAATCTTATCCTTACTAGGGGAGAAATAATATACTAAAGAATATATTTTACACCTTATTCAAATCGCAATGCTTCAATAGGATCTTGTCTAGCTGCTTTTAATGCAGGATAAATTCCAGATACTAGACCAACAATAAAACAAAACAACACGCCTAAAAGCATCCACAGCCATGGAATAATAAATGTTCCACCAATCATCAGCGAGACGATATTCCCAATAATGATACCTAATATTACACCCAAAATTCCACCCAATTGACAAATCACAATTGCTTCAATTAAAAATTGTTTTAAAATATCCGAACTTCTGGCACCAATTGCTTTAAGAGTTCCTATCTCTCTTGTCCGTTCTGTCACTGACACGAGCATAATATTCATCAATCCTATAGCAGCTCCCAATAAAGTAACCAGACCAATTACAAAACCTCCAATAGTAGCATAAGAAAGATTTTCAACAAGCAATTCAGAAAAGCTATCACTTTTCATGATATCAAAATTATTCTCATCTCTTGGGTTTAATTTACGAGCCAATCTCATTTTACTTTTGGCTAACTCTATAGCCGACTCCATTTTATTTTGATCTTCTAATTTAACACCCAAAACAAAACTGGCTTTTTGAGAATTGTAGAAAAACTTACTATTCGTTACAGGTATTAAAGCAAAATTATCAGATGTAATCATACTACTCCCTTTTGACTCTAAAATACCAATCACTTGAAATCTTCTGCCATCAATAATAATATCTTCTCCAATCCCATTCAATGATTGGCCGAAAAGTTTTAATGCAACATCATTTCCTAGAACACAAACTTGCTTAGCTAGAGTCATTTCACTAAAAGAAAAATTTCTTCCTTTGAAAATACTATAGCTTTCTACTTCCAAATAATCTTCATCTACACCAAATATCATGACATTAGGATTGGATTTTACATCTTGATATTTAAGCAAACCGGTATAATTTGAAATCACCTGAATATCAACAGGATATTCATTTGAAAAAAGAGATTTAAATTTTTTTGCCTCAAGATATGTAATGGGCTTAAATATTTTCGGAGCTAATTTCATCACTCCAATATTAATGGCCATACCTCTATTTCTAATTTTAAAAGTATTAGCACCCATACTACTAAAATCTTTATTGATATATGTCTTTAAGCCATCAATAGCTGTCAATATACCTACTAAAGACATAATACCAAAACCTATAATACAACAAGTGATAAGCGTTCTAGCACCATTTTGTTTAATTGTAAGAAAAGATTGGTAGATGATTTCTGAAAACTTCATAGATTTTGCAACACTAAAATTACAAAAAATACTTGTATAGGCATCTATTTATAGAAAGTATGTTAACAAAAGAAAACACTCTTTATATTAAACGATATGATATATAAGAAATTTTTTACTAAAAGTTAAGTTTTCAATAAATCTCAATACAAAACACAACAAATTGGCAACACCAACTCATTTTGAGTAATAAAATAGAATTAGATATTTGAGCTTTTTAAAAAAGTATCTTTTAAATGGATAATTTACTAGCAGCCAGAAGCCTAATGGCAATAAGCATGGCTTTTCATATTATTTTTTCATGTATTGGTATGGTGATGCCATTTATTATGGCCATTGCTCATTACAAATGGAATACCACAGGCAAAGAAAAATATTATATTCTTACAAAAACATGGAGCAGAGGTGTTTCTATATTATTTGTTACCGGTGCTGTCAGCGGTACTATGCTTTCATTTGAACTTGGATTATTATGGCCAAGATTTATGCAACATGCAGGACCCATCTTTGGAATGCCATTTTCTCTTGAAGGCACAGCTTTTTTTATTGAAGCAATAGCATTGGGATTTTATATGTATGGATGGGAAAAATTCAATAAATGGTTTCATTGGTTCATGGGAATTTTAGTAGGAATTTCTGGTGTAAGCTCAGGAATTTTAGTTGTGGCAGCCAATGGATGGATGAATAGCCCTACAGGATTTGAGTACAACAATGGTATATTTTCAAACATTGACCCACTTAAAGCCATGATGAATGATGCATGGTTTTCACAAGCGCTACACATGATTATTGCGGCATTTTCAGCTACAGGATTTGGAGTAGCAGGCATTCATGCCTATCATTATTACAAAGGAAATTATCCGGAATTTCATAAAAGTGCATTTAAGATTGCCTTAACTATTGGTGCAATAGCTGCACTTATTCAGCCCATCAGTGGAGATATTTCTGCAAAAGATTTGGCTAAAAGACAGCCATTAAAACTAGCAGCTATAGAAGCGCACTTTCAAACTCAAAGCAATGCTCCTTTAATCTTAGGAGGTATTGTTGACACTGAAAATGAAACTGTCAATTATGCAATAAAAATTCCTGGAGCACTAAGTTTTCTAGCTCATGGCAATTTTCATACAGAAGTAAAAGGCTTGAATGAATTTCCCAAAGACAAACATCCCCCAGTAGTTATTACTCATTATGCCTTTCAAATCATGGTCATTTGTGGTATCATCATGATGGTTATAGGATTGATATTTTTGATAAGTCATTGGAAGTTCAAATATATATTAAGCAAAAAATGGTTTTTATACCTAGTCATATTTTGCACTCCTTTGGGTTTTATTGCAGTAGAAGCTGGATGGACTGTAACCGAAGTAGGCAGACAGCCTTGGATAATTTATGGCATCATGAAGACAAAAGATGGTGTCACTCAAATGCCTGGCATCCAATATTCATTTTACTTTTTCATCTTGGTTTATATCTTCTTGACCATCATTGTTACTTGGATAATGAGAAGACAAATCAGGTTTATAAATGAACAATATTCATCATCAGAAATAAATTCATCATGTTAAGCATAGTCATATTATTCTTTTGGATTTCAATACTATTATATATTTTATTAGGAGGAGCTGATTTTGGTGCTGGAATACTAGAAATTTTTGTTGGAAATAAAAATAAAGAAAAAGTTCGCACTCTTACATACAATACAATTGGCCCTATATGGGAAGCCAATCATATGTGGCTTATCATTTCTATCGTTATATTATTCGTAGCATTCCCTAGCATTTATACATCTATTACAACATATTTACATATTCCAATCATGATATTACTATTAGGGAATTTATCAAGAGGAATGGCATTTATTTTCAGACATTATGATGCCTATCAAGATGAGAAAAGCCAACAATTTTATAATTACATTTTTATGATTTCAAGTCTAATCACCTCCTTTTTATTAGGAGTTATTGCAGGTTCAATTGTTGGGCATCAAATACAAGTGACTTCCAATAATTTTCTTGACACATACATCTTTTCTTGGTTATCTCCTTTCTCAATCTCGACTGGAATATTATGTGTAGTTGTTTTTGCATTTTTAGCATCAACGTTCTTAATAGGAGAAAGCGAAACTGAAGAAGATAAAAAATATTTCAGAAAAAAATCATTAATATTTTCAATTTCTGTGTTTATATGGGGAGGAATTGCTTTGATAATTGCAAAATTATGGGGAACACCATTTATTGAAAATATCAAATTCATTTCTTGGAACACACTAAGCTTTTTATGTTCAGGTATCAGTTTACTTTTCTATTGGAAATTAATTTTCTCCAGCAAAAAATGGAGAGCAAGATTTGCTGCTAGTTCTGTCATTATGTGGATGTTGGTTACCACTGCCTTATTCATTCACCCAGAAATTGTGACCTTTAAAGATCAAATAGGACATAGCTTCTTAAGTAGTGCCGCCAATTCATTGACAATCTATTATTTAGGATGGGCCTTATTATTGGGAAGCATTTTTATAATCCCTGGAGTTGTGCATTTAATAGCTAGTTTTCAGGCAAAGTCCTAGTCGAACAAATACATTTGGTCAGCTCATGATATGGAATAGCATCAGAGACTGAAGAATGAATAAACTGTGCCATAATCCGACCTTCTTTGACAATAAAAACTCCAGGCATTTGAAAGGGGTCCTCATCTTTAAAGCTAGCTATTCCCCATTTAAAAAACTTGCCTTTAAGAATCAATGTAATAATATCTTTCAAACCAAATATTTGAGTAATCTTACCTCTTTTCAAATGGAATCCTTTATATAAAATCAATTCTGGATCACTTACAGAATCAATATCCTGCAATCCAAATTTTTCAAAATACTGCGTAGCATCTTGGATAGAAAGTTGGTGTACTAAAACGATTTTAACCCCTTGAGAAGCTATTAATTCTTTCTTTTCACCTACTTCATGAAGTGTTTCTCTACAAAATGTGCAGCCAAAATGTCGTAAAAATATCAACATAATAGGTTGTTGATTTGACAACTCCAAAAGTGATTCATCATGTTGTGTATGATGCCATGAAAGCAAATCTTTCATATTATGCTCTGTACAGCCTATTATTTCATTATCTAATAGATAGTCATGCATATATGTATTATACAATATCAATGCAAAAGGAATCCACCATATCAAATCATTGGTAATATTCATTTGAAATACTATCAAAGGCAATTGACCTTTCAGATAATAAATCAAAAAACCAATTGGTGCTAAAACTTTTACAATCAAACCAATTAACACAATTGGCCATTGGCGCATAGGATTAGTAAATGCAATTAGATAACCCACTCCCATTGCTATAGAATACACTCCTAACAATTGCCAGAGTTGCATATAATTTGGATGATCCAATCCAGCCAAATCAAACCAAAATCCTGGTATGACAACAACAGATACTCCCCATATAATACTATATAGACCTGCAATAAATAATATTGCCTTCATCCATTGACTATTTCTTGAAGATATTAAACGCATCACTCACTTAATATCATATTAACCCAAAAGGCTAGTCAATGTTTAATACACAGCTATCTAATTATTAAAACGGTGCCTTTGTTTTTGATAGAACTATTATCAGGTAAAATCACTTCATAATAATATGAATAATTATCTAAAGGAGCTTTTTTACCTTTATAAGTACCATCCCAGCCCACTGAATTGGTATTTGTAGGCACATTCTCTACTTTATAAACAGATTGTCCCCATCTATTATAAATTTCAAAAATTTTCACCTGAGCATCCACATTTGTAAGGATATATAGGATATCATTTTTTCCATCTCCATTTGGAGAAAAGGCACTAGGAAGAAATGCATTCATCACTGGCAATACTTCTATCTTCATTGTATCGCTAGCGCTACAACCATAGGCATTCTCAACAGTAAGGACATATATTGTAGTTTGTTGAGGACGTGCAGTTGGATGAGGACAGTCTATACATGACAAGCCTTCTGTAGGAGTCCATGTATATATAGTTTGTTCTGGATGCAAATCTATTCCCACAATTGTCGATTGTATTTTCACTTCATCACCTTGATGAATGATCACATCTTGAGGTAGAGATACAGATACTTGAGGAGCATTGTCAACAGTAACTGATTGGGTAAAAACACAACCATTTGCATCATTAAGAGAAATCACATATTCTCCTAAAGATAAGTTTGTCCATGTCGTTTCAGTTGATTCAACGCCATTAAAAAATATTTTTATAGGCTGAACTCCATTTTTAATATTATAAACAGAAACACTTCCTCCATTTTGTTGGTCACAGCGAATCGGTTCAACCTCAATCTCTGCTTGAAGAACATTGCTATCAGTAGGTATATTTATTATGCCTGATTGGCTACATGCACCTACGGTAATTGTGTAAGAATATTCACCAGAAGTTTTATTTGTAATCGAATTAGTCGTTTCCCCTGAAGACCATAAAATAGAATAGGTATCCACTCCTACCACTTCAATAGTAGCAGTTCCATCATTTCCAACACAAGACACTGGCGTAGTTGATTCATTTACCTCAAGTTCAGCACCTAAGGAAACTTGAACAGTAGCTATACCTTCACATGAACCTTTTGTAACCGTTACCGAATAAGTTCCGGCTTTGTTAACTGTAATAGATGGTCCCTTTGTTCCATCTGACCAAGAATATGAATCAAAATTTTCAACTACATTCAATATTGTACTCTCACCTTCACAGATAGAAGTTTTGCCTGAGATAGTAGGTTTTAATTCATCACCTATTACAACTTCCACCTGAGAGCTGTCTGAACAAGTTCCGTTACCCACCACCACTGAATAAACGCCAGATTTATTGACCACAATAGAATGAGATTGTTCACCAGTACTCCAAAGCACCGAATTGCCATTTTGAGCCTGAACTGAAAGTGTAGTAGTGCCACCTGAACATAATTGAGTTTCTCCTAAAATAGAAGCATTCACTTCTGCACCAACAACAATTTCAATAGTAATTGGCTGAGTAGGACACTCTTGACTCAAAGAAGAAATTGTATATTTGACAGTAGCTGAGGCATTACCATTCAAAATAGGTGTTTGTTGAATAGATTTTATACCAGTCCCATTACCATTTGAAAGTCCTGACACGCTACTTGGCGCTTCAACTACCCATGAATAATCCCCTGCATTGGCTAAAATAATTTCGATAGGATTGCCAGAACATACTGCTTGTGGATAGCTTTCAATTTTAACTGAACCTCCGCCACACATAATATTTAGAGAAGCTCCTTCAGCCACTACATCATTACATGTTTTTTCATCAGAAGGAGTTACATAAGCTTTAAAATACACCGTTTTCCCACATAAAGGAGAACCTTCTTTAATTTCAAAATCAATCTTATAAGGCTCAATAGGTTTCAAATAGTTAGAAAGATCAGGAGTCTGACAAGGGTATATTGAATCGTTTAATATAATAGAACCATTAGCAACTGTTGCAAAATTAAATTCATTATCTACAGCATATTCTCCTTCTAAATCTCTCATTCCATTTCTATTATAATTCAATGAGTCTGTACACTTTGTGCAATTTTTCAAACTTAAAAAATTATTTCTATAGCTATCAGAAGTTGTTTTAGAATTAGTGAATGCTCCCATTGAACGTTGACAGGAGTTTTGCATAACATATACATTATGGCCAGAGCCACACAAGGTGGTCAAATCATAATCCATCGCCACATTGGCACTCATATAGAATATCACTAGAGCATCTGCAGGGATAAAATCACCAGGACCTGCTGGAAAAAGATTCAAAGTACTACAAGCACCAGTTCGCAGTCTAGTCATCAAAGCAGCTGAAGGTTTCTGTATAGAGCAAGGATTAGAGCCGATATTGATAGAATGATTATTATTACCAGCATCATTAGTTCCCTCATTAATTTTAAATTGAATATCTGAAGCAAAAAAACCACTACCTGATTTAAAAATAAAAAATTCATTATCATGCTCTTCACCAACACCCAAGCCATCTTTATCACAGCTATTGATCATCATCATCAATAAATCGGGGCATACTTGAGGACAGCTTTGCTGATTGTATGTCGGCAATGTTGTAGTCCCAATCTTTTCACCTTCAATCCTAGGATCAAAATTTTTGTCTTCGCTATAATACCAATCAATCTTCCCACCAGAAGGCATCTGTATTCCATGAACACTCAATTCTACTTTACCCGGAACGCAAACAGAAGTATTTTCGGTTCCATTTACTTTCAAATCATATAATGTAGGACATTGAGCTACAAGATTATTATTTGCCATAGCTGCCAGTGAAACAGCAATAAAATATATTAATTTCTTCATCTTAATAAAAATCAAAGCAAAGGTAGAAGTTATCTGATGTAAATTCTATACTTAGGTAAATAATTTCACTTGATTATGCGATAGAATATCTAAAAATGGTCACTTATAAAAAAGTTTAAAATGGATATATATATATAATAGACAAGTGCTCTTAATCAACTGTCCATAGTAAGTGCTTCAATTGAAGATTAAAAAAATCATTCAAGACCTAACAAAATGAATTTTTCTTGCTCTTATTTTGCTTTATGGAAATTGATTAAAGCCATCTAAATTGAGCCTATTTGTTCCATAAAAGGCTTTATCATCCCCAAAAATCCATTAGAACTATGGATTAATTCAACTTTTGGGGTTATAATCATAAACGGTTTGGCAGCTTTGCGAGGGCAGGGAAATAGAAGCACTAAAGTTGAATTTAGCACTACTGCTGAATAGAACCACAAATTTTGAATTTTGCACAGAATCAGCCATTTTGCCAAGCTACTGTATTGTGTCGTTTTTATTTCTTCCATTCAATGTGTCCATTAATATTGTTCTTCTCAAACACTTCTAAAATTTCAGTACAAAATTTTTGTAAAGTTTTGTCTTCTTGCACTTTTGCTAATTCATAAAGTCGGATAAACATTTTCTTTCCTGTTTCAGTTTGTTTAAAATTCTTCTTCAAGAAATTATGTTGAGCACATAATGTTTGTCCGTTTTCAATGGTTGCCTCTCCACCAAAATCTTTTGCTTTTATATGGTCAATATGCAACTCTACACCCTCTTGCATTCCTTTACCACAAATTACACATTTATAATTGTCTCGTTCCAATATTTCTTTCTTTTGTGTAGGTGTAAAGTCCTCTAATTCTCTGTTGTGGACATATTCAGGGTCATAACGATAAACACCTTTTGAAATTTTGATAAGAAATCCTTTTTGTGATAGAGAACGGATACCTCTATCTGGGTCTCTAAAAACTTCTCCCGTTCTTATACGGAACTCTTCTACAACCCAATCTACAACTTCTGGGTGTGGTATATCTCTCAATGGGTTATTTATGAAAAACTCTTTAATTAAATTAAGTTGTGATATTTTTTTCTCTGCCATTTAATTCAAAATTTAAAGTTCCAGTTTCTTTTAATATTCTGTTTTTAGCTAACTCACAATACTCACTATCTAATTCAGTTCCTATTGCTTTTCTGTCAAGATTTTGAGCGACTAATAAAGTGGTTCCACTACCAACAAATGGGTCAAATACTAAATCGTTTTGATAACTAAATAATTTTATACACCTGTAAGGCAATTCTTTTGGAAAAGGTGCGGGGTGTCCAATACGTTTTTTACTTTCACCATTAAAAATCCAAACTCCTTGTGTCCAATCTTTAAATTCATTCCCTGTTACATCAGAAATTTTGCTCCCATTTGTTTTTTTCCACTCATCTTTATAGAGAACTACAATGAGTTCAACTGGTGCAATTACAACTGGTGCAGAAGCAGATTTCCATGAACCCCAAGCAGTTCGCCTTGAAATATTACCTTCATTCCAAATGATAGTTGTTTTGTATTTCCAACCAACTTTTTGAGCAATTTTTGTCAAATCAGCACCAACAGCTCTGTGTCCACCTTTATTCTTGTCTAATGGAATATTTAAGCAAAACCTTGCTTGTGTTTTACTCCAATCATAACAATTCTTCATCCATTGTTCAGAAAAATCAAGATATTGTTCATAACTTAATTCATCATCATTTGAATTGTAGTCAATTCCTACATTGTATGGTGGAGAGGTAACAATTAAGTCAATGAATTGTTTATCAAAGAGTTTTTTATTTAAAATGTCTCCGTGAAAAAGCAATGTGTTTTTATGGCGAAAATACTCTTTCCTGACTCCATAATTTGGTTCTGCTACCATATTTAATACATCTTCTGCAATTTCATACATTAGTCTATAAATTTATGTGCAAAGGTACAATTTCTATTTTGATTTCTGTCTGCGGACTGTGTTTTGGAATGGCACATAACTTTATGCTTCAACCTTATAAGGATGAGAAACGCATATTGATTGAGCTTGACATTGAATAAAAAGCACCCCTATTTAATCAAAATAGGCCACCTTGAAGGCAGCCTATTCTATTTATAATTTTTGATTTACTGATATGATTCAATTGGTGGGCAAGTACATATTAAGTTCCTGTCGCCCAATGTATTATCAACCCTTGCTACAGATGGCCAAAATTTATTAGTGATTAAATTTTTTACAGGATATATTGCTTCTTCTCTAGTATAGCAATGACTCCATTCGCTTGAAATAGCTTCTGCCGCAGTATGAGGAGCATTGACAAGGGGGTTATCGTCTTTACTTGTCTTTCCATCAATGATATTTTGAATCTCTTGACGGATTTGTACCATCGCATCTACAAATCTATCCAATTCAACTTTGCTTTCACTTTCTGTCGGTTCGACCATTAAAGTATTAGGGACTGGAAAAGATAATGTAGGAGCATGAAAACCATAGTCCATTAATCGTTTTGCTATATCTGTTGCTTCAATTCCTGCATCTTTTTTAAATGGACGAATATCCATTATAAACTCATGTGCAACATATCCATTAGGGCCAGTATATAAAATAGGATAACTATCTTTCAGTTTAGACTTTAAATAATTTGCATTGAGAATAGCATATTTAGTAGCATTTGTCAATCCTTCATCTCCCAACATTTTGATATAGGCATAAGAAATCAACAAGATACTCGCACTGCCATAAGGAGCAGCAGAAATTGCATGAATAGCCTGCTCACCACCTGTTTTCACAATAGGATTACCTGGCAAATATGGAGCTAAATCTTCCACTACACAAATAGGCCCCATCCCTGGTCCTCCTCCTCCATGAGGAATAGCAAATGTTTTATGCAAATTCAAATGACATACGTCCGCACCAATATTAGCAGGAGAAGTTAATCCTACTTGTGCATTCATATTTGCACCATCCATATACACTTTCCCACCGTTTTCATGGATAATCTGACAAATATCTATAATAGTATCTTCAAAAACACCATGAGTAGATGGATAAGTCACCATCAGACAAGATAATTCTGATTTGTATTGTTCTGCTTTATTTTTTAAATCCTCAACATCAATATTTCCTGCATCATCACATTTAACAATCACAATCTTCATTCCAGCCATAGATGCAGAAGCAGGATTGGTGCCGTGAGCTGATGAAGGAATCAAAGCAACATTTCTATGATGGTCACCTCTAGCTTGATGATAAGCACGGATAACCATAAGGCCAGCATACTCACCTTGTGCTCCAGAATTTGGCTGTAGAGAAGTAGCTGCAAATCCAGTGGCTTTTGAAAGTGCATCTTCCAACTCTTCAATCATTTTCAAATAACCTTCTACTTGATTGACTGGAACATAAGGATGTATAGAAGAAAATTCAGGCCAACTCAAAGGGACTAATTCTGTTGTAGCATTCAACTTCATCGTACAAGAGCCTAAAGGAATCATTCCATAAGTCAATGATAAATCTTTGGATTCCAAACGTTTGATATATCTCAACATTTCAGTTTCAGAATGATAAGTATTAAATACTGGATGTTCTAAAACAGATTCATTTCTTCTCAGTTCAATCTCTATTTCCACTTTAGGTTTCTCTTGAGCGGGAACTGCTTTACCTTTAGCTTTAGCAAAAATTTCAATTACATCATATACATCTGTGTCTAATACCGTTTCATCAAATGCTATTGAAATATCATTGTCATGATATCTAAAATTAATCCCTTTTCCAAGAGCTAATTCTTCAATTTTTGAAGTTAATTGACCAGCATCCACTGTAATCGTATCAAAAAAAGATTTGTTCTTATTTTCAAAGCCCAAATCCTTAAGCGCATTTGACAAAGCAGCGGTTTTCAAATGGATATTTGTAGCAATATTAATAATTCCAGAAGAGCCATGATACACTGCATACATACTAGACATAATAGCTAACAGAGCTTGTGCAGTACAAATATTAGAAGATGCCTTCTCCCTTTTAATATGTTGTTCGCGAGTCTGCAATGCCATTCTCAACGCATGATTGCCATGCTTATCCACTGAGACTCCAATGATACGTCCAGGAATCTGTCTCGTATATTCTTCTTTACAAGCAAAATAAGCAGCATGTGGCCCACCGAAACCCATAGGAACACCAAATCTCTGTGTAGAACCTACAGCAACATCAGCTCCAAGTTGACCAGGACTTTTAATCAATGCAAGGCTCATAATATCTGCCGCCATGATAACATAAACCTCACTTGCTTTGCAAGAAGCAATGATGCTATCGAAATTCAGAATTTCTCCATTCACATCAGGATATTGAAAGAGAGCAGCGAAATAATCATCTGAAGGAACAAAATCTTTCACATCTCCTACAACAACTTCTACTCCAAAAGGAATCGCTCTCCCCTTAACAACATCAATAGTAGAAGGAAAAACGGTATTGCCTATAAATATTTTTGTGGATTTATCAGATTTTCTCTTTTTATTCTTCACTTCATAAAGCATATACATCGCTTCAGCAGCAGAAGTGGCTTCATCCAGCAAAGAAGCATTGGCAATGGGTAGTCCTGTTAAATCTGCTACCATTGTTTGATAATTTAACAAAGCCTCAAGTCTTCCTTGAGAAATTTCTGCTTGATAAGGAGTGTACTGTGTGTACCATCCCGGATTTTCAAAAATATTTCTTTGAATGACTCCAGGTAAAATTGTACCGTTATAACCCAAACCGATATAACTTCTAAACACCTGATTTTCTCTAGCAGTTTGACGCAGAGTGCTCAGATATTCATACTCACTTATCTCAGTACCGATACCTAAAGAATTCTTCAATCGAATATTATTAGGAACAGCTTTATCAATCAATTCATCTAAATGACTAACGCCGATTGACTTCAACATCAATTGAGTTTCTTCAAATGAAGGACCTATATGTCTAGAAGCAAAATTAACACTCATGGGTAAAAAAATTAAATTTTATTGATGGCGCAAAGATACAGTTTTACAATGAATAATAAAGCCATAAAATGAGACTGTGGATAAGCGAAAATAGAATATTAGACTAATGTCAAAAATATATATGACTAAAAAAATAATGAGAATTAGCCGAATAATTAGTTAGATCAATTTGAGCACAAATCAATAAAAATTATCTTTTCTATTTTAAAATTCACAATATATTTAATTCTCAAAAAACTTACTGTTTTAAAACCAAATATTATAACAACAAAATCCCAAATAATATTAGATTGTGGATAATACAAGCAAAAGAGTAACAACAAAATTCGTATCTTTAACGAGTTATTTTTTAACCTAAATCATTTTATGTCTGAATTAGAAGAAAATCAAAATCCTATTAAAAATAATGATGCTAAATATGATGCCAGCAACATTACCGTATTAGAGGGATTGGAGGCAGTAAGGAAACGTCCGGCAATGTATATTGGAGATATAGGCACTAGAGGTTTACATCACTTAGTATATGAAGTTGTTGACAATTCAATAGATGAAGCATTAGCTGGGCATTGCGATACTATTATTGTAACTATCCATGAAGACAACAGCGTTTCTGTTCAGGACAATGGGCGAGGAATTCCTGTAGAAATTCATCAAAAAGAAGGTCGTTCAGCGTTAGAAGTTGTAATGACAGTATTACATGCTGGAGGAAAATTTGACAAGAACTCTTATAAAGTATCTGGGGGATTGCATGGTGTAGGTGTTTCATGTGTGAATGCCTTATCTTCTTTATTGCAAGTCACAGTAGAAAGAGATGGGAAAAAATATTTTCAAGAATACTCTATCGGTGTACCTAAATATTCAGTAAAAGAAATAGGACCTTCAGACAGAAGGGGAACAACAGTAAGATTTCATCCTGACCATTCTATTTTCACTCATACCATTTATAGTTATGAAATTCTCATGGCAAGAATGAGAGAGCTTGCATTTTTAAATCGTGGAATTTCTATTACTATTCAAGATGAAAGAGTAAAAGATGAGAAAGGAAATATAAAGTCAGAAAAATTTTTCTCTGAAGGTGGAATAAAAGATTTTGTAAAATATATAGACAGAACGCGTTCCTCATTATTACCTGAACCTGCATTTATAGAAGGCTTAAAAGATATGGTATCTGTAGAAGTAGCATTTCAATATAATGATGGAGAATATAATGAGAACCTTCACTCTTATGTCAATAACATTAACACTATAGAAGGAGGAACTCACGTTTCAGGTTTCAGAAGAGCATTAACTAGAGTCTTTAAAAACTATGCCACTAAAAATGGAATGTTTGAAAAAGTCAAAATGGAAATAAGCGGTGACGACTTTAGAGAAGGGATTACTGCTATCATTTCTGTCAAAGTTCCAGAGCCTCAATTTGAAGGGCAGACAAAGACCAAACTTGGAAATGGTGAAGTACAAGGAATCACAGAATCTATAGTTGGAGAACAACTAGAATACTATTTGGAAGAACATCCCAAAGAAGCAAGGTCTATTATCAACAAGGTCATTATGGCTGCTACTGCCAGACATGCAGCTAGGAAAGCGAGAGAATTGGTACAGCGTAAAAATGTACTCGTCAGTTCTGCATTACCTGGCAAACTAGCTGACTGTTCAGAAAAAGATGCAGCACTTTGTGAACTATTTTTAGTAGAGGGTGATTCGGCAGGTGGTACTGCCAAACAAGGAAGAGATCGTAAAATTCAAGCCATTTTACCATTGCGAGGAAAAATCCTCAACGTGGAAAAAGCTATGGAATATAAGATTTATGAAAACGAAGAGATAAAAAATATTTTTACTGCTTTGGGGATTTCAAGAGGTAGAGTGGAAGACGACAAAGCACTCAACCTTGATGGACTCAGATATCATAAAGTAGTCATTATGTGTGATGCTGATATTGATGGTAGCCATATTACTACTTTAATTTTGACTTTCTTTTTCAGATATATGAGAGAGATGATAGAAAATGGGTATATCTATATCGCTACTCCTCCACTTTATCTAGTCAAAAAAGGACAAAAACAAATCTATGCATGGAATGAGGAACAAAGACTTGCTGCTATCAAAGAAATAGCAGGATCAGGAAAAGAAGACTCTGTTAATGTTCAAAGATATAAAGGTCTTGGAGAGATGAATGCTGAGCAATTGTGGGAAACAACTCTCAATCCTGAAAGCAGAACCTTAAGACAAGTAACTATTGACAACGCCGCAGAAGCTGACGCAGTATTCTCAATGCTGATGGGAGACGAAGTTCCTCCTAGAAGAGAATTCATCGAACAAAATGCCAAGTATGCCAAAATTGACGCATAGTTCATAAATATAAAAATGGGCAACATAGCGTTGCCCATTTTTATTTATATTTTAATCAATTTTTAATGCATCCAAGGTCTATGAAATGGTCGGTAAGTAAATCCTACTTCAGCCAAACCATGTGAACCAATACCCAATTCCACAACAAGACCAAAATCTCTTCCTATTCTAAAAGCTAATGGAGTTACTTGAAAAGCAAATGACACATTGGCTTTATCTTCCAAAGGCAATTCTTTACCATTAGCTACCATAACAAAAGCTCCAGCTGCTAACGAACCATACATGGCAAACTTGGGATTTCTAAGATAATAAAAATCAAATCTAGGTAAGACACTGATTGTATTTAAATGGCTAGTGGTCAAGACTTCATTGCCACCAACAAACTTAACTTTTGCATTGGAATATAAAGCACTAACTCCTACAGCTAGTCTTTCTTTAAAAAAATGTTTATAATTGACAGAAATAGGACCAACAAATTGTGAAGATTGAAAATCCATATTGGTCAATGGTTTCAATACTCCAAAGCTCACTTCTTCCAAAAAAGTAATTGCCAGTTGCTCAGTCGGATAAAATCCATATCCAACTCCCCACTCATGTTGAGGATAAGGACAAGTAGAATAAACTCTTGCCGACAATCTATTGCTTAATAATATTGTAAATAATACTAATAAAACACCTTTTGAAAATAAAGAAACACACTTCATACTATTGATTCAGTGCACAAATATAAATAAGAATAATTATTACAGCATTAAACCATGTGATATTTATCACAATTTTGACAAATCACCTTTCATAATAACTTGACAGCAAGTACAAATTGAATTCTTCTAAAAATCATTTGTTAAAATAAATATCTATAATCTCATTAGAGTTGTCATAAGGTTTTAAACTCAAATAAGTTCTATAAACATTCCCTTCTTTTTTAAAGGATTGCCCAGGAAATACATGAAATTGCTGCCCATTATTGATATTATTTTTAGTAATAAAGTAAATTCCTGAAACATTAAATTGATTTTCATCTACTATTTCTATTGCTCCTTGAAATGACAATTCTTCTCCACCCACCGATTGTTTGAGCTTTAAACTTAAAATATTAAATGGATCTATATAAATCTTTGCAGTTCCTTTTTGAGTTGTGCTCAATGAATGCATTGCAAATGAATATTCTCCAACCAATTTTTGTCTTATTAAATTTGCATCTACAGTCTTTCCTTTCGTATTTTGGTTATCTGATTTCAAAAGGAAGTTGTTTATTTTTTTTTGTACTAATCCTATTTCCTTAGTAGCATTTTGGGGAATCGTGGCTTTTAGAGCTTTATAAGCCTCTAAGTTTTCAGCAGCACTTTTTTTACTTTCATTCTTTTCTAATTCATTAAATTTTTGAACAAAAGTAGCTTTCCAATCATCACTTTTCATTTTAACACCAACTGGCGTTCCATCAGGCAATTGAAGACTGGAAGGAATCTTATCAATTGTCTTTGGTTGAGTTATTTCTAAGGTATCAGTTGAGCTACTTGATGTATCTTTAGAAGCAACATAAGGAATATCTTTGGAATTAGGCAGTTGGCTGCCATTATTATTTATCACCTTAAATAAAAACGCCAATCCAATAATTGCACCTATTAAAATGGGAATAAGCATCCCATATTTTTTAAAGAATGATTCTTCTGAACTAGATTCAGTTTTCGCCGATGTAGGTGGTGTTACTTCTTCAGCTTTTATTCTATCTTTTGAAGATTTAGATGCAATGGGTTCTTTGGGTTTAGGTGTTAATAAAACCGTAGCATCGTCCTCCATGTCTTCAATTATTGGAATTTTATTTTCTTTTGTGATAGCTGTACCTTCTAGCAATTGCAATAATTCATCTTGAGTTTTTACTCTCTGGTCAGGATTTTTTTCTAAACAAGCGATAGCAACTCTTTGCCATTTTTCTGGCAAAATTGAAATTTTATCTGTGATGTCATTTTTTAGAATACTATCTAATATTTCTTTGACATCTAAAGCACTACTTCCAGAACTTTGCTTTTCAACATTAAATAAGGGTTTCCCAGTGAATATTTCAAAAACAATTGCACCATACGCCCACCAATCTGTGTTCAAACGAAGTGGCTCACCTTTCAACTGCTCCGGTGAACTATAGGCATAAGTACCCGCAGCAAATGAATTGGTAAAGTGATTGTCTTTATTATTCTGAGTACTTGCCTTTTTGGACAAACCAAAATCTGTAATTTTGGGAATAAATTCCTTTTTATTGTTTAAAACTCTATTATGAATTAGAATATTTGAAGGTTTCAAATCTCGATGCACCACATTGTTTTGATGCAAAAATTCAATGCCATTCATCAATTGCCTTGCTATTGAATCTTTTTGTTCTTCATTTATAGATTGAGATTTTAAGAGTTGCGTTAAATTGCCATCTGGATAATATTGCATAATGGCATAATCAAAAACACCTTGTGGCGATTCAAAAGTATATAAATGCTCATATTTTGCAATATTTGTATGGTCGTCTAAATTGGCTAGAGCATTAAACTCATCAGATAGAGTGAATTTTTTACCATCAACTTCCATTTGTTCAGCTACTTTAAGCGCAATGTATTTATCTAAAACAGTATCATAAGCCTTATACACCTTCCCAAATGAACCACCACCCAATTTGTCAGTACTTGGTTTATAAATATATCTCTTAAAAAAATCTTCTTGAGTCATCTTTGTTTTATTGTTTTGTCATACAAAATAATAGAATTTATGCATTCAAGCAATTTATTGAGAGGTGAGTAATGAGAGAGTGAGAGATGCAAGGTGAGAACAATTTATAGAATATTGATAAGTAGAAACCATATAGAAAACAAGGTTTTGATAGTATGATGAGTGGTGAATTTTTATCTAAGATGGAAAATTTAATTGGTGGTGGTAAAATAAAAACGGATGTAATTCATAACGTACCAACTCCAAAGGAATTGTATCTATATTTTATAGATATTATTTTGGAGGGGTAGAAGTTGATACTTCTCAATCTGTATCGTTAGCAGATTTGATGTTTAAGTCAGATATTGAAGCTGAAGAAATTGGAGATTAGCATTTGATTAAAGAGGAAGATAATAAGCTTTTACGTTGGTTTAAGAAGATAGATAGTAAACTAACAAAGGTAAAATAAATCTTATTTTGGCGATTGAGTTTTAATAAAATTAGTTGAAATAATTCTCCAATTTTTACAACTGCCTTTATTTTATAACAAAAAATATTCAAAACACCCTTTATTTTGTAACAAAAAATACTTAAAACATCCCTTATTTTGTAACAAATGACTATATTTGCAGTATTGTAACAGATTAAAGATATGAAGTTTAAGAGGGAATTGTGGAAGAAACTATTGGTTTGGAAAAATAAGACCAACAGAAAACCTTTGGTTTTAAGAGGTGCCAGACAAGTAGGAAAAACGACTATAGTTCATCAATTCGGTAAAGAATACAAGCACTTTATATCTTTGAATCTGGAGCGAAAAGAGCATTTTCAATATTTTGAAGAAGAAAATGTAAATATAAAAATCATTTTTGACACTATTCTACTCTCTGAAAAAGTAGCCGTTAATGGCAATGAGTCAACCTTACTTTTTATTGATGAAATTCAAGAATCTCCCAAAGCGATTTCTTTATTGCGTTACTTTTATGAGGATTTGCCTCATATACATGTTATTGCAGCAGGTTCATTATTAGAATTTGCTATGAAAGAAATTAAAAGCTTTCCTGTGGGTAGAGTAGAGTATTTATATCTTCATCCATTTAATTTTTTAGAGTTTCTAAATGCAATGAATCACCAACAAGCATTGAAGGCATTAACAACTCTACCAGTCCAAGACTTTGCTCATAATGTTTTGTTAGACTTATTTAATACCTATACCATTCTTGGTGGCATGCCTGAAATTGTTCAGCAATATGTACAAGAAGAAACATTTTCGTCCTTAACTCCCATTTACGAAAGTATATGGAGTTCTTATATAAATGATGTTGAAAAATACGGAAGCAATACCACTGCACGCAATGTGATAAAATTTGTAATGCAAGCAGCACCAAAGTTTATAGATGAAAGAATAAAGTATCAAAATTTTGCCAATTCAAATTATCGATCTCGTGAGGTGAGTGAAGCCTTTTTAGCTTTAGATATGGCTAAGGTGGTACAAATTCTTACACCATCTACATCTATGGATATTCCGATTTTGCCCGATTATAAAAAATCACCTAAACTTCAAGTATTAGATACAGGAATAGTCAATTATAGTTTAGGAATTATGCCAGATTTGATACCATTGAAAGATTTGAGCGATGCCTATCGTGGTGCATTAATACCACATATTTTTAATCAAGAAATTATTTCTCTTGAATCTGAACGTAAAGCTTCACTTTCCTTTTGGATAAGAGATAAGGCTCAATCATCTGCGGAAATAGATTTGATTTTAGCTTATAAAGGAAAAATTATTCCTATAGAAATAAAATCAGGAGCAACAGGCTCATTAAAATCTCTTCATCAATTTATTAATCAATCTGAACATCATTATGCAGTAAGAGTCTATGGTGGAAAGTTTAAAATTCAAAAGACAAAAACACCTGAAGGAAAAGTCTATTATCTAATGCATTTACCCTATTACTTAGGCACTCATATTTATCAATATTTAGAATACTTTTTGGAGAAGTATTGATAGTATAAGACCGATGCAAAAGTCAATTTACAAAGATATTCAAGGCTTTCATTTATTTTTACACTGCAGTTATCGTATTGATAATGAGGATTAAAAATAAATGAGTAACAAAGAAGATTGAAGGAATCTGATTTGAATTTTATAAATAATGATTGCCTTGCAGCTGTCTTGTATAGGCAAAGTGGAGACATAAGTCTATGACGTAGGTCTATGGTGATTACGTAAGCTACCTGCCCGGAAGGCAGTACTACAATCAATCTGTCAGGTCGGCGGTATATATTACTCACTTTGCCTCTTACTTCGGTCGGCGGTGGCGGCTCCGCTTCGCCACCTCTCTCCCTCGTATTAGGCAAAGCTCATTTTTTAAAGGAAGGACAGGATGAACCACTGTTACTGGGAGACGGCCAGGCGGAAACCGAAATTGTCGCGCCGATAGGCAGGAATGTTGTAATCGCGAAAAGCACTCCGACAGCTCTGAGCATAATTAATCCAGCTACCGCCACGAAGCACACGACCGGCTCCACTACTCGGACCCTGAGGATTGTTACGTGGACTGTTTGTGTCTTGTCCTAAAATAGGTTTACACTAAAAAGTGTAAAAAATGGACAAAAAAATCATTCAAAAAGCGGGTAAATATTTTACCGTAGAGGGAGAAACACAAGATCATTCAGGAGTTAATTTCTACTCAATGTACCAGGTGGAGATTTGGGAGAAATACACTGGTGAAGAACAAGAGCACGGGCGAGAAATTTAGCCGCTGGATGCGACAATTAGGCTACAATACTGGAATCAAAACCAGAAGACCTAACTTTGTATCAAATCTATATCCAATGGTACAGAAAAAATCAAACCAGACAGAGCAACTAACAATGATGATGAATCATTTGATAACCTGCAATTAAAAGCGAATAGTGGAATTAGAAAAGCAATTAAAAGATGCAGAGCTAAAAGCAATTACTTTCTCTACAATGGTAGATGTTGCTGAAAAGGAGTTTAAAATTCCGATAAGAAAAAGTTCAATACCAAACCATAGAAGCCATGAAAAGTAATTTTTCACATAGGATTAGCCAAGCTATGTGGATGGTTTGGTATCAGCAGACAAGGCTTATTATCAAAACAATTGGGAAGGAATCTCAACTACCTTGGAAGAAGATTTGGTAATACAACAGAGTAAAAGAAATCCGTAAAAAAACATCGAAGAATGGGAACACTAAAAACTATATGAAATGTTACAGCCATTCCTACTTGAACATCAAATAAAAATAGGCAGAGATGGATTATTCAACCTACTGTCTTCCAATCATTTACTCATAAGGAAAAGAAAGCGGAGGATACAGACCACCTAACTCTTACCATTGGCTAAGAAAGTATCCCAATCTAATACGAGAATTTGTACCAACGCTCCAAACCAGCTATGGGTGAGCGATATCACTTACTGGAAAATTAACATGGCGAACACCTTTATATCAGAACGATTACCGATGCCTACTCACATAAAATTGTAGGCTATCAGGTAGCTGAAACAATGGAAGCCATAGAAACTATTGAAGGCTTTTGCATAAGGCTCTCTGCCTTGGGGGCAGAGCCTTATGAATCTTATCCATCACAGTGACAAGAGGCATTCAGTATTGTAGCCATGCTTGTAAAAGTTATTACAGGACAATGGTATAAAAATTAGTATGACCGAAAATGGAAATCCTTTAGAAAATGCAGTAGCAGAAAGAATAAACGGAATTATTAAAGATGAGTATTTAGAAACGTATGACATTAATAATATCAATGAAGCCAGAACACTACTCAAAGACATAGTGAATTTATATAACAACGAAAGACCTCACATGAGTATCAGTAATTTGACACCAAATCATGTTTCATCATTCAAAAACCAAGATAAAAATAGAAAGATTATGGAAGAATTATTATCGAAAAAATCCTACTATTGTAAACCCAAATCAGGACTAAAAATGAATTGTAAACTTATAACAGAATTAATCTATTAAACTGTAAACTTTTTTTAGGACGAGTCATTGTGTAATAATCGCTCCCATACCAATCATTGCACCATTCCCACACATTCCCATGCATATCGTATAAGCCCCAAGCATTAGGAGAGAAACTACCTACAGGAAGTGTCCTTCCTCTATTTATTCCCTTCGCATTGCCATTATATGGGTAATTTCCATTATAATTAGCTTGGTCTGTCGTTAAATTATTTCCAGTATTAAACGGGGTAGTTGTCCCTGCTCTAGCTGCATATTCCCATTCTGCTTCGGTAGGCAGACGCATACCCACCCAATCTGCAAAAGCTTTGGCATCATGCCAAGTCACGTTAATAACTGGACGATTACCACGTCCCCAACCTTCATCACTTGGCTTTTGTCGTCCAGTGGCTTCACAAAAAGCATCATATTGTGCAAAGGTTACTTCATATTTACTCATTTTAAATGCACTGATATAGACTTCATGTTGTGGTCCTTCATCACTATCTCTACTTACCTCACTGCTAGGGCTACCCATCATAAAACTACCTGCAGGAATAGAAACCATTTCAATATAAGGTTTGGAGGTTGCGGGTTTTGGAGTTGGAGCTGGTGCAGGTGTGGGTTTAGGAGCTGGTGTCGGCTTAGGTACTACTTTAGTAGGTTTATTAATTTCTGGCTTTTTCACTTGTGCATTAGCATGGTTCAATACCAAAAGGGAAAGCAGTATAAAAAATATATGTTTTGTATGTGTCATAGTTTAAATTTATTTTATCTGTTTCCCGTTTTTATATTCTGCTAATATACTTCCTACTTCATTAAAAAAGGAACCTGTATTAATTTCATCATTTTTAAAAGTACCTATAAAATAATCACCATCCTTCCATGTGTATTTACCTTTAATTTTCTGATTATCTTGGAATGTTCCTTCATAAGTACCTGCTTCATCTCCGTTATTGTTCACCAATACACCAGTACCATTTCTCAAGCCATTCTTAAACTCTCCTTCATAGCTATTGTGTTTTTTAAGGCTACTAATAAAAGTAGCTTTCCCTTTTCCATTAGGCAATCCATTTTCGACCGCTCCGGTATAGTTATAGGTTTCACTGCCTATGGTGAACTCTTTACCTGTAACATGGGTCTCTTCTTCAGTTGCTTCAACTACTTCTGTTGCTACCACATCTTCCTCAACACCTTCGGGTAATATCATAAATAGCAGAATTATACCTACTATAGAACCACCAATTATTTTTAATATTTTTTTGATATCAGTTGCATTTTTAGGCACTTCCATCTTAGGAGGCAAAGGGTCTATTTCAGATGGTTCATTTTTAGAAGTAATTTTAGTGCCTAAAACTTCTGTCTTATCTAAATCTTCAATTGGTTCGCCACTAGATATTTGTCCAATAGATGAGAAAAAGTTTTGAGCTGAGGGTCTATCACTGGCTTCCCTCATTAAAGTGGGTTTAATATAATTAAGCCATTCTTTAGATATATTATTTAAATTAAATTGACTCTCAATTATTTTTTGTTGTATTGCAAAAGTAACATCATCTTCTGTAATATCTAATACTGATTTCCCTTTCAATAAAGAAGCAAAAGTCATTCCTAATGAATAAATGTCTGTGGCAGAAGTTACACGCCTAGGGTCTAATATCTGCTCTGGACTCATATACAATACTGTGCCAAGTCCTTGCCCAGTATTGGTAAGAGATATTTCATCTTTCACTTTAGCAATACCGAAATCTAATATTTTAATATTACCATTCTTTTGTAAAAAGAGATTAGATGGTTTGATGTCCCGATGGATGATTTTTTGTTCGTGCGTATGTGCTAAAGCGGACAAAGCTTGCTTCCACCATTTTTGCAAATCAGCATCTGAAAACTTTTTACCTTCAGCTAAATATTGACCAAAATCTTTTCCATCAAGGTATTCCATTATAATAAAAGGTCGGCCTTCGTATTCTCCAAAATCAAAAACATCTCTAATATTAAGATGATTCAACTTAACCATGGCTTTGGCTTCTATCTCAAAACGAGAAACCACTTGCTCCATGCCGATAAATTGAGGCAACATAATTTTGATAGCTGCTGGTTTCCCTAAGTTGTTTTCTGCATACCACACCTCTGCCATACCTCCTCTGCCAAGAAGATATTTGAGGGTAAAGCCGTTAAGGATTTTGTTTTTCATTTAAAAGTTTGATTTTTTCAAGAGTTGTATTCAATTGCCATCTGGATAATATTGTATCATCTTCTAATCAAAATTCCCTTGAGTCATTTTTGTTTTATGATATTACAAAAGTAATATATTTTATGTATTCAAGCAATTTATTGAGAGGTGAGATGAGAAATTAATTAATTTAATAATTCAATAATTTAGTAATAAAATGATTTAATAACCATTGACTACTAATCAAATCCTGCTAATCACAAAATCCTGCAAATCCTAATTCAGACAATTAATTTGAGTATTAAGTAGAAAGTATTAAGTAGTGAGAATTTAATTAATTTAATAATTAAGCAATTTAATAATAAAATAATTTATCAATCATTAATTACTATAAAAATCCTCCTAATCACAAAATCCTGCAAATCCTAATTCAGACAATTAATTTGAGTATTAAGTAGAAAGTATTAAGTAGTGAGAATTACGAATTACGAATTAAAAGCTAAAAAAAATCCTGCAAATCCCAAAATCCTGCAAATCCTAATTCAGACAATTAATTTGAGTATTAAGTAGAAAGAAATGAGAAGCCAGATTTTTAGAATCAAGAGCCAAGACAGAATAAAAATGAGAAGTGAGAGATACTATATATTGTCCTACGGACAAGACGCTTATAAATATATTTTTATTCATTGAATGAAAGTTACATCAAATGTTTGTGATTGTCAAAAACTTATTTTAATTAATTTTTTCTCTCAATTTCAAAACTCTTAAAACAACAACCAAGGTCTTTCGTTCTTAAAGTCTTCTTTCTTATGATGTTCGTGCTGGTTCTTAATATACTCTATTGCAGTAATTATGTATTCAACCAATTGCCGATTTTTGTATCAAATTCTCTTTTTTATATTGTAATAGAATGGCTGTAAAATTATCTTTAGAGTGTTCATTGCAAAGCTCTAGGATATTGTCTTTTATACTTTTTATTGCTCTATTCTTTTTGAAATTTTGTGTAATGTATTCATCATCTATACTTTCTAAAATCCCATCGGAGCATAATAAGAAAAAGTCATTTTCTTGAATATTATCAATGATAGCAATAGCTAATTGAGTAGGAGCATTACTGCCTTTTATAGCTCTTGTAATTTGATTTCTTTTAGGATGAACTTTGGCTAATTCAGCTGTAATATATCCACCATCTACTAATTCTTGTATAAAAGAATGATCTTTGGTTTTAAAAATAATCTCACCATCTCTAATTTGATAAATTCTACTATCGCCACAATGTGCAGCCATTGCATTATTGTCATCATCAAAAAACAAGAAAGTCAAAGTCGTTGCCATGCCGTAACTTTCTGGGTTGTCTTCAACAAATTTATCAAAAGCTTGTTCTGTATATTTTAGTGCTTTTTTTAATTCTTCATTAGAAATAGAATCTAAAGTATTTAAGAAGTTATTAAATGAATTTGCAGCCAATTGACTGGCTTCTTCTCCTTTATTGCTACCACCAACACCATCACAAACAAAATAGAAATTCTTCTCTGAATTTATCAGTAAATAGTCTTCGTTGTTTGCTCTTTGTCCAACTTCATGAATATATTCAACTATTAAATTCATCAACTCTATTTTTTAGTAACCTTTTCTAACTCTAAGTTTAGAATATTATCTTTAATCAGTTCGCCGTATTTTAATTTGTAGTTAGAGTTTCCATTAAACTCCATTTCTCCTTTTAGAACACCGAAAATCATAGCACGCTTGCCATTTTTTGTAACTATACTTTTAGTAATGATTTGCAATCTATGTTTTCCTTTTGTAATTGGAATATAATTATGATACAACTTTTTCGGTTGATTCATATAAAATCTAAAAGGTTTATTATCATCAATTTTAACAAATATTTCTTGATATTCTTGTGTCTTTCCTAAATTATCTATCAAGTTGAAAATAACTTTATCCTTTTTATCAACAACAATTTTATCATTATTATCATCAATACCTGCCGTTTCTACAGCTAAAAATTCATTAATTCCTAAGGCATCATAGCCCACCCAAGCATATCCATTTTCGCCCCAATATGGGCCCCAAGAATTTCTAATTAGCCAAGCTTGTTTGTCGTCATCCCAGCCCACAACATTGATAGCGTGGTCTAATCTGCTTGTTGTATCTCTAAGCACTTCGCCCGCTTTATAGTTCATAAAACTTGGCACATTGGAGCAAACAGCAGCACTTATAGCTCCAAATTCAGCAATAAAACTTTTTACTGTATTGATATACTCATCACGACTTTTAGCTTGTTCTTTTTTGAAATAGTAGGCATCTGTAAGTTTGATATCAGTTTTAACAATAGGAAAATTACACGACGTGCTTAGGTCAGCATAAGGATTTTCAGTTTCGTTTTCTAAGAATGCATCTTTATTGGTCAATAACCAAGAATATACAATATATGGATGTCCACCATTTTTACAATCACCTAATGCCGGTTGCACACAATGTACTAATGATTGCTCTGATAAATCTAAAAGCTTACTATTTACTAAAGCATAATTGGATTCTATTGTTGCTAATGAAGAAAACGCCCAACAAGAACCACATTTCCCTTGGTCTTTAACAGGAGTTAGCCCTTCTATCGTTCTCAAATCAAATTTAGAAGCAGTAATATCAGCATGAGATTTCAGTGTTGATTTTAATAAAGAAATTCCAGCACCTTTGAATGTTGCAACCTCTTTATCAAGTTCTAATTGTTCTGCATCAGTTAGTTTTATATATCCAGTTCCGTTCTGTGCAAAACTGAATAATAAAGCAAAAACTAAAAAGAGTGTACTGATTATTTTTTTCATAATTATAAATTTATTGTATTTTAATTTTTTGAGTATATTCATTTAGAAGTGCTAAAGAATCAGGCTCAAACGCTCTCTTTTTGTCAAAAACAAGTGTAAATATTCCAGTATCTTTTGCTTGTAAAATATATTCTCTATTGTATTCGTATAAATTTGTGGAGGTATTGAGTTGGGAACTATCTATTACGTCTAAGACATTAAAGCAATTATCATCACGATAAAACCATTCATATCCACCTTGTAAATTATTTTCTAAAACAATATGGATAGAATCTTCTAAATTATAGATTGACACTTCTGAACTATCGATATCTGCCTTATCGTTGTTTTCCATAGAATTAGTTTTAGATATTTTACAAGATATTGTTCCTACAACAATTATTACACCAAGGATAATGAACAAATTAATTTTCATGTTTTAGATATTATCTTCCATATTGTCAAAATCAAAGTCATTATTATCGTCATTCTCTTCGAGAATATCTTCATCTAAACAATCAGAATCATCGTCATCATCTAAAGGAATCTCATCAAGTTCATCATCGATTTCATCATTAAAGTCAATTTCAATCGCATCGTCTCCAACGCCTTCTGTAGAAATTTCATCATCTATATAGTCATCATTAATGATACTACCATCTAATTCTGATTCATCATTCAAATCATCAATGAGTTCATCTGAATGAATGTATTCTTCCATTTCTTCATCATTGGTAATATCAATCTCATCATCTCCAATGACTTCATCTATAATATCCTCATCCAATCCAGCTTCATCAAAATCTTCACGGATAATCTCTTCGTCTTCATTTTCTTCAATGACATATCCATCTTCGTCGTGTTCAGGATATTCATCATCCTCCACTAAATCATCATTGACAATAAAACCATCTACATAAGACTCATCGTTTAAATCGTCAATCAATTCATCTGAATGAATGTATTCGTCCATTTCTTGGTCGATAGAAATTTCCTCAATACCATCTACCACCTCTTCGATTAAATCATCATCAAAACTCATTTCCTCGAAATCGTTAATCGTATTATCAATATCTATAATTTTAATAATATCTTCGATTTCAGGGGTTTCTGGCTCTATTGCGATTTCATCATCAGCCACTTCAATTGGTTCAGCAAATGAAATTGGCTCATCACTATTTTCAATATTAAAATGACTAATAGCATCGGCTAAGAATGCAGCACCGCCAAATGCAGCAAGAATTGTAGCGGCTTTATTACTATTGTTTTTATCCTTTAAAGATTCTATTTGGTCTTTATTGAGTCCAACAATCTTGACTTTTTTAGAATTTGGAATCTTAACTAATTTTGGTTTGGCCATATTTTCTGCTTTGGTTATTAATAAATAACTTCGATTTCCGTTTCTCCAATTTTTATAATTCCATTATTTTGAAGAATAATTTCATCGCCTTCATGTAAAGGCACTTGATTATAAACAGTTCCATTCATGCTATTACTATCTTTTAAAACTAATACTTTCTGCTCTCCTTGTTTTATAATATTTATAAGTGCGTGTTTTTTGGATATATATCGATCAGGAATCTGTAAAACAAAGGACTTTTCTAGCTCATCTCCCCAAAAAGACAAAGTATTACCTCTGCCAATTTCTATATACTCTACACTTCTTTTAATATCAAAAAAGCCTTTGTCTGCATTGTGTGTAACTTTTAGATAGCAGGAACCAGCTCTGCTTTTCATACCTACCAATTGAGTTTCCAAAGCAAAATTGTTGTAGAAGGTTTTTCTAATAGCACTTACTTTCAACAAAACAGAATAATTGCAAGAAGGACATGAATATTGCTTAGTTTCTAAATTATTATTAAACCAATCTGCAGAAATTTCATTAATATAACCGCACTTACTACATTTCTTTTTATAATTTTCCCAACTCATTTTAATATTTTTTTATTGCCAAGTAGCATTACATTTTGAATTAGGGCAACTACCATTTTTTTTCCAATATTTCCAAGATTTATTAGCTAGGCTAGTTTTGCATTTAGGGCAAACAAAATCATCAGACAAGTTCAATTGAATATCTTCTTTTTTTTCTCTCACATTAGATGGCTTAATTAGAAAATTGGTCAGCATAGTTGCAACTAAACCTACAAATATCATATAACTTGGTTTTCCAAAAACAAGGAATACCAATAGCATTAAAACTGCAGTAATCACTAAACGAATAAGAATAAGTCTATTTTTTTCAGAAGTATCAATTTTATTTAGATTTTTAATGTATTGATTATAAACAGGCTCTAATTCTTGAAATTCTTTGGTGAAGTCTGTTTGTAAAGCTACTTTTTGCTGATGAATGATTTGATTTAAAAGTTTGTTATCGACTAGGTGATTGCCTAATTTAATTTGATTGGTTAAGTCAATTTCTTTCTTAATAATTTGAATATTATTAACAAAAGTTCCGTTAGCAGAATTAGTATCGTGAATGAAAATATGAGTATCATCAAATTCAATATAAGCATGAGAGTTGCTCACTGATGGATCGTCTGTAGTATAATTATTGGTAGTAGCTCTTCCTAAAGTAACACGCATGAAATAGTTTTAAGTTTTTTTTATAAACCTAAAATATAAAAATAATATCAATATATAAAAATTTTATGCTGTTTGGCAACAGGCAGATTCGATATGCTGTATTGTTTTAGTAGTGAATAAACTGTACAGTTTTGGTTTTTGATGCGGTCTGAACTACTCTTATTTTCATATCGTAACAACCCTTTGTGCAGTATTTTTAGTGAAAAAAAATAATAAATGCTGATTATCAATATTTTGCAACCACACTAAATTTGAGGGGAAAAACTCGGAAATAAAAAAGGCTGTCTTTTCAGACAGCCTCATTATCAATTAAATTCTAAATTAATATATTAGAATTGGTTTGAAGTATTTTTAGCACCGCCAGCTTTCAATGCATGCTCACCATTGAAGAACTCTTTGTGATCATCTCCGATATCAGAACCAGCCATACGTTGGTGTTTAACAGCTGAAACTCCTTTACGGATTTCTTGACGTTGAACGCCTTTCACGTATGCCAACATTCCTTCTTCGCCAAAGTATCCTTCAGAAAGGTCATTCATCACTAAAGCATTAGTATGATAAGTAGGCAAAGTAATCAAATGGTGGAAAATACCAGCTTCACGAGCTGAGTCAGCTTGGAAAGTACGAATTTTCTCATCTGCTCTCTTAGCAAGTTCAGTATCATCATACTTCACATCCATTAGTTTTTTACGCTCATAAGCAGAAACATCTTCACCAGTAGCTGCCATTGCATCATAAGCTTGTTGACGGAAGTTTAAAGTCCAGTTAAATGAAGGAGAGTTGTTGTACACCAATTTAGCGTCAGCCACTTCTTCTTTAATACGGTTTACCATGTTAGCAATTTGAGCCACATTAGGAGTTGGTGTTTCAATCCAAAGAAGATCTGCACCTGCTTTTAATGCTTCAACACAATCCAAAACAACACGGTCAATATTTGTTCCAGCAGCAAATTCATACAAGCCATTAGCTAATCTTGATGGTCTGTGCAATTTTCCATTTCTCTTAATCAAAATTTCATTTTCTTTTGCATCTGCGATATCAATTTCTTCTGTTTTCAAGAAGTCGATATATTTAGAGGCCAAATCACCTGGTTTTTCAGAAACTGGAACCGCTTGAGTCAAGCCAGCTCCTTCAGAGTCAGTACGAGCAACCACTATACCATCTTCAACACCTAATTCCAAGAAAGCATAACGAAGTGCATTCAATTTTCCGTGGAACTCAGCATGAGGAACAGTTACTTTACCATCTTGGTGACCACATTGTTTAGCATCAGAAACCTGATTTTCAATTTGCAATGCACAAGCTCCTGCTTCAATCATTTTTTTAGCTAACAAGTAAGTAGCTTCTTCATTACCAAAACCAGCATCAATGTCAGCGATAATAGGAACTACGTGAGTTTCAAAGTTGTCAATTTGATCTTGAACATCTTCTCCAGCTTCTTTACGACGGAATAAGTCGTTTAATTCTACTGCATCAGCTTGTCTCAAGAATTGGTAGATTTCTTCAATCAATTGAGGAACAACAGTTTTTTCATGCATAGATTGGTCAGGAAGAGGTCCAAAAGTAGAACGCAACGCTGCAACCATCCATCCAGATAGATAGATATAAGTTTTATCAGTTGTTTTTTTGTGTTTCTTAACTGCAATCATTTTTTGTTGAGCAACAAAACCATGCCAGCAACCCAAAGATTGAGTATATTTAGAATGATCTGCATCATACTCAGCCATATCTTTACGCATGATAGCAGCTGTGTATTTAGCAATATCTAAACCAGTTTTGAAACGATTTTGAACAGCAATACGAGCCACCTCATCTGGGGAGATAGCATCCCATGAATTGCCAAATTTTGCTTTTAAATTTTGCACCATCTCCAATGCAGAGATATAACTTGTTTTTGGTGAATTACCCATAATTAATTTGATATTGTGATTAAATAAATATTGTTTCTGATTAAATATAGTTGTATGCTTCTAAGGTTAAGAACTCTTCTAAAGTATCAGCCAAACTCATTCTTTCAAATAATTCTATTGCCAAATCAAACTTTGAATCTGCGTATTTATTTCCTAATTCAGCTTGATATGCTTCTTTTTGTGCTGCAATCAATCCTTTAACAGTATCAGCAGTGATTTTTGAACCATCTTCCAATACTGCCTTAGGATGTTTTACCCACTGCCACACTTGTGTTCTTGAAATTTCAGCTGTTGCAGCATCCTCCATCAAGTTATGAATTGGCACACAACCATTGCCTCTTAGCCAAGCTTCTATATATTGAATACCTACATCAATATTTGTTTTCAAACCACCAAGAGTAATTGTTCCTACTGGTACTTCCAACAAATCTTTAGCAGACACTTTTACATCTTCTCTTTTGACATGAATCTGATTAGGTGTAGGCATATATTTATCAAATTGTTCCATCGCAATAGCCACCAATCCAGGGTGTGCTACCCATGTACCATCATGACCTGCTTTTGCTTCTCTCTCTTTATCTGCTCTCACTTTTTCCATAGCTACTTTATTGGCAGCTTCATCATTTTTGATAGGAATTTGTGCAGCCATTCCACCCATTGCAAATGCTTCACGTTTGTGACAAGTCTGGATGACCAATTCTGAGTATGATTTCATAAATGGAGAAGTCATAGTCACTTGTGCTCTGTCAGGAACTAAATAGGCTTCATTTTTTACCAATCTCTTGATAAATGAGAAGATATAATCCCAACGTCCACAGTTCAATCCCGCTGAGTGATCTCTCAATTCAAATAAAATTTCATTCAATTGGAAAGTAGCCATAATTGTTTCAATTAAAACAGTAGCTTTTACAGTTCCTAAAGGCACATCCAACTGGCTTTGAGCTAATACAAAAATATCATTCCATAACCTAGCTTCTAAATGATGTTCCATTTTAGGCAAATAATAATAAATACCACTTCCATTTTTCAACCTTTGATGAACATTATGATAGAAATACAAACCAAAATCCCAAATTGAAGCAGACATATTTTCACCATCTACTGTGACATTTTTTTCTTCCATGTGCCATCCTCTCGGACGAGCAAACAAAGCAGCGGTAGTCTCGTTTAATTGATAAGTCTTTCCTTTTGCTTCATCAACTAAAGAAATTGTTTTGCGATTTGCATCTCTCATATTGACTTGACCATCAATATTATTTTCCCAAGTTGGAGAATTGGCATCTTCAAAATCTGCCATAAAAACCTTTGCACCTGAGTTCAATGCATTAATAATCATTTTACGATCAACAGGTCCAGTAATTTCTACTCTTCTATCTTGAATATCAGCAGGTACAGGTGCAACAATCCAATTGCCTTCACGAATAGATTTGGTTTCAGGAAGAAAATCAGGAAGAATACCTTGATCTAATGATTTCTGACGCTCTACACGAGCCTGCAATAATTCCTTACGTCTTTTGTTAAATTTTCTCTGTAGTCCAACAACAAATTCTAATGCTTCCGGTGTAAGAATTTCCGCAAATTCGGGCGTATATTTACCAGTAATTTGAACGCCCTGAGGTACTTTATAATTTTGTGACATCAGGTATTTTTTTTAAATGATGTGCGAATATATGCTTTTTATAACTTAATAACGATGAAAATATGTTAAACATAGATTAAGTTAAGTATTAGCTAAAGATTAGGTATTATATCATTTATAACAAGGCTTTCAATCCTTTATTTAAAAAAATAATTTTACATTTTGCAATAGTTCTTTAAGAATACATCTTTATAATTATTCAAATCAACTTCATCTTTTTCAATGATTCAAAAATAGAATACCTTTGCCTTTGATGAGTTTTATAAAAATACATACTCAAATAAAAAGTCGATTGGCATCTTTTGGAATAGACAACTTCATTTTGGGTATGCTGACTGTTGTTTTCTTGGCCTATTTATTTCCTCAATGGGGTGCTCATAACTCTCCTATTCCCTTTAGGAAAATATCAAATATTGGAGTAGCTCTCATTTTTTTCTTTTATGGTCTTAAACTAAGTCCAGAAAATCTTAGGTCTGGATTAAAGAATGTCCATCTTCACTTTTTAGTTCAAATTTCTACTTTCATTATTTTTCCTTTTATCATATTGATAGCGAGTTGGCTATTCCAACCTGAAGCCTCTGACATGATTTGGGTGGGAATATTTCTACTAGCTGCACTACCTTCTACGGTTTCATCTTCAGTAGTCATGGTATCTATAGCGCATGGAAATATCCCGGCAGCTATCTTTAATGCCAGCATATCCAGTCTTATAGGTGTTCTAATGACTCCCATCATCATGAATTTTTTCATGAGCACTTCTCAACAAGGAATGGATTTAACGCAAGTCATTATTGACTTAATACTTCAAGTCATCGTACCAGTGGGTCTCGGTTTGTTTTTGCATCCCTATTTTAAAAGAATGGTGGAAAGGCATATTCAACTATTGAAAATATTTGATCAGACTATCATCATCATGATCGTTTATATTTCTTTCTGCGAATCATTTCTCCAAGGACTATTTGGTAAAATAAATTCAATTGAGCTCATTATTTTGAGTGTATCCATGATGCTCTTATTTTTTGTATCCTATTTTTCGATTACAAAAATCAGTCGTCTGATGAATTTCTCAAAAGAAGATACGATTACTGCAGCCTTTTGCGGTTCAAAAAAATCATTAGTACATGGCACTGTCATGTCAAGTGTATTATTTAAAAACAATCCTTCAATTGGTATTATTCTTTTGCCTTTAATGATTTATCATACTCTACAATTGATTGCTGCAAGTATTATAGCCGAAAAATTAAGTAAAAGAAAGAGATAGTCTCTGATTCAATGCCTATTCAAATATTAGATTAAAAGATACTTCATATCTTTTGAGTATTTTATCAAAAGATGACCAAGTTTCTTTATAAAAAAAGGTAGTCAAATAATTGACTACCTCAACAAATATTTTTTTTCTTTAAAAATATTACTGCCCTTCTTTAGCAATAGAGCCTCTCATGTCAGTATCTGATTTAATATTTTCTATTTTATAGTAATCCATGATACCCAAATTGCCTTTTCTAAATGCTTCTGCCATTGCTAGAGGGATTTGAGCTTCTGCTTCAATTACTTTAGCTCTTGCTTCTTGTGCTTTGGCTTTTTGTTCCTGCTCGTGAGCTACTGCCATTGCTCTACGTTCTTCAGCTTTTGCTTGAGCAATATTCTTATCCGCATTAGCTTGATCAATCTGCAATTGTGCACCGATATTTTTTCCTATATCAATATCTGCAATATCAATAGATAGGATTTCAAAAGCAGTTCCACTATCTAATCCTTTACCTAAAACAAGTTTAGATATTGTATCTGGATTTTCTAAAACCGACTTATGAGAATCGGCTGAACCTATTGAAGTAACAATCCCTTCTCCAATCCGAGCCAAAACAGTCTCCTCTCCAGCTCCGCCCACTAGCTGTCTAATATTGGCTCTTACAGTTACTCTCGCTTTGGCTATCAACTGAATACCATCTTTTGCCACAGCGGTAACAGGGGGAGATTCAATGACTTTAGGATTTACAGACATTTGTACTGCTTCAAATACATCTCTACCAGCCAAATCAATTGCTGTTGCTTCTTTGAAAGACAAAGGAATATTGGCTTTGTCTGCAGAAATCAATGCACTGACTACACTATTAATTTTTCCACCCGCTAGATAGTGTGCTTCTAGCTCATCTTTAGAAATGGCCAATCCAGCTTTAGTCGCCATAACCATTGCATTTACAATCACATTAGGTGGAACATTACGCAGTTGCATGACAAATAGTTCTATCAAACCTATTCTTACATTTGCCAATATTGCGCTTATCCATAAGCTAATATATCGCATGAAGGTTAGGACAAAAACCAAAACAAAAAGAAGGAGTATAAAACCTCCTATCATCAAAACAGTTGTATTCATGGTAGTTAATTAATTTTGTTCAACAAAAATTTTATTATCAGAAATTTTCACAATCTGAATTCTAGTGTTTGAAGATATAAAAACTCCTTCATAACTCCAAACACTCAACATTTTATCACCAAATATAGCCTTACCTTCTGGCCTTAAATCTGAGATAGTCGTACCGATATCGCCTTTAACTAAACCAAAATCATCAAACTCATTCATGCGTCCATCAATATCTGCTTTCATTGTCAACTTGGACCTATGGATATTTTTAAAAGCCAACCATATTGCAGTAAAGTTTAACAAAATAGCCACTATCAAAGCCGTCCAACCCCAATTATACCCATATAGAACAAATGCTTCGTAAACTCCCCAAATACTTAAACACCCTCCGACAATTCCAGCTATCATACCTGGGAGAATAAATATTTCCAAAATCACTAATACAGTTCCTGAAACAATTAATAAAATGATGACAAAAAGATTCATAGCGAATATATTTCCTTATATAATATATAGTACAAAATAAACAAAAAGATTGCAACTTTGCTCCATCATGAAAATAGAATTCTGGGTATTGGGAAAAACTTCATTTAAATATCTTGATGATGGCATAAAAGATTATAGTAAAAGATTAGAGCGTCTTACGGATTTTCAAATGATTACACTACCTGATTTAAAGGCAAACAATGAAAAATCATTCTTATTAAAAGAAGCTAAACAGGTACTAGAAAGAATCAAACCAGAAGAACAACTCATCTTATTGGATGAAAGAGGGCAAACATATACTTCTCTTCATTTTGCCAAAGAAATTGAAAAACGTCAAATGCTATTACAGAAAAAAATTATTTTTCTTGTTGGTGGAGCTTATGGATTTGACGAGTCAATATACAAAAGGGCCAATGCTATGCTTTCATTATCACCCATGACATTTTCTCATCAAATTATCCGCTTGTTGTTTTTGGAACAATTATACCGCGGAATGACAATTATAAAAGGATTACCTTATCATCACGAATAACTTATGGTTACTATAGCAATTATTATTATCACAGCCCTTATTTCGATTATTGCTTTTAGCAATGAAGAAGTATTTAGAAAATTTATTTTTGCCCCTCAGTATATGTCAAAAACGAATGAATGGCAACGGTTTTTTACTTATGGTTTATTACATGGAGACTGGATGCACTTGATATTTAATATGTATTCATTTTATCTTTTTGGTGGAATTGTAGAGAAGATGTTCAATAATATCTATGAAAATTCAGGAAATTTACTTTTTATTCTTTTATACCTTAGCGCATTGCCTGTGAGTTCTCTGGTAGATTATTTCCAAAACAGGAACAATTCGAGATATATGGCTGTTGGAGCTTCAGGAGCTGTCTCTGCGGTTATATTTTCCAGTATCTTAATTTACCCTCAAATGGGTATAGGTATTTTTCCTATTCCTTTTCATATTCCTGCCTATATATTTGGACCTTTATTTTTAGGATTTAGTGCTTACATGGCTAAAAATTCTAATGACAACATAGGTCATTCAGCGCATTTTTATGGGGCATTATATGGCTTGATTTACACGATTATTACAATTCCAGGAATTATCCCTCATTTTATCAATGAAGTATTCTAAGTGTTGAGTGAGAATTTAAATCATTATAATGGTGAAAAATCATTAATACAAGTACCATTCATCTCAAATACTATTATTAGATATAAACCCAGCTATTTTACTTCAAATTTCTTTACATATCTTCCAGTATCTCCAACAAGTACTAAGATATAAGTACCTGGTAAATAATGAGACAGATTCAACTGACTTTGGTTTTGATGAAGAGGTAGCATCCACACTTCAGACTGACTTCCTTTCATATCATATACTTCAATGCTATGAATAGATTTTGATGATTCCCATTGAACATTGAGAAAACCATTCACAGGATTGGGAAAAATTTCAAATCCTTTTTCCTCATTAGAGTTTGCATTGGATGTTACATAAATATAAATATTAGTAGCATCTACCCAAGGAGACATATCTAAACTAAATAAAGCAGCATTCACATTGACTACTTGTTTAAGCTCTTCATTGGTCAACAAATAATTGCTTCCTCCTGCCCAAGCAACCCCCTCGATTTGATGAAAAGGTAAATTCAAATTTATTCTCCTTTTATTACCTGCCCAAATATCATGATTAGGAAAGTCCCAAAGTAGCCATATAAAAGGTTGCAGCAAGGCATTGTATCCACATAAAACCAATACCTGATCTAACGGCTGAAAATCAGCACCTGTTATCATGCCATTTGAGAAAAATTCATTTAATAATTTTGCTTCTTGATTCTCTTGATTTTTATCCAATGCATAAATGCGACATCTTGAATTGACCCAATTTTTTGAAAAAATATATAGACTGTCACCAATACTTACCAAGGCTTCTGCGTCATAGTCATTTTTATTAGGATTTGTCGTGAAATCTACTTGATCTTCATAGCTGAAATGAATGGCTATTGCGTGAGCTGTATCTTTCTCCAAATCTTCAATTGGAAATTTGTATATTTTCAAATCGCGTCTATTTCCATTATTATTTCCAATGTCACCTATATACACAAAGTTGTCATCTACGGCTATATCTTCCCAGTCATAATTGGCAGCACCTGCGACAATTAATTTGTGCATAACACTTCCAGTATTTGGGTCAAGGGCATAAAGAGCAGCTTCACCTCCACTATCATTAAATGTCCATAGAAATTCATTCCATAAGAACAATCCCGAAGTCTCAGAAACAGCACTTGGTAGATTAACAATTTTTCTAGGCAAATGAAATACATTCGAATACACACAAGAGCCATCATTCACAGTGGCATCCTTATTATAGTTACCAGCTTTAGGATCCCTACAACCTGCAATCTGAGCTTGAGCATTGAATAGCCCAGCAACTAGCAATGAGATAATTAAATAAATACGCATATAACACAAACACAATACAGAAGGGCAAAAATAGCTCACATTTAAAAATTAAACAATTTTTAACATTAAATAATCATTAAAAACAATTAGTGTATTTTGGGGATTAAACTGTACAAATAAAAAAAAATTTCCCTTAAAGCTGGATAACCAAAAATCTATATCTAATAATTAGTGTATTAAATTATCAATTATTAATATCATAATATATTAAATATTTTACTAAAAGTTCGACAATAAGCAAATCATATTGTTCAGCTATCGAGTAATACGATATTTTTAAAAGTTCACCAAACGCATACATAGAGGAAGCATCTTATAGAGAACATTCAATCTTTATATTTCAGTATAAATCTGAAACATAAGTTGGTATAATTATCCACAAAAAGTTCAATAATATTTAAACTCTTTTTAAATGAAAAAGAAATTCTAAACCTCCACCTTTTCTATTTTTAGCATATATAGTTCCGCCGTGAATCTGTATAGCATTTTTTACTATAGACAATCCTAAGCCTGAACCACCCAGATCTCTAGATCTACCTTCATTTACTCTATAAAATCTTTCAAATAACCTAGAAAGATGCTTTTCATCTTCAATACCTTTTCCAGTATCATAGAATGAGAAGTAACAAAAATCAGCGTCTTGATTGTATAAATTAACAACTATGCTCATATTATTTCCAGCATATCTAAGCGCATTATCAATTAAGTTTTTAAAAATAGAATTTAATAAATTAGGGTTGCCTTTGATTTCACAATTTTCAGAAATATTGATAGTAAATTGCATCTCTTTTTGGGCTAGTTGTATGGAATATTCTTCTCTTATATTTTCAATAAATTTTTTAAGCAGAATTGATTGCATAGGAAATGTGTGACTTGCTTCTTCAATTTTTGAAATTAAACTCATATCTTGAATAAGTTCTGATAGTGCTTTTGTCTGATTAAAAGCTTTTTCGATAAAATAAAGTTGTTTTTTTTCATCCAAAGGTTGAGAAAGGACTGTTTCTAAATATCCTCTTATTCCAGTTACAGGCGTTCTAAGTTCATGAGCAATATTGCCTGTCATTTCTTGTTTTAAAATTCGATTTTTTTCTTGAAGTGTAATGTCATTCAAGATGATTTCAAATCCTTTGTTTTCAAAAAAGACTAAACGAAGATTGAATATTTTACCTTGTTTAGAAATCTTATAATCTAAGAAATTAGCGCTTAAATCCTTTAAGAAAAGCTGTAGCCTTTCAAATGCTTTATCTGTAAAAATTACATTAGGATTACCCTCGTCAGAATCTGTTATTAAATGTAGATATTGAATAAAATGTCCATTATAAAATTCTACTTCCATTTGAGGATTAAAAAAACAAATACCTTCTTTAGAATTATGGATATGTTGCAATAATTTTTCTTTTTCAATGTTTATCTCATTCTTTGATTTTTCTAATAACAGATAATTTTCGGTAAGTTTTTTACCAATTTCATCTAATTCATTATCTGAAAAATGAAAATTTGAATCCACTACTTTTGTATTTATTGCTAAATCACGCAATTGAGTTACAGATTTGCCAAATTTTCTAATAATACTATTGATTAAAAAAAGTACAGATAAATAGATAACTAAAATGAAATAAACAAATGAATTATCAGGTTTTAGAAAATTTTTAGTATTAATATTATAAGGTAAGGCTACACGAATAAAATATATTCCATTGTCTTTGGCATAATATAGATAAGGTTGATGCTTAGATGCAGAGTTGCGAATATCAGTGCCTTTACTGTTTGTTTTTAATGCTAGAATTTCAGGTCGTTGGGAATGATTCTCTAATTGATTTAAATTTTTAATAGAATTGTCAAAAACAACCTTACCTTTTTTATCAATAAGACTCACTCTAAGTTCTGGTGGAAACAGGGTAACTAAGCTGTCTAAATTAGAAATATTTATTGTTACATTTTTTGATAGAACAGAACTAATGGTAGAAGTATAAACATCTAATTTCCCTTCTAAGGTTTCTATTTTTTGTTCTCTTTCTTTATTTCGTTCAAAAATAGTTACACCAATAATCGAAATAGAAAAAACAAATGTAAAGTAAAGAAATAAGCGCTTTTTAAAATTTAGTTTCATAAGTTAGTTATATCAAATCGATATCCAAAACCAATTCGATTAGTAATTGCAGATCCATATTCTCCTAGTTTTTTTCTTAATCTTGTAATATGTACATCTACTGTACGCTCAGTTACATATATGTCTTCACCCCAAATACTATCAATAATTTCTTGACGAGAGAATATTCGATTAGGGGTTTCTATTAATTTTGATAAAATATCAAATTCAGTTTTTGTTAGATTTATTTTATTGTCCTTAATAATTAAACATTTAGCATCAAAATCAATAATAAAATCATTTAATTCTAGAGTATTTGAATTGATTGAAGTTGCTTTAGTATTTTGATTTGTTCTTTTTAATATAGCCTTGATTCTAGCAATTACTTCTTTTATTGAGAATGGTTTAGAAATATAGTCATCAGCTCCAACAGAAAAACCAGTAAGCATATCATTTTCTGTATCTTTAGCAGTAATAAAAATAATTGGGATCCGATTTTTAGAGGTCTGTACCTTTTCTGCCATCTTATAACCAGACATCCCTCCCATCATAATATCTAATAAAATAAGATGATAATCAGCATTCAATTTTTCTAATGCTTCTCCTGCTGAATGAGCAACTTCAATAGTATAACCTTCACTCTTTAAATTAAATTCTAATATTTCACAAATACTTACATCATCATCTACAATTAATATTTTTATTGACATTTTGGGGTTGTCTTATTGAACAAATTTAATCAATATCACTAAGAATTAACTATTTCAAACTTGTTTTATTATTATGTTTTAAAACTTCAGCATCTACATAGAAAACAATATCTTCAATAATATTATTACAATGATCTCCAATTCTTTCTACTTTTCTAAGTATGATAATAAGTCTCAAAGCACACATTGTTTCTAATGGATTTTCCTTAATATATTCAGCTAAGATATAAAAGCCATTTTTATACAACTCATCTACTTGAATATCAAGACTCATAATTTTTTCAGTTAATTTTGTGTTCTCTGTTTCAAACGCAATGTAACCGTCAAGGAGCATTTCTAAAACAATATCAATCATTTTTTCAATGCCTAAATCTTCAATTATTTTAACATCAATGGTTTTGCATTCTTGAGAAATAGTATGTCTTGCAATACCTTCTGCAAAATCACCTATTCGTTCTAAAGTATTGCTAACCTTAATTAATGAAAGGGCTAATCTCAAATCAACTGCAACAGGGCTATATAATGCTATATAATTTTCGCAATCGCTTTCAATTTTAAGCTCGTAAGCATTCACTCTTTTTTCTTGACTAATTACTTCTAATGCAAGTGCTGTATTGTTTTCCAACAATGCTATTTTAGTTTTACTTAACTGAGCAATAACTAAATTCCACATTTGTTTTACTTGGATTTTTAGCTCCTGAATTTCTAGTTCTGTATGTTTCATAATTTATCTTTTTAAAATTTAACCAAATCTTCCTGTGATATAGTTTTGTGTTTGAATATTTTCTGGATTTAAAAACATCTTCTTTGTATCGCTGTATTCAATCAATTCTCCATACATAAAAAAACCTGTTTTATCACTTACTCTAGCAGCTTGTTGCATATTGTGTGTAACTATTACAATGGTATATTTTTCTTTCAAACCATGAATTAATTCTTCTATTTTTGAAGTAGATATTGGATCTAAAGCTGATGCTGGTTCGTCCATAAGCAATACAGATGGTGAAATAGCTAATGCTCTGGCAATACAAAGTCTTTGCTGCTGTCCACCAGACAATGCAAATGCCGATTGATGAAGTTTATCCTTGACTTCATCCCATAATGCAGCAGCCACAAGTGATTGCTCCACACGCTCTGCAATATACTTCTTGTCTGATACACCATTTACTTTTAAGCCATAAGCAACATTTTCATAAATAGATTTAGGAAATGGGTTGGGTTTTTGGAATACCATTCCAACATTCTTCCTTAATGCATCAACTTGTACCGTTTTATCATAAATATTTTGCCCATTCACCAAACATTCTCCAGTTAATTTAGCATTCTCTATAGTATCATTCATTCGATTAAATAATCTTAAGAAAGTGGACTTGCCACAGCCCGAAGGACCAATTAATGCAGTTACTGTATTTGCTGGAATAGCAATATTAATACCTTTCAGTGCATGAAAGTTACCATAGTAGAAGTTTATATTTTTTGCTTCAATCATCATTTTTCTGAATATTATTTAGGGTTTTGTTTTTCAAAATATCTTCTTATCCAACCCGCTAAGAGATTTATTATTAATACGATAGAAATTAATACAAATGCAGTTCCATAAGCAATAGGCTTTGAGGCTTCTATATCTGTACCGCTAGTTGCAATAACATACAAATGGTAAGGAAGTGCCATTGCTTGGTCAAAAATACTTTGAGGAAGCTTGGGCAGGAAATAAGCTGCTACTGTAAATAATATAGGAGCAGTTTCCCCAGATACTCTGCCTACAGAAAGAATTATTCCAGTCATAATATTTGGAAAAGCAATTGGAAATACTACATTTTTTATGGTTTGAAATTTAGTAGCACCTAATGCAATACTACCTAATCGATAAGACTCTGGGACCGCTTTTAAAGCCTCTTCGGTTGTGCGAATTACTAAAGGTATTATTAATATTCCAAGCGTTAAAGAACCAGCAAGGATTGAATCGCCAAATCCAAACGTATGTACAAATAATGCCATTCCGAACAATCCAAAAACAATTGATGGAATACTTGCTAGATTATTAGTCATTATACGAATGAATTTCACCCACTTTTGATTACTTGCATATTCACTGATATAAATGGCTGACATTATTCCAAGTGGAACTGCAAACATCATACTTCCTATTACTAAATAAATTGTTCCAATGATTGCAGGAAAAATTCCTCCTTCGGTCATTCCTTCTTTTGGGAAAGCTGTAATAAACTCCCAGTTAATGACTTGGATTCCATTATATATAATAAAACCTAGTATCCAAACCAAGACACCTAGAATACTGAAACTAAGTAGTCTGAAAATATGAAAGGCTATTTTTTGTTGAATATTTTTTGAAAACATCACGCTGATTTAGAAGTTTGTTTATTGGAAATAATCTCTGAAATGATACTGAGTACAAGTGTAAATAAAAACAATACGCACCCTAATAAAAATAATGCTTGATAATGTGTTCCACCCATCGGAGCTTCTCCTAATTCAGCAGCAATAGTTGCAGGAATTGTTCGGACAGATTCAAAAATAGAATGTGGAATAACCGCACCATTACCCGTAACCATTAACACAGCCATTGTTTCTCCTATTGCTCTACCAATTCCTAAAATAATCGCCGCAGATATGCCAGAACTTGCGAAAGGAATAACCACCTTATAGATGGTTTGCCATTGAGTAGCACCTAATGCATAACTAGATTCTCTTAAAGCTAGTGGCGTATTTCTTAACGCATCTTCAGAGATGGAAATTATCGTTGGCAATGCCATAATTGCTAATATCAGACTACCAGTAAATGCTGTTTCACCTGCACTTATATTGCCCATTTTCTGAACAATAGGTACAATTATTACTAATCCAAAGAATCCATAAACAACCGATGGAATGCCTGCTAATAACTCAATAGCAGGTCTAATCATTCCTCTCACTTTATTGTTGGCAATTTCGGATAAGTAAATAGCTACACCTAATCCGAATGGTAGTGCTATAAGAATGGCTAAAAAACTAACTAATAATGTACCAAGTACAAGCGGAATTATTCCAAATAATGGAGAAGGCGTTGTTGTAGGCAACCATTCTTTTCCATAAATAAAATCTGGAATTCCAATATTTTTATTTGCAATTTCTTTAGTCGGGCTTGAAATTTCAGGCATAAATTTTTTAGGAAAAAATGCAATAATATTAGAGTTTTCAGAAATTATATTGTTTAGTTTTTGAGGTAAAAATTGGTAATTCTCACCTAGTTCTTCATCAGAATAAATTGAAAAGATTTCATCAAACCTTAAAAGATAGATAGACTCGTCTTTCCCTCCTATTTCATTCCAGTTTTCTATTTCTCCATCAAATATTTGTTTTATCTGCGTTGGATTTAAATCAGTAACAGGGTTTTTAGAATTAATATAAAGGCCATAACCCTTTTCCACAACTGGTGAGCGAAATAATCCGAAACCTTCTTTAAATAAGAATATTATAATGAGTAGTATAACAATACTAGTGATTGCACTACTCATTTTAAACATTCCTTCTAATAGCCTTTCTAATATTTTCATAGCAGACTTCATGTTTTTTATAATGAATTTTCTTACTATTTCACTGTGATATATCCAACATTAGAAACAATCTTTTGACCTTCAGGAGATAGAATATAGTCCACAAATCCTTTTACTTTATTAGTGTTTTTAGTCAAATAGTAATAGTATAATGGTCTTACAATAGGATAAGTTTTATTCTTTACATTAGTGATATCAGGTACAACATAAGTTTTTCCTTTATCGTAAGAGATATTAATTGCTTTGACATTTGTATTTAGATATGCAAAGCCAACATATCCAATTGCTCCTTTAGTTTGACTAATAGATTGCATGATTGCACCAGTAGCTGGCAAACTCATAATTCCAGTCTTGTAATTTTTATTTTTTAGAACACTTTCTTTAAAAAACTCATAAGTTCCAGAAGATGTTTCTCTAGAATAAGGAACAATTTTTAAATCATCACCTCCTACTTCTTTCCAATTAGTAATTTTTCCTGTAAAAATCCCTTCTAACTGCTCTCTAGTTAATTTAGAAACTTTGTTTGAAGGATTTACAATAACACTTAATGCATCATAAGCAACAATTACTTCTTTTAAGGTATTGCCAGATTCTTGAATTTTTAACTTCTCATCAAATTTTATTTTTCTTGATGCTTGTGCAATCTCTGTTGTTCCACTAATTAAGGCTGAGATTCCTACACCACTTCCTCCTCCAGTTACAGAGATGGTAGTTGTTGGATTTTTCTTCTTATAATTTTCAGCCGCTTCTTGTGATAATGGCAATACTGTATCTGATCCTTTGATTTTTTGTGCCTTTATGTTTAATGCCAAACAGAATAAGGAAAATGTTAAAATAATTGTTTTTTTCATCTTTTTTCTAATTTAATTTTTAAATGATTTGTTTTATTTTCAGTGCAAATTTCAATACCAATTGTTACTGTCTATTTGCAATTTTGTTACAATCTGGTTAAGGTTTAGAATTTATATTGGAATCGAAGTGTAAAGACATTGTCTTTCCTATTTTGAGAATAGTCTGCAATATTTTTAGTGATTTCATTTCTAACAATATCATAGAATGCTATAACCCGAATACTAGAAGTTGCTTTCCATAATAAACCAACACCTATCGTATGATTATCTATATCTCCTTTATTAGTATTATTTAAACCAATATTATCTTTTGAAACATTCTTGTTAGGATTATACCAATCATATTTTAAAACACCAGTTAATGGTGCTTTCCCAAAATCTTGTGTTAGCATTATATAACCACCATTAAACTTTCTAATATAAGTATCCGACGTTGGTAGCGTTGAAGCATTGGGGCTTTTGCTATCTTTATTTGTTCCTGGCTGAATGCCCATTAAATATTCTGCCACTAACTTAGTTGTACCAACTTTTGTTATGGCATTGATTTGCATATCAAAACCTATGTACTCTCGCTTTGCATATTTCCCAATATTAGTGGAGTCATTATTCAAAACAAATGAATTGCCTTGCATCGTATAGATATTTTTAGAACCTTGATAGACACCTCCATTATAATAAGATATTCCACCACCTATTTTTAGAAAATCTTTAATTGTATGATTTAAGGATAAGTGCCCAATGAAGTCTTTTCTATTATCTGTTTCCATTTTGATACCATTCCCTGCAAAGATTCCAGCTTCTAATTTGAGCATACTCCATATTGATGTTTTCGGAGCTTGTAAGGTTAGCATCAAGCCTAAATCTCTTTCTTCTGGAAATAAAGTTTGGAAAATTGTTGAGCGTTCAGGAGCTTCTCTTTGCGAAGATGAATAGCTAATTTCATATCCAAAAGGTCTGTCAAAAACGCCCGCTTTTAATGATATAGACTTTAGCCAAGGATCTTTGATGTTCAGATATGCATCTTTTACCCCGATTCCTTTTTCAGTCATATCCATTTGGAATACTCCTGCAACTATTCCTTTTTCATAAGTAAATTTCAAGCGACCTCTTCTGATACCTACTCTAGAAATATTTTTACTTTTACTATCATTTGAAGCTCCAACTTTTAGAGCAGAAAATTGCTCCCCAAATTGAAACTGAGTTTGGATATAACCTGAAACTTTAAAGTTTCTATTTTCTTTTATTGCTTCTTCAATATCTGTAATTCTATTTTCCAAGGCAATAGAATCGATAAGCTCTGCTTGAGCATGCGTTGCTATACTTAATAACAAACAACACATCAACATAATTTTTTTCTTCATATCAAAAATTTAATTTGATGCAAAGCTATTTTCACTCTGTTACAGAAGACTTACTATTGTGTTACAATTCATTGAATCTTTTTACTTGCTTCATATAAATTCCCAAAACACAACTAATTAACAATCAATACAATTTGTATTCCTTCACAAAAAAATGTAATTAGCAGTCTAATAATTATGAAACATGAGAATTTCAAAAAGTAAAAAAGTTAATTCAAAATTGGATTTTCACTACAAGTTTATCATAAGTGTCTAATACGACTTATCCAATTTTTTCACTCATATATGTTTTATAAAAGTGAGTAATTTCCACAGATATTAAACAAAAAGTTGGGATTCCTTTCTATAAATTAATATTTGATCCAAAGAAAAATGATAAAAAATAATCTCATTATATTAAAATGGACTTTTCTTGATATAATTTTAGAACTAATTGAACCATTATCATTCTATCACTACCATATACATTTTATTTAATTAGTAGATTTCCACAGGTATTTCTATACTCAGCTCATCATCCCATATACTACTCATAAAATATTCAATTTTCCCTTGCAACAGATTTACAAGTGAATTTAGAGCTAGATATTCATTGGTTGCATTTTGAGAAAGCGGGCTTCCACCTGAATATTTCACTTGGATAGTAGCATTTGAAATTGAAGGAAAAATTAAAATCTTAATTTCAACTTTTTGTATATGAGTATATACAAGTGTTTCTATTAATTGATTCAATAGTCTATATAAGATGATCTCACTAATAGAATTAATTTTATTCAACTTTAAATTTGTTCTGACAGAAAGTCGAATCGGATAATCATTTTGATACTTCTGAACCAAATCCACTATTGCAGCTTCCAATCCATATCTATTTAAAGTAGGAGGCATCAATTCATGAGATAACTCTCTAACATTTTGGGTACTTTCATCTAGATTGTCAATGATTTTTTGTATCAGCTTTTTCTCATCTGGTTGACAATCTTTCATTTTTATTGAAGAAACTTTCATTTTCACTGCAGCCAAATGCGCTCCAATTCCATCATGCAATTCTTCAGCTACTATTCTTCTTTGCTTTTCTTGACCTTCAATTAATGAGTGGCTATATTTTTTATTCAATACACTCAATTCATATTTGTTTTTCTGATGACTGCGAATAACCGCCTTCATTCTCAAAGATGTAACAATCATCAATAATAGACTAATAACAAATCCACTAATATATAACAAAAAGTGTCCAATTAATTTTCCAGTCCAAAATCCAAATTCAATAAATGGATTGAAAAGAAATGCACTAAAAAGAAAATAATACAAGATAGATATTACAAGAACGACTCTATCTTTTACTTTGGGAAATGACCATATCATCAATACCAAAACCAATAAACTCGTTAAAATAATATATACCATTTGGACGATCAACATAGTATCTTGGAGCATCACATTCAAAAAAGAAAAAGGAAGATATATCACCCACAAAATGATACCTAACACAATAAAAATATCTAACAATGTCGTATTCCAACCACTTTGAATTCTCGATGAAATGAATTCTTTTAGATATTTCAATGTCACAACAAGGTATAGATATAAGAAGAAATTTCTTACGACAAAATCCAAATAACTTCTTCCAGGCCAGAACACTTCCAAAGGAATACCACTCTTAATTAATAACAACATCCCACCAGAAGACAAATACAACCAGTAATAGATATAACTCTTTTCTCTAATCAAATAAACAACAAGACCTGTTATAATAATAAAAAACAACAAAACACCATAAAGCAAACCTCTACCTAGTTCAATACCCTGACTAATCGAAAATTTATTATTCTTATTCCATACTACTACTGGAAGGTCAAAAATGGGTGCGTTAGTATAAATTCTTACAAGGAAGGAATATTCTTCTTTGGGCTGTGCAGTATATGGAATGACAATATTTCTGTCGTAATAAGCACTTGTTTTCAGACCACCGCGTGTTGCTACTGAGCCACTATCTATCAAAGCATCTTTGTAAAAGATATAATAATCTATCTGACTCAAGCCAAAATTGCTCATCTCAACAATAAAATCAAAAGACTTATCTTCTAAATTATACACATTAAAAAGCATCCACTTCTGAGATTGAGTAGTAAAAAACAAATATTTTTTAATCTGCTCATACTCAGTGTTTTTCATTTGGAAGTAAATGTTATAAGGATTGTTTATTGAGTCAGTAGATAAATAATACTCTATATTATCCTTTCCTTCAGCAACAATGAAGTGTTTGTCTAAATAAAAACCAGCGGCCAAAGCCTTATTAGACATACAAAATAATAATATGAGTATCCAGCACCTCATGATATTAGCTCCTTCATTGGTATTTTTATAATGATATGAGTTCCCTTCCCCTCTAGGCTATGGATACTCACATTTCCATTCATCCCTTTGACTCGTGATTCAATATTTATCAATCCTATACCTCCTTGATTATCAATGATATTAAATCCTATTCCATTATCTTGTACTTCAACAATTAAATCAATATTATAATATACTTTTACTAGCACTTGAGTGGCTTGTGAATGTTTCATAATATTACCAGTGATTTCCTGTAAAATCCTGCAGATATTCAGTTTAGAAAAATCATTTACCTGAGGTGATGGCACAGCAAGTTGGTACTTTATTTGAATATTGCTAGAGCTCAGCAAGCTAAAAATACTTTTAATAGAATCATAAAAACTCTTATTCACATATTTTGAAGGCACAAAATCAGAAGATATTTTATCTACTTCATTTTCAATAGAATGTATATCATTACTTAAACCTAAAAGTATAGATTTAACAACTGGATGAGATATGTTCTTTACAGCATCCAACATTTGCAGTTTTAACATATTGATATCCAAACCTATACTCTCCTTGATGCGTTCAGTCAATTTCAATCTTTCATTTTCTTGCCCTTCTATATAAGCATTAATAGTATTCCGACTCAGTAGCATCAATTTATACTGACTAGAAGAATTATCTTTAATATATCCATAAAAATTCAATGCTAGAATAATTGTTACGACAAATATTTCAAATACAGTCAATAATATATTGATATGAGGTGTAGATATTAAGCTAGGAAAAAGATTCCAATCGTAAACACTAATTTTTTGCAAAAAAACAGTAAAAGCATTACCTCTGATTAAAATCTGAATGACCCAATTTGCAAATTGTATAAGCACTACAATGACTACCCACAACACTTCTTTTCTTCTGGTCTGAATCAATGTAGAAATAGATAAAGCAATAATTAAGATACCATATCCTAAGTATAATACATTCACTATATTATAACCAATTTGAAAAGGAAGATTTGATGTTGGATAAAACAGAGAGAATATAATCAGAGCCAATAGTGTACATACCAATAACCACAAAACTCCTAATAAAAACTGATTGAACTTAACTAGATGAAGTGATGTCTTGAAAAATATCCGAATAAAGGTAATATGCACTAAAATCACTCCAAAAATAACAACATAAGGCAAAACCTTCTGTATAATGGGAGACATATACCATATATACTGCATTCCTATTCCAGTATCACTGAGATAATTAGCTATGCCTAAGATATTCAATAGCAAATAATAGAAAAAAAAGCTGTTCTTAGTGAAAAAATACAAAGACAGTAATGTCAATGCAAATAAAAGATAGACTCCATAAAAAACACCTAAAAACAGATTATCATTATTAGTCCTTCTGACTAAGGTATATTCATCTGTAAGTATTATAGGAAAATTAACTGGTTCCCATTGTTTCTTAATTTGGAAAATAAATCCTTTAGATTCTCTAGGTTGTAAATCAATAGGTACTATATAATTGCGATGAGAAATAATTTTATTTCCCCTTACAAAATTATCGCCCATTTCAGCTATCTGTTCAACTTGTTCCTTTCCATTTATCAAAAATCTTTGATAAACTATAAAATTATCCAAATTGGGATAGTCAATATTCAGATAAAATACCTTGTGTACGTCTAAAGTGTTTTTCAAATTGAACTGAAACCAATATTGATGTTGGCCATATCCCAAAAACACTTCATTCATCAAATTGGCTTGCAAAGTGGCTATCGTAGGGGATGTTGCTTCCAGAAAACCTTTCAGATTCATCTGATTGGTTGTATCATTCAGATAGCGAATATATTTACCTAATCGGACTTCCTTTGTATCGTGATGAATATAAAGCGTATCTAAACTTTCAGAAAAAAGATATCCTTGATACAGCATTAAAATCTGTAGTAAGACTATTCTGAAAATTTTTAAAAATTTTGACATTGGCACTGCAATATAAAAAGAAGTGCCAAAAGAATTAACCTTCTGTAGCTGCCCCAGTAGCAGGATTGGTCGAACCTTTACATAGCTTTTCTATTTCCACATCAATAAAATAGAGATTATTACCCTCCTCTCCTACTAATTTGAATTTATCCAAAATGCTTCTATATAAATTTTCTTCCTCTAATTGTTCATTAATATACCATTGTATAAAATTATAAGTAGTAAAATCTGCTTCTTGAAGACACAATGCAGCAATTTGGTGAATAGCCTCTGTCACTTCCACTTCGCTTTTATAGGCATGTTCAAAAACATCTTTCAAAGATTTAAAATCTTGTTGAGGCTTTTCTATAGGTGGAACTATAGATTTCCCTCCTTTATCATTAATATATCTAAACAACTTCATCATGTGCATTCTTTCCTCGTCTGAATGCTCATAAAGAAATTTAGCAGCTCCTGAATAACCCTCTACATCACACCATGATGCAAAAGCCAAATATTTATATGAAGCAGCAGACTCGATACCTATTTGTTTATTTAAAACAACTTCAATTAATGATTTCAACATAATAACCTTTTATACAAAACTACAAAAAAAGCACATTATATATTGAAATGCAAGCAGAGAAATAAGTGTGACTGATTTTTAGAACTCAATTACACACCTCTATATTTTCAATCTATTCTCCTCTCGTAAAAAAACAAAATTCATTTTTTGTCTTTTCAACAGTTTCTATTAGTTTTAGTATATTCAATTTCAGAAAATATCATTTTAGAAAATATTCAATTGGGACAATGCAAAATTTCAAAGAAGTAGTAGAAACTGGCTATCAATTTAAAGGCAAAAGTATCATCATAGGTGCAGGAATGATAGACGGCAAGGCTCAAGAAGGACTCCAAGTCAAAGTGCCTCTAAAAACCTTAAACAGACATGGATTAATTGCTGGAGCTACAGGTACAGGCAAGACAAAATCATTACAAAAATTGGTAGAAGGTTTATCAAAAAACGGCGTTAGTGTTCTTTTGATGGACGTAAAAGGTGACTTAAGTGGTCTAGCTATGCCTGGAGCAATGAACCCTATCATTGAAGAGAGAGCAAGATATGCAAATGATACATGGCAAGCAGCTGGATTTCCTGTTGAATTGATGTCACTATCTGACCAAGATGGTGTACGATTACGTGCTACTGTTACAGAATTTGGACCTATCCTTTTCTCCAAGATATTAGGCTTAAATGAAACCCAACAAAGTGTTCTTGCTTTAATTTTTAAGTTTTGTGATGATCAAGCCTTGCCATTAGTTGACTTAGATGATTTGAAAAAAATATTTTTATATATTGGAGGAGAAGGCAAATCTTCACTAGAAGCTGAATATGGTCAAGTTAGTCCTGCAACTATCGGTACAATACAACGTAAAATCATAGAATTAGAAGGACAAGGAGCCAATCTTTTCTTTGGAGAACCTTCTTTTGAAGTCAAAGACTTATTAAGAAAAGATATTCAAGGAAGAGGTTTTGTTCACATTATCAGACTTGATGACATACAAAATAAGCCTAAACTATTTTCCACATTTATGTTGCAATTACTTTCAGAGGTCTATGAAAATTTTCCTGAAAGGGGCGATGCTGACCAACCTGAATTAGTTATTTTTATTGATGAGGCTCATTTAGTTTTCAGTGAGGCATCTTCAGTACTTGTCAACCAATTGGAACAAGTAGTAAAACTCATCCGCTCCAAAGGTGTGGGAGTTTTCTTCTGTACACAGAGCCCATCTGATATTCCCTCAGGCGTTTTAGGACAACTAGGCTTAAAAATACAACACGCATTAAGAGCATTTACTGCTAAAGACAGAAAAGATATCAAGCTAGTAGCTGAAAACTATCCTATTTCTGATTTTTACAAAGTAGATGAAACCATTACTCGCATGGGTATTGGAGAAGCGTTTGTTACTGCACTTAACGAAAAAGGAATTCCTACGCCTTTAGTTCATACATTAATGACCTCTCCAGAATCTAGAATGGATATTATTAATGAAGAAGAAAAAGCAAGGATTTTATCTAATTCAGTTTTATTTCATAAATATAATCAGGTCATCAACAGAGAAAGTGCTTATGAAATTTTAAGTAAAAAAATAGAAGATGCTACTGTTATTAAAGAACAGAAAGCCAATGAAATAGCCAACCAAAAACAGGAAATTGAACAAGCAAAAATTCAAGAGAAAATCCGTAAAGAGCAAGAAAAAGAAGATATTAGGCTCGCAAGAGAGAGAGAGAGATTGGAAAGAGAAGAGGCTAAAAGAAGATCAAAATCAATAGAGAATGTTTTATTGAACAATGTGAAAAGACAATTGACTAATACTGTTGGCAGAGAGGTTTCCAGAGGGCTATTAGGAGCCTTAAAATCATTTCTAAAAAGATAACAATCAAATTGTGATAGATATTTCCAAATTAAGCACTGAGCCTCCAAAAGATTGGGAAGAAGAAGTAGGAGCCGAAAAAACAAAATCTTATTTAAAAGAAATCAATAAGCTGCATAATATTTTTATTGCAGAAAATAGTAAGAGTATGCTTATTGTTCTCCAAGGAATGGATGCCTCTGGTAAGGACAGTACTATCAAAAAAGTGATTGAAGCGATGAATCCTAATGGCCTGAATATTCAATCTTTCAAAAAGCCAACAGAAATTGAAATGGCTCATGATTTTCTATGGCGCATTCATCAAGTCACTCCTGAAAAAGGCACAGTCACAGTATTTAATCGTTCACATTATGAAGATGTATTAATACAAAGAGTCCATCAATGGGTGGATGAAGATACAATACATAAAAGATTTAAGCACATTAATCATTTTGAGCAATTACTTCAAGATTCAGGCACTGTTATTTTGAAATTTTTTTTACATATTTCACCTGAAGAGCAGTTGCGCCGATTAGATGAACGACAAGTAAATCCCCAAAAGTTCTGGAAACATCATCCAAGTGACTATGAAGAAAGAAAATATTTTGACAACTATATGAAATGCTATGAGGATGTACTCAACAAATGCAATGATATTCCGTGGCATATTATTCCAGCGGATAGCAAAAAATATAAATCTTTTCTGATAGCAAAAACTATTTTAGAAACATTAGAAATAATGGACTTAAAATATCCGCCTTTAGTTCAATAATTTGATTATTTTGTAAAAAAGAGACTATGAAGAAACAACAACTGTCATTTTTTGGAGAAATTGACCTTCAAAACCTTAAAGAAGAATATATTTCAAGTTTCAATTTTGAAGGGAAGCAAGTAAAAATTGATTTAAACTTTTTTGATGGTGATGAGATTTCTGAAGAAACATTTAATAAGACTCAGAATTTTCTTAACCTGATTGAAGATCATATCAGAAATGCTTATACCTATCTCGGTGAAGACTATGATTCTGAAGGTGAAACTTATGGTTATATAGAACACCATGCCGAAGAATTACCTGAAAAAGAACTTCAATCCATTATTGGAAAAGATTCTTTAGAAGATGATGCTCTTTATGACAATCTATTTGAATATCTCAAATTGCAAAGAATTGGTATTTTCCCTGAAGACTCAAATGAATTTGCAGTTTTTGACTTCTCAATTGGAGAAAAACATACTGAATATGTTATTGCTATTTTTGTCAATTCAGAGGGTGTCATGGTAGATTTGGGAATAGAAAGCTAGTGATATCTTTGAATAGGTTTCAAGCTCTCAAATATAAGCTACAAAATCATTTCTTGATAGGGGATACAAATTTCGTATCCCTTATTTTTAAAATACGCTTGTGTATTTTCAAACGTATCATTCAAAGTAATAAGGACAAAATCGCCTCCCCACGCTCCTAGCGATTTGACAGAACCCTGATAATCCTGAAATAACCTCTCTTGCACAGTAGGCATTTTTAATATTGACGAAATTATTGCTTCATGATGTATCATCAATTCTTCAAAATCTTTCAGATAGGTACATTTTAAAATTTGCAAGGTGATAGCATTTATCTTATTTATCCACGAACTTTTATCTACCCAAATAGATCTATAATGTTCAATACCTTCTCTGCTATTCTGTTTTTTCCCTAGATATAAGAAAGCTAATTGGTCTTTAAATAAAGGAGCAAATTGAATCTCTTCTACTTTTCTGTTCATTCCATTGAGCTGATATAAAATTGGAGAAGAGGAACTAGCACATGCTATATCATAACCTGAGCCACCAAAACTTACCTTTAACAGCTCATAAGCATCTGCCTTCCACCACTGAGCCAATAATGCTATTAATGTTGAGCTCGAACCTAATCCCCAATCAATGGGAAACTCTAAGTGAGTTTCAACAGCATACCCAGAGAGATTGATTTTTAACTTTTGAGTAGCGTAGATGAATAACATTTTTAAGTAGTCAGCTCTACCTACATTGCTGATTTCCAACCATAATTGTTGTTTAACATCCCAAACCCCTTCAAGCCATTTATTACCAAAAACATCTCTACTGACCCAATGAAGATGATTATTATCTGTAAAACGAGAAATATTCATTTTTTGCCCCAAATGCGTAGGTAGTGCCAATGATAAAGCACCATCTAGAACTAGATATTCTCCAGTCAACAATAACTTGCCATGAGCGTAAAAATCTTCAGCCACGACTATGGTTTCTCGACCTCACCACTTCTCACCTGATCCAACATGACCCTGACATTCGTAAAAGAAACTATTTTGTCTTTAAAATAAATTAAAGCATAATTTTTCTCTTCTTCAGATGCTTCCAGATGATTTAAAATATTCAAAAGATGCATTTTCATGTGACCTTTTTGAATTCCTACAGTTGTCATAGCTTTAATGGCTGCAAAATTTTGTGCTAATCCCGAAACCGCTGCTATCATCATCAATTCTCTTGCATCAGGATTTCCAAGCATTTGATGACATCTTTTGACAAGTGGGTGTAATTGTGTCAGACCTCCTACTGTTCCTACTGCTAAAGGCAAATCTATCCAAAACTTAAAAATACCATTTTCAATACTACAATGTGTCAAACTTCTATATCTACCATCTCTAGAGGCATAGGTATGACCACAAGCTTCCACTGCCCTAAAATCGTTACCTGTAGCTATAATTACTGCATCTACACCATTGAAAATTCCTTTATTATGTGTAGTAGCACGATGTGGGTCAATCTCTGCTATACGGATAGCTTTTCTAATTTTTTGAGCAAATTCTTGCGCAGGCACTCCACTAATCGTTCCCAACTGTTCAATCGGACATTCCACCCATGCACGGGCAACACAATCTGGAGTATAATTTGAAACAATAGACATAATAATATAAGGACAATCCTCATATTTCTCTACCGTTACAACTTGTTTGAGCAATTGTGCCATTTCTTCAAGAACAGTATTAATATAATTGGCACCCATAGAATCACAAGTTTCAAAACTGACTTTCAGCTGAAATAAATCGGGTTCCTCATCTGTATAGTCCACCAACTCTATATCCACCACACCTCCACCTCTGGCTTCCATATTAACACTCAAATAAGCACTATTCACCATTAAAAAATCTTTAATTGCCGGAAAATTTTCTTTCAGCAATGCTATATTTCCATTAAAAGAAAAGTGTACCTGACCTATCTTCTTAGTACCAATAATTTCAGCCTTAAAGCCACCTTTATCCATCCAAAACTTTCCTGTTTTTGCCATGGCAGCAACTACCGAACTTTCTTCGATAGCCATTGGTAAAGCGTAAGGCTTTCCATTGATAATAAAATTAGGTGCTATTCCTAAAGGCAAATAAAAGTTTGTTATTGTATTCTCTGTAAACTCATCAAATGATTTTTGAATTTGCTCATCTCTATGCAAAAAACCTTGAAATTCTTCTTTGACCTTATCGTCTCCATCAAAATAATTCTCTACTAACCAATCTAGTTTTTGGGATTTGGACAATTTTGAATATCCTTCAATTATTTTCATACTTATTCGTTTACTTTTAAATATGCTTGAGCTAATTTCAAGCCTTCTCTCTGACTTTGTATATATTCTCGCAGTGCTTCATACGAAATCGTTGCATACTTTAACAAAGTTGAAGCTTGTCCATAAATAGCAGTAGCATTCAATTTATTCATGTAATAATATCCGTCAAGAAAATTTTTTATTCCTCCAGAAATAATGAACTGTTTACATTGAACTTCACTAGCTTGCTCCTCTAAAATCTGGTTGACAAACTCCACCATATCTTCTGCCGAATGGCCTATTCGGATAATATTCTCATACAATTCTTGGAAGGCTGGCTGACTACGAAGAAGTTCAAGTTTTGAGAAATTTGTACCACCGTGAGCAGCAAATTCTATTGCTTGAATAGGTAATTTCATCAAGGCAGACAAACTATTTTTGCCCATACCCTGTCCTACTTCCTTCACAATAACAGGAATGTCTGTACGCTCAATAAAATCTTGAATCGTTTCAATTGCAGGTCTGTAAAACTTATCTCCCTCTGGTTGCAACCATTCCTGAAGCGGATTGACATGAATAAACAATCCATTGACACGCAATCTTTGAACCAACACCTCTATCTTTTCTATTTGTTGAAGACGAAGTAACTCTTCTATTTGAAAAATACCCAAATTGGCATAAAATGGTCTATCCTCTCCTACCAAATGACGCCAATCAAAATCTTTTATCCTAGTATCATCCTCTAACAACTGACGACAAGAACCTAATCCCATTCCCATTTTAAATTCATTACAGGCACGGGCTAGATTTTCATTAATCTGATATGCCTTCTCTGTTCCTCCAGTCATACTTCCTACCCATATTGGCGTATGAATCTCCTTTCCTAAGAAAGATTTTACAGGAATTTCTACCTCAGAACAACCTAATAATGGCTCATAGCTAAATCTTTTATCTATCTGATCAATATCGGTCTGAGAGGAAAATGCCAAATCAATATGGTCGTTTTTCCTTTTTTGAGAAGTAGGATCTGTTCTAAGTTCGCTCATTCTAAATCTTCTATGCTTAAAAGAATTTATTTCACCCCATCTAAAATACGAATAGATTGATTCATTGCATCAATATCTTTCATCCATAAATCCCTCTTACTCCAAAAGCACCATCCAGATGATTGAAACAATGTCTTATCTTTCTGTATTAACTGCATATTGAAAATTAATTTTTTCTCATTTAATACTCCAGTTAATAATATATTCTGAACAAAATAACCCTTGTCATTATGATAACTTGTATCTCTCAAAACTAATACTTCATGAAGACCTTGCTCTGCTTTCTTTATATTCTTCAAATCATTACTTAACGAATCAAATAAATAATAGACATAAGCCGAATCTTCGCTCCATTTCTGAGGCACAACTATATAATAAACATCCCTGTATTTGTTTTGGAGTCCCACAATAGCATTGGGATGCAAATCTTCTGTTTTATTCAAATAAGGAGCATAATCCAATTCTAAATGTTTACGGACCTCAATATGTTTAGGAATGTCAGAATATTTACAAGCAACCAATAATAATAAACTGAACACTCCAAAAATCAAAATTTGTTTCATACAATAGAAATTGCCACTAAGTTACGTTTAATACCGATTTATGAGCATGAAAATCATACTGAATTTAGAAATACACTTCTGCAGGTGATATATTTTGTATATATCATCCAAAACAAATTTTTACTTCTTCAACTTATTGGTGACAAGCAAATATGCCAATTTAAAAACGGGTATCCCTTTTTCTATCTGACAATCAATCTATTAAAAATTATTGGAGATAAATTCAGATAAAAAATCATGAAAAAATATTTAAAATCATTTTTTGCCATAACTTTGCATTGGCTTTAGGGGTATTCTATAATAGAATTGAGAGAGTCCCTTTGAACCTGATACAGTTGATACTGTCGTAGGGAAAAGTACAGCACAATCTTATTTGTGCAAATGGTATTTTTAAATTCATTAAAAATATTCCTTTAGCCAAGTTTTTATTTTAACACAAGGCTAATTTACATTCAAATGATTTTCAACACTTTCTATCTGCAGCACCCATTCAAAGGGCAATTATTTCACTTATTAAAAAAAATATTTAAAGGCATAATGATTATTGTCTTTTCCTTTGCCCACAATTTATTTGCTCAGGAACAAGAACTAAACGACACCATCCAGCGATTAGAAGAGGTCATCATTAATTATCAAGTCAAAAAAAATGCTCCTATTTCCTTCCAAGATATTTATTCTGAAGAAATTAAAATCAAAAACGTCGGGCAAGAACCTTCTTTTTTATTGTCAGAGACTCCTTCAATTACCAACTATTCTGATGCAGGAGCTTCTAATGGATACTCCTATTTCAGAATCAGAGGTATAGACCAATCCCGAATTAATCTAACACTAGATGGTGTTCCACTTAATGAACCAGAAGACCAAGGAGGATACTTTTCAAATTATCCAGATATTTTTAATTCTGTCAGTAAAATACAAGTACAAAGAGGGGTCGGTTCGACTAAAAATGGAGTGGCTAGTTATGGTGGTAGCGTGCAATTATTTTCACCACTATTAGCAGATTCTTCTCAAACCACTTTTGGAGTCAACTACGGTTCCTATAATAGTCTTAGAGCATTTGCTGAATATAATAGTGGCTTGAAAAATCGAAAAGGCCTCTACGCTAGAATATCTGAAATCTATTCAGATGGGTACAAAAAACATGCTTTCAATCATTCACAATCAGCCTATTTAAGTGGTGGAATATATAATGATAAAGCCATTTGGAAAATGAATGCATTAGTAGGTCATCAACAAAATGGAATGTCATGGATAGGTGTGTCAGATTCACTTATCCGCATCAATAGAAGGACAAATGGTAATTCAAAAGATGAAAAAGATAATACTACTCAAGCTTTGTTTCAAATACTGAATCAATGGCAAATTTCGTCTTCCTCATCTTTACAATCTAGCGTCTATTATACTTATTTAAAAAGTGGCTATTTCTTTGATTATAATAATTTTTTAGGCTTACCATCAACTAATGAGTTATATAAATATGATATGAACTCACATTTTTTAGGCTTTTTCTCAAATTATTCTCTTTCAAAAAAATCAATTCAATGGACAAGTGGAATTCATGCCAATTACTACAAGAAAAATCATCATGGAAGTGAAAAAACCTTAGGTCCATTATACAGTAATATAGGATATAAAAATGAAGCCAGTATCTTTTCAAAAATCAATTATAATTACAAGTGGCTCAATATAATGGCAGATGTACAATATAGATATGTCATGTTTAATTACAAAGGAACAGCAAAAATGCCTAATATGGATTGGCATTTTATCAGCCCGAAATTAGGAATAAACGCTAATATTCAACCAAAGGCATCTTTATACTATAGTATTGGATATACAGGAAGGGAACCAACTCGTAATGATATTTTTGGAGGAAATGATGACCTACTTACAGATAGTCTAGGGAATGCAATGTTATTTAACACTACACCTGAATACGTTACAGACCATGAAATAGGGCTAAGATATCAAAATCAAAAACTCAATTTCAATATTAACTTATACTATATGGACTTCAAAAATGAAATTGTCTTAGATGGAAATTTTGGTCCTAATGGTTTGGCTCTGACCAATCATGTTGAGAAAAGTTATAGAACTGGCATTGAAATAAGCTTAGATTACAAAATTAATGCTCATTTCAGTATCAGCAACCAATCATCATTTAACTATAGCAGGATAAAAGAACAGTCAGAAAAATTCAGTCCTATATTAACACCTGCTTTTATCATCAATCAGGAAGTATCTTATGCCAACAAAGGGTTTAATTTTGCTGTAAGTGGTAGATTTCAATCCTCTTCATATATCAACTTTGCCAATACTTCACAGATAAATTCTTATTTCTTACTCAATGCCCGTGCCTCCTATCAATATAAAAAATTCCAGTTTTCTTTATACGCCAACAATCTCTCCAATACCAAATATTACAACCATGGTTATGTAGAAGAAGATGGCACAAAAAAATATTTCACTCAGGCTCCAATCAATTATTCCATTGGAATTCAATATAAATTTTAAACCCTAATTCCGAATATTTAGATAGTCAATTGTAGTCAAAATTAAAACTATGAGTGTTTTTGCACCCTTGGCTTTTAGGTATTAACTTAAAAGTCAGGTGCAATTTTGGGCATTATGCCTATTTTTCAATCTCTTAATACATATATCATTCAAAGAATCACTTAGTTTTATTGAGAAAAACGATTTATTTATTCATATCTATCTTCATGAAAAGTAAAAAACACAATTCTATTAAGGCTGTCAAAAAGGCACGTAGGGAAATAGCTATCTCGCAAGGAGCTTATGATGGCAGATTTGCCCCTATCATTATTAAAAACAAGAAAAAAGAAACTTCAAAAAAATCTTGTAGAACCTTTAAAGGAAATTTCTAAGATTTTTTGAAAACTAGACGAGTCGCCTCAATAGGTATTCCATCTTTCAATATTAACAATTGATATACTCCATCAACAATGTGGCATTGATTAACTTGAATCACTTGCTTTTCAATAGTATCAATATTTTTGAGCATGACTACCCTACCCAATTCATCAAAAATCTTTAAACTATAATCACCTTGAGAAAAATTCTTCAAGGCAAGAATAAAATCACCATCGCTAGGATTAGGATATACAAGAATAGATTTCCCCATAGAATGTTCAGATATTGAAGTGGATATCGTCTTGTCAACAATCATCTCGACAGTATCTTGCCCACATACATTTTCACCTATCAGTTTCACTTTGTAATATTTACCCTCTTCTACAGTCAAAACAAACCAAGCACTTGTAGCCACCAGTGTATCATTAACATACCATTGCAAGTTGATATTATCTAATTGAGAGGTGTCAATTGAAAATTTATATTGATAAGGAGTAGAAATACTATCTACATTCAATTGTAAAGACAATGGCGAAAGATAATGGGTAATCATTGTATGGATACTATCACATCCATTCAATGCTTTCAAGAAATGAACTACTGTATCACTTTTCTGACTTCCACAAAGATATTGTGTCTGTTGTGAATAAATGGTATCACAGATTTTTTGACAAGCCTTAGAATTCAATAATTGTTTTCTGACGGTACTATTAAAAACTGAATAAGCTCTATTTTTTTGTCCTAGAGTAAATAGAACTCTCGGCCAACAATAGCTCATGATATTTGAAAAAGAGTTTTCCAAATCAGAATCACTACAATCTGTCTTATAACAATCATACTTCAAATGTGGCGGGGTATCACAAACTTTATCTCCATTATTTGCACAATTAGTATTGATAGGACAACCTTGTTCACTCCCTTCGAAAGTATGATAAAGACCTAACGCATGTCCAAGTTCATGTGCTAATGATGAAGAAGATTTATCCATATATTGATAACTAACAGTAGCTCCATCAAAAGAAAAATGAATGCTTAAAGGGTAATACGCAAATGCAGCTACATTGACATTTGATATTTTATTGACAATCCAAATATTATATACATAATTATGATCCCAGTTACTTAGATTTTTCAACACCACTTCATTGGCACCTGCCGAGCCCGAATAGCTCATTCCCATTTCTTTATAATTAGCTATATGGCTAGCATCTACTCTTACTATTCCATTAGTTGGTTGACCTTGAGGCGTTTTACTAGCTAGACAAAATTGAAAATTCATATCTGTACTATTTCCACTTGCATTTCTCCATTCTTCATTCGCCTTTTGAATAGCATCAAAAATCTGTTTGTCCGAAATATTAGCCCCCTGGCCTATCGGTTCGCCCGTATGTAAAACATGCACGACAATAGGAATTGAAATTACAGCTTCTCCCTGAGACCTTTGATGGAAGATAGTAGGCTGATGAGTCAATTTTTCATATTCCCGGAAATATTCTGGATATAATTTAGCATGTTGTTCAAAATGTTCATTTCCACAAGATTCTTGTGCCCATACAAATTGCCCTGATATCAACAGAAATAGCAAGGAGAACAAGCCAAACGCTTTCATACTATTTTCTTATAAAGATAATACTAAACAATCAATATGTCAATAATATATAAGCCACTGAATTCTCATTATATTCTATCGTTTGTTTAAAATGAAAAGAAAAAGCAGTGATAGTTTCTATTGAGGTTTTCAATGAATAGCATTTTTCAATTTGATATAATGTAAGCCCTACCATCCTCTTTGAATTCAAGATACAATTTACATTATTAGCAAGGATGATCGCTTTTCTTAAAAATCTTAATATTCATAGAAGTTATTAAGACATCCCATCTTATTTATTAAATTTCATATTCTTTTATGCTTATAAAAAATTACTTTTATACTTATGAATAAGCCCAAACTGACGATAGTCAAAATCGGAGGAAACATTGTCGATTTCCCTACAGCTTTAAATCAATTTTTAAATGATTTTCATTTGATTGAAGGAAATAAGATATTGGTTCATGGAGGTGGAAAAATTGCAAGTGAATTATCCAAATCCATGGGTATTGAACCTATAATGATTGAAGGAAGAAGAGTAACGGACAGCGAGACATTAAAAATTGTCACTATGGTGTATGGCGGGCTTATCAATAAGAATATTACTGCACAACTTCAAGCTCTTCAGACCAATGCAATAGGTATAACAGGTGCTGATGGAAAGATAATTTTGTCACACAAACGTAAGCATCCAAGTATTGATTTTGGGTATGTGGGTGATATAGATAAGGTAGATAATACTAAAATCATTGCTTTGCTAAATGCAGGTTTTGTCCCCATCTTTGCTCCATTGACAATTGATATTAATGGGCAGATACTGAATACTAATGCAGACACTATAGCATCTTCATTGGCCATTGCGCTCAGTCAGGATTTTCAAGTTCAATTTGTATATTGCTTTGAAAAGAAAGGATTACTTAAAAATATTCATGATGAAAATTCTTTTATTCCTCATATACAGATTGGTCAAATACAAAATCTCATTAATGAGGGTACAATAGTAGCCGGCATGATTCCCAAAGTTCATAATATTGAATTGGCGATTCAAAAAGGTGTTCAACAAGTCAGATTGTGTCATGCATCAGATATATTTCAAATTATTCAAAATCATCAGCCTTTAGGCACTCTATTTACAATATAATGGAACATACATTTATTTTTCAAAAAATATTTCAATTATTAAAGGATTTAATCGCTACACCTTCATTGAGTAGAGAAGAAGAAAATGCTGCTCAAGTGATAAGAGCTTTTTTTAGTTCAGAAAAAATTACATTTTACACTCGCAATAATAACACTTGGGCTTATAATCTATATTTTGACGAAAGTCTCCCTACTATATTGCTGAACTCTCATATTGATACTGTAAAACCATCAGCACTATATACTAAAAATCCTTTTAGCCCTATTGAAGTTGATGGCAAACTTTATGGACTAGGCAGTAATGATGCCGGAGGTGCTTTAGTTACATTAATAGGTGCCTTTTTATTCTTCTATGACAGAAAAGATATGCCCTTTAATATCTGCATTGCTGCTACTGCTGAGGAAGAAATTTCTGGTCAAAATGGAATATCATCCATCGCAGATATCACCTCCACTTGCTCTCTTGCCATTGTAGGAGAGCCAACAGAAATGCAAATGGCAACAGCCGAACGAGGACTGATGGTAGTAGATGCCACTGTATATGGAGTGACAGGACATGCTGCAAGAGATACTGGAGACAATGCTATCTACAAGGCTGTTGAGGATATTCAATGGATCAAAAATTATACATTAGAAAAAAAATGTCCAGTTCTCGGAGCAACAAAGATGACAGTTACAGTTATTGAAGCGGGCAAACAACACAATGTCGTTCCAGACATTTGTAAATATGTCATAGATATCCGCACTACTGCAGCATATAATTATGAGGAGTTAATTCAATTGCTTCAAAATCATTTACATGGTCAACTACAAGCACGATCAACAAGATTACAACCAAGTGTTATTGCAGATGACCACCCTATTGTACAAGCAGCCCAACAACTCAATATTTCCACATTTGGTTCTGCAACCCTTTCTGACCAAGCTTTATTAAATATACCTTCTATCAAGATGGGACCTGGCAAATCAGAAAGGTCGCATACCGCAGATGAATTTATCTTCATAGACGAACTTAAGGAAGGATTAAACATATATATTCAACTGATTAAAAAACTATCATGTTTAAAAATAAAAAAATAACGATTGGCTTATTTATCGTCTTTTTGTTGCTCTTTGCAGGAACGATTATTAAAAGATATTTTATAACACCTGAAATTCAATTGAAAGAAGTACATGTTCAATCTTTATCAAAAGAGACATTTGATCTAAGTAAATTTAAAGGAAAAGTAGTTGTCCTTAATTTTTGGGCGACATGGTGTCCTCCTTGTGTACAGGAAATGCCCATGTTTGAAAATGTATATCAAGAGATGAAAAATCAAAATATTGAATTTGTACTAGCATCTGACGAAAACTCAGAAAAAATCAATTCTTTTATCACCAAAAACCAACTAAGTATTCCAATCTATCACCTTCTTACAGATATGAAAAATTTAGGCATATATACCATACCTATTACGTTTATTTTTGACCAAAAAGGCAATCTAGTTGCAAAGAAAATGGGGGCATTTGATTCAGCTGGAGAATTGATGCTTTACATTCAACCCTATGTTTATAAATAAAAACAAAGGAGTTCTTTTATTGATTTTTGGACATCGGTTGAGCACTTGGTGTTCGGACGGAAAATTTCCATAAAAATTTCCAGCCGTAAACGTCAGTCCACATGACACAAACCCTATTAACGATAAGGGTTGTTTTTCTCAAGTCGATTAAATCCAAAATAAATTAGTCCAGTACATACTAACATTCCTACAACTGCTGGAACTAAAGTTGTTTTTCCTATTTCTCCTGCACTTTGTATGCTCCAAATAATTTTCCCTGTCGCCATAAGCACAATGACACCAAGTCCGATAAATAAACTACGCTTCCAAAATGCAAGTCCAAGTGCAAAAAATGAAAGTGGAATTGTCAATGTCAAAAGCCATTTACCAATGTACCATTCCCCGCCTAACCAATCTATTTCAAATTGCAGGAATGCTTTCACGTCTTCGCTTATTATTTCAGG
>JAMLHI010000003.1 GCA_023957235.1 Chitinophagales bacterium | reverse complement strand
GGGCTGCAAACAGAAGCAGATTACATGAAAAATATTGATGAAATCAGAGCCATACTCAAAGGGAAATTATCTACTGTCAGAAAAGTACTCAAAGACAATATGGAGCATGCCGCCCAAAGCCTATGTTTTGAAGAAGCTGAGGATTGGAAAAACAAGATGATCTTTCTCAAAGAGTATATGGAGCAAACCCATATCGTCAATCCCGGCTTGGGTAATTTTCACGTTTTTGGATATTATGATGACGGGAAAGCTGCTTATATCAACTATTTATACGTGTTTGACGGGACTATTGTCAAAGCAAAAAATTTGGTCATCAAAAGAAAATTAGATGAAACCAAAGAATATCTTTTGGAACAGGCTCTTTTGGAAATTTTACTCAATACAGAAACTAACGAACAGATATTACTTCCTTTTGAATTGGATGAAGGACATAATCTGCCCGAATTTTCTTTTTCTATTCCTAAAATTGGAGACAAGAAAAAATTGATAGATTTAGCCTATAAGAATGCATTTTTTATCAAGAAGAATGAGATTAAGAAAATTAAAGATATCACCAATGAAGAGCGTGTCTTACAGTTGATGAAAACCGAATTAAGACTAAAAACCCTGCCTTTTCACATCGAATGTTTTGATAACTCGAATATTCAGGGAAATTTTCCGGTAGCTGCAATGGTGGTTTTTAAAAATACCAAACCGAGCCGTTCAGAATATAGACATTACAATATCAAAACTGTCGAAGGACCTAATGATTTTGATTCGATGAAAGAAATCGTCTATCGTAGATATAAAAGACAATTGGAAGAAAATGCTCCTTTGCCACAACTCATTGTCATTGATGGTGGGAAAGGTCAGCTAAGCATGGCAATGCAAAGTCTTCATGAACTTGGCCTCGATGATAAGATTCAATGTATCTCTATCGCAAAACGTTTGGAAGAAATTTACTACCCGGAAGATCCTTATCCTTTACACATCAATAAGAAATCAGAAACACTCAAAGTCATTCAACATATCAGAGATGAAGCACACCGCTTCGGAATCACTTTTCATCGCGATAAACGTTCACAAGGAACTATCAAGACCGGTTTGACGGACATAAAAGGAATAGGTACAAAAACAGCAGAATTACTTTTGACAAAAATCGGTTCGATCAAAAAGATTAAATCTACGGATATAGATAAGATAGAAGCACTCATCGGAAAAAGTAAAACCAAAATCTTGTTGGAAGCACTCAAATAATCATTGTCAGATAGTTTTTTATCTATATTTTCATCTCCAAAGACAGAACTTTGGAGATAAGAACACAGGTATATTTGAAAAATATTCAAAACAATTAACATCTTGTTGATTATTATTTAACTTAGTTTGAAAATTGTTGACTGATGAAAAATATCTTATTTTTATTCTTTGTACTAATTAGCTTAAATCTTGTTTATGCTCAGACTACGATAAGCGGTACAATTAACGATGATACCAATGAACCTTTGATTGGAGCAAGTGTCGTAGTACAAGGTACTTCTATCGGAACGGTGACAGATTTTGACGGAAACTTCAAATTGGAAGTAGAGCAAAAGCCACCTTTTACAATTGTGTTTTCATATATCGGTTTTTCAAATAAGGAATTAGTCATAAAAGGTAATCAAGACGGCTTAAATATTATCTTAAACGAGGAAAATTCGATATTGGATGAAGTTGTTGTTTCCGCATCAAGGGTAGAAGAAAAGATTTTGGAATCACCTGTCTCTATTGAAAAATTGGATTTGCAAACGATAAAATCTTCTGCTTCACCGGACTTTTTTGAACAGATGACAAAGCTGAAAGGTGTCACTACGGCATCAGGTTCTATGACTTTCAATGCCATCAATACAAGAGGTTTTGGTGGCGTGACCAATAATAGATTTGTACAATTGGTAGATGGAATAGACAATTCTGCCCCTTTGCTTAATTTTCCATTAGGCAATTTGATTGGACTTGGTGAGACAGATATTAAAAATATAGAATTAGTACCGGGAGCTGCTTCCGCCCTTTATGGCCCAAATGCTTTCAACGGTATCATGATTATGAACAGTAAAAGCCCTTTTGATTATGAAGGATTGACATTATCGGTAAAAGGTGGGTTTTCGAGTGCACATAACGATAAGAAAAACAATCCTTTGTTTGGCGCAGATATCCGATATGCAAAAACTTTTGGAAAATTTGGCTTTAAAGTGACTGCCAGTTATTTCGGAGCGACGGATTGGTTAGCCAATGATTATAAGACAGACCTTGAGACACATCAATTTCACGACACCGATCCTTATATAGATCCCAAGACCGGAGAGAAAGTGATAGGCAACAGACCTGCTAACTTTAATGGAGTCAATACTTATGGCGATGAAGGCATTTTAGCCAATATTCCGCTTGGTGAATTGCAAAATTTAGACCCCGAAACGGCTAATTTGTTCATAGATATGATTTCTTCCGACCCGGATTTCCAAATGCTGTTTTCTACTCCTGATGATGCAAAAAAATTCATCAGTAATAATTTTAAATATCTTCCCACTATCGGTTTGCAAAGAACAGGACTGACTGAAGAAGAATTGTTGAATAACAGAAAAGCAACCAGTATCAAAGGTGGCGCATCCTTGCATTATAAACCGACGGATGATATAGAGATGAATTATGCTTTTAGAGCCGGTTCGGGAAACTCAGTGTATCAAGGTTCTGAAAGATTTGCGTTAAAAAACTTTTTGGCTTTTTCCAATAAAATAGAAGCGACCGGAAAAAACTTCATGGTGAGAAGTTATATGACCCAAACCAATGCCGGTGACTCTTATAACTTGACAGCACTTGGTAGTTATGCTTTGGAGTTGATGTCCGGTACGGAAGACCAGTGGGCACCTACCTATCTTGGTAATTTTGTGGCTACTTTAATGACAGAATCCCGATTGACAGGCGTTCGTATTGACAGAATGAGTAACCGGCCTAATCTATTGCGGACTGCATTTGCAGAGGCTCGTTTAGCTGCTGATGCGACGATGCCGGCAAGAGGAAGTGCTGAGTTTCAAAATGCCATCGAAACCATTCGGAATACCTATTTCCAACATGCTGATCCTGAAAACGGTATTTTGGGAGGTGCAGCTTTCAAAGATAATTCCAGACTATTTCATACGGAAGGAACTTATGATTTTACTTCCTTGTTGAAAGATAAAATAGGAATCTTGGTGGGTGCAAACCACAGATTATACAGTCTGTTTACGGATGGAACTGTCTTCAATGAAGATCCTGATGGGACAGGTGTCAATTCCAGAATCAAAATCAATGAGTACGGCGCATTTGTACAAGCAACCAAAAAGTTTTTCCAAGAGAGATGGAGAGTGTCGGCTTCTATCAGATATGACAAGAATGAAAATTTCAATGGTGTTTTCTCACCACGTGTGGCATCTGTCGTCAGCTTAGGTAAAAAACGTCAGCACAATATTCGTGCTTCATTCCAGACAGGCTTTAGAAATCCTGATACGCAAGCACAGTTTATTTATTTCCCATCCACAAATATTGAAATCGGTGGAACTAAAAGAAATGCAGAGCGCTATGGTTTACATGAAGGAGGTGCATACACAAGAGAATCTTTTAACCAATTTAAAGAGAGCTTTTTGGCAGGGAAACCGGATTATAGTCTATTGGAAGAAGATTATATGGAATATATCAAACCAGAAAAACTGACTAACGTTGAAATCGGATATAAAACTGTGGTGAAAAACCTTTATATAGACTGGAATGCTTATTTCAACTGGTACAAAGATTTTATTTCACATGATTACGTTGTAGGCAAAAAAGGCACCAGCCACAAAGGACAGCATATTAATGGCTATGAAGATTTTATCAACTCAAATGGTCAGAAAGAACCTTCTGTATTTTATGCCTATACCAATATGAAAGAAAAGGTAAAATCTTGGGGGAGTGCAATTGGTTTAAACTATAGAGCCAAAAAAGGATATAATATACGTGCTAATTACAATTACATGGATTATAAGGCAGATAAAAGTCGTGAAAGAGATGGAGTGGACTTCAACTCACCCAATCACATGTTTAATATTGGCATAGGAAATGAAAATATTAGCAATACTCATTTAGGATTTGATTTGAGCTATAGATGGCAAAGTGATATGCAGTGGTTTGCAAGTTTTGGCAATGGATTGATTAAATCTTTTGGAACATTGGATGCTGCTCTTTCATATCAATTAAAAAAATACAATACTGTTTTCAAGATTGGAGGTACTAACTTGATAGGCTCAGATTACCGTTCAATTATTGGAGGTCCATATATAGGCAAAACTTTTTTTGCAGGTATTACTTATGATGGAAGTTTATTAGGTGGAAGCTAGAAGAAAAAAGACAATTGATTTTTTCAGTAATAGAATATTATAGTTTCTTTTCAGTAGATTAAGATAGGGTTGTTATTACAATACCCATTTTTTGAACTCAATAAATCTATTTTTAATTCTCTGTTCCTGACGATTATTAGCGAATAATATTCTATAGTTTTTCTCTTCATTTTTAGACAAAGAGCTTAATGAAACACATTCCATTAAGCTCTTCTCTATCCCTTTATTTACAATGGTTTCAAGACAATTTACCAACCACTTTTCAGTATTATACCTGCCATTTTGAAATAGAAATAAAATATCCTATTCATTAGTAGCAGAAAAATGAGTATCCATCTAGTTCACAGTCAACAATATACAGCCTTGACTATTTCATTACTTCTCCTGTCTAATAATGACTCCCTTATTTTTCAATTCTAATATTTCATGCTCTGAATAACCCAAGTTTTGAAGAATATTTTCATTATCCTCTCCCATCAATGGAGGAGCCCAGCCTTTTGAACTAGGCGTACCATAGAACTTGATAGGCTGATTGATACCTTTGAGTTGGCCATAAATCGCATGTTCATGCTCTACAAACATCCCACGTTCTTGCAGATAATTATCTTTTTCCAATTCATCCATTTCCAATATGGGTGTCAAACAAATATCCATTGATGCTCCCAATATAGCCCATTCATCTCTGTCCTTAGTCAAAAATAAAGCTTCTAACTCTGAATGAATATTGGTGTCAAAAATCCTATTTGCCCATTCAGGTTTATTGATTAACATACAAAACCCAGCCCAAAACTTAGGTTCCAAAGAGCCAAGTGCCATCCATTTTCTATCCTTACATTGATAAATATTATAATTAGGCAAGCTTCCTGCGAGTGCATGTTCTTGTCTTTGATAAGACTTATTGGTATTCAATGTCTCAGCCATATAAAAAGACATGAGAGGCAATGAGCAATCTACCATCGCAACATCTACAAACTGTCCCTTCCCTGTTGAATTTCTTGAAAGTAAAGCAGCCAAACAAGCCATGACGGTAGGATAAGAACCTCCAGCTATATCTGAAATCTGCACTCCAGGTTGTAATATTTTATCAGCCGTACCATTGGTTGCCAAAACACCAGCATGACCTAGGTAATTGATATCATGACCAGCTTTCGATGCCATCAAATTACCATGACCATACCCAGTCACAGAAACATAGATAATATCTTCCTTATATTGAATAGCAGTTTGATAATCAATACCTAACTTATTCAAAACTCCTGGTCTGAATGAATCAATAACAATATCTGCAGTCTTTAATAAATTCCAAAATATTTGCTTGCCACTATCATTGCCTAAGTCAATCGCCAAACTCTGTTTGGAGCGGTTCAAAGCCAAATAACTTATCCCTTGACCATGATAATGTGGAGCCATATAGCGTGCATAATCTGGTGCTTTGGGGTCTTCTACCTTTATCACTTCAGCACCCATATCTGCTAACATTTGTGTAGCCAATGGACCTGGTAACAATCTCGACAAATCTAATATCCTAATCCCTTTCAATGGGCCTTCTTGAATTGGTCTTTCCATATAAAACTAAAATATAAAATTCTCTCAACAAATCTATGTATGCATTGAATATTATCATGAGAAATATAGAAATATCATTTCTCTGTTTATCAAAATGCTTATAATCTCAAAAAAACAAATAAAGCATAAATAAATATTCCCACAAAGAAAAAAGTAAGATTAAGAAATATCAATGTTGACAGTTTCATTATCGATTTTTTCGCATTTAACTCGTAGTTTCTTTTATAAGCAATAATGTAATAAAGAAGCATCCATAAAATAAAAGCAACTTGGTAAATAGTCGTAGCCAAATCAAACAATTCTGACTTTCCAAAAAAAACATCTAAAGCTTCAACACAAGGGAATGTTAAAAAAAACGCCAATAACAAAAATGAAAAATAGTGAAGAGTAAATATGCCATGATCAAAATAATAAAATCTCTTTTTATCTTGGAAAAGCCATAATAGAAAAGCAAATACAGGCATATAAATGAATAAAAACTTAGGAAAATTATCTAATACCTTGTCCCATAGATGATGCCAATATTCACCTGTTTTATATTCACCATGGCTATCAGCAACTTTTCTTTTCAACATTCTTGTCAGACCTCTATCTCTTTCATTGGCAGGCAATGAAGCTTGTAAAGCGTCATATTCTTCAACACTCAATATTGATGTAGTATCTGCATCAATCTTTATACTTAATACACTAGTATCTGCCACCTCATCTATATCATTAAAGCCAAGTGCATCTTCAGTAATCATCCCTCCAACGAGAAAAACAAAAAAACTAATAAATATATACAGCTTAACTGGAGCAACAAATTGGCTGCGCTTACCTTCTAAATATGTTTTTGTTAAGGTTCCAGGAGAAAACATCAAGTACTTAATTGTCTTCCAAAAACTACCATCCCAATGAACTAAATCTTCAATAAAATGAGTGAATAAATAATAAAAAGGTTGCCTTGTTTCAATATTCTCTTGTCCACATCTACTACAATATCTTTCTTCAACAGTAAATCCACAATTCTGACATTGCTTTTCTTCACGCAACTGGTGATGCCCCATTCTTGATTTTTAAAATGGAAAATTAAAAAAATACATTTAAAAATGCACTATCTCAACAATGCTATTTTTTACAAACGACAATCTCAGCCTAGACGGATTACACAATTCATATTTTGACGATGTCACCCAGCTCTATAAAATAAAAAGAGGCATAAAATTATGCCTCTAAGTTTTGAATACAGAACATTTTAAATCATGTCTATAAGATATTTTAAAAAATACTAAGGTCTAAAATTAACATTATAGACACCTTGTTGATAGCCTAATCTCTTTTGAGAATATTCAATCCAAGGAGCCCATCTTTTAGTTTTACGCATTTCATTCAAGGTATTAAATCCATTGATAGCAATACCCACTCTATCTTCTCCTTTTCTCAAGTCATGAGAAGCCAGAGGGATTTTAATTGTATTGCCTAATAAAAACTCTCCAAATTTATTTGTGCCAATAAAAATATCACCAAACAATGCCAATCCACCTTTTGTAGCATCATGCATCCAAATATTCAATTGTGCCATAATACCCATTATTTCAGTTTGCCATAACGGATCCAATGTATAAAGTTGCTCATGAGCACCAAACCATATAGCGGCTTCTGTTTGCAAATTTTGATATTCATTGATATTTCCATTTGCAAGAGCTGCTTCTGCTTGTTTTTGAATAGCATATCCATTACGAGCCTCTTGTGTCAACCAAGAAGCATCTAAAAATGGTTCTTGACCATATTTTCTATTCAACAACCCTAGTGCACCTATGTCTGTAAATACAGAAATTTGACCATCCATCAATATGCGAGTAGATTCAAATAAAACATCGGACAAATTGACTCCACTGATACCATCAATAGCCAAATCTATTTTTGTTTTCTTCAATACCTCACGTAATGTATATGATAACACTATACCGTTTCTCACTTCATTCGCAGCAAACAAACCAAGTTTTGTCCACAAGAATTCATTCATATATTTCTCCATAGCGTCATAACTCATCAAAACATAAGAGTTTTTCGCCAAGATAGTTTTTCCCTCATTACCACCATAGAAGATAGATGCCTTTGCGGCAGCTGCATCAACAGTCTGATGCATATTGGCTCTAATGCGGTTGTATTTAGCTTCCCATGTAGGCTCGTCATCGACTCCTTCATAATAGGCCTCAACATCTATAGCCCAAGTTCTAAGTTCATCTATCAGTTCCCTTTCTCTTGCAGAAATTTCAGGAGTTTCCTTCACCATTCGGGAAACTTCGTTAAAGATATCATTTTCTTGGTCTTGAGTCAGATTGGACTTGACTGTTCTTTCTTGAACCTGAAGTTCATCTTTTTTACAAGATGTAAAAAATGCTCCTGAGAAAGCAACAAAAAGGATTAAAAGATATGTTTTACGCATACTATTAAAAAATTTGTATCGAATTTATTTAGAATATCTCATATAGAAAAATATATATTTCTCAACTGAATAAAATAAATCACAAAAAAATGATTTTGGTCTATTTTTTGACTTTTATCATCATCGTATAAACAAATGAACTCCAAATTGCGTTTGTTAAAATACATCATGCAAATCATTAAAATTTAAACCTTTCAAAATGAAATTATTGGCTTTCATATTATTACTTGCTATGACAACAAACATCGAAGCACAAGATGAATATAACAGTCAGATTGAGAATAGTTTTTATATGGACAAATTCCAAAGAGATGTTCTCTTTTTTGCTTATGGTGAATATCCTACTTGGTCATTAGAATTAACTCACAGTGGAAATATAGAATTAAACATTGCTCCTGATAAAAAGATAGCTGGATATAATTATAGCACAGAATATGACCCTTTCTCCCATTCTCAAATCTATTATGCCACATTTGACAATGGTTTTATACAAATAAATATCTTAGAAGACACATGTGCAAGTGTTCAACAAATCAATAATATTGCTCATAAAGTCATGGTACATTATCATGATACACTTCAAAATGAATATTTGCTTCTGAACGGTTGTGCTAAATGGATTCCTGATTTCAGACTCAATGACATCTATATGCTATCACAATTTGACCAGGAAAAGATATCTCTAATAAAAGATTTCAATATCATTCCCAGACTAGAATTCCATTTGAATAATTATACAATCACAGGAAGTACAGGTATTCACGAGTTGGACGGTTCTTTTGTATTAGATAAAAATATTGTGTATTTAAAAAACATACATTTATTAGAAAAAGACAATAGCACTTTGACTGAATTTGAAAATCTTTATCTCAATAGTATTCAAAATAAAGCTTTCGAATATAAAATTAATGAAGGGGTACTTATATTAGTCAATAGCAATCATACCATAATTTTTAATCGGACTGATTAGAGAAATGATTATTTCTTCATAAAGCCACATTGGGCTTTGCTTATACTTTTCAAATATTGTACTTTTGTGCAAAACAAGATATCATGCGCAATGAACTGACTGCAATCTCTCCAATTGATGGTAGATATGCATCAAAGACTCAACCTTTAGTTGATTTTTACTCTGAATTTGCACTCATTAAATATCGGATTCGTATTGAAGTGGAATATTTTATAGCCTTAGGTGGACAAGTACCACAAATTGCGCCTATCAATGAAGACCAACAAACTCTCCTTCGTTCTTTATATTTAGATTTCAGTGAAGAAGATGCTATCCGTGTCAAAGAGATTGAAAAGACAACAAACCATGATGTAAAAGCGGTAGAATATTTCATCAAAGAAAAAATCACTGACCCTGTTTTATTAAAAAATGCAGAGTTTATTCATTTTGGGTTAACTTCTCAAGATATCAATAACACCGCTATCCCATTATTAATGAAAGAATGTAATGAGCTAGTGTATCTACCTGAATTAAATCATATAGTCAATGAAATCAGAAAGCTTTCAATAGAATTTAATTCTATTCCTATGCTTGCAAGAACTCACGGACAGCCCGCCTCTCCTACTAGATTAGGAAAAGAATTATTGGTATTTGTAGAAAGATTAGAGCATCAGATTATTTATTTTGCCACTATTCCCTATGCTGCAAAATTTGGCGGAGCTACGGGCAATTTCAATGCACACCATGTTGCATATCCCAAAATAGATTGGAAAAATTTTGCTAACCATTTTGTCAATCGAGTTTTAAAATTGCAGCGTTCCCAGACAACTACTCAAATTGAACATTATGATCATCTAGCAGCACTCCTTCACAATTATATTCGTATCAATACAATATTGATAGACTTCTGTAGAGACATCTGGACTTATATCAGCATGGAATATTTTAAACAAAAAATCAAAGCCGGAGAAATTGGTTCTTCTGCCATGCCCCATAAAGTAAATCCTATTGATTTTGAAAATGCAGAAGGCAATCTAGGTATTGCCAATGCCCTCTTTAGTCATTTGTCAGAGAAACTTCCTATTTCTAGACTTCAAAGAGATTTAACTGATTCTACTGTATTAAGAAATTTGGGAGTACCCTTAGGCCACACTCTGATTGCCTTATCTTCTTTGGCAAAAGGCATGAATAAACTTCTAATTAATGAGGTGGCTATCTCAAGAGATTTAGAAAACAATTGGATGGTTGTTGCTGAAGGTATTCAGACTGTCCTTCGTAGAGAAGCTTATGAAAAACCTTATGAAGCCTTAAAGGAATTGACTAGAACAAATGAGCAAATCAATAAGGAAAAAATTCATCAATTCATAGATACTCTCAGTGTGTCTGAAACGATTAAAAACGAATTGAAGCTTATCAGTCCTAGCAACTATACTGGCATCTAAAGAGTAAAAATTCAAGTTTAGTTTGTCTTAAATGAGGCAAATTTTCATCTCTCAAAATGTAAAATGCTACCTATTTTATATTTTTTGATATTGATTAATATCGTTAATGCGACTTTATAAAATGTTGTCATAATAGAAAAACTAGCCAAAAATCATTCACATTCTACAAATGTGAATAACTCATTTTGTCACTAGCCATATAGTTTATTATTTTTATGCTAATCAATTGTATTTATGGAAGAATTGGAGGGAAGCACTTCATCACAGACAAACAATAACGAGAAAGATTCCATCACAACAATTAATGGAATGTACAAAGACTGGTTCTTGGACTATGCTTCTTATGTCATTCTCGAAAGAGCCGTACCAGCAGTATTAGATGGATTTAAGCCTGTACAGAGAAGAATCATGCATGCCATGAAAGAATTGGATGATGGTCGTTTCAACAAAGTAGCCAATATCATTGGAAGTACTATGCAATTTCACCCTCATGGTGATGCCTCTATAGGTGATGCGATTGTCAATTTAGGTCAAAAAGATTTATTGATTGATTGTCAGGGCAATTGGGGAGATATTCGCACAGGAGATAGAGCAGCAGCAGGTAGATATATTGAAGCAAGATTGTCAAAATTTGCTCTTGATGTCGCTTTTAATGCAGAAACTACAGAATGGCAGTTGTCTTATGATGGAAGAAAAAAAGAACCAGTACACTTACCTGTTAAATTTCCTCTTTTATTAGCACAAGGAGCAGAAGGAATTGCTGTAGGACTAGCAACAAAAATTTTACCTCATAACTTCATAGAACTTATTGACGCCTCTATTGCTTATCTAAAAAAGAAGCCATTTGAATTGTTGCCTGATTTTCAGACTGGTGGTTATGCCGACTGTAGAAACTATAATGATGGAAGAAGAGGGGGAAAAATAAGAGTAAGAGCCAAGATAGAAGTAAAAGACAAGAAAAGCATTACAATTACTGAAATCCCATTTAGTACCACGACCTCCAGCTTGATTGATTCTATTATAAAAGCCAACGAAAAAGGTAAAATCAAAGTCAAAAAAGTCATTGATAATACAGCTAAAGATGTAGAAATTTTAATTGAGCTTCATCCCAATGTCTCTACAAGTGTGACAGTAGATGCTCTTTATGCTTTTACAGATTGTGAAGTCTCCATTTCTCCCAACACTTGTGTCATAGTCGAAGACAAACCGATGTTCATAGGTGCTAGTGATGTGCTGAAAATATGTACCGATAGCACTTTAGATTTATTGAAAAGAGAGCTAGAAATTAAACTAGCTCATTTAGAAGACAAATGGCATTTTTCATCATTGGAAAAAATATTTATCGAGAATAGAATTTACCGTGATATTGAAGAATGTGAGACATGGGAAGCTGTTATCTCAGCTATTGACCGTGGACTTGAACCTTTTAAGAAATTATTTTTTAGAGAAATCACCACCGATGACATCACCAAACTGACAGAAATTAAAATTAAAAGAATATCAAAATTTGATGCTTTCCAAGCTGATGAGTATATCAAAAAGCTTGAAGCTGAAATCGAAGAAGTCAAATATCATCTTGAACATTTAATTCAATATGCTATTGATTATTTTAAAAAATTAAAAGAAAAATATGGCTCTGGTAAAGAGCGAAAAACTGAACTCAGCAGTTTTGATCAAGTAGAAGTCAAGCAAGTTGCTGCCAATAATGAGAAACTTTATGTCAACAGAGCAGAAGGATTCATCGGCTATGGCAAAGACATGAAGAAAGAAGAGTTTGTTGTGGACTGCTCAGACATTGATGATGTTATTGTATTTTTAAGAAATGGTGCATATAAAGTCGTCTCTGTAAAAGATAAAATTTTTGTAGGAAAAGATATTTTATACATTAACGTTTGGCACAAAGGAGATGAGCGCAAAACTTATAATGCAATATATTTGGATGGGAAATCTGGAGTTACCTATGCCAAAAGATTTAATGTCACTGGAGTAACTAGAGATAAAGAATATCAAATCACAAAAGAGACCCCACGTTCTAAACTATTATATTTTTCAGCCAATCCAAATGGTGAAGCAGAAATCGTTTCCATACAATTGTCCCAAGGTTGTTCTGCCAAAAAGAAAAGTTTTGAATTTGGATTTTCAGACATTGCCATCAAAGGAAAAAGTTCTCAAGGCAACCAAGTCACAAAATATCCTATTCGTAAAATTGAACAGCGTACAGTAGGAATCTCTACTTTAGGAGGCTTAGACATTTATTTAGATGAAGAAATTGGTCGTTTGAATAAAGATAAAAGAGGTCGATTATTAGGAACATTCTCCGGTGATGATAAAATCCTAGTCATCTTCAAATCAGGAGAATATATGCTGACTAATTTTGAGCTGACAAATAGGTACGAGTTAAAAGATATATTGATTCTTGAAAAATTCCATTCAAAAAAAGCAATTTCTGTCATTCACTATTACCCTTCCAAAAAATGCTATTATCTCAAACGCTTTTTAATTGAAACCCATACCATTGACCATAAATACATCTTTATAGCTGATGAACCAGGGGCAGAACTTGCTTTTGCAACTTTAGCAAAAAATCCTATTGTAAAATACACTTTAGACCTAGGCAAAAAGCAAACAGCAGAAGAAGAAATTGCATTAGCTGAGTTGATAGAAGTGAAAGGCTGGAAAGCCATGGGAAACAAACTGGTATCTGGCAAGATAAAAGAAATACAGTTAATTGCGCAAGATGAAGAGCCAGATGAGGATGATGAAAACAAGGATGATACTAACTCTGATGATAACCCAGATGGAAATGACGGTGGAGGAAATGATGATGGAGGGAATAATCCTCCAGTCCAACCTACCTCTAAATTGAATATTGAATTAGAAATCACTAATTATTCTCAAGGAGAACAAGGTAGTTTATTTTAATTTACCCTTAATTTTGTCATTATTTCAGTCTCTTGGGGTATATATGATTTACCAAAACTGCAAAGCATCACTAGCATCGTGCTTATGAAAATATTTTAGTATATTCTCTCTTACCTTTCTTTAACGTGAAACGGCTTTGTGAGGTAACAGATTTTTAGCACTAACTTTAATACGAAGCCGATATTTAAATATACGAAGAAGTTTGAAATGAAGCATTTCGATCACTATCTTGCAATACCAATTTGGCTGTATGTGGCTTTTAGTTGGCTTGAAAAAGTACTACCAAATACGTGGGCTGTCTGCCAGCTATTTTAAAAGTCTCCTTTTTTCAACGTCTTGCAATATGCTCATTTGTTGAATTGCTATTTTGTTGAGTTTTATCAGTCTTTCTTTTTGAGGTAATTTTTCGTTGATAAAAACTGCGTTCAGGTTTTCCATATTCGATAAACAAATCAATTCATTGATTGTCGCATAATCACGGATATTTCCTTTTTAGTTTGGGTTTGCTTCTCTCCATTGTTTGGCTGTCATACCGAACAATGCAACATTCAAAACGTCTGCTTCGTTGGCGTAAATAATTGATGTCTGTGCCGATGAAAGTTCTTTTGGAATAAGATTGTGTTTGATAGCATCGGTGTGAATGTGATAATTTAGTTTCGTTAATTCTCGTTTCGCTGTCCAGCCCAATTGATTTTGTTCTTCTTCTTTTAATCGCTGAAATTCACGAACCAAATAAATTTTAAATTCAGGACTAATCCACATTGCAAACTCAAACGCAATGTCTTTGTGAGCATACGTTCCGCCATATCTACCGGCTTTAGCTTGCAAACTAACAGCATTGGTGCGCTCTGCAAATTCTTTGACACTAATTTTAAAGTTATTAAGTCCCGATTTATTTCTAATTATGGCGAATTCGCCATAATTAAAATCAGGATTATTTACTTGTTCCCAAATACCGATATATTCCAAGGTATTTCTATTACGTAACCAATCTGTAACAAAAAAATCCCCGTCTTTTGCTTTAATCATATCCGTAAGGCAAATATAGTCTGTTTTATCCACCTGGATAATGGTTACTTCAGTGTCCTTTATTGTAATTTTTGCCATAATTCCTTCTTTTAAGAATAAAGTTTAACTAATTGATTGATTTCTTGCAAACAATCCTTTAATGCCATAAAATTTTTCATTTCTTTGAGAGCTTTCGCATTCCTAGCCAAGGATAATGTCAATTCACCACTGTGGGAAAATTCTTTATTCCTATAATCCGTGAGAGCATCAACTCCAATTTTACAAGCATTTTCAATATCATAAGATAAAGCAAAGTATTCAAATTTATATGCAAAAGGAATTCTGGAAAATTCCGTGTCTTTATCTTCAATAGACTTTATTCCAAAACTAATTATGGAAAAATCTAAATCTGTTTTAATTCGCCTTTCTTCATCTGGACTTACGAATACTGGAATTCCTACTAAATTTGGGACTAATTTTTTCAAGCCAAGTATTTTTTACTATTTCTTAATTTTAATTCCATTTCTAAGGGTGTAAGGTAGCCTAGGGCGGAGTGCAATCTTATAATCTGCTACAGATCCATACAATTGATTATAGGAGGTGTATTTAAAGCGATACAACCATTCGTGTTTTATCGTTTAAAAAAGCTTTCTGCAACAGCATTATCCCGCAATTTCCTTTTCTACTCATACTTCTAATAATTTTTCTATTAAATGACACTAAAAGTTTCATTTTATTAGATGTATATTGTATTCCTCTATCTGAATGAAACATAAAAATCCACTCAATAATCTGTTTGCCCTAGTAAGTATCCAAGCCTTTAGGATAGTATTTTCTGTTGTTATATCTTCACTTAATGACCATCCTACACCTTTCTGTCGGTAAGTTCTATAATAGTGGTCAAATAATTCCAATTATCATTAACCCTAGTATAGGTAATATCAGATACCCAATGCCATATTTGAACAACTCGCTTATTCCCTATTATACCCTAAAATATTCAACATACTCTCTGCAGATTGTTCTTCATTAAAAACATAATGAGATAACTTCCCCTTATCATCTTTTTCAATCACAATATGTTTAGGCCCTGGAATCAAACAATGCTTAATACCTCCATATCCACTGATTGAATCTTGATAAGCTCCAGTGTGAAAAAATCCAATATAGAGTTTCTGATCACCCATAATTTTGGGCATATATACTTGATTGATATGAACTTCTGAGTTATAATAATCTGAAACATCGCAGCTAAGTCCACCAATAATAGTCCTTTGATACACTTGATTCCAACTATTGATGGGTAATAAAATAAATCTTTGATTGAGGCCCCAAGCATCTGGAATAGTCGTCATTAATGAACCATTAATCATATACCATAGCTCAGAATCATTCTGCTTTTTCTGACCTATTACCTCAAATATAGTAGCTCCAGACTCTCCTACAGTAAAATTGCCAAATTCAGTATAAATATTGGGATGATCTATCTCAGCCTCATCACAAAAAGTTTTAATTTTATTGACAATCTCTTCGATGATATATCCATGATCGAACTTTGAGCCTAAAGAATAGCGAATAGGCATACCTCCACCAATATTCAAACTATTCAATTCAGGGCATACTTTCTTTAATTCCACATACATACTCAAGCATTTATTCAACTCACTCCAGTAATATGCACTATCTTTAATACCAGAATCTATGAAGAAATGCAACATTTTGAGATGCAGTTTTGGATGAGGTTTTATTTTCTCCAAATAGAAAGGAATCATATCTCTCTGACGGATTCCTAGTCTTGATGTATAAAATTGATAATTGGGTTCTTCTTCAGCCGCCATTCTCAATCCAATGTTCAAATCTTTCTCCACATTGAGAAAAGCATCTAGCTCATCCATATTGTCAAGTATTGGGACAATATTATTAAATCCATCAGCAAACAATTCCAATATACTCTGAGTGTATTGATCTGTTTTGAAACCATTGCAAATAATACGGATAGCCTTATCTATCTTTTTCTTTTTATATAATGCTCTTATCAGATAAATATCATAATTACTCGAAGTTTCTAATTGTGCATTACTAGCCAATACTTCATCCAAAACAAAAGCAAAATGTGAACTTTTTGTACAGTAGCAATAGTAATAATGGCCATTATATCCTAAACTTTCAAAAGCTTCATGAAACCATCTTCTAGCTCTATTGATATTCTCTTCAATTTTTGGCAAATAGCTAATCTTTAAAGGAGTACCATATTTTTCAATCAGATCCTTTAAATCTACCTTGTTAAAACGGAGCCAATCTCCATCCAAATCAAACCCTTCTTGTGGGAAGTAATAAGTTTGTTCAATCAGGTCAATATATCTATCTCTCATTTTTTACTTTAATACACTATCTATCAAGCCATCAAAAGTAATAACTTTGCAGATTGATTATCACATTAAATTAGAATAAATTGGAAAATTTAAAAGAACAACTTGTTAAATCCATTACTGATATCTTTAAGAGAACTTTTAATACTGATATTTCAAGTCATGAATTGACTTTTAATGAAACCCCTAAAAATTTTGTTGGTGATCTAACTTTGGTCGTTTTCCCTCTGCTTAAATATACTCGTCTCAATCCAGAAGCATCTGCTCAAACAATTGGAAAAGAACTTGCACAATTGGAATTTGTAAAAGATTTTAATGTTGTCAAAGGTTTTCTAAATCTTGTCATTTCTGATGATTACTGGAAAGATTATTTTATTGCTGCCTATCAAAATCCAAACTTTGGTAAAGGCAAAACTAAAAAGACTAAAATTTTAATAGAATATTCATCTCCTAATACCAACAAGCCACTCCATTTGGGGCATATCAGAAATAATGTTTTGGGTTACGCCGTTGCAGGAGTTTTAAAGGCAGCAGGCTATCAGGTCAATACATGTAACCTAGTCAATGACAGAGGTATTCATATCTGTAAATCCATGCTTGCGTGGCAAAAATCTAAAGATATGCCTACTCCAGAAAGTGCTGGCTTAAAAGGTGATAAATTAGTCGGTCATTTCTATGTCGAATTTGAAAAATTATTACAATCTCAAACTCAGCCTTTGTTAAAAGCGGCTATCCAACAAGATTTTTCATCATTTCAACAAGCAGATAAAAAATTAATTGAGGCTAGCGTATTCAAATATTTGCAAGCAGAAGACAATAAAAAAGAAGATTTATTAGACACCTTAAAAACCCATGTACGCAATGCCACTCCTATCATGCAAGAAGCTAGAGCTATGCTCCAAGAATGGGAAGCTGGAGATGAAGACACTATTGCATTGTGGAAAAAAATGAATCAGTGGGTTTATGATGGTTTTGCTGTAACCTATAATTCATTAGGTGTCAACTTTGATAAAATTTATTACGAATCTAACACCTATCTGTTGGGAAAAGATATTGTCAATGAAGGATTGGAGAAAGGGATATTATTCAAAAAAGAAGATGGAAGTGTTTGGATAGATTTGACAGATGAAGGATTGGATCAAAAACTCTTATTACGATCAGATGGCACTTCAGTATATATTACACAAGATTTGGGCACTGCCGATTTAAGATATAAGGATTTTGCAATGGACAGAACCATTTATGTTGTTGGCAATGAACAAGAATATCATTTCAAAGTTCTTCAATTGGTCTTGAAAAAACTTGGCCGACCTTATGCAGATGGCATTCACCATTTTTCTTATGGTATGGTTGATCTGCCAAGCGGAAAGATGAAATCACGTGAAGGAACAGTCGTAGATGCAGATGACCTCATTTCAGACATGATTCAAACTGCACAAGAAAGTAGTGAAGAATTGGGCAAAACTGATGATTTTTCTTCTGAAGAAGCCCAAAATCTATATAAGACGCTGGGATTAGGTGCTTTGAAATTTTTTCTTTTACGCGTAGATCCTAAAAAGAGAATTATGTTTAATCCAGCAGAATCAATTGATTTACATGGATATACAGGACCATTCGTACAATATTCCTATGCACGTATTCAGAGTATTTATAGAAGATTTTTAAAAGAAAATCATGATTTAATTATTCAAGACATACAAGATATTCAGACCATTGAGAAAGAACTTATATTAAAAATTGCACAATATCCCACTGTCATCGAATTGGCTGCTTTAGACTTAAATCCAGCAAAACTGATAGATTATACATACGAGTTGGCTAAACTCTACAATAAATTCTATTCAGAAGTGAGCATTTTTAATGAAAGTCAAGAAGTTACTCACAAGCGAGTTGCCCTATCTGTCTTATGTGGACGAATCATAAAAGATGGGTTTAACACACTAGGAATTGAAGTGCCTGAACGAATGTAATCCTCCAAAAAAATATTTTTAAAAAAAATTACAATTAGTATATAAATTTTAAAAACATTTCTATATTCGTTTTGTGTTTGAGAAAACACAGCTTCAGAATTTGAAAATTTTAAATTCTGGATTTATAAAGAAGTGGTGAGAGACTGGCTCTGTGACCCACTGGCAACCAATAGAAATATGAAGGTGCCAAATCCTGTCCCTAAAAAGGAAAATATAAATTGAAAAACAAAAAAGAATGAAACGCAACAACGAAACAAACCAACAGACAATCCTTGTCACAACACAAGATTTGATTCATCAACAAATGATGTCAAATGCTATGATGTGTTGCTGTTGTTGCTGCTAATATCTTTCCCTGATATCGTCTAAGTCATCTGAAAGAATTCCTTTTAGTTAATATTTGACTTCTTTATTTCAAATATTCCTATAAAAAGAATTTTCAAATCAATTTTAAGATATATCACACCATGCTAATTATCATTAGCTAATAAATCAAATTTTAAATTATTTATTTATTCATTTATTAATAAAAACCAATTATTATGTCAACAGCCATTAAAGCATCCTTTGAAACACTCATCGGACAATTAAAAAGTCACCCAGAGCAATCCAATGCTATCTTCCAAGCCACATCTACACTTGGAAAACAACTCAATGTAAAAGCGCACTCAGGAAAATTTGAGTACAATTTTGATGAGCCAGAAGTATTAGGTGGTAATTATTCTGCCCCCAATCCAGTAGAATATGTACTAGGATCTCTAGGCGCATGCCAAGCAATAGTTTATCGTGCTTTAGCATCTTTACAAGGAATTGAAATTCAAGACTTAACTGTCAAATCCAAAGGACATTTAAACCTGCAAGGCTTCTTGGGACTAGATGAAAAAGAAAGACCTGGCTTCAGTAAAGTAGAATTTGAAACTATCATCACTTCCAATGAAGACCCAGCTAAACTATTAGAGTTATCCAAACTAGTAGAATCATTTTGCCCAGTTTTGGATATCATCTCAAACCCTACACCTGTTCAAGGAAAAATTACTATCAAGAAAACCGAAGATATCGAAGTAGCAGTATAGTGTATTAAAATGTGTTTAAAGATGAGGGAATTGTCAAATTTTTTTGGCAGTTCCCTTTTTGCATTGACCAGCAATAGGTTTACACTCCAAAATCCATTGTAAATATATTCGTGTACATCCATAGCCCACGGTTTAAGATTTGACGGAAAAAGAAATCGGCATCATCGAAAATTCGTCTAAATAAAAACCGATAGGTATTCACGAACACTACTAAAAATAAAAGATAAGTGAGAACACCTAAAAACCACAGTGGGGTGAAATAGTACTAAAAATTTGTTTTTTAAGAAAAAAGTAATTACTTTGTAGTCACAAACAAGATTTTTATGGAAGTCCAAGTAATCAATATCGGAAACTCAAAAGGCATTAGGTTGCCAAAATCAATTTTGGAGCAGTATAATATTAGTGATACGCTTGAATTGATTTTAGAAAAAGGCAGAATTGTCCTAAAACCGAAAGCTGTTCCTCGAAAAGGTTGGGAGAAATCTTTCAAAATGATGCACGCAAACGGAGATGACCAATTGCTGATTGACGACATTTTTGAAGACGAAACTTTTGAAGAATGGAAATAATGCAATACGAATTGGTTTTGATTAGTCTTGACCCAACTATAGGAAGTGAAATAAAAAAAACTCGTCCTTGTGCTGTAATATCACCAAACGAAATGAACAAATATCTTCAAACAATAGTCATAGCACCGCTTACAAGCAGTTCAAAACCTTATCCGACAAGAGTTGAAATTAAACAAGGCAAAACGAAAGGTTGGGTAGTTTTAGACCAAATCAGAACGGTGGACAGAATAAGGATTATCAAAAAATTAGGCAACCTTACAGCTAAAGAAATCCAAGCAGTGAAATCTGTGATAATGGAAACTTATGTTGAATAAAAAATTTATCAATTTATTGCGGAGCAATTGAGGGAACAAGGCTGTCTGTATTGTCTTAAAATAGGTTTAGACTAAAATGTTTAAAAAATGAACAAAAAATCATTCAAAAACAGAAAGATGACGGGGGAATTATTATCGAAAAAGTCCTACTATTGTAAGCACAATTCATGACTAAAAATGAATCGTAAACTTATAATAGAATAAATCAATTAAACTGTAAACTCTTTTAGGACGAGACAAAAGGGGGCTTTTTATCCAAAAATTGAAACACTGAAAACACTTTTTTAAGAATGGCGATTAACATTTTACAAACATTAGAAGTTATTGAAGCGATGGAAAATTTTCTTTCAAGAAAAAGACCGCCTGAACATATAAGAAACCAATTAGATATTGGATATAAAATTGAAGACCAAAGCATCATAGTTTTTGAAATCAGACCTCAATGGAACAAGCCTGAAGTAATTCGCGAACATCCGTTTGCAAAGACAACATTTGTAAAAGCTAAAAATCACTGGAAAGTATTTTGGAAAAGAGCAGACTTGCAATGGCATAGTTATCCACCCCAACCGACAGTTAAGAGTTTGATTGAATTTACTCAACTTGTTGAAGAAGATAAGCATCATTGCTTTTTTGGATAATAGAAAAATCTTTGAATATGGATATAAACATATTTCAAAAAGAAGGATTTACAATAGAAGAACTATTCATCCATCACTATACTCCTATTCATGACTCTAATAAGGTAAATCAAAATATTGCATTAGAGATAAGCAGAAGTAATTTACTTCTTTATTGTTCTCCTTTTATTTTCAATCATCATCCTGATACTGAGTCCCTTCTCAATGATTGCTTTACTATCCATCACTTTCCTCAAAACAAAAGTATAAAAGCTTTTATCACACAAAATATAGCACTTCCCATTCAGACAAAAGATTTGACTTCTACCTGTTTTAAGAGTTATCCTCTTTGGATTGCTAAACATGACAAAAAGCAGAAAGCCATACAAAAAAGCAATCTGAATCCTGATATTTTAGATCAATTTTCACAAATCCTGAATCTTGATTTTTTAGGACATACACCCCCTGAAACCAATTTATGCTTTGTTCAAAGTCAGGAAGTCCGAGACGAATTTCGCACTTATTTCACACCATTACATATTTTGGATTACACATTAGCTGTTCTTAATTTTTCATTCATCAACTCTAATCTTAGTTCATTTATTCCCTTTCCTAGAGATGACTATTCATTTTGGAAAATTGTACAATCGGGGAAAGACCTTAGAAATATCCAACTTTTACAAAAATTGGAGATAGCAAACTTTCAAGTTCACGCTGATTATCCAGTAGAAAACACTATTCAAAATATTGATTATCAAAGTGAACAAATACTAGTGAATCAAAAGATATTTCTCACCAATATATCTGAAGATCTGTGGAATTTTCAATTTGGCGATATCCTTCCGATACAGTATTGGCTAAAGAACAAAGTCAATACTACAGTGAGTCATCATGAAATCAGACAATACATCCATCTCATATCAGCCATCTGTCAAATAAAAAACTGGCACAACAGCCATTCATCTCTATAACACCCTTCATACAATTGGGTATTTGAATTTTAATTTAACTTTAAATATTTCGGATAAAGTTATCCGAAATGAAATATTTAATTAGATTTGCTTTTAGAATCATTCAAAATAAGATATGTTTTCAAAATCTTGTGAATATGCCATACGAGCGACTATTTATATTGCTACACAATCTTTAAAAAGCAATAGAGTAAAACTAGGTGATGTGGCCCAAAATGCGGGTTCGCCTGAGGCATTTACTGCAAAACTTTTGGGAATACTGACCAAAAGTCAGATTATACAATCAACAAAAGGTCCTTATGGAGGATTTGAAATTCCCAAAGACAAAATGAATGAGATAAAAATCAGTCAAATCGTCTATGCGATAGATGGAGATTCTGTTTACAATGGCTGCGGTTTGGGTCTTAGCGAATGTGATGCATCTGCACCTTGTCCTATGCATGATAAGTTTATCAAAATCAGAGTTGAATTAAAAAGAATGTTAGAGACAACAACTATATACGACTTAGCTACAAAAATTAAATCTGGAAAATCAATTTTAATACGATGAAAAGAAGAATTGCGAATCTTTACCCACAGAAAACACTCCTTAAAAGGTCAATACTTATCCCTTTATTACTTTTGGGATTTAGTGCTTTTGCACAAACACAATCCAATCCCAATATTGAAAATTGGCAATTAAGCCCCGCAGTATTAGGTACAATATTATTGATTGCCATTGTCATGATGGTAGCAGTTGTCATTATATATATCAGAATTTCAGATTACCTCAACGGCATGAGGCAGAAAGAAGAAACTCAAAACAAGCATCAATTGACTGAAAAAATCATTGGATTAAATGACAATGAAATTGACAGTCTTTTAGAGAAAAGAAAAGAAGCACTTCATTATAAACTGAGTGGAAATGAATTGGGAGGAGATACGATTGCCATAGATGATAAAGGTATCATCGCACAAGTGACACACGACCCCAATAATCCCTTAGTTGATGAAAAGAAAAGAGCCAAGCTCAATTTAGAAACACCTGAAGAGCTCAAAAAAGTAGTGATATGGTATGTAGGAGCTGCCGTATTTTGGCTCATATTTGGCACAGCAATCGGTCAGTATGCAGGAATGAAACTAGCTTGGCCAGAGGTAGATACTGTTTCATGGTTGTCATTTGGCCGATTAAGACCTGTACATACTAATACAGTATTTTGGGGTTGGGCATCTTTTGCCATGGTAGGACTTGCCTATTATGTTGTCTCTAGGACATCCAACACAAGTATATTTAGTTATAAAATAGCATGGAGAGCATGGGTTTTAATGAATGCAGCAGTCATTTTGGGAGACTTATGTTTAATGCTAGGTATCAATAACGGAGGTGGAGAATACCGTGAATATATTTGGCCTGTCATGGCTTTATTTGCCATAGGATTGATTCTTACCTTTATCAATTTTTATAAAACAGTAGCCAAAAGAACTGTCAAAGAAATATATATTTCCAACTGGTATCTTTTTGGGGCATTATTATGGACATTAACTATTGTTACCATTGCCTATCAGCCTTTCTTTCAAAATGGACTAGGAGAAACTGTCATTCAAGGATATTATATGCATCAGGGTGTTGGGATGTGGTTTATGACTTTTACTTTAGGATTAATATACTATTACCTACCATCTACCCTTAACAAGCCTATTTATTCTTATTCATTAGGTGTCTTAGCATTCTGGACTCAAATGTTGTTTTACACCCTGATAGGAACTCACCATTTCATCTTTAGTCCATTACCATGGTGGTTACAAACTATAGCTATTGTATTTAGTGCTGGAATGTTTATCCCTGTAGTAGCAGGAACAACAAATTTCTTGATGACCATGAGAGGAAGCCGACATGAAATATCCAAAAGCTATGTTTTACCATTCTTTTTAGTTGGTGTAATCTTCTACTTCGTTGGTTCGACCCAAGGAAGCCTTCAAGCCTTTAGATTTACAAATTTCGTTTGGCATTTTAACGATTTCAACGTAGCTCACTCTCACATGACCATGTATGGAATTATCACTTTTATACTTTGGGCATGTATTTATGTGCTTTTACCAAAACTGACAGGTAATGAACCAAAACAATTTTTGGTGGGTGCACATTTCTGGATGGCATTTATAGGACTATTTGCTTACATGATTTCATTGATGACAGGTGGTACGTTGAAAGGTTTGAGTTGGATAGAAGGTAAGCCATTTATAGATTCAGTCATTTTGATGCAGCCATATTGGGTATGGAGAGCCATTGGAGGCTCACTCATGTTTGTATCTCATCTCATCTTTGCATATAATTTCTATGTAATGGTCAGGAAACCAAAAAATATCAGCAATACAAACCCTTCATTTTCGAATAGTGCAAACGCTTAAAAGATACTTCTATGCTTAACTTAAATAACAATCATAAAAATTTAGTCATCACCTCCCTCACAGTATATGTATTTTTAAGCATATTGATAGCAGTCATTCCAGCATATCAATTAGATAAAGTACAAGCCCTTCCTTCAATGGAGCCTTTCAGTGATCAGCAATTGAATGGTCTAAAAATTTATAATTCAGAAAATTGTATGTCTTGTCATACCCAGCAAGTCAGGAATATAGAAATGGATAAAGTATGGGGAGAACGTCCTTCGATTCCATCAGATTACTTCTATAGCAAAAAGAGAATTGACATTTGGAGACAATCTCCTTCAGTGCTAGGCAGTGAAAGGACTGGGCCCGACTTGACCAACGTAGGAAAACGCCAGCCAGGGAAAGAATGGCATTTACTCCACTTATACAATCCTAGAACCGTAGTTAAAGAATCTGTCATGCCTGGATATCCATGGCTATTTGAAGAAAAAGAAGCTAGCCAAGTCACTGATAAAGATGTTGTGATACCTGTTCCGACAAATTTTCTTAAAGACCCTAGCAAAAAAATTATTGCCACTCAGAAAGCTTTGGATTTAGTATCCTATCTAACTTCTTTAAAGCAAGCTACTATCGGTGAAATGCCTAGCTCAGACTTTATCCCTTCCAGCAAAAAAGATAATATTCAAGCAGGAAATAATGGAGTACCTGCTGGTTTAGATGGGGCATTATTATATACAAATACTTGCTCTGCCTGTCACCAAGCTGATGGTAAAGGGCTACCAGGTGCATTCCCTCCACTAGCAGGAAGCAAAATAGTGAATGATGCCAATCCAGAATCTTTCATTAAGATTATTCTACAAGGATATGATGCTAGAGCAGAATATGGAGTAATGCCACCTTTTGCTGAAAATTTGTCAGATGAAGAAGTGGCTGCTATTGCTACACATGAGAGAAGTAGCTGGGGAAATAATGCTCCAGCAATAACTGCTGATGATGTGAAAAAAATAAGAGAAATGATTAATTCAACCGCTAAAAAATAATTAATATGGGAAACAACGAAATTTGGTTAGAATCTTTGATTACAAAGACACCACAAGAAGGAAGAGAACTCGCTATCAAAATGGCAAGAAAATCTATTGCAGCGATTCAGACAAATCCTGAAATCAGAAAAAGCCTAAGAAATGACTATGCTAGTGACACTGCACAACTTATCGCTTCTGCAAATGTCATTGCTATTGAATTTCAAACCATTGCTTTAGCCAATAATTACTGGAAATAAGCAAAAAGATTTGAAGAGAACAATTATGAAAAAGATATTCTTATTCATACTATCTCTCACAATGTGGAATAGCTCTATTCTTTTAGCTTGTGATGTCTGTCAGGAAAAACAACCTGATATTTTAAAAGGCATTACGCACGGAGTAGGTCCTCAGGGAGATACTGATTATATCATTATATGGTCTGCTATATTCATTGTATTAGCTACTTTATATCTCAGTGTAAAATATTTAGTCAATCCCAAAGAGACAGCACCAGATCACATCAAAAATATTGTTGTAGAATAAAAAAATATCCATGGAAGAAAATAGAACAGTAAAACTATTTTTAGATGACGACCCCCAACCTTTTGCAGAGTTTGCCTCTCCAGTAAAATTTGTATTTGATACGACAAAAATCCCTGATGGTAAACATAGATTGAAGATAGTAGCAAAATCTACAGACAATATTGAAGGTGTGAGGTCTATACCATTTGAAGTTAGGAACGGACCAGCAATAGCAGTAGTAGGATTGAAAGATAATGAAATAGTAAATGACCATATCCCAATCACTGTCAATGCTTACGGAAGCGAGCGTAATGATATTTTTGTTGTAACTGGTTCAGAAACACCAAAGGCTATTCCAGCTTGGGTATGGGCACTGCTCATAGCATTTGGTGGTTTTGCAATTTTTTATCTCATCATGTATTTATCACCAGATTTGTACAAATCATTTGTTTAATGACAGATAGAAAAGAAATAGAAACAATTGATGATATCCGCTTGTTAGTAGATCATTTTTATAGCAAAGTACAAGAAGATGATTTATTAAAAGATGTTTTCAATGATGTCATTCAGAATAGATGGCCCGAACATTTAGAAAAAATGTACCGTTTTTGGCAGACAGTATTATTAGATGAACACACTTATTTTGGAGCACCATTTCCACCACATGCATTTCTACCAGTTGCCTTTGAACACTTTGAAAGATGGATAAAACTTTTTGGAGAGACAGTAGATCAATATTTCATTGGAGAGAGAGCAGAAAAAGCCAAATGGCAAGGTGAGAGAATGGCCGAAATGTTTCAAATGAAAATGCAACGATATAACAATTCATCTTTTAGACCACTTATATGAAATCACAAAAGCTACCTATCGCTATTGCAGCTACATTCCTATGGTTGGGATTTGTGGGTGCTATCAGCTTCATGGAATCATGGCTAAAATTCCAAGCTCCCGGTATAAGTGTGCCTTTAGGATTAGGAATTGGAAGATTGGTATTTGGTGTATTGAACAAAATAGAATGGGTGTTAGCCATTTCTATCTTCTTCAACCTATATATCTCTAATAAAAACGCCATCTTATCTAAAATTAATCTCGCCTACTTTATTGTAGTTTTCATTCTAATTATTCAAACGATATGGCTATTACCCGCTTTAGATGCTAGAGCAGAAACTGTTATTGGAGGTGGTGATACAAGTCCTTCGACATTGCACTATTGGTTTATAGGAATGGAAGTAATAAAAGCAGCTTGTTTAATAAAGTTTGGCGTATCAATATTAAAAAAAGTTATTTATTAACAATTGAAATTATGATAATTGAACTATTTATTAAATCAAAAGTTAAAGAATAACAGACTAAAATGTTGAACTGTCAAATATTTAACAAAAAAGCAGTTAATTGAAAAAATAGAACTTGAACTCAGTAAAAAATAATCATGGAAGTTAAAGATTTTTCAAAAGCACAGGGACATTGGATTCTAGCAAAAATGGGCAAAAGAGTTTTACGTCCCGGAGGGAAAGAGTTGACCCAAAAATTAGTAAATGGATTAAAAATTTCCTCTCAGGATAAAATTGTAGAATTTGCTCCAGGTATGGGTTATACTGCTTCATTAACACTCGCAAAATTGCCTTTGTCTTACACAGGTATTGATGCAGACAAGGAAGTCGTCAATTCTCTCAGCCAAAAATTAAAAGGAGATCATATCCAATTTATTTATAGCAATGCCAACTCTACTCCTATTGAAGAAAACTCCAAAGATAAAGTTTATGGAGAGGCGATGTTGACTATGCAAGCTGATCATAGAAAATCTGAAATTATCAAAGAGGCTCACAGAATATTGAAGAAAGGAGGATTATATGCAATACATGAATTAGGACTGATTGATGTAGATGAATCTCTAAAAGCGACCATACAAAAAGATTTGGCTTATGCCATCAAAGTCAATGCAAGACCATTGACCGAATCAGAATGGAAAAGCCTTTTAGAAAAAGAAGGCTTTACAGTTTTAGAGGTATATAAAAATGATATGAGTCTGCTAGAATATCGTAGAATTATTGACGATGAAGGAATTTTTAGATTTTTTAAAATCGGTTGGAATGTCATTATGAATGCACCAGCAAGAAAAAGAATTTTAGAAATGAGAGATGTATTTAAGAAATATCAAAAACACATGAATGCAGTAGTGTTGATTGCACAAAAAAATTAAAAACTTTAAATAAATTCAAAAATGAGTATCACAAAAGAGACAATCGTAGGAGACTTAGTAGCTCAAGATTATCGAGCGGCAAGCGTATTTAAAAGAAGAGAAATTGATTTTTGTTGTAATGGCAACAGAAGCATTGATGCTGTCTGTCAGCAGATGAATATTTCCACAGAAGAAGTGCTAAATGAACTGAACAACACCTTGCAACAACAGGCTAATGGTGCTATAGATTACAATTCATGGCCTTTGGATTTATTAGCAGACTATATTGAAAAGAAACATCACAGATATGTGGAAACTCGTAGCACTGAAATCATTCCTTACATAGAAAAGATAGCAAGAGTTCATGGTGGCAGACATCCAGAATTGATAGAAGTAGAACAGCTTTTCAAAGCCTCTGTAGGCGAATTGGCCATGCACATGAAAAAGGAAGAATTGGTTTTATTCCCTTATATCAGAAAGATGGTTCAGGCACAATCTAGCAAAACTGATGTCTCTGCATCATTTGGCACAGTACAAAATCCTATACGCAATATGATGCATGAACACGATACTGAAGGAGAACGTTTTAGAAAAATTTCTCAACTTACAAATAATTATACTGCTCCTGAAGATGGATGTAATACATACAGAGTTACCTTATCATTATTAAAGGAGTTTGAGGACGATCTACACTTGCATATCCACTTAGAAAATAATATCTTGTTCCCTAAATCTATTGCATTAGAGGAACAACTTAAAACCGTATAAAACCTTATTTATTTTCACATTTAAAACAACTATTAAAATGAAAAAAGTATTTTTAGTTTTGGCAAGTAGCGCATTATTATTCGTAGCTTGTAACAACTCAAGTGAAACTTCAACTGCTCCAGCTCCAGAAGAAACAGCAGAAGTAGTAGATCCAGCAACATTAGCACCATTAGAAGTGACTATCAATGCAGATGACAACATGAAATATGACGTTACTGAAATCACTGCAAAAGAAGGACAAAAAGTAAAAGTTATTTTACACCACGTAGGTAAATTACCTATCGCTTCAATGGGACATAACTTCGTATTATTAACTGAAGGATCTGATTTAGCTCAATTTGCTATTGAAGCTATTAACGCAAAAGACAATGACTATATTCCTGCAAGCCTTGTTGACGAAGTGATTGCTCACACAAAAACTATTGGCGGTGGCGAAACTGCAGAAGTTGAATTTACTGCACCTGCAAAAGGTACTTATGAATTCTTGTGTTCATTCCCTGGTCACTCAGCTATGATGAAAGGTACATTTATCGTTGAATAATTGATATCTTCTGAAGAATTAGAATAAACATAATATGTAAATATTGCACTAGTTTAAATAGATAATATTTAGATTAGTGCAATTATCATTTTAAGAAGTATTTAAACTCCAATACTTTATGCAAATAGATTATAATATTCTAATAGCATACGGTGGTGTTGCAAAAAAAATTAAAAAAAAAGAGTTTGTTTACAAAGAAGGGAACCCTGCTAATTTTTATTTTCAAGTGATACAAGGAGAAATTAAAGAATTTTCTTCGCACCCAGAAGGAAAGATGTTTATCCATGCCATCTACCAATCAGGAGAAGGATTTGGAGAGTCCTCTATACTATTGAATCGGCCATACCTCAATTCAGCTCAGGCCTTGTCCAATAGTGTCATTATTAAAATAGGAATGGATAAGTTTTTAAATATTTTATCCGACTATCCCGATATTTCATTGCAATTAATGCAACATCAAGCTAGGCGAATTGATGATTTTTCTTCTTTTGCAACTATTGGATTGAGCAATCACTCTAAAGAAAAAATAAAAATATTCTTAGCACATTATAAGAAAAGTCAACAAATTGAAGGAAGAATCATTATTCCTTTTACCAGACAGCAAATAGCAGAATACACCTGCCTTAGAGTGGAAACTGTTATTCGTACATTAAAAGAAATGGAAATACAAAAAGAAGTTGAAATTATAAATCGAAAGCTTTATTATTAGTTTTATGGAACAAATACAATCATTTAGAAAGTGGATTTTATGGGGAATATTTAACCTCAGTATTGTGGCCTTATTTGGCGCGTTGATGAGATACAAAATTGCATTTGACTTCCCTCTTTTTCAGCAAAAAAATTTATTGCATGCACACTCACATTTTGCATTTGCAGGATGGATCACCCATGTTTTATATTCTGGTTTAACAATGCTTATTACTCCATATATTACTCAAAAACAAAGAAAGAGACACACTTTTGCTATTCTCTTTAATCTTTTTGTCGCTTTTGGGATGTTAATTTCATTTACCATTCAAGGATATAAAGCAGTTTCGATAACTTTCTCAACTTTATCTATAGTTGTAGCTATCTATTATGCTTATATATTCATAAAAGATAGCCAAGTATTGCCTCAAAATACAAAATTCAAACCATGGGCTATAGCTGGATTGCTCATCAATATAATAGCGGCTTTGGGTCCTTTGTATTTAGCATATATGATGGCCTCAAAAACCATTACGCATAATTACTATTTGGGCTCAATATACTATTATCTACATTTTCAATATAATGGATGGTTCTTCTTTGCAAGTATGGCATTGATTGTTGCATGGCTACCCAATGACTTCCCTGATTTAAAAAAATATTTTAACCTTTTTGTTATCACCGTCATACCGACCTATCTCCTATCTATTTTATGGGCAAAATTGCCAACTTGGTTGTATGTCATTACAGTTATAATGACCTTTATCCAGATGTATGCTTGGTTGGCTATCCTCTATAAAAGTTTTCCTATTATCATACAATTTAGACACAATAAAAATGGATGGGCAAATATTTTCTTCTATGGAGCCACATTTGCAATGACAATAAAATTTATTTTGCAGACAATATCTATTATTCCATCTTTAAGTCATTTGGTATTTGGGTTAAGGTCTATTGTTATAGCTTATATCCATTTGATATTATTAGGAGTATATAGCTTGTTTATCATTGGATATGCCTTTCATAATCAATTATTAAAAGCTACACCATTAGCAAAATTTGCAGCATTTAGTTTTCTTATTGGAGTTGTATTAAATGAAGCAGTATTAGGTATTCAAGGAATGGCTGCATTTACTTATACATTAATTCCTTTAGGAAATGAATCATTATTTATTGTTGCATCTATACTATTCCTAAGTGCCTTAACATTGGGTATCTCTCAACTTATAGCAAAAAAAGCTGAATAAAATTAGACTTGATATATAATCTATAATAGGAGGCCATAGCGTCTCCTATTTTCATTTTGGGCAATGTACTGAGAAATGGTTGGTTCAGCCTCCTTCACTCCTTATTTTACATCACACCATTAGGGCAAATAAAAACCTATAGCATTAGTTGGCATGTAGAATAAAAAAAGGACTATCCTTTCAAATAGTCCTTTCTCATTCATATATCTATGCTTTAAGAATATAACTCAGAGATTTCTTTTTTATATTTTTGCTCAATCACTTTACGCTTCAATTTCATCGTTGGAGTCAACTCTCCTGACTCTGTCGTCCAATCTTCAGCAAGAAGAGTGAATTTTTTCACTTGCTCCCAATTTCCAAACTGAGGATTATATTTATCTACTTCGCCTTGAATTATACGGATAACTTCAGGTTGCTTCACTAAGTCCTTATTACTAGAAAATTGTATTCCTTCTTGCTTAGCCCATGCTTCTAGTTGTAAAAAAGAAGGGACAATCAATGCTGAAACAAATTTTTTATCATCACCACCTACAACCATCATTTGTTCGATAAAGACACTTTCTTTCATCAAGTTCTCAATCACTTGAGGAGCGACATATTTGCCTCCAGCTGTTTTAAACAATTCTTTCTTTCTATCAGTAATTTTTAAAAATTGATAGCCATTCTTTTCCACCCAGGTACCAATATCTCCTGTATGAAACCATCCATTTTCATCAATCACCTCGGCAGTAAGATCAGGTCGTCCATAATATCCTTTCATAATATTAGGACCACGAGCAATAATTTCATTGTCATCAGCCAATTGAATTTCTACGCCTGGAATAGGCAGACCGACAGTACCTGTACATCTTTTCTTCTCATCTACTTGATTGACACTAAGTACTGGAGAGGTCTCTGTCAATCCATAACCTTCCAAAATATTTACTCCAGCAGCTGAAAATAAAGTAATCAATCTCGGTTGCATAGCAGCGGCACCCGTCACTATAAAATGAACATTGCCACCCAGTGCATCATGCCATTTGCTAAACACCAATTTTCGAGCTATAGATAATTGCAGATTATACCACAACCCTTGATTTTCTCCTAACTTATATTGACTTCCCAATTCCATCGACCAGTCAAACAATAGCTTTTTAACTCCTGTGAGAGCTGCTCCTTTAGCTAGAATTTTTTCATATACTTTCTCTAATAATCGCGGAACTGTAGTAAAACAATATGGCTTAACTTCTTGTAAGTTGTCAGCAATAGTTTCTAGACTTTCTGCATAATGGATATGAATTCCAAAACACAGATAAGCATAAAATCCCATTCTTTCAAAACTATGGCACAATGGTAAAAAACTCAAAGATTTTTCACCCTGACTAAATGGTGCTACTTCTTTGACACTCATGACATTGGATACGATATTGCGATGTGTCAACATTACACCTTTGGGATTTCCTGTTGTCCCTGAAGTGTATATTATTGTTGCCAAATCCTCTTCCTGAATGGTAGCTTTTCTACTATTGATAGCATCTATATCCACATTCTCAGGAAGAGCATCCCAAAAATAAGATGCTGTTGTTGAATGATAGAAAGAATAAATACCTTTCAAAGAAGCACATTTGGTCAATAATGGTGTGACTTTATTTAAGATTACTTCATCACCCACAAATGCATAAGCGATAGAAGCATCATTTACAATATATTCATAGTCATTCTCTGAAATGGTTGGATACATTGGAATAACAGTAACACCGATTTGTTGGGCACCTAAATCAACAAAATTCCATTCAGGACGATTATGAGAAATAATAGCCACTTTATCATCTTTTTTCAAACCAAGATTGAGGAGCATTTGGCTCACTTGGTTGGCTATTGTCTGGGTCTGAGAAAAAGTATAAGACTTCCAATAGCCATCTACTTTTGATGAAAGAAAATGATTATTGGGACAAATCTCTAATTGAGTTGTAAGTAAATCAAAAATGCGTTTAACCTCCATACCTTGATATTTTTAAAAAATTATTTTATCAATTTGCTGATAGCTTTAAATTCTTCAGTTCCAGCTTCATTCATCAATTGAAATAACACCATTTCAGTACTTACGATAAAGGCTCCTACTTGTTTCATCCTTTCTATCGCAATTTGCTTATTTTCATTTGTTCTCGAAGAAACTGCATCTGCCACAACATGAACATCATAGCCAGCCTCCAAAGCATCTAAGGCAGTTTTCAGCACACAAATATGAGCTTCTACTCCACAGATAATCAATGAGGAAGTATTGTTATTATTCAAATACGCTTTGACTTCATCTGAAAGCATAGAACTGAAACAAATTTTTTCAATCACAGTAGGATTATTTGGCAAAGAAATTTCCTGACAAGTCCTTCCTAATCCCTTTGGATACTGTTCTGTTATCAAGGTAGATAAACCTAAAATCCCAGCTCCTTCAATCAGTTTATTGACATTAGAAAAAATCAAATCTTTTCCATCAATTACAGGCATCAATCTATCCTGAACATCTATCACCAACAATGTTGTAGATGCTTTTTTCAACAATCCTATTCGACTACTCATCATCAATTACATTGAAATAGAACCTTTTCTAAATTCTGTTTTACCAATGATAGCATTGATAACATAAGGAATACCTTTCCTACTTTTCTCTAGTGCTTCCTCAGCAACTTTTTCAAACTCAGTCAAATTTTCCACTCTAGCCCCTTCAGCTCCGAATGCCTGAGCTATCATTTCATAATTAGAATGAGCAAGCCCTAATGCACAATCACTTCCTAATATTTCAATTTGATCTCTTGCAATTTGTGACCAACAAGCATCATTACCTATCAAAGATATCACTGGTAAATTATGTCTTACAAAAGTGTCATATTCCATCAAACTATATCCAGCACTTCCATCTCCATAAATGATCCACACATCTTTCTCAGGATAGACTAATTTGGCTCCTAATGCAAAACCAGCTCCAACTCCTAATGTGCCAAAAACTCCTGGATCTAACCAAGACAATGGAGAACGTGCTTTTAAAGTATATGCAGATGTTGCTACAAAATCACCACCATCCGCCACTAAAATTGTATTGTCACTCAACTTTGGATCCAATTTTCTAAATAAAGCTATAGGATTCATTCCATTGGAATTGTCCTCTGCTTGTTGATCGATATTAGATTCACGCTGTAGATCGCGACTTTTCAAAGCACTCAGCCAATCGGGATAATTTCCTTGAAACTTTTGTGATAAATCCACTAAAAAATCCTGTGGGTCGGCATGTATAGCAATGGTTGGCTTCTTGTTTTTAAATAAATCTTCTTTACTCCTATTGATGGAAATAAATGGACGATGGCCAATATGATTTCCATAATCCAATCTAAAATCATTAGGAACACCAGCTAAAACAACTAAATCAGACTCTTTGATAGCTTCTTTCCTCTTGTGGCGCATTTGAAGCTCATTATCTTTTCCCAAAAGTCCTCTTCCCATACCACTTAGATAAACTGGAATTCCAAGCTTTTTAACTGCTTGAGCCAACTCATTTATCTTATTGGGCTGCATAGCTGCTCCACTCCCGACTACCATTACCGGCTTTTTGGCCTTTTTCAATTTTGCTACTACTTCATCTACCTCTGAAGACGAATGATTGGGATAAGTAAAAGACCGAACTCTTCCAAATTCCGCAGAATTTTTACCCTCAAATAGTCGATTGGCGTGCCAGTTGACATACCATTGAATAGCATACTCTTGAATATTTTTAGGAGGTACATCTTTACTTTTGATACCATACCATTCACGCACCAATTCTTCACCATATAAAATATCAATAGGACATTCTACAAATACAGGACCTGGCACTCCTTCCTGAGCAATTGCAAAAGCTTTTTCCAAGGTAGGAATGATATCTTTAACTTTTGAGATTGTCACTGCCCACTTTACGTTAGGTCGCATAAGGCTCATCTGATTAATATCTTGTAAAGAGCCTCTCCCTTTCAATATTGTCGCTGCAGCACCACCCAGTAACACCAATGGAGATTGAGCTAAATACGCATTTTTAATAGCTGTAATCGTATTAGTAATTCCAGGACCAGCAGTAACTGTAGCCACTCCAGGCACACTGGTCAGGCGAGATACGGCATCAGCTGCAAATACTGCGTTAGCCTCATGTCTAGTATCTATTACACGAATACCTAATTCTTTTGCACTCACAAAAATAGGAGAAATATGACCTCCACATAAGGTAAAAAGAAATTTTACTCCGTGGTCTTGTAAGACTTTTGCAATAATTTGACCTCCATTCATAATTGAAATAATTTAGATAATACATTTATCAGTCGTACAGAATTTCTCTGCTTCTACGTCTTCTGACAAATTAGAAAAATTGATGTTTTTAATATTTTTAATTGATTGTTGATAAACTTCTTTTGTAATAGCTTCATAAGGCATCTGAGCATAAGCACCTAATTCTAATTTAGGTAAAAAGCTAATAGCCTTCAAGTCATATTTAAAATAATCTAACACTGTTTTGATTTGATTACTTTCTTCTGGTCTGAATGTAACCGTACATGACACCTGATTGTCTGACCAATATTTTTGTAAGAAAACAGCTAATGCTACTTGTTCCCATATTGTGACATCTTTCAAGCTTTTGCCCACATTATGAACAGGAAACTCTACTACTGCAGAAGATGGGTCAACAACGTCATCTTCAATTTTAAGTCCTGCTTCCTTCAAAGCTGGAAGAAGTGTAGATATTTTTGAAACTCTTACTCTACGGATATAATAATCAAATTCAGGGAAATGGCAACCCGGGTTAACTCCTGCCAACAAACTCACCGTCCCACTAGGTTTGACACTTGTTGTTTTAATACTCTTTGGCACACACAACCATGATGAATAAATATCATCCCAGCGCTTGATTTCATGATAACCATCTTCTAACCAATCTCTTAAAATTTCAAGGTTGTATTTTTCTATAAAATTAGTCACTCCAGATACAGAAGTTCCAATACGGCGATTTCGTTTCTGAACGCGATTGGTTTCATGCCAAGTCGTATTGACTAAAGTAGCAGTCTTTCCTAAAAGATAGGCAAATTTGAGTGTTCTTAGATAATCCTCTTTAGACTCTGCACGAGAAGGAAAAGTTTCTACTAAACAACAAAGTTCGTAGGATTCCAAAGATTGCTCACCACAAGGATTTGTTCCTTTGACTTTAATATCTTTATAATCAGCAGGTTCGCTCATCCTAGAAAAATTTCTAATATTTTCCATAAACACATAGCCTGGCTCTCCATTGATAGCCGTTTGCTTGGCTACTTCTTCAAAATTCGACTGAGTATCCACTACCACACTATTATTGGATGCCCAACCCCAAGCTGCTCTATGAGCCATAGAGCCTTCATAGCCTCCCAACTCACTATTCCATCGATAATCTTTCAACTTGCGATATTCTTTATTATCAATCCGCCCCAAAGCTATCTGAGCAGTTCTTCTCACATTTCCAGCTACTACACATTGACCTATCATATTCATGATATCTGCAATGGCCGTAATGGAAATAAATTTTCCATTCAAATTGTCTAAAATTTCAACAATCTGCTCATGCATCTTGACCAAAGGAGCTGGACCAGAAGATGTTCCACCAAAACCTTTAATTGGTAATCCTGCTGGTCGAATTTCATCATAATTAAATGCTACTCTGCTGACATTACTAAATCCGAAATTTTTTGCAAAATAACTAAATAATAATTTCTCTAAACTCTTCACCCATCCTTCTCTAGAATCTGGAATAGTATAATGCTCCACATAATGACTATCGGGCGTATTGACTTCTATTTTTTTTGCTCCTTCAACGTCAAAACCAACTCCCACTCCTACCATACTCATATCCATCATAAAAGCAAATGGTTTAATAGCTTCATCCAAACTCACACCAATATTTTCAGTAGAAACAAATGCACAATTAAACAAAGCTTGTCCAACTTTTTTCTCATGAATAATTTCTGTTCCTAATGCCCATAACATTCTTCCAGGAGGTAAAAATTTCATTTTAAAAATCCTATCATACATTTCCTGAGCAGAGCTTTGAGCTTTGCGATTATTCCAACCTAATTCATTGTTTTGAATATGTTTCTTCTGCAAAGTGTAAGCACCTTCTACTACTCGCCTGACTGTCTCAAACCATTGTTCATTGGTACCGTCTTCCTTTAAACGAGAATAAGTACGATAATAAGTGAGTAAACCAAGGCCGTTGAAACCAAAATCAGGAGTTATTCCTGCATACTGTTGGACGAAGTCTTCGTCTAATTTAAAATGGAGCATAGTGATAGTTTTTTATTGGGTATGAAAAATTTATTCTTATGAAATACTATACTTTCAAGAAACTTTTGCCATTCTTGAAACTTTCAGACATATCCCAGATACTTGTTTCTTCAAGCATCCTTCTGATATCTGCTTTTATTGGTTTGAAAGTAGGATGGACTGGACAAGGATGTTCTTCTGAACAATTTCTAAGTCCTAATGCACATTTGGTATAAACATCATCTCCATCAATTGCCAAGACAATATCAACCAATCTAATAGTATCTAATTTTTGGGGTTGAATTTCAAATCCTCCATATACACCTTTTATTGAAAAAACTAGACCATTTTTGCTGAGTTGTTGAAGAATTTTTGCAGTAAATGCTTCAGGAGAATCAATCTCTAAGGCAATATCCTTTAATGGGGGACGATTACCTGATTTAGTTTGCTCGGCAATATATATTATAGCCCTAATGGCGTATTCACAAGCTTTTGAAAACATAAAATATTCTTCTATCTAAAATTAAAAAATTATATCTCTAAAGATAGAAATAGGATAGATAAGTCCAATTTTTAGTTTTGCACATATCCACATTTATTCCACTATTCAACACATATAACCAATAGTGTCCTAAACATTAAAAAGGGGAGGATGTAATTTACCCTAAAGGCTTACTTTTAGGTTGTAACAAAAAAGCCTCCTCCCGATGATAAATGTAAAACTGCTATCTTAAATTGTTCTAAAACTAGCCCATTGATCTTTCAATAAATTAGTCAGAGAAAGACAAACCAATAAACACAATATCGGTTCTGAACATCAGTAATGGGCTTAGTTCTGCTTCTAGAAATCTGAAATATCTATATAAAAACTAACGATAGCACCACCAACATATATCACTTCTTGATTCAACTCACCTAAAGCAAGAGCTACTTTTTCTATAATCTTGCGATTGATATGAGTGTTTTTCATTGCAATCGTTTTTTTAACTCAGCAATGGCTAACTTATTTTCTCTTAAATTACCCGTTCTTAAAACTTCGATTAAAGAAAGAAATTCGTATAATCTATTATCTAAAAGACATGCTTTAGGAACATTTGGATGAAGAGGCTCAATACCTAATCCTCTGCTTTTCCCATCGACAAAAGGCCATACGACTATCTCATTACTATCTACTAATTTATCCATTGGATGCGCTGAATAAGATGTTGCCATTCCGCGTTGTATCATCATAGGTCGTTGAGGAAAGGTGTATTTTAATCCATAGATGACATACTCTAAAAAAGATTCTTTCATCAACCGTTTGGAGTTGGATAGTAAACCGCTATAAACACTTCGCTTTATTGATTCACTTACTTCACTATTGCTAATAAACAATTCATTTGCAATGTCTTTGAGATACCAGTCTTCATTTGATACTACTGCTATTTTAGATAAAATAACTATATCGTGCGGTCGAATTCCATTATGTTTTCTCATTTAATTAATTTCCGTTTCGCAAATCGCAAATCAAAAATAATTATTCTTTTAAACTAATTATACAAATGCTCAACAAATTCTGTATTTTGAGTTATACCCAAATTACATTCCCTATTTTGTGTAACGATGGTTAAAAAATAAATTTCATTCTTTAATGATATTCACTTGTAAATTTCTATTATGCGACTATCTTTGTAAAAGATAATCTAATAAATAATATTAATCTACAACAAAATACGCATTATATATATACTGCAACAATTTATTTATACTTGTTCTTTTATTATAAATATTTAAACTATGAAAAGATTATCTGCTTTATTTATGGCATTCCTTATGATTTTTCAGATGGGATATGCAAATGGTATTTTGAAAAGTTCTACAAGTATTCCTATAAGAAACGTAGAAGCTATTTCAAGTGAAACAAAAAATGCAACTTACCAATTCCAAGTTATTAAAGACATTAAAGATTCTAAAGGTAATGTGGTTATTACCGAAGGAACTCCAGTATTGGTAGATCTTAAATTGAAAAATAGAAAATCTGTTGGAAAAGCCGGGGTTGTAGATGTTAAGCTAAAGAGTGTACAAGCTGTTGATGGACAAACTATTGATCTTAGAGGAGGGGTAGCAGTAGAGCCTGAAAATATTCAAGGTAAAGTTTTGGGTGTCGGTTTAGGTGTTGGATTGTTTTTATTTCCATTAATGTTGTTATATCTTATCAAAAAAGGAGACAAAGCAGTGCTTTCTGAAAATACAACAATTATAGGCAATCCAATTATGGATTACGAGTTATAAAATTTATCATCTAAAAAATAACAGAGGAGGATGCTTAGTTGTGTTCTACATTTTTTTCAAAAATCCCACCTTTTCAATACATTCAAAGCGGCTTTTCTATTTAATCCAAATGGTATTAGCCATATTTACTAGTAGCTTTTACTGTACGATGCCAAAGGATGATTAATTATGTAGTCATTGCCTAATATTTCAAAACAAAATTAAGTTCTACAAAGAATTAAATATTATCATTTAATTTGATAAATAACAATAAAGGCATTCTGCTAAAATTGTTGAATCATTCACATCACCTTTTGAAGAATGGAATACTTCATTTCATCAATAGTGATAAGCTAAAAATATTCAATGATGGATTTATCAAAAAATTTGTTGTTGCATGACTTTGGCTATTGCTTGAGCATGGCCTTTCATTTTATCTATATTATCACCTTCAAAATGCGTTTCTAAAACTTCATAAAACAAATCCATCCATCTCTCAAAATGAATAGGCTGAGTAATCATTTTTTGATGAACAAGTTTATGAGTCCCCAGCGGATTTCCCTCATAGTCACCTGTAAAAAACAATATATTTTCCCAAAAGGAACACATCATTTGAATATGCTTGTCCCAATTAAAGGGGAAATTTTGACCACCAAAAAACGGGCTTAATAATTCATCCTCTTTTATTTTGTCATAAAAAAGCACCATCGCATGATAGAGTTCTTCCCGATTAGAAACGTCAGGTTTCATAAGATATTTTGACAGAATTCAATTAAAAAAGGCTGTAAAAGTTGTTAGATAATACAACAATTACAGCCCTTAAAATGATTTGAAAACCTAATAAAAGATTTACTATTTAAAAATTAAAATTATTTTACTCCGTCATTTTCACGCATATACTCCAAAATACTTCTAGCTTCATCATCTCCCAAATTTTGGTCAGGCATACGCACTAAACAAATTTCTAATTGAGATTGAACTTCAGGGTCTTTGTCAATCATTGGATCAGGATTAGTGATAAAGTTCATCAACCAATGAGGAGTTCTTCTTGATGTTACCCCTTTCCATCCTGGACCTACCAAACGCTCATCAGACATTTTGTGGCAAGAAGTACATTTTGTATTAGATATTGCTTTTCCTTTTTCTGCCATTGCTTTATCCAAAGCACCTAAGACCAAATTGCTCTCATCATACTTACCTTCTCCACGAGTAGGATCATACGGGGTTTCATCAGAAGCAGATGCACTCTCTTCAGCAACAGGAGCTGTTGTTTCAGTTGAAGTACTTGATTGGTTTTCGTTGGAACAAGCAACATAAAATAAGAAAGATGCAAAAGACAATGCAATTAATAAGTTCCTTTTCATAATTTAAAGTGTTTTATTTAAAGACAAATATATGACAATACAAGATATAGAATTTATGATATAAATCACAATCTAAATAAAAATAAAAATATTACTCAATAAAACATTTGAATATCGGCAATTATATCACTTTTACTCTTTCTATATTGTTCTCTTCCACCAAATAACCAAAAGAAACAAGATGGATATTTTTTTGAGCTAAATAATTTTCAAAATCTTGAGAAAAGTCCTGATCTACAGCAATTAATAATCCACCGCTTGTCTGAGGATCTGCTAAAATTAATTTTTGCCGTTCTGTGACAGCTCCAATTTTATGTCCATAACTAGCCCAATTTCTAGTTGTGCCACCAGGTATGCAATTTTGGTTTAAATATTCATTTAGAGAGCTGATTGTTGGGATTTTACCAAACTCAATCACTGCAGTCAAGCGACTTGCCTCACACATTTCCACTAAATGACCCAGTAATCCAAACCCAGTCACATCAGTCATAGCCTTAACTCCTTCCATTTGCCCCAACTCCTCGCCAAGACTATTTAGGGAGGTCATACTATCTAAAATAATTTTAGCATCATCTGATTGTAATATTCCCTTTTTCAAAGCTGTTGACAATGCCCCGACTCCCAATGCTTTAGTCAGATACAACTTATTCCCAAGTGTTGCAGTAGAATTTCTCTTTAAATTTTTGATTTCAATCAAGCCATTAACAGCTAAGCCAAATATAGGTTCAGGTGAATCTATACTATGTCCTCCTGCCAAGGTAATACCAGCTTTTGCACATACCGACCTCGCTCCTTCTAAGACTCTTTGAGCAATCTCAGGAGCCAATTGATGAATAGGCCATCCCAATATCGCTATTGACAGTATGGGCTTTCCTCCCATCGCATAGACATCACTGATAGCATTGGTGGCAGCTATACGACCAAAATCAAAAGGATCATCAACAATCGGCATAAAAAAGTCAGTTGTTGAAATTAATGCAGTACCATTACCTAAGTCATAGACTGCGGCATCATCACGTTCTTGATTGCCCACTATCAATCGGCTATCTTTATTAATTATAGAAGTATGATGAAGAATTTTATCTAAAACAGATGGACTAATTTTACAGCCACATCCAGCACCATGAGAATATTGTGTCAATCTGATATCTTCCATATTTTTATCAATTATTCTTCTTATCAATCTATAGAGTGTATATGTAAATATTCTAAAACTTGTTGGGCAGCTTTCTCCGAACTTTCATATTGTATATCCATCCCTAACACCTTTTGCGAGTCCCTTTTAAGAAGGCAAAACTGGTAAGCCTTGTCATAATATACTAAAACAATCTCAATAAAATCTTGTATTCTATCTTCCTCTAAAGCAATTAAAGCAGCTTTGTAATGCTGAGGTCCTAATCTTTTGCGGATATTTGAAGTGGCATCTGTCAAAAATTTTTTATCTAATACTCCATATTCTTTTAGGAGATATTGTACTCTCTCTTCATGGCTAATTTTTAATTCTATCAACAAGTCAGATTGCATCTGAATCCAAAAATTCTTAGGTATAATTATTTGCCCAATACGATAGCTTTCATCTTCTACCCAAATTTTTTTATTCAAATCAAAATGATATAAAATCGTTGCCAACTTGTTTTCAAACTGCTCTTGAGTAGGCTGAGATAAATAATTTTTGCTACCAAAAGCAGAACCTTTATGTTGTGCTAACTCTTCTAAATCAATAACTTGTCTTCCTAATTTTGTAAATTCTTTCAATACTTCTGTTTTATGCGAACCGGTCATTCCTCCTAAGACCAAAAGTGGATATTTCAAATCAAATTGCTGTAACACCCAATTTCGATAAGCTTTATATCCTCCCTGAATCACATACACTTCAAAACCATAGAAATCTAGCGCCCAAGCCAAAGAACCACTACGCATACCACCACGCCAACAATACACTCCTATTTTCTTATCAGGTGCAATTACTAAAGCTGTCTCAATAAAACCTCTCCATTTAGTACCAACTATATCAAAGCCCAATAGAATAGCCTTTTCTCTTCCTGATTGCTTATAGGTAGTACCAACATTAACCCTTTCTTCATTAGAGAAAAGAGGAAGATTCAATGCGTTAAGAATATGCCCATGGTCAAATTCTAAAGGTGTACGAACATCTAACAAAGGCAATGATGAAAAATCAGAAATGTATTCCTGAAAAGATATTCGCTTAATCATCTGATGGTTCTAATCATAATTAAACAACTTACTATTAGCAGAAAAAATATTTCTAAACTGCTTTTTCAATTCATTGGTAGCCAACAATATCATATCTGCATCAGAAGGAAAAGGAGCAGGACCATTAGTTATCTTTTTCTTAGATTCTTCTGTCAATGCATTTTTATTACCTGAATAAGTCGCATAATAGTGATTAAAAACTGCTTCTCCTTGTGCTACTTCTTGCTTGATATTTCTCTTCTTATTAAAATCATAAAAATCTATTGAACCTCTAACCATCGCTGAACGATTCATCTGAACTTCAACAATTCTAGCACTTATTTTTACAATCTTTGGCACTTTGATATCATTACCCAATGAATCTTTCATCACATTTCCTCGACTATCATAAATATATTTCCAGCCATCTTCAATCTCCCTTTCATCAACATAAGAACTTTCTTTAATCTTCTCAGGCGAAATGTAAGACTCGGATAATATCAATCGCACAGCAAAACTGTAAGAGACTCCATTCATGGCAGATGTATGGACTTTTACCCAATTATTATTCAAGGCACTGCCATAGTTATAGTTAAATAATTCATATTCAAAATCTTTGGGAAGAAATAATTGTGGATTTTTATCTACTGACATCAGCACATAAGCCGTTCCCTGATCTTTTGCTTTTACTAATAAATCTTTTGCGTCTTTATAATCTTTGTAATAAAAAAATATGCAATCCAAGTGATTATATGCCTCTCTTGCATCAGAGCGCAGTCCCGATTTCATTAGCTCGATTGCAATCTGATAATGATATTCTGCTGCACCTTCTCTAGCTTCTTCTCTGGCTGGATGGAGAGGATAAGTTTCTGGTGTAAATGAACGACCATCAGAAAGATATATAGGAGAGATACGCAATATAGCATCTTGTCTTTTCATCATTGCAGAATAGAGATTAAATATCTCTATCCAATTTTGCCCTTGGTAGTTGGAAGCTTTCAGTTGTTGAATCTTGGTTTTATCTTTCTCAACAGCACGAAGATATGCCTCTTCCAAAAGTCGAACATCATCATCTTTTACCTTTTTATTTTTAGCGATTTTATCAATAATAATAGCTACAGAAGAGTCATAATCTTTTCTATCAAAACTTTTAAGAGCACTTGTACACGAATTAGCTCCTAACAACAAAACTATAACCACATAGATGTAAAATATTCTCATTCAATCAATTTATAAACAAAGTCATAAAAAGCATACCAAAATTATAAGAGTAAAAGAATCCATTTTCATTTGAACTCAAAAATCCAATAAATTGATGTCAAATTTATTTCTCTTGAATAGCAAATAACAATTCCTGCAAACTCTTTATTGGAGGACCACAAGTCTTTTCTTTGCAAACATAAATATAAGGAGATTTTTTATCCTTCAACAAAGGTATTTTGCTCAAAATTTGATCAGTTCCTATTGGTAATACTTGAGGCAAAAAATGTTCTGAATACAATTGACACAATTGTTCATCTGGTCGTTCAGAAGTAAAGGCAACCTCATAAAAAGGGTGCAATTGTTCCCATAACAATATAGACCATTCAGCATAATAAGCAGGATACTTTTTTACATCATTCAATACATTTTGTAACATATCTTGAGACATATTCTTAAAAGAAGTATTATCAAAATACGCCCCTAATTGCCACAAACATCTAGCTATTATAGCATTAGAAGAAGAAATCACATTATCCTGAATTTCAATTGGACGGCTGACTAACTGTTCTGCATTGTGCGCATTGAGTGAAAACATTTTCAACTTTTCATCATAAAAATGTTGAACTGTCCATTCCATCCAACGATAAGCCTGTAAAAGATATTTTTCTTTAAAAGTGGATTGATAAAGATGAATATATGCTTGAATAGTTGGAGCGTAATCTGATAAAAAACCTTTTATATACGAAGTATTATGATTGTATGTATGCCATAACTCTTCATTATCCATCAGTTTCTCTTCAAAAAACTCACTTAACTCAATAGCTTCATTTAAGAAGTTGACATCTTTAGTGGCCCAATATGCCTGGACCCATGCTGTGAGGAGTAAAGCATTCCAAGCACAGATTCTTTTATCATCTGTAGAGGGACGTATTCGTCGCTCACGTTGAGCCTTTAATAATTTTTTGCATTGTTGGAAAAGATTTTTAGTCTGTCTCTCCTCCAAATGATTGACTCTACAATATTCTTCTAAAGGTATCTCACTATGCAAATGGTTATATCCATGCTCCCAATTTCCTCTTTTAGTACAATGATAATAATCAGCAAAAGGATAAAGATTATCTTTTAAAATATCTTCCAATTCCTCCCATTTCCATATATAGAACTTTCCCTCGATTCCTTCACTATCTGCATCCAAGGCAGCATAAAAACCACCATCTTTAGCTTTCATCTCTTCAAGAAGCCAATCTTTAACTTGATAAATCACATCTTTAAACAATGAGACACCAAATGCTCGATATGCTTGTGCATAGCAAGATATCAGCTGAGCATTATCATAAAGCATTTTCTCAAAATGCGGGATATGCCATTTTTCATCTACAGAGTACCTCATAAAACCACCAGAAATAGCATCATTGATTCCACCTAAAGCAATTTTTGTTAAAGTCAGCTGAACAAAATCTTTCACTTCCTCAGAACCAGAAGATTTGGCATATCTCAACAAAAATTCATAGTTATTGGGCATTACAAATTTAGGAGCTCCATTTCGACCTCCAAAGCGTCTATCTATCTGAGATTTCCATAATGACCATTGTTGCGAAAGAAGATCTATATTGAGATGATGAGTTTCCTTTATTAATGGAATTTGTTCAAATTGTTTTAAGCCCTTTGAAATATGCTCAGCTTGTTCAATTAATTTTTGAGAATGATGGGTATATTGTTCAATAAAATAGTTTAACAAATTTATCCAGTTGGATTTTGGGAAATAAGTACCAGCAAAAATAGGACTACCATCTGGAAGAGCAATCACATTTAAGGGCCAACCACCTTGCCCTTGAATCAGCATAGCTGCATTCATATATATCTGATCAATATCAGGTCTTTCTTCTCTATCTACTTTAATTGAGATAAAGTATTTGTTCATTATTTGAGCCACTTCATCATCTTCAAAAGATTCATGCTCCATGACATGACACCAGTGGCAAGCAGAATAACCGATACTGATTATAATCAGCCTATCTAATCTTTTGGCCTCATTCAAAGCATCAGGTGACCATTCTTGCCAATGGACAGGATTATTAGCATGTTGTAATAGATATGGAGAAAGAGCACGAAATAACTGATTAGACATAAATCATCTTTAAACTATAAAAATGACATTCTAATCAGAAAAAAGTTTATTAAACCTAGATGAATCTTGCAAAGCAGCTATTCTTCCATATACTCATAACTTGTACCTGCACCATTTTCAAAGATAGTCTTCACACGACCATACTCATCTTTATCATATTTGAAATTGGTATAAAAAGCATTGGAACGAACCATAGATTTTGGTAAAAATTTTTGTGGCGGACCAAATGTATAAGGAAGGTAAGTGATAATTCTGTCAAATCTACCCAAGACAGCATCTGAATAAAAAGTAATCACATTGGAGCTAAATTCTTGATCATAATAATAATCATAAGCTCTAACTTCTCCTCTAAAATTACAAGATTTCAGAGTACCATTGGGGTTATAGCTTATTTGGTAACAAAGAGAATCCCCTTTATACTTTCCTCCATGATAAAAACTAGACACTACTCTGTTTTGACCATCATTAAAACCTAATGAATCATACAAAAAGGTAGCGACATACATTCCGTCATCATATTTCTGAATATATCCGCTTACAGAATCAATTTCCAATATCACCCACCATTTCTCATTGGCAGTTTTATTAAAATAGTCGAGATAGACTCTATCTTTGTCATATATAATATCACAAGAGATACTCTTATCTCTATCTTTCCCTTCTAAATGACTAAGATAACCTTGTTCATTGTATGAATATTTTAAAAATGTACTAGAACCAATTATCGTCTTAATATTATAGCTAATAACAGCAGGAGGTTCGTTTCTCTTTTCTTTTTTACAAGCTAAAAAGGAAAAATAAATAAAAATAAATAAAAATAAATAGCGCGTGTTCATAAATAAAAAAGGGAGATTGTTTTAAAATCTCCCTTAAATATACATTTTAAGTTAATAACTTTAAGCAACCCCTTCAGTCAAAACAGAAATTTTATTATTAAAAACCTCAACAATACCTGTTTTGATATTAAAAGTTTTCTTTTCATTTTTACTTTGAACCTTCACAACACCTTCAGCCAAAGCAGCAATTAGAGGAGCGTGATTGTTCAAAATCTGAAACAAACCATCCAATCCGGGCAATTGTACTGCATCTGCCTCTCCGCTATAAACTTTCCCTTCTGGTGTTAAAATATCTAATTGCATTTTTTATTTATTTAGACTCAGCCAATAATTTTTCACCTTTTGCAATAGCATCTTGAATATTACCTACCAAGTTGAAAGCAGCTTCAGGATATTTATCTACTTTACCATCCAAAATCATTTCAAAGCCTTCTAAAGTATCTTCAATAGAAACAAATACTCCTTTTAAACCAGTGAATTGCTCTGCAACGTGGAATGGCTGAGATAAAAATCTTTGTACCCTTCTAGCTCTATGAACGACTAATTTATCTTCTTCAGAAAGCTCGTCCATACCCAAAATAGCAATGATATCTTGAAGTTCTTTATAACGCTGTAAAATTTCTTTTACTTTTTGCGCAACTCCATAATGTCTGTCACCCAAAATTTGTGGGTCAAGAATTCTTGAAGTTGAATCCAATGGATCCACAGCTGGATAAATACCTAGCTCAGCAATCTTACGGCTCAATACTGTAGTAGCATCCAAGTGAGCAAATGTAGTAGCTGGAGCAGGGTCAGTCAAGTCATCCGCAGGAACATAAACCGCTTGTACGGAAGTAATAGAACCTCTTTTAGTAGAAGTAATACGCTCTTGCATCAATCCCATTTCTGTTGCTAAAGTTGGTTGGTAACCTACAGCAGAAGGCATACGACCTAATAAAGCTGACACCTCAGAACCCGCTTGAGTAAAACGGAAGATATTATCTACGAAAAATAAGATATCTCGACCTTTTGCTTCTGATGGATCTCCATCTCTATAATATTCAGCAATAGATAGACCAGATAAAGCAACACGAGCACGAGCTCCTGGAGGTTCATTCATCTGACCAAACACTAGCGTAGCTTGAGATTCACGCAAAGCAGCTTTATCCACTTTTGACAAATCCCAATCTCCTTCTTCCATTGCATGTTTAAAATCTTCACCATATTTAATAACGTTAGATTCAATCATCTCACGAAGTAAGTCATTCCCTTCACGAGTACGTTCACCTACCCCTGCAAAAACAGATAAACCTGCATAACCTTTAGCGATATTATTGATCAACTCCATAATCAATACCGTCTTACCAACACCAGCACCACCAAACAAACCGATTTTACCACCTTTAGCATAAGGTTCGATTAAGTCAATGACTTTAATACCAGTAAAAAGTACTTCTTTTGAAGTAGCTAAATCTTCATATTTAGGAGGTTTTCTATGAATAGGAGTTCCTCCTTCTTTATTCAAAGGGCCAATTCCGTCAATTGTATCTCCAATAACATTAAAAAGACGTCCTTTAATATCATCAGATGCAGGCATACGAATCTGGTCTCCTGTATCGACAACATCCATACCTCTAGTTAAACCTTCTGTAGCATCCATAGCGATGGCACGTACACTGTCTTCACCTAGGTGTCTTTGACATTCTAATACAACTTCTGAACCGTCTTCCTTTTTAACTACAAGTGCGTTAAGAATCTCTGGTAGTTTGGTGCCCTCTCCTGAGAATGCGACATCCACAACAGGACCGATAATTTGAGTAATTTTGCCTATGTTAGACATTATGATTAAAGATTTTAAATTTTCAATTTGGCGCAAAAATAACCGATTAATCTATTATTTCAAAAAAAATAGCTAAAACTTCTTCACATAGTTCCTATAAACTAAATAATTTAATATTGAGATAATGAAGCATTAGAGCTATCTGACTTAGATTTTTTCTCTTCTTAACAATTTTCATTATCATCATATTTGTCATTTTGCTTGATTTACAATTGATTTATTCGTCAAAACGACCTTTTCACCCTAAAAATAAAGTGTCATCCTTTCATCATGAGAGAATGTCAGCAATATCAAAATACAATTTCAGTGTAACAAATGAAATATGGATTTGATATTATTAGATGAATACTTACTATAAAATGTAATAAACAAATTGAGATAAGGATAACAAAAGTTAATTTCCAATCAAATTTTTGGCATTATCAATAGCTGCTTTTGTAGGAATTGCCCCACTAAGCATTTTGGCAATTTCTAAGACTGTTTCATTGGCATCCAAGGTCTTAATATTAGTAATACTCTTATCATCCAAATGTTCTTTATAAACTAAGAAATGTTTCTTGCCAGCTGCAGCCACCTGTGGCAAATGGGTAATAGTAATTACTTGATGTTGTTGACTGATTTGTTTCAGCAACTCACCGGTTTTAATAGCGACTTCACCTGATGTTCCGGTATCTATCTCATCTAATATCATAGTCGGCAGTGAAGTTTCTTTTGCTACAAGCGATTTAATTGCCAACATCAATCTAGATTTTTCACCTCCTGAACCCACTTGATGCAAATTTTGGAATTGGCTTCCTTTATTTGGAGCAAATAAAAATATCACTTTGTCCCAACCCAATTGATTAGGCTCTGATAATTTTTCAAATTGAAAGTTAACTTTGGCAAAGGGCATACCTAAATCTTTCAAAACATCTGAAATAGAAGCACAGAAAACATCCGCTTGTTTTTTTCGCATCATAGACATCTGAGCTCCTAGAAGGGTCAATTGCACTAGATGTATTTGAATTTCTTGTTGCAATTCTTGAATTTTTTCATCAGAGAAACTAAACTTCTCTAGTTTAGATTGGAGTTCAATCTTCAAAGCCATCAAATCCTTAACATCTTTAAAATGATGTTTGAGCATTAATCTATTTACAGCAGTCTGATATTCAAGTAGCTCATTCAATCTATTTTCATCAGTACTTATATTGTTCTGTATCTGTTTGAAATCTCTGGCAAAGCTTCTCAACTTTAAAAATATTTCATCAATATCTTTATATGCTGACTCAATCATTGAATTACAGTGAGTTACAGGCAATAATTGTTTCTGAACTTCAATCAAAAGATCTTCTATATTGATTTCATTTTCAGAGAGTAATTCAGTAGATAATTGAAGTTGCCTAATAATAGCTTCTGCATTTGATAGTATTTTTATCTCCTCTTCTACTTCATTCCAATAATCCTCAGAAAGTAATATCTGATCTAATTCATCATATTGATATTTCACAAAATCATACTCTTTTTGAAAAGAAAGAGCTTCTTCTTGAAATTTTTTTAGTGCCTTTTTAGCCTCTATATACTTTGCAAAATCAATCTGATATTGAACCAAGTCCGAATTTCTAGTTATTTTGTCTGATAGTTTTATAAAAAAATCTTCATCCATCAATTGACTATTTTCATGTTGAGCATGAATATCAATTAATTGGGAAGTCAATGATTTCAATACTTCTAAAGTCACTGGAATATCATTAATAAAAGCTCTGCTCTTTCCCTTTGGATTGATTTCTCTCCTAATAATACATATATCTGAATAGTCTAAATCCTGCTCCTCAAAAAAATCTTGAAGCTGATATTCTTTGATATTCACATGAGCCTCAACAATACATTTTTCTTCCTTATCTTTCAATACCTGCGTATCAGCTCTATTTCCCAAGACCAATGAAACTGCACCCATCAAAATAGATTTTCCCGCACCAGTCTCTCCTATAATGACATTTAGATGTGGGTCAAAAAGAATTTGAGCTTTCTCTATTATAGCATAGTTACGGATATAAATTTCTTGAAGCATAGTAAAGCGACTACTAAAATAAATAAAGATTTTGTCCTTTGAAACTTCTACAAAGAATAGCTATAAAAATAGGTTATTACTCATCTATTTGATACTTCTATTCAGCTAACCAAATTTTCAGCTTTTTTCAAAAATCCCAATTATTTCAATCAAAAAAATCTAATAATAATTCATTCACTCTTTGAGGTTGATCAATTTGAGTCCAATGGCTACAGTTGTCTAAGAAAATGACTTCATGATTTGCCTCAACAACTTTAGACAAATCATCGTTCAGCTCTACCCCCAATGCTTTATCATCTTTCCCCCATATTACTCTAGTAGGCACTTTGACCTTTTTATCCTTCAAATCATCAGCAATGCCATACCTCAAACCAGCACGATAATAATTAATTGAAGATGTCAAAGCGTCTTTCTCTCTATATGCCTGAATATACAATTTCATATCATCGTCTGTCATATTTTGAGGATGATACATCCACCCTCTCACGTTCTTTTCATATACTTTTTCTAAAGCTAAGCCCAATAGCAATTCAGGAATTACAGGCACTTGAAAGCTAATCATATACCAACTTCTCTTTAATTGTCTAGGATTTTTCAAAAGATGATGAATCATTAACTTTGGATGTGGGCAGTTCAAAATAGCTAACTTTTGAGTCATCTCGGGATATTTGGTAGCAAAGTGCCAAGCTACGGCTCCTCCCCAATCATGACCCACAATAAAACATTTTTTAAAACCAAGGCTTAAGACTAATTCATAAATATCTTTTATTACATACTTAGTTTGATATTCTTTAGCCCCATGAGGTTTGTCTGACAAATTAAACCCTCTAAGGTCTGGAGCTATTACAGTATATTTTTTAGCCAATTCTGGAATCTGATATCTCCAACTATACCAATACTCTGGCCATCCATGTAACAATACAACAAGTTCATCTCCTGAACCTTGTATCACATAGTGAATATTTATCCCATTCACTTTAGCAAAACGATGTTCTAAATTTGACATAACAGATTTACATTTGTGATTAAGATACATATCAATAATCACATTTTTATCTATCAATTCAAAAAATCAATTAAAAGTATTAAAGATTAAAAGATAGACCTAAAAAGACCTACGCAAATTCATAGGTCGTACAAATTATATCTGACTTGTCTTGGTGCAACAAATACTATTGACGTATCTATTCTACAATAAAACTTGCAGGAAAGTTTTTACGCACTTCTCTTAAAAATGTCTGTGCATCATCTCTAGCAACGAATGTTCCTACTCTCAACTTAAACACTGGGGGCTCAAAACTTATATAAACAGGAATTCCCGGATATTTGGATGAAAATTGAGATTTAACTTCATTCACTTCTGTTCTAGATTTTGTAATAGCCACTTGAATTCTATAAATCTTTGTTGACTCTGTTTTTGTTTTATTTTTAGCAGAATAAACCTTTTGCAAGTAGTCTATCCTTGGGTCTTTATATATTAAGATATGATTTAGGGCTGTACTATCCTTTGGTGTCTGAGCTTGACCTAGACCAATACTTAATAAAGGAAAAAATCCAAAGAAAAATAACAATCTCCAATTTCTCATATTATACTCCTTGACCATGACACTGTTTAAATTTCTTACCACTTCCACAAGGGCAAGGATCGTTACGTCCTATTTTAACTTCCTTTCTAATTGGCATCTGCTTTTCAGGACGGCTGACTGCTTCCCCAGCTTCTCTGGCAGCATTATCATCATTTCCTCTACTTTCTCTAGTTTTTTCAGTAGGTTGAGTTGCTAATCTTGCTCTCTGTTGTGCCAATCTCAGTTCTTCTTCATTAGATGAAGGCAATTCACATTTAACAAGAAAAGAGATGATATTTTCATGGACTTCTCTCAACATATCTTTGAACAACTTAAATGCTTCAAACTTATAAATCAATAGAGGGTCTTTCTGCTCATGCACCGCCATTTGTACAGATTGACGCAATTCGTCCATTTTTCTAAGATGCTCCTTCCATATCTGGTCGATAAAAGAAAGAATCATATTTTGTTGTAAGAGTTTAATGACTTCTTTACCTTCAGAATCTACTGATTTTTGTAGATTGGCAATTACATTTATTGTTTTCACTCCATCTGAAAATGGTACAATAATATTCTGAATCTGCCCACCCCTACTATGCAAAATTCCTTTTAACACAGGCAAACTATGAAGGCGTATAGCTTCCATCCTTCTGCTGAAAGTAGCTTCAGCTATTGTATAGATGTGATTGGCAAGAGTTTCAACATTCCATTTTTCCAATTGAGCTTTTTCAATTTGGATTTTTATTCCTAAAAATTTATATCCATCTAAAACGAGGGCTTCAATATCGTTAGATGACTTTCCTGATTCTGCAAGATCGAAGCACAATTCATATAACATACTATCTATATCATAAGCTATACGTTCTCCTTTTAATGCATATTGACGACGTTTGTATATTACATCTCTCTGAGCATTCATCACATCATCATATTCCAACAATCGTTTACGAATACCAAAGTTATTTTCTTCAACTTTTTTCTGTGCTCTTTCTATTGATTTAGTCACCATAGAATGTTGAATCACTTCTCCTTCTTTATAGCCCATTCTATCCATGATTTTGGACAATCTGTCTGAACCAAACAGCCTCATCAAATCATCTTCAAGAGATACATAGAACTGAGAACTACCCGGGTCTCCTTGACGACCAGAACGACCTCTCAACTGCCTGTCAACTCGTCTGGAGTCATGCCTTTCTGAACCAATGATAGCCAAACCACCTACATCTTTCACACCTGCTCCTAGTTTAATATCCGTACCACGACCTGCCATATTGGTAGCTATAGTTACCTTTCCAGGCATACCCGCTTCTGCCACTATATCTGCCTCTCTCTGATGTTGTTTGGCATTCAATACATTATGAGGGATTTTTCTCTCAGTCAGTTGACTACTCAAATATTCTGAAACTTCCACATTAGTAGTACCTACAAGTACTGGGCGTTTAGCTTGGCGGAGAACTTCAATTTCTTCAATAATGGCATTATATTTCTCACGCTTCGTTTTATATACCAAATCTTGTCTATCATCTCTGACAATAGGTCTATTAGTAGGTATAATAACAGTATCCAATTTATAAATAGTCCAAAACTCGCCAGCTTCAGTCTCTGCAGTACCAGTCATACCTGCAAGTTTATGATACATTCTAAAGAAATTCTGTAAAGTTATCGTTGCAAACGTCTGAGTAGCAGCTTCAATTTTTACATTTTCTTTGGCTTCAATTGCTTGATGCAAGCCATCTGAATAACGCCTACCATCCATGATACGGCCAGTCTGTTCATCTACAATTTTAACTTTATTATCTAAAACAACATACTCAATATCCTTTTCAAACAGACAGTATGCTTTCAAAAGTTGATTGACAGTATGTAATCTTTCAGATTTGATAGAAAAGTCTCTGATAATTTCATCCTTTTTAGCTTGTACTTTATCATGGCTCAATGAAGACTTCTCGATTTCAGCTAATAGCCCCCCTAAGTCTGGAAGCACAAAGAAATCATCTTCTTCAGAAGCCAAAGTAATCAAGTCTATACCTTTTTCAGTAAGATCAATTTGGTTATTTTTCTCATCAATCACAAAATAAAGCTCCTTATCCACTTTAGGCATTTCCTTATTTTGGTCTGCCATATAGTGGTTTTCAGTTTTTTGCAAAATCTGGCGTATTCCGGATTCACTCAAAAATTTAATCAATGGAGTATATTTAGGATAACCTCGGTGCGCTCTCAATAAAGCTAAGCCTCCATCTCCTTCATTATATCCAGTTCTACCATCATTTATCAAATCTTTGGCCTGCTGTAAAAATTTGGCAGTTGCTTTTCTTTGTGTGTCAACTAGTTTTTCAATCCTTGGTTTGAGCGCTTCAAACTCTTGTTCATCACCTTTCGGCACTGGTCCACTAATAATTAAAGGCGTTCTCGCATCATCTACCAATACTGAGTCCACCTCATCCACCATTGCATAATGATGTTTCCTTTGCACTTGCTCATCAGCTGTTCTTGACATATTGTCTCTCAAATAGTCAAAACCAAATTCATTATTCGTCCCATAGGTCACATCAGCTCTATACGCATTTTTTCTTCCTTCGGTATGAGGTTGGTGTTTATCAATACAATCAATTCTCAATCCTAAGAAATTGAAAATAGGATTCATCCACTCAGAATCTCGCTTGGCAAGGTAATCATTGACAGTTACGATATGCACTCCTAAACCTGCAAGCGCATTCAAATAAGAAGGCAATGTCGCTACTAGTGTTTTACCTTCACCAGTAGCCATTTCAGAAATCTTTCCTTTATGCAAGATAATCCCACCAATCAACTGTACATCATAATGAACCATTTCCCATTTGATTTCAGCACCAGCTACAGTCCAAGTTGTGTTATAAGAAACCTGATTCCCTTCAATTTTGAGATAGTTATTACTCACTGACAAATCTCGATCTAAGTCTGTCGCAGTAGCTAGCAAATATTCATTTTCCTTAAATCTCCGTGCAGTCTCTTTCATGACAGCAAAAGCTTCAGGTAAAATTGTAAATAAAACCTCTTCAATTGCTTTATCCCTGTCTTTGACTAATTGATCGATTTCTTTAAATAATCTGTCTTTCTCATCAAAATCAGTTTCTTCATTCTCCGCAATAGACTTAGATTCATCTATTTTAGTATTAATTTCAGCAATATGATTTTTAATAATTTCTTTAAACTCTTGAGTTTTATTTCTCAATTGATCATTTGATAAAGAATGAAGTTTCTCGAAATGCTCATTTATAGCATTAACGTATGGCATCACTTCTTTAATATCTCTATTGGATTTGCTGCCAAATAACTTGGCTAAGCCTTTTGCAAATATATCTAACATTAAAAAATTGCTTTTAAGCGATGTAAAATTAAAATTTATGTGGATTAATTTTAGACAAAACCAATACCAAATCAATAATACTGACATTATTTCTTTCTTAAAAAATTATACCCTGAGAAAACGACTGAAAAAACAGCCATTTTTTGAGTATCCAAGATGGTTAAAAGGATATTTTAAACATTTAATTCTATTTAAAATTTAGAACTGGTATTATCTTAGCACCATGAAAATTCTTTTAATCGGTTCAGGGGGAAGAGAAAATGCTTTTGCCAGACAGATTTCTTTAAGCCATCAATGTGAAAAATTATTCATAGCACCAGGCAATCCAGGAACAGCCTATTTTGGACAAAATGTCACCATTTCTACTACTGACTTTAATGCCTTGAAACAATTTGTATTAGAAAATGCTATTCAGATTGTCATTGTAGGTCCTGAAGCACCATTAGTAGAGGGAATTTTTGATTTTTTTCTAGCAGATAATGAATTAAAATCTATCCCTGTCATAGGTCCATCTCAGCAAGGAGCCATGCTGGAGGGTAGCAAAGCATTTTCAAAAGCATTTATGCTCAGGCATCAGATTCCGACTGCGGCATTCCAAGAGTTTACAGAAGAAAATATTGAAGAAGGATTAGCCTATATTTCTACCCAAAGTACTCCAATAGTACTCAAGGCAGATGGATTGGCAGCAGGAAAAGGTGTATTGATTTGCAACAGTATAAAAGAGGCACAGGAAGAATTCAGAGAGATGTTGGGAGGAAAATTTGGAGATGCTGGCAATAAAGTTGTGATTGAAGAATTTATGTCAGGAATAGAATTTTCTGTTTTTGTGCTTTCTGACGGGAAAAATTATAAAATCTTGCCTGTTGCAAAAGACTATAAAAGAATAGGTGAAGGCGATACAGGGCTGAATACAGGCGGTATGGGTGCGGTATCTCCGCCTCCGTTTGTGACACCTGCTATCATAGAACGTGTAGAAAGGGAAGTCATTCTCCCTACCATAAAAGGTCTACAAAAAGACAATATTGTTTACAAAGGATTTATCTATATCGGACTGATGAATACTCCGGGAGATATTCCTAAAGTCGTGGAATACAACTGCCGTATGGGCGACCCTGAAACTCAGGCAGTGCTTCCGAGAATAGAAACTGACTTTATGGAGCTGATGCAGCATGTCGCCGATGGCACATTAGACAAAGCTGAATTGAAAATCTCTGACCAGGCGGCTGTAACAGTCATTTTAGCTTCTGGTGGATATCCGGGAGATTTTGAAAAAGGATATGAAATCACTGGAATAGAAAATGTAAAAGACACGCTGGTTTTCCATGCTGGGACTCAACTGAAAGATGAGAAATTAGTCAACAGCGGTGGTCGTGTCATCGCAGTTACTTCTTTGGATAAAGATTGGCTCAAAGCTTTGAACAAAAGCAATTTAGCGGCAGAAACGATTCAATTTTATCATAAATACTATAGAAGGGATATTGGATTTGATTTAAAATAAAGTGATAAAAAAATAGTAGCATAATTATTCTATACTTCAATTTATTTTTAATAGCCCTTCTAGTTTTTAGAATGTAATTTTGTATTATTAGAAAACTACTATCTTAAGCATCTTCATTCCTATATACTTTTGACTCTCATCTGATTTTGCTTCTAATAACAATGTAAAAAAATTACAATAAGCTATTTTCAACAACCAAAAAATGAAATAGTAATCTATGACACTTTATATTGTTGTATATTATTATCAAAAACGCCATTCCAATTGGTCTTAAAAGTATATTTTTGTAATTTTATCAATTGTATATAAATAAATTATGAAAGGAGTTATTTTCTTATTCTCATTAATCATTTTATTGTTGATATATAAACTTTTCAAAAATAAACAGACAGCTCAAATAGAGGATGCTCTTCAAAATTCTAATTTAAAATCCAATCCATTGAACGCTGAAAGTGTAAGAACTTTTTATAATGAAACGACAGAAAAGTTTAGAAAAGTTTATGGAGATATCATACAAGCTTTTCGCACTAAAAATGTTGAGGACTATTTGGACTACACAATAAAAAGTGCAGATTTAAAAGATGGGCAAACTATTTTAGATGCAGGCTGTGGAATAGGTGGACCTTCTAAATACTTTGCTTCCAAATTAGATATTCAAATTGAAGCTTGTACCATTTCGGATTATCAAGCTGAAATGGGTAAAAAATTGATTGAAGAAGCTCAACTACAAGATAAAGTGCATATTCAAAGAGCAGACTATCACGATATGGCAAAAATTTACCCGAAAGACCATTTTGACAGGGTGATTTTTTTAGAATCTTTTGGCCATTCTCCTGATAAAAAAATGCTGATAGAAGCTGCTTGGGAAGTACTCAAACCAGGAGGTTTTTTATATATCAAAGATTTATTTGAACGAGAAGCCGGAGGAGATGAAGACATGAAGAAAATCAAAGAAATTTGTGAAGAAATCAATAAAGCCTATCATTATGCAATAGCTGATTTACATGAAATTATTTCCATCGTCAGAAAGAAAGGTTTTATTTTTACATCTGTGAAAACTCCAGAAGTGGACATGGATTTATTTGAACATTTGACCATCTCCAATGACTTCCAAAACTTATTTGATATATCAAAAATCAACAGCTGGGAGAACTATATTTTTCCGATAGATTTTTTAGAAATAAAAGTTCAAAAGCCACCTTTTATGATAGATTTCAACAAACATCTCTATCACATGAATCAACCAGAAGCACAGTAAGCAAAAATGTTAGAAAAATGGAAATCATACGTCAGAGCTAATCAATGGTGGGGCTTTAAAGCTGCTCCCATTTTGGGCTTCACGTATTTTTATATCTATTTTTTTAACCACAGTTATTTAGATACCGCTCTCATTGTTTTGATGTCTGCAATTACAGTTGTAGGTATAGCGGGGTTTGGTTATATTATCAATGATTATTACGATATAGAAGCAGATAAAAAAGCAGGCAAGAAAAATCCTTTTGAGGGGAAGTCTCACTTATTTATTCTCAATGTTTTTATAGTGCTACAAATTTTTGCATGGTCTCCATGGCTGTATCTTAAGTCCTATCCTTTTATTTGGGCGACCTTGTTATTTCAGGTTTTTCTTTTTTTTATTTATGCTCATCCAGCCACCCGTTTAAAAGAGAAATCTATCTGGGGACCCATTTGTGATAGTCTATATGGTCATGCAGTACCGATTATAATAGCTTGCCTGACTTATCAGCAGTATTTAGATAAAATACCTTATTCCAAGTTCTTCTTTTTTGCAAGTTTATTTGCTTGGCAGTTCTTTAAAGGTTTAAGGAATATATTTTTGCATCAATTAGAAGACTATGAAAATGACATTCTTGCTGGGATAAAGACTTTAACAACATCAAAAGGGAAAGAATACATCACACTTCACATTTTAAGAGTGGTATTGCCATTGGAGTTTTTATCCTTATTTGGATTTATGTCTTCTATTTCAGGAGTTTTTAGCTCTGTCTGGATTTACTTTATCATATATCTACTCATCTACATTTTAGGCCACGGACTGCTTAGGAATATCAACTGGTTTTCAACCTCTTCCACAAATCATTTAAACGTTTATTTCATCAACAATTTCTACGAAATCTACCTTCCTTATTATTTCATTTTGTGGTGTATTATTAAAAACCCAGTATTTTTAGCTTTGTTTTTTTTACATGTTTTCATGTTTCCTTCAACTGTAAATACTTTAATTAATGACTTACAGCGCACAAAAAAAGAGTTGTGGATACGTATAGACTTGATACATTGTTATATTAGAGAAAAGATTGGCAAATAAGTAGAGTATGTGTGGCATTAGCGGAATCATATCTCATCAAGTTGAAGAAGAAGGCTTGAAAAAATCTGCTTCAACACTAAGCCATAGAGGGCCTGATGATCAAGGAATCTATATATCAAACAATTCTCATATTGGTCTTGCTCATAGGAGGCTTTCATTGATAGATCTCAGTAAGACAGGTCATCAACCTATGACTGTTCAGCATCTCACTATCATTTTCAATGGTGAAATCTACAACTACCGCGAACTTCAAAAAGAGTTAGAAAGTCAAGGTGCTCAATTCAGAAGCAGTTCTGATACAGAGGTGATACTGTGGGCATATTTGTTTTGGGGAGCAGCTTGTCTATCCAAATTTAAAGGGATGTTTGCTTTTGCCATTTTGGATGAAAAGAAAAACGAACTATTTCTTGCAAGAGATAGATTTGGCATCAAACCGCTTTTCTATAGTTTTCAGAATAATAACTTTTATTTTGGTAGTGAAGTAAAAGCTATACTTGCATTCGATAGTTTCAAACGCAAAATCCAAGCATCATCTGTCGCACTTTTTTTAGCCAATAGATTTGTTTCAGACAACCAAACAATGTGGAAGGATATCTATAAACTGCCAGCAGCTCATTATATGAAAATCAATACTCAAGATTTGAGTTATCAAGTGGAAGAATACTGGTCAATTCTTAATACAAAAGCAGAAGTACATACTAAAGAAGTACAAGAACAGTTCGAATTTTTATTGAAAAACTCCTTGAAACAACATCTAAGAAGTGATGTGCCCATCGGGGCTTTTTTGAGTGGTGGCTTAGATTCTTCAACGACTGTCCTGCTGATGCAAAAAGAGCTACAATACGATACAAAAGCTTTTTCTATAGGTTTTAATGGATGGAATGAAAGCGAACATCAATATGCTCAAATGGTCGCTGATGAAACGGGAGCAAATCTCAAAACTTTGCTTCTAGAAAAAATCGACTTTGAGGTAATGCCCAAATTGATGGTTCATTATGATGACCCAATTGCCGATATATCTATTTTACCTACTTATTTCGTTAGTCAATTGGCTAGTCAAAATGTAAAAGCTGTTATTTCAGGCGAAGGAGCAGATGAGTTTTTAGGTGGATATTCATGGCAGAAACCAGAAAATTTTTATACCGAAAATCAATTCTTTTCAAAATGGCCTTCTAAGCTTTTTCCCAACACTCAAAAAGAGATGAAGAAGCATTATATCCAAGCGATGAGCATGGGTCTATACGACAACAAAGAACTCAAAAAGTGTCTGCAAAATGAATTTTTAGCTGAAATGCCTAAAGATGTTTTCGGACATTTAGATAAACTGATGCAACCTGAACTTTCTCGACTGAAACAGATTCAATTATTGGATATGCACCGCTTTATGGGCGAATTGGTTTTAGTAAAAGTTGACCGTGCTTCTATGGCTAATAGTTTAGAAGTCAGAGTACCTTTTTTAGATCATGAATTGGTAGAATATTTATTTCAGTTGCCAGAAGATGCTTATATGAAAAGTGGTGTGCAGAAACCACTTTTACAAAATATTTTACGCAATAGATTACCTGAAAAAATATTAAATCGACCCAAACAGGGATTTGTAGGACCAGATAAGTTTTACAAAGATTTCAATTTATATAAAGAGGCGCTAACACATGGACGATTGATTCAAGATGAAGTCATATCTTCCTCCTATCTACAAAAACTTTTCTTCCTAAAAGATCATTGGAGATTGTGGAAGTTATTTGTTTTAGAACATTGGTGGAGAGCGTGGATGTAAAAAGTAGATTTGACAAATGGATACACGCAACACAGTACATGGACTTTGGATAAAAGGCGAACTTTCCTCCATGGAAAAGTTGACAATTCTTTCGTTTTTAAAACATGGCTATCATTTTATTTTATGGACTTATGATGACTTTACGCATTATTCATATATTGCTGGATTAGAAGTTAAAGATGCACGTGAAATCATTCCCGAAAATCAAGTTTTCAAATATAAATACCCTAATCAGTTTGGTCATGGTCAAGGCAGCTACGCCGGCTTTTCCGATATCTTTAGATATCGTCTACTTTACCTATACGGAGGATGGTGGGTGGATATGGATGTTACCTGTTTAAAGCAATTTAAGTTGGATACACCTTATGTTTTTAGGAAAAGCAAGGAAGATGAGAATTATATAGTTGGTAATATTATGCACGTTCCACAAGGTTCTTCATTAATGAAAAAGTGTTATGAAGAAGCAAAAGATTCGGTCAATGCTGACAATAGTGATTGGATGCTCCCTATCAATATTCTGAATAAGCATATTCATGAAGAAAACCTCACCCAGTATGTTTATACATTTTCAAACGAAGACAGATGGACTACAGTCTGCCCCTTACTTTTGCATTCAGTATATCCTGAAACATGGTCAGCAATACATTGGATGAACGAAGAGTTTAGGACACTCAATATATCCAAGGAACATTTTATTTCGGATAGTGTATTAGGGCAACTGTATCAAGAGGCAGAATTGGGCTTTGCAATTTCTGATTTTAAATCGAAAATAAAATACCGAATAAAAGCCAGCTCCATTTTTTATATGTTGAAGTATGTAGGTCGAGTGATTAGGAGTAGGACTAAGTGATGTTGAAAGTTATTTTTTATACAGAATTAAATCCAATTCTCTAAGCTTTTCAAACTCTTTGTCCGATGTCATGACTGGCAAGTCTAGATAGACACCAGAGGCAGCAACAATACAATCAGGTAGTTTAAGAGAATAGTTTTTTCGATATTCAATCGCTTGTTCTTTAACAAAATCATTAAGAGGAATTACAAAGCATTTATTTATAAACTGTCTAATTTTTGTTTCTTCCTCGAAATCTAAATTTTTAAACCCTAATAATTCTATTTCAGTAATAATAGATATGTATATTTCCTTATTGTCTAAAAACTCTGCTATTGTTAGATCTCCACCAAATAGATAAAGAACTATATTTGTGTCAATAAAGATTTTATTGCCATTCATCTCTTAGTCTCTTTTGAATATCAAGGGCATCGGCTTCAAGATTAAGAATACCAACAAATTCCTTTGTATTCATTCGTTTACCTTTTTTTCTTTCGCGTATCTTTTCCCCTAATTTACGGATGGATTCAGAGTCAGCTCCTTTTTTAAGTACCATTACCATAGCTTATTCATTTATTTAAATGAAGATAAAAAATCTGTTGATTAATTCAAAAGTAAAATATCGAATAAAAGCAAGCTCTGTTTTTTATGGAAGTATATGGATCGAGTGATAAAAAGTTAGATGGCTCGCTTACTTAACCATAATTCCGAATTTATTGGAACAAGGGGTGCAAAGAAAACTTTTATTTTGTGTTCCTAACTTTGTACTTTAAAACTAATCCTCACGAATGTCATGCGTAAATTGAGCTTGTCATGCTGTAAGCATCTATATAGAATACAGATTAACAATGAGACCCTTACGCTTCGACAGGTGGTACAGTGAGTTTATCAAACTGCTCAGTGACCGCAGGGTGACAGTAGTAGGATGTCATGCTGTAAGCATCTATATGTGATACAGTTGAGGAATAAGATTCTTTCAGAATGACCGCAGAGTAACAGAGGCACATAAGTTCATCCTAAAAATAAAAACACAAGAAATAATCTTACTTTTATAGGCTGTAAACTCGAAGTAAGGAATTATAATAATGTCGGAAAAAGATTCTATTTATCAAACAAGTGATAAGTTTTATGTGTTTGTTGTTTGCGGTGTCAAAGTACATATAGACACACTACATCACTCATTAAAATCTTTTAAAAAGAATACAAAACTCCCTCAAATCGTCATTACTGATAGCAGTAGAAATGAGATTGCTATTCAACATGAATATGTGATAGACATCAAAACACCTAAACACTTTGATCATCACCAAGCTTCTATTTTTCTAAAAACCTCACTACATAGATACCTCCCAAAAGGGAAGATGTATGTGTATATGGACAGCGATATTTTAGCCATTGGAAAAAACTGTGATGCAATTTTTGAAGAATATATCCCTCCTATCCGATTTGGTGCTGACCATTGCATAATGCCAGCTTTTAGTCCTGCAGCTGTTCATTGTGGTTGTCAGGAATCTTATGATAAACTCATGCAATCTATTAAAGATTATGTTGTACAATTTGACTATTGCAAAACGACCAATGATGAAAAGATTTTAAAGCAAAGAGATATACTGAAACGGAGGTTGTTATTCATCATGGGTAATAAAAAAGAGTTTCTAAAAACAGGAATAAGAGCTTTTTTTAGTTGGCCTATCTTTCAATTAGATAAAGATTATAAGTTTAACCGTAAAAATAAAATTTGGTATAATACAGATGACCAACCCATCATGACACAAGTCAATTGGAAAAAAGTTTCTAAAAAATTTGGGTTTAGATATAATATTTTCAGTAATACAATAAAAGATAAGAAAGGACGATCAATATGGATCAACCAATGCGATCATCTTCAAGCATATATCGATAACAAGTTTGATATAAAAGTAAAAAATGCTAATTGGCAACACTGGAATGGTGGAGTGTTCTTATTTGGAGATACATCTCACAGTTTTTTAGATACATGGTATGAATTGACCATGGAGATATTTAATGATCCGCTATGGAAAACTAGAGACCAAGGTACTTTAATTGCAACAGCTTGGAAATACAATCTACAAAATCACCCCACTCTAAATGAGAAATGGAACTATATCTGCGATGACAACAACAAACTTTTTGGGTATAGAGAAGCTGATGGTGCTATCACAAAAAATCAGAAAAAGTATTCTTTTCCTGATTTTGTTCATATATATCATAGATATGGTGATAACACATGGGATTTTTGGAACTGGATAAATCAAGAGTTTAAGGACAAATGCTGATTTCTCTCTTCAAAACTGTCAATCAATTTGTACTGAATAATAAAGTACTGAAAAGTTAGTTATATTTGAGCCAATACAATATCGCTATTACTAAATTTAACGATAGTAATAAGTAAGGATAAATATAAAGTTATAATATCTAAGTACTTCTTTATACTATCTTCAAAATTAATTAGTAATTTGTTCTAATAAGCATTAAGCAAAAAGACTTTTAATGAAAAGGCAAGTTTTCAGAGACGCTCATTTAAACACTCAATTTTTAAAAGATGGACATGTCCTATATGCTCATAACACACAAGATATTGGAAAAAAGCTTCAAGAAGCTGGTATAAAGTATCAAGATGAATGCACTCATCTAGGATTTAACACTACACACTTTAGCTTTAACAAAGCTTATAAAAAAGAAATTGCAGAAATGGGCATCGAGTTATTCAATGAATACTTCACTCATTTATTTATAGACTATAAAGTTCTTTTTTCAAATTTGATGATTAAAACACCTGGTAGCGATGCTTTACTTCCCGTCCATGCAGACTGGGCTTATGTCGATGAAACTCAATATACAGCAATATCTATATGGATGCCTGCGATACAAACGGATTACGAGAATGGAGCCTTTGGAATCATACCTCATTCACATCAACTAGCTGAAAAAATGAGAGGTCCAGAAATCGTATCTTCTTATAGGAAATACGATAATTTACTCAAAGAGAAGAGAGGAAAATTGCTACCCATCGGAAATAAGGAAGCTATTATTTATGATTTGAGATTACTTCATTACTCCTTACCTAACACTACTAATCAAACTCGTATTGCTATTAATATAGTAATCGTTCCTAAAGAAGCGGAGATTTTTCATTACTCTTTTCTGAATAACAAAATATGCAAATACAAGCATTTAGATAATACTTTTTTCTTAAACTATCATGCACACCAAATACCTGAACAAGTTCAAGCTGATGAAGAGGTAGAATATCTACAACAAATCTGTGATGAAGAAATCATCCATTACTATCATTTGGAAGAAGAAAAGGTAAAAAAGTCCTATTTGGAAAAAGTGATGCAGTTTATTAAAAGATAAAATAAAAGCAATGTTTATGAAAAATGTTTTTGTTGATAAACAACTATTCGATGAAATAGAAAAAAATGGTTATTCTGTCATCAATCTATTAGAAAAATCTGATACAGATGCTCTTAAAAATATTTTTAACAAGCATTCTATTCCCTCTCCTGAGCATTTTTATTCTACCTCTTTTTTAGCAAGCAAAGAAGAAAGACGAGAGATTAGTCAAGAAATTCAAGAGATAGTAAGACCTAAAATCAATAACTTATTGCAAAATCACAAAGAATTAGGTGCTGTATTTCTAATTAAACCCACTGGGCAAAATACGGCTATGCCCATCCATCAAGACTGGACAGTTGTCGAAGAACCTGAATTCCATTCTTTCACTGCATGGATTCCACTACAAGACACTACAATTCAAAATGGAACCATTACAGTATTACCTAAAAGTCATTATTTGAGTAATAAACTTCGCTCACCTAGTTTAGCTGACCCTCTAAAAGATATCAAAGAATTAGTTGCTGAAAGAATGGAAACACTTGAAATAAAATCTGGTCAAGCCTTCATCTTTACTCATGCGCTGATTCATGCTTCACATGCTAATCAATCAGAAAATAACAGAATAGCAGTAGCGTATGGATTTGCACATAAAGATGCTGATTTAATATACTATCATAAATCCGCAGAGGATACTAAGTTGCAAAAACTATCCACACCTACAGACTTCTTCATTAACTATCCTGAACCAGGCAAGCAACCTAAAGATTCTATATTTATTGAAGAAATAGATTATAATGAAACTCCCGTCAGAAAAGAAGAATTCATAAAGTTTTATGGTATCAAGGCAGTTACTTTTTGGGGCAAACTAAAAGAGATTTTTAATAGATAATTATATTCAAATGTAATTTCAAAATTAGAATATAATAAAATAGGACAATAATGTCTATTTTTATGTTAAAAAGATTTCTTAACAAAATAAATACGCAATTAAGTATTATATTTATTATAATAATACAAGTTATTACATTTGCCAAACCTAAGAAAAACTTAAAATGAAAGGAATGTTTCATGATTCTGAAATTCAGAAGAAATTTGACAGAGATGGATATGTTATCATTGATTTATTATCAAAAGAACAAGTTGATTACTTTATTAAACAATATTTTGATATGGAATCTGAACGAAAGGGTAACAAAGAAGACTATGACATCAAATTTGAGAAACCTAAAGAAATAACTTATGAATTCACATTTATAGATGCAAGTGTAGAATATAAGAAAAAAGTTTTCAACAAAGTAGTTCAAGAATTCAAACCTTTAGTTGACAAATATTTAGTTGATTTTCAGCCAATTATTGCAAATTATATTCATAAAACCTCCTATAAAGGTGAGGTGCCTATGCATCAAAACTGGGCTTTTGTTGACGAATGGAAATATTCATCAATTTCTGTATGGTGTCCATTAGTTGATAGTTTCAAAGAGAATGGAGCCCTACAAGTCGTCCCTGGCAGTCACAAACGATTTGCTCCAGTAAGAGGCCCACTTATCCCATGGGAGCTAGAACATCTCAAAGAAGACATCATAAAAAATGACATGGTCACTATGTCCATAAAAGCTGGTCAAGCAGTTATTTTAGACGATAGCATTATACATTATTCTGCACCTAACATGACTGACGGATTAAGGTTAGCAATTCAGCTTATTATGATACCGCCTAGAGTTCCTTCAATTCATTATCACATGACAGAAGAAGATGGTCAGAAAAAGATAAAAGTATACGAAGTCGATCAAGAATTTTATATGAATTTTCACCCATGGCTGAAACCCAAAGGACAAAAATTGGTGGATACTTTCAACTATAAAAAAGTAGATATTGACTATGAAAAATATAAAAAAATGATGAAGAGGAAAGCTGTTCACGAGAGAGGTCTTCTTGAATTGACATTTGATAAAATAATATCTTAGTAATTTATGTTGAATACTTTAAAAAATATTTTTAATAATAAACCTTCTCAAAGCTGGAGTCCAATTCCTCATTTTGTTATAAAAAACAATCATATACGTGACGAAGTAGATTCTATAGGATATAGCATTCCAACAAGATTAGATGAGCATACATTAAATCAACTAAGAGAACTTTATCATGAAACACACAAGTTCAATCTTCAAAAAGGAGGAATGTTTTATAGTGTTTATTCTGGAGATTTGAACTATAGAGCAAAAGTCCATGAAACAATTGGAAGCATATTGAAAGATACTTATAACAAATTGTTTGATGAGTATAAGATAGTTTTAAATTCCTTTATCGTGAAAGTCAATGGACCAGATAGTGAATTTGGTTTGCACCAAGATTCTACAGGACTAGATGAAATGAAATTTTCACCTTTATCAGTTTGGATACCATTACAAGATACTACCATTGAAAACGGTTGCTTAACAGTCATTCCAAGAAGTTTTAAATTATTCTCTCCTTATAGAGGAATTTCCTTCCCCGAACCTTTCCAAAGTGTTCATGATGAGGCAAGACACTATTTACAACCCATCAATTTAATGGCTGGAGATGTTTTAATTTTTGATAATAGACTTGTCCATTATTCTCCCCCTAATAACTCTGACGCTGAAAGAATCGTAGTCATGTCAGGAATTTTCCCTCAAGAAGCAAAGTTGATTTCATGTTATAAAGATGTTACTCAAAAAAACCATGAAATAGAAATTTTTGAACAAGCTGATGATTATCTACTCACATTTAAAAATTTCTTTCACGACTGTACATGTAGACCAGAAACTGGCGAATTGAAAGAGAAAGTGAATTGGAATATAAAAGCATTAAATAAAGATGAGTTTACTCAGCTTATGAAAGAAAATGAAATTCCAAAACTTTCTATTTCTAAATTGATTGCTCATCATTCTTCAAATATAGTATCAGAACCTATTTAATTTATTTTAAAAAATATAAATATGAGACCTTTATTCTCAAACCCAGAACACCAAGCATTTTTTGAAGAAAATGGATATCTTCTTATTGAAGACATGTTAAGTTCAGAAGATGTTCAAGATTTAAGTCAATACTATAGTGAATTAAACAATGACCATGTCAATGAGTATGGATTTCATGTGAGTATGGATAATAGAAGTTATGATTTTGTGAGTGGAGTAATTAACAAATTAGAAGCTGTTATCTTTCCAAAAGCAGAAAAATACTTTGTTCCCTGCAAAATGTTTACTGCCTCATTTGTTGTAAAAGAACCTCGTGTTAATAGTTTTGTCCCTCCACACCAGGATTGGTCATTTACAAATGATGTCGAATACAATTCTGTGACCGTTTGGACAGCACTTCAAGATACTGACATTAACAATGGAGCTATGGCAGTTTTGCCAGGTAGTCACAAATGGTTTACTGGACCTCGAGCCTCCCCATCTCCAGGATATAAAACACCTTTTCAGGCACATGGCATGGACTTGTTTCCTTTTATGAAACTCATCCCCATGAAGGCAGGTCAATCATTAATTTTTGAAAATAAGACATTACATGCTTCTCCACCTAACAATTCCAAAGTAGCTAGAATTGGAGCTGGAATTGGAATCACGCAAAAAGAGGCTCCATTATTGCACTATTATGTTATACCTGGTTCTGAACCACAGCAACTTCAAGCTTATCATGTCGATAGAGATTATTTCTTTAAATATAGTAATAAGATTTTATACGGTATGCAAGCAGAGGGTAAGTTTCCTGAGGGATATGAAAAAGCGGGCACTGTCATTAATGACCCTCATATCTGCAGCAAAGAAGAGTTGGAGAAAATGGCAATAGATGCTGGTTTACAAAAAGATCCTGTTTTAGATCAATATCTACAAGGGTTTTACCAATACATGGCTTCTATGGGTAATAACCAATATGGAAGTAATCAGGAAAGTCAAAGTGATAAGCAACAAAGCAATGATTCTCAAGAAGGGAATGTATCTTTTGTGGGTAAATTAAAAGGTCTTGTCAAAAGATTGATAAGAGCATAAATTTTCGATATGTTTTCGTCTTCTAAAAATATCAAATACTCTCTGGAGCCTGAGCATTTCGACACTTCGACAAGTGGTTGCAGAGCTCAGTCGAAGCACTCATTGTTCAGAGAACTGGTGCCTGAGCTTGTCGAAGGCACGGACACGAAAATCGAAACCACAGATAACAACAGTCATTTCGACAAGCTCAATGACCGGGTACTGGTGGTTGAGCATTTCGACAAGCTCTCTGTATCACCTGTCGAAGGCACAGACAAGAAAATTGAAAGCACAAGTACGAATCTCGAAACCACTAGCACTGCTAAAAAATCAAATTAAATGAACAGTTACGTGTACATATTACTTTGTAGAGATGGGAGTTACTATACTGGAAGTACTAACAATATAGAAAGAAGGCTCTCTGAGCATCAAAGTGGATGTGGGGCAAATTACACAAGTAAAAGATTACCTATAGAGTTAGTTTATTATGAGGAGTTTTTAAGAATTGATGATGCTTTTTATAGAGAGAAACAAATACAAGGTTGGAGTAAAAAGAAAAAAGAAGCTTTAATAAATAACAAACCAAAAGAACTGCCATTGTTATCAAAGAATTATACGCAGTTTCCGAGAGATAGTCATTTCGACACTTCGACAGGCTCAGTGTCCAGCGAACTAGTGGTTGAGCAGTTCGACAAGCTCACTGTATCACCTATCGAAACCACAAATAACAATAGTCATTTCGACAAGCTCAATGACCAGACACTGGTGCCTGAGCTTGTCGAAGGCACGAACACTAATGTTAAAACCACACGAGGTTACGGTCATTTCGACAGGCTCAATGACCAGATACTAGTGCCTGAGCTTGTCGAAGGAACGGATACAAATGTCGAAGGAACAAATAGTCATTTCGACAAGCTCAATGACCATAAAACCGAAAAATTAGAAAAATAAGCTAGCCTATGTTTCAATTCCCAGATAAAATGCTCAAAGTCTTTAAAGATGATAAGATTCAAGCTGATTTTGAAAAAAATGGCTATGTGATTTTACCATTTTATACGCCTGAAGAGATAGCTGAATTAGAAGCATTGTATTTTAAAATGCACCCTGAGGAAGATTTAGGCTTTTTCCCTAGTACATTTTCATCTGACCATGAATACCGAAAAGTAGCAGACAGTGAGATTAGACGAATCTGTCAAAAACATATAGAACATTACTGTCAAAACTTTCGTGTGATGAATGGAGCTTTTATTGTGAAAACTCCCAGTCCTAAAAGTGGAATGTGTGTACATCAAGACATGAGCCTGGTTGATGAAAGTAAATATACTGGCATCAATATTTGGGTACCACTGACAGATTTGACAATAGAGAATGGTGCTTTATTTGTTTTACCGGGTAGTCATAGATTGTTCCCGACTTATAGAGGGAGTTCTATTCCTGAGTTTTTCTCACCCGTGATGAATGAGATTATAGATTATCTGCAACCAGTACTTATCAAAGCTGGACAAGCAGTTTTCTTTGATCAAAGTATCATTCACTTTTCTCCACCTAACTTTTCAGACCGACCAAGGATTGTCACAAATACCTATTTTACTCATCAGGATACAGAGTTTAGAACTTATTACTGGGATGGAGAAACTCCAAATAAGATAGAAGTTTTTGAGCAAGACAAAGACTTTATGCTCAACTTTGAGCAGTTTGGCGCTAATATTAGAGATAGACCTAAAATAGGAAAATCTTTAGGTCTGGTGGATTATGATTTTCCTAAAATAGATATACAGTTTTTGAATACACACTTTGAAAAATCGAATGCGAGAGCTCTGATAGAAAATGTTGCACCGAAAAAAGAAGAAGTAAGTTCTAGTTCTGACTCTTTAAAATGGTATCAAAAACTATTTAAAGTATTTGCGTCATGAGTCAACGTATCTTTCAATCTGATGAACATCAAACAGCTTTTGACAAACAGGGCTTCTTGATTTTGTCTTTTCTTGAAAAAGAAGATATCGCATATCTCAATAAACTATTCGATGACCTACACCCAAATCTACAACAAGGCGGATTTTTTAGTGGAAGCTATAGTCAAGACTTGAAATATAAGAAAGAAGCAAGTGATAAGATTGTGGATGTATTTCAAAAAGCTTATGAGAAATACTTCACTAATTTCACTCCTTTTGGAGCAGCTTTTTTATATAAAGTTCCTGGATTTGGGGAAGATTTACCCATCCATCAAGACTGGACGATTGTCAATGAAGAGGAAGCTGTAGCACTCAACTGTTGGGTGCCATTACAAGATATTAATGAGACAAATGGAGCTTTGCATATAGTGCCAGGCACTCATTATGACAAGATCAAAACTTTACGTTCGCCGACTATCCCTTTTTTCTTTTCTGGTCATGATGAACTAGTACTTCAAGCTGCGATACCTATGTATGTCAAAGCTGGTGAAGCTGTCATACTCAATCAAAGTGTCATTCACGGTTCAGCCCCCAACAAAAGTGATACTATTAGAAAAGCAATTACTGCTGGTGTAAAAACTAAAGGAGCTCAAATGTATTTTCACTATAAAGTTCCAGAAAAAGATGAGTTGGAAGTTTTTGCAATGGATGATGACTTTCTAATATCTTTTAATGATTTTGCTAATGATATTGGTCAAAGGCCTTATTTAGGGGAGAGTGTTGGTTTTAAATCCTATCAATCTCCACAGTTGGAAAAAACAAAGCTTTTGGATACGATAGAAAAAAACACAAAAGAAGCAGGTTTTGCTTATACCTATCCTAAAGAAAGAAAGAGTTTCTTTAAAAATTTACTTACTAAATTGAATCTTCTATAAATGAATTATTCTGATTCTGACATATCTAATTATTATATCAAAATTCAAAGATTCTTTGATAAGGAAATAGATATTAGTAGTATTCAAAGTTTTCTTTCAGAAGATGAAATCAGCTTGTTTCTAGCTAAATTGAAATCGCATCCTCAGGATAGTACTTATAACGTTAGAATGGACGATGGTTATTTTTATCCATTTCCTTATTCTACAATACATGATAAGGCGAGCTTTGATAACTCGCATCCCTATTTTACTTCGAGTGAAGATTTTGAAAACAAGCACAAAAGGTTGATAGATTTATTGCAAAATAAACTTGAAGAAGCTTTAGGAGTAGAGTTGTTCCCTATCCATTATGGCAACTTAGAGTTTTCTAGATTTAATTGCAGAATACTTCATGCTAAAAAAAATGGTATAGATATACATTGTGAAAATGCATTTATACCTCAACTCAATCCAGCTATGACTGAGTGGATGGAAAGTATCATGGATTTGAAAAATGCACTTTCTTTCTTATTGGTTCTTCAAGCTCCAAATGAGCATGGTGAGTTAATTCTTTTTAATAAAGAATGGGACGATTTACCTATTTTAATTGGGCATGAATCCTATGAAGATAGACATGATATAGATGGAGCTATGTTTAAAAAGCGAGGTGTAGAGAACATAACACATCAATCTTTTCCACCACAAAATGGGGAGGCTATATTTTTTAGGGCTGCGCAAATATGGCATGGAATTAACAAGATAGGAGGTGCTCAACCTAGGATAACCATTGGGTGTTTTATTGCAAAAGGTAAGGACGGTAAAATCTATTTTTGGGCATAAAATATTATAAAAAGACTAGTAAATGACTACTCATCAAGAAATATTAAAAGACAATACATTAGATATTCAGCTTCTTAAAAAAGGCTACGTTATTGTTCCTTTTTTAGATGAGCAGACTGTATCTGAACTAAAAAGTTTTTACTATGAAAATCATCCTCAAGGTCATGAAGGTATGTATGCAACTGCACATGTGAGTGATATCGCTTTCAGAATGAAAATGAATGATTTTATCAAAGAGAAGTTTCAAAAAGGCATCGACCAATACTTCCAAAATTGCAATCCTTTAGGAGGTTCTTATATAGCTAAAGGCAAAGGAGCAAAGGGTGCTTTGGTACCTCACCAAGATTGGAACATAGTAGATGAAACAGTATATCGCTCTTTCAATATCTGGGTGCCTCTTGTGGACTTGAACGAAAACAATGGTGCTTTAATGATAGAACCAGGCAGTCATTTGTGGGATTTTAATTATCGTTCTGCCAATATTCCATTTGCATATCCTGAAAAAGAAGAATATTTATGGAAAGACATGCTAAGTCTAAGGATGAAAGCAGGAGAAGCATTAATTTATGACCATCGTCTAATACATGCCTCTCCTGAAAATCATACAGATGAAATTCGTTTAGCCTGTGTATTTGGAATCATACCAGAAGGAGCACAGATGTATTATTATCATAAAAATGAGAATGGGGATATTGAAGAATATGAATCTAATACAGATTTTTTCCTATATGGAAATATTTTTGAAGGACCTAAAAGCTTGAAGTTAAATCGAATAGTGAGATATGCTGAAAAACAAAAAGAAGTAGCTCCTACATCAGAACCAAAAGGTTTTTTAATTAAAGTTTTAAAACGTTTGAGACTTAAATAACTTCAGACGCTCAGTTGAACCAAGCCTTTACTTTCTGTAAAAAAGTGGATTGATTTAATCGGTAAAATTGATTAAACTCATCAATGCCCATTGCTTTTTCATCGTAATCAAACTCTTTAATTAACGTAGAATTTTCAGGTTGTTCTCCTGGTTTGGGATAGCTGATAAAAAAGTCTTTTGGAATAGATAATTTTTGAACTTTAGCTCCATTGCTAGGCTTGTGATAATAGACCAATTCTGTATCTTGATGCAAGACTCCATAGGCAACAGCTATTCTGTTATTTTCTGATTGATTAGCATGTGACGCATGAATCAGCGCATGTGAAAAAATAAATGCTTGCCCGGCTTTCATTTCAAGAGTTTGAATCATCGTAGCCGCTGTATCTTTAATATCTTTCAGAGGATCCAACAAACTTGGAGAGCGTAACCCTGTACTTAGTTTGTGACTTTGAGGTAAATCTGTAATCGCACTATTTTGGACAGTAGTATCATGTAGTAAAATCGATGCTGTAATAGAATAATGCTCTGGTTCTTCTGCGACTATCCAGTCTTGATGTATAGGCATAGCTGTATTTTCACCGCTAGGTTTTACTAAAAACACAGCTCCAAGTTCTTGGTGATTTTGTAGCAGCAAATTAATTTTATAACGTACAATAGCCTGTATTTCTTGACTTATAGTTTTTCGTTGTAATTCATCTTGTAAAAAGGAGGTGGAATAAAAGTGTTGAGGCATATTTAGATGGTGCTGCTTGTAAATATCTCTTAACTTTTCAAGATTTTGTTCATCTAATAAATCGACCACGAAAAATCCATTTTTTTTCAAATTCTTCATACAAAGATGAGATTGTGGAATAACTCCGAAAGTGCCATTTTTCTCATTAATATCGATTGCAGGTATCCATAAAGAGATACAAGTGTGTTTTTGCTCATCTAAATAAACCCAATCCGCATGAACAAGTAGTACATGATTGTCTCCTGGAGTTTTTATCATGAAGTTGGCAAAGCAAACTTTGTAATCGTTGAATAAGTGAGCAAAGTTTTGTAAAAGATATTGTTAGCCAGTTTTAATACTTCTTCTTTGTATTTTTTATTATAACTAAAATGATTAGTATTAAATCCATGATTGACATTCTCATTAGCATATCTATAATATACTTTCATGATATCCTCCGAAATATTATCAGTTTTGTGATTTAAAATAATATACCCTTTGTCACGAACTGTATCATTATATTTTTCGTCTTTGAAACTTTGTCCCGCATTTTTCAGTTGTCTTGATAAGCAAACTTAAATATAATCATTTTTTAGAAAAATCGACCTTAAAACAGATTGATAATGTTTGTAATTTATATCAAAAGATGCAGTTCAAATACAAAAATGTATATTTATACTTCTAATAGAGATTTTCGATTTGTATAGAATGGAGTGGAGTATAATAATTTTCTGTTATAATGAAGAGGGAAATATCACGAAAGTGATTCAAAACACTATCAGTTTTTTGCAAAATTCCACTTACAATAATTCGGAAATTATTATTGTAAATGATGGAAGTACAGATGATACAGCACGTGAAATTAATCAATTTGAAGGGAAGTTTTCAAACTTAAAAATCATAAATATACCCAAAAATAAAGGTATAGGTAATGCATTGAATACAGGCTATCACAATGCTACTAGAGATTATATTTGTGCAGTTCCTGGGGATGGTCAATTTGACATAAAGGAATTAGCACAAGTAGGTGCATTTTTAGAAAATGAATTTGTAACTTTTTATCGAGTTCAAAATAATTACGATTGGTATAGAGGCTTTTTAACGAAAATGAATACCTTATTCAATAGATATTTTTTAAAGATAGATATCTCAGATGTTAATTGGATAAAGGTATATAGAAAGCATCAAATAAAACCTGAATTTAGAGAGTTAAATAGTTCATTAGTTGAGTCTGAAATTACCGCCAAGCTTATTAAAAGAGGATATGTACATATAGATTATCCTTCTCAATATCATCAAAGAGTATATGGAAAAGCTAAAGGTGGAAGCTGGAAAACATTAAAAAAAGCTATGTATGAGCTGTTTAAATTGTACCTTATTGTATTGAAATTTCCAAAGCAATCGTGAATAACCCAACGATAACTATCAGCATAGCGGTATACAATGATATGTATGCTATACAAGAGCTTGTTAATGATTTATTTCAGGAAGGTTGTATAGGCGATAATATATCATTTCTTCTCATTGATGATGGTAGTCAAGATGATACTGCAAGTGTTATTCAAAAATTATCCCAAAAATATCCGAGAATTCAATGTGTCATTCATGAGAGCAATATGGGCTTTGGTTACACCATACGAGAAGCAATAACTACTCCTAAGACAGGTTATGTTTTATACCTATCCGGTGACAATCAATTTCGTTCTGATAGTGTGAAAAAACTACTAGACTTCGTTCACACCGATAGTGATTATGTAATAGCTATAAGAAACAGAAGGAGTGACAATTTTTATAGACGTTTTGTGTCAAAGACGTATAATACTTTGATTTCAATTGCAGCAAAAATGCGAGTGAAAGATGTCAATAGTATTTTTTTAGTTAAAAGAAATACACTAGAAAAGATAAGTTTAAACAGCTCATCCGCATTTATACATGCCGAAATTTTTCTAAAGCTAAAACAAATGAATACCAAATGTGAGGAACTTAGCATAACACATTATCCTAGGGTTTTTGGTAAAGGTAGCGGAGGGAAATTTAGTGTCATCTTTCCTACTTTTATAGATCTGTTAAAGTATAAATTTAGGCTTTAGAGCTGTTTTTCTCTAGCAATAGTACTACTTTATTCATCACTTCAGAAACACTTATTTGTTGCATACAAATATTATTGGTACAAGTACTTATCCTTTGATTATACACATTAAAGCAAGGGCTACAGGATAAGTTTTTATAGACAACTTCTACGTTTTTACCTAAAGGCTTATATAAAACTGGATTTTCAGGACCAAACATAACCACTGTGTTTAAATCTAATAATGATGCAAAATGGGCTGGGCCACTATCTGAACAAATTAATAGGTTTGACTCTTTGTACAATTGAAAAAGCTCTTCCCAGTTAGTCTCTCCACAAAGATTAGTGATATCTTTTAACCGATACTTTGTAATAAATTCTTCACTCTTAGCTCTTTCATCTTTTCTTCCTGTTAGAATAATACATATTGATTTATAGGATTTTTGTATCAGTTGTATTAAATCCGCATAATTCTCTAATGACCATGAACGTAAAGGAAGTGGGTCTATAAAGTTCGGATGGATGATTATTTTTAAATTGGTAGAGTCAATAATTTTTTGATTGTACAGAGAGTTTTTAAAATCGTATTTATACTGCTCCCACAACTTTTCTCTATCTAATTTTTCTACTGTAAAAAATTGCTCTATTAATAAAGTACTGGTTTCGCTTACGTGAATTGTATTTGAATACAAGACTGAGTGAGTGATTAATTTATTTCTATCATCTATATTTTCATCTATAAATGCAAGGCGATTTTGAACTCCAGAAATTACACTGAAAAAGATAGAAGAATAGCTTAGAAACTCTAGGTCCACTGAAGTTTTCACCTTGTTTTTCCTGATTATAAAAGCTTGAGATAAAAAGCTAGTAGCAAATTGTATTAAGTTTTTATTTTGTATATAGAAAACTTGTGAATCATTAATAAAGTCTAGTGTTTGGATAAATTTTCTATTACTATCAAATGTACATAGATAGACATTTTCCTTACCTAACCTTTTCTGAGTGTATAAAATATTGGGTAAATGTAAAACCCATGCACCTTGTTCAATAAACTTAATAAAAACTAGCTTGCTTGTCTTGGCTTCTGTGTTAGATGATTTTTTATTATTGGCAAAAAGTGACAATAGAAAGCACAAAATTTTGCCAACTTTTTTTTCCAGAAAATAAATCAATCGATATTTCATCAATAATTAAGTTCGTTGATAAAATTAGGCAAAAAAGTAAAAATCAAAAGGTTTTTCATTTAAAGATATTTTGACATCTCTCTTGCTTTTGTGAAATAATCTTGCGTTCTTTTAATAATCGCAAAGGCGCAAAAGACAAATAGTGATTTAGAATTTTACGCTAATGTCATGCTGTAAGCATCTTTATGCAATACAGTTGAGGATTGAGATTCTTTCAGAATGACAGAGAGGCAGCCATACTACACGAATGTCATGCTGTAAGCATCTTTATGCAATACAGTTAAGGATTGAGATTCTTTTAGAATGACAGTGGTAACCATAACTATCACAAATGTCATGCTGTAAGCATCTTTATGCAATACAGTTGAGGATTGAGATTCTTTTATAATGACCTTCAACCTCGTGTAACTTCATTAACAACAGAGAACGCAAAAGACAAAAGTGTAATAAATATCACATAAAACACTCTAGCCTATTCATTTCAGCATATATTTTTGTAATTTGCCTTAGATATTAGAAAATCTAGATTAAAATGAAAGTACTCTTTCTTGGGATAGGTTCAGAACAGTTAGGTATCAGTCAAATTGCCGCTTTAGTGAAAGAAGCTGGTCATGAAATTGATATTGCTTTTACTGCTTCCTTATTTCACGATAGATACAACTTGGAGATTCCGTGGCTCAATAAATTTTTTGATGAAACGGATTCTCTCATCAAAGAAATTATTGCGAAAAAGCCGGATGTCATTGCATTTGGAGCTCTGACCGCTACTTTTCAATGGTCTATACAAATCGTTAGAGGAGTAAAAAAAGAACTGCCGTATGTAAAAACTATTTTTGGTGGTGTGCATACTTCTGCAGTACCAGATGTGTGTCTTTCTTATGATGAGGTTGATTACGCAGTGGTAGGAGAAGGCGAGCTTTGTATCGTTGATATTTTGAAAGATATAGAAGCTGGAGGTCTAGATCAGCCTATCCAAAATACGCAGTTTGTTGGACGAGACGGACAAATAGTAAAAGGTAGGCAAGTAGGATTTCATCAAGATTTGGATGATTTTCCATATCCTGAAAAAACGATGTGGGAGCCTTATGTGAATCTAAGAGACAGTTATTTGATTTTGGCGTCAAGAGGTTGTCCATACCAATGTACTTTCTGTTTTAACAACTTTTTTGCCAGACTTCCAGAAGGTAAAAAGGGTAAATATGTAAGACACAGAAGTGTTTCTCACGTTATAGGTGAACTGAAATGGGCGAAAGAAAGATATAAGTTGAGGTCTGTTGATTTTCAAGATGATGTCTTTACGGTCAATAAGACTTGGCTCATGGAGTTTTTGGATACGTATAAAAGAGAAATCGACTTACCCTTCAATATTTTGGTACATGCTAAATATTTCGATGAAGATATAGCAAGAGCTCTCAAACATGCCGGATGTCAATGGATACAAATGGGTATTCAGACCATGGATGAGGAATTTAAAACCAATACTTTAAAGCGTAGAGAAAAATCTGAACAAATCATTATTGCTTTGGAGTTGATGAGAAAGTATAAACTCAAAGTAAAAGTGGATCAAATGCTTGCATTACCGGGAGAACCTGTCAGTGCCCAAAAAATAGCTTTAGATTTATATAAGAAATATACTCCTTATAGAATTCAAACTTTTTGGACTGCTTTCTTGCCTGGAACAGAGATGCTTTTTGAAGCTTATGATGCAGGTATCGTTTCAGATGAAGATTTAAAAAGATTGAATCATGGTGAAGATTTTTACTTCTTTAGAAACCAAGATAATATCAAAGATCCAGAGCTTGTAAGAGCTTATGCTAACTATGAATTTATCTATAGAATTCTACCTTCTATGCCTAATTTTATTAAGCAAAGATTGAGCGAAGAAGCTGTAGATTGGATACCTAGACCTATTAAAAACTTTTTGGGTAAAGTGGTGGATGTATATGCAGGTTTTAAAGATATTAATCTTGATTTTATTACTTATGCTAACTTTTACCTGAAAAATATATTAAGATTTTACTTGAAAAAACTGGGCTACAAGAATTATAAAATCGCTAAAATCTATAAAGATATTCCTAAACCGGATGCTCGATTATATGCTGCTGAAAAGCCAGAACCGCCGAGGGGAAAAAATGTAGCTAGTAAAGCTGAAGAAACCACTAATAACTAAGACTGTTTTGTGAATTAGGGTAGAAACTTTAAACGTCTTTGGAATGGTAGATAAACTCTCCATATGAGAGCAAACAATCTGCACATCGGTTCATATAAGAACTCTGGCAATGATTTTACCCAAGACCAATGTTTGTACATATATATGAAACTCTGGCTTCCCAACCCTCTTGCGCAGATTTCTTTTTGCTTGTGTACTAATGGTTGAGGAATAAAATCAAACATTATTACATATCTTCTCTCGGAAGTTTTATTCCAAACCCAATGTTTGATGACATTCATAAAACAGAAAATTTCACCTTCTTTCCAGCCATTGATTTCTTCACTAACATTTATACCTAATTCATTCGTGTCATTAGAAGGTATAATTAAACCCAAATGCCCTCTTACAATACCATTAGTATCGCCATAGTGTGGATTAATTGTCGTGTGAGGAGGTAGAATACTCACTCCTGCAAAAACGATGTTAGGTATTTGCTGTAATACACTCCATGTAAAAGGAAAGAGCTCAATATTGCTATGGTAAATTCTAGAAAAACTCATTAAATATGTAAGATTCCACTTCCCTTTTCCTGTAACTTTTCCAGGTGATAGAGTATTGGTTATATTTAAAAAGCCATTCTTTTTTTCATAAGACAGAACTTCATCTCTAATTTTTTCCCAATTATCTAGTAGAGGTTGAAGTTCAGGAAAGTTAGCAGGATTATAAAAAGGTTTCATTTTACCTTTATATTCTTCCTTAGGAGGTCTTAAATAAACGATTTCCTCACCTTTAGGAAATTCATATTCACTTTCGTTCATAATCTAATCTTATTTGACCACTAATATAATCAATTAAACTCCTATTTATTTAAAAAAGTAGAGAATCTATTTGTAACTAAAACAACTTTTTGTAAATTAATGTTAACGATTATTTACTAACCTATAGACATTTACTCTATTATGATTGTCAGAGTGAGATGAAAACTCAAATGCTTCTGGAATGAATGCTATGTTCATATTATAAACAATATTGAGATAGTCTTCTGTTAATTGTGCATCTCTTTTATTTGTAATATATAAAGCATTTTGACTACAAAAATATTCATACACATCAGATACATTATAGTCTTTCTTATTGACAAGTCTTTTAATATAATTATCATAAGGAGGTTGCATCGAAAATTGATATACTTCAAATATCATATATTTATTGTTAAAGCTGTCTTGATTTTTTAGACTAATTCTTCTATCGAAAACTTCAGTCATAGAGGATAATGCACCAACAATCAGTTGATTATTATATGCTGTATCTAGTTCTTTTCTTCTTTGCTCACTATTTAGGCATTTTTCATATAATGATAACACATTCATCTTCATTTTTATCAATTGTGAATGAATAGCGAAGGATAGAACGGTGCTGATTGATATCCAGACAAGTGGATGAAGTTCTCTTGAATTAAAAGTATTAATGAAAAGATGAAATAGTAACAATATATAAATAGAAAGGAATGGTTGCACATGTCTATCACCAATGCCGCTTACCATCACCAAAGCTGTAAATGTTGATATTAAAAAGGTAGTTAGTGACAGTACTGTAAAAATATATTTCCACTTCTTTTTCAAAATGCCTATTAAAATGGAAAGGAGAAATAGAACTCCAAAAATTGGATACTTTTCAATAAAATTGAAAGTGATTTCTAGAGATGGCTGTAGTTTATTTAGATATTGATTGGGACTTGGTGAATATTGAATACTTCTTAAATATTCGGGAGTGAGTACTTGAGGGTCAAAAATAAAACCTTTTATTGCTAATTCATATTTAATAGAATCAACCTTAGATGAATTAGGCGGCAAAGGAAGAGTATTGTTTTGCATAAAATTATACTCTACTTCAGGTTCAATTCTGTCTAAGAAATTAGAACTAAATTTCATTTGATAAGTAGAGTAAAAATTAAAAGCTATCACTCCTAAAATTATCCATCGAATACTGTACAAACATTGAGTGATTTTATTTCCAAATAATAAATAAGCCATAGGGACAAAGATTAACATGCCCATACCTGCCTCAGGCCTTATCATCATTCCTATTATAAAGATTATGTGATAGAATGATTTCTGTAATTTGTTTTGAGCAATAAATAATAAATAATATAAGCTTAAACCACATAAAATTAGGGCTGGTCTCGAAAGTGAAATGATAGCAAATCCCTCGATAAAGATGAATGAAGATGAAAATAGACATATACCGACCCACCAAATGTTATTTAAAAATCTCTTTGCCAAATGTATAATGGTAATTTGATAGATTAAATAGCCAATCAACAAAAAGAAAACATCAAAAAATGCTACCCAGTTTATCTTAGGGAATAGTGTAAATAAGAGATTGTAGAAGTGAGATATTCCAACGTAAGAAGTAAATAAATGATTGATTTTAGGCTTGTCACTAAACACTCCACCAAACACTTGATAGGCAAAAGATTGGTAATCATCACCAACAATAAGAGTGAAAGTATTATAAAAGATATAGAGTAAAAAGAAATTACACAAAAACAATATTAGTGCATATTGAGAAATCTTATTTTTATAAATATGCATTTAAGATAATGTGAAAAAAGTAACAAATCTTGAATTATAAAGGAAACGAATGCCGTATCTAGAATCTCTCTTATTAACAAAAATATTTGATATAGTTGTTTAGCAATATCATGACCAGTAATAACAAGTTTTAGAATCAGCCGAGAAATTCACAAAGCCTCCAAACGTAATTCTATCTTGACCTTTAACAGGTTCAACTCTGTGCCAAATAGGTCCTCCGGAAAATATGAAAATATCGCCTGGATTGGGCTTGATATAAAACTGTCGGACATCCTTCAAATAAAGCTTTTCCCCATTAGGTTGGAGAACATATCTGTTTTCAATAAAATTATCTTTGTCCTGGATGTCTTTCCAAAGCATATCATAAAGAGTTAACTCCCCACCCTCATCTGCATTTTGTAGAACCATAAAGTAACTTAATTGCCCTTCTTTGACCATATCGCTGACTACTTCATAATAAAAAGGGGATTTTTTTTGAAACAAATAACCGCAGTGAACAAATAAGCCGCCTTTTTCTTCTGGTAATACTCTAAAATTACCAGGTACAGCAGGAGTACTTCTAGTTTTTAGTTCTGGGACTTCAGATTTTATTTTAGTTTCTATACTTGAGAAGAACGCATCGATTTTTTCAAGTAAATTGGTGAAAGGTAAACTGTAGAGTATGTTTTTTTTGTTGATATAATTATCTAATCTTTCTCCGCCATTCGTAATTGTTGCAAATGGATCTGGGAAAGATGTGCCTGTATCAGTATGAAGTATAGCTTCTGTAGGTATTTTTGCCATGTTTTGTATAACCTCATTGACTTCACTTTCTGATAAAACATTTTTTATTACAGCTCCCTGAATATCCCACGCATGAATTTTTGATATTATATCACCTTGTTGTATAGCGTCTTGATAATCTAATTCTATAATATCATAAAATCTATCATCACCGATAATAGTTTTCCCTTTTTGTGTGCTCATTTTAACTTACTTAGATAATATTACTAAACTAATCATAATTTTATTTAGTTTGTATATTTATAAGATCTTTATTTTAAGACTGTCTAATTATGGATGTTAAAAGAGTATTGCTTAAGTTGAGTCTATTGATACTATGCGTATTAATTGTCTATTCTTTTTTATATCTGAAGCCTATAAAATTTCAGATACTACAATTTGATGAAAATGATTTATATAACTATTTTGAAAAACTAGGGATAGATACAAATAATATATCTGATGGCATACAGACTAAAGCATTACAAGTATTTAATCATACGGATACTTTTAATACTAAAATATATTATGAGAAAAAAGCTGATAATCAATTTGTTTTTACAAAACCCAATTGTGTTCTAGATAGTTTACAAAATGAGCTAGAAGAATTATTTTTACTATATACAGAGGAATTTATAGTTACAACCCCTCCTGATTATTATAAAAGGCTTCCCTTTTTTATAAAGAAAAAATTAATACAATATGGTTATTGGTCTCCGCTTTGTGCTGAAATTAGTGAGCTTTCTAATAGTATATTGATTAAAAACATTAAGTCTATTAAATCTACCACTCTATTAAACTTCAGTTATTCTTTTGATCATGTAATTAGTGGGGTGAGATATGAAGAGAATGGAATATCTTATACACTCGGAATAGATTTTCAGAATGGCTTTTTAGGGCCTATTGATACAAAGACAAACCTTCCTTTAAGTGAGGGGCAACTTAGTAGAAGAGTAAAGGATAATGATTTTAATGACTTGTCTCTTGTTTTTTTGGATAGTAAAATCTTATATCAAAAGAAAACGCTTATTCCAATACAATATTCTGAAAATATTTTTCCTGAAGAGGATTTTAGGTATTTTAAATCATTACCATTTAGTAAGTATCCAGCATATAGAAAGACTTTGCCTACTCACTATTATTTATGGTTTTATAGAAACTTATTAGATTCAAATGTCTTGAAAAAGGATATTACAAAAGAGCTGTATCAAAAGAATATTAGTTAGTGGATAAAGCTTTCTATTGTCAAAACCTATTGAAATATTGTTTAATGATTTCTTTAGTCATTGGATAATCAAAGAAATACATTTCGCCTTCTAGATTTTTATATTCAATTTCTCCCTGATGGTGTTTTGCTGTATTTCCGAAGAAAAAGTCAGAAGTATTTCTGTGTACAAAACCTTTATTGGAATTTTCTTTATCCATTAATATGTGAAAGAAATCTTGAGTCCGATCATGAGTAATTCTCATGACAGTACAATCTCTGTCAATTGAAGAATGATTAGGTGTAGAATTATGTATGATTCTTGTATCGTATAAAATGGCTTGACCTGCTTTTAAAGGTGGCTGAATACCATATTGATCTAATTCTCTTAATAATTCTGACAGAGGAGTTTGCCATGTGACAGAGGTGCCATTCAGTCTTTTGATAAACCTATGTGAGCCAGGAACTACCATGAGTGACCCTTCTTTTTCTCCAATATCATAAAGCGCACACCATATACCATAAAGTGGTTCAAGTTGTTCATTTAACAAAAAAGATGGGTCGCTATGCCAGTCTATATCCAATACTCCATCTGGCTTTTTTGAGTATAAGATACTAATAGGGCTATACGCATCTTTAAAAAAGTGTTCTATTCTAGGTCGAATGATTTTTTGAATTTCTTGATGAACTTCTAAAGTTTTTTCAGCGGGTAAATGATCCATACTAGAGTATCGACCTTTGAATATAGTTCTATCTGGAAAGAACTTAGGGAATAGTTTCAAAATTTCATTTCTTTCCTTTTCTGTAAGAAAATCTATGACCTTATACCCTCTATGATTAATTTCTTTTTCTAAGTTTTCATCTCTAATTACAGAATACATTTTGAGTTCATAATCTGCTGGTAAACCTCTTTTTGAATTTTCTTTGGTTAGATGATGGATGAGTGTATTCGCATCTATTTGGACGTTGTCATCCTGAACATTTTCTATTTTTTCTACTAAATCCAAACCTGCAGGAGCTTCTCCTTTCTCTAATAGATGTAAACGCTCATAAAGTTGTCGAGTGGACATTTTATATTTTTCTACTTCATCTCCATTTTTGTGAAAATAGAGTGTTTGCTGATTTTTGGGTATGATATTGAGTAAAACTGCTACTCTATCTTCATCTGTAGAGTTGATAAAAGAACAGTGAAAAGTACTCGTGTAGAAAAAGTTAGCTTCCCCGGGAAAAAGTCTAGTATAAGAGATATAGGGATAGAGTTTTTCTTCGACCTCTACTCTGGGAATACTATAAGATCCTGACCTATAGTTATTAAAGAAAAGATGACTTTTGGGAATAAATCCCATGCCTCCATTTTCAGGATAGCTCAAATCTAAAGGCAGCCAAATCTGTACACTTCGCTCTATAGTTTCCTCTACATTACTCCAATCTTGATGTAGCTGAAAACTCTCTTCGCTCTTCGCTTTTTTAACAACGAAATGGGCTGCGTATATTTCATAATCCTCCCAAAATTGAAATAAAATAGGTTCGAATACTTGAGCTATTTCATGATGAATACGTGTTGTTTTTTCGACTTGTCCATCATTATGAGTGACGAACATTTGCTTGTTTTCTGGTTCTAGAATGTGCTTTTTGTATATCTCTTTTAGTTGAGATAAAATAGATTTAGCCTTCAAGTCAAACTTACAGAATCCGTTTTCTTTTAAAAAACTTTCAGCATGGCTGTCTAGTAGTCGCATTCTATTGCTTTTGGATGTTTCTCAAATTTAAGTATTTTAATGGATATATGGCTGTGATTTTTGATTGTATTACATATAGATGCTTTCAGCATGTCATCAGTGTATCGTATGACTACCTCTCTGTCACCCTGAAAGGGTCTCATTGTTAATCTGTATTGCATATAGATGCTTATTTCGACTGCGCTCAATTTACGCATGACATTTGTGTAACATTATACTATGATTGTTTTCTATAAGAATCTCAATTTTGATTAAAAAACTTTCTTATCTTACTTGTTAAATCTTCTCTATATGGTAGCAGCAGGAAAATTAAAAGATGAGAATAAAGAACAGTTTTTTAATCAGTATGGATTTATCCATATTAAGGATTTCATATCTAAGAAGAAGGTTGATCTACTTTATAAAGAGTTTTCTAGAGTTCATACCTCTATAGATACAAGTAAAAACCAGTGGAATAGTCAGCGTGATTTATCGTTAGAAGACAGCAAGCTAGTTTCCGAAAATATACTTCATATTCTTGAAACTGAATTTGAAAAACACTTTATAGACTACAAGGTGCTATCAGCCTCTTTCATGTCCAAAAACCCTATTAAAGGAAGTACGTGTGAATTACATAGAGACTTTACTGTCTTTGATGAATCTATGGTTCAATATAGAAATTTTTGGATTCCCCTCATAGATATTAACCTAGAAAATGGTGCTTTATATGTTATACCAGGAAGTCATCAACTTTTTAAAGATATCAGGCCAATGTTTGCTGACTGGTCTTATGAATATTTGAAAAATGATCTAATGCAATTTGCCAAGTCAGTTTATCCTCATAAAGGAGATCTAATTCTGTATGCTGATAAAATGCTTCATGGATCATGGGAAAACTTCACATCTAGCCCAAGACCAGTAATTCATGGCGGTGTCTTACCTCCTCAAACCACACTCTATTATAACAGATTCAAAGACGATAAAGTAATAAAATACAAAGTCGATTTAGATTTTTTCTCCGCTGGAAAATTCGAAGATGATGAGTTTTTAAAAAAATATCCAATTGTTGAAAATTATCATTTTCAAGTAGAAGATATTTCAATGCAGCACATTATTGAAATAATTCAACCATTATATAATGAACTGACATGAGTTGACAATTTCCTTTTCAGATGGTATTGAATGCTGATAACTTTCGGTTCGTATTTTTTCTCCACTAAATTCTCCAGTCAGATTAAATTCTTTCATCTGAGTTAGAAAAGCAAATTCATCTAGGTGAAATATCTGTATTTTTTGTGCATCTAAATAATGAAAGTAAGAGAGTCTTGCTGAATCAGCCATGATAGTAGTTGTATAAGCAATCCTGTGTTGCTCGGTACTATTAGCGTGAGAACCGTGGAAGATAGCTGGATTGAAAAGGAGCAAGTCTCCGACTTTTATGTTGGCAGTTTCAATATAAGGAGCTATTATTCCATTGCTAGCAATCCTAGCTGACGGAAGTGAATGTGAGCGATAGTTTTTGAAAAAGGCATGGCTCTTTTTAATAAAAAATACAGCACCATTTTTTTCATTCACATCTTGTAATGGTAGCCAAAAAGTAGTGGGTAAAAATTCATTTTCATCTGTAAAAGACCAGTCTTGATGCAATTTCATCTCACTACCATTTTCAGCCGGTTTGATTAAAAAAGTAGAAGAATAGTTCTTATAGTTTTTAAAGAGTGTATCTAAAATCGGTTGGACTAATTGAGTGGTCTTATGATGGATTTCGATGTTGACATCTGCATCACCTATCATGGTACTATATGCAAAATCTTTATCTAAATTTTTTAAGAACTTCTGATTAATAGCTTTTAATTCATTAATGATATCTTCAGAAATAAGGCTTTTTATGATGACAAATCCATTTTTTACATATTGTTTTTTAAAATCATCACTTATGTAATAATCAGCAAAGTGAAGTGGGATATTTCTCTGTATCGAAGCTTTGTTTTTTTTTAACCAGTCTAACATAGTCTATACCCAAAATTGAACTTTATCTTTCTCTCTGTATTGAGTGACAAATCCTCCAAAAGACATTCTGGCTTTATTTCCTGAAAATCGAGGAACTGCATGCCAACAATTACCTTCATCAAAAAATAAGATATCTCCTTCATTTAGCTGAATCCTTTCCACTTCCATATCTTTTAATGCTAAAACATTTCCGTTCCTATCTTTTAAATATTCAGCATCCACTTTTTCGTTTACTTCATTCCAATTTGCACTATAAATATCTATATCTGAAACAGTATCTTCTGGTCTGTCAACTATCATTAAGAAAACCATTTGCATATCGACATTGGCTACATTTCTAAAAAAGTTATAAAAGGTTTTATTTGCATCTTGAAATAGCCGTCCACAGTGTACTTCGAAATAACCTTTTTCAGGTTGTAATCTTCTTAGAGACGACCATGATTTGGAAAAAGAATGAGCTTGTTGTGGTGATGAAAAAAACAATTCTGTATTACCTACGAGTTTTTTCATTCTACTTTGAAATACCTCACTAATACCTTTCTTTTCAAGTTGAGTATATATATAATCGGCTTCTCTCTTCCAATCGGATTGCTCTGTTTTAAAGATGAAATTAAAAGGTCTAGGTAGTGATTCAAAACCGTCATAAGGAACAAAATACTCATGAGGATATTGATAAAAAATATCTCGAAGTTTATCTAATAATGCTGAATCAAAGAAGTTTCGAATGACATAGCCAGAGCAATTGCCTTCACTGATATCTTTAAAAACAGTAAGTTTCTGTTTTTCGTCTATTGTGTTATAATCTATATCGTGAAATACCATTTTGAGAGATAATTTAGTTACTACTTCCGATAAAGAAGTTAATCAGTTTGTTTCTTAATATATAGGACGGATTTATTTGTTGGAGACACATTTCTTTGAATTCTTTGTCTGAAGGATAATAAATATCTGCAACAAGTTCTTCAATAAGTTTTCCGTTTTGAGGCCTTTCATTTGGCTGCATATTCAATAAATCTTCTGTTTGAATAAGATATTTTTCTACTAATTCTTGCTCTTTATTTTCTCTATAATAAAATAATAAATCTGCTCCATCTGTGTATCCACCAGCCACCACTGCTATTCTTGGATGACCCGATTTATTCTTTCTAGAGGCATGAACAATTGCATGACTAAACACTACGCATTCACCTGCTTTGGTGGGGATATCTATCATGTAGTTAGAAATATTTGTTGCTATCCTATCAAAAAAACGATCGGTATGCGCAACTCTTATATTGTTTTGAAACCTATGAGAACCAGGAATAAACTGCATATTTCCAGTATTGTAGTTTGCATCTTCTAAACAAACCCAACAATTAAAAGACACATGTTTGCTCTCATCTACGAGTAGCCAATCTTGGTGAGCACTCACAGCTGAATCTTTACCGGATTCTTTTACTAAATAATTAGAAAGAGTCAACTGGAAATTACAAAGATGCTTTTTTAACTCTGGTCTAAAATAGTTATCTAATAGATACTGCGATGTCTTTTTTACGAGGTCAATATCTCCACTATTACTTGTAGTATTAAAATAGACGCCTTCTTTCTTTTGGACAAAAGCATGTTGAAAATAAAATCCTCTTAATTTATCAACTTGCTCTTCTGAAAAAAGTTGAAACTTGGCAAATCCTTTTTCAAAAAAATCCTTATTTAATTTTTCATCTAAAATGAGCTGTTGCATGTGGAATTTCTAATTGATATAAAGATAATCATTAGCTTTTAATAAAAAGACCTGCTTGTCTTAATATTAATCTGCTAAAGGAAGGGCTATATGTTTTACTTCACCTAAGTCATAACCGTGTACCTTTTTTAAATATTCTTTTATAAAGTTAATTCTATCTCCATTTATAAGATATAAGGCCTTCGGATCATGTCGATTTAAAGCTCTAAAAAATGAAGGGTAATCAGCTACATTACAATCCAAAGTATGTTCCAAATATGCCTTGTAAGGCTGTATTTGTGTAATAGCTAAAGCATCTATAATATAAACATCTTTCTTTTGAAATACTTTAAAGTGTTCTAAAGGATTATTAGCACCTAAAATATTTTCTATATACTCACCTGATAAAAGAAGGGTCTTATTATTTCTAAAGTTATCCGAATTAATAAACTCCTTACCTATCTTCTGACTTTCTTTATAAGGTATGCTTTGATTGTTATATAAATTGAAAAGAAACAGAACCATTGCTATATAGACAATATTTATAAATTCCTTATTAGTTTTGGAGTGTGGCAAATACATCTGTAGTACTATCCAATAAAAAGTAATCGCCGAAAAAAGAATACTATTGTTTATATAATCTTGAGCTTTTAGCTGAAATGAAATAAAAAGTATCAATAATAATATAAGTAATAAAAAAGTAATGCCTCCTATTAGTATTTTCCGTTTATCATATCGGAAATTAAAAATGAATATAAACAACAGAAAACCACTAAATAGAATATGCTCTTTAGAAGTATCTAAGATATAAGTAAAGCGTGTATTGTAAAATTCAAGGTTTTGCGAAGTGAAGATGCCTTTCCTTTTTTGACCTATTAAAGATTTAATATAATTTGCATCATTCAACTTAGCATCATTCCAGAACCCTTTTTTTATTGCTGTATATCTTAATGAATCTTGTATTGAAGTGAATTGGGATGGAACCATATTTTGTTTAACCATAATTTCATATTCACATTCGGGTTCAATTTGTAAATAGAAATCTTGACTTGTATTAATTTTCCATGTCACCCATACACTTACTAATAAGGTCGATATGATGAAGAAAAGTGGAAAAATTAAATACTTTGAAGGTTTTATTCTAGTTTGTTTAAAGAGAATAGGTAAGAATAAAACCAAACCCAATATTGATAAACTAAACAATGCAGGTTCAACTCTTGTGAATAACCCTAATAGCCAAAATAATAGAATTAAAAAACCAATTAGAGAAAGAACAGGTTTTCGATTTTTTAATATATAAAAAAATAATACACTAGATACTGAACAAAATAGGAAAGCTCTTCTAGTAGCATTTAAGAAAACAATATTCTCTATACATAAAACTGCTATTAATATAGCACCTGTTAATATATTTCTACTAGCAGTTTTTATATATATAGTCGATAAAATACAGATGCTGATTCCAATTAATAAATAAGAGATTAAGTTGATAATAGGAATAGTCGGAAACCATTTTGCAAGGTGTGCATATAGAGAAGCTAGCCCTCCAAGATGTGCCATATAGTATAAGTGGTTATAAAGAAAACCCGGAGTGAGGTCTCCATTTAGAAAAGCTGCGAACAGAGACTCAAAAGATTCATAATAAAAACCAATATATAACAATGAAATCAAAAATACAGATAACACGAATAGCATCGAAAATATTAAGGGCTTTTTTTTGACAGCATTATCTAGTTTATTCACTTTCTATTAAATTATTTTCAATAATAAAATCTGCTATTAATTGGGCCTTTTCTTTTTCTCCTTCTTTTGTTATATGGCAATCATCTAACCAAAAATATTTTTCTGAGATATCAGAGTAAGAATATTTAATCAAATTTATCTCTAATTCTTTACTACATTTTTCAATTGTTGAATTATTTGAAATAACGTTTTCCATAATCCTTTTCATATTGTTTTTTAAATAAAAACTTGTATCGAACCCGAAAGTCAAATCTATAACTTTAGTACCTTCCAATTGAATATTTTTAATTAAAGCTGTGTGATTTTGATAAAAAGGATTGAAAGTATAATCTGAGCTTCTTTTAACTACTTCTGCATTCGTCCAATGGGCAATTTTTCTGGAACTTATAGCGCCCTCGGAAAACATATCTCCACTGTTATTCAGTAATGGACTATAGATTGTGCGAATAAGTAGGAAGCTTAGTAATCTTGAATGTAATAAGCATCTAATTAATTGGGATGCAGGTTCTAAAGAGAATTTTAGCTTTCTATAATGAGTATAATCTAATTGAAAATCTGTTGAATCATCAACAATCATAGCATCATTCCCTCCACTATGAATAATTACTAGGTCGGGATGATAATATCTAAACTTTAAAAGATAATGCACTAATTCTTCAGCTGAAGTCCCGGCTTCCAGTCCAGCATTAATAACCTCTGTCTCTTGTAAAAGAGATTTATTTAATATCTTTTCTAATTGAGCAGGATAAGAGTCTGAAGGGTTATCGACACCTGTCCCATAAGTTGTAGAGCCTCCAAGGCATAGGATACGAAACTTATTAGATTTCTTTAATGGGATTTCGGTACCTCTATAACCAGAGATGTTATGCTGGGTATATCCTTCTTTTGTGTATAATGGATTTGGAATATATGTTAGGTAAGGTACTTGAATATATTTTGACACTGTTTGCTCATTGTTATTTGCTATGAGCATAGCTCTTATTTTATTATAATTCTGATTGGAGATAAAATCAGAATTAGTCGAGTATAATCTTAGCAATCCCCATCCTAATATTTCTAATAAGATTATAATAAAAATAATATACAAACATTTGCTTAAATACTTCATGACTATTTATTCATGTAAGAAAGGATATAAAACTGTACTATATTTTCTACTAGAATATGTATTTCTTATTAGAGGTAAAATAGTACTCGGATTTTTTAATGCTGTTTTGATAATTTTAAATAAAGTATTCAATCTAAAATAAAAACTCCGATGAAATATGTTTCTCCTTTTGATTGAAACGGAACTAATTTTCTCTTCTTTAAACTTTAGTCTATAAGGAAAAAGGCTAAAATCAATAAATTCTTTCACCTTTTCATATAAATCTGTACCTGGATAAGGAGTTAGTTCACCTACTCCTGCAAAAGTTAAAGGAAGCTGTTTGGCTAAAAAAAGTGTCTCTTGAAAATCCTTTTCGGTTTCTGTTGGAAGTCCAGTCATAAAAAGCCCTACTGTGTCTATGCCAATATTTTCACACAACTGAATAGCCTCTTTTATTTTATCTCTATTAATATCTTTTCTGTAGTAATCTAGTACTTCTTGGCTGCCAGACTCAATGCCAAAATAGATACGCTGACATCCTGCTTCTTTCATTTTTATAAGCATCTCTTTTGTTACAGTATCTACTCTACTAAGACAAGTCCATTTTAGATTTAAATTATTCTGTATCATTAAATCGCAGAAATCCAATACCTTTTTTTTTTGGATAGTAAATGTGTCGTCAATAATTCTGAAAGATTTAATTTGATGCAAATCAATCATCCATTTCAGTTCATCAATAATTTTAATGGGTGACTTCACTGTATATTTAGACCCATAGGTAGTTACACAAAAATTACATTTAAAAGGACAGCCCCTTGATGTTTGAATCATACCAAATGGTGCAGGCATAAATGGTTCAAAGTATTTTGTTGCATCAATCAAATCGTGTGTAGGAAGAGCTAAGTGATTAATATCAATTATTCTTTTTTGTTGCTGAACATATATCTCATTTCCTCTTTTATAGGTAATTCCTTGAACGTTAGTATAATCCTTTGACTTAAATGAATTTACAATATCGCAAATAGTGATGTCTGGTTCACCCATTATAACTATATCAACTTTACTTTTTTTTATAATTTCTTTAGGAAAAGTAGTCGGATAATGTCCAAAAATGACTTGCTGTATATATGGGAAATTCGATTTTAGATAGTTGATACAAGAAATATCTTTCTCAAAAGAATCCATTCCCACTAATGAAAGCATTATATCAGGCTGAAACTTAGCAATGAGTTTAGATAGCTGCAGTTCATCTATTTCATCTGCAATACAATCAATAAATTCTATTTCTGTGTTTTCAATATTTCTAACTTGACCAGCAGCAGCCATCAATTCGTATGGAGGAAATAAACTTGTCGCTGAAGTATAGGTACACATATATCTGCGTGTGAATCTAGCTGGGAAAGGTAGATTTACAAATAAAACTTTTATGGATTTGTTTATACTCATTGTTGTTTTATGGATTCAATTTTCCATTCTAATTGTGGTCTTAGGGGATATTTAGGATGAATATTCCACTTTTCATCCTTTTCCCAATCGTCTGATATGACTTTCACTTCTCCTAAATTAATTTCTTGTTCAATATGGTTATCATCTTGAGGATTTGCAAATATACATTTTGCAAAATAAGTTCCTTTATTCAAAAGATAAGAATGTATAGAGATTTGTACTTCATGCACTCCTTGTGCAAATTGATATTCATTTTTTTCTCTAAAAAGTAAAGAATCAAATAAAACTGGTCCTCTCGTATCATTCAAATAAAAGACAATAGAACAATTGAGTGGCTCACTAATCTCTAAAGTAAAAGAAAACAAAATTTTCTCTGAATGTTTTTTAATTTGATGTTGATTATGACTAATTATTTTCAAACCATTTTTGATACTTTGCTTTGATTTCTTTTCTAAATGCTCAATGCTGTATTTTTTATATACATCGCTTACATCACCTAGAAACACCATTTCCCCATCTTTTAGATAAAGGCATTTATTACACAAGTTTACAATATCATTTACTTCATGACTTACCATTATAATAACAGGGATTTTAGAAAAGCTATCATTAAAAGAAGCTATAAGTTTATTTCTAAAAGAGACATCTCCCACAGCCATTACTTCATCCATTAAGAGAATGTCGGGCTGGATAAACTGATAGATAGCCATAGTTAACCTCAGTTTCATTCCAGAGGAATAATATTTTATTGGTTGGTCAATATAAGGTCCTAACTCACTAAACTCTTGAATAAAATTAAGTTCATCATCATTTATTTTATTGGATATCCCTATGAGTTGTGTAACTATTTTGATATTATCTCTTCCGCTTAAATCTTCATAAAGGATATTTTGAGCTTCTAAAATGGCAGTAGATTCACCTTGCAATCGAATGCTACCTGATGATGGTTTGATGACACCACTTATAATTTTAAGAAGAGTAGATTTTCCCGCACCGTTTGCACCGATAATACCCAATCTGTCTCCACGATGAAGCTTAAAACTAATATCTTTTAATGCATAATATCCTTCTTTCGTATATCTTTTATTTGAAATAATGGACTTGAAAGACTCTTTTAAATTGAGCTGAATAGAATAGTGTTTGCTTATATTACTACACTCTATATATGGTTCTTTGCTATCTGGCATTTCTATAAAAGACAAGATTAAAGATAATCTATTATTATATCTTCTCGCTTTTTAAAGAAGATGAATGAAAATATAGTAAAGATAAATGCAATAATCAATCCTATAAAATAATGGGGTGACACTTTATCTGATACGCCAAGAGTCCATCTAAATAGTTCGATAAAACTAGCGAAGGGATTTAAAAAAATGAACTTCTTTAGAAAGTCGGGTAAAATACTAATTGGATAAAAAACAGGGGTAAACCATATCAAAGCTTGCATAATGATAGGGATTCCATGATTTAGGTCTTTTTTGTAAATTGTAAGAGCAGAAATAAAAGTCCCTAAAGCTATAGAAAAAACAAACAAACCGATCAAGACCACTGGAAGCCATATCAGTCGTGAGTAGTCTTTGTTCTCATTAAAAAAGAGAACTGTAAATGCAACTAATAAAAGTACTATATTTTCATACCATACAGTGATAGATTTGCAAATAGGAAATATAATTTTAGGAATAGATAACTTTCTGATTAATTCCTGATTTTGGATTAAAGCATTTCCTGATTGGAAACTGACATTGCTAAAGATATTCCAGCAAGCGTAGCCAGTAAGAACAAAAGATAAATAATTACCATGTTCTAGTGGGATTTTAAAAATATAGCCAAAAAAAATAACATATAAGACTACAGATAAGAAAGGATATAAAATAGTCCACAATCCACCCAAAAATGTCTGATGATACTTGAGTTTGGTATCTTTTAAAATAATAGGATAGATCAATACTCTATTTTGAATGATCCTTTTAAGATAATCTCTAAAAGTCTCTTTATTTGAGTTGATAATTCTGTAGCTAATCATAATTTATGCTCAATGTAAAAATTACATTTGTTATATAATAATTAAAATGAGTCAGTAATTTGATTGATTAATATATTATAAGTCTTAAATTTACACAAATAAAAACATGAATTATCTTTTTTTAGATAAAGATTTAGATAGTAAACTCAAAGAGCAAGGGTATATAAAATTTGATTTTCTTAAAAAAGAGAAAATAGATGAAATTTTGAAAGTCTATTCTATGTGGAAAATTACTGATGAAAACACCTATAATGATACAGAAAAGGTAGAAACTCTAACAGGCAATGATTTTGATGCTTTGTATAATATTCTAAATAAAATTGTATCTCCATCTCTTTCAAGACATTGCCCAGAGTTAAGAACTTTATTTGTTGAGTTTCTAGTTAAAAAACCAGGCAAAAGTAATATTCCAGGGCATCAGGATTGGCTTTTTACTGATAGAGAGTCTTTAGATACACCTTCATTATCACTTTTTATTGCTTTGGGTGATATTCGTTTTGAAAACGGTGCACTAGGACTAGTTCCGTGTAGCCATAAAATGAAAGATTTAACACCGCCACCTTCACCTGCTCCCTATGCTCCTATTCCATTATTAGAGCATGAACAACTTGTTTTTGAATATATGACTTTTGAAGAAATGAAGGCTGGACAAGCAATTGTATTTTTTAATAATATAATTCATGGCTCCTATGATAACATAAGCGATAGCGATCGTCCATTATTGAGGTTTGCGCTTTATCATAAAGACAGCGATCTATATCATTATTATATGCATCCAGACTCTACACCTAATAAAGTAGAAATGATACAGTATAAAGTGAATTCATCTTTTTTTGCTCATAATAGAAATGAAGTTATTATCAATAAATACTTTAAAAAAGGATTAGAGTTGCCTGAGCTAGAGATAAAAAGAGAAATCTATTTGTATCCCACATACACTCATCAAGAACTGGAACAAGAGTTAAAAAACATAGGAGCACAAAGAAATCAGTATGATTTTAGTGATGAACAAAAAAATCAAGAAATTGAGAAAAAAACATGGTGGAAAAGACTTCTAAAGCAATAGGATTTATTCTATATCTATAGCCCACCTACTTGTACTAGCCCATTGAAACCTAATGTTTTTATTGACCTTCTCAATGTTAACTTGTAAATCATAGTAAACATTTAGACTACTTAAATCTTTAAAGATAACTATATCCAAAATTTCATCCTTTTCCATATAGATAGGTTCATCTAATAGCTTTATGTAAGGTACAGACCAATTAGTATGTTGATTCAGAGAGTTGACAGAATTGTTGTTGCCAAAATTTATATCTATAAAAAATATAAATCCATCCCACCAGCCAGCTTTTTCAATAATAAATCGTAGTTTGTCTTTTTGTATATCATCAATATCCTTATCAAAATCTAAGTTTTCAAAAATTTGTTCTTTCGCCATTTTTAAGTGAGAAGGAAAATTATAGACGCGATGATAACCTATGCCTAAGTCATTTTTTGAGATTAGATAATCAAGAACTTTGGATATGCCAGATAACTTAAGTGTACTGACCGGAGCGAAATAAGTAGAAACACTTTGAGGTATAAACACACAATCTTTAGCTAGATACTCTTGTTTTATTTTTCTAATAGAGTGTACGACACCCTCAGAGCTAGCTATGGATCCTATGATTTCATGGAATAGTAAATTAAACTTTTTATTTGATTTGAATTGAGTTGAATGCTCATTCAATAGTCGTATATTGTTGTAATTATTTTTACATATCATTTTTAATGATTGTAAAAAAGCATCTTTATTTTCTTCAATACTTGTGATAGAAAATGGTTGATGATTTGCAGCCATTCTTGTTAAAAAAGCCTGATGTCCAGTTCCTATCTCTAAGGCTTCTGTATCAGATTTAATATGTTCTTGAAAAGCTTTATCAAAAGCTTGGTTTCTGTGTTGATCATATATCATTAACCAATAGGCGAAATTGTTGACAAAGCTATTGAAGAGGTGCTTTTTTTTATATAGCTGTATTTCTCTTGGTCGTCTTTTCAGTACAAGTCCCCAGTCCATTAATTTATATAAAAGAAAAGCGAAAAACCTTGCTGCCAAATTTTTATATTTTAGAATTTAATGATACCATTGTAATGTTCTACTCACGGTAGCCATGTGACTCTTCTTTGTAAGGGTAAATAAATATACCAACAGGCAGAAAAGAAATAATGGAAACCCCATTGCATCAACTTGGGCAGCTTTTTAATAATAGGAATTCGACTGTCTATACCTTTGACAACTAGGGTAGATAAGGACTGTGCGCAATACCACAATGCTTTGTTCTGATATTCTTTTTTAATAATATCAAAAACCAATACCATACGCCTATTAGAAGTGTGATTCCATACTCTATGTCTGTGTGCATCACTGAATAATATCACTTTTCCATCTTCCCAACTTCGAGCTTCTCCATTGACTTCAATTCCAGCTTCGGGTAATTTTCCCGGGATAGACAAACCTAAATGTCCTCTTATCGTGGTGTTTGTCTCACCAATATGAGGAAGAATATCACTATTGGGTTCTAAAATTGTCACCTCAGCAAAAGTTAAAAAAGAAATCTTTTTTAGAATTTTATAGGTTTTAGGATATTGTTGAACGTTTTTGTGATATTTCCACATAAAATTATAAAAATAGACATTTTTCCAAACATTAGGTGCAGACAAGTAAGGAGGGTTAGGACTTGCACAATTAAGCGTGCCTTCATCTTCAAATACATTGGAAAACTCTTCAAAGATAGTTCTCCATTCTTGTTCTAAAATATCAACTCCTTCAATGTCATCTTTTGTAAAAAAATATTTTGAATTACCGGTATAAACATCTTCCTCATTCAAAAAGAAAATAGGTTTTTCAATTTGAGATTTTTTTGTAACGTTTATATATTGAGTATTATTAATGATAAAGGTTTATTTAACTAAACGAATTTAATCAAAATGTTTAGACTCTATAATATTTAAGACTATTTTTTTAAGTTGTAAATATTCTCACCATCAGAAAGTAATTGATGATTTATTTGTTCATATTCGAAATCCTTTTGATAAATAAATTGGTTGTAACCTGTCCAAACTTTCATTATATCAGGACTACCAATGACCATAATATGATCTCGATTTTCATCAATAAAATTTAGAATATCTATATAACTCGGATTTTGTATGCCCACAATACTGCTAAGAATATTCCTATGGTTTTGTGTGTCATAATATTGTGCCATTCTAAAATCAATTACTTTTTTAGAATTAAAGATAGGATGGATGTTTAGGATAGAAGTATGACAATTAAAAATATCGTGTGATCCCATATAGACGACGATGTTTTCTGAAAATGAATTAATTACATTGATATCATTTAGATGCTCATAGATATTTTCATTATTCTGTTTTATTTTATTGATGATGAAAGGCGACTTAAGATATAGAGTGATAGGTAATGAAAATATAAGGAGGCTGTGGAGTATATTTAGACGTACTTTCTTATTGGTTGTGAAAATAGAAAAAGCTAAGTTGATGGAGGCAATAGTTATAATTGTTTGAAAAAATAAACGGTCGAGCTGAGTGTCTATAGATGCTATATTAAAAATGATGATAGCTAAAATAAAGGATAGATAAATGAGGCTTTTAATGATGCCTCTCCATTTATTCTCTATTGCTACCAATAAGGTCAACATTATAAATAAAAGAGAAATAAACTCTATAGAACTAAAAACCTTTTTGAGATTTTGACGTATGTTTTTAGTGTTACTAAAAATAGAAGCTATGTTGTATTTCGCATTGACGTTTTCTTTGTTGATTATAGAACGTATAAATTTTGCATCCAGTGTATCCGGATCACAAAGTAGCCAAGCGTTGACCATTTCATATTTGATAGCATCATTTTGACTGGTCATTGCTGAAATTGGGACTACATTTCTTCTGTCCATAATCTCATATTCAAAGTCTGGCTCCAGCTGATAGTACATCTCATCTGAAAAGGATGTTTTGTAAATAAAAAGAAGATAATAGGAAAAAAGAAGTAAAAATACTGGCGATAAATGAATTAAATCTAGCTTGATAGTTTTGAGTCGAAATAAAATTAAAATCGGAACAAAAAGCAGTAAAACTCCTGTAGTGGCTTCTGGCCTATATGCTACAGATATTATCAAAAATAAACAACCTATTATATATTGCAGTGTTCGAGCTTGGTATAATATCAGAAGCCATACTCCCACCGCGCCATACAACAGGCTGGTACTATTATGCTCTAAAAATATCTGTTGTATAAAAAGCATGGTGAGTATAGAAGAAGATGTTAATACTTGAATGGTGAGAGCAGTCTTTTGTGGTAGATAAAATTTAAAAATTAGGATATATACAATAGAAATACCCAGGATCAATTGCAACACAAAGAATGATAAGGGATACCAATTAATATGAGGAGCAATGGAAAATAGAAACTTATAAATATAATTTACGCCTATATAATCTTTCAATCCAAATTGTATAAAAGGTTCAGGGAAAAAACTTGTAGACATAAAATATGCCACCTTTTGGGTAACAGCCTCCAGCACAACACCGGAGGTCAGGTAAACCGTAGTAGCATAAACAACCATCAAGACAATATGCGTGATAAGTGTTTTTCTTTTTTGAGAATTGAATCGATAATTTCTCATCCAACAAGATGTTTTTCTGATAGAACATAAAATAACATAAAATCTTTATTATTTTTATCCTGTGGCTAAATTAATTATTACCGGCATCAATGGATTTATAGGGAGTCACTTAGCCAATTATTTGTTGAGTCATACGGAAGATGAAATCATTGGGGTTGATTGTCATGATACGCATAATCCACTGTATATTAAAGATACAAATAGGCTGAAATATTTTAATCTAGAGAGTTTTTACAATCATTTAGAACTTTTTGAACAAATCGATTGTGTTTTTCATGTGGGTGCTATATCATCTACTACTGAAAAAAACTGGGACAAAATCAATTTATATAACATCTATCTAAGTCGTCAATTGATAGACTTTGCGTACAAAAATGAAGTGCCATTTATATTTACTTCATCCGCATCTTTATATGGCCATCTATTGCAGTCGAATCTTTCGTGTACGCATCAATTTTTCTCTCAATATACTTATAGCAAATCGGTGATTGAGCAATATATTCAAAAGCTAAACACCTCCTCTGATTTTAGAGTATGTGTCCTACGTTTATTCAATGTTTATGGAAAAAACGAGCAACATAAAGGACAGCAAGCCAGTCCTTATTTTAAGTTTATTCAGCAAGTCAAAACAACAGGTGTAATTAAGCTTTTTGAAGATTCCGGAGACTATTTGAGGGATTTTATTTCTGTAGAAGATGTTGTTGAAATTATGTATCACGCGTATCTTAAAGAAGCTCATGGAACTTTTAATATAGGAACAGGTGTTACGAGGTCTTTTGAATCCATAGCTAATAAAATTGCAGAAGTTTATCAAGGAGAAATTAAAACCATCAAAATGCCAGAAGAATTAAAACCGCATTATCAAATCTATACTAAAGCGGAAAACACTACGCTTTTAAAGGCGATAGGTGAGTATAGGTTTAGAAATATATTGAATGATATTGAAGACTCAAAGGTTACACAAAGAACGCAAAGGGTATAATGCTCTGTGAGCTTTGTAAAAATTTCCATGTGCTATGTAGTACAATTGACCTATAGATTCACCAACTCTCCTTTTAAGAACAGAGACTTTTCAATATTTTCAATAATACTGATGATTTCAATGCTTTGTTCTGGACTGATGCATAGATATTTATTCTCTTTTATACAACTGAAAAAAACCTCTAACATCTTTTGTAAAGGTTCTTTCGTAGAAAACTTGGGTATCACAATATCTCCAAGCCTGTAATCAATGAGAGTTGTATCTCTATCTTTTTGCTCAGAACTATAATTATAAATTTTTATTTTTTGAGTAGGCTCTACTTCATCATAGATAATCATTTTTCGTTCTCCTCCAATAATCATTTGTCTAATCTTAGTAGGTGAAGCCCAAGAGCAATTAATTTGAACGACAAGTCCATTAGTATAATAGAGGAAAATATAAACAAAGTCAATATCCTTTAGTGACTTTAATGGATTGCTAATAGCTCTCAACTGAATAGGCTTTTGCTTCAGTATTTTCTGTATAATAGAAATATCATGAGGTGCTAAGTCCCATACTACATTAGTGTCTTCTTGATAAATACCTAAGTTGACTCTGGTAGAATCTATATATTTTATTTCTCCTATTTTCTCATCGTGAATATAGTCATGGATATATTCCACAGCTCCATTATATAAAAAAGTCAAGTCTGTAAAAAGTATTTTACCTTTTGTCTGGGCAAGTGAATATAGCTCTCTTGCTTCTGTGCTTCTTGTACAAATGGGTTTTTCGACTAATACATGCTTATTATGACTTAAAGCTCGTTTTGTAAGTTCATAATGCGTAGAGGTGGGAGTGGCTATTACGACAACGTCTATATCTGTATTTTTAAGAATAGAATAGATGTCTGAACTTGTATGAATAGATGGATAACTTTTTTTTGCTAATTGTAGCCTTTCATTACGAATATCACAAACGTTAACCTTAGAAACTGAAGCAGAGTTAATCAGGTTTCTCAATAAATTGACTCCCCAATAACCATATCCTATTAGTGCTACTTTAAACATGATACGAAATTAACTCTACTCATTTTAATATTTCTTATTTGGATAATCTTATTTTAAATTTGTAACAGACTTTTAAAGCTAATAAGTCAAAAAGCTTGTAATTAAAAACGTTAATTTAGGAATGCAAAATATAAAATTTAATAAACCTATCAATATATTATTATTATACACAATAATATACTTATTTATCTATTATTATTTTTATTTATTATTTGAAGATTATGAGCCATTTATTAATTATTATTTTAAGACCTCTGCACAGTTAGGCGTATTTCCTTATGAAATTCATAATGAAAACTTCCTATTAAACTATTTGTTTTATTTTCTATATAGGTTTGATAACACTTTTCCATATTATGATTTATTTAGATGTATTACAAATATTATTGGACTTTCTTTGATTCATTATAGCATAGTAAAAAATGCAACTACACCTTTGAAATATTTTGCTCCCATATTGTTGATTTTATTTGCAATAGACAATTTTGTGATTATTAACAATGTTAGGTCATCAGGTTTGATAACGATTGGTATTATTATGTTTATTCAAACTCATAAACTCATCAGTAAGTCTAATTTTTTAATACTAATAGCTATATTGATTTTGGGCATTATATGTCGAATTGAAATACCATTAATTTTGATTTTTACTTATTCATTGATATTTTTTATTATATACAACTATATTAAAAAAGAGATGATTTGGTTACTTTTAATTACAGGTGCTATATATTTATTTTATTTAACATTAAGCTTATCAAATATTGATGGAGAGAGAGGCTTTAATAAATATGAAAGAAAAATATATAATATGGGCAGCAGCATTGTTTCAAAATATGATTCTGATATTGAAAACTACAGTAGAGAAAAAATCATTAATTTTGCTAAAGTACTTTTTATTAATGATATAGAGTTGCAGAAAATATCTTTCGAAGAGGTTATTATTCATCATAATATGAAAGAGTACTTGTTAGATAATGACTCATTATCTTCTCATTATGAATCTACAATATTAAGCTTAATAGATAGTTTATGGGTGAATTTTAAATACATAATGTTATCCATTCTTTTAATGGGTTTGTGTATAGGAGTTTTTTATAGAAGGAGTTTTTTTATAAAGTTAATATTAGGCTTGTTTGCTTGTGTCTCTTTAATATTATTACTTAACTTATTTTCTGAAATAAACATTCGTTTTGCTAGCGTCTTTTTGTTGCTAATATTCTGTCTGCTTATGAACTATTTAATAAACGCCAAGGCTATTATTGTTTTGTGGTTGATTGGATTTATAGGCATACTTAATTATGGTTCTTTTAGAAAGGATATTTATCCTGATCTATTAAAAATACATAAAGCTCATACCTCTCTTATAGATTTGCGAAATAAGTTATCTGAAGATGGCTTAAGTTTATACCTAGGTAGTATCAATGTATCTTATGCTTATCCAATAAAACTGTTTGATAGAGATAAAACTGTTTGGAAATATTTAGATGCTTCTAACATGAATAATAATTCTGTTTTTCAGAAAATATTTATTGATGAATTTGGAGAGGATTGGGGACGTATAGATAAGAGGATGATGCAAATAGTTGAAGAATGTGGACTGATTGCCATGGATGAAATGTACAAAAAACTCTTTGAAAGATACTTGGAGCTAATATATAATATGCATCTGAATTTTGTTTTAATAAATCACATTCCACAAAGCGATATTAATATTTACCAAGTGACTATAGTTGAGTAATAATACTCTAAATGAGCATTATGATATATCGAATATGCTTATTTTCTTATTAAGAAATATGTCTAACTTTTGTTCGAATACTGAATTTAAGTTTAGATTATTCTTTATACAAACTTTATTATGTTTTCTAAAAAACTTATTTAAGATTTTCTCTTTATTTTTGTTAAATGAATCCTTATTGCAAATTGAAAAAATTAAGTTATTTTCTGATTTATATTGGTGAAATCCAATAAAATTATCAATTTCAATTGCGGAAATGTTCTTACTGTCTGTTTTTGACAATAGCTTTTTTATTTTAAAAATCTCAAAACAAAGAAATGCAATAAGCCAAATTGCTCTAATTATTTGAGGATTGCCTTTGTCTTCTTCATGAAAGAGAAAAATATTAGTCTCTGCCTCATTTAGATTTTCATCCCAATTTTTGATATATATTAAACCATTTTCTTTTTCGTTAAATTTTATTATCCAATAATAATCTTTATTCCAGTTGATAGAATTAAACCAAAGTTCTTGTTGTTTTCTTGAAATGTATTTTTTATTTATTAAAAATTTATTGACTTGACTATTATTACGATGCTGTCTCGTCATCTCAATATCATGATAATTCATTCTTCTTAAAGTTAGCCCATTTGTTTCAACTTCCATATTAATCGAGTGTCTTAAGATATAAAAATATAGCTTTTATTTCATCTTTATCTAGCATATTGAATGGAATCATAGGCCTCCTCAAAGTAGTTGAGTTATTTTTAATTCCAGTTTGAACCATATTTATAAAATCATCTTGTTTATATTTAGAAACTGGTCTTAGAGATGCGCTATAAACTTTATTGTTATATTCGTCATAATGTGGATTACCTCCTTTAAAATATCCAACAGATTTTTCTGGCTCTTTATTATTAAATGTCAACGCATTAAATGAATGGCAACTAGCACAAGAATATTTCACCGTTGATAAGTATTTTCCCCATGCGACACTATCACTTTTGTCAATTGGAGCAATATGTTCAATATAGCTTTCGGGTCTGAAATAAAACTTTAAAAGAACTTTAGACAATATAGAATATTGAGTATGTCCTTTGATTGAAGCTACTGGTTTAACCCAGTCATCGTCACTTCTTAAATAAGCAATTAGACTTGAAATATCTTCATCTGTTAGATAATTATATTTTGGCATATCGAAAATAAATGTGCCATCTTTTTTAATTCCTGTTTTAAAAAAGTATGCTAATTCTTTGTCTGTCCAAGAACCAATACCGTACATAGAATCTTTAGTAATATTACTTGAATATATTTTACCAAACTTTTTGGGATTACCATGTTGTATCCCTGAAAGTCTGTTGAGCTCTGGATTGTAATGACAGCTTCTGCATATTGCGCTTGCTAACTTTTTTCCTTCTGTAATATCTTTGTTAGCTGTTAGATTAACTTTAGCTAGTTCAACCTCATAGACAGGTAAGGGGGTTGTCAAATATATAATAATTCCCAACACAAGAAATTCTATAAATATAAATATAACAATCTTAATATATCGCATTTTAGCTGTTACGAATAATATTTTTTAATAACTGTTTCATTGATAATTGACTATAATTCTTTAATTGACTATAGTCTATTTTGTAAAATAAGAATTCTTTGTAATTTTTAAGGAGTAAAATATCTATTCTACCTTGATGAATAAAAAACTCATCTTTGAGTTTTCCATCAAAATAAAACCATCGAAAAGAAGAACCATAATTAAATAGTAGATTTTTTTTAGCCTTAAAAGAGATTATTAATCCATATAGTTTTGAGATGAAATATCTCAATCCTAATTTATGTACATTGAAGTTGCCTATAATAAGATTTTGCTTGGATTGTAGGCAATAAGGGATAAAATCTTTTAAAACCTCGGGAGATGGTTGCATATCGCTGTCCATTGTTATACAGTAGCTAGGTGTTGGAAGTGAGCTGATAGCATATATCGTGTTCAATGATTGACCAACATTCTTTTTGCGTTCTAATAAATGAAAGTTGGTTATATTTCTTTCTTCAATATACTTTTTAATAATAAAGACTGTTGTGTCATTAGAAGAATCATCGCTGAGAATAACTGAAATATTAGGGTATCTTATTTCTTTTAAAGCTAAATATAGGACATCTAATACTTCTATAATGTATTTTGAAGAATTGTAAATTGGAATAACAATATAAATAGGTAAACTCTCTTTCATTCACACTCCACTTCATTAGTAAATAAATTATGTGAGAGTTCTATCTGAGCAGCTATAAATGATAGACCAACACCAAAACTTACCAGCAAGGACTTTTGATTTTTTTGTAATAAGTGCTTATTTTTTTGTATTATCAAAGGTATCATGGCAGAACTTACATTTCCAAAGTCCTGAATACAAGTAGGTGCTTGTTTAAAATCCCACCCCATCTTTTTTATAATATATTCATAATACATTAAATTAGGCTGGTGTAAGAAATGTATCTGACTGGGAGTTTCTAAAGACAATTCCATATTTTTTAATTTTGGAATGACAATTTGAGTAATATAATTAAAAATTAGTCCTCCATTCATCTGAATTACTGGAGATAAAAGATGTGAACTGTCTTTCGAAATAGATCTTGCAAAACTGTTTTCTGAATAAATAGATTGAAAATCAGATCCGTTTGTTTGAAAGCTAAATGTATAGTCAAGCAACTTATTTTGAGCTTCTAAAGCAATTGCACAAACAGCATCACCCATTAATTTATTAGACTCTTGTCTTTCTGTACTTGTTAGAATATCAGTATCACCACAAACAATAATTATCTTTGAAGTGTTTAACAAATCTCCTTGAGCTAAAGCTATTAATAAACTTTGAATAAACCCTGTACAACCTACGTTTAGATCCATTAAGAAGCAAGAATCTGGAAATTCTAATTCTTTTTGATATAGATAAGAATTGCCTGGAGTAGAGTAGTCGGGAGTCTGTGTGACATTGATTAATAGACCGATTTCCTCTGCCTTCCACTTTAAACCATCTAATAGATTTTTGATTGCATGAGTTCCAAGATCTTTTGCGGTTAATTTTCCACTTGAACTTCTTCTTTTAAGTACACCAATTTTTCTTTTAAATATAGATAATTCTGAGATTGAATTAAATGGCATGTTGTCGGTTAAGATAACTTGTTTAGGGTAGGAAGAAACAATACCTTTTATTTGAAATGAAGATTGGACTTTCATGTACTAAATGATAAGATAATCTGATATAAATCTTCAAAAGTGTTGCATTTCCTTAGTTCAATAGGTTGAATCACAACATCAAACTCTAATTCAATACATGTTAGTAGTATAGCCATGTTTAAAGAGGAGAAGGGTATCACATCTTGAATAGATGTGTTTTGATCAATTACTTTTGTTTTATCAATAACTTCTGGAAATTCTTCTTTGATAATATTTATGAGCTTATTTATCATGTTCATCTATTATTACGTTTAAAATAGTTTCAGCGTTATCACAAGTATCTTTTTTAAATGAGACTTTATTAATATCACTTTGGCTCTTTGTAAATTTAATCTTTTGTACTATAAAACTTTCATTTTTATTAAGATTTATGCATGCATCTATAATGATTGATTGTCTTTCTATATATTTTCTATCAAGATAAATTTCAAAGTGATCATTTTCAATATTATGTATATCAAATTCTTTTATTGAAATATAAGATTGAATAATTTGCATTATTCTTTTTGATGTAGTAAATAAGCCATTGCTCAATTTAAATTTAGAGTCAGATCTTCCCTTAATAAATAAATAACCATCTTGTTTTTTAACTATATCATTGGTTTGTAGCCATCCATCTTGATTCAATATAGGGTGTAGTCGTTTGTTTATTATCTGGTATTGGCTTACTGTGGGACCTTTAATAAATAGCTTGTTGTTAATTATCTTATATTGATTAATAGAGCAAAGCTTTCCAACGGAACTTGGCAAATTGGAGTCAGGTGTGTTGTATGATGCGATAGAGGATGTTTCAGTTAAACCATATACATTGTACACCTTAAGACCGACCGACTCAGCTTTGCTGATTAATTCTAATGATAGCTTAGCTCCTCCACAAATAAATGACTGTCCTTGATACTTGGTTTTGGGATTGTTTTCTATCAGCCTTTTTAAAATAAAAGGTGTACCAGATGTTAAATCAAATGGATCTTCTATATGAAAGCTATCAGCAAAATGAATATCTATATTATTCGATATACAAGAGTAAAATACTTTCCGTCCACCACTAAAATAAAGAGGCAATAAATTGATATATTTTTTTTTATTCTTAAATAAAGATGTGGATGAAAATACATTGATGGACTCTTTAAAGTTTGTTGGAGATTGTATAATAAATTTTTTATTTGAGCTTGTTCCAGAAGTGCTCAATATTATACTTGACTCTATGCTATTAAAAGGTTTTATGCCTATTTTCTCATTATTTTTCAATAAATAGATTATATTCTTGATGCCTTTAATTTTTTTTATCAGTTCCCAATTGCGTCTTCGTATCAACCAATTATTAAGAATAGAAGAATCTAATAGTATATAATGAATGTTAAGATGTTGAAGTATGTAATCTGCATCATTCTTAAAACTCTCAAAGGAGATTGGAAAAAGATAACAGTCTAAATGCGAAAGCAATACTTCACAAAAGAGGAAATCAAGTGGGGAGTTTTCTGTTAGGTAAGCGACAGTATGTTTTTGATTTATATATTGAACAACTTCTCTGCTACTGGTAGATGCAGTATGGAGCAATTTAGTAGACTGTATAGTCAAAGTAGCATCGTATAACGTGCTTGTTGAATTCTCGAAAAACTGTAAAACTTCCTTCATTCTTTGTCAGAAAACAACCATTTTAAGATAACTATTTGTCTAGAGAATGAAACTGCTAATAAGTAATAAGGCTGCTTATATATCCAATTAAAAAGGGTCTCTTTATCTGGAGGTTCTATATTTAAATTAAGTTCATTTATGAAGCTGTTAAAAGATACAATACTTTTATCAGAGTATCGTTTGTTAATAAAATAGGCTAATAACAATGGTAATAAATAGATGAAAACTAAAGGAAACATAGCATCATCAAGGAAGATGAAACCGATAAAAATCCAACCAAGGGCTATCAGATAGTGAAAAATTAATCTATTAAAAGAGTTTCTAAATTTGTTGTTTTTTAAGCTAGTATCAACTAAATAATCTATTTCTCTGTATATTAAGGATAGCGACCATTGGGAAAGGTTTTTATATTTAATAGGAATGGCTAACTTTTTTGTGTTGGAATTATAAGATATCTCTGTACTATAGTTAGTCTTTACTATAGTAATCTCTAAATTAAATTTATCCTTAAGGATTAACATTAAATCTTCATAATTCAGACTTAACTGATTTGAAGAATATTTATTTTTAGCTTTTTTATATTTTAAATAATAGAAAAAAGACACAAGTAATATAGTAATATATTGTATTAAAAAACTTATTATTTCAATCTTTCCCATATATTACATTTGCAACCATATATCAAGTCATTATGCGCTTGATAAAAGATAAAAGTACAAAAAATCATTTAAAAAACTATCCGATTGATAAAGTTCATAATTAGATAAGAACCTTTTTTTAATAGCAAGTTCTAAAATATTATAACCTAAGTTGAATAAGTATGTATATGAATCCCATCTTAAGACCCTAATTTTTAAGCTTCTGACTAATTTAAAAATGGCTGCTGAATATCAATTAGTTACAGTTCATAGTTCTTCATTAGTCAGTCCAAATTTCGTAATTTATTTTTGGATTCTTTTTACAATTTCCATTTTCCTTTTTTGGACTAAAAATAAATATCCTTTTGTGTTGTTGTATTACGCGCCTTATACTACCATGTTCCAAATGATTACTCCAAGTTTTACTCATTGCTATTTATATTTGTTTTCAATGGTATTAGTGATTCGCTATGCTTAATTCTGGCAGTAGCACTTATAGCAGAAACTCTACCTTTTCTATAATTTATTCCCTGTAAAAAGTCTCTTAAAGGTGTTGAATCTTTAAGGTTTCCTATTGCATTAGTAGCATTGCGAAGTGCTATTTTTAGTCGGTTACATCAGTACTCGAAGTAACAGTTTTAAAGTCGGCTTTGCAAAGAGCAAGTCAAAGATAGGGATTTGTAGTTTTTTTTTAAACTTACCATTAGCTTGAAAAGCCAATGGAAACGGTATAGGGAGGATGGCTTATAAAAACCTTAAAACACCATATTTCTTCTCAGCCTCACTTAACAGATAAATAGGCCAATAAGTAATATAAGTTAGAATTGTATAGAATGCACTTGGTATGTTATGTAATGTTTCTTTTTTTAAAAACCTAGAAAAAATTGAAAAGAAAAACTGAGTAGAAATGATTCTAGCGCAGATAAACTTTCTTTTCTTTATAAATTCAGGTCGGAGAACATCAATAATTAGAACATATCTTTCCTGATTAGTTTTATTCCATACTTCATGAGGCTCTGCGTCAATGAAAGCAAAAGATTTCCCATTTTTCCAATCTTCTACCTCTCCACTGACTTTGATGGAACATTCATTCTTTTCTGCAATAGGAACGTTTAATCCCAAATGTATTCGGTAGGTAGCATTAGTTTCACCATAATGCTGTTTGATTACAGATAGCGGTGCTGTCTTAGTAATATAACAACTCAGAATATCAGGATGTTTATCTATAAACGAAGTTAGGTTTGGGAAAAAATTGCGAGTTTTGTGACTCCACACATCCCATACTTTAATCACTAGCTTTTTCCATGATTTGGGAGGATATTGCAATTGATCAAATTGGTCAAAGCTACCATATAACTGACTTTGCTTATTCATCCAAAGTATAGCAACCTCATCTTTTATCTTTGGATACAATAGTTCCAAATCTTGAATGAATGAAACCTGATCACTTCTAAGGATACCATGATATTTTTGATGGTACTCGTTATCATAATCTGAAAACCAAAGTTTACTTTTGCTCATTGCTACTTGAATTTAGGCTTTCCAAATGTAAATGATATAAACACTATAATGACTTTAAAGAAATATTTAGGATTATTAAATAAAGGTAAATATTTTCTAAAAGTACTCCAGCTAACATAGTAGGAAAGTAAAGCTTTTTTATATAATTTTTCTATTTTCTTTTGAGGTATAGTAGAAGTATAATAAACAGGATGCCCAATCTTTCCTTTCATATACTGGATCCAAATGTCAGATTCTATTTCCCCCTTTCTGACAGCTTGTGAATATATATAAACATCTGGCAGAGGTACCATTCGAGTGAAAAACACATTGAAAGGATCTATCTTTTTAGAAAAAGAAATGGACTCTTCGACTTGTTCAACTGTTTCTCCTGGATGTCCAATAATAAAATTGGCCATAGTCCTGATGTCATATTTCTTACATAATCGGAAAGCGTCTATAAATTGCTGATTAGTTATTTTCTTACCCGTTTTGTATCTCACCTGCTCATTCCCAGATTCCACACCAAATGTGATTTTTTGACAACCTGCTTGCTTCATAGCTATAAGGACTTCTTCATCAATTAAATCGACACGAGTTTCACAGCCCCATTCAAAACAAATGTTTTCCTCAACAATCCTGTTGCATAACTCAATGATTCTCTTTTTATGAATAGTAAAAGTTAAATCCATAAACTCTAACCATTCATACTTTAGATCATTGATTAAATATTTCAATAAATGAATGATATTATCTTCTGTAAGATGTCGATAATTTCGCTGTATAGCACTCGCACAGAAATTACAATCATAAGGGCATCCTCTCGTAGTAAACAAATACATGAGCTTCTTATTGGTACTTGCCGAAAAGTATTTCCCATGAGCCATAAATTCATAAGCTGGAAGAGGTAATGTGTTGACATCTTGTAGAACCCCATGCTTATTAGCAATGAGTTCATTTTTCTTTTTTACTACTAAGCCATCCGTGTATTCATTGAACTCTTGATGACGAAGCAATGCATTGCATAAATGTAAAAGAGCAAATTCGCTATCTCCTCTTAAACCATACTGTACTTGCATATGGTTTAAAATTTTGGGGTCAGCATTGACATGATAGCCTTCTAAAACAATAGGTAATTCAGGACATTGATCAAACACTTGATTAGTCAGCTGGTAGGCAAATGGAAGTGTACTCGAAAAAGCAGAAACAACTAAAAGTTTTGCTTCAGAGTCAATAATAATTTGAACTACTTCTTTAAGTGATAATTTATGTGGCGCAGGATCAATGAGTTGAACAGTATAGCCATTCTCTCTAAGCAATGAAACATGACCTAAACTCTTGACATAAGGCACAGCACTAAACATATCCATAGGCTGGACAAAAATGATATCTACTTTAGAATTTTGAATTCGCATTAAAAAATGATAGATACAAATATATCAATAATGCTATTTTTAACATAGGACTTATGTAAAAACAATTATTATTCTTTTGGCTTCATCTTAATAGTGAGCTTCTGATTTGTGTTCAAAGTTAAATTAAAAGGGAGGTATTCAGTTATATATTCCTCGATATATACTTCATATCCATCTTTAAACATATAGTCTATCTGCAAGTTAGGACTGGGTAGATAATAATCTTTAAAGTTTTCTGTGATAGTTAAACTATTTAACTTTAGTTATAAATATACTTATCTTTTACTCACTTGTTTTATTCACAGCAAATAAATCATTAGCAAATAGTATCTTTGATGTATAAATCAATACAAAACTATTATAGCTATCATGTTGCCATATTTCGTGCCATATTATTCATTAGACGAAATAGAGCTATTAAAAAAGTTCTATCTGGGAGAAATGAAAAACATTAGAGAGTATGAAATTCCAAAACATTTTACTGAAAACTATAACTATTCAAATTTTTTACTTACGAAATCTTGTACTCAATCCTTAGAATTGGCTTTGATGAGTTTACCCTCTGAAAAAGGGAAAGAAATTATCTTACCTTCTTACGGTTTTGTTTCTTTAGCAAACGCGGTTGCACTCAATGGTTATAAATGTGTCTTTGTAGATTGTGAACCAGGCACAATGAATGTTAGTGCCAATGCTATTGAAAGTGCTATCACGAAAGATACCGTTGCAGTGATAACTATCAATTATGCTGGTGTTGCTTGCGATTATGATAAGATACAAAAACTGTGTACCGAGAATAACCTATTTCTCATAGAGGATAATGCACATGGTATCAATTGTAAATATAAAGACCGATTTTTAGGAAACTTAGGTGATATTTCTACTATTAGTTTTGACTTTTTAAAAAATATCAGCTGCGGTGAAGGTGGAGGAATCTCTATTAATCAACCCCAACTTTGGGATAACTTTATCAAGTCTTATCATTTCGGAACGAATAGACAGGAAATGTTGGACGGGAAGGCTAATTCCTACGAGTGGAAACACATGGGTACTAATTCATTACTTGCTGAACCCTTGGCTGTTATTTTGCACAGTCAGCTTTTACAGTTAGATAAAATCATTCATCAATATCTTTCCAACTGGAATTTTTATTATCAAGAATTAAAACATCTGGAAAAAGAAGGTAAAATACAGCTTGCTCAAATTCCTGATTATGCTCAACACAATGGTCATCTATTTTGGATGAAAACTGCTGATTTTGATGAGAGAAAAGCGCTAATTGATTTCCTACGAAAAAATGAAATAGGTAGTGCTTTTCATTATGCACCTCTTCACACTTCTGAATATGGTATGAAAGAAGGTGAGTTTAGAGGGGAAGATAAATTTACCAGTAAAGAAAGTGAAAGATTACTCCGTCTTCCTCAATATTATCTGCTAAAACGAGAAGAGCAAGAGATGGTAGTAGAGAAGATTTTTGAGTTTTATTCTTAACCGCAGTCCCGAATCACTCCGTTTCTGTATTCACGGAACACGCTCTCGGGACAGGAGAGCGCAAGGAACACTATTTTTCTTTTGTGTTCTTTGTTGTTAGTGTGACATTTGGGTGCAATTATGATACCTCCCTGTCATTCTGAAAGAATCTCCTTCCTCAACTGTAATGTATATAGATGCTTACAGCATGACATACGCAGGATACACATGCCGTTCATGTAGTGTTATGTACACTACTGTCACCCTGCAGTCGTTGAGCGCTTCGACAGGCTAATGTATCACCTGTTGAAGCGTAAGAATCTCATTGCCTAACTGTATTACACATAGATGCTTACAGCATGACATCTGTCTATAGTTATGGCTACTACTGTCACCCTGTAAGGATCTCATTGTTAAACTGTATTGCTTATAGATACTTACAGCATGATGCTAAGTTCAATCGAAGCACTCGATGACCGAAGCTCAATGTCCGGTGCATTTTCTTGGTTTGCTTTGTGAAAAGCTTTGTGTACTCTGTGGTTAAATAGAATCAGTGGCTGGGGAATAACTCCTTGCGTCTTTGCGGTCAAATTTTTAAGCAATATATTTTGGTATTAGATTCATTCGCTGAATTCAATTTGCCGACTTGGATAATGAATATTTTGATTATAACTATAGCGATTCTCTCTATTCTTTTTATGGTTTCCTTTATGAATGATGTTTTTTGAAATCAATGAACTTGACTTAAATGCAATAAAATATAAATGCTAAGCAAATCAATCTTAAATTTCCAATTAGCATTTTTCACTTTTGTAGCAATAAGAGACGATTGGTTAAATCTTCTTTATAGAAGTTAAATGCTCTATTGAATCGCCAGTCTTAATCTAATACAAATCTTACATACCCAATATAATGGATTAATCATAAATAAGACAAGTGGTACGATGAACGGTGTGATGGCTATCTGAAATAAATAGTATATGCCAATATGCATAGAAAGCAGTAAAAAAGCGTATAATAATCTCATTTTTTTATTGATCATTCCAAGTCCAGAAGTTAGCTCTATTAGCAATGCTCCTGCAAGCAATATAATGACGAGTGTTTCATTTTGCATAATAAACTCTACTTTATTATTGATAATTTCACCAAAATACATCTTATCAATAAAATTTGTTTGATTACTTTTTACAATTTGCAAAGGCATTAGTTTTGCACTATATATCCATGATAATCCCGTGGTTTGTAGTTTGGAAATACCTGCTAAAGTATAGCAAGCAAGAATAACCTGTATAGGGAGCTTAACCCTATTTTCATAAAGTCCAAATTTATTTTTATTCTTACCATATATAAAGTATGCAAAGAAAATAGATAGCCATATAAACACAGTGATACCTGTTCTACTTTGTACTCCATAAGACTCTTCGAGTGATAGAATAATGAATGCCAATAATGCAATTAAAAGAGAAGAGGTTTTTTTATATTTTGTGAAAAGGAAGATGAAATTTGAAAAGAACAAAAGAAAAAATAGAGTGGCTTTCAACCCTTTTAACAAAAATATATTGCAGTTGATTAATAAGCAAACTCCTCTATTTATTGTTATCATATCTATTCCAATTAATAAACCCGATAAATTAAGAAGATTTAGAAATAAGTATGGGATGATAATACACTTCCATTCGATAGAGTAGCTTATTGTTTTATTATCTAATTGCATATTCTATCATAATTATTGTGTCAGAAACGATTTGTTCACCCTCCCCCCCCATATAATTGTATATTCTATTTAAATATATTTTATCGGGTAACCCAGAATTATCTTGTTTTTTCAATAGATTCTCTATTATGCTTTTTCCTATCAACTTAAGTTCTTCAGAAGTTGCTTTTCCCGCTGTAGCATCTATTTTTAATTTCGTAAATTCAGCAGGTAAAATATGACCTAATCCTCCACTAGAAACACCAAATTGATGACTAATAGTTTGCTTGTTTTCATCTGTGAGGTAGTATGCATAAGACTCATTGGGGAATTTATTGTACATGTCATACATTGAGAAGGGATAAATTTCTTTAATGACTAGGGTGAGAAATATTAATCCGAAGAAAAACGAATATCTTTTCAGAAGCTTTTCTAATGATTGCAGGAAAACTTTGAGATTCATAGCAATAGAATTGATATAAATATATGAGATTTATATGACTAAAACTATGAATCAGTTCGTTAATTCTAATTTCAGTTTCCTATACATTTCATTGGCTACTTATACAGCGCCAATGGGTACATCATGTACAAAATGATAAAAATCCTCTTCCTCCCAAATAAAAAGCTCGGTTAATTTTAAGTCTATTGAGGTTAACGTTAATTCTTTCTATTCATTTTCAACGGATATATTGTCCTTCAAAATGGTTGTTAGTGATGTAATGTATCATAAAACGGTGCTTATGTAGCTTGAAAAAGATATACCAAATGGTGTTTTTATTAGCATGATACATGATATATTTTATGCCTGATTTATATTTTGAAAAGTAGTGAGGTGCTAAATGATGAGGAGCGATATGAATGTTTCGCTCGATAAACACCTGGATATTATTGACGTAATTTAATGTGCTATCCATTAATCCAAAAGGCTATATTCTAATTAGCACAGCATTTTGCTTAAACAAACAAAATAGCTCATAAGCACCATGAGCCAAGAGTCCAGTAATGACCCATTGTTTGATAGTATGTTTGGTTTGTTTTAGCTTATCGCTATAAGCGTACCAGTTCATATAGTTTTAAAGATATTTAGAACTCACTCCGTTGAATGGTTTTAGAAACATCCTTATCTGTTTATGGGTATTGTTTACACTCTGTACGTGTATATTCTTATCATCTTTACTGACATGGTCTTTGGCAATGAAATTCTTGTGGGTGATACCCGGAGTTTCTTTAGCGAAGGACTTGTATGAATGATGAGAATCTATCATTAGTACACCACCTGACAAGTACAAAGCCAAACAAGCTCACGTTTTTGCTTGCAAAAGAGCCTATAAACCCTGGAGTCGTAAAACAAAAGATAGGGCTATTATTAGGCGTATTGTATGGCTTATTAAGAGGGATTGGAGTCCGGAACAAATAGCCGTTACCTGTAAGAATAGAGATATTCCTATGTTAAGCATCGAAGCAATTTACCAGTGGTTATATGCTAACAGGCGGTATGAAGGCGAAGATCTCCTTCAGCACCTCAGAATAGGGCATAGAAAGCGACGTAAAAGAAAATTGGACAAACAGCCTAGAGTGATAATAAAAGACAAGCTTTCCATTCATCTAAGAGATGAAATTATTGATAATCAGGCTCGCATTGGAGACTTTGAAACAGATCTGGTAAAATGCACGAACGGCTACTTTATTACCATTACCGAACGAAAATCACTATTCAATTTTATAGTAAAAATACCATCAAAAAACGCAGAAATTGTGGAGCAAAACTTAATCCAAACACTAATGCCCTTCAAAGATAAAATCCATTCCATAACGAGCGATAACGGAACAGAATTCGCAAGATTCAAAAATGTAGAACAAGCATTTAATATTAAGTGGTTCTTTGCTGACCCTTATTCTTCCCAGCAAAGAGGATGTAATGAAAACCAAAACGGGCTACTAAGGCAATATTTCAAAAACAACACTGACCTAAATCTTATAACCGACAAACAAGTTGAAACAATTCAAAATAAATTGAACAATAGACCTAGAAACACAACAATCCGAAACTTAGAATAAAAAAAAGTGCCTGAGAATGCGTTATTTTGAAAAAAATCTCACTTCATTTCAAATATGGCATTATTCAGGCGTTCCAAAAATACAAATAAACCGTTACTTGGTCAAATTTTAAGATTGATTCCTCCTCATTTACTTCGTGCCGAAATCCATAAGTACAAATCCGACAAAGGTTGTCATAAATACAAGACTTACGATCAACTGGTTGCTTTATTGTTCGGACAGCTGAATAAATGTTACACCCTTTCGGACATAAGTTGCTGATTATCAATCAGTAGCACCTTTCTTTCTGATATTGAGCTTCATCAAAGTCCGGCTAAATCTACGATGAGTGATGGCAATAAAAACCGAAATTATCAAGTCTTTGAGGGACTGTATTACAGACTGTTGAGCTATTACAAAGAAACCTTGAAATCCCATCACCAAAGCCACGTTATTGAAGAAATCAAAAACCATAATATCAAACTCATTGACAGCACCACAATCAGTCTGTGTTTGAGTTTATTTGATTGGGCAAAGTTCCGAACAGCTAAAGGAGGTTTGAAAATCCACACGGTTTGGGACGACCAGCTTGGGCTTCCCGATATGGTCAATATCTCGGAAGCAAAAGTCCACGACCGCTACGGATTGGAAAACAATATATTTGATAAAGGCACGATAATCGTTGAGGACAGAGGGTATTTTGATTTTTCGCTGATGATGAAACGTATCAAGGCAGAGAATGTTTTTGTAACCAGAATCAAAGAAAATACAGTTTTTACGAGTCTCGAAGAAAAAGAACTTCCCGATGATAAAGAACAGGATATTCTCAAAGATGAAATCATAGAATTGTCTTCTAAAAAAGCGGTGGGAACAGGCATTAACACTCAAAAATTAAGGCTTCTACACGTTTATAAAGAAGATGAGAACAAAGTAATCGAAATCATTACCAACAACCTCGATTGGTCTGCCCGAACCATAGCTGACCTATACAAAAAACGTTGGGATATTGAGCTTTTTTTCAAGGCGATGAAGCAAAACCTGCAAATCAAAACTTTTCTTGGAACGAGTGAAAATGCAGTAAAATCGCAGATTTATGTGGCTTTGATAAGCTATTTGTTACTTGAACTCATCAAACGCTTTTATTGCGACAGCAAAACGACTTTCAGTAATTTTTGTGAGAAAGTAAGAATCTGCCTGATGCACTATCTCACGTTGGATTATATCTGCAACAAACTGAAACCGGTAGTAAAAAAAGCTAAAAAACCTCCCCAAAAAACACTTTTCGACAGAGATAATTCCACCTTACAAACAAGTTTACCTCTATAAATAAAGGAGTTGGGAAGATTTTTATTGGTTTTTAGAAAACTTTCGGACGGCTGTGACCTAGAAAGAAAAATAAATTTCTTTCTCCTAATAAATTATTATATTCACTCAATGTTGCACTTGGCGCTTGAATTCAGCAACTAAAAAGCATTATCTAAAAATATGAAATAATTGAATTAGTGTATCTATGATTATATTACTCTAAAATTGTAGATTTGATTTTATTAGTATGACAAAGAAAATTTTAATCACAGGTTGTGCAGGATTTATCGGTAGTAATTTAGTAGATGATTTATTGCAATCTAACTATAAAATCATAGGGATAGATAACTTTGACAACTTTTACAGCCCATCCATCAAAGAAAACAACCTCAAAAATGCTCTTAATCACTCCAACTTTAAATTATACAAGGCGGATATTACTGATGAAAATAGTATCTCTCAAATTCTCAAAGAAAACGAAGGTAAAATTGACACTATTATCCATCTAGCTGCGTTAGCTGGTGTCAGACCCTCTTTTGACAAACCACGGGAATATTTCAGAGTCAATACTGAAGGGACTTTTCTTATTTTCAAAAATGCAATTCAACACAATATCAAACACTTTATCTATGCTTCATCGTCCTCTGTTTATGGTGAAATAGAAGGACAGAAAGCAATCGAAGATGTAACTCCTCTAAAGCCCATATCACCTTATGCTGAAAGTAAATTAAAAGCAGAAGAAACCATTAAAGAACTCCATAAAGAAAGTAATATCACGGTCAATATCTTTCGATTTTTTACTGTATATGGTCCTAGGCAAAGACCTGACATGGCATTTGCCAAATTCAAAAGACTTCTTATAGAAGATAAAATGATAGAGCTTTATGGCGAAAACATCAGTCGTGACTTTACCCATATTTCTCGCATCATCAAAGGAATAAAAGCAGGTATCCATTATCGAAACCATCTTGAAATCTTTAATCTCGGTAATGGAGAAAAAGTATCAGTCAGAGAAATGATAGAAAATATTGGAAATGAACTGAACATTCGACCAACTATAGTGACAGTGAATAGACAAATGGGAGATCCCTCTTCCACTCTGGCAGATATTACAAAAGCAATAGAGAAATTAAAGTATTAAAAATAATTTTAGCCATTATGTTTTCTCTTTCTGTAGTAATATAAATGGTGAGATAATATCCTCAATACAAATGGCAATCAACTCGTAACTATATGTGTTTTGATGATCATCTTTATTCCAATAATAATCTTTTTAATCAGTGTGATGAACTTACATATAGCTCTCTTAACAGGGCTCTAAATTATAAAAATCAAGACCAAAGCCTCCAAACTCATTTTTAAACTCCATATAAAACTCATAATTTTCAGAAGACCCTCAAAAGTTTGGTACAAAGGGTAAAGTAAACACAATCAACTTGACACTATTTTTTTCTGATAGTTTTTGATAATCCTTGAATAATGTGATTATCTGAGGCTTCATCTCCTTTAAAAATAATAATAATTCTATAATTGCCCATAACGCATTTTCAGTCTAGCAAGCAATTTTGTATTTTAAAACAAGTGTCAATAATGATATAATACGCACTAAATATCTAATTCTTCAATCATTAAACCCATCAAATCAATAATATTCTTTTCAATCTAATTATAATCAAACTATGGAAAATATTCTTTAGAAAATTGTGAACTAATTCTGTAAATTAGAAACATATTTTGAAAATTTCTAAGTAATAAAATTCATTTTCATAATGAATAGATATAAAAAAAAATCAAGTATCTATTAAAATCTAAATAAAATATTTGTCAATCTCTTAAATCAGCTTATTTTTATTGATTAAGTATGTATATATTAGGTATTAATGGTGGTGTTCGACTAGGGTATAGAGATGCTTCTGCAGTATTGATGAAGGATGGAGAAATATTAGCAGCAGTCGAGGAAGAACGATTGAATAGAATTAAATCTTCACCACATCAACTCCCTGATTTAGCTATACGACAAGTCCTTGAAATTGCAAAAATTACAATTCAAGATGTTAATATTGTCGCTACACATGGTAGTACTTGGGGGGAGCAATATGAAGATATTTTAAAAAACTATTTTGAAACTAATTTTGGATATTGTCCACAAATAATGAGGTTTCATCATCATGATTGTCATGCAGCAGGCTCCTATTTTTCGTCAGGATTTCAAGAATCTTTGATTTTTACTTTTGACAACTCAGGAGATGGTATAGGTACGCAAGTCGCTATAGGTAGAGGTACTCAAATAGAAGTTTTAGAACGCATAGAACGTCCTAATAGCTTAGGAATGTTTTATGGAATGGTAACTCAGTATTGTGGTTTTGTGAGAGACAGTGATGAGTTTAAATTGATGGGTTTGGCTCCTTATGGCAAAGCAGAGATTGATTTATCAGATGTTTTAAAAGTAGATGAAAATGGTTTTTTTCTCAATTTGGATTATATCCAAAAAATAATACCCGGACAGCCACAACCATCTATACAACAAGCTATCTTTAGCGATAAGTTGATTCAACAATATGGAATCAATAGATTACCGAAAACACCTCTCACATCATTCTATAAAGACTTCGCTGCTTCCGCACAGCAAAGATTAGAAATTGCAATGATTTCTTTGATTAAAAAATATATTCGACAGACGGGAATAAAAAAAGTCTGTATTTCTGGAGGTGTGGGTCTAAATTGTGCAGCCAATAAGGTCATCATAGAAATGTCGGAAGTAGATGCTTTATTTGTGCAACCAGCAGCAGGAGATGCAGGTATCTCGCAAGGAGCTACTTATTTAGCAGGTATCTCACAAGGAATAACACCTCAAAAAGTCACAAATGTTTATTGGGGGCAATCTTATACGAATGAAGAAATTGAATCGACATTTAAGAAACTAGGTTTACAGCCCAAACACACTAAAGACCCAGCTTTATTGGCGGCACAGATGGTCGCCAAAGGTCGAGTAATAGGCTGGTTTCAAGGGCGTATGGAGTTTGGTCCGAGAGCTTTAGGGAATAGAAGTATCTTAACCAATCCGCTTTCAAAAGATGTACAATCCATAGTCAATCAAAAGATAAAGTTTAGAGAAGGGTTTCGACCTTTTTGTCCTTCGGTTTTAGAAGAAGACTTTGATTTATATTTTGAAGGTAAGCAGAAAATAGCTCCTTACATGACGATTAATTATCAGGCAAAAGAAGGAGCGAGGCAGGTGCTGCCCGGTGTTATTCATATCAATGATACTGCTAGGATACAAACAGTCAACGCACAACAAAATGCGCTGTATTACGAATACTTAAAAGAGCTTAAACGCCTCATCGGTCATGGAGTGTCTCTTAATACTAGTTTCAACGTCAACCACCAACCAATAGTAGAAAATCCTATTCAGGCGATTTCTACATTTTATGGCAGTGGCTTAGATGCTCTTGTGATAGGAGATTATTATTTAGAAAAGTGATTGACGCATATTTATTGTACAACAATTAGATATTCTTATGGCTGAAAGTGTTTTGATAAGGTAGGTTCAATTATATCTTCCACACATTCAGCCATCATCTCATAACCTTTTGCATTGTGATGACCGTCTTTCTTCCAATAATAATCTTTGTAAGACGCTTGATGATTTTCAATATAGCTATCATAACAAGACTGTAAATTATAAAAGCGAAGATTGAATTTTAAAAACTCCTGATGAACCTCTTGATAAAACTTTTCATTCTCTTTATTGCCTTGATAATCGTTTTTAAAAGGGAGTGTAAAAACAACTAAATCAAATTGATGCTCTTTTGAAAATTGTTGATATTCCTTAAATAAAACTATCGTTTTGGGTTTCATTTCTTCAATAGATTGCTCATATTTACTTTTTTTGATTAAATATTTATCGTAGCCTCCCAATGTTTGTATGAGTATTCTGGCTGTATAGCTCGCCGCATAAACCGGCTCCCACCAAAAATCTTTTCTGGTATTTAAAATCCCGTTTTCACCAAAACGTTCCATGCCACCTCTTCCAACAAAATCATAATAATAATCATTTGCAGTGAAACTCTGTATCACCATGTCAGGTTGATAATCTACTAGTTTGTCTTCTAGATATTTAAAGTTGAAAAAAGGATCTGAGCCTCTTTTCCCAGCATTTAGAACTTCAATTTTTTTATATTTCTTACTCAATATTCTTTGAAGAGCTTGCACATAAGAGTGTTCATAATCTACACCATCACCTTCTGTAAATGAATCTCCCAAACAGATAATTCTGTATGTTCCTTCCGGTTTTTCTTTTATCCATTCTTTGTCAGACAAACCGAGACTGTTTTGTTTTCTTTCAAATACAAATTCTTTTTCCTTTGTTGAAATATACTCTTCTGGTTTGTTGATGTGATAATAATTATTAATATTGACTTTAGTATTGTTAGTATATTGGCCATAGCGCCCAGGAAGATTTATACTTCCAGGCTTAATAAGTATTAAAATAAATTCAATTATAAGATAGACTGTAATAAAATATTTAATCTTTAAAAATAGAGGAGAAAAAGATGGTGTTGTTTTGCTCAAAAAATCAACTATTACTATGAAGTACAATGGGATGATAAGATTTGTATGTATTCCAATAGTAAAAAGTCCATACTCTTTAAAGAAAAAATAAAATAGAAATGGATAAATGAATAATCCTAAATAAAATATAATCTTCAAAAAGATATTGTTAATTACGAAATGATAAATCTTATTAAATAAGCGAATGAGCATGATGATTAAATTATAATAAATTTAGTAAACAATATTCTTTTAACTTAACAAAACTTTATAAGACTTACGTTCATCTCCTACCACCAAACAGAAAAAGCAAACGATATCTGAACACTTCCCAAAATCTTGCAAACTAAGAATATGCTTCATTAATTTTAATTTACTATAAAAGTTGGTTTGGGAATTTATCTGTCAAACTAATCCTCTTATGATAGCTATTTAGTTATGATAGCGTAGATTGATAGTGCTTAAATGATGGGAGTCTCTCTTTTTGAAAAGGTAGCTTTTGTAAAGTTTAAAACAATATATCTTTATCTTCATAGAAACTTATATGAGAAGATGAATGTTGTAGATTTTTTTAGTGCTGTACTTAAAACTAATCCTGATTTTGACAAAGCTTTAATCAATCAATACATCGCATATTTTCTTGAAAAAACGTATAGAAGCAATATTTCTTTAAATCAACTTATTGGAAGAGATGATAATGTCTTTACAGATTTTATGGAAGATTTAATCAAATATGCAGATATAGATGATGCTGAATATAAATATAGTAGTTTGTATGGAAAATATAGTCTAGAACAAGTCACTGAATATGATGATAAAACAAAAAAGATTATAGCATCATATATTTTAGCAGTTGATGAATATTATGGTGACAGAAGGTTGGTTTTTAGAGCGAAAGGTGTTCGATTAAAATATCTAATAAAAGAAGACGAACTATTCTACAAAGGTGTTTCCATTTGTATAGACAATGAATCAAAATATGGCTTGATAAATAAGTTTGGTGAGATTGTATTGGCTCCACAGTATGATTTTATTAATACTCCGCCTTTGGGGAATTATTTAGTAGTTGAGAAAGACGGCAAGTATGGAGTTGTAGATTTTGAAGGAAATATTTGTATTCCACTCAATTACGATTTGATTTTATCTGAAATGGATGCAGAAATGATGTATGATTATATTCAACTGTATGGCTATGCTTATGATTTTTTAATTTTAAATCAAGGTGACAAGTATGGTATGATGAATAAGCATCTGGAAATCATTATTCCTTGTGAGTTTAAATCGATATCATCTTTTCAAAAGAATTATGGAAGGCATAATGAAGTGGTTTATTTTATCTTGGAAAATGAAAAGTCAAAGTTTTCTATTCATATTCCTCATACAGGTTATTCAAGCCCATTTGATTGGGATGAAGTCTATACCAACAGGTTTTGTTATAGTATTCCATTCAGGAAAAATAATCGTTATGGACTATTTTTAGTCAAAGAGCAAAAGGAAGTCTTATTACCTTTTCAATTTGATTTAGATGCATTTAATGATGAAGGATATCCATATTTTCAGATTAAGAATAAGAGTAAAGATAAATATGCAGTCTTTGATAAAAACTTCAATAGACTTACTAAGTATGCGCTAGAATTTCCTGTGCTATTTAGAGATAGATTTACATCTGTGCAGTTACATGATGGAATTATTATTAGTATTGAAGAGTTTTGGAGAAAGTATGGAATATAAATCACTACACCCCGGCAAGAATAGAGAGCATTTTTATAAGCGTGCCATTTATAATGAAAAATATTTTCAAATTAGTAAATTGAAAGAATAAGTATAACCCAAAAAATAAATTGACTAAAAGTGTTGCACTTATTACTTAAACTTTGGACTATCATCATCCAATATAGTTATTAAAATGACGAATTATATTAATGTCTCCGCTAATCAATAAATTACAATTTGTTCAAAACAAAATATTTGTAATAAACAATTTTAGGGATAATATTCAGCTTTGATAATATCTTTATCACTCCTCTAAATGGACGTATCCAATTATACATCGTGTTATAATCTCTAAAATCTTTGGGAGCTAATGCCATCCATTCTTCAAACTGTTCTTTTGAAACACCCAATTTTTCAATACATGAATTTATTACTACCGGATCTTCTATTTTATAAATCCCATGTGCCCTTTTAATAGCCTCTTCTCTTGACATAAAACCAGAGCGAACCAATGCAGCATCACTATTGATATTCATATCAATTTTGAACTTTACTCGATGAACATACTTAATTAAGCTGTGGTATAGGTCATCAAAATAATGCGCTCCTGGATATATCCAATCCAATTCCCTTTCAATTATTTTTTGAGCTTCGGGACGAATATAATCCCAATAATACAATGGAGTATAGGTTTGTATTCCTCTAAAAAATGAATAATACACCAATTCTTTAGCCCCAAAATTAAAGTTAGGCTGATTAGGTGACCATCCTTTTAATGGCAATTTGCTAAAACGACGATGAACATCTCTGAGATAGTCTCCATCAAAAAATGACCATATCAAAGGCTTAGTACCTTCAGTTCTAAACGATTGACCAATAAAAATAAACTTGACATCCTCTTGGGCTGCTGCACCATATAATGAAGAAGCAATACCTATATCTGTACCCATATTCATATCAGGAGTCGATGCTTTCAAAAAATCTATTTTTAATTCTTTAGCTTCCTCCCAGTCGGAAACTACATTCTTAAAATCTACGCCTAATATCTTACATGCCTTCAACATATTCTCTGTGGCTACAGGATTATCAAATCCATCATCAAAATGAACAGCCAAAGGTCTAAGTCCCCATATCTTTACTAAAAAGTAAAGCAAATATGTACTATCTCTACCTCCACTTACCCCAGCAATACAATCATACTTCTTCCCTTTACCTTTTGCTTTTACTTTGTCAAATAACTTTGTCAATATTTCCCTTCCCTTTTCTCCATTTGGGAAAACACCTTCCAGCATATCATGAAAGTGACAATAATTACATACACCTTGTTCATCAAAAGTAATAAATGGAACAGTAGTATCTTGACAGCATCTGGTGCACAATTGAGATGAATGACTAGTTGTTAAGTCATCAATATCGAACGAAGTTGAAGTTTTCAAATTATTATAATTTTATCACCTAAAGTAAATTAATACTTATGATAACTCCAAATATATTAATAATAAAATTTAAAATTTATCCTCTTTTTTTATTGAATTAATAATTTTTACAGTACAAAAATGATAATTCAATAATAAACATTCAATTTTATCAATGTTTATTTATACACTACTCACAATATTCTGGAAACTTTTAACCATCTGACCAGGTATGCTTGTAGAAAAGATAGCAGAAGAAACAGCCACTCCATAAACTCCTAACTTTAATAATGAAGGGACATCTTCTAAATGAATTCCCCCTATAGCAATAATTGGAAAATTGATGAATTTGTCTTTCATTTCTGTAACAAACTCCTTATATTTTAAAAGCCCTAAAGTAATATTCATATTCTTTTTAGTCGGAGTATATTTATATGGACCTATCACTGCATAATCTGCCCCTGAATGACTTAGCTCCATAATATCTTCAATCGTACTCCCAGTTCCGCCTATTATCTTGTCTTTCCCTAATAATGCTCTAGCAGAATGTATGGGCATGTCATCTTTCCCTAAATGTACACCATCGGCATCAACTTCAATAGCCATTTGAACACTATCGTTTATTATCAACTTTGCTCCATAGCTCCTACATATTTTTACTGCATCTTTGGCAATTGCACGCCACTTTTCACAATTTGTATCTTTAATTCTCAGCTGAATCCATTTAGCTCCACTCTTACAAGCCAATTCTACTTGTTCTATATGTGGCAAATCATCTAAATCTTGTGTAATCACATGTAACTTGCTAATCATAATCTGTTCCAATCACTTAAATCTAGTTATTAAAATATACATTCCAAATGCCTCAATATCTTTGCCACAAAATGCAATCTTATTCAATAAAGCCATTTCTTCTATTATTAAATTTTTCAATAGCCTCATTTGGCTGATTCCACAAAAACTGAGTATAGTCATAAGCACATACATAGTTGTCATATTTAGCTCCATCTTCAGAATATTTAATTGATATACAAGAGTTTAATTTATCTCGCTTTTGAATATATTCTAAAACATCACAATTCATATCTTTTTTTATTTCTGGAGTCCAAAGAGACGTGCCTACAATTAACAAATCAAATTTTGTATCATACTTTATAAGACTTTCTATATCATTAACGACAAGAACACTCAATTTATTTTGAGACCTTAAAAGACGAATATTTTCAGACAAATCCTTCTCCGACAAACTATTCACAGTAAATGATTCAAAGACAAAGCCTCCTAAATTTAAATCATGTAATAACTGAAAATCATAAGTCAGCATTTTACTTTCATAACCAAAAGGAAACTGTTCAATATACGCATACCAATACGACAATTCTTTGTCTTGCTTCCTTAAAATTAAATAGTCCATACCTAAATCAAACAATTGGGAAATCTTTTCAATTTCTGCATAAATATCAATTTCAGGAGTAAATATAATTCCCTTCTTCATTTCATTATCTTATTTCAATCATTATCCAAGATGCTGAATACCCCATCTATTGATATTTGCACTAGCAAAATCTGGTTTATACTTATCAGGAATATTCCCTTCTAGCATTGAGCCAACTTCTACTGAAGGAAAGATCTCTTCATAGGTCATCATTTTATTCAGATACACTCTACGGTATATATGAGAGCGAGTCAAATTTTTCATCTCATCTAATCCCGATGCACCTAATAATTCAACAAAATTCTTGATTGTTGCTTTATGATAATTTGCCAATCTAACTTTTTTATCATCAACTACTAAGCCTACTGTCAATTTTGGATCATGAGTTGTAATCCCTGTTGGACAACGATTGGTGTTACACAACAATGCTTGAATACAGCCAATAGCCACCATCATAGCGCGTGCTGAGTTACAAGTATCTGCACCTAGAGCAATTGTTCTAGCGATATCAAATCCTGTAATCATCTTTCCTGATGCTATAATTTTAATATGCTTTCTGATATTCAGTCCATTCAAAATATTTTGAACAAATGCTAGACTATCTAATAATGGTGCTCCAACATAATTAGAAAACTCTTGAGGAGCTGCACCAGTACCACCCTCTCCCCCATCTACAGTAATAAAATCTGGATAGATATCGAGATGAATCATCGCTTGACAAATAGAAATAAATTCACTCTTATGACCTATACATATTTTAAATCCAACTGGCTTTCCACCAGAAAGCTCTCTCAGTTGTTGAATAAATTTCACCATTTCCAAGGGAGTATTAAAGGCAGAATGATACGGAGGAGAAGCAATAATCGTATGCGGTTCTATATGTCTAATTTTTGCTATTTCTTCTGTATTCTTAGATGCAGGAAGTATGCCTCCATGTCCTGGTTTGGCTCCTTGAGATAGCTTCAGTTCAATCATTTTGACATTTGGAATTCTTGCCTTTTCTTCAAATAATTCAGGAGAGAAAAAGCCATTTTCATCTCTGCAACCAAAATATCCTGTGCCTACTTGCCATATCAAATCGCCACCATGTTTCAAATGATATGGACTAATCCCTCCCTCACCAGTATTTTGTGCAAAACCTCCAATTTTAGCTCCTGCATTCATCGTTTCCACTGCTTGGGAACTCAATGCGCCATAACTCATTGCAGATACATTTAATATGCTAGCAGCATAAGGTTGCTTGCAATCTTTATTTCCAAATATTACTCTCGGATTATGATCCAGTTTTTCAAATGCTTTAGGTGCAATGGAATGACACATCCACTCATACCCCTCAGCATAGACATCTAGCTGAGTACCAAACGGAATTGTATCTGTTTCGTTTTTTGCCCTTTGATATATTGTTGAACGATCCACTCGATTAATGGGCCTTCCATCAATATCTGACTCTACAAAATATTGATAAATTTTTGGCCTTAGCTCTTCCATCACATATCTCATTCTCCCAAACAATGGATAAATCCGCCTGATAGTATGTTTGGTTTGAAACATATCAATATAGCCCATAATAGTCAAAACAAATATGATAATAAATAATACCCACCAGTTCTTATCCATAAAAAGAGCTAATCCTAAAGTCACAATTAAAAAGAAACTAGATCCTATCACAAAATCTCGTCGCATATCAATACAATTATCTTTTTTCAATGTAGTAAAAATATATATGAAATGAGAATTTAATCCAAAGAAATAAAAATGAGCCTATACAACTTCTACTTCTATTTTTCAATCATTTCAATACTATTTTAAAGTTATTGAAAATCCAGCCAGTGAAAATCTATCCTACTTTGTACAATTTGTTTTTATGTCTCTCGCAATTATAGATTTGAAATTTGAATCTCTTAAATTTGCTCAATATGATTTATATAAAAGAAGTCGATAAGAAAGGCAGAGGGGTTTTCGCTTCAATAGATATCTCTAAAGGAACTATTATAGAGGTCTGCCCTGTAATTGTCTGCCCTCCAAAGGACAGAGAACTGATTGATCAGTCATTTCTGTACAATTATTATTTCTTATGGGAAGAAGATAATCTTAGTACTGCCATTGCACTAGGTTTTGGAAGTTTATATAACCATAGCTATCAACCCAATTCTATCTACAGAACTTATTACGATGAACAAATTATAGAATTTATTGCCCTAAAAGACATACTTGCTCATACTGAAATTACTGTCAATTATAATTATGAACCTGAAGATAAAACTCCTGTGTGGTTTGATAAATCTTGAAATAGCATGATAAAAAATCAGTCAAATCTCTCCTATCTAAAAAATCTTATTTCGGAGTACTAATCATTTTATCTACTTTCTTAAAAATTTTCAACCATTGAGGATCTGATTCTTTAATTTCATGCCAATTATCAACTGAAATACTTGCTACTGTATCTACTCCAAAAACAATATCATTCATTGTGACTGCCGAATTAGATTCATCTATTTCACCTCCTCCTAGAAATTCATCTACTAAAAATCTTTGAAGTTCATTTAATGTGCCATAAGTATGTAGCAATGACATTTCTAATTGAGTATCAAAATGTTTTTCCAACTTAGTCAAATACTCCCCACTCATCATTGAATCAAAACCTTGTTCTCTCAAAGATTTATTTGGATCAATTTTTTGGCCAGGTAGAAGCCCCAATGTTTCAGTTGCCTCTAGTTGCATGATAGCCATCAAATTTTCTTTGGTCACTTTGACATGCTTAGCTTCAGCTTTAACAAGTTCACTTTCTACTTTTGCAAATTTTTCATCTGATGTATCTTGCTTTTGGTCTAATTGAGTTTGGTGTAGATTTCTTACTGGATTTTCCCAATACACTTGACGTTGCCATGCATAAGTAGGCAATTGTATTTTATGCTTATTCTGTTCGTCTGAAAGATTATTCCAATCAATTTTTAAATTTGAATGAAATATTTTTTGAAGGCTCAAAACTTTTACATCTAAATAAGGACTCTCTTTTTTAGCTGAAGCTATCCAAGTACTCTCCTCTGAAGAGATAATTTTTCCCGCTAGACCAATCAATGTAGGGGCTGGACCGCATTCTATAAATTGATGGATATTTAATTCTTCATTTAGATATTTGACATCTTCAACAAACTGTACAGTACCTCTAAGTTGCTTGGAGAAATATTGAGGTGTCAATTCTTCAAAATTCAATTCTTTGCCTGTAACATTAGAAATGACAGGTATTTGAATCGGTTTGAATTTAATTTTAGCTACTTCTTCTTCAAATTTCTCTAGAATAGGGTTCATCTGATAAGAATGGAAAGCGTGAGAAACACTTAAAGCAATAGATTTTATCTTGACTTCTTTCATAGCTTCTACAAGTTGAGCAACTGCATTCTTTTCTCCTGAAATAGTAATTGCCTTTGGTGCATTGACTGCAGCAATATCTACTAAGCCATTTGACTGCTGAGTATAATGCCTCACCGTATCTTCATCAGCAATGACAGCAGCCATTGCTCCCTCACCACTTGGAAGCGACTGCATCAAATATCCTCGAATGGACACTAATCTTAAAGCATCTTGAAGTGAAATAGCTTCCGCAATAGTTAATGCCACAAATTCTCCTATACTGTGTCCGAGCAAGGCAGTAGGACGAACTCCTCTACTCAACCACAATCGCGCCAAAGCATATTCTACAACAAATAAAGCCGGTTGAGTGTAGAAAGTTTGATGTATCAAATTTTCGTCTGCATTGCCCCATATAATCTCTCTAATTGGAATAGGCAAAATCTTATCTAATATTTCCGCGCATTGATCTATAGAAGTCTTAAATACAGACTCAGTGTCATAAATATCTTTACACATTCCAAAATATTGAGCCCCTTGACCAGTAAATAAAAAAGCAAGTTCTTTGGAACTCGTGCTTTCTCGAGTAAATTGATAGGATGTGCTCTTCACATCACTGACAAATAATTGTAATTCATTTTTGACTTCCTCAAAATTAGAAGCAATAATGCTTAATTTATTATCAAAATGATTTCGACCGACTTGCAATGTATAAGCAAAATCTGAAAAATTATTTTGAGAAATATTATGCCAATTATCCAAATATTTTTTCACTAAATCCTTTAATGACTGCTCACATTTAGCACTCCAGATCAAAAGTTGTTTGGTTTTGCTGCTCTTCTTTTCAACAAGTTCATTTTCAGCAGATTCAAATATCATGTGAACATTTGTCCCACTATATCCTGAAAGATTGATAGCCGCTCTAATAGGTGAATTCCCATTATTTATATCCACCACTTCACTAGGCACTTCAATCGGAATCCTTGGCCATGGAATATCTTCATTGGGTATATTAAAATAAATATTAGGAGCTATTTGCTTATTCTTCAATGTACCAATCACTTTAAAAAGCATAGCCATACCTATGGTCGCTTCTAAATGCCCGATATTAGGCTTTAAAGAACCTACATAGATTTTGTGATTCGTATCTTTATACCCATTGGCAATTGCCTGAATTTCCATTGCGTCTGTCAATTTATTCCCTATACCATGGGCTTCCACAAACACAACATCCTTTGCTTGAACTCTAGCATCTTTGATTGCCAATCGTATAGTATCCAATTGAACTTGTGGGTTTGGAGCAGTAAATCCATTACTCAAACCATCATGTTTGACTGCTGACCCTAAAATATATGCATGGATATGATTCTTATTTTGAAGTGCAAAACTTTTTTTCCTTAATATCACTACCCCACAACCTTCACCTCTGACATATCCATCTGCATCATTTGAAAAAGCACGGCACTGTCCCGAACCAGACAATGATCCTAATTTTGAAAGCCCTACAAATAATTCAGGAGTCAGCAGTAGATTGGCAGAAGCAACTATTGCAGTATCTGCTTCATCATTATTCAATGCCTGACTTGCCAAGTGCATACCTACAATTGAAGAAGCACATGCTGCATCTAAAGCAAAATTGGGTCCTTGTAAATCATACAAATAGGAAACTCGTCCAGCAGCAGTAGCAAATGGAATACCTGTCGCATCATAGACATCAACGGTTTCCAATTGACCCGAACGCAATCTAGCTTGTATATAATCACTATTTCCAATAGCAATATACACTGCAGTTGTAGTTCCTTTCAAAGATGCTGAAGGAATATTTGCTTCTTCTAATGCCTCATAAACCACTTCCAATATCATCCTTTGCAAAGGATCTAAAGATTTGGCTTCTCTCGGAATGATTCCAAAAAAGCCTGCATCAAATGCTCTAATATCACTTGTCAAAAATGCAGCTGAGCGAGCATTTGTATGTCCTGGTCTCAAGGGATCTATATCGTAGATAGCATCATTGTCCCAACGGTCTAAGGGAATGGGTTTTGATAAGTCTTTTTTCTCAATCAAAGCCGTCCATAATGAATCTAAATTTTCAATCCCACCAGGAAACCTACAACCCAAACCAACAATAGCAATTGGCTCTTTAGTAGGCTTCACATTTTGTGCCTGAGATTTAGAATCTTGTAACTCAGCTTCTAACCTCTTAATTTTTATCAGAGACTTTTTTAATATCTCTTGCATTTGAGTAAGTTGTTCGGACATTCTCTATTTTTGATGAATACAAATATAAGAACTTCAAATGCTTGGAAGAATGAAAAACACTATAAGGAAGAAATCAATTTCAATTTTCAAACATTAATTGCTCATTTGGCACAGTTTATGGTTAAAGAATGACATAGAATTTTTATCTTCACCATTCAAATCAATAATTCAAAAAAATATGAAAAAATTATTTCTTGGTCTTGTTCTTTCTGCCGGAGTTGCCGGAGTTCTCAAAGCTCAAAATGTCAATGAAGTTACAAAAAAGGTATTAGAGGCTTGTGCCGATGCAAAAAGTTTAACTTATGATTTCTATGCTTATGAAAGATTTGCTGGAACTAAAAAAGTCAATTCAGAAGTTATTTTTAAATACCAAGCATCTCCACTGAAAATATATGCAGATGCCAAAAAACCTACCGCTGCAAAATTATTATACATTCCAGCAGTAACTCCAAAAGTTCAGGTTAAAAAGGGACTTACCCTCAAATTAGATTTACATAGTGGAATGTTGATGAAGGATCAACACCATCCAATCAACCAAGCAGGTTTCGGAACTTTCAAGAGGATTATCGAACAAAGCATAAAATCTAGAGGTCTTACTGTCAACTCTCCAGAACTTGCAGACTTTGTTAAAATAAAAGGCTCTGTTACTTATGACGGGAAATCTTGTTGGGCAATTGAAATCCTTGATGATGAATATAAAATCATTAATCACACTGTAAAAGCAGATGAAACCACAGTATGGAAACTAGGTTACAAATTATCTTTACCAGAATATAAAATTCAACAAATTAATGATATTGATAACAATTTGACTGTTGGCCAAGTGATAAAAGTACCCTCTTCTTATGCTAAGAAAACTACTGTTTATATAGACAAATCAACTTATTTACCAATCTATCAAAAAATGGAAGACAACGAAGGGATTTATGAAGTATATGAGTTTAAAAATCTAAAAACTGACGTTAAATTTACTAGTGAAGATTTTCAGTTTTAATTATTAATTCTAAATAGATATTGAGGCATACTTTAAGTGTGCCTTTTTTATTTTGAAAATTTGAAGATTATATAACTATTGGCATCTCTATCTAAAATTGATATTCTATTTTTAATATTCCATCATTAGTTTATTTATTATTGCTATTTTAAGAATATGTCTCAGCATCAATACTTTGTCATTTATAAGCCATTTGGAATGTTATCTCAATTTTCTGGTGAGGAATACAATCTTTCTCAGTTAAACTATTCCTTCCCAAAAGACATCTATCCAGTGGGACGATTAGACAAAGATAGCGAAGGATTGTTGATTTTAACCAACGATCATCATCTTCAGCATCGTATGACAAACCCTCAATATCAACATCCAAGAACTTATTATGTACAAGTAGAGGGAATACCAGACTCTCTAGCATTACAGCAATTACAACAAGGAGTCAACATTACACTTCCCAATAAAAAAAAATATCAAACATTGCCTGCTAAAGCCTTTATCATTCCTTGCCCATCACTTCCCCCTAGAAACCCTCCTATAAGAGAGCGAAAAAATATTCCAGACACTTGGCTGAGCATCACACTTACTGAAGGCAAAAACCGACAAATCCGTAAAATGACCGCAAAGGCAGGATTTCCAACATTGAGACTTGTAAGAGTGCAGATAGAAAATCTGATGTTAAACCATTTAAAACCAGGAGATATTTTTGAATTTTCAAAAATTGACATTTATTCAAAATTAAACCTGTGATTTGGTTTAATTTTTGATTCAGTCTAAAATAAAATTTTAAAAATTTGTAAGTAAAGAAAATGAAACGATTACTTTTTATCCTATTGACAGCGGCCTCCATGCAATACAATTCAGCTCAAGGAAGGGTTTTTGATATTCAAATTAAAGTCAAAGGAATGGAGAACCAAATTGGTATTCTAGCCTATAATTACGGTGCTCAAAAATTTATTGCTGACACACTACACTTTAATAATAACGGTATCACTGAAATCAAAGGTGAAAAAAATTATAATGATGGTATTTATTTGGTAGCATTCCCTACATTAAATCTCAATTCATTTGAATTTATTATTAGAGAAACAAAATTTCAATTATCAACTGACACTAATAATTTAGCAATCAATATGGTTGTCAAAAATTCATTGGAAAATCAGATTATGTATGAAGATTTGAAAAAAGCCATACAAACTTCCATTGTAATGGATAGCTTGAACTCAATTATTTCCGATACAAATACTAGTAAAGACATAAGAGAAAAAGCTGAAGAACAAAAGAAGAAGACCAATCAAGAATATACTGACAAAAGAATTGAAACCATCAACAAAAACCCTAAAGCTCTATATAACAAAGTCTTGAGTGCGCTTAGAGATGTTCCCCTTCCAGAATCAAATAAAAATCAGCAATTAGAAAATAATTCAGGATACAATTATTTAATTCATCATTATTGGGACAATATTGATTTCAATGATGTAGCACTCATTAAATCTCCTGTCATTATTCCTAGGATAATGACATTTTTGGATCAGATTTACCAACATCCAGATTCAATTTCGCATGCCATAGATATCATTCTTGAAAAATCAGAAGTCAATCAAGAGACCTTTAAAATTCTGTCATCAGAGATTGTCAACAAATACGCAAAAAGCAATATCATGGGTCAGGAATCTATATATGTCCACCTTTTGGATAAATATTATCTCGCAGGCAAAACCCCATGGGTTGACCAGTCAACTATCGACAAAATGAAAGAAAGAGCCGAAGCACTTAGACCTACATTGATAGGCAAAATTGCTCCTGATATCAGCGTTTATGACCTCAACAACCGACCTGTTCATTTTTCTCAATCCATCCAAAATAATGATTATACCATTTTGGTATTTTGGAACTCAGAATGTAGTCATTGTAAAAAAGAAATACCTGAAATCATGGAGATATGGAAAGACAGCCTACAAAAGCAATATAATGTAGGAGTTTTCAGTGTTTCCACAGAAATTGAAAGAGAACATGCACAGCAATTTGTTGACAATAATCATCTAAACGATGTCTGGACCAATGTCTATGACCCCACTGGCGAATCAAATTTCAGAAAACTATATGATATTAATTCTACACCAGTAATCATTATCTTGGATAAAGAGAGGAGAATTTTTGCAAAAAAAATAGCTGTTCAAGATATACCGTATGTGATATCTGTTTATGATGATTTTCATAAAAAAGAAATCAAATCAAAAAATAGCTCATCAAAATAGCTCCTGTAATCTGAGATGTAAAATTATCCCACCCATGAGGAGAAATACCTTCAACGATAGCTGCCAATAAAGCAGCTATTGTTATTTTAAAAAGATCCAAAGGATATCCAAAGGCATACAATGTACATGTAAAAGCTATCATGCTCACAGTCATAACTGCCATAGAACCTTCAATACTCCTATAACTCTTTACTGAACTGCCCCAGTTAAAGACAGGATACTTATGTCGTCCAAATTTGCTCCCAACAGGCTCTCCAACAGCATCCCCAAAACCAGCCACCAAATATCCAGCTATTGCCCCAAGTGAAGGAAAAAATATATTATTCACCACACCACCCAAAAATGTAGCAATATAAGGATAGACAATATATCTTGATGGATGAGGAATATCGTTGGGTCTAGCCAATAAAGAATAAAATGCCGTACTCGATCCTTTCAAAAGAAGATAAATCATCCAAACAGAAACAGACCAACCTAAAATAAAAACAGCACTTATACCCCATAAGTATTGTAACAAACCTGCAAGTCCAAAAATAGAAAAATGAAAAAACTTTCGTGTGTAAGCTACTTTCCAATCATATTCCTTCTGAAAAAATAAATCTATTTTCAATACCATAAATACGATAAATAGCATCAAAGGAAATAACCAAAATATCAAAATGGTATCAGGAAAATTCTCTCCGAAAAAAAAGTCTAAACCGTGCTTGCAAAAATCTGATAACTTATCCAAAACCATCTCATTGTTCATAAAACTGAGAACTTCATATTTCCCTTCCAAACAAAAATATCATATTCAATCATAAAAGAAAAATAGCACACAAACATTCCTACTATCATCCATCAATATCTAATGCTATCATTGAATGTCAACAAAGACAGTAGAGCATCCAATAATTTATTAAACTATGATTGTAGTTAAAGTATTTTATAAAATTGATAATCAGTTTTTTATATTTTTTTATTAAAGTAAAATTATAATCAGTTAAATTCTATAATTAATTGGCTAAGCCATAGAAGACGCTTTCCAATATCCCCAAAACTCTATGAATAAAATCACTTAAAACACACTCAAAAAAAGGAAATAAAAAATATTTTGCCAGTCATTCTATTATGACTAATTCTGATATTGCTATCTTATCAAAGTACAAAACAAAGACGAAACCGTAAAAAGCAACCCGCCTCCTACCCCAATAAACTTTTGACAACAAGTAAAATTCCCGATATAAATATCAATACAAAAACACCATTTTGAAACTGCCCAATAGGAATTTTCTTCTTCAAACGGTGCCCTAAATAAACTGCTAGCAACAAAAAAGGAAGACACCATAAATAATATTGTAACACTACCTTATCCAATAATCCGCTACCAATATGCCCTGAAATGACGAATATATCTGTAGGCAAAAAGAATGCTTGCATCATCCCTACAAACATCTGTGGCGACCATCCTCTCATAGAACCATACATCACTACAGGAGGAGCACTTGTATTAAAAGCACCACCTAATACTCCTCCAATAAAGCCAAATATCGGAGCACTACTATCCTTTTCTATTTTCACTAATGACGGTTTGAAAATATTATATAGGGCTATAAAAGATATCACTAACCCAACTATTACCTGCATCATTTCCTTGTCAGCATGCTTAAGCAACCACACCCCTATAGGAACTCCGCATAATGAACCCAAAACAAGTTTCAATGCTTCTTTCCAACGAACATATTTATAACCCGAACCCATCAAACAGATGGCCAATGTAAAACCAGATATTGCTAATAAAGGAGTAGCTTTTTGAAGGCCAATAGTCATCGCTAAAAATGGGAGTGCTAACAATGCATCACCAAAACCAAAAGTGGCAAAAATAGTACTCGCAAGAAATACAATTATAATGATTAGCCAAGGAATTTCCACTGAGTAAAAATACTGAATCCTATACCATTAATTGTAATACACTTTCTTGAATTTAAGAAATATTCAAGATAACATTGAAAAAACTCCAAACCAATAAAGTTCTTAAAAGTATTTTTGAATTATGCCGTCTTTAAGCATTTGAGAGGGTCTCAACTTGCCTATATCTAAGGAAAAACTGATGCGTTGCCCAAATTTTGGCAAATTGGATTTATAATAAGACTTGAAATTATTTGGCATTAACAAAGGGAAATAAATCTCCAATCCTTCATTCAACAAAGAAATATTAAAGCCTAAATCATAATAAAACTCCTTTGAAGGGAGAAAATTATCTGGAGATAAAACCTTATCTACTCTGTAACCAAAGTCTGTAAAAAATTGAATAGGAAGCCATTTTACTGGAGCATCAATCTTAAAATTGACTGCCAATAAAGTATTGACAGTTTTTCCTTCCATAGGATTTTGTAAAGCCGTCAAAACTTTAAAATTACCTTCACCCATCATCAATTGCTGACTACTTAATCCGCTCTGTGAGTTTCTTCCAAAATAGTTCCCATCATATAAATAATCGTTTCTACCATTGATTCCACTCATATTGAAACCCACGACTGCATTTTTTCTAAAACTCACATTCTCATTATGATAATAGAAAGCTCCAGCAAATAAACGCACATGAACAAAAGCACCCTTTTCAGTATATCTGAACTTTTGCTTATATGCTAGGGAATGGCGAATATAATTGTCATCAAAACGCAAAACAGTCTTCATTTCCATTGGAAATAATGCATGAGAATATTTTAAATCATACCAAATTTCATGGGTATTATAATGTCCTTTTGTTTTATAAAAATCAAGTTTACCAGATATAGAATCTTTATTTGACAAATAATTTTCATCCCAAATCTGAACATTGCGATACCCAACTCGGTGATGAGGTCCCAAATCATTGTCCAATGGCCTGAAATATGCTTCAATATAAGGCTGGAGTTTAAAATATCTCATCTCAATAGGACGATTGTTTTTAGAAAAAGATTTTGAATGTACTCCTATTTCGATTTGAACTGGTTTTTGAGATACAGGAGTAATCAAGTAATTCATATTTCCTATCCAATTGAACTGCTTTGACTTAAAAGCATAAAATGGAATCAATTCAAATGCAAATTTTTTAATTGGAAAAATGCTGTTATATAGTGCTGCTCCGAACATAAAGCCATCATATTGATTACCTGCTAGAGTAGGAATAAAAAATAACTGGTTTTTTGTAGGGTCTTCCAATGCACCTAATGCTCTAATTTGCAGAGGTTTCCATGACTTCATTCCCGAAATTTTCGCAAAATTATTCTTGCGATTTTTCTCAGGTGTTATCCATTTGGGGTCTATCAAAACAGCATAAGCATTTGGCACTTTTTCAAATATCACAGATTCGTTCTTCTCTGAAAACAAAACATATTGAGATTGAAGTATGTCTAAATTTTTATTAACAAGTGCAACATTTACCGCAACAGGAGTTCCCCTTTTATTATATAAATCCACATTGATTCTTCCTTCCTCCATCAATATTTTCTTAACAGACACATCATACAAAACAGGATTCGTCAATAATTCATCAAAAAACCAACTCACATCTTTAGAGGAATGACTTTTAAAATGACCTGCTAAACTATTCAGCGATATATGTTGAAATTTGTATTTGTCAAAAAAAGACTTCATTATACTATCAAACAAATCTTTTCCTATATACTCCTCTAAATTTTGAATATCTGTTGACCCTTTTACATAAATCATCGCCAAATAATTCAATTGAGAATATTGCTCTGAGTTTAAATTAGTAGCTTGTTGTAAGTTGTTTCTGTACTGATATAGCACCATGTTTTTCCGAGACAAATCTTCTGGCATTCTATTTAAACCTATATAATTAGAAATATTTTTGAACCACTGAAATCTTTTATATTCACTGGGAAATATTTCATTTAGAATTCGACTCTCATAATAAGAAGTGACACTCTCATCTAGAAAAGGTTCTTTCCTTTCATTGTTCGCCAAAATACCATACCACCAGTTATGAGTTACTTCATGAACAACTTCTAACAGAAGATGAATATCTCCTTCTACATTACTAATTGTAGGATATTCCATACCACTTCCCAGCCCATTATTGCCTTGTACAATAGTGCAGACATCATAAGGGTACTCTCCAAGATGCTGAGACAAATACAAAATAGTACCATGAGTATAATCCAACATATTCTGAACTCTTGCCAAAGAATCTCCATAAGCCTGTATCATCACACTTCTTCCAGATGGCAACTTTAATTCCTCTTGAAGTACTTGAAATTTTCTAGAAGCAAACCATGCAAAATCATGAACATTCAAAATTTTTACGTGATATTCAATTGAGTTTTGAGATGAATCTATTGCCTGATATTTATATCCAGTAGCAGCAAACTGATAAGCTGAAGGTAATTTCACACTCACATCATAATCAGCAAAATCACTATAAAATTCTCCTTGCTCTTTATATGACATTGCCTGCCATTCCCCATTTTCATAAACTGCAAACTTTGGATACCATTGAGTGGCTGCATAAAATGAGCCTGAATAACCCGAACGCGAAACCATAAAAGGCAATTTCACTCTAAAAGGAGTCTGGATAGCAATAGAAGTATGCGGCAACAATGGTTTATCTAGTAAAACAACAATTACATCCGGGCTGTCATCAGATGAAACAACAGTAAGTTTTTTCCCATTCTGAATAAAATTTAAGCTATCAATTTTGCCAAATTTTTTACCATATTGAAACTCTAATAAATTCAATTGGACCAATTGTTTAGCAAAAGGAGTATTTAAACTCTGATATGCATTGGGATAGAGATGAATCCAAATTTCTTGCAATGTATCATTAGAAGTGTTCAAATATGTCATTTCAATATTCCCTACAATACTTCTTTGAGCTGGCAATAATTCTGCTTGAATCCAATATTTATTCTTGGCGAAAAGTAAATGAGTAGGTAGCAATAACAAAATCAGAAGCAGTGATTTGCACAAAAAAAATCCGATGTTAATATCTTTTGCTTTTTTCATTCAATACCTTTTAATAACTTACTTTAGGAATACAATGCCAATATAAGTATTAACTTTGTAACAGAGGAGGTATAGATGAATCCATTTGATGATGAAAACGAGGAAGAAGAAAGCATTCAAGATATTATTAACAAATACGAATACTCTCTAGAACATAACACTTCTATCTTTTTAGAACCTGAATCTTTTGAAGTATTAGTAGATTTTTATAATGTCCACGGTCTATATAATAGTGCATTTACTGCAATAGATCAGGCATTAGAACAACATCCTACTTCAGCTTTACTTCTGATAAAAAAAGCTCAGTTACAGTTCGAAACTAAAGAGATTTCTTCTGCATTAGACACCTTAAATCTAGCTGAATCCATTGATTTTAATGAATTGGGAATACATTTATTAAAAGCTGAAATTTTCACCTATTTATCTAGACACGAAGAGGCAATTGCAATATTACAGTATTGGGAAGCTCAGACAGAATATGAAGATTTGGTAGATGTATATTTACAAATGGCAGATGTATATGAAGACTGGGAAAAATACAATGAAGTATTTGATAGCCTAAAAAAGTGTTTATTAATTGAACCTTCTAATGAAGAGGCACTCAGCCGTATCAATTATTGCATGGAAATCACCCAAGAGTATAAAAGAAGTAAAGAATTTTACGAATTACTCATCGACAAACACCCCTATTCTGAGTTGGCATGGTACAATCTAGCTACTGCTTACAGAGGCATGAAAGAATTAGATTTGGCAATTGACACCTTGCAATATACCATCGCTATCAATGAGGATTTAGGTTTTCCTTATCATGACTTAGCAGAGCTATATTTTCAGAAAAAGGAATATTTAAAAGCTTTAGAGGCGCTCAAAGAGTATGAAGACAGATTCAATAGTGATGAAGATACTTTTCTTTTAAAAGGTCATTGTCATGAATCTTTAGAAGAGTATAAACTAGCTAGATACTATTTTAAAAAAGCACTTCATATACAACCCAATATAGCTGATGCTTATTACAGAATCGGTGAAACATACAAGGCTGAAGATAATTGGGAAAAAGCATATACCTTTTATATAAAAGCTGCTGAACTTGACAAATCTGAATATGATTATCAAATTATTGCAGCAGAAGCAGCTCAAGTTGTCGGCAAAATAGATAAGGCTGTAGAATTGGCTGAAATAGCTATGGAAATATCTCCTATAAGATTTGAAGCATATATATTACTAGCTCAAATATTTTTACTTTCTAATGAAGCAGAAATTTCTATGGAAATCATAGAAAAAGGATTGGCTATCTGCAAGTCAAATACAGAATTAAAATATGCTAAAGTATCTATTTTATTTTATTTAGGCTATCAACAAGAAGCTAGAATCTTATTGCGACTTTTGATAGAAGAACATCCTGGGAAAGAAGTTTTTATGCTATATATGTATCCAGAAATTGAAAATGATCCAGAAATTGATTCTATATTAAGCCAGCTCCCATGACCATCAAATTAGGACTTATAGGATATCCATTAAGTCATTCATTTTCAAAAGGGTACTTTACAGAAAAATTTAAAAGGGAACATATTCTTAATCATGAATATGATATTTATCCTTTAGAAAAGATTGAAGATGTCCAAAATCTATTTCAAGATGAGCAGCTAATAGGACTGAACGTTACAATTCCATATAAAGAAGCAGTCATCCCATTTTTAGACACACTTGATGAAACTGCTAGAGAGATAGGTGCTGTCAATACTATCAAAATTTCAAATAATAAAAAGACAGGCTACAATACAGATTGCTATGGTTTTGAGATGAGCTTCAAACCATTATTACAAACACATCATCGTAAAGCACTTGTCTTTGGTACAGGTGGAGCTTCAAAAGCAGTGGTTTATGTTTTAAAAAAACTAGGGATTCCTTTTCAATATGTATCCCGCACTCCTATTGAAGGTCAATGGTCTTATCATGATATTTCGATACGCACCCTTCAGGAATATACTATCCTTATCAACACAACTCCTTTAGGCATGTATCCTCAAATAAATACACTGCCTCCTATTCCATATCATGGCATTCATGCTGGTCACTATTTATATGACTTGGTTTACAACCCTGAAGTAACACTATTCTTAAAGGAAGGAATCAATAAAGGTGCAACCATCAAAAATGGATTAGATATGCTATATTACCAGGCAGAAAAAGCATGGAATATCTGGGATAGCATAAAGCCTTAAATTAAAACATTCTCCTGACTTCCTTATTTAAAACTAAAAAGGCAGTAAACTAATTACTACCTTAATATTTTATGATTCACAAAGCTTAGATTGCAAATATTCCGAAACTCTTAATCAACCTTTAAAATCATATAACTTTCTCCATGCTGAGAGACATCTAATCCAACTTCTTCCTCATGTTTGGACACTCTCATTGGTTTGATTTTATTAGTAATATAATATAGTATATAAGAGCCAAAGAAGACAAATATTGACACAGAAACTAATGCAATAATTTGTACAAAAAATGTTTTAGTTTGCCCAGAAACCAAGCCCAGATCAGTTATTCCAGTGCCATAGTCAGCAGCAAATATTCCAGTGAAAATTGTACCCATAATCCCTCCTACTCCATGACAAGGGAAAACATCTAAAGTATCGTCTAAGGAAGATTTGTTTTTATAATGAACTGCAAAATTACTAATGATAGCTGAAAAAGCTCCGATAGCAATACTTTCGCCTGTATTTACAAAACCACAAGCTGGAGTTATTGCCACCAATCCAACCACTGCACCAACACATGCACCAATTGCAGAAATTCTTTTTCCTAATAATGCATCCAAAAACACCCATGCTACCATTGCAGCAGCAGCAGCAGTATTAGTAGTAGAAATTGCGTTAGCAGCAAGTGCACTAGATTTTAAAGCCGAACCAGCATTGAAACCAAACCAGCCAAACCATAATAATCCTGTCCCAATTACCACTAAAGGAATATTAGAATATTCATGTGTACGCTCAGATTCAGTCCTAGGTCCTAAAAACATTGCTCCAGCTAAGGCAGCAAATCCTGCGCTTAAATGTACTACTGTTCCACCAGCAAAGTCTAATACACCCATCTTAAAAAATATCCCTTCTGGATGCCATGTCATATGACAAAGTGGGGCATATATAAAAATGAAAAACAATATAATAAACAATAGGTAAGCTGAGAATTTTACTCTTTGCGCAAACGAACCAGTGATGAGGGCTGGTGTAATAATGGCAAATTTTAACTGAAACATGGCATAAATCACAAATGGAATGGTTGAACCTTCCTGTGGAGTCAGAGTGACATCTTTGAACATAAAATAGGTAAAAGGATTACCGATAATCCCCCATCCGCCTACATCTTGGCCAAAACATAGACTGAAGCCAAACACTACCCATATCACGCTGATAATACCTAAAGAAATAAAACTTTGCAATACAGTAGAAATAATATTCTTTCTATTTGCCAATCCTCCATAAAAGAAACCAAGCCCAGGTGTCATGATCATGACTAATGCAGTGGCAATCATCATCCATGCAGTATCTCCTGAGTCAATATTACCTAATAAGCTTTCATTCAAAAGTTGACCTGAATCTAGTGCTCCGACGACTACAATCCCTAAGAATAAAATAAAAGGGATTAAAAAAGATTTGTTGATACGCATAAAAAAAATTTATAGTTAAAAAATTATTCAATATAAAATTCAATAAAATATTTTAAACTTTTATCATTTCATTTGTTAAAAAATTGCATATTTTATTTTAAATTAATTAAAAATATAGTTATTTACTTAACAAATCATCAAATAAACGCACATTTAATAGAAATATCTAAAAATAACTATATGAATATTAATGTACCAAATATTGACTTTTTGGGATAATAATGGATTAAAATTGCCTAACAGGATGATACTTATTAAAGACCAAAAACTATCGCTCGAATGATAGACTTTAATAATCTCATTCAATTGTGTAAAAAATTTAATTAGAAAGAAAACTTGCCTTGTCCTTAAATAGGTATTCACTCAAAAATCTAAAAATGGACAAAATAGCAAAGTAATCTCAGGGCAATAGCTGAAAAATGAGTATGGCTAAAAAAATGGAATTCCTTTAGAAAATGTAATAGCAGAAAGAAGAATTGGAATTATTAAAGATGAACATCAGTAGTTTGATACCCAATCACCTTCTTCATTCAAAAACCAAAATAAAAATTGAACGATGATGAAAGAATTATTAGCTAACAATAAACATTCTTGAGTAAAAGTCAGGCTTATAGTGCTTTTATGAAATCAGATAATAATTTGGCTAACTTTTCTTTATTAGCGTTATCTGGAGCAGTAAAACTAAAATAATCATAAGTAGCATCTGCATAAGTTGAATAGAATAATTTTTGGCTGTTATTGCATTGCAACTTTACCTCTGAAGCCGTTACATTCACTGTAACATATTTCTTTAAATCAGCCATCTTGATACTGGAAGAGTAGTTGTCTCCATCAACAAGAAAATTAAAATAAACGCTAGTATTTATTACTTCAACATTATTATCTATCTCTGGATTATAATAGGTATTTAGAAAAGTATTTAGTTCATTAAGCGGTGTTTTGTAGTTACTTCCTTGTGAGCTATTGTTTGACGGTGTAGTTTTTGGAGCTATAGGCGTATCAAAAAGATTGCTAAGTGCAATATTTACTTCATCATCATAAGAAGAGAAATTAGAGTTCACAACTTCACTATTTCCCTGTACCTCTGTATTTCCATTTTTTGTCTTGATGGCTAATGGACTAATACCTTTATTATCATTAGGATTTCTTAATTTATTGACTAAGTTATTAATTAGTGTAGCTAATTTGTATTTATCATAGCTAGTACTTTGAGAAAAACTCATTCCATCATAATATTTATTGTTAAATGTTGAAAAGGAACAATTACTATTGTTCTTACAATCAAGCAGCACACGATTATATTCTTCATCTATTACTACATATCCTAAAGAATCGATAGGCATACTATTATATTTTTTTGCTAAAAATCGGTCATACAAAAAACCATCTTTGATTTCTAAGTAGCCATAATAGCCTTTGTCAAAGGTTTCTAAAAATTTATTGAGTTCGTCTAATTCTGATTTGCAAGCAGCTAAGAATTCTGCATCAGTAAATTTTTTAACATTACTAGATAATATATTATTAGATTTATTTTCACCTAAGTTGGCATTTGACGACTTATTATTTAAAGCAACTACTAAATTATTAAGTAAATCAACTAGAGTAGAAGGATTGAAACTTGAATTTTGTGAAAAACTCATTTGTTTATGATTGCTGTTTGTGTAGGTAGAATAAACACATTCTAGCTCATTTTTACACATTATAGCCACTTTATTTTCACTAACCTCAACAGCTTTTCCTAAATTTGAAATAGCAGTTTTAGTGTATTTCCCTGAAGCAAATCTATCATACAAATAACCATCTATTACCTCTAAGTAACCATAATAGCCATTGTCAAAAGTTTTGAGATAATCATTTACTTTTTTTAATGCAGTTTGAGGATTATCTATCGAAATATTTGAAGGATTTTCAATCTCAACTTCTTCTACATCTACGTTTTTTGAGCCCGTTACTGCATTAAATGTAAGACTTATATTATAATCTGATTCTAGCAATAAAGAATCTATATATATACAATCCATAGTATAATCATTCGCTTCGGTACGTTCTTCCCAAACTCCATCATGCATTGAATAGACGCTTGCATTTATCTCATATTTTCCTTTAGGAATCTGAATAGAAACTTTATTTTCAACATTCTCTAGTTTTGCAGGACTCTCCCCAATTTTTTTACCATTTGCTTTAATCACTAATTTGCTCAGTTTAACAAAGCCTTCTCTCGAATCAAAAAATTGATACTTAAAGTTTAGATTTACAACATCTTGTGCAAAAGAATATGAAATTATAAATATTAAAAAGCTGAGTAGTGCAAAGATTCTTTTCATAGAATTATCTTTAGTTTTGTCGTGATTTTCTTGATGGTTGGTTATACAATATTAAACATCATTTTTATTTAATGCAGACAAAAAATAATATTTTTTCATTTTTGAAATAAAATATTGATTCTCCAAACAATATTTATAAATATAACTCAAAAACAACTCGATTCCATATTGTCTTATAGAACTAAATCTTCAAGGTTAGTTTGACAGAAGAGATTCGAGGTAAATTGTTTGTTTCCTTACATAGACAAATCATATTATAGCTTAATGCCAATATATTAATTTGCAGCTAAGAATATCAAAATAAGTTCATTTTAGAAAAATCTATCCAAAAGAATTTAACTTCTTAATATTCATCTATAAACTTCCTTGAAAGAGGACTTATTTAAGCCAACTCACCAAACAAGTCAAATTCTGTAGCATCCACTATCTTAATTTGAGCAAAATCACCAACTCTCAAATAATTGCTTTTAGCTTCAATCAACACTTCGTTGTCCACTTCAGGGGAATCAAATTCTGTCCTACCTACATAATTTCCGCTCTCTTTCCTATCAATCAGGACCTTGAAAGTTTGGCCGATTTTATCTGAATTTTTTTGAAAAGAAATCTCTTCCTGAATCTGCATCAGAATTTGAGCTCTTTCTTGTTTGACGTCTTCAGGTACATTGTCTTCCAATTGATGAGCAGAAGTATTTTCTTCATGAGAATAAGTAAAAACACCCAGCCTATCAAATTTCATATCCTTTACAAAATTACACAGATCTTCAAAATCGTCATGTGTTTCACCTGGAAATCCAACAATCATCGTTGTCCTTAATGTAATATGAGGTATCTTTTCTCTGATTTTGCGAATCAATTCTTCTTGCTCCTCTCTTGTTACTTGCCTGTGCATGCCTTCCAATATAGCATTTGCACCATGCTGAAAAGGAATATCGAGATACTTGCATACCTTATCGCAATCATTAATTGCATCCAAAATTTCTAAAGGGAATTTAGAAGGGTAAGCATAATGCAAACGTATCCATTCGATACCTTCTACTTCATTAAGAGCATATAATAAATCTGCTAAGGCTCTTTTTTTATAAATATCTAAGCCATAATATGTCAATTCCTGAGCAATCAAAATCAACTCTTTGACACCAACTCTTGCTAAATTTTTAGCTTCCTGCACCAATGATTCTATTGTTCTAGAAATATGACCTCCACGCATCAATGGGATAGCACAAAACGAACAAGTTCTATTACAGCCTTCAGAAATCTTCAAATAAGCAAAATGTTGAGGTGTACTGATACTTCGCTCACCTACCAATTCGTGTTTATAATCAATATTAAATCTCGACAGTAATTGCGGCATCTCTAATGTACCAAAATATCCATCTACAGCAGGAATTTCAACTTCTAAATCATCTTTATATCGTTGAGAAAGGCAACCTGTAACATACAATTTATCTATTTGGCCTCTTTGCTTCTTATCAGCATATAATAAGATTGTGTTGATAGATTCTTCTTTGGCTCTATCAATAAATCCACAAGTATTGATAATAATGATATTAGAATCGGAATCATTGCCATCACTATGTTCAGCTTGTACATCACCATGTTGCAACTGACTGACTAGAACTTCTGAATCTACCAAATTCTTTGAACATCCTAAAGTGATAACATCCACTTTATCACGACGTAAGGTTCTTGTTTTCAAAAAAATAGAATTTAGATTAATTAAAAAGTGTTTCAACAAAAGCTCTGCGATTAAACACCTGCAGTTGCTCCATTTGTTCACCTAATCCAATATATTTAACTGGTATTTTAAATTCATCAGCAATACTTAAAACAACTCCACCTTTAGCAGTGCCATCTAACTTAGTAATAGCCAATGCAGTCACTTGAGTAGCGGCAGAAAAATGTTTTGCTTGTTCTAAAGCATTTTGACCAGTGGTGGCATCTAAAACTAATAGCACCTCATGAGGAGCATCAGGTATTACTTTTGACATTACTCTCTTAATTTTAGAAAGCTCGTCCATCAATCCAATTTTATTATGTAATCTACCGGCAGTATCAATAATCACAACATCAACATCTTTAGCCACAGCAGATTGAACAGCATCAAAAGCCACAGCAGCAGGATCGCTCCCCATTGATTGCTTAACTATCGGAACTCCTACCCTTTCAGACCAGATTGTCAATTGATCGACAGCAGCAGCTCTAAAAGTATCTGAAGCGCCAAGAATTACATTATACCCTTGCTTTTTATACTGATATGCCAGCTTCCCGATAGTCGTCGTCTTGCCAACACCATTAACTCCAACCACCATAATAACATAAGGTTTTTTGCCTTCAGGAACGGTATAACTATCAATATCTTTGGTATTGTTCTCCTCTAAAAGATTAGAAATCTCATTGTACAGAATATTATTTAGTTGATTAGCATTGATATACTTATCTACTGACACTCTGGCTTCTAGTCTGTCAATAATTTTAATTGTTGTACTTAGACTAACATCAGAAGTGATAAGAATCTCTTCTAGCTCATCAAGAAACTCAATATCTACCGTTGATTTACCTGCAATAGCTTTAGAAATTCTGGAGAAAATTCCTTGTTTGGTTTTTTCCAGTCCGTGTTGCAATTGCTCAACTTCTTCCTTTATTTCTTCGTCGGATTTATCTTTTTTACCGAACCACTTTTTAAAAACACTCATAATAGCTTTAATAAATGCAAACAGCTTCTCTAAGATACTCAGAGAAGCTATAGTATGCAATTAAACACAAGAATAATTAAGCTTTTCTAAGCTCTTCTTGTACTGTATCTTTGTGAACAAATTTTTCGCGGAAAGAATAAGCACCAGTTTTTTCAGACTTTACAGCTTTAATTACTTTCACCATTGTTTTAGAATCAACTGCTTTACCCCTGTCAATTCTAGAGTTTTTGGAAACTTTTGCCATGATTATTTAATTTCTTTGTGAACAGTATATTTTTTCATTATTGGGTTGTACTTTTTCAACTCAATTCTTTCAGGAGTGTTTTTACGATTTTTTACTGAAATATAACGAGAAGTTCCAGGCAAACCTGACGCTTTATGCTCAGTACATTCCAAAATCACTTGAATTCTATTACCTTTTTTCTTTGCCATGACTATTAGTTTAGAAGTTTAAAACAATTTCACCCTTCTTTTCCAACTCTTTCAGATAAGCATAGATACCTTTTTTGTTGATAGTACGCAATGCTTGAGTAGAAAGTTTCACCTCTATCCAGCGATCTACTTCAGGGATATAAAAATTTTTCTTTTGTAAATTCGGATTGAATTTACGCTTAGTCTTTCTGTTTGAGTGAGAGACATAATGACCTGATTGAGGTCCTTTTCCGGTAAGCTCGCAAAACCTTGCCATACTTTATAAATTCTTCTTTTAAGGATGCAAAGATAATCAATATCTTGCAGATTATTATTTAGTTTTCAACAATTCGGATTTTTATCCTTATTTTTTATGTGACCCCGAAGAGATTCGAACTCCTAACCTTCTGATCCGTAGTCAGATGCTCTATCCAATTAAGCTACGGGGCCAATTAAATTTCCGCAACAGCTTCTATTTAACGAGGTGCAAAGATAATGAATAATCTTTTACAAAATCAAACAATTATCCATTTTAAAAAAAATATTTTCACTCTCTCTATACATATTTTAAAAATCAAGAACTCAATGCTTTATCTAATATAAATACCTGAATGATATAGCTTATCCTTATTACAATATCATAATATTAGAGATAAGAATCTCTATAATATAACTCAATAAGACAAATTTTAATAGTAAACAGGGGTAAAAATCAATATTAACATATTTGTTCACCAATTCAACTCAATAGAATGATTATCTATATTACTTCTTAAATAGCTTTTTCACTTCTGATTGATTATCTCCTATTAGTCTAATAAAATAGATCCCTACAGGATAATTAACGAGATTAATATTTTTCCAGTAATCACTTTTCGTAAGAGAAAAACTATTTATCACCTTAGAGTTTACATCTATCAATTCTAATTGACTATAAATACCTTTACTAAAATAGATATTAACATTTGAACTACTTGGGTTAGGATAAAGTTCTATCTCATTAGTATCATTAGAAAAATCAAGCATTCTTATTCCCAACAATTCAACTGTTCCGTCAACATCTTCTTGAGCTAAGCGATAATAATTATACCCTTCGAAAGGCTGTGTATCATAATAAACATAATCAATAGGAAAATCAGAATTCCCTGCTCCTCCAACTCTTCCAATTTCCTTAAAATCAATAGCATCTTTTGATCTAAAAACAATAAATTCTTTATTATTCAGTTCAGATGCAGTTGTCCACTCTAACCTAGCTTTACCACCATCTTTTGTTGCAGTAAAGTCAATTAAAGTTATTGGGAGAACCGAAGACGATGAACTTTCAAAAGCACCTATATCTATCACTCCATTACTTAAAAAATCCGAAACTCTTGAATTTCCTACAAAATCAATAGAATTATTATTCAGATTATCAAAAAGCCCATTATTGCCAGCATCAATGATTGGAGCACCTAACATAGGCTTATAATTTCCAATTGTATCATTTTCAAAAATATCTGCTGCAGATAAGCCTGTTGTATTCAAATTGCCATTGGTTGTATCTACGTTACCTTCAATAAAAGAATAGGCGGCATCATAGGAACCATTAATTTCACCCAATACTATGGAATTGTTTATTGTTAATTGTCCTCCGTTCAAATCTATAGCACTGCTTAAAGAATTTGATGCTTGATTATTTACAATAGTGGAATTGGTTAATGTGAGGTTTCCTATTTCATTAAATATAGCTCCACCATTATTTGCCATCCCTTTGTCTATTAAAACATTTATCATTTCAACATCCATTCCATCATTGAATAATGAGGCCCCATTAATTGCATAATTTCTTGTAAAATAAATATTCTTCAATTTAATATTTCCTGTTGTGGAATTTTCAACAAGTAAACCACCCCCGAAACTGTATAAAGCTATACTACTATCTGCATATCCATCAGTGATGACGATACCTTCCAAGCTAACATTAGAGCAATTATTAATTGTTACTACATGATAACTATTATCAGTAGCATTATTATCATCATTAATATTTCCACTTAAAATTGTAGGATATAGGTAAGAGTTGTTAGTAGTTGAATCTACACCAATGCAGCCTCCTATCAAATGAAGATTACTTCTTTTTATTTCAAAACTTTTTGATCTATCTGTCCCTTCTCTAAAACCGGTGGGATAATAAGTCCCAGAAGCAACATAAATCGAATCAATTTCATCACAATAATTTGCTAATTCTAATGCGTCTGATAAAGAGCGTAGCGGTTCAGCCCAGGAAAAACCATCACCTTCTGCTACAGCATTGACATTCACATAAAGTGAGTGACTATAAAGATTGGAAAGACTATCACAATAAGAGATTCCTTCATTTTCATAAGCACCTAAGTCAATAATATCGTTTTGAATTCTATTTGCCCCACTTATATCAGTAAAGATGAAATCCGCGAAGGCATTATTACCTTTATTGATAAAGTTGGAATAAAATCTTGCTGCAAGTCCATCATCAAGCGTAAACCATAAGCTGTCAAAACCTTTTGGATGGCTTGGGTTTGAAAATTTAGGGTCCATTTCTAAAATATTACCAGATCCAGGGTGTGGGGATTGCAATAAAGTATAAGTTATATTTTTTGAGGAAGGAGAACCAGAATTATACCATTCATTTGTAGAGTTATTCCAAGAAATACAGTTACCCATTATTAATGAACTACCATCTTTTTGAGCCAATAAAGAACCATTTATCGCATTGTTTTGGAAAAAGGTAGCTGAATAAATTTGCGTATTTGAAGCACTATCAAAAATTGCTCCACCTTCATTTTGTGCTTCATTTGCATAGAAAACTATATTATTAAACTGAGTATTTGAATTAAGATTAGCCACCGCTCCGCCCTTTTTGGCTTGATTATTACTAAATACAATATTATTAAAATGAGCATGCGAGTTAATATTTAATATACCACCACCTACAGAATCAGACATACCAGACTGGATGACAAAACCATCCAAAAGTGTATTATTATCAACATTTTCATTGATGATAACACTACTACTATTGCCTTTTAGGATAGTATTGAATCCAAAAGATAAGCTTCTCTGAGTTAGTTCTGTTTCTATCCCTTCAAACCCCCCAATCAATTTTACTCCATTTTTCATATTAAATGAAGTACTTACTACTGGCGAATAAACTCCACCTGCAACCCAAATAGAATCTCCATTTTTAGCTATAGCTAAAGCATCTTCTAGTTTATTAAATGCAGAAAGCCAATTTGCACCATCAGCATTAATGCTATCTTGATCATCATTCACATACCAACGATTAATAACGGTATCGCTTTCATAAGCTCCGATATCTACAATTCCTTTTTGAACACGAATAGTATTCTTTAAATCAGATGAATCAATTACATAGTTATTATTTCCTCCGTTGACTAATGGGCTCGTGCTTTTCAAAGTTAAACCATCATCCTCTGTAAACCATTGGGCATCAGCTCCCAACAAATTCAGTGTATCCAGAAAATTAGGATAGATGCCTATGCTGTTATTAGCTATTACATTATTATAATCAGAAACCGTATAATCATCAGGAGTATAAAAAGTATTGGTATTATTCCAAAAACAATTATTAGCAAAAACATTTGAGGTGTCAGGATTTGCAGTTATGGTAACACCTCCTCCGGTAACAGATTTATTAGCATAAAATGTATTATTGACCACTTTAAATTTGCCCTCAGAGAGGTAAAGTGCACCACCGCCATACTGCATACCGACCGTATGAACAAAAACATTATTACTAAGTTCATTATAGCATAAAGTCCAAATATAATTACCACTGACAGCGCCACCTCCACCGCCTAATGCCGTATCTCTAATAAAAATATTATGATGCAACAATAAGGAATCCGTAATACCACCACCTCTAATAGCACCACCATTTTGAGCGGCAGTATTTCCATCATAAATACTATAAGTTGATCTAAATGTACCTCCATTAACATATACAGCTCCTCCTTGACCACTAAAATTATTCAGGAAGTAACAATTTTTTACCCATACTTTTGAATTATTGGTATTTAATGCTGCACCATTCCCCCTTTGAAAAGATTTGCCATGAGCAGAATATATACCAACACCACCTATGCCTGAACCTCCTGTTCCATTTACAAATTTCAATCCGTCTATAACAGTAGTACCAAGTGTGTCGGTGCCGATTCGCATAATATGTACTGCATTATCATTTCTGTCTGTGGAATTTATATCACCACTTAATATTACCGGATTAGCATTTATATCTCTAATTCCACCTCCCGACGGATAACCACCCACTAGGGTCATCGGTCGCCAAAGTTCAAAAGAAGCATCTCTACTAATTGGAGCCAGAGGGTTTCCAGGATAATAAGTTCCTTGAGCAATCAAAATACTATCCACTGAAGTGCATTGATTGGCTACATTTAAAGCCTCGCTGATGGTTTTAAACGCCTTAGCCCAAGAACTACCGTCGCTCACTGTTGTGCTTGCATTTGCATCTACATATAATTTACTCAAGCCCAAGCAACCCCAGCTTTCATAGGCCCCGGCATCACAAGTTCCTTGTAAAATACGTGATTGCCCAGTTATATCTTTTTGGTTATTATTATACAATAAGCTATCATCCCCATAATTAATAGCTGTACTATTTGGATTTAATTGAAGTCCGTCATCATTAGTCATAATCTTCCCATCAGCACCAGCTATGTTATTTACATTTTTAAATACTCCATTGACAGAATCACTGACATAAGTGTGAAACAATTGAATATTTCCGGGGTTATTCATATCATTATAATTTTGAGGTGTATTGGCTACCAATAAACTATTATATATTTTTATTCTTGCTGTGAAATTTCCAGTACCTCCTGTACCTCCATCTCCTTCAATAGCACCAGCACCTGTAGCTAATGAACTATTATTGACAGCGGTGACATTATACAAATTCAATTTGTAATATACTGGCATCATCCCTTTTGCAATATAAACCACGGCACCTCTATTTGCAGTATTATTATAAAATACACAATGGTCAACATTCAATGCACCTGCACCACTAGAACCAAAAACGCTACCAAATATAGCCCCTCCTTTATCAGTGGCACTATTATTTCTAAAAACACAATTGGCAATAACATTACTGGGATCAGGAACTTGGGCTATTTCAAAATATCCTGCACCATTACTTAGATCATTGCCTCCATTGGCATTTCCACCTTCGATAATAAAACCATCAAGTCGTGATCCTTGCCCCTCTGAAACGATGACATGATAAACATTATCTGATAAAAGACCTATTGTACCGATATCTCCGCTTAACAAGGTAGGATTTTGACCTATGTTTCTCTGACTTAATTGAGACTCGGTTCCTGCAAAACCACCATAAATTTTGGAAGTATTCGGTAGTCGAAAAGTATTCTCTCTATTTCCGGGGGTGGGTAAACTGTTTCTATATATTCTATCTGGATAGTAAGTACCACTTTTAACCCAAATACTTTTTTGCGACAGTCCATTTCCTGAATTAGCAATAGCTTCATTAAGGTTGGTATAAGCATTAGCCCATGAAGAGCCATCACCTGTGCCTGTTGCGTCCCAAGCTACATACAGCACTGGATTAACTTCAGCTGCACCCATATCAATTTGATCTTCATTAATCCGAGTTTTACCATATAAATCAGTAGCATAAGGATTGTAATTATTCTTACCTCCATTACGACAAGGGCTTTGAGGCATTAATGTATAAGGAATAGCAAGATTAAATTGAGGATTGGCATCAATATTTCCACCATAATCTATTACAGAAGAAAGCGTCCAGTTATTACTTCCGCCACAACCCTGAATATCTGAATAGTCCACATGGAATGTTCCTGTATTTGCTATTTGAGCTAAATTGGGGTCTGTATTATAATAAAGAATACTATTATTAAGAGAAATAAAACCGGCATTTGAAATTGCACCGCCACCTACTAAAGCATTATTATAAACAAAAGTATTATTGATTATTTTGGCATTATTACTTAAACTAATATGTAATGCTCCGCCCTTTATTTGAGCTGTATTATTATCAAAAAGACAGTTTAAAGAATACAATCTTAAAAGATTGTTATTCAAGAACATGGCTCCACCATTGGTATTAGAAGTGTTATTTTCAAAAGAAGAATTGATAACATCCATATTGCTGCTATAGGTGGATGCAGATGGAGCAGTATAGATTGCACCACCATTATTTCCAAAATTATCTATAAACTTACAGTTTTGAATAGAAGAAGTTGAATATTCCAAGGTATCGTGAATAACAACTTGAACATTTTTAATGGCACCACCTCCATCACTAGCATTAGCATTGGCATAACCTTCTTTAATCGTAAAGCCATCTAATACACTCTTATTTCCTGCAATGGTTACGATATGATAACTATTATCTGTTTCAAAATTGGTCAAGCCAATATTACCGGATAAAATAGTTGGATAAGCAATAGGATTTCGTTCTGAAAACAAACTGCCACCGGTAGGAAAACCGCCATAAACCTTATCGCTATCGTGTAGTGTGAAGCTGGCATTTCTATCATCTAATGAAACACCTTGCCCTTGGTCGGGCAAATAAGTACCCTGAGCTACATAAACCTCACGACCTACGCCACTTTGTGTACAACCAAATCTTAAAGCGTCTTGCAAAGAATTAAAAGCATTAGCCCATGAAGTACCATTATTTGCACCAGTCGCCGAGGCATCTACATATAATTTGTCCGGGAAATTATAGACTACATTAAAGACTTTGACAAAAGTATCACTTTGATAATTGTCTAAATCGGTATAGGAATAAGCAATAGGCTGGCTGCCTACATCAGCACAAGTAAAAATGGTTGGTGGAAAATTGGTTATTACATTACTGCCATTGCAACCATCAAAACCTTGCGGAAAATTTGCGGCTTTCAGTATTACCGGTCCATTACTTACATCAATACGAGATGGAAATCCCGGGTCGAAGATATTAGGATTGGGCTCCGGAAGATGGGGAATGGGTACATAATCATCCACTACCGTAACATGAATAATACCATTGGTACTATTACCAGCACCATCTGTAAGTGTGAGGTAAACAGGAATAGTTTGTCCGGCCATAAAACATTTGAATACTGGTTCACTTGTAGTAACATGAACGATGCTGTCATTATCCCAAAGTCCATTTGACTTCATAAAATAAGGTTGGATAGCCTCAGAAAAAGGTAGATCCGTTTGAAAGGATAAATATGGAGCATAAGGAGTGAATGATGTATTTTTTAAATACACCGTGATGCTATCCAAATTAATTTGAGGCGAAACAGTATCGATAATAGTCCGGTATTTAAAATAGCCACTTTGGGGATTATTTGTAGAGTTATGTGGAATGATGGAAGTATTGGTCAATCCATTGGCAAACATATTCCAACCTGGGTCGCCAGGAGTAATGTAAAAATGACCTTTGGAAAGATCTCCAATAGAACCAGTGCCGCCAGCTCCACCTGTGGACATATCATATTCTTCATCTAAATCAAAAACTCTAAAGCCTTGATAATAATCAGTAGTTGAAGTGCCTGAACCACCACCACTCAAACCAGCACCACCACGACCACCGTTCTTTACAATATGCACATTATAAGAACCACCGAGGCTCCACGCTGTTCCCATAGTGGTATTTCCTGCCGATCCTTCCTGACTTACCCAAATGAGAGTAGGCTTTCCACCTTCTTGACCAAAGGTAATACTGTTCAATAAACTTGAGCTGCCAAGCACTTTTTTGTTGGAAAATACATTATGATAATATCCACTTGCATTCCTAATTTTTTCATTATTAGAACAGCAAATGCTGCCATTCAAAGAAGTAGTAGCGCCTAATAATCTGCTACCACCGGCAGTTAAAGTCATAAATGGGTTTCCTTGAACATTAATCGTAAGGTTAGCAACATGCGACCCCAATTGACTATTTAAACCAGGGTTAGGTCCTAAAAACCAAGCAGAAGCACCATGAAGTGATCGAAAAACTGTTGCAAATCCGCCACTGCCACCACCCGCAGCAGCAATCAAATGCTTGTCAATCAAATTAAAATAATAAGCAGGTGTAACAGATTTAAGCCAAGCCATTCCAGTTGAACCACCTCCACCGGCAGCTACATAGCCATATTGACCATATTGTACACTTTCTCCTTTCTTACCATAAGTAACAATAAAAGGCTTGGCATAATTATTACTATTGTCTAAATTAAGGGTATAGTGCAGTTCCCCTCCTTTACCACCATTGGCAAAACGATTATCCACTAAGTTTTTATACCATGCTGTACCACCATCACCGCCAAAGAGTTGGAATTCTACTCCTACTACACCTAAACCCCTTTGGGGCATTTTGAAGATTTGTGTTTCTACCAAATCAATATTTTCAGGCTGGTCAGGATGAAAAGTCACCCATTGCCCTCCAGTATTTGTAAGTGGAGTGGCAACAACATCAGTAAAAGCAGGAACCGTCAATGCTGGATCATTCACGACAACCTGTGCTTGGCAGATTGGTGATAATCCTAAAAGAAATAGAAAAGGAAGTACGAGAACTAAAACACTAAAATGAATAACAAACCTACCATGACATATTCTTTGAAACCAAGCAATTGATAAATTGGACATTTTAGACAATACTATATTATTCCTTAATAAATAATAGGTAGAAAAATCATGCATATAGAATAATTGAATACTTAAAATTATTTTTTGTATCCATTTATAGTAAAAAATAAGGAGTCACAAAAAAGTCACAAAACTCTAATTGCTTATTATTGTATAATTTATACTTTTTAAAAATAGGGTATTAAAAATAAATCACTAAAAAACAGCTTATCTTATCGAATAAAAAATTTATTATTTCAGATACTATTTACTAAATCATCTAAGGAGATATTTTCATTTAGATTGATTTTTTTCCTAATCCGATACCAGTTAGTTCTAACACTTTGTGGAGAAACTCCTAATGTAGCTGCCATCTCTTTATTTGAAAACCTAAGCTTTGCCAAGGACATAAATCTAATTTCTGCAGATGATAATTCTGGGAACTTATCTTTCAATCTTAATAAAAAACCTTCATGTACCTTTTCAAAAAGTATTTTAAATTGTTGCCAGTCTTCTTCCGTTAGTATAGTTTTCTGCTGTAGCTCCAACAAAATATTTTGATTATCAATATCAATATGTTTTATCTTACGTTCTAAATCACGAATCAAACTATTTTTTAATAATACTTGTTCCATAAAAGCCTTCAGCTGATATTTTGAATTTTCAATTATATGATTTGCACTTCTGATTTCAGCATCTTTTTCCAATTGCTTCTTTTTTTGGACATAATAAACGAGAACAAGAATGATAATTAATATTATAACCACTAAAGCAAGTGTATTTCTTATAGCAATTCTTCTTTGAACATCTCTTTCTCTTTCTGAATTTTGAATTTTCAAATTCTGCAAATCAATCTTTTGCTGAGCACGCAATACATTCAATGCACTATACTTCTTATTATACTCTTCAATAGCCAAAACTGTAGAGTCAATATACTTTAGTGACAATTCTTTATTATCATTTGCTATGCACCATTTACTCATAATAGAGAATAGATTTTTATTTCTATCTTTTTGACCAGATTTATATATATAGTGTCTTGCTAAATCAATATATTTTTTAGAAATACTTAAGTTACCTTTTAATAAATGAATATCTGCCAATCCAATCGCAGCTCCAGCACAACTCCCAAAATCATTTATTTCTATAGAACTTGACAAGTCATCTTCTATTAAAGGTATTGCCTTGTCATAATCACCTTTAAAATAAAGATTAGCTCCCAAATTACCTCTAGCAATTTTTTTCCATGCTATTGCTTCTGGAAATTCAGAAATCAGTATTTTATTAAAACAAGCAGCTGCACTATCAAATTGATGAAGTTCCTGATAACAAAGACCCATTGTATTTCTAGCTGAATTTATAACTCCTGAATTAAAAGGAGTTTCAGGAATAACTATAGCTTTTTTAAAATAAGATATTGCCAAATGATAATCTTGAAAATAATAATAAGCTTCCCCTATCTGCATCAAGTCTCTAGCTTTTTCAGGATAATCTTCAGAATTTATTTGTTCTATTCTACTATCTAATATCAAATATTGTTCAAAAGCTAATTCATAATTCTGTTCAATCTTCCAATAATACTCTGCTAAAGCTCTAAGTGACCGCTCATAAAGAAAATCAATATCTTTATGAAAATATTTGTCAACTTGCCTTTTCAACTTTAATAATGAGATTTCTTTAGGTTGATTTTGGTAAAAAGAATTCCAAAAATTGAGAAAAAAATCGACATTTAATGCTAAGGTTTGATCATTATGTTGAAGTGCAAATCTTTTAATTTCTTGGGCCTTTTCTGCTCGTTTTAAAGAATCATTGATATTAATCAAATCTCTGTACATAGAATGAATTCCATCAACATTCTGCCCGTAAGGCTTATGCAATAAAATCTCATACTGTGCTATTGAAATACTTGGATAAAATAAAAAAGATAGAACTATAAAAAAACTTAATCTCGTAAAAACATCTTTAGACTTTGCCATTCATTCAAGTACTATATTCTTAAACTTTTACGTTTATAAAAATACAATGCATCTATAAGAAAATACATTTTATTAGGTCTTTTTTTCCTAACTATCAAATTCAGAAAGTCACTTTAGCAAACTTCTCAAAAGGAGGATAAAATTCTTTAATTTTATCCAATGATGACTTGGGACTTTGCTATTCAATTATTCAAAGCATATTTAATCACCGAAAAAGGGATGTCCAAACATTCAGTGGAAGCCTATTTACATGATGTCTATTTATTGAAAAACAATTGCTCTACTTCCTCTCCAGTTGAGATACAGACAAAAGATATTGAATACTTTTTAGCTTCTCTCTATGATATAGGGCTGAGTAACAGTAGTCAAGCTAGAATACTATCTGGGTTAAAATCATTTTACAACTATCTGATTTTAGAACAACTACTCACTGTTTCACCTTTGGAACTCATAGAGTCACCCAAACTATCTAGAAAACTACCTGACGTTCTCTCTTTGGAAGAGATAGATTTAATTTTATCTATGCTCGATTTAAGTCGCCCTGAGCATGTTCGCAATAAAGCAATGATAGAAACACTTTATAGCTGTGGACTGAGAGTCTCGGAACTCATTTCTTTGCAATCATCTCATATTTATTGGAATGATGAAATCATAAGGGTAATAGGAAAAGGCAATAAAGAAAGATTAATACCTATCGGTCAATCTGCTCTTGATAGTATCAAAACATATCTAAGCTATATTCGACCGCAATGGCATCATTATCCTATATATGATGATATACTTTTCTTAAACCGAAGAGGCAAACCAATTAGCAGAGTAATGGTGTTTACATTTTTAAAAGAATTAGTCAATCAAGCAGGGATTCATAAAGATATCAGCCCTCACACCCTTAGACATTCCTTTGCAACTCATCTAGTAGAAAGAGGGGCAGACCTCAGAGCTGTACAGATGATGTTAGGGCATTCATCTATAACAACTACTGAAATCTATACTCATCTCAATCAAGAATATTTGAGAAGTTCGCTTCAAAAATATCATCCTAGATTTAAAGACTCTTATTAAATAAATGATTTGTATTGACTAAGTCTTTCTTTCAAATCTTTTCTTGCAAAGAATATTCTACTTTTTACTGTTCCTAAAGGCAGATTCAGCTTTTCGGCAATCTCGTGGTACTTATATCCTTTGTAGTGCATCATAAAAGGCACTCTGAATTCATTAGACAAATTAAGTATTGCTCTTTCAATATCTTTATTAACAAATGCCATTTCAGCTGCATTTGTTGTAGTATGCAAAATAGAATCAATGAAATATTGATTATCACTTGTATCAACAATAGTATTTCTCTTTATTTTCTTTCTATAATTATTGATAAAAATATTTTTCATTATAGTATATAACCAAGCTTTCAACTTGGTACCATTTTCAAACTTATCTTCATTGGAAATCGCACGAAACATTGTCTCTTGAATTAAATCTTCTGCATCATCCATATCTCTAGTCAACTTCAATGCAAATGGTTTCAAAGACAAGTGTAAATCAACTACTTTATTACTAAATTCCATATTCGCCATAACTAATTTATTTGAATACAAAATTAACGAAATTAAATCGACAAAGGGGGATTTGAAATGTTAATGAATATGAATGGCAAATAGAAGGCAAGTAATAAAAAGAGAAATATTAATACTCTGGCAATCCTAGCCCACCATCTTTATCTGAACCAAAAGATTTATTTTTTTTCTTGAGTGATTTGATAAATTCAGCCCAACTAAATGCATCAAATAAGCGTATCGGAGCTGGTTGTCCATAGTGATAATAAGATTGAACCTGATTCTTTAAATATTGATTGAAGTTCTCATTCCCATCATAGCGAGTAGCCTTAGTCAATTCATCTAATTTTGACTTTTCAATTGTCTTTTTGGCAAGTGCTACCATATCTTCAGGCAAATCTAAGTTTGCAATAGCTTGCCGAAGTTGATGTGGTCTAGGCAATGGGTAAATTGTGATTGTGTCTAAAGAATAGGTTTCTCTCTCCATATAGATATCTTTGAAATAACTATCCCCCATCATATCTATCGGAACTTCAAATTTATACGGTTTGTAGCCAATAGATTTAAACAAAACGACATCGCCTTGAGCTACAGCAAACGAATAAAATCCATCAATAGTAGAAACAGTACCACGCTTTTCCCTATCTACATAAACAATAGCAAAAGGAATCGGAGCATTACTAATGACATCTTTAATCATCCCTGAAAACTGAACGACCATTCTTTTGGGATATACAAATGGCTGAGCTTTTAGATTTGTATAACCCATCATTGATGTGACCAATAATAAAAATATGTATCTCAAATCAATTAAATTCTTTTGCTTAAAACTATCCAAAAGTGTGAAAACTATTTATTAAAACACAAAAGTTCCTGAAAAACTAACAAAGTTTAAGAATTTTCGTTTTGCAATTCTTCCCATGCCATGAACTTTTGAATCTCACTATTCATTTTTTTTATTAAATAGCCCAATACCAATTTATCGTCCAACCTACCAATTACTGGAATAAAATCAGGAATAAAATCCAATGGATTCACTACATATATTAAAGAAGCCACCAAACTTATGACAGCTTGTTTTGACAATCCTGTATATTCTCTGGCATACCAAGCTTTCAACATTCTGCCTATAGCTGAAACTTGACTTTCAAAATCAAGCACCTGACCTGCGGATTGCCCAATTTTTTCAAATGCTATATCTATAAGCTTGCTGACCAGCTGGTGTTCATTAGATATCCTTTCTGCTTCTTTAATCAGCTTATCAATATAAATTTCAATTTTAAACATCTCTCTATATTTCTTCTTACAATCAAAAAATAACTATGATAATCTTGAAGCATAGTCTTCATACCCATAAGAATTCAACAACTGAAACTTTTGTGTCAAACTCCAAATTCCAATACTTGGCAAATTAATTCCATTAAAAGTACTTGTCTTGACCATTGTATAATGTATCATATCATCAAAAATCACTTTATCTCCAATATTTAGAGGCTGCTCAAATTTCCAAGTTCCCATATAATCTCCTGCTAGACAGCTCAACCCTCCCATATAATATTCATATTTCCCATGCTCTGAAATGTTTAAAATTTTTGGCTGATAAGGCATTTCTAGACAATCTGGCATGTGGCAGGTAAATGAAACATCTAGCATTGCTATAGGCAATTTATCGTTTTGTACGATATCTAAAATTGTACTCATCAGATAACCAGTCTGCCATCCTACTGCACTACCTGGTTCTAATATGACTTGTTCAATATTGGGGTATTGCAATCTAAATTGTCTTAAAATCTTTATCAAATGTTCTATATCATATCCTTCTTTCGTCATTAAATGACCGCCACCAAAGTTTACCCATTTGACTTGCTTCAATAAGTCATCATATAATCCCATAAAGGAAAGCAAAACTCTTTCTAATGTATAAGAATTATTTTCACAAAGTGCATGAAAATGAAGGCCTTCTATTCCTTCTGGCAAAGTATCACCTATTAAATTTCTGGCAATCCCCAATCTAGAATTGGGAGCACAAGGATTATATAATTCGGTACCTACTTCACTATAACCAGGATTAACTCTCAGTCCACAGCTGATTCCTTCTGCAACTTTGTCTTTCCATCTATTATATTCAGATAAAGAATTAAAAGTTAAATGGCTAGAATAATTTTGAATCTCATCAAAATCTTGGGGTACATATACCGCACAATAAGTATGAGCTTTCACTCCCATTTTTTCATAGACCAATCGGGCTTCATGAAGAGAACTCGCTGTTGCTCCATGCAAATATTGAAGTAGCGTAGGGAAAGTGGCATGCAGAGAATAACCTTTTAATGCACAAATAATATCTACACTTGCACTTTCTTGAACATACTTCATTAATTGAAGATTTTTTATTAATCTCTCCTCCTCCAATACATAACATGGAGAAGGTATCTCCCTCCAATTGATTTTCATTAAGACAAATTTACGATTATTCAACTAATCGAACTTAGCATTGAAGCATATATTTTATTTTTATATCTTCCATATTTTCCCTGATGCATAAATCTTTTTGCCATCAACAAACTGATATAAATATACACCTTCGTCCAATAACTCAATAGCAACACTTGAACTATAAGGCCCTTGAGGAATCTGCAATGCTATTGATTCAACAACAGCACCATTCATATTAAAGATATTCAGAAATAAATTTACAGGCTGATCAAAATGAGAATAGATATATGCCACTTTCTGATGATGGAAAAGATGAGGTGATAAACTAATGGCTTCTACTCCTGATATATCATCAGGCTTACACTGCTCATAAAAAGCAATTGGATTACATTCAGCCACTGGTTGGACATTGACACCCTCATTTGAAACCTTTATCAGAGAAGTACATTGATTGCATAAAACCGCTTGAATAAAATGAATGGATTCTTTCAGTACATCATCCATTGCCCAAGGTACTGTTCGCTGTTCATCACCAATAGCTGCCAAATCATGACCAAATCCACAATAAGTATAATTTCTATAACATAGATTTCTTCTTTCTAATTCCAATGATAATATTTTAGGACCATAGTAATAACCAAGATTATTACATCCAGCTAAATACTGCTGTTCATAAGGTACTGCATTATCACACGTCCCATGAAAAAAAGCAATAGGTGTAGAAAAATCAATTGAAATATCAGGACTCAAATTAGCACCTGCAAAACTCAAAATTCCAGCTACATCAGAAGAGAATCCATTATTCATTTCCATATCTTCCAGCAACCCAAGCCTATCAGCCCTATTTCCATCGTTAGTAATCCATTCATCTTCCAATCTTGAGCATACAAGAGTGGCACCAGAACTAATTCCGAATAAAAACACTCTATTGGTATCGAATTTAATAAGACTAGCCTGGCTTTTCAGAAACTTTACCAATGAGCGTTCATCCTGCATAGCCCTATATTGAGCATCCAAATAATCTTTTGTGGTTCCACCTCCACAAAGCAAGGTCTTATCAAAGTCCTTCCATCCCAATCTGTAGTCTGCACTAATAGCCACATATCCTCTTTGAGCAAAATATTCAGCAAAGAATCTCATGGCACCAGTACTTCTATTTCCAGCTTTAAACCCTCCACCATGAAATAAAATTACTACAGGTCTCTGATTCAATAAGCTATTGTTCCAACTAAGGACACCTTGATAAACATCCATCTGTAGCTTAATGGAATTACCTAAATAGTCTTGTGTAGTCTTATATGATTGAGTGGTCTTTGAGATATTCTGTGTTAGAATTTTTGAGCCAAAATTTCCATTTAACGATGAACATTCCTGCGCTTTTACCGGAAGACTCATTAAAAAACATAATAAAACAACCCACCTAAAGTATCTCAAAAACATGACATCAAAATACCTTATTATTATGAGAACAAAAACAAATTATTCTCAATAATAATCAAAACTTATAAAAAGATAAATAAAAGTAAGCCAGTATGCTAGTCAAATGAGAGCTAGAATTATTTACTAAACAACATCTCTCTATATTTAGGAAGAGGCCATAAATTATCTTCAACAAAAGTCTCTAATTGATCTGAAACCGCTCTTATTTTCTCCATAATCGGTTTGACTTCATTACAATATAATTCAGCTTGTTCTTTATGCGATTCTATGTCATTACCTTTGACACGAAGCGCTTTCATTTCACTTTCCAAATTAATCAATGAGACAATACCTTCAGCCACTTTTTTCAAAATATTCAATTGCGGCTCATACAAAGATTTATCTAGCTTCAATTCCTTCAAGCCATCAATACTAACAATCAATTTATTTTGATATTCTATACAAGCAGGAATAATTTGATTTAATATTATCTCCCCTAAAATTCTGGATTCTATCTGAATATGATTGACATAATCATGCAACATGATATCATATCTCGCAATGCTTTCTTTGCGATTCATAATATTCAAATCTTCATACAATTTCAATGCTTCCTCACTTACAAAAGCATCTAATGCTTTTGGAGTTGTATTGTTATTACTAAGACCTCTTCTTTGAGCTTCTTCCTTCCATTCATCTGTATAACTATCCCCTTCAAATAATATTCTTCTAGACTCTGCAAGCAATCTTCTCAATACCTTTAAGATAGCCACATCCTTAAAGTCTCCTTGCTTAATCAATCCATCTACTTCTATTTTGAACTTGCGCAACTGTTCAGCCATTATTGCACTAATGACCGTTATAGGCATTGAACAGTTGGCAGAAGACCCTACCATTCTGAACTCAAATTTATTTCCTGTAAAAGCAAAAGGAGAAGTACGGTTTCTATCCGTATTATCCCAAATGATTTCAGGGATTTTATTATGAAGTTCTAAACGAAGATTGAGATTCTCTTGTTCATCAAAAGTTTTTTCATCCACTCTATTTTCAATCAAATCCAACACTTCTTTAAGATAAGAACCAGTATAAATTGAGATGATAGCAGGCGGAGCTTCATTCGCGCCTAATCTATGTTCGTTACCATGCGTTGCGGTACTTGCCCTCAATAGGGATTCATGTTTGTTAACAGCAGCAATCGTATTGATAAAAAATGTCAAAAATTGCAAATTGGTACGTGGTGTTTTCCCTGGTGATAAAAGATTAACACCTGTATCAGTACTTAAAGACCAGTTATTATGCTTTCCACTTCCATTCACTCCAGCAAATGGTTTCTCATGGTTTAAAACTTTCAATTTATGTCTAGAAGAAACTTTATCCATTACATCAGTCAATAATTGATTGTGATCTACCGCCAAATTGGCCTCTTCATACATTGGTGCACACTCATACTGAGAGGGTGCTACTTCATTATGTCTGGTACGGATAGGAATACCCAGCTTCAAGCATTCAATCTCCATATCTCTCATAAATGCATAAACTCTTTCTGGGATAGCACCAAAATAATGATCTTCCAATTGTTGACCTTTTGCAGATCTCTTTCCTAAAAGAGTACGTCCTGTCATCACCAAATCGGGTCTAGCGTAGTACATAGCAGAATCTATTAAGAAATACTCTTGTTCCCACCCCAAGGTAGTATTGACTTGACTGACATTTCTATCAAAATATTGACATACTTCAGTGGCTGCCTGATTGACTGCTTGCAAAGATTTCAAAAGCGGCGTCTTAAAATCTAAAGTATGACCTGTATAAGAGAAAAATATTGTAGGAATACAAAGTGTTTTTCCATTTCCTACTGTAATAATGAAAGCCGGAGATGTAATGTCCCAAGCTGTATAACCTCTTGCTTCAAAAGTAGCTCTTATACCCCCTGATGGAAATGAAGAACCATCTGTTTCTTGAAGAATCAAAGAATCAGCAGAAAATTCTTCTATTCCACTACCGTCAATAGGTAAAAAAAATGAATCATGCTTTTCAGCTGTAGTACCTGTTAATGGCTGAAACCAATGCGTAAAATGGGTAGCTCCTTTCTCAAGTGCCCAAGCTTTCATTGCAGAAGCAATTGAATCAGCCAAATCTCTGTCCACCTTTTTGCCTTCTTTCATGTAAACAGTCAACTTTTTGTAAGTTTCTTTAGACATGACAGCTTTCATAGCTTTATCATTAAAAACAGATTCAGCAAAAAAATCAGAAATTTTTGCTGATGGCATATCTACCTGAACCTTAGGTCTGGAAGAAAAAGCAGCTAGGGCGTTAAATCTTGTTGTTGACATGATATTTTTTTATATGTGAAATATTTTCTTTAAAAATCTATTTTGAAAGAAAATACAATGTAAAAGTAAAATAATTTTATTTACTTTTTGTTCTTTTTGAAAAAGAAATCAAAAAACCTATAAAAATAAATATTAAGGCAACGGATCTATATCTTACAATTGCACCAGAATTATTTACAACTAAGCCAATTATTGCCATCATTGAAAATCCTAGACTCAAAGTAAATAGTGCAATAGAATTATCTAAAATATATTTGTATTTCACTTTTATTAAAGCAATAAGCAAGAATACACAGAAAAAAATAGACTCAAGGGATGCTAGCCTACACCAATCTGAACCACATTGCCTAAATAATGGGTAAATAAAAGCATTTAAAAAATTATCTGGAAATATCGAGAAGATATTTGCCCAGCTATTATCAATACTTTCAGCAACAAAACTAGTGTTACCATCAGCATTCAAAAAACTTTTTTGAATGATACTGATTTTGTAGGCAAGACGATATTCATTGGGTAATATCATATCATATATGACAACACTAACTATCATTCCACCAAAAACAACTAAATATGGGATAATGGATTGAATCTTTGATTTCTTATTCCAATAATAGCCTATTAAAGAAGGCAAGATTGCCAAGGTCAGATATGCTCTTACATTGATCAATAATAAAAAAGCCAATAGGACCCATATCGCTCTAAACAAAGAAAAGCTAGAGGATACTTTTTCAAAATTATAAAGAAGAATACCAATAGCAAAAATGACTAATGCATCTTTATGTAATCCTGATGTCCAAAATAAAGTACCTGGAATAAAAAAAACTCCTGCAATTATTAAATATTCAGATAAAAAAGTTTCTCTTTCAAAAAACTTAAATAAATAAAATGAACCTGTAAATGATAAGAATGAAAATAAAAGGAAATGGACTGAAATATACCCAGCAGAAATTAATCTAAACAAAGCATTTACTCGCACAATCGTAAAACCCGTATAATCATACCACAATCCTAATTCATCTATATATCTACAAAGATGCTCAGGCTCAGGAAAATAATTATTAGGACCCAATAATAATTGCAAATAATACCAAGGATTATCCTTCAATGCACTATATACAATCTCTCCTTCTCGAAAATAAAATGATGAATCATAGAAGGTGGAAATTTGGGTATTAAGCCAACTGTATAATAATGCTGCACATATCTTTATAAAGGCGAGACTCACCCATAATTTTTTTGAAACAGAAGGAGTATCAAACCTTTTTGAATAATAAACAAAAGTTAAAAATAAAATACTATATCCTAATAAAAGTACATATTCCATCTACTATTTGTTTACACCCATATCATAATAATTACCTGATTATCATGCCCAAAGGGGCTTCTGATTGTACAAAAAATAATTTTCCAGCATTATCTTCTGCCATTAATATCATACCATTAGACTCTACGCCTTTCAGTTTTCTTGGAGCCAAATTAACTATTACTGAAACTTTTTGGCCAATCACATCTGTTATTGAGAAACTTTCAGCAATACCCGATACAATTGTTCTTATTTCAAACCCCAAATCTACTTTCAATTTTAAAAGTTTATCTGCTTTAGGCACTTTTTCGGCCTCAACAATGATACCTGTACGAATATCCAATTTTGAAAAATCATCAAAAGATATTTCGGTTTTAATAGGAGTATAATCTATTGAATTGGTTTTCTCTTGCCTTTTTGAATTTTCCAATTTTTCAATTTGTCGATTTACCAATGAATCATCTATCTTTTCAAACAACAGTTCTGCTTGACCTAGTTGAGTACCAGCTGAAATCATTACACCTTCATCTTTTATCCATTGACCAGCTTCAACTCCAAAAATTCTTGATAATTTATTTGCCGTAAAAGGCAATAAAGGCTGAGCCAACACTGCAATACCTCCACATAATTGAGTAGCAACAAACAAAATCCGTTCTGTAGCCTTTGGATCTACCTTCACTAATTTCCACGGTTCGAAGTCGGCCAAATATTTATTCCCTACTGAAGAGAGTTCATTTAAAGCCATTAAAGCATCTCTAAACTTAAATGATTCAATAGCGACTGAAATTTTATCTGCATATATAATTATAGCGTCCAATACTTGTTGGTCATAATCACTGAACTCATCTGCTACAACATGAGGAACAATTCCTTGATAATACTTATGAACTAGAACTGATACTCTATTTATAAAATTACCCAAATTAGCTACCAATTCATTATTCACTCTTGATTGATAATCCTGCCAAGTAAATTCACTGTCTTTATTTTCTGGCATATTTGCTATCAATGTATATCGAAGTTCATCTTGTTTTCCAGGCATTTCTTCTAGATATTCATGAAGCCAGACTGCCCAGTTGCGAGAAGTAGAAATTTTATCTCCTTGCAAATTCATAAATTCATTGGCTGGAACATTTTCAGGTAGGATATAATGACCTGTTGCTTTTAATATTGCGGGGAATGTAATACAGTGAAAGACAATATTGTCTTTTCCTATGAAATGAACCAATGTAGTATCTTCACTTTGCCAATATTTTTTCCATTCATCTTTAGACTTGTCTAACAACCCTTCAGATTGTGGCTGAGCAAAATGAAAAGATTTTTCTTCAATTTCTTTAAATAATTGACGAGTAGCAGAGATATAGCCTATAGGAGCATCTAACCAAACATATAACACTTTGCCTTCAGAGCCTTCTATCTCAGGAGGCACGGGAATCCCCCAATTCAAATCTCTAGTCATAGCGCGAGGTTGTAATCCTGCATCTATCCAACTCATACATTGACCATAGACATGTGATTTCCAAATACCTTTTTTAGATAATATCCATTTTTGAATAAATTCTTGATACTCATTTAATTTTAGGTACCAATGTCTTGTCTTTTTTAAAATAGGAACTCCACCACTAATAGTTGAACGAGGATTAATCAATTCAGTAGGGCTTAAGGTAGAGCCACATTTCTCACATTGATCTCCATAAGCATTTTCATTATTACATTTAGGACAAGTGCCTATAATATATCTGTCCGCCAAAAACTGCTGGGCTATCTCATCGTAATATTGTTCGCTTTCTTGGATATCAAATGCATCCTTGTCATTTAATATTCTAAAGAATTCTTGAGAAGTATCATAATGAATAGGCTCTGATGTCCTATGATAAATATCGAAAGAAATACCAAATTGGCTAAAACTATCTCTGATGATTGTATGAAATTTATCAACAATCTCTCTTGGAGACACTCCTTCTTTGATAGCTTTAATAGTTATAGCAGCCCCATGCTCATCGCTACCACAAACAAAAACAATATCTTTTCCACGCAATCTCAGGTATCGCGCATAAATATCCGCTCCTATATACGCACCAGCCAAATGTCCAATATGTAAAGGCCCATTAGCATAAGGCAAGGCAGCTGTTATAGTATATCTATTTGATGCACACATAAATATTAAAAAAGTTCAAAGATAATTATTATAGAAGTGAACATCTCAGGTTTCAAGAAAATAAACTACTATTCTACTTTATTTTTATCAACACTTCTTTCAACCTTCTCAATAAAATAAAGCGATTCTCCTCGCCAAAAAAACTTTGCATATCGCTTAATATAATGAAGATTGACTCGCTCCCCAGTAAGAGATACTCGTTGTAAATCACTGATAGCCTTTGCATTACTTTTCTCCACTGAAAAATCAAAGACTTCCTGAATAGGAGAAGCTCCTCTTAATGCGCCAAAAGATTCTAAATTTATTTTGCCTTCATAGGTTTTAAAAATCAACCCTTTTTCTGAAATCCTCATTACTTTTCCAGACATCGTACCTTTTTCATAATATCCAAAATAATAAAAACTAAAAATTCCAACACCTGCGATTACAAGCAAAAATGTTAATATCACCAATATATTTTTCATAACCTGATTCTTGAGAATGAAAATAATATTTTAATTCTTAATCTCTAAAAAATAGCCTGTTATTTTGGGGGACAACAGGCCTTCAGTAACAGCAAATAATAACACGTATCCCATGATGAGATAGAACTAATATCAAGAAAATAAAAAGAAATAAAAATATTTTTTATGAAAATTTTAACAGATTGATTGAAATTTAACTTTTTGTAGCAGCTCTTAACAATCTGTCATTGATGGCTGTTCCCAAAGAAATGTCTGGTAATCTTTTCACAACAATTTTTGAGAATTCTGAAATATCCAAATATCTCAGCAGCGCATAAAGTTGTGCTGCAGCCTCAAAATAATTATCCGATTTACTCAAAAAAAACTGTCTATTACTATCAATTTCCAATTGTTCATTAAAGAGAACATAAGCAGTGTGGGCATCATCAACAGCTTCTGAAAAGTCATCAACCAACACCAAAGGTTTCTGAGGAGCATAGTGTACCTTTGCCATTCCTGGAGCTTTAGGATTAGACGAATAATTGATTTGCAGCTCGACTTTACCAATTACACTTTCAATTTCTTCTATCGACAATCCACCTAACCTGTATATCACAGGCTGACCCTTCTCAAAGCCTACAATTGTACTTTCAATTCCTACATTACAACTTCCTCCATCTAAAACATAATCTACTTCATTTCCAAGTTGGTCAATAACATGCTGTGCAGTAGTTGGACTGATATAACTAAAGGGATTGGCACTTGGGGCAGCCAAAGGAAAATCCAATTGAGACAAAAGTTCCAATGTCAAAGAATGACGCGGCACTCTCACTCCTACTGTATCTAATCCAGAAGTAGTTTCATAAGGAATAATATCAGCCTTTGGAAGAACAAGTGTCAAAGGTCCAGGCCAAAATTTGTCAGCAAGCAACTGTGCTTTATCAGGCACATAACTCACCCAATTAAAAATTTTATCTTTGGAAGAGTGTATAATCAAAGGATCAAAAGATGGTCGTTTCTTAGCAGAAAAGATTTTTAAAACAGAGATAGGGTTTAATCCATTTCCTGCTAGTCCATAAACTGTCTCAGTAGGAATAGCTACTAATCCATTATTTTTCAAAATAGAAGAAGCAGTTTCAATAGAAGTTCCAACTTTTGACATGAGAAGAGCAAATTTACATTTTAAGAACTATCCAATGTGAATAATTTATAATTATCACTTTCGATATCTTTCAAAATCGTATAAATTAATTAATTTGCCAAAAAATATTTAGGTTTAATCAATCATTAAAGGTTTCAAAGTTACTAAAAGTCCATGTTAACCATTAAAGACATTCAGATTTATTGTTCAAATCACACAACAATTGCAGGCACTATATTTAAGACAGATTATATCAAAGGTGCTGTTTTAATTGCTCCAGCCACAGGAATAAGAAGAAGGTTTTATAAAGATTTTGCCATTTTTTTGGCAGAACATGGATACGGAGTATTAACGTACAGCAATCAAGGAATTGGAGAGTCTTTAAAAGGAGCCCTCCAATCATGTCCATCTTCTTTGGTCAGCTGGGGAGAAATTGATCAGACTGCAGCACTTGAAGCTTTAAAAAATGAATTTCCAAATCTTCCTCTTCATTTGATAGGACATAGTGCTGGTGGTCAACTAATTGGATTAATGAAAAATTGTATGGAATTATGCTCTATTTTTAATTATGCATGTTCTTCAGGAAGCATTAGAAACATGAAGCGTCCATATCAATTAAAAGCTTATTTATTCATGAATTTTTTCATCCCTGTCAATAATTATTTTTGGGGATATACCAATTCTCCTCTACTCAATATGGGCGAACCCTTACCTAAAAAGGTAGCTTCACAATGGAGTAAGTGGTGCAATGGTTCTGGATATGTAAAAATGGAATTTAATCAAGAAGTTCAACAACATTTTTACGACCAACTCCATATTCCTTCATTATGGGTCAATGCCTCTGATGATGATATTGCCATAGATATCAATGTTGATGATATGACTCAAGTATTTACCCAATTACAAATAGAAAGACTTCATCTTCATCCTCAGAAAGAAGGGTTTGAAGCAATAGGACACATGAAATTTTTCAGCAAATCCCATCAAGAACTTTGGAACTATGCTTTAAATTGGTTAGACAAAAATAATCAGGACGCTTTATCAAACCCTAGATGCTCTGTTTCTCAAGATATGGTCTGCCAACACTAAGGCAGACATAGCTTCGACAATAGGTACAGCTCTAGGAAGCACACATGGATCATGTCTTCCTCGTCCAGTCACTTCAACTTCTTCTCCTTGTTGATTGACAGACAATTGGGTTTGCATGATGGTAGCAACTGATTTAAAAGCTACTCTGAAATAAATATCCATTCCATTAGAAATTCCTCCTTGAATACCTCCGCTTCTATTTGTTGAAGTGACTACTTTGCCTTCTTCTTGATAAAAAAGATCATTGTGCTCACTTCCTCTCATTTCCACACCTGCAAAACCACTCCCATATTCAAATCCTTTTACTGCATTGATACTCAACATTGCTTTACCTAAATCTGCATGTAACTTATCAAAAACAGGTTCACCTAATCCCGCTGGGACACCTTTTATTACGCAAGTTACAACTCCTCCAATGGTATCTCCATCTTTGCGTACTTCCTTAATCAAATCTATCATCTTATCAGCAGTATCTTGATCAGGGCAACGAACAATATTGCTATCTACCTTTGACAAATCCACCTCTTCATGAGAAAGGTGCAAATGAATAGGACCGACTTGCGATACATAGGCATGGATAGAAATTCCACTGGTTGCAATGAACTGTTTTGCCACTGCTCCAGCAGCTACACGGGCAGCTGTCTCTCTTGCTGAAGAGCGACCTCCACCTCTATAATCTCTATGTCCATATTTGCTATCAAAAGTAAAATCTGCATGAGAAGGGCGATATTTATCTTTTATATGTTCATAGTCTTTAGACTTCTGATCACCATTATAAATAACAATTCCTATAGGAGTCCCTTGAGTATAACCTTCAAACACACCTGACAACAACTCAAAAGAATCTTCCTCTTTGCGTTGGGTAACAATATTGGATTGTCCTGGTTTGCGTCTATCTAATTCATGTTGAATTGCGTCCAAATCTAAGGCTAATCCAGATGGACAGCCATCAATAATTACGCCCAGCCCTCTGCCGTGAGATTCTCCAAAAGTAGTGATACGAAAAACCTGACCAAAAGTATTTCCTGCCATGCCACAAAGATAATTTTTTAAAAATTACAATTTTCAATTTATAATATTTCCAATCACTAAAAACATTACTTTAGTACAATGAAACACAGCGATCTATTTATTGCACCATCTTATGCTAATAGCTATTTTGATAGGGTTCAAGAAGATAATCTTATAGAAGCTATTCAAAATTCAATTAAAAGACTTCAAGAAATCGATATTCTCCAATGGGAGAAGCTAGATCAAAAATCATATTTTCCAGGCAAGTGGACACTCAACGAATTGCTTCAACATCTTATTGATACTGAAAGAATTATAACATACAGAGCGACTACCTTTGCTAGGCAAGATTTAATAGAATTGCCCGGATTTGATGAAGATTATTATGTAGCTCATAGTTACGCTAATGATAGGACAATTGAAGAACTCTTACAAGAACTGATTGCAGTAAGAATCAGTACATTTTACTTTTTTAAGAGTTTAAATCCTCGAGTTATTCATACTGTGGGAAAAATTAATGGCAATGATTTTAGTATAAATAGTTTAGGTTTTTTTATTATTGGGCATGCAATCCATCATTTTAATGTCATTACAAGTCGATATTTACCATTATTATTCTAAATTATTAATCACTCAAACTTTATAAAATTATTTGAAATGCGCAAAATATTTAATCTTTTTATTCTACTATTTATCAGTTTAAGCTTCACTTCGTGTTTGGATATCATTGAAAATATAAATATCCATAAGAATGGCTCAGGTGAATATTCTTTAAAAATCACTATCAATGAAACGCTCAAAAAAAATATGACTCAATCTTTAGAAGCGCAACTGCAAGAGTCAAATAAAACAGAAATTGAAAGTGATGAAGAGGGAGAAGATAGCTATAAAGCATCATTAGAAAAAATCGTCAATCAATTGAAAGAGGTAAAAGGGTTGAGTAATATTAAAATGTTTTTCGACGAAGAAAAATTTGAATATGGATATCAATATTCTTTTGAAAACCTTCAGGCTTTAAATCAAGCTATGGAAACAACAGCTGGTACATATACTCCAAAAATTCCTGAAAATTTTCAAGCAGGGAAAAAGAAGAAAACATTTGTATCTAAATCATCATATATAGAAGAGCAAAAAAATATTGTCATCCGACATCAGAGTGCTGAATTGGGAAAAATCTTAGAGATGAAAAAACCCAGTCATTCTAATGCAGGAATGTTGGGAGGTCTAGATATTTCCTATATTCTTCAAGATATGAGCTACACAACTATTTTTCAATTTAATCAAGATATCAAATCTGTCAACAATCCAGCAGCTTTAGTAGATGAAAACAATCACACAGTAACCATTAGCTGCAAACCATTTGCTTATAAAGAAAGTGATTTACAAAAAATGAAATTGCAAGAATCTGCTTGTGAACAATCTATTATTATTGAACTGAAATAACTAAATTTGAATTATTTTTAAAGGCGCAATTCAATGAGTTGCGCCTTTTTTATATTTGAATAGCATGACAAAACCAAAAACCCTCATTTATTCTCTGATTATTCTAGCTATAATCATTTTGGGTTTTGCCATTTATCATAAATATTTTCAAGCATCTGATATTCAAAAAATTAAAGAACGAGGAGTATTAAAACTTGTTACTGCATATAATCCTACAGGATATTTTCTTTATAAAGAAGAACCAATGGGATTTGAACATGATTTCATTTATAACTATGCCAAAAAATTGGGAGTAAAACTAGAAGTTATTGTAGTCAACCAACCAGAAGAAATGCGTCGCAAATTACTGAACGGAGAAGCTGATATAATGGCCTATAATATACCTATTGTTAACCTTCCAATGAGATTCATAGAATTTTCACGTCCTTATGTTCAGACAGAACTCGTTTTAGTCCAAAGAAAAGTAAATAAAAAATCACCCGAATATATTGGCTCCATATCTTCTTTGACAGGAAAAATAATCTCTATCACTGAACAATCTGCTTATGGACAAACACTTTCAGATATAAAATTTGAACTCAACAACCAGCTTCAAGTACAAACTATTGGCGAATCCAAGACTCCAGAAGACCTTATCAGAATGGTTTCAGAAAATGAGATTGCTTATACCGTAGCCAACAAAGAAATCGCCCTAATCAATAAAGAATACTTTGATAATATTGATATCGAAACAACTCTTACTCCACCCCAAGATATTGCATTTGCCATCCACAGAAAAAACAAAAACCTATTAGATGACCTCAATCATTTTATTGACAATTCAAGAAAAGACAAAACTTTATACGCATTATATGACCAATATTTCAAAACTAGCAGGTTCATTACTGACAAGGATGGCAAAGATTTAGTTGCATCTTCTAATAACCTGAACCAGTCAATTTCCGTCTATGACCCTATCGTACAAAAATATGCTAGAGAAATTAATTGGGATTGGAGATTAATAGCTTCTTTAATTTGGCAGGAATCCAGATACAAACCTACAGCTAAATCTTGGGCAGGAGCTGTAGGACTGATGCAGCTCATGCCAGCAACAGCAAGAAGATTTGGCTTAAATTCTATGCAAGAAATCTATCATCCTGAATTAAATATCAAGACAGGAACAAAATACATTGCATGGCTGGAAAATTTCTGGAAAGAAATAAAAGATGAAACTGAAAGAAAGAAATTTATTTTGGCTTCATATAATGCAGGTGAAGGGCATGTGAAAGACGCACAGAGATTAGCTCAAAAATATGGCTATGATTCCAATAAATGGGATGGGAATGTAGAATATTTCCTTCTCAACAAATCCAAACCTGCTTTTTACAGAGATCCAGTGTGTAAATATGGGTACTGCAGAGGAAGCGAACCGTTTTTTTATGTCCGAAAAATTATCGAAAAATATGCTTCTTTAAAATTACAGTATTCAGCAGAGCATAATTCAGGTTATGATTTTTCTCTAGACTTCTCTCCTATTTATGAGATGGGAGTTGAAGAAAACACATCCACTTTTGGAATTAAAAAACACCAGCTTTTTGAAAAGAGAGAAATTTTTCAAGAAACGGATACACAAAAAGGCTTTAATCATTTAACACCCAAAAATCCTGAGAGAATACAGCTCAAAAAAAATGCTACTCCTTCTAATCAGTTATTCAAAAAAAATAAACTCTTCAGATCTTCAGAATAGGATAAAATGAGCAATGATTTACAAATATAATTATAGAATCTCATGATTATAATCTCCTGATTTTGTGATAGAAATAGTTATAGCAAAAATAATTATAAAGAATATTAAAAAATGGTTTGCTGAAAAACAAAAAGATTCTATATTTGCACTCGCTAATTGCACGGATCGGTAGTTCAGTTGGTTAGAATGCCGCCCTGTCACGGCGGAGGTCGCGGGTTCGAGTCCCGTCCGGTCCGCAAAAAAGGGTTTAAACGATTTCGTTTGAACCCTTTTTTATTTCACATGACTAATAAAAAGTCCTATAGAAATTAAACTTACATTTATTTTTTCAGGACATGAATTGCCAGATGCAAACCAAATCAAAGGTGGCATTCATTTTTTCTCGATTATTTTATGCTATAGTTCCTAAGGAAGTGAAAAATCACTTTAAAAACACAAAACACACCATTTGAAGCCTAAAAGCAAAAAATCATCCTATTAATTAATATAGGTTGATTATTTTTGCAAAATGGAAAAAGTTTTGAGTGGTATCCGTTCAACTGGGCAACTTCATTTAGGAAATTATTTTGGTGCTGTACGCAATTTTGTTCAATTACAACATGAAAAGGAATGTTATTTTTTCATTGCCAATTTACATGCACTCACTACTCATACAGATCCTCAATTGCTTCAAAAAAGCGTAAAAGATGTTTTAGTAGAATATATTGCTTGCGGTCTCAATCCAGACTTATCAGCCATATATATACAGTCAGATGTTCCTGAAATCACTGAACTTTATACATTGCTCAATATGCTGGCCTACAAAGGAGAACTTGAAAAGACAGCTTCTTTTAAAGAAAAAATTAAAAAACATCAGGAAAATATCAATGCAGGACTACTTACTTATCCAGTATTGATGGCAGCAGATATCTTGATTCACAGAGCGCACAAAGTCCCAGTAGGTAAGGATCAAGAGCAACATCTTGAAATGGCTAGAAATTTTGCAGTAAGATTCAATCACAGATATGGAACAGATTTTTTTCCTGAACCTTATGCTTATAATTTTACTGGAAAATTAGTAAAAGTTCCAGGTCTAGATGGCAATGGGAAAATGGGTAAATCTGAGGGAGAAGGAAACGCTATTTATTTGAGAGATAGCGATCAATTGATTACTAAAAAAATCAGGAAAGCCAAAACAGATAGCGGACCACAGCATGAAAACTCAAAAAAGCCAGAAGAAATCAAGAATATTTTTAGCTTAATGGAATTAGTTTCTACTCCTGACACTATCCAATATTTTGATGAAACTTGGAATAATTGTAGTATTCGATATGGTGATCTTAAAAAACAATTAGCTACAGATATGATACAATTTATATCTCCAATAAGAGAAAAAATTGTAGATTTAGACAGTGATGAGAATACTTTAAAAAAAATTGCTCAACAAGGTGCCGAAAAAGCCAGAATAAGTGCAAAAGCTACTTTAGATGGGGTAAAAGACCTAATGGGATTGAAAAGCATTTGGAAATAATTGATATACTTTAAAAATAGAATACTATCAGCACGCCTTTTAAACATATCGCTATTGCAGGGAATATCGGAGCTGGAAAAACGACGCTTACAGAATTGCTTGCCAAACACTATAATTGGGAACCTAGATATGAGGATGTAGAAAACAATCCTTATCTCAATGACTTTTATCAAGACATGCCCAGATGGTCATTTAATTTGCAGATATATTTTCTAAATAAAAGATTGCAACAAACTATCGAAATCCAAAGTGGTAACAATGTTGTGATTCAAGACCGTACTATTTATGAAGATGCACATATCTTTGCTCCCAACCTTCACGAAATGGGTTTGATGAGCACTAGAGATTTTGAAAATTATATCAGCTTATTCAAGACGATACGCACTCAGATTAAAGCACCTGATTTACTGATTTATTTAAAATCATCTCTTTCTACTTTAGTCAATCAAATTGAAAAAAGAGGTAGAGATTATGAAGATAATATCCGCCTAGATTATCTCAAACAACTCAATCAATTTTATGAAAACTGGATTGAGAATTATAAAGACGGGAAGCTTTTAATTATCTCTGTTGACAATCTCAATTTTGCTGATAATAAAGAAGATTTTGGAAAAGTTGTTCAAAAAATAGATGCAGAACTATTTGGATTGTTTTAAAATTCCCTAATAATCTGTCAATTACACACTATTCATTTCTATCATTTTCCCATCTTATTGCACACAAGATAAAACAGATTTGACTTTTAGGTAAAATAAGATGATTACCTTTGTCGGACTAAAAAGTTGAAAGTGAGAAAATTGAGCAAAGGTCATGAAATAGCTAATACCCTGACACACCTTGCGGGTATTATTTTATTTATTTCACTTTTACCCTCAATATTTATAAAAATGTTCAACGATGAAAACATAGGATACCTATGGACAGTCATTGTATTTTCATTCGGTCTAATGATGGTATATGGATCTTCAACACTATATCATTACGTTAAAAGACCACATTTGAAAGAAACATTGAGAATATGGGATCATACTTCCATCTATTTGTTGATAGGAGGAACTTATACTCCTTTGGTAGCGAAATTTCTTCCTTACAATCAAGCACTTTGGTTTTTAACAATTATGTGGTCTATCATCACTTTGGGAGTAATTATAAAATTATTTTTCACTGGAAGATTTGAGCTATTCTCTGTTTTTAGTTATTTATTCTTGGGATGGATGGCCATTTTTGTTTTTAAAGATTTTATTGCTGTTTGCCCTGAACATATTCAATATCTAATCCTATTTGGAGGGCTTTCATACACAATAGGCGTATTATTTTATATTTGGCACAAATTGCCTTATAATCATGCTATTTGGCATGTATTTGTTTTAGCAGGGAGTACATTTCATTTATTTGCTATCCAACAGAGTTTTTAAATGAGCATAAAACCTCTCACTTCTCTTTTCTTCATTGCCCTTATTCCTGATACAAAAACTGAACAAGAGCTCTACCAATTTAAAATAGATTTGTTTGAAAAATATGGCTACAAAGTATCTTTAAAATCTCCTGCTCATATCACTTTGATTCCTCCATTCTCATGGTTGCAGACAAGCACAGAAGAACTCATTGAAATATTTACAAACTTTCTACCCACTGTTGCTTCTTTTGATTTAAAAATACAAGGATTTGACACTTTCGGTGATAGTGTGTTTTATGCAAAACTCATTTGTCCTCCAGAAATTTTTAACTTACAAAACGAAATATATCAATATTTTTCACCCTATTTAAACACAAAAAACAATTACCAATTTAATCCTCATATTACCATAGCTAATAGAGATATCAATAGAAATGACTTGCCCAAAATCATTGCTGATTATCAATTAAAAACTTATCATCGTCAAACTCAAATTTCTGCAATCACTCTATTCAAACATAATGGGACAAAATGGCAAATTGAAACTCAACTCCCACTCAGGTAAGATGAGCAGAACTCTTTAAGATAATTAATAATCTTTACTTAATAGCTACTTTTCTAAATCTCGCCATAAATACCCTTAAATTTACAAGTCTTTTTTATCAATTTTATGGTAGATGTCATTGTCGTAGGAGCTGGAATTTCTGGATTATCCACTGCTTATCACTTGCAGTCTGCAGGTTGTAAAGTTTTGGTACTGGAAGCCAATGGAAAAGCAGGAGGGCGATGTCGGTCAGATTATATCAATGGTTATATCCTTGATAGAGGATTGCATTTTTTACAAAAGGGGTATGAAGAATCAAAATCAATATTCAATTATAAAAATTTAAGATTAGAGTCTATATATCCAGGTGCATTGCTTCATTACAATAACAATTTTCACCTGATCACCAATCCACTTAAAAAAATAGGAGATTCATTAGCATTAGCTTTCTCTCCATTTATGACTTTCAAAGATAAAATCAAAATGGGAGCTATGCTCTCTTATCTAATGGTCAATTCTGAAGAGCAGTTTAAAAAATTAAAAAATATTAGCACTAAAGAGTTTTTAGAATTAAGAGGGTTCAGTTCAAAATTTATAGACCATTTTTTCAAACCTTTACATCAAGCCATATTTTATGACAATACCTTAAGCACATCTGCTTATGTATATGCTTTGACATTTAAAAATTTTGCTTTTGAAGAGAGTGCATTACCTGCTTATGGGATTGGTAGTCTTGCTCTACAATTGGCTGATCAATTAGATAAAGATACCATCAGATTTCATACAAAAGTCAAAGAAGTTTTTCATAATGGCGTTCTGACAAGCTCTGGGGAATTTGTTGAAGCCAAGAAAGTTGTCGTCAGCATTCCTCCTTATGATATCAAAAAAATAATGCCTAAATACGAAAGCAATATTTTATTTTCAAAAAATACTTGCATGTATTTTTCTACACAAACACCTCCAGTCAAATCTCCTATCATTCTTTTAAATGGTCAAAATAAAGGAATCGTTAATCATATTTTTGTCCCTTCAACCATTCAGCCTACTTATGCTCCTACAGGACACCATCTAGTATGTGTCAACCTGAAAGGCTATTTCGAAAAAGATGAAGATGAATTAATTGATGAAGTCTTGAAAGAATTAATCAATTGGTTTGGAATTAAAGTCAATAATTGGGCACATTTAAAGACCTATCATATCCAACATGGATTGCCTCAAATTTCTACTCAACATCAATTTGAGCTTTTTGAAGAAAGAGAGGAAATTTATTATTGTGGAGATTATTTTTCGTATGGCACTATCAATAATGCACTTTTAAGTGGGAAAGCTGTAGCTGAAGAAGTAGTCCAGAAATTAGCCAAAAGTAAATTTTCCAATCGTAAAAAAGGAATATTTAGCTAGTCCTCCAATATTTTACAAACTAATTGATAAAAATATTCAGGTTGGTCTGCATGAACCCAATGTCCTGCATTAGGAACGACATATAGTTGGGCTTCAGGAAAAAAGACTCTAAATCGATCCAAATCTTCTACTTCAATATAATCACTATCAGCTCCTTTAATAAATGAAGTTTTTCCGACAAACTCTCCTTTAATAGGTACATCATCCATCATTTGTCTGTACTTCTCATAAAGCACTTTTACATTAGGCTTCCAATAAAACCCTTCACTGTTACGTCCTATATTTTTCATCATCAATTGCACAATGCGCTTTGAAGGAATTTGAGCATAAAATTCCTTTTCTATCTGTGAACGCTCTGTATATTCAGTTGTATGAATAGACAACATGGCTTTCATAATAGTCAAGTGATCTCCTGCATAAGCTTTTGGGCCAATGTCTATAACAATAAGCCTATCTGTCATTTCTGGATAAGTAAGAGCAAATGTCATAGCCACTTTTCCTCCCATAGAATGACCTATCAAGTGTGAATGACCTATATCATGTTGTTGCATAAACAATCGAACATCTGCAGCCATAATATCATAACTCATTTCATTAGAATGTGGAGAATGTCCGTGATTTCTCATGTCTAATAACCACACACGATAAGTTTTGGAAATTTTTTTTCCAAAAGTATGCAAGTTATCCAAAGAACCTAACAATCCATGAATTAAAATTACATCTTCACCAACATCACCTAAAACCTTATAATTCAGTTCCATAAGGAAGTTTTCTCTCGTATTTAAAATCAGGCAAATGCAAAATCCCTCCAGTGACAAATGTATATTCCTGTTGCTGATTGGAACCTAATATTACCAATCTGTTTTCAATATTTTCTGCTAGTAATTGCTTATACCATTTGATAGCATTTTCATCTAAATAAGATGTCGGTTCGTCCAGTAAAAGAATCTGAGTTTGAGATAAAATAGCTAAACACAATTTTAATCTTTGCATCATTCCTGAAGAAAAATTTGAAATTGGCTTATTAATATGAGCCTTTAAACCCAAAATTTCCAAAAAATCCTCTTTAGGAACCCTCATTTTCTTAAAACTAAAATGGAAGTCCAACATTTCTCTTAATGTAAATTCATCAATCAATGAAATATAAGGCGCAGCATAAGAAAGGTGTTGAGCTACCTCAATCTGTGAATATTCTCTATGAGTATCTTTAAATACCACTCTGCCTTCACTTGGCGACAAACCTCCTGAAATAATTTTTAGTAAAGTAGATTTTCCAGAACCATTATGACCCGTCAACGCATAGGAATTTCCAATAGAAAACTCGAAATCAAGATGTCTAAATATCCAAGCTAATCCATATCTCTTTCCTACTGCCGACAATTGTATCTCCATAGATACCTACAAAATTAGTAATACTTCCATCAAAAACGACACAAAAGCATCCAAAGTAATTATTGACAAAGTAGAGTCCATTGAGAAGATTAACTGGATAAATCAACAGATGAAAATATCAACTAATACCTTTTACAATTCCTCTTTCAGAATTAGAAATAAATGTGATGATTTCTTCTCTAATTTCAGACCACTCAAAGTCCTCCAAAATTTTATCAATAGCTTGTGTCGTATTCAATCCACTATTGAACAAATAACGATAAACATCTTGTATCAGATGAACCTGTTCTAGACTAAAATTGCGTCTTTTTAAACCTAAAGAGTTGATGCCAGTAAAAACCGCTGGATCTTTAGCAGCCAAAATATACGGAGGAACATCTTTTCTTAACATTGTTCCACCAGCAATAAAAGCATGCTTGCCAATTTTCAAAAATTGATGAGCTGCACACATTCCTCCAAATACGACAAAGTCTTCTACTACAATATGACCTGCAAGATTAGTAGCATTAGAAAGAATACAATGATTGCCTATCACGCAGTCATGAGCAATATGGACATAAGCCATAATCAAGTTATGCGTTCCAATACGAGTAGTTCCAGAAGCTATTGTTCCTCTATTGATAGTTGAACACTCTCTAATTGTCGTATAATCTCCAATTTCAACGGTGGTATATTCTCCTGCAAATTTTAAATCTTGAGGAATAGCTCCAATCACTGCGCCTGGAAAAATATGGCAATTTCGACCAATTCTTGTCCCTCTGTATATGGTCACATTAGGCTCTATAATTGTTCCTTCACCTATCACTACATCTTCATCTATATAGCTAAAGGCTCCTATCTGCACATTATTGGCTATTTGCGCTTTGGGGTTTATATAATTTAAATTATTCAAGGTTTGAAAATTTTTGCGGTAAGTTTAGCTTCAGCAACAATACGTTGGCCAACATAAATAATCCCTTTCATTTTTCTAAATCCTCTTTTCAGTTCCTCAAGGATTTCCATTTTGATGACAAGGGTATCTCCTGGTTCTACTGGAAATTTGAATTTACAATCCTCTACTTCTACCAAATAGGTTAAAAAATCCTTAGTATTTCCTTCTCTCTTTAATGCCAATATCCCACCAGTCTGAGCCATAGCTTCTATCTGTAAAACTCCCGGCATAATAGGCTTATTGGGAAAATGTCCTTCAAAAAAAGGTTCGTTATTGGTAACATTCTTGACAGCCACAATATGTGATTCTGATATTTCTATCACCTTATCCAACAATAAAAAGGGTGAGCGATGTGGTAATATTTCTTTAATGGCTGTCAAATCCATTATTGGAGAAGCATTGGGCTGAACTATAGGAATCTCTCTAATCCGTTTTTGTTCTCTGATGTATTTTTTTAACTGTTGTGCAAAAGCCACATTCGCAGAATGACCAGGTTTGGAAGCAATTATCTTCCCTTTAATCCTTGTTCCTATCAATCCCAAATCTCCTATCACATCCACTAGCTTATGACGTGCCATCTCATTGGTATATCGCAAATCAATATGATTAACTATTCCTTTTTCAGGGATGCTGTGTACATTTTGATTGAAAATTTGAGCTAGATAAGATACTTTAGATGAAGGAATTTCTTTTTCAGCTACAACAATTGCATTATTTAGCTCTCCTCCTTTTATCAGACCTTGTGCATATAAAACTTCTACTTCATGTAAGAAGCAAAATGTCCTTGCTGCAGCAAAATTATTTTTAAATTCTGAAAGACTCTTCAACTGTGCGTATTGTTTACCAATTACTTCTGAATTAAAATCTATCATCACAGTAATACTATAATCTTCATGGGGAATAGCGGTCATTTCAACATCTTTTTCTTCATCATAGAAATAAAAAGTCTGATCAAGTACAAAATATTCTCTTGGAAGAGATTGCTCCACTATTCCAGCGGATAATATTAAATCCACAAAAGGCTGGGCGCTACCATCTAAAATGGGAATTTCTTGACCATCTAATTCTATAAGCAGATTGTCTATGCCCATAGCTATCACAGCAGACATTAAATGTTCTATTGTTGCTACTTTTTGACCTTGAAACTCAATCGTTGTTCCCCGAGAGACATCAACAACCCAATCACAATCTGCTGGAATAAGGACTCTTTGCTCAGTATCTATCCTACAAAATTGGATACCAAAATTCTCAGCTGCTGGTTTTAAGGCCACTTGCACCACCTTCCCTGTATGTAATCCTCTCCCTGAAAATGAAATATGCCTTGCAATGGTGCATTGTAATTCTGCCATACCTTAAATATATCGTATTCTTTTATTCTTTATTCTTCTTTTGTATAAAATCTGCTTCTATCTTTTTTCTCAACACTTGTGACCTATTATATTCCATATATAATTGAGCAGGTGTGCCTGTCATGGTAGCACCTTCTGTCAATACAGATTTTGTCAGACCTGATTGTCCATTTATTTTTACATCTTTTGCAGTCAGAAGATGAGGAGCAATACCGACTTGACCACCTATCTGATTATTTTCGCCTATTTGACAACTACCTGCCACTCCTGTCTGTGCTGCAATTACTGTATTCGCACCTATCTGAACATTGTGACCTATCTGAATCAAATTATCCAACTTTACTCCACTTTTTATAATAGTTGAACCCAAAACTGCTCTATCAATGCAAGTATTGGCCCCTATTTCTACATGATCTTCCAAGATAACATTGCCTTTGTGAGGTATCTTTTGATGAACACCATCAGATCCTACAACAAACCCAAATCCATCAGATCCTATAACAGCACCTGCATGTATTATACAATCATTGCCGATAATAGAATTGTCCATAATTTTAGCTCCTGGATATATCATGACATTAGAACCTATCTGAACATGATTGCCTATATAAACCTGCGGATATATAACAGATTCTTCACCAATTTTTGTTTCCTTTCCAATATATGTACCGTGCCCTATCTGAACCTGACTCGCTATCTTGGCACTTTTTTCAATAAAAAATAAAGTGTGATGAGAAAAATCAGGCTTTTGAGAAGGTAAAAATAAATCAATAACTGCTGCAAATGCAAAATAAGAATTATCAACTACTAACCAAGTAAAAGGCAACTTAGTATCTACAAATTGGGAGGTGGTCAATATTGCCGAAGCTTTACACTCTGATAGCAAAGGCAAATATTTGGCATGTTGTATAAAAGAAATCTCCCCCTCTTGAGCAAATTCAATTCTATTGGGACGAGAGATAATTTGCTGACTATCCCCTATGACTTGAGCACCCACTTTTTCTGCTATTGTTTGGACAGAAATCATAATATCGGATAAAAAATATAAGGTTTCACCATCGGTTGAGACATGGATTTAATAGTCATTATTTCCGTTAACTCTTCAAAATCTTTAATAGATCCATCTTTCATCTTTATAAGAATACTATCTTTCCCTGAAATATACGCATTGTTAATAGCTGTATCTTTCAAAAATAAATATTTATCATATATTTTCAAATGAGGATAAATCAAATAAAAATCACTTTTCTTTTGCTCCAAAATATCATCAATATCCTTTTCTATATACATTATTTTAAACAACCTCCTATCAATTAGGCTTTTGGACAAAAGGGACAATATTTCATCTTTATCATTCATCCACATTTTTAATGAGAATAAAATATCAACATCATCTAGCAAAACAAAATTTTTCAAATGAATATCTTTATAATAAAAATCTTCAATGGAAATTTGATTAGCAAAAAAATGTTCCAAATGTGGAGACAAAAACAAATCCCTTCTTCCCTCGCTATATAAGTCTTTTGCTCGTTTCAAAACATTGACAAGTGTATGATCTGCAGCAATTGAGGCTTTATGCAAATACGCCTGCCAATACATCAATCTACGTGAAACAATGAATTTTTCAATAGAATAAATACCTTTTTCTTCCACTACTAATTGTCCATCATAAACATCGAGCATTTTGATAATTCTATCATAGCCAATGACTCCTTCTGCAACTCCAGAATAGAAGCTATCTCTATTCAAATAATCCATCCTATCTGTATCCAATTGACCTGAGACCAATTGATGAAGAAAATGTTTGGGGTAAGTGCCTTTAAAAATCTCTATTGCTTTACTCAATTTCCCTCCAAACTCTTCATTAAGTACCTCAAATATTCTTAAAGAAACTTCTTCATGATGGACTCCATTTAATATTGTAGCTTCAAGGGTATGAGAAAAAGGACCATGACCAATATCATGAAGTAAAATCGCTAATAAAGCAGATTCTATTTCTGACTCTGTAATATGATGACCTTTATTAATCAGCACGTCTAAAGCCTGATTCATTAGATGCATAGCTCCCAATACATGATGAAATCTTGAGTGAGTAGCACCAGGATATACAAGCTCTGCCAATCCCATCTGACGAATCCTTCTCAGTCTTTGAAAATATGGATGAGATATCACATCAAAAACCAACTCAGAAGGAATCTCTATAAATCCATATACCGGATCATTAATTATTTTGTATTTATTCATCAGCTTCTAAACAAATATACTTTATTAGACACTTCTTTTATAATACAAACAACAAATTGCCTCTTTTACACTTAGGAAGAATCATTTAGAGAAAGGAAAAGTATTAAAACTTTGCTTATTTTCGTGCGAAATCAAATTCGATGTATCAAACTTTATTTTTTACGATAATTATATCGATTCCTACTTTGCTTTTTGGACAAAACAAAATCAGCATAGTTGCCAATTTAGATACCATTCGTGAAAAAGTTCATTATGATGTGATGGGTGTCAATACTGAAAGAATGTTTTATCGCTCTTTAGATGCCAATGGCAAAATACCTGATGAAATCCTAGATGATATTATTGAAGCAGAAGATTTGATTTACAGATGGCCAGGAGGTGCTACCGCCAATTTTTATCATTATTTCAATGGTACTGCTAAAGGATACGGACTACAACGTACTGAAATTGAATCCGTAGAGCACCCTATGAAGTGTGACCTTCCTAAAAACAATCCCAATTGTATGACCTATGAGCAATATGCTCCCAAAAATTATATCTATAATCTAATGGAGTATGCTGATATTTATCAAGAAAAGTTCAAAAAAAAGAAAAGAGTTGTATGGTTGCCTAATATTTTTACTTTCTACCTCAACAACAAAAATGAAATTCCAGTATTGGATCAAATTTCTAGCTTAGAAGAAGCAGAGCAATTCAAAAATGAAGGAAAAATTTCTGAAGATTTCTTTATGCGCATAAAGGATGTTATTGACGTTTATGATCTTTTAAGAAATTATCCATCCATAGAACTAGAAGCAATAGAATATGGCAATGAATTATATTATCATATTCCTGCAACTGGCGTAAGATATAATCAAGTCAACAACCCTGTTCTTTGGTTGTTTAATGAAAAAAAATATCGCAAAACAATCAATGAACACATCTCATTATATCGTTCTATTGTACAATTTTTCAATAAAGCCCTATTTGTCAGAGGCCCGAAAATTGCAACTGCTGCACCTGTAGGATTGATTACTTTCACTGGCAGCCAACCCAATATGAATCTAGTTTGGAATGAAGGTATCAGAGATTCTATTCTGCCAATGGTAGATGGCGTAATACATCACTTTTATTTTAAAAGTTCTGGTCCTATGATAGATCCAAAAACTGCCGAGGATGTCATAAATATTGATAGTCTATTAAAAATAAAAACTATCGCTGATGAATTCATACATGTTAGAATTCCAAAAGTAGATACTGAGTTTGAGAAATTTTTTAAACTCACTGAACAAGGAAAAAAGATGTGGATGACTGAGTTTAACACCGATAATGGGTATTTTGATGGCTATTATGCCTTATGGCAAAACACATTTTTTCATAGCTATTATCAATTTGAAGCCTTTATCTCATTCATAGACAATACCAACAATACTGATGTTATCAAATATGCATTTCCTCATCTATGGTTAAGTCATCCCGGAGATTATAATTATGGGGCTTATGCCTCTTTAGTCAATCCCAATGGAAGCTATAAAAAAGTCAAAAGAACAACTTATAGCACTTATTCAATATTAGGTGCATTGTCAAAAAAAGATATTCATAAAATAAATGCCACTGTTTCTAATGAAAAAAACCTTGAGCGATATGATCTCTTCACCAAAGTTTATTTTGAACCTAATCCTGACACGAACGATACAAAAATCGGAAATCTGATTATTGTTTATAGTAATAAATCTGGTCAAAATATTCAGTTCAATCCTGAAGAGAGCCTAACACTTTATATTAAAGATTCTAGTTTGCTTAAAATCGACAATGGAAATATCGAGTATTTAAGTGCCCCTAATATTTATTCAAGTAATGGATACACATTTAATGATACTGTTGGCAATGACAATTATGAAGATGTTTTTATAGAAAAATTTGACAATGTAGAAAGCAATTCCACTTTTGTTATTCCAGGTTATTCATTGGGTTATTTATCTTTTCCTGTCATTGATGAAGAAAAAGTACCAACATCAATTACTGATAAATACAATAATGATTTATTTTCCATCTATCCTAATCCAAGCTCTTCGATATTAAATGTTCATTTGAATAAGGAAACCTATAAAACAGGCGCTTCAAAATGGGTGATTATTGATGCTTTAGGAAAAGAAATCTCTACTAAAGTGAATATTCAAAATCCCAATATACTCCAAATAGATATTAGTCATCTACCTGTAGGAACTTATCAATTGATGGTGAGCCAAGAAAATCTTCAGAAAACGAGTCAGTTTATCAAACAATAATTTGAAGACTTGATGTCTATAAATATTGTTTCTATGAATAATTGCGCTTCCCAAAAATTAGACTACCTATTCTGACCATAGAGCTACCTTCCTCCAAGGCTAACTCAAAGTCTCCTGACATACCCATTGAAAGTGTATCAAAATTTTCAAAATGATATCTTTCTATCACTTCATCATAAATTGTTTTTAAACTTTTAAACTCACCTTTCACTAAACTGAGATTATCTGAAAAAGAAGCCATACCCATCAAGCCTCTCAATTGAATATTGGGAAATTTGCCAAGATGAATTTTTTCCAAAATCAACCACATTTCATCTTCAGACAATCCATATTTCGTTTCTTCTGTTGCAATATACATTTGCAACAAAACATCAATTCTGCGCTGAATTTTCTTAGCTTGTTTTTGAATTTCAGAAAGTATTTTTTCACTATCCACTGAATGAATCATTGATATAAAAGGTGCAATCAATTTTACCTTATTAGACTGTAAATGGCCTATCATGTGCCATTGAATATCAGAAGGTAGTAAATCTTTCTTTTCCAAAATTTCCTGAACCTTATTTTCCCCAAACACTCTAAGGCCTCTTTGATATACTTCCAATATCCGCTCAGGACTGTATGTTTTACTCACTACTACTAATTGTGCATGATTATCTTCAATTATCTTTGTAATTTTATTGATTATATCCATTTTAAGTGAACTACTTTTTAAAAATATACAAATATAGCCTTCTTATTGGGGCGATATATGCTCTGTGTCAATGTAAAAATAAAAACTCCATACCTCCTCCTCCTGATTTAATAGAAGAAAAAATTATGGGGAGAATAATAGCAGATGCTTTGCTGATTGAAAATAAACTTTCTGTTTCAGGCGTTACACAATACAATCTTCTTCTATTGAATAGTTATCCGCTATTGGACCAAAAATATCATCTTAAAGATAGCCAATCCTACTATTCATATCAGTACTATGTACAACAACCTGAAAAATTCAAACAAATCCTTCAGATTGCAATAGATACACTGAATACCCTTAAAGAAAAATTACCTAAAGAAAATACAGACAACCAATAATAGAATAAGAAATATATCATTCTATTCCTATTGATTCATATTTTTATTCATTGTAATAGAAAAGCATAGCCTAAGTATTTAACTCAAATATCACATATTAAAAACCTTCGCATAAATTCCATCTCTTAATTTATTCGTATCTTTCAAGCCATTATTTTTTAACCAAAATCATCTAATATGAACTATTCTAATCATACTAAAAAAGTGGCAATTGTTGGATATAACCGAATCCCTTTTGCACGTCAAAACACAGCGTATTCAGAAGTGACAATTCACGAAATGATGGTGGCTGCTTTAAATGGCTTAATAGATAAATGCAATCTTCAAGGCGAACTTTTAGGGGAAGTAGCTGGAGGGGCAGTATTAAAAAGTAGTGAGGAGCCTAACTTGATGAAAGATTCAATAATGAAGACTTCCCTACACCCCAATACTCCTGCTGTTGATTTACAACAAGCTTGTGACACAGGGATTGAAGCTGCTGTATATATTGCCAATAAAATTGCTTTGGGTCAAATTGAAGTAGGGATTGCAGGTGGTGCTGACTCTACTAGTCAAGTTCCAATTGTATTGAGCGATGAACTAACTCGTGTTTTACTAGAAGCCAATAGAGCAAAAACAAATACTGAAAGATTAAAAGCAATCGCAAAAATTCGCCCTAAACATTTCATTCCTACTATACCTGCCAACCAAGAACCTCTAACTGGACTTTCAATGGGAGGACATACAGAATACACAGTAAAATACTATAGAATAGGAAGAGCAGAGCAAGATCAATTGGCTTTTGAAAGTCATAAAAAAATGGCAGCAGCTTATGAAGATGGATTTTTTGATGATATGATTACTCCATTCAAAGGGTTGACTAGAGATAATAATTTAAGACCTGATACGAAATTGGAAAAGTTGGCTACACTTAAACCAGCTTTTGATAAAAACGGAGGAACAATGACAGCTGGAAATTCAACTCCTCTGTCCGATGGTGCATCTGTTGTATTATTGGCTTCAGAAGAATGGGCAAAATCTCATAATCTACCCATTTTAGCCTATATATCTTTTGCACAACTTGCAGCTATTGAGTATGTTGAAAATAAACACAATCTATTAATGGCTCCTGCTATTGCAGCTCATGACATGCTGAAAAAAGCCAATTTAAAACTTCAAGACTTTGATTTTTATGAAATCCATGAAGCTTTTGCTGGACAAGTCTTAGCTACATTAAAAATTTGGGAAAGTGAAGAATTATCAGCAAAATTAGGTATAGAAGCTCTAGGTTCTATAGACAGAAACAAACTCAATGTGAAAGGCAGTAGCCTTGCAGCTGCTCACCCTTTTGCGGCAACTGGAGGAAGAATCATTGCTACACTTGCAAAATTATTGAACGAAAAAGGTTCTGGAAAAGGGTTTATTTCTATCTGTGCTGCAAGAGGCCAAGGATTAACAATGATATTAGAAAAATAATTCAAATCCTATTATACAAAAAAAGGTCGCATTATTTGCGACCTTTTTTTGTTGTATAATAAAATTAATTATACGCAAAGAATCCGAAACTCTATCCGTCAAATTTCAAAATTTCACAAGCATTAGAATTATATTCGCAATATGCAATCTGAAAGACAATTATTTCTTCAACATATCGCACAGACAAGCGATTCTCCTCTCTTATTGGAAATAGAAAGTGCTTCAGGTTTATGGCTTTATGGCAAAAATGAAGAAAAATGGATGGACTTAATTGCAGGTATAAGTGTAAGTAATTTAGGTCATTGTCATCCAGAAATTGTAAAAGCCGTACAATTACAAGCACAGAACTATATGCATACTTTGGTTTATGGCGAGTTACTGATGTCTCCTCAAGTGAAATTGGCACAACTACTGGCGAGTATTTTACCTAGTACACTTCAACAAGTATATTATACCAACTCAGGAGCAGAAGCAGTTGAAGGAGCAATGAAACTGGCTAAAAGATATACTGGAAGACCTGAAATTATTGGTTTTCACCATGCATATCACGGTAGTACCCAAGGTGCTTTAAGTTTATTGGGAGATGAATACTGGAGGAATAAATTCAGACCACTTCTCCCCGGAGTCCGACATTTGAGATATAATCATATTGATGATTTAGAGCTGATAAACTCTCAGACTGCTGCTGTTTTCATTGACCCGGTTCAAGCAGAGAGTGGTGTCACTGTTCCCAGCAATGATTTTATGCAAGCATTAAGAAAAAAATGTAGTCAAACAGGGACTTTATTGGTTTTGGATGAAATTCAAACTGGCATGGGGCGCACAGGAACAATGTTTGCATTTGAACAATTAGAAATTGTTCCCGATATCTTATTACTAGCCAAAAGCTTTGGGGGAGGTATGCCATTAGGCGCATTTATTTCTTCTTCTGAAATTATGTCATCACTATCTTTTAATCCAATATTGGGACATATCACTACATTCGGAGGACATCCTGTGAGCTGTGCTGCTGCACTAGCAAATCTACAAGTGTTACTTCGTGAAAAATATATTCAGGAAGTAAAAACTAAAGGAAATTTATTTGTAAGAAAATTAATACATCCTGCAATTCAAAAAATCACTCATAAAGGGCTGATGATTGCAGTTCATTTAGATAATTTTGAAAACCTTCAAAAAGTCATTCAATCTTGCATTCAGAAAGGATTATTGACCGATTGGTTTCTATTTGAATCCAGAGCAATGCGAATAGCTCCTCCATTAATCATCACGGAAAGTGAAATTGAATATGCTTGTGACATTATCATATCTGCATTAGATGAAGTATATAAATAAATATTAAGAGTATGAGACAATCTTTCCTATTCAATACTTTCTTTGCACTTTTAGTTAATTTTATAATCAAACCAATATGGATATTTGGTATTGACAGAACTGTACAAAATGAATTAGGAAGTCATGAATATGGTTTATATTTTGCTGTATTCAATTTTACTTATCTTTTTCAAATTTTTTTAGATTTTGGATTACAGAATTATACTCAGACAGAAATTTCACTAGATAACAGTCAATTTGGAAAATTATTTCCAGCTTTATTAAGCTCCAAACTGCTAATGACTGTCATCTATTTGCTTCTCTCTATAACTGCTGCTGCTGCATTAGGATATATTCAATATGATTTTTTCCCATGGTTGGTTCTCAACCAGATTTTACTATCCTTCAATATATTTCTACGAGCAAATATCAATGCTCACAAATTATTCATCAAAGATGCCATATTATCTTCTTTAGATAAATTTCTGATGATCATTGGCTGTTCCATCATGATATTACCCCATCCTAAGATGATTGAGTTGAATATTTCAAATTTTGTATGGATACAGACCATTTCTCTAACTGTCACTACTTTCGTCTGTATTTATTTCAGTCTTCAGCTGAGCACTCAATTTTATTGGAGATTTGATAAAAAATTATTTAAAAGAATTATTGTTTCCACTATTCCATTTGCTATTATTTATTTTTTGATGACAGTATATTATAGGATAGACACAGTAATGATAGAAAAAATGCTTGGCACAAAAGGAGCCTATGAAGCCGGTATTTATGCGCAAAGCTATCGAATCATGGAGTCAGTGAATAATATTGGATATATCATTGCTGGAATTTTATTACCGATTTTTGCAAACAAAATTAGTCAGATAGATCAAGTTCGGAAAATCATCTTACAAGGATTTAATATCATGCTAGTCATCATTGTTCCTATTGTATTAGGAGGTGCATTTTATTCCAAAGAAATCATCAGTACTTTATACAAAGATGCACCCCAATATAGCAGCTCAATTTTCACCATTTTGTTGTTCAATTTTGTTCCAGTAGGTTTATTATATGTATTTGGCCCTTTGCTGACAGTAAAAAAATCTTTTCGCATCATGATACCTAGCTTATTCATTGCTAGCCTATTAAATATTGGATTAAACTATATTCTCATTCCCCAAAATGGAGCCTTAGGAGCAGCTTATGCTACTTTTGCAACACAAATACTAATGCTCATCATCTATTCAATAGCTATTGTTGCCTTATTTAAAATTCATTTGAATTTCTCTTTAATTTTCAGAGTTCTCTTATTTATTATCACTGTATATGCAATCAATAAATTGATTTATCAGACAGAGATATTGTGGATATTTGCACTATTCATTAGCGGAATGCTCAGTTTAATTTCTGCATTACTTTTTAAAATCATAACAAAAGACACTTTGTTCTTAAAAATTAATTAGCAATATTACAACATTGGTTTATGCTCACTGGTGGCAAGGAAAGCATAAGTACTTGTATCTTTATCTAATTTGTAAATATGGTGAAACATTTCCCTCTCACTTTACCTCAATATTCAAGAGGTTTTCATCTGATAACGGCAGAAATATTGAAAAATATTCCTGAATTACCCCAAAATGGCATTTTACAGGTTTTTATCCAGCATACATCTGCAGGAATCTGTATTAACGAAAATGCCGACCAGACAGTATTAGATGATTTTGAAATGATTTTCAATCATTTAGTTCCAGAGAAGGGATTACCATACGCTCATACAGTAGAAGGTTTAGATGATATGCCTGCACATATAAAAAGCGTATTTTGTGGAAGTTCAGTCAATATTCCAATAATCAATGGACGACTTGCTCTTGGAGAATGGCAAGGAATATATTTGTGTGAATTTAGAAATAGAGCAAGAAATAGAAAAATAATTATTTCAATTATTTCCTAGTTTCTTCATCAATCATCTCTGTAAAAAAGTGTGCCTTTTCATCCAATTTGATAGCAAACTAAAAATAAAGTTTAATTTTTAACCTTTGGGTCTTGATTCAAATTTGATTTTCAATATTAAAAAACTAAATTAGTTGAAAATTACAATTCATGTTTGATATTCGCAATGATTGGAAAAAAGAAGAAGTTGCAGAGATTTATAATATGCCGTTATTAGAGTTGGTTTATCGTGCCGCAACAATTCACCGAAAATATCATACACCAAGCGAAGTACAAGTCTGTACATTATTATCTGTAAAAACAGGAGGCTGTACTGAAGACTGTTCTTATTGTTCGCAATCAGCTAGATACAATACAGATATTAATATCCACAAATTATTGGATGTCAATTCAGTACTTACAAAAGCTCAAGAAGCTAAAGACAATGGTTCAACTAGATTCTGTATGGGTGCTGCTTGGAGAGAATTACGCAATAACAGAGATTTTGACAAGGTTCTTCAAATGGTGAAAGGTGTCAATGATATGGGTATGGAAGTCTGTTGTACAATGGGAATGTTGACAGAAGAGCAGGCATATCAATTGAAAGAGGCAGGTATTTATGCTTACAATCATAATCTAGACACATCAGAGGAATATTATGATCAAATTATCACTACCCGAACCTATGATGACAGATTAAAAACCATTAGTCATGTGCAGAAAGCCGGAATAAGAGTATGTAGTGGAGGAATTATTGGTTTAGGTGAAAGCCATGAAGACAGAATAGGAATGTTACATACATTGGCAACATTGCCACACCACCCTGAATCAGTACCTGTCAACGCATTGGTAGCAGTAGAAGGTACCGTTTTAGAAGGAAGAGAACGTGTTCCTGTTTTTGAAATGGTCAGAATGGTAGCAACTGCAAGAATTCTAATGCCTCTAGCGATGGTAAGATTATCTGCAGGGAGATTAGAGATGCCAATATCTGAACAGGCATTTTGCTTTATGGCAGGAGCTAATTCAATCTTTGCGGGAGACAAATTATTAACCACTCCTAATCCAGAACATTCTGACGACATGGCTATGTTCGAACTTTTAGGACTGCAACCAAGAGAGTCCTTCAAAACAGAAGGAGTAGAAGCAAATGAAATCCTTAGTTAAGCTTGATAATATTCAAGAAAGAATATCAGAAGCATTAAATCATAGAAAAAATAACAACAGATATAGACAGCTCACTATATTAGATACTTTGATTGACTTCAGATCAAATGACTATTTAGGACTTACAAAATCTGCATGGATAAAGCAGAAACTTACTGAATATAATGTAATAAATTTAGGAGCATCTGGCTCTAGGCTTCTTAGTGGAAATTCAGTCATACACGAACAAACAGAAGATTTTCTAGCTGAGTTTTATCAAAGTGAAGCTGCATTATTATATAATTCAGGTTTTGATGCTAATGTTGGACTTCTTTCTACATTAATCAGACCTGAAGATATAGTATTTTATGACGAGGCTATTCATGCTTCTATGCATCAAGGCCTGAAACTATCAGGGGCTCAAAAGATTTCTTTTAAACATAATGATGTCAATGATTTAGAACATAAAATTCAACATTCTTCTTTAGATAACATTTCTTGGATGATATGTGAAAGCTATTATTCCATGAATGGAGACAAGGCACCTTTAGAACAATATATTCAATTATGCAAAAAATACAATATTCAAATTATTGTAGATGAGGCACATGCAGTAGGTTGTTTTGGAGAGAATGGTAGAGGGCTTTGCAATGAAACAAAAACAAATAAAGATATTTTCGCAAGAGTAGTTACATTTGGAAAAGCAATAGGTGCACATGGTGCTGCAGTACTTTGTAGCCAAATGACAAAAGAATATCTCATCAATTTCTCTAAAAATTTTATTTATACTACTGCCCTTCCTCCTATTGACATTTATCATATCCAACTTGCCCACCATTTTTTAATCAAATATTCTCATGCAGCTAAACAACTTCATCAGCATATACATTATTTCAAACAAAGAACAATTGGGATAAAAAATCTGAAAGGAGATGGGCCAATATTTTCTTTAATCGTTCCCGGTGAACAAAACGTCAAGCTATTAGCCCAAAAATTTCAAAATTATGGAATGGCTATTCAGGCAATTATTTCACCAACTATTCCAAAAGGAGAAGAACAATTACGAATTATCCTACACAGCCATAACACTACTAATGAAATTCAATTATTGATAGATACTCTGAAAAAAGAAAATGAAACCGCATAAAATAGCTATAGTAGGTATAGGTACAGAAGTTGGAAAAACACTTGCTTCGGCAATTGTATGCACTGCTATCAACGCTATCTATTGGAAGCCTATTCAATCTGGTTATTTAAATGGCAAAGGGGATAGAGATAGTTCATGCATCGCTAAATGGACTGACAAACATATTCTCCCTGAGATATTTTTACTTCAGGAACCATTATCTCCTCATATTGCTGCAAAAATTGATCAAGTAGAGATAACAATACCACAATTGAAGTTGCCTGACAATATTCAACAAAATTTAATTATTGAAACTGCTGGTGGCATCATGGTTCCTCTTAATGACACCCAACTTTTTATAGATTTAATTCAATATTGGAATATTCCAGTCATTTTGATTGTTAGACAATATTTAGGAAATATCAACCATACTTTATTGAGTATTGAAGCCTTAAAAAGAAGGAATATCCCTATCATTGGTTTTATTGCCAATGGAGAGGAACTTCCAGACACTAACAATTGGATACAGCAATACACACAACTACCTCTTCTATTGCAAATACCTGAATTACAAGAAATTACAATAGAAGACATACAATCATTGGCATCTGAATTAAAAATTAACTTAAAAAAATATGGAGTGGAATAAGCGCGACAAAACAGCAATATGGCATCCTTGTACTCCTCAATGGAAAGAAGAATATAATATTAATATAGTTAGAGGAAAGGGAATTTATCTTTATGATGATCAAGGCAATGAATATATAGACGCTGTTTCATCATGGTGGGTCAATCTGCATGGACACGCCCATCCTCATATTAATGAAAGACTAAAAGAACAATTAGACCTTCTAGAACATGTGATATTTGCTGGGTTTACACATCAACCCGCAATTGAACTAGCAGAAGAGATCTTAAAACTATTACCAGAAAACCAGTCTAAAATATTTTATTCAGATAATGGTTCGACCGCAGTAGAAGTAGCCATCAAGATAACTATGCAATATTGGTATAACATAGGTCAAAAAAAACTTAGTTTTATTGCATTTGAAAACAGTTATCATGGTGACACATTTGGGTCCATGGCAGTCGGTGCAGATAGCCCATTCAACGACCCTTATGGAAAGCCTGCATTTAATGTTATCCATATTCCGACTCCCACTAGTGATAATATCCAACATATAGTAGAAAAAATCACTCATATCCATCAACAATATGATATAGCAGGTTTTATTTTCGAACCACTTGTACAAGGATGGGCAGGTATGCTGATGTATGAAGCAGAATTATTAGAAAAAATTATTCGTCATTGCAAACAATTAAATATCATTACAATAGCTGATGAAGTGATGACAGGTTTTGGACGTACAGGCGCGATGTTTGCCTGTGACCATTTAGATGAAGCTCCAGATATCTTTTGTCTTTCTAAAGGAATAACAGGCGGTTATATGGCACTTGGGGCAACATCATGCACTTCTAAAATTTATCATGCTTATTTGCAAAAAGATCCATTAAAAACATTCTATCATGGACATTCCTATACTGCCAATCCACTAGCTTGTACAGCTGGACTTGCATCCTTGGAGATCTTTAAACAACCAGGTTATATTGATGAGATAATACGTATTGTCTATAAACATCAAGCATTTTTATATCAACTTCAAAACCACCCCAAAGTAAAAAATGCTAGGCAAACAGGAACCATTTTAGCATTTGATATCAAAAACAATGAGCCTACAGGATATTTTAATTCGAAAAGAGATCAATATTATTATGCTTTTCTCAAAAAGGGGGTGCTATTAAGACCACTTGGTAACACCATTTATCTCATTCCTCCGTATTGTATCACAAATGAAGAACTTGATAAAGTCTATGCTATTATTTTAGAAACCTTAAAAGTTTTATAAAGAAATTTTTAATGCCCCTGAAACTCTGATGTCATAAAAAGGAATTTGTGCTTCAGTCAACAGTCTTTTAAAAAGCTGATACTTCTTATAATCAAGAGCAGCATCTAAAACTAAACACGAAAAATTAATTTTTTTTAGAAGTTCATCAGTATTTAAATACAACTGATTACCCAAAATTAGATAATCAACAACAAGTGGATTTTCAGAAGAAAAATTATTCAAATTCTGATTAAGAACAAAAATTGATGACTTCCCTATGGTGACTAAACAAGAATCTCCCTTGGCATATGAAGGCAAACCAATTCTCCAACTGTTAAAACCATTATTTCTTAAATATCCATTCAGAAAAAATCCATTCTTCTGAATAATAGAATCATTTATCATTGTATTACTCCAAATAAAATTTTCAGCTGCAATAGCATGTTGGCCAGAAACATGAAGAATATGAGCCTGTGGATGTATAGACAATCTATATTCTCTTATCCATGAACCCAAAAATGAAATAAATAAAAACATAATACTCCCAATAAGCCACTTTCCATTTTTCAAATGATACAGCCAATATCCAAAAAAATAAATAGACATACTCAATATAACAACTTGCCAAAAAGACAAATAAATATGATTAACATAAGCACCTGGAAGAGAGGTCATCCATTGTAAGAAGCCATCAAATCCATAAAAAATAATATTATCTAAAATTTTTCCTATTGCTAGATTAATATTATCCGGAAAGATAAAAGAAGTCAACAATAAAAGTATTCCTCCATATAATGCCAATGTAATAGGTAATAGAATAAAAATATTAGTCAAAATAAAATATACGGGAAAATTGCCAAAGTAATAAAAAGTCAGAGGTGTAGTCGCCAACTGTGCACTTATTGACATTGCAGTTGGTGCCCACAAAAAATTCTTCACCCAATTTTTATTAAAATAAAACAAATTTTGAATAGGGCGCATCAAATAAAAAATCCCCAACATAGCTACAAATGAGAGCTGAAAACCTATATCCCAGACTAAATATGGCTGAAACAGCAAAAGAATAAATCCAGAAACTAAAAGTAGATTAACAGGATTAGATTGATTATTGATTTTTTTACCAATATCAACAAAAGTCAACATTATTGCAGCCCTTAAAATTGCAGGGCCACCACCTGTAATAAATGAGAATATCCACACTAATAATATAGAAATAAAAGTTATATATTTCCAACGTCTATACAGAGGTCGCAGTAATGTTAATAAACCGACATACAAAATTCCAACATGCATTCCAGAAACTGCCAATACATGCATCACTCCACTTTGCATATATACTTCCATCATATCCTGAGATATCTCATTCTTTATCCCAAGTAATAAGGCCTGCAAAGTCAAAGAGCTCCTTTCTGGAACAAATTTTCTAAATATTTCACCACACCATACTGCAGACTGTTGACACCATCGTTGAAAATGGAAGAATCCTTTAAAGGGTTTAACAAAGAAATTTCCTTTCTTAATTGTACTAGTTTGATAAATATATTTATATCCATAGTATTTACGTACATCAAACTGACCAGGATTAAGGGAAGGCATCAATGGTCTTAAAGTAGAAGAAGCCCAAATAGTATCTCCAGCATAAATTAAAGTATCAGAGATATTGCTTATGACAGTATAAGGATGAGCGATAGGCTCTCTGTTGACATCAATAATATCAAGATAGCATCTTGTATAATCTGAATTCCTACTAATAACTTTAGATATAACACCCTGATATGAATAATAACCATCCTTGAGCGGCTGATAGTTCTTTTTATAGGAATAATTCATGCTTCCTACAAACAATAAAGATAGTAGTATAGAAAAGCCTGATAATGCCATCCATTTTGTCTTCTTAAAATAAGAAGTCATTAATATCAAGCCGATGAATAAAAAAACAAATGTTAATACAAGATATACATGAAAAGGAAAATCAAAATAATAAGCCATCAAAATTCCAATAAGAAAACTCAAAAAAGGTTTCATCATTGGAAGCTCATCATATTGTCTCATAAATACATTTACGAACAATATAATCAAATATTACTATATTTTTAAAGCAACTACTTAGCTATTTCTTCTTCTTTTCCTGAATAGCCTTTTGCTGTTCCATCATATCTTCCATTCTACTTTGCCAAGCAGATTTCTTCTTTGGTTGTTTCTTATTAAATTCAATTTCAGCTCTCAAACTATCTTCATTGATAAAGAATTTTTTCAGAACATAGGTTTGAACAATTGATAAGAAATTAAATAAGAAATAATAGTAACTCAATGCGGCAGAAAATGAATTAAACATAAACAAGAACATAAATGGAGTCAGATATTGCATCATCTTCATCTGCATAGCCATCATGTCATCATTTCCACCAACGCTCATTGATTGTTGGCTCATCATTATTTTTGTATAAGCTACTGAAGTAATGGCCATCAATAGAGTAAATAAACTGACATGATTTCCATAAATGGGGATAGTAAAAGGTAAAGTATATATAGAATCATAATGAGATAAGTCAGTCGCCCATAAGAAAGGAGCTTGTCTGAGCTCAATAGAGTTAGGGAAAAATCGATACATAGCAAAGAGGATAGGCATCTGCAACAACATTGGCAAGCACCCACCCATTGGATTTACACCAGCATTTCTAAACAATTCCATCTGTTTGGCTCCCACCATTTGCTTATCATTAGGATATTTTTTCTTTAGCTCATCAATTTCAGGTTTAAGAATCTGCATCTTAGTAGTTGAGATCAATTGCTTTCTATTCAACGGTGCTAATACCAATTTTAGTAAAACAGTAAGAATAAAAATAATCACACCATAATTAGAAATAAACTTACCCAAAATGTTAAAAACTGGAATGATTAAAAATTTATTTACCCATCCAAAAATTGCCCAACCCAATGGTATAATCTCATCTAATCCAATTTTAAGACTTCTAAGATCAGAATATTTATTAGGACCTAGATACCATTGCAATGCATAGTTAATATCACCACTTTGTGCAATAGGCAATTTCAAATCAGCTTCTGCACCTTTAACTATATCAGTACTTTTGTCATTGATATTCACTCTAACTCTAGCTCCCTTTTCAAAAGGAGTAGAACTTGAAATCAATGTATTATTAAAGAATTTTTGTTTAAAACTTACCCACTGAATTCCATTCTCCAAAATTTTATCATCATTCTTACTTGAACTCAATTCATCAACTTGGTGTTCTACTGTTCTATAGTATAGATTAGAATACATTCTTTCCTCTTTAATACTCTGTTCTAAAGAAGGAAGTTCTTGTTTCCAATTAACTTGAAATAAGTTATTAGAAGGTGCCATAAATTGGCTTCCATTTTTTGAAGAGATATTAAAATCAAGCAAATAACTATTGGCATGAATAACATAGGAATGCTTATACTGAGAATTGCCATCCAAATTCAAAATAAAATCTATTTGTATTGAATCATTACCTTCAATTTTTGTATCTACAGCAGAAGTTTCAAAATAAAGTTCACTCGTATGAATCTTAATCTTCTCCTTATTCAGAAATGAAAGGTCTAAATGATTGTCATTACTATCAAATAAGACTAAAGGTTGATGATCATGTGTTTTAAAGCTCTTTAATGTAATACTATTTAATGTGCCACCTTTTGAATTAAAAGAATATATTGCTTTTTCAGTTTCAATCTTTATTTCTTTAGCATTTCCCTGAGAAAATGAAGTAAAACCACCTAAATTCTTAACGATAGGTATCACCAATGCAGCAGTATCAATACTTACACTTTGGGATAATGTATCTTTCTCAACTGATTTAGAAATTGTCTCAACAACAGCCTTTTGTTTTTCAAGCTTAGCTTGTTCATTATTGGTATAAAAAACATACCCAACTGTCATTAACGCCAGTAAAATAAAACCTGTAATGGTATTCTTATCCATTGATAAATAATTGTAAGCCAGCAAAGATAATAATTATGCAAGATAGAATAATTATAAACGCTTAAGAAGTATTGATTTATTCACATTAAAAACTCTCAGAGGCGAATAGAATAAAAATTTGAAAGTTATCCATACAATTCAAGCAATATATGACAATAATATCAACAAAAAAGGGGTTGCAATCAGCAACCCCTTCAACTTAAATATTAAGGTATATTATTGTTTACCTGCTTTATAACCAGGGTGTGGAGCAGGAGGATTGCTAGAACCTGTTTCACCTTGTTCTGCAACTCTAAATTCTACTCTATTATTTTGGAATTTATCAAAATCTCCACCTTCAGATTTAATTGTTTCGCCTTCATACTGAATAATGAATCTATCTCTTGAAATACCATATTTTTCAACTAAAGTTTCAACTGCTTTATTAGCACGTAACCACGCCAATTGTTCATTGTATTTGATATTTTTTGTACTTTTAGAGATACCTTTAACAACTACATTCACATCAGGATTTTCTTGTAACACTTTAGCTATTTGGTCAATTTCATTAAAGCTATTTGTTCCAAAACGATCAGGAGCAAAAGGAACTACAGGGAATACAATAGGTGCTTTAGTTGTAGCTTTCACATCGCAACATTCTTTAGATGCAAAACCATCATAAACATTTTTACATTCGACTATAGGTAATAATGGAGAAGAGAAAGGTTCTGGATCCTCACAATCTGGACATCCATCACCGTCACTATCTAATAATCTACCATGTGAATCTACAGGACAATCAGCTTTTGTATTTGGTTCAAGATCATAGAAATTATCTACACCATCATTGTCATCATCTTTCAAATGGTCACCTGGCGCTTCATATTTACGCAAATAAGTATTAGCAGGATTATCCCACCACATTGGAATAGCTCTTTTCTCTTTATTTCCTAAGAAGATTGAAACCCTTCCTGACACATAGTGATAAGTATCAAAATTTCTTGTCAAGTCACCTTGATCCGCCCATCTTACACCATCCAATAAGTCATCATTAGTCATTGTCAATCTATGTTCAAGACCGACAGAAACTCTTTTTTTCTTACCTACTAATGCTTCTACTCCTAATCCTGCAGTACCGATGAAGTTAGAAACTCTACCAAAAATCTCATCTTCATCTTTATGGCCTTCACCTAAAGTTTCGTAATTACGTCCTCTTGGTCTAGAATTATAAACATTGTCATAAAGATACCTTCTTACATCTCTTCTTTCACTAGGAGATATTGCACTACCTCTCTCACTTTCAGGCTTAAAAGCGTCTATATTATTTCGTATATCATTATATCTATACACTTCATTATCATCATTCAATGCATCAACCCATGTCTTATAATTCATAATACCCCCACCAAAATGAGCATATAAGTTAAAACGAGATTGCTTACGATGAAGCAGCATTATATTTGTTAAATTTACCAATAAAGAGGCTTGTAAATCCAAGATATCTGTCTTATAGTTATCAAAAGCAATACTTACACCAGCACCTCTATAATCATTAACTCCTTTGTAAGCAGTATTTCTATACGCAGAATTAGGATCTTGCAAATCTCCTCTCAAAGATCTAGCTTCATAATTTTGTCCCCAAGCTCTATAAAAGCCAAATTCATATCTTGCAGATAAGATATAGCTAATATTGTGTCTAAAAAACAAAGATGTTCCAAACCCCCCAACATTCTTAACATCACCACTAATTGTCGCTAGCCCTCCAGCAACACCAATAGCTAATTGTCTTTTTACACGAGGTGCATATAGAGAATCTCCATTAATATACGCCTCTAATTGATCTTGATTTTTCTTTTTGACTTGACTTTTCAATGGCCAATATTCTTCTGGAAGTTTATTATAATTAACTTCAGAACTACTCGTTGTCGAATCTTGTGCTACTGAAGGCAAAATTGTAGCAGCTGATAACAACCCCAAAAAAGTAATTTTTTTCAAACCCATAATATTCAATTTAATTTTTCTGATAGGTATATCCAACACAAATATACCTCACACAACTATAAAAACGCAAATTTAATTAAAAATCTTTAAATATTTATTCAATATTTTATCATATTTTCTAATATGCCCTCACATTTCGCCCTTCAACATAGTTAACAAATGCTTGAAGTGCCACTTGAGCACCACCTTCAGTAGGATAATCTCCTGTAAAATACCAATCTCCCGAATGATTAGGACAAGCCTTATGAAGGCCTTCCATAGATTGATATACCACTTCTACTTCTGGAACAATATGTGACGGAGTAACTATTTCAGCAATTTTTTTGGAAATCTCTTCAGGTGAATAATATGAGTAAATTTCCTTGACAATATTTTGCATTTGGGAAACAGGCTTTTTTAATTCAATTTTACACCTTTCATATAACTCATAAACATATTCAATCTGTCCATTATCTTTCAATAACTCAATATTTGCAATAAATGCTACAAATGAAGCCATTTTAGACATATCAATTCCATAACAATCAGGATATCTAATTTGAGGAGCAGAAGAAACAATAATTATCTTTTTAGGTTCTAATCTGCTAAGCATTGTCAAAATACTCTCCTTTAATGTGGTTCCCCTCACAATAGAGTCATCTAATACGACTAATGTATCTATATTATCTTTAACAATCCCATAGGTAACATCGTACACATGATGAACCAAATCATTTCTTGATGTGTCTTCAGTAATGAAAGTTCTCAATTTAACATCTTTGACAGCTATCTTTTCAATTCTTGGCAATTTTAATAACTCAGATTGAAGTTTATCATTAGTCCATGATTCATTAGCAGCTTTTTCAAATTTATACTGAATAGCTTGTTTATTGATTTCTTCCATCATTCCATAAAATGCAACTTCTGCAGTATTAGGAATATATGAAAAGACGGTATTGTCGAAATCAAAATTAACTTTTTTCAATATTGTAGGAACAAGTTGTTTGCCCAATTGCTTTCGTTCAGTATAAATATCTGCATCGCTTCCTCGAGAAAAATATATTCTTTCAAATGAACAAGATTTTTTCTCTTTTTCAGGAAGGCATCTCACATTCGAGACAGTGCCATCCTTTTTAATAATTAATGCTGTACCAGGTTCCAACTCTAAAACTTTAGATTTTGAAACATTCAAAGAAGTTTGTATTGCAGGTCGTTCAGATGCTACCACTACAATTTCATTATCTTGATAGTAATATGCAGGTCTAATACCATTAGCATCTCTCAAAACAAAGGCATCTCCATGGCCAACCATTCCAGCCATAACATAACCTCCATCAAAGTCTTCGGCTGAATCTTGTAGAATTTTCCCTATATCAATATTCTGCGCAATAAGATTAGTGATTTCTTTATTCTCTAGTCCTTTTGATTTATATTGATTAAAAAGTTTCTGATTTTCTACATCTAAAAAATGACCTATTTTTTCCAAAACTGTCATAGTATCGGATTTTTCTCTTGGGAATTGCCCCAAAGACACCAAATGTTCAAATAGGTCATTGACATTCGTTAAATTAAAATTACCAGCAATAAAAAGAGTTCTAGTCATCCAGTTATTCGAACGTATTCTAGGATGACAATTGTGCATACTATTTCCTCCATGGGTTCCATATCTCAAATGTCCTAATAACAGTTCTCCCATGAACTGATATTGTTCCTTTACAAAATCCATATCATCCATAGCCTCTTTATCCTCAGGAGTCAATACAGAAAATTGAGAGAACACAGATTCAAAAATATCCTTTATCGCCTGACTTTCCACACTCCTGATTCTATCATAATATCTATGCCCAGGTTTGCAATCCAATTTTATACTGGCAATACCAGCACCATCTTGTCCTCTATTGTGCTGCTTTTCCATCAGAAGATACATTTTAGTCAAGCCGTAATGTATATCTCCATATTTTTCTTTATAATAAGAAAGTGGTTTCAGGAGTCTGATTAATGCAACTCCACATTCGTGTTTAATACTATCGCTCATATTGAAAACCTCAGCTCAAAATTACATAATTTTAGAGACGATTTGCTCTAAACTCACATCTTCTGCCTCTGCTTTAAAATTTCTTATTATTCGATGTCTTAAAATTGGGATACAAACTGCCTTTACATCTTCAATATCAGGGGAAAATTTACCATGTATTGCTGCATAAGCTTTTGCTGCAAGAACTATAGCTTGCGATGCACGTGGACCCGCACCCCAAGAAATATATTCATTGATGATCTGATGAGGATTCTTACTATTGGGTCTAGTAGAGGCAATCAGATTAACAGCGTATTCAATTAAAGAATCTGTTACAGGTATTTTTTTTATTAAATCTTGGAAAGCAATAATTTCTTCTTTAGATAAGATTTTATTGACTACCTGATGATTGGAAATAGTTGTTTGTTTGACAATGCGATATTCTTCTTCTATTGAAGGATAATCCAATTGGATATTAAACATAAACCTATCCAATTGGGCTTCTGGCAGGGGATAAGTCCCTTCTTGTTCAATTGGATTCTGGGTAGCTAATACAAAAAATGGCAGATCCAATCTATACTCAAGCCCACCTACTGTAACCGTGCGCTCCTGCATAGCTTCCAAAAGAGCTGCCTGAGTCTTGGGCGGAGTCCTATTAATTTCATCTGCTAAGATAATATTGGCAAATATAGGTCCCTGTATAAACCTAAAATTATTGCCATCCAATATTTCAGTACCAATAATATCTGAAGGCATTAAATCAGGAGTAAATTGAATTCTCTTATATTTTAAATCTAAAGCCTGTGCTATTGTTTTCACTAGTAATGTCTTAGCCAATCCAGGCACTCCTACCAATAAACTATGGCTATCACACAAAATAGAAAGCAAAACGAGCTCAACTGTTTTATTTTGTCCAACTATCACCTTACCCACTTCTTCTTTGAGTAGATGATATTTGAGTTTTAACTCCTGGATACCTTCAATATCATTTTGAAACATTATATTAGTTGGTTTTTGTATTTACCCATTGTTCAAGATTAGGGCAATCTTTATAATCATCATTAATAAAAAGATATGATTTTTTAGATCTTCTGTTGACCCATTCTTGTATAATTCTTTGTTCCTTTTCTGATTTAGCAGCATCTAAAATTTTAGAATAATCTTGACTAAGATTGGCTTCATGAGGTGCAACTTTTGAATCTACTCGAGCAAATCTGAAGGCATAAGAACCATCTTGTGTCTGATAAGGTTCTACATTTGAATAAGCTCCTTCATCCAAACTCTCTATCATCTTATACAAATAAGGATCCATTTCTTGTGGTTCCATGATAGTTCCTCCAGTTTCATAATTCAATACTCTTCCACCATTATTTTTGGAAATTTCTTCCTCAGAAAACTGTTTTACAGCATCAAAAAACTTCAATTTACCGCTTACCACTTCATTCCTAATTGAATCAGCTTTTTCTTTGGCTAAGGTCAGATCTTTATTGGCAGCTTGTACTCTGATAAGAATATGACTACAATCAATTTGGTCTCCAATTCTTTTATTCAATTTTATTAAATGATACCCAAACTGAGTTTTTACAATATCAGACAATTGGCCATCTTTTAACTTAAATGCCGCAGCTTCAAATTCGGGAACAAATGTACCTCTAGGCATCAATCCTAGCTCTCCCCCTTCAGCAGCAGAACCAGGATCTTCAGAATACAATGTTGCCAAAAGTCCAAAATCTTCTCCTTCCTCAGCTCGTTTTTTCAAGTCTAATATTTTGTCCAATGCCATCTTTTGTTGGATTTCGCCGATATGAGCTTTGATTACAATCTGAGAAACCTCATATTCTGTATTATAATAAGGTAGGCTGTCTTTGGGAATATGATTGAAAAAATCTCTCACTTCTGTAGGAGTTACTGATAGGTTTTCTACAATTTTATTGCGCATCCTCTGAGCCAACATCTGATCTTTGATATCATCTCTAAAATCTTCTTTTATTGCTTCAATAGGTTTATTATAGTATTCTTCAAACATCTTTTTGCTTCCCAACATATTGACATAATAATTGATTTTCCTATCTAACTCTGCATCTACCTCTTCATCTTTGACTTCAATACTATCTAAAACAGCTTGTGAGGTCATTATTTTATTAATAATCAATTGTTCAATCAGATAACATCTTGATTCTCTATTGTTTTTCAGTTCTTTGGACATTAGATGAATCTGATTTTCAATATCAGAATGTAAGATGATTTTATCATCTACTATAATCTGTACTTTGTCCACTAAGAGTCCTTGTTTCGGTTCATCTGCACTTAATAAGGTCTTGCAACTAAACACTAAGGCAATTATCAATAATATATTTTTCACTATTTGATTTATTATTTAAAGGTACGAAGATAGATGTTTTATTTTTCAAGCATAGGGTTTATCAAAAACTATATATTATTTAACCATACTCTGAAATACATCTTTATTAATCTTCACTTTATAATTTTGATGTAGATATTTTATCCATTCTTGATCTAAAAATTCTTGATAGGAAGCAACAACATAACCTCTGACATCAGAAAGAGATTTCCTATGTGCAGGAATTATCTTCACAGTTTGATAAAGATGGTTATCATTAGTGGAATGTAGGCCAAGATTCCAATTGATAGGAGCTTTGGTAGTATCTCCTTTTTCAATAGTTTCTTGGGTAAATGTGATTCCTAAACCCGGATTGTTCTGAATATAGAGACTCCATGCTTCTGGAGAATTTAATTTTTTCTTACTAATCAATTTTGAAATATATTTATCATCCAATGTTGAATCTACCTGAAGGCGAATAACTTCTGCACTTTCATTCCACATATATTTATCTCCTAGCGAATGATAAAATTTATTCAGTCCAATAGAATCAGTAGTCGCTTTGTTCCATACTTGATTTTTGGTCAATTCAAATATGAGTACACCATTTTTATATTCATCTAATAAATTTCTATACTCAATCAATGAATCGGCTAATATTTGTTCATAAACATCAAAAAGATTATCACGAATAGCATTGTCTAATAAAGCTTGTGTTCTTTCTTCTCCAAGCTTTCCAGTTACTTTAGAATAATCATTTTTGATTGATTCTCCAATCTGATTTTCATCAAATTTCCGACCATTAATTGAAAATAATTCCAGAGCTGAATTTTGAAAAGGAAATTGAAAAGGATAAGCATCAATTATAGCATTCAATTTTTTAGTGAACAATTCTATATTTTCATCATTAGGAATGTATTTATAATTAGATTTTAATTGATTTAAAAAATCATCTCTTTTATGTTCGTACATTTTTGAATGTAACAACTTTGTTTTGATAACAGCTTCAGATTCTTCAAAAGATTGCTTGGCCAAAGATTTTAACTTCTTAATGATATAATAAGAAGTAGAAGTAGTAAAAGGCTGAGAAATATCTCCATCCTGCTTCAGACTAAATGCGGCATTTTCAAATTCTCTAACATAAGTATTGATACCAAACCAATCTAATTCGCCTCCTTTCATATTTGAATTAAAGTCATCACTATATTTTGCAGCTAGTAATGCAAAATCAGCTCCTTGCTTGACTGCTGAATAAACACTATCAATTTTATTCTTTACAATCTTTTTTAATGAATCTTCAACGGGAATAGTCATCTTGATAATTGCCACCTTAATACGTCCATAGGCAGGTCTTGTATCATCTACTCTGATAATATGGTAGCCCAAATCTGTGGTAATCACTCCGCTATATGAACCTATAGGTACAGTGTACAAGGCATCTTCTATCTGAGGGTAACCTATTTGTAATGCTGCAAAATAACCCACTTTTCCACTATTGGCAGCTGAAATCGAATCTTCAGAGTATTTTTTAGCGACAGATTCAAAGCTTTCTCCTTTCTTTAATTTTTGATAAGCCTCATTGATTTTCTGTTCGGCCTTTAATGTATTTTTAGAAATAAAAACATGTGAAATCGCAACATCCTTTTGAGAGCGGTCATATTCTTGTTTCACTAATGGTTCTATGAGATGACGCTGCACATAAGAATCTAGCAATTGCTTTCTATATCCATCATATTCTTTCAATAGTGAGCTGACAGTATCTAATCCTAAGTCATTGGCTTGTTTAACTTTCAGTTTGTAATTGATAAAAAGCTTTAAATATTCATCCAAAGAAGCTTGGGAAAAATCAGCCTGATTATTAATATTATTCTTTTGATAGATATATTCAAATTCTTCTTTAGAAGTAGGAATATCATCAATAGTAAAAAGTGTTTCAGAAGCCTTAGTAAAATTTAAAAAAAACTGACCGATAAAAAGCGTGAAAGCCAAAACGAATGACTTTTTCATATGTGTTTGAATTATTTGCTGACGAATATAATATTATTCTATCATTCCATTCTGTTCTTAAATGTGAAAATATGATAAGAAAATAATTCAACTTTCATTAGTTTCAACTAATAAAAAAAGAACTATGAATTGAAAATGTCTGAAAATCAAAAAGTAGAAAAATATTATTTTTTGATACTTCCGCTAGTCAAATGTTTAAGATACACCCATTCTTTTTCAGTAAGATATCGCCATCTGCCACGAGGCAAGTCTTTTTTCGTCAGACCAGCATAAGATACTCTATCTAATCTTTTGACTTCATATCCGAGATGCTCAAAAATCCTTCTAACAATCCTATTCTTTCCACTATGAATGGCAACACCAATAAACCTAGCATCTACTTGTGGCTCAGTAATATCAATTTCATCCACCTGAGCTAAACCATCTTCTAATTGAACCCCTTGGCGGATCAATTCCAAATCTCCCTTTTTGATAGGTTTATCTAATTCTACTTGATAAACTTTAATAACATTCGTACTAGGGTGAGAAAGATGTTGAGCAAGCTCTCCGTCGTTAGTCAATAACAATAATCCGGTAGTATTGCGATCTAATCTTCCAACAGGATATAGACGTACATTCTCAGCAACTGTTTTTACTAGTTGCATCACCGTCTTTCTATCTCTTTCGTCAGAGGTAGTAGTAATAAAATCTTTAGGTTTATTGAGCAATACATAAACTTTATTTTCATTGACTACTTTTTTGCCATTATAGGTAACAATATCCTTAGGTAGAACTTTATATCCCATTTCATAAACAACTGTACCATTGACCTGAACAAGACCTTGTGCAATCAACTCATCTGCTTTACGCCTAGAACATATTCCAGCATTTGAAATATATTTATTCAATCTTGTCTCATCAATTGGCTTTGATGCAGGTTTGGACATCACCAAGCGATTGGGTTGATTGACTTTAGGCATACCTTTTAATTGAGGAACTTCATGAACAGAAGTTGCTTTATTTTTTTTCTTTGATTGAGAGAAATCCTTAGAAGACAATTCCGAAGACTTGCTATTTACATTTTTCCCCTTAAAGACTTTTTTTTGCTCTTCTTTATTACCTGATGATATTTTCTTTTTCACCTATTTGATTTTCAATTTCAATAAATTCTTTCAACTTTGGCAATTCATCTAAATTATTGATGCCAAAATAATCTAAAAAGAAATAGGTCGTACCATAGAGCAAAGGTCGCCCTACTTCCTCACTTCTTCCTTTTAATTCAATCAATTCTTTTTCCATTAATTTTTGAACTGTATAATCACAATTCACGCCTCTAATCAATTCAATCTCTGTTTTTGTAACTGGTTGTTTATAAGCAATTACTGCCAAAGTTTCTAAAGCCGCAACAGTCAGTCTCTTTATTGAATTTCTTTGTAAGAAAGAGGAAATCAATGGGTGAAAATCTGATTTACTTTTAAATAAATATCCTCCTCCAATCTGAATGACAGTAAAAGGAATCTCACTTTTATCATAGAAAGAAATAGCCTCTTCCATAAAAGCAATTAAGTCATCATGCTGATATTCAACACCATAATATTTAGTAAAGAAATCCGTCAATTCCTCTATAGTTATAGGTTGTTCAGCAGAAAAAAGAATCGCTTCAATTTGAGTGCGGATATTCATTTGTCAAAGTTATGCCAATTCTACATGAAAATACAATAATCTAAATTATAATTTAGACTTGATAAACTATTAAAAAAGGCTGCCAATCATGACAGCCTTATATATTTCTAATCTGTAATTGAACTTATTCAGCAGACAAAGCTGCTGCACCACTAACAATCTCAGAAAGTTCAGTAGTAATAGCTGCTTGACGAGCTCTATTATACATGATACTTAAATCCTTTAATAATTCATTAGCATTATCAGTAGCTTTATCCATAGCAGTCATACGAGCACCATGCTCTGAAGCCACCGAATCCAATAAAAATCTAAAGAATTGAGTTTTCAGAATATTAGGAATTAAAGTGTCTAAAATTTCCTCTTTACCTGGCTCAAAAATATAATCCGCAGAAATTGAATTCTCATTTTGCACTTGAGTTTGAACTGGAAGATATTGTTCAACAGTAGGAATTTGTACAGCAGCATTTTTAAACATATTATACACTACTTCTACTCTATCATAAACACCATTTTTAAATAGTGTAATAATATCTTGAGCCACCATTGAACTATTTTCGAAATCTAATTTACCAAGTGTATTGACATAAGAAAGATTACTTTCTATTCGTGATGTTCTAAAAGCGTCAATTCCTTTTTTGCCTATGAACAAAAGTTCTATTTTACCTTTATTCTCAAGCTCTGCATACTTTTCTTTAATCAAAGATTTTACAAGTTTAAGAACATTGGCATTGAAACCGCCACACAATCCTTTATCACTAGTCACAACAACAATCAGAACCTTTTTAAGTTCGCGTTCTTGAGCAAGGTCCAAATTATAATCACCTTGCAAATTACTCACAATATTAGCCAATACACTATTGAGTTGATTAGCATAAGGGCGTATTTGAACAATTCTATCAGTAGCACGACGAAGCTTTGAAGCAGAAACCATTTTCATAGCTTTTGTGATTTGCATTGTCGATTTAACAGATGTAATCCTACCTCTAACTTCTTTAAGATTTGCTGCCATATATATATTGCTTAACTAAGAATAAAAAATTATGCGTAAGAGCCTTCCATTTCTTTTGCTAAAGCTTCAACTTTAGCAGTAGAATCATCAGACAATCCACCTTTTTTGAAATCAGCTAAAACTTCAGGATGCTTAGCTTCAAGTCTATTTAAAAAGTCTTCTTCAAACTGACGAATTTTATTTACAGCGACTTTTCTCAATAAACCTTTAGAGCCCAAATAGATAATCGCAATTTGTTTTTCTACTGTCAGAGGAGAAAATTGAGGTTGTTTTAATATTTCTACGTTTCTCTTTCCTTTTTCCAATACTGCTGAAGTAGCGGCATCAAGGTCAGAACCAAATTTAGAGAATGCTTCCAATTCACGATATTGTGCTTGGTCTAATTTCAAAGTACCAGCCACTTTTTTCATTGATTTAATCTGAGCATTACCCCCTACACGAGAAACAGAGATACCCACGTTAATAGCAGGACGAACACCAGCATTGAACAAGTTAGACTCTAAGAATATCTGACCATCTGTAATAGAAATAACATTAGTTGGGATGTATGCAGAAACGTCACCAGCCTGAGTTTCAATAATAGGAAGAGCCGTTAAAGAACCACCCCCTTTCACTATCGGTCTGATAGATTCAGGTAAATCATTCATTGCTTGAGCTATTTCTTGTTTCGCATTAATCTTAGCAGCTCTCTCTAATAAACGAGAGTGAAGATAGAATACGTCTCCTGGATATGCTTCACGTCCTGGAGGACGACGTAATAAAAGAGAAACTTCACGATAAGCAACTGCTTGTTTAGACAAATCATCATAAACAATCAATGCTGGGCGACCAGTATCTCTAAAGAATTCACCTATTGCACAACCAGCAAATGGGGCATAAAATTGTAGTGGAGCTGGATCAGATGCAGAAGCAGATACAACAACAGTATAAGCCATTGCACCATAATGCTCTAAAGTCTGTACTATACCAGCAACAGTAGATGCTTTTTGTCCACAAGCTACATAAATACAAAATACAGGTTCTCCTTTATCATAGAATTCTTTCTGATTAATAATCGTATCAATAGCAATAGCTGTTTTACCAATTTGACGGTCACCGATAATCAACTCACGCTGACCACGACCTATTGGAATCATCGCATCTATAGATTTAATACCAGTCTGTAACGGTTCATTAACAGGCTGTCTGAAAATTACACCAGGAGCTTTACGTTCAATAGGCATTGAATACAATTGTCCAGTGATAGGACCTTTTCCGTCAATAGCTTCACCCAAAGTATTAACGACACGTCCTAACATACCTTCACCGACATTTATAGAAGCAATTTGTCCAGTTCTTTTAACAATATCTCCTTCTTTTACTTCTTCAGAAGATCCCATTAAAACGACACCGACATTATCTTCTTCTAGGTTAAGAGCAATTGCTTTTTGTCCATTATGAAACTGAACTAATTCTCCCGCTTTGACTTGAGTAAGTCCATATACCCTTGCAATACCATCACCAACTTGTAATACAGTACCAACTTCTTCAAGTTGGGTAGCAGTATCAACATTAGCCAATTGTTGTCTGAGTATGGCTGAGATTTCATCAGGTTTTACCTCTACCATGGTTATAGTTTTATTTTGTTATTTTAATTATAAATCAATTCGTTTGCAATATTGCTTAATTTGTTACGGACACTGGCATCAAACACACTACTACCTAAATCAATTACAAAACCACCAATAATATCAGGGTTTATAATAGATTTAATAATTAGTTTTTTATCTCCAACTTTAGCGATAATTGATTTTTTGATTTCAGCTTCAGTATGATCATTTAGTGGAACAGCAGTCGTAACTTTAACTTCCAAAATATGATTAAAATCATTATACAATTTAATATAGAAAGCAGCAATTTCATCAAGAAAGCCTTCTCTATTCTTTTCAATCAACAATTGAATTAAAGAAAAAGAAGCATCTGAAATTTTCTGATTAAAAATTTGATTTAAAGCAGCAGTCTTTTTTTCAGACTTAACAATAGGGCTTTTCAAAAAAACTTTCAATTCTTTAGAGCTATTGACAGCTTGAATAATAGTTTGCATATCACTGTAAACAGTTTCAAGTTGTCCTTTTGAGGACACTTCATCAAACAATGCTTTTGCGTATCTTTTTGCTAATTTATCAGCAGCCATGAGAAAAGATTAGTTTAATTTATTCACCAAGTCAGAAATAAAATCTTGTTGTTCTTTGCTATTAGATAACTCTTTTTCTAATATTTTTTCAGCAATTTGAACAGCCAATTTACTGACTTCTTGTTTCACTTCTAATAGTGCTGATTCTTTCTGTTTTTGAATTTCAGCACGAGCTTCTGCGACAATCTTAGTTGCCTCTTCTTTTGCTTTAGCTTGAGCATTACTTTCGATTGCAGATTTCAAATCACGAGCTTCTTTCAATATTTGAGAAGCTTCTTGTTGTGCTAATTTAATAGCAGCTTGATTATCTGTTTGCAATTGTAGCATTTCCTCTTTTGCCTTTTTAGCACTAGAAAGAGCTTCTTCAATAGACTCTTCTCTTGATTTGATAGCTCTTGCTATAGGTTTAAACGCTAGTTTACCTACAAAAAGCCAAAAAATTATAAAACAAAGAGTCGTCCAAAAGACCAGTCCTAAATTTGGAGTAATTAACTCCATTGCATCGTATAACAACATATCGTTGATCAATTTAAAATCTAAAAAGAGGGGAATTAAAAGTATTATTCCCCTTTAATCGTTTTGAGACTTATAAAAGCTTAAGCTGCATTAATAAGGAATGAAATAACTATAGCTGCTAATGCTGCACCTTCAACTAGTGCCGCAGCTACAATCATAGCTCCTCTAATATCACCTACTGCCTCTGGTTGACGAGCAATAGCTTCCATTGCTTTACCACCAATAGATCCAATGCCGATACCTGCACCAAGTGCTGCTAATCCTGCTCCTAAAGCTGCTAATCCTGTAATAGTCATAATTGTTTTGTTTGAAATGATTTTATTTGAATTGAGTTTTCTAAATTTTTAATCTTAATGTGCTCCCTCATGGTGCTCTTCAATAGCCATACCTATAAAGATTGCTGACAATAATGTAAAGATATATGCTTGTAAGAACGCCACTAATAATTCAAGAGCATTCATAAATAATATAAACGGAACAGCAATCGAAGTCCCTCCAATCGCACCACCTATTGATGCACCATTCTCTCCTAATATAAATATTAAGCTGACCAATGATAGAATAATAATATGACCTGCAGTCATATTTGCAAAAAGACGTATCATTAAAGCAAAAGGCTTTGTAAACATCCCTATTATCTCTAGTGGAGTAATAATCAGTAATAAAATTTTGGGTATGCCAGGCATTAAAAATATATGTGACCAATAATTTTTATTACCATTAATATTGGTAACAATAAAGGTCAATACTGCCATTGTCAATGTGAAAGCAATATTTCCAGTCAAGTTGGCACTAGCAGGGAAAAATGGAACTAAACCTAATAAGTTATTAATGAGGATAAAGAAAAATGCACTCATTATATAAGGGATATATTTTTCGTAGTCTTTACCCAAATTAGGCTTAACAATATCTTCAATAATAAAAGAAATAATAGGTTCTAAAATTGACTGAAGTCCTTTAGGTGCTGAATGCACACCTCTTTTTTGATAAGCAGATTTAATAGAAAAGAAGATAATAGACAATAACAACAATGAAAGTAGCATCATAGCCACATTTTTTGTAATTGATAAATCTATTAATTCTTTAGCACTATGTGTCTGTGCATCTACTATACGTCCGTGAGATAAAATTAGACCATCTTTTGCTTCATGATATTGATTAGATAATCCAGTTGACCAAGAACCATCTGATTTTCTAATTATCACTGGCAAAGGTAATGCAATATCTCCCCAAATATGAAACTCATTGGCATCAGAGATATGGTGCATAATAGCTGCGATAGGATCTTGCTCATTAATGATCTCTGTAAGAGCTGGTGCATGATGTCCTTCTGTAACTGTTTCACTAATTGCAACTACATCTTCTGTTACTTCTTCAATCAGGGTAGAATCCTGAGCCTGTAAAGTGTTATAGGTTATTGAACCAAACACCAACATAATTACAAAAATGACATTTTTTATTGCTGAATACATACTTATAGTTAATCAACCCTTTTAAAAAGATTTGCAAATATAGCAATTAAAAAGATTCTAACTAGAAGTCTTGAAGAAAAATAAAGGCAAATGATACAATTAATCTTTTATTAAAATAGAAAAGGAAAAATTCAATGAGAGAAGCCCCTCATTTCGAATATAGATTTATAGCGATTTCAAAAAGTATAGCAATTGCTCTCTTTCCTTTTTAGTCAATTCCTTAAACTTCATCACAGCATTTTCAGCTTCTCCTCCATGCCATAATATCGCTTCTTCAATTGTTTTCGCCCTACCATCATGAAGAAATCTTGCTTTCGGGTTGACAATTTGGGTCAAACCCAAACCCCAAAGAGGGGCAGTACGCCATTCTTTACCATTGGCTAAGTTATCAGGTCTATTGTCAGCCAAACCATCACCCATATCATGTAAGAGCAAATCAGTATAAGGAAAAATCTTCTGTTGACTCAATTCTTTAACAACATGGTTACTAGTCACATAGCTTGGGGTATGGCAACCCGAACAATTTAATTTTAAAAAAATAGCTTTCCCCGATTTATAATCTGACTGTGAGGTATTCCTTGCAGCAGGGACTGCCAAGGTCTGAACATAAAAACTCAATAGATTGACGATAGAATCTTGAATATCATGTTCTATCTGCAATCCCTTCACACAGTTACTTTGTCCGTCACATGATTCTTTTGGAAAAAATGAGCTAGTTAATCCCATATCATTATTTGCAGCATCTGCAGATTGTTGTAAAGTTGAAGGATTACCAGCTTTCCAACCAAAACGACCCAATACTTTTTTATTTTCCACTACTCCCCAAACCCAATTGGCTTTACCACTTATACCATCACCATCCAAATCATCTATATCCTCTCTAGCTAAAATAGCTGATTGGCTGATTGCCTCCAGCAATCCCAAGCCAAATACTGGTGGAGCTTGGCGCATAGATGTCATCACCCCTGAAGGCAAAGGAATATAAGAATTGCTAATCGTGTAAATTGGCTTAGTTATCAAAACACTATTTCCATCTAAATATTTTACAATTTCTTGTACCTCTGCATAATCCAGTTGAGCTTCTGGTTCGACTCCAAAAATAGCTTTAGTCTGTAATTGTCCCCCAAAACCTGGTACTGGATTGGGACCTCCATGAAGGTTCTCTCCAGCAATGCTTAATCTCATCAGTAACCCTGTGGTATTATCACCATAGGTAGTTGGAATTGTCCCTCTCCCATCTCTTACATGACAAGACAAACAGCTATTCTGATTGAATAAAGGCCCTAGACCTCCATATTTATCAGCAGGAGCTGAAATATATTGTTGTGAAAACAACCTATCTGCGGTAGAATGTATCCTTGCTCCTTCTGGGCTGAAATTAGCCAATGGAAAACTATATGCATCTGCTCCAGATGAAAAAACTGTTGTAGCTCCTCCAGCTAAAATCTCATTAGAATTATCTTCAATATTGGGCTCATCCTTTTTACATGAAGTCAATCCTAAAATTATTCCTACCAATAAGATACTGAATAATTTCCATCTAGAAATTTGCTGATACATAATTTATAAATTTGAAATCAATGGAAGTAGCTCCTCCTCTAAAGTCGCTTGAAGTGTTCTCACAGCTTGTTGTGCTTTAGTTACAGAAATATCTTGTGTAATGACAGCATTAGTAAATGTGCCATTAATATTTAAAATTGCTTGAATAGCAGCTTCAGTTTGCAATTGAATCTTATCATCCAATGCAATGTTTTTAGCTCTCACTATCGTGGTTAATGAAATACCATTGCCTTTATCTTTAAATTTTCCAGAATAAATATTCTGTACGCTTCTAATATTATCTGCAAAATCAGATTTTGAATTATTGCTAAAATGAGATTCTTCTAATTTGACATCATGAGAAGAGAAAGGATCATCGATTTTGCTATTTCCTACTTCATCTGTAATCCCTACAAGTGCATTTGCAATTTCTTCTAATGCTGATTTTTCACTGATATAAATAGTGCTTCCCTTTCCTGCTTTAGTCAATTGGGCAATAAAATCCCCACTAGATGGTGCCCATAAATCATATAGTTTTTTAGTATCATTAGCTAATACACCAGAACAAGCAATCAGATATTCAAATTCACGAGTTGTAAATTTATCAACAGACTTATCACTGTTTTCTCCCCACAGTAGAAACTCAATAGTGTGAAATCCTTTTAAAGTTTCTTCTAATACATTGACTGTATTTTCGTTTAAAGGAGTAGCTCCAAATAACACAGCATTCAAATCACCTACATTTAATGGCCATGAATCAATAGATGGGTCAATTCCTTCTTGATCAACAGGACCAAATAAAAATCCTTCTGATTGTTCCCAATAAGTACGAGCTTCTTTCCATGCTTCTTTTGCAGCGACAAGATTTTCATTTGTTGGGTTATTTTTTAAAGTGATAGTTGCTGATTTCAACGCAGCAGAAGCATCGGATAGGCTTTTATATGTGGGCAAAATTACATTCAAACCGATATTCTCAATTTCAGCTTGATAATTTGTAACCTCCACCAAGTCCTCTTTTTTATCACAAGAAGTAAAAATTAAAATCAATAAAACGAATAATAAATAAGAAGTGTTTTTCATGTCAACTGAATATTTTATAAATTAAAAACTAAAACCAATACCTAAAGCAAAAGTGTTTTCCTTTTGTTTAGAACCCAATAACCTATATGCGTAACTAGATTTTATTACAATCTGCTTAATAGGCAAATAATTTATTCCTGCTGAATATACTTGTCTAGCGTATCTTGGATTATCAAAAATTTTTCCTTGTGTTTTCAACATAGAATCGTACCATTCTAATCTAATAAAAGGATACAATTCTTGTTGAGTTGACTTTTTAGAAATAGACAAAATATCATAACCTGCTTCAATATAAGCACCAGCAGCCATCTTACTTACTGGAGTTCTTTTGACATTGAGATTATTGGATAAATTTCTATTAGCAGCACTCAGGGATTCACTATTTTGGATATGGCCAAACATTGCAAGACTTGTGAGTCTCCACGGATGTTTCATATAGGTAAAATGTGCGTCTCCATATACTACCCAAGAAGAAGTTTTGAAGTCATCCTTTGGTCTATTTGGAGAAGCATTATTAGCATAAATACTAAATCCTACTTCACTATTTTTAGTAAAAATATAATCCAATCTTCCAGCAACTGCAGGACTATTGGCATTGGGCATTTCAAATCTCGTCTGATTACCCGACTTGATCCAATTCAATGAACTAAATCCAGTATTGTCCAATCCACTCACTAAATATACCTTATATGATAATATGGGAAATTCATCTTTCCCCTTTAAGGGTATATCTCCACTCATTTCTATTCCTGTTTCATACCATCCAAGTGGTAATAAACTATTTTCTACTTCTGATTGATATGGCGTAAAATATTGTATGGGTCTATCTAATTTTGAAGCATTGCCCATATAGACTTTCAGCTTTCCTATTTTTAAATTGAATGCTTTGTGAATTTTAAATAATACATTCATCTGCTCCAAAGATACAGCACCACCATACTCCACTTCTTGTTCAAACTCCCCAAACTCTTCCAACGGATCAAAAGACATAGATGTGCCTGTACCTCCATGTTCAAACTCTATCTCTGTCTTCAATTCAATTTTGTCGTTGAACTTATATTTTAAATACAAATTAAGATTCTGCGGATCTATAGCATCTCTTTTGTTGGGTAAGGTTTCCCAATTGTACTTATAATAATTAATCACCCCATAACCCCCTAAATCAAAATTCTCTAACCATGAAAACCTATGCTTTTTTTCAGAGCTAGAATCAACCTGTATAAATTCTTCAGCTTGAATAAGAGAGGCAAAGCATAACAAAAAAGTAAGACTCAGAGTTTGTTTCAACATCACAATTGAAAATTGTTTTTAATTAGTCTAAATAAGCTGCCCAAATGTAAATATTCATCAACACTAAATTCAACATCTCCAATTAATTTTTTAAGAAAACTAGATAATTAAGACAAAGTGCTAAACGAAATAAGTTTTGTTTACTAAAATTAGGTAGGAGAATACCAAATATTAGGTACATTCTCAAAGTTCAAAAAGATGAAAAATGATTTCTAAAATAAATTGTAATAAGGTAGAGAACTCTATTGTTATTCAAACAAAAAAACTATACCATGCAATGAAAAAAAAGAATTGATGTATCTTCAATCTTATGAAAATTGCAATAGCACAACAGAATTATACAATAGGAGATTTTCAAGGGAACTACTATAAAATCATTCAAGCTATAGATCAAGCTATCTTATCAAAGGTTGATTTAATCGTATTTCCTGAGATGTCAACATGCTCCTATCCTGCTCAAGATTTATTATTTTATTCTTCCTTTACTGATTCTTCCACAGACATCATCAATCAAATAGTAAAATATACTAACAATAAAATTTCTATTATCATTGGCGGTATTTACCGGAAGAATATCCATCAAAAATTCCATCTATACAATGCTGCATTTTTTATATCACAAGGAGAAATTCAGATTATTCAAAAAAATTATTTATTAAACGATGATAATAATGAAGATAATCGTTATTTTGAGTTAGGAGAAAATTTTAATATCATTCAATTTCAAGGGCAAAAAATTGCTATTCAAATAGGTAATGTCCAAAATATTGACAGCAAAATCAAAAAGTCAGAAATCGACTTAATCATTCAACTAACATCTACTCCTTATGCTCATGATTTGATAGATATGCAACAAAAAAGGATATTAAATCATGCTCAACAATACCAAATACCTATCATACATTGCAATGCTACTGGCACACAAGGTCAATTAGTATTGAAAGGAGGCTCATTTATTTGCAACTCAAAAGGTCAGATTATCAATGAGATGTCCTACTTTAAAGAAGATTTTTGTATGATTGAAACTGAAAATATTGAAAAATCTATCATCAAAGAAAGTAATATCAGTTCCAATCAAATCTCTTTTATCCATCAAGCACTTTTATCAGCAATAAAAGATTTTTTTGAAAAATCAGGGTTTAAAAAAGCTGTATTAGGTCTATCAGGAGGAATTGACTCAGCTTTGGTATTGGCATTGGCAGCAGAAGCACTAGGAAGTGAAAATGTTCTTTCAGTATTGATGCCGTCTCAATATTCCAGTCAACATTCTATTGATGACTCATTGGCATTGGTTAAAAATTTAGGTTCTCCTCATATCATCGTTCCTATACAATCTGCTTTCAATACCTTTGAAGAAACCCTTACACCACACTTTGCTGGTTTACCTTCCAATGTAACTGAAGAAAACCTTCAAGCGCGCATTCGAGGAGTATATTTGATGGCTTTTTCTAACAAGTTTGGATACATACTACTTAACACTTCCAATAAAAGCGAGTCTGCTGTTGGATATGGCACCTTATATGGAGATTTGTGTGGTGCTATTGGATTGATTGGTGATTTGTATAAAACTCAAGTATATGAGCTTTGCAAATATATCAATAGAGACAAAGAGATGATTCCTCTAAATATTATCACTAAAGCACCATCGGCAGAATTACGCCCAGATCAAAAGGACAGTGATTCACTACCTGACTATTCTATTTTAGATAGCATTTTATATCTACATATCGAGCAAAATAAAAGTCTCCACGAGATAGTCGAACAAGGATATGACAAAGATTTAGTGGCTAGGATATTCAAACTTGTTCAAAATGCTGAATTTAAAAGATATCAATCTGCACCATCAATCAAGGTCTCTTCTCGCGCATTTGGTTCAGATAGAAAAATTCCTTTAGTAAATAAAGGCATATAATCAATTATCTGTCTTCGTCTTTGAGATTTGCTCTTTTTTCAAGAGGGTTAGCATTTCGTTCTTCGTACCCAACTCTATTATTGTAAATATCTAATGCACAGAAAATAGCTTCCCTGAAAGAAGCTTCATCCGCCAAATTTTTACCTGCTATATTTTCTGCAGTTCCATGATCTGGGGAAGTTCTTACAATATTAAGACCTGCAGTATAATTAGTACCATTTCCCACGCATAAAGATTTGAAAGGAATCAATCCTTGATCGTGATACATAGCAAGTATCCCATCAAAGCTCTGATACTGACTATGGCCAAAAAATCCATCAGCAGGATAAGGTCCAAAAGCTAATACATCTTGTTCCTTAGCTGTTCTTATCGCTGGCAGTATAGCTTCTAACTCTTCTGATCCTATTAAGCCCTTATCACCAGCGTGAGGATTCAGACCTAGCACTGCAATTTTGGGTCGGTCAATTCCATAATCTTTAATCAAAGACTGATTCATCAGAAGAATTTTACTTAAAATATTCTCTTGAGTAATGTGAGTATGAATATCCTTAATAGCGACATGTTCAGTCACTAATCCTACACGAATATTTTCACTGACCATAAACATCAGCACATCTTCAGCTCCAAATTTCTGTTGCAAGTACGGGGTATGGCCAGAAAAAGGAAAATCTTCACTGTGTATAAAATTTTTATTAATTGGAGCAGTCACTAGTATATCAATTTCTCCATTATTTAAGGCATTGGATGCTGCTTCCAATGAAAGCAATGCCAATCGACCTGTCTCTTTATTGGGTCTTCCAGGAGTGAATTGAATATCCTCTTCCCAAGCATTAATAATATTCAAACTATTAGGACTAGCAAATTCCATACTTTTAATCGAACCATATTGAATCTTCTCAATATTAAGTATTTTTCTATACTGAGAAATCACTTTAGAATGAGCAAAGAGTATAGGCGTGAACATCTTATACAGCCTTTCATCTGTAAAAGTTTTGATAATAATTTCTGGACCTACCCCAGCAATATCTCCTATACTAATTCCAACTTTTAATCTCTCACTTCTGGACATTTGCAATATATCTTTTAAAAAACTCTAACATTAATCTAATTCCTGTTCCTGTTCCACCTGCTAATCTATATGATGATGAATGACTTAAAAAAGCAGTAGCTGCGATGTCAAAATGCAACCAAGGGTATTTAGTAAAATGTTCTAAAAACTTTCCTGCAGTAATGGCACCGGCCAATGGTCCGCCTAAGTTACTAATATCTGCAATATCTGACTTCAATTGTTCAGCATATTCTTCCCATAATGGCATTTCTGATACTCTTTCATGAGAATAATAAGCAGCAGCTTGTACTAAATCTTTTATTTCTTGAGAGGCTGTACCCATAAACGCTGCTCCTTCTGAGCCCAATGCTCTCATCGCAGCACCTGTAAGTGTAGCGAAATCAAAAACAAATTCTGGATTAAATTGTCTGGCATACACTAGCGCATCTGACAAAATTAATCTACCCTCAGCATCAGTATTTAAGACTTCGACTGTAGTACCATCTGAGATAGTCAATATATCTCCTGGCACTATAGCTTTCTCATTGATCATATTCTCGACAGCAGGAACAATAGTAATTATATGCAAAGGCAATTTTTCTAATGCTGCCAAATAAATGGAACCAAACACTGCTGCTGCACCTCCCATATCACACTTCATTGTCTTCATCCCATCCCCAACTTTGATAGAATACCCTCCAGAATCATATACGACACCTTTACCCACAAGAACTATAGGGTTTGTATTCACTGCATTCTCAGGTTTCCACTCCAACACTGTAAATGTCGGGTCATTGAGACTTCCTTTGTTGACTCCTAAAATACCTCCCATTTTTAAGGAGCGAATGGTATCTATTCCCAGCTCTTGATATTGAATACCAACATTTTCGGAAAATGATTTAGCAGATCCGCTTAAAGATTTTGCATTCAATCCTGAAAGTGGTTCATTGACAATATCTCTAGCATAAAATACACTCTTTACAATATGATTAAGTGTACTGATAGCTTGGTCATTCAACATATTCTCCTGAACATAAATATCTTTCAACTGAGGAGAAGAGTTTGACTTATACTTAGAAAACGAATAATTAGTCAATGCAAATCCTTCCAAAAAAGCGAAATTCAATTCAGAAGATAATTCAGAGGCAACGGAAATTGTTTCTAATTGAACAGCTACTGAGACTTTTTGAGCAACACTTCCCAAAGTTCTTACATCTTCTAATAAAGTAGCAGCAGACCTATTTTCTTTCGAAACAAAAGGGGCTACAATAATATCATTTCCATGTTCATCTATAATTCCAAATACTTTAAAATCTTTTTTAGATTTCTTTTTTAATATTTCAATGATTCTTGGACTGATAAGTTGGCTACTTTCAAAATGATTGCCATCAATTAATAAAACGGTATGAGATAATGAGTTTGTTTTGTATATAGATGCCATTTCTTTCCTTTAACTGATTTATAATAAATAAATTTGTCAAAGATATAGAAAAATGCAGAGGGTACAACCGAATAAAAACTATGGACAACATTTTTTAAAAGATAAAACTGTAGTTCAACGGACAGTAGAGATCATAAAATCACTTCATCATGCTGAAAAACTAATTGAAATTGGACCTGGCACTGGAGCTCTTACTAGTGCTCTAATACCTGAATTTATTGATATTTTGAATTGTATAGAAGTAGATGAAAGATGTGTAGAATATTTGCACATCCATTTCACCGAATTGCAAAATAAGATTATTCATAAAGATTTTCTAAAAGTACCTCTTGAGGAAATATTATTTCCCTCCGCTACAATAGTTGGCAATTTCCCATATAATATCAGTTCCCAAATTATTTTTAAAATCCTTGAATACAGAGAAAAAATTCCCAATATGATAGGCATGTTTCAAAAGGAAGTAGCAGTTCGTATTGCAGCACCTCATAGCAATAAAGAATATGGGATACTCAGTGTATTGACACAATTGTACTATGATGCAAAAATTGCTTTTGATATACCTCCAGGAGCATTTAATCCTCCACCCAAAGTAATGTCTTCTGTTTTGATTTTAACTAGAAAAGAAAATCCATTACAAGTCAATTATCCATTATTCGTTAAGGTAGTCAAAGCAGGCTTCAATCAAAGAAGAAAAATGCTTAGAAATGCATTAAGCCAGGTTGCTCCACCTGAAATTTTGAAAGAAGATATTTTTCAAAAAAGAGCAGAGCAACTTTCCGTTGAAGATTTTGTAGAATTGACAAACAGAATTGAAAATTTACAATAATGGCTGCTCAAGTTCTAATCACTGCCAAGGAAGTACACGATATTATACCTAGTGAATTATCTGCAATGGGATATATTGTACATCATCATCCAGAACCTTCTGAATCTGAATTATTATCAATTATTGAAGGATATGAAGGATTAATTGTCACCACCTATACACAAGTCAGCAGTGAAATTATTAACCAAGCTATTCGATTAAAATTTATAGGGAGAGTAGGCTCTGGTTTAGAAAATATAGATGTGGATTATGCAGAAAGCAAAGGAATAAAAGTACTCAGTTCGCCAGAAGGCAATTGTAATGCTGTAGGGGAACATGCTTTAGGATTATTATTGAATCTTATGAATAAAATTTCAAAAGCAAATCATGAAGTTCAGCAAGGAATCTGGTTACGTGAAGAGAATCGTGGAGAAGAATTAGATAATAAAACAGTAGGAATCATCGGGCTGGGTCATACGGGAAAGGCTTTTGCAAAAAAATTAAGAGGTTTTGATGTAAAAGTACTTGCTTATGATAAATATCTCACCCATTATAGCAATGAATTTGTACAGGAATCCAGTTTGGAAGAAATAGCTGAAAAAGCAGATGTTATCAGTCTGCATATTCCATTTTCAAAAGAAAATTTCCATTTCATCAACCATCAATTTCTATCTTCTCTAAAAAAATCTCCTTATATCATTCATACCTGCCGAGGAGAAGTATTGGATACGGTTTCTATTATTGAAGCATTGGAAAGTCAAAAAATAAAAGGTTTGGGTATTGATGTATATGAAGATGAACCTTGGACAAAAGGGCAAAAAGTATCGACTGATATTTACAAGCAACTCTTATCCAAAGAAAATGTAGTTGCTACACCCCATATTGCTGGTTGGACGATAGAAAGCAAAATCAAGTTAGCTACAGTTCTATTAGCAAAAATAAAATTGCTTTAAGGCAATTTGAGAACAAGTCCTATCTAACTTTTTTGAATGACTACGATTGGAATTTCTACTCTAAAATCAAAAATTTGCTGAATTGAATACTATTTTTGGGTAAATCTAAATATAAAAAATAGATGCCTTGACTTAGACCATTTACATTCAACTCATTATTATTGAGAACACCTTCACTTGTGAGTTGCCCTGAATAGTCATAAATTCTAAATTTCACGTTTTGAAGATAATCTGGAGTATTAATAGTGATTTTACCACAAGATTTACAAGGATTGGGGAAGACAGATATAGTATTTGTAAAATTATCTTGAACACTAGTAGTAAGATCACATTCAGCTCTTTTTTCAATTGCGCCGACATTAGTCAGGCTTCCAATTCTTTCATTATAGATATAATCATTCACTAAAAAATCAAATTCTTTCTCAGTTCTGAAAGTCAAATCAGGATGATCACATGGATCAATTGGTGATAAAGAATTTTTGAGAGAGGGAATATTCGTATTGAGTGAATCAATCACTTTATCATTAGTGCCTAAAAAAGCATGACTTTGATTCCAAATATTTTCATTGAATTTAAAATCCAGGGGTCCTGGATGAAATTCATTCTTTGAAAATATTACCGCTTTGGAACGATTATATACTTCACTGTCATAAATAAAGATATTTTTATTGATTCTAACATTGGACATGATAGCATATCCCCTTCTTGTAATCGCATTATAATCTGGAAATGCAAAGTTCACTAGCGAAGAATTTACAATGTCAGGATTCCCTAGTATTCCGACAACCGTATTATTAAAAATAAAAACATTCCTTATACAATTGACATCATTTCCTTGAAGGAGATTCTTAGTAGTGGAACCGTCCCAAAAGCTAAATGCTCTACCGCAGTTCTGTATGATATTATCATAGATATACACACTGTCCACATGAGAAATATATTTATCACCATCAATAGGATTAGAGCATTTCAAACTGCAATTTTCATAAGATGCAATATATCCTTCTCCACACGAACCTTCATTAGCCAATAAAAATGCACTTGATGACATCGTTTTACCTTCTGAGGCTGGACATATTCGCCAGAAAGTTTCTCCTAGCTCAGGACTATTGTATATATAATTGTGATGAACAGTCAGTCTTGAAGAGTTGTCATTATAAAAATTAGCTCCAGAGTTATCGTGTGAAATATTATCATAGGCTTGTCCGTATTTTGAATTCTGAAAATTCAATCCTTCCCCTCTCGTATAAGCAATTCTTGAATTGGATATTGTAGCATTATTACACTCTAAAAATTTTATTCCACTGGGCCAACTGCACCCAGTATTCAGATGTTCATTACCTGGACGACCTGCATATTCAGAAATGGCATTGTTCACTAAAATATTCTTAACACCCACCATTAGTATACTAAAACTAGAAACACTATCTACAGTTACATTCTCAATTAGCACATTGTTTTGAGGGTTATTCTTTGGTTGTTCAGAATTGCTAATTAAAAGCCCTATTCCTGAAGCGAATCTAATTTTAATGTTTTTTACAAAAATATGGCTACCCTTCAATACTAAAACATGCTGATTCATAAACTCACTACTCGAACCGCCAATGGTAACATCTCCAACACCTTCAACGCTCACATTTTTATATGTATTTCCCTTTTTCCATTTACTACTAGTTTGTTGAAATGAACCAACATTTTCATATACTCCAGACAATAACCTCACCAATCCATAAGCATGGCCACCATTCACGCCAACTTGACCAAATGGAAGTAACTCCATCGCTTTAGTGAATGTCTTCACTGGATGATCTATTGTCCCTAGATTGTCATCATTTCCTTCTGGAGACATATAAATAGTGTCCGTAATCGCAAACTCACCTTGATTAATGACAGGGGTTTCAATATTAAATTGTGCAAAAACCAAAAATGGGAATAGAAATATTAAGGAAGTAAAATATGCTTTCATTCTTTATAAATAAATAAGGAACAACTATAATTTCAAGTTAGCATTATATTTTAAAAAAAGTAAATTAAAATTAGAGCCAATAATTTTCTAATACCTCATTATTAGTTAATACCTTATCATAAGACCAATGCTGAAATGCAAAATCCCAATCTTTATTAATTTTCTGAATATACAAATCATCTAAATCTGGGAATTTATTTTTCTTATAATTCTTCACTTTATTCAAATATTCTTCCATAAAAGGCAAAGCAATTTTAAAATCAGGAATTTGAAGTTTGGAATATATCATCTGCATCGTTTCTAAAGGATCCTCTTCCAATTCATCAAAACTCACTTCAATCAGGTTCCCTTTTGGTATCAAATTATATTCTTCTATATATTTCTTCATTGTAGAAGAAAAATTATAAAAAACTCTTTCATCTACATCCTCATCTGAAAAATCTTGTAAAAACTGGCTACTAATCATCGTATGATATAAATGTCTGCTAGAATGAAAAACTTCATAAGGATTTCTATGAATAAAGATAAATTTAGCATTGGGAAATAGTTCCAAAAGCTCTTTCACTCTACTTGTATTGTGTGGATTTTTGAGGACTAAAGGCTTATCACCTCCACTAGAGTATGAAATCAATTTGAGTAGATATGAATAATCTCTTTTCCAAAGACGTTTTTCTCTTTTACTGATACCTTGAAAAAGATTATATTTTTCATGATAGCTTAAATTTTTTGGAAAAAAGAAACTCATCATACCACTTCTAGTAGATAGATTAGTAAAAGGTTGTTCCTCTTCGGCTGGCGCATCTACAGACATTGGTACATTGTCTTGAGGTCGTTTTTCAGGCATCAAAGGGCTCAAAATAAATTTCAACCATGTTCTACCTAACAAACACACATTCAGAAGGAATGCTTTGTAATTACTCAAATAAGCAAATTGTGGGTCTTTAGACATTAGATAATGTAAGTGGGTAGTACCACTACGCCAATGGCCTAAAATAAAGACTGGCGGATTTTTTTGAAGATTCACTTGTTTAATTTTTCGATAAAACCAAACTTTTTGTATCCATTGAAAAGGGAAAGTCAGAACAACAAAAAATGAAATTTTCCAAAACATTGTTCTATTAGTAATTTGATTGGACTGAATCAGACGCAACCAAATTTTGGGCAGAGAAATAAACAATTGATGTTCCTTTACTTGATAATGGCCTTTCAATTTTTCCATGCTGCAAATTTCTTAAAGATTTATCTTCTAGACATCACAGCAAATAGCGAAATCATTATCCTATTTATCAGTTAAGGGTTTATGATAAAACAATCAAGTCACTTTCATCTTTCTAATCATCTTAGAAAAAACGATAGGAGCAAACCTTTTCATATACAACCCCAATAATTCTTTGGCACCAGCCACATTAATTTCTTCTAATTCTCGATGAATGGCATCTTCTATAGCTATTGCAACAGTTTGAGGTTCAATACCTTTTCCTGTAGCTTCATCCATAGTGCCCTGTTTTCCTCCTCCAGGTCCTATCGCATTGATAGAAACATTAGTCTTAATAAATCCTGGACATACCAAAAGCACATGAATATTGTCATCAAATACTTCTGCTCGCAAAGCATCAAAAAAACCATGTAAACCATGTTTGGCAGCAGCATAAGCACTTCTCATGGGAGTTCCATATTTACCTACCATACTAGTAATGGTCACAATAGTACCAGCTTTTCTTTCCAACATAGAAGGAAGAAATGCTTTTGTCAAAGCTATAGTCCCTAATAAATCAATATGAATAATCTTTTTATCAAATTCAAAAGGTAAGTCTTTGGCCAAAGACCTTTGGCTTACACCAGCATTATTAATTAAAATATCTATATTTTGATGCTTTTGAATAATTTCAGATGCTTTTGAAAATAAACCTTCATGATCTTCTAAATCCAAAAGAATAATTTCCACTCCTTCAGCAGAACTACAATTTGATTTGACGCGCTCAAGCTCTTTCAAATTTCTACCTGCTATCAGAAGGTAAGCTCCTTTTCCTGCAAAATGAATGGCTATAGCTTCACCAATTCCAGATGATGCACCAGTAATTAAAATCTTTTTATTTCTGAAGTTCATACTTTAAAGATACAAAGAAATCAACCATTTAAATAAGAACTTATATATCATAATTCAAGCTAGAAGCCAGCCATCTTTCAGTATATTCAAAACTTTGACCTATACGACTTGCATAATCTTCAACTTGATCTCTTCCAATTTTCCCTACACCAAAATACTTTGATTCAGGATGGGAAAAATACCATCCACTGACAGCAGCCGTAGGTACCATTGCCATTCCTTCAGTCAATATAATCTCAGCCTTTTCTGTAGCTTGAAGAATTTCAAATAAAGTAGATTTTTCTAGATGTACAGGACAAGCAGGATATCCAGGAGCTGGACGTATGCCTTGATATTTTTCTCTAATTAATGCTTCATTGCTCAAATCTTCATCAGAGGCATAGCCCCAAAACTCTTTCCGAACTCTCTGATGCAATCTTTCAGCAAAAGCCTCAGCTAGTCTATCTGCCAAAGCCTTCAAAATGATACGGTTATAATCATCAAGGTTATCTTCAAAAATTTTCAGATATTTCTCTATTCCAATTCCTGCAGTTACAGCAAATGCTCCAATATAATCTTGCTTACCAGAAGATTGAGGAGCAATGAAATCACTTAAACAGTTATTTGGCAATCCTTCTCCTTTCTTGTTTTGTTGTCTGAGATGGTGAAGAAAAATGGGTTTCCCTTCATGCTCTATTAAAATATCATCTCCCACACTATTGGCAGGGAATATGCCATATACCCCTTTAGCAGTCAACCATTTTTCATCAATTATTTTTTTCAAAATATCTTGTGCATCAGCAAAAAGTTTGGAAGCAGCTTCACCAACAACTTTATCTGTCAAAATTTCTGGAAATTTGCCGTGCAATTCCCATGCGCTAAAAAATGGTGTCCAGTCAATATACTCAGACAATTCTGCTATACTATAATCATCAAAAGAATATACACCTAATTTTTTGGGAATAGGAGGTGTGTAATTCTCCCAATCTAATTGAATAGCATTTTTCTGAGCTGCTTCTAAAGTGATATAAGATTTAATCACTTTCTTCCCTTTATGACGTTCTCGCATTTCAGCATATTCACTCTTCGTCTGTTGAATAAAATTATTTTTCAAATTTTCGCTCAACAAACTAGACACTACTCCTACACTTTTGGAAGCATCCATCACGTGAACAACAGGTTGTTGATATTGAGGTTCGATTTTGACTGCAGTATGAATTTTTGATGTTGTAGCACCACCTATCAATAAAGGAATCTTCATTCCCTTGCGTTCCATTTCTTTGGCTACAAAAACCATTTCATCCAACGATGGAGTAATCAGACCACTCACTCCTACAACATCCACCTGCTCTTGAACTACCACCTCCAGCAATTTTTCACAAGGCACCATCACTCCAAGGTCAATGATTTCATAATTATTACAGGAGAGGACAACTCCTACAATATTTTTGCCGATATCGTGAACGTCACCTTTGACAGTTGCTAATAATATTTTCCCTGCTTTCTTACTTTGTCCATCAATACTATCTTCCATAAATGGCAATAAATAAGCTACTGCTTTTTTCATTACCCTAGCACTTTTGACAACCTGAGGCAAAAACATTTTTCCCGAACCAAACAAATCTCCAACCACATTCATCCCATCCATCAACGGGCCTTCAATAATGCTTAAAGGGGCATCATATTGCTGCCTAGCCTCTTCTACATCTATCTCAATATAATCAACTATCCCTTTTACCAATGCATGAGTCAACCTTTCTTCTACTGTTCGGCTTCTCCATTCTTCACTGACAGCTTCCTTTTTAGTATTTCCTTTTATATTTTCAGCATATTCTAACAACCTTTCTGTGGCATCCTCTCTTCTATTGAGTATTACATCTTCAACATACTCCAATAAGACTTTATCCACCTCATCATATACTTCCAACATGGCAGGATTGACAATACCCATATTCATACCATGTTGAATACCATGATAAAGAAATACGGCATGCATCGCTTCTCTCACTATGTTATTCCCTCTAAAAGAAAAAGATACATTACTTACTCCTCCACTCACTAAGGCACCTGGAAGATGCTCTCTAATCCATTTTGTAGCTTTGAAAAAATTAATTGCATTATCTCTATGTTCTTCTATTCCGGTAGCTACGGGGAATATATTAGGGTCAAAAATGATATCTCCAGGATAAAAATGTAATCTATCTACTAATAAATCATAAGAACGTTTACAGATTTCTATTCTTCTTTCATAAGTATCAGCTTGTCCTAGTTCATCAAAAGCCATCACTACTACAGCTGCACCATATTTTTTGCACAATTTAGCTTGATGAATAAATTCTTCTTCTCCTGCTTTGAGGCTTATAGAATTGACAATACATTTGCCTTGTACATTTTTCAAGCCCTCTTCAATAATTTCCCATTTGGACGAATCTATCATGATGGGGATTCTGGAAATTTCTGGTTCAGCCATGACAAGTCTCAAAAACTTAACCATAGCTGCTTTGCCATCAATCATTCCTTCATCCATGTTGATATCTAGTACCTGAGCACCTCCACGAACTTGCTCTAGTGCCACAGACAAAGCATCCTCGTACCTTTCTTCTTTTATCATTCTGAGAAAAACTTTAGAACCAGTCACATTGGTTCGTTCTCCAACATTGACAAAATTGGTTTGAGGAGTGACTACCAATGGTTCAAGCCCTGACAGTTTCAAATAATATTTCTGATTCAAAATCAATCTTTTAGTAGGATTCAACAATATCTTGGAGTATTAGTCTAGGCTTATAGTTAGCAGCTAATTTTGCAATAGATTGAATATGATCAGGAGTTGTTCCGCAACAGCCTCCTACTATATTGACCAATTGTAGTTCCAAAAATTCTTTTATTTCATGAGACATAGAACAAGCATCCTGGTCATATCCTCCAAATTCATTGGGAAGACCAGCATTAGGATAAACACATACATAAAAAGGGGAAGTCTTAGCCATAATTTGCAGATATGGTCTCAACTCCTTTGCACCCAAAGCACAATTCAATCCCACAGCAAATAGTGGAGCATGAGCAATAGAAATCAAAAAAGCTTCTGTTGTCTGCCCTGTCAATGTTCTCCCACTATTATCTGTTATAGTGCCAGATACGATGACTGGCCATTCTCTACCTCTCTCTTCGAAAACTGTTTGTACAGCAAACAATGCAGCTTTTGCATTCAAGGTGTCAAAAACAGTTTCAATCAAAATGATATCTATTCCCCCGTCCAAAAGAGCACAAATTTGGAATTTATATGCATCAGCTAATTCATCAAAAGTAATAGCTCTGTATCCAGGATCATTAACATTTGGGGAAATGGAAGCAGTCCTATTAGTAGGACCAACAGCTCCAGCCACAAATCTTGGTTTTTCAGGAGTGAGGGCAGTCATTCTATCCGCTTCCTCTTTGGCAATTTTGGCACTATAAAAATTGATATTATATACTGCATCTTCCATTTCATAGTCTGCCTGAGCAATAGTAGTACCACTGAATGTATTTGTTTCAACGATATCAGCCCCTGCTTCCAAATATTTTCTATGAATCTCCTTTATAACATCTGGTCTTGTTAAAGACAAAAGGTCATTATTCCCTTTCAAAGGTTTATGATGATTAATAAATTTTTCTTTTCTAAAATCTTCTTCTTCCAGATGATAACCTTGTATCATAGTTCCCATGGCCCCATCTAAAATCAAAATTCTTTGTTGAATGGCTTGTTCTAAAATTTCGTTCATTGTACATATTTAAAGTTGTACAAGTCATATTTATTGAACAATAAGGAGTTTAAAAAATCTCTACTTATCTCTTCCTTAGATTGCTCTTTGGAATAGGATGTGGCACCTTCCAATATTATATTTTTTGGGGTTGCCAAGACATCGTAGGGCCTATTCCCTCCGCCTTTCTCAATAAGTTGGCCTGTAAAACCGTGGCAAAGTTAAATATTTCTACAATTAAATATCAAAAAAGTAGGCTAAAAAATTTTGACACATTCAATAGCCTTCAAATTCTATATTGGATGCTGAATGATATTGATTTCTATCTTTCAAAATCTGCTCAATTTTCTCAATAAATCTCTCCTCATTATCCAATACAATATTTACTGCTTGCACATATACTTCCAATTGCAACTGCAAGAGTTCTTTTCTATAAAAATACAATCTTATAGCATCTTTCTCAGTAGTCAGAATTCTTGTTTTACCTTCTTTCATTAGTGAATGAAATTCCTTTTGAATTTGTTTTAAGTCTGATAATTGATATACATAATGGTCAGAAAAAGCAATATGCTTTACTGATTTCACCTTACTTTGAACATATTCTAAAAGAGGAGAAGCATCAGCAATTCCTGTAATCAATAAAATATTCTCCAAATCTGACAATGGATATACAAGACCTTCATAGCCTAATAGATATGGAGAAGCATATATAATTGAAGACAAGAAAACTTCTTGGTGTGGCTGGATATTTAATTTTAATTCTTGAACTACTTGACTAACTTCATTCAATCTGACTGTTGGACATTTCGTGACGACTATAATATCTGCTCTTGAAGTCGCTGAAATAGGTTCCCTTAGCCTTCCCACAGGAAGCATAGCATCATTTGTAAATGGTTTAGCATAAGGTGTCAACAATATATTCAAATCAATTTTTATCCCTAATTGCTGAAACCCATCATCTAATATAATTGCTTCCAAATTCATATTTTGTTCGACCAAATACGGGACACCTATTATTCTATTTTCGACTACACCAATTGTTGATTGAGGATGCTTTTGTTTCAACCAGAGAGGTTCATCACCAACTTCTTTAAAATTATCATTTTCACCAACGAGTCTAAACCCAAAAGTCTTGCGTTTATATCCACGACTAAGCACACCCACCTGATGATTTCTCAATAAAAAAGAACAGATATATTCTACCATAGGTGTCTTGCCTGTTCCACCTGCCTGAATATTACCCACTGAAATAATTGGAATAGAAAATTTAGCTTTCCCCCAATAGCCTCGACTATACATCATTGACCATAATTTCACTATTATAGCATATATGAAAGCAAAAGGCCAAAATAAAATTTGAATATTCTTCATTTCAGTAGTAAATTAAGCCAATTTAATGTATCAAAGCATGATAAAGATATCCAACATTTTAGAAGAAATAGAAAAAATTGCTCATCCATCTTTACAAGAATCGTATGACAATGCTCAATTGATTACGGGTGACATCAATTGGGATTGTTCGGGAGTTATCTTATGTTTAGATGCAATTGAAGCAGTCATAGATGAGGCCATAGAAAAAAAATGCAATCTTGTCATTGCCCACCATCCTATTGTTTTTAGTGGATTAAAATCTATTACCGGCAAAAATTATATTGAACGAACAATCATAAAGGCCATTAAAAACGATATTGCTATCTATGCAGCACATACCAATTTGGATAATGTAATAGAAGGAGTCAACAAAAAAATTGCGGACAAATTATCTCTAAAAAATATCAAAATTTTAGCTCCCAAAAAGGGGCTTTTGAAAAAATTATATACTTATGTTCCACAAAGCTCTACTCATATTGTAAGAGATAAACTTTTCCAATCAGGGGCTGGAAACGTTGGCAACTATTCAGAATGTAGTTTTAAAGTAATGGGCACAGGAACATTTAAAGGCAATGAACAATCTCAACCTTATATAGGAGAAAGAGGGCAATTGCATGAAGAGAGAGAAGATAAAATAGAATTCTTGTTTCCAGCTTATTTAGAGCCCAAAATATTAAAAACACTTTTTGAAGTGCACCCATACGAGGAAGTAGCTTATGAAATTATAACACTAGATAATATTCATCATCAAATCGGTTCAGGAATGATAGGACAACTAGATATTCCAGTGGATACCATAGCATTCTTAAATCAAATCAAGAACTTGTTTGACACTCCTATTATTAGACATACTCAAATAGTCAGAGAAAAAGTTCAAAAAATTGCTATTTGTGGAGGAGCTGGCAGTTTCTTATTAAATGAGGCAATCAGACAGAAAGCAGATGTATTTATAACTGGAGATTATAAATATCATCAATTTTTTGATGCTGATAATCAAATAGTAATAGCCGATATTGGACATTTTGAAAGTGAACAATATACAATAGAACTTTTTTATGAGATTTTGATAAAAAAATTCTCTAACTTTGCGCTCTATTTGACAACAGTTTCAACCAATCCTGTAAAATATTTGTAGATGGCAAGCAAAAAGGACAACATAATCGCTGAAAAATTGGATAAATTATCCAAATTACAAAGCATTCATACCAAAATCGATCAAATTCAAGTTCTAAAAGGAGAACTACCTATGGAAGTAGCTGACCTTGAAGATGAAATAGCTGGAATCTCTACTAGGCTTCAAAAGACCAAGCATGATATTACCGCAGCAGAAGAAAATATCAATATACGTAGAAATGCTGCTAAAGATGCTCAAGCGCTTATAATAAAATATGAGCGTCAGTTAGATACTGTAAAAAATAATCGCGAATTTGATGCTTTAAGTAAAGAAATCGAATTACAAAAACTGGACATTCAATTAGCAGAAAGAGATATCAAAAAACATGAAGTTATTATCACTTCAGCAACTGCTCAATTAGAAACTTTAAATTCTCAAATAGATAATAAAAATGAAAATTTAAGAGAAAAGAAAGATGAGTTAGGCAATATCGTATCTGAAACTGAGAAAGAAGAAAATGAACTAAATGCAGAAGCACAAGAAATCATTGATACAATTGAACCCAAATTAATTTCTGCATACAACAGAATACGCTCTACATACAGAAATGGCTTAGCTGTAGTTCAAGTGGAAAGAAATGCTTGTGGAGGATGTTTTGGAAAAGTACCCCCTCAAACTCAGGCTGAAATCAAATTAAAGAAAAAAATTATCAGCTGTGAACACTGTGGAAGAATTTTGACAGATGTGGAAGAATTTGATGAAGATGCAGAATTCATCCCAGCGGCTGCGCTCAAATAATAAAACTATTATAGCAAATCTATTATATTTACAGGCAGCCATGAATAAGCTGCCTGTTTTTTTTACAATCTTCTTCATCTTTCTTGCAAAGCCATCTTTTGCTCAACAATTTATTTACAATTCCAATTGTCAGAATGCCTACAAAGCCATCTTTAAACTTAAAATTAATGAAGGCAAGCAAATTCTCTTTAAAGAGAAACAAATCAATCCTAATAACTATCTTCCTTATCTACTGGAAAACTATTCTGATTTTTTAGTATTATATATTAGTGATGATATTCAACTATACAAGCGATTATTGTCCAAAAAAGATGAAAGAATTGAAATACTGAATAATGGTAACTATAATTCACCTTTTTTCCTATATAGTCAGGCTAGCATATATTTGCAGTGGGCATTTATCAAAATAAAATATGGTGAATATCTTTCCTCTATCTGGGATGTGAGGAAAGCTTATAGTTTACTCAAACTCAATAAAGAGAAATATCCTGATTTTTTACCTAATGATAAAGACTTAGCATTACTCAATACGCTTTTTGGAGCTATACCAGACAAATACAAATTTGGAGCAAAACTTCTAGGACTTAAAGGAAATATCGATGAGGGACTCCAAGAGCTGGCTACTTTATTAAAAAATCCTGATTTACTCTTTAAAGAAGAAGCCTCTATCATGTACACAATGCTATTACTGCACCTTGGAAAGGATAAAGAGAAAGCATGGAGCATGTTGGAAACATTGGATTTACAGTTGGAAGATGACAACTTACTCAATTATTTTATCACAGCGAGTATTGCACATTATTCTGGAAGAAACGAGCAAGTCATTCAGATTCTATCTTCACGTCCCAAATCAACAGCCTTTTACCCATTCCCTTTTTTGGACTATATGATAGGCGTTGCTAAACTCAATAGGTTAGACAGAGATTCAGATGTATATCTAAAAAAATTTCTTTCTACCTACAAAGGAAACAACTATCTGAGAGAAGCCAATAGAAAGCTAGCATGGTATGGTTTAATATTTCAAAGACCTGATTTGTATAAATATTATATTTCTAAAATACCTATTTCTGGCAACAACTCCTTAGATGAAGACAAGGCAGCTACTAAAGAATCACTTGACAAAAAAACTCCAAATATTTACCTCTTAAAGGCCAGACTACTCAGTGATGGTGCTTACTATAAGAAAGCTTTGGAAATTTTGGGAGAAATAAAAGTTGACCAATTGGAATTTCAAGACAAACTGGAATATTATTATAGAAAAGCACGAATCCTTGATGATATGGGGCAAGCTGAAAAATCAATTGAACTCTATAAATGGGTCATCAAAAGCGGTTCAAATAGTCAATCTTATTTTGCTCCCAATTCTTGTATCAAATTGGGCAATTATTACGAATTCAAAAAAGATAAGAATCTGGCCATATTTTATTACAAAAAAGCCATGAGTTATAGTGATTATGAATACAAAAACAGTATTGATGCTCAAGCTAAAGCAGGCCTTAATAGAACACAATGACACATCCGTCTATGAAAATTAAAAAACATATCTCACTCAAACCATACAATACCTTTGGCATCGAAGCCTATGCAGATGCTTTTGCTATTTTAGAAGATAAAGAAGATTTATTTCTTCTTCAATCATTAAAAGAACAATATGGCAAAATATTGATTTTGGGAGGTGGTAGTAATGTACTTTTTACAGACAACTTCAAAGGAATAGTCATTCACAATCAACTTTCTGGAATAGAAATACTAAGTCAAGACGACCAATATATTCATCTCAAAGTAGCTTCTGGTGTTAATTGGCATTCATTTGTATTACATGCGATTAAAAAAAATTGGGGTGGTATTGAAAATTTATCACTCATTCCAGGTACTGTAGGAGCTGCTCCCATGCAAAACATTGGGGCTTATGGAGTAGAAGTTAAAAATGTCATTACAAAAGTAACTGCCTTTAATATTGAAAAAGGCATATTTGAAGAATTTGATAATCCTAGTTGTCAATTTGCTTATCGAGAAAGTATTTTTAAACATCCAGAAAATAAAGGAAAATATTTTATTACTGATGTAACATTCCAACTCATCAAAAATCCAACAACTTTTAATACTTCATATGGTGATATTCAAAAAATAATTGATGCAAGTCAAGACTCAACTATCCATCTAAAAAATATCTCAGAAGCTGTCATAAAAATCAGGCAACAAAAACTCCCAGACCCAAAAGAACTTGGGAATGCTGGGAGTTTTTTTAAAAACCCTGAAATCACTAATGAAGAAACAAATATCCTTTTAAAAGAATACCCTCAACTTCCTCACTATCCATTGTCAAATGGAAAGACAAAGATACCTGCAGCTTGGTTAATAGAACATTGTGGGTGGAAAGGATTAAAAGTGGGGAATACTGGCAATCATTGTCAACAGGCATTAGTCATTGTCAATTACGGAAAGGCAACAGGGCAAGAAATCAAGCTACATGCTCAAAATGTGCAAGAATCTGTTTTGAAAAAATTCAATATCTCGCTTCAGACCGAAGTCAATTTTATTCCCTATTGAAATAATAGGTCAAACCTAAATTCAAACCTCCATAAAAAACCCTGGATGCTTTATAGCCTTCATGTTTTCTATAATCTTTATGATTGACATCAGTCAAAGATACTTGACCTTGAAAAGAAGGAGAAAACGCTAGTTTATTTGTAATAAAAATATCACCACCAATATTGAGAACAAAACTCCCTGACCACCCTGAAAATAAATTCTTTGCATCAGATTGAGGGCTATAAGGATATTCAGGATCTGTATAAGGAATCAACTTTGAAGGATAAGGCATTTGCACACCATTAGCAATATATGTCATTTTTGCTTGAACTAATTTATTGATGACTAATCCACCAGAAACCACTAATTGCGCTTTTGTCCCATATACATAAGCATCTTGAAAAGAAGTAACATACTTCACTAAAACACCCATATTTAAATGAGACAAACCTACTTCTTTGATATGACTTTGAGGAGGAGCACCAAGTCCTGGACTAAAATTTCCCTTATAATCTTGCTGAATATTCTGATAGCCTACTATCCCAATGACAGCAATTTGGTCAGTTACTCCATAGCCAAAATTGAATTGCCCTAAATAACCTAATTTAAACTTATATTCTAATTCGTAAAAGGTGTTACCAAAATTATTTTGAGGAGATATAACGCCTATTCCTCCACTCCCTTGTCCTGACAATTGCCATCCATTTTGTGCAAATACAAAAGATTCATTACTAGAAAATAATAGTATCAACACGCACAAATACAATTTCCTCATTCCATTATTTATTAGCACAAAAGTAAAATTATTAGGACATATAAACAAACTTGTCCATCTGAAAATAAGTCCCCTCTATTTCTTATTATTTTATACCTTCAACTTATCTTAGCAGAAATGAGTACAATATACAACAGCATAAATCTTCATCTACCTACAAACAAAAAGGCGTATTTTGCTTCAGATTTCCATTTAGGAGCTAATTATTCTGGTAAGAGTATTGAAAGAGAACGCATTATCATTCAATGGTTAGCCTCAATTAGAGAAGATACAGGAGTATTATTTTTAGTAGGAGATTTATTTGATTTTTGGTTTGAATATAAATATGTAATACCTAAAGGATATACAAGATTTTTAGCAGAATTGAGTAAATTCACAGATAATGGCATTCCTATCTTTGTATTTACTGGCAATCATGATATATGGATGTTTGACTATCTGAATGAAGAATTAGGAGTAAAAATATTACGTGAACCACATATTTTTTATATTAATAACCATCCATTTTTTATTGGTCATGGTGATGGATTGGGACCAGGCGATAAGAAGTTTAAGTTTTTAAAAAAGATATTTACTTTGCCAATCTGCCAAAAGCTATTCAGTTGGTTGCATCCTGATATTGGAGTAGCTTTGGCCCAGACATGGTCAAATCACAGCCGTACTGATCCAAGAACTGAAAAATTTGAAGGTGAAGGAAATGAAAGACTGATAGTATATTCTAAGGAACAATTAGCGATTCATCCAGCCCAATATTATATATTCGGCCACCGTCATTTACCATTAGATATTCATCTTGGGCAAGGAGCAAGATATATCAATCTTGGAGACTGGCTATATAATTACACTTATTTGGAATATGATGGCACACAAGTTGAATTGAAAAAGTATTATCCATGAGACAATTGCTGTTTTTAATCATCTTGTTAGCTCAAATCAAGATTTTTGGACAAGATTCAACTGATAAAAAAATATCAGTGGCCCAAAATGTCATATCAGTGGCCATCGATCCATTAGAACAAATTTATTATACCAACTCAAAAAAGCAGCTCATCAAACTATCTGACCAACAAGATAAAACTTATAGTTATTCAGATTTGATGATAGATGAGAGTACAATAGTACTTCCTCAAAACCCCTTTAAAATTATACTCTATAAAAAAGAAGTAGGGGATTTTTTCATTTTAGATAACAGATTGAATCTGAGTGCTAAGGCCAACTTTTTTGATTTAGGATATTATTCAGTATCTAGCTTGACTTTATCCAACGACAATAAGCATTTATGGATTTTTGATTTTGATCGCCAACAAATTTTAAAATTAGACCAGCAATATAATCCTGTTTTTCAAAGTAATATTTTGACACAAACATTAGGTAAAAAAATCAACGCTATACAGTTGATTGAAAAAGAAAACAAATTATATGTGCTTGATTCAATAAATGGAGTCTTCCTATTTGACAATTTAGGCAATTACATTCAACACTACCCTATCGAGAATGCCACTAGGATGTGGCTAATTTCCGGTCAACTCTATTTTTATAAAAACAATAGCATTTGGCTATATGACAATAAGCTTTTTGAAGCATTTCAGAAATATAACCTTTTAGAAAATTATACTTCCATAGACTTATGCAGAAATTTTATTTTAGCAATAAATAGACAAGGCGAATTGTATCAAATCAAATGGTAAAAAAATTTCAGCCTATTCTTGTTTAGTTGATAAAGTCTATTTGTATATCACTTCAAAGAAAATCAAAAACAACGACTCCATGAAAGCATTAGTAAGCAATCAACAATTGGATGAGAAAAAGATATACTATTTAGGCTTCTTACCATATATACTTTTGATTGTTTTTTCTATCGTGTTTTATAAGGAAAGGACTATTGTCTTTGATAATGCATATTATATTTTTGACATGGTTCAAAGTGGCAATTTTTGTATAGAAAGAAATAGATTTATCAGTATCATCCCTCAAATTTTTTCTTATCTATTCATCAAATTAAATGCTCCAATAAAATGGGTAGCAATAAGTTTTTCAATAGGATATTGTCTTTACTCCATTACTATATACACTATCATTGGGCAATATTTTAAAAATTATAAGAATGCCATCTGCCTCCTACTTTATGATTTTTTGCTGGTATCCTATACATTTTATTGGAATGTATCTGAATTGAACTTAGCCATACCATTGTTACTATTGCTTATCACATGGATACAAAGCAGACCATTAAGTGGATTGAGCTGGATAGAATATCTGATAATATTAACAATGAGTGTTACTATCGCCTATGCTCATCCTCTGATTATTTTCCCCTTGGCATTCTTATTAATTTATTTTTATCTTAATCAAAGTTTGCCGATTAAAAAAGTAGGCTTTGTACTGTTTTCAATATTGATATTTTATATTTTCAATAGAATATTTCCATTAGACAACTATGAAAGTGGAAAAATCAGTGCCTTAAAAAATATTGTTCACTTATTTCCTCACTATATAGATATTTCATCTAATAGGCTATTAATATATGATTGGATGACACATTATCAGGCAGCAATCATCGCATGGATAGCTATCATGATATTTTCCATTAGGCAAAAGAAATATGAACAACTATTAGTTTTAAATATTTTTATTTTAGGTTATTTATTAATGACTAATATTTCATTTTCAGATATTCAACATTCTATCTTCTTTTCAATTCTATATTTACCTTTAGCTTTGTTTCTATCTATAGCATTGGTCTATATTTTACCGAATAGCAAAAAAACACTTATCCTTTTTCTTTTCATTTTCCTTTTCGGGTTTTACAGAATCAATTATTTCAAAAAACTATTTTCAGATAGAATTCAATGGTACACAGAAGTTATCAAAGAAAATCATTATTCTAATATTGCGATCGCATCAAAATTAGAACCTCCACATTTATTATACCTTAATTGGTGTGTGCCCTTTGAAACATGGTTGCTTTCCACTATGGATTATGGGCAAACAAGTAGCATTATTTTCTTAGAACAATTGAATGAGCAGCCTCAACTATCACCCGATTTGTCAAATCAATTTTTAGGAGTCTGGGCAAACTATCCACTTAACAGTTTACCTAAAAAGTATTTTAAATATAAAGACAATAAGATTTCTTATGTTGTCATTCGTTGATAAATGATTTAAGAAAATTACTATGAAAGATAAAATCAATTATACGGTTATCTCAATTTTGATTGTTTATTTTTTTCTTTTATTCAGAGATTTTATCTTCCAATCTCCAAATGGCATACATGAATGGGCACAAGCTGACAGATTAGCATTGGCGTATGGTTTTTTTGACAATGGAATGAATCTCTTCAAACCTTCTACTTTCTCTCAATTCTCAAATGATGGAATCACAGGCGTAGAATTTCCTATACAAGCATATATAACCGCTCTCATAGGTAAAATTTTAGGGCGGCAGCATCTTAGCGTTATTTTCAGAACCTTAGATGTTACATTAGTGATATGTGGCATTGTTTACTTATATTTTCTTATAAAAGAATTTACAAACAATACCATTTCTTCTATATTTCCTCTTTGCTTTCTCCTCTTATCTCCTGTTTTCTTATACTATACTTGCAACTATCTAGCAGACACTATTTCAGCTATCGGTATTATGATTGCAATGACACTATTTATTCAATCTTGGATATTGAAAAAAAATAAAAGTAAATACACAGCTGTTTTCATTTTCACTTTGGCTTCGCTGATAAAGACATCCTCTACTCTCTATTTTATAGGTTTTGTCTGTTATGATTTTATTTTCATTTTTATTCAAAAAAAGCACTTGATTAAAAGAGAATGGAAGTATTTCATGACTATTCTAGTCGGATTTACTACTCTAATAGGTTATTTTCTGTATAATAATTATCTGAATCAAATATACAACAGTGATCTATTCTTATTTCATATCATGTTGCCTTCAAAAGAGACTATTAATTATCTCTTCAATGACAGGCTTCCTAATGTCATGCTAAAAGAGTATTTTTTAGAGTACTCATACTGGTTTATCATACTCATCATTGTACTTTCCTATTTTAAAAATTCCAGAACGTCTCTAAAGATATATTTACCACTGAGTTTTATTTTATTGATAGGAGTTTTAGCAGTAGCTTATCTAATGGGTGCACAATTTATAGACCACGATTATTATATAATTGCCATTTTCTTTCCGTGGATCTATCTTTCCTTCTTTTGGTTTGTCCTCAATCACCAAACTCTTTTTCAAAATCGTTTATTCAATTTAGCATTTGTTGCTTTAGTTATATTTTTCATGATAGGCACTTATCAAAAGTTTCAAGATAGAATCTCACCAAATTATCCTGGATTCTCTGAATATTATAGAACGTTTTGGATGAAAGATGGCAAAAATAAACTGAATAGACTTCAAATAGGTAAAGATGAAAAGATTGGAGTCATACAAGAATCAGCTCCTAACCTTACTTTGCTATATTTTGACAGAAAAGGTTATGTAATAAAAGGAAAGCATTGGCATAGAGACTTCAAAGAATTAGCTATATTTTATAAAAAACATCATCTAAAAATTGGAATTGGCAATCAAAAGGAAGTAAAAGATTTAATAAAAGTCCAACCAGTTTTTTACGAGTATTTTCAAATTTTGCATCAAGATAGAGACTTGATTGTATTTGCGTCAAAATAAAACTGATAACTATAAACAATAAGTATATGATAAATCTACTTTCTCAATCTGAATGAGGAGACTATTATTTGAAACTAAAAATATATTTTAAAAAAGAAGAAATTCACTATAAAATTTTCTATGCTTTATCACAAACTAAAGGTATAAAAAATACCGTCCAATATCATTGAATCCATTAAAATTGGACAAAAATATCCATAATCCTTATATTTAAAGAAATAAAACCTTCATTGCATTTGAGCGTTAAATTTATGTTATCACAACTATTTTCATCAAAGAAAAAATGGAAAAAATTTTGAAAAATAAAATATAGTAATAGTTTTGTTACTGATACGAGTAGATAATAGAACTATTAGTCATCAATTTTTATAAAGAAGTAGTGAGAGACAGGCTCGTTGACCTACTAGTAACCTGCAAAAGGTAAGGTACTAAATCCTGATTCTCTGAAAAGAGAGAAATATAAAAAAAATTAAAAAATATGAAGAACACATTCTTTTTAAAAACAAACACAGACACAATTGCAAGACACCATCATCTTTTAGATGCTTGTATATGTTGCTGTATTTGTTGTATGTGTTGTTTCATGCCTATGTGCTAATCACAGCATTCCTTAAAATCCCAAAACACTATTTAGTGTCTTAAGCTTCTTAGCAAGCTCTCATCCATTTTTTCAAAAATTTAAAATATCATCTAGTTACATATTTTAATAACAGATGTATTATATAAAAAATAAATATTAAATCAATTTATAAATTATTTAAAACCAATTATTATGAAAACAGAATTTGCTTATTGGGTACCTAACATTAGTGGCGGACTAGCTATTACAAATTGGCCAATGAAAACCGATTGGACTTACCAATACAACAAAAAACTAGCTCAATCAGCAGAGCAAGTTGGATTTAAGTACGGCTTGGCACAAGCTAGGTTTATCGGAAGTTATAATGCCAATATACAACTAGAGGCACTAAGTGTTGCCAATGCATTAGCCGCAAATACAGACTCTCTTAACTTGATTGGAGCTATACATCCAGGCTTATGGCATCCTGCTGCAATTGCCAATTTTGTGGCAACTAGTGAGCACATCTCCAATGGAAGATTTCACTTAAACATAGTCAGTGGATGGCTCAAAGATGAATTTACAAAATTTGGAGAACCATGGTTGGAACATGACGAACGATACGCTAGAAGTGAAGAGTTTATCGATGTACTTAGAGGTTTGTGGACAGAAAAAGAATTTAGTTACAATGGACGATTTTATAGAATTGACAAAGCCCCTTCTGAACCCAAGCCTACCACACAACCCACACTATTTATTGGAGGTGGATCTGACAGAGCTTTAAGAATGGCAGGAAAATCAGCAGATGTAATATTTATCAATGGCGGAAGTTTAGAAAAGATAAAAGGAATCGTTGAAAAAGTTCGTGAATATGCCCAATTATATGGAAGAAAACCACCTAAAGTAGGTGTCAACGGTTTTGTAATTGCTAGAGATACTGAACAGGAGGCTAAGCAAGAGTTGGAAAATATTATTAGCAATGCCTCTAAAGATTCAGTTGAAGCTTTTAAACAATCTGTGAGACAAGCTGGAAAATCTTCACCTGAAGGATATGGCATGTGGTCAGACTCTGATTTCAATGACTTGATACAATACAACGATGGATTTAAAACTGGACTAATCGGAACTCAAGAACAGGTCGTAGAAAGAATCAGACAATTAGATGCTATTGGAGTAGATATTATTTTAGCTGGATTCTTACACTATTCAGAAGATCTAGCAAGATTTGGCAATGATATCATCAGTGCAGTAAAACAAATTGAACCTATCAAAAAGGAAGCTGAAATTATTGTTTAAACATTCAAAACAGACCGAGATTGAAAATATCAGTCTCGGTCAATATTATAAACCATGACAAAATTATTAGGAATAGTAGGAAGTGTATCTCGTCCTTCCAAAACACAAATAGCTGTTGAAATAGCTGTACAAGCAGCTAGAGATGAGTGGGGTATTGAAACAGAAATTATATCGCTAGCTGATTATCAACTTGATACTGCAGACAGTAGAAAACTAATAGAATATACGGGAGATACAGCCAAGCTTCTAAACAAAATCATAGAAAGCGATGCTTTTATTATTGGCACACCAGCGTATAGAGGAAGTTATTCTGGTGTATTAAAAAATTTATTTGATATGATTCCACGTGGCAAATGGCAATCAGATAAAGCCCCATTAGAAAATCGGCCTTTAGGATTTATTGGCACTGGTGCAACTGACCACCATTATCTTTTAATCAATCAAGAATTAGGACCTATAGCTTCATTTTTCGGAGCTTATTTAGTAGGAGGTGTTTATGTAAACAATGCTCAATATGAAGGAGAGGACATCTCGGATGCCAAGATTATTCAACGTTTAGAAACCTTGGGGAAAGCTGTTGCCGAACTCAATACTTTTTTGGATAAAAGCAAATTTTTAAAACAGCTAGGACCACAGTTCTAAATCAATTATGTCTCTTCCTATAACCGAACAACTAAAAGGTATTATGAGTGAGCTCCCCGTACCACTCACAATTATCACCGCTGAACATAATGGGCTGAAAAGAGCTGTCACTATCAGCTCTTTTACATGCCATTCTATGCAGCCTCCATTAATAACATTCAATATTGGTTGTGATTCTCAATTTTGTGAAGTCATTAAAAACACCTCTTATTTTGCAGTACATTTCCCAAATGAGAATCATATTTCTATTTGCAAACATTTGGCTCAAAGAGGTTTAAGTTCAGAAGAGCAATTTTCAACCATCCCATATTCTAAAAATGAACACCACACTCCAATTATTTCAGACATGTCTTCTGTACTAGTTTGTTACAAAAATGAAACAATTAAAATAGGAGATCATATCATATTGGTAGGTCAAGTTATTGAAGTAAAAAAGTCCACAGGGAAAGCTAGACTATTATATCATCAAAAGAATTTTGTTACGATATAATAGATTCAACTCAACAAAAGCAGCTACTAATTCTGCATACTACAAAGTTTTAACTCGAAAGAAAATAAATACAAAATAGCAATGAAAAATTTAAGATACATATTCTTGATATCAACAATACTTTTTATCAGTAAAGAAATACAAGCTGAAAAGATAGAAAATAAAGAGGAAACAGAAGTAAAAGAAAAACCAAAAGTAAAAATTGGAGGGGCTTTAAGATTTAACTACAATCTATCAGATTGGAAAAAAGAACAAGTTAAAAGAGGTGGAGACTTGGGTTATGAACTATTTAGACTTAATGCTGAGGCTAGCTATAAGAATGTAGAATTAAGTGCAGAATACCGAATCTATGACAGAGAACTTGGTGGTGGGATGTTAAGAAGAGGGATTATAGGGTACCGTTTTAATGAAAACCAAAAATTGCAACTAGGTTTGGTTCAAGTTCCTTTTGGAGTCCTTGATTACAATTCAAATTGTTGGTTTTTAAGTATCAATTACTACTTAGGACTCGAAGAAGATCATGATATGGGACTCAGATATAATTATAGCAGTGAAAAATATGATTTAAATATTGCGTTCTTTAAAAATGCAGAAGAACTGCTCTTTGGAAATAATTCAGATGCCTCCAACAACAGATACTCGTATGATGCAGGCTCTTTAGATTTAGGCAATGGAACTAAAACTCGAAACAAAGAAATTAATCAAGGAAATATTAGATTTGTATATAAACATCACAAAACAAGTGCCTTTCACAAAATAGGGGTATCTGCAAAAACGGGTGGCTTGTATAATTTAGACACTAAAAAAACAGGAGGGCACTTTGCCGCAGCACTCCATTATGAGATAAAGGCAAAACACTTTGCATTAAAATCTCAAATCTCCACTTACAGATTTAATTCTAGAACACCAAATGGAGAAAATAAAGAAATTATCGCATTGACAGCATATGATGCACCATACCTAGTAGCGTCTAAAGCAAACACATATACACTCGGTTTATCTTATGAAATACCTATTAAAGCTAAAGTATTACAAAACATCAAAGTCTATAATGACTTTGGATATATGCAAAAATTTAATTCAAAATTCGACAATAGTATCATGAATGTATTTGGAACAATGCTCACTACTGGTCCTATTTATACATTTATAGATTTTGCATTTGGAAAAAATCATCCATGGTTGGGCACAGAATGGACAAATGCATTTACTACTGGTGCAGCAAAAGATCCATGGGGATTTAGATTTAATATAAATGTAGGATACTACTTTTGATAGTTCAAGTTCATAAATAGCAGAGGATTAAATCATTAAAGAAAACACTCAAAAAGTTCCTTTTGAATTAACCATGATTGTAAGAATTTCTCATACTAAATCGCATATAATTTTCACAATAACCATGCAAAATAAAGGCATAATAACTAATGAATTATGATAGTTTATTTAGAATAATCATCATTAGAAATATGGTTCTATTCATTTGGGGATTTAAGTTGATTTTTGCCATTAGTACGACAAATTTTACCATTTTTAAACATAACTAATTGAGTATAAATATATAATTTTTGTAAAAACTAAAGGAAGTACAAGTCAAGAATCCAACTATTAAATCCTTTATTGTGTTTATCGACTTGTCGTTCTCTACCTAATTTGTTGAAAGATGAACGATCTAATTTTTGAATATTTTGAGAAAACAGTATTATATTTACCATCGATAGGAGGTTTTTTTGTTACAACCTAAAGGAAATTCTATAAGGTAAGTTACATCCTCACTTTTTTAAACGTTTAGGACGCTATTGAAAAAGTAACATAATATTAAATTATGAGAAGCAATTGAGGACGTTTTTAAAAGAAATAAAGTACTTTTAAAGTATGAATCAAATTCAAATCATTCAATTACCAAAAATAATAGATAAAAGAGGCAATCTATCTTTTTTTGAATACCCCAACCAACTCCCCTTTAATATCGCAAGAACTTATTGGCTATATGATGTTCCAGGGGGAGAAGTAAGGGGTGGACATGCATATAAAGAACAACAAGAATTTATAATAGCACTTTCAGGAAGCTTTGATGTAGTTTTACATGATGGGCAAAATGAGCATGTTTTTCATCTAAATCGCTCTTATTATGGTCTATACATACCTAAAAAGGTATGGAGATTAATACAAAATTTTTCAACTAATTCATTAGCGTTAATAGTTTCAGATCAAAAATATAATGCTAATGATTATATTAGGAACTTTGAAGAATTTAAATCACTAGTAAATGGCTAATAAATACAGTGTATTCGATTGTGCAGTAATAGATTTGGGGAAAATTTCATTTGAGGAGGGAAATATAACCATAGTAGAAAATGATAATATTTTTCCATTTAACGTGAAAAGGATTTTTTATTTGTACGACGTAGCTGGTGGAGAAAGTAGAGGAGCACACTCGCATATAATATGCCACCAATTTTTAATTGCAGCTAGTGGATCATTTGAAGTTGCATTAGATGATGGTAAATACAAAAGACAAATATCACTCAATAGACCTAATATGGGCTTACATATTCTACCCGGAATATGGGCATCAGAGATGAACTTTTCAAGTGGAAGTATTTGTTTGGTTTTAGCTTCTCATCAGTTTGATGAAAATGATTACATACGAAATTATAGTCATTATTTAGATTATCGAAAAAATATTGATGCTAATGAATAGAATAATATAAAATTCTACAACTCTAATTCATAATAATCTTGTACTATTCCCCGAGCTCCCATCAATTCCTTTTGATGAATTAATCCTTCATTTAATATTCTACCTTGATTATGATTAGAAGTTCCAAACGAAAAGAATTTTTTATTTGAATAAACCTCATTCATTAGATAGTTATTAATAAAATCTAATGAACTTAACTTTCTGCCTATCTCATTACTAGCCATATATTGTGTATGTACAACTCTACCAAAATCAAAAACAACTACACCAGAAACAATATCTTCCTGTTCTTTTACAATAAATAATTGTATTTCTTGTTTGAAATCGTATTTCAATTTTTGTATTTCTTCCAAAGAATGTGTTGGTTTAGAATTGTGCTGTCCTTTTAATACATTAGTCAATAGCTCCCAAAATCCTTTAAAGTCACCAGGATTTTCCACTTTATAGTTCTTTTTTATTAATTTATTAATTAAATTTCTTTTAGAAGATGAGAAGCTTAGCTTATTTTCAATTTCAATAATTGAAAATATATCTCTACCAACTATACTAGCATTATTTCTAAATAGAGCGTATAAATCTTCTTGGGCTGGATAAGAGGAAAATATGGGAGGGATAGCTTTATATAATATTTTTTTAAAACCTAATGTTTTATAATATTGAATTAAGGCATTGAAAATTTCTAGCACTTCAATAGTCTTAATTTTACTTTCCATTAATAAGGAACCAAAAGTCAACCCTTGATGAGAAAAAATAGTATCACCATTTTCATTAGCAGGAAAGACAGCAATTAATATATCTTCTTTATAAAACATCAAAGAGTGATCTTTAAACCTATCAGAATGATAATCCATAAAACCTCTATTAAAGAAAAAGAGTCCATTTTTAGCTTTATCAATAAACGAATTCCATGCTAATTTACTATCTACACTATATCTATTAATTATAATACTCATAACTCTATACTCATTTTTATATATACCTCATTCACTTCTACAATCTTAAAGCCAAATTTCTCATAAGCTTTAATAGCCCTAATATTATCTAATATAACATTTAAATAAAGTTGTTTAAGTTTGAACATATCTATTGCAATGAATGATATCCATTTCAACATTTCGCCTCCTAGTCCTATACCCCAATAAGATTTATTCCCAATATAGCCAAAAAACTCTGCCTTTTTTTCTTCTAAGTCAATATGCTTTAATCCAACGATACCAATAGTCTCATCATTTAGCATAATTCCACGAACAAAGTATGTACTGTTAGAAGAAAGAGAATCAAACCATTTCCTTTGATCTTGTCTTGTAAAATTAGGAGTATTTGTTAAGTGTTTTATTTCTTCATCATGTAACCAGTCCCAAGATTGTTCTAAAATTTGTTCTGTATATTCAACAAATGAAATTTTCCTACCTTGTATATTTTTAAAAAATATATAATTATCAATGTAACTAGCTTTTACTTTAGAACTTAGGGATATTACTGCCCCCAATTCTTCACTATATATTGAGAACCAGCTAAGTTTTGGTATAAATACTCCAATATTTGATTGAGACAAATTAAACTTTTGTTTGGTATTATCTACCAACTCAATGTCAACCCAAACTTCCCCTAAAATTGCTGTCAGAATGACATCTGAATCTAAATAAGCACGAGGTTTATATGGCAATGTATCAACATTACAACTTGTCCAAGAGATGGTCTTTGTTTCAAATGGTTTTGATTTAAATATTTCGAATAATCGTTCCTCAAAACCATTATTATTCTTATCAAATTCAATAATAACAGCCTTTTGCATAACCCATCTAAATTTCAGTTTTATCTACAACATAATTGGGTCTATTTCGACTAGCATCTAATGTTCTCCATAAATACTCTCCTAAAATCCCCAAAGCTATCATTTGGAAAGCAGATACAAATAAAAAAACTAACATCATAGCTGACCATCCTTCAACATTAATATTACCGTTTAGCCTATTGTAAACTATAATTAAAGCATATAAAATAGCTATCAAACCTAAAATAAAACCAGAAACGCTAATAATTCGAATTGGTAAAAAAGAAAAAGCTACAAAAGAGTCAATAAAGAATTTAATTTTTTTAGAGAATGTCCATTTGCTTTTACCAAATTTCCTTTCAAGTCTTTTATACGGAATAGCTACATATTCATATTTAAGCCATAGAAACAGATACAAAGTATTTGAATTCTTTTCATTAATTTCAATAGCTTTCTCACGCAGTTCCTTGTCAAATAACACATAGTCAAAGCCACCATCAGGTAAATTGGACAATGCAAATCGTTTAATTAAATATTGAGTTGTTTTCCCAAATATCTTAGAAATGAATGGGTCTTCTCTATCTATTCTATTACCCATTACTAGCTTTATACCTTTACTCCAATATTCATACATTTTAGGCATTAATTCAACAGGGTCCTGCAAATCAGCAGCAATCAATATATTACAATCTCCCGTGGCATATTTTAACCCTGCTAGAAAAGCATTTGGGCTACCAAAATTACCTGATAGTTTTATTAAGGAAACTTTGTCAGGATATTCTGCTTTGAATTTTTGTAGTTCAGTATAAGTATTATCTTTAGAACCATCATCTACCATAACATACTCAAATTCAGTACCTATAGGAAAATTTCGTTCATTTTCAATCAGTGCTTTTTTGGTATGAGGGATATTTAACTCATTATAATAACAAGTTATAATAATTGATATTTTTGGCATATAGTCTAGTTGAAAAATTGTCTGATAGCTTCAATCACAAAACCTTGTTGTTCTGCACTTAGACCAGGATAAAGAGGAATACTTAAACAAGTTTCCGCAATTTCCTCAGCTAAAGGAAAATCCCCTCTTTTGTAACCTAATTCTTGATATGCTTCTTGCAAATGCGGCGGAATAGGATAATGTATTACAGTCCCAATATTTCTATTTGTCAAGTGATTTTGTAATTCATCTCTTTGTTTTGTTCTTACTAAGTATATATGATAAACAGACGTCGCATTACAAGAAATTTGTGGAAGTATTAAATCCCCTACGTTTTTTAATTCTTCATCATAAACTTTTGCCAAACGAACTCTTTCTTCATTCTCTGCAGATAGATATTTTAATTTTTCAGATAGAAATGCTGCTTGTAACTCATCAAGTCTTGAGTTTACCCCTTTAATCTCATTGTAGTATTTTTTTTGAGATCCATAATTGCGAACTACTCTAATTTTTTGGCTTAGCTCTTCATTATCAGTCGTAACAGCTCCCCCATCACCTAAAGCACCTAAGTTTTTGCCTGGATAAAAACTTGTAGCATTAATATCTCCCCAACTACCTGTAGGCTTATCTTTATAACTCGCACCTTGTGATTGAGCATTATCTTCAATAACATATAAATTATACTTAATAGCTATATTACGTATATCTTCTAATTCAGCAGCTTGACCATAAAGGTTTACAGGAATAATAGCTTTCGTCTTATGTGAAATCTTTTCTTCTATGAGAGCCGTATTAATATTATAGGTATAAATATTAGGCTCTACAGGAATAGGTGTTGCACCTACATAGGATACTGCTAACCAAGTAGCTATATAAGTGTTAGAAGGAACTATCACTTCATCTCCTTCTCCAATATTTAATACTTTTAAAGAAAGGATTAAAGCATCTAGTCCATTAGCAACTCCTATACAGTATTTAGTTTGTGTGAATAATGAAAATTCTTTTTCAAACTTATCCACTGCTTCACCTAATATAAACCATCCAGATTTTAAAACATTCTCAAACGCTTTTTTTAAAACTTCTTCTTTTGAAATATTAAGTTGTTTAAGATCTAAATAGCTTACTTGCATTGTATTTATTATTTCTTTTTTTGAAAACAGTATTAATTTTAGAAGACTTATAGTCCTTAGAGCTAAGGTAATAAATATCTTCTTTTGATTACTTCTATTAATAATGATTTTTTGAAATAATCAAAAAAGAATGTACTTTGCAACAAAAAATATAAGACTATTAAATAGTCTATTAATTTTATATATTAAAATGTCTATTTAACATAATTGCTTATGGAGTATATAATAGTGTTTATTTTTATATTGATATTAATCAATGTAAAATTATTTAAAGTAAACACAAGCTTTTTCAACTCATCTTTAAATCTTCTGTTAATCACAGGATTATATGCAGTCATTCAAACTAAGTTCAATAGTATATTTATAGTGTTCTTAGCTCTTCTTATAGTAACTCAATACAAAAACATAACTTTTTCGTATGATTTTTTGGGCTTAAAAAAGTCTTTAATATATGGAATAGGAATAGGGGGAATAGTTTATTCAAATCTATATAAAGTACTCAATTTTACTACTTTCCCATATGTTGATGATGTTTTTTACTCTAGGGTTGCTACATGGATTAACTACACTGGAATTGAGAATACATTGTCTCAATCAAATCACTTATTTGCAGACCAACAACTAAATGCTCAATATTACCATTGGTTCGAACTTTGGTTGACTAACTTTATTGGAATATTAAATCATGGGAATACATTTATCAACCTCTTTATAGTTATTACATCTATTGTTGGCGTTTTAATTTGTTTAGGTATTCATGAGATAATAGAAAGAAAAGCTTCATCTATTCATGGTAGATATATTTTCATACTTACATTTTTAATGTTTTTAATAATTACATTATCAAGTAGCTTATGGAATACTATCATTTACATAGCTCCTTTCCAAATTCCCAAATATGGTTCAACTACAGCAATTTCTAATATATTAAAGACCATTTACGTTGTACCTATCTGCCTATCAATTTATTATGTTTTTACCAAAAAGGAAAACGGAATATATTATCCAATTCTTTTCTCTTTCTTCTATTTAACAACTTTTCCAGCAATTGTTATGGGATTGATATTTACAGGTATAATAATATCTTATCAAAATAGAAAAATAGAAAAAAAGTATATCATACCATTCTTAGCACTATTATTATTTGTAGTTTTTTACAAGTTAAATGCAGATTCTAGAATGCAAGATATAGATAAAAATCCATTAAGCATGATACCAAATAATAAACACATGATCAATTGGTTTATTAAATCCTATATATTCATTCCCATAGGATGGTTTGTGCCTATTGTATATTTATACATTAAAAGAAGAGAATTAAAAGATTTTATTATTCCCTTTGTTTCTATTTACATCAGTTCTTCACTATTGTGGTTACTACTATATACAAAGGCAGATGCTCAACAGCTTTTTGGAAATTTAATGGATACCTTTTTTTATGTACTTATTGCAATATTAATAATAGACTTATTGAATAATAAGAAGTATGTTATTTTAATTATTATAGCAACTATCCATATTATACCATTACAAAAATATCGAGGTACTAATGCATCACCCGATAAAATAAAACGTCTAAATTTTATAAAGCCTTATTTAGAAGAAAAGATAATTTTTCTAAATAGCAAAGATAGTGTAAGCTCTATATATAGATATAGTGAAAATAATTTTTGCTTTTCTCCTGAGATTTATCTATTAAATTCAAAAGCTAAAATATACTACCCTTTAGCCTCATACCCAATATTGCCTAAATTTAATCATGAAGAAAGTCAAATAATAGAATCCATTAGAAAAGAAAGTATTTATTTCCAATCATGCGGTGAGCTAAATTTTAAAAATTACGATTGTTTGCTAGATTTTATGAAAAAGTATCAATTTACTACTATATTTTCTGAATTTACAATTGATAATAATCAACTACAATTTAAAAACGCATATAACGGATTCTACATATACAAAATAAAACCCTAATACAAAATCATACACAGAGTACAATTAGCTGATAATTATTATTTGACACCTTTAAGTATCCAACATTTCAAATACTCCCAAATAGTAGGATGTGTCCAAAGTTTACTTTCAGTCACCTTACTTTCAATAACTGTCAAAGCATTATTATAAATAGACTCTATTGTTTTTTGCATCAGCTGAACTCCCTTTGCAACTTGAAGTAATGGGTATGTAATAAAATTATCATTTTTTGAAACCTTAATAATATCTTGAAACAAAACACCACCAGTATCAATGCCTTCATCAACAAGATGAACAGTAACTCCGCAATTATCCTTATCATTATTCACAAGCGCCCAATAGCCACCGTGAACACCTCTATATTTCGGAGTAATACCTGCATGAGTATTAATAAAAATAGCATTAATAGCATTTAATACTTTTTTCGATATGATTCTAGTTCCATTAACTATAACAATATCAGGGTTTTCAGCTATTAAATATTCAATACATTCATTGCTATTAACGGATGAAACATTAATTATTTTAGATGTAGGTATAAATGATGTATCAATTTTAAAATCGTTTATTATCTCTTGTATTCTTTGTTTAGAAATTCTATTTAATAATCGAGGAATAAAAAGTTGAAAGATTATCTGACCAAAAACTTTCCAATAACCAATTTTCTTTATTCTGTTCTTTAAAAATGTTTTTCTATTTGGTTTGTCTTCAATAACAATACTATGTATAGGATAGATTTCATTCACTCCATGAAACATTATTCGAGTAGATTGGCCATTGCAAGCTAACATGATAATTTTCTTAGCTCCCATCAGTTTAATATTTCTTCTGCCAATGCTCTCATTGTAATACTCTCAAAGTTATACTTAATGTTCAATTCAGAATAATGTTTGAGAATTTTTTCTAAGAAAGAAAAATTTTCCTCCTGATTAGCCCCAAAATTATGAGGATGCCACCATAAGTGAAATACTTTATTATGTTTTGCAGCATAGGTCATACTTTTAATAATCCTTTTCAATCTTAAGTTTTCTAATAATTTCAACTTCTTTGAATAAGGTCTCAAAAAGCGGCTTGAAGGAATATTGTATGGTTGCACTTTTGATATTTCAACAATATCGCTACAGTTATGTCCTGAAAGATTAATATAGGTATCAAGCAATCGAAGTGCTCTTTTCAACAAACTATTATCTTCACCATTAGACGCTTGATAAAACCACTTAGTTTCATTCCCTCGATAAGAATACAACCCAAGTTCTTTAACAATTTGCAAATAATCCGCCTTGACTTGATTCCTTGGAAATACAATACTTTTTATTTCTATTGCTTTTTGTTTCGCAATTTCCAATGCTAACATCAGATCTTCTCTGAAATGATTAGCGACTTGTCCATCTTCCAAACAATAATAATGAGAAAAGGTATGAGTAGCAATCTCTTGACCTGGAGTCTGTTGAATCAAATCAATTAAATCAGGGCAAAAATGATATTTATTGAAGTCTTTATCTATAGGAAAATTATCAAGATATAAATAAGGTGAAAGGTTATTGTCTGTATATAACGGCTTTTCACTAGGAATATAATGCAACAATTCATTCTTATCCTTGGCAAACAATAAACCTACTGTCGCAAAAGTTCCTTTAATATTGAATCTAGAAAATTCTGATAGTAATCTTGGAATAACTTGATAAACAGCAATTATTTCTTTCCCATAATTATCTATTGTTCTTTTATCTCTAACACCCCAGTACAGTTCAAAATCAAGTGATATTACAAACTTCCCATTGTTATTCATGAGTAAAATATAATCTTTAAAGTAACTTACTTTTGAAAAATGTTTTTAAAATACTCTATTGTTAAAGGCAATCCTTCTGAAAATTTATGTGTAGGATTGTACCCTAGCAATAGCTTCGCTTTAGAAATATCAGCAAGAGAGTCTCTGATATCTCCCATTCTTGGTTCTCTATGAATCGCTTTAATATCCTTATTCAAAATTTTACAAATACCATCATAAAGTTCGTTAATAGTGAATCTTTCGCCGAGAGCAATATTATACACTTGATTTACAGCTTCTGCATTCGTAGTTGTAAGTCCCAAAATATTAGCTTGAACAGCATTATCTACATAAGTAAAGTCTCTGCTTTGCTCCCCATCTCCATTAATAAAAGGGGCTTCATTATTAATCAAAGATTTTGCAAATAATGGAATCACAGCAGCATATTGACCATTGGGATTTTGTCTAGGTCCAAAAATATTAAAATATCTAAAGCCTATAGTTTCCATACCATATACCTTAGCGAAAACACTAGCATAAATCTCATTTGTAAATTTAGTGGCAGCATAAGGAGAAAGTAGATTTCCTATCCTATTCTCTATTTTAGGCAAATTAGGTTCATCTCCATATACTGAAGAAGAAGAAGCAAAAACAAATCTCTTAACATTCAATTCTTTGGCAGCAAAAAGCATATTCACAAAGCCAATATCATTATTGGCATGAGTATCCAATGGAACATTGATAGATCGAGGTACTGACCCTAAAGCAGCTTGATGAGAAATTGCATCTACTCCTCTACAAGCATTAGAACAATCTTCAATATTTCTAATATCACCCAACATAAATTCATAATTGGGATGATCTTTAAATAAATCTACATTTTCTTGTTTGCCAGAAGAAAGATTATCTAATACTCTTACATTATAACCCAAATGCAATAACTGCTCTGTAATATTACTCCCAATAAAGCCTGCGCCTCCAGTTACAAGAATTTTTTTCATATTATAAATTTAACTTAAACTTTTAAAAATTTCATCCATTTTGCTAAGAGTTGACTCCCATTGAAAATTTTTCTTAGCATAAGATAGATATTGACTTCTATTAGCCTTACTATCTTTTTCAATTGCATGAATAAGCCCTCGAGCTATATCTTCTGGGCTTTCAGGGTCAAAATAAAATGCATTATCGTTACAGACTTCTCTAAACACTGTAATATCTGAACAAGCAACAGTACACCCAGATGCAAATGCCTCAATCAGCGGGATTCCAAATCCCTCATAAAGTGAAGGACTAACAAATATTTTAGATTGATTGTACTTTTGGATAAGTTCATTTTCTGATAAAACAGTATTATTAATAAATATCATATCCTCCATTTCTAATTTAGCAACTAAATCAATCGTATCTTTTAAAGTTCCTTGGTCTCTGCCTACACACTCTGCTTTAAAAGAATAACCTTTTTGTTTCAAAATACTTAATGCTATAACTAGGTTTTTATGATTCTTCCGATATTCAAAAACACCAATAAATAAAAAATCTAAATCTCTTTTTACTTCACTTGAAAAGTCTAAATAATTTTGATTAATTCCATTATAAATAACCAGAATTTGACTTAAAGGTATTTGACATAAGTTATTTAATTCACTACGAGTATAATTACTAACTGTAATAATTCGTTGAGCTTTTTGCCATTGTCTCACTTGCATTTTTGAATTAAACAAAGGCACTTTGCCTCTATGGAATAAAGTAAAGTTTCGAACATCATGAATGATTTGAAAATGGAAATGTTTTTTAAATGCAAAAGATGAAAAGGGTAAAAAATCATTAATTATAATTGATTGAGGAGCTCTTAAAAAAAATAGAGATAATTGTAAGAAGTGAAAAACCCTTCTAATAGCGCCTGGTAAATTCGAATATTTTTTAAAAAAAATGATATTCCCTTTCTCCACGCACCAAATAGGCGCTTCTCCCTCCAAAATAATCAATTTTACATCCCATCCCTTACTAATCAAAAATTTAGCTGTTTCATCAAATCTAATATTAGCTCCCGTACGTTCATTTATTTTATAATAAAGTGAAACTAAAAAAATTGTCATTATATAATTGCGATATTTTTGTGAGATTCTAAAATAATAAATTTTAAATAGCCTATTAATTTACTAATACAAAAGGTTTGCATTTGATAATTGAACTTAAAAAGTTCAAAGTTAATAATATTAAAATCATAAATTACTTGCTATTCTTTTTAAAATGCTTAAAATATGATTGATTAAACTCCATATTATAAAAGACAAACAGCCCTATTAGATATAAAGGCAATAAAGGAATCTTATATCTAACAAGAGACCCAAAATTCTGTGACGATAAACCAACAGCAAAACCAAAAATAATACTGAAAGTAAAACAAAAAATTAACATACCACTACCTAAAACTCTTTTTGGAATTTTCAAAAACCCAACCTTAAAAAATATATTAAGAGTTATCAATAAGATAATAAGGCTTTCGATACCTGATAGAAGCATTACAGGATTATTCACCTCCCAAATATATGGTCTAAATAATGATACATTAATGGCAGCTGGAGCTTTTTTTATAAGTCCAAATAAACTTGGTTCTATTGGACCTAGGTCATAAGAAGAGCCAGCATCTTTATTCACAAGAGCAGCATTTAAATTAAGAGCAGTTTCAACAACATTCTCAACTGCATACTTATCGAGATTTTCAGTAAAGACTTGTAATCCAATAAAAATACCCAAAACGATTATTGCAATAACAAAAGGCGTTACTGATTTCCGAATAAAATTACTTTTTATTTTATCCCTATATGAATAAAAAATCCAAATAGTCACACCTGGAATAAAAGCTAAAAGTTGATATATTTTAATACTAGATACAACATAGGAACAAATTAAAAAGGAGACAAAATGAATTATAATCTTCCAGAAGCTTCTTTCACCTTTAAGAAAAAATATATTACAAATATTATAAATCATTATCCCCAATGCTCCAATACATATTGTATCTTTCATCAAACCACTACCCCAAAAAACTACTGATGGAATAAATAAAGTTGACAAAGCAATTTCTAATTTTAATTTAGGAAAAATTCCATATAACCCAATAAACATATACCACAGTCCAACCAATGAAAATATTGAAAAACACAACGTATTGATTAAAAATGAATTAAATGTAAAAAATGAAAGATATCCAGAAACTTTATTAATTAAAAAGCTAGTGTCTGTAAATCCATAGGAATAGTCAATTTGAAAAGATATTATATTTTTAAAAGTATCATTAGACATAAATAGCCACTCAAAAAAAGATAGGTTACTAATTTGAAATAACATGTCTTTGTAATACTGACCAAATCTAAAAAATCTCAAAGTATCACCATATCCATAGTAGTATAGATAAACATGGACATACATAAAGGCTGCAATAACTTTTAAAAAAAAGAAATAGTTGAAATACTTTTTAAAATCAAAAAGAAAAGTTTTACGTAAAAGTCTAACTAATACAGCATATAATATAAAAGCGTAAATTACAAACAATAAATAATCATACCATCTGATATACTCAACACTCATTTATCCACATTTGAAATTAAAAAAACATTTAATAAACCCAATAATATTTATTCAATAGCAAAAAAATAAATTGATTCATAAATTTCGTGAATTTAGTAAAAACAAAGAATAAGTCAGGGTCAATGTTATAAATATATTCAAAAAATATCCTCAACTAATTGTAAGTTTATACTTTCATTTTTTAAAAAATGCCAAAATCAAAATTACTATTCAACTCTGCGATATATATCATTTTAGGGTTTTTATCCCCAGCAATCAACTTTATCCTTTTACCTATTTATACAAAATATTTAGAACCAAGTGACTATGCATTAATAACTCAATCTACAATGATTCAAAGTCTCTTTGCTAATTTTTTAGGTTTTGGTGTAGCTACAGCTTTTTCAAGATTTTATTATGATTATTATAAAGACAAAGAGAAGCTAAATGAAATTTATTCAACAGCCTTAGTTAGCCATTTTATTTCTGGTGGAATAGTCATACTACTATTTAGTATAATTGGTGATTGGGTTATCCAATTTAGCTTTAAAAACAATATATTTACATATTGGCAATGGGGAATTTTCTCAATATTGACAGCACTTATATATAACATACAATCAGTTGCATTAAATTATTACAGAAATCAAGAAAAAGCAATTCATTATGCTGTATTGGCGGTCCTATTTTTCCTTTCTGTAGCAACATCTATTTATATTGGAGTTGTCATATTGGAAACAAAGGCTAGGGGAAGTATTGTTGGGCGTTTTATAGGCACATTAATTCCAATAATTATCTATTTGATATGGTATTATAGCAAACATCCAATAAAATACAATAGAATTTTCAACAAAAATATGTTATTATACGGACTGCCTATCGTTCCATATACCATATTAAATGTATTAATTGATCAAGCTGATAGATTTACTATAGAGCGACTTTTTGATATGAGATTTTTAGGACTTTATGGTTTTGGATTTTTAATTGCAAGTGTAAATGAAATATTTTTAAATTCATTAAATTCTGCAATAAGCCCACAAGTATATAGGAAAATGATTGAAATAGATCTTGATTCAAATAGAAAAAGTATCATCAAATTGATGAGTATATATATATCAACTGGAATTATTGTCAATATAGCAATCACTACTATAGGAACAATAGGAATATATTATTTATTGAACGAAGAATATAGACCTGTAGCAGCCTTTTTCCCACTTCTATCTATAGCATTTATTCCACGAGTATTTTATACAGCTTATATGATGCCGGCATTGTATAATAAAAATACTAAAATTATGCCCGTCATTAATATTGTAACTTTTATAATTTCTATTGTACTGTTTATCTCATTGTCACGAATAATAGGAATTTATGGAATTTGTATTACTGTTATTTCAATAAAAACAATTCAAATGATATTAATGCATACCTACATAACTCATAAAAAACTTCACTCAAAGCAGCAGCCATTATATAGTTTAAATTTAGAGAAAATCATATCTATTCTATTTTTTACCTATATAGGAATATGGTATCTATTATCAAACCAATTAGATGATTCATACAAATACCTTTTGCTTTTTCCAGTGTTTTTGATTCTACCATCCATAATGTTAAAAAGAATCATTTCTTTAATAGGAATACATCCTCTCAAATTAATTAGGCAATTATTGCGTAGATAGCCTTCTTTAAACGAGTAATACTAGACTGTTTGGCAACATTAAAATATTTTTCTTTAAAATTATTATTATTATTTGCCTTTAAAGGTTTGAATGTAATTTTATCTAAGTTCAATATTTCTGACACATCATATACATTACACAGATTTTCCTTTTCTATAAAATCAATGAATGAATGTTCTTGAGTCTTTATAATAATTGTTGGAACAAAGTATATTGCAGGTATAAGAATGGTACTATAAAAGCCTATACAGCATTTAGCATTCTGAATTAAACTATTGAGGTCACAATCTTTAACATATTCTATATTGTCAATGTCTTCTAGCCAATTACTATGATAATTATAAGGGTGCAATTTTAATTTGACCTTTAACCCTTTTTCTTTAGCAATATCACTTACTTTTTTATATAGTTCTATATGAAGTTCAGTTGTAAAAAAATAATAATGATGTGGATTATCAGAAAGAGGTGAATCTATAAATAACAAATATGACTCATTAGATTGGTCAGGGGATGCTCTAAATTTATCATACTCAAAGTTTCCGACATAATGCACATTTTGCTCTTTGGGTCGGTAAATTTGTTGATTAACTGTATTATTCAAAACAGAGTATGTTATAAAAGCATTGGGTTCTGCTAGATATTTTTGAAACAAATTTTTATGTTTTAATCTAATAAATGAAATTTTATTCATCAAATTCTTAACAAGAACAGTAATTAATTTAAGAAATGAATAAGAGCTTAGGAATGTATTTAATACAAAAGTATGATTAGAACTTCTTCTGCTTCCAATATTCTCAACTGTTGAATTAGCTACAAATTTTATGGCTTTTTTTTCACCTTCATTATAATCTCGTTCTAATCCATATAAGCCATGATCCATATAAACAAATGGAATACCCCATTGATTACATACATCTTTTATAGCATATGTTTGATTACCATAAAGACCCATTGTAATAAAAATACTAGGCTTTATTTTATCAATAAGCTGTTGAGCATTTTTAAAATCTGAATAATAAAGAACTTTTGAATCAGTATAATTTGCATATTCGTCCATCTTACTATTAAAGTGGATAAAAATTACTTCAAACTCATCTTTAATAGCCTCAAATGGATAAATCCAATTTTTTCTTTGATAGCCAAAATTTGTTAAAATAACTGGCTTTGTATTTGAACTCATTCATCAATCATTTCCAATGAAAAAGCATCTCCTTTCTTAAGATTACTATTAGCCTTCTGGCCTAAAATACTATTAAGATATTTAGGGTGTAATCCAAATCCTGGTCTCACGGAACGTACATTCTTCTCCGTAATTATTTCACCTGCTTTGATATCTTCTGCAACATAAAGTGAACGAGAAAAGGCTTTTCCAGCCTTTTGTTTCTCAGTCAATTCATAAGATTCTATCCCAATAGCTTTTTCAGCTTGTCTAACAGCACTAACCATTTCTGTAAACTCTTTTTCATTTAAAGAGAAAGAAGCATCAGGACCACCAATAGCACGATCTAAAATAAAATGTTTTTCAATAACAGTTGCTCCCATTGCAACAGCTACCACTGGGACTGTAATTCCCAAAGTGTGGTCTGAAAGACCTACTTTTACACCAAAATCTTTGGCAAAACGCTTCATCATTACCAAATTTGCCTCGTCAATGGGTGCAGGATAAGATGATGTGCATTTTAAGAGAGTAATATCATTATTACCCACCTCTCTAATAGTATCAACCGCTAATTTGATATCATCATACTCTGCAATACCAGTTGATATAATCATAGGTTTACCTTTTTCTGAAACATATTTAATCAAAGGAATATCTGTGATTTCAAATGATGCTATTTTATATATGGGAGTATCTAATTGCTCCAAAAAATCAACCGCTGTTTTGTCGAAGGGTGAAGAAAAACAAAGCAATCCTTCCTCTTTTGCTATACGAAATAATTCTTCATGCCACTCCCAAGGCAAATAAGCTTCTAAATACAAATTGTACAGCCGCTTATTATCCCAAATCGTACCACCTTTAATTATGAAATCATCTTTATCGGAATCAAGTGTTATAGTGTCTGCTGTATATGTTTGCAATTTAATAGCATCAGCACCCGTACGTTTAGCAGCACGAATGGTTTCAATGGCTGTTTCTATTTTTCCACCATGATTGGCAGATAGTTCAGCAATAATAAATACTTTATTCGACATAGTTAATTATATTGAAATCTAAGAGCATCTATTGAATTAATCTCTATTTTATCTATAAAAACAAATCCAGCTTTTTCAAAAGATTTAATTGAGGCAAGATTCTCAGGCTTAATAAATGCAAAAATATCTTCATTATGATTTTTCCTAAACTTTTTACATGAAATAAATAAAAATTTTGAAGAAAAACCTCTATTTCTAAATTCAGGAGCAATATTTATACCTATTGTATAATAATCTTTATGCTTATCAAAACGTATAATTCCTGCTCTTTTAGAATTTACTTCTACAATAAAGTAAGTATTAAACCTAATTTTTGAATTCCACCAATTTGAATGTTCTTCAAAAGAGATTATATTATTAGAAAATGAGTTTTTGCGCGTTTCAGTATCATTAGTCCATTCAAAAGTTATTAATTCATCACTTTTTTCAGCAAGCCGAATAGAAATATAATCATTAATTTTTCTGTGAATAACCACATCAATAAACTTATCATCAAAAAAACAATGTTCTTTTAAAACGGCTTCTTTGATAAATCCAACTTTTTCTAAAGCTGTATATAAATGAGGCCTCAAGTCAAAAGCATAAGTATATATCTTATGAAACTTTAAAATATCAAAAGCTACTTTTTCTAATAGCCTTAAAAAAATACTCCAATATTCTTCAAAATGATCTTTTTCTATGGATGTATCCATAATAAAGGATATTTCAGCATTTTTATCGTGCCAATTAATGTGAACCAATCCTCCGTAACCAATGCAAGTACCATTTTCTAAATAAGAAAATAATAACTGATTGGGGTTTTCATCGTTAAATAATTTTGATACAACATTATTGAAGTAATCATTTTGATTTTCTTCTGTCAATGGTTGTTCTTGACGTAGATGATAGATTTGCTCATTACGCCATTTCATAATAGCTAATCTGTCTTCGTAACGAATAGGCACAATCGAAAAACCCGCCAATTCAAACGAGTTTTTTGTTAGACAATTATATTTACTTGGAAATTCCATTTTTTAATTGATATTTTAATTCGGCTAATTTCCAATCGTTCTCATTATCAATGTCTTGTGCGTCCATTTCTGAAATGATAATCGCACCAGTTGAATCACCAATTATTCTTTGTTCTTCCATCACCTTCTCCACATTGAAAAAGTAAAATTGACCTGCATCGTGGTATCTTTTTGGTAAATCTTGTGAGCGTGTTAGAGCAAATTCAGGTTGAGCAAACGAGATGTTATTGTTATTGATTTGCAAAGCACGTTGTATCGGATAACTATATTCAATTACTGGAAAAACAGTATTTTTCTTGTTTTTAGTTAGTACTTCAAAAGCATTACTAAGACTTTCAGTAGTCAAAAAAGGATTACATGGATAAATACAACAAGCATATTCAAATTTCGTTGTATATGAATTAATAACTTCTTGAATTACCTCAAAAGTTGTAGCAAAATCAGATGCTTTTTCATTGGAACGCATAAATGGAATTTTAGCGCCGTATTTTGTGGCAATTTCAGCAATTTCAGCATCGTCAGTAGAAACCATTACTTCGTCAAATAAATTTGAATTTAAAGCTGTTTCAATTGCATAGGCAATAATAGGTTTTCCAAGAAAATCTTTGATATTCTTGCGTGGAATACGTTTACTTCCACCTCTTGCCGGTATAATACAAAGATTAGCTATTGTAAAATTGATTTATTTTTTCAATAACAAAATCCTGTTCCTCATTAGTTAATGTTGGATACATCGGAATACTTATGCAATTTTTATAATAGTTTTCTGCATTAGGCATATCACCTTCCTTCCATCCTCTGTCCCTATAATAAGGCATTAAATGGCAAGGTATATAATGTATCTGTGCATAGATATTCTGTGTTCTTAGATAATTATATAGTCCTAATCTTTCTTTTACTTCAATTACATATAAATGGTAAGCGTGCCCCTCTATTACTCCAGACTGTCCTAATATGAAATCTTGATTTTTAAAAGCATTGTAATATCGCTCTGCTATTTCCTTTCTTCTAACTAAACCTGTATCTGCTTTCTTTAATTGACTATTACCTAAAGCTGCTTGAAAATCTGTAATTCTATAGTTATAACCTAGTTCTTGCATTTCCATATACCAACCTGGGTAATCTTCTGATTCTTCTCCACATGCAAAAGAAGGATTATTTATGTAAATAGAATCATTTTTCACAATTCCGTGAGTGCGCAATTGCAATAACTTCTTATACAAGTCTTCTTTATTAGTAGAAATCATTCCGCCTTCACCAGCAGCGATATGTTTTACAGGATGAAATGAAAAAACAGCTAAGTCTGCGTATTTCCCATTTCCACAAAGTTGTCTATCTCTGTTACTATCTATGAAATATCCACCCGGCGAATGACAAGCATCTTCAATTATCCACAAATTGTATTGATCTGCAATATTCCGTAGTTTCTCTAAATCTACAGACCTTCCTGCAAAGTCAACCGGAATAATACCAGCAAATTCATTAGGGGTAGAGTTTGCTAAAATTTTCTCAACTGATTCGATATCTATCAAGTAGGTATCTGGATCAATATCGGCAAAAACAACTTCTCCACCACAGTATCTAACACAGTTGGCAGAAGCAGCAAAAGTAATAGGAGTAGTTATCACCTTTTGTCCAGGTTTCAAGCCTAATGCTAACACAGCTAAGTGTAAAGCAGCCGTTCCATTAGATACTGCAACCGAATATTCTGCACCTATATATTTCGAGAAGTTAATTTCAAACTCTGTAATTCTAGGACCTTGTGTTAAATAATCAGACTTCAGAGCCTCAACTACAGCAACAATATCTTCTTCTGTAATATTTTGGCGACCATAAGGAATTGCTTTCATATTTATACCTCAAAAGTTGGATCCACAAATTCTTTTATCAAATTACGGAGCGTTTCAACATTTAGCCACTCAGTATTATTTCCTGAACTATAACAGAATCCTTGCGGAACTTGCTCAGCATTAAAATGAGTAATATAATCATCAATTGACCACATTGGCACTTGCGGAATAATTGAATAATACTTGCCGATATCATAGGTATTATATGAATCAGAAGCAGTAATCATCTCTTCATGAATTTTCTCCCCTGGTCTTATCCCAACAACTGGCTTTTCACATTCTGGGCCAATTGCTTCAGCTAATTCAGTAATCTTATATGAAGGAATTTTAGGAACATATAATTCTCCACCCCAAGCATTGAATAATGCATATAAAACCATTTCTACTCCATCTTCCAAACTAATATTAAATCTAGTCATTGTAGGATCCGTAATAGGAAGAATTCCTGATTTTCTTTTAGCCAAGAAAAATGGCATTACAGAGCCATTAGAACCCATAACGTTGCCATAACGTACTACTGAAAACTTAATATCTTGTTTGCCTTTAATGTTATTTGCAGCCACAAAAAGCTTATCAGATGCCAACTTTGTAGCTCCATATAAATTAATTGGAGCAGCAGCTTTATCAGTAGATAAAGCAACAACATTTTTAACGCCTGTTTCAAGACATGCTTGAATTAGATTTTGAGCTCCATTAATATTCGTTTTAATACACTCATTGGGGTTATACTCTGCTATATGAACATGTTTCATAGCAGCTGTGTGAATTACAGTATCTATTTCATTCAAAGCTGATTTTAATCTATTAAAATCTCTGACATCACCAATAAAATAACGAATCATTGGATATTTAGACTGAGGAAACTCTTGAGCCATTTGAAATTGCTTCTGCTCATCTCTAGAGAAAATCACCAATCTCTTAACATTTGGCCATCTTTCCAAAATTGTTTTTGTAAAACACTTGCCAAATGAACCTGTACCTCCAGTTATTAATACTGATTTTCCATTCAAACTATTTTCTTGCATAATTATTTTCTAAAATATCTAAAACGAAGTTATAAATCTATTGTAACAATATATTCATAAGAAGTCTGTATTTTATTCTTTTTTCTATTCTACCTCATCTTACTTACTATCTCAATAGACTTTTTCACCTCTTTTATCCTAAACCCTCGACCACTTAAAATCTCTTGATAGCTTTTTGTGTGCAAGTTATGAAATCCATTATCAAATTCTATTTTTTCACCACTAATTTCTAACAAACGATAACTATTTAGACTTTTATCTATTAAATCATTTTTATCTATACTCAGAGTCCAACGAACTTCTGCTTGCTGAAATTGTATTATACCAGACATTTTCTTTTCTTCTTGATTGAGCATTTGGGATGATTTTGCATCACCAAATAACCAAATCAATAAATCAAAAAGATGAATACCTATATTCGTGGCTAAACCTCCAGATTTACTATTGTCTCCTTTCCAACTATACTGATACCAATTGCCTCTTGGAGTGATATACTCTAATTTGACTTGATGGAAGGTATTAGAATTAGCTAATTCTTTTTTTAATTTTTGCAAAACAGGTTGTAATCTGAGTTGTAAGATGGTAAAAACTCTTTTGCCAGTCGCTTTTTCTTCATTTTCTATAGCTGTAATATTGTGTAGATTAAGTACCAAAGGTTTTTCACAAATTACATCTGCACCTAATCGCAAACCAAATCTCACATGTGTATCATGTAAATAATTGGGGGTGCAAACCACGAAATAATCTATCCCTTGTCCTTCATTTTTGAGTTTGACCAAATATCTTTCAAACCTTTCAAATTCTGTGAAAAAAGCTGCTTCTGGAAAATATTGATCTAATATACCTACAGAGTCACTTTTGTCCATAGCGGCAACTAAAACATTTCCAGTTTCCTGTATGGCTTTTAGATGTCTCGGTGCGACATATCCTGCAACTCCTATAATGGCAAATCTTTTCACCTTGTGTCTGATATAAACCCTAACGAAAAATGAAAGTAAGCATTATTTGTCATTTTCAGCGCATTGCAAAATCTATTAAAGATACTATTCAAGTATATCATATTACAACAAAAAATCTTCATAGTTTTGAGGTGTAATGACCTTGAAATCACTTTTATAGCTTTTGATAAAAGCGGACGGCACTTTCACTTTTGCCTTTGGACTCCACTTAAATTCATAGCCAGTCATCTTCCCGTCTTTTTCTTCTATATAGTCTATTTCTTTCTGCTCTTTTGTTCTCCAAAACCAATTATTAGCCCAAATATTATCATAAGCTAATTTTTTAATCCGTTCTGACACTAAATAGTTTTCCCATAATCCTCCAATATCGCTTCGGGTTTCGGCTATTTCAAAATTAGCTATCAATGCATTTCTGACTCCATTATCATAAAAATATATCTTCTTGCTATTTTTCAATTCATTGCGAAGATTACGACTAAATGAACCTAATCTGAAAATCACATAGGATTGCTCTAAAATTTGTATATATTTTTCTACGGTTTTGGAATCCATTCCTATTATTTGACCAATCTCGGAATAAGATACTTGAGATCCAATCTGGAAAGCCAATGCTTGTAATAGTTTGACAATTTTTTCAGGTTTTTTGATTTGTTCCAATAATAAAACATCCTTGTATAAAAAACTATCTGTCAGTTGTTTCAAAATATCTTTCTCCTGCCCGATATGTGTAATGACTTCTGGATATGAACCATAAACTAATCTGTGATTCAGAGAACGTTTTTCTTCTAAAAGACCGTGATGCATGACCATTTCAGCAAAAGAGATAGGATACATTTTATATTCCCATTTTCTTCCAGTTAAAGGCTCATTTACCTGATTAGCAAGTTCAAAAGATGAACTGCCTGTCGCTATAAGCTGAATATCAGGAAGTGTGTCTGTAATTAATTTTAATCTTAGACCTATATCTGTAATTCTTTGCGCTTCATCTATAACGATTACTTTCTTATTACCCAAAAATTGCCTCAATCTTGTGGCACTCACATTTGAAAAAAGCGCTGCAACATCTAACTCATCACCATTCAACCATAAAATATCTTCCAAATTCTCAAAGGCACTTTTCAAAAGTGTCGTTTTTCCTACTTGCCTCGGTCCCATGAGAAGAATTGCCTTTCCCGAAAAAAGATGTTCTTGTAATCGTGATTTTAATACTCTTTCTATCATGCGAGATGAAAATTTATCACAAAATACGACTTTTTTGGATTTGATTCTTTAAAAACATCAACTTTTTTGGATTTGATTCCTTAAATTCTATAACTTTTTTGGATTTGATTCCAAAAAAGTCGAGATATTATAAAATGGATTCTGTTAATACGACCTTGTTTTGAACCAATTGATAAGTCTGACCACTTTCCTTACAAGTAGCCAAACCCAATTCGTCAAACTCTAATTTATTGCCATGAGCACTGATCCAATATAAATGTTTTGCAGGATTACCTACCACTAATGAAAAATCTGCAACGTCTTTGGTTACTACACTTCCTGCACCCACCATCGCATATTGACCAATCGTATTGCCACAGACAATAGTGGCATTAGCACCAATACTCGCACCTTTTTTAACCAAAGTTTTTTTGAACTCTTCTTTGCGCTCTATAAAAGCCCTTGGATTGATAACATTAGTGAATACGCAAGAAGGTCCTAGAAAAACATCGTCTTCACATTCTACACCTTCATATAGAGAAACGTTGTTTTGAACCTTTACGCTATCACCCAATATTACCTTATTTCCAACAAAAACATTTTGCCCTAAAACACATGATTTACCAATCATAGCACTACTCATAACATGTGAGAAATGCCAAATTTTACATCCAATACCAATCTTTGCGCCTTGGTCAACAATAGCCGTCTCATGGATAAAAATTTCAAGATTTTGCATCGAAAAATAGTTTGATACTTTCACAAATATAACTAATCTCTTGTTCGTTTAGCTCCGTATGAATAGGCAATGAAAGAACTTGAGCGCAAAGCCTTTCTGTATGAGGTAGAGATATTGCTTGATAATATGGTCGCTGTTTATATATCGGCATTGGATAATAAACTACTGACGGGATATTCTTATTTTTCAAGAAAATCTGCAAATCATTCCTTGTCTTTTCCTGTTCTAATCGTATAGTATATTGATGAAAAACATGAGTCGAATTATCATTTCTAAAAGGAGTCTTCAACGTATCTATTTGAGATAGAAAATCATCATATTGATTGGCAACACTTTGTCTTTTTCTTGTAAATTCATCCAAATACTTCAATTTTACATCTAATATTGCTGCCTGAATAGTGTCTAACCTAGAATTGACTCCTACAATATCATGAATATATTTTTCTGACTGCCCATGATTAGCTAACATCCTCAATGACTTCGCCCATAGATTATATTGTGTAAACAAAGCTCCTCCATCACCAAAGGCTCCTAAATTTTTTGAAGGGAAAAAAGATGTAGTTCCAATATGTCCTATCGTGCCAGTATATTTCCATTGATTATCTATTCGGCACTGTGCACCAATTGCTTGAGCATTGTCTTCTATCACATAAATATTATTTTGTAACGCCCATTTCATTATTGGCTCTATTTCTGCTCCTTGACCATAAAGATGTACTATTATCACTGCTTTACATTCAGGAGTGTACACTTCTAAAATATGTTCCAATTGGGGCATAAATGTATTTTCATCCACATCACAAAACACCACTTGCATACCCAATAAATATAATACTTCGACACAAGCAATATAGGTAAAAGCAGGTACGATTACTTTATCTCCTCTTTGCAATCCCAGTGCAATGCAAGCCAGCATCAAGGCATCTGTACCATTGCCACAAGATATCGTATGTTGAGAGTTTAAATATTGTCCTAAAGCAATTTCAAAATCTCTAACTTTTTGACCCTGAATAAAATGAGCAGACTGCATACAACTCTTTATTTCAGCATCTATCTCTACAGATAAACGCTGATATTGCTTTTGCAAATCCACCATTTGTATTTGATTGAATAAAAATTCTTCCATTGATTTTTACTTTAAAAATTTATATTCAACAATTTTTCACTTCTTTAAATCCTTCATATTTATAACAATCTTTAATATGGTCATTGACCAAGCCGACTGCTTGCATATAGGCATAAATAATTGTACTGCCAACAAAAGTAAATCCTCGCTTTTTCAAATCTTTACTTATTGTATCTGAAAGTATAGTAGTAGAAGGGACTTCGCTTAGAGATAAATAATGATTAGTAATAGGCTGATTATCCACATAACGCCATAGATAATTTGAAAAAGAGTTAAATTCTTTTTGTACTTCTATAAATCTTCTAGCATTATTAATAGCGGATACAATTTTCAAGCGATTGCGGATGATTCCATCGTTCTGCATCAATACTTCAATTTGACTATCTGTGTATAATGCAATTTGATGATAATCGAAATTAGAGAATGCTTTTCTATACCCCTCTCTCCTTTTTAAAATTGTCAACCAACTCAAGCCGGCTTGAGCTCCTTCTAAAATTAAAAACTCAAACAATACTTTATCATCATATTGAGGAATCCCCCACTCTTTATCATGATAGGTTATATAAATCTCTGAACCCAAGCACCATGGGCATCTTTCTTTTTCCATTATCTAAAAATAGTAAAGGATTGATAAAAAATGCTTGTATTTTTGGCTTTTAATCGAACATCATGTCATTTGCTATCAGTAGTTTACAAAACAAAAGATTGAAAGACTTGCGTCTCATCATGGAAAAATCCAAAGAAAGGAGAGAGACTGGCTTGTTTGTCATAGATGGCTGGAAAGAAATCCTCATGGCAAAAGATGCTGGATATTATATTCAATCATTATTTGTTAGAGATGGTTCGACATATAAAAAAGAGATTGACGAATTGTGGCCAGAAAACCGCCCTGAAAGCGTACTGGTCTTTAGAGATATTTTTGATAAGCTCTCTTATAGAGGTGTTACATCTGGAGCGATTGCAATTGCTGAAGCAAAACAGCACTCTCTCAATCAAATTCAATTAAGCGCTAATCCTACTATACTGGTCTTAGATGCTATCGAAAAGCCAGGCAATCTAGGTGCTATGATACGTACTGCCGATGCTACTGCTATAGATGCTATCATCTGTTGCGATACAGCGACTGATATCTATAATCCCAATGTTATTCGCTCAAGCGTAGGATGTGTCTTTAGTGTACCTACTGCAATGGCATCCAGAGATAAAACAATTGAATGGTTAAAAGAAAATCATATTCAAATACTGACCACCTCTTTGAAATCTTCAATTACATACACTCAAATGAATCTAAAACTACCAACCGCATTTGTTTTGGGAACAGAAGCTACTGGTGTTCACCCAATCTGGGAAGATTGTTCAAATCAAAATATTATTTTACCCATGTTAGGGAAAAACGACTCCCTCAATGTTTCTAATACTGCTGCTGTACTACTTTATGAGGCATTAAGGCAAAGAAATAAATAATATTTTCCCTTTTTATTGAATAAAAGCCATAAGAATAAAAGGAAGACGATTAGCCTTTATCCTCAATCTAATGATAAAAAAATGAAAATATAAATACTATTTGTCCTAAACTGTCCTAATTCAATTAGTATTTTTTTACTTTCGCTATAAGAAAATATTTATGGTAGTAGATTTCTTAATCATCGGTTCGGGTATTGCTGGACTATCGAGTGCTCTCAAATTAGCAGAAAAGTTTCCAGAAAAAAAAGTCTTAATTCTTACAAAAGAAAAGGAAGATGATAGTAATACTAAATATGCACAAGGTGGAATTGCTGTAGTGACAGACTTTGTTAAAGATAATTTTGACAAACATATTAATGACACACTGATTGCTGGTGATGGATTGTGTAATAAAGATATTGTAGAAATCGTCATAAAAGAAGGGCGAATCAGAGTTGATGAGTTGATTCACTGGGGAACACATTTTGATAAAGATGATAAAGGAACATATAAATTAGGTAAAGAAGGAGGACATTCTGAAAACAGAGTGTTACATCATAAAGATATTACTGGATTTGAAATCGAAAGGGCTTTATTGTCAGCTATTCATAAAACTGATAATATCCAAATGTCTTCACAACACTTTGTAATAGACTTGATTACCCAACACCACTTAGGACGAATTATTACAAGAGCAACCAAGGATATTAAATGTTATGGTGTATATGTGCTCAATAAGAACACTAATCATATCGAAAAAATACTAGCTAAAACTACCATTTTAGCTACTGGAGGCTTCGGACAGGTATATAAGAGCACCACCAACCCAACTATTGCTACAGGTGATGGTGTTGCAATGGTCTATCGCGCAAAAGGGAGAGTAGGAAATATGGAATTTGTACAATTTCATCCTACTGCACTTTACGAACCAACTGTCAGCCCCTCTTTTTTAATCACTGAAGCAGTTCGTGGAGATGGGGGGATACTCAGAAATCAAAGCGGGGAAGATTTTATGGAGAGATATGACCCTCGAAAATCTTTAGCTCCTAGGGATATAGTAGCAAGAGCTATTGACCATGAAATGAAAATACATGGACATGACTTTGTATATTTAGATTGTAGGCACATGAATTCAGAAAACTTCAAACACCATTTCCCTAATATATACAAAAAATGCCAATCTATTGGTATAGATGTCTTTAAGGATATGATACCAGTCGTTCCTGCCCAACACTATGCTTGCGGTGGTATTGAAGTGGACAGTTATGGAAGGACTTCTATACATCATTTATATGCTTGTGGAGAATGCAGCAATACAGGGTTGCATGGAGCTAACAGATTAGCCTCTAACTCCCTTTTGGAAGCTATCGTATTCTCTCATAGAATTTTTGAACATGCTTCTTCAGTCATAGATGAAATTGAAGATTTTGAAGATATCTTCCCAGAATGGAATGCAGATGGAACATCTCATCCAAAAGAAATGGTGATGATCACCCAAAGCATGAGGGAGTTAAAAGATCTTATGAGCAGTTATGTCGGCATAGTTCGCAATAATATCCGTTTGAAAAGAGCTCAAGAAAGATTATACCTCTTATTCAAGGAAACAGAAGAAATGTATAATACAACGACTATTTCACCTCAGTTATGCGAACTCAGAAATCTTATTACAGTAGGCTACCTTATTGTAAGAAGTGCTTTATTAAGAAAAGAAAGTAGAGGATTGCATTATACAACTGATTATCTGAATAAAAAATCTTTTGCAGAACAATCTATACTTTAGCATACAAAACATTTTTGTTTTATAAAATATCATTCTAACATCTCTTCAAAATAAGATGTCTTATTAAAAACATAACCAGCATTCTCTCTCTTTTTAAAAACAAAGCAGTAATTTTGCTGAATTATTTTAAAAAGCCTTTTTATGCAATCACTAAGTGAACAGGAACAAATCAGACGTCAGTCTTTACAAAGCATACGTGATTTAGGGATAGACCCTTATCCTGCAGCTCTGTATCCTGTCAATACCTATGCAAAAGATATTCAATCTAATTTTAATCAAGCCCCTGAAAACTATAAAGAAGTTTGCTTAGCAGGTCGTTTAATGAGCCGTAGAGTGATGGGGAAGGCTTCCTTTGCTGAAATCATGGACTCATCAGGTAGAATTCAAATCTATATCAATAGAGATGAAATCTGTCCGACTGATAACAAAGCACTTTACAACTCAGTCTTTAAAAAACTTTTGGATATTGGTGATTTTATAGGAGTAAAAGGATATGTCTTTATTACTCAAGTAGGAGAAATCTCTGTCCATGTAAGAGAACTAACTATCCTTTCCAAATCACTACGACCACTTCCAATAGTGAAAAAAGATGAAGAAGGCAATATTTATGATGCTTTCAATGATCCAGAGAAAAGATATAGAATGCGTTATGTAGATTTGGTAGTCAATGAACAAGTCAAAGATACTTTTGTAAAGAGAACCAAAATGGTCAATGCAATACGTAATTTTCTCAATAAAAATGGTGCGCTTGAAGTAGATACACCTGTTTTACAAAGTATCCCTGGAGGAGCAGCAGCAAGACCATTTATTACTCATCACAATGCACTTGACATTCCACTTTATCTTAGAATTGCCAATGAGTTATATCTTAAAAGATTGATAGTAGGTGGATTTGATTGGGTGTATGAATTTAGTAAAAACTTTAGAAATGAAGGGATGGACAGAACTCACAACCCTGAGTTTACTGTGCTTGAGTTCTATGTAGCATATAAAGACTACTTCTGGATGATGGAAACTACGGAACAGTTACTTGAAAAAGTATGTATTGCTGTTCATGGGAAACCTGAAGTTCAAGTAGGTGACAAAACCATCAGTTTCAAAGCACCTTATGAAAGAATTTCTATTCATGATGCTATTCTCAAATATACAGGAATAGACGTAAGCAATATGGATGAAAATCAACTCAAAGATGTATGCAAAAAGCTACATATTGAAACTGATAATTCAATGGGAAAAGGCAAACTAATAGATGAAATTTTCAGTGAGAAATGTGAGAAAAATTTTATCCACCCTACTTTCATTATTGACTATCCAGTAGAAATGAGCCCTCTGACCAAAAAACATAGAAATAAAGAAGGACTGGTAGAGCGATTTGAGTTGATGATTAATGGAAAAGAAATTGCAAATGCATATTCCGAATTAAACGATCCAATTGACCAATATGAAAGATTTATTGATCAAATGCAATTATCTGAAAAGGGAGATGATGAAGCTATGTTAATAGACCACGACTTCTTACGTGCACTAGAATACGGTATGCCACCTACTTCTGGAATTGGTTTTGGAATAGACAGATTAGCAATGCTAATGACCAACAATCAAAGTATTCAGGAAGTTTTGTTCTTTCCACAGATGCGACCAGAAAAATAACAAATCTATCTTTCTTCATCCAATGTGTCAGCAATTCGATAGCTGATGGCATAGGCACAAGCGTTTTTTTTAGCATTAAAATATTGATAATCATTATTTTTACTCGCCTTTATTTATTCATCTTGTGAAATTGAATATCAAATAGATTGACCAAGAAATTTTCTATATTCAATTTTCTATTAATAAAAACAGGCTGTATGAAAAACATACAGCCTGCTATATTTTAAAAAGCAAATACTGATTATATCATTTCTAGACCAGAAAAGAAAAATCTCCCTTCAATCAATGCATTTTCATCACTATCAGAACCATGCACAGCATTTTCACCAATAGAAGTAGCATATTTTTTACGGATAGTACCTTCCGCTGCATCAGCAGGATTGGTAGAGCCTATCAAGGTACGGAAAGATTCCACTGCATTGTCTTTCTCTAAGATAGCTGCAACAATAGGGCCTGAACTCATAAAGTCAACTAACTCTCCGTAAAAAGGTCTTGCGCTATGTACTTCATAAAATTTGCCTGCCTGTGCAGCTGAAAGCTGAGTGTATTTCATCGCAACGATTCTAAAACCCGCTTCATTAATCATTTGTAAAATATTACCGATGTTATTTGCTTTTACAGCATCCGGTTTAATCATTGTAAAGGTAAGTGAACCTGCCATTATCTTGAATTTTGATGTGCAAAGATACTGAAACATCATTAAACATTTAGTTATTAATATGTAAATAAAATATTCTTTCTCTATCTATTCATTGGTACACATTATTGTTCAAAGTTTAAAAAATCAATAAATTCATTTTGGGTTTGAATTTTGACTGGAAAATATTGACCTTCGTACATCATGAGCGCTAATTTCACTTCATTAAAGGAACTGCTTTCTCAGCCTATTCAAATCACTATCACAACACATCAAAAACCTGATGGTGATGCAATGGGTTCTTCATTGGCATTATATAACTATCTTATCCAATTTCATCATCGAGTAAAAGTCATTGTTCCCACCGAATTTCCAAAATATTTCAATTGGATGCCTGGCGTTGATGAAATATTGATTTATCCAAACTCTAAAATTGAAGCAGACGAATGGATTCAATCATCAGACTTAATATGTTGCTTAGATTTCAACACCATCAGTAGAATACATCCAATGGACGAAATTGTAAAAATTGCCCAAAAACCAATTTTATTGATTGACCACCATTTACAACCTGATTCTTTTCAATGGATGTTTCATGATATAGCAGCTTGCTCTACATGTGAATTGATTTACAGGTTTATTCATGAACTAGACGAACATCCTTCTATCTCAGAACTGACAGCTCAGTGTATTTATACAGGAATTTTGACAGATACCGGCAATTTTCAAAATGGCGCCACCAACAGAAATGCTTTTTTAATTGTCGCTGATTTACTGAGCAAAGGACTAAATATCCAATATATACAAGAACAACTTAATCAAAGTTCTACAGAATCAAAGTTGAGATTTTTAGGAAATGCGCTATTAAATAAATTGACTGTTCGCAAAGATTTGGGTATCGCATTTATTGTAGTGGACAAGAAAGATGCCAAGACCTATAATCTGCAAGCTGGAGATACTGAAGGACTTGTAAACTATCCATTATCTATTCAGGAAATCAATATTTCAGTGCTGATAAAAGAAGAACGTGAGATAACCAAATTATCCTTTCGCTCTAAAGGAGATATAAATGTCAATGACTTTGCCCGTACACATTTTGAAGGAGGAGGACATAAAAATGCGGCTGGAGGAAAATCTATATTTCCTCCTGATTGGTTAATCAAAAAAATTACTGAATTGATTGAAAAAGATAAAAAGAAAAACAAATGACCTACAATAAAATAATTCTATTTTTACTGGTAACATTCAGCATTTATGCTTGCAAAAACAAGCCTAAAAAATCAATTGGAGAACTTGCCACCCAAGTAGAAACATTTACTAAGGAAACTTATTTAGACAGCCAATTAGATAGCCTTTCTATCCATAAAATAAAATCTTTCGGTTCAGAAATTGACACAATCATCTATTCAAATGAAATAGAAAAGTTGAGCTCCATAGTCAATAAAGAAAAACATCAAGAAATCTTCCATACTAATACTGGAGTTATATATATGATTGAAAAATATGGCAGTGGAGATTACCCTGAAAATGGTGACATTTTACAAGTAAATGTAGAAACTAGCACTTTAGAAAATAAAAAGATATTTTCTACTTCTCAACTTAAGCAACCCTTGCAGTTTGTACTAGGAGTTGGTCAGGTAGTCCCTGCTTGGGATGAAGTTTTTGTCAATATACAGGAAGGAAGTCGATTTCAGATATTCTCACCTTCAGCGCTCAGCTATGGAAAGAAGGGATTTGTCAAATCTGTTGCTCCAAATACCATTTTGAAATATGATATTACATTTGATAAAATCATACATTCACAAAAAAACAATACAAAAAATCAACCTAAATTAGATATTAAAGAAGAAAAAGGAAATCAAAAAGAACATTCCAAATCTAGCCGTTTTCCTAAAAAACTCTAAACCTAGAACATGACTCAACTCAGTGTAAACATCAATAAAATAGCCCTTATTAGAAATTCTAGGGGAAATAATTATCCTGATTTAATACAGGTAGCTAAAGATTGTGAAAGGTTTGGAGCACAAGGAATAACCGTTCACCCTAGACCAGATGAACGTCATGTCAAATTTTCAGACTGTTATAAATTAAAAGAAATTGTCACTACAGAATTCAATATAGAAGGCTATCCATCTGAGCAGTTTTTGAAACTTATACAGGATGTCCGACCCCATCAAGTAACTTTAGTCCCTGACTTACCCAATGCGCTAACTTCTGACAATGGTTGGGACACCATTACTCATGCATCTTTTCTAAAAGAAGTCATTGAAGAACTAAAAAAATCAGGAGCAAGAGTTTCTTTATTTATTGATCCTATTGAACAATATATTGAAGGGGCTGCACATGCTGGATCTGACAGAATAGAGTATTATACTGGACCTTATGCCGCTATTTTCACTGGAGACCCCAATCATGCTATCAGTAAATATAAGGCTACAGAAAATTTTGCACATTCGATAGGTTTGGGTATTAATGCTGGGCACGATCTCAACCTATACAATTTAAAATATTTCAAAGAGCAACTCCCTCATTTGGCAGAAGTTTCTATTGGTCATGCGCTAATATGCGACTCCTTATATTTTGGTTTAGAGAATACAATTCAAATGTATCGCCGATGTCTTGAATAGCATGATGGGAACAACTATTTTGTCCACATCGCCGAATATTACACACTAAAATCCAAAGTATTTATCTAACATAAAATATCAATTTCATTTCAAAATTTTGCTTAGTTTTAAATTAAATAATTTGCAAAATGAGTACTGCTGAATTAAAACTTAAAATAGAATTAATTAATAAAATAACCGAATTAAAAGAAATTGGGATTATTAAAGACTTGAAAAAACTTCTTGATTTTGAACTCAATGAAGATGTTTTTGAACTATCTCAAATACAAAAAAAACGAATTACAAAAGCAAGAAAAGAATATGCCAACGGAGAAATATTCTCAAACGAAGAGGTAGAAAATGAAATTGAACAATGGCTAAACGAAAAATAATTTGGACTAAAACTGCTAAATTAGAACGCAAATAAATTTTAGTATATTGGATTAACAAAACAAAATCCAAAACATACAGCAAAAAACTCAACAAATTATTTAGTGAATCCGTAAATCTTTTATCTGAACATCCAAAAATTGGAAGAACAACAAATGATGAAGAAACTCGAATTAATATTGTTCGAGATTATTTGATTTTCTATGAATTTACTGACAAGGAAATAATTATCCAATCAGTTTGGGATGCAAGACGTGATAAAAAAATACTGAGTTTGATTATACATAAAATAAAAAGTGTCTTGCCCTAATAGGTTTACATTCAAATGTGTAAAAAATGGGCAATAAATCATTGTTTGCCAACAATACTGTCCTAATCGTTTTATTTCTGACAGTATTGATTTAAGACCTTTTAATTTAGTACCTTTGCGCAAAATATCTTCAAATCTCAAATGATTACAGTAAATAATCTATCCTTACAGTTTGGTAAGCGAATACTTTTTGACGAAGTAAATATCAAGTTTACAAAAGGCAATTGCTATGGTGTCATAGGTGCAAATGGTGCAGGCAAATCTACTTTCTTAAAAATTATCTCTGGAGATATCGATCCTACTACTGGAAGTATTGATATTACCCCTGGAGAAAGAATGTCAGTTTTGAAACAAAACCACTTTGAATTTGATGAGTATTCTGTATTAGAAACAGTCATTATGGGCAATAAGCATCTTTATGATATCATGAAAGAGAAAGATGCTATTTACTTAAAAGAAGATTTTACTGATGAAGATGGACTTCGAGCAGGGGAATTAGAAGCTGAATTTGCTGAAATGGATGGTTGGAATGCAGAAAGTGATGCAGCCGAATTATTGAGCAATCTCGGAGTGAAGGAAGACTTGCATTATAGTCAAATGAAAGACTTGCAAGGAAGTGACAAAATAAAAGTTCTATTGGCTCAAGCATTATTTGGCAATCCAGATATATTGGTACTAGATGAGCCAACCAATGATTTGGATATTCATACAATTTCTTGGTTAGAAAACTTTTTGGCAGATTTTAAAAACACAGTTATAGTTGTCTCTCATGACCGTCACTTTTTGGATATGGTTTGTACTCATGTTGTAGATATTGACTTTAAAAAGATTTCATTATTTACTGGAAACTATACTTTTTGGTATGAAACTAGCCAAATATTGCTCAAACAGAAGGCTGACAAAAACAAAAAAGCTGAAGCCAAACGTGCTGAATTATTGGATTTTATTGCCCGATTCAGTGCCAATGCATCAAAATCAAAACAAGCAACTTCTAGAAAAAAAGCATTAGAAAAAATCAATTTGGAAGACATGCAGGCATCATCAAGAAGATATCCAGGTATTTTTTTCAAACAACAGAGAGATGCTGGAAATCAAATATTAGAAGTGAGAAACTTGAGCTTCTCTTATGGTGATGATAATATTATCAACAATATCAGTTTCACAGTCAATAGAGGAGATAAGATTGCTTTGGTAGGCAAGGATCATCTAGCAGTATCAAAATTTTTGGCCATTCTAGCAGGAGAAGAAAAGCCTATCAGTGGAGAAATAGAATGGGGAGTGACTATCACAAAGTCTTATATTCCCAATGATAACTCCAAATTTTTCAAAGACACTATCAATTTGATTGATTGGTTGCGTCAGTTCTCGTCTGAAAAAGATGAAACTTTTATTCGTGGATTTTTAGGTAGAATGTTATTCTCTGGAGAAGAAACACTTAAGATGTGTACTGTTTTATCTGGAGGTGAGAAAGTCAGATGTATGCTATCAAAAACAATGTTGGAAGAAGCCAACTTCCTTGTCCTTGATGAACCGACCAACCACCTTGACCTCGAATCAATTACAGCTCTCAACAATGGACTAGTAGATTATCAAGGTACCATGATTTTCACATCTCATGACCATACATTTACACACACTATTGCCAATCGTATCATTGAATTGACGCCAAAAGGTATCTTAGATAAGCTCATGACTTATGATGAATATTTAGAAGATGACCGAGTAAAAGCTCAAAGAGAAGAATATTACTCATAGTGATACAAATATTACCCGAGGTTAAAAGCCTTGAGCCTTTGTATAAATTTCAATATATTGATTACATATTGTAATAATTTTTTATAACAAAATCAGTGTCAGTATATTGTAATTGAACAGATTTTCCATTAATTTGAATAAACCCATTGATTTCTAAAAGATTAGAATCAGACAAATTCAATTGATCAATAGGAAATGTCACTCTGAGAGGCAAAGCATACTCAGAAGCATTAATGGCTTCTGTATCTCCTCCTATGACTGATTTACCTAAGTCAATGTGATTGACACTGATATCCAACTCTGAATACCCAATTTCTATAGGTGAATTTGAAAAGCTCAATTTGAAATTTAAAGAGAGTTGTGCGATTGAGTCTTGGTCAGTACGCCTCAATTCACCTTTATCAATGCCTTCTACCACTACTTTAGTTGTACAAGAGGATAATAACAAACACCAAACAATGCCAATAAAAATAATTCTCATCTCACTGCCAAAAATAGGTAAAGTGTAAATTGATATAAATTAATTAGTAGAAATAATTATATAGACATCATAATAAAAAAATATTGCCTATTATTTCACCAAACGTTTGTTTGGTTACAAAAATTATCTAAATTAATTGATTAAAAAAAAACAATGTTTTTAGAAAATACATTCAAAGGACAAATTGCCTTAGTAACAGGGGGAGGAAGTGGTATAGGATATACAATTGCTGAAAAACTTCTTCATTTAGGAGCCATCGTTTGGATTGCGTCCCGTAAGCAAGATAGAATAGACAAAGCATTAGCAGAATTATCAAAGATAGGAGAAGTATATGGAACTACCTTAGACATCCGAGAACCTGAGCAAGCAGAAGCAATTGCGGCACAAATCAAAGACAAACATGGTCATTTGGATATACTTATCAATAATGCAGGAGGTCAATTTCCTTCAGCTGCTGAAAATATTAGCTATAATGGATTTAAAGCTGTAGTCACGAATAATCTGATAGGAACATTCTATGTAACAAAAGTAATGGCTCAGACTTTTTTTATTCCTCAAAAAAAAGGTACTATTGTCAATATCATAGCCAATATTTACAAGGGATTTCCAGGCATGGCACATACAGGGGCTGCTAGAGCAGGAGTTGACAACCTTACAAAATCATTAGCAATAGAATGGACTCGATTCAATATCAGAGTCAACGCCATTGCTCCAGGAATCATTGCATCATCAGGTATGGAACAATATCCCGAAGAGTTTAAAAAGAACATGAGTGCTTCTATCCCCAACAGAAGACTAGGAACAACTGAAGAAGTTGCTTGGCCTACTTTATTTTTGGCTTCACCTATGGCTTCTTATATCAATGGGGAAACTCTTTATGTTGATGCTGGCAATAGATTATGGGGAGATATGTGGCAGTATATGAGTTAGATTCAAGTGTATGCATTGAACCATTTCGGTTTTGCAGTTTGACGTAAGTGGAAAATTTTAGCACTACTGTTGATTTGAGAACTACAGTCTTGAAATTGTATTTCTTTAACTTGTTGCTGTATTGCGAAAAACCTTATTCCTCTCTGATCTTGTTTGCTGTGCCTTCCTCTTGCATCCAACTACAACATATAAATATCTCACTCACTTAATCTGACAATTGCACCAGATAAAGCATCTATAGAAAGTAAATCAGTTGTAAAATAAGTGTGCTCTGATGAACTTAACAATAATACACCTTGAACTGAAACAGTTTTGACAGATTTCGAAAAATTGATAATCACTCTTATACGTTCTTGGTCGCTAATACGGTCATAAACTAAAACATTATTCTTGAATGAAATAAAATTCAAGTTGCCTTGATGAAGTGCACGATTTTCCTTTCTCAAAGCTATCAGTTTTTTGTACCAATTCAATAAAGATGTATTATCTAAAGACATCTTTAGCACATTTCTATGCTCATATTGCGCTGTAACATCCAGCCAAGGCTGCGCAGTAGAAAAACCAGCATTTTTGCTTTCATCCCATTGCATTGGTGTTCGGCAAACATCTCTATTGATACTTACAGGCAATAATTTCAAAAACCAGTTGGGAAGCCATTTAAACACTGCTGCCATAGGGTCTTTCGCTTTAGAACGTTCAATCTCTGCATTCATCATCCCAATCTCTTCTCCATAATACATTGTAGGAACAGCTCTTACTGTCAATTGCAATAAAGCCATTAATTTAGAGCGATTGAGGTCATTGTGAACACGTCTAGAAAATCTATAAATATCATGATTGCCCAATACCCAAGTAGGAATTAAAGGGAAAGGGAACTGTTTTTCAAAACCCAATATTGTTTTGGCAAACCATTTAGCACTCCATTTAAAATACAATGTTTCAAACAAGAAAATAAGATGAAGACCGTCTCCATTCCCAAGATATTTTTTTACAATATCCTGACTGCCAAACACTTCTCCAATTAAAAACCGTTGATTTTCACCATACTCCTCTAATACTGCTCTTAATTCCTTTGCTAGCCCAAAATTATCCGCTTGATTGACAGAAAATTTCCTTTTCTGAAAATTGCCACCTGGCCATTCTGGGCTTGGTGCAGGATTGAAACTCCATGGATTGTTCCTAAAATTCTCATCTTTTAGAATACAATTAAAAATATCCAATCGAAAACCATCAACACCAAGATTCAACCAAAATCTAACAGTATCAAACATTTCCTTTTTGACCTCTGGATTTCTGTAATTCAAATCGGGTTGAAATGGTAAAAAAGAAGCAAAATACCATTGATTGCGTTGAGCTGAGTAATGCCACCCTTTACCCCAAACAATATTTTTCCAATTATTAGGTGCTTGATTGCCATTGCCATCTTTCCATATATACCAATCTGATTTAGGATTGTTTTTTGACTTTTTAGACTCTTGAAACCACTCATGCTGATCTGAAGTATGATTCATCACCATATCTAAAATGATTTTCATACCTCTCAAATGGACTTGAGTAATCAGTTCTTTAACATCTTCAATATTCCCATATTCTGGTGCAATCTCTCTATAATTACTTATATCATAGCCAAAATCTTTCTGAGGACTAGCATAAAATGGAGATATCCATATCGTCTCTATCCCCAAACTACTCAAATAATCTAGTTTTAATAGGATGCCTTTTATGTCTCCTATCCCATCATTATTACTATCATAAAATGACCTCGGGTAAATCTGATAAACTACAGTCTTTTGCCACCACGGCAAATTATTGTTTTGCATGTTGAATTTTTATGAATTAAAATATTTCATCCATTGGATAAAATCCCATCTTTCTTTTGACTCAGATGGCTCTAAACTAGATATAATTGTTTGAATTTCAGACGCTTCTCTATCTTGACTCATCTTAGCAATTCCTTCAATTTTTGTTGGTAAAATTTTAAAAGAACAGATACCTTTTAATAATCGTTGGGTATAATCTTTAGAAACTTGATAATATGCATCCAAATCATCTGCGGAAGTTTGGCGCATTAAATCTTCAACAATTCTAATATTCTCATTTTCATCTAAAAAAGAAATTTTTCCATAGATATGGATAGCAATATAATCCCAAGTGGGAACACTATTTGCCCTGCTATAATTTTTGGTAGAAATATATGCATCAGGTCCTTTAAAAACACAGATACATTCATTTCCATCATAATTAACTAAAGGATTATTGGCTGCAACATGACCTTCTAATAAAATAGATTCCTCATGAAAATGAATGTTAAAAGGAATATGAGTAACGGTTGATGCACAGCATAATATTCCAAAAGGATAGGCTTCTATGATTTTCTTTATCGTTCTAAAATCATTGATTTGATATTCTTTTGAAATGTACATTGATATTCAATTAGAAATTCCAAACATTTACTTTTTCCACTTCTATACTATCTCCTTCCGACTTCTGAATATTGATATATCCTGACCCTGCCAACTGAATTGCATCTCTTCTCGACTGGTCATCAGTAGAAATTTGCTCATAATTGACGTTAAAACGCTTTAAAATTTTCCATTCTCCTCTTTTAAAAGTGTATATCGTCATCCGACCAACTCCTTGTTCTACATTCACTAATACACTAAATTCATCTGCTCCATCTCCATCCAAGTCACCTTCATTCAATAGAGAAGCGCTCTTCGCTCCTTTTATATCAATTGCTGGGAGAAGTTCATTTGAAAAAATTAGACTAGTAATACAATCTGTACATTGTTGATTCTCTGGAGGGAAAATATAAATAGTCTCTAATCCTTTTCCCGAAAAATTTCCTTGAATTTCTACATTAGAAATAGAATAAATTTTCTCTAGCACCTGCATAGAATCCTTTATAGCTTTTACTTTTGTGTCTGTTGCGGGATCGCTCTCGGCAATAATCAGCCATTGATTGTCTTCTATCTTTTTAAATATGATATATGAAGGAACTGGGGCAGTAATTTTTCCAACACTGATATATTTTGTAAAATCACATCTATATTCAATAGGATTTATTTTCTTGATTTTCATTCCACCAATGACCCTCTGAAAATATTCAGGATAGCTTCTAAAAAGATTTTTCTTAACCTGAATGGCTTCATATTTACTTCTATCTTCTCCATAAAAAAATAATGAAGAAGCATAAAGATTATTCAAATTGTCTAAAAACTTGATATTATGGCAACCGTTCCATACTCGAACTAGATGCGCAATTTGTAATGTGTCTGACAAATCTTCAAAAGCAGAAGTTTGACCTAAATTCTCATTAATTATCTCTTCTAAATTTTTTTCTCCATTATCTTCATTGTCGCTATTATTACAACTTTGAAGAAAAAGGAAGCAAAATCCTAAAAGAAGTAAGTAGAAATTACCATTGACTACTTTCATTGAAACAAATATAAATAGCTTATCTGAATACTTTTAAAAATAAACAATGATAAATCGTGAAAATGAAGCTCATAAGGGTCAAAATATCAAAATTAGCATCTCTATTTTTTTAATCCAATTTCTCTCAGTCTCTCATCTAGATATTCACCTGCTGTAATCGGCTCATATAATTTGGGATTGTCAGAGCTAATACAATTCTCAAGACAATCTAAAGACATTTCACTTCTAGGATGCAAAAAGAAAGGAATAGAATATCTATGAGTATGCCAATTTTCTCGAGGAGGATTGACGACTCTGTGAGTAGTTGACCTAAGCACATTGTTAGTCAATCTTTGCAACATATCACCTACATTGACAACAATCTGACCTGGACCTGCTTTCACATCTACCCATTGACCATCTCTAGTCAATAATTGCAATCCATCAGCAGAAGCTCCTACCAATAAAGTAATCAAATTAATATCCTCATGTTGCTCTGCACGTATAGCAGACTTAGGTTCACTGATGATTGGAGGATAATGAATTGTCCTTAATATACTATTGCCATTCCTAATTTTAGATGTAAAATAATTTTCTTCTATATCCAAATAATTGGAAATAGCTTTCAACAAATGAGAGCCTGTCGCCTCAAAACTTTTATATAATTCTTTACCTAATCGATTGAAGTCAGGCAATTCCTCTACTTCTAAATTGTCTGGATAATCTTCTTTAGACAAATTCTCTCCTTCTACATATTGCCCAATCTGCCAAAATTCCTTCAAATCAGGCACTTCGCTCTGTTTTGCTTTTTCCCTTCCAAAAGATGTATATCCTCTTTGTCCGGCATATTTGGGGTTTTCATATTTTAATTTTGTTTCCAATGGAAAGGAAAAAAACTGCTCCACCAATTTATAAAATTGAGAAATTAAGTCATCAGAGATTCCATGACCTTCGACAGCCACAAATCCAATCGTTTCGTATGCTTTACCCAATGCTTGAACAAAAACTTTTTTTCTAGTTTCATCCCCAGAAATATAATCTTGTAAATTGACAACTTGAACAATACTCATATATAATGATTTTTATTTATTTTAAACCTTCTTTGAATTTTAATAGCCAAAACTAATTTAAGAATATTAATTCAATAGAATTAAAAATAATAAGTCTAAGTATAAGTACTTTGAGAATATACAAACTGCTTTGGCATTAACATTGGTATAAAATATTCATCTTTGCACTTTGACTATGAGAATCTCTTTAACGACCTATTTGTTTTTTCTATTAATATTGGGAACTTTCTCATGCAAAAAAAAGATTCAGTTCAAATATGAAGATTCACCGATAATAGTAGAAGGTGAAAAATCTTTAACATATCATCAAGCATATCCTGCAGATTCTTCTGTTTTAAATTTTAGGTATTTACAAGCTAAAATGCGCGCAAGCACATCTATAAACGGTTCGAATCAAAATTTCAATGCCATATTACGTTGGCAAAAAGGAGAAAAAATATGGATTTCCATGAGTTTATTTGGCATTGAAGGAATTAGAGCTTTGATAGATAGCTCAGGGATTCAATGGATAGACAGATTGAATAATAGCTATAATATTTTGCCAATAGAAAAAATTGCTTACAAAGTCAAAATGGACTTAGATTTCCAATCTATCGAAAGATTATTAATTGGACTTCCTACTATCAGTGATACAGTTCATTCAGAAATTAATATTTCTGATCAATACCAAAAATGGAGTACTCAACATCCTAATGGATACTTGTCAATAGCTATATTTGACAGAATTAACAGTATGTTGATAGATTATCAAGCTGAAAATCCAATTCTTCACCGATATTTAGTTGCAAAATATGGAGATGTCAGAAACATTGGAAATAATTATTTTTCCTTTGAACGCATGCTTAAAATATCCCAAAATAATGATTTCTTTGAGATGCAGTCAAAATTTTCAGAAGTAACTATATTAGATAGCTTAAGTTTTCCGTTTGATATACCTGTAAAATATAAAAGAATAGAATATTGAAACATCTTTTAGTCATTATCGCTTTTTCTTTCATCTTACCTTTTAGCGTAAAAGGTCAAGATCAAAAAACTTTGGAAAAAAAGAGAAAAAAACTAGAAACAGAGATTGAACAGACTCAAAAAGCTATTCAACAGACTCAAAAAAATAAAGAAAGCTCTTTAAAAGAAATTGTCAATCTTGAAAAACAGATCGAACTGCGTAAAGAACTAATCGGAAATACATCTAAAGAAGTCAAAGAATTTGAATCTTTAATTCAAAAAACACTGTTTGAAATTGAAGAACTCAAAAACAGATTGAATATTCTTAGACAAAACTATGCACAAGCAATTTACGGCACCTACAAATCCTATCGACTAGCAGACCAATTGATGTTTATTGCCAATTCTCATTCATTTTCTGATGCTATGAGAAGGCTCAATTATCTTAGAAAAGTAGGCGATTACAGAAAAGCACAAGTAGATACCATCATACATACTCAAGATGAAATCAATAGTAAACTTGTTTCAATTCAAGAAAAAAAAGATAAACAAGTCCATCTTTTAAATCAACAGAAAAAACAAGAATCAGAGTTAAACAAGAACAAAACTCAAAAAGCCAAACTTGTTGACAAACTAAGTGTCAAAGAATCTAACCTCAATAAGGCACTTGCTGATAAGAAAAAAGAATCTGCTAAACTTAGCTCTCAAATTCAAGCTATTATTGCTAAAGAAATTGAAAAACAGAGAAAACTAGAAGAAGAAAGAAAACGTAAAGAAGCTGAAGCATTAGCAAAAGCTGAAAAAGAAGCTGCCACTAAAGGAAATACACCAGTGACTACCCCATCTAAGCCTGTCTCCCCTAGCAAACCTAGCCCTACGACACCAGAAGTGGATAAGCTTTCTCAAACTTTTGCTGCCAACAAAGGCAGAATCCCTTGGCCAGTAGAAAGAGGTAGCATTTCACGAGGATTTGGCCCCTATAAACATCCTGTTTATGGAGGAGATATGGATAACAAAGGGATTGACATCAAAACAGATAAAAATGCCAATGTAAGAGCTGTCTTTGAAGGCAAAGTGATTAGTATTATAAGCAATCCAATATATAAAAATGCTATCATCATCAGCCATGGAGATTACTTCACTGTATATACTAAACTGGAAAGTGTAAATGTATCTAAAGGGCAAGTCATTAAAGGCAAACAAGTCATCGGAAAAGTTTATACAGACGAAGAAACAAACGAAACAGAGTTACACTTCGAAATATGGCAGAAAAGTATCCTTCAGAATCCAGCACTTTGGATAGCACGATAAGTGGATAAAAAGCCATTATTGTTCATTCCTCTTTTTATTTAAAAATATATTTAAAATGACCAAATCTCATATAGCAATAATGACTTCAGGTGGAGATGTCCCTGGATTAAATGCTGCTATTCGGGCAGCAGTGAGGGCAGCATCCTTTTATCAATATAAGATTATTGGGATAGAAAAAGGTTACGAAGGGCTCATTGACGAAGCATTCTTACCACTACACTCAGGCTCTGTCAGCAATATCATTAGCAAAGGTGGCACAATCTTACAATCTTCTAGAAGTGAGCGATTTAAAGAAGAAAAGTTTAGACAAATTGCTTATCAAAATCTCAAAAAGCACAATATTGAACATCTGATTCTAATCGGTGGTGATGGTTCTATGAGAGGAGCTCAAGTACTAGCAAAAGAAAGTGGAATAAATGTCATAGGAATACCCAAAACGATAGACAATGATATTACTGGAACTGACTTCTCTATTGGATTTGATACAGCAACCAATATTGCCATGGAAGCAATCGACAGAATAAGAGATACAGCCACTTCTCATCACCGTTTGTTTTTTGTTGAAGTCATGGGAAGGAATGCTGGCTATATTGCATTAGAAGCAGGAATAGCTACAGGAGCAGAAGGGATTATCATCCCCGAAACAAATCGTGACTTACAACTTTTATATGACACTATCGAACAAAAGAAAAATTGGAAAAACAGTTCTTATATAGTCGTAGTTGCAGAAGGTGATGAAATAGGAGGCGCATATCGTTTAGAAAAAACTATCCAACAAAAATACCCGAATATTTATACTGGAGTGAGCATTTTGGGCCATATACAAAGAGGTGGTTCACCTACATGCAGGGACAGAAATCTAGCCACAAAACTGGGAATTGCATCAATTGAAGCTGTCAATTCTGAACTTAAAAATGTCATGGCAGGTGTTATTCATGAAAATATACAATATACACCATTGGAAAATATAGGAAGTAGAAAGCTAAAAATTGATGATAACATCATTAAAAATTTAAAAATCTTATCAAAATAGCAGAATGTAAGTTTACTCACATTTCATATCATTTAATCTGGAGATATTTGTCCACAAATTGGTCAAATTGAATCAACCTGAAACAAAAATATCAGAAATTGAATTATATAGAAGCCTTGGTTATTTAATATATGCCATAGCTACTTATTCAAATCGTATATCAAAAGAAAGAATTAAACTTTTGAAAAATGAATTGATTAGCCCTTTATATACATCTATTTCTATCACACAATCAGATGAATCTCAGACTATATCTCAAACTGAACTCATATTAAACTGGCTCATTTCTCACGGATTAAGCTCCAAATTTGCAATAGACAGTTTCTCCAATTTCATCAAGAAAAAAGAAGCTGAAATAAATCCAGAACTAAAAGAATTCTTTTATTCTTTTTCAAAAGAAGTAGCAGAAAAACTGCATTCTCATGAAGACACTGAAGAGATACTACAATGTGTCAAAAAAATTCTCCATTATTAATACGATAATCATTTAATGATCGTTTTCTTATTGCCTTCTCCCTATTAGATAGTAGGTAAAAGGGTCGTTTGAAACAAAAATTTAAAATCCACAAAAGCCATTAAAAGCTTTCTGATATAACATTAAATAATATTTGGCCAATTAGCTTCTATATATATTTTTTGTAGATTTGAAGATGGGAAAAAATATATTTTTTCAATAGATAATAAAAACAATAAGCATCAAAAAGTTCAAAACTACACTTTACTTTAACCAATACCCAAATACAATATGTCTGAAATAAATATCCTATGGGCAGATGACGAAATAGATTTACTAAAGCCACAAATCATGTTTCTCGAACAAAAAGGCTATTCTGTGACTCCAGTCACAAATGGTATTGATGCTTTAGAAAAATTTCAAGCTCATCAATACGATATTGTATTTCTAGATGAAAGTATGCCTGGTATTTCAGGATTGGAAACGCTATCACGTATTAAATTAATTTCTCAGGATATTCCAGTAGTACTCATCACAAAAAACGAAGAAGAATATCTGATGGAAGAAGCGATTGGCTCACAGATTTCAGATTATTTAATCAAGCCTGTCAAACCTCAACAAATTTTACTTTCATTAAAAAAGATAATTGATAACAAAAGATTGATATCAGAGAAAACTGGCAACACTTATAGGCAGGAGTTTCAAAAAATCATGATGCAAATCAATAATGAAATGACTCATCAGGAATGGGCTGATTTATATAGACAACTTATCTTTTGGGAATTGCAACTTGACCTAACTGACAATCAGGAGATGCAAGAAATCTTGGATATGCAGAAATCAGACGCCAATAGGGAGTTTTTTAAATATATTAAGAAAAATTATCTCCAGTGGGTCAGTGCTCAGGACAAAGATGCTCCTACTCTATCAAATACTTTGTTAAGAAATAAAGTCAAAGAATACCTTAATGACGATATCCCAACATTCTTTTTATTAATTGATAATTTAAGGTATGACCAATATAAATCCATCGAACCTTTTTTTAACGAACTATTTAAGAAAGTAAAAGAAGATCATTTTTACTCTATACTTCCTGCTACTACTCAATACAGTCGAAACGCTATATTCTCTGGACTTACACCATTAGAAATTTATCAAAAACATGCTGACAAATGGTTTTTTGATGATGAAGAAGAAAGCAAAAACTTGCATGAACAATTTTTTTTAGAAGAACAATTGAAAAACTTTCGGTTCCAAGGCAAAATGTCTTTCACCAAAGTGACAACTAATAAAATTGGTAAGGAACTAGAAGATGATATCCTCAACTTAATGAATACCAAATTCAATGCTATCGTCTATAATTTTGTAGATATGCTCTCTCATGCCCGAACAGAAATGGAGGTTTTAAAGGAGCTAGCTAGTGATGAAGCAGCTTATCGCTCACTTACGGTATCTTGGTTTGACCATTCGCCATTATTTAATGCATTACAAAAGCTAAAAGATAAAAAGGTAAGAATTATTGTAACTGCCGACCACGGAACAATAAGAGTAAAAACCCCATTAAAAGTAATAGGAGACAAAAATACGACTACTAATCTGAGATATAAGACGGGCAAAAGTCTGAATTATAATTTCAAGGAAATCTTTGAGGTAAAAAAACCAGCTGAAGCCATGCTTCCTCAGAGCAATATCAGTAGTGTATATATCTTTGCAAAAGAAGATTGTTACTTATGCTATCCCAATAATTATAATTATTATGCCAATTACTATAAAAACACATTTCAACATGGTGGTATTTCAATGGAAGAAATGATTGTGCCGTTTATAGTATTTGAGAATAAATGATTTTCTACTTTTGAATCAACTCAATCATAGTTTGACTTGAACTCATATCAATATGATGTTCTTCAAATTTCAATTTAATATTTTCAAGTGCCATATTTAGGGCTTCTGATTGCTTACCGTTATCTGTCCAAAATCTAACAAGCAAGTGAATATTATTTTCCCTTAATTCTTCTACCACAACCGTTGGACTGGGATTTTCATATATTGTTTTATCCTCTTGAAGTACTGATAAAATTATCAACCTCACTTTAGATATATCTATTGAATACTTTACAAAAATGGAAAACTCTGCTCTTCTCCTTTTCTGATTAGATGCATTCACCACACTATTATTGGCAACTTGCCCATTGGGAAGAACGACCAACTTATTATCCCCAGTCAATAATCTAGTGTGTAAAATATTCAAACTTATCACTTCTCCCGAAAACCCCATACTTGTAATACTATCTCCTACTTTAAAAGGTTTAAATACTAAAATCAGAACCCCTCCAGCGAAATTTGCCAAGCTCCCTTGAAGTGCCATACCGATAGCCAATCCAGCCGCCCCAATTGCTGCAACAAAAGATGTAGTCTGGACACCCAATTGAGAAGCTACCGTCAAGAGCAGCATTATTTTTAAAACAATCCTACTACTTTGCTCTATAAATTCGCTTACCGCAATATCATTTGTCTTTTTGTAAATACCAATTTTGATAGCTTTGGCAATTTTCCCTATAATAAAAAAGCCAATAAACAATAACAGAAGAGACAACAACAACTCGATTCCTTTGGTAATCAATAACTCATACAATTCCTTGCTGATTTTTTCCCAATAAGACAATTCTAACAATGTATCATTAATAACTTCATTGTGATTCATGAAGAATAAATTAAAGTGTAAAATAAAACCATGTTGAGGGTGTTGAATAAAAAAGGTCGCCTTTACAGACGACCATTACAATTATTCTCTATAAAATTTAATACTCATCTTCATTGAAAAGAAAGTCTTCTTTAGTCGGATAATCCGGCCAAATATCTTCAATTCCTTCATAAATCTCTTCCTCTTCCTCTAATTCCTGAAGATTTTCAATCACTTCAATTGGCGCACCACAACGAATCGCAAAGTCAATCAATTCGTCTTTAGATGCTGGCCATGGCGCATCTTCTAAATATGAAGCCAATTCTAATGTCCAATACATACTTTTACTATGTTAATTTTATTCAATATTAAAAAAAATATTCTTTTATAACGAAAATGTTTATCCACAAAATTTTGTTTTCCACAGCATCATGGTATCCATTTCAACTCCTTCACATCAAATCTTCTGCCAAGCTCTCTTGACATGACAAATAGTAAGTCTGACAGTCTATTTAAGTACTTTACCAATACTTGTGACAACTCTTCCTCTTGTCCAAGTGCCACTACAGCTCTCTCTGCTCTTCTACAGACAGTTCTAGCAACATGACATTGTGCGACTGAGATATGTCCAGATGGTAGAATAAAATGTTTAAGCGGTTCAAGACCTTCCTCTAAGACATCAATTTCCCTTTCTAATTCTTCAATATGTTCCTCTTTTACTTCAGGTAAAAAAAGAGATTTCTTTCGTCCATCTGTAGCTAAAATTGCACCAATATCAAACAATCTACTTTGTACTCCTTGCCAAAAAGTAATTTCTTCTTCTCTTTGCAAATAAGCCATTACAACTCCCACACAAGAGTTTAATTCATCCACAGTTCCATAAGCTTCAATTCTGATATGATTTTTGGGTACACGAGTCCCTCCATATAGTGAAGTTTCCCCATTATCTCCTTTCTTCGTATATACTTTCATGATGAATGTCTGATCTTAAAAGAAGTGAATAAAAATTAGATTTGTAAAAATTGAGAACGCTTGACATGGCCATTAGGTTGATCTCCTTCAATATTTCCATCTCTTAAACGCACAATCCTGTGTGTATATTCGGCAATATCTTCTTCATGCGTCACAATAACTATCGTGTTTCCTTGGTCATACAACTGTTCAAATAATGCCATTATTTCATAAGAAGTTTTGGAATCAAGATTTCCTGTTGGTTCATCTGCCAACAACAAAGAAGGCTGATTAACTAATGCTCTTGCAATAGCTACTCTTTGACGCTGTCCACCAGACAACTCATTAGGCTTGTGTCCTATCCTATCAGATAGTCCTACTTTCTCCAAGACAGATTTAGCTCGTTCTATTCGTTCTTTTTTGGGTATTCCTGAATAAATCAATGGCAAAGCCACATTTTCCAATGTACTTAGTCTAGGTATCAAATTAAAAGTTTGAAAAATAAATCCAATTTTTTTATTCCTGACATCAGCTAATGCATCATCATCCATAGTACTCACATCCAACCCATCTAACCAGTATTTGCCACCAGAAGGTGTATCTAGACAGCCTAATATATTCATCAAAGTAGATTTTCCACTACCAGAAGGTCCCATAAGTGCCACATATTCATTTTGCTTTATACTCAACTGAATACCTTTTAATACTTGAAGTTCTTCCAAGCCCATTTTAAAATTGCGGGTAATTCCTTCTAAACGGATAATATCAGCCATACAATACCCTAAGACCTGTGAGTGACAAATTTAGGGACTTTAATATAATCAGAGTCATGAATAGGTGCATTTGACAATGCTTCATCTTTAGTAATAGGATGAACAACAATATCTTCTCTGACCACATTAACATCATCATTAACATAAATAAGTGGTTCGACATTATCAGTATTTACCGACTTTAACTGCTCCATGAAGGAAAATATTTTTTCTAAATCCTTTTTGATTTCAATGCGTTCAACATCTGAAAATTCCAACTTAGCCAGTTCTGCCAAATGTAAAATTATTTTATCATCTACAATCATCTCTTCTCCTATTAAGCTACAAAGGTAAGTGAAAGATTAATCTATTGAAAATTAATAGAAACAATTAGTAGCCAAGCCATTAAAAATTATCTGTTTAAGATAAAGCAAAAATGATAATTGACTTTCGCTACACTTAATAGCCAGTGTACTTCCCTATTGCATTCAAATGCAAATGAGCTAGCCCAAATTTAATATCTCGGGTCTTTTAGTATATTTGCCTTGTGAGAAAAGCAAACAAAAGGGTCATTATAGAGGATTTGGAAATCTCAAAAATGGCTGCAGAAGGCAGGGCTATAGGCCGTAAAGACGGCAAGGTGATTTTTGTAGATTATGCTACTCCCGGAGATGTAGTCAATGTACAAACAAGTACAAATAAAAAAGATTATGCCATTGCTTCAATCATCGAAATAAAAAAGGCAGCCTCTTACAGACAAAAACCTGTCTGCGAGCATTTTGGCACTTGTGGTGGCTGTCGTTGGCAACATATTCCTTATGAACAGCAATTGGAATTCAAACATCAGATAGTAGAAGAATCATTTCAAAGAATAGGACATTTGCAGCACCCCAAGATTCAGCCAATCATAGGCGCATCAGATGTGTACTCTTACAGAAACAAAATGGAATATACGTTTAGTAATAAAGCTTGGCTCACTCAAGAACAGATAGATAGCGAGAAAGATTTTGATCGTCGAGCTTTAGGATTTCATGTGCCTGGAAGATTTGATGGTGTCATGCAAATCAATAAATGTCATCTACAAGAAGATATCGGCAATCAAATAAGAAATTTTATTTACACTTATGCTATTTCAAATAATCTTTCATTTTATGACGTCAAAAATCATGATGGTTTATTAAGGAATTTAATCCTTAGAAATAATATAGCTGGAGAATGGATGATGATTCTTTCTTTTGGTAAAAATGAAGAGAATAATATTTTGGGCTTACTAGAATCAGTGAAGGCTCAGTTTCCTCAAATTATCTCTCTCAACTATGTAGTAAATACGAAGAAAAATGATACTTTATACGATTTGGATATTATCAACTATTCGGGAGAACCTTTTTTGACAGAGCAATTGGGAAATCTAAAATATAAGATTGGCCCTAAGTCATTTTTTCAAACCAATTCAAAACAGGCAAAAAATCTTTATGATATTGTCAAAGGAATGGCGACTATCTATCCTGATGATATTGTTTATGACTTATATACAGGCACAGGAACAATTGCATTATATGTCGCACAGACTGCAAAAAAAGTAATAGGTATTGAAACTGTGGAGGAAGCCATTGCAGATGCCAAATTCAATATGCAACTGAACAACATACAGAATGCTAATTTTGTTGTTGCTCCTGTTGAAAACATTTTGGATGAAGAATTTATTCAACTTCACGGCAAACCAGACGTTGTCATTACTGACCCTCCACGAGCTGGCATGCATGAAAAAGTCATAGATATACTTTTAAAAGCTACACCCAATCAGATTGTCTATGTCAGTTGCAATCCAGCTACACAAGCAAGAGATTTGGGCCTTTTGTCTGAAAAATATGAAATTACTGAAGTACAGCCAGTAGATATGTTCCCTCAAACTTTTCACATCGAGAATGTTGTAAATTTGAAGCTCAAAAAATAAGTGACTTTATTGATAAGAAATTTTACTTCACTTGAAGAAGCTTCAGTAATCTTTTCAACATATTCTGATTAGACTCAGTATAATATGCATTATTAATATCTTGCTTTTCTTTAGCAGTCAAATGATAACTCATTGATGCTTCCTTATTTTCATCTGCTGGAGTATAAATGAAAGGAAGAACATGGATAGGCACTTTCATACTATTAGCTAGTTCGGCAACCATTAAGTCATTACTATAATCCTGTTGAGAAATAAAATTGGAATAAATACTTCCAAAAGGCAAAAATACTTCATTAAACAAAGTACTCTTTTCCTTGATATCATCCATTTTTTTAAGCTTGATATCTGAACGTATCTGTACAATGATTACCCCTGATGTATATTGTTCTATCCACCTTCTAAATACATTAATGAATCTAGTAGTTACACCAAACCCATGATTATCCTTCAATCCCGCATCCATGATTTTCATTTCTGGTTGTGTCGGCAAATATGCTGCTGGTAAAATATATGGGTAAGTGGCATTTAATCTCATTGCAGTTACTAGATCAATATTCTCAGCACCCATTCCTTTGAAAAATGTCATATATTCTACTCCATCTGGAATCAAATAATTCAGATAGCCCTGATTGTAGCCAATATAAGGAAGACACAAGTATGATACTGAACTTGCACTAATTAATAAAGCTCTCTGATCATTAATAATTGTGGGAGAAAATACCATCATTGGAACTAGGCTTGTTTTTTCCGCCTCTCTATAAGCCATTAATTTTCCACCGAGTAACCCGTTAGTATTTTCAACCAACTGCCTATCAAACCAATAGGCTCTATCTTTTCTGTAATATTGTCCATACTGTTTAAAAGATTGTAATGGAAAAATTAAATCATTGGCAGCAAAAGCAGAAAAAATTGCATTGAGAATATCTTTACCAATATCCTCTTTATAGATGCTATCCAATGGATTAATAGGACTACCTTTTTTCTGTAAATAATATAGATGTCTAAAATAACCACTCCCTATCATTCCTCCTGAAGCACCTGTCATTAAAACAGTATGTTCCATCAACTTGCCAGCACTGGCTTTTTCTAATTGTTGCAATACATGCATTCCCCAATAAGCAGCCTTAGATCCACCACCAGATGATTGCAAAAAAACCATATAAGGCTTATGGCGGCTCTCCGCTTTTACAATTCTGTAATTCCATTTATCCAACATATTAATCGTTGAACTAATATCTCTACTTAATGAATCTTTATTGATATTCTGAGCAACTGACCAATTGCTATATTCCTTCCTTTCAGCACGATAGTCCAGTCCGTTTAAGTGATGTTTATATACTATCAAATCGTATCCTGAAATCACATTGAGGAATAACAATATCAATGAAAATGCGATAATTCTCCAGCCTCCACTCCAATAGCTGATGACACAAGCTATGGCAGTAGTCACAGACATCACTAGCATCACTGCTGCACCAGCTGGAATTCTGAATAATGCATTATCTAATAAAACACCATAGGCTAATATGATAGTAATACAGACAACTATAATAAGTAATGTGTTCAAATGATGTTGTCTCAAAACTCTTTTTACTAAAGACATATCATAGAAATCAACATTTCTAATATATCGCACTCTAAAAAAACCAAAAAGATATGTTTCAACTGGCCATTGAGATTGGTCTAAAATAGGCCTATCTGGATCTAATTTATTTAATAAAATACGACTAGCTTCCAAATTTTCTTTGGCTTTTTCTGTTAGGCTAAGAATGAATTTTTCTACATTCTTATTAAAAAGAGTAAAATAAATGACTACAAAAATAACCATCACCCATTGACCCACCAACATGCTACCTATATAAGAAAGCATTGTTCTTAGGGATGTCTCTTGTTCGTGATGAAACCTAAATAATGCCTGAATATATATAATATTAAAAATGAGAGGAATGATAAAATTATTAAAACAGAAGTTGACAAATGGACGAGCAAGTGAAACTAAAAACTTGAATCTAAAGCTATTGAGCATATAGAAACAAGTATTCCATGTCATAATAAATCCGCCAATAGCAAAGCCTAGTATCATATAACTCCATACTGAAACTTTACCAAGGTATTCAGGATTCAAAAACAGATAAGGACCACCATAATTTAGTGCAAATGAATTAGAAGAAACAGCAATCAGAAGTATCCAAAACAACATCAACACTGGATGCTTTTTAAGATGCAGCAAAAATAATTGTATCGGAAATGAGTAAACTAAATTAACCAATCGCCTTTTCAAGGTGCTCTTTTTACAATTTTAAAAATTAATATTCATATGCTCCAATATCTGGCTTTTCTCCTCTAGCTTTTCCTTCAATATCAAAAAGCACCCCTACATTTTTGCCTTTATCTATTAAAATTGAGCCTTCATTTAGATGAAAATCAGATTTACTTACATTTTTTAAATCAATATTCTCATTAATTAAATTATTGAAACTCAACACATTAATAGGCAACCCGCTTTTGGTTCTAATTGAAGAATTTTCTATCCTAGCTTCAAACAATCCTCCTTTTGAAATATCAAAGACTATTTCTTCTTCAGCTGAACCGTCAATGATAGTATTGACCGCATTGAATTTTAATTTTGCCAGAAGTGCAGGTTTTTGTGTATTATAAACATGATAATCTGAGGCATACACTGTAGGCTCTTTATGGTCAAAATAATTGGATGACCTTAAATAAAAAGTACAATGAGTCAAAGAATATTCTCCACCTAAAGTAGCAGCAAATGCATTTTTGCCTACGTCATGAATTAATACATTAGTAGCTTCAATTTTTCCCAAAAATCCAAATAACCCATAAGAAGACGAGTTGTAAATTTCACTATTAGAAATCTTCAAAAGTGGAGCATTTTCAATTGCTACTGTATTCAACCCTTCCAAAGTGGTATTTCCAACATTTAATCCAAATTGGCTTCCTCTCATTCTGAAATTATTAATCTTATGCTCTCCACTTTCTCTCATTAAAAACACCCCTGTCCATTGCCCTGGCAACTCATCATAAGCAACACCAGTTACCTGCCTATCTAATCTATAACCTCTGAATGTTACCCAATCAGCACTATCAACTCCACCTTGCACATTTAGAGTCCCATTTACATACATTGCAGAATTTCCCCCAAAATAGACATTCACCCCTTCATGAATTGTCAAAGTATGCCCCTTGGCGACCTCTAGCGAATTTAAAATAACATAAGGCAAATCATTCACCCATGTTTGTGTTTCAATAGATTCTCCATAAAAGAAATGTGCATTCTGACCATAAGCTTGTAAAATTACTTGTTGCTTCGAACCATTGGACTCGAAGACAACCTTGTCCGTAATAATGAATGGAAGGGTGTCTGCATTGGGGTCAACAGTGACTTCTACAAATATATATATACTGTCTTTACCTGGAATAATTACATTTTCAGCAATATTCGTAGTATCTCCATCAATACTTATACGGAAAGACTTGCCTGCTTCTTCTTCCAAATAAACCTTAGCGATAACTAAATCTTCTTTATTGGGATTGGTAACAGTAAAATATTTTGTTGTCGAACCCAATGAAACAAATACTGTATCAAAAGTTAAAGTATCAGTCATAAACTCCAATTTCACCTGATCACTACTGATAATTTTATCCTTTTTGCATGATGACAAACTAATCACCATTAATAATACTGTTGCTATCCAATATGATAATCTCCAATTCTTTTTCATTGATATTTCTCTCCTGCTATTGCTAATGTTAATAAACTAATAGATTTGACTTGATTCATTTTTAGACTATTTGCACAAGCTTCGATAGTTGCTCCACTTGTACAGACATCATCCACCAATATAATATCTCTATCTTGTACTTTTTCAAAATTTGAGCTAAAATCATTTTTTATTTCATCCCACCTGGCATCTTTGCGCTTCTGAGTCTGTGAAATATGAAATTGCACTCGCTCCAACACTTGATTATCAATAGGAATATTCAAAGATTTACTAATCCCAATGGCGATTTCTTCACTTTGATTAAATCCTCTCATCTGCCTTTTCATAGGATGTAATGGTACAGGAGCTAATATCATATTATCGGTTATTTTGAAATAACGCTGAAGATGCTCTCCAAATTTTTCTCCCATCTCTCTTGCTAATGCTTGTCCTCTATTATACTTGATTTTATATAATATTTTCTGTGATAGGCTACCTTTATAAAATTTCATAAATGCATAGCCCTGAAACAAATCTACTCGCCCTCCAAGTCTATCCAACAGCAAATCAGCTCCTCCTGACTGATTATCTATCAAAGGAAGATATGCCCAACATAATCGGCAAAGATTTTTTTCATATTGAAAAAGACGCTGCCCACAGCCAATACATTGATTGGGAAAAACAAATCCTTTCACTCCATTTAATGCATCCTTAAGTACTCTCATTAGAAAAGTTTTTGAAAGAGATTCTCCACTTTTGACACCGACACAATATTAAGTTGCTGGGTTTTAGGTAAACCCTTTGAATGAAATTTGGAAATATAGATTTGCTGATATCCCAATTTTTCTGCTTCAGCAATTCTCTGCTCTACCTTATTGACAGGTCTTATCTCTCCAGACAAACCAATTTCAGCAGCAAAACAGATATTTTCTTTCAATGGAATATCTTCATAAGAGGATAACAAGGCTGCTATTACTGCCAAATCTGTCGATGGATCATCTACTTTCATACCTCCAGTAATATTGAGAAAAACATCTTTTGACCCAAATCTAAATCCACATCTTTTGTCCAAAACAGCCAATATCATGTGTAATCTCCTCAAATCATAGCCTGTTGAAGACCGTTGAGGAGTGCCATATACCGCCCCCGAAACCAATGCTTGAACCTCCACCATCAATACACGCATTCCTTCCATAGTAGCAGCGATAGCAACGCCACTAGCAGGTTCATCTCTTATAGTCACTAACAATTCACTTGGATTGTCCACAGCCCTCAATCCTGAACCTAACATTTCATAAATCCCTAATTCAGAAGTAGAACCAAAACGATTTTTTATTGTCCTCAACATACGATAATTGTAATGTCTGTCACCTTCAAATTGTAGGACAGTATCCACCATGTGTTCTAGCAATTTAGGCCCAGCAATTACTCCTTCTTTAGTGATATGGCTGACTATAATAATAGCTGGACCATTCTTCTTGGCAAAATTTTGAAGTGAATACGTTGCTTCTCTCACTTGGGAGACACTACCTGCAGCAGATTCTATTCCATCAATTTGCAAGGTCTGAATAGAGTCAATGATCATCAAATCTGGTTGGATATTTCTAGCTTGATGCAATACTTGTTCAACATTTGTTTCTGTAAATAAATATACTTCTGAAGTCTGAACGCTTAATCGTTCTGCACGCATCTTAATCTGTTGTTCGCTCTCTTCGCCAGAAACGTAAAGCACTTTCAACCCATAGGACTGCATAGCAACCTGCAGTAATAAAGTAGATTTACCAATACCAGGTTCTCCGCCTATTAAAATCAGTGAACTTTTTACAATACCTCCCCCTAGTACTCTGTTAAATTCATTATCAGTAGTTTTTAAACGCACTTGTTCAGATGCAGAAATATCTTTTAAAAGGATAGCAGATGTTTTATTAATGGGGACCGAACTGATATTTTTCGAAACAGGAGATACAAACTCCTCCACTAAAGTATTCCATGCATCACAAGAAGAACATTTCCCCATCCATTTTGGAGAAGTAGTACCACATTCCTGACAGACAAAAATAGATTTCAATTTTGACATAAGCACCTAAATTTAAGAATAGCAATTGGCTTTTGAAAAAATAATTTTCATGACCTATCTTTGTAGCTTATGAAAGAAAATATTTTAGATGATGCTTCTGAAAATGGAATGTCATTTTTAGACCATTTAGAAGAATTAAGGTGGCATATTATCCGATCAGTAATAGTCATATTTATTTTCACTGTTGTCGCCTTTCTGAATAAAAGAATAATTTTTGATTATATCCTTTTTGGGCCTACAAGACCTGATTTTCCTACTAATATCTTTTTTTGCTGGATATCAGAGAGAGTCCCTTTTTTAAATATGTGTTCTGCTAATTTGGAATATCATTTTATCAATACAGATTTGGCGGGGCAATTTATGATGCATATTAAAATGTCTTTTATTGTTGGATTTGTAGTTGCCTTTCCTTTTGTGTTTTGGGAGTTTTGGAGATTTATCAAACCTGCACTATACAAAAATGAAGTTCAATCCACAAAAGGAATAGTCTTTTTTAGTTCTGTTTTATTCGTTTTAGGATGCTGTTTTGGATATTTTATAATCGCACCCTTTTCTATCAATTTCTTTTATTCTTATAGTGCTATAGAAATCGCTCAAAATTTTATTTCTATAGACAACTATATTGCCAACGTGATATCTATGGTCATCCCTACAGGTATTATGTTTGAACTTCCTATGTTTGTCTATTTTTTAAGTAAAATAGGCATGATAGGGCCTGAATTACTGACCAAAAGTAGGAGATTTGCCTTTGTTATTATTTTATTCGTAATCGCCATTATCACTCCTCAAGGAGATATGATTAGCTTGGTACTGATTTCTTCGCCTGTATTAATACTTTATGAAGTAAGTATTTTGATATCAAAACGAGTATCTCGCAAATTTGCAGAAGATTTTGATTGATTAAATTCTTTCAGTCATCAACCTCACTCAATAGCCGCTTTGAAATAGCGTTGTACATATTTTCCTATAATATCAAATTCAATATTAACGATTTGACCTTCCTGATATAGATGAAAAACAGTATGCTCTAATGTATATGGTATGATAGCCACATGAAATTTTCTTTTATTTGCCTTCACTACTGTCAAACTTACGCCATCTATACACACCGAACCTTTATCAACTAATGAAAATTCGGCGTTTTTAGATATCTTAAAATAAAATTCAGAACTTCCTTCTTTATCAATTATTTTATCCAGCTTGGCTGTAGTATCTACATGACCTTGTACAATATGGCCATCCAGTCTGGCACTTGCAAGCATCGCTCTCTCAAGATTAACAGCATCGCCAATCTCCAAATTGTCCAAATTGGTCTTATCTAATGTTTCCTTTATTGCAGTAACAACATAAGTGTTTCCTTCAATTTTTACGACAGTAAGACAGACTCCGTTATGTGCTACACTTTGGTCAATTTTCAATTCACTGGCAACTGAACTTTCAATAGTAAAATGTATATTTTCTCCCTGATATTGTTTGTCAACTACTCGTCCTATAGACTCAATAATACCTGTAAACATGTGATATTTTTATCTGATTAAATGTATGTATCCACTGAGTGGCTTCTCCAATTTTGACTCTCCATCTAGCGTTTGAAAATAAACTTCACAAACATAGTAATATACTCCAGAAGGTAATTCTTTACCGTTTTTAAAATCTGTTCCATTCCATAGGATATCTGGAGAAGTAGTCTCAAATACTAAATTACCCATCTTATTATAAATATGCATATTGATTCTATTCACTCCTGAGAAAGGTAAAATTGGGGTATAAAAATCATTTATACCATCTCCATTAGGAGTAAAAGAATTGGGCAATTCATAGATAGGACAGTCAGATACACATATTTCATTAGAACCTTGACTTATATTTTCATCTTCATCTACTGCTCGTATCTGATAACATCCTCGAAGGCTCAATTCCAAAAAATGTTTATATTCTTTATGAGTCGCCCCAATAACACTATCAATAAGCTGATAATCTCCTGATATATTTTCTTTAAAATAAATTAAATATTTAAGGGCATTACTGTCCAAACAATTTCTAGGAAAAACCCATTTCAAATAGTTGATAGCTTCTTCTTTGGAATATTTTTGATGTGTGCAATAATTCTCTACTTCTAATATTGGAGCACAAGGAGGCATTGTATCTTTTGGTTGTGCACATACAATTTGAGAATAATTAATTAATGGACTTTTGAGCCCTTCAATATGATAAGAACCTTTACTTTTTATTTTGTAGCAATAAATACTATCATTGGATAAATTGTTATCTATATAAGTAGTTTGGTCTGTACTATCAACTAAATTAAAATTGCCCTGAAAATCCTTCTTGTAAATAAAATATTCATCATTCTGCCAAGGAACGGAGGAAGTCCAAATCAACTCCAAGGTTTGATTAGAAGGCTTGATAGACAAAAATACTGATGAAGCAATAAGAGATTCTCCTAATAGGTCATTACCATTGACATAAAATTCTAGCTTATAATTATAAAAATGAACAGCCGTATTTAATAATATATCAGTATATACCGTATCCCACAATGCAGAATATTGAGAAGCATTCATTTCAAAAATTTGTTGAAAATTGGGGTCATTATCTGTAGCTCTCAATAATTTAATTTTATAAGGACCAGGATTTTTAAGGGTATCTAATGCCATTGAATGAGGTTTAGACCACTCGATGTATATTTGTCCATTTACTATATCCGTTACTTTCACATCTACATGATAAAAGAGTGGAATATTTTTAGGGAGCTCAACACACATTTCTTCCGAAGGGATACCTTGAAATTTATTATACAACATTCCTATCTGACTTTTACTAGCAAATTCTGCAACTACAACATAGCTATAATTTACACCTCGTTTCAGTTGAGTATCTATCCACTCGCCTTCAGTTGTTTCTCCAATTTTAGTATATCCCAATAAGCTCAAATCCATACCACAACTATCTACTTCAAAGCTACAGCCCATTTTTCTCCAAATTGAAAATCCAATAAACTTATCATTTGCTGCACAAGGATAATTATATTCCCATGTGATTTTCACTTGATTTTCAGTTGAAAAATATTCTCCTGAAGTAATCTTTGGCGCAGGTGCTAAAACCTTAATAACTACTGTTTTTAAATCTACCAAAGGCACTTCAGCATTATCTTCTGCTTTAACAACCATTTGATAATTGGTATTTCTCAAATGATTACAACTAGTTGCCCAATAAAATTCAGCTTGATTGGGATTTTTGGGTTCAGTAGTATTAAAAACTGCTTTATTTGTTAATACCTCATAAGGAGCACCATTGGATGTTAGTTTGATTACTTGGTGAATATTCGAATCAGATGCAGTATATAATTGTCTGATTGTATCACCAGCCACTACACAGATTTGTTGAGGGCCTTGAATTTGTGGAGGCTTATTCAAAGCAGCTTGAACTATAATTTGCAAATCCCGAGTGACAGTACCAATCACTTGACCATTTCGATATTCTGTAATCAATATGGCTACATTATAAATTCCTTGTTTTTTAGGAGTCTTCCACAACAACTCACCTGTATATGGATTTAATGTCATAACATTATCAGGTCCAGGGCTGATTTTATCAGGAGAAACATATCCTGGAACATTCATCCCTACTCCTTGTTTAGGAGCAATAAAACGATAAGATAAACTATCTCCGTCAGGATCGTAAGCATTTGGATTGTGCACAAATATTTCATTGACATTTCCAAAATCTATTGGAGGATTCAATAATACTGGAGAGTTATTAAACCCGTAAATCAACGGATCTAAAATCTTTAATGTGTCTTCGATATAAAAAGGAACATTGACAGAATTAGATATATTTAGAATACTTTCAATCCTATTGGGATCTATCATATACACCACATAAGTAAAAGGTCCACTATATGTATGTGTCCCAGTATATCTATTGAGCTTGATATCATTTGACAAGAGCTGTTCTGTTGTCCTAGGTAGCAAATTTGAAGTGCCATCTCCCCAAAAAATAGTCAAATCACTCCTGTCTGCATCTACAGAACTTGCCTTGGTATAGGTAGTAATAGTAAATTCAAAAGTCAATCCAGATATTTGCTTATATGTAATTTCTCCAGCACGATTATGCGTTGCATAAGTGGATGAAATCATCACTTGAAATAAAAAGAATAGCGTTAATAATTTTTTCATCACTTTGTCCTGCAAATATACTGGCTTGTAATGATGAATTTAATCATTGTAATCTACTTAAAATATATAAGCATGAAAAAAATCTGAATAATGAAGTTTTAGATAGGTGTTTATTAAGTATTTTTAGTAATGCGATATCTTATTTCAACCATCTTATTTTGTGTGATTCAACAGGTTCTTTATGCTTACACTATCAATATCCATATTGATAAGCCTTTGTTGGAAATCAATAGTATTGCTTGGAGTATTCAAGATTTCAAATCATTATTAGAAAATACAGGAGTAGAGAAAGTCTTTATCAATGACGATCTGTCACATCATGTAGAAATATGGATCAAAATAAATAACAATGAAGAAAAAACTAAAAATTATAATACAGATATTTATTTAGTTTCAACACCTGACAGGTCTTACCATTGGGTAGGAAAAGATACAGATTCAACTTATCATTTAGAATTGGCTACTAAGGCCAAAGAAGGTGTCCAAGCTGGAATTTATGGTTTACTTCAGGAAGTTTTTAATTTTAATTTTTATCATCCAAGAGCAAGTCAATACCCAGATATGAAAAAGTGGGTATTGCAAGGAAATTTTGATTATCAATCACACCCCCGATTGAATAAAATGGGTTTCCATTTGCATACTATGCATCCTATTGAATTAACAGAAGCTTTATTGGATATCCATTTTCCTCAAGGAGAAAAGCGAATTAAAGAATATATAGATTGGTTGGCAAGAAACAGACAAAACTATATGGAATTTAATTTACTAGAAAGTATCAATCGTAAACAATGGCCACAATATGCTGCTAAATGGGTGGAGTATATGAAAGATAGAGATATTATTCCAGGATTAGATTTGTCTTTACACATGAAACAACAGAAAGCTTTTCAATTATATAGATTAGCACCTCAATCTTTTCGAACTAAAAAAAATCAAATCAAACGTCAAATCAATATATTATCTGTAGCTGATTGGAAATATTGGAATGTAGAATTTTCTGCAACTGAATTTTCTTCTGGAAATGCAAAAAAGAAAAATCAATTGAGAGCTTATGCACATCAATTACTGAAAGAAAAGGGAATTGTTTTGACTGGAAGAGAACATGTAGTCAAACCAGAGGCAATGATTAATAAAGTCAAGAAATCTATTCAAAATGAGAAAGATACTTTAGATAAATATAGAGGCACCATGATTCACACTGTGATGTTTTATGGTCTGAATGATACATTGGCTCCAGTATATGGCAATAAAAATTTATTGCACATGAGAGACAAACTATTAACAGAGATGAGCGAAAGAGAGACATGGTATTATCCTGAATCTGCTTATTGGGTCACTTTTGACAATTCAATTCCTATGTTTTTAAGCCCATATTTAAATAGTCGCCTTTCAGATATATTGTATTGTGATAGCATTGGGATAGAGGGGCATCTGACCTTCAGCTCAGGTTGGGAATGGAATTATTGGTTGGTGGACTGGAGCATTGCCAATTGGTCTTGGGAAAGTCAAATTAATCATGAAAATATAGTTCCATATCCTGAACAGTATTTGAATAAATTGGTAGAAGATACTTTATTTCAAAAATATTTCACTCAAGTTAATCTGTTACAAAATAGAATAATCAAACAACAAAATCTAATACAATATCTTACAGCAACAACAGTAACAGATGAAATGCCTTTAGGGAAAAACTTACCTTTTCATCCTATTCCTGATTTAACTTATGCTTATATCAGCAATCATGCTACTTTAAAAGAGATTGACAGCCTTCAAACAGTGACTTTGCCTATCTTCAAATCTTATCTAGAAGAATATGAGAAAATACGTTCCACATTACCTTCCCATCTAAATAAAAACATTGAATCGGAAATTGTCAGAAGTATGGATATGGTCGCTTTGCGCGTTAATCATAGGATGTTGACTTTATCATTTTTATTAGCGCAAAGAAAAACTGTCTTAGAAAATAATAAAAATGAGAATGTCCATTTCAAATATTTAGAAGAAGCGGCTCAAGTCAGAGCAGCTGGGATTCAAATCGTACGCCAACAAGAAGCACAATATCGATATTCTATCAAAGAACTAGCCACTCAATGGCCTAATCATACTGCTTATGAGTTTGGCTATCTCTATCCTGTTCATAATTTACATTTTTGGGAACGAGAAGAAAAACAAGCCATCAGTAATAAATGGAAGTTTTGGTATCAAAATATTTGGAATGTCTGGAAAATCATGGGGATAATAAAGTGATTTTTTGAAAGTAAATGTAAAATTTACTCCTTAACCATTTTTTCCAACATCAGATAAAAAGCATATTCTCTAGCGATTTCAATAATTTTTTGAAAACGTCCTGATTTACCACCATGTCCAGTAGTCATATCACAATTCATAATCAGAATATTATCATCAGTTTTGTATTCTCTTAATTTGGCGACATATTTAGCAGGTTCAAAATATTGCACCTGACTATCATGCAATCCTGTATTTATCATCATGTGAGGATAGGATTTGGCTTCAATATTATCATAAGGAGAATAGGATTTGATATAAAAATAACTAGCCTTTTGATGAGGATTGCCCCATTCATCATACTCTCCTACTGTCAGTGGAATTGTTTTATCCAACATTGTTGTAAGTACATCGACAAAAGGAACATCTGAAACTATCCCATTCCATAAATCTGGCCTAAGATTGGCAACTGCTCCCATCAATAGCCCTCCAGCACTCCCGCCATTGGCATAGAGATGTTCACTAGAAGTATATTTCTCAGCAATTAAAAATTCCGCACAATCTATAAAATCAGTGAATGTGTTCATTTTCTTGAACATTTTACCATCTTCATACCATTGTCTGCCCATCTCTTCTCCTCCTCTAATATGAGCAATAGCAAAAGCAAATCCTCTGTCTAACAAACTGAATCTAGCCACACTGAAATAGGGTTCAGAAGATATACCATAAGAACCATATCCATTCAGCAATAATGGGTGAGTACCATCATTTTTAAAATCTTTTCTGTAAATAATACTAATAGGTATTTTCGTTCCATCTTTTGCGGTAGCCCAAATTCTTTTTGTCAAATAATGTTCTGAAACAAACCCGCCTAAAACCTCTTTTTGTTTCAGTATGATCCGCTCCCGATTACTCATTTGCATTTCGTACTGTGTAGGAGGTGTAGTCATGCTTTGATAATGATATCGAAGTTTGTCAGTATTCACTTCAGGGTTATAACCAAGTCCTGCTAAATATGCATCTGTATCAAAATCAATATAATATTCTTCTTTGGCATTATCCCATGGCTTAATTTTAATCTGAGTATTGGCATTTGTTACTTCTTGCAACACCAGATAATCTTTAAAAACATCAAATGATTCTAATAAAACATCCTTTCTATATGGCACCACTTCCACCCAATTTTCCTTTGAACCTAGAGAGTGGACATCTGTCTTCATGAGCCTAAAATTAGTAGCCTTCCAATTAGTCAAAATATAAAAATCCCCTTCAAAATCTTCTATACTATAGAGTAATTCTTTCTCTCTAGGTAAAAAAACCTGAAAATTGCTCAAAGGTTGATTGGCTTGGATAAACCTTGATTCAGAACTTAAAGTACTTTCTGAATTGATGAATATATACTTTTTAGTTTTACTAGTCGAAACGCTCACATCAAACATCTCATCTTTCTCGTTAAACACCAATTTTGATGATGATTTGATGCCTAACTTATAGCGCCATATTTTGTTGCTTCTTAGTGTTTTAATGTCTTTTGTACTGTAAAAAACAGTCTTACTATCTAGTGCCCAGACCAAATTGGCTGTGGTATTGGTTATTGATTCTGCAAGAATTTCTCCTGTCTCTAAACTTTTAAAATAGATAGTATATTGTCTCCTTCCTAGAGTATCTACCCCATAAGCCATTAATTTATTATCAGGGCTTATATCCAAACTACCAATTTGATAATACTCATGTCCACTGGCCATCTGATTGACATCGAGCAAAATCTCCTCAGCTGCATCCATGTTTCCTTTTTTGCGAGTATAAATAGGATATTCTTTTCCTTCCTCCGTTTTAGTAATATACCAATAACCATTTTCAAAATAAGGGACACTTTGGTCTGTTTCCTTTATTCTACCCTTAATCTCATTATAAATCAAATCTTGCAAATCCTTAGTAACCTGCATAACAGTATCAGCATAGCTATTTTCTCTATTGAGATAATCTAGTACTTTCTCTTTTCTTGCCCCATTCAGCCAATAGTCATTCAACCAATAGTAGTTATCTATTCGGATGTCTTTATGTGCTTTTAATTGATGAGGGATTTTTTCACATTGAGGAATTACTTGGGCATTCATATTAAAGGCTGAAAATAATAAAATAGAAATTAAAAAAAAGATTGTCCTATTCATCTGAAAATGAAATTAATAAATTACAAATTTAGGCACTTTCAATTAATAACAAAGGCTATCAACTTTCTAGCCGATATCATTTTATAAACTATCAAAAATGAAATAAAATTCTAGCTTATTGTTATATAATATTCAATGCGCTTGCCCCTTTTAACCATTTATTTTTTTGATTATTCAAGAAATAAGCTCTTTAAAAGACTTTTAATTGCCTGAGCATCATTCAATGTAATCGTCCAGTATTTACCAAGATCAAAAAAATAGAAGATTTGTTTCACAATTTGAAGGCAATTATAATCAACACAACTCCATTCTATGTGATTCAACATTTCTCATTCCATATTATATTTATGAGCCATTCTTCAACAAGTAATAAAAATTCTTTTATTTATTCCATAAAAAAAGCCGCTTTAAAAGCGGCTTACATATTTTTAAACAATTTATTTTCTCAATTTGGCATTCTTCGTTTGTGCTTTTTTGCCTTCCGAAAAATTATTACCTCCACCAGGTTTGCCATCAGTAGAACCTAATCTAATCATTGCACAACGAAAACCAATAGATGCAGAAGATTGATCTTGATTCAAAAATCTTCTAGTACCAGGTGACAACCAATATGCTCTATCATTCCATGAGCCACCTTTATAGACTCTAGCTTTATCGCTTATCAGAGTGGCATTTTCTTGATATTGAACTTTAGAACGCTCATCACCATCACCATAGTTAATAGCATCTGCTACTCTATAATTTCTTCTATTTTCTAATTCTTCTTCAGGCTGGATAACCATTTTAACTCTACCAGTAGTTTCATCCAATTCAGGGGTATTAGTCTCATCAGTTTTAACCTTCATAAATACGTTTCCTCTAAATGTATTCAAGTCACTAGCGTCAGCAAATGTAAGTGGTCTATAAACGTCTTCTACCCATTCTGATACGTTCCCTGACATATTGAACAATCCATAGTCATTAGGAAAATTAGAATGCACATCAGAGGTAATCTCTGCTTTATCATTCAGAGCTCCTGCTAGACCCATATTATCACCACGACCTCTTTTAAAGTTGGCCATCATCATACCTTGGTTTCTATTGTGTTGTTGGTATCTGACACTATTACCGTCCCAAGAATAAATTCTTCTATTTGCTACGACTTCTTCTCCTTCAATAGGTTGAGTACCTTTTAATGCTAAAGCAGCATATTCCCATTCTGCTTCTGTCGGCAATCGATATTCAGGGAGTAAAACTCCATCAGAAAGACTTACTGGTCTAGTTCCTCCTCCACTAGGGTTGTTATCTTTAATCGCTTTTTTACCTTGGGCTCCTTGATATAAACCACTCGTATAAGCTCCAGTATTGAAATTATTAGCACCTTTCTGATCTGTTGAAAGCTCCAAATATCCATTTTTCACTAACAACATCTCATTAACTCTGTCTGAACGCCAAGCACTATAATCTCTTGCTTGCTCCCATGTAACACCTACTACTGGGTAATTATCATAAGCAGGGAATCTAAAATACTGAGTAACATAAGGTTCATTAAAAGCCAATTCAGAGCGCCAGCACAATGTATCAGGAAGTGCTTTTCTTACAATTTCTGGATTGTCATCATTGAACACATTACTTGTCCAATAAAGATATTCTCTATAATGAATATTTGACACTTCTGTCTCATCCATATAAAAAGAAGACACAGTAACTCTTCTTTGAATATTATCCATCTCTTGAGTGATGAGATGTTCTGTACCACCCATTAAGAAAGTTCCACCTTCAATAAACACCAAATTAGGTCCAGTCTTTTGCTCTTTGCTTTTTGCAACGCTAAAGCCTCCCCATTTGGGATCATTATAGTTCCATCCTGTAGCTGAAGATTGCTCTTTCTTACTACAACTAGTTAATACAAAACCTAAAACCGCTACACCTAATAGCTTTTTTGCCAATTTTTTAGTTATCATTCTACTATTTGATACTTTTACAGAAAAACAAAGATATTTATAACATTTCTTAATTCAAAAATTTTTATGAGTGTAAAATTTTGTTAAATTGCTTTTATTGTATTTTTCTCATGAAATTTAACAAAAACACCCCATTTTTCTCCCTTTGAATTTTATCTTTAACGATACAAATTAATAATTATTATTGATGTTGCATAAAGTATCTCATAAAAACAATCAATTGAATAGACTTAACCTCTTTTTGGGCTTAATATTTTCTTCTATTTTCCAAATCCATCTGAATGCAGAAGAATTTATTATAAAATGGTCTCAAAAGTCTGAAGAATTGACTTTTGAAAATGCTTATTACTCTACTCATTATCATTATTTGCCTTTATTTTCAATACAAAAGAATGATACGTATCTAGCCAAAAATATCCATCCAATTAGCACTCGAAGAATACCAGCCAATAATTTTACTCCTGAACAATTAAGCAATATTTCAAACGAATGGCAGATAAAAACATCTTCAGGTATTCTCAAAGGAAAGGATGTATCTACTGTTGAAGTTTTACCTTTTCGAAAATCAGGTAATGACATTGAAGTTTTAGATAAGTTTAATATTGATTTCATCAAAGACAAATCATACGTTAAAAAAAGCGGGAATTCTGCAATTCAATACGCAGACAACTCTTTTCTTTCTTCTGGCAATTGGTATAAAATAGGTGTTGAAAAAAATGGAGTTTATCGAATTGATACAGATTTTTTAAAAAAATTGGGAATGGACATTCAAAACATCAATGCCTCTGAAATTAAGATTTATGGGCACCATGGAGGAATGTTACCAGAACTTTCAGGAGCTACTCGAACAGATGACATCAAAGAAATTCCAATCCAAGTCAACGGTCAAGGGCAGAGTTTAGAAATATTAGCTTACCTAGAAGGTCCAGAATCATGGGAACTGAACACCTTATCCAATTCCTTCAAGTATATTAAAAATTTATACACTGAACAGAAATCATATTTTATTACAGTCAGTTCTGGTGCAGGGAAAAGAATTTCTCTAGCAAGCCCTATTACAGATAATGCCAATATTGAAATCAATACATTTAATGACTATCAACACATAGAAGAAAACGTTACCAATCTTTTACAATCTGGCAGAACATGGCTGGGTCGTGAAATTGATGGAACCAATCAAGTCCAATACAATTTTAATTTCAGCAATATTATCAGTACTTCTCCTGCAAATATTTCTTTAGGGATAGCTGCAAAATCTCCTTTAAACAATAGCACATTTCAAGTCTATTCCAATAGTACATTACTCAAAAATATCTATATCTCAGCAGTTGGAAGCTCTGAACTTGCCAATGCAGCGAATTATTCTGAAACGAGCTTTAGCATTGCCAATCCTAGTAGCAATATTCCAATACAGATAATATACTCCAGACCCGATTTTAATTCAAAAGCTTGGCCAGATTATATCACTTTAAATGTCACTCGTGCGCTTTCATATAATCAGGAGCCTTTATATTTCCGTTCAATATCTTCTATTGGAGAAAATTTTATTTCTCAATTCAATATCAACAATTGGAATTCGTCTTTAAAAGTTTGGGATATTAGTGACTTATTCAACATACAAGAAATTTCCACTAATAACGGCAAATTCAAATCAAAAACTCCTGTGTTAAAAGAGTTTGTTGCGTTTCAAAATCCTATCCTAACACCTATGGCATTGGGAAAAATCAATAACCAAAATTTACACGCCTTACAACAAGCAGACTACCTTATCATCACTAGAAAATCACTTCTTGCTTATGCTCATGAAATAGGTAATTTTCATTTGCAACAAGAAGGTCTGTCATATCATGCCATAGATTTGGAGGAGATTTTCAATGAATTTTCTTCAGGAAATAATGACCTGTCAGCAGTAAGAAATTTTGTCAAAATGTTTTACGATAGAGCAGCCAGCCAGCCTGAAACTGCTCCCAAATATTTATTACTATTCGGCAATGGCAATTATGACAATAGAGATTTGGGAGAATATCTTTTACCCTCTTACCAAAGCAATGCTTCCTTTCAGACAATAGAAACTTATGTTACGGATGATTATTTTGGATTTCTGGATGACACTGAAGGCAATGATGTTACTAATACCACAACACATTTATTAGATATAGCCATTGGAAGAATTACTGTAGATAATCTGGAGAAAGCTCAACATAGTGTAGATAAAATTAAAAGATATTATTCTCAATCCTCCTATGGAAGCTGGCTGACTCAGATGGCATTTATGGCAGATGATGAAGATAATAATATTCATATCAGAGATGCAAATGAAGTAGCTGATATTGCACAGGATCAATATCTCAACTATAATATATCGAAAATTTATTTAGATGCTTTTAAACAACAATCAGTCGCAGGAGGGCAAAGATATCCTGATGTCAATGAAGTAGTCAATAACAAAATATTCCAAGGATTATTTTATCTCAACTTTGTTGGGCATGGAGGAACAAATGGATTAACAACGGAGAAGGTACTAACTTTTGATGATATCAATAGATGGGAAAATATTGATAAATTATTCCTGTTTTGTACTGCCACATGTGAGTTTACAAGATTTGATATTCCTAAAAAGAATTCTGCAGGAGAAAGAATTTTAGTGAAAAACAATGGCGGTGCTATCGCATTGGTCAGTACGACTAGACTTGTATTCTCAGATAAAAATAGAGTTATCAATGAACGATTTACAAGATATTTATTAGACGCTTCAAAGACTTTAGATAAAACTTTAGGTGAAATCGTGACCTTGGCGAAAAACACAACAAATACTAGAGAAAATAATAGAAAATTTGCATTATTTGGGGATCCAGCTCTCAAACTAGCATTTCCTAAAAATGAAATTGTCACTTCAGAAGTACGTTCTTATGATGTACCGACAGACACTTTAAAATCTTTAGGAAAGATTACAATTAAAGGAGAGGTAAGAGAAAATAATAATTTAGCTCAAAATTTTAACGGAATCGTAAATGTGATTGTCTATGACAAAATGGTTGTCCAAAATACATTAAGTAATGACGGAAGTAGCCCCACTTATAATTTCAAATCTAGAAATAATATTTTGTACAAAGGGCGAACCCAAGCAAAAAATGGCATTTTTGAAATCACATTCATAATGCCTAAAGACATTAATTATAATTATGGATTAGGCAAATTGAGCTATTATGCCAATGAAGAATTATGGGATGCAGTAGGTTTTGACACGACTATCTTTATAGGTGGTTTAGTAGATAGTATTCCTTTAGATAATAAAGGTCCGAATGTAGATTTATATATTGATAATGAAAATTTTGTTTTTGGAGGAATAGCTGGAAAAAACTCAACTTTATACATCCAATTAGAAGATGAAAATGGAATCAACACATCTGGAACAGGAATCGGTCATGATATTACTGCCATTTTGAATGAAGAGCATAAAAATCCTATCAACCTTAATTCCTTTTATGAAGGAGAAATTGGCAACTATAAAAAAGGGCTAGTCAAATACCCTTTTAACAATCTCGAAAATGGTAGATACAAAATACAAGTTAAAGCATGGGATGTATTGAATAATTCTGGAGATGGTTATACTGAATTTGTTGTCGAAGACAAAGCAGAACTAGCTTTATACTATGTTCTCAATTATCCCAATCCATTCACTACAAAAACACAATTTAGTTTTGAACATAATCGTCCAGGTACTTTCCTTGATGTAAAAATTGAGATTTATAGTGTATCAGGAAAACTTGTAAAGACCCTACAATACGATCAGGCTTCAATCTCTAGAAGAGTAGCTGGTATAGAATGGGATGGACTGGATGGCTATGGAGATAAGATTGGCAAAGGTGTATATATTTATAAAGTGACTGTCAAAAATGATCTTGGAGAAAAGGCTTATAAGTACCAAAAACTAGTATTATTGAAATAATATCAAACAAAAACAATATTTTTACTCAAATAACATTAACAGTTAGTAATAAATATAAAACATGACGAAAAGATTTTCCTTATTCATTATCATTTTATCTTCTATCCATTCATTTGCTTACGCTCAAAAATCATCTTCAGACGTAGGAAGAGTTAATACTGTCAGTACTGCTGTACCCTTTTTAAGAATCACTCCTGATGCTAGAGGAGGTGGAATGGGCGATGTAGGAATTGCCACTTCTCCCGATGCATCTTCTACATATTATAATGCTTCAAAACTTGTATTTTCTGAAAAGAAAATGGGAATAGTATTATCATATACTCCATGGTTAAAAAACCTAGGTATTTCAGATATTTTTCTAGCCAATGCTGCAGGGTATTATAAAATTGATGATTTGCAGACGGTTCATGCATCATTGAGATTTTTCAGTCTAGGGAATATCACATTTACAGATTATTTGGGAAATATCAATGGAGATTATAAACCACGCGAATTTTCTTTTGATGCAGGATATTCAAGAAAGTTGTCTGATAAATTTTCTTTAGGCACCTCCATTCGATATATCCATTCTAATCTAGCCGCAGGACAAGAGGTCAATAGTACAGAAGTTAAAGCAGGAAAAGCTGTAGGAGTAGATTTGACAACTTCATATATGCAGGAGTTAAAATTAAAAAATAATCGAAAAGGGATAGTTTCAGCAGGCTTGGCTATTTCCAATATTGGTTCTAAAATATCTTATACTGATGATGCTTTAAACAAAGATTTCATTCCCACTAATTTAGGAATAGGAGCTGGTTTTAGATTTTTTCCAAATGATTATAATGAAATAGCATTTTATGTTGATTTCAATAAATTATTAGTTCCTACTCCTGATACTACAAAAGATGATAAAGGTAATTTCTTGTATAAGCAAAAATCTCCAATAGCTGGTATCTTTTCATCATTTGGAGACGCACCTGGTGGGTTTAAAGAAGAAATGAAAGAAATTATGTATTCTATTGGAATGGAATATTGGTATGATCAACAATTTGGTATCAGAGCCGGATACTTCAATGAACATGCATTAAAAGGTAATAGAAAATATTTTACTGCCGGTGTCAGTGTAAAATACTCTGTTTTTGGATTGGATTTCTCTTATTTAGTACCTACTTCCAGTCAAAGAAATCCATTAGACAATACATTTAGATTTACTTTGCAATTTGATTTTGACAAAATAGGTAAGAAAAAATATACCGAAGAGGAATTAAATGAATTGTAGATGAACAGTTAGGAGCTTGGCAATGTGGCGGGGTTCAGAGCACAAAGTTTCAATTTATCACTAAAGTTCATTAGATGCACAAATTTACATGTTTGCACGTCAGCCTGCCTGACCCAAGACTCGTGTAGTGCATCAGCATTTCCAAACAGTCATACAAAATTCAATATTGACAAATAGAACGACATATTTTGACGTACTAACTAACTTTGATAAAAAATAAAATATGACAGAAACAGTTTTTGAAATTTTAGCTGAAGGTGGAAGTTTGGCAATTGTACGCAAAAGAAACCGAAACGGAGAAAAATTCATTTATCATCATAATGAAATGGATATGACTGACGAAGGGCTTGGAGTGAATAAAAAGGGTGAATACGAAAATTTTGAGCAACCTTTTCAACTCATTAATTCCAAATATCCTTGGTTTCAACTTCACCTTGCAACAGTTCACGAAGATTACAGAAATTATGTAATTGAGGAACTTATTAAATCCTTAATGTTTCAAGGAATAACTCCTGACGAACTTCGTTATTCACAACATGATTTGGAAAAATCTTTAAACATAAAACTGAAGTTTGGGAATCCACCAATAAAAAGCGGACTTCAAAATATCAAAGTGCGAAATTTAATAGAACTTACAGAATACGATTATCAAGAATTTACTGACCAATACGCAAAAGAAATCGGACAAAAATTCAAGCTCAAAGGAAAATATAAAATGTGGACTGATGAACAAACATTTTATCCCGAAAATATGGAAGTATTAAACACTTCAAATGAGTTTGAAACTATCGGAAAACTTGAAGTAAACGGAAATACAATCATCATCAGAAACGAATATGGTCAAATCGAATACGTATTTCCATCTGACAAATTTTTCATTTCGACTACACCAATATTAAGCAAATCAAAAGGATGGTTTTACGAAAATTAAGATATGGTTGCGAATAGATTATCAAAAGGCATCACTGGAATTGCTGGTGAATATTATGTAGCAGCAGAGCTTTCAAGACGTGGTTTTATGGCATCAATAACTTTAAGAAATAATGATAGCATTGATATTTTAGCTTGTGAACCAAATGGCTTTAAAACATTTTCAATTCAAGTTAAAACAATTCAAAACAAGTCTAAAAGATGGCCATTAAACAAAAAGGCTGAACACATTAAAGCCGAGAACCTTTTTTATGTTTTTGTAATGTTGAAATCTGAATTTGAAAGACCTGAATTTTTTATCGTTCCAAGTTATGAGTTAGCTGAAAACGTAAAAAATAATCATTTAACTTGGCTAAATACACTTGGTAGAAACGGACAACCACACAATGATAATGATATGAGGTCATTTAGAGATAATGTTGATAATTATAAAGAAAAATGGGAATTACTTAAATAATAATGCCGAACGAACAACAAGCAGTTTAGCAAGATAGTAGGCAAAGTGTTTCGTTTCAAACTCTTTCGCATATTTGAAGTGTCGGCTTCGTTACAAAGTTAGTGCTAAAAATCCGCCACCTCGCAAAGCTACTAAAGCGTTATCAGTAGAGCTTTTTATTTTTCAGTCAGTTGGTTATATGTCTTTCCACCCAAAGATTTAATATATTCAACAAGTCGGTTCGTATGAATAAGGTCGTGCAAATATTGTGATTGCTCAATCAAATAATAATAGTCTTGTTTTTTAATAGTGACTCCTTCATTGTCGTCAATGTCTTGCCACGAAGTGATATAATCTTTAGTGTCAGGAACAGAGTAATTGTAATCAACGGTTAAACTATCTGCCAATCTAAGTTCAGCGAAGTCCAAGCAAGTTGAGTAGCGTTCAATTTCAAATTCTTCTGTCTCACATTTGATTGTTTCTTCTGTATCAAAAGCATATTTGTCACCAATGAAATTAATGTTTGCACCTATCTTAAAAAGTTGTCGAGATGCTTTTATAACTACCTGTGAAAGAAATGTCGGTGGCTAGTGGTCAACGATACGTCAAGCGAAACTTTACTGTTAGTGATATTGTCAAAAATTTTAACGTAAAAAATGAAGTATTTGTCCGCATAATAGTCGTCAATAATCTCTACCAATAGGTTTTATTTGTCCGTTTCAGTCAAACTATTTGCAAGTCAGTCCAATCCTTTTCGAAGTCTGAAAAGTCCTTTGTCGCAATTGTTTTTATGAGTTGGTTTGTTGTCATAGCATTACTAGTAAATAAGAAAAAAAACTATTCAACTTGCAATTTCCAGTAAAATATTTATACTCCTCAATTTTATAAGTATAAATAAGTGATAAAGATAGATAAAAAAGCACTTTTGCTTATAGACTGTATATATGCAAAAGTGCTTAGAAGGTGGTCCCACCTGGGCTCGAACCAGGGACCCTCAGATTATGAGTCTGATGCTCTAACCGGCTGAGCTATAGGACCCGACATCTCTGTCAAATGGACTGCAAATGTACGCTATTTTGTTGTTTTTCAAAACAAGAAAGTATTTTTTTTAGAGAAAAAAGAGAATTAATATTTTATCTTATGAATATACTCACAATGACCATCTTTCATTGATGAAAGATGGGTTATTCACAAAATGGATATTGATAGAATGATATAAAAAAGAGTAGAAAGTCATCCCTTGCTCTATATATTAAAAGTGTTATTCAAAAAAATACAGCTACCCAAAAAAATTGAATAGCTGTATAAGTTTGATTAAAATGATATGTATAGTTATTATTCTTAAAGATTATATCTTCCTCCTTCTAATACTTTAGCAGCAATACGACGACGTGCAGCTTTTGTATTGACAGTAGAATATTTAGTATAACGCTTTAAACCCATTAACATCATTCTTAACTCATCGCCTTCTGCAAAGCCCATCAATGCTTCGCGTCCGTTATACGCAATTCGTTGAATAGCATCATTGAAGAACACTTTTAAAATATCCAAATATACTGCTGAGTTTTCCTCACCACGCGCTGAATAAATTTTCTTCACACGAGCAAGTAAAGACTCTGCAGCATATACATCAATTAACATATCAGCTACATTCATGATGATTTCCTGCTCATCTTTTAATTTGGTCATTAATTTCTGAGCTGCTGCACCTGCTACTAATAAAATAGCTTTCTTAGCATTTTTCAACACGTTCTCCTCTTCACCAAATGTGCCTTCAGGGGCAGAAGAGAAATCAGGGATAGATACTAATTCTTTAGAGACTGCCAAAGCAGCAGACATGATATCTAATTTACCACCCATTGCTCGTCTCAACAATTGGTCAACTGCCAATAATCTATTGATTTCATTAGATCCTTCATAGATACGTGCAATACGAGAATCGCGGTATGCTCTAGCAGCACCTAGTTCCTCAGAATATCCCATACCACCATGAATTTGTACATTTTCATCCACTACATAATCCAATACTTCTGACCCAAGTACTTTCACAATTGCACACTCAATTGCATACTCTTCAGCTGCACCTAACAATGAGTCAGAGAGATTTTTACCTTGAGATTTGAAGACTTGCTCTTGTTTCTCAATATCATAAGCGCAACGATAGCTTGCGACTTCCAAAGCAAAAATACGGATTGCCATTTCAGCAATTTTATACTGAATTGCACCAAAATTAGCTATTGGAGTATTAAATTGCTGACGTTCTTTAGCGTAAGTTACTGCCATGTTAAAGGCTTGTCTTGCACCTCCCAATGCAGTAGCTCCCAATTTATAACGCCCAATATTCAAAATATTGAAAGCTATTTTATGACCTTTTCCCCTCTCTCCCAAAAGATTACCTACTGGGATTCGACAATTTTCAAAAAACACCTGACGGGTAGATGAGCCTTTGATACCCATTTTATCTTCTTCTGCACCCAATGTCAGACCCGGAGTCCCTCTTTCTACAATAAACCCAGTAAATTCCTTAGCGTCAATTTTTGCAAATACTGTATATACATCTGCAAATCCAGCATTTGTAATCCACATTTTTTGACCATTCAATATCCACTCTTTACCATCTTCACTCAAAGTAGCAGTAGTTTTAGCACCCAAAGCATCCGAACCAGAACTAGGCTCAGTTAAGCAATATGATGCTTTTAATTCTCCTGAAGCCAATCCAGGAAGATATTTTTGTCTTTGTTCATCAGTACCATAGTATAAAATTGGCAAAGTTCCTATCCCCGTATGGCATACTAAAGAAGTAGCAAAAGAACCAGTTCTTCCGACTTCTTCAGCAATAATACATCCAGTGATTACATCTTGTTCCATGCCACCATATTCTGAAGGAATAGCAGTGCCCAAAAGACCTAATTCTCCAGCTTTTTCCAATAATTCTGGGGTCAATCCATCTACTTGTTTTTCAATATCTTGCCAACGTGACATAACTTCCATTTCCATGAAATCACTTGCCATTTGGCGGACCATTAACTGCTCTTCAGTATGATCTTCAGGAGCAAAAATTTGTTCTGGAGCAGATTCTTTAATCAAAAACTCTCCACCTTTCAATAATTCTTCAGTTGCCATTTTTTGCGATTGAATATTTATATGTTATTAAATTTTATTATTCTATTGAGATTAGTGCTATACGTAAGAAAATTTAGACTCTGATACTTTAAACAAAGTCTTTTAAGATTTCAATACTTCTATACCTACTCAAATATTTGATGAAATTATAGTACCTCGATAATAGATGCTATCCCTTGACCACCGCCTATACAAGCAGAGACCATACCACGCTTTTTACCTTGGCGTTTCAATTCATTGATCAATTGAACAGTCAATTTTGCACCAGAACAGCCCAGAGGATGACCTAAAGAAATCGCACCTCCATTAGGATTGATAATTTCAGGGTTCAATCCAAGTTCTTGAATAACTGCTAAAGACTGAGAAGCAAACGCCTCATTTAACTCAATCATATCAATATCATTCAGTGTCATTCCTGCTTGTTTTAATGCTTGAGGAATAGCTGCCACCGGACCAATACCCATGATACGAGGCTCTACACCTACTACGGCACTTGTTACTAATTTTGCGATAGGAGTTAGATTCAATTCCTTTACCATTCTTTCAGACATCACTAATACAAATGCAGCACCATCTGAAGTCTGAGAAGAGTTACCAGCAGTAACAGAACCTCCAGCAGCAAAAACTGCTTTTAATTTACTCAGTCCTTCAACAGTCGTATCCCTACGAGGTCCTTCATCTGTATCAACAACATAAGAGCGTGTTTTTCTCTTATTATTAGCATCTAAATATACTTCCTCCACAGTGATAGGAACAATCTGATCTTTAAATCTACCTGCTTCAATAGCAGCAATAGCTTTTTGGTGAGATTTAAAAGCAAATTCATCCTGTGCTTGACGAGAAATATTAAATTGTTTTGCGACCGCTTCTGCTGTCAATCCCATAGAAGAATAATAATCAGCAGTGGACTTTGCAATTTCATAGTTCAAAGCTGTTCTCCATCCAGTCATTGGTAATAGGGACATAGATTCTACACCTCCAGCAATGATACATTCACCCATGCCAGAGCGAATTTTTGACGTTGCCATAGCAATAGTTTCTACACCAGATGCACAATAACGGTTGACTGTCACACCTGCAACATTAAGAGGAAGTCCAGCTCTAAGGACAAGCATACGACCAATTTGCATACCTTGTTCAGCTTCTGGGATGGCATTACCGCAGATAAGATCATCTACTAATGCTGGGTCAAAATTGGGAACAGTGTTCACTAGGTGCTTAATGACTTCTGCACCTAAATCATCAGGGCGTGTAAAGCGGAATCCACCTCTTTTGGACTTGCCTACGGCTGATCTATAACCTGCTACTATATAAGCTTCTTGCATTTTATTTATTTTTAAGATAGGAATCTAAAAATCTAAAATCTCTATTTTTATTTCCTTTGTTAACGAGTTAATTTTAATTCCCAAGCCAATACTCTATTTGATATTATAGTGTTTTTGAAAAGAATTTCTCAGTATATTATCTTCAAAACAGAGAGATTGGATTGTTGGTTGACTATTACAAATTAGTTTCTCAATGGTTTACCAGTTGTCAACATTGCTTGAATACGCTCTAAAGTCTTCTTTTCACCGCAAAGGCTTAAGAATGCTTCACGCTCCAAATCCAATAAATATTGTTCATTGACTACGGTCGGTTGAGACAAATCACCTCCACAGATAGCAAAAGCAATTTTTTGAGCAATTTTTGCATCATGCTCTGAGATATAACCACCCATTTTAAAGGATTCAACCCCTACAGTAAGAGAACCTAATCCTGTTCTTCCCAACACAGTTATATTATTGCGTTTAGCTGGTTGTACATATCCAGCCTCTGTCATTCTCAATGCTTCTGCCTTTGCTTCAGCAATCAATCTTTTACTATTCATTACTATACGGTCAGTACCTTTACGGAAAAAGCCCATATCAAATGCTTCCTGAGCAGAAGTAGCAACTTTAGCCATTGCAATATTCAAAAATGCATCTTGAAGCTTAGGGATTTGTACGTCTCCTTCAAAGAAACTATCTGAAAGGCGCAAAGCCAATTCTTTGATACCTCCACCACCTGGTACTAATCCTACTCCTACTTCTACCAATCCGATATAAGTTTCAGCAGAAGCTACTGCAACATCAGCATGCATTGTTAATTCACATCCTCCTCCAAGTGTCATACCATGAGGAGCAGCAATAACTGGGATAGATGAATATCTAGCTCTCATAGTTGTATTTTGGAATGCACGGATAGCAAAATCCAATTCATCATATTCTTGCTCCATAGCCATCATAAATATCATAGCTAAATTTGCTCCAACTGAAAAATTAGGTGCTTCATTGCCTATCACCAATCCATTGTATCCTTTTTCGGCAATGTCAATAGATTTATTAATAGCATCCAAAACATCTCCTCCTAATGAATTCATTTTTGAAGTAAACTCAAGATTCAAAACTCCATCTCCTATATCATGAAGAATACCTCCACTATTTTTAAATACTGGTTTTTTATCTCTTATAGTATCTAATAAAATAAAAGATTCAGTACCTGGAATAACTGTATAAGATTGAGTAGCTTGGTTATAATATTTTTTAGCACCATTCTCTGTTCTGTAGAAAGAAGGTTTGTCACTTGAAGCAGCTAAATCTTTCACCCAACTACTTACAACAAGTCCTTCTGCCTCTGCCAATTCAATACCTTTTTGTATTCCTACAATATCCCAATATTCAAAAGGCCCTATTTCCCATGCAAATCCAGCACGCAAAGCATCATCTACACTATATAAATTGTCAGAAATTTCTGGAACTCTATTAGAAACATAAGCAAACAAACCTGCCAAAGATCTTTTAACTAATTGAGCACCTTTATCATCACTCTTAATAAAAGTTTTGATTTTATCAGCTAGAGCTTCTTTTTGTCCCGCTTCTTTCAATGAGGCAAACTCAACTTTTCCTGAAGGCTCATAAGTTAAAGTATCTAGACGAAGCGCATTGACAACTGTTTTGCCATTTGCATCTTTAGTCTTTTCGTAATAACCCTTTTTAGTTTTATTTCCAAAAAATTTATTTTCTAATAAGAAATCTACATAAGAAGGTGTAACAAAGGCACCTGCCTGTTCATCATTAGGACAAGAATCTTTGATACCCATCATCACTTTAGTTCCGGTATCATTACCTACTAGATCTGAAAGTTTGAAAGTACCTGTTTTAGGGCGACCAATAACAGGGCCTGTCAATTTATCAACCTCTTCAATTTTTAATCCTAATTCAGTAGTTAATTGAAAGATTTTTGCCATGGAATAAACTCCTACTCTATTGGCAATAAATGCAGGAGTATCTTTACATAATACGGTTTCCTTTCCTAAAATTTTATCTCCATAAGACATTAAAAATTGGACAATTTCAGGTTTTGTTTCTACTATTGGTATGATCTCCAACAATTTTAAATAACGTGGAGGATTAAAAAAGTGGGTACCTGCAAAATTTGCTTTAAAATCTTCACTTCTTCCTTCAGCTAATAAATTAATAGGAATACCAGATGTATTTGAAGTAATCAAAGTGCCAGGTTTTCTATACTTTTCTACTTTCTCATAGATCAATTTCTTAATATCCAATCTCTCAACAACTACTTCTACAATCCAATCTACATCTTTAATCTTAGACATATCGTCATCAAAGTTGCCTAACTGTACTCTTTGTGCTACTGCTTTAGTGTACAAAGGAGAAGGCTTCGATTTAAGTGCAAAATTGAAAAGATCCGTTACAATCCTATTTCTTGATTTAGGATTACTTTTCTCTTCTTCTTTAAGGTCATTGGGTACCATATCCAGTAATAACACTTCACAACCGATTCCGGCGAAGTGCAATGCAATCCCTGCTCCCATTACCCCTGCTCCCAGAACTGCCACTTTTCTAATGGCTCTGCTCGTATTGGTTTTTTCCATTTCCGGTAATTTGAATTTATATAGATAAAAAATAAAAAATTAATTCTGTGGATTAAGTCCAAATGCTGCAAATCGATGCGTCAATCTATCATAAGCATTGTGAACAAATTTTGGATCTTTAAAAATCCTCGACATCATTACTGCCCCTTCAAACTCTGTAACAGTTTGTTCCGCCAATCTCAGTGCATCTTCCTCATTGGTAATTTGCATAAAAATCACTTTCACCGCCTTGATCCAATCTTCAAAAAAATCTCTAATACTTTCTGAAAATTCAGGAATTACTCTTGCTGTTTCAACACCTATATTTCCCATGATATCACCATCTGACAATAGAGCTCTCTCAGATTTCTTAAACATTTGCTCCATCTTCTGCTGCGCATCCAATTCCTCATTATAGGCAATGGCAAAAACCTCCCTATTGAAATAGGCATGTGCATATTTGATAACAGCAATCATCAAAGCTTCTTTACTAGGAAAATAATGATAAAGGCTTCCTTTAAGCAAACCACAAGCTTCTGCTATATCTGCTATAGAAGTATTATGGTAACTTTTTTTTCTAAACAACCTCAATGATTGTTTCAAAATATAATCTACACTAACTTTTTGCTTTGGCACAGTCCCCTTCTGTAATTTGTCAATCTACAAATATACTATAAATAAATTATTTTACCAAACGATTGTTTGGTTCTTTTAAATGATATTATTCAAAACAAATTCATTTTAAAAAACGTCTCTAAAAATTAAAAACAAGCGCAACCCTATCATTATCAACAATTGACAACACAAACACATTATTCTATATTTTTCAAAAATTACAGAAAAAGAAAAAATTATTTATCTTAGTAGGTTTCCTTATAAGTTTTAGCCTTTAGATAATCATGAAAAACTATAATATACTTTTCACCATTGTTTTTGTCTTATTTCTCACCAATTGTAGTAAAGACAATCCAAAAATTTCCAATAAACACATTGAATTAAAAGTGAAATTCTTTGCCGATAGTACCGATCTCAAACAAGGGTCAGCTATCAATTATACTGATTCAAGTGAAGGTTTTCCATTCAAATGGCAATGGACTTTTGAAGGTGGAACACCATCTTCCTCCACAGAACAACACCCTCAAAATATCATCTATAACTCATTAGGAGAATTCTCTGTAAAACTCGTTATAAAAAATGCTTATGGAGAAGATTCATTAATAAAAAAGGGCTATATCAAAGTCAATAAAGAATTAAAAGTACCAATATTAGAAACTACACCTGCTTTTGAAATCAATGCCAAATCTGCTAAATCTGGTGGTGTTGTATTAGATAAAGGCAATGGTGAGCTTTTAGAAGTTGGCGTGGTATGGGATACACTTCCTCATCCAAGTACTCTAAAATTTCATGCAATATCTACTTTGGGAAACAAAGAAGATTTCCAAATTGTACTAAACAATTTAAAAGATGATACAAAATATTTTTATCGAGCTTATGCCAAAAATAATGATGGCATAGGATATGGAGAACAATATTATTTCACCACTCCAATTTTAGATACTTGCGATTTTATAGAAACAAAATTTACAGACAATAGAGATGGACAAGTCTATAGATATACGATTATCGGTGGCAAAAAATGGATGGGTGACAATCTCAATTATGAAACCGACAATTCTTGGTGTTATAGTAACAGAGAATCTAACTGTGAAAAATATGGGAGATTATATACTATTGAAGCTGCTAAAACTGCTTGTCCTCAAGGATGGGAATTACCTTCAAGTAGCGACTGGGACCAGCTTATTTCCAGTATTGGCACCCACTCAGGCTCTCAGTTAATGAAAAAGGGAGAATGGCAAGGTGCTCCTGCTACTAATAACTATTGTTTTTCAGCACTTCCTGGAGGATTTAAAGATATTCAAAAGGAGGCATATAATACGATGGGCTATTATGGTTACTGGTGGACATCTACCAAAGGAAATGACAATAAAAATTTGGCAAGAAATATTACTTATGATAATTTAGAAGTCCTCCCTTTTGCTTATGAAAACAACATGGCACTTTCTGTGAGATGTGTGAAAAAATAAACCATATCTATAATACTGAATGTCAATAAAAAAGGAATTTGACTTTTAGTTAAATTAAATATAAATTTGTTATCTCATTTTATACCTTTTAAAACCGCTACAATATGAATAGACTTCACACGCTATTATTTCTATTTCTCTCTACTATTCTTTCTTTACAAGCAGAAACATTAGTCAATGAGGGTTTTAGATCTACACTTTCCTCTCCATGGACAGGAAATATTATTACTTATGAATCAGGAACTGGTGGCTACCAACGTTTTACTGCAATAGGATCTACGATAACGAGCCCATCATACAACTGGTCATCTTATACTAATATCAAAGTAGAATTTCAAGTGGCCAAATATGGCAGTGGTACTGATGGACCTATCTCCATACAAGTATCTGATGACGGTGGTAGTACTTGGACTGCATTTTCTGCAAATGGTGCTACTCCTTCAAGTTCTAGTTACGTAACCTCTAGTATCAATCTACCTAATAATATCAACAAAAGCAATCTGAAAATTCGCTTTATTAGAACCAATTCACCAAGTGAAAAAAGATTTAGAGACCTTGTTATTACAGGAGATGTATCTTCTTGTACAGCTCCGTCCACCACTCCAGAAGGATTTGCTACATATTCTACTGCAACAGAAAATACTATAGACTTAGAATGGTTGGATGGAAATGGCGCTGGACGAGTGATAAAAATGAATTCTTCCAATAGTTTCACTAATTTAGCTAATGGAGCTAATCCTTCTGCCAATACTTTATATAGTGGTTCAGGAGAGCAAGTGGTTTATAATGGAACAGGAAGTTCTCCTATCACTATCACTGACCTGCTCCCTAATACTACTTACTATTTTATAGGATACGAATATTGTTCACCAGATAGAGTTTATAACAATTCTGCAACATCAGAAGCTGTCACTACTGATATCGGCTCTACTTTAATTTTAACTGATGACATCACCTTTGGCACTTATTGCAATGGCTCAGATAACAATATCAATGTAAGCTTTGATGCAACCGGCTCTTTTAATCAAGATTTTAAAGTCCAAATTTCAGATGAAAATGGAAACTTCTCTAATAATCTCACCCAAAATATTATTGGAAGTGGTTCTGCTTCTCCTATCAGTGCAGTAATACCTGCAAATTATACTGTAGGCACTAAATATAGAGTACGTGTAATAAATGAAGACCCTATTACAATTGGCACTAATAATGGTCATGACTTCACAATCAACGCTACGCCAAGTGAACCGACAAATATATCACCTTCAGCTGTATGTGAAGGACAAAGTATAGCTGTTACTGGAACAGGTTCAAATAACGCTACATCTTATACTTTTTGGGATGCATCTACTAACGGAAATCAAATTACCAATGGAGTTTCTGGTAATACTTTAACACTAGATAATACAACACCTGCTGGAACTTATACAATATATATTCAAGGCAACAACGCTACTTGCAGTAGCAGTCGCAAGGAAGTTATTTTACAGGTGAATAGCACTCCAAGTATAAGTGGGTCGTTTACCTATTCTTCCAATCCATCTTGTGGTCCAGTTATAATAGGATTTGATGCTGGATATTATTTTCAGACGACTTCAAATGGAATTTTACAAGATAAACCAACTACTAGTACTTATACTTTAAATTCATCAGGAACTATTTATGTCAGAGCATTTAACGGTTCTTGCTGGTCTGATGCAATTGCAAGTAATGCAGTAACTATTGCTTCCCCAATCAATATTAGCACACAACCCTCAAATATATCTGTCCCAGAAAATAGCTCAGGCACTATGAATGTAGTGGCTAGTAATGTAGTTTCATACCAATGGCAGGAAAATGATGGAAATGGATGGGCGAATATGAGTGGAGAAAATGCTGCAACTTTAAGCTTTAACAGCCCTTCTTCAAGCAAAAATGGATATAATTATAGAGTTATAATGACAGGAAACTCTCCATGCTCTAACGATACATCTTCAAATGCAACACTGACTGTAACAGCTCCAATTGCAGGAAGTCTTTGGTCCAATAACATCACAGGAACAAACCCAGGAAATAGTAACCCATATACTGCTGGTCAAGTTGTAAATAATAATATAACAGTATCTGGAATTGGAAGATCGGGAGTAAGCCCCAATAATGGTGACGATAGATATAATGCAAATGGATGGAGTACGTCATCTAGTTTAGATGCTACGAAGTATTTTACATGGACTTTAACAGCCAATTCAGGTTATGAATTATCTGTTTCAGAGTTGAATGTTAATTTAAGACGTTCTAACACAGGTCCCAATAAAATACAAGTGAGAACTAGCTTAGACAATTTTGCTACAGGAACTGAAATTAGCTATACAGGGACTGCAAACAATGAACCATTTACCTTTTCCATAAATAGTTCAAATGTAAATCAACTTGAAATAAGACTATATGGCTACAATGCTTCAGCTAATACTGGAACATTGAGTGTCAACGACTTTGACTTTATAGGCTTTATAGAAGCCGCTTGTAGTGTAGATAACCCGGTAGGAACATTCAGCTATTCAAACAATCCTTCTTGCGGTCCTGCATCCATATCTTATGATGCTGGGTATTATTTTCAGACGACTGAAACAGGTACATCTATTGCATCGCCTACATCATCTGCCTATAATTTAAACAGTTCTGCTACTATCTATGTAAGGGCATATAATGGCACTTGTTGGTCTGATGCAGTTGCTAGCAATGCAGTTGTAATCACTCCACCTATTTCTATCAACAACCAACCCCAAAATAAGACCATCTCTTCTACTGGAAGTGGTTCCATGAGTGTCTCTGCTTCAAATGTTCAATCTTATCAATGGCAAGAGAATGACGGATCAGGCTGGGAAGATATCAATGGAGCGACATCCTCTTCATTAGTATTTAACCAACCTAGTCAAAGTAAAAATGGCTTTCTATACAGGGTAGTAATGACTGGCAACTCTCCATGTACGAGTGTTACTTCTTCAAATGCAACTTTAACTGTTGTAACTCCTTCAGGACCTTGTTCTTCTCCTTCAGGTTTAAATACAAATGTGAATGGTCATCAAGTAACATTTAATTGGTCAGGCTCTAATGGAGCAGATATTCATGCAGTTCTATTGATTAATGATGCAACCGGAGATTACTCCAAAGGTTTTAGTCCAACATCTTTAGGGTTCACTGCTACTATCCCTTCAGGAACCTACAGATGGGTCGTAATGTCTTTATGTAATACAATTTTATATGGCAACGGTAATGCTTCTCAATGGATTGAGGGGCCAGTATTTACTGTTCCTTAAATAATAATTTTACAATAAAAGAGGGGATGAGCTTGATTAAGCTCATCCCCTCTTTTATTTAGGTAATGTACTGAAAAATGCTTGGTGGAAATATCTAAAAGAAAAAATAAAAATGCCTATTCGATAGGTAAGATAGGTAATTCATTACTTTCTACCTTTCGAGGAACAACTACTTCACTATAATCATCTTGCTCAATCTCTTCCACTCCAATAATACCATACTTTTTAAATGGTTCTGTATAATTTTTATTCAAGGTGTCTGTATGAATATTTGAGTCGGATTGTATAATCTCATATACTGCATCATGTCTATAAAAAGGAACCCCAGTTGTTCTATATATATATGTCAAATACCCAATAATGAATATTATTGCAATTAAAAAAAATCCAACGATCAGAGACTTATAATTTTTCATGTCTTTACATCATAAAATTAAGGAAAAATGTAATGGCTTTTAAAATGATACCAACAAAAATCTAAATTATTAGTACTGAAGCTACTGAAAAAACTAAATATTCTCTAAAATAAAACAAGAATGAATTTTTAGAAATATTGTTAGTACTCAGTTCAATATTCCTTCCAATAGGACTCCTCTAGATCCTTTAATAAGAATGAGAAAGTTGTCAAAATTTTGTTGGGACCACCATTCTTTTGCATCTAAAGTTGTATTAAATTTTAAAGTATTATCAGATGAACTGACCTTAAGAAACTCATCTCCTACTAAAACTAGAAAATCCAAACCCATATTTTCTGCAATATCAACAATTTGCTGATGTTCATCATGGCTATATTCTCCCAACTCCAACATGTGACCTAATACAGCTCCTTTATGGGGAGCTATCATTTTACCCAAATTCCGCAGCGCTGACTCCATGCTACTTGGATTGGCATTATATGCATCCAAAATCAAGGTATAATTATCTCTTTTTAGAATCTGAGATCTATTATTATCTGACTCATAGTCTTCCAAAGCATTGATAATATCAGACAATTCAACTCCAAAAAATTGACCAATAGTCGCTGCTGTGATATAATTAGCAAAATTATATTCGCCAGGCAGTTTGGTTTGAACTTGATGTCCACCAAAAGAGAATCTTACAAAAGGATCAGAATCTATATATTGATAAGAATATTTTAGATGTTTATCTGAGCCATAAGAAATCAAATTTTTTAATTGAGTTTTAATACTCATCTCTTTCAAAACATCAATATCTTGATTAACAAAAGCAAATCCTCCTTTTTCAAAAAGCCATTTATATAATTCAGCTTTAGTGTTTTTAATAGCTTCAAAGCTGCCAAATTCACCAATATGAGCTCTACCGATAGAAGTAATTACACCATAATTAGGTTCTGCTATAACACACAATTCACTGATTTCATGAATATGATTTGCTCCCATTTCAATAATAGCAATTTCAGTATCACTATTTATTTTTAGCAAGGTTTTGGGTACTCCTATATGATTATTCAGATTACCAAAAGTTGAAATAACAGAAAACTTTTTTTTCAATACTGCATTGATTAATTCTTTTGTGGTAGTTTTTCCATTTGAGCCTGTAATACCAATCACAGGAATATTAAATTGTCTTCTGTGATATCTAGCCAAATCTTGCAAAGTTTGAAGAACATTATCTACTAGCAATGTTCCTTTATCAAGACTATACCTCTCATCATCAATAACAGACAAGATGGCACCAGTTTCTAATGCCTTTTTAGCATAAGTATTACCATCAAAATTCAACCCCTTTAAAGCAAAAAACATTTGTCCCGCTTGAATATTTCTAGTATCAGTGGAGACTCCAATACTACTTAAAAACAATTGATGTAAAGCTTCTAATTCCATTATTCAAAATTAGAAATTTAAGGCTTTAAATCCTTTCAAATTAGAAAATAGGTTTAAAAATTTATCCCTTAAAAAGGATTAGCTTCAAAAAAGCGAGCTGACTTATAATAAGTTCGTTGCCAATAAGGCTCATTGAGAGAAGACACCACAACTCCTTTACTTGTGCTGGAATGTACAAACTTATTGTCCTGTAGATAAACACCTACATGACTAACGCTATTCCCTCTTGTTCTAAAAAAAACTAAATCACCTTCTTGAAGTTGACTTTTATCAATAGTATTGCCTTTATTAAAAATTTCTCTAGATGTCCCATTTGTAGGAATACCTAAAACATCATTATACATTTTCATTACAAATCTAGAGCAATCAATACCATTTTTTGAATTACCTCCGTATCTATATGGAGTATTCAACCATGAATAAGCAAAGACATAAACATCTGGATATGAAATTTCATCAATATCTAATTTTTCTTTGTTAATAAAATTAATGATATCCTGATACTTCATTTCATTTTCATAAGCCAAAGCTTCAATTGTACATGTTACCTGATCATTTGAACGAGCCAAGGTCAAAAAACCAAACAAAAAAGTAACAATAACAATAATTTTTCTCACAGCATGAATATAGTAAAAAGTAGCTAATTATTATAGAAGTATCAATTACAATAATAAACATACATACTTTATACACTTTGTAAAATATTGATAATAAATATATTATTTAATATTGTAAATTTACCTTTAACCTATTTTTAACAAGGTACAAACATACACATTAAAATAAAAAGTGTTAAAAATTTGCTTTATTGAATAGAATATAATACCTTGAAGTAGATTGATGGGTGGTATCATTGTATATCAACCTAACATTTAAAATGTATATAGTACAATGTGAGGAAGGGCGGGTCTCAATTCATTGAAAAATGAATCTATCCAATAGCAAGGGAATTACCGAGCTCATAATTAAGTACTATTAGCGTGATTTCCGAGGTTGAAATTACTGCTAACCACTCATCAGTTTTTATTTGTTTTATCAAAAAAGGGCTACCTAAATGAGGTAGCCCTTTTTTGATATTTATATTTTCTTGATACTAGAATAATTTCATATCATCCAAAACAGCACAAACGCTTCTTACTGCTTCAGCTGAATCATTTAATAATTCTTGTTCATTATCATCCAACTTCAATTCAATAATTTTTTCGATACCATTTTTGCCTAGTACAACTGGAACTCCTAAATATAAGCCTTTTTGACCATACTCTCCTTCCAACCATGCACACACAGGCAATACTCTTTTTTCGTCTTTAAGAATAACTTCTACCATTTGAGCAGCAGCAGCACCCGGTGCATACCAAGCTGAAGTTCCTAAAAGATTTACAATTTCTCCACCACCTTTCTTAGTTCTTTCAATAATTGCTTCCAATTTATCAGCAGGAACAAAATCTGTAACAGGGATACCACTCACAGTAGTATATTTGGGCAATGGCACCATAGTATCACCATGACCACCCAATAATAATGCTTGAATATCTTTAGGAGAAACTCCAATTTCAGTAGCTAAGAATGCACGATACCTTGCAGTATCCAACACTCCTGCCATTCCCATCACTTTATTTGAAGGAAGTCCTGCTGCTAAATATGCACAATATGACATGACATCCAAAGGATTTGAAACGACAATTATGATAGTATTTGGAGAATACTTCACAATTTCTTCTGTTACTGATTTGACAATTTTTGCATTGGTAGCAATCAAATCATCTCTTGACATACCAGGTTTTCTAGGCAAGCCAGAAGTAATTACTACAACATCAGATGCAGCTGTTGCAGCATAATCATTAGTCACACCTGTAACTCTTGTAGAGTAATGATTTACAGGAGCAGCTTCCCAGATATCCAAGGACTTCCCTTCAGAAGTGCCTTCTTTAATATCTAAAAGGATTATTTCGTTAATAAAATCTCTGTGAGCTAATACATTTGCGCATGTCGCACCCACATTTCCAGCACCTACTACAGTTACTTTCATAATATATTAATTTTTTAAAATTATAAAACTCGGCTCAAAGGTAGTATTTATCAATTTAAAAAGCAGATTTGAAACAAATTGTTATTTAAAAAAGAAAAATATTTTCATTCCCCTAAAATTAAAAACAAGATTATTTAAAACTGACATCTATTTATAGACAATCCAAATGAAATATTGTTGAATAAAGAGTAGTGCATTTCTATTCTTTATTTCAATTCATTCCTACTATGACATAATATAATTGAAAAGCTGTCATGAATTGATAAATTGGCATAAAATACCACTAAAAACAATCCTATTATTAGTTGCTTACTGACAAATTGACGAATAATTGAATTGGCATATTTAATGATAAACAGTAAGAGAAAATTTAAAAATTAAACAAATTCATAGTTATGTCAAACGAGAAATTGAATATTCGACCGCTTGCAGACAGAGTAGTAGTAAAGCCTGCCGAAGCAGAAGTAACAACAAAATCAGGGATTATTATTCCTGATACTGCCAAAGAAAAACCACAAAGAGGTACAGTTTTGGCCGTAGGTAATGGAAAGAAAGATGAGCCGATGACTGTACAAGTCGGAGACACTGTTCTTTATGGTAAATACAGTGGGACAGAAATCAATATAGAAGGATACGATTATCTCATTATGAAAGAATCCGATATTCTTGCAATTGTATAATAATTAAAAAATAAGATATGGCTAGTAAAGTTATTAATTACGGAAGTGAGTCAAGAGACAAACTAAAAATTGGTGTAGATACATTAGCAAATGCTGTTAAAGTCACCTTGGGCCCAAAAGGAAGAAATGTTATTATTGAGAAAAAATTTGGTGCTCCACAAATTACTAAAGATGGTGTGAGTGTTGCTAAAGAAATTGACTTAGAAGATCCATTTGAGAACATGGGAGCACAGTTGGTGAAAGATGTAGCATCAAAAACGAATGATGCTGCAGGAGATGGTACAACCACTGCAACTGTTTTGACTCAAGCAATCATTGGCCCAGGATTAAAGAGTATCATATCTGGTGCTAATCCAATGGATTTAAAAAGAGGTATTGATAAAGCAGTAGTAGCAGTAGTAGAATCATTAAAAAACAATTCCACTGTAGTAGGAAATGATTATAACAAAATTGCCCAAGTAGCAACAATTTCAGCTAATAACGATCCTACAATAGGAAAATTAATTGCATTAGCTATGGAGAAAGTTTCTACTGAAGGAGTCATTACTGTAGAAGAAGCAAAAGGAACTGAAACAGAAGTAAAAGTAGTAGAAGGAATGCAGTTTGACAGAGGTTATTTGTCTCCTTACTTCGTTACCAATACAGAAAAAATGGAAGTGGAATTAGAAAAACCTTTTATCTTATTATATGACAAAAAGGTATCTACCATGAAAGACTTACTTCCTATTCTAGAAAAAGTAGTTCAAACTGGACGTCCTCTATTAATTATTGCTGAAGATGTAGAAAGTGAAGCATTGGCTACATTAGTGGTCAACAGATTGAGAGGTTCTTTAAAAATAGCTGCTGTTAAAGCTCCAGGATTTGGAGATAGAAGAAAAGCAATGTTACAAGATATTGCCATTTTAACAGGTGGACAAGTTATTTCAGAAGAGTTGGGATACAAATTAGAAGATACCCAATTGGCACAATTAGGAGTAGCAGAAAAAGTATCTATTGACAAAGACAATACAGTAATTGTTAATGGTGAAGGAGAAAAAGATGGTATTCAGGCTCGTATAAAAGAAATTAAAGCACAGATAGAAACAACTTCTTCTGATTATGATCGTGAAAAACTTCAAGAGCGTTTGGCTAAATTAAGTGGCGGAGTTGCTGTATTATATGTAGGAGCACCTACAGAAGTCGAAATGAAAGAGAAAAAAGACAGAGTAGAAGACGCATTAAACGCTACAAGAGCAGCTGTAGAAGAAGGAATCATCCCTGGAGGAGGAGTTGCTTTAATTAGAGCAATATCATCAATTGATGGATTGAAAGGTGCCAATGAAGATGAACAAACAGGTATTGATATTATCAAAACTGCAATTGAAGCTCCATTGAGACAGATTGCTGAAAATGCAGGAGTAGAAGGTTCTATCGTAGTCTTTAAAGTAAGAGAAGGTAAAGGAGATTTTGGATACAATGCACACACTGAAGAATATGAAAATCTATTAGCTGCTGGTGTTATTGACCCTACAAAAGTGACTCGCGTAGCATTGGAAAATGCAGCATCAATTGCTAGCATGATATTGACAACAGAATGTGCAATCGTTGAAAACCCTGATAAGGAAGCTGCACCAATGGGTGGTGGAATGCCAGGAGGAATGGGTGGAATGATGTAATATCAAACTCAGAAATTTAATAATAAATACAAAGGGCTACCAAAATTGGTAGCCCTTTTTTATTGGGATTCATGCAGAAAACAGTTATTCAATTCCTTTGAAATACAAGCAATCAAAGAGATAAAGAACAAGTGCAACCATGACTTATTAAAGGATACATGATAAACTAAAGAAAACTTGAATTCATCAATAAGGAATCAAAAATAAAGACCATGAGATTTTCTACTCACCTAAAAGACCTCAATAAAAAATGGACTACATTTCTGTAGTCCATCAATATTTATTTAGAGATTATATTATCTAGTAATTTTAAATCTTACTGGAATAATCATTTTAACCCTTACGGCATTATCTCTTTGTTTTCCAGGTTTCCATTTAGGCATAGATCTTATCACCCTTTCAGCCTCCTTACCAAGACCTCCACCCGGATCTTTAAGTGCTTTAACATTGGAGATAGAGCCATCCTTTTCTACTAAGAATTGAACTGGAACAGTACCTTCAATACTATTATCAACTGCTACCTCTGGGTATTTGATATTCTTATAAATATACTTTTGCATCTCATCTTGTCCGCCAGGGAAACCTGGTTGTTCTGACACGTCAGTAAAATTATATTCTTTATCATCCACATCCTCTTTCTCACGAACTGGAGCTACCGGACCCGTACCAAAGTTTTTAGGAGCTTCTTCAACTACTTTAGGTTTTGCAGATCCATCACCTTCTTTATTCACTGTACTAATAGCTTTGTTCTCATCCTTTGCCTCTTCCACTGTAGTGATTTTCTTATCAGCTACTTCTTCATCCTTTTTAACTACCATCTCCACAAACTTCACTTGAGGAGCCTCTGGTGGTGGTGGCGGTGGTGGTGGCGGTGGTGGCGGCACATCCAAATCAGGCAATTCTTCTGGAGGCAAATTCACCTCAGTCATTTCTACTTGTACTTTTTGTTCCTTTTTACCCTTATTAACTTTTAAATCGATTTTTGAAAAAACGACAAGAGCGACAAAAAAGGATATAGAAACTACTGTTGCAATAGCAGCATACTTAGGATTTATTTTTCGCAATTGATAGGCACCATATTCTTTATTTCGCCCTTCAAATACCAAATCATCCATGGTTACTGAAGCAGGATATTTATCCATATTATTCATTTAATTTATAACGTTATGAACGACATACCAAAGAAGATTATTTTGCACTTACAGCACTTAGCTCGACAGGTGATAAATCTTGAATGGCAAAAATCTTAGTTTTAGTGATATCCATTTCATCCAAAATATCTACCATATTCTTATAAGAAGCATCTTTAGTCATTTTAATCAGACATATTGTTTTGTCTGGCTCTCTAAAATGAGCAAGGACTTTCTTTTGCTTATCCAAAATCACTTGTCTGATACCATCTGAACCATAGTGCGTCTTATTTAAAGACTCTGGTGTCAATTCAGAAGGGATTCCTTCATAGTACCATACTGCATCATCTTTGTCTAATATAATCGTCAAAACCTGAGATTCTTTTACATCTTCTCCTTTATCTTTAGTCGGGTCTTCTATTGGCTTTGGCATAGCCAGTTGCATAGCAACCGGTTTAGACATAGTTGTAGTCAACATAAAGAAAGATATTAGAAGGAAAGCCAAATCAACCATAGGTGTCAAGTCAACCCGAGTTGACATTTTTTTGGCTTTCACTTTACTTTCGTGTCTGCCTCCACCTTCGGATGTATCCATTTGTGCCATTCTATTTCAAATTTTGATAGTTATTAATCTACTCTTCCTTCTAAAGAGGTTATTAGGTTAAATCTATAGATTTCTCTTTTTCGCAGAGCTTCTATAATATCCTTTACAGCAACAACATTCGTTGATTTATCACCTTTAATAGCAATAGGAACCTCAATACCTGCTTCTAAACCAGTAGATCTAGCAGCATTTACCCAATCTCCTATTTGGCTATCTACAGAATCTATTGGGATACCAGGCATATTCTTTTCGATCTGTATCAACTCATCCTTGCTTTTGCTTAATAGCGATGGAAGTTGATTGATATTGAAACCAAAAGTTTCTACATTTCCAAAATTATTAATCTGATCTTTAGTTAAGGTTCTCAACGAGGGATATTTCTCTCCATATCTTTCTATCAAGCTATTCAAGGTAGGAACTCTACGTGTAGAAAACAATGTAAGATAGGCTCCTCCCTCTTTATTGACAGTGATTGTGATGATATCTTCTTTCACCTGCTCAGTAGCACGAGAAGTCGGAGTATCTACCATCACCGATTCTGTTGGACGAAATTTTGCTGTAAGAATGAAAAAAGCAAGTAATAGGAAAGACACATCGCACATGGCAGTCATGTCCACTACTACACTTTTCTTTGGAATTTTTACTTTAGGCATTCTTAACGATTTAGTGGATATTAGTTATTATTAGAAGCAAATGTCTGAGTGATACTGAATCCCATTTCATCAATAGAGAAAGTCAAATCATCTATCAATCCAGTAAAATAGTTATAACTAATAATAGCTAATGCTGAAGTAAAGATACCAATTGCAGTATTTACAAGAGCCTCAGAGATACCAGTTGCCAATTTACCTGGGTCTGGTGTTCCTGCAACAGCTAATGCTGCAAACGCTCTAATCATACCTAATACCGTTCCAAACAAAGCAATCAAAGTAGCCACAGAAGCTAAAGTAGCCAAAATTGATAAATTCTTTTGAAGCATCGGTAATTCCAAAGTAGTTGATTCTTCAATTTCTTTAGAAATACTCAATACTTTCTGATCCGTAGTCAATGAAGTATTGGCTTGCATTTCCTTATACTTACGCAAACCTGATTGAACAACATTTGCAACAGAACCCTTTTGTTTGTCACAAGCTGTAATAGCTGCATCAATATTGCCACTATTTAAACTTGATTTAACTGTTTTGAGGAAATCTTCAGTTTTTCCTGTTCCATTTGCCTTTTTGATAGATAAATATCTCTCAATACTAAATGCAATTACAGTAATAAACATAGTCATCAAAAAGGGTACTACGAAACCACCATGGTAAACTACCCCTAAATAGTTCCCTTCTTTGGGAGTCATTTTAGTAGCATCAGTAAAGTTGGATTCAGAACCGAAAAGGAAAATAAATACAAGTTCTGATACAATAAATGCAATAAGAATTACTAATCCTGAAGGGATTTTAAATCCACCGCTTTTTTGAGCTGGTTGAGCTGGTTTTGCTTGAGCCATACTGTTAATTTTTAAGTTTTAATTTTTTAACGTCGGTAAAAATAATTTTTAATTTGATTATTTCTATCTTTTTTCAAAACATTTACATCAGAACAATAAAATTATTTAGGAGATATCCCTTGTTTTGTAATCCTTAATAAATTATTATGCTTTCTGTTTGTCAATAAAATAATATTCATCAAAACGCAATAAACTGTCCAATTGTACTTTTTCCAAAAAAAAATAAGAATAATTAACGACTTCTATATCATTGCCTTTTTCAATAATTCATTCATATCTACTTTCTTTCTCACAATCTCTTCTACTTGGTCAATATGGACACGCTCCTGAGCCATGCTATCGCGCTCACGAATAGTGACTGTATTATCTTCTAGTGTCTGATGATCTACAGTGATACAATATGGAGTGCCTAGTGCATCCATTCTTCTATATCTCTTTCCAATACTATCCTTCTCTTCATAAAAAGCACGGCCAATAAATCTCAATTGATTATAGATTTCTTTTGCCTTATCTGGCAAACCGTCTTTCTTGAGCAAGGGGAGAACTGCAACTTTAATAGGTGCCAATGCTGGTGGTAAATTTAAAACAATACGAGTATCACCATTCTCCAATTGTTCTTCTTTTAATGATTCACTCATTACTCTTAAAAACATCCTATCAAGCCCAATTGATGTTTCGACCACATAGGGGACATAATTTTGATTGAGTTCGCTATCAAAGTATTGTAATTTTTTACCGCTAAATTTTTGATGTTCAGCCAAATCAAAGTCAGTACGAGAATGGATACCTTCCAATTCTTTAAAACCAATTGGAAACCTAAATTGGATATCTTCAGCCGCATTGGCATAATGTGCTAATTTCTCATGCTTATGAAAACGAAGATCATCGCTTTGAGTACCTAATGCCAAATGCCACTTCAAACGAATTTGCTTCCATTTCTCAAACCATTCCAATTCAGTGCCAGGTCGAACAAAAAACTGCATTTCCATTTGTTCAAATTCACGCATACGGAAAACAAATTGGCGTGCGACAATTTCATTTCTAAATGCTTTTCCAATCTGTGCGATACCAAAAGGGATTTTCATCCTTCCAGTCTTTTGCACATTGAGAAAATTGACAAATATCCCTTGAGCTGTCTCTGGACGCAAAAACAAATCAGTAGCAGATTCTTCAAGCGAACCTAATTTTGTGGCAAACATCAAATTGAATTGGCGAACTTCTGTCCAATTTTTACTTCCGCTAACCTCACAGGCAATCTCATACTCTTCAATCAATTCTTTGTATCTCTTTAAATCTCCAGCTTCGGCAGCTTTAATATATTCAGCTTCCAGAATTAGGCCTTTATTATAATCTCTACTCGCTTTGCCTTTATCTTCTTCAGAAGCATCAGAAGAAACTCCTTTTTTAGCAAGCTCTTTTAATCCTTTTTCCTTGAACTTTTCAATTTTCTCTTCTAACAAAACATCCGCACGATATCTTTTTTTAGAATCTTTATTATCTATCAACGGGTCGCTGAAACTATCTACGTGACCAGAAGCTTTCCATGTGGTAGGATGCATAAATATAGCAGCATCAATGCCTACAATATTATCATTCATTTGCACCATGCTTTTCCACCAATATTCCTTGATGGCATTTTTCAGTTCTACACCAAAAGGACCATAATCATACACCGCTCCCAAATTGTCATAAATCTCACTCGATGGAAAAACAAATCCATACTCTTTACAGTGGGAAACAATCTTTTGTAAATCAATTTCTGCCATAATCTGCAAATATAGACAATGATACATGTATTTAGATAGTCGCTATAAGGAGATTTCTACAGCTTATTCATAATATTACTTTTAGCAATAAAAAACGTCCTTGTTTTTAAGAAAAAATATATGTATTTTTATGATAAATCATATATATACAATATCACCTTATTTTATTATTTCTAAAAACATTAAGCTATGAAATACATCAAACATTTATTTGTATTGTTGGTTTTGACATCATCCGTCAGTTGCAAAAAAGACCCTGTGGCTCAAAAACCTGAATCGGAATATCAGGAAACAAGAAATGCACGGATTACAGGAATAGAACTTACCGACAAGGATTTCAGGCAGTACTTTATTTATGGAGAAGACGGATTGTTGGATAGTGTGAAAAGGGAGGGGGATATTTGGTATAGTGATCCGCTTGAGAATACTATCACTGTCAGTCATGGAACTGATTATATTCGATTGCATACAAATTATGATAATAGAGATGATGGTTTGTGGAGAGATGTGAAAATTTTTCACACGAATAAAAAAATTGTTGGAACAGAATATGCATTAAGACTTATACCAATTTATCCACCAATGTTATATGGGAATCAAATAAGCTATTATCCAAATTCAAATATCCAAAATGCCTTCTACTATATCACGAGAGAGTCATTTATGCTTCCATATATCTACGATATACAGTATGATGTACATAAAATAGAACAATATAAAGGCTCAGGGGAATATTATTTTATGCTACCTATTATTCAGGTATCTGGCATAAATACATTGGATTTTTATTTTTCATATATCTATGCACCTCAACCTCTTATATCTCCAGATGTAAAAAGATTCATCAATAACGGTTTTGTTAATTTTGTCCGTCTTGGCGAAAACCATTTTGTTGAATGGGAAAATTTAGTGTATGGTCTTTCTGGTTATGAATTACCAATGAAAGAGGAAAATGAAATCATTTCAGAAATTCGTATCAGAGGATATTCTAAAGAAGATAACTCTTTACTTTTAGACAGTACTGTCACATTTGACTATCAAGTAGATACACTCAACAGGAAGATTTCCTTTGGCAATCAGGTTGTGAGCTATGAATTTATTGATTAAAGAAGCTACTGAAGACTAAAATGCCGAAACATGAAAAGATGTTTCGGCATCTTTTTAATCTACCGTATTTCTCTGCTTATTGATAATATAAAACTCATTTAATGCCAATGAACTATCTTCAATAATATCTATCCAAGATTTTTCTTTTAAGTACCATTGCCATTTTTTAGGAATCCAGCCCTTTCTTAAATATGCAGCTACATAAGGATGCACAGATAGATTGTATTGATTGCCTGAGGCATCATGACTTTTTAATAAGGCTATTTCTTTTTCTATCAAAGCAATAAAAGCATTAGGGTCATCACTCAAATTGGCTAAAGATTTTGGGGTAGCTTCTGTTTCCAATGAGATTTCCGACCTCACTCTCTGCCTAGTAATCTCCATCAAACCAAATCTGCTAATGGGCAACAAACTATGTCTTGCTCTATCCGAACGCATCGCTTCTTCCATAGCTTGCAAAACTTTATTGCGATAATCTGAAGATTTCATATCAATAAAATCAACAACAATGATTCCTCCTATATCCCTCATTCTCATTTGCCTGGCAATCTCCAACACAGCTTCACAATTGACATTAAAAGCATTAGTATCTTGATCTGCAGTTGTATTGATTTTAGGACCACTATTGACATCAATAACATGAAGAGCTTCAGTATGTTCAATAACTAGATATGCACCACTTTTCATGGTAACATTCTTGCCAAAAGAGTTTTTCACTTGACGATTTACGTCAAACTCGTCAAAAATAGGCCTTAAACCTCTATATAGCTCTAATTTATCAGCATACTGCGGAGCTTTTTCTTCGAGATAAATCCTAATAGAATCAAATAATTTAGCATTATCACAGATGACTCTTTCATAAGTATCATTCAGCATATCTCTAATTAAAGAGAAAGATTTAGCCATCTCAGACAGTAATCTCCTTGGACTTTTGGGTTCTACAAGACCTTCTTTTATCTTCGTCCATTTCTTCATAAGAGAATCTATATCTCTTTGAATTTCATCTTCGCCCAATCTTTCAGTATTTGTTCTAACGACAATACCGAAATTTTTAGGTTTTAATTTTTCAATTATTTCAGTCAGCCTCTGGCGTTCAGAGCTATCTGATATTTTTTTTGATATTCCAACACTATTAGCAAAAGGAGTAAGTACCACATAACGACCAGGAATAGTTACTTCACACGTCATTCTTGGACCTTTTGTAGATATCGCTTCCTTCATGATTTGGGTCATCACCCAATCTCCTTTTTCAAGAACATCTTGTATTTTACCATCTTTAGCAATTGAGTCTTCCAATTCAAAATCCTCTAAGAGTGCATCTTGAGTATTGCTATTGATTGATTGGGTAAACTTTTTGAGGCTAAGTAAACTTGGACTTAAATCCGAATAGTGAATAAATGCATCTTTATCATGTCCTATGTCCACAAAGGCAGCATTTAATCCAGGGTTTATCTTTTTGATTCGTCCTAAGTATATATCGCCAGCTGAAAAACCATTCTGATCAAATCGATCAATATGATACTCCATCAGCCTTTTGTTCTCCAGAAGAGCAATTTCTACTCCAATAGTGTTAGAGTGTATTACAAGTTCTCTAACCACTTTGATAAAATTAATCGGTAAAAAAAATAAAAACAAGTCTGACTGTTTATTATCAGACTCATTCATTAGCATTTAAAAACCGATTTTATTTTTTCTTTTTATGACGGTTTTTTCTCAATCTTTTCTTTCTTTTGTGAGTAGAAATCTTGTGACGTTTTCTTTTCTTTCCGCAAGGCATAATTTATAATTTTATTTTTTATTTGACTTTAATTCATTTATATACACGTCAATTTCAGCGTTGAAATCGGGATTATTGACTAATTTTTTACAAATTTCAAAAAGCTCTATTGCTTTTTCTTTATTGCCTAATCCATCTTGTGTAATCGCCATAAAAAATATAGCTTCTGCATTTGATGGCTGTATCAATAATGCTTTATCCAATCGCTCTTTGGCTTTATCAAACTGACCAGACATTATTGAGAATCTACCTAACAGTATTAATGCTTGAACATTTTCAGGTTCTTGCTCTATTACTTCTTTTAACAAAGCCACACCTTTCATCGGTTCTATAGATCCTTCCAAATAAGCAGTTCCAGTTTTCAACTTCAATGTGTTATCATTGGGGTTGAGTTTTTGAGCCTCTTCAAAAGAACGGAGTGCAAAGGTAATAAGAGTATTTCTAATTTCATCATTTTTTGTTTGACGAAAATGTAAAATCATTTCATCTCCGATTGAAACAAGCTGTTCTACATTTTTTTCTAATGTTGCAGACTGATAATGATAGAAAGCACCAAGCTCAGGTACTATTGCCTCCCAAAAATGAGCTGCATCATGAGCAGATTTTATTTTTGATGGGTTATCCTTAGAATTTTCCCAATTAGATTTTAGTTGTTGAGCTTCAGTTTTCAATTCTGGAGTGAGAGATGCAATCTGTTGATTTTCAAAATCTTCAAAAGAGAGAGTTTGCTCCATTTGCTGATGTGCATGAGAAGAAGATTTGGTTTCCTTCTTAGCAGCAAAATTTCCAAAATACAAAACAGCAATCAGCACTAAAGCTGAAATACTCAAGAGAGTAACTCCTGTTTTAGTTGTCACTTTAAATTATTTAGATGTGTTTCTTTTGATACTTGATTCTTTAATTGCCTCTGTAAATACTTTTGATGGCTTAAAAGCAGGGATATCATGCTCAGGAATATCAATAGCAATATTCTTCTTAATATTTCTACCTATTTTCGCCTTACGAGTTTTTCTAATAAAGCTACCAAAACCTCTAATGTACAAATTTTCACCTTCAGATAAAGTTTCTTTCACTTCAGAAAAAAATGCTTCTAAAGAAACCAATACATCCACTTTAGGAACGCCTGTCTTCTCTGAAATTCTTGTAATCATGTCTGCTTTTCTCATTTCGTATTTATAGTTTATGTGTGTAAATATCTATGTTTAGGCAAAAATGCTAAATTAATCGGTAAAAAAAGCATTAAGATTGCATATTTCAATTGTTTTTGTATTAAAAAATGTATCCTAACTTTAAAAAAACCTTAATTCAATGGTCAAATGACCATAAAAGGCTTTTGCCTTGGCAAAATACAAAGAACCCATATCATATCTGGTTGAGAGAAGTTATCTTACAACAAACACGTATTGAGCAAGGTAGTTCTTACTATCATACTTTCTTAATGAAATATCCTGATATTCAACATTTAGCATCTTCTTCATTAGAAGACATCTACAAAAGTTGGGAAGGATTAGGGTATTATTCTAGAGCAAAAAATCTTCATCAGACTGCCCAATTCATCGTCGAACATTATCAAGGAATATTTCCTCGCCAATATGACCTTATTCTTCAACTTAAAGGAATTGGTGAATATACTGCAGCAGCTATTGCTTCTTTTGCTTTTGACCTACCATATCCTACTCTCGATGGAAATACTTATAGAGTGCTGGCTAGATTTTTTGGTGTAGAAATTCCTATTGATACAACTGAAGGGAAAAAATATTTCAAACAATTGGCTGTTGATTGCCTTGATTTCCAATACCCAGCACAATACAATCAGGCATTAATCGATCTAGGTGCCACTATCTGTAAACCCATGAACCCTTTGTGTGAACAATGTCCCTTATCTTCAAATTGTGAGGCATTCAACAAAGAAAAAATATCTCTTTTGCCAGTTAAATCAAAAAAAATTAATATTCAGGAAAGATTTTTTCATTTTTTCATCATACACTGGAATCATCAAGTCTATATCCAACAAAGAAAACAAAAAGATATTTGGCAGTTTTTATTTCAATTTCCAATGATAGAAGCGAATGAAACTAAAGTTATCAATCATGAGGATTTGGCAACTTATTTTAATGGACGATTTCAGATTATTGAAGAAAGCGAAATATTCATTCAAATTTTAACACACAGAAAAATAAAGGCAAAATTCTGGGAAGTAAGAGCCTCATATCTTCAGGCTTCAAGTGACTGGATTTTAATTCCTTTTCATCAAATAAAAGATTATAGCTATCCAAAAATTATACGAGAATATTTGTCTAAACGATATAATTACATATATTAGATAATATTATTTAGAAACACGCAAATATTAATGTTATGAGAGGAGTTAACAAGGTCATGTTAATTGGTAGAGTAGGTACAGATCCTGAATTGAGAAAAATGGAAAATTCTCGATCAAAATTGAATTTAAGAATTGCAACTACAGAAAGCTACAAAAACCCCAATGGAGAATGGAATGATATCACCGATTGGCACACAATAGTCATGTGGGGACCTATGGCTGAAAGAGGAGAAAAAGACATAAAAAAGGGAGGACTTATATATGTCGAAGGCAAAATAAGGACTCGCTCATGGGAAGACAAAGAAGGTCATAAAAGGTATGCTACTGAAGTAATAGCTGAATACTATCAGAATTTATCCCCTCGCGAAAACTATCAAAGAGACAACTCTTCCCTTTCTGACCAAAATCAGGATGAAGACATAGATTATAACAACTTAAATCCTTCAGAAGACAAACTTCCTTTTTAAGTTTGCAATATTTATAAATCTAAAGACTTGGACAGTAGCTCGCCCGTACCCCCTGAACCTGACACGTATATTGCAAGTGTTTTTACATTTGTGAGCTTCAATACATTTCAAAGTCTCCTATTTTGTATAGCTGTAATAATCTTATTAGTCATTTTAAGCGGACTGATTGCTTCAGCTGAAATTGCACTATTTTCTATCTCTCAATTAGAAAAAAAAGAACTAGAAAGAAAATTTCAAACAAAAGATAGTGCTATCTTAAAACTTCTGAGTACACCTAGATCACTATTGAGTACTATTTTATTTACAAACTTTCTCTTATATTCTATATTGGTTTTCTTAGGAATTATTGCTAGTAATGCCATCATCCATCTTTATTTCATTGCTCAATATAAAGGTTTAGTTTATTTCAGTGTCTTTACCATCATTTTTATTTTGAAACTTATCTTTGGAGAGATAGGTCCAAAATTATTTGCACTTCAAAACAATCTTTCTTTTGCTAAAAAGACAATTTATATTGTTTATTTTCTCAATATCTTATTAAAGCCTTTTACCTTTATTTTCCTCAAAGTGTCTTCTTTTCTAGAACGGAAGATAGAGAAGTTTGATAAAATTGTATTTGTAGAAGAACTTGGTCAAGTATTGGACAGCCACATCAGCGAGTCTAAGCATCAGGGACAAGAAGAAAAGAATTTATTAAAAAGCATAATAAAATTTGGAAACATTTATGTTACTCAGGTCATGAGGTCGCGGATGGATGTTGTATGGGTAGATGTTTCTTTAAATTTCCATGATTTATTAGATACAGTACGAGATTCAGGGTATTCTAGAATACCAGTTTGCAATAATGATTTTGACCACACCTTGGGAATCATTTACGCCAAAGATTTGTTATCCTATTTAGATGAAAAGGAAACATTTAACTGGCATTCTCTGATAAAACCCGCATTATTTATACCAGAAAGCAAAAAAATTGATTCATTGCTAGAAGAATTTCAAACAAAACGAATACACATGGCAATTGTTGTAGATGAATATGGAGGAGCTTCAGGATTGATAACAATGGAAGATGTTTTAGAAGAAGTAATCGGTGAAATCAAAGATGAATTTGATGATATACATGAGATAGATTTTAGAAAAATTGACAACAATAATTATATATTCGAAGGTAAGACCAGCATATATGATGTGTGTAAAATATTGAATATCAGCATTGATACATTTGAAAGCATCAGAGAAGGTGTAGATACTTTGGCAGGAATGATTTTGGAAATAAAAGGTGAACTTCCCGAACAAGGAGAAGAAATTGAACTAAAAGATTTTACCTTTAAGGTCATGGAAACAAATGCTACTCGCATCGTAAAAGTTAAAATCACAATTCATGAATCATAGAGTTTCTGTCATTGGTATAATATTAATTTTTATTGCCATCTCCTGTAAAGAAGATTATATTCCTAAACCTAGTGGTTATTTTCATATAGACGTGCCAGACCACTCATATCGCGTATATAAAAATGATGTCTGCCCTTGTACATTTGAAATTCCAACTTATGCCCAAGTAGAAAGAGAAGAACATTTTTTTGATGAAAAACCCGAACATCCTTGTTGGCTAAATATCAATTTCCCCTATTTCAATGCTACCATTTTCATTTCATATAGAGATGTCAGCAATAGAAAGAATTTTGAAAAAGTCATTTCAGATAGTTATAAATTAACCTACAAACACAGTCAAAAAGCTGATTTCATAGATGAAGAACCAATTGAGATTCCAGAACATCATGTTTTTGGATATCAGTTTGATGTTGGAGGTGACGCTGCAACAAGTTCTCAATTTTTTATTACTGATAGCACCAAACATTATTTGAGAGGAGCAATCTATTTCAAATCTGCTCCAAACATTGACTCTGTATTACCTGCATTAGAATTCCTTAAAGTGGATATGAAGCACATCATTGAAACAACTCGATGGGAATAGCTATATAATCTGCTGAATAGGCACTTGGACTAGCAATTTTAATTTCAAGTATAAATATGCTATTTTCATACTGATAATATATAGAAAAGAAGAAGCTCTATTTTAAAGTTGAATATGCCACCTATTTTAGATACGCCTATAGAATATTTAAAAGGAATCTCTACAGAGAAGGCCAATATTCTTAAACGTGAAAAAAATATTCACACATACCGCGATTTATTGGAATATTACCCATATAGATATGTGGACAGATCGAAGTTTACCTTGATTGCCGAACTAACTGATTCTAATACTTTTATTCAACTCAAAGGAAGATTTATCAAATTAGAAGAAATCAAGCAAGTACGAGGTAAAAGATTAGTAGGACTTTTCCAAGATGAAAGAGGTAGTATTATAGAGGTAGTCTGGTTTAATGCCATCAAATGGGTAAAAGACTTTATCAAACCCAATGAGATTTATGTATTATTTGACAAACCCCATCTTTTTAATGGGAAATACAATCTCACTCATCCTGAAATAGAAACATTCTCTTCATACCAAAACAGTGGAAAACAAGGATATCAAGCGCTATATAACACTTCAGAAAAAATGAAGTTAAAGGGACTCGATTCTAGGGGTGTATTAAGACTTGTCCAACAATTGTTACAAATTATTAAGAAAGAGGATATTATAGAGATACTTCCTAGGTACTTATTAGAAAAATATCGTCTGCCAGAAAAATATATTTCAACAATACATATCCATCAGCCTCCTTCTCTTCCAGACCAATTATCTGCACTTAGAAGGATGAAATTTGAAGAATTATTTGTTCTTCAACTTCAATTAGTCCGATTGAGATTATTGAGAACGAAAGAGAATGGAATACTACTGCCTGAGGTGGGAGAATTATTCAATATTTTTTATCGTCATCATCTTCCTTTTTCACTGACTAATGCCCAAAAAAGAGTATTAAAAGAAATAAGAAAAGATACTATGAGCGGTCATCAAATGAATCGACTGCTTCAAGGAGATGTGGGTAGTGGAAAAACAATCGTTGCTCTTCTGACCATGCTAATGGGCATTGGCAATGGATACCAATCCGCCTTAATGGCACCTACTGAAATACTTGCTCAACAACATTTTGACAGCATAAAATCACTTGTCCAACCAATAAATTTGCGGGTAGAATTATTGTCTGGAACCATAAAAGGAAAAAAAAGAACTGCTATTCTTCAAGCCTTAGAAAATGGAGAAATAGATATTTTAATAGGTACACACGCACTGATAGAGCCTTCTGTCAAATTTAAAAACGTTGGAATTATTGTTATTGATGAACAACATCGCTTTGGAGTTCAGCAACGGGCTCAACTCAAAAATAAAGCAATGATACCACCTCATATTTTAGTGATGACAGCCACACCTATTCCCCGTTCATTAGCAATGGTATTTTATGGCGACTTGGATTATTCGGTCATTAATGAGCTGCCTCCAGGAAGAAAACCTATCAAGACAATACACAAAACAGATGCACATCGGCTTAGTGTTTATGGCTTTATGTCTGAAGAAATTTCCAAAGGAAGACAAGTCTATGTAGTATATCCATTGATAGAAGAGTCTGAGAAATCTGATTTAGCATCTTTGATGGAAGGATATGATAGCTTGTGTAAAATTTTTCCAAGACCACAATATCAAATCAGTATTGTGCATGGAAAGATGAAGTCTGAATTTAAAGATATTGAAATGCAACAGTTTATCCATCACAAATCTCATATAATGGTGGCAACTACAGTGATAGAAGTCGGAGTAAATATTCCCAATGCCTCTGTGATGGTCATAGAAAATGCAGAACGTTTCGGGCTATCACAACTTCATCAATTGAGAGGAAGAGTTGGTCGTGGAGCTGAGCAATCATTTTGCATCTTGATGACGGGACAAAAACTCAGTAATGAAAGCAAAGTACGTATCCAGACAATGTGTGATACTAATGATGGATTTAAAATCTCAGAAGTAGATCTAGATTTAAGAGGGCCAGGTAATATAGAAGGAACTCAACAAAGTGGAGATATTCAATTGAAACTATCCAATCTAGCCATTGACAAAGCCATACTTGAAGAAGCCCGCAATGCGGCTATACTTTTATTGGAAAATGACCCTAGTCTCAATCTTGCTCAACATGCTGGATTAAAATATTATTTCAATCATCAAGCACACTTAAAAGGTGAATGGAGTCAAGTATTATAGATTTTTCTAAGAATTATATTTAAAATCACTATCAAATCTACTTCAATGATTCATATCTATTTATATGTCTGAACTCACAGAAATGATGTATTTAAGAATAAATCAACATAGAAGTGAAAAATCAGTAACGTAGTATTGTGATTCATGTCAGGTTTTGTTCTTTATATTAGTAGTAAATTTGTTGTAGAAATAGAACTGCAAGTCAATACTTCAATTATGATTCAAAAGATAACGGCATATTTCTTATTTTCTTTGATGTTGTTTTGTACAACTAAGAATACAGTTTTGCTAGGTATCTATGAAATTGACCAAGAAGTTTTTATTAATTTATTTTGTATCAATCAGTCAAATCCAGAAATGGAATGTAATGGAAAGTGTCAACTATCACATATTGCTGAAGAGCAAGACCAACACAATCAGGCTACTCAGACATTGATTGAATTACAAAAAGAAGTTTTTTTCTATTTAAATGAAGTTGAAGCAATTAATGCTGGTGAGTATATCACAGTGCTAACACCCTTAGTTCATCTTCAACAACCAATTAACATTTATTCTTTTCAATTTTCACCTTTTCAAGAGAAGCCTCCACGATTTTTAAGTTGACTCTAAAAACACAACTTTCTTTTGTTCAAAAAGAAAATTATTTCTATTCACTTAAAAATTAATTCAAATGAAAATATTAAAATATTTCAGCAGCATCATGCTGATATTGATTACAATTTCTTGTAAAAAGGATGATATTAATATCAATCTCCCTAATGAAACCGATGGATTAAAACTGGTTCAATCCATCAAAAATGACCCATTTATTATTGATTTATATACTGTAAGTGGAAAGCTAGAACAAGGGTATAATGAAGTTTTTTTCCAGATTAAAGATGTTGAAGGACATCTAATTGAAAATGCCCAGGCTAGCTGGTCCCCTATAATGCACATGATGGACAAAAGTCATGCTTGTCCCTATTCCTCAATAAGCCTAGTGTCAGATTCTAAAACATTACATAAAGGTTTCATTGTTTTCCAAATGGCAGGAAACGATATGGAATATTGGGAACTAAGTATTAACATAATTGTACAAGAGTCTCCATACAATCTAAGTGCTAAAATCAATGTTATACCAGCTTCCAAAAAAAGAGCAACAACCTTTACAGGAAGCGATGGAAAAAAATATGTCTTGGCAATGGTTCAACCAACTCAACCTAAAGAAGGGCTGAATTCAATAACAGCATTATTGTACACAATGGAAAACATGATGAGTTTTATTCCTGTCAATGGATACACTATAAAAATCGATCCTCGTATGCCAAGTATGGAAAATCATAGTTCGCCTAATAATGAGAATTTAACTCAGAAATCAACTTCTTTTTATGAGGGAAAAGTAGCTTTCTCAATGACTGGATATTGGAAAATCAATCTACAGGTGTTCAATGAAGCAGCAGAATTGCTGAAAGGTGAACCAGTCACTAATGAAAATGAAAGTAGTAGTCTATTTTTTGAAGTCGAGTTCTAAATCATTTTAAAGGAAACATATTACAGGAGTTTTATCTTATTTGCTCCTGTAATCTCCTTTAATGCAAAATTTATATTTATGAACAAACTAGGTATAATCTTTCTATTTACACTTTGCTCATCGCTTGCTCAAAATATATGGGCACAAGAGATCTCCGATGAATACTTGGATAGCATAGCCAATTCATATTTGTTAGATGAGGTAATCATCACAGAAAAGAAAGATGTCATCAACAAGCAATCAAAGGTTTTATCATCCTTAGATGCCTATTTGGAATCCAATAATGCTATCAATATGATGAAAAGAGGTGCTTATGCTGCCGAGCCTATGCTCAATGGAATGGCATCAGAGCGTTCTGTCATAACAATAGATGGAATGAGAATTTATGGTGCTTGCACTGACAAAATGGATCCTATCACTTCTTATGTTGAAATTACCAACCTCAGCAAAGCTAATATACAAAATGGTCAATCTGGATCATGTCATGGTGGAACAATTGCAGGCAGTATTGATTTAGTGAGACAACACTCATCATGTGATAATTCTGGATTTAAAGGAATGTTATTCAGTGGGATAGAAAGCAATAACCTTCAAAAAATTGTGGGTACAAAGCTGAGCTATTCAGGAACAAGATTTTTCTCTGACATCGATTTCACATTTAGAGATGCTAATAATTATAAAGCGGGAGGGAAGGAAAAGGTTCCATACTCCCAGTTTACCAAATATAATCTTTCTACTACCCAAGGATGGAAAGTCAATCTTAGGCATAGTCTTACCGCTTCATTGATATACGACAGAGCTACAGATGTAGGCTATCCTGCACTACCTATGGATGTATCTCTTGCAGAGGCTATCATTACATCTTTAGAATACAATTTCATCAATATTTCTCCCCATATTCACAGCTGGGACACAAAACTATATTACAATCATGTCAAACATATCATGGATGACTCTCAACGCCCAATTGTACCCATCCGTATGGATATGCCGGGATGGACCAATACTGCAGGCTTATATAGTGTAATACAAGGAAGCAAAGGCAAACATTCATGGAAAGCCAACCTTTCTGGTCACTTCAATAAATCATTTGCTGAAATGACTATGTATCCCAACAATCCTAATGAAAAAGAGATGTATATGCTCACTTGGCCTGGCGTGGCCACCTATTTTTCTAAAATATTTGCTGAGGACAAAATTCAATTGAATGAACAATGGAATACTATTGCTACACTAGGGACAGCCATTCATTACGATGAAGTGAAGGATGATTTTGGTTTGAGAAGTTTAAATATTTTTTATCCTGAATTAAAGAAAGGCAATCTCCGCTGGCTAAAAAATGCGGGTATAAATTTTACTTATATCAAAGGAATCTTAATTCAAAATACCGGATTGGCGTATGGAGAGCGTGCTCCTTCTGTATCTGAAGGATATGGATTCTATCTATTCAATAGTTTTGATAAATATGATTATATAGGCAATCCATTTCTCAATAATGAAAAATCATTTGAAGTCAACACTTCGACAACTTTGATATTTTCAAAATTCAACATTAAAGGACAAATCAATTATTTCAGAATCATAGATTATATTATTGGAGTTCCTCAACAAGATTTAGTTCAAATGACTATTGGTGCTAAAGGTGTAAAAATCTATCAGCAATACAAAAATGCACATCTATTCAATGCTCAAATTGCCCTTAACTATAATATCTTAGACTATCTACAATTATCTGGAAATCTAATATATAGATTGGGTAAAATTGAAAAAGAATCTATGCCACAAATTCAACCATTGTCTTATAATGCTAAATTGAAGTTTGAAAAAAATGAATACCTAGCTGAAATTCAAGTAGAAGGAGCTGCCAAACAGATGCATTATGGAAAAAATTATGGTGAGACACCTGCTCAAAAATATGCTATTCTTAATACTACAATAGCTAAACAATTCAATATATCATTGAAACACAAGCTGATTACTAAAATAGGTGTAGAAAATATTTTGGATAAAAATTATAGTACTTTCTCCGATTGGAATAAGATTCCAAGAATGGGTAGAAACTTCTTTTTAAATATCATTTGGAGATTTTAATACCTATTATTCATCCCATAAAAAAGGCTATACCTTGAAGTATAGCCTTTCATTTTGCATATAATACTGAATGCCAACTTATTGTATTTCAATAGTCTTTTTCAATTTCTCTGGCTCAGTCTTTTTTGGAATTGATAATTTGAGCACACCTGATTCATAATTAGCTGAAATAGCTTCAACATCAATATGTTGTTCATCTAAAGTAAAACTCCTAGAGAATGAAGAATAAGAAAACTCCCTTCTAGTGTATTTTTCATCTTTATCTGTAGAAGTGTCTTCTCTTTTAGATTCACTTGAAATAGTCAATACATTATTCTCAACTGAGATATTAAAATCTCCCTTACTCAATCCCGGCGCTGCTAATTCAACTAGAAAAGCATTGTCAGTTTCCTTGATATTTACTGCTGGTACATCTTTGGAAAACCTTGGAGTAGCATCAAAAAAATCTTTAAAGAATGCATCATCAAAAAGAGCAGGAAATGCATTTTGTCTGAATCTGTTTCTTACGAGTGTCATAATTTTAAGTTTAAATTGTTTAGTAATTTTGATATCATACAGTCAAAAGATATTCCACTCTATTTTTCGGCTAATAAATAAGCAATTACTTCTGATAAAGCAGCAACTCATGCCATTATTTCTGATTTAATAAATATTTTGTGTCATAATGTCATTGATTTATTAAAAATAAAAAAGAAAAATAAGATTCATTATTTGCTATATTCGAAAGATATTTAGTTGCCTACTACGCTATTTCAGATGACCAATCTTCGTAAACAAATTATCAATTTCGTACAACCAACATACATGATTGGAAGGAAATTGGATTTATATTTAGCTCAGGGATATTTTAGACATGCTGGCGGCATGTTTTCAACACAAATTTATAGTCAGAAAGGTGAATTAGATGAGGTGAGAAATATCAGATTAAACCTTGAGCACCATCAATTTTCCAAGAGTATTCAAAAAATTGCACGTCGAGTAGAAAAAAAATTTAGTTACAGCATACAACCTTTCGTAATCAGCCCAGAAAAGGAAGATTTATACATGCGGCATTTTTCTAAATTTAATTCTAAAAACAATAATAGCTTAGAGTCATTTTTATTTGGAAGTTCTATATACTTTTCTAATTTCAACTCCTACGAAGTAAACATTTATGATGGCGACCAATTAATAGCGTTCAGTGTTTTTGATATAGGAAAAAATAGTATTGCTAGTATTTTAGGAGCTTATAATCTTGACTATGGAGCTTATAGTCTAGGGTTATTTACCATGTATTTAGAAATTAGCTGGGGAATAAAAAATCAATATAATTATTATTACCCTGGATATATCATGCAAAAAAATAAACTATTTAATTATAAATTACGATTGGGAGAATACGAATATTTCGACTGGGTTAAAGGTTGCTGGGTGAGCAAAGAAGACCTAACTCCCACTAAAGGAAGCGCACAAATAATAGAAGATGAGACCAGTAAACTTATCCATTTACTTGAAAAAGTAGGCATACCATTTCAATATAAGGAATACTATTATTTCATGTATGGATATACCTCAAATATGAATAATCAATTTTATGTAAAAAGCCCAAAACATATATACATACCTCTATTATCTAATGATGAGAAAATATGCATACTAGAATATGATATAGATGAAAAAAAATTTGTTTTTGCTATCACTCGTGCTGACGAATCTTTCAATCACCATATATCCCCAGATCAAATAGAAGATAATGGCCGACAAGAAATCCGCTTACTCGAATATATAAGTATAGAAAAAACTACACTCGCAGAAGAAATAATCTATAAACTTTGGAAAACTCTCAATACTCAAACCCATTAATCTAGCAAACTATTTAATTCATCATCCAATAATTTACTTAAATCATCTAGTGACAAATCATCTTCATTTTCTTCTTTCAATTTCTTCTCTTCCACTTTAGTTTCAGAAATATTTAATTCAGTTTGAGGAATACTTTCTGTCATTGCAACTGGCTCTATCACAACTGATTGGGTTGAAATATTTTCCTTTGGGGCAGGTTCAGTTACTGGCTCAACAATATTCAAGTTCAGCTTTTCAAATAAGAACTTAGCATAGTCCCTAATATTCGAATATGTCCAAAAAGCAGTTACTGAAAGCGAAACAGCATAAGCCTTTTCCAGTTGATTTTTCAATTGAATAGACATCAGAGAATCTATCCCCAATGATTTAAAGGTTGTTTTGATATGAATATCATCAGCAGGTAATTTTACTATATGTCCCACTATTCCTTTCAACTGATTCTCCAGTGTATTTAATCTTATTTCTACATCATCAATATTCAATAGCAATTCAGTGAGCGACAATTCTTTGGAGACATCCAAAGTCTCTTCTTTATCAAAACCATCTTTTCGCAATAAATCATAAAAATGATTTTTTAACACTGATGGATAAGCCTTTTGCCATTTTGCTAATTCAAATCTAAATGCTCCAATTACAGGAATATCCATCTGAATCATTTTATCAAACCATTCTGTACACTCTATAGGCGATAAAGGAGCAACCCCTTCTTCTTCCAAGCGATTAGAACGATTTTCTGCAGAAGCAGCCAGCCCTATATCAGAAACCGTCCCCCATTGAATCGACATCCCTCCCAATCCCATTCTCTGCCTGTGTTCTACCAAAGCATCCATATACATATTGGCAGCTACATAAGCAGACTGTCCTGGAGAGCCGAATAAAATTGTTGATGAACTAAATAATACAAAATAATCCAAGTCATAAGCCTGAGTTGTGATATGGAGATTATAAGCTCCTAAAACTTTAGGACTTAAAACCCTATAATAAGCATCTTCATCTAGATTTAAAATAGAAGAGTCATCTAAAATACCCGCTAAATGAAACACCCCTTTCAATGGTTGCTCATTACTATGATGAATTGCCAATACCCTCTCAAAGTCCTCTCTTTCACTTACATCTGCCTTTTCTACAATCACCTCCGTTCCTAATGCTCTTAACTGACCAATTATTTCACTATCTGAATGTCCTGAGCGACCTAACAGTATCAATCTCCTTGCCCCTTTTTCTACCATATATTGGGCAAATGTCAATCCTAAACCACCATAACCACCAGTTATCAGATATGTAGCATCTTCTCTAAATCCTTTGCTCCCAACGACTTCTTCTAAAAATACATTGTCGGAATTCACCTGAATCACAATCTTTCCAATATGCTTACCTGAAGACATATATTCAAATGCTGATTTCACATCTGACACATGAAAAATTTTATTTTGTATCGGCGTCAATTCTTCATTCTCAAAATAAGGGATTAACTCTCCCAATAAATCTCCAACCAATCGTGGCTTTTCGAAAATCATCTTTTCAAAGTCTATCATAAAATAACTTAGACCTCTACTAAAGACCTCTAGTCCTACTTTGGAATTGGCATAGACATCTTTCTTTCCAATTTCTACAAAACGACCAAAACTTCGCAATAGGTGCATACTCTTTATCATAGCACTTCCCGTCAAAGAATTGAGAACAACATCAACTCCTTCTCCAGAAGTGTCTTTAAGAATCTGTTCTGCGAAATCCAAACTTCTCGAATCATATACATGACTAATGCCCATTGAGTAAAGCAAGGCTTTCTTCTCATCATTTCCTGCGGTAGCATACACCTCAGCACCAATTATCTTTGCAATCTGTATCGCAGCTAGGCCTACCCCTCCAGTAGCAGAATGGATTAAAACCCTCTCACCTTTTTGCAGCCTTGACAATGTAACCAGTCCATAATACACCGTTAAATAAACTACTGGAATACTTGCAGCGTCATCAAAACTTAAATTTTCAGGAATAATTTGCATCAATGAAGCATCTACATGGATATGAGATGCCATTGTATGATATGCCATACCAAAAACTCTATCTCCTACTTTTAAATGTTTGACGTCTTCTCCAACCTCATCAACAATACCTGCACATTCAATACCTAAAGTAGCAAATCCATTTTCTTTACCTGGATAAATTCCTAAGGCAGACATCAGATTCATAAAATTAATACCAATGGCTCGCACATTAACTTTGACTTCTTGAGGCTTAAGCTTAGGCAAATATTTTTTTCTAAAAATTAAATTGTCTAAAATTCCAGGCTGACTCATTGCCACCTCAAAGATTTGATGTTCAGCTGAAACTCTCTTTACATCTTTATCTATATTTTCTTGGATATCAATTGGTGACAATCTATCCACTGTCTGAGAGTCCATTTGAATTTTCCATGAATTCTCCTCCGTATCACTATTGACAATCTGTACTACTCGGCTCAAATCATCATCCATCATTTCAATAGATGAAACATTCAACTCTGGATGTTCATTTCTAGCCACATTTAACAAACCAAGCACGGTGGATTGAGCTGGAAATTTCTCTATAGATTCTGTCAGCACCCATAATCTAGGTGTAATATCCTTATATGAAACAGCTCGAATAATTCTAACAACTGATAGTGTCGTATTTTCTTGAGGTTCTAAACCTGCAACGAATTTTTCATCTAGATTCCATGTATGTACAATTGTATCAATACTTTTGCCAACAACATCGAAGAGTGATTGGTAATCTTCAAACCTTCCTGGGTCTATAATGAACTGATTACCTTGATGATGGAAAAAATCCCCCTTACGCACAATCCATTTGGGTTGGAAAGCATCTATCAAATCCTCCGCAGAGTCATCTGAGACAAAAATAATAACATTCTTTTCAACGAACTCAGGAAGTGATTGTTCTATGGCTATGGTTTCAAATAAAATCTGTTCTTCAAATTGATCCTCTTGTTGAAAGTCTTGCTCCAAACTTGCCAATTCAAATCCTTTCAATTCCAATAAAAGATGTCCATTTTCATTGAATACAATTGCATCACCTATTATGCGATTTGTATCGTTACCAATCAGCCGAATTTTAATTTTCCCAAAGAAAATATCTTTATCAAAATGATGAAGAACTATTTCACCTACTTTAACAGGAACAAATGTTGATTGATTATTGAGATATCTAGCTGATAGAAACGCCTGAATAAATCCATCTAAAATAGCTGGATGAATAAAATACTTCGACACTGAATTATTAATAGAGTTGACAGACTGAATATCTGCCACGACTTCATTTGTACCTATATTCAATTGACTAACTGTCTGAAATGTTTCTCCATAGGGCAAATGGATTTTTGAAGTATGGCTGTAATGTTCCTCTTTTGAAATCTTCACATTCTCAGATAATTCTTCATTGACATTAGCAAAAATCTCATTATCTAAAATTTGATTATCCAAACTGCGAATAAATATCGTTGCTTGTGCATATTCTACCCAATTAGCTTCTTCTTTATTCTCAGTAACACCATAAATAGAGGCTAGAAATTGATTATCAAATTCTTTCGTCAGAACAATTTGAAGAATAGTGTCTTTATTTTCATCAATAGGCAAAGCATTTTTGAGTTCTAAATTCTGAATAACACAATTTGCATGATTAAAATGATCATCAACAGCTGCCCAAATCATTTCTATATATCCTGCTCCAGGAAAAATAACAGTATCCTGAATTTTATGGTCTTTTAAATATGGCAACTCATTTAAGCTGATAACTGTTTCCCAGAGCAAAATCTCTGTTTCTTTTGGCAAATCAAATGATTGAGATAAGAAAGGGTGAGTAGATACATTTCCCTTTCCACCTAGAGCCAACCTCCTTGAATTCAATGTCTCCTCTTCCACCCAATATTTTACCCTTTGCCATGGATAAGCAGGTAATAGTATTTTCTCAAAATTTAAATCATACAATTTCTTCCAACTCACTCTCCCTCCATTGGCAAAATATGTTGCGACCTGTTGCATCAATATCAACTGATTGTCCTTTTCACGTTCCATACTTCCAACAGTGACTATTTCAGACTGTAGGCTTTCAGCATTTTCTTGAAGTGCTTGTAACAGCGTAGGATGAGGGCTTACTTCTACAAACAAACCATATCCATCTTGAATCATGAACTGGACAGTTTCTGAGAAACGAACTGTCTGGCTAAGATTTAACGCCCAATATGCAGAATTCAACTCTTTCCCATCTACATTTCTAGCATAGACAGTAGAAAAGACTTCCAATTCAGAAGACATAGCTTCCATTGCTTCAATCTTTGTCTTTAAAGGCTCAGTCAATGGATACATCTGCGGACTATGAGATGCTACATCTACTTTTATTTTACGAACAAATGCACCTTCATTTTCAAAATGTAAACAAATTTCATCTACAATATTATTGGTACCTGAAATCACACAAGAGGATGGGCTATTATTCACACCAATACCTATTTCAGCTTCTCTTCCTTTAAACTGTTCAGACACAACAGATGGAGGTAGTGCAATATATGCCATGGCACCTTGCCCTGAGGTTGTTTTCATCAATTGGCTTCTAGTACAAATAATTGCTGCAGCTACATCTATAGAAATGACTCCAGCAAGATATGCAGCACCTATTTCTCCCATACTATGACCCATCACAGCTTTAAAATCTAAACCAATAGAAAACCACCACTTAGCCAAAGCTATCTCTACAGCTAACAAAGCAGGTTGAATCGTATCAATTTCCTTAAGTCCATCATCAGAAAATAGCTCATCTAACAAAGACCCTGAAATATAAGGTTGACAGGCAAATGCAAATTCATCTATCGCATTTTTAAAAACAGGTTCAGACGAATATAAATCTTTACCCATTTGATTCCATTGAGCACCTTGCCCAGGAAATACTAGTGCTGTTCTTCTTTTCTCTTCACTATATCCAATTAAAACATTATCTGCATATTTACCAGAAATAATAGACTGAAGCCCTACTATAACATCCTTTTTATCTTGAAAGACAATAGCTGCTCTTTGTGCTAAATCAGCCTTTCTAATCGCTATATTTTTAACTAGATTCAAAAAATCTTCATCTGATTGAACCTTTTCAAAATATGGCAAATACAATTTACAATATGCTTGAAGAGCCTTTTCGTTGGCTGCTGAAATTGGCAGAATGTTATATTTTCTTTTGAAAGAAGGTTTCGATTTATCAGATTGAGGGGCTTCTTGAATGACAACATGGGCATTCGTTCCAGAAATACCAAATGAGTTCAGTCCTGCAAGTAAAGGTCTTTCAGGATGAGGCCAAGCTATTGCTTCTGAGGGAATTCTAAGAGATAAATTATCCCATTGGATATAAGGGTTTTTCTCTTCATCTGCATATAAGTTGCCCGGTATAGTTCTATGTTGTATAGATAATAAAACTTTGATTAAACCAGCCACACCAGAAGCTGCTTCAGTATGACCTAAATTTGTTTTAATAGAACCTACATAGAATATATCTTCAGGGTTTCTTCCTTCGCTGAGCGCACCAGAAATAGAAGCAATTTCAGCTGGATCTCCCGCCTTTGTGCCTGTGCCATGAGCTTCAACATATTGAACTAATTGAGGAGCTATATGTGCACGACTGAGTGCATCTTTAATCATAATCTCCTGAGTAATGGCACTAGGAGCCATCATGTGTTTATGTGACTGGCCATCACTGTTACAAGCAGACCCTGGTATTACCCCATAAATAAAATCCCCATCTCTTTGTGCATCACTTAATCTTTTAAGAATAACCGTAGCTGCACCTTCTGTCCTAACATAACCAGATGCATCTTTGGCTCCAAAACGACACTTGCCATAATCTGACAGCAACCTTGACCTTGAATATCCAATAGAAATAAAAGGATCTAAAATCAAATTGGCAGCAGAACAGACAGACATATCACTTTCTCTTAAATGCAAACTCTGACAAGCCAAATGAATAGCTACTAAAGACGTAGAACAAGCAGTATCTAATGTAAACGTAGGCCCTTGTAAATTGAAAAAATAGGCCAATCGACCTGCAGCACCATATCTGCCACTTCCTGTTGTTGAATAGACATCTATATCATCTTTAGATTGCGTTAAGATATGCTCAAAATCGCTAGACCACATTCCCGCATAAACACCTGTACGAGTGCCCCAAACATCTTCAAGTTTGAGGCCTGCATCTTCAAGTGCTTCATAAGTAACTTCCAGCATCAAACGTTGATGAGGGTCAACTTTCTCTGCTTCCCTAGGTGAAATTTTAAAAAATTTAGCATCAAATTCTTTTAAATTATTCAGCCAGCCTCCCCGCTTAGAAACAATTTTTCTATACCCTCTATCAGGATCAAAAAGATTATCTCCATGAGTAAATCTATCTAAAGGCACATCATGCAGAGTACTCTTTTTTTCAATTAATACCTTCCAAAAATCTTCTAAATTATTAATTCCTCCTGAATATCTACATCCAACACCTATAATAGCAATAGGCTCTTGAGAAGGGAAAGTCCTTTTAGAAGTATCTGCAAGATCAGAAATTTTCATAGATAGATAGTTTTCCTATAAAGATAACATCTATATACGATTTAAGTAAAAACCTAGGAGATTGTTGTAGTCATTTTTTCCTTTTCCAACTTTTCTTCTGTAAAAGAATCTTGAGAAGCCTTAACGAAACAAAGGATAAGAATACTTAAAACAGCACCGACCCCCAAACCTATTAATCCCCAAAAATCCGGATCTCTTTCATCAATCTCTGTAGAAAATGCCGGCTGGTCAACTATCCTCATCACATCACTTTCGGTTCCTAAAGCACTTTTAGCTGCTTCTAAGGAAGACAATGCATCATTATATTGAATATTCAAAAATGCAATTTCTCTATTGTATTCAGTCAAAGATAATACACCTTCGTCTTTCTTATTAAAAATATTCTGGTCTTTGGTGGTTGCCACTAAACCATTATAATAAGTCAAAGCGCCATCAATAGAATCTACTCTACTTTTCAATTTATTATATCCATCCAAAGCTTTACGATTGGCACTCAAAGCATAATATTGTTGAGTATTTCTCAACATGGATTCACATAGTTTTTGAGCAACTTCCTTAGTTGGAGTATAAACACCTGCACGAATTAAACCCGCCAAAGGGTCAAACTCTACTTCAATGTAATCCTCAACAAGTGAATTATACACTTCAGAAATAACACTATCCTCTGTTGGAGAAAGTTTATAAATATCTACAGCGGTAAACTTAAAATCTTCCAATCCTGGAGTAGCTTTATAAACATCCATATACCCCAATGACTCTAAATAGAAATTGATAATTTTATCTTTTTTACCATGAATTTCTACTTCATCTAATAATGAAGTCTTCACAACATTACGAGAAGAAAAAATCCCTGATAAAATATCATTAGACGTTCCTCCTCCTATTCCTACAAATGATGAAGCAAGGGACATCAAGCCACCAAAACCTCCACCACTACGAGAATCTATCGCATTAAAAGATGCATTAGCTACCCATTGCTTCTCAGATATATCTGCAAACCAACGACCTCCATAATACAATAATATAGTTGCAGCGATGACAATATAGATACGTTTCAGTACATATATTGAATAATTCTTTATGCCTCTGAGTAAATCAGTCAGCTTAATATCGTCACTTTGAAAATACGGATCCATACTACTAGAAGCTCTTTTATTTTTTCAACAAGAAAATAATAGCAATTGTAGATGCTGCACTACTCAAAGAAACAATGATACTAGGCAAAACCAAATTCCAGTTTAGAGGTTGCTTAGGCACAGGAATATCTTCTGGTTTAGGTGGTTTAGCATACGTCAACACTTGAGAGCCTTCTCTTACTTTTGCGTATTTTTTAATGCCTAAGAAATTTTTCGTCCTACCAATATCTCCATTAGGATGCATGACCACCGTCAATTTTCTATTAGCTCTAGGAGCATAACCTCCACCATAATTTTTAATATAGTATTTCGCTGATTTTCCAGGTATATATCTAGCAGATACAAAACGATTAGAATCTGTAGGATATTTAATTGCACCTTTGACAGATACCATTGGATTCATAGTTGGGATTTCAATTATATCACCATTCATTAATGCATAGTTAGCATAAGAACTAGAATCGCTATATGCCACTTTTAAATCTAAAATTTCAATAGCGTTTACACTGTCTTTTCTATATAATTTTGCAGAATTGATATGTGCAAAAGGAGTCAATCCTCCAGCTCTCTCTATCAATTGAATAATTGTCTCATTCTTAGCTAGAATAGGATAAGTTCCTGGATACATTACTTCGCCTGTAAGAGCGACTGTCATCTGTTCATTAAAATCAACACTTTTTCTAACAAAAACTTGATCCATAGGAGCTAATTCATAATTTTTAGAAAAATTATCCAATTCTAAATTAGGACCTATTTGTAATGTTTGAACAACAACTCTCTGGGCTTCCATAGTCTTATCAACATCGCCTTTTACATTGATTACTCTAGAAATTTCAATCTTATTATTTGCAGCTTCTTTTTTCAAGCCTCCAGCATAAAAAATCAAATCATTCAAAGTGAGACCTTCTGAATAATCCATTTTTACAGGCTTACGAACGGAGCCAGTAATTGAAACACTAAATTTTTCAACAAAACTGCTTTTTGAAAATAATTCCAATTTGTCCATTTTCTTTAATAAAATATTATCAGAAGTATTCTCATCTAAGAAAATATCTTTCAAGCTAATTTTCATCAATACAGAAGAGCCATCATCCATTCTTCTATTCAAATAAGCTCTATCCATATAGGTTTGTGGTAACATTCCACCTGCAATTTTTATCAGGTCACTTACTCTGAACCCCTCTTTAAACTCATAGATGCCTGGAATTAAAACTGTACCTGCTATTTCAATTGCATCTTCTCCTCTAATATTAGCTTGAGGAATATAAATTTTATCCCCATCTTGAAGCGCAAAATCACTACCGCTTTTTAAGATATCTGTAAGATTAATATTGATAACTTCTACCTTTTGGTTCACATATCTTTCAATCTTAATCAAATCAGTATAAGCATTTGCTTGAAGCCCTCCGGCAAAGTCTAAAATCTTTTTTATACCTTCACCATCCTTCAATTCATATTTATTCTCCTTTCTAACGGCTCCAGTAATTTCTATGACCTTACCAATGACTGGTACATAAATCACATCATTCTCTTGCAGATAAAAATTTTGTTTAGCATCATTATTCAATAAGAATTCATAGACGTCAAAAGACCTCACTAATTTTCCATCTCTACGAACATCAATATTCCTCAAACTACCAGTTGGAGAAGGACCATAAGCTGCATTTAAGGCATTAAACACAGAATTAACTGCGGGAATCTGAAATGTACCAGGTTGTATCACTTCTCCTAAAATGTTAATATTAATATTTCTAGCATAGTTCAAAGTAATTTCATACTGCGTGTTCTTTGGATTAATAAATGAAGCTAATCTTTTAGCAATTAATTGTTTTACAGCTCCAAAAGTAAGCCCCTTTACATATACTCTACCAAACTCAGGAATTTGAATATATCCATCTTTACTCACTTTAAAAGTTCCATTATAATCAGCATAACCCCAGACTGCTAGTGTGATTTCATCATTGACGCTTACAATATATGAATCGTTGACTTTTGCATCAACAGATTTAACATAAGTCTGTAATAAATCATTATGAAACAATTCATGTCCCCACACATATAAGGTCTTTGTTTTTTCAAAACTTGAATCATCTATTTTTTTCTGCATGATTCCTATAGAATCTTGCAAAGTTCTCATTCTTGCTGTCTGAGAATATAACATATCAAATAAGCCTTCGGAACTACTCAAATCAAAACCAGCAGTCGGGTTCACATCACCAGCGGCAGGAGTTGCAATAGCAGCAGGAACTTTAGTTGGAGTTGTTGGCTTACCTTTCTCATCCAAATTTTCTTGACTTCCCATCAACAACTTCAAAGTATTCTGATCCAATCCCATCATGGAGGATTGATTGACATTTGGCAATTGTCCCATCATTTTAGATGGACTCAGCATATTAGTTATTTGATTAAGATTAATTCCGCTTACTTGAGCTTGGGCTGTAAATAGTAAGGATGTAATAAAAATTGCAGATGCAATTAATTTTTTCATTAGAAATATTTAAAGGTGCAAAGGTAATAAAATACTTTTCCTATTTAGACAATATCCATTAAAGATAAAAAAAATGGGTTGCAAGTTGCAACCCATACTTATTTTAAAGAATTTTTAACTAATTCACGATTGTGATTTCAACTCTTCTATTCAATTGATGTTGTTGTTCTTTAGTAGCGTTTTTAACCATATTATCAGCTTCACCAAAATAAGAACCTACAAATCTATCTCTAGAAATACCATAAGTATTGACTAAATAATTGATAACAGCATCTGTTCTTCTTTCAGAAAGGCCAATATTATATTTTTCACTTGCTCTTACGTCAGTATAACCTTTGATGTTCATTTTCACTTCAGGGAATCTCAACATATAATTAGCAACTTGATACAATTCAGGAATTTCACTTGTTCTGATATTAGATTTATCTAAGTCAAAGAACACAATAGAAAAGAACCATCCAGAGATTTGAGTTTTCACTTCAGTAGATACCAATTCTTTGATTTGGTTAATCATATCTGGAGTCAATCCATCTTGTCTAACGTTTACACCATCTTTAATAGGTAACATAGGAGAAGAGAAAGGCTCTGGATCTTTATGGTCAGGAATACCATCACCATCGCTATCTACAGTTCTACCATGAGTATCTACGATAGCACCTTCCTCAGTCTCTGGTTCCCAGTCCAACTCATCAATTACGCCGTCATTATCAGCATCTTTAACAGTGTACAAGTTTGCCAATTTAGCATCTGTATTGGTCATATAAGATTCTAGTGAATTCACCCATTCTAAGTGTTCCTTTTGAGTTTCTTTGCTACCAAATTTGTAAGTAAAGTTAGCGTTTACATAAGCATACTTATCAAATCTTCCTGTCTTACGGCTATCTAATACTAGTGCATCTAATTTGTCACCATTAGTCAAATTATATTGACCTTCAACTCCGACATCAAATTTTGTATTGATTTTGTATTTCACACCTAGTGCCATTGGAACAACAATCTCTGTTGTTTTATTGGTAAATCCTCTCATATATTTATAAGGTTGAGGATGTTTATCATTTTCTAGATTGTACAATTTAGAATCGAAGAAAATCATACCTATACCTACTTTACCGTAAGCAGATACTTTTCTTTCATTCAAAGGACGACCTTCTTTATTTGCTCTGATATATCTATTTAATCCTACAAACATGTTTGAAAAATTAATATATAGATTTAAAGATGGTTGGTGAAATAAGGTCTTAAAATAGAAAGGATCTTTAAAACCCATTTGTAAGAATGTAGTCTTGTCTTGATATCCAGCTTTTAAAGGTCTAGATGTTCCTTGTAATTTACCAAAGGTATAATCAGCTTGTAATCCGAATACACCGCCAAACATTCTTGTGACAGAAGCTCCCATACCATACTGAACATCAGCTTTGGGTCTTTTGATGTTGATAAAGTCGTAAGAACGAACATCGGTAAATGGTCTTGTAGCTCCCGCATGAACTGTGACTGAATAATTTTTTAAAATTTTATCCGTTTGGAGTCCCTCTGCATTTGAAGATAGGGGGAAGCTAAGTAGTCCTATACTCAAAATTCCAAGTCCTACTTGAGCATGTTTCAATTTGAATATCTTCATAAATAACATTATTAGGTTTAATTTAAGATTCGTGTAGGGCAAATTTATAATTAAGTTTTGTAATTTGTAACACCTTGCACCGTATTTTTAATTAAAAAACAAAGAACTAATTGTTAAATTTAACATTTTCTTGATTTTTCACCTGAAAACGCACCCTATTTTTAAAAACATTTCATAACTAACCGACTATTAATGAAATATTTCAAAGACAAAGAAAATACTATTGTAGCTCTTTCCACCCCCAATGGTTTAGGTGCTATCGCAGTCATCCGGATGTCCGGCAAGGATACTTTTTCAATTATTAACAAATGTTTTAAAGGTGGAAAAATTGAAAAATCTCAAAAACCTTCTGTTTTATATGGTCATATATATGATGAAAACATTCAGATAGATGAAGTTGTTATTACTTGCTTTTGGGCACCTAGATCTTATACTAAAGAAGATACTGTAGAAATATCTTGTCATGGTTCAGTACTGATACAAAGAAAAATTATTTCCTTATTGATTCAATTGGGTGCACGTCTTGCCTTACCTGGTGAATATACCCAAAGAGCTTTTCTGAATGGAAGATTTAATCTTCTTCAAGCAGAAGCGGTTGCCGATGTCATTGCTAGTGAATCTGAAGCACAATTGCAACTTGCACTTCATCAGCTCAAAGGTGGAGTTTCTAATCAGCTCAAAGATATGCGTAATCAATTACTAGACTTTTCTTCTTTATTAGAACTCGAACTAGACTTTGGTGAAGAAGATGTAGAATTTGCAAATAGAGAGCAACTCAAAACAAGTGTTTATTCTATTCTGAATGAAGTCAACAAACTGAGTGAAACATTTCAATACGGCAATGCCATTAAAAATGGTATTAGTGTGGCTATCATTGGACCACCCAATGTAGGTAAAAGTACTTTACTTAATAATTTACTAGAGGAAGAAAAAGCTATCGTTTCTGATATTGCAGGAACAACAAGAGATGTCATAGAAGACACTATAGTCATCAATGGTATTTTATTTAGATTTATAGATACTGCTGGCATCCGTGAAACTGATGATTATGTCGAAGCTTTAGGAATACAGCGATCCAAACAAATGATTGCCAAAGCTCAAATCATCATTGTATTATATGATCACTCCGTAGGAAAACATTATATAGAAGATATTATTTCTGAAATACATCAGTCACAGAAGCCCTATTTATTAGTAAAAAACAAAACAGATAAGTCATCTGAAAAAATGTTTGACAATGAACTCTCAATTTCTGCATTACAACACACTAATGTAGAACAACTCAAAGAACAGCTCATCGAGTTGAGCGGCACCACTGCCAGCCCTCTTAATGTTACAGTCAGTAATGTCAGACATTTCGAAGCACTAAGAGAGTCAGCACTATCATTGAATAATGTCCTTTATGGAATTGAGTCAGGTCTTTCTCTGGAATTAATCGCACAAGAACTCAGAAGTGCTATTTATTATATAGGTAGTATCACAGGAGAGATTACTCCAGATGACATATTGGGAAATATCTTTAGCAAATTTTGTATCGGAAAGTAATTATCTTTCTTTTATTTGCCAAGTAGTTGTTTTTGTTGAATTTCATTACACTTTTCTTTCACTTTTTTGTTGCCCAATGGCACAAATTAGTATGTAGTGGAGAAATAATGCGCCAAGTAGTACCACACAGCAATATTTTCAAGAAGATAATTTACCCGACTTCGGCAAAAGCAATTTGTGGTTTTTGTAAGAGGATAATTTAGGATAATAGATAATTATAGACCTTTGTAAAAGATGACAGAAAGCATACAGATATTATTGAACAGCATTGTTTCAGGGTTACTACTTAGCCTTGTAGCCATCGGCTTTACTTATATTTTTCAGGTAACAAAAGTATTTCATTTAGCACATGGCGGCATTTATGTTTCGGGAGCATTTGCGTGTTGGTGGATGCTGACAAAGACTAACAATTGGTTTTTTGCCGTTGCCTTTTCCATTTTGGCTGTGGCAGTTCTCATTTACCTGATTGAAAAAAGTATTTACTTACCACTTACAAAGAAACAATCCAATCAAAGCATTTCCCTGATTGCCTCAATGGGTCTGTATGTGGTCATTGTAAATGGGTTAGCAATGTTTTTCGGCAACGAAAATAAAATAATTGACAATACGGTTTCAGGTTCTTTTGGGTTGAGTAATATCATTTTCTCAAAAGTCCAGATGATTCAAACAATAGTTGGAATAGTAGCTACTACCACTTTCCTACTCTATTTGAAAGTCACGAAATCCAACATGGCTTTACAAGCTGTTTCTGACAATGAAACAATCAGCAAAGTTTTTGGTATCAACACAGAAAAGGAACGAACCAAAGTATTTATCATCGGGAGCATTTTAGCTTGCATTGCTGCCATTCTTAAAACTATGGAAACAGGCATTGATCCACAGGCAGGAATGAGCATTACGCTTACAGCAGCTGTTGTTGCCATTCTTGTTGCAAGATTGAATGTGCTTTTGATTATTGTTTTTTCAGTTGGATTGACCTTTATTCAAAATGCTGTTGAATGGTTTCTCAATGCACAATGGAAAGAAGGAATCACATTCCTGATTTTACTGTTGGTGATTTTATTCAAAACAGAAGGCATCATTAGTTACAATTTAAGAAAAGACAGAGCATGAATTATATTTTTCACATATTGGTAATGCTTGAAATTTACATTCTGTTGGCATTAAGTGCCAATCAGAAGGTAGGCTTGTCAGGCTTGTTGAGTTTGGCACAGGCGGTTTTTTATGGATCGGGAGCATACGCAGCAGCTATTACCATTACAAAATTCGGTTTCTCTTATTGGTTGGCATTGCCTGTTGCTATATTAATTAGTATCATTGCTGCTTTATTGTTCAGTTTTGTTGCAGGAAAAGTTAGAGAACTTTATTTCAGTTTGGCAACATTGGCTTTGCAAATCATTTTCTTTTCCCTTGCTTACAACTGGATTCCTGTTACTAACGGCACTTACGGCATTTCAGGAATATCCAATCCTGAAATTTTTGGGTTGAAAATAAACACCCCTGCAAGTTTTGCTGTATTTGGTGCCGTTTGGGTTTTGTTGGTCATTCTCTTTTACGTTTGGTTTTTGAAAACACCTATCAGCCGATTGATACAGGCAACAAGAGATGACCAGATTGCTGTTTTGAGTTTGGGCAAAAACCCTAATTACTACAAACGCATCAGCATTATGCTTTCTGCCGTTATTGCAGGCATTGCAGGTACACTTTACGCAACTTATACTACTTATATTGACCCAAGTTCATTCACATTAGATGAATCTATTTTAATCCTAAGCATTGTTTTAATTGGTGGAGCAGGAAGAATAATAGGACCTATTACAGGAGCAGTCATTTACATTCTGCTTCCCGAATTATTGAAGTTTTTGCAAATGCCTGACAGTATTGCCGCCAATATGCGGATGATACTTTTCGGTTTATTATTAGTGCTGATTGTAAGGTTTAAACCAAAAGGGCTATTCGGAAAATATTTAATTCAATAATGATGAATGATAATATACAACATATAAATCAATCTTTATACCCAGCTGTTGCCCGAATTATATCAGAGGCTAAAGCTGCCGTATACCGAAACACCAACACTATTCTCCTTAAAATGTATTGGGAAATCGGGCAGTTAATTATTGAGGATGAACAAAAAGGAGTATGTAGAGCAGAATACGGCAAAGCTGTTTTAAAAAACCTTGCTGACCAACTGACCTTAGAGTTTGGAAAAGGATTTAATGAACGCAACCTCAATAATATGAGAGCGTTTTTCCTTGCTTTCCCAATTTGGAACGCAGTGCGTACCGAATTGAGTTTCAGAATAAAATTTGAATTAGATAATGAGTGAGCTATTGAACATACAGAACCTGAACAAATCTTTTGACGGAGTTGCACCTGTCAAAGATGTTTCGTTTGCCGTGAGTAAGCAAAGCATAACGCTTATTACAGGCGAAAACGGAGCGGGTAAAACCACTTTGTTCAATCTTATTACAGGCTTGGTAAAACCAACAAAAGGAAATATCACTTTCAACGGGAACAACATCACAGGCAAATCCTCTTTGGAAATTGCCAGGCAAGGCATTATTCGTTTGTATCAGCAGCCACGACTGTTTAAGAACTTGTTGGTGTGGGAGAATTTGGTTTCGGCAGCACACAACAACACAGGAAACAGTTTTCTGAACCTCATTTTTAAACCCAAAACTGCAAAGCAGGAAGATGAAACGCTGGAACAAAAAGCACTTGACTTACTTACAAAATTTGGTTTGCATGAGTTGAGCAACCAAACAGCAGGAGAACTTTCTTACGGACAGCAAAAACTGATTTCTTTTTGTATGATTGCCATGAACGGCACTCAGTTGGCTTTGTTGGACGAACCTTTTGCAGGCCTAAATCCACAAACCATAGAACGGTTCAGCAATATGATACTGCAAATGCGAAGCGAAGGAATTACCTTCTTAATTATTGAGCATAATATTAATGAAGTATTGAAAGTAGCAGATGGTCATATTGAAATGAAAGACGGGAAAATTAAAACCATTAACGATATAGCAACAGTATGAGTCACATATTAAACATACAAAACCTCACTTCGGGCTATAATGGTAAAACCGTTTTGCACGATATTTCTTTTGCCGTAGGCAAAGGCGAAGTATTGGCAGTGATTGGGCAAAACGGCTGTGGCAAAAGCACTTTACTCAAAACCATTGCAAGGATAATTAAGGATAATGCAGGAAACATTTCCTTTGCAGGTGTGAAGTTGAACAACAAAAACACATGGGACTTAAAACAGCAAGGCATATCATGGTTTGTGCAGGGTGGCATGGTATTTCCTACGCTGAAAGTGAGCGAACATTTTGAACTGGCATTGAAAGATAAAAGCAAAACAGAAGCAGCAAACATAAAAGAAGAGTGTCTCTTTCATTTTCCTGCTTTGGCAAATTGTATGGATAAAAGAGGTGGTAATCTTTCAGGCGGACAAAGGCAGATGCTTTCGTTTGCCATGTTGTTGGCCCAGGAGACAGATTGTTGGTTGTTGGATGAGCCTACAGCAGGGCTTGCACCCGAAGCAGTAAAAGAAGCGGTGGTATTTTTAAAGAAGATGAAACAAGAAAAGCAAAAAACCATGATATTAGTGGAGCATAATTACAGTGTTGCTTTTGAACTGGCTGACCATGTAGCGATAATTAAAGAAGGAAAACTGTATGACAGCTTTGCAAAAGCAGAATTTTTAAAACAGGATTTTTTAGACAACCATTTGTATAATTAATAAATAGAAATAAAATGATAAAGGGAATTTTTAAATCGGTATTGTCGGTTGTGTTAGGTGTGCTTCTTTTTAGTGCTTGTAATAATAAAACAGATACTATTAAAATAGGATTTATTAATCCAATGACCGGAGAATTAGCCACCTATGGGGAAGCCGTAAAGAGAGGTGTAGATGCGGCACTCGAAGAAGTAAACAATGATTCTCTACTTGGTGGAAAGAAATTAGAAATTCTTTTGCAAGATTCTAAAGGTGAAAATAAAGAGGCGATAAACTCGCTACAAAAACTGATAAATGTAGATGGAGTTAAATATATCATTGGCGACATATCAAGTACGGTTACGTTAGCCATGCTACCTGTTACCGAAAAAAACAATGTGTTCTTATTTTCTCCAGGTGCAGCCACACCTAAGCTTACAGGTGCAGGTAATTTATTTGCCCGAAATTGGCCTTCTAATAATGAGGAAGCCAATAGTGCCGCTGAATACACATTTAATCAACTGCACTTTAAGAAAGCAATCGTAGTATATGTAAACAATGATTGGGGAATAGGATTAATGGAGAGTTTTGAAAAAAAGTTTAAATATTTAGGTGGTATTATAGCTGCTAAAGAGATTTATAATTATGAAAATGTTGACTTTAAAACACTCATTACAAAAATTAAGAACATCAATGCTGATTGTATTTACCTCGCAGGCAACCAAGTAGAAATGGGTAATTTCATGAAACAGCTTAGAGAAAACAAGAACCAACTGCCTGTCATTTCTAATACAAGTTTCTTAGAGAAAAGTTGTTTGGATATTGCAGGAGCGGCTGCAAATGGAGTAATTGTTCCGACTCCAGCTTACGACCCCAAAAGTACCGATGCAAAAATTAAAAGTTTTTACAATGCTGTTAAAACTAAATATAATATAGAGCCTTGGTTGGCTGATGCCAATGGTTATGACGCTGTTATGTTGATAGTAGAAGCAATAAATAAAGTAGGCAACGATCCGGTTAAAGTAGCACAGTATATACGAAATTTAAAAAATTATGATGGTGCAGGTGGCACACTCAACTTTAGCGATGGTGATGTATCAAGGGAAAATATATTCAAAAAAATAGTGAACGGCAAACCTGAAATAATTAAATAATAGAAGATGGTAAAAGAATTGCGAGTAAAGACAAATTTATATAGGGAAATACAAGAACGTCCTAAATTGTTGACCTTTTTAGAAGGCAATGAGGATTTGTCTGAAATATTTTACCTGCTTACTGAATTAAAACCTCAAAGAAGAAAGCTATATCAGCAGTTATATAAAGGTATTGGCAATACGCCAGTTTACAATTTGTTGCTTGATAATAACAATCAATTAAATATAAAATTAGAATGTGAAAACGAAATGGGTAATAACCATTATTCACGATATTGGTTGATACATTTGGCTTTAGCTGAATCTTTTGGCATTATTGAGCCAGAGCAAACAAAAATAATAGAAGTAACATCAGGTAGTTCTGGTATTTCTTTGTCTTTGGCTTGCCAAAATTTAGGCTATCAGCTTACTATGATTGTGCCTGATATGTTGCCTTCTGGAAGAATAAAACCAATGGAAGATGCCGGAACAGAAATAGTAAAAGTGCCTGGCTACATAGATGCTTGTATAGAAAAATTGAGAGAACTGTTGAGTACCTATAACTATTATGTCGCTAACCATAGCGAAGAAAAATCAAACTTAATAACCTATGTCTTTTCAAGAATGGCAAAAGAGTATATCCGCACAAATGGTTTGCCCGATGTTGCCATTTTAGGTTTAGGCAACGGCACTTCTACAGAAGCGGTAGCAAAAGTATTTAAAGGAGCCAAATCCAATATTAAGATATACTCTTATTATCCTGCATTTGAATCCAAACAAGTTATTTTTGGTTTATACGGTCCCAATGTTTCTCTTAAACATATAGACCCCGCAAAAGCATTGGTAGATGAAATGTTTTATACTTCCGATTTGGAAATAGAGGAATTAAAAGAGCAGTATCGTAATAATGAAATAATTGGAAACTTAGGAATAAGCTCTTTATATGCTGTAAAACTGGCACAAATACTTGCTGAAAAACATAAAGGGCAAACCTATTTTTCTATTGGATATGATAATATAAATAGATATACCAATGAATAAAATAACCTCATTTTATTATGACATTTTATCCAAAATTGATTTTTCAATTATTGGATATGATGATATTGAAGATGTTATTAACAAGTTTTTTAATGAAATTTGTAGCACTCAATGGATGCACCAATACGATAATCTAGAATTCATTTCATTCTCATACTCTACTTTAACAGACTTTCCATTTGAGATAAAATCAATTACAAATAATCGCTTCTTTTTCAACTCATTTAACGAAAGAAGTTTTGAAGAATACATTGTATCCGATTATGGGTATTTTCGGAGCTATCTTAAAGGACTTAATAGCAATTTATCTACTATACAAACGTCTATAACATTTGCAAAGCTATTTGACAAAACACCAGTAGCTTTTAAAATCAGCTGTAATGACAAGAAATATGATGCTGTAAGATATATCCATCAACTTGACTTACTTTCTTTTGAGTTTCCCTATTATGAAATTTTTGGGAACAAAAAGAGCTATGATGATACCAAAAAAGTAATTTTCGATAAATACAAAGAACAATTATTAGATACTAACAACAAGTGGATTCCCAGTACAAATAAAAATGAAAACATATACAACAATAATGGAAATGCTGACAACTCCCACTTTCTGATTTCAAATCTTATTTGTAAAAACAGTATAGATAATTACAAAAAAAAGTTAGTTGAAAAAATCAAACAATTAAATAGGATAAACAACAACAATTTCTTTGAGTACAAAACAGAAAAGGAGATACTAATAGAGTCATTTGCAAATACGATAATCGCTCATGGTTTTTTATCATTCATTTTTAATGTAGTAATAGAGAATATACCAAGCGTAATTTTTGTTGACAAGAAAGCAAATACAAAGCGGTCTCTCGGCTCATTGATTATTGGCTATAAAAATACTTTAGAAAAAGAAGATAGGGTGTTTTTTAGAATACTTAGTGAGCGAGTATCCTCTGTATTAGCTGGTAATGTTGCTTACCACTTGTATCAGAAGAAGGTAAATGTAAAAATTCCAACGGTCTTTTCTTTTTTGATTGACACTTGTGGCTTTGCAGATTTATGTCATAGCAATGATGGCAGTAGGTGGAAAAAAGAAGATGCGATAAATAACGTAGCTAAAAACATAAGCGATGCCAAAGCTCAAATTTCAAACATATCAGACTTAACGGTTAAAAATAAAGCTATTGCTTTACTTGATGAAATTCAAAAGTTAAAAATTAATACTACTTGTTTAGTGACTTATCGAAATTCTAATGTTATGTTAAAAAAAATTAATACTTATCTGATAGGTTTTAATTCACAAATCACTTTTAACATTAACCCCACTTCTGAGCGAATACATGTTAATATTTTGGAGTATTTTGAAGATGCTATTAGCCATTTACTTACCTCAGTTTTTAAGAAATATTCAATCACGAATTTAAATATTTATTTGGATAATATTATTACTGAGAATATCTTAAATTTAAGTGATGCCAATGTTAAAGGCACTATAAAGGAGCAAGACACATTCTTAATTTTAAGTTATATGGACGACAATACAGTATTTACATACGATTCAGCTAATGTCCCAGAGGTGTTAAAAAAAATACTACCTAATATTGTATATATAGGAGACTTTTATTTTGTTGTTAAAAATAAAAATAACGATATGTTTATCACTAATGCTAAATACGAAAAACTAAATGACAACTGTTTAGTTGGTAAAACTAACTGCAATTTTGAAGACCATCACCGATACTTAATTTTTAATTATAAAACCTATAAACATGATGGAGCATAATATTAATATACTGATTTTTGATAGCAACACAACAAGAGGTGAAAACATTGTAAGCTTATTAAAAAGATATGACTTATCAGCCACTCATCATAGACAATTTAATGGGCAGAATGTTGATAGCTTAACAGGAGTTTGGAGTAACCACAAAGAATTTTTTGATCAATTCATTAATCTTATTAAATACATCTTTATACATTACAGTAATGACCAGTTTAATAATGCAGTAAATGGAATTCCACAAGATAAAATCGTTATTGTTTATTCTGGTGGAGCTGACATTATCTTGGGTAATAAGAATGAGAACGTATTTGCCTTTCAAGGAAAAGTAAGTGATGATGCTACAACTGAATGGGATTTAGAAGCATTTGCATTGGCATTAAAAAATGGAGGCAATGTTTTTGAAGCATTACAGAGTTTTGACCCCAAACTCGAAGCACTTTTAGAACCTTTCGCTACCTCCCACCCACTTACTACTCCCACAGCAGAGCTAAAAACAAAGAAAGCCGAATTGCAAGCCTATGTAAACACAAAACTTGGCAAATGATGAATCCTGTTTACATATCCAATATTTCTGCCAAAAACGAAAAAGTTGCTGAAATAGTTTTTGCCAAAAAAAATGGCATTGAGCAGCTTTTTGAAAAAGTAATTGACACTTCTGGCGATACTGTTTTTGTCATTGATGTGCATTGCACCTTCAAAGGAGTAGAAAAAATGCTACAACAAGGTGGTGTAATCATTTACCGCCACTTGCTTAAGCAATTTGAAAAGTGCCAAGACAAGTTAAAAGTAGTTTTCTACTCACCGATTTCCAAAGATGATTTGGTAAGATTAAAACCCGAAAATTATGTGTTGAAATTGTTGCCGTTTGTGGAATGTAAATATGAAGATGGGCAGTTCGAAAGAGAACTACACCAAATTATTTTGGATAATAAATTCCCGCAGTTTAACAATGCTTCTGAAAATTTGTTGAGTGGTTGGGCATTGGCAAATAGTGATAATTTAAGAAATAAACTATCCCTTTCCAATATAGATACAAAAAATAATAAGATTTTCTTTATAGATGACCAGCAAAGTGAGTGGAAATTAGTTCTCCAAACTATTTTTATTAATGCCGATTCCATGATTTTTTATGTTAAGAACACAAGTGGGAAGCCAATAAAAACTAACGCTGACTATCGAATACATCTAAAAAATAATTGGAATTATTTTGAGCAAGAACTCAAGAAAAAAATTAAGAATATTACACCGGATTTAATCTTATCCGACTTCTATCTTACAGAGAACCATGAATCGAATGAATGGAAAGACATTCCTAAAATCAAATCAATATCAGGCTATAAAGTCTTTGATTTTTTAAAAAAAGAGTTCCCTTCTGTACCCTATGTATTTCATAGTTCTAGTAACAAAACATCAATTTATAAATTTTTCGACTCGCTTGGTGTTGACGATTGGATGGTAAAAGATATTCGTGTTGATGCATTAAACGAACAAAAATTAAGCCATTTTGAGATTTTTAAGAATGGTATCGAAGGGTTTTGCCATACTGCCATTTACAAGCAATTAAATGCAATATGGAAGGAAGTTGAATCTTTACCTGACAAGGCAAAAGGGAAAGGCTGGGAAGATAATTATATAAAAAATAAGGAGGAAATTATTTCGATTTTGAAATCTGCCTGGTTTGCTATTCGCCGACTTTTAAACCGTGAAATTATATTTGAACAAAAGCACCTAAATTTAAACGAATATTATAGTGATTCCTTTACTTCTACTTCAGTATGTAATAATATTGGTAAAATATTAGAGCTACTAAAGCTAAAAAACGGCGGAAATGAAGCTATTTCATTTGTTTTTGAAGTACGAAACCAAGCCAGCCATCATGCTTGTTTTAATGATTTTTCTATAAGTGATGCAACATTAGCAATGCAAATATTTTTTATAAGTTTGGAGGGGAGCATAAAAATTGTAGACTTTGATAAAAATTTTCATAAGAAAGTAAAAAATCAAAACGGAAAAACCTCTTACACATCTTATCCATTTTCTTTATTGCTTTTGTACATTAATTTTTATAATTGTTTAGAGAACAATTCTGGTAAAGATAATTGGTTAACTACTTTAGAGAAAAGAGTTGTTTTGTTGTTTAATAAATACAAGGATAATAGTGATTTTAAATCTTTACTGTTCAATAAAGTCTTTAAAGCAAATTCTATTGTATGTGAAGGTGTAAACTCGAAAAGTCCATTGAAATTGATATTTGAAAATAGGAAAGTAAGTATTTTAAATGAATAGACAAAGTCTGCCATATATTCACTTATGCAATCTGGGGCTAGAACCAATTCCTGAAGAAAACATATGCACCTCTTTTCATGATTTTCTGAAAGTGGACTTTGAAGGAATTGATTATATTCTCATCAACATCCATCTCAATTGGGAAAACCATAGACTCAGTAACAACTATGGTTTCGATATCGCTCAGCAAATTAGGATGGTAAAAAAATCTAAACTTCCGATTGTATTTTACAGTCCTATTCAGAAGGAATATTTTGAACAAAAAAGCAAAAACAATTTAAAATATAAAATCCTGTTTGCTCCTGGCACCGCATTTCTTGAACTCCCTTTTTCAGAGAAAGTATTGAATACCTTGGCTGAAAAATTACCTGTCCTTAGCTCTGCCACCTTGCAGGATATAAGCCTGATGCTTTGCGATACCAAGGGCTTGGTTTTGGACAAGCTGAATCATAACCTAAAGTTCGGAGCAGATATAGGAGCTGTACTTTCAGAAGCAGTACCTTTTCTTACCCAGAACCAAATGCTGACATTAGATTGGCATAATTTTGCAACACAAATTACAACACCTGGTTTAACGAAAGAAAATTTTGACAAGCAAAAAGATGCTTTTTTAGCAAAAGCCAATCAATTTCTTTTAGAAAGCATAAATCATAATGACATTGAAAAGACGGGTTTTAAAGTGCTACTTATTGACGATGTAAAAGAAGATTTGGAGATGGCGAAAGCAGCACTGTCACCATCATTTGATGTGTTGGCAGTACAAACAGCACAAAAAGCAATAGAGCTATTAGATAATGATAGAAGTGGTGATATAAAAGTGGTTGTTTCTGACTGGCGGCTTTACAAAGATGATTCGCAAACTTATTGGCAGTCCATGCAGGGCTACGATATTTTGCAGTATGCTGGGCAAAATAGTAATAGGCAGTTGGTAGCATTGACTTCTCAGGCAGATTTTATAGTTAACCATATTAGAAACATCCAAGACCTAAAAATTACCCTATACAAGAAGCAATTCCTAAAAGATGAGATCCAATGGCAAATATTTTCGGGAATAGTGTATGAGAAATGTATCGATGCTGTTTCAAATGAAGTGAGTGCCATTACATCAAAAGCATGGACAAATGTAGTGGGTGAAACGTCTTATAAGCAACTCTATTTTACCGTTAAAAGCTCTTTAAATAGCTATGTATTTTTTAAAAAGGTAGATGAGAAAGTAGATGAATGTTGGAATTACATCATGAGCTTTGCTAAAACCGATTTCAAAAACATATTAAATATCAAGGAGCATTTTAGTTTAGAAATTCCCAAGAAATCGCTCGATTTACAAACAGCAATGATCCATAGAAGGCTCTGGATTGGGCTTTGGCATTACATTTCAAACAATGAAACCATCAAAAGCCATGAAGCTGCGTCTGACCTTATTACTAAGGTTTTTAAAATAATCTGTTGGGGCAATTACGGTACACCTACCAATAATGATATTGGGGCTGAGTTGAATAAATTTTTTTTACAGAAAAAAGACTTTGCTCAACAAAATTACCTACCGGAAGAAAAAAACTGGCTAAAAGAACAAGGTTTGCTACCCGAAAAATAACCTGAATAATTTTAAATAATTTTTGAGCTAAACACCTGTCCAGCTTGCATTAAACAGTTGTAAAAATCTCTCTCATTTCTATTCAAACTTTATCACACTAAATCAAAACTAGAAGAAATTTGGTTATCAAAAAAAATTAGTATTACCTTTGTACTATACTTTTTCAGGAAAGAATAAATTAAGTGATACCAACGAGCTTAGCCTCACGGGAAATTATGTTCATCACTAAATTTTTTCAAAATGGAAAAGGTACTTCAAATTTTTTTCTTTTTAAGCGGTGCGAATTACGCCATCTTAAAACACTGTTCTTACAGAACAATCGTCAAACATGCTTGTTTGTCGCTTTCCTTAATTTTTGCTGTAATCGTCTCTTTCTTTGCAGGATTTGAAATTGCCGCACAGTTTACTGCCAATAAAGCAGTGTTAATCGGAACTGGAACGTTTTGGGCCACCATGGTGCTGGTTTTTGACCTGATACTGATTAATAGTGGTCTGGGTGATGGGGTTACAAAATGGCTTAGAATTTTAGTGGGCCTAAGCAATACCTTCATCAGCCTTACAAGTCTCTTGGTCATGCTTAATCAAAGTACCATTGACGGACAAATAACATTAGATAGTGGGAATGTGCTTACCGAAATAGACAACACCTACCTTAAAGCTAAAGAAGGAAGGTATGCGGCTGTTACAAAACAAAAGGAAGAGGCAGAAACCTACAATACCAATGTTGTAAAGCCGGAGGCAGCCAATGGTTACCCGGGTCCGAAATACACGGAGAAAAAAGCGGCATACGATGCCATGATACAGGCCGTAAATGTGGAATCGTCCAAATTAGATACACTGGAGCAACAATACTACAACGCTTACCAAACGCAACGCAATGCTGTGGCATCAGTAGAGGCAAAAGACTTTTTCATCAAAGCTTCCTATATGCCGATGGTGATCAAAAAGAAAGGCTGGCTAATGGTGGCTCTTGCTATTGCAGCAGCCCTGGTAATTGGGTATGTGGAGCTACAGACCGTAGCTCTAAAACTATCCATGAAAAGAGAGACTGAGTACCCTGAAAAAGAGAAGGAGATGGAGGATCGTAGAAAACAATCTTTGTCTGCACAATTAGAAAAGACAACCGAGCTTGAGGGTCGCAAGATAGGCATTAAGCAAGCAGTTCTTGAAAGTGGTATTGTGCAGGAAGAGCGAGATGTAGAGATGATGAACTTTGATGGAGCCGTAGCATATACCGTTGAACTGAGAATAAAAATAAAAGGGCTTATCGCTAAAGGTTACCCTGAAGAAGCCGCAGTTTTGCAAAGAACGCTGGAGAGGGTGTTGGCAAATCAAAGGGAGAGTAAAGCAAAAGAAAAAGGAGCTTACGGTCGTGATGAACAAAGCGATGAACAGCCTCGCCAAACCATAGATAGCATTGTACAATTTACTGAAAGCATGCAGCCTATTTTAGATACTGTAGTGGCTACCAATGTGCCGGAAAATGTTCCGATGGCCATCTTTGACTGGTTAGTAAGCAACATAAGCTACCAAAACGACCATGGAAAATTCTTCTATCGTACTAGCCGTGAAGTTTGGAATGATGGCAGGGCAATCTGTGGTGAAATGAGTGTTCTTTACATGAGCTTCTTGCGAAAAATTGGCATCAAGACAGTCTTTGTAGAAGTTACTAAGGATGTTAATGGCGAGATAGTATCACATGCTTGTGTTCAGATAGACCATAATGACGAAGTTTTCCTTTCCGATCCGGCATACAAAATGTACAAGGTAGAACATAAAGAATGGAATGTGTGGTCTGACGACAAATTAGTGGAGCAATACAATCTTTGGAATGAAAAAACATTTTAACATTCCTAAGGTAGTAGATATTGGCTGCTTGAAAAGAAGGCAGTCAATATTAACTACAGGCTAGATAATTTCAAATAACGCAATTAATATTGATGAAAATGTAAATCGAAATAGTTTTGTAAAAGTTTTCGCTTAGCGTTTAATAGGGTTTTCCCCTAAAAATTTATGTAAATAAACGATAAGCAATGAAACAGATACTAAAAAAACTAGGCGAAAAGATAGCCGGGAAGTACGACTCGTATAAGGCATATGATAGCATTGTCTTTGATGACGACTTCTCAGCTACAGAAAAAGCCACTGCCTTTAAGTCCAAAACTAGAGGCCAAGAAATTAATAGTTTGCTGGAAGCTGCAATAGCCAGAGGCAATGCCTTTGTAGATGCTTTGCCGGATAATAACCCAACTCAAAACTAATAAATGATGAAAAAAATTATACTCCCTGCCATTATTACTATGGCGTCCTTCATCTATGCTGTTATTAGCTTCTATTCTATGGTTCTTAACAATAGAACTCCTTATACTATTGAATGTGTTGGGATAAAGATGGAATCTGCCAACAGTGGTTTTTATATTTCTAATACCAGCAAAAATTCAAATTCAAGTCTATTCTTGGATTATCCCCAAGCCATCGGTTTATTGCCTGACACATTAGGCCATGTTTCAATTGATAAAGGTACTGTTGTACTAAAATTAAGCGATAAAATAATAAAAATCGATTCTGCTGAAATAAATAACCCCTTTTGGGCAGTTGCTAAGAATCAAACCAACGGGTATTTTACAAAAGATAAATATTTTAGTGCGGGAGATTTGGTAGGTGAAAAGGATTTGGTCAACGGAATAAAATTAAATTCTGCCTTTGGTAACAGGGATTCTCGTGTTTCTATAAGAGTAATAAATTATGCAGGGAATAAATATATCAATATACCATCAGAGGGTATTCACACAATCTACGCCATACAATCTGACACGAATAATGTTTTTGGAATCTGCCTGAATACAGAAGCTCCCTATGAGGTAGGTAGGGTTTTTAGTTTCAAAAAATCAACAAAAAAAAACGCATATTATACACTGGATATCCAAACGAATGGCTTCTATAATGCTACTTATGAACTAAAGCAAAACAACATTACTATACAATCTAGCAGCGGTAATTCTCTTCAATTTGAAGTAGGTGGCTACCTATTTTCTTTGCAGCCAAAATATACGTTAGCTAATATACTGTTTTACATTTTAGTGCTAACTATTGTTGTTTCTTTTCAGGTGATGCTTTTAAGAACTCTTGGAACAATAAGTTCTCCTTTAATTTTTTCCGCAATTGCATTAAGGGTTCATTTCAATAATTTATTTCTTATAGCAGCACCAATATTTTTCACTGCACTGGTGGTCACAAATAACCGTGGATGGTATCTACTATCTTTAATTCTTATCAACCTTTCTTATTTTCTACCCAAAAATCTATTGCATGGTTTAAGGTACCAAGCAACAAAAATTTGGACTCTATTATTAATCAGTTTATTGATTGGGTTACCTATACTGATGTACCTCAAGCATTCACATGAAGCACTTTTTGGAATTCCAATATTGCATTTTCAAAAATTGTTAACACTTATATTGATTTACTTTTCTCAAACCAAAATTTTTCAATCCATATCAGTTAATTATTGGTTCAAGCTAGTTGTTTTTACATTCTATTCTTTTCTTTTATCTTTAATTACGAGCGACATTGGTAGTTTCCTATATACCGTTATGGCTTTATTGCTTATCGAACTTGTTAAAGCGAGTGTGTCAAAAAGAAAAGTTGTGATTTTTGGAGCAATCATAGCTATTTCAGTAGTGGCAATATACCACCTGATTCCAAATGCTTTCTCGGACCATAAATTATATAGAATAGTTAGTCCTTATACAAATCCTTCTTCTTCCAATGTAACACATGCTCCGGAAGCAGATAAAGAAACCTATAGCTACCTTCACTTAATACAAAAAGCATTGGTTTTAGACGAAGCCCCCACAATGAATTCTGTTGTTATTCCTGGCAATATGCGTAGTACCTCATTTAGTGATTATGCTCTATTCTTTTCAATAGTCTTCGGCAAAATAGTATTTTTGATTCTATTTCTCAGCATTTACTTTTTCTTAATGGGTGACTTAATTCGGTTACTATATGCTGCCCTTCGTCCCATGCGTATAAACAAGGAGTATTCCTTTGTACTTCCACACAACCGCGAATCGGCATTTATAGCATTTCTTATTTCCTTTGCAGTCATTTCATTTAGTTATCCGCTATTTTCAAACATACTGGCAATGCCATTAACAGGTCAAAGCCTGCCATTTATTTCTACGAGTAATTTTGAAGGTTTTTACTATTTATTGTTTCTAATTCCGGTAAGCTCCTTCTTTACTAATCCAAAATATATTTTTTCAGCAAAGACTTTATCTTATACATATAGTGCTGCCGAGCAAAGTAGGGTTCATAATCTAAAATTATTAGCTCTATTTGTCATTCTAGTAATTTCTATTAAGATATTCTTCATTTTCAGTAGCAGTAGCTCTGCCTATTTCTGGAATAAGCAATCTGATACTGATACTTCAAATGCCGATAGTACAAATGTACTCTCACTAAATAAAAAGCAATTAATAGCTGAAGTTCAAAAACAAATTAAGGACGAAAGCATAACATCTGTTCAGAACAAGAAAAAGGTTGTATTAAGAAACTTTGCTACTACCTATCATAAGGCTAAGACTTATGCACAAATAAACCAGCCCCGTTTTGAAAATAGTTTGGATAAAGTGGCATATAGAATCAATTTAGATTCTTTACTTCTCATTTCAAAAAAACAAATTAGCGGGAAATCTGCTCCTTTTGGAACTGTATATGCCATTAACCACCAAATAAATAATAATACAGCATTCAAAGTCAGTAATCCTTATTACGGCACAATTAGCTCTAATAGCAAAACCCTTAACAATGATTTAACGGCTGTATTGTGCAGATCCATTGAGACACATTTGAATAGAATTGGTATCCCAATAAATACAGGGGCAATATTAATTGTCGATAATAATTCCGGAGCAATTATTTCAAATGCCTCTTATCCTATTTCTTCAGAAAGGAATGAAATGAATGTTGTTTATCTAGGGGGGAGTGTTAAAAAAATAATTTTGGCCTATTGTGCATTGGCAATAAATCCTGACTATTCAGAACGAAAATTTAATGGTAAAAGTTTTGCCCAATTTATCCAATGGTCTGATGATGTATATGCCTCTTCACTTTTAAAGGATATAATGCTTAATCATCAAGATGCGTTTAAGAATATTTTAGAAAAAGATTTTGATTTGCCATTTACTTCTGGAATTATTGATGCTTATTTCCAAACACTACCAGACAAATTTTGCTACTCTAAATCTTTAGATTCAAAAAACTATCTATATCGTATTGCAATAGGCCAGGAAAAACCTTATATGCTCTCTGATATTGTAAAATGGTATGCAAGAATTGCCTCAGGTAAGAAACTGGCTTTACATAATTCGACTGCTGCAATTGAATTTGGAGCTATGTCACTTGATGATGAGCATTTAACATTATTAAAATCATATATGAATTTAGTAATTACATCTGGTACGGCATCTAAGGTTGGAAATGCTCTAAAATCAAACGGAATTATTACTACCGAAGTTTTTGGTAAAACTGGAACTGCCCAGCTCGAAAATTCAAATAAAAATCAAAGCTCTTCCTTAATTTTCTGTACCGGGAAATATACTATAGGCATTCGCCTCAACGGAGAAATTCCTGAGTCATCTGTAAATCTTACGGCAAAAGATTTGATGATTAGTATTATTCCCATCCTAAAACAATATAATATACTGTATAATTAGTACACAGAAAAGACGGCTTAGTGCTTTGCTTACACACAAAGCAAACGCTTCAAAGCACTCTATGGTATTGCTGTCAGTTTTTAACTCCCGACTTGTCCGGTTTAGTAAGACAAATTCAATTTTGATATAATTTCAATAATGGCTTTTGATTTCTTAGCTCTCATTCTAATTTCTTTTTGGGTTATGTGGTTGTAAATTCTTGCATCAGTTACTTTTTTGCATTCATCAATAAAGTGTTTGACAGAGTGATTTGTTCTGAGTTCTATGTGCTTTGAAATAACTAATGCCATAAAACAAACCAATAAATGAAGTTTGATGGGTTCTTCTTTAAAATGGAAAATTGGTCTGGTCTCTAAATCACTTTTTGATATTCTAAAAGCCTGTTCAATTATATACAACTCGTGATAACGACCTATGATGGTGGCGTTATCAACAATGGTTTCTTCTAAGTTTATATAATAACCTTTGATACCTAATAGTTTGATGTGTTTGTCAATTAATTTTTGATTCAACTCGATTTTTTCACCGTTAGTTTTTGTGAATTTTAATTTTTTACTTTTCGAAGGATTTTCAATCACCTGTCTTGCTCTTTCAATTTGTTTTCTGGAACTATATGCTATTTTTACAACCCAAATTTTAAGCATAAAATTGTCATTAGCACGACAAATATAATTATTTTCAAACATAAATAATTGAACATCAATATGTGTGTATTTTTTTGACAATTAAAAGGGTGGACAAATCAGCAAAAAGTAAAGCTATTGCAGGATGACACCATTCCATGCTCTATGACAGAAAATGGAAACCTTTGGAATACTATTGTAGCAAGGGTAATTTGACACCAAATCATATTCATTATTCAAAAACTAAGATTAAAACAGAAAGATGATGGAAGAATTATTATTGAAAACAAACTACATTTGTAAATCCAATTTAGGACTAAAAAATGAAAAATACACCTATCTCAGGACAAGATAACCAACAGCCATACCTCATTGAAACTACCCAACTTCAATTGCATCAGTCGTTTGTTGGTTGATAATATTCCATGTGAGCCATTTGTTTTTCAAAATAAGTATGAGTAGCCATGAACTTTAATTTAAGCCGATTTATTGAAGCACAGGAAAAACAATATGCCATTGCATTGGCTGAAATGCAGGCAGGTTATAAAACCAGTCATTGGATGTGGTTTATATTTCCACAGATTGCAGGATTGGGTTTTAGTGATATATCAAAGTTTTATGCAATCAAATGTATTGAGGAAGCAAAAGCATATTTACAGCATAAAATTCTTGGCAAGCGCTTGAGGGAAATATCAAATGTGCTGCTTATGCAAGATACCGATAACGCTACTTTGATTTTTGGCAGTCCTGATGATATTAAACTGTATTCCTGCATGACTTTGTTTGCCATTACTGATGAAGAAAACCCTGACAATCTTTATAAAAAAGTGCTTGCAAAGTATTTTAAAGGGAAGTATGACTGGAAGACGGTAGAGATTTTGGAGGAACAGCAATAAAAAAACTTTATCAAAATAAAACATAAAACATGGAATACTTGATAATAGATAATAACGAAGGTTTCGTAAAAAAGCTATTCGAGCATTTGACCAGTAACAAAAGTAATTCAGAGAATGATACATTAAAGTCATCATCTGAAAATCTATATGAATTTGCAGAATCTATAAAGTCCATCCCGACTTGTCCAATTTAGCACGACAAATCTAGTTATTTTCAAACATAACTAATTGAATGTCAATATGTGTTTATTGTGGAAATTGAAAGGCGGAAAATAGGAACCTCTTTGAAATACCATTGCAGAATTGCTTATCGAGTGTTTGGAAAATAGGTGAAGAATCTTCCAATCAATTTAAGCTAGCTCACTAAAATTTCGATTTGATTTACATTTATAAATCTTTCGATGGTCTGAGCAATCAGTATAGGAGATTGCCATGTCGAGAAATCAGCATTGGGCATATCTTTCCTATTCTGTAATGTATCTATAATCGTTGGCATGACAACATGTGCAAAAATATTATTTTGATGAATTTCCAATTGAATCAAATGTGCCAACTGGCTCACTAAAGTCTTGGATAAAGCATAGGCCGCTATACCTTTGGAATGTAAGGGATATTGAGCAGAAGCTGCACCTATCAAAAATATATTACCCTTGGATTGCTTCACCATTTGATGGGCAACAGCACGCGAAAGATGATAAGCAGTAGTAAAGTTCAATTCCATTTGCTGTCTAATTTTCTGCATAGGAGTATCCAAAAAGCTCCCCATAGCAAATCCTCCAACCGTATGTACCAAAACATCAATTGATGAATATTTTTTGACAATCTTTTCAACAGCTATCTGAACTTGATTTTCATCCATTAGGTCAACTTCTATTTCAAAATAATTAGAACTTGAATGACTATCAGTACTTTGTCTATGTACTAACCCAATAACATTCCATCCTTTCAGCAAAAAATATTCAACAACACTTTTGCCTAGATTTCCATGAGCACCACTGATTACAATAGTTTTAAATTCCATTTGACTAGCGTTTATTGTACCGTTTGATATCTATATCTATTTGAAAAATTTTCATAAATACGAAACTTCTGAAAGATAAAATTTATCAAAATAAAAAGCAAGAATACACCTATGACTAGTAATATTCTGAGTGAATGATTGCTAAAAAATTGTATTAATCCAATTTCAACAATACATATATAACTATAAAACATCCATTGAAAATGACTAGCCCATTCCTTATTGATTATTTGATGGATAGATTTCCTTGTGCAGAAAGCAACTAAAAACCAAAAAAGCACAATGCCTATTTTATCAAATATTGATTTATCAAATAAACCCAAAATCAAAGAACAAGGAGTAATAAAAAACAACACCAAAAGCACATAAACATTGCCAATAAGGAAATGAATTTGCTTGCTCTTCATATAAATCCAAGGTATAAATTGTAATATTCCAAGTGTCAAAATGATACATATAGAAACATCAAGTGTTTTTTCCACTTGCACTAGCACAATATTTAATCTTTCAAAGCCCATAGGATAAAAACAATGAAGTAATCATCTCTACAATTTATAAAAATATAAGAAATTAGCTCAATCAAAAATTGTAACTTTAGAATATGCAAAAGTCAGTTTTATTTCTTTTATTCAGCTTATGGACATCTATTACTTATGCATCCTACACCCTAATCCCTATGGATGAGTCACAGGCCAATCATCTGAAAGCTTATGGAATTGCTTATTTAGCATTAGAAAAAGGAATTGATGTAGATTGGCTTTTGAATTATAAAGGAGGAAGTTTTGCATTAAAATCTTCACCTATCATTGAAAAGGAATGTATCATCAGAGGAGTAAAGTACCAAACAATTGCAGATGCAACAATGACTGCTATTCTATCTGAAATTGCTCAGCCAGAAGAAAATATGGATGCTGTAAGATTAGAAAAAGCACCCAAAATTGCTGTTTATAGTCCGCCGGGCAAACTTCCTTGGGACGATGCAGTTACTTTAGTATTGACTTATGCAGAAATACCATATACTGTCATTTATGATACCGAAATTCTCAATAATCAACTAGCCTTATATGATTGGTTGCACTTGCATCATGAAGATTTTACAGGACAGTATGGGAAATTTTATTCATCCTTCCACAATGCACCTTGGTATATTCAACAACAAAAAGATGCTGAGCAACTGGCTAAATCTTTAGGTTATGATAAAGTCTCCAAAGAAAAGCTTGCTGTTTCCAAAAAAATAAAAGAATTTGTTGTCGGCGGCGGTTTTATGTTTGCCATGTGTTCAGCTACTGATTCATACGATATTGCATTATCTGCAGATGGGATAGATATTTGCCATCAAGTATATGACGGAGACCCTGCAGACCCTCAAGCTCAACAAAAACTTGATTATTCTAAAACTTTTGCATTTGAGAATTTTAAGCTGAGTATGAACCCTATGGAATATGAGTATTCAGATATAGATGTTCCTCCCATGCGTCCTATGGAAGAAAGATTAGATTTTTTCAGCCTATTTGAATTTTCAGCCAAATGGGATCAAGTACCATCAATGCTCACACAAAATCATACTCGTCTTATCAAAGGTTTTATGGGGCAGACAACAGCTTTCAAAAAGAGAGTTATCAAAAAAGATGTACTGATCATGGGCGAAAATAAAACGATTGACGAAGCTAAATATTTGCATGGTGAATTAGGGAAAGGCACTTGGACATTTTATGGAGGGCATGACCCTGAAGATTATCGACACCTAGTTGGAGACCCACCCACTGACCTTAATCTTCACCCCAATTCTCCTGGATATAGGCTTATACTTAATAATATTTTATTTCCTGCTGCCAAGAAAAAAGAAAGAAAAACCTAATTTTCACATTATAGCCTTGTTCTTTTAACTCTGTTATGATCTGGCTCAATCTTTTTATCTTTAGGTTCTTGAGTCCTGACCAGTTTAAAATTGATAGTTTCAGTAATAGGCACTCTAACAGGCTGACCATACAGTATGCCAGGTTGCCAATTGGGCATTAATAAATAGACTCTTAAAGCCTCCTCTCCCAATCCTCCTCCAGGGTCCTTAATGATTTTTATGCCTGAAAGTGAGCCATCAGTTTCTACAATCATTTTCAACTCTACAACACCTTCAACTTTATTCATCAAAGCTTCTTTAGGATACTGGATATGTGAAGAAAGAAAGCTCTTTTTTGCAAGATTCCCACCCAGAAAAGAAGGTGGCGTCAGAGAATATTCAGCCTGAGATATAACAGAACCCGTATTACCCTGAGAGTAAGCAAAATGGCTCATAAAGATAACTAATAAGAATACAATCAATCGCATAGCTAAAAATTCAAATTAAAGTAAATCAAATAATAAAGATTTCCAACGAAAACTGTCATTTTATGATTTTTTTAATTCAAATACAAGTGAATAATTTCAAACTTTAGAAGAAGATTGCAAGTGAAATAATTTGTTCAATAGACATTCGTTTATTATGCTAATTTTGTAACAAACAAATTGAAATGCAAAGAAGACTACCTGCAGAATGGGAAAAACAAAGTGCAGTCCAACTTACTTTTCCTCATAAAAATTCGGATTGGGCGCCATATCTTGAACAAGTCATACCTTGCTTTGTTGCCATAGCTGAAGCAATCAGTCAATTTCAAAAAATATTAATCGTATGTGACAATCTCTCTACTGTCAAATCTTATCTTCAAAATATTCCTGAAAATCGACTCATATTAGTAGAAATACCTTCTAATGACACTTGGGCTAGAGATCATGGCGCAATAACTATCGAAGAAGACGGAGAGATGACCTTATTAGATTTTATCTTCAATGGCTGGGGCTTAAAGTTTGCTGCTGATAAAGATAATCTGATTAGTTATCAACTATTTGAAAAAGAAATTTTTAAGACCAATGCTTTGTTCAAGGTAGGAATGGTACTTGAAGGAGGAGGAATTGAAAGCGATGGAAAAGGGACGATTATGACTACTACTGCTTGTCAACTTTCTCCAAATAGAAATCCTCACCTCAGTATGGAAGACATTGAAGAAAATTTTAAAGAATTATTTGGAACTGAAAGAGTACTTTGGTTGAATCATGGATATCTTGCAGGTGATGATACTGATTCACATATTGATACTTTAGCTAGATTCTGTAAAGAAAATACAATTGCCTATGTAAAATCTGATGATGAAAATGACGAGCATTATGAAGCGCTAAAAGCGATGGAGGAAGAATTGAAAACTTTTAGAAATCTTGATAATCAACCTTATCAACTCATTGCTCTCCCATTGCCAGAAGCCTGTTATGATCCAGAAGGCAATCGACTTCCTGCAACGTATGCCAATTTTACCATTATCAATGGTGCAGTACTTGTTCCCATATATGGCGTGAGCCAAGATGACACTGCCTTAGCCATTATTCAATCTATATTTCCTGAAAGAAAAGTAATAGGCATCAATTGCTTTCCATTGATATTGCAACATGGCTCTTTACATTGTGTAACGATGCAATATCCCGAAGGTGTGATTTAAGTAGATGGAGGAATCCTTATTGTTCTAAAAGATAAAAAGTACTGTCAAATTCATTTTTATCATCTTTTGCTACAAACTCTTCATCCACAATATCCCATTCTGACATATCAATTTCATGGAAAAAAGCATCGCCTTCTTCTATTGTAGTATGTACTTTAGTCAAATAAATCCTATCTGCAATATCAAAAGTCTGTTGATAGATATTTGCTCCTCCAATAATAAAAACTTCCTCTAAATTATTATCAGCAACAAAATTAATGGCATCAGAAATGGCGGAGAAGACAATAGTTTTATCAGGCTTGTACATTTTATCTTGACTCAAAATGATATTAATTCTATCAGGCAAAATATGACCAATAGACTCATACGTTTTACGTCCCATAATGACTGCCTTACCTTTTGTATAATACTTAAATCTTTTTAAATCAGCAGATAATTTCCATGGTAATTTATTACCTTTTCCTATAACGCCATTTTCAGAAACAGCTACTATTAGAGATATAATCATTTTCTGTTTATAATTTTTAGACAGCCACCTCTCCTTTAATAGCAGGATGACTTTGGTAATTTTTTAATTCAAAATCTTCAAAACGAAATGCAAATATATCTTTTACTTCAGGATTTACATACATCTGAGGCAGAGATAATGGCTCTCTTGTCAATTGCAAATTAACTTGTTCAATATGATTAAGATATATATGAGCATCTCCAAATGTGTGTACAAAATCTCCCAATTCCAAATCACAGACCTGAGCCACCATCATCGTAAATAAAGCATAAGAAGCAATATTAAATGGGACGCCCAAAAATGTATCTGCACTTCGCTGATACAACTGGCAAGAAAGTCTCCGCTTTCCGTTCTTCTCTTTGGGTTGACCCACATAGAATTGAAAAATTGTATGACAAGGGGGCAAAGTCATCTGTTCGATATCTGCCACATTCCATGCACTTACAATCAATCTTCTGGAATCTGGACTATTTTTGATTTGGTTAATTAGTTTGGAGATTTGGTCAATTTGACCTCCATTGCCATCTGGCCAGCACCTCCATTGCGAACCATAAACAGGTCCAAGATCGCCCCATTTTTCTGCAAAGGAAGCATCAGATGCTATCTTTTGGGCAAATGTCTTCATGTCTTCACCCTGAAAATCATCGCTACATTTATATTTGGCATAAGGCCAATCATCCCATATCCTGACATTATTTTCACATAGATATTGAATATTTGTTTCTCCTTTCAAAAACCACAATAGTTCGTAAATAATTGATTTTAAATGTACTTTTTTTGTTGTCACCAAAGGAAATCCTTCATTCAAATCAAACCGCATTTGATATCCAAACACACCTATTGTACCTGTACCAGTACGGTCTTCTCTCTTTTCTCCATGTGCTAAAATATGTCTTAGCAAATCTTGATACTGCTTCATAATACCAATATCTAAAAAATTATAAAATTATATCTCAGATTTTATTTCATTGCCGTGTAAATCATTATTTTTTTCAGAATATTTCTCCTTTTCCAAAAATTCTGTCAGATTTGTCCATTTCATATTCAGATGTTCAGTCGTCCATGCATTATCATAATGAAACTTCTGCATGATTTGCTTAGCATCCACTCTTCTAAATGTTCTCCTTTGTAGTAAGAAAATACTTTTTAATATATCCTTGGTCAGTTTGAAAAATATTTTTGTAGCATTGATATTCTTAGTTTTGATTGACAAAGAATGAAATTGGGCTATCTGATTATAAAAATCTAGTCTATTTATCTCACCTCCAAACACCAAATATCTTTTATCCCATTCTTTTTCATAAAGCACTTTGATAGCAACATTTGCAACATCCTCTACATCTACATAATAGATAGAAGATGAATAAATATCTACAGATTGATTTTTGATAATATTTAAACTTTCCTTATAAAAATGATTATAATCATTACAATGATGAGTTAGCACCTGCCCACAGTTCAATACATTGATTTTCAGCCCTTCTACACTCCCTCTCCACACTTCTCTTTCTGCCAAAATAATACTGAGAGCATATTCAGTTGTCCATTCATTTTTTTCTATCTTGGTTTGTTCATCTGCTATTTTCTCAGGTAAAGCACCAAGAGCAGATAAGGAACTGAAAAATATCAATCTATTGACTCCATGGTATAACATCGCATTGACAATATTGGCTGTCCCTTCGACATTGTACTTTATCCTTGACTCATATCCTAAATTCTCCCATTCTGGAATCAAATCACAATGATAGACAGCAGTCACTCCCTCAATAGCATCATAGACATCAGTCACATCTAACAAATCTCCTTCAAAAAACGCTACCTTTTGTTTCCAATGATTGTAATGATTAAGGTTGATGGCTTTGGAATGAAAAATTTTTATTTTTTGCCCATCAGCAACAAGACACCGAATCAACTCTTCTGAAATACATCTATTTATACCTGTAACTAATATCATACGGACTTGATTACTTTCACAAATAAACAATTTTTTCACTCAAATATGGGCTGTTCATCATTCTTAGGGGATTGTAATTCTAAAAAACAAAATCACATTTATCTCAAAAAGGGATTGTACTTTTTCTCATGACCTATAGTCGTGGGTTCTCCATGACCATTATAGACTACAGTGTCTTCCGGCAAAGTCAAAATTTCCTTTTTTATAGATTTGATTAAAACATCAAAATTTCCTCCCGGCAAGTCTGTTCTTCCAATACTTTCTCTAAATAGGACATCTCCAACGATTACATATTTTTCTTTTTCATTATAAAACGAAACACTACCTGGAGAATGCCCTGGAGTAAACAATATTTTAAAAGTTGAACTCCCAATTGTCAGCACCTCACCTTCTTTCAAAAAACCACCTGGTTCAACATATTCAGGAGCTTTTACACCAAACATCATCGCACCAATTTTAGCATTTTTCGCTATCTGGGTTTCATTTTCATGCCAATAAGGTGACAAATTATATGTTTTAGCTATCAATGAATTTCCAAAAATATGATCTAAATGGCAATGTGTATTCAATAATAATACAGGACGAAGTTGCTTCTCTGTAATATAATTTATTAATTTCATTTGCTCTCCTTCTGAGTAACATCCAGGGTCAACTACCCAACAATCATTGTTTTCATCAGCGATTATATAAGTGTTCTCATAAAATGGATTGAATACAAAAGAAGTAATAGTAGTCATTTAAATAGGGTTTTAGTGATTTCCAACTTAAATATGTTTTGAAATTTTGTAAAGGTATGATAAATTAGAAGCAGATATTAGAAATAGATGATAAAAGAGCGTAGTTGGACATATAAAATGATGATAGTGATTACCATTCTTATGGGATTCAATACGCTTTTTGCTCAAAACACACAAGTATCTTTTGGTCAAAATAGAGTGCAATACCATGATTTTGACTGGGTTTCATACGAATCAGAACATTTTATCACTTATTATTATCCGGGCGGTCAAGAATTGGGCAAGTTTATTATCACTGCTGCAGAAAATGGAATTCAGGAGCTAGAGGACCAGCTCAATTTTACCTATGGTTCTAAAATTGAAATCCTGATTTACAATGACATTACTGATTTATCTCAAACTAATATTGGAATTGCGGAAAACACCTATAATGTAGGAGGAACCAATATTTCTGATGAAGCTAAAATATTTTTATACTTCAATGGGAACCATAGAGATATGCTCAATATGCTTAGAAGAGAACTCACAAAAGTCTATCTCAACAGTATGATGGCAGGACAGAATTTTTTCGAATCCGTTCAAAACTCTGTATTTCTCAATCTTCCCAATTGGTATATTTCTGGACTTGCCAATTTTATTGGTACTGGCTGGAACACACAAAATGATGATTCTTTAAGAAATTTTTGGAATCATACCTCTAGCCCATCTTTTTCCAAATTAGCAAAAGAAGATGCTACTCTTGCTGGTCATGCTTTATGGTTTTATGTGTATGAAAAATATGGTAGCCATGCTATCAAAAATATTTTATACCTCACTAGAATTTATAGAAGCACCAACAAAGGTTTGGTTCATTCAATTGGTAAGACATTGGAAGAACTCATCAAGGAATGGGAGACTTATTGCCAATTCCATTCAAAAAATGATATTCTTGACAGAACAATCCCAGACAAAAAAAATGAGGTTAAAATAAAAACAAGAAAAAAACAAAATATATCTGAAGTAAAAATATCTCCTGACGGTCAATCTATTGCATTTGCAAAACACAAACAAGGAGCATATAGAGTTTATATTCAAAATATTCTCACCCACAAAAAAAAGAAAATATTTTCTGGAGGATTCAACTCAGACAACTATCCCTATGACCAGTCTTATCCAATTCTGACATGGCATCCTAATGGAACCCAACTTATCGGGATACATGAAAAACGAGATCAAATCAAAATGATTCGATACCAATTGGATGAGAAAAAGAAAGTGAAAGAAGATATCAGAGGGTTTCAGAGAATCTACCAAACTAATTTTTCTCCTGATGGACAAAGTCTAGTTTTCTCAGCACAGAATAAAGGTCAGACAGATATTTTCCTCTATCATCTGCCTACCATGCGTATTACACAATTGACAAATGACATTTTTGATGACTCATATCCTATAATGATCAATTTAGCAGGTACCAACGGAATCGTGTATTCATCCAACAGACCAAATGCTAAAACAGAAAAAAATAATATTGATTCCATTCTTCCTATAGGAAATACAAACCTTTATTTTCTATCATTAGCTCCAAATTACAAAAAACTCATCGCCATTACTTCAGAAAAACAAGGCAATCAAATACAAGCTACGAAACTGAATGATCAGGAAATCATCTATTTATCAGACAAAAATGGCATTTATAATTTATACAAAAGTCATTTAGAACCTATATTATTCTCAATAGACAGTATTGTTGATGGTGATAAATTATATCTTGATTCACTTTACACACTCAATGTTGCAAGTACATCAATAACAAATATTTCTAGCAATATCATAGAATATTCTATTTCTACTAAGACAAATCAATGGTTATTTCTTACTAAGGAAATGAAAAAGAAAGCAGCCTTTCTTGAGCCTATTCCACAATTAGAATGGATAGCTAATCTTAAAAATACAGAATTTAGAAACTCATTGACTTCCTTGAAGAATGGAGTTTCATCTATTACAGATAATTTACTACAAGATTCAACTTCTCAGACAGTAGAGAAAAAAGAACTAGATAGTTTATTAACCCCAACAAATTTTAAATTCACTTTTCATTCAAAATATAATTACTCCTTACCTACTCAGTCAGAAAAAAATGAAAGACACAAACAATACATAGACTCCCTAAAATCTATTTATGGAGATGAGGAATTTACTTATCCTGAATTAGAGGGAAGGGCAATTACACAATATCGACCTGGAGGCTCTGTTTCTTATCGGGCAAAATTTTCTTCCAGTTTTCTGACTACCCAACTAGATAATTCAGTATTGCCTTTTTCCTATCAGAGTGTTGCACAAAACGGTAGTCGCTTTGATTACCCAGAGTTAAGTGGGATGATTACATTCGGCATTCAAGATCTGATGGAAGACCATAAACTCATTGGAGGGTTTAGATTGCCTTCCAATTTTAAGGGAACAGAATTATTTATCAGTTATGAAAATTTGAAAAAACGACTTGATAAAAGGTTATTATTTTATCGAAAATCCAACCAAGAAAGATATTCTTTATTGGTCAATAATATCTTTCTTATCCCTGCAATTGGCAAACAAAAAACCAATTATGCAGAAGTAAGACTGAGCTATCCTTTTGATGTCACCAAAAGCCTAAGATTATATTCAGGAGTCAGAAACGACAGGCTTATTTTGGGTTATACAGACACTATCACAATGATAGCTGACGTCGATAGAAAAGAAAATTGGTCATTTTTAAAATTAGAATTTGTCCACGACAACTCTAAAGAGATATCTGAAAATATCTATAATGGATTCAGATATAAAATTTATACAGAATATTTCAAAAACTGGAATCAAAAGAAATCCAATTTATTCACATTTGGCTTTGATGCTAGGCACTATACGACTATTTACAAAAATTTTATTTGGGCCAATAGATTTGCTGGAGCAAGTTCTTTTGGACAGAAAAAGGTAATTTATTATTTGGGAGGCGTTGATACATGGCTGAATAATAAATATAATGACGATATATCTATCGCTTCCAATCAAGACTTTGCTTTCCAAGCACAAGCTACTAATGTCAGAGGATTTCCTATCAACATTAGAAATGGCAATAGTGCTTTTGTTATCAATAGCGAACTTAGGCTTCCTTTATTTTCCTTTATATCTAAAAAGCCCATCAAATCATCTTTTATTAGAAACTTTCAACTCATTAGTTTTTTTGATATTGGGACAGCATATAATGGGTTGCTTCCATTCAATAAGAAAAACCCATATATCCAACAACAAATCACACCAGATGGGACATCTACACCTGTTGTAGTATGGGCTGAATATTTCAGAAATCCTACTGTAATGGGAACTGGAGTTGGAGCTAGGACTACACTATTAGGTTATTTTATTCGAATGGATATAGCATGGGGAATTGATGGAGGAATAGTCAGTAAAAAACCGATGTGGATGTTTTCATTGTCTAAAGATTTTTAAAGTTTGAATATTTAATTCACAATTTCTTTTTACCTTATTATAAGTGTAACTTTGCACCTCAAAAGGAAAAATCTTTCTTTAAACAAATAGGTGTATGGTATATTCTATGACTGGATTTGGTGCTGCCACAAGCAAACACGAAAATCTTTTTTACAAAATTGAGATCAGATCACTGAATAGTAAAAGCTTAGATATTAATATCAAATTACCTAGTGAATTAAAATTTCTCGAAGCTGAACTCAGAAATTTGTTGAGTACACTCATCAGAGGAAAAATTGATGTATTGATACAAATTGAAGAAAATATTTTTTCAAATGAAGCTAATCATCTAATCAATACCCCACTCTTATTGCATTATTACAATGAATTAAATCTATTCATTAAAGAGAATAAAATCGACAACCTTCAATTGCTCAATACTGTATTAGGCTTTCCTCATGTCATTTTAGACAATATTACCCATCAAGATCAAAAAGCAATTGTCAATGCATTATCAGAAGCTATAAAAGAAGCTATTCATTTATTATCAGAACACAGAAAAACTGAAGGAATTAGTCAATATCAAGATTTAAAAATAAAATTAAAAAGCATTGAAACATCCTTAGCTCAAATTGCAATTTTTGAGCCTTTGCGAATTGCTAAAATTCGTGAAAGATATGAGAGTGAGTTGAAAAATCTTATCCAAGAATCCGAAGCAAATCCTGGAAGACTAGAAATGGAGTTGATATTTTATATTGAAAAACTAGATATCAATGAGGAAAAAGTAAGACTAAATACTCATATTGAATATTTTAGAGAGATCTTAAATGATGTTTCTTCTATTGAAAAAGGGAAAAAATTAGGCTTTTTGGCACAAGAAATGGGAAGGGAAATTAATACTATCGGCTCAAAAGCAAATGACTCGGATATACAAAAGCAAGTCATTTTAATGAAAGATGATTTAGAAAAAATTAAAGAGCAAGTCAATAATATTCTTTAAAAGATTAAGATGCCACAATATCCTCATCATCATAAAGCTATCATTTTCACTGGTCCATCTGGAGGAGGAAAAACAACGCTTTCTCAGCATATATTAAAAACTTTTAGTAATATCAAAAGGTCTGTTTCTGCCACAACAAGACTCCCTAGAAATGGCGAAATCCCTGGTTATGATTATCAGTTTTTCACCAATGAAATATTTAAATACCATATCGAAAATAATGACTTCATTGAATGGGAACAGGTTTATGATCATCTGTTTTATGGAACATTAAAGTCAGAAGTAGAAAGAATCTGGAATGAAGGAAAAATTGTTCTCTTTGTTGTAGATGTTATTGGTTCTGAAACTTTAAAGAAATATTTTGGAGAAAATGCTATCAAAATATTTGTAAAAACACCTAGTCTCCAGACTTTAAAAGAAAGATTAGAACAAAGAGGCACTGAATGTCAGAAAAATATTGCCAATAGAATAAGAAAGGCTGAACAAGAATTATTACATGAGAAATATGCAGATATCGTCATTGTCAATGATGATTTGGAAGAAGCTAAAGCAAAAACATCCAAAATTATTTCTACCTATATTCATAGTGAGTAACAATAGTTTTATTCTATAATTTTTATTATATTAGGCTAATGTTTGTTGCCATCACTCGAGATATTAAAATTACTGTGGAGTCATACTATCAAGAAGAATACTCCAATCCCAAACTGGGCAGCTATTTATATGCTTATAGGATAACAATTGTCAATCAGAGCAATCATATTGTACAATTATTAAAAAGACATTGGTACATCAAAGATTCTTTTGGAACTCAAAAAGAAGTGGTAGGAGATGGAGTTATTGGAGAGACTCCTATCATTCATCCCAATCAGTCTTATAAATATATTTCAGGATGCAATCTATCTTCTGACTTTGGGCAGATGCATGGAACTTATCTGATGCAAAAGGTCAGTGATGGCAAAACATTCAAAGTCAATATCCCTCATTTCTCTCTTATAGCACCATACAAGCTCAACTAAGCATTTAAACTATTTTTCCCTCGTCAGTAAAGCTATAATATCCTTGACTAGTCACTATTATATGGTCAAGAACTTTTATTTCCAACAACTCTCCAGCTTTTACCAAAGAATTGGTAATCTGAATATCTTGTGTACTAGGGGATAAAGTTCCAGAGGGATGGTTGTGAGCTAAAATTATAGAAGACGCTTGTTCACTGATTGCCCATTTGAAAATCTGTCTAACATCAACAATCGTTGCGGCAAATCCTCCTTTTGTCATTCTCTTGTGTTTGAGGACTACACCTCTCCTATTCAATAAAATCACCCAGAATTCTTCATGACTCAAATCGCCTATACAGGGTGAAATAAGCTCATACGAATGACGACTGCACTTTATCACTTTTTCTTCTAAAGCTACAGACTGCTGTCGCCGCCTGCCTAATTCTAAAGCAGAAACAATTGTTATAGCTTTCGCTTCACCAATGCCTTTTACGGTCATCAGTTGTTGAATAGAAATATTTCCTAATGCCCCTAAATGATTATTTGTTATGGATAAAACATTTCTTGCTAAGTCCAATGCTGACTGATTCTGAGTACCTGAACCAATCAATATAGCAAGTAATTCAGCGTCTGTCATTGACCTTCGCCCTTTGGATAATAACTTCTCACGAGGGCGGTCTTCTTCCGCCCAAGATTTAATATTACTATAGTTGTTGTTGATAAGAGTCATAAAAAAAAGGTACATCATTAAGATGCACCTTTTCTATATTTTCATAAATTTTCTAAAAAATTATAGCGAATTAACTCCTTTTGTGATAGAAGATTTTATGTTAGCTGCTTTATTTTGATGAATTTGGTTTCTTTTTGCCAACTTATCAATCATTGCTACAACACTAGGTAATAATTTTTCTGCTTCTTCTTTTGAAGTCAAGCTTTGTAATTTACGGATAGCATTACGGGTTGTTTTGCCATAATATCTATTTTCTAGTCTTCTTTTAGCAGTCTGTCTGATTCGCTTTTGAGCTGATTTATGATGTGCCATTACTTATCTTGCAATTTGAATGGGCAAAGGTAGTAAGTATTTTTAAAAATAAAAACAAAAAAATGAAACTTTTTTTCAAAAAAACTTTTTTATGAAAATGTAGTCTCAAATAATCTTAAAAGTTTGCATATAAAATTTATATCTAAAATAAAGTAGCGATATTTGTTTTATTATTTCAGAATTATGATGGATTTGTCTTTTCTATTAAATGCCCATCCTTCTTTTGTCGATCAATTGTATAAGGATTACTTAAAAAATCCAGATTCAGTTGAGCGTGAATGGAGGATATTCTTTGAAGGGTATGATTTCTCTTCAAAATCAAACAGTACAACACTTGGTGAGCAATCACTTATATTAGACCCTAAGGAATTTAAGGTCATCAAACTTATTTATGCATACCGTAATAAAGGGCATTTGGTCTCTGATACCAACCCGATAAGGCCTAGAAAAGATAGACATGCCGACCTTGATCTCAAATTTTACGATTTGGATGAAAATGATATGGATACTCCATTTTATGGAGGTCATGAGTTGGGCATTGGAAGAGCAACACTTAGAGATATCTTGGCTCGATTAAAAACAATCTATTGTCGTACAATTGGTTGGGAATACAACTATATTGACAATAGAGAAGAAAGAATATGGCTTAGAGAAAAGATTGAACATGGATATACTTCTTATGAACATCCTTTTGAAAAGAAAAAGCGAATTTTGAAAAAACTCAACGACTCAGCAGTATATGAGAAATTTTTAGGTACAAAGTTCATAGGTCAGAAGAGATTTTCTTTGGAAGGAGGAGAGTCAACTATACCTTCTTTAGATGCAATGATTAATGTTGCTGCCAATGAAGGTTGTAAAGAAGTGGTCATTGGTATGGCACATAGAGGGCGTATCAATATCTTAGTCAATATCGTAGGAAAAACCTATGAAGAAGTCTTTACTGAATTTGAAGGAGTATCCCCAGAAAATCTTATCTCTGGCACTGGTGATGTAAAATATCATAAAGGATATGCTTCTCAATATCAAACAATGGACGAGAAGACGATTTATATCAATCTACTTGCTAATCCTTCTCATCTAGAAGCTGTCAATCCAGTTGTTCAAGGGTTTTGTAGAGCTAAAGCAGATGCTGTATATGAATCTGATTATGACTCAATTTTACCTATATCAATTCATGGTGATGCTGCAATTGCTGGACAAGGAATTATTTACGAGGTGCTCCAGATGTCTTTATTGAAAGGATACAAAGTGGGGGGCACGGTACATTTCGTTATCAATAATCAAATCGGTTTTACAACAGACTTTGACGATGCTCGTTCATCCTATTATAGTACATCTATTGCATCTACGCTACAATGTCCTGTATTCCATGTGAACGGTGACGATGTAGAAGCTACCGCTTTTGTTTCAGAGCTAGCAGTTGAATATAGGCAAAAATTCCACAAAGATGCTTTTATTGACATGGTCTGTTATAGAAAACACGGACATAATGAAGGAGATGACCCGCAATACACACAACCTCAAATGTATGATATCATCAAAAACCACAAAAGCGTACGCGATATTTATAGCCAAAAATTGATTGACTGGGGCTTGGCTGGTGCAGAATTGGTAAAAGGATTTGAAAAAGATTTTTGGACAGAACTTCAAGAACGATTGGACTACACCAAACAAAATGCCCTTCCATATCAACTTCAGCCAACTGATATTGCTTGGAAAAAAATTCGATTTGCAAAACAAGAAGACTTTGAAAGCTCACCTGAAACAAAAATCTCTAAGACAAATCTTGTCAAAATCATTAAAGCCTTAGTAAAAGTTCCTGACAACTTTGAGCCACTTAAAAAAATTGACAAAATGCTCCAAAGCAGAAGGGATATTATGCGCCAACAACAATCAGTGGACTGGGCAGCAGGAGAGTTGATAGGATATGGTTCAATTCTTCTGGATGGCAAAAATGTGCGTATGAGTGGAGAAGATGTGAAAAGAGGTACTTTCTCTCACAGACACGCTACTATTTATGATGAAAATACAGGTGAAGAATACAATAGACTAAATTATATCAATGAAGATAAGCAACAAGGAGATTTTCTAATCTACAATTCACATCTTTCTGAATATGGTGTCCTAGGATTTGAATTTGGTTATTCATTAGCTCACCCTGACCATTTGGTCGTATGGGAAGCTCAGTTTGGAGACTTCATTAATGGTGCTCAGATTATTTTAGACCAATTCATAGCCTCTAGCGAAACCAAATGGAATAAAAGCTCAGGTATGATATTATTGCTTCCTCACGGTTATGAAGGAGCCGGTCCTGAACATTCTAGTGCAAGACTAGAACGATTCTTACAGAACTGTGCTGAACTCAATATGGTGGTTACAAATATTACAACTCCAGCTAATCTTTTCCATGCCATCAGACGACAATTGGCATGGGAATTTAGAAAGCCACTAATCAATATGTCTCCCAAATCTTTATTGCGACATCCTGACTGTACTTCAGATGTCAGTGAGATATACACAGGCAAATTTCAGGAAATCATTGATGATGTATCAGTTGAAGCACCCAACAAAGTCAAACGCCTTATCTTTTGTTCAGGTAAAGTCTTCTATGATTTACTCAAATATAAAAAAGCCCATCAGCGTGATGATGTTGCAATTGTAAGAATTGAACAATTGTATCCAATGGCTTATACTCAAGTGGAGAAAATATTGAAAAAATATTCCAAAGCTAAAGTTTATTGGACGCAAGAAGAACCATCAAACATGGGTGCATGGTGGTATGTTAAAAATACGCTTCCAGAAATAAAATGGAATCTAGTTTCCAGACTAGCAAGTGCATCACCAGCAACAGGATTTGCCAAAATACATGAAAAAGAACAGCTCGATATTGTAGAAAAGACTTTTAACGATTAAATTTATCATATAAAATACTTGAAATGAAGATAGAAATCAGAGTTCCGTCTATCGGAGAATCCGTTACAGAAGTTACTCTTTCCTCATGGCTCGTCGAAGACGGAAAATCTGTGGAAATTGATGAACCTCTCTGTGAATTTGAATCAGACAAGGCAACTCTTGAATTGCCTGCTGAGGCAGCAGGAACTATAACACGTGTTGCCAAAGAAGGAGAAGATCTTAAAATTGGAGATTTAGTATGCTATATTGATACAGATGGTGCTAAAAAGGTGACTGCTGAAAAATCTGAATCAAAGGTAGCAACTCCCGAACCTTCAGTTGCCCAACAAAGTGCAAAAGGAAAAGATATTACTTATGCCACCTCACATCCATCACCTGCTGCTAAGAAAATTTTGGATGAAAAAGGAATTGACCCTAGTGCCATAAAAGGCTCCGGAGTAGATGGCAGAATTACAAAAGAAGATGCTAAAGCTGTTACAAGTGATAATATTGCTACTCCTCAACTTCCTATTGCAATAACTCCAAAAGAAGACATTTCTGCAAAAAACGAAGTGATCATTAGTGGAACTCGTGGAGAGAGAATAGAAAAAATGACTAGGTTGAGAAAAACTATTTCTAGACGACTAGTTGAGGTAAAAAATAACACTGCCATGCTCACTACATTTAATGAAGTGGATATGTCTAGAATCATGGAGTTGAGAAAACAATACAAAGATGATTTCAGTAATGAACATGGTATCAATCTTGGCTTTATGTCTTTTTTCGTAAAAGCTTGCACTCTAGCATTAAAAAGGTTTGAAGCCATCAATGCTTACATTAATGATGACTCAATAATATACCATGATTTTTGTGATGTATCTATTGCTGTCTCTACTCCAAAAGGACTTGTAGTGCCTGTCATCAGAAATACAGAAACCTTAGGCTTTGCTGAGATTGAAAAGGAAATTAAAAGATTAGCTACTTTAGGGAGAGATGGTCAACTATCTATAGGAGATATGGAAGGAGGAACATTTACTATCACTAATGGAGGTGTATTTGGATCTTTATTGAGTACTCCTATTATTAATCAACCACAATCAGCAATTTTAGGAATGCACAAGATACAAGACCGACCTATGGTCATTAATGGTCAGATTGTCATCAGACCCATGATGTATTTAGCACTCTCTTATGACCATAGAATTGTAGATGGCAAAGAATCTGTGAGTTTCTTAGTAGCCGTAAAAGATTATTTGGAAAATCCAGAGCGAATGTTGTTTGAAATTTAAATTATCAAGCAATTTCCTCTTAAGCCTCTAATCAATTAGGGGCTTTTTTATTTTAGCCTTTCTTTGAAAACCCTTTCTACCTTTTGAATTTTAGGAGTAATTACAAAAGAACAATATGCTTGACCCTTATTGAGATGGTAATAATTCTGATGATAATCTTCTGCTGGATAGAATATTTCAGAAGGAACAAGCTCAGTTACAATTGGAGAATCATAAATATTTGAATCCTCCAACGTTCTAATAACATCCATAGCAACCAACCTTTGCTGTTCATTTTCATAAAATATGACTGATTTGTATTGAGTACCCTCATCTGCTCCCTGCCTATTGAGAGTGGTAGGGTCATGACTTATGAAAAACACCTCTAATAAATCTTTCAACGAAATTAAATTGGGTTGAAAACTTACTTGAACAACCTCTATATGTCCCGTCAATCCAGTACAAACATCCATATAATTAGGATTTTTTGTACCTCCACCCATATATCCAGAAATCACTGAATCTACTCCTTTTATGCGTTGAAATACAGCTTCTGTACACCAAAAACATCCACCTCCCAATATAATTCTTTCATTCATATTCTCTTTATTCATGAGTTCCGTATGAGATTGCTTGGTATGATTAGAGCATCCACTAAGCAATAAAATCATACAAATATTCCAATACCACCTCATATTACTCAAACAAAAACTTTATACTTTGGTTGCAGATTCCTACAAAATTATAGGAAAAAAGATCATTCAACAACCTAATCTGAAAGAACAAATGATTGGGCAAATCTAAATTGCCACCACTTATAGACTTCGTATTTTATATTACAATACACCCATTAACATAGTCAACTTTTAGCTGAGCTAATCACAAATAAAATTGTTCCAATCCTATTTTATGGATTTTTATCTTTTCCCTCATCTTAAAAAGAAAAATATAGATGAATGCGAGTATTATAAATTATCACAATCAATCACGTATTGCTGTCAAATTCCCACAAGACGATGAGCTAATTCAACGATTCAAACAACTCAAAGGAGCTCGTTGGAGTTCCTCTTTACGTGTATGGCATCTACCTAATACTAAAGCATATCGTGAGCGTTTTGGAATTTCATTACATAACAACAATGAATTATCGAACGAAGTAATTGAACAGCTCAACTCTTTTGAAAAATGGTTATTATCTAAGCGTTATAGCTCCAATACAATTAAAACCTATATAGATGTAACGCGCACATTTCTTTCTAATTTCAAAGACAAATCAATTTATGAAATCACCAACGACGATGTCATACTTTTTAACAACGAGTACATTCTCCAACGAAAATTATCTAGTTCCTATCAAAATCAGTTTGTAAATGGCATTAAATTATTCTTTGAAACAATAGAAAACCGAAAGATAGTCGTTAACTTAATCCTTCGACCACGCATTGAACATCGTTTACCAAATGTACTTAGCAAACAAGAAGTGAAAGCTATTTTGGAAGCACCAACCAATCTAAAACACCGAACTATGCTGAGTTTGATTTATGCGTGTGGATTGCGACGAAGTGAGTTGTTGAATCTAAAACCTTCAGATATTCTTTCAGACCGTCATTTAATACATATCTATCAATCCAAAGGAAAAAAGGATCGAGTAGTTTCAATTAGCGACAGAACGATTGAGATGTTACGCATATACTATAAAGCCTATCGCCCTCAATACTGGTTATTTGAAGGACAACAAAAAGGGGAACAATACAGTGCAAGAAGTCTGCAGCTTGTTTTAAAACAAGCTTTAGAAAAAGCTAACATAAAAAAAACAGCAACTTTGCATTGGCTTCGTCATAGCTACGCCACCCATTTATTAGAAAATGGAACCGATATTCGCTACATCCAAGAGTTACTTGGCCACAATAGCAGTAGAACGACAGAAATTTACACTCATGTGAGTATGAGAGATATACAAAATATAGTTTC
>JAMLHI010000002.1 GCA_023957235.1 Chitinophagales bacterium | reverse complement strand
GCCTATTGCATTAGCCACAGGAACTTCTGCTGAATGGAAAAACGGATTGGCGTGGGTAATTATCGGTGGGCTCCTTTCTTCTTTAGTATTGACTGTATTCTTAGTGCCAATGGTGTATTACGGAGTGGATAGAATGAAAGAGAAATTAAATCAATTAAAAATTAAGAGTTAAAAATTAAGAATTATAAATAGTTAGAAATGAAGCAATTATTAATGATAGCACTAAGTTTTTTTCTGCTCTCTTTTTCAACACTGGAGCATACAAAAGAAGAATACTGTTTAACAATTGAAGTAGAAAACTTACGCAATTCAAAAGGTGTTTTACAAGTAGCTTTATACAACAAAGACGGCTCAATACCTGATGAACAGTACAAAAACTATTACAAAATTCAGACTACAAATATTGAGAGCGGAAAAGCCGAGATTACTTTTAAAAATCTCCCGAAAGGAAAATATGCTATAAACATTTTGCACGATGAAAACAAAAATGGCAAAATTGACAAAGGGTTAATCTTGCCCAAAGAGGGAATTGGCTTTTCATACTATTCATCTATAGGATTAACCAATCGTCCTAATTTTAAAAAAGCAAGTTTTGATTTGTTTCAAGACAAAGAAATTAAAATAACAATGATTTATATGTAAACCAAGAACAGGTGAAAGCACATTTTTTATTCAATAGCTTTGATTGCCCTCAAAGTTAATGACAATAAGGGTTATAGCAGATTTTAGCCTAAAAAGTGTCTATTAAGCCTTAAATCAATTAATAATTAAAAGTGAAAAGTGAAAAATTAAAAGTGAAAAATTAAAAATTACAAATTGAAAATGTTTAGAAACGAAGCATTTGCACCAAATTTTAACTTCGGTTCTTCGATTGAACTATTGTGCTAAAAATTTGCGCCTTCGCAAAACCGCAAACCGATGTAAAAATGTATTTTAAGATTTATTAGCTATAAAATTCTACTGGTCAATTAAAGATTAATGATAGAATTCTGTATCTTTGCGCCCACACAATTTAATCCTGTAAGATTATGAAACTATCCCAATTTGATTTTGATCTCCCAAAAGAACGTATTGCCCTTTATCCTTCTGAATCAAGAGATGAAGCACGATTAATGGTGCTTAACAGAAAAGAAGGTACTATTGAACATAAGATTTTTAGAGATGTACTCAACTATTTTGACGAAGGAGATGTCATGATAGTGAATAATACTAAAGTTTTTCCAGCTAGACTTTATGGCACTAAAGAAAAAACTGGTGCTAAGATTGAAGTTTTTCTTTTAAGAGAGTTGAACCATGATTTGAGGCTTTGGGATGTTTTAGTAGATCCTGCCCGCAAAATCAGAGTGGGAAATAAATTGTATTTTGGCGATGATGATTTAGTTGCAGAAGTTGTAGATAATACGACTTCAAGGGGTCGTACAATTCGCTTCTTGTTTGATAAATCAGAAGAAGAGTTTAGAGCTATTTTGGATAAATTGGGTTTAACACCTCTTCCAAAATACATTAAACGTGAACCTGAATTGATTGATAAAGAAAGATATCAAACTATCTATGCTAAAGAGGAAGGTGCAGTAGCTGCACCGACAGCAGGTCTTCACTTTTCAAGAGAGTTGATGAAAAGATTGGAACTTCGAGGTGTTGATTTTGCGGAATTGACCTTGCATATCGGTCTGGGTACTTTTAGATCCATTGATGTAGAAGATTTGTCAAAGCATAAGATGGATGCAGAATACTTTAAAATTACCCAACAAGCTGCAGATATCGTCAATAATGGTTTGCTGAATAAAAGACGAATTTGTGCAGTAGGAACAACGGTGATGAGATCTATCGAAACTGCAGTTTCTGCTGAGAATACTTTAAAATTGATGGAAGGATGGACAAATACATTTATTCATCCTCCTTATGATTTTGCCATTGCCAACTCAATGATTACCAATTTTCACCTTCCTAAGTCAAGCTTAATAATTTTAGTGGCTGCTTTTGCAGGTTATGATTTGACCATGGAAGCATATAGCCAAGCGATTAAAGAAGAGTATAACTTTTATTCCTATGGTGATGCAATGTTAATTATCTAAAATAAAAAGGACAATATTTCATTAGCTACTCTGTCATGGGTAGCTTTTTTTATTTAAGATAGTAAGAAATATCTTATTTCTTTCCTGGGCAATTTTTACATCTCTTTGATTTTTTGTAACTCTTACAACATTTTTTTTTGCACGTATAGCTTGTGCAAGAAGAGGGAGTTGGGTGTGTCAATTCAGCACACTCTACGGGTTTTAATGGAGAAGGTCTAAACATGATTACAAATATAATATTTATTTAGACTTAATCTATATAGAGTATTTGTGAATTGTATCTTTTTAACTTTTTAACAAATGATACTTTTAAAATTGAGTACCTTTGGCATTTGATATATTTCTATATGAAAAGGATTGCAAAATTTATTTTAATCAATTTATTTGTTTGTTGTTTATATTATCCAACTATGATGGCTCAAAGCATACCTCAACCTACTTTAATCGAAGAATTGAAACAAACAGATAACTCTGTATTAATTCCATATAAAAAATTTAAATATCCCAATGGATTGACTGTCATACTTCATGAAGATCATTCAGACCCAATTGTATATGTTGATGTTACCTATCATGTTGGCTCTGCTAGAGAAACGCCTGGAAGGTCAGGGTTTGCTCATTTTTTTGAGCACATGATGTTTCAAGGTTCTGATAATGTAGGGGATGAAAAACACTTCTCAATAGTGACGGAAGCAGGAGGTACTCTTAATGGAACTACGAATAGAGATAGAACCAATTATTTTGAGACTATGCCTTCGAATTATTTAGAAACTGCACTTTGGTTGGAAGCTGACAGAATGGGTTATTTGTTGGATGCGGTAACTACTAAGAAGTTTGAAATTCAAAGAGCAACAGTTAAAAATGAAAGACAACAGAATTATGACAATAGACCTTATGGTCTCGTTTTTGAAAAAATTGGAGAAGCCTTATATCCGTTTGGGCATCCTTATTCATGGACGACAATTGGTTATTTGGAGGATATAGATAAGTTTACTCTTCCTGAATTAAAAAATTTCTTTTTAAGATGGTATGGTCCTAATAATGCCACCTTGACAATTGCTGGTAAGTTTGATGAACAAGAGGTTTTACAATTGGTTGGTAAATATTTTGGAAATATCCCTCAAGGTCCTGCGGTGGATAATATGCCTAAAATTCCTGTGGCTTTAGACTCAGATAGATATATTTCCTATGAGGATAATATTAAATTTCCATTTGTTTCCTTGACTTTCCCTTCAGCACCTGCTAATACAAAAGATGAGATAGCCTTAGATGCACTGGCTTATTTATTGGGTGGAAATAATAATAAAAAGTCACCTTTTTATCAGAGATTTATCAAAACTCAAAAAGCCATGCAGGCAAGCGTTAGCAACCCTTCATCAGAATTAGCAGGGCAATTTTCAATGAGTGTAGTTGCTTATCCTCAGTTTCGTTTAAAGGATATTGAAAATGAAATTAGAACAATTATTGATGAATTTGATATTTCTAAAATAAATGAAGCTGATTTTAATGAATATATTGCTTCAGAATATTCTAATTTATTATATAGTCTTCAGTCAGTACAAAGGAAAGGTACACTTTTGGCTTATTCTGAAACATTTACAGGCAATCCAGCTTATACTCAAACGGCTATTGAAATCACCAAAAATTTAAAACTTGAAGATGTAAAGCAAGTTTTTGAAAAATATATTAAAGGTAAGCATTCGGTTGTACTGAGTGTTTATTTCAAAGATGACACTACCAATATTGCTGCTAAAGATAATTTCCATCGTCCGAGTGCGCCTGATGGTTTTCAGTCGGATTTGAGCGAGTACAACAATCTTACTTATGTTAAGGGAAAAGATAATTTCGACAGAAGTATTCAACCTCAGCCTAGCGATAATCCTATAGTTGAAATTCCTCAGTTTTGGAATAAAATATATAAAAATGGTACAAAAGTGATAGGAACTTCCTATGAAGAATTGCCAATTACCAGTATATCTATTGTATTTAAAGCAGGGCATTTTATTGAGCCTGTTCAGAAAGCAGGAATTTCTGATATTCTTGCTTCTTTATTAAAAGAAGGTACAAAACAATATACCTCAGAACAGTTTCAAAGTGAGTTAAAGAAGATTGGAAGTATTTTAGAGGTGTATTCTGACAATACTGACTTTGTTGTCAATATTACTTCTTTAAATGAAAATTTGGATAGGACAATAGAACTGGTAAAGCAGATGTTGTTGACACCGAGATTTGATTCTTCAGAGTTTGAGCGTATTAGAATGCAACAATTGCAAGCAATTAAATTTGCTAAAACAAATGCTGGTAGTATTGCAGATATCATTGAGGCTCAAATTTCATATCCTGAAAATCATATCCTATCACTCCCTGAAAGTGGTAATGAGAAGACCGTACAAAATATTACTTTGGAAGATGTAAAGAATTTTTATTTTCAATATGTAGCTCCTGACTTTGCTGAATTGTATGTAGTAGGGAATATTGATAAAAAATTGATTGATAAGCAATTTTCATTTATTAAAAAGATGAAAAGGAAAGGGATTCATTTGCCTGAGTTTGTTTCAGTAAACGCTCCTGAACAAACAACAATTGTATTTGTACATAAAGATAAATCACCCCAATCTCAAATAAAAGTGGTTGGAAAAGGGCTTAAATATGATGGTTTAGGAGATTATTATAAAGCAGGTATCGCCAATTATCCATTAGGAGGGATGTTTAATAGTAGAATCAATATCAATTTGCGTGAGCGTAAAGGTTGGACTTATGGAGCAAGATCGTATTTCTTAGGTACTGATTTTGTTGACAAATTTATTGTAAGCACAGGTGTAAAAGCTGCAAATACTGACAGTTCAGTTATTGAAATTATGAGTGAATTAAATGGCTTTGTGAATAATGGTATTACTGAAGATGAATTGTCTTATGTGAAAAAATCTATTGGACAAAGAGATGCGTTGAAGTATGAGACTGCAGCTCAAAAAGCTGTTTTTCTTGAACGATTGGTTAAAAATGGATTTGATAGCAAATTAGTAGATAAACAACTTTCTATTTTAAATCAGTTATCTCAAGAAGATATCAATCAGATTGTTAAGGAATATATTCACCCTAAACATCTCTTTATTATAGTTGTGGGAGATAGATCAATTGTTTATGATTCATTGAAAAGTTTGAATTATCCTATCATTGAGAAGACAATAGAATAAGTTTATTATTTTTCCTTATCAATAGCTTTCGGTAGTGTCTATTGATAAGGAGTACCTTTAATTATTGAAGAATGGCAAATGTAGTTTCACATAATTCAAAAGAAAATTTTCAGACATTATTAAGGGCAGCTAATCATACAATTATAGCAGATGAGCCTATTGAATTGGGAGGGCAAGATATGGGCATGAGTCCTGATAGCTTGTTGGCTTCAGCCTTAGCAGCATGCACAACTATTACCTTAAGAATGTACATCAATCATAAAAATATTTTAGCAGAAGATATTTCTGTAGAAGTCAATTTAGAGTTTGATAAAAGCACTCAGACGACTACATATATTCGTAGAATTCAAATTGATGGAGAATTTGATGAAGCAGTCAAAAAAAGATTATTAGCTGTAGCCAACGCTTGTCCAGTTCATAAAATGCTCAGCGGTACTGTCAATATTCAATCAGAAATAGTTTAGAATTTCTTTTCTAATATGATTTGTGCAATAAGTGCTTCTTTTGCCGTCATATTCATTTTCCCAAATTTTTTGGGCTTGCGTGGTTCTATATGAACATCTTTCGCTGTTTCTTCATAATTATGAGTAGAAGATTGCCCCTCTTCATAAATAAAAACAGATTCATTAGGGACTGGAATGTTAACAGGTTGATATTGTTTTTTCTTTTTTCTAGGATTAGTTTTAGCAGGAGTTGGTTGATTTAGCTCTGTTTGATGCTTGGCTTCTTCTTTAACTTTTTCTATGAATTCTTCAAATACATTTTTACGTTTTTTGAGGACGGTTTTACTGGATGAATCTTCCGCATCTTTCCCTTTCTTAAAGAAAAATTTATAAGCATAATAGCCCAATATTGCCAATATATATATGACTTCTACTTTCAAAATTTAAAGATTATTGAGTAAAATAACAAATTTTATTGAATATTTCAAAGAATAAATAATCAATCTTTTCTTTTGGTTTTTCTCGAATGAATTGGAAATAGTAAAATGAATAAAAAATGGCTGCCTTTCTAGACAGCCATTTTTTAAACTTTTAATTGTAAAGTATTAATTAGCTTTAGCTTCTTCTTTCTTTCTTCTCCATAATTCATATTCATACATGATAGGAGATGCAATAAATACAGATGAATAGGTTCCAATAATAACACCTATCGCCATTGCAAATGAGAAACTTTTTAGGGACTCTCCTCCAAAGAAGAATAGTATCACCAAAGAAATAATTGTAGTAAATCCGGTATTGAATGTTCTAGCCAATGTGCTATTGATAGCATTATTCATTTGATTGATAAGAGGTAGTTTTTTCTGCTCGGGATTGGCAGAATATTCTCTTAATCTGTCAAAAATTACGACAGTGTCGTTCAGTGAATATCCAATGACAGTTAATAATGCGGCTATAAATGATTGATCTACTTCCATGGAGAAAGGAAGAATACCATGTAGTAGAGAATAAATAGCTAATAATATCAAAGCATCATGAACTGTTGAGGCAATGGCTCCAATTGAATAGCCAAATGTTCTAAATCTTACTAAGATATATACGAAAATAGCCAAAATTGACAATATAACAGCCCATGTTGAACTCTTAATAATATCTACAGAAATTGTAGGGTCAACCTTTTGTTGGCTTAATAAGTTGATTTGTTTAAATGCTTGGTATGTTGTATTGGCTGGAAGATATTTTTGTAAACCTACATACAAAGTACTATCTGCTAAATGGTCACTCTCTGAACTGTTCTTATCAATAAGGAAAGAAGTTGTCACTTTAATTTGATTATCTGAACCAATTGTTTTTACAATAGTACCAGCTTGAAATGCTTGGTCTAGACTTGTCTTAATTTCAGCAGTATTAACAGCTTGTTCAAATCTTACTTTATATTGTCTTCCTCCTTTGAAGTCCACTCCAGATTCAAATCCTCTTGTGAAGAATGAAATAGTACCAGCAGTAATAATGATTGCTGAGATAATATATTTTATCTTTCTTCCTTTTAAAAATTCATAATTGGTATTGTCTAAGAAGTTGTTAGAAAATTTATTGGAAATACTGATTTTCTTTCCTTTTCTCACTCTTCTATCGAATATTAAATTAGATACTAATACTGCAGTAAATAAAGTTGTAATAATACCTATAATTAATGTCGTAGCAAATCCTTTAATCGGTCCCATCCCAATTAAAAACAAGATGATACCAGTAATCATTGTTGTAACGTTACCATCAATAATCGCAGGCATTGCATGTTTAAATCCTAAGCCAACAGATTTTTCAAAGGAATGTCCAAGTTTCATCCCTTCTTTTATACGCTCATAAATCAACACGTTGGCATCAACTGCCATACCCATTGTCAGTACGATACCAGCAATACCTGGCAATGTCAACGTTGAGCCTAAAGTTGCCATGATACCGATGATTAGGAACATATTGAAGACCAATACTATAGTAGCTACTAAACCTGAACCGCTATAGTATAACATCATAAATCCGATGACCATTAAGAAACCTATCAACATGGAATATAAACCTGCTTTGATAGATTCAGTTCCTAATGTTGCACCGACCATATCTTCTTCAACAATATTTGCGGATGCAGGTAATTTACCTATTTTCAGAATATTAGAAAGGTCAGTAGCTTCTTCTTGGGTAAATGCGCCAGAAATTGAAGAGCTTCCTCCGCTGATTTCTTCATTGACATTTGGAGCAGAATAGACTTCATTATCTACTACTATGGCAATATTTCTTCCTACGTTACTACCTGTCATTTTTTTCCATTTACTTGCACCTTCAAGGGTCATTTTCATAGAAATAGTAACATTGCCAAACTGATCAAGATCTGGTTTTGAACTTTCTACAGCTCCACCATCAATAAATGGTTTGTCAGTTCCAGGTCTCTTTTTTATGGCATATAATTCGTAGATATTGTTTTTATCTCCAATTGGTTTTGCACCCCACATGAATTCAATATCTTTAGGAAATTTTCCTTTGACTTCTGGAATTCTTAAATATTCATTGACTTGAGAGGTGTCGATGTTTGCAGAACGTCCAATTACTGGAGATTCGACATATCTATTGTTTTGGTCTATAGAAGGATAGAAAATAGAAAATAAAGGAAAGTCTTTTTGTGCTTGTTTTTGTTGCTCATCAGTACTTAGTTGAGTAGAATCACCAGCTTTATTTTCACTTAAGATATCATCTAAAGTTGCTGTTGCTTTTTGTTCAGCTGTTGAATCAGTGCTATTCTCAATACTTTTTCCCTCTTTTGTATAAGAAAGATATAATTTAACTGCATCATTTGCTTCATTAATAGCACTACCTAATTCATTGGCTTTGTATGTTTCCCAAAACTCTAAGCTAGCAGTCGCCTGTAACATTTTTCTTACACGAGCAGGATTATCTACTCCTCCAATTTCTACAGTAATTCTACCTTTTTTGGGCTCTAAAGTAATATTAGGTTGTTTAAGTCCAAATTGGTCAACACGTGCGCTGATGATATTATAAGTTCTGTGAATAGCATTGCCAGATTCCTCTTTGATATATTTTAATACATCTTCATCAGAAGAATTTGAATTGAGTATTTGACTGTTAGTTCGTGTTGCAAAGTAGTTGGCTAGTTTTGCAGAAGGATTTTTTTCTTTAAGTGCTTTTGTAAACAAGGTGATATAGTCATCAGCACTCTCTGACATTCTAGATTCTGCCAAATCTAATGCTTCTAAAAATACTGGGCTGGAATTATTGTCAGAAAGTGATATCAATAATTCTTTGACATTGACTTGAAGTACAGCAGACATCCCGCCTTGCAAATCCAAACCTAATGAAAGTTCATTTTCTTTCACTTTTTTGAAAGTAGTACCTAAAAATACTTTCTCAGGAGCTAAAGAATCCAGATATCTGTTTTTGAATTCTATTCTTTCTCTATGAATAGAATCTTTATACAAAAATTGTTGGAGTAAATCGTTAGGATACAATGTACTAGCCTCTTTTGATGGTATTTTAGCTTCTGCTAAAGCGACTGCTTGTTTTTCAATCTGGTTTGCTTTCCATGTAAAAAGCAATTGGTATGTGCAGATTGCAATGAGTAGTAATGAAATTACTCTGACAAAACCTTTTCCTTGCATATAATATAATCTGTTCTTAAAAAAGTTAAGGTGCAAATATAAAGTATTTAATAAACAAATTTGAAATTAGTATTCAGACTATTTGATATTATTTGCAAACAAAGTTCTTTTTATAGGAAGATGGGGCTTTTTTTAGCCTTTTCTTGAATAAAAGTGCTGCTAATCCTTGAATTTTGAATATTCCTCTCGGCTTGTTAATGAATTTTTAATATTTGAACTATTGTGTGAATGGATTTTTATTTTTAAAATTGCACATTATTATGAAAAACACTTTCTTTTATAGCTATTATTTTTATCTCTAGTTAGGGACTGAAATAGCTATGAATGAATAATTATAGAATAAATAAGGTCCCGAAATATCGGGACTTTTTTTTTGAATAGCGTATGAGTATAAAAATTGCAATACAAGGTTTTAAAGCATCATTTCATGAAATTGCTGCATTTAAATATTTTGGAAAAGATATTGAAACAATTGAGTGTGAAACCTTTCAGGCTCTTTTTGATTCGATGGAAGAAGATGGAGCGGCAGATTATGCTGTAATGGCTATAGAAAATTCTGTTGCAGGTTCAATCCTTCCCAATTATGCGAGATTGAGAGATGCTGATTTAGAAATTTTTGGCGAAGTCTATTTGCGTATTGAAATGAATTTGATGGCTCTTCATGGTGAAACTATTGATACACTATCAGAGGTACATTCTCATCCGATGGCGTTACTTCAATGTCAACATTTTTTTAGACAATTTCCTCATATCAAATTGATAGAATCTAAGGATACTGCATTGAGTGCTATTGAAATTGTCGATCAACAATTAAAAGGAAGAGGAGCTATAGGTAGTAAGCTAATAGCTGAAACATTTGACTTAAATTTGATAGCAGAAGGTATTGAAACGAATAAAAGAAATTTTACTAGGTTTTTGATATTAAAGCGTAAAGGAGATTTGGCTCCATTTGAACTAGCAGAGCCGGATAAGGCTTCATTGTCATTCCGTGCATTACATAGGCCAGGAAGCCTTTCGGCTGCTCTGTCTGCAATGGCTATGTTTGGAATGAATTTGACAAAAATCCAATCTCTTCCAGTATTAGGAGAAGAATGGCAATACTTTATGTATGCAGATTTAGAATTTAAAGATTATTCAAGTTATTTGGAGATGTTGGAGGTCTTACAGCCTTTGACAAAAGATTTGAAAATATTGGGAGAATATAAACAAGGACAAAAAATATGATGATTATCCAGCCAGCAAATAAATTGGATTTTATTCAGGAATATTATTTTTCAAGAAAATTGAGAGAAGTTGCTGAGATGGTAGCTGCGGGGAAGCCTGTAATCAATTTGGGAATAGGCAATCCTGATCAGGCTCCTGGTAAAGAAGTTATTGAGGCTTTGCAGACTTCTGCTGCCAATGTTAAAAATCATGGCTATCAGAGCTATATTGGTATCCCTGCGTTGAGAAAGGCTATGGCTGACTGGTATTTACATACTTATCAGGTGTCTCTAGATTTTAATCATGAAATTTTGCCATTATTGGGTTCAAAAGAAGGAATATCACATATCAATCAGGCATTTTTAAATCCTGGAGATAAAGTTCTGATTCCCAATCCAGGATATCCGACTTATGCTTCAGCTGCTCGTCTAGCAGGTGCTATTCCTATCAGTTATGACCTTGATGAAAATAATGGTTGGGCACCTGATTGGAAATCAGTCTCTGAAGAAGATTTAAAAGAAGCAAAGATTTTATGGATCAATTATCCACACATGCCTACTGGAGCTGCGGGAAATGAAGAAATATTTAAAGATGTATTGTCTAAAGCTTTAAAGTACAAATTTTTGGTCGCCAATGACAATCCGTATAGCTTAGTTTTGCCCAAAGGAAGACCAGTCTCTTTTTTGCAAATTGAAGGTGCAAAGGATGTTGTAATTGAACTGAACTCTTTATCCAAATCACATAATCTTGCTGGTGCAAGAGTGGGGATGGTAGTTGGAGCAAAAGATTATATCCAGAATATTTTGAAGGTTAAATCCAATATGGACTCTGGAATGTATCTCCCAGTTCAAGAAGCTGCAATAGCTGCTTTAGCCCTATCAGACGAGTGGCATGAGGAGAGAAATAAAGTTTATGCATCAAGATTGGATTTGGCAAGGCAAATTATGGATGCCATGAATTGTACTTATCAGGATAATCAAGTGGGAATGTTTTTTTGGGCAAAAATCCCCAATAAATTTCATCATGTTGAAGAATTGACTGAAAGAGTTCTTCATGAGGCGAATGTATTTTTGACCCCTGGTTTTATTTTTGGCAGTAAAGGGGAGAGATATGTACGTATTTCATTGTGTTGCAATATTGAAATGTTGAAACAAGCGTTGGACCGCATTAAATCGTTGAATTTATGAGGAAAGTTGCTATTCTTGGGATGGGGTTGATAGGAGGTTCTGTCGGCATAGACTTGAAGAAGCGTGGATTTGCCTCAGAAGTGATTGGAGTGGGGCGTTCTCAAGCGAATATAGATAGAGCTTTGGAATTGGGCTTGGCAGATAAGATGTTATCCAAAGAAGAAGCCATTAGAAGTGCAGATATCATCATTTTGGCTGTGCCTGTAAATATTTTAGTGAATGAATTAAAATATGTTTTGGACACAATGCACCCTGATGCAATAGTAACGGATATGGGTTCTACAAAAAGTAAAATGGTAGAATCAGTAAAAAATCATCCATTGCGAAAACGTTATGTTGCCAGTCATCCAATGGCAGGTACAGAGTTCTCAGGTCCTAATGCTGCATTTTCTGGATTATTTGATAATAAAGTAGCGATTATTTGCGACAAGCAAAACTCTGATTCTGATGCATTGGCATCAATTGAAGAGATGTATCAGATACTTGGGATGAAATTATTGTATATGGATGCAATATCTCATGACTTACATGCCGCTTATGTATCACATGTATCACATATTACTAGTTTCGTATTAGGAGCTACTGTTTTGGAAAAAGAGAAAAGCGAAAAGGCGATTTTGACGATGGCGGGTGGTGGATTTGAGTCCACTGTGCGTCTAGCAAAAAGTTCACCTGAAATGTGGTCTCAGATTTTTGAGCAAAATGGAGAAAATATTGTAGAAGTCTTGAATACCTACATAGATAAGATTACTATTTTCAGAGATAAGATAAAAGAAGGTGATTATGAATATCTTAAAAATTTCATGATAGCCGCAAATGATATTAAAAGAATTTTAAAATAAATAAACAACATCATTATGGGAGAATTAAATATTGCCCCTCTTTCTTCATGGGGATTACCAGACAAAAGACCCTTAATCATATCGGGTCCATGTAGTGCAGAGTCAGAAGAACAAGTAATAGAAACTGCTCAAAGATTAGCTGATAAGGGTATAGATGTTTTGAGAGCAGGAATATGGAAACCAAGAACACGCCCTGGTTCTTTTGAGGGTTTAGGAAAAATTGCCTTGCCTTGGTTGAAGAAAGCTGGAGCAATTATCGGGAAACCAATTGCTGTGGAAGTGGCGACTAGAGAACACGTCTTTGACTGTCTAAAAGCTGGAGTGGATATCCTTTGGATAGGAGCTCGTACAACGGCCAATCCTTTTTCTGTTCAGGAGATTGCAGATGCATTAGAAGGAGTGGATATTCCTGTAATTGTAAAAAATCCAGTGAATCCTGATTTGCAATTATGGATAGGAGCTTTAGAACGAATCAATAGAGCAGGTATTACTAAAATTGGAGCATTGCATAGAGGTTTTTCTTCTTACGATAAATCAAAATATAGGAATAAACCTATGTGGGAATTTCCAATTGAATTGAAAAGATTATACCCAAATCTTCCTTTATTCAATGACCCAAGTCATATCTGTGGTAATAGAGAACACCTTGCTTCTGTGGCACAAAAGGCTTTAGACTTGGATTTTGATGGATTGATGTTGGAATCTCACAGAGACCCAGATAATGCTTGGTCTGATGCTTCTCAGCAGGTAACTCCTGAAGGACTTGGAGAAATCGTAAAAGGCCTTGTTATTAGAAATGCTGACCCTAATATTGTTGCTAATAGATTAGATGAATTGAGGTCTCAGATTGATAGAATTGACAATTATATTTTAGAAATTTTGGTAGATCGTATGGATATAGTCGAAAAAATTGGAGAATTTAAAAGAGATAATAATATCACAATTTTACAATCTGGACGTTGGGATGAAATTGTTCATGACAGAGTTCAGAAGGGATTGAAAAAAGGGCTAACTGAAGATTTTATTAAAGATTTGTTTGAAGCAGTACATCAAGAATCTATCAGACACCAAACTAAAGTGATGAATGCTTAACTTGCAATTCTGATACTTTAAGAAATATTGTTTTTTATTTCAAGTCTTTGCTGAAATGTCAAAGACTTTTTTATTTTTGCAACTATATTCTAGAAATGGATTTTGATTTTTAGATATATCTTAAATGGCAATATTGATTATCTCAAATTTGATTTTCAAGTTAAAAATGGCCTCATAGTTCAATGGATAGAACGGAAGTTTCCTAAACTTTAAATGTAGGTTCGATTCCTACTGGGGCCACTATAAATAATTCTATTCTCATTAAGTTACTGGGTTTTAGTCTGTATCGTATTGATAATCGTATTGCAAATATTCACTGCATTTTGTGACTTCATATAGAAATCGTGACTTTCATTTTGAAAAATGATAGGAGATATTTGATGTTGTTGATACCACCTTTTGTCAGGTTGGTAAATATCTTTTTCGCCATAAAATAAAAGAGTTTCTACCTTGGGAATGATTCTCTCATATCTAAGTCTGGTGGAAGATATCGCAAATAGATAATGGACTTCTTGATTATTCAATAAAGCCTGCCATGCTATCGTCCCTCCAATACTGAAAGCTATAATGGCTACTTCTTTTAATGTAGATTGTGATATATATTTAACAGCATTTTGAATGCCTTCTTCAATAAAGAAGTGATGAATATCTTTTTCATTCTTCAAATGTTCAGGAACTTTGGCTATCGTCCGACTATCTAGTTCTATGATTTTAAATTTTTCTCCGAGTATGTTTTTATAAATCAACCACCAATCCGAAGTATAAATTCCCCATAAATCTGACAAAAGAACTATGCTTAGTTTTTGATTATCATTATAAAGAGCCATTTTTAAAGACTAAGATTATTTAATGAAAGTAAAAAATAGATGTCATTTGAAGGTCATTATTCTTCAAAAATGTTGATATTCTTTTGGGGTATTTCTAACTTTATAGTACAAAAATAATTTAAGATGAAATATTTTAAAAGGCCTTTTGGCTATGTGGTATTGTTGAGTGTGTTTGTTTCATTGCTTCAACCAGTTTCTGCTAAAGGAATAAATTTTGAAAATATTACTTTTCAAAAAGCTTTGGATAAAGCAAAGGCTGAGAATAAATTGCTTTTTGTCAATATTTATGCTGTTTGGTGTGGTCCTTGTAAATTATTAAAATCTACAACTTTTCAATCTGATAAGGTAGCAAGTGCTATTAATAATAGTTTTGTTAATCTAGATATAGATGCAGAAAAGGGTGAAGGTGTTGATATTTCAAAAGTTTATAATGTCAAGGCTCATCCTTTGATATTAATTATACGACCTGATGGGAAAGTAGAAAAGAGAATATTAGGATATATGAAAGATGGTCAACTTCTCACAGAATTAAAAGCTTATCTTAAATAATGGATAATCATTATGTAAGTCATTAGAGCATCTTGTCTTATCTTTTAGTTTTCTTAATGTTGAATTTCTTTATGTCTTTTATTGGAGATAATAGAGGCTACAATTGAGATGGAAAGGACTGAGCCTATAAAAATCAATGAGCGAGTGGAGTCCATGTGATAGAATGGCATTATCAACATTTTTACACCGATAAATGCCAGAATTACTGCCAATCCATAATGCAATTTATTGAATAAGTCCATAGAATTGGCAAGTAAAAAATAGAGGGTTCTTAGTCCTAAAATTGCAAAAATATTGGAAGTATATAAGATAAATGGATCATCTGGAGCTATTGCAAAAATTGCAGGAATACTATCTACCGCAAATACCAAATCTGTTAATTCAATCACTATTAATGCTGCAAATAAAGGTGTTGCCATTTTTATTCCATTTTGAATGGTGAAAAATTTCCCTTCATTCATTTGGCTGCTAACTTTGAATAGCTTATATACAATTCGTACAGCAATATTCTTGGACATATCTTTATTCTCTTCTCCATCATCGCTACTTCCCCATGATTTTATACCCGCAAAAATTAAAAATACACCAAACAAGGTCAAAACAACATTGATTTCTCTTACTTTTCCATATTCATCCAAGCCCAAGAAAGGGGCATCAATATAAGTATGCTTAATAATTTCGACTCCAGCAAAAATGAATATTGCTCTAAAAATAATAGCACCTAAAACACCCCAAAATAAGATTCTATGCTGATGTTGTTTTGGAATTTTAAAGAATCTAAAGACCAAAATAAAAACGAACAAATTATCAACAGACAGCGCTTTTTCTATCCAGTAGGCCGCTTGAAATTTAGAAAAATTATCTATGGTTCCTGCTGGTCTGTCTATAACAAAATAGATGACAACGCTGAAAATCATTGCAAGACCTATCCATATTGTTGACCAAGTGAGGGCTTCTTTGTTGGTGATTTCATGACTTTTTTTATTGAGGATACCCAAGTCTAAAAGGAGCATGATGATAATCGTTACTGTAAATCCAATTAATATTCCAGGATGATTAAAAAGATGATCGTGATGCATAGAGATAAACGTCTTTTTTTGATAATTTTTTCAAAGTTAATATTCAGTTGCTAGTAATAAATTCAAATCATTGTGTTTAAGTTCAAATTTATTGGCAATATAATCTTTTGATAAAGAGCCTTTAAAGATATATACCCCATTTCTGAAATAGATATCTGAGCGAATTTGTGGTTCTATCCCTCCCGATTGCCCTATTTTTCTTAAAATCGGAGTCAGAATATTACTCATAGCATAAGAAGCTGTTCTTGATACTGCCGATGAAATATTGGGTACACAATAATGGATAATGCCATGCTTGATAAAAATGGGATGGTCGTGGTTGGTGACTCTTGAAGTTTCAAAACACCCTCCTTGATCTAAGCAAGTGTCAATGATAACAGTGTTTTTTTTCATTTGCATGACCATGGATTCTGTTACTATCTTGGTCATAATGCCACTAGAATGATGAAGTGCTCCTATAGCTACATCCGCACGACTAAGATTTTTTTTGAGGTTTAGAGGGTCGAGGACAGACGTGTAAATATTGTTGCCTAATAAATTTTTTGCCTGATTCAATAAATGAATATCATCATCAAACAATTGAACTTGTGCTCCTAGCCCAATTGCGGATTTAGCTGCAGCAATTCCTACATATCCTCCGCCTAAAATTAATACTTTACAAGGTGGTTGACCAGCAATACCTCCAAGTAAAACTCCTTTTCCAAATTCATTACTTAGATATTTTCCTGCAAGAATAATGGAATAATTGCCGGCAATATCTCCTATAGAGTCTAAATAGGGATAGTAGTCCTCTGTGCTTTTTATATATTCGTATGCAATAGCTGTGATTTTTAACTGCATCATTCTTTTTAACATTGTCTTATCTAAAGCAGGTAGAAGAATTGGAGAGAATATTGTCTGCCCACTCTGGAAAAATTGAATGTCTGATGAGGCTATGGGTGCTGATTTTAAAATAATATTGGCCTGATAGACTTCCTCTGTAGTACTAACTAACTGTGCGCCTGCTTGTGTGTAATCTTCATCTTCAAAGTTGGATGATTCGCCTGCTCCTGCTTCAATAATTATGCGGTGGCCTTGGTTTGTCAAAGAGGCTACTGAATTGGGTGTCAGAGCAATCCTTTTTTCTTGTAGATAAGTTTCTTTAGGAATTCCAATATATAAAGGTCGCTTTATTGGAAATATTTCAGCAAATGCTTCTTGTGGAGTAAGGGAATATTCCTTCTTGGGTTTCTCTAAAGTAGCTTCCATATTTGAGATTAGTAAGTGTGTAGTTCTAGTATTCGATTGTTGTCATGGGAAGTTATAACGATTTTCACTGCTTCCTGAGGTATCAAATCAATGATTTTTTCAGGCCATTCAATAAAGACGTAGTCACCACTATATATCATTTCTTCTATGCCTGCATTAAAAGCTTCCTCATCATTATCAATGCGATATGCATCTATGTGATATACTTTTCCTTGGGGGTAGATATATTGGTTGGCAATAGTATAAGTAGGACTAGATACCAAATCTTTTGAACCTAATAAGGCAACAATTTCTTTAATGAAAGTCGTTTTCCCAGAACCTAAATCTCCTGTAAATGTCCAAATTCTTTCATCTTTTAAAGAAGATAGAATGTCAGAAGCAACTGAGCTCAATTCTTTTAAATTGTATTGATATACTTTTTTGGACATGCAGCGCACAAATATACTGACTATTTTACATTGAAGTATTGATAATAAGGGGATGATTTTTTCAAAACATTCATCATTGATTTGATAGGTATTTTTAATGAGGTTGCACCAAATGCATAAGGTGCAATTTCATAGCTATTGTAAAAAAACTCTATAGTGTCTTTTGTGAAATTTATATTTTGATTGGTATAAAAATCACCATTTTCTTTAAATGCATCTTCAAACATATATGTTTTCCAAAGGCTGTCAGCCAATAGTGTTATTTTCTGATTTTCTAAAACTTTATATCTGATTTTATTGAGTATGTCCATTTTAGTACTGTCAATGATGTCATACATTTTTATAATATGTCCATCGTTCAAATCAAAAGATTTGAATATTGTATATGAATTAGGATGTGCTCCTCCCTTGTAAGAGGATTCTGTAAAAGATATAGTAAGTATAGTTCCCACTTTCCCTGCAATAGCTATATTCTTATCAACTAGCCAGGTCGAACTTCTAGGAAATTCTGCATAGGCTTCATCATATTCATGAAACATCTTTTGGGCTTGTTGTTGAATGTTGGGAAACTCTTTTACTGGGGTTTCTGAATCTAAAATAAAACCAGCAATACTGGCATTGATATTTTCTAAAGCTTCTTTAGATAGAACTTCTGTTATTTCTGGGTATTGCAACTTGAAATGTGATTGAAGTACAGGATCTTTTTGATATCTATCGTCAGCAATATCAAAATGTTTGATTTCTGATTGAATACTATTAGCTTCTATTAATTGTTTTGATAAATGATCACGCTTACACGAGCTGAATAATGAAAATATAATAACAACAATAACTAATGTTGGGGTGTGTGATTTCATAAAAGGCAATTAATTCTCTGCATAATTAACGAAAAAAATAAGAATAGGTTTTGCTTTAAATAGAATTAACTACTAAAGTTGCAGAAGAAGAACCCTAAATAAATAGCAAGAGGCTATTTGAATAAACAAATAAGTAAAGAATAGGCAATAGAATAGTACTAAATCTGAGCTTTTTGAGATTTTCTATTCTTGCGATCAATATCTTTTTTTTCCAAATTTGTACCTTTATACGGTACTCTAGTTCCCATGACATAATCCCAAAGTGGAAAAGTGACACACCAGTTTTTCTCCTGGTCTCTTGCCATGTGATGGTCATAATGCCAAGGTAAATATTTGTAACCCCATTCTGGATCTTCATGGGATTTTCTGTGGACTCTGTAATAATTGGCGATTGATGCCCAAATACCAAGCGTAAATCCTGGTAGTACTGGTAATAATGGTGATACAGCTATCGCACTTACAGCTAGGGAAAAAGCTTCTTGGCTATGAGGATTCCACATTTCCAAAATTGTCTTTTGATAATCTTCATCTTGAAATTCATTTTCATAGACAGTTTTGTGATGGATAGCATAATGAAACCTGAAAAAACTTTCTTTCCTTTGCGCATCTTCATGCAAAAGATGCTTATGAATATACCATTCAGCTGCATTAGCAGTAACTAGACCTGTAACAAAACCCAAGATCATGATTGAAAATTTTCTTATTGACAAATTACGAAACTTAAATTATTATTTTATGTTGTTTTTTTATGAGTTTCAATTTTTATTAAATTAAATGGTGCAAAATCTTTCTTCTATCTCGATTTCAATTGAAATTGAATGTTGCTCTCATATTTCTGAATTGAATCAAGAAGTATGGAATCAATTAGTAGGCAATCTTTTCTATGCTCGTACATCTTATTTGGAAATTATTGAAGAATTGAACCAAGAACAGATGCAATTTTTCTACTTATTGATTAAAAATAATGGGAATTATTGTGCTGCAATTTATTTTCAAAAGCTTCCTTTTTTAGTCAAAAATGGGTTGAATAATCTTAAAGAAAGGAATAAGAAACAATGTAACTGGGTTTCCCCGTTTTTAGGCTTTGCAAAAAATGTTAAACTTCCTTTATTGAAAAGTGGAAATATCTTTTTTACAGAGGATAGAGGTGTATATTTTGCCAATAATATCCCTTCTGAAATGAAGATGTTGATACTCAATCAAGTCTCTGATTATATTTATACGCAATGTAAAGAAGGTCATTCTATTTCTATCATGTGGAGCAACCTTTCTAGTCAAGATGGGCAACATCTGCAAGCTATGAATGGATTCCAATCTCTATATACTGAACCAAATATGATTTTAGATTTGCATCCTTCTTGGAAATGTTTTGATGATTATCTTTCAGATTTTTCTTCTAAATATCGTATAAGAGCTAAAAAGGTATTGAGCCAGAGTAAAAACTTGGTCATCCAACAATTGAATATTGATGAAATTATTGAAGCTGAAAGCTTATTGATGGATTTATATACAAATGTGGCTAATAATGCGTCTTTTAATTTGGCATATCTCTCAAAGGGATATTTTGTTCGGATGAAACAGTTATATGAAGATGATTTTGTTGTAAAAGTCTATTGGCTAGATAATAAAATGATTGGTTTTACATCTTCACTATATATGGACAATCAACATTATGTTCATTTTATTGGATTGGATTATGATGCCAATCTACATGTTCCTGTTTATCATAGAATGCTTTTTGAATATGTAAGAGATAGTATTGATTGGGGCCATAAAAGGATATATTTGGGAAGGACTGCTACTGAGATAAAGACAACAATAGGAGCTATAGCTATTGAAATGAATAATTATTTAAAAATTTCCAATGTTTGGTATTTGACTTGGTTGCCATCTATGTTAGATTCATTTGGTTCCAAACCTTACATTGAAAGAAGACCATTTAAGACTGCTAGATAGCTGAAATAGAACAATAGTCTGATTTGAGATTAATCTGAAAATTTTTATCTTCATTACCTATATATGTTGTATTGCGAAGTCATCTTGCCATTGTCTGTAAAAGGTACATTTACTTATAGTATTCCTAAAGAATTAGAATCTTTTGTGCAGGTTGGAAGTCGTGTCGAAGTACAATTTGGAAGAAGGAAACTTTATACTGCATTGGTCAAGTCCCTTCACAATAAAAAGCCACTTGCGTATCAAGCCAAAGAAATTATTGATATAGTTGATCAATTTCCAATAGTTTATCCTACTCAATTGGCATTCTGGCAATGGATGGCAAATTATTATTGTTGTTTTGAAGGGGAGGTGATGTCTGTTGCATTGCCTGCTTTTTTTAGGCAAGACAGTGAAACATTATATGTTAAAAATCCTGATAGTACAATAGATATTATTGAATTGCCTGATAATGAATATTTAGTAGCTAGTGCATTAGAAAGGCAAGCCTCAATAACGCTATCTGATATTCAGATTATACTGCAAGGGAAAACTGTGCAAAAGACAATCAAGAGCTTGATTGAAAAACAAGTATTGCTATTACAAGAGTTTTTGGAAGAAAAATACAAACCTAAACTAGTCTCTTTTGTAAGATTACATCCTCAATATGCTCATGATAAGGCTACAATTCCCTTGCTTTTAAAAAAATTGGAAAAGAAACCTAAGCAGACTGATATGCTTCTAGCATATTTGAATATTTCTTCTGACGCTGAATGGATAAGCCGAAGCCAACTTCTAAAATCTTCAAATATTTCAGGTTCTGTTTTGAGGACAATGATGAATAATGAAATTTTTCAGCTTGAAGATAGGGAGGTTTCTCGTGTCGAGGATGAAAATATTATTGCTTCTCAATCAACATTAAATGAGGTTCAGCAAATTGCTTTTCATCAGATAAAAAACTATTGGAAAGATTTGAATGTCGTCTTGTTAAGAGGTGTCACAGCTTCGGGAAAGACACATATATATGTTGAACTGATCAGGGAAGCCCTAGCAGAAGGGAAGCAGATTTTATATCTTGTACCTGAGATTACTCTGACAACTCAGTTGGTGAAGAGGCTGGAAAAGATGTTGGGTAAAATCGGTGTCTATCACTCTCGATTCAATCCAGCGGAAAGAGTAGAAACGTGGCTGAAAGTTGTGCAACAAGAATATAATGTGATAGTAGGAGCGCGCTCTTCTATTTTTCTCCCATTTTCCAATTTGGGATTGATAATTATAGATGAAGAGCATGATGCCTCCTATAAGCAGAGTGACCCTGCTCCAAGATATCAAGCAAGAGATAGCGCAATTTGGCTAGCACATCATACTGGAGCTAAAGTCTTATTAGGCAGCGCAACCCCCTCTGTCGAGTCATGGGCAAATGCCAAGAGTGGAAAATTTGGATTAGTGGAATTAGAAAATCGATTTGGAGAGATGAGCCTTCCGCAATTATATTTTATCAATATGTCTAAAGCTCGCAAAGAAAAGCATGTTACAGGTATGGTAAGTGATGAATTGCAGATTCAATTGAATAAAGTATTGTCTCAAAACAAACAAGCAATTATTTTTCAAAATCGCAGAGGATATTCTCCTTATATATCGTGTAGAGATTGTTCATGGATACCCTATTGCCAGCATTGCGATGTTGCCCTGACTTTCCATAAATACTCCCAACATCTTAAATGTCATTATTGTGGATATACTATGATGATACCTAAAGAATGCCCCTCTTGTCAATCTACTATTATAGAAATGAAAGGAGCAGGCACAGAAAGGATAGAAGATGATTTACAAGCCCTCTTTCCTTCTTCACGAACTTTGAGACTTGACTATGATACAGCAAAAACAAAGTATGCACATGAAAAGATTATTGAGCAGTTTGAACAGGATGAAGCAGATATTTTAATCGGGACACAAATGGTAACAAAAGGACTGGATTTTAAAAATGTCCAATTGGTAGGAGTTTTGAATGCAGACTCATTATTGTATTATCCTGATTTTAGAGCTTTGGAACGCGCATATCAATTATTATCTCAAGTAAGTGGCCGCTCTGGACGTTCAGAAGAAAAGGGAAAAGTAGTCATCCAGATAAGTGATCCCAATCATCCTATTGTAGGATATATTTCAAATCAGAATATTGAAAATTTTTACAAGAAAGAATTAGGAGAGAGGATGAAATTTAGATATCCTCCATTTGTAAGGCTGATTCAGATTTCTGTCAAAGATACGGTTGAGAGAGTGGCGCAAGAAGCAGCAGAATTTTTCTCTTATCAAATTAAAAACAAAATAGAAGGAGAAGTTCTAGGTCCTACAATTCCTACACTTTCTCGTATTCAAGGAAAATATATCAGAGAAATTCTGATAAAAATAGAAAGAAATGTTGAATTGGTAGCAAATGCGAAGTCTTCCATTGGAGAAGTAAGGCAGCTATTATATCAATATGATAGATTTAAAAAAACTAAAATTGTTATTGATGTAGATCCTTGATGGCCATCAATAGAAAGTTGAAAGGAATTCTTTCAAGTTTTAAGCATTTTCATACCTTTGCATTTCAATAAAACGATTTAAAATGAAAAGAATTTTCTTTTTTGCCCCCATTGTGTTATTGACTTTATCTTGCCATAATTCAAAAGAAACAGTGGGTAAAAACATAAATGAGATGAAAATGATTGATGATAAAAACCCGTTGTTAGTAGAGAGTGTGTTGCCATATTTTGCACCTGATTTTACAAAATTTAAAAATGAACATTTTGAACCTGCAATTCAAGAAGGTGTCCTTCAGAAAGAAGCTGCTATCCATGCAATTGCTACACAATCATCTGAACCTACTTTTGAAAATACGATAGTAGCATTAGAAAAAAGTGATGCTACTTTGAATAGAGTGATGATGATATTTGGTGCTTTGGAGTCTTCAAATACAAATGATACACTCCAGGCGATAGATGAGAAAATAGCACCTATATTGGCAGGGTTGAGTGATAAAATGTATCTGAACGTAGATTTGTTTAAAAGGATAAAAAAACTTTATGACAATAGATTTAAGTTAAATCTGGATAAGGAGTCATTGAAATTGCTTGAAGTCTATTATCAGGATTTTGAAATCGCTGGGGCTAATCTTTCGGATGAAAATAAAGAAATCTTAAAAAGATATAATTCGAGATTGGCAACTTTAAGCTCAAAATTTAGCAAGATATTATTGTCTGCCAATAACGCTTCTGAAGTCAAGTTTACTAATGTTGAAGATTTAAATGGTTTGTCTGAAGAAACATTGGAGGCTCTATATAATAAGGATAGTAAAGTATGGATAATTCCTCTGCAAAATACAACTCAGCAACCATTGTTGTCCTCAATGAAAAACAGAGAGAGCAGAGAGCGATTATTTAATGCATCATGGAATAGAACAAATGAAGGGGAATTTGATACTAAAGGCTTAATTAAAGAAATGGTAGAGCTGAGAGCAAAAAAAGCTCATCTGCTAGGTTTTGATAATTTTGCTGCATGGAGTTTGCAGAACTCTATGGCTAAAAATCCTGAAAATGTCAATCGTTTTTTTGCAAATTTAATTCCAGCTACTATATCTAAGGCACAAATGGAATCTGATGAAATTCAAAAGATGATTGATTCTAAAGGTGAAAAATTTTCTTTAGAACCATGGGATTGGGACTATTATTCTGAAATGGTTCGTAAGCAAAAATATGATTTGGATGAAGAACAAATTAAGCCTTACTTCGATATGTACACAGTATTGGAAAAAGGTGTCTTTTTTGCTGCAACTAAATTATATGGGATTACTTTTCATGAGCGTAGCGATATTCCAGTATATCATGCCGATGTTCGTGTGTATGAAATTTTAGAGGAAAATGGCGATCCTTTAGGGTTGTTTTATGCAGATTTCTTTGCTAGGCCGACAAAAAGAGGAGGTGCGTGGATGTCTAATTTTGTTAATCAATCTAAATTATTCAATCGCAAACCTGTGATTTATAATGTATGTAATTATCCAAAACCTTCACCTGGTCAACCTGCTTTATTGACTTATGATGAAGTTGAGACAATGTTTCATGAATTTGGGCATGCACTACATGGTTTTTTTGCCAATCAGCAATATCCGTCTCTCTCTGGAACTGCTGTAGCGAGAGATTTTGTAGAGTTTCCATCTCAAATCAATGAAAACTGGGCATTATATCCCGAAGTATTGAAAAATTATGCGATACATTATAAAACTAAAGAGCAAATTCCTCAATCTCTAATTGACAAAATAAAAAAATCTACAACTTTTAATCAAGGTTACAGTCTTGGAGAAGTACTGGCAGCTGCTTGTTTAGATATGCAATGGCACACAGTTGCTGCTGATACTGTTATTGAAGATGTAGATGCTTTTGAAATTCAAATACTTCACAATTCACTGATGGATAAAGTTCATGCTATGCCTCCTAGATATCGTTCAACCTACTTCGCTCATATTTTTGGAGGAGGATATTCTGCAGGTTACTATGCTTATTTATGGACAGAAATGCTTGATCATGATGCTTTTGATTTTATTGAAAAAAATGGCGGATTGACACGAGCAAATGGTCAAAAGTTGAGAGACATGATTCTTTCTAAAGGAAATACTGAAGATCTTAAAAAGATGTATTTGGATTGGAGAGGAGTTGAACCTCAGATTGAACCAATGTTAAAAGCTAGAGGCCTGAATTAAATTTTAGAAATTTTCTGCATTGAGCCTGACTAAATAATGGTCTTAGTTAGGTCTGGAGTGTTTTTTCAAGTTACTTTATTCTAATAAGTAAGTTGAAAAGGGCTTCATAGTTTTTTTTGGCTAAAAGCTGCTATAACCCTTATTGTTATTTTTGATACATTTTTACTGATGATTTTTTCTCTATGAATTAGAAAACTAGTCTTTCACTCACAAATAGGAATTGAAAACCTAGAATTTTTGAATTTATCATATCAACTCTATTGATTTTGCTTCCCAATCGTATGACTATATTCTTTTTGAAATTGTATGTTTTGAGAGGATAAAATATTATTGAAATTTACTATTTTGTAGAATGTTATTTTATCATAAAATTGTCATTTTTTTATTAGAAATTAAGACTTCCTATTCTTAGATTTGTTCTTGTTATTTTTAATTAGTCTTAATAAATATTTATTTTATAATGGAAACACTAAAATCCTCAAATAGAAATCATCTAAGAAACGGTGTGCGCAATGGCTTTTTTTCATTCTTAGTTGTATTGCTTTTGATGCCTATTGGTCATGCCTTAATGATTTTGAATGAAGAACTTTTGCATGATGATAAATATATAGGTGCATTTGTCATGGGTTTGATTGGAATGGTTATGGTTGTTTGGGGGATTTTTAAGAATAAACGTCACACCTTAGCTACATTATTAGGTTTTCTAGGAGGAATATTATTATGGACGGGTTGGATAGAATTTTCCTTTGTTTGGATTGCTGAAGAAAATAATGTTTCAGATTATATTGTCAATGGGGAAGTACAAACAAAGAAAGAATATTTAGTGATGCTTTCTTCTGTGGGTTTATTATTAAATATGACCCTATATTTTATTTTTACTCGTACTTATTGTAATTTTTTCATTTGGATACAGAAATATACAAATTTGAGGAAGCACATTATGATTCAAAAAGGTTACAGGAAGCCTTTGGCTGTTACAACTTTTATTGAAACCATTATGTTACTTTGGTTTTTTTATATCCTTTTATTGATTGTTTACAATCCAAATATAGCAGGTGATCGTCATATCGCCACGTATATAACTGCCTATGGTTCTTTAATTTGGTCTTTATATTTAATCGTTCAGTTATTTAAGATTCAGACATTTGATTATGCTATTAGGTATGCTGTGCCTACTGTGATTATTTTTTGGAACTTTGTGGAAGTGATAGGAAGATGGGAACTTTTTGATGAAATATGGGTAGAGCCCATAGAATATTGGCTTCCAGTAAGCGGATTCTTTGTTTTATTATTCCTTTTACTCTTTATTTTCATAAAAAATCCAAAATTTAATAGAAAGAAAAAAGATGAATTGTTGACTCATAATAATTTGTGAGTTACTATCTAGATATTTGGATAAATCAGGTTAACTTATATATTCATTGATTTTGCTGATAAATTATCAGTATTCAAGAAAATGTGTACATAAACAATGAGTAATTGTTTTTAAGTTTGTGATTCTTATAATCTGATTGAATTTTGACAGAAAGTATGAAATAGATACTTTTTTATTTTTGCTCAGATTAGTTAACTATAAACAAATGTCAGAAGTAATTGCTGAAATAAGGAAAGTTTCAAAAATCTATAAAAATGGTGATACAGAAACTATTGCTCTGGCACCTAGTACATTAAGTTTTAAGACACATGAATTGACAATTATTTTAGGCCCTTCTGGATCGGGAAAAACAACGCTGCTTTCTCTATTAGGCTGTGTTATTTATCCTTCTGAAGGTCAGGTGGTTATCAATGGTGAAGATGTTACAAATGTCTCTCAAAAAAAACTAGCATCTATTAGGCTGAATAATATTGGTTTTGTTTTTCAAGGATTTAATTTAATTGAACCTCTGACTGCTTTGGAAAATGTGATGTCACCATTAATATTAAAAGGTATTTCTGGAAAGAAAGCTTCTGAAATGTCAAAGAAAGCTTTGACACAGGTAGAAATGGAAGATAGAAAGAATCATTTGCCAAAAATGTTGAGTGGTGGCCAAAAGCAAAGGGTTGCAATAGCTAGGGCTTTAGTGACAGATCCTCCTATCTTATTGTGTGATGAGCCTACCGCATCTATTGATTCTAAAAATGCACATAAAATCATGTTAGAATTGAAAGAGCTGTCCTTATTGGGGAAAGCAGTTTTGATAGTTACCCATGATACCCGACTCTGTAAATATGCTGATAGAATCATTTATTTGTCTGAAGGCAAGACCTCAGAAACGCCATTTAAAGAAAATGAATATGAACTATAATAGAATGAAATCTTTCTTTCTTGTATTTGCAATGCTTTTGTTGCTTGCATGTAACTCTGAAAATAAGGAGATTATAAAAGATAATGCCAATCTGAGTATCCCTCAGGATATTTCTCATGTGATTGCTATTGGAAGGATTGCTCCTTTACACGGAATTGTTTATCTGGCAGTTGAGGAAAGTGGAATTGTACAATCAGTTGGAAAAGAAGAAGGTGATAGCGTGAGAAAAGGAGATGTTATTATAGAATTGAACGCAGCAGGAGCTTTTCTGAATAGACAGCAGATAGATAATCAGATCAATACTCAGCTTGAGCAGATTAAAGTGGATGAATTGTCTATCCAACAACTTTTGATTCAACTAAATAGTAAAGAAAAATCCATTAAAACAATTGAACTATTGTCAGATAAAGGAGCAGATACGAAAGAAAATTTAGATGCTGCATATACTGATAGAGATATACTTATTGCGCAGATTGCTCAGAGTCGAAAGAAGATAGATGTTGCTCAATCTAAATTAAAAGAATTGTCGTCCCAAAGAGCGATTGCAGAAAATGAATTGGGAAAAAGTGTGGTTAAATCACCATCTAATGGCGTTTTACTATCTCAGGATGCTAAAGTAGGAGCTGCATTTCGGGCATTTGAAACCTTTGCCAGCTTTGCGCCTGAAGGCCCTTGGGTGGTTGAGTCTGAAGTAGATGAAATGTTTGCAAATAGATTGCATATAGGTCAGAAAGTAAGCATTCGTTATATGGGACATGACAAGGTCATTAGTACTGGAACTATTAGCTCTCTTTCACCCAATTTGAGTAATAAATCTCTCTTTTCCGATGAGCCCGCAGAAATGCAGGATCGAAGAGTGAGGAGATTTAAAGTTTTGTTGGACAGTACTGATTATCTATTGCTCAACTCTAAAGTAGAGTGTAATATTCAAATACAATAATAAGTATTTATGTTTCGTACTGCATTAAGATTTATGCGATTTGACAGACCTAAAAGTATTGGGATTGTTGTCGGTATTGTTGTCAGCATCTTCCTTATCGGTCAGCAGTTAGGAACACTGAAGTTTATCGTTGAGATAATGAGTGGATTGATAAATAATGCCAATCCACAATCGGGAGAAATATGGGTGATTGAAAACACTTCTGGTAATGTCAATGAAATTACCAATTTAGATAGTCGTTTTCTTCGAGAAATTAGGAGTGTCGAAGGTGTAGAAAATACATACCCTATTGTTATTGCTAATGCAAAAGCAACGATGCAAAATGGAAAAACAATTCCTTTTGTTTTGATTGGAAGTGATGCTCCTTTATTTGCCGCAGGTCCTGATACATCCAAAATTCATAGAGGACAGAGAGAAAATCTTTCCAATCCAGGCGCAGTTTCAGTTGATTATTACGATGCTAAATCTTTAAAAATGGATATTCATCTGGGTACAAACCTAGAGATCAATGGCAAACAAGCTAAGGTCGTCTTGGAAACAAAAAATGCTCAGGCGTTTGGTGGGCATTATATGTTTACATCATTGAATAATGTCAGATATTTTTCAGGATTTCCTGCATCTAGAGTGAGTATTATTGTTGTGAAAGCCAAAGCTAATGCCAATATCAAGGATATCATTCATCGAATTAATCATACTTTTTATGGTGTAAAAGCATGGGAGAAAAATGATTTGAGCTATTCTACTGCAAAAGAGCTTCTTAGTGCAACTAATATGGGGATGAGTTTTGGTATGTTGGTAATATTCGCTATTGTGACAGGATTTTTTATCATTGGCTTGACATTATACTCCTCAGTTTTGGATAGACAGAAAGATTATGCAACTTATAAAGCTATAGGTGCTTCTAATGGTTATGTGAGAAGACTGATTTTAACTCAAGCACTTATTTATGCCATCATTGGTTTTGGTTTTGCTTTGTTATTACTGATTTTTTTCAAACAAGGTGTCGCTAATGTCGGATTGATAATTAGTTTATCTCCAGAATTGTTGGCTTTTTTACTACTTGTAACTCTTTTTATATCTATTGGAGGTTCCCTTTTTGCTATTAGAAAAATTAATAAATTAGAACCTGCATCTGTTTTCAAATAATGAAAGTCATGAACCTGAAAGTTTTTTTTATATCATTTCTCAGCTTATTGTTTTTTTTCAATCAAGGATATGGGCAGCAGGAAGAATTACCTCAAAACCTTACGATGGAAGATGCGGTGAATCTTGCTTTAAAATTTAATTTCAATATTGAACAAAAGACTATTCAGACAGCAATAGCTTTAAAAAGAATAGATGAGTTAAAGTGGCAAAAAATTCCAGATATCTATGCTAGTTTTGACATGAGATACAATATTGTTGTGCCTACTACTCCTGTGCCTTCAATTGCATTTAATCCTAGTGCTAATAAAGATGAAATTCTCCCTTTGAAAATGATGACAAGATGGAGAAACAGTGCAGGTATCAATGCTAATTATGATTTATTTAATCCTCAAACTTTTGGTCAACTGAAAGAGGCTAAGCAAAAAGTAGTCATTTCTCAGGCGGATAAGGAAATCAGTATTCAGCAATTGACTTTCATTACTCAACAAGACTATGTAGCTTGTCTGCTTGCTCAAGATCAACTGCTATTGGCTATATCCGATACCTTAAATAAGCATGAATTATTATTAGTATTTCAAGATAAACAAACTGCTGGAAGACTGAAAGTGAACGACTTGAATAATGTCATGATTGAAAAAAATGAAGCAATTTCAACCTATTTTGAAGCACTAAGAATATTGAATAACACCAAAGCTCAACTTTTAGAAGATATGGGATTTGAAGCCGACAAGGTAGAGGATATTTATTTAATAGGTAATCTGCTGGATTTATATGCTGTATATCACCAAAAAGAACCATCAGAGATGAAAAGCCAGACTTTGATGAAAATTGAGCAAGAAAAGACATTGACAACCTTAAAACTTAAAAATACAAAAATGACTGCTCTTCCAAAAGTGTCTTTGAATGGCTTTTGGGGAACAAATTATTTCAGTAACCAGTTTGAAATTTTTAGCTCTCCATTTTGGTATGGAAATACTTATCTAGGATTGAATGTCAATGTGCCTATTACTACTGGGTTGGATAGATTGAAAAGAGTTGAATCTCTAAATTTACAATTGAAGCAAGATGAGTTGAATTATAAAATAGAAGAACTAGAAAGAAAAAAGTTAAAGGTGCAGCTACAAGAAGACTTAACTTATAGGCAGGAAAATCTTTTATTAAAAGAGAATAATAAAAAATTAAGAAAAGAGAATCTTGATATAGATTCAGAATTATTGAAGAATGGTAGAATGACTACCGATGAATGGGCGAAAAGTAATTTGTTGTACCTTCAATCAAGCTCTGCATTTCTTCAAGCAATTTATGATTATATCATTGTGAAAATTGAGTTGGACAGAATAGCACATGATTAATAATCAATTGAGTTCTAGATCAAAGATGTATTTCAAAATGAAGACATAAACAATGTTAATTGGTCACCGATATGAGTCAAAAAAATTACCTTTGCCTCTTGTTTTATGACAGAAACAAACATTAATAGGACATTTTTAATCCTGATTCTAGGCATTTTGGCAGTAATAGGGCCATTTTCCATAGATATGTATATACCTGGATTTCAGAATATAGCGAGAGATTTTGGAGTCAATGAAAAAGAAGTTGCCTATACAATGACTTCTTTTTTTGTAGGAATCTCATTAGGTCAGCTTTTCTATGGTCCAGTCATTGATAAATATGGAAGGAGAAAGCCATTGTTAGCAGGACTTCTTTTATATGCGATTGCCTCATTAGGATGTGCATTTTCTTCTAATATAGAATCTATGACATTTTTGCGATTTTTTCAATCATTAGGTAGTTGTGCAGGAATAGTTGCTTCTAATGCTATCGTTGTAGATGTCTTTGAAGAGGAGAGGAGACCTAGGATATTTTCTTATATTATGCTTGTCATGGGTGTTGGTCCTTTAATAGCACCAAGTATAGGTAGTTTGTTTTTGGAAATAGGCTCTTGGCATGATATGTTTTATTTTATGGCAGCATTTTCTTTGTTGGTATTTGCTATGATTTTTTTCTTTTTGCCAGAAACAAATCGATTTCAAAATATACAAAAATTAGAAGTTTCTCAGGTTTTTCAGTCTTATATTGGCGTTATTCGTGACAAAAGATTTTTCACTTATACGATGGGTGGTAGCATTGCCAATTCTATCTTATTTGGATATCTTTCTGCAGCTTCATTTATTTTTATTTCACATTATGGATTGAGTCATAGGGTTTTTTCTATTGTTTTTGCCATCAACGCATCTGGATTAATTGCAGGTAGCTATATCAATGGTTATTTGACTAAATATTACAATTATTTAAAAATCATTCAATTAGCTTCATTATTATTATTAATTTTATCCTTGCTCGTTGTTTTTCTTGTAGCACTCTATCCTCAAATGCATTATACTCGTATGGTACTGAGTGTATTTTCCATTTTGTTTTTAATTGGATTTATTTATCCCAATGCTATAGCAGCTTCATTGTCGCCTTTTCAGCAAAATGCTGGTACCGCTGCGGCATTGGGAGGTTCTATGAGAATGGCTTTTGGAGCTTTAATTTCTGGTTTGATAGGTTGGCTTCAAAGTGAAAACATACTGATTATTTTTTTAATCACCTTAGCATTGTCGGCATTAGCTGCCATTTTTATTTTTTGGGCTTCAAGAATAAACCTTTCAGCAGGAGGGAAATGATAAATTTATAATTCTTTAGGTGCTTGAAATAGGGGATTGCTTAAAACTGTGCTATCAGAAAGAGAGATAAGATATGCTTTCAAATCTGCTTTATCTTGTTCACTTAGCCCCAATCCCCAACGGCCATTTTGTAGCAATCTTCTATTGGCTTCTGTAATCATAATGGGATCTAAGGAAGGCGAAAGTTGAGGTCCGTTATTGTAAAAATTGATGACTTCATCTAATGTTTTAAACCTGCCATCATGCATATAAGGTGCAGTCATTGTCAGATTGCGTAATGAAGGAATTTTAAACTGTCCGTTGTTGCTGGGATGACCAGTAAACTCTCCATGCCCTTTATCTTTAAAGTCTTCTGGATTATCCACTAAATCTAAACCGTTGTTGCCGAATATCTGACTAGGATGTACAAATAATTCAGGTGTAGAATGACAGTGGAAACAGTCTGCTGCTTCGGTATTAAATAGTTGATAACCTCGTAATGCTGCTGCATTAAGGTCGCCTTCTCCTCGTATGTATTTATCAAATGGTGACTGATATGATACTATGGTTTGGACATATTGTGCAAGTGCTTTTGTTATAAGTTCTTTAGTAATATGCGCTGTCCCAAATGAGGCTTTGAATTTCTTTTTATATTCCTGATGTGAATTGAGTCTTTGCTCTGCAATATCCCATGGTAGGTGCATTTCTGTTGTATCTGGAACTGGAAATAATGCTTGTTCTCTCAGATTGGCAGCTCTACCATCCCAGAAAAATTGTTTACTCCATGCTAAATTGAATAATGACATGGATTGTCTCCGCCCTACTGTCCCGCCAACTCCAATACTGAATTGTTGGGGGTCAGAAAAACCATTTTCAGGCAAATGACAACTAGCGCATGAAAGTGTAAAATCTTGTGATAATCTTTTTTCGAAAAACAAGTGATGCCCCAACTCAACTCCTTCTTTTGTCAAGGGATTTTCGGGATCAAAGGAGGGGGCTCTGAAATTACTAATTTGGGGTAAAGAGTAGGGTGTAGGACCTTGGTTGTTTTCTTTTTTACAGGATAGCAACCACGCTGAAATTATCAATATATAGCATAAAAACTTCATTTTTCAAATGCATTTGCTGAAAAATCCATCATTTTCAAACCCTTATTTTTTTGGTCGTCAATACTGTGATAACTAAAGAATTTGAGAATATCAATAGTGTCATTTCCGTCAGTAAAAAGTTTGTCTAAATTAAATTTTATAGGCAATATTGCTGCCTTTTGACTACTTAAATCTATAGGAATATCTAAGGTGATATTCCGCAAAAAATCATTTCCCCCTAAATGATATGAAAAAGGTAATGAGTATGTTCCATTATTTTCCTTATCTAAAGTGCCTTCAAAAATTAAAAAACGATATTTGAGCATATCCCAAAACATATCCGTATCTCTACTTAATGGATGAGTTGCTGAAAATTGATTAGGGTTTAAGTTGTTGAGTGTTGGAGACAAACCTAAATCAAATTTTATTTGTTCATATTTTTGGGCTGGAAGAGTGCCTGAAGTGCTTTCGTTTTTACCTATCCAATAAAGAAAGACTCCTTGTTCGCTACCTTCAATATATGGGTCAATTGCAAATGGAAATTCGATACCTTGATGATTGACCAAACGGATATGACTGATATAGTATTTTAATTCATTTACTTTATAGCCTAAAGAAGAGAGATGTAGATAACTATTACCTTTTTTAACAGCTTGGCCATTTGCCTCTGTATTTATCAAAATTTTAAGCGATATTGTCGGTATTTTATTATTGATGTCATCTTTTTTACATGATGAAATCGACAGAATAATCCACAAAATATTCAACCATTTTTTCATATAAAATCTTACAAATTGTTATGAAGTAAGATACAAAATAATATTGAACGATTTGCTTTTTGAAGGTCTATTGAGGATGAAATAATTTTATTGTCTGATGATTTTTTGGATGTATATATGATCATTAGTTTGCAATTGCAGGACATAACTCCCTTTGGCTAAATGAACAGGTAAAGTAATAGTCTGATTGTGAAATTTTTCTTCATTAAATACCTCTTTGCCACTAAAGTCATAGATTGTCAGCTTTATAAACTGTGTGTCTAGTTCAGGAATTCTTATATTGATTTTATCATTAAATGGATTAGGATATACTAAAATTTTTTCTGATAAAAGAAGGTTTTCATCAATTCCTACAGGTAATGATGTATCAGAAGCAAATTTCAGCAAAGAAGCAATCGCGAGTTGTGAAACCTTATGAAAATAGTCGAGATTAAATGATTCTAATTTGTCGTAGATAGTGTGCCAAGTAGGATTGAAATCTTGACCGATATACTCTTCATTCAGACCGACTGCTGGCAGGTTGTTGTTCCAAAATGAAGCATAATCTGAGTCTTTGCTACCCGGATTAATAACCTGAATTTTTAATCCTATTTGATAGTCTTCATTGATTTTTTCAATAGTTCCTGCAAGGTCTAAGGAATTGGCAATTGGACGGACATGAAGTTCTACATTATAGTCCATATTGCTATCCCAAGCAATCATGTCTAAATTGATATATCCTTTAAGTGTGTCATTATTATTGCCAAAAGAAGCTGCAAAAACTTTACTTCCTAAAAGTCCTCTCTCTTCTTCGTCCCATAACGCAAATACAACTGTATATGGAAGTGAAATATCTTTCAATAAGCGAGAGGCCTCTATTACTGCTGCAACACCACTTGCATTATCATCTGCACCTGGAGCTCTTTCTCCTAAAGGTAGATTGTCATAATGTGCTCCAATAATCACGACTCTTTTAGGGTATTTATTTCCCAATTTGATACCAAAAAGATTTTTCCCACTAGGGCTAAAGACTATCGAGTCTGTATCATAACCGTATTCTTGAATTTTATTTTTTAAAAATTGAAATGCTTTTTCGTTATCGTTATGAAGATAATGTCTAGATATGATAGAATCTCTATTGCCATTTAGGTTGATTTTTGCTTCACCTGTAAGCATTTTCACATTGATGATTAAACTATCTAGATTGACACTATTTATCACATCTTGAATAGCCATATCTTTCGCATTTGCAAGTTGTGGAGCAATGAGAATGAAAGAGATAGCACACAATAAATGTAAATATTGTCTCATAGTAAGTAATGGTTTTGTAAAGGTAATAGTTGAAACAATAAGAAAATGATTATTTTCTCATATTGTTATTTCCATAGTATGTTAAAGCAGTCGTATCATATAGGAAATACCATTCTTTGGCAATTTCTAATTTTTTAAATCCTCTTTGGGGATAGTTTTTTATAAAATCCTGCCATTCACTATCCAGCAAATATCTGTCATCATATAACATCAAAGGAGTAACATAGTATAATTGAGTACCCATGCTGTCAGAATAATGATTAAAATTGCTTTTCTTCCACATTGCAGGCTGCCATTTATATCGGTCTCTTTTTGCTTCAGAAATAAAGCAAATTATTCCTCCTTCATCTTCCGAAATAGAAATAGTATCTTTCAATAAAGTGAAATTTTCTAGTTGTCTAGCAGATTGAACATTGAAATTGCCTTTTACATCTCTGAAATTATCAAAATAGGCTCTGTCTTTTGCATTTGGAGCGAGCCACAACAAAAAGAGAATAATTGCAGAGATAAGCCCTAGATGATTTCTTGTGCTTCCAATAGGAGGCCAAGCAGTAAAGCCATAAGAAAAGCTCAAAATTAATGTCATTATCAATAGGACTTGCATGACCATATAGTGTTCCCTAGGGAATATTAATATCACAGATAAAAAAGTAGGACCAATGACAATCAATAGTAGTATCCATTCAACCCATTTTGATTTCATCGTATTCCACCACCAACTAAAATTGATTTTCTTCAATATTATTATTCCCAATATTGTTATTGATAAAAGGATTGTTCGCCATATTTCATTCAACCTGAATATAGACTCTGGCAGGAGTAAATCGGTATAAAATCTCCAGATATTGAGTAAGTAGTTTATAAAATTGGAATGAATATGTTTCATAAATACCACTGGATTGGCTTTATACGCGCTATATGAGTCATAGTTTTTTCCAAAGTCGGCTTCAAAAATTTCTTGACCATGCAATTGCCACCTGTCTGGTCGCAAATGGTTCCAGATTGAATAATTATACGCATAATGTTGGGCAAATGCTGCAATTGCTCTCCCTCCTTCAAAGCTGAATAATGGATTTCCGAGTACTTTTTGTAAACCCATTATTCCTATCAATAACAGACCACTGAGTGACCATGTGATTTTGTGAATAGATAACTTTTTTATTAATTGGTAAATAATACTGATGAGAATAATGAGAAACAAGACTACAAATGCTAGATATAACTCTGGTCTCATGTAGGAAGCTATCAAGGTTCCTCCTGCAACAACTATTACTTTATCTAGTTTTCGTTGGAAATAGGTGGAAACAATAAAAGTGAAAATAAGTATTGAAGTGGTATAAAGCGAAATTTTAGGCCAAGAATGAAAATTGATTGCAGAGGCAATATAGAACATTGAGATGACAGCTGCCACCATAGGTCTGATACCAATTCTAGTCCAGTAAATGAAAAACAAAACACCTGGTAACATGGTTAATACTTGGAAATTAAACAAGTAGAGTTGCAGAGGATGTTTTTGAAAAAAATGAAGAAAATAATACCATGCTGCATACATAGGTCCCCATGCTTTCTGTAATTTTGTAGTAAATAAAAGGCCATTCTGCATATATAGTCCTTCATCCCAACCCAGTACATCAACATATTCAGGAATGCGCCAAACACTAATTATCCCAAATGCGATAATACCAATAAGTAAATACATATACATCAACTTGGATGTCTTCTTAAAATTTGATATATCAGTCATAATATGTCTTCAAAAATATGGATTTATAATGTGAAGTTATTTTTAATAGCCAAATTCCCCTGCATTTTCTGCTTTTTTGAATATTTTTGTCAGATAATTTTATGGATATGCTAAAAAAGGTTTTTAATTTATTACTCATTTCTTTAATGTTTTCATCGTGTACTGTTCTACAACAAGCAGCAGAAAATCAAAAGAAAAATCAGGCTGCTAACAAATCTGGAAATACTGGGCAGCAAGGTCAGCCAAAACAACAAAACAATAGAGACGTATATAATCCAAATGGTGAAAGGTACAGAGATAAAGTCTTTAATGCTTATGACAAAACAACTGAAACTTTTTTGACAGGAGTTAATACTTGGGATAATAAAAAGGCAAATTTAGTGATTGATATATATTCTCCTCAAGGGGATACTCAAAATAAAGGAAGAGCATGTATCATTTTTTATTATGGAGGAGCATGGGCATCTAAAATGAAAAATGGTATAGATGTATTTAATAGTGAGTTTGCAATGCGTGGTTATGTTGCAATTTCAGGTGATTATAGAGTAGGATTTCCTCAGTCCAATGTAGCATTGTTATGTGTAGGAGATGTTGCAAAAAATATGACAGAAGCTGCATTTAGAGGTTTTCAAGACACGAAAGCACTTATCAGATATGTGAGAGCAAATGCAATAAGGCTAGGAATAGATCCTGATAAAATTTATGTTTCTGGTGGAAGTGCAGGTGGAGGTAATGCAGTGGGCTCTACATATTTTCAAGATAATGAAGTGCCTAGAGATATTGCTGCAAAAATAGGCAAACTTGAATCTGTCGGACAATATCAAAACGTAAGCTCTAAACCCAATGGTATCATTAGTTTAGCTGGTCCTTTGATGGGAGATCCAAAAAATATTGAAAAACAAAATGTGCCTGTCTATCTTTTACAAGGTCAGTGTGATGAGTTGATTCCTTGGAATTATGCAAAGGCATTTCCTCAATGTAAAGGAAATAATGTCCCTGTTGTCACTGGTTGCAATGCAATGTATAACAGACTAAAAGAAGTAGGAGAGACTGTATGGTTTGACATGGTATGTGGTGGAGGTCATGATGCTTTTGGATGGAATGTTGTAGAGTTGAATAGAAGAATGGCTAATTTTTGCTATTTGGTCATGAACAATAAGATGGTTACTGGCCATAATATTTTTATCCCTCAAAAATCTTCTTGCCCGGGAAAAACTTTCCCTGAATGTGAGGAAATATTGCAAAAAATTAAAAAGTAATATTTATTTAAGTAGAATGCTTTTTGAAGGACAACTTGTCCTTTCAATAGGTGCTAAAAATAGAAAACTTGCCTTGCTGTAAAGTGAGGCAAGTTTTTTTGAATCGAATAGAAAGCCTATTTCTATAGGATTAATAGGATAAATATGATCTAGGCTTATTTCTTTTGAATATATACTTTTATATTTTGAGTAGGGTCTGACATGCTGATAACAGCATTATTTCTGTCAGTGAAATGAATATTGCAGGTGTCCACAATTCTGTATGATTGACTTTTCAAAATTAGTGTTGTGTCATTAGGCATTTCCCAAATACCCTTGTCAGAGTCCACAGGCGAATGCTTTAGTAGATATGTACTGTCAGAATAGATGTATTCAGAGTACTCAATCATTTTTTGTTTTTGGATTTTTACACTTGTATGAAATCCTTCGATTTCTTGTTTAGATAATGGTATGGTGATATCATTTTGATAATCTATTACTTTCCATGTTCCTCTTAGGTTATTTTTGGGCTGAGAGGAAAACTTACATGCACTAACTACAAAGATAAAAGCCCAACTAATAAAAGTAATCTTCATACTAATAAAACAAAAATGGATACTTAAGAGAAAATGAGCGAATGACGAGATTCGAACCCGCGACCCCAACCTTGGCAAGGTTGTGCTCTACCAACTGAGCTACATTCGCAATTCATTAGAAGAGTGCCCCAGACGGGAATCGAACCCGTACGAGCTTTTCGGCTCACAGGATTTTAAGTCCTGCGTGTCTACCAGTTCCACCACCAGGGCAACTGTTCCAATATTGAATTTCAATTTGGAGCGAATGACGAGATTCGAACCCGCGACCCCAACCTTGGCAAGGTTGTGCTCTACCAGCTGAGCTACATTCGCATAATGATTTTAAAGAGCTATTAAGAGGAGTGCCCCAGACGGGAATCGAACCCGTACGAGCTTTTCGGCTCACAGGATTTTAAGTCCTGCGTGTCTACCAGTTCCACCACCAGGGCATTTCTCTTAAAATAAGTATAAAATTTTATACTCATTTTCAATGAGCGAATGACGAGATTCGAACCCGCGACCCCGACCTTGGCAAGGTCGTGCTCTACCAGCTGAGCTACATTCGCATAATATTTTTTAGAACTTGCAAGAAAAGTGCTTTCTTTTATTGCGAGTGCAAATATACTGTACTTTTCTTTTAATGCAATATACAAAGGCATGTTTTACAACGAAATATTTTTTATTTTTTCTATCAGATAATTGGATAGTTCAGGATTGATGGCTGGATATCAATATTTTTATTGAAATAGTGAATTAAATGGATGAATTGACTAGAAATCAATAGCTAATTTTATTCCTATTTTATACGTATTTCATTTATTTTAATAAGATAATAAGTTTCAATTGATGAAATGTCAGTTTTGCCACTTTTTGAATGATTGTTGACTAAAAAAAATATGTGTAGCCGATTAATTCAAGAGTGCCCAAATGGTAGCTTGAGGGACAATTATCTATGATTTATTTTAAAATTTTTCGTATTTGAATAGAAAGATTGAGTAAAACCATTTTAGTAAACGCATTTCTTTCAATGAAATAGGCCGCCTCTTCTATCAGAGGAATGAGCTGATAAAGATTGTTGTGTGAAATATATTTTTTGAGCGCTTGTACCACAGGAATTTCACTTTTAGAGACATGTGGAGCAAGTGAATTGTCAGTGTATTTGGAAGACAATGACTCTCTGAATATATGAATGGTATATTCAAAAAATTTCTTTAAATATTCTCTGCTTTTAGTATGCTTATTTTCTGTCCATTTTATCAAATCTGTGGATGGTCCACGCATGCAATAAATCATCCATTCTTTTAAATCATCTCCAAATGTTTCAAGTTCGTTGGCAACTAGTTGTTGAGCTTTTCTATAATTTCCGTTAGCTATATAGGCATATTCTTCTGCCAATTGACTATCCAGATGATGATGATTCACCAAGGCTTCAATGATATCTTTTTCATCTATAGCATTGATTTTTACAATTTGTGTCCTTGAAATTACAGTAGGAAGAATAGCCTCCAGATTTTCTGCAATTAAGATAATAATTGTTTTCTCTGGGGGTTCTTCAAAGATTTTTAGTAAGGTATTTCCAACTTCACCAAGATTTTCAGCCATCCATACAATTTGGATTTTATATCCACCTTCAAAAGATTTTAAGTATAGTGTATTAATAATTTGGCTAGCTTCTTCTCTAGTAATATTACCCAACTTTATTTCTTTACTTATACTTTGCAACCATTCATACTCATTGATATATGGATTGCTTATCACCTGATTACGCCATTCTTTGATGAAATCTGAACTAATAGGAGGTTTGGTATCTTTTTTTATGACAGGGTATGTCATGTGGATATCTGGATGTATCAGCTTTTGTGCTTTTTGACAAGAGGAACATTCTCCACAGCTATCTGTATCACTTTTTTGTTCGCAGACTAAATACTGAGCAAATGCAAGTGCCATTGGCAATCCTCCAGCTCCTTCCTGATTTAAGAACAATTGTGCGTGCGGTATTTTATTGTCTAATACCATTTGCGTCAAATGCTTTTTGATATCTTTTAAACCTACTACCTGACTGAATTGCATTTCGCAAATATAGAATTAATGAGACAATTAATATTGAGAATTTGATGGCTTACCTGAAATGGATACTTGGATTCAACTTTCATCTTACTGATTGAAAATATTTTGTAGATATCAGTGGCTATTACAGATAAAAGAACCATTATTTACTTACAGTCTTTTTATCTTTTCTTTTTTTATTATTATCAGGTTTAAATAATTGCAGGAATTTATCCACTTCTTTTTGGTAGGTGATGCCGATGCCTGATTTGAGATAGCTTTCATTTTCAAGCCTGATAATCGTATTATCATATCTAGAATATACTTTAGCTCTTATACGACCATCTTCTGTAATCAGATATTCTATTTCGACATCTCCAACAAATCCGGTGTTATTTTCCTGAAGCTGGATATTTTCTCTATTTCCATATTGGACGTCTCCTCCTAAATTGATAATCAGACGATCATTGTTTAGTTTTTGGGTCACTCGAATTCCAGTATTATCAGTGCCTTGATTAATAGCTACTTCTGCTCCTGGTATCAGCATACTTAGTGCATCATTGACATATTCTGAAATTTTAGCATTGAAAAACTCACTTAATGTAGTAATTGCCAAATCTACTCCGATGGTTCCCGCTTGTGCATTAGAAGTGTTTTGAAGATTTAAAAATCTATTGAAAAGTATTAATCCAAATGCTTGGGTATTCACTTGAGCTGGGTCATTGTTAATTCTTTCAATGACAGCATTTAATTCATCTGGTATGCTACTTTGACCTGAAGGAGGAGCAAGAGCAAATTTAATATCTGTTTCTGCTAAAGTGCCTCCTATTTTGAGTACTACATCCACTGGAAATCTTTTATTTCGTAAGTTGGAAGTGGAGTCCACAATGTCATTCATGCTCACTCTGGAACTATAGAGCGCATCGACATTCATTTTTGCATCCATGATATCACCATTCCAACTGATAGTGCTACCATTTTTTATACTGAACTTTTTATTGACAATTTCTTGTTGTGAAAATAGGTAATCACCAGAAGTCGCCACATAATCCCCGAACATTTGCATACTATTAGGACTGATGACAAGTTGAAGTTCTCCATTTCCTCTAGCCCTGATAACATCATTTTTGGCATAATCTAAATACATTTTTAGTAAAGCATCTTGGGTAGCATTGATGTTCATTTCAAGATTTATACTCGAAGGTGTTGAGGTAGCCTTTTTAATATCTATATGTGTGGTATCTTTTAATTTACTTCTGTCAGTGAACTTTACAAAATCATATATTTGATCACCGCTTGTCCCTGCTACGACAATATTGAACTCAGTATTAGGTAATGTTTTGGCTGTAATATCCATATTGATATTATTTAATGGGCCGTTGATATTGACGATTCCTGAGGCATATACTTTGCCAAAGAAATCAGGATTGTCCTTATATTTTGTATTGAGGAAATTAAACTTATCTGTGATAATCTGTGCTTGAACAGACATATCTTGGAAATTGTGGTGCTCAAGTTTTGCCTTTAAAGTAGCTTTATTATTGAATTCATCCATCAGTGTAATTGACTTATCAAAGAGTCCACCTTTATAAAATTCTATACTCCTTGGTTTGAGTACTATGTCTTCATTGGCAAATTTCAGGGTAGTACCTAAGAAATTAACTTTGAGAGATGCTGTGTCTATAATACTAGCTTTCCCATCTAAAGCAATATCTTTGAAGGAGCCTCCTACATGTATTTTTCCTTTGGCAAAAGCTTTCAAATTCGATATTTCATTACCTAAAATGATAGGGAAGGATAAGAATTTTAAGCTTATTTTTGAAAAGTCAACATTCAAATCGATAGGTTGAGTAGATTTTTTATCTGTAGAATAATTGCCATTTAATGAAATATCATAGTCATTGTCTTTAATAAAGCCATCAATATTGAGATTCTGATCTTTATCGGACAGTTTGGCTATCAGTTTGATAGAGTCCACTTCTTCCTCATAGACATTGAGATGTCTTAAAATAATATCGCCGTCAATTTCAGGTGATTTCAATGCATTTTTTAACCTTAGATTAGCATCCAAATATCCACTTTTTATAATTTTAGTAGAATCTATAACTTGAGCTAAATCTGCAATATCTAGTTTTTCAATTTTTACAAATGCGTCTGAAAGATTTTGCCTGTTTTCAATACTGATTTTTTGATCGCCTTGTTGCAAAACAAAATTATTGAGTTGAAAAATTGAATCTACTATGATAATATTGTTGGTAGGGTTGATGACCCAGTTTTTATTATTGATTTTGATTCTTGATCTTGGAAATTTGATATTAATTGTATCATCTGAAAAATTAACTACTGTCACTAGCTCCAAATTATTTTTTGCTGTATCATTTTCAACTTTCAGCCTACTATAGAATCCTGACAGATTGGTGGTTGCCCCTAAATGAATATTGTTAAATTCAGTGTTTCCTATTCCGATTTTACCGAGATTACTAGTAATAATAAGAGAGTCATTTCTGTCAAAAATATTTGCTTTGAACAGATGAAATTTCATATTGTCATAGTTCAGTGAGTCAATGATTAAATTGAGATTGGCTTTTTCATTCTCACTATTATATGTTCCTTTGAGTGTGATATCAGAAAAACTTTTGATTTTAGGGTCTAATAGTGCCGCAAGTCCAATGTCTTTAGAAATTCTAATATTCATTTCTAGGTCTTGAGGAAATATCAAGTCATCTAGTTTTTCAATACCAGGTGATTTTAATAATGTCGTATGCTTGGACAAAAAGAATTGTAATGAGGCAGGTAGTTTGATAGGGTCAAAATAGCCTTTCATATATCCATTTATTTCGTGAGAATTGATAGAGTATTCTTTGTATTCTCCGAATTTTTCCAAACAAATTAATAAATCAGATAAATTTACATTATATTGATTGTCAACAAGATGAATATTGGCTAATTGAGCTTGACCAGTCAAGTTATTAATGTCTTTTCCTTCAAACTGAAAATTGCCTTCTACACTTACAATCAGTTTGTTAGGGATAAATTTGAGTTGCTGTAAATCTGCTTTGTCTAATTTAGCATAGAAATTATATATCGGTTTCTCTGGATTGTTCAAATCAACTAAACCATTGAAATTTAAGGAGGCGCAATCATCAATTAACTGAACAGCTCCTTCAAATTTTTTATTGGAAAATTGACCATTGAGTGTAATGTCTTTGTATCTGTAGTAATTGAAATCAACATTAGAAATTTTGCCTTGTACAGAAGTATTCAGATGATCTAAATCAAAGCCGCTTCCATCAATATTCAAATCAAAAGCTATATTATTGATTTTATCTGAATTTACAATTTTTGCAAGTTGAATTCCTTGTGATTTTACGCTGCCTCGATAAATTGGAACTCCTATTTTTGGAAATTTTAAATAAGCATTTGCAGTCAATTGTCCAATATCTGTTTGTAAATCTAATTGAGCATTAAAATCTTTAATAAAGCCTTTGTAACTTCCTTGCCCATTGATTTTGCCCAGTGCATCTAATTCTTTAGGTAGTTTTACATAAGAAATGATTGATTTGATTTCGTCACTTCTCGTTTTGATACTTCGGATATTAGCATCAATAAACATTAAGTCTGGGTCAGGAATGCCTTTCATCTTTACATCTCCCAAAATTTCAGTATATTGATTAGCTCTGATTATTAAATTTTTAGCTGTAAAATTTGCTATTGTGCCATCAAATTGACCCGAAACAAAAGCATTGGGCACATATTGTTGTGCGACTCTCGCCCATACACCCACATCATTACCATTGGATTTGACTTCTTGAAGGTCAGCTTGTATATGTACTTTATTGAGGAAATCTCCAAAATCGTCAAAGCTATCAAAGTCTAAAGTAGCCCTTCCTTTAACGACTGACTGGTTATATTTGACCGACAGATTCTCCCCAGAGATTTGTGTGTCTTTTAATTGACCTTGAAGGCTCAAATTTGTCAAATTAATATCGTTTGCCACTGATCTAGCAGCTACTTGGTGAATATTGACAGACATTATACTGTCCCATTTGAAATCTGAAATATCTGCTTGAATACTATCAACATCAAACCATGAATATTCAAATCCATCTTTTGAATAAGTTCTTTTGTGAGTATAATCATGCAAGCCAAAATGTCCATTGGCCAGTTGGAGTTCTTTGACTTGAAGATTTAATCCCATGTTGACTTTGAATGGCGGAGATATAGTGGTGTCTTCATCGTGTTTGTATATTGTTAAAACATACATAGGCTGGTTGATTGCCAACTTGTCAATAATGAAATTCTTTGAACTGATATCAATTCCATTTACTAAAAGATCTAAGGAGTTCAATTGTATCTGATGACCTTGTCCTCCCATTTTATCATCAAATATGACTGCTATATCTGCAAGGTGTATTTCTTTAATTCTGATATCAATCGGCGTATTGGATGCTTTCTTTTTGGGTTTAGAAGGATTGCTAGGTTTTCCGGCAAATGCATCAATTAAAAATTGATAATTAAATGTGCTATCATTTTCTGTGCGATAGATATTTGCCCTTACTCCCTCTAATGTTAGGTTATTGAAGTGGAATTTAGAAGTAAATGGATTGAAGTAAGCTAGTTTAGTGTCTAGATTTCTAATGTATGCTAGTGTATCGCCATTTTTATCTTCTACATAAATATCACCCAAAGAAACTGTCCTGAAAAATTTGATGCCTACATGACCAACGGACAATTCAGTACCGGTTTTTTCAGATAGATAATCAGTAGCTTTCCCAACTAACCAAGTTTGTACACTTTCTTGTTGGATAATAAAAAACAATAAAATTATAAATGCCAATGCAGATACTAAGATGAATCCTAGTCCATTGAAGATGTATTTTATAATTTTGTTGAACAAATTTTTTAATTTAAACTCAAAAATAATCTAATCTGTGCAAACTCAAGCAGACATTTACATTTTAGCAATAGAATCTTCATGTGACGACACTTCAGCGGCAGTTTGTAAAAACGGTAAAGTGCTGACAAATATCTCTGCCGACCAAAAAATTCATGCGGAATATGGAGGAGTTGTACCCGAACTTGCATCACGTGCACATACAGCAAATATTGTACCCGTAGTAGATTTGGCAATGAAAGGGGCTGGTATTGCTATGAAAGATATTCATGCAATTGCTTATACAAGAGGTCCAGGGCTTTTGGGTTCATTATTAGTTGGAGCTGGATTTGCAAAAGGAATGGCTCAGGCATTAAATATTCCATTGGTAGATGTGCATCATATGAAAGCACATGTTATGGCTCATTTTATCAATGAACCCCATCCTCAATTCCCGTTTTTATGTTTGACTGTTTCAGGAGGACATACTCAGATAGTCAAGGTGACAGATTATAATGTGATGGAAGTTTTAGGCTCTACAATAGATGATGCCGCAGGAGAGGCATTTGACAAAACGGCCAAAATGCTTGGGTTGCCATATCCTGGCGGTCCTTTGATAGATAAATATGCCAGCTTAGGTAATCCAATGGCATTCAAATTTAATGAGCCTAATATTCCAGGCTTGGACTATAGTTTTAGTGGCTTGAAAACATCAGTTTTATATTTTCTGAAAGATAAATTAAAAGACAATTCTCATTTTATTGAAGAGAATTTATCTGATCTTTGTGCTTCAGTCCAATATACAATTATAAAGATATTATTGAAAAAGCTTAAGAAAGCCGCTAAAGAGACTGGAATTCAAGAAATTGCAATTGCGGGTGGTGTTAGTGCCAATCAGGGATTAAGAAAATATTTATCAGAGATGGCAGTACAAGAAGGCTGGAGAGTGTATATTCCTGATTTTCAATATTGTACTGATAATGCTGGAATGATTGCAATCAGTGGGTATTATAAATTTCTAAAAGGCGAAACAAGCTCTTTGCTTCTTCCCACTTTGGCTAGATGGGAGATGAATGAGTAACTAGTCTTGATTTTAATTCTAAGGGATTAATTCCTTTCAGAGGTGTAAAATCGATAGAGGAAATAAATAGAAACAGCATTCAATATATGCCAAATTCCGTGTCCTTGTATCAACGAAGAGGGATCACACCAAGGAGAAGTGGAAAGGGAGAGGTTCCAAATAAAAAATGCCAAACACATAGCTAAAATACTCGCAATGCCATATATTAATTGAATGTTTGGACGGTGGATGATATAATTGATAAATTCTATAATCGCAGTAAGGACAAGAAATACACCAAAACAGAAGCTACCAATAAATCCTACAACTGGCACTTCATAATCTAAATGGTGTACAATGAGTTGAACTGTCATGGCAAAAATAAATGCTCCAATAAAACCTCTTTTATCCCATTTCATTAATCTTGTTATTGCATAAGAAAAGATAAAAGATGCTACCATATACATAGAAAGCATATCTAGAAATCCTCCTACATGGCTTGTAGTAGCGTGCATGGCCATTGAACCAGGTCCCAATAAAACAGATAGACAGGCAAAAAATGTACTAAAAAATAATCCCTGTGTAATCAAATTTTTATTTTCTTTAAAATGCCCAGAAGCTTGTGACCAACCAATCAATAATCCAACTATTATGAATCCTATATTGCTGAATGTATTGACAGGCTGTTTAATCAAACCCGGATGCCCTGCTTCGCAAAATCCTGCACCTGCTCCAGCTGGCTCACCTAGCCAATGAAAGAATATAGCTATAGTGAATAATGACACTGAAACAATTGCCACTATCAAAGTAGTTGTAAATATAGCCCTCCTTTCTGGTATCATTATGAATAAAATATTTTTGAATAGTTAAAAATAACTAACCATTTTTAATGATTAATATTTCAACTGTGAAATTATGCAAAATCCACTACTATTTTAATTTTTTTAAAATGAATTATTTGCACTTTTTGTTCAACCTATGTTACATTGCCCTATCTAAAAAGATAAATATGAAAAAATTATTGTTAATGAGTGCCATGGTATCTGCCTTTTTGGTAATGTCATGCAATCCTTCTAACTCAAAAGATGAATCTTCTCAAAATAATGCACCTGAAGAAGTTGCAGAAGATGTCAGTCATGAAATGAACAAGGAAGTAAATGAAGGCATAGATACTGCTAAAAAAAGTTTGGAAGAAGTTAAAGGGAAAGTAGAATCATTGGGGAAAGAATTGAAGAATGATACGAAAGCATTAGGGGAAGATGTGAAAAATAAAGCTCAAAAATCTACTGAAGAGCTAAAATCTGCTGCTCAAGAAGCAAAAGAAAAACTTGAAAAAGCAGCAAAAGATGCGAAAGAAAACACAGAGAAAGCAGCTCAGGATGTTAAAAAACATCTGTAATTAGGCTTCATCTTTGAAATACAATTTATAAAATTTCTTTCCATTTTCATCGGTACCTCTTTCTATTAGGCTACGGTCACCATGGATGTATATGTGAAAATTTTTATCCAATTTTAAAATGCTTTTGAAATCTTTAGCTTGTTTTTTTACAGCAGGACTAGAGATTTCAAAGCCCTTATCCAAATCCAGCCCATAAGAGTATTGGTTGGCAGCACTATAATCTCTGAAAGATTCTGCGACTTGAGGTGTTGCAAATACTTCTTTTTCAAAGGATGTCTGGTTGAAATCATTATTCGTCTTGAAGTATTGAATAGATTTATTAAGCATATCTATTTGGTCTGCTTTTTCTATTGTGCCTATATCTTTTTTAACTTGAAATTGGACAAAATCTTTTGCCAAATTCATAAAACTTTTTGTCTGAAAGAATGAATCATTGATTGGGCTGACATTTAAAAAATCCTCTTTCCAATATAATGCTTCTTCACCTTTGTTCGAAGTGCTATCAATCAACATGATTTCAAAACCTGTATCAAAATTCAAATCTAGGACAAGGCAGCCTTTATCAATTTTTCCTGTATCAATACCTTCTTGGTAAAGGACATCAAAGTTATTGTATCCTTGTTGTATCTGGAAAAAACCATTTTTATTTTCTGTCTTAAAGATTCCTATGGCATCAATAGGAGTATGATCAACCAAGATATTTGAAAAATGTACAAAGAATAATTCTCCAGCTTTGATATTGGGATGTTCACACATGTCATGAAGATGGCGAGCCACTTTTTTAGAAACCTCATGAAAAGGCTGGTCATTGGTTAATGCTTGTCCAACAAAATTAAAAACCTCATTGTATTCTAGTGATTCTACATGAGTGAACTGATATTTTTCAGTCTGTTTGGAAATTTTATTGAGAAAAAAATCTTTTAGTCGTAAAGCCATTTCAGAATCAAATAAAACGGGCGATTCGGAAATTTTGATATCTATATGATTGGTTTTGTTGCCGATAAAGTGGATAGATAAATCTATGATATATGCTTGGGAATAGTCAATGGTCATTATTTTTTATTTGTATGGCAAATTAAAGCAAGATTTCTTGAATTCAGAAAAAAGGCTAAAAATTGTTTTGTACACATTAATCATGATTTTAATATTTTGATTTCGATATCATAAAAAGTGTTTATCTCGCCAGTATATCTTATTTTTATAACAAATAATGGGTATGTATTCACTTGATAATTATTTATCTTTTCATTATATCAATAGGAGTAATTGGCTAAGAGCTGCTGTGCTTGGTGCAAATGATGGAATTATTTCAGTATCTAGTTTGGCAGCTGGAGTGGTAGCATCTGGTACGAGTAGAGAAAACTTAATCATTGCTACTGTGGCAAGTTTGATTGCTGGTGCCTTGTCTATGTCTGCAGGAGAATATGTTTCTGTCAGTTCGCAAAAGGATACTGAAAATGCGGATATTCAGAGAGAAATGAAAGAGTTAAGAGATATGCCTGAGTTTGAATTAAAGCATCTTGCTAAAATTTATGAAGATAGGGGACTTAAGCCAGAAACTGCTTTGATGGTTGCTAAAGAACTAATGGAAGTTGATCCTTTGGCTGCACATATTAGAGATGAGTTATGAATTAATGATGTGACCGAAGCCAAGCCATTACAAGCAGCATTTACTTCTGGAGCGGCATTTACTGTTGGAGCAGCCTTGCCATTGACTGTGATTTTATTAGCTCCTATTGAAAGAATGGAATATTTTCTTTACAGCTTTTCAATAGTATTTTTGATGGTTTTGGGGATGGTGTCGGCTAAAATAGGAGGTTCAAAAGTCAGTGTCGCTATTTTAAGAATTACTATTTGGGGCACCTTGGCAATGGGAGCTTCTGTAGCGATTGGCTATTTATTGGGAGTTAGTATTAGATAATTAATTTCTTTCTTTGGGTTTATTCTTAATAGACATAAATGTCAAAATCTGTATCTCAATTGAACTTTTATTTCTGATCGAGTATTTTTGGGTAATTCTTCTAGTCCACTACCAAATACTTTGATGTCATTTCTAAATGTTTGAGCCCATCTGAGCCATAAATCAAGGTTGCGATATAATCGGATTTTTGCAACGATATAGGCTCTGCTTCCCTTTCCAATCATTGCAGGAATGGAAAAGGCATAAAGCACATCATTTTCATAGGTATAAATACGAGCGTCATAATCATTGATATTAAAAATAGCATATCTACCTGATAACGAAATCTTTCCAGAAGGAAATTTATACCCAATATCTTGATAAAAAATATAACCTTTTTTCAATCCATTATATCTGTCATTAAAAAAGCTCCACTCACCTCTGGATTTGAATGTCCAATTTTCTGAAGGACGATAATTCAACTGTAGTCTGAAAGAAGATTTTTTATAGTATGAAATATCTGTTATAGGTGCTAATGGAATGTTAATGTTTCTAGCTTTTGATTCATATCTGAACCTTGCATAAAAATCTAGTTTTCTGTTGTGATAATATTGCCATTCATGAAAAATATCATAACCATAAGTGCCAGGCACGTCCACTCTGTACTTCATCCAAGGGAAATAAAACACATCGACATAATTGTTTAGAGTAATTTTGGGGTGAATCTTAAAACTAATGCCAGCATATATACCATGTTCATTGGAGTGGCTTGAAACTGTGCTTTCGCCAAAGGCACTTCCATTGATAGATTGAAATTTTTTGCTGTAATATCTATGAACAATGCTTAATGTTACTCCTAGTGTCGGACGACTGCTGATGCCATTAACGATTGCAAAACCTCCATTTTCGGAAACAGCACTTTCTCCAAAAAAATAAAATTTCTTTCCTAAATATTGATAGTTAATACTGGAGTTGAAAAGGGAATTACCATAGAAAGTATATTTTTTATATAAATCTTTTGAGGCACTCAGTTGAGCACCCAGTTTATTATAAGTTGCATTGATATACACTGAAAATAATCTTCCTGACCAACCCAATCTGCCTCCTGTAGTCCATAGTTTCGTATTGGCACGATTGGCTAATTCTGAAGTTGTCCTGTGGAGACCACTACTTTGTAAAGATAAAATTTCCAAATTATCATTGGTAAGTGTATCTACTGCTATACTTGACCCATCTCTCATGCGATAGGAAACAAATCCAGTGACTTCAAATCTTTTTTTCTGTATAGATGCAGCAGCCCCTCTCGAAAAGTTGTCTTCAATGACAGAAGTGTGGGGTCTTAATACTTCAGAACTTCGTTTGATATTATTGACAGAAACAGATTTGCCTACTCCGAAACCCTGCCACATCAATAATCCTTGACCTAGATTGACTTCGTAGTCGCCGACAGCAATATATCTAAAAATGCCTCTGTTCTCAATAAATAAATGTGCCGAAACATAATCGATACGAAGTTTGACATCTTTCTGAAATAATTGTTCACCTGGATCTTTTTCCAATGTTATGCCATAGGAAATCCCTTTGAGAAGTTGATAACGATATCTCAAATATTGACGTGTTCTATCACCTAAATATCTGCTTGTCCAACGGTTTTGGTACCATTCTGGCTCTGTATATCCTTTGGCCTTTTCTATAGTCTGTTGATACCTATACATGACTGTGTGTCTTCCTTTGTTCAATAAGTCTTTCCAGTTGTATATTGGATGCTGAGTATTAGAGACTTCGACAAATGGCAGGAGTTTTTCAATTGTATTTTTGTCAAGACCTATAACTCCTTTGAGCTCGTATATGCTTTTAAATTCTCCATAATTTTTGACATAATTGACTATGGACAAAGCTTGTAACTCTGTAAGGACAGTCGTCTGCATCAATTCATCTATGCTAGCATAATTGAGATTGATTTTTATTTGGTTGAGCATCTCCAAATCTTCTAAAAAAGTATTGTTGTCAAATTCTCCACTTTCATTTTCTACTTGTTCAGCAATATTTTCTAATATATCTGTAGGGACTTCTTGACTTAATGAATCAATTCCTTGCCCCACAAGCGACAAGGGAAAATAGATAATAAAACAAAGGAATATGGTGTTTCTAAAACTCATAAGATATTCCTAGATGAGGTGAAACTCCAGTGATTTTTTGATAAGCACCTGATATTTCAAATTGTGCAGATTTATATTTTAATCCTACACCTAAAGTGCCAGATAGGGGATAGCTCAGCATGTTTCCTCTAATGATGAGATATGGATTGACTAAATAGTCTATCCCTACTCTGAAGGCTAAGTTTAAGTCCAGGTCCTGTTCTATTTCGCTTGTTATCCATATTTTTTCTTTGGTTGTATATGTAGCACCTAATCTGAATACAGTTGGAACTCGTTCTTCTGTATTTTTGCCATATCTTACTCTGGCAGGATTATAGATATGTAAACCAGCTTGAATATGTTGGTTGATTTTAAATAATGTCCCTAATTCAAATGTAACAGCAGTATTCGCTCCATATCCTGAAACATGATTGTTTAGAATATCAATTTGTGCTCCTATTGATACAAAATCTGCTAATTTTAATCCATAACCGATACCTATTTTTTTATCATTGAACAAATGGTATCCAAAATAGGAACCTGTAAATCCTATGGTTCCTCCTTTAGGGAGGTGATATTGTCCCATCATTAGAAAATTATTTACACCTTCACTGATACCAGTGTTGGCATAGTACACAGCCACGCTGGAATGCTCTGAAAATCCCAATGCTGCTTGATTGCTACTAGCTGAGTAAGGTGATATTATACTTACTCCTCCCAGTCCAGGAGTTATCATTCGTGTACCTATTGCCCGATATTCTCCTCCTGCAAAACAATTTGCTGAAAAGACCTTAAAGAGCATCCACAATAGAATGTTAATCTTTACTAAAAACTTCACAAGGATAAAGTAAATAAAAAAAAATGAACCTTTATCCTATCAAATAAATTATGACTAAAGAAATCAAGGCATTATATTTGTCAAAATTACTTTGATTTTAATTTTATGGTGAGTTTTAAGAATATTTTGACGGTTTTGGCTCTTTCATGCGCCCTTTTTTCAGCACAAGCACAACAAAATCCAAATAATTTATTTTTGGTAGATGTAGATAATGTATTTAATTCATCATTGGCAGGAAAAGTGTTAGGGATGCCGAATGTGGGAGATCGTACTTTGAGTGCGGAAGAAATTTTAATGTACCAAGTTCTCAATTGTACATGGGAAAATGGCAAGTGGTTGAGATATACTGCCAATCCTAATGGGAAAGGTACAATCAAAGTAGGTCATCCGTTTTTACAAAATGGAGGTAAAAGAGTATTTTTTATTTCAAATATCCCTGGCGGTGCTGGAGGATATGATATTTATTACTCAGAAAATAGAAATGGCAAATGGTCAGATCCTACCAATTTGGGATTGAAAGTGAATACACCATCAGATGAAATGTTTCCATTCGTTACGGAAGCTGGAGTTTTACAGATATATAGAAATTCAACTCAAGTCAATTTTGATTTATCTGAAGTGATAGGTTCTACTGCCCAAATTCCTGTTTATAATGAAAAAACGTCTGGAGAAGTAACTTCTTCTGATCCAACTCCTGTAGTAGAAAAGCCGATTGTGAAGCCTGCTCCAACACCTCCTTCATCTAATGTTCCTTCTGCATCAACTCCTATATCAGGAAAAGAATTTAGGGTGCAATTAGGCTCTTTTTCCAATCCTAATTGGACTGTGCTTAATCAGTTGAACGATCTAGGTTCTTTTAAGACAATAAAAACTTCTACTGGTTTGACTAGTGTTCATTTAGGTGCTTATAAAACTTTGGGGGAAGCTCAAGAATTAATGAAAAAAGTGAGAGCTAGGCATGGCTTTGAAAACGCCTATGTTGTTGAAGTAGAAAATGACAAAGTCATTAATGTATTCAAATAGCTTCATCTGAAATATTTTTTAAGATTCAATGTGTTCACTATTTTATCGTGAATTAGTTTTTCTTTTTTGAGAGTCTCTATTGGATTGAGAGTATAGTCGTTTAGTGTAAACCAGTTTAAGGATATGACAATTGTATATCGTCCCAAAAAGTTTACAACTTTCATTTTTATATTCATTTTTTTGTTGTTTATGTGCACTTAATTTAGAATAACGGTTAGCAAATTGGTAATGGAGCCTACTTTTAGTTCAAATATTGAATAGAATTACTAAACTTCAACCTTGGACCAAAGCTCAATAGGAATACTTCACCGACTCTATTGCAAAACCGATACTACTTGCTGTGCTACCTTGGTATTAGAATAGTATCAAGGATTGATTGTCAAAAACACATATGCAACAAGGTTAACTAACAAAACTACACCATATACAGCATTACTTCGTCCACCAATAAGCGATAGCATTACAGTAAATATTGATATTGCCAATAGTATTATTGATAAAATATCCAACCCCAAAACTATTGGAAAATCATAAATATAACTTGCTACTGAAACAGCAGGAATAGTTAATCCTATACTGGCTAAGGCGGAGCCTAATGACAAATTAAGACTCGTTTGCAGTTTATTGTTTCTTGCTGCACTAACAGCAGCAATACCTTCTGGCAGTAAAATTATTGCTGCAATAATAATTCCAACTAAACTTTTAGGTAATCCTTGGCTGACTATCAAATGTTCAATAGGTACGGATAATGTTTTTGCAAGTATTACAACGATGGTAAGAGATATTAACAAAAATATTAAACTAATGATTAGGGAAGTGTTAGAAATGTAATTTCCTTTACTTTCATTATTTTGTGTATCAGTATCATCAATGATAAAATACTCTCTGTGTCTAACCGTTTGCGCAGAAATAAATGCAATATAAATTGCTAAACAAGCAAAGATTTCAAACAGTAATTGAGCTTCTGTATAATATGGACCAGCCTCACTATTGGTAAATGTTGGCAGTATCATTGTAAAAGCAACAATAGATACCAGTGAAATAAGTGCAATTTTCACTGAGTGTGGTGAGAAAGTCTGTGTATGAAATTTTTGTCCTCCTATAAATAAACTAAGTCCAACAATGCCATTTAAAATAAGCATTACAGCTGCATAAACGGTATCTCTTGCAAATGCGGCATATTCTTTACCGCCAGTTGACATTAATGAAATAATAATCGCTACTTCAATTATTGTAATTGACACAGCTAGAATAATAGTACCATAAGGCTCTCCTACACGGTGGGCAATAATTTCAGAGTGGTGTACAGCGGACATAACACAAAATATTAACAGGATACCGGCTATTGCCTAGAAAATAAGGTTATTATCTAGGATTCCAGAAAAATATAGAACACAGGCCAACAAAGGGATTGAAGTTGTCCATTCATAAAGTTTTCTAATTTTTTTCATTCGCTTCTTTATGTTTTGTGATTGTTAGTTAGCATAGCAAGTAACGGCAGTCTGTGAAAAAAATCATTCACTGATTCATTCAAAAGTAGCAAAAATTTTGTATTTTTTAAAGTATAATATTTGCAAAAAAAAACACCTATAATTATTGGTATTCACTGTGTGGACACCAAAGTACCCAGGAGGTGACTTTTTTGCTGAAAATAGACTTTATATCAGCTATTTTAAGCCCTTTTATTTTCACCAGCAAAATATACAGACTAAAAGGTATAACATTAAACTGGAACGAAATTAAAAATCTGGCATTTGGATTCTCTAAAGATTGGACAGATACTTCTAACTAAAAAGCAGACGAAAAGCCATTTTGAGTGGAGTGTTTTACTGTGTTTGGAATGACGGGCAAAAGGATTGTTAACAGCAAAAGGAAAAAAATCAATTTTAAAATTTAGGTTGTTTCAAAAAAGTGAAAATATTATTATAGAATAATTGAATTTATTTTTCACTTCTATTCTTATTTCATATCTTTGGCAAATTATTTGATAATAGTATTCGAAATCTAAAAAGACTAAATATACAGGGATTTAAGATGAAATATTAGCGATTGACATATCGAAGAACTGACTAACCTCATGAGGCTCAATTAGAGCTAGATGAGAAGTAGTGTGCCTTTAAGCACAGCAGTTCTTTGACATAAAGTCTTCGCTCAAGTGCCCTACTCAAAAAAGGTCATATTGACTGAGACGCACATTTTTAAATCTTAAATCTTAAATTCCATGAAAACAAACAATGTCATTTCATCCAAAGAGCAATTAGTCTTAGATTTCATCCAAAAAGCTAAAAGTAGGTACAAGGCACAGTGTTTCAAATATATTCCGATAAGAGATTATGTCGTCCAAACCGAATTTACCAAATTAAAAACTGAACTGCTTTATTCCGACAAAAGATATATTCTACTCAAAGAAAGATACGAAAATCAGCAGATTCCTATGGAGATTTTTAAATATGAAACCAATTCCATCTGGAATGATATCCTAAGTGTCTTTAATCACCCTGATATCAACAAGTTTTTTAATCTTAAAACAAATAAATTGAGAATTTACAAGATCTAAAATAACTAGCCCTGATAGCATTTATTGTTGTCAGGGCTTTTTTGATTGATTTTGGAAGAGTCTTTGCTTTTGAATTCCGCACTAGGGCATCCAAGTCAAAAATCAAATATTTTTTGCTTCTTTTTACCCAATTGCTCTGATTATATGCTGGAATTGTTAGCCTAATAGCTTCATTGAATCGTTTTCACATTTGCAATTTTTCGTCATGTTATTTGTATGCTTTTAATGTTTTGCAGGTTATTTTGAGGTTTTGTTACTATAACTCTGTTTTTTTTAACGAATTTTTAATGAATGATAATAATTTTTTAAAAAAGCGCAAATTAATAAATATTTTTTTTTATTTATTTCTAAGTGAAATATTTTTAATTAGTTGTGACATCAATTTTTTTTAACAAACGTTCATCCAACAAAATGTGCTCTAGAGCCTTGAATTTCAATTGGTTTTTGAAAAAAAATGTTTTATAACTTTGTTTGTATATCATACCAACCTAATTAATCTCAATGAATAAATTGAATTCAGAACAAGGCTTATACCGCAAATGCTTTGAGCATGATGCTTGCGGAATAGGATTTGTTGCACATGTGAAAGGAAGAAAATCACATCAAAACATATCTGATGCGCTGACTATCTTAGAAAATTTGGATCATAGAGGCGCTTCAGGTGCAGAGTCCAATAGTGGAGATGGTGCAGGTATCATGATACAAATACCCCACGAGTTTTTGTTTGACGAATGTTTGCGAGTGGGTATTAATTTGCCTTCTAGTGGCAACTATGGCGTTGGAATGCTTTTCCTACCAAAAGAAATTAGACTGAGAGAAGAGTGTCGTGAAGTGATTTATCGCACAGCTGGAAAATTGGGTTTAGAGATATTAGGATTTAGAAAAGTAAAGGTCAATTCTGAGGATATTGGACCTACTGCCTTGTCTGTTGAACCTGAGATGGAACAAGTCTTTATAGCTAAACCTTATCAGGTAGCAGCAGGTGCGGATTTTGAAAGGAAGCTTTTTGTACTGAAATCTTATTTAAATAAAACAATATATAGCACTGTAAAGGGAAGTGCCAATGATTTTTATATTGCTTCTTTCTCTTCACGGATTATTGTGTATAAAGGTCAGCTCACTTCCTTACAAGTAAGAACTTATTTTACTGATTTGACTGATAAAAGGTTGGTGTCAGCTTTTGGATTAGTACATTCCAGATTTGCAACAAATACTTTTCCTTCATGGCGTTTAGCGCAACCATTCAGACATATCGCTCATAATGGTGAAATTAATACACTTCAAGGCAATTTGAATTGGTTCAGATCAAAAATTAAATCTTTTGCATCACCCTATTTTTCTTCAGAGGAATTGAATATGATTTTGCCCGTAATCGATGAAAATCAATCTGATTCTGCTTGTTTGGATAATGTTATTGAGTTGTTAATGCATGCTGGGCGTTCTTTGCCTCATGTATTAATGATGCTAATTCCTGAAGCTTGGGATGGAAATGAAAAAATGGATGAAGAGAAAAGTGCATTCTATCAGTTCCATGCTACAGTGATGGAACCATGGGACGGCCCAGCTGCCATTGCTTTTACTGATGGTAATATTATTGGAGCCACATTAGATAGAAATGGATTGCGTCCTTCAAGATATGTGTTGACTGATGATGATCGCGTTATTTTGGCATCAGAATCTGGCGCATTACATATTGACCAAAGTACCATTATAAAAAAAGGAAGGCTTACTCCAGGGAAAATGTTTGTAGTAGATATAGAACAAGGCCGTATCATTAGTGATGAAGAGATTAAAAAACAAGTAAGTCAGCGTCGTCCCTATAAAGAATGGATAGACCAATATCGAATAAAATTGGACGAACTGCCAGAGCCTCGTGTCATGTTTACTCAGCTTTCTGAACAGAATATTTATAACTATCAACAAGTATTTGGCTATACAAGAGAGGATGTAGAATTGTTGTTAAAACCATTGGCTATTGATGGTAAAGAAGCTGTTGGCTCTATGGGTACAGATACTCCTTTAGCCTTTTTGTCACATCAAGCTCAACATTTATCTTCTTATTTTAAACAGTTGTTTGCGCAAGTAACTAACCCACCAATAGATTCTATTCGTGAACGTTTAGTCATGAGCTTGTCTGGATTTATGGGAAGTAGTGGTAATTTATTGGACGAAAGACCTGAACAATGCCATTGTGTAGATCTCCCTCATCCAGTTTTGACTAACGAAAATTTGGAAAAACTTCGTAGTATCGATACGGGTATGTTTCAATCCAAAACCCTTCAGATGTATTTTAAAGCTGATGGGAAGAAAGGTTCCATGGAAAATGCTTTAGATAGGCTGTGTCGTTATGCTGTGGATGCAGTTGGTGATGGTTATCAAGTGGTTATTTTAAGTGACAGAGCATTAGATTCTACCCATGCTGCCATCCCTTCTTTATTGGCAGTTTCAGCAGTTCATCATCATTTAATCAGGAAGGGATTGAGAGGTTCTGTGGGTATAGTAGTAGAAGCTGGAGATGTGTGGGAAGTACATCATTTCGCCACATTATTAGGTTTTGGAGCAACTGCTATTAATCCATACTTAGCTTTAGAAACTATTAATTTGTTTGAAAAAGATAGTGGCTTAAGCAGAGAAAAATTAAGTTATAATTATATAAAAGGCATTAAAGATGGCTTGTTGAAGATTTTCTCTAAAATGGGAATCTCTACTTTACAATCCTATCATGCAGCTCAAGTTTTTGAAATTGTGGGTTTAGATCAGGAAATGGTAAATCGTTATTTTACAGGTGCTGTTTCTAGAATCAATGGCTTGGGACTTGATGAAATTGCTCAAGAAACACTTATCAAACATAATAGAGTCTTTGGTGCAAAAACCATGAATGATAATATCTTGTCTGCTGGAGGAAGGTATAAATGGAGGCGAAATGCTGAAAAGCATCTTTTCAATCCTGAAACGATTCATTTGTTACAAAACTCTACCAAAAGAAATGATTATCAACAGTTTAAAAAATATTCAGCATTAGTTAATGATCAGACAGTCCAAGCTTGTACGATTAGAGGTTTATTTGAATTCAATTATACTCGTCCCTCAATAAGTATTGATGAAGTAGAACCGATAGAAAATATCTTGAAACGATTTGCAACTGGAGCTATGTCATTTGGGTCAATTTCACATGAAGCACATTCTACATTGGCTATTGCAATGAATCGTATCGGCGCCAAGAGTAATACTGGTGAGGGCGGAGAAGATGAAATCAGATATCAGTTGATGAATAATGGAGACTCCATGCGCTCAGCTATTAAACAAATTGCATCAGGACGCTTTGGTGTTACTAGTTATTATTTGACCAATGCTGATGAATTACAAATCAAAATGGCTCAGGGAGCAAAACCTGGAGAAGGGGGACAATTGCCAGGGCATAAGGTAGATGAATGGATTGCTAAAGTTCGTCACTCGACTCCAGGAGTAGGATTGATTTCTCCACCTCCGCACCATGATATTTATTCGATAGAAGATTTAGCTCAGCTAATTTATGATTTAAAAAATGCTAATAGAGCAGCACGTATCAACGTTAAACTAGTGTCAAAGGCAGGAGTGGGAACAATTGCTGCAGGTGTGGTGAAAGCTCATGCAGATGTGGTATTAATTTCTGGTTATGACGGTGGTACAGGAGCATCTCCTTTGACTTCAATTCAACATGCAGGTTTGCCTTGGGAGCTTGGTCTTGCTGAAGCGCAACAAACCTTAGTGAAAAATGGATTGCGCTCTCGTGTGGTCTTACAGACTGATGGTCAATTGAAAACAGGTAGAGATATTGTAATTGCAACTTTGTTGGGTGCTGAAGAATGGGGAGTTGCTACTGCAGCATTAGTTACTTCAGGGTGTATAATGATGCGAAAATGCCATTTGAATACTTGTCCTGTAGGTGTGGCCACGCAAGATCCAGAATTAAGGAAACTTTTTACAGGAAAACCAGAAGACGTTGTAAATATGTTTTATTTTTTAGCTCAAGAAGTCAGAGAGTTGATGGCTGAACTAGGATTTAAAACCATTAATGAGATGGTAGGTCAATCTGATATGTTGAAAGCTAGACCTATTCATGAATCAGAATGGAAATTGAAAAATATTGATTTGTCAGCTATCTTATATAAGGAACCTTCAAATGGTAAAGCAATATATCATACTGATAAACAAAATCATGGACTGGAGTCAGTTCTTGATTTAAAGTTGATTGAGGCTTCACAAAAGGCAATAAAGAATAACATTCCAGTTTTTGAAGTGTTTAAAATAAAGAATACAGATAGGTCTGTAGGAACTATGCTTTCAAATGAAGTGACGAAAGTACATCAAAGCCAAGGGCTTCCAAATGATACTATTCATTTTAAATTCGAAGGTTCTGCAGGTCAAAGTTTTGGAGCTTTTTCTACTAAAGGGATTTCTTTGACCTTAGAAGGAGAGGGGAATGATTATGTAGGCAAAGGTCTATCGGGAGCCAAGCTAGTGATTTACCCTTTCTCAGATACCAGATATAAAGCTGAACAGAATATAATCATTGGTAATGTGGCCCTTTATGGAGCGACATCTGGAGAGATGTATGCTAGAGGAAAAGCAGGTGAACGTTTTGCAGTGCGTAATTCTGGAGCTACTGCAGTAGTTGAAAGTGTAGGTGACCATGGATGTGAATACATGACAGGAGGAGAGGTGCTTATCTTAGGCGAAACAGGAAATAATTTTGCAGCAGGGATGAGTGGTGGCGTTGCATGGATTTATGATGTGACAAAGACTTTTTCAAGTAGATGCAATATGGAGATGGTACATTTAGACCCAATTTCTGAGCAAGATGAAATCAGAATTAAAGAATTGTTGAAGAATCATATCATATTAACTGAGAGCTCTGTTGCTGATTTTATCTTGAAAGATTGGGAAAATCAAGTACAGAACTTTATAAAAGTATTTCCGAGTGAGTATAAAGCAGTATTGCTAAAACGTAATCAAGTAGAAGTTAATTAAAATGGGAAAAATTACAGGATTTTTGGAGTATGATAGAGTTTCTCCTCCAAAAGAAAAACCAGAGGAACGTGTAAAACATCATAAAGAGTTTGTTTCACAATTTCCAAAAGATGAGCTTCAAAAACAAGCAGCGCGTTGTATGGATTGTGGTGTGCCCTTTTGCCAGTCGGGATGTCCATTGGGCAATGTTATTCCAGAGTTCAATGATGCTATTTATAAGGAAAAATGGGACTTAGCTGCTGATATTTTGTTGGGTACTAATAATTTTCCTGACTTTACGGGTCGTATATGTCCTGCTCCATGTGAAAGTGCATGTGTTTTAGGAATCAATAAATCACCAGTTTCTATTGAAGAAATTGAAAAGCATATTATAGAAATTGGATTTGAAAGAGGATATGTTAAACCCAACCCTCCATTGGTGAGAACAGGGAAAAAGGTGGCAGTTATAGGCTCTGGTCCTTCAGGAATGGCTGTAGCAGCTCAACTCAATAAAGCTGGTCATGAAGTCATTGTTTATGAACGTGATGATGAACCTGGAGGTTTATTGAGATATGGAATTCCTGATTTTAAATTGCAAAAGGATGTGGTAGAACGCAGAGTGCAATTTTTAAGAGATGAAGGAGTTGTTTTTAAATGCAATGTCAATGTAGGAGAAAATGTGCCAGTTGATATATTGCTTCGTGAAAATCAAGCAATTGTTTTAGCAACGGGTTCTACTATCCCTCGAGACCTCAATCTGCCCGGTAGAGACTCCAAAGGAGTTTATTTTGCTATGCAATTTTTAAAGCAAGAGAATAAAAAAGTAGCTCATCTTCCTTACTCTGATGAAGAAATTTCTGCTAAGGGTAAAAATGTTATTGTGATTGGTGGTGGAGATACTGGTTCTGACTGTATCGGTACTTCCAATAGGCATGGTGCTAAGTCTATTACTCAATTGGAAATAATGCCTATCCCTCCAAAAGTTCGTAATGAATTTATGCCTTGGCCAAGTTATCCAATGTTGTTAAAAACAACATCTTCCCATGAAGAAGGTGCAGAGCGTTCATGGACGGTGAATTCGAAAGAATTTGTTTCTGATGAAAATGGGAATTTGAAAGCTTTAAAGATTGTTGATGTCGAATGGACTATTGATGAAAAATCAGGAAGACCTATTAGCTTCAAGGAGGTTGAAGGTTCAGAACGTGATTTACCTTGTGAATTGGTTTTCTTGGCAATGGGATTTTTACATCCACAAAAAGAAGGTTTATTGGAAAAATTAGGTGTTGAACTTGATGAAAGAGGAAATATCAAAGCAAAAGATCGTGTATTTCAAACCAATGTACCTAAAGTATTCGCCACAGGAGATGCACGTAGAGGCCAATCTTTGGTTGTATGGGCAATTTCTGAAGGTAGAGAGACAGCAAGAAAAATAGATGAATATCTGATGGGTTCTAGTAAACTTCCTTCTAAATACAATTTACCTTTTACCTGATAAATAAAAGCCAACTCAGTATATAGTAAATGTAATGTTTATCTTATTTTGATTTCTTTACTGGATTCATTAGGAGTTTGTTAAGTATTTGGTCTGGCAATAATATTTTTCAATAAGAAGATTGTTGCTAAAAAGTCACCTGCATATCTAGCTTTAGGATATTTACTTTCTATGGCTTTAAGAATATGTTGAGCTATCACTTTTGGAGGAGAATTTCTGTTTGCAATATGTTGCTCTTTTATGATTTTAGATAAAATTACTTGAACATTTCAACTGAAATTTTTGATTAGGCACTTTTTGATCAAAGCTGATTTTGAAACAAATAATTGGTTTTAGCGTTATTGATACTAATCATTGATGATATAATTTTTCTCTAATAGCAATGTGAAAGAGTTGAGTTATTGAATTTTATCACAATTAAAATTTTCATATTATGAACATCATTAAATCCTTTTTATTTAGTCAATGTAAATGTAATACTGATATTGGATTGTTGATTTTTAGATGGACATTAGGTCTTGTTCTTTTATATGGGCATGGCTTTGGCAAACTTTCAGTAGTATTTAGCGGTCAAGAAATTCAATTCATGGACCCTATTGGTATTGGGGCAAATCTGTCGTTTTATATGGCAACATTTGCAGAAGGAATTTGTGCTATTCTGTTAATATTAGGATTGTTTTCACGATTTGCATCATTGGTTCTCACTGTTAATTTTATTGTCATATTTATTTTTCATGCCTTTATAGTGAAAGATGGTTTTGAAGTTCTTGAATTAAGGTATTTATATTTGCTTCCATTTATTGCATTGACTTTTACTGGTGCAGGCAATCTTTCATTAGATCACTTATTCTTTAAAGAAAAGTAATTTTACTCAGTAGAGTTTTTTCCTAAAATAGATTTACACGCAAATGTGTAAAGCTGTAATGCTATTGCAGGATATAATATTCAAATCTCAATACCTGAAAATGGAGATTCTCTTGAAAATTTTGTTCTCTTGCCTATCTGACTTTCTAACTTTGAAAAGGTTAGTTAATAGCGGTGAATCCCAATAAGAATAAATGATTTGTTTAAATATTGTACTTTATAAATATTTATCTTTGAAAGAGTTTGCTGATGTTTTTTTCATAGAATGGCCTTTGTTGACAATGATGATGAGTTGACTGATGTGATTGAGTTATAGTCTCAAATACTAGTATATTCACTTGTTATGTATTGTCTTGAAGATGATTTTTAGTTTAGTAATTACATGAAATCTTAAATTTTTCTTAAATGACATGCAATGTTATAAGAACATATATATTTGCTTTTTTAAGTTTTATATGTTTCGACTTTTTAAAGGTATATTTATATTAATTGCACTTAATTTGAGTTTTTCAAACGCTGTCATTGCTGATAATAATACTTTACAATTACATCATAATTTATCATTGAATATAGATGCTGATTGGCAACAATCTTCTCATCAAGTTAAGATTTTGAATCATCATGATTTTAATCAGAATACAGAAATAAATTGGAAATCTAAAATAGAAGTGACTAGCTATCTGCCTATCGATGATAAGAATAGTCATAATAAAAGTACTACGGTTGACTTAAGACCTACTATATTTCTTTTATCTGGAGGAGCATTTAAAAATCTTGACAATGAAATAGAATTGAATCCAGAAAATAATGTTATTGATGATAGTTTAAAGCTGAGTAATAAGTTGGCTAAACTTGGATTTAATGTTTTTTGGATAAAATATGAAACAGCTTCTCAAGAAAATGCTTCCAAAATTGATAAGTTATTTGACCCTAAGTCGGAAAATTGTTTTTATACCAGCGGTTCTGAATCAAAGGCATTATTTGAATATAGTTCATTGGTAGCATTCAGAGATATCAGACTAAAAATAAAAGAGATACTTAATAATTCAGAATATCAAATTGATACGAATAATGTTTTTATTTCTGGTATTAGTGCAGGCGCATTTTTGTCCTTATATTATTTGTTTTTAGATAAAGAAGAAATTCCAAATAATATCTCTTATTATAAATGTAATGATACGACTGAGTTGCTTATTGAAGTTCCTAATGAAGTTCGTTCAGAAGGATTTCCATTGCCTAAAGTTAAAGGCATATTTGCAATAGCTGGAGGTAGTTTGTATGAAAATATTTTTCTCAATAAAACAGTAGAAACCAGTAAAGTAGCATTAGGCTTTATGCATGGAACTTGTGATGAGGTCATCAGCCAGAATGAAGGAAGATTGCCTTATAAATATTTTAGTGCTATTCCTCTGTCAATTGAATATAATCAAAGCGATATAGAAAGATTCCCTTATGCTTATGGTTCTAAGTATATTTTTGATAAGATAAAAAAGACTCATCATCAAGTAAGTTTTGGTCAGGTTATCAATGGGGGACATGAAGTAATTGCTCCGACACCCACAGCTGTTGATCTTGTTGGCGGATGGGATCAATATACAACGAATAATTCTACTTCGATTTTAAATCAAAGAGATATTGTTTTTGATGAACTATCCTATTTTATTAAGTCAACAATTGGAACATTTGATATTGAAACTAGACTATTGAACAATTATTCTGTATTTCCTGATAATACAACTAGTTTATGCTTAGATGATGATCTTCAATTGAATCAGTCGCCTATCATGGTTGCTGATACTATCTGTCCTAATTCCATTGAATCAGCCACATTAAATATTAAATTTCCAAAATTTACCAAATCTATTGAGTGGAGTGTATCCTCTAATTTAAAAATTATTGGATCAAACAATGATTCCATCTTGCTTTTTGAAACATTTAATAAAATTTCTATTGACACCCTTTTTGTTACTATTGTATTTAATAATAATGACAAAGTTTCTACTTATAAAATAGTAAATATTGCAAGGAATAATCATTCATATCATATCAGTTCAAAGGCATATCCTTCTAATGCTGGTGTTGTTTCAAGAGATAGCTCATACCTTCAGTGCCAATCAGTGATTGTTAAAGCTCTTCCCTCTTTAGGATATAATTTTGATAGCTGGACGGAACAAGGACATGTAGTTTCCAGAGATAGTACTTATCAATTTTTTGCAACTAGTAATAGAATATTAAAGGCTATTTTTGTTCCAAAAGAATATAAAATAGAGCTGAATGCCTCTCCGGTCGATGGTGGAATATTAGCTGGTGAAGGAATATTTAATTTTGGAGATTCGACCTCTGTCGTTGCCAAACCAAGGGCGAGATTTAATTTTAAGAGCTGGACTGAAAATGGTGTTGTAGTTTCTACAGATAGTGTTTTTAGCTTTTCTGTTTTAAAGGACAGGGTTCTGACTGCCAACTTTGTTCTTAAAGAATTTAGTATTGAAGTACTGGCTTCACCAATAGAAGGAGGCGTTTTGACGGGTGGAGGAACTTATGAAGTAGGTAGTCCTGTCAGTGTTTCAGCTCAAGCTGCGGAGGGTTATGTGTTCAAAAATTGGACTGAGGCAGGCCAAGAAGTGTCCACCAATAAAGTGATGAATTTCAAGGCTACTAGTGACAGGATATTGACAGCCAATTTTATTGCTCAGGATTTTGAAATTGAAATTACTGCTTCTCCTGCTGAGGGTGGAGTGATTACAGGGGGAGGTATTTATCAATATGGTCAGGATGCATTCATATCAGCACAGCCTTCAGCTGGATTTGTTTTTAAAGATTGGTCAGAGTCAGGTATTGTTATTTCTACAGATAGCACTTATCGCTTTAAAGTGACAGAGAATAGATTTTTAATAGCCAATTTTATTTCAATAGCCACCCTTCTTCATGATGAGAATGCTCATTCTATATCAGTTTACCCCAATCCTTTTATGGATGAGTTAAGTATTGATTTAAAAGATATTGAGATTTTTAAAGTGACTATTTATAATATTAGCGGAGAAAAGATCATTGAAACTAATTTTTCTCATCAGAATAAATGTTCAATCCAGACTAATGAAATGAGTGCAGGTTCCTATGTTATTGTTATTGAAGTAAAAAATAAAAAGTATTTTATCAAAGGTGTAAAATTATAGTTGAATCAGTAGTCTATTTGATTAAATATTGCGCTTTTTATTATATCTCACATAAACAGTTTTGTCCACTTCAGCAACAATTTGACCGTTTTCATTTTTGACCACTGTTGAAAAATGATAATCATTTTTACCTAACTCTATGACTTCTTTCCTAATGTTTTCTATTTGTTCTATAGATATCTCAAAAATAGCTCTGACAGTGCCTGTGCCAGGCTTTTTAAATTGGATAGTAGCTGCTTTATCCCAAACAATAAAATCTTTTCCTAGATTTTCCATCAATATCCACATGTAGAATGGGTCACACATAGCATATAGAGAACCACCAAAATGAGTGCCCATGACATTTTTATTCCAACGGTTGAGACTCAATTTGACTTGAAATTGAGTTAGATTTTCATTGCATTCTTCCAATTGAATATTTGCCCCTAAAAAGGGTGGATAAAAATTGATGAGTTTGGCTTTTCTTTTTTTAGATATTTTCAACCAGTTCATTTGGCAAAGTACTGTCTATTTTTCGGGACTTTCGTTAAGCTGATTTGAAATAATTATTATGACACCTTTGGATGCATTATATTCATATTTGTATTTTATTATCAGATTATTTTTATATTCTGTATGCAACGCTGTCTGATTGTGTGTAATCTTATTATTTTAGTGGTAAAATACAAAATACTATTATTGACCTGATAGAATAGACAAGGTATAAAACGACAAATCATTCATGAAGAAAATTCTCTCGATACTTTTCAGCACTGCAATATTATATGTCAGTGCCCAACAATTGCAAATCCCTTTAGAACAAGACTATCAAAATCGCTTAGAAAGATATTTAAGTGACCCGGATGTGAAATTTCATACTTCTGTGAAACCTTATTTAGAAAGTGAGGTGTTGGCATCTATTCCTAGAGATGAATGGAAGTCTTTGGGGATAACATCATACAATGAATATTTCTCTCCTTATAAAGATAGTATAGGAAAGACTTTGCTTCAACAAGGCAAAGACGGATTTACATTTGGAATTAAGAGAGGAGATTTTTTACAGTTTCAAAAAGAAAAAATTTATATAGGCATCAATCCAATTGTTGATTTTTCAGTCGGTTATGATTTGAAAGAAAAAAGTGCCTTGTTAGGTAGTCAATATGGTGCGCAACTGAATTCAAATTTTGGCAAGAAGGTTTCTATGAGTTTTACATACAGAGGACTTACTGAAAACACTTATGAATATATAGATAGGCTGGCAGAAGATAAAGGGGTGACTCCTGGATTCGGAAAAGTCAAATGGGATGGTTCGACTATCAATGCTCATGATTTTAATGGCTATATCAGCATAAAACCTGCTAAGTTTATTCATCTTCAAGCTGGATATGGCAAAAATTTTTGGGGCGATGGATATCGTAGTTTGTTTATTAGTGATTATGCATCTTCTTATCCTTATTTTGCATTTCATGCCAATTTTTGGAGAATAAAGTATAGTTATCTTTTCAATTTTATGAAAGATGGTTCTTTAGCTAATGAGAATAATAACTTTCATTTTCAGAAAAAATACGGAGTTTTTCACATGTTGAGTGCAGATATTGCCAAATGGTTTGAATTTAGTTTTTTTGAAGGGGTAGTATGGTCACATGGTGATAGTACTGGCACTAGAGGAATTGAATTGAACTATCTCAATCCTGTCGTATTTTTTAGACCGGTTGAGTTTGCAGTAGGTTCGCCTGATAATATTACTTTGGGGTTGAATATGAAGTTCAAAGTTTCCAAGAAAACTAATATTTATACTCAGATTTTATTAGATGACTTGGATGTCAAATTTGCTCGAAAAGGGAAAGGTTTTTATAGAAATAAATTTGCATTCCAATTGGGACTTAAATCATTTGATTTGTTTAAAATCCCAATGTTTGATTTACAATTAGAAGCTAATGCCGTAAGGCCTTATGTCTTTGCTCATAAAATTCCTGCTCAAAACTATACCCACAACAATTTATCTCTGACACATCCTCTTGGTGCAAATTTTGTCGAGTTTTTAGCTATCCTCAGATATGAGAAAAATAGTTTTTATGGAGTAGCCAAACTTCAGTATGCTAGACAAGGGAGAGATTTGCCGGGCGAACATAAAGGCAGCAATATTTATCGTTCTGATTATGATATAGCACCCAATTTGGATTTAGCTTTTAATAATAGCTTCCTTCAAGGAGTGAAAACAGATTTGTTAAGTGCCGAATTGAGGGCTGGTTATTTACTCAATCCAAAGATTAAACTTTCTGCTGAAGCAATCTTTCATTTGAGGAAATTGTCTTCAGAAATTCAAAATGAAAGAAATATTTTTGTTGGTATAGGTATCAAATCTAATCTATTCAATCGTTATAGGGATTTTTAGCCCATGAGCCTACAAGAGTTAAAATATCTGATTGCTTTAAAAGAAATTAAAGGGGTAGGAGATATTCTATCTAGATTTTTAATTTCTCATGTTGGGAGTGCCGAAGATGTCTTTAAAATGGGAGCTTCCAAATTATTAAAAATTCCTAGAATTTCTGAATCTGTTGCAAAGGAGATAATCCAGTTTAATCAATTTGGATGGATAGAAGATGAAATCCTCTGGTGTGAACAAAATGATATTCAAATTGTCGCATTTAATCAAAAAGAATATCCTAAACGATTATTAGAATGTCATGATGCTCCATTATTTCTTTTTGTAAAAGGAACTCATCAGCTCAATACAACTAAGATTGTCAGTATTGTTGGTACAAGAAATATTACTGAATACGGAAAAGAAGTTACAGAACAGATTATTAAGTCTCTTCAATCATTGGATGTAACAGTTGTGAGTGGCTTGGCATTGGGTGTTGATGGTGTCGCTCATAAAAAATGTATTGAGCTTCAAGTTCCTACAATTGCAGTATTGGGGCATGCTTTAGATCAGATATATCCATTTCAGCATAAAGAATTATCCAAAAAAATTGCTAAACAGGGGGCGTTGATTTCTGAGTTTTCACGGAATACTACTTTTAATAAGAACAATTTCCCGATGCGTAATAGGATAGTTGCAGGAATGTCTGATGCTACCATTTTAATTGAATCTGCCCTGAAAGGTGGCTCAATGATTACAGCAGAAATTGCTCATTCGTATGGCAGAGAAGTTTTTGCTATTCCAGGACGTTGGAATGATCCAGTTTCTCAGGGAGCCAATTATTTAATTAAAAATCTTAAGGCGCAAATTTTAACCCAACCAAATGATTTAGCAGAATTGATGGGATGGAAAATAAAAGAACAGTTAATAATAGATGGATTTTTTGATAATAAAGCTAAATTTCAGCATTTGGAGGAAAATGAAAGAAAAATCGTTGCTTGCATGAACAGTGAACCTGTTTCTATAGACATTTTGCATTATTCCACAGAGATACCTATAGGAGAATTGTCAGCAATTTTGCTTTCTTTAGAGTTAAAGGGGATTTTAAAGGCTCTTCCCGGTAAGAGATTTCAACTGAAATAAGAACAAATTATAATTTTTTGCACAATTGTTAATATCCTATTTTTATGTTTAAAAAATCAGTATTTTTGCACCACGTTATAAAAAATATACAAGCGAAGTAATTATGAATGAGCAGGGAATTAAGAATCCTAAAGCAACGTTAACACCACTTGGATTTAACAAAACGACTGCTTTATGGAATCTCGAAAGAGATGAGCTAATTAACAAAACTCTGGAATTAGGTCAAGGTGTACTTGATGATAAAGGAGCTTTATGTGTTAATACAGGTGAATTTACAGGGCGTTCTCCTAAAGATAAGTTTATTGTTAAAGATGATCTGACGGCAAATTCAGTGAATTGGAACAATATTAATCAGCCTTTTTCACAAAGCGATTATGATGTATTAGAAAAGGCATTAATTGAGTACATGGACAAATTAGAAACAGTTTATGTCAGAGATGTTTATGCCTGTGCAGATCCATCTTATCAACTTAATGTTAGAGTCGTTACTGAGACTCCATGGGCAAGTTTATTTGCTGACAATATGTTTATTCGACCTAGTCATGAGGAATTATTATCTTATGAACAAGAATGGTTGATTTTATGTGCTCCTTCTTTCCATGCTGAAAAGCTTTTACACAATACTCGTCAGCATAATTTTTCTATTGTTAATTTTACTAAGAAAGTGATATTGATAGGTGGAAGCAGCTATACTGGTGAAATTAAGAAAGGAATTTTCTCTGTATTGAATTTTACTTTACCACATTTGAAAAATGTACTTTCCATGCATTGTTCTGCCAATATAGGAGAAGAAGGAGATTCTGCTCTGTATTTTGGTCTTTCTGGAACTGGGAAAACTACTTTATCTGCTGATCCACATAGAAAATTGATTGGTGATGATGAACACGGTTGGAGTAATGAAGGTGTTTTTAACTTTGAGGGAGGTTGCTATGCCAAATGTATTGATTTGACTGAAGAAAAGGAGCCAGATATTTATCGAGCAATCAAAAGAGGTGCTATTCTAGAAAATATTAACTTTTTTGAAGGGACAAATACTGTAAATTTTGAAGATACTTCTATTACAGAAAATACGAGAGTTTCTTATCCTTTGAGTCATATTAATAATATTGCTGTACCTTCTGTAGGCCCTACCCCTAAGAATATATTCTTCTTGTCTTATGATGCATTTGGGGTATTACCTCCTATCTCAAAATTGACAAAAGCACAAGCAATGTATTTATTTGTGAGTGGATATACATCTAAAGTTGCAGGTACTGAAGCTGGAATTACTGAGCCTCAAACTACTTTTTCAGCTTGTTTTGGTGCTGCATTTATTCCTTTGCATCCTGCTAAATATGCAGAAATGTTAGGTAATAAATTGGATGAGAGCGGAGCTAATGTTTGGTTGGTCAATACAGGTATGACTGGTGGGGTTTATGGTGTAGGTTCTAGAATGAGTTTGAAATATACTAGAGCTATCATTAAATCTGCTTTAGATGGTTCTTTAGTGAATGGCTCTTTTGATACACTACCGATATTTAATTTTCAAATTCCTAGCTCTTGTGAAGGTGTTCCTTCAGAAATTTTGAATCCTAGAAATACTTGGTCAAATCCTGAAGATTACGATAAAACTGCCCATTTATTAGCTAATAAATTTGTGGAGAATTTTAAGAAATATGAAGCAGGTACTAGCGAAGATATTCTAAGTGCTGCTCCAAAAGTATAATCAAATTTTATTTTAAATATTTGACATAAGGCTATCCAAAAATGATAGCCTTATTCATTTTTTTCATATTTTTTCTCTCACTTTAAATGTTATGTAGATAATTAACTTTAAGGTTTCTATTATCTGAATGTAGTTGTCTATTTTTGTACTTGAATAAATCTCTTGAAAATGTCTCAACAACCTAAAGTAGCTATTATCATGGGTTCTGATAGTGATAAGCCAGTGATGGATGATGCTGCGAAAATTCTTCAATCGTTTGGCGTGCCTTATCAATATACTATAGTTTCAGCACATAGGACTCCTGAACGAATGTATGATTTTGCCAGAACTGCACACAATAATGGTTTTCAAGTTATTATTGCAGGAGCAGGAGGAGCAGCACATTTACCAGGTATGGTAGCAGCAATAAGCCCATTGCCAGTTATTGGTGTGCCGGTTCAGTCCAAAACTTTATCAGGGTGGGATTCTTTACTGTCTATTGCTCAGATGCCTGGAGGTGTCCCAGTAGCAACTGTTGCTATTAATGGTGCTAAAAATGCTGGATTATTAGCTGTTCAGATAATTTCTGTTGCGCAACCTGAATTGGTAGATAAAATGGTAGAATATAAAAAGAGCATGGAACAAGAAGTGATTGAGAAGGCACAAAAGATGGAATCTGAAAGATAAGAAATGGAAGTTTACGGAAAACAAGATATTATAGTGACGACCCTTAGTGGTTTAGAGAATGTTCTTGAGAAAGAATTGAATCTTTTAGGAATTAATCAAACAGAAATCATTAATAGAGGAGTAGCCATCCCTTATTCAAAACGTAATTTATATTTGGCTAATATGGCTTGCAGGGTTGCGATGAGAGTTTTGGTGCCAGTATTTAGTTTTGAAGCTAATGATACTGACCAGTTGTATAAGAATGCCCTTCATCTGAAGTGGGAAAAGTTTCAAGATGTGGAACAAACTTTTGCAATTTTTAATGCGATAAATTCCAATGTATTTAAACACAGCCAGTATGCTTCATTAAGGTTAAAAGATGCATTGTGTGATAGATTTAGAAAGCTTTATAACAGAAGACCTGATGTAGAAACCAAATCCCCAGATGTTTTTTGGCATTTACATGTTTATGAGAATAAAGTCACTATCTCTTTGGATAGTTCTGGGACTTCTCTTCATATTAGAGGATATAGAAGAGGTCACCATGGAGCTCCCATTAACGAAGTATTGGCTTGTGGATTAATTTATCTTTCTGGATGGGATGGTACAACTTCATTTGTGGATGGGATGACTGGCTCAGGTACTATTGCTATTGAGGCTGCAATGATGGCTGGAAGAAGAGCCCCTAATCTCAACAGAAGAAACTTCCCATTCAGAAAATGGAAAGATGATGATGACGAATTGTTTCAAAGTATTAGAAAAGAATTGACTCAACGTGTAAGAAATACAGTCCCAGAGATTATAGGGATAGATATTTCTCCGAGATCAATAGAAACCGCTGAACAACATGCTAAAATCGCTGGTGTATCAAAATTAGTTAAGTTCAAAAAAGGTGATTTCTTAGACTTTAAACCTCAAAGTAATAAAGGACTGCTTTTACTTAATCCTCCTTATGGTGAACGGATGGAAGTAGAAAATCTCAATTTGCTCTATAAAGAGATAGGTACTACCTTGAAACATTCATTTCCGGGATGGAAAGCAGGGGTTATTAGTAGTAGCAAAGAATCATTAATGGCTATCGGATTGAATTCGTATGATACTCGACACCTTTTAAATGGTAAATTAGAATGTGATTTTAAATTATACGAACTATTTGAAGGTAAAAAGAAAAAAATAGAAGAATAATTTTTATTCTAGAAAAAGTATTTGAAGAAAATGAGGAGAAGTTTTACTGAACAATATTGGATTAGTAAAGCTAATTAGGGAACTTGTATATAGTTTACTCTACAGGATTGTTATTGCTTTCATCATCAATATCTATTCTCACTGAACGATGGATACTTTCTTCAAGAGATATAAATGTTTCAGTTCTAGAAATTTCATCTATTTTTTGAATCTTATCGTGAAGGACTGTCCTTAAATGTCTAGTGTCTTTACAAACGATTTTGATAAACATTGAATATTCACCAGTAGTATAGTGTACATTAACAATTTCTGGAATAGCTTCCATTTGTTTGGCTACCATATTATAAAGATTGCTATTTCTTAGATGTACACCAATAAATGCTGTAATATCATAACCTAGTTTCTCATAATTCACATGAAGATTACTACTTTTGATAACGCCCAATTCTTCCATTTTTTTCATTCTGACATGAACTGTCCCACTTGAGATAAACAAAATTTTGGCAATTTCAGTATAGGGCATTTTTGCATCATCCATCAAAAATGACAGAATTTGCAAATCAATTTTATCTAAATCATTAATTTTTGTCATAGGTCGCTACTTGTCAAATTTAACTAAAATAATCTGTTATAATTAATTTGAAAAAAGGTAAAATTAAGGATGCAAAATTAATAAAGTTACATTAATATTCTTTAGTAAATCAAAATTTATTAAGGAATATTAATATTTATTTCCTTTTATTCTAATGTGATAATTGTGATTTCTGGAAATATACCTACTCTTCCTGGATAACCTAAAAAGCCCAGTCCTCTATTAACATATAGATATTGCCAATCTTCTAGATATACACCTGCCCATCTAGGATAAATATATTGTGAAGGGCTCCACTTGACACCAGGTATATCTACTCCGAATTGAAATCCATGTGTATGACCTGATAGTGTCAGAGCAATATCTTGAAACTTTTTATCCTGACTGATAATCCTATCCCAATGTGTAGGATCGTGAGTCAATAATATTTTTAAATCTGCTTTTTCTGTATTTTTCAATGCTTTATCCATATCGGCATATTGCCCCCATCTTTTGCTTCTTCCCCAATATTCTACGCCGATAATTGCAATTTTTTTTCCATTGATATCAATTAATCTATTTTCGTTGAGAAGCACGTCCCAATCCATTTCTTTTTGATATCGAATGAGGCTTTTAAGATTTTTAGATTGCTCCTCTTTACTGTCCCAATGAATATATGGGCTATAATCATGATTGCCTAAAATGGAAAATTTGCCATATTGGGCTTCTATATTTTTGAAAATAGGAATATAGATTTTACTTTCAATTGCCTTGTCGTTAACGAGGTCTCCAGTAAATACAAAAATATCAACATGTTCCTCATTAATGAATTGAACTACTTTTTCGATAGAATGTGTATTGGCAAAACTACCTAAGTGAGCATCAGAAATTTGAGCAATTTTGAGTCCTTTCAACTCTTTAGCTAAATTGGGAATAGTAATAGTGATATTATATTTTTTGATGTGGTATGCACCATAAGTCATCCCTTGTATCATTATTCCGAAAAATATGAGTGCAAAAACAAATCCTATTCGTAAAACAGATGGGTATCTTTTTATTTTCTCTTCAGTAGGCAATTTTTTCATGTATCTGATAGACCAATGAGTGCCTTTTAAAATATCTGTCACAAGAACAAAAGGAAGAGCTACTATTTTGGCAATAATCAGAGATTGAGCAATACCTAATAAATAAATTTTAGGACTTAAATAAACAACCTCTTTCCCGTATGAAAAATAATAGATAAATATTGAGTAAGAAAATATACTAGTTATAAAGTAAAGATACCAAAGCCAATTTCGTTTAGGCTGCAAACTTTTTAAGCCTCTAAATAAATAGATATCCGTAAGGAGAATAATAGCAAAAACAATAATTAGAAAAGTGACCACTTTAACAACTTAACTTGATATATAAACAATAAAACAAGCAATGAGTTTTCGCTTCAAATCCCAAACTATAATATGCCTCCAATCAATAGTTGAATGATGCCTATAAGAAAACCAAGAACTCCACCTATAATTTCTATAAACTTAAATTCTCTTGCAGTAATATCCATGAGCAATTGCTCGAGTTTTTCATCTGAAAAATTTTGAACTTTGTTGTACACAATTTCTTGAATATTAAGTTTGCCTTCCACTTTAGAGATAGTAGTGTCAATTAAAGTAGGTAGATTTTTGTGAATTTCTCTGACGATAACTTTGTGAATAGCTGTGATGATTTGTTCAGGGACTACATTACTAATACCCATTTTCCCTAAGCGGTTACGTAAAGCTTCATCGACTCTGAGGGCGATTTCCTCATTGACATTATTAATTGAATCACTGTCCTTGAGCCTTTCTTTGATATCATTGAAATTGATAAGGTCTCTTTGAACAACATTCCCAAGTTTGGTAGCTATTCTTGATTTATTTTTTGGAAATATCCCATGAAAAGTGAGGAATAATATTTTCTTTGGTTGTCTGGGATAAAAGAGCATTTTTATAGCAATATAATTTGTCAACCATCCTATAAAAGCTCCGATAAGAGGAATTGCTGACAAGCGTGCAAATTCTATCCAATTGATATGTTCTATCATCATTATTTTTATTTTTCATTCCAAGTAGAAGGATTGTTTCTCCACTCAGATAGTGTTTGTAAAGAATCGGCACTCACATAGCCTGAATTTACAGCGGTAGGTATCAAATCAGAATAATTGGTAATCGTCAATAAATCTACGTTTAATTCTTTAAAGCGAGTTTTGGCAATTTCAAACTCATAAGAATAAATGGCTGCCATTCCTTCTATATGCGCTCCAGCTTCTCTTAAATCTTCCACTGCTTTTAGGCTACTTTTCCCAGTAGATATGACATCTTCAATGACGACTACCCTAGCATTATCTGGAAGTCGGCCTTCAATAGAATTTTTCATGCCATGTCCTTTGGGTTTATCTCTCACATATACCATAGGCAATTGCAATATATCTGCTACCAATGTACCATGCGGTATTCCTGCAGTGGCTACTCCTGCAATACAATTGGCTTGAGGGAAATGTTCTCTGACAATATTAACAAGTTCATTTTTGACAAAATTTCTTACCTCTGGAAATGAAAGTAAAATTCTATTGTCGCAATAAACAGGAGATTTCCAACCTGAAGCCCAAATAAAAGGGTTTTGTACGTTGAGTTGAATTGCTTTAATTTGTAAAAGATATTCTGATAACAATATTGAAGAGTTTGCCATGATACCTCAAAAATATAAATATTTTATCAATAGTAAAGCAGTTATACTATGTGATAACCCTGGAAAGGCGGATGAATTGTTAGATGCTAACGATTCTTTTATAGTTCATAAATATAAAGATATTAAACAGCTCAAAAAATGGGTGGATATATTATTAGAATATACAAATGAAACACAGCTATTGTTTTTTCATCCTGATATAGAAATGCTGAAAAGAGATTTTTTATCCTTATTTATCAATATTGAAGCAGCTGGGGGACTTGTGCAAAATTCAAAAGGTCAAGTACTACTAATGTATAGAAGAGGTTCATGGGATCTGCCTAAAGGAAAAATTGAAGATGGAGAATCAAAGGAAGAAGCAGCTATCAGAGAAGTCCAAGAAGAAACAGGTTTGATGGAGCTTGAATTAGGTGATTTAATAAAATTTCCTAGTTTCTTAAATTTAGCGACCTACCATACTTATCATTATAAAGGCCAAATAGCAATGAAAATAGCTTATTGGTATAATATGAAATATTTAGGAAATTCTGAACCAGTACCTCAAACAGAAGAAGATATAGAAAAAATCAAGTGGGTGAATATTGAAGATTTACCAAATTATTTCAATAATATGTATCCTTCTATTATTGATGTCATAGACGCAAGTTTTGGTAAATATTATTGAAAAGATTAAAGAGTGTGATTTTCCAAATGATGCTCAATAATACAAAAAATGCAACCTATTGAAATATAATAAGTTGCATTTTTTATAGTAGCGGAGACGGGAGTTGAACCCGTGACCTCAGGGTTATGAATCCTGCGCTCTAACCATCTGAGCTACCCCGCCATGGTGATTAGTGGCGCAAATGTACAATCTTTATTTTTATTATTCCAAACACTTTTTGAAATTCCTTTTATTTTTAGCAATTTTGTAAGTGTCAAATTGAAGAAATTATGCCTATTCAATTACCCTCAATTAAAGAAGATTTTCTGACCATTGAAGATATTTTGGAAGATTCCTATAGTGGCTTTGCGCTAGTCGTATTCAATGACGATGTCAATACTTTTGAATGGGTGATTGAATGTTTAGTATCTATCTGCAAGCATACAGTTGAACAGGCAGAACAATGTGCTTTGTATATTCATTTCAAAGGTAAATATGCTGTAAAAGAAGGCAGTGAAACTGAATTGATTCCAATGAAGGATGCATTGTTGGATAAAGGAATTTCTGCTGAGGTTCAAGCGCTTTGAGAATTGTCTATGCCGATTTTTATACTTAATGAAGAATTTGTCTTCCCCAATCCAAAAGAAGCTGAAGAGGGTATAATTGCTATTGGAGGAGATTTGAATCCCTATCGAATTTTAGAAGCATATCGAAGAGGTATATTTCCTTGGTATGATGAAAATAGTCCTATTCTTTGGCATTCTCCTGACCCTAGAATGGTACTTTTCCCATCTCGCTTGAAAATTTCTAAATCTATGAAATCATTGTTTAGGAAAAATAGGTTTAATGTGACTTTTGATCGAGATTTTTCCCAAGTGATTGCAAAATGTGCTGATGTCAGATATAAGAATAGAAAAGATACTTGGATAACCAAAGAAATGGAAGAAGCATATAAGCAATTGTCTCAATTTGGGTGGGCTCATTCTGTGGAGGTTTGGAATAAAAATGGTCAATTAGTAGGTGGCTTGTATGGAATTGTAATGGGCAAATGTTTTTTTGGAGAGTCTATGTTTTCTCTTGAAGATAATGCATCCAAATTTGGATTTATTGCATTAGTTCAAAATTTGAATTTAAGAGGTTTTGAAATGATTGATTGTCAGGTTTATACCTCTCATTTAGCCTCTTTAGGTGCTGAAATGATTTCGCGTAATGATTTTTTACTTTATTTGGAAAAGTATTTAGAAAGAAATATTGAACCTCAGAATTGGAAGGATTGGAAATTTGAAAATCTTATTTTACAATAAGCCATTTGTTATTAGTATTTTAGAGTGATTCTCAAAATAATGCCAGTTATTAAACGAATAGATAAAATAGTTTTTGTTGCATTTATAGCACCACTTATATTCACTTTTATTATTTCTGAGTTCATCTTCTTGATGCAATTTTTATGGAAGTATATTGATGATTTAGTAGGCAAAGGATTAGAAACAACATTGCTTTTTCAATTACTTGGTTTGTTTTCTTTTAAAGTAGTGCCTCTAGCATTGCCGCTATCCATCTTGCTTGCCTCTTCAATGGTGATGGGTAATTTTGGTGAGAATAATGAGATTGTTGCTTGCAAGGCATCAGGAATATCCACATTAAGAATGATGAGTTCTTTGCTTGTTTTTGTATTATTGCTAAGTATAGGTGCCTTTTATTTTTCCAATAGGGTGCTGCCATATACCAATTTAAAATTCATGTCTTTACTGATGGATATTCGCAAGCATAAGCCTGCTTTGGATATTAAGGAAGGTGTTTTTTACAAAGGAATCAATGGTTTTACACTGAAAATTGGTAAAAAAGCACCTAATAATACTTCAATATTTGATATCATTATTTATGATCATAGCTCAGGCTATGGAAATGACAATATTTTATTGGCTGAAAAAGGAGAAATGGAATTAAGTGCTGATGGAAGGTATATGGTTTTAGAGCTAATGGATGGACGTCAATATCAAGAAACCATGAAGAGAAATAAATCTTTTGAGCTCTTAAATGAACAGAATATAGTTGAATTTAAATATTATAGAAAAGTCTTTGACTTGAAAGAATTTAAGCTCAGCCGTACTGATCAGAGTCTTTATAAAGGCTATCATGAGATGCTCAATTCCAAGCAGTTGCGTATAGAAGCCGATTCAATTAATAGGGATTTATTGGCATCAAAAAACGTTATGAATGATTATAATAGAGGGTTTTTATTATATTCTAGACCAGAAGTGCTACCTGAAAAAGATACTGTCGGATTTCAGCAAGAGAAAGATTCTTTAAATATTACTGGAATGTTGTCAAGCGATGGACCCAATATGACAGTGGTGAATTCAGCTATTGCTAATATTGAATCTATGCAGAATTATCTCGAAATGCATTTGTCAGATTTGGATGTAAAAAAATCTTTTAAGGAAAAATTTGAGGTGGAACTTTACAAGAGATTTATGCTCTCTTTTGCATGTATTATCTTTTTACTAATAGGTAGTTCGATGGGAGCAATAGTTAGAAAAGGGGGCTTGGGAATGCCTATTTTGATTTCCATTTGCTTTTATTTGGTATTTCATGTGCTCAATATGACTGGGGATAAACTAGCGTATAATAGAGTTGTGCCAGCTGAGATAGGTGCTTGGTTGCCAGCTATAGTGTTGCTTCCTATAGCAATAGGATTGGCGTATGCTGCAACAAATGATTCAAAAATTTTCAAGAAAGACACTTATATCAATTTTTTTAATATTAAACAATTGTACCTTAAATACTTCTTAAAATAATGCTTGTTATTCTTTGGTGGATATTATTGGTTTTGAGCTATCTGGTTTATCCGTTGATGATGAAAAAGATAGGGAAGAGGCATCGTATCTCCAAATATTCATATTATGAACTATTTGATGACTTGCCAATGGTTCAAATAGTGATGTCTGTGCACAATGAAGAGAAAATATTGCAAGCAAAATTGAATTCTATTCTTTCAGGGAACTATCCAGAAAGGAATTTGACAATTGTCATTGGGCTAGATAATTGTAGTGATAATAGTTTACAGATTGTTCAAGAATTTGAGAAACAGTATCCATCACGGATTTACTATTTTGAATCAGACAGAGTGGGGAAACCAAATATGTTGAATATTTTGATGGAAAAAAGATTTGTCGATGCTCAGATTACTATTTTTACAGATGCCAATGTAATATTTACACCCTCAACAATTTATGAATTAGTGAAATATTTTAAGACTTTATACATAGGTTTGGTAGATAGCAAATTTGTATTGTCTTCTGATAATATTAGTAATGAAAATGAGAATCTATATTTGAATTATGAACAGCAATTAAAATTTAATGAAGGCATAGTTTGGGGAACAATGCAGGGTCCTTTTGGTGGTTGTTTTGCTATTAGAACTAAATTATTTTCGCCTATTCCTAAAAACTTTCTCGTTGATGATTTTTTTATTGGGATGGATGTGATGAGGAATGGATATGCTTCAATAATGAATCCACTAGCGACAGTAATAGAAGAAGTGCATACTGATTTGCAGGAAGAAATTAGACGCAAACAGCGGATTGCTGCAGGTAATTTTCAGAATCTGAAATATTTTTCACCAATTTTTAAGAAGCCTTTTACTGCATTAAGTGTTTCATGGCTTTTGCACAAAGTACTAAGGTGGATATTGCCTTTATTGCTGATTCCATTTATTGGTATTGATTTAATATTAAATATCGTTTGGGGATATCCTTTTTTCCTTTCTTTAGTTACATTAATATTAATAATTGGCTTACCATTGACACAATACGTTTTACAAAGGTTAAATTTGCAAAATAGAACTGTTGAGAGATTAAATTATTTTATTTTCATAAACTTTGCCTTATGTAAGGGGTTCTATATTTATTTAAAAGGGATTAAAAGTAATGTCTGGAAACCAACTCAAAGGAAATAAAGTTCAACTAGATTCTGTCGAATCTGCAATTGAGGATATTAAAGCAGGAAAACTTATAATTGTAGTAGATGATGAAGATCGTGAGAACGAAGGAGATTTTATAACTGCAGCTAGAAATGCAACTCCTGAAATTATTAATTTTATGGCCACTCATGGAAGAGGGTTGATTTGTACACCTTTAGATGAGGATAGATGTAATGAGTTGGAGCTTGAATTGATGGTAGGGCGTAATAATACATCTCATTTTGATACGCCTTTTACAGTTTCTGTGGATTTGATAGGTCGAGGATGTTCTACAGGAATTTCTGTTTCAGATAGAGCAAAGACTATTCAGGCCTTGATAGATCCCAATATTAAGCCATCTGATTTTGGAAAACCAGGCCATATTTTTCCCTTAAAAGCAAAAAAAGAAGGAGTACTTAGACGTACTGGACATACAGAAGCCGCAACAGATTTGGCACGTTTGGCAGGATTTGAACCAGCTGGAATATTGGTGGAAATTATGAATGAGGATGGTTCTATGGCTCGCTTGCCTGACTTAATGGAGATTGCAAATAAGCATGATATGAAAATTATCTCCATCAAAGACTTAGTATCCTATAGGTTGAAGCATGAAATGCAAGTTCGTAGAGAGGTTGAAGTGAATATGCCTACCAAATATGGAGATTTTAAATTGGTCTGTTATACTCAAATCAATACTGGTGAACAACATCTATTATTGAAAAAGGGAGATTGGCAAGAAGGTGATGAAGTATTGGTACGTGTCCATTCATCATGTGTTACTGGAGATATTTTAGGTTCAATGAGATGTGATTGTGGAGACCAGTTACATAGTGCCATGAAAATGGTAGAAAGGGAAGGGAAAGGAGCTGTCTTGTATATGATGCAGGAAGGTAGAGGTATAGGACTTCTGAATAAATTGAAAGCATACAAATTGCAAGAAGAAGGTATGGATACAGTAGAAGCCAACCTTGCATTGGGATTTAAAGCTGATGAAAGAGATTTTGGTATTGGTGCTCAAATTTTGAGAGACCAAAATATTACGAAAATTAGATTAATATCCAATAATCCTAAAAAGCGAGTTGCATTAGATGGATATGGGATAGAGATAGTGGAGAATTTGCCTATTGAAATTATACCTAATAAACACAATGAATCTTATCTCTTGACAAAGCGAGATAAATTGGGGCACAATATATTGAAAGATATTCTATAGTACTCATTATAAGAAAGTTTTCCTTGTGCTATTAAATGATAGCCATCATCCAAAAAGAAATATGCATATATAAAAACGGCAGCCATTTTTGACTGCCGTTTTTTGACTATTTTATTAATAAAGTAGAAAGTTTATGTGCTAGTGCCATTATCGTTAATGACGGATTGATACCAGGTGCATTTGGAAATACACTTGAATCACAGATATATAAATTCTCCATGCCATGAACATTGAATTCTGGACTTACAACAGAATTTTTACCGTCAACACCTATTGTACAACCACCCATTAAGTGAAGACCAAATGACATTTGTGATTCATATACTTCATAAGCTCCAGCCGTTTTTAAGATGTTTCTTATGGCATTATGGCCTTTAGTTTTACGTTCGTTATCTTGATCTGTCATTGGTTTATGGACGTTCAACTTGCCTTTTTTATCCACTCTGATTTCTCCAATGTTCTCATCTCTTACTGCTACTTCTACACACTGCATGTATCTGTATCTTTTTAAGAAATCATGATGTTGAGCTCCTCTGACAGTAAATAACATACTAGTAGAGACCGGTGAGCTGAATACATTCTCTAATTTAAACCCATTAGCTCTAAAATTTGGATCTTTTGAGGCAACTGACTGAAAAAATAATTTATGAGAATCTACATATTCCTTTTGAAATCCAAACCACATAAATTGTGGATGGGTAGCAAATTTTTTACCTAGAGCTGGGAGTTGGTTTTGGTAACCAGACATCAACATCATTCTTGTAGAACCAAAAGCTCCTCCAGCTAAAATTGTTTTTTTAGCTTTATATTCTACAGGTTTTTTGTGCCCAATCAGCCCTTGAAGTCCTCTAACAATTACACCATCTTTTTGATGAATGACTTGAGTGATTTCTATTTCAGTTTCTACTTTTAAGTTGTTCTCTTCTGCTTTCTGCACAAAAGCGACCATAGAACTTTGTTTGGAATCTCTATGGCATCCATTCAAACAAGTGATACAGTCATTGCCAAGTTCTCTTCCGCAATCATGCTGACCTCTACGAAGATAACCCCATTTATAACCTAGTTCATCACAAGCTTTTACAAACAAATTAGCATTTCCATTGCGTTCTCCTTCTGTAAAAGTGTGTAATTGCAAATCATTTTCTATTTGAGTATAATGACTGTCCATTCCATTTTGAGTGAAATAGTTGATACCTGATTCAGCCTGCCAATCATTTAGAGCTATATCATCAAATCTATCCATTAAGCATTGGTACATGATGGAAGAACCTCCAACTAATCTACCTCTAAGAAATCCTAATTTTGCTTGATTATCATATTCTATACCGCCTCCCCAATATAATTCTGCAGAAGCTTCAGCTTCTGTTTTTGGGAAAGTATTTTTTCTGTAAAATCTACCAGCCTCTAATAATAGAACATTAGCTCCAGATTTATTTAAATAATATGCAAGGGTTCCTCCTCCAGCACCAGATCCAACTATTATGAAATCATAAATTGCCATAGAATTATAATTTTTGTTTTTTACCAATACTATCAGCTTTGATTCCGTTGACAGCAAATTTTATCCAGTTTTTCGGTTTGCTAAAATATGCACTCATCAAATTACTTAGCACTTCAGCTTTTTCTTTGGTGAATGGATACCATTGCAACTCTATCGAATCGCTTTGTTTTTCAATGATGACAGATTTAAGATTGCAAAATGTCAACAATCCATCTTCTCCTTTAAATCTTCCTATTCCACTGTCTTTAGTCCCTCCAAATGGGAGATATGGGTTGGCTTCGTTGATCATGTGGTTATTGATACAAACGTTGCCAACTACTAATGCTCGAGCAACACGTTCTCCTCTATTCATATCACTTGTCCATACTGAGCCACCAAGGCCATAAGGTGAATTGTTAGCCATTTGTATAGCTTCCTCTTCGGATTTAAATTTGAAAACTGCTACTGTTGGGCCAAAAGTTTCTTCAGTTGCAACTTTCATATCTAGAGTACAATTTTCAAGGATAGTAGGAGGAATATGATGAGAGCCTTTTTGTGATATTCCACCACATAAAAGTTTAGCTCCTTTTGCAAGAGCATCTTCAATATGGTCTTCTATTAAGGCAACTTGAAAATCTGCAGTAATAGCACCTACATCGCAGTCTTCTGGGGATTGAGTGTTTCTATCAGGATGAGAAGTTTTCAATAGTTTAGTTTTATCAACTAGTTCCTTTAAAAATTTATCATAGATACCCTCTTGAATATAGAGACGTTCTATCCCAGTACAATTTTGACCAGCATTGGTAAAAGCTCCCCACATTACTCCATTGACTGTTCTATCAATATTGATATCATCGAAAACAATAGAAGGATCTTTGCCTCCCAATTCCAAATCTACTGGTATAAGTTGTTCTGCACATAGCGCCATGATTTTTTTACCAGTCCTCACGCTTCCTGTGAAATGAATTTTATCAGGACGGAGTTTTATTAATTCAGCACCTACAGTTTTTCCTCCACATACTACTTGGATAGCATCTTTCATAAATCCACTATTGGCAAAAAAATGTTTCCATAAAGGAAGTAGGGGAGTTACTTCGCTTGGTTTTACAACTACAGCATTTCCTGCTAGAAATGCCATTAAGGCAGGAACAATTACTTGATAGAAAGGAAAATTCCATGGAGTTATCACCATAATCGTTCCTAATGGCTCTTTCCATTGGCGTGATTTTTTTCCCATTAGGAATATTGGGATAGGAAGTTTCTTATCAGCCAATACTTTAGGTGCCATCTTTTTGTACACGTCTATCACATCACATACTTCAAAGACTTCTGCTGCATAAGCATCTGTACGTGATTTGCCCGTTTCAGCAATAATTTGATCCAAGATAAAATCCGCATGATTCAATACATACTGCATGATTTTATCAACTTCTTTAATCCTATCTTCTAAAGACATGGCTCTAATAATCGGTTGCATCTGACGAGATACATCCATTATTTTCTTCAAATCTGAAGATGAAGGATCGTGCAATTCATACAAAAATTTTCCAGTGATTGGACTTTTGATATTGATTGTAGATGTGTTTTGATTTTCCATAAAATGAAAAAATATTTATTTGTCAAAAATAAGCATTTAGGTCAGATATTTAACTGTTTTTGTCTGCTCTTTTAGCTAGGTAGCCTATAAGGTCAGTCAAATAGGCTTATTTGATAAAAGTCAAGAGGTAATTTGTTTTCTTTATGTTTCATATTCTTGTATTTCAGGCTTTATGTTTTTGTTCATAAAAATACTGTAGAATAGTTTTGATATGAAAATGATATTTTGAAAGTAACAAAAAGCTGGACTGTATATCAGAAAAACAAAAAAGCCACACGACCTTATCGTATGGCTTTTTGTTTAGTGATCCCGCTGGGATTCGAACCCAGGACCCATACATTAAAAGTGTATTGCTCTACCGGCTGAGCTACGGAATCATATTTTTTTTCGATAAAATTGCTAGAGTGCCCACGACTGGACTCGAACCAGCACATCCGTAGGAAACCACCCCCTCAAGATGGCGTGTCTACCAATTTCACCACGTGGGCATTAGTTTTTTAAGAACTTCACCGAGAAGGTGTTTTGTGATCCCGCTGGGATTCGAACCCAGGACCCATACATTAAAAGTGTATTGCTCTACCGGCTGAGCTACGGAATCATAATTTTTAAAAGCGAGTGCAAATATATAAACTTAAACTTAAAATACAAGCCTAGTTTGGCATTTTATTTTTATTAAAATATAGAATCTGACACTTTAACAATCTAGGTATATAGATTATCATTTGATTTTAAGAAAGATATACTTATTTGGGAAAGGCTTATTCAAACTTTAATCCACTAGCAATAAATTCATATTCTTCATCATCTTGGTTGTATCGCCCTTCTCCTTGTAAAACTACTTTCCTGTCTTTCAGGTTTTTTGCAGTTGTGAAAGCATCATCTTTATATGTAACATATATAGTTTTGCCCTGACTGTTTTTTAAAGTAAGCCAGCAACCTGTATGACCACAAGATTTTTCTACTACTCCTTCAACTTGAGTGTTTTTGACTTCTGCTTTACTATCTATTTCTTGTATAAGCTGTTCAGTAGAGATGGGGGAAGAAATATTGAAGTCTTCTCCATATAAACTTTTTACTTCTTCTTGCTGACTACATCCTAATAAGATTAGCGTTGCAATTATTCCATAAATCCAATTCTTCATAAATGTTTAATTTTTAATGTTTAGAGTTTCTATAGGTTTTTTATCTTTAAAAATATAAGTTTTAGTATGGTTACCTAGCGTATCAAAGACTTTGACCTCACCATCTTCAAAATCATCAACATATTGACCCTCAGCAGCCAATATTCCATTAGGATGATATTCTTTGAACCCACCTTCTTTAATTCCATCTTTATAAGAATAGGATTCTTTCAGTTGACCATTGGTAAAATAGATTTTTATTGGACCATTTTCTACGCCTTTACTCATCCAAACACTTTCTTTCAGTTGTCCAGCAGGTTCTTGGTAGTATGTTTTAAGCTCTGATTCAAATTGTCCATCTTTGAAAGTTCCAAACTGTTTGGGCGAACCATTTTCATAAAAGGATTGATAGGGTCCATTATATTGATTATTGATATAGTTTTCTACTATTTCTACTTGTCCATTTGGGTAATAAAGGATGCGTTGTCCCTCCATTTTCCCCTCCATATAATTGACTTTTTCTATTGTGTCTCCCAATGCATTGATCCTATAATAAGGCCCTTCTTTTGTTTTTTTATCAGATTTAAGAACTTCATAGATTTCAAACTGATTATCAAATATTTTATTTTTTATAGTAATAGTCTTTTTTTGATTACAACTGAATAGTATAATTGGGAAAACACTGAAAATATAATATTTATATACACTCTTCATCTATCTACTGATTAGTGATAAGCCTATTGATTGGATATGGGTTCCTCATTATGATGCTCAGTTTCATAAATTCTATGGCCGATTAATTCTTCTAAGTCAGATTTAAACAACACTTCTTTTTTAAGTAATGCTTGAGCGATAATTTCCAACTGGTCTCTTCTCTCAGTTAGAACTTCTTTAGTTTTATCATAAGCCTTTTGAATAATTTTTCTAACTTCTTCATCTATCTCTCTAGCAGTGGCTTCTGAATAAGGTTTAGTGAATGCATTTTCATTAGACGGGTCATAAAAGGATATATTCCCGATTTTTTCATTCATACCATAGACAGTTACCATCCCATAAGCCATATTAGTGATGCGTTGCAAATCATTCTGAGCTCCTGTAGATATTTTGTTGAATACAATGTCTTCTGCTACTCGCCCTCCCAATGTCATACACATCATATCATAGAGTTGTTCAGTTCTATATAGATATTGTTCCTTTGGGAGATATTGCGCATATCCTAATGCAGCCTCACCACGAGGGATAATTGTTACTTTTAACAAAGGGTCGGCATGTTCTAAGTACCATCCACAGATAGCATGACCAGCCTCATGGTATGCGATAATTTCTTTTTCATGTGGAGAGATGATTTTGTTTTTCTTTTCTAAACCTCCAATCACTCTATCTATTGCATTGTTAAAGTCATCAACTTGCACCATAGATTTATTCTTTCGAGCAGCTATTAGCGCAGCTTCGTTGCAGACGTTAGCAATTTCTGCCCCAGCAAATCCTGGAGTCAAAGCCGCTAATTTGTCTGCTCTTACTTCAGGATCCAATTTGAGTTTTTTCAAATGAACTTTAAAAATTTGCTCTCTACCTTTTTGATCTGGTTTGTCAATAGAAATTTGTCTATCAAAACGTCCAGGTCTGAGTAAAGCTGGGTCAAGCACATCAGGTCGGTTGGTAGCTGCTAAAATAATAACACCAGTATCTCCACCAAAGCCATCCATTTCTACAAGCATTTGATTGAGAGTGTTTTCTCTTTCGTCATTGCTTTGAATCATATTTTTGCCTCTTGCTCTACCAATAGCATCAATTTCGTCTATAAAAATGATACAAGGAGCTTTTTCTCTAGCAGTCTTAAACAAGTCTCGCACTCTAGAAGCACCAACTCCAACAAACATTTCAACAAAATCAGAACCAGACAATGAGAAGAATGGAACTTTTGCCTCACCTGCAACTGCCTTCGCTAAAAGTGTTTTTCCCGTACCTGGTGAGCCTACTAGCAATAAGCCTTTGGGGATAGATCCTCCAAGATTGGTGTATTTCTTTGGATTTTTTAGAAAATCCACGACTTCCTTTACTTCTTCTTTTGCCTCATCAAGACCTGCTACATCATCAAAAGTGATAGAAACTTGGTTATTATCTTTTTCATATAATGAGGCTTTTGATTTTCCAATGTTAAATATTTGACCGCCAGCTTTGCCCATACTATTTCCTACTGAGCGCATCACAAAAAACCATAAGCCTATGATAATAAGAAGAGGGAATATTCCGGAAAGGAAAAAATCAAAGAAACTGCCTCTTTTTACATATTCTACTGTGATAGCCTTATCAGCTGGAAGATCTTGAACTAGCTTATCTATTTGCTCTTGAAAATATATCTTTCCAGGTATTGACATTTGGTATTGAGGCTGTGCATTGTTAAAAGACATTTTAGACTTGTTGAGGTCTTTATATTTTTCTTTTTCAAGTGCACTTTCTTTTAGAAATATCTCAGCATTGTCATCATTGACAATAACAATTTTTTTAATATCCCCAGAATGAATTAACTCTTTAAAAGCCTGTGAATTGAGAGACAATCTTTTGACTGAACCACTAAACTTGGTTAATTGTGACCCTAAGAGAAAAATAATAATAATTGCATATATCCAATAAAAGTTAAACTTGCTTTTCTTGGGTGATTTGTTGCTGTTTTGTGGTAGTCCGCTCATGAGTATAAAGGTAAACTGTTATTAAGTATTTTCGTATATTTTTATTAAAGCATCGCTCCAAAGATCCTCTAATTGATAAAATTCTCTTTTTTCTGTTTGAAAAATATGGACAATGACGTTTCCAATGTCTGCCAAAACCCATTCTCCATTACTACGCCCTTCAATATGAATATTTTTTATTCCAAGTTTTTGGGTCAATTCATGTTCAATATTATCCATGATTGCTCTGACATGTGTATAGGAATCTGCATGGCAAATAATAAAATAATCTGCAATAGCCTCAGGGATTTGTGATAGATTTAAACTGATAATATCTTTTCCTTTTTTGTCCTGAATAAATTCGACTACCTGTTCAACCAAATAATTGTTGTCGTTCTTGTCTAATAATGAATTGCTTATTTTCAAATTTTTATTTTCTAGTTTTAAAATTTTAATTTTACTATTAAATATAATCTATTGGATACATCCTCAATCAACACTTTATTTACAGGAAAGTTTTTAATGCAACTAAATGAAATTGATTCCACCAATAATTTTATGAAATTATGGATGTCAAATAATAAGCCAATTGAAGGTGCTGTCATAATGACTTATAAACAAACCTCTGGAAGGGGGCAACTTGGGACTTCTTGGCAGTCTGAGCCATTTAAGAATATCATAATGTCGCTTTTGTATATACCAAAGTTTTTACCTGTGCAAAAACAGTTTTATTTAAGCATTTGTATTGCCTATAGCATCTATGAAACTTTGAAAGAGTTTTTACCCGAAAAATTAATTGAAGTGAAATGGCCTAATGATATCTTAATTGATAATAAGAAAGTATGTGGAGTGTTAATTGAAAACGGTATTCAGAATGCCGTTTTGCAATATAGTATTATTGGAATTGGGCTAAATGTGTTACAAGAGTATTTTTTTAACTTGCCTCAAGCTACTTCAATGAAATTGAATGGTTATGAAGGGGATATAAATTCAGTCATTAAAAGATTGTTTGAATGTATTGAAAAGAATTATTTGCTTCTTAAAAACGGTCAGATTCAAGTGTTACGTGATAGATATCATGATGTGTTATTTGGAAAGGATAAGTTAATGAAAATGAGTGACCTCAAAAATGAGTTTTGGGGTACGATTAGAAAGGTTTTAGATGATGGATCTATTCAGATTGAAACGTCTAATCATATTCGTACATTCTATCATAAAGAAGTCATCTTTTTCTTATAATCTATTTATTGATTTTTGATAATAGCAATTGTATATTTTATGCTCAATATATATCGAATTGTCATCAACTTAACCTATTTAATTGTATTTGGCGTGGAAAATAATTTTTGCGATATTGATTTATAGAAGCATTGGGAATTAGTAGATTTTTGAAAGAGTATTTTATTTTGTACTTTTGTTATTTGAATCCAAAATATTATTTTTTATTTTACTATGAAAACAAGAACAGAAAGCGACTTATTAGGTGAACTGCAAGTTCCTATTAATGCGTATTATGGTGTACAAACTCAAAGAGGTATCAATACTTATAAGATTTCTAATCAACCTCAATCATCTTACCCTGAATTTGTAAAAGCTTTTGGCTATGTGAAAAAGGGAGCTGCAGCAGCTAACAATCATTATGGTTTATTTGATGAGAAGTTATACAAAGCGATTATTCAAGCTTGTGATGAGGTTATCGATGGCAAATTAGATAATGAATTTCCTACTGACATGATTCAGGGAGGCGCTGGGACGACAATGAATATGAATGCCAATGAAGTAATTGCTAATAGAGCAATTGAAATATTGGGTTTTGAAAAAGGAGATTATAGCCATGTATCTCCAAACGATCATATCAATGGTTCTCAATCTACGAATGATGCTTATCCGACAGCCATAAAAATTGCTATCTATCTGATGCATCAAAATCTTCTCAAAAGCATGAAGAAAACGGTTGATGCTTTTAGAGCAAAAGGGGTGGAGTTTGCTTCAATTATAAAAATGGGACGTACTCAATTACAAGATGCTGTTCCTATGACTTTAGGTCAGGAATTTGAAGCATTTGCTGTAGCCGTTGAAAATGAAATACCAAAATTAAATTTTAATGCCAATTTGCTTTTAGAAGTGAATATGGGAGCAACAGCTATAGGTACTGGTCTGAATGCTCCTAAAGGATATGCTGAATTATGTACTGAAAAATTGGCTGAGTTTACGGGCCTTCCTATTACACTTTCTAAGAATTTGATTGAAGCTACTCCTGATTGTAGTGGTTATGCCAGCTATTCATCAGCTTTAAAAGTCTTAGCGCTTAAAGTTTCTAAAATCAGTAATGACTTGAGACTTTTGGCTTCTGGACCAAGGGCAGGCTTGAAAGAGATTAATCTTCCTCCTATGGCTCCAGGTTCTTCTATCATGCCTGGGAAAGTGAACCCAGTAATACCAGAAGTTGTCAACCAGACATGTTTTAAAATCATTGGTAATGACCTGACTGTTGCTTATGCAGCAGAAGCTGGTCAGTTACAGCTAAACGTCATGGAGCCAATTCTTTGTCTTTCTATTATGGAAAGTGTTAGATTTATGGGTAATGCTTTGGATACTTTGGTGGATAAATGTGTAAGTGGTATTACTGTAGATGAGGATAGCTGTACTACTAAGGTGAAAAATAGTATTGGTATCGTTACTGCATTAAATCCTCATATTGGATATAAAAATTCAACAATAATTGCTAAAGAAGCATTAGATTCTGGAAAAAGTGTTTATGATTTAGTATTAGAGCATCAACTTTTGACTAAAGAAGAGTTGGATACAATACTTGATCCAGAAAATATGCTATAAATTATTTTTAAATATAGGTATTTGAATAGGACTCTCCTTTAATGTAGGAGGGTCCTTTTTATTCAGAATCAAAACATGCCGCTAAGAGTTGCTTCATCTTTGCAATTCCTAATTTTCGGGTAAGTTCAATATTTCTTTCAGGAATAGTAGATGTATCAGGAAAGTTATCTATTGCTTCTTCCAATTGATCTTCTCTTAAAATATGTATCATTGGATAAGGTGAACGATTTGTATAATTAGAAGCATCTTCAAAATCTGAATTGTTAAAAATGTATTCAGGATGAAAACTAGCTATCTGAAATATTCCTTCATACTTTTCTTTTATCAATAATTTCTCAGATAAGTGAATCAAATATAAGAATTCGTCAAAATCAGCAAATCCTTCTTTGAAAATCAATAGTGTGGTAGAAATATTTTCATTATTGTCCAAATAAACGCATTCATCTATTAAATCTAACATAGCATCACTTAAATCCATTGTGTCAGAAACATGATAGCGAATAGCATTATTTTTATACTCTTTATTGGCAAATGGACATAGATTGAGTCCTATAACTACATCTTTTACCCATCTCTTGGTATGGGCAATTACTAATTCATCTTTCATAAAATCAAAATTACAATTTTGATTTTATAATAATTATTTACAATTTGGAGCACTACATTTATTTATGAGTGCCTGATTAATTTCCTTAATTAAATTAGGACCCTTGAAAATAAAGCCACTGTATAGCTGCACTAATGAAGCTCCAGCTCTGAATTTTTCTAATGCATCTTGAACTGTCATAATTCCTCCGACAGCAATAATTGGTTTATGAGTGTGCTTTGAGATATATCTGACAATTTCTGTTGAGCGTTGAGTCAAAGGATGGCCACTCAATCCACCAGCACCCATCTTTTCTATTTCCTCTTGAGACAAACTCAATCCTTCTCTTGATATAGTTGTATTTGTGGCTACAATTCCATCGATGATCGGCGAATTAAGAATCTCAATAATATCGTCTAATTGTTCATTATTTAAATCTGGAGCAATTTTGAGGAGAATTGGTTTTGCCCTAGGTTTGTTTGCCATTGCTACTTTGAGTTGCTGAAGTAGCTCAGTCAAAGGTTCTTTGTCTTGAAGAGCCCTCAAATTTGGAGTATTGGGAGAACTGACATTGACAACAAAATAATCGACATACGGATAAAGAGCCTCTAGGCATGTTAGGTAGTCTTGATTGGCATCTTCATTAGGAGTGATTTTATTTTTTCCAATATTCCCTCCTAAGACTACATTTCCTCCACGTCTTTTCCTGCCTTTTTTAATGTTGTGAATCATTTCTTCAACACCTACATTATTAAAACCCATTCTATTGATAATAGCTTCATCCTCAATGATTCTAAATAATCTTGGACTTGGGTTTCCTTCTTGACCTTTGGGAGTGACTGTTCCTATTTCAACAAATCCAAATCCTAGATTACTCATTTCTGGGAATACTTCTCCATTTTTATCAAGTCCTGCAGCAAGTCCTACTGGGTTGGGAAAATGAATGCCCCAAAAAACACGATGAAGTTTTTTATTTTTTATCGAAAACATTCTCTCCAATAATGAATTAAAACCCGGTAAAAAACCTAGATAATTTAATGCATTTAGTGTAAAATGGTGTGCATTTTCAGCAGATAGTTTAAAAAGTGCAGATCTGATTGCAGAATACATAAGTCAAAGATACAATCAATGAATATTAAAAAATCGTGGAAACAAAATCTTAATTTAGCGTTAATGAACAGACCATTAGCAGAAAGGTTACGCCCCCAGTCTTTGGATGAGGTCATAGGGCAAGAACATTTGATAGGAAAGGATAAGCCATTGAGGAAGATGGTTGAAGGTGGTACATTGAGAAGTGTCATTCTTTGGGGGCCTCCAGGAGTTGGGAAAACAACTATTGCTAGGATTTTGGCAGAAACTTGCCAATTGCCTTTTGAATATCTCAGTGCTATTCAATCTGGTGTCAAAGATATTCGAGCAGTGATTGAAAAAGCAAGAATGTCTGGGACTGTGATTTTGTTTATTGATGAAATTCATCGATTCAGTAAGTCTCAACAAGATGCTTTATTGGGTGCTGTTGAAGATGGTACGATTGTATTAATTGGTGCAACAACGGAAAACCCTTCTTTTGAAGTCATTTCACCATTGCTTTCAAGATGTCAGGTTTATATTATGGAATCTCTTGGTGTCAATGAATTGTCTTCTGTTATTAATAGAGCAGTTACTAAAGATGAATATTTGAGTAAATTGAAAATAGATTTTCAAGAGAAAACTGCCTTGTATGAATATTCAGGAGGCGATGCACGAAAGTTGTTAAACCTTTTGGAATTAGTATTGGATAATCTTTCTGAAGAGAAGAAGATAATAAATGATGAGAAAGTCAAACAAATTGTTCAAAATAATATCGCTCGATATGATAAATCTGGAGAGCAACATTACGATATCATTTCAGCCTTTATAAAATCAATGAGAGGAAGTGATCCTAATGCTGCACTATATTGGTTGGCTAGAATGTTGGTTTCAGGTGAAGACCCCAAATTCATTGCAAGAAGAATCTTAATTTTTGCTTCTGAAGATGTCGGTTTAGCCAATCCAAATGGAATTTTGATTGCTGAAGCTTGCTTTCGTGCTTGTGAAGTGATAGGAATGCCAGAATGTAGGATTATTCTGAGTCAGGCTGTGACTTATTTAGCTTCAAGTCCTAAGAGTAATTCTGCATATCTTGCTATTGATAAAGCGATGCAACTAGCCGAGAGAACATCGTATTTGCCTGTTCCATTACATTTGAGGAATGCTCCTACCAAGCTGATGAAAGAAATTGGATACGGGAATGAATATCTTTACCCACATAATTTTCCAGGACATTTTGTGCAACAAGAATATATGCCTAATGAGCTGCAAGGAAATAAAATATTTGAACCTCAGTTGAATCTTCGAGAAAATGAATTAAAAAAATATCTTAGCTTCAATTGGAATCATAAATATGAATACTAATGAATTTTAAACAATATGCTCGAAATAGCTTTTTTGTCATTGCAGGACCTTGTGTTGTTGAATCACGAGATTTGTGTTTGACAGTAGCAGATAAATTGGCCGAAATTGGTCAGCAATTAAATATTCCTATCATTTTTAAGGCATCATACAAAAAGGCCAATAGGACTTCTATTGATTCATTTTCAGGAATTGGTGATGAAGAAGGTTTGAAAATTTTAGACGAGGTTAAAGTGCAGACAAAGCTTCCAGTGTTAACAGATATACATGAGGTAAAAGATGTAGAGATGGTCAGGGGATTGATTGATGTCATTCAAATACCAGCATTTTTATGCCGTCAAACAGATTTGATAGTTGCGGCTGCCAATACTCAAAAGCCAGTGAATATCAAAAAAGGGCAATTTGCTTCAGCAGAAATGATGTCTTATGCTATTGAAAAAGTGAAAAGTGTAGGAAATTTACAAGGGATGTTGACAGAGCGAGGCACATTTTTGGGTTATGAAGATTTGGTAGTAGATTTTCGCAATATTCCTAAAATGCAAAAATTGGATGTGCCTGTTATTTATGATGCTACTCATTCTGTACAGCAACCTGGGAAAGCAAATGGTAAAAGTGGCGGTGAAAGAGAAATGATAGAACCGTTATGTATGGCAGCAATGGCGATTGGTGCTGATGGGTTGTTTGTAGAAACTCATCCATATCCTCATTTGGGCTTGTCAGACTCTTCAACTATGTTGGCATTACATGAATTAAAAAGATTTTTAAAAAAATCACACGATCTTTATCTTTTTAAAAGAGGATTGTAGTAATATTTTGAGCTATTCTGTTTTGTAGAGAAATGGAGTTCATCAGTATTTTGTAGATTTGTTGAAATGTTATCATATCAAATAAAGTTTCCACATCCTGAATTACATTATGTAGAAGTGGAATTGTCAATAGAAACACCTGACAATAAATGGATGGAGATGTATATGCCTGTTTGGACTCCCGGTTCATATATGATAAGGGAGTTTTCTAGACATCTGGATAATTTAATAGTTCAAAATAAAGATGGGCAATTTGTTGATTGTCATAAATATAGTAAGAATATTTGGCGGTTTTATTCTCAGTATTCAAGGCATATAGTCAAGTATCGTATTTATGCTAATGATCTTACAGTCAGAACCAACCATGTAGATATTGATCATGCCTTACTCAATGGGGCAGGAGTGTTTTTAGCTGTCAAAGGATATGAACAAAAGACTCATCAAGTGATTATTTGGCCACATAAAAATTGGAAAGAAATTTCTTGCACACTACCTCATAATGAAAACAAATGGATAAGGACGGCAGAAAATTATGATTTGCTAGTAGATAGTCCTATTGAAATAGGTAGTCATAAGATAATTTCATTTGATGCTGGAGGGATTCCTCATGAATTGGCTATTGTCGGTTTGTCTAATGGAGATAATTCTAAGTTGATTGAACATTTAAAAGCTATAATTGATAAAGAAGTAGATCTTTTTGGTCACCCTCACCCATGCGAAAAATATGTCTTTATCATCCATCATACAGATAACATATATGGTGGCTTGGAGCATTTGAATAGCTCTGTGAATATGGTGCCTCGATGGGATTATTTTCCTCGTGACAAATATCTTCGTACGATTAGTTTATTGTCACATGAATATTTTCATTTATGGAATATTAAAAGGATTCGCCCAGTTGAATTAGGTCCTTTTGATTATATGAAAGAAAATTATACTCGTCAACTGTGGGCAATTGAGGGTATAACAAGTTATTATGATGATTATTTTGTATATCTAGCAGGAGTGTCTAGCTTGGACGAATATCTAAAGATAATTGCTGATAATATAAGTAATGTTGTCAATACTCCTGGAAATACTGTACAATCACTTGGCGAATCTAGCTTTGATGCATGGATAAAGTATTATAGAGGACATGAAAATACACATAATAATCAGGTCAGCTATTATTCTAAAGGGGCAACGGTTGCAATAGCATTGAATTTCTTAATAATGCATCAAACTGAAGGGGAGAAGTCGTTGGATGATGTGATGCGAGCTCTATATGAAATGTATCTCATTCGTCCAAATCAAGGATATAGTGAAGAAGAATTATTACAGATATGTGAAGAAGTAGCAGGAGTCTGTTTAAGAAGTTTTTTTGAGAAATATATTTTTGGTGTTGAGCCTTTAAATTATAGTGAGTATTTTGAATATGCAGGATTGTCTTTGAAGGAAGAAGTATATCAAGATTTGGATTTTGGGTGGATATTGGAAGAAAAAGGGAACTCCTTTTGGGTGAGTAAAATTGATAATGGCTCAAGTGCTGCAAATGGTGGGATAAATGCCCGCGATGAAATTTTAGCTTTGAATGGTTATAGAATGACTTCCCAATGGAGACGTTCATTGCATACATATAAAGTGGGAGATGAATTGGATATTTTGGTATCTAGGTCAGGAATTGTCAAATCTTTTAAAATAGAAATTCAGTCTCCGATAAAAAAATCTTTTGTTATTTCTCGAAAGGAAGGGATTTCTGATAAGCAACAGAAAATACTTTCTAAATGGTCAAAGATTTAAAAAAAGTAGAATAATTTGTAGCAGTCGAACTAGGTTTAGACGACTGCTACATGAACTAGATTTCTGTGGAGAATGGGATTTATGAGATGGTTTGAATAGGTCTATCTATACATTCAATCTCTTCGGCAACAATTTCAGTGAATATTTTTTTCACTCCGTTTTTGTCTTCGTAATTTTTGTAGGTAATTTTTCCTTTTACAGATACCTCTTTCCCTTTTTCCAATTGCTCTTCAGCAATTTTTGCTAGTTTTCCCCAAGCAACAATATTGTGCCATTGGGTGTCTTGTACTTTTTCACCAAGCTTGTTTGTGTAAGATTCGGAAGTTGCTAAACTGAATTTGGCTATTGAATTGCCATTTTCAAATGTTTTCATTTCTGGGTTTCTTCCCAAGTTTCCGACTAGTTGTACGAAATTTTTAACTGTGTTCATGACGATAAAATTAATTGTGAATAAATACATCTATAAGATGCAAGACCACAATAAATTCCATAAATTTTTTTTTACTTTTTTAAAAAAAGTTTCAAATCATTTTGAAATTCTTTCGTATCTATCACATTATCAAGCCTTTTTGTGTCATACTCGTGAAATTCATCACCTGGTTGTAGATAGGGTTGAAGGTTGCGAACATTGCGATGAGGAATCATTAAATCATTTGCTCCATAGAAAATTCCTACGCTTCCTTTAAAATCTTTAAGATAAATATCATTAGGAAAATTATAGTTTAAAAACAAATGGAAAGGAAACCATGGCATCCAACCTTTTAAAAGAGATTGAATATTTGTGAATGGAGAAATGAGTATTAGTTTGTCTGATTTTTTATCAAATGCTAACCTACTTGCAATTCCTGTTCCCAAATCTTTGCCAACAATGATAATTTCTTTAGGATTGACGTTTATTTTTTTTGCATATATATCAAACATTTTAGAAGCATCTTGGTAGATAGCATCCTCTGAATTATTGCCTTTGCTTTTCCCAAAACCGGGATAGTCCATCATCCATACTTCATAGTTATTCTCTGTAAAGAAAGGAATAAATTGTGTATGATATTCTACATTGCCTTGACTACCGTGAAGTAAAAAAATATATTTTTTCACCTCATTTCTGGGAGTGTATATGACATTAAAGATTTGATGGTCTTTGCGAAGTGAATCTATCCATAAATATTCTTTATGAGGGATAAGAATCTTAAATTTATAGCTGTCCTTTTCAGGCTTTGCTCTGAAAATAATAGGTTCCTGAAAGATTAGCCCAATGAAAATAATCAAGTTTAAGCCTACAAAAATGCCTAATATTATTTTTAACCATTTTATATACTTAATCAAAATACTATTGTTTTAGGTAACGAATTGAACACTATAATTCAATATAAATAATTATTTATAAAGTACAATTATACTCAATTATTTTTTCATCAGATGAAAGTCGCTATAAATTCTTTTTTACTATTTCATATTCTGCTAGTTAAAATAAATTGGACAATAGAGAAAGGATAGATACAATTAGTTTAAATTTTATCATAACTTTATGATACTGTTTTATAAGTATATCTAAATAGTAGGGCTAGACGAAGGAATGAGCACAATAAAAATACTTGTATGGATGGCTGGGTTATTATTGTTCCCCTTATTCAATACTTATGCTCAATGTGGATATAGATATCAAGATTCGCTTCTCTTTTCTGCCAAGTGCACTAAAGATATTGTTTATGGACAAGTCAATATTACAAAGAGTCAGACTCGCAATTTATTGCTAGATTTTTATGAGCCTGAAGGTGATCAGCTAGCTTTACGTCCTTTACTCATTTTTTTGCAAGGAGGAGCTTTTTTAAGTGGTAATAAAAATTACTCTGAAATTGTATTGCCTTGTACTAATCTAGCACAGAGAGGCTTTGCCGTGGCAGGTGTGGAATATAGGTTGGAAGATAATTATTTAGCTTTAGTGTTCAGTGAATTGATGTTGAAAGCCTCTCTAAGAGCGTCTCAAGATGCAAAGGCTGCCATTCGCTTTTTTTATAAGCAGGCTAGGGAATGGGGTAATCCATACAGAATAGATACCAATCAGATTTTTTTGGGTGGGGTTTCAGCAGGTGCAGTTACTGCGCTTCAGGTTGCATATTTGGATGATATTGATGAAAAAGATTTTTTGCTGAGCAGATATATCAATGATGTAGGAGGTTTAGATGGTAATAGTGGTAATGAAGGATATTCCACTAAAGTAAAAGGCGTGATAAATATTGCTGGTGCAATTTTAGATAAAAACTTTGTCAATAATAATCGTGATATTCCTTTGTTAAATATTCAATATATCAATGATCAAATGCTGCCTAGCTATTATGGAAGGCCGCTAGGAATTATCACAATGCCTATTATGATGGGATCTTATGTTTTAGCTAGACAAATGGATAGGCAAGGGATTTACAATGTTAATAATATGATCAAAGGGATGGGAACAGTGCCATATATCAAAGACGGAGGGGCATATACTCCCAATTTTGATAATGTGATGAATAGCGTTGCTCATTTCATGTTCAGTCTATTGGAGTGTAATCCTGCTCAAGTCAATTTGCAACAAGTTCAACCAAGAGTGATAAAGGAACTAAGTATATTTCCTAATCCTGCTACTGATTATTTTGTGCTAGGTGAGCAAAATTTTGATATCAATCTGATTCGAAAAATTAGAATTATTGATATGATGGGACATATCGTTTTATATGCCAAATCTCAACATTTTCCTTATGTAATAGATTTGGGAGGATTGCCTAGAGCAAATGGATTTTATATAGTTGAAGCTTTGAATGCGGAAAATGAGATTTTAGCTCAACAAAAACTATTTTTGAACAAATAGATATTTTTTTATTGGCTATTGATGAAATTTGTTAAAAAACAAAAAACGGTTACTGATTTTTGGTGATATTGATTTATTTATTTTATATTCGTTATCATCTAATGTATATGTTTAAGTTTTTTTTAATACTAATTGTATCTTTTGCTTTGTTATGTCCAAGCCAAAGTGATGCTCAAGTAAATAGTTCTCGAAAAGAAACAAAAAGAGAAAGTGATAGCTTAAAACTTCTCTCTTGGAATATTTACATGTTACCCCCAATGATAAAATTTTCTGGAAAGAAAAAGAGAGCGAAAGCAATTGGAGAAAAGTTGAAGTATATGGACTATGATGTCATTGTATTTCAGGAGGCTTTTCATGTAGGAGCAAGAAAGAGAATCTATCAGCAACTCAAAGAGTTATATCCGTATAAAGAAGGACCTTCTTTTGCAAACAATTTTTCTATGAAAACTTCTAGTGGTGTATGGATTTTATCAAAATATCCCATGAAAGAAGTTGCTAAAACAAAGTTTAATCGGGTTTCTGGCTTCGATAATAAAATGGCCAATAAAGGGGCATTAATGGTAGAAGTAAATAAAAATGGACAAGCTTTTCAAATCATTGGGACTCATCTAAATAGTGGAGGTACCTTGGAATTAAGAACTAGCCAATTAAAACAGATACAGGATGAACTTGTAAAAGCTCATCATACGCCTGGAGTACCTTTGGTGATAGCTGGAGATTTTAATATTTTAAAATCCAATCCAAATGGCTTGGATAGTATGTTGTGTATTTTGGATATGGATGATTATATCCTTGATGGTGCCAATCAATATACTTATGATTATCAAATCAATGATCTTGCATTGGGTAAACATAGAGAAACGATTGATTATATATATTTTAAACCAGAAAAGTTAAAAGTAAAACGTACTTTCAGACTAATTCCAATTATTGAAAAACTTTGGTCTAAGAAAAGAAAATCACTAGCAGATCATAATCCCATAGAATTATTGCTCTACTATCAACCATAGTTTCTATTTTTGTGACATGAGTCAGAAGTTGTCTGCTCTACCTTCTATTGGTATCATTGGAGGAGGGCAGTTAGGTAGAATGTTTCTACAGAATAGTTATAGATATGGTAGTAAGGTGGTCATTTTAGAGTCTGACCCCGAATCACCCGCAGGTCAATTGACACATTTGTTTGTAAAAGGAGATTTGGTAGATGCACAATCTATCAGAATATTATCGCAGCAATGTGATGTGATAACTTATGAGATTGAGCATATTAACTCAGATGTATTATTGGAATTGGAAGCTGAAGGAAAAAAAGTAATTCCATCAGCTACTGTATTGAAAACTATTCAAGATAAAGGTCTTCAAAAATTATTTTATAAGAACAATTCTATTCCTACTTCAGATTTTCTTTTGGTAGATAGTTGTGCTGAATGGCTTTCTGCCATGAATACATTAGGCGGTGAAAAGTTTGCTGTAAAATCTCGCACTGGTGGATATGATGGGAAGGGGGTGTTTCTAACAGATATTTCTACAATTGAGCAAGGTAAGCCATTGCCTTTTGATGGGCCCGTTGTTATAGAGAAATTGATTACATGCAAGAAAGAATTGGCTGTATTGGTTGCAGTAGCTCAAGATGGTTCTTCTAAAGTATATCCAGTAGTAGATATGGCATTTCATCCTATATCCAATTTAGTAACTTATCTTTATACACCTTCAGAAATTAGTCCTGAATTGGAATTGAATGCACAAAGTTTGGCTGAAAAAACGGTTAGAACTTTTAATAGTCCAGGGCTTTTTGCTGTTGAATTTTTTCTTGACGAGCAAGATAATTTGTACGTCAATGAGATAGCTCCTCGACTTCACAACTCTGCACATCATACAATTGAGGGAGCCTATACTTCTCAATTTGATCAATTATATAGAATACTTACAGGCTTGCCTTTAGGAGATACTTCTTTTAGACAAGCGGCAGTAATGATTAATATTGTAGGTCCAGAAGAGGGTAGTGGAGATTATGTGTTAGTTGATTTAGATAAGGTTTTAAATATTCCAGGTGTTTATTTACACATGTATGGAAAATCTCAATCTAAACCACATAGAAAGCTAGGGCATATTACTGTTGTGGCTGAGACAATCGAAGCTGCCAGAAAAATAGGTGATGAAGTGGAGGCAACTCTGAAAGTTCAGATTGTATGATTTGAATTATTTTCAACATCCTTTCTTAAAGAGGAAAGTAGCTGATCTTTTACTTTTGTAAAGATTGGATTCTTTGAAGTAGAGTAGGGTGTGAATAATGAACAAATACGTATGCTGGATGTGGGTTGATATTACTCAATGTGTCTTTGTGCAATTTCTTCAATCCATTGATTAGATCATCTTTATTTGACCATTCTTTAGCATAGCTATCAGCTTCGTATTCATTTTTGCGTGATAAAATATTCATTCCTAATCCAGTGAGCAATTCGATAGGGCTGTATAATAAAGAAAATGCAATAATGCCGATGTGAAAAGCAGGTTGACTAGTGCCTAATGCTTCATGTATGGCTGGAAGTTTGAGACATAAAGAAAGTACCCATAGCATGACTCCCATTTGAAGAAGTCCGATGATTAGGCTTTTTGTAACATGCTTATTCTGATAGTGTCCTATCTCATGTGCCATGACTGCCACGACTTCTTCTGTACTCAGTTGTTGTATTAATGTATCATATAAAACAATTGTTTTTTTAGAACCCAATCCACTAAAATAGGCATTGGCTTTAGTACTCCTTTTGGAGCCATCTATTACATAAACTTCATGAAGAGGGAAACCAGTTTTCTGTCCTAAGCTATTTAATGCTTCTTTTAATTCTCCTTCTTCGAGTGGTGTTAATTTGTTGAAAATTGGTACCAATAGTGAGGTGTAAAACATCGCCATAAATATGGAAAACGCAGCAAATAATGCCCAAGAATATATCCAGAAATAGTTGGGTTGCCAATAATAAAAAGCTATTATCGCTGATAATAATAACCCTCCAATTACTGCACCGACAATAGTACTTTTTATTAAGTCTGAGATGAAGGTTTTAATTGTCGTCTTATTGAAACCATATTTTTCTTCGATAACAAATGTATTATATAGGCTAAATGGTAAGCTGATGATAAAGCTAACTATACCATATATTGTAAAGAATAAAAATGCTTGATAGTATGGATTTTCTGTGAAAGTACTTATCCAATTTTGCAATTTTCCCAACCAACAAAAATATAAAACGACAACGATAAATACGGTCTGAATATAAGATGAAATATCACTAACACGTTTTTTATCTAAATGATAAGCATAAGCTTTCTGGTATTCATCTTTTTTGTATAAATCTTTTAAAACTTCTGGAATGGGTAATTGCCATCTTTGGTGATTTTTTTGGTCGAGAATTTTATCAAATATAAAATCTGCAATAATGAGCAGAATCATGATATAGGTAAGCGATGTAGCCATGATGTAAAATTAATCTTTTTAAGAGCAATTTTTAGTTGATGTTCTTATTTAGGGTTTGTTATTAGATATAAAAAAAGCTGCCCAATTGGACAGCTTTTTATTTAATAGAATATCTTTTAAAGTTTTACGAACTGTTTTACAAAGTTTCTTCCTTCGTTTTCAATGTAAATCATATAATTACCGGGAGCAAAATTTTGTACTGAAATTTCAGCTTCCTGAGTTCCAGCATTCAAATTGGCGGAATAAACTTTTGCACCTAATGTATTATAGATTTGTACTTGACTTCCACGTGTTACGGATGATTGGATTTGTAAATGCAAATGAGAATTGACTGGATTGGGATGTATGGACACTTCAAGATTTTCCAAAGTATTTATCCCTGTAGGGACAGGTACTTCTCTTTTTATAATAATATCATTACGTTTTGTAGTTAATGCATAACGCATCATATTCACTTGTTCTTTTGTAAACATCCCATAACAAACGTCTGTTGAATAATCCATGTAATTTTCTCTCATATCTGGATAGTCAATTCCATCAATTGGGTTAGGAGTATTACAAGTGTTGGGTTCTACACCACAAACATTTCCTTTTTCTATAAAATTAGCATAAGGATCACCTTGATTGGGAGTGTCTGAAATACCATCATCTACAGAGCATTTATCAAAGTCTGGAAACAATAATGCAAAAGCAGCTCCATCTCCCCATTGATGCCTAAGTCCTAAGTAATGTCCGACTTCATGCACAGTCGTTCTTCCCAAACTATAATAAGGCGAGCCATTTAGATAATCTTTAACATATTCAGGATTTTCTCCAAAAAATCTAAAGTCAATAACGACTCCTTGTTTTCCAGCTGTAACTGCAGCCATGTTTTGTTTAATACCCATTACTTCCATTATCCAATTGGGTAGTCCTTGAGGAGGGTTGGCATATCCACCAAGTGCGCCTTGTTCAGGATCAAGTTCAATATTATTGGGTTCAAGTCTTCTTTCCATATTCAAGTCGCAAACCCATATATTCAAATATTTTTGTGGATACCATGGATTGACTCCTCCTAGAGCTTTATTTTTTACATTGTCAAAGAGGGGATTAGGATCCCAAATAGCTGGAATTATTGGTTTGGATTTTACTCGATTAATTCCTGTAGTGGCATCTCCATTGGGTCTGATTTTTGCCAACTCAAATCTTATCTTTGGGTTGCCTATAAAAGGTAAAAATTCAGGACGAATATGGCTGATATTATTTTCTAAATTAAAATCTCTATTCAATGCATCAATTTGGCTTTGAATAATCTCATCACTTGGATTTTCATATTTATTATCATTCAAATACACCACATGAACAACAACTTGTATGGTATATACACTATCAGTATTGACTACAGGTACTGTATAGTCTCCTGGAGCCATCCGAGTATCTGGAGAAGTAAGGGTTTGTAGTTGATCAGAACTGAAATTTTCTTGAAAATATTGTTTCATGATAATATCATTGCCACAAGTTTTCTTAATCAACTCCTGAGCAGATAAATGAAAGCTGAAAACTATAGTGAAAATAGCTATCAAAGACTTAGAAGTATAAAGTTTCATATAAAAAGATATTTAATCAAATATAACATTTTTTAAGACTTGATATTTTAATTGTGATAATATTTTAAACGAATTTGATTTTTGTTAACTTTATTTTTTCCTTATTTCTAATAGGTCAATTTTAATTGATTTTCAATTTTATCTTTTTTAATATTAGTTGATCCATTTATGTTTTCTAGCCTCGTTTATTGCTTCAACTTTTGAATGTACTTGTAGTTTAGAATATATATTTTCCAGGTGTTTTCGTACTGTTGAAGGCGAAATAAAAATGAGTTCAGCAATTTGTGTATTGGTATGACCTTTTGCTATTAATTCTAAAATTTCCATTTCTCTGTCTGATAGAGTAGATGTGTTAATAGATATAGTGTTGTCTTCAATAGACGAGGCTCTTAAAAGTTGTAATGTCTTGGCGGCGACAGAGGGTGTCATTGCTGCACCTCCTTCAATAGTCTGAATAATACTTTTGTATAATTCCTGACCTGAAACATCTTTTAATAAATAACCATCTGCTCCAGCTTGGATAGCATTAAAAATAGAATCCTCATTATCAAAAACGGTTAGCATTAAAATTCTGACATTGTTTGCTCTAGCTTTAATTTGTCTAGTAGCTTCAATACCATTTAGTTCTGGCATTTCTATATCCATGAGTATAATGTTAGTCTGTTCTTTATAGTTTTCAAATTTTTGAATAGCTTCAGACCCGTTGGATGCAGTAAATGAGATGGATATATCAGGAAAGAAAGCCAACTTATCTTTAATGACTTGAATGAACATTCTCTGGTCATCTACTATGGCTACTTGAATTGGATTCATTTTTAATTATAATTGAGAGGAATATTTATTTGTACAATTGTTTTGCCTGATTCTGATGATATTTCAAATTGACCATTGATAGATTGACTTCTTTGTTTCATATTATAGAGTCCATTTCCATCATTTTCTTGGTGGATATCAAAGCCAATGCCATTGTCTTCTATTATTATTTGTAATTGTGAGTTGGCTTTCTGGAAATAGATCTGAATATGAGATGCTTGAGCGTGTTTAATCGTGTTTTGAATAGCTTCTTGTAATATTCTGTATATATGTATTCCAATTTTAGAGTTAAAAGAGATATTGTCTAGTTCGGAACTTTCATCGTGAAAAGTAAAGGTTATCTTATCTGTACTCATCTTTGCTGAGTTGATAAAGTTTAAACTTCTGTTTTTTAAATCAATAATTTTAATTTCATTTTTATTCATTGCCCAGATGGTGTCTCTAAGTTCACGAATAGTATTTTGACTGAAAGTGCTAATGGCTGACAATTGAGCCAATAAAGTCTGATTATTAATGGATGCGAAAGATTGTTTTATATTGTCAACTGAAGAAATGATAAAAGTTAAGTGAGAACCTATATTATCATGCAAGTCCTTTGAGATAGAATGTCTTTGCTCGATCAATTTTTTTTGATATTCAATTTCGTTCAAAGCTATTTTTAATTGATTTTCTTTTTGTTGTTTATCATATTTAAAGACTTGCGAACGATAAATTATATAACTGATAAAGACAATAAATAAGGCAATAAAACTTAATGTAAGAATTAAAAAATTGCGAGTTTTTATGGATAATTTATTTTTTATAATCTTTTCATTCTGTTGAAGAATTAAATTTTCTTTTTCCTTGGATTCATAATCAATCTGGTATTTGACTATTTTATCATTAGTTTGAATATTGAGAATACTGTCTCCATATTTTTGTCTATATATAGCATATTGAAGGGCGTTTTCATATAGACCAGCACCTTTGTAACTCTCAATCAGCATTTGATAATTATGTAGCTTTAGATTGGAGATATTTAAGCTGTCAGCAATATTCAAGGATTGGTGATATGCTGTAATAGCTTGGTTAAAAGATTTAATTTTCAGGTAATAATCTCCTAAATAAGCATAGTTGTCAGAGATTCCATAAATGTCATTTGAGTCTTTTCTGATTTTCATTGCCAAGTCAAAATAAGATTTAGCTTTATCAAAAATATTCTTATTTAAATATATGTCTCCCAAATTGTTATAACTATATGGGAGTCCAATATAGTCTTTAAATTGAAGCTTTAGAGCTATACTTTTCTCAATATAATAAATGGCACTGTCATCTTGATGGAACATGGATTTTATCACGCCATAATTATTATAAATATCAGCAAGTTGTTTTTGAAATTGATTTTCTTCAGCAATTAAGATGGCTTGTTGTAAATAATAATTGGCATTTTTTAGGTCAATATTTTTCTGTCTGTAACCCACTTCTCCTAATGAAATAGCTAAATTCTTTTTATCGCCCAATGCTTTATAAAGTTGTATGGACTGAAGGGCATACTTTTTATTTTCTTCGTAATTTCCATTATAATAATAGGCTAGAGCCAATACACTTTTTGCTTTTGCTTCTGTTGCAGTATCACGGTTGAGTTGAGAAGCCTTGACTATTTTCTGGACTTGCTCTATTACGTTTTTAGAATTTGTTTGTATTTCATTGAAACTCAGGTGTTGGAGAGAGTCTAATAAATCATAGCCATAAGTATTGTATCCCAATAATAAGCATCCTACTAAGTACAATATTTTCCTCATTAGTAGATGAATATAGGCTAATATTTTGTAAACCTTTTTAAGGTCAATCTATTATCAAAACATATAATTCTCTTATATGTGTAAGGGATTTAAAAATCAAATAGTTTGAAATAATATTTGATATTTAAATGCTTTTTTAAGTTGAAATCTTAAAGGATAGTGACTGACTCTATTCACTATTCACCATTCACTATTCACCATTCACTATTCACCATTCACCATTCACCATTCACCATTCACTATTCACCATTCACCATTCACTATTCACCATTCACCATTCACTATTCACCATTCACTATTTTTGCCAATTTGTCAGTACAAACTTTCCTCTTTCAAATTGATAGATAGAAATTTTATTGTTCTGAAAATTTTGTATTTCTCCGTTAGTGATTGAAGGAACAAATTCAAAATTATATTGAATAGGTTTCACGCCAAGAAATGCAGTTGAAGGATGTTCTAATATGACATCATTATCGAGTCCCGCAAACAAATACATCATTAAATCGTAACCAAGATAAACATCACTATTATCAGTTTTCTGAAACTCATTAAGAAATCTTGAAGAGAAATTTTCTTTATAATTGGTATTGACTTTAGCAATTTCTTGTGTAGGAATAAATATTTTTGAACTAGTAGAATTTCCTGCATCTAATCCTTTCCAATTTATCCAATAAGAAGTGCCAAGTATATATGTAGGAGATATGTTGGATTGAAATTTCGGAAGTGTACTTTTTACAAATGTTTCTTTATTAGAAGCGAAAAATACAATAGAAGAACTTGCTGACTCAAAAGTAGAAGTTGTATCTCCATTATCTTTTAAAAAATAAGAAGTATTGGTCAATATTGTTGGTATAATATTATATTCTTCTTTTAAAAATTTTTGTGCAGAATGAATCAAATATTTTGAACTGTCATCATTCAAATCTTGAACTATATAAACAGAAGCTTCAGGATAGTTACCGAGTAAGCTTTTCAAAATATAGTTGGAAAGTTCCCGTTGGCTAGTGGTGGCAAAGTTAAGCTGCTCATAAGGTTCTGTTGTGATATCAGATTCAAATGGGCAGAACAATGGAATTTTGTAGGTTTTGGAATATTTGAGTATCTGATTGGAATAGTTGCCTACAATGATATCTACGTCTGGGAAAGGGCGTTCATTCAAAACTTTTTTAGTATTGTAGTCATTCCCCATGTCATCCAAGAAGAAGAGATTTATTTTTTTTTGGGTTTTAATGTCTTCAGTAGCTAGTTTTGCTCCCATATAAAAATCCAATGCTTTTTGAGTTGCTGTAGATAAGTAAATATTAGTGTCTAGCTGGTATGGTGTATAATTTAAAGGAACTTTTTCAGTAGAAAATGGAAAAACAACAGCAATATTGTAAATACTTTTCTCTTTTTTGACCTCTTCTTTTTTATCAATACTTTTTTCTGTCAGTTTTTCTGGTTCTTTATACGTTGAACTATCCTGAGCTAATATTTCTGTAGCTGGTTTAGTCTCTTTTTGAGTATAGATTTCTTCTACTTCCTTTTTTGTGTTAGGAACATAGATAGGGGTGCTTGAAGAATTAGCAGATTTAGTAGAACTGCAACCCATAATAAGAATAGCAGAAGCTAAAAGGAAGATTGATTTCATTTTTATTCCCATTCTATAGTGGCAGGTGGTTTAGAGCTGATATCATATACTACTCTATTGACACCTTTGACTTGATTGATAATATCGTTACTGATTTTGGCTAGAAACTCATAGGGAAGATGACACCAGTCTGCAGTCATACCATCTACTGATGTAACTGCTCTTAAGGCTACTGCATTTTCATAAGTTCTTTCATCGCCCATTACTCCTACAGACTGTATTGGAAGAAGAATGACCCCGGCTTGCCATACTTGATGGTAGAGATTATTTTCTTTCAGTCCATTGATAAAAATATGATCAGCTTTTTGAACTAAATTGACTTTCTCTAAAGTAACTTCTCCAAGAATTCTAATTCCTAATCCAGGCCCTGGGAATGGATGCCTGTGTAAAATATGGTCAGGTAATTCTAATGCTGCACCTACTCTACGAACTTCATCTTTAAATAATTTTCGGAGGGGTTCAATAATTTTCAAATGCATCTTCTCTGGCAGTCCTCCTACGTTATGATGAGATTTTATTTTTGCTGCTGGACCATATACTGAAATAGATTCAATTACATCTGGATAAATGGTTCCTTGCGCTAGCCAATTGACATCTTTCAATTCATTGGCTTGATGCTGAAAAATATCTATAAAAGTTTTGCCTATAGCTTTTCGTTTATCTTCAGGATCAGTTTTCCCTTGGAGTGCTTCCATGAACTCAGAAGTAGCATCTACTCCGATAACATTAAGGCCCAAGTGCTTATAACTGTCTAATACGTCATTAAATTCATTGTATCTTAATAATCCATTATTGATAAAAATACAAGTGAGTTGTTGGCCGATAGCTCTGTGCAATAGTAATGCAGCAACACTTGAATCTACTCCACCAGATAATCCTAATACTACCTTCTCCGTTTTAACAGTTGATCTAATTTCTTGAACAGTCGTTTCAATAAAAGATTTTGGTGTCCAATCTTGTTGACATCCACAAATATCTACTGTGAAGTTTTTTAATAATTGTAAGCCGTCAGTAGAGTGTGTAACTTCTGGGTGAAATTGAATTCCATAAACATCTAAATGATTCAATTGATATCCAGCCACTGGAATACTTTCTGTATTAGCTAATAAAATAGCTCCTTCAGGCAACTCTGTGATAGTATCCCCATGAGACATCCACACTTGAGAGGCTTTAGAAATTTTATTAAAGAGTGGATTGTCAGTTTTTATGAAGTCTAAATTGGCTCTTCCAAACTCTCTCTTATTAGATTGTTCTACTTTTCCACCTAATTGTTGGGCAATATATTGTGCACCATAGCAGATTCCCAAAATAGGCAATACACCTATATAATCTTTGATTGGAAATTGTAAAGCATTTTTATCTCTGACCGAGAATGGGCTTCCTGCAAGGATAATCCCCTTAACATTATCCAGATTAGAAATTTTTGTATTGAAAGGAACGATTTCACAATAAATATTTAGTTCTCTAATTCGTCTAGCAATTAATTGCGTGTATTGAGAACCAAAATCGAAGATTAAAATATGCTTATTCATTTGCAGTGCAAAGTTAGTAGTTTCGTTCGAATTTCAATTAAGATTATTATCTTGTTGAAAAATCAATTATAATAATTTTAAAGTAAAAATAGGATGAGCATTTGGAAAGTTCCAGTTACGGCAGCATTTTTAAATTCAAATAGATTTGAAGATATGGTATCTTATATTGGGATAGAGTTTACTGAGGTTGGGGAAGATTTTGTAGCAGGTAAAATGCCCGTTGACCATCGTACTAGGCAACCTTTTGGACTATTGCATGGAGGCGCTCATGTTGTTTTGGCTGAAACATTGGGTAGTGTAGCAGCAAACTTGACTATAGAGCCAGGCAAAGGTCATGCAGTAGGACTAGATATTAATAGCAATCATATCAGAAGTATTAAAGAAGGATATGTTTATGGTGTTGCAAAGCCAATACACATAGGTGGAACTACGCAAGTGTGGGAGATTAAGATTTCAGACGAAAAAGGAGTTTTATTGAATATTAGTAGAATTACAATGTTTATTGTAAGGAAATAATTGTGTTGGTTGATAGTTTTATTTTCAATTCTTTTCCTCAAACATTAAGATTGTATGAGTTGTTTTTATGATGTAAGCTAATTTGACATTCATGAATAATAGAATTTTTTATCTTGCATACCTTTGATGAGTTAGTAATATGATGACTAGAAATAAAAATAATCCTCCTCAAGTAACTGAGAATATGGAATGGGAAGTAGCTAGTGTCATCCATGACAGTTGGGATGCCCTTATTAATAATTTTTTGGGACTGACTCAATTTGCTAATGACTACTTTGAAGAGAGAAGATATAAAGAGCTTTTTGATATAGCAGTGCAAAGATATCATCTGTATGGTGAGATGGTCAAAACGACTTATTCTATCATTGAACCTATACTGAAAGGAAAAATTCATGATATTGAAACATGGCAAAAGATTAAATTTTATTACAGCCATTTGATACAAAACCGATACGACAAACCCAATACAGAGACTTTTTATAATTCTATTTCTCGTAAGGTATTTAATCAAGTGAATATTGGATTCAGTGAACAATTTGAGTTTTTTAATAATGAAGATTATCATATAGTAGAATTTACTGAACCTAAAATTTATAGAGAAATTACTGTTCATAAATTATCAGCTGAAGCCATCAAGAATTTGCTTTTGTCATTGAATTTTAAAGTTCAATGGGAAGATATAGAAAGAGATAGTAAGGCGATAATGGATTATCTGACACCAATTATTGTTTTTCAAAAAAATAATATTTTTTTAGAAAGTATAGAATTAGTCAATCCTATATTTTACAGAAACAGAGGTGCCTTTGTTGTTGGGAAATTGAGATATAGACGTTGGGTGATGCCTTTTGTTATTGCAATTCTCAATGAGGATAATGGATTATTTGTTGATGCTTTTGTCAATAACCCTTCAGATATCAGTATTTTATTCAGCTTTACTCGCTCTTCTTTTATGGTGAGCACTCAGAAACCAGTGGAGTTGATAGATTATCTAAAGACGATAATGCCATTCAAGCCGATGTCCGAACTGTATGATGCAATTGGTTATTTCCGAAATGGAAAAACTACTATGTATAGGGATTTAATGAATTATGTCCGAAACCATGATGATAAATTTATAATTGCTCCTGGTATTAAAGGGATGGTCATGTGTGTATTTACATTGACAAACTATCCTTTTGTTTTTAAAATTATTAAAGACAAATTTGACAATCCTAAGAATGTTACACGAGAACAAGTTGTCAAAAAATATAGAGAAGTTGAACTGAATGATAGGGTTGGGCGTATGGCTTATGCACATCAATTTGAGCATTTGAGGTTCCCAAGGCATTTGTTTACAGAAGAACTTATTAAAGAGTTCCAACTAGTTGCTACTAAATCTGTTGTGATTACAGATGAACATGTAACTATTCTTCATTGTTATATGGAAAGAAAAATGGATCCTCTAAACCTTTATTTGGAAAAGGCTAGTATTGTCGATACTTGTAAAGCAATGTTAGACTATGGGAACTGTATCAAGGAGCTAGCTAAGGCAAATATTTTTCCAGGAGATTTATTGCTGAAAAATTTTGGAGTAACTAGACATGGCAGGGTTATTTTTTACGATTATGATGAAATCTGTCAGGTAACAGAATGTCGTTTTAGAAGACTGCCTGAACCAATAGAAGGAGAAGAAATGTATCATCATGAGTCAGCATTTTCTGTCGAACACCACGATATTTTCCCCGAAGAGTTTAAAAATTTCATGGTGCCTTCCGGTCCAATCGGTGATCTGTTTATGCAGGAACATTCTGATATTTTTCAATCAAAATATTGGAGACAAATTCAAAAAAATATAGAAAGAGGGGAGTATATGAAGTTTTATGCATACCCTAAATCTTCTAGATTTTTGGCGCATAGGTGTGATGCAGATATCTAAAGTTTATACCTAATTGTATTCAGATTCCTGAAAATTTTTATATAAAGAAATGAGGCTGTCCAAAAAGGGCAGCCTATTCACTTATCTACTATTTTAAAATGCTATTTTCAGCCCGTCACTTTCTTAAAATATCTGACAAACTGCATCATTGCCCCTAAATTATCTACTTTAATCTGACCACTCATAAATGCTAGTTCAGGGCTTGTTTTTCCTAATTCTACATCAGCATAGACCTGAGCGTCTGCCGTGACAGTGCAGTCAGCCTTGCCTTCAAGGCCTTTATTAACAGTGGCTTCACTATTTTCTATTTTCACTGAATATTGTCCTCCAGTGTCCCCTGAAATATCAAAATGAAACAAAGTGCTATATCCTGCTGCTTTATCTTTTTTAAGCCTCAATGGAATAGATTCAATAATTTCAGCAGCAGTTTGAGGATGACCCCATGGCTTTTCATCGAATTGTACATTTTCATCACTATAGACTTTTTTGTATTTGACATCATCAATGATGATTTTGGATAGAATCTCTCTCATGATTTGAGTAGTGCCGCCAACAATAGTGCTTACACGTGCGTCTCTATATGCACGAGCAATCGGATATTCTTCCATATAGCCATAGCCTCCAAACATCTGTAAACACTTATCTACTATTTTATTGCCCAATTCAGTCATATATAATTTGGCCATAGAACATTCTTTGACAGGGACTTCACCATTCTGCATCAACCAAGCTGCATTATAAGTCATTTGTTTTCCAGCCTCTAATTCTGTATATAGCTGTACTATCTCATGACGAAGAACCTGATATTTTTTGATAGGCTTTCCAAATACTTCTCTTTCATTCATATATTTTAAAGTCTGTTCCAAACAAGCATATCCACCACCTACACCCATTACGGCTGCCACTAATCTTTCAATCTGGAAACTTTCCATGATATAAAAAAATCCCATTCCAGCTTTACCTATCAGATTTTCTTTAGGAACGATGACATTGTCAAAAGCGAGTTCTCCTGTATCTGAAGAATGCCATCCTATTTTTTTTAATTGAGAAGAAGTAAATCCTTTTGTCCCCCTTTCTACAACAATTAGACTGACGCCATTGATACCTGCATTAGTATCTGTCTTACAAGCTACCACAACGAAGTCTGCAAAATGACCATTGGTAATAAATGTTTTAGAACCATTGATGATATAATTATCTCCATCTAAAGTTGCAGTTGTACGCATAGCTTGTACATCAGATCCACCAAAAGGTTCTGTAATCGCAATAGCACCTACTTTTGTTCCTTCTATTGCAGGACGAAGAAATTTTTCTTTAAGTTGATCACTGCCAGCTTCTGACAAATGATTAGTTGCCATATATTGATGTACAGATACTGCTGCACAGACCCCGGCATAACCACATTTAGCCAATTCTTCCAAAAAGGTGACAGTATAAAATATATCAGCCTGTGAACCTCCATATTTTTCTTCATGGTTAATTCCAAGAAATCCCTGATTTCCTAATTTAACAAATAAGTCACGAGGTATTTTTTCATCTTTTTCCCATTGGTCTGCAAAAGGCATGATTTCTTTATTGACAAAATCAGCAACGGATTGTCTGAAAATTTGATGGTCTTCATTAAAATAAAGTGATTTCATATAGAGAGATTAGTTTTGTTTTTTTATTGAATGAACGTTTGGTATAAATATAAAAAATAGATTTGAATATTATATGGATGTTAATTTTTTATGAATTAAAAAGGGGGAATAAATAAAGGCATGAGTGAGTATTGTCTCATCCATGCCTTTTACTAGAACTAGAATAGTGCTATTCTAGAATAGAATTAATTTGGGTTGAAATTTATTTTTGTATAATCACCCTATGAGGAATTGGGCCACTAATGCCTTGGCTATCCCATGCATTTTTAACTAATTCTTGAGCTCCAAAATAGACATCCCAATAAGCTGCTTGTGTTGTATAAGGTCTAATTGCAAGGGTGGTCATGCCATCGGCTACTTTTAACAAAGCTACTTCAGGAACTGGAGATTTAAGAACTTTGGGGTGAGAAAGCATTGCATCTATAGCGATTTGTCTGGCTTTATCAATGTTTTGATCTAGGGCAATAGCCATGACCAAGTCCACCCTCAGGTTGCCATGTGTATTGTAATTGGTAATTGTTCCAGTGGATAGAGGACCATTAGGTAGAATAATTGTTTTGTTTTCAGGTGATAAAATAATTGTATTGAATATACTCAATTCTTTTACTACACCTATAGCCCCTTGTGCTTCAATCATTTCACCTACTTTAAATGGTTTGAATATTAACAGCATGACTCCACCAGCAAGATTACCCAATGTGCCATTCAACGCTGCTCCAATAGCGACAGCAGCACCTGCAAGCAAGCCAGCAAAACTTGTGGTATTGACTCCTAATTGACCAATAATGACAATAATTAATAATACATTTAAACCAATAGAAACTAATGACCTTAGAAATGTTTGAAGAGAAGGGTCGTATTTCTTTCCTGCAAATAGTTTGTTCAGTCCTTTTGAAATATTTTTAATAATCCATGTACCTATGATATAAATTAAAATAGCACCTGCTATTTTTAGGCCGTATTCCATAAGGATTTCACTGCCTTTTGTTAATAATGAATGTGATAATCCATTAAAATCTACAGCTAAACTTGTTGTGTCCATTTTGTAATTTGAATTAAATGATGAATTAATGTGTATAAAAAATATCTCTAATCTTTTTTACGCTTCAAATAAATCATTTTTTTAGAAGAAAAAATAAAAAAGCCTTCTTTTATTTAGAAGGCATTAGTTGAAATAAATCTTAAATTAACTATTTTTAAGATATTCACGCAATACATATTGCAATATACCTCCATTTGTGTAATATTCTTTTTCAATTGCTGAGTCTAATCTTGCTTTGACCTGAAAAGTAGTTGTTTTACCTGAAGGATGTATAGCTTGAACTTCAAGAAGCTTATGGGGAGTGAGATTGTCTTTTAAACCTATAATATTAAAAGTTTCTGAGCCGTCAAGTCCAAGACTTTGCGCATTTTCCCCATCTTTAAATACTAGTGGTGCAATACCCATTCCGACTAAATTACTTCTATGTATTCGTTCAAAACTTTCTGCAATGACTGCTTTAATTCCTAATAATAAAGTGCCTTTAGCCGCCCAGTCACGAGATGAACCAGAGCCATATTCTTTGCCAGCAATAACAATAAGTGGTGTTTTATCTTTTTCGTAGTCCATTGCTACTTCAAATACTGTTTTGACTTCACCTGTAGGGAAATATTGGCTGTAACCTCCCTCTTTTTCGACAATTTTATTTTTGATACGGACATTGGCAAAAGTACCTCTCATCATGACTTCATGATTGCCTCTTCTTGATCCATAAGAGTTAAAATGTTCTTTTTCAACACCTTTAGCTATCAAATATTTACCGGCAGCACTATCTTCTTTGAATGAACCAGCTGGAGAAATATGGTCTGTAGTGACAGAGTCTCCTAAATATAATAATACTCTAGCATTTTTGATATCCTGTGTTTTATCAGGTTGTATAGAAAGGTTTTCAAAGAATGGTGCTTCTTGAATATAAGTTGAAGATTTGTTCCATGAATAGTTTTGTTCCAATTCAACTTCAAGATTTTGCCAGTCAGTAGAACCATCAAAGATGACATTATAGACTTCTTCAAAATCACTCTGTTTGACACAATCGTTTATGGTCTGTATAATTTCTTCTCTACTTGGCCATATATCTTTGAGATATACTGCTTGACCATTAGGATCTATTGCAAGTGGGTCATTGATGAGGTCGATGTCTATCCTTCCTACTAGGGCATAAGCGACAACAAGCATTGGTGACATTAAAAAATTCATTTTCACTTGTGGATGTACTCTTGCTTCAAAATTTCTATTGCCTGATAGCACTGATGCTACCACTAAATTTCCTTTATCCACTGCCTCTGCAATATGAGGAGGTAATGGGCCTGAATTGCCTATACATGAAGTGCAGCCATAACCTACTGTATGAAATCTAAGTGCTTCTAGATAATCATTGAGTTTGGAACGTTCCAGATATTGTGTGACAACTTTTGAGCCAGGAGCTAGAGAAGTTTTTACCCATGATTTGGTTCTTAATCCCTTTTCTACTGCATTTCTTGCTAATAATCCAGCACCAATCATTACAGCAGGATTGGAAGTATTGGTGCAACTAGTGATTGCAGCTATCACAACACTTCCATCACTCAAAATAAATTCTTGATTATTATGTTTGATTCGGACGGACTGAAGAGCTTCTTTGGTCACTTGCATTTCAGAAATCTTATCCATTGGTACTTTGCCAAAGGTAAACTCCGTACCTGAACCACCATCAGCTAGCCAAGCTGATTCTTTACGTTGATCTAATTCTGCATAATTTCTTTGAAACTCTTTATCTAATAAATGAGCAAATTGTTTTCCTAAATCTTTTACAAATATTTTATCTTGAGGGCGTTTAGGACCTGATACTGTAGGTTCTAATGTATTGAGGTCAAATTCAACTATAGAAGAATATTGAATTTCCTCATTCCCTGTTCGCCACAAAAGATTTTCTTTGCAATATTCTTCTACAATTCTGATTTGTTCTTCACTTCTATTGGTGGTATGCATGTACTCTAGAGTACGATTATCAATGGGGAAATAGGTAACTGTACAACCAAATTCAGGCGACATATTGCTAATAGTAGCTCTGTCTGTAACAGATAGGTTATCAAGCCCTTCGCCGAATACTTCAACAAATTTTCCGACAACTCCTTTATCCCTTAAAGCTCTAGTAATTGATAAAACAAGGTCAGTCGCTGTACATTCATTTGGAATTTTTCCTGTGAGTTTGAGTCCGATAACTTCTGGACAAGTGAAAAATATAGGCTGTCCCAACATTGCTGCTTCTGCTTCTATACCTCCAACTCCCCATGCTATAACCCCTATACCGTTCACCATAGGTGTATGTGAATCCGTGCCTACAAGTGTGTCAGGAAGCAACCATCCATCTCTAGCAATAATTCCTTTAGCCAAATATTCCAAATTTACCTGATGGCAAATTCCCATTCCTGGAGGAACTACTGTAAAATTATCCAATCCATTTTGTGCCCATTTCAATAATTCATATCTCTCTTGATTCCTTTCAAATTCTAATTCTACATTTTTATTGTAAGAATAATCAGTCCCATAATAATCAACTTGGACTGAATGGTCTATGACTAAATCAACTGGAATGGCTGGATTGATTTTCTTTCCATCTTTCCCATGCCTGACATATTCTGCTCTTAGAGAAGCGATATCCACGACTGCTGGAACACCTGTAAAATCTTGCATTAAAATTCGTGCAGGTTTAAATGGAATATCTTTATCTACTGGATTCGGATTCCAATTGAGCAATGTGTCAATATGCTCTTCTGTAATACTAAACCCATCGAAATTTCTCAATACATTTTCTAGTAGAATACGAATACTAAAAGGAAGTTGGGAAACTTTTTTTTCGGGCAAATCCCTCAAAGAGCAATAATTATAAGTTTTACCTTGAATTTTAATTGTCTTTAAAGCTTTGGAATGGTTGAAACTCATAATAATGATGTTTTTTAATGGTGATAAGAATAAAAATTGCTATTTGTATTAATAAATTAACACTCAGCACATATAATCCAACGTATAATTGAATATAAATGTTTAGCTATTTTAGATAAAAATATCTTTTTTGAAATTAAATTGCCTTTGTGTTTATTGCTGTATTGGCCTATTTTGAGCGGAATATTATTTTGTGTTAATCTTTGTGGTTTTTATATTTCCAATTTCAACTATTGTATGGATGATTACTTTATTGATTGTAAAAGCTAGTAAATTGATTGTTGAATAAGTGTCTAAATTCGTATGAGAGCTTTGGTCATATCAGGAGGAGGAAGCAAGGGAGCTTTTGCTGGAGGTGTAGCTCAATATCTGATGGATGATATGAAGTATGAATATGATATTTTTATTGGTACTTCAACTGGTAGTCTGTTGATTTCTCATCTAGCTCTTGGCAAGGTGGATGAGATCAGGAGAATATATACTTCAGTTAACCAAAACAGTATTTTCAGTACATGTCCTTTTATAATAAAAACAGATAAGCAAGGCAATAAACAGATTGAAATCAACCATGTCAATGTTCTAAAGAGTTTTCTCAAAGGAAAAAAAACTTTTGGAGAAAGTTTGAATCTTAGGCAGCTGATAAGAAACGCTTTATCTGTTGAAGATTTTGAGTCTTTGAAAGCTTCTTCAAAAGATATAGTGGTTACAGTTTCTAATCTGTCCTTGAATAGAGTTGAGTATAAATCGATTAAGAATTTTGACTATCAAGAATTTTGTGATTGGGTATGGATTTCTGCAAATTTTACACCGTTTATGAGTTTAGTTGAAAAGAATGGTTGTGAATATGCAGATGGAGGTTTTGGAAGTATGGTGCCGATAGATGAAGCCATTAGCCGAGGTGCCAATGAGATTGATGTCATTGTTTTGCAAACAGAAGTATCTATCGGAAATCATCATCAATCAAAGAATGTTTTCTCTTTAATGACAAATATTTTTTCATTCATGTCTAATAGAATTGAGAAACAAAATATTCATATTGGCAAGTTAATTACAATCTATAATCACGCAATATTAAATTTTTATTATACACCTACAGTACTGACTAATAATGCATTAGTTTTTGATGCTAAACTGATGGCTGAATGGTGGCAAAAAGGTTATGAATATGCTAAGAAAAAGAACAAAGGTTGTGATTTTGCTGTCTATAACGAGCTATAACTCATTCTTTTAAATAGCTAATGTCAATAAGAAAAAACTTTCCTTTTTTGCTATTACACTATGAGGAACTTTATGTTGTAAGGCTATTAATTGTCCTGATTGCAGAGAGATAGTTTCATTTTCAGCATGGAAATTAATTTCTCCTTCAATCAACTGAACACTGATGATTGCATTGGCAGTATGGGTCTTTAACTCTGCATTTTCATGTAAACCAATTAATACAATCCTCATTTTTTCAGATTTGAATAAGGTGATTGAGTTATGGTCGCTTTCTTTCCATGCACTTTCTTCTTTTATCTGTACAATCGCTTTATGGATATCCATTTCCACTATTGTATCATTGAGTATTCTTTCTCCTTGAGGTCTCAAAGGTGTAGCGATGTTTCCTTTATTTTTCATTTTGTATATTTTTAAAATTAATCCATTAGATATGCCAATCCACTTGTTACAGGATCACATAAATCTTTTACTTTCTTGGTTTTGAACAGATTTTCTATTAACTCTCTAGCTACTTTATATTCATTGTGAATTGGACATGGATGTGTTTCAGAGCATTTATTGAGCCCCAATCCACATTCTTTAAATATTTGTTTGCCTTCAATGGTTATGACAATATGGATAATAGGTTGTTGTAATTGTTCAGTATTCATATAAAAACCACCAGAAGGACCTTTGGTGCTATTAATGATGCCTGCTCTTGAAAGTGTCTGTAAAGCTTTGCCCACAGTATGCTCACTGGCATTAATATGCTCTGCAATCTCTTTGATACTTATTTTTAATCCACTATTATTTTTGGATGAAAGATAAATAACTGCTTTGATAGCTATTTTACAGGTCTGACTCAACATGATCTTATCTTCCTAAAAACTCTCTACCACCTGGTGAAATTCTTGAAAAATCCCATGCAGGCTCAAAAGTGAGGTTTAAATCTATTTCCCATCCCTGAAATGAATTTGTTAGAGCTTGTATCGCATTGCTTGTAATACTGTCTCCCATCGGACAAAATTGAGTGGTCAATGTCATTTCACAAAACACTCTTTTCTTTTCTTCTTCAAATTCAATTTTATAAATCAATCCTAAATCAACAATATTCAGACCGACCTCAGGATCATCTACTTCGTATAAGCCTTCCAAGGCTATATCACATTTTTCTTTGTCATTGGTGACAACATGGATATCTTCATTCATATTTTTTTGGGTTTATGTAATAAAATAATAGCAACATTATAAACATACAAAACAGCTGATAAAAGTAGTAATATGGCACCTATCCGCAATAGGATTGTATTCAAAATGATAATTCCAGAGATAAATAATATAAATCCTGATAAATATGCTAAAAACATGTTGTGGAATACATTCTCATTGAATAATTCTTTAGGAACTGGTGTTTTTCCAGAATATGCTTTTTTGTGATATACTTTATTCCATACAATAAAAGGTAATGTTTTAAATGTCATTCCTAAGATGATTGCGGTGATCCATCCAAAAAAGATGCAGAATCCATAAAGCATGGCTATCTGCACATGTTTGTTTGCAGGAAGTACTAATAATATTATTAGAAGAATCAACAAGGGTAATAACATCTGCCCAACTGATATAATAGAAATTTTCATTTGCTCATCTACATTTTTTCTTATTCTGACTAGATGTGCCATTCGTATATAATATGCAAACAATCCTATACCCAATAAAGCCAATGCCAATGAAATATAGTAAAATGAACTTTTTGCATTCAATAAAAACAATAAAATAAAACTGACTAAACTACTATTAATAAGGAAAAATATCCACCATAATATCTTTGTGTTAGTGTATTTGGAAATTAAGAACATGGGTATCAGACGAGAACCAACACCCATGATCAATAATAAAAACCAACCTATTATTCCCAAATGTGCATGTAATGAAAGATATGCTACTGAATTATCTGGAAATAGCGATTTGCTAAAGTTGAAAACCAGTAGTAATCCAAAGAATGTTGTACTAAATAACCAAATAGTAGCAGTGCCAATGAACCATGCATGAATATCATGTTTAGAACTCTCATATATGCTGCTGAGAACATTGACCAAATAAAAGACAACTCCTATATTTACAAATATAGCTCCAAGCTGTAACATCCAACCAGTATGAAATAAATAAAATCCTAATATGAGGATAGGTATTCCTATTGCTGTAAAACCAAAACTGATATATGCTAATAAATTACTATCTAGTTTTCCTTCAATGAGTACTGGTAATAGTTGATAGGATGCACCAAAAATCATCATCGTACCCCATCCCAATGCCATGGTGTGAACGATAGCTAGTGTATGTGGATGAAAATAATGTTGTTGAACAATTTCGACATTCAATAGTAACAAAACACTGGATACTAAGAAACAAATACTAGCATATACATAAAAAGGAAGTACTACTTTGTAAGAAGTGGTTTGTTGAAGATTAGAAGTGCCAGATAAAGGAATCATTATATTTTATTCGTTTTTAAATATGAGCAAATACACTTCTCCTTCTTGAATTTCTTTTATTCTATATTGAAATCCACGATCTTTTAGTTCAGTCAATAGAAATACGGGGATGCGCTTGTGATGAACGTATAGTGCTTTGTCCTCAGAGATGGTTTCTAAAGCTTCTAAAATTGTCATCATTGGCATAGGCATTTCTAAATGTCTTACATCAATTTCTATTAATTGATTTTTATATTTTTCCAAAATAATTTCCCAATCTCCAGATGTGCCAGATTCCTCAATGAGTTCAGCATTGCTTTGTTGGTTTTCTTTGTAGAAATAAGTTTCAATCACATCATTTTTAACATAGTTGACATGTGCTGAAAATCCTTGCTTTTCTAATAATTTAATAAGAGGAACTGGTTCAAAATTATTGACAATCAATAGAGCTTCTCCTTGTTTTAATGCTTTTATTTTTTCCTGAATAGCTCTCAATGGGTCAACTCCCTCGGCAAGCATATTTCTTACATCAAAATGTATAATTTGGTCAGGATTTAAAGATTTTATATAATCAGGCATAGGGAGATTTGGCGGAGCAGGCTCTTCTATATCTGATTTTTTGGTATCTGCTTCAAATCCCAATGGAGCCAGTGCTTGAAAGAAATCTTCTGGACGACAGCCACCAATTTTTGATGCCATAGCAATGCTTGTTCTTCCAGCCATTAATTTTCTCAAAAGTGGATTTCTAAGCTTTTTGAAATCAGGACTTAAAGTTACAATGGTTTCTAATGCATCAGGATGATGTTTGATAAGTGCTGCTATTTTTGTTTGTTCATTGATGAGCATATATTTCTTTTTAAATATTCTATTGGTATTTAAAGTTATTTATCTGATTTCTATTTCACAAGCTATCTTTATTTTGGATGGATAAGCTATTGACTTTGTCAATAAATATTTTGGTTATTTTAAAGAGTTCCAAGCCCATGATTAAAGTTTGTATATCTCAATGGGCTCAGAACAAGAGGCTTAATCTATCATTATTCCATTTCTATTGCTTTCGGGAATAAAATATTATTTTCTAAGTGGATGTGAATGTGTAAGTCATCTTCAAATTCTTGAATCATTTTGTAAAGTAGCTGATAGCTCGTACATGCATCTTCAGGAATAGCAAACTGATTGCTAAGTTCTCGAATCTTATCAAATCCTTCTCCTACTTCGTCATGCTCGTTCTCAAGTTTTTCAATTTGGGACATCAAGCTGATTTTATCATTTTGATTTTGAGTGGTTTCTTTATGATTTCTAATAGCAATTTGTTTGATTAAAGGAAATAATTGGGTTTCCTCTTTTTCAATATGTTCAGTCAATTCTTGTTGATTTTGATTAATTTTAAAATAGGTATTAGTTCAGGATGTTGAGATCCATGTACTTGTGCTACTTTTGTAGCATATCCTTTGATTTCAGGAAGATACTTTTTTATATATTGATGGTGAGTATTGACTATGAAATCTGCTAGAAAATCAATGTTCCACTCATTATAATTATTTTGATTGCCAGTGAGGTTTTGGGCTGGTTGCTGTAGTTCTTTTTCTACTATTTGATGGTCAATTCCTTTCTCAGCACAAACTTCTCTTACAGTTTTTCTTCCTCCGCAACAAAAATCAATTCCATATTTTTTAAATATTTCAACTTTTCTCAAATCTTTTGCTACAATTTGACCTATTGTTTCAGTTTCTAATGCACTTCTTTTGGTGACTCTGATATCCCACCATTGTGGTCCTTGCAATAAATATTCCCAAGTAAATACATCTCCTCTTTCTCCAAGTAATTGGTAATATACTGGTTTTGGGTCATGATCATTATGTATAATAAAACTTTCACCTCCTTTTAATTCATCAAATGTCTTGGAGATGGTTGGATGTTTTAGTCTCGGTTCTAATGATGGAATATTTAAGATGATTTCTTGATTTTGATGCTTAGTAGCTGGTTCTTGATTTTCAAGTTTCACTTCTACTTTTTTTTGGATACTCTGATAATGAACCATTGTGGACCTTGTTGAAGATATTCCCATGTAAATGTATCTCCATGCTTATTAGCCAGCTGAAAATATACAGGTCGTGGATCATGGTCATTACGAATAATCATGCTTTGCCCTGGTTCAAGGTTTTCGTATGTTTGGAATATAGTAAAGTGTTTTAATCTAGGTTCTATTGATGGTACATTGACAATAGGTTCGCCTTTTTTATAAATTTCTTTTTTGGTAACTCTGATATTCCACCATTCTGGTCCTTGTTCTAAATATTCCCAGTCAAAAGTGTCTTCTCCATGCATATTAGCCAATTGAAAATAGACTGGTCGAGGATCATGATCATTGCGAATTATCATACTTTGTTCTGGTTCCAAATTTTCATAAGTTTGGAATATTGTAGCATGTTTATAACGTGGTTCGATTGCAGGAACATTGATGATAATCTCTTCTTTAGCATTAGGATCTTTTTTGGTTACTCTAATAATGTACCATTCAGGCCCTTGTTCCAAATATTCCCAAGTAAAGGTATTGCCGTGAAGCCCTTGAAGTTGGAAGAATACAGGTCGGGGGTCGTGGTCATTACGAATAATCATGCTTTCATTGAAGCCTAAATTTTCGTACGCTTGAAAAATAGTTGCATGTTTGAATCTAGGTTCAATAGAAGGTACATTAATGATTAATTCCTCAGTGCTTGACATATACTTATTTTTAGTTATTCTTAATATAGATACAAAAGTAAACAGAATTTTTTAAATAAAAGTATTAAAGTACTCTTATGCTGTTAATAAATGATAAAACAAGATTTTTTTGTACAAAGCCTTAGAAATTAGGGGTAAAATTGGTTTTATGAGAGCTGATTATTGCAATAGAAATCTATTATGGTTTTACATAACTTGCGATGAAACGCAATTAAATTAAATATTTTTTTTCAGTGCCATTCCTTGGTTGAAACAAGTTCTGCATCGGGGTTCATATTCTTGTTTTTCACCCAATAAAATAGTTTTATCACTATCTGCAAGGCGATAGGAATATCCAGCAGGATTGCCACAACAAACACATATTGCATGTACTTTAGTAATAAATTCTGCATTGGCCATCAGTGCAGGCATAGGACCAAATGGCTGCCCTTGAAAATCCATGTCCAGACCAGCTACAATTACTCTTATTCCTTTGGAAGCAAGTATATTACAAACTTCTGGTAATTGGTTGTCAAAAAACTGAGCTTCATCAATACCGATAACATCCACTTCATTAGAATATAATAAAATGTTTTCAGCGACACCTACTGGATTTGATTGTATTTGGTTGTCATCGTGAGATACAATAAGTGTTTGGTGATATCTAGTATCTATCTGTGGTTTAAATATTTCTACCCTCTGATGTGCAAATTTGGCTCTTTTCAATCTTCGTAGTAGTTCTTCGGTTTTTCCTGAGAACATAGAGCCGCATATCACTTCGATCCATCCGGTATGAATATTGTATTTTCTTGGTTCTATAAACATTTTTTATATTTACACTAAGATTTAAAACTATGGATATTAAAAATTCACTTGGAAAGATAGAACAATATTGGCAAATCATCCGTAATCTTCATTTTCATATTGAGCAAGAAGGAGAAATTTCTCAAGAAGAATATGCTTTAATTGAAAAATATCTCAAAATTATTAGCCAGAAGTATCAAAATTTGATAAAAGAAAAACCTGCTGAAATTATAGTAGTTAAGGAGGAAGAACCATTGCGTGTTGTAACAGATCCTCAATCTACTGAGGCCAAATCAGACCAAATACAAGATGCATTTGAAGCAGATGTAAATAAGGAAGTTGAATTGGCTTCTGAAGAATCTCCTCTAATAGATATTGCTAAAGATACTAAAGTCAATTTTGATAAGCATCAAGAAGAAATTTTTTCCGTTCTAGAAGAAAATGTTGAAAGTTTTCAAGAGGAATTTTTAGCGGAGGAAAATCCTAAATCGGTTGCTGAGAACATTGCAAAGGATTTAGTTTCTGAAAAGCCGAAAGTTCAATCAATTTCATCCTTTTTAGAGCAAATGCTAGATGGACCCGATGCTGTGCCCGAAACACCTCTTTTATTTAACAATAATCAAGAAGGCAATAAAGGACCCTCAGTGAATGATAAGTTAAAAGAGATGAAAACACCATTGGAAGATTTGAATAGTAGAATCAAGAAATCTACTGCTGATAAGATTTCTTTGAATGATAAGTTTGAGTATATAAGAGAATTATTTGGTAATAATCCAGTAGAATATTCTTCTGTTATTCAACAGTTTGATACTTATGGTATAGGTATTTGGGACAATATTGAAAAGGAATTTTCTTCAAAATATCAATGGGGAGCTAAACCTGGAACTGTAGAAAAGCTGAAATCTATTATTTTAAATAAATAAATGAGATTTGATATCTTCAAGAATAGGAGCGCTGTAGTTATCTACAATATTATTTTTGAAAAGTTGTTGGATAGCTGAAGATATATTTTGTCTTTCAATATTTTCAACTTCATCTATTACTTTTGTCAATTCTTGAGCATTGCTGAATGTTCTTAGAATTTTTTCATTCTTTAATTGAATTGCTTCATTTATTCCATCGGTATTTTTACCTGAAATGACAGGAATACAATAAGCAATAGCTTCTATAACATTGTGAATACTTTTGTCAAATCCTCCTCCAATCCATGCTATCCATGCATATCTATACAAATATTTCAATATGCCTATTTCATTAATAATTATTATATCTGAATGACTAATATCGTTATTATATAAAGTTGCTTGAGGAAGTATGTTTTTTATTTGAAGGATAGTATCACTATCAATTTCATGTGGAATGATTAACCAACGATATTCATGTGAATGATGATGTGACAGATATTTTGAGAGTATTTTAATATCTTTTAAGTGGGCACTTCCTAAAAGAATATTTTTTTTATTATCTGAAAATGATTCTAATTCTTTTAATTTAAAATGGGTTTGGGTATTATGAATAGCTTGAGTCCATTTGCCATCATTAATCAGTTGAAAATGAAAAGGAAAAGATTCGGAGGCAGTTATCGAATAAATATTAGAGAAGTTTTTAAGTAGATTGAAGATTCTATTTTTTTCAATGATTATTTTTTGATTGATATGAGTCAAATCTGTAAAAATAATATCACAAGGAATTTTTCTTATAAATATCTCTGATAATATATTCTGCCAAAATTCATATTTGACCCATAGAATATAGTCTGGTTTTAATTCATTTATCAATTTTTTTGCATTCTTCTTACTGTCAAATGGAAGATAAAATGTGTAATAGTTATCCGAAAGACTTTCGTAATACTCCATTCCAGAAGTAGAAAAGAAACTTATGCAAATTTCGATATTTAAATTTTGATTCAAGTAATGGAGCAATGGTCTTGATTGTTCATATTCTCCTGCTGATGCACAGTGTATCCAAATTCGCTTATTATTTTTGATTGGGAATGTTGTTTGAAGTACACCTAAATGCCTTTTTCTATATTTCTTAACAAAAAATTGTAAGATATAAAAAGCATATTGATAGATAAGTATGAAAAAAGAATAAAGCATTTTTAATCTTTTCAGGTATTGTAGTTATTTCATTAGCTAAAGTATAGAAATAATGCTTTATAAAGTAAGGAATTTATGAAGTGATTTTTATCTTTGTTTCTTTAAAATTAAAACATGTCTAATCATCAAGAAGAATTAAACAGATTTTTTAATAAAGAAAAGAAAATAGCAGTTATTGGATTAGGATATGTAGGATTACCGATTGCATTGGAACTATCAAGAAAGTTTTCGGTAATTGGATTTGATATAAGTGCAGCTAGGGTAGAATTGATGAAAAATAAAATTGACCCTAGTAATGAATTGGATGCTAAAGCATTTGAAGGAACAGATATATTATTCACTCATCAGCTGGAAGATTTAAAACAAGCGCATTTTTACATAGTGGCAGTTCCTACACCAGTGGATGAATACAAAACTCCTAATTTGCTACCATTACAAAAGGCAAGTGAAACCTTGAGTAAAGTCATAAAAAAAGGAGATTATGTAGTCTATGAATCTACAGTTTACCCGGGTTGTACAGAAGAAGATTGTGTGCCAGTGATTGAAAAAGGTAGTGGATTAAAAGCCTTCTTAGATTTTAAAGTGGGTTATTCACCTGAACGAATTAATCCTGGAGATACATTACACACACTTACTAAAGTGATGAAAATTGTTTCAGGCAGTGATGAAGAATCTTTAGAAGTCATTGCTGGAATATATGGAGCTATTATAGAAAAAGGAGTGTTTAAAGCTTCTTCTATCAAAGTGGCAGAGGCTGCTAAAGTGATTGAAAATACACAAAGAGATTTGAATATTGCATTGATGAATGAATTGTCTCAAATCTTTAATATTATGGATATCAATACTTATGATGTACTCGAGGCAGCTGGTACTAAATGGAATTTTTTGAAGTTTCAGCCAGGTTTAGTCGGAGGCCATTGCATTGGTGTTGACCCTTATTATTTAACCTATAAAGCGATGAAATTGGGATATCGTCCCCAGATTATTCTTTCTGGAAGAGGAATTAATGATGGTATGGCTGCTTATGTTGCAAAGAAAATTGCTCAACATTTGATAGCTCAGAGTAAAAATCCAAAAGATTCTAAAGTGTTAATCATGGGGGCAACATTTAAAGAAGATGTCAGTGATATTAGGAATTCCAAAGTCTTTGATTTGTATCAAGAGTTAAAAGATTTTAGTGTTCATATAGATATAGTAGATCCACATGCTTTTAGTGTTGAAGTAGAACATGAATATGGTGTGAAGTTATCTGAGCAAGTAGGCACTCAATATGATGCAGTTGTAGTAGCAGTACCTCATAAAGAATATAAAACTTTAACTGAAGAGTATTTTAGAGATATATTAGTTGAAAATGCCTTAATAGTTGACTTGAAAAATATTTTCAAAAACAAAATAACTACCTTTACTCATTGGACATTATAAGATATGGGAAATAAAATTTTAATTACTGGAGGTGCTGGATTCATCGGTTCTCACCTTGTAAGGCAATTTGTTAATAAATATACAGATTATAAAATTTTTAATCTTGACAAGTTGACTTATGCTGGAAACCTAGAAAATTTGAAAGATGTGGAAAGCAAAAGTAATTATCAATTTATAAAGGGCGATATCAATGATGCTGAATTTATCAATGATTTATTTTTGAAGTATCAATTTGATGGTGTCATTCATTTAGCTGCAGAATCTCATGTGGATAGGTCTATATTAGAACCTTTGGCATTTATTCATACCAATATTATTGGTACTGTGAATTTATTAAATGCTGCAAAAAATATATGGAAAGATCATTATGAAGGTAAGAGATTTTATCATATTTCAACAGATGAGGTATATGGAAGTTTAGGAGAAGAAGGTCTCTTTTTAGAGTCCACTTCTTATGATCCGCAATCACCGTATTCTGCTTCTAAAGCAAGTTCAGATCATTTTGTAAGGGCTTATGGTAATACCTATGGATTGCCTATAATAATTTCAAATTGCTCCAATAATTACGGTCCCAATCAGTTTCCTGAGAAATTAATACCATTAATCATTAGTAATATTTTACAAAACAAAGCGTTACCTATTTATGGTGATGGTAAATATACTAGAGATTGGCTTTGGGTAAAAGATCATGCGATGGCTATAGATACTATTTATCATAATGGGGCAAATGGAGAAACATACAATATTGGTGGTTTTAATGAATGGAAGAACATTAATATTGTATTATTGATTTGCGATATTTTGGATGAAAAACTGGGAAATCCATCTGGGACTTCTTCTCAACTTATTACCTACATCAAAGATAGGCCAGGTCATGACCGAAGATATGCTATTGATGCTTCTAAATTAAAATCAGAGCTTGGGTGGGTGCCTTCAATTACTTTTGAGGAAGGAATTCGACAAACAATAGAATGGTATCTAGATAATCAACAATGGTTGAGTAATATTACTAGTGGTGAATATCTTCAATATTACAAACAACAATATCAAATATAATAAATGATGGGATATAAGCTTATTAAAAATAGCATTTTTCTTTTCTTTTCAATATTAGCATATAATATACAAGCTCAAGGGGTTAGCGTAGTAACGAGTAATCCTCTATTGGTTGACACATCTAAACTTGATATAGGTGAAATTCAAGAGAAGTATAAGGAAATGTCCGGAGAAGAAATTGAGAAATTTAAACAATGGGATAATTCTAGTGGTATAGAAGCTGGAGGTCTTACTGGGGGAGTTAATGAAGAAGAGACTGGTAATACAGTAGAAAAACAAGTTGAATCTACAAGTATCATTGGAGAAGGTAATGAGGCTCAAGAAACTGCTGAAAAAATAATTGAAGCGATAGCCACTGAAAATAAGGAAGGGTTAGAAGCTGTACCTATATATGGATTTAGATATTTTAGAGAATCAAAAACAAAGTTATATTCAAGTGCCCAAGATGTAAAGCCTCCTTTTGATTATATTTTAGGAGTGGGGGACCAATTAAATATTTCAATTTGGGGATTTGCTGATTATAATGAAGTATTTACTATTGAGAAGGATGGTTTCATTCAGCCTAAGTATGTAGGTAGAATTTATCTGAAAGGATTAACATTAGAAAATGCAATTCAAGTTATTAAAGCTAGATATTCAAGGGCCTATATGATTGAAAATTCACAATTTGATGTAACACTTAACTATTCTAGAGTTATAAATGTCAATATTGTAGGAGAAGTAGAATTGCCAGGGTCTTATACTGTTCCTGCAATCAATACGGTCTATAATTTATTGTCGTTTATAGGAGGTCCAACAAAATTGGGCTCTATTAGAAATATTCAAATTAAGCGTAATGGAGTAGTGATTAGAAAATTTGACTTGTATAATTTTCTAAATAATCCAACAGCTCAAGATGATTATTTTCTACAAAATAATGATTACATTTTTGTGCCGATGTCTAATAAGTTAGTTACAATTTCTGGAGCTGTAGAACGACCTTTTAAATATGAACTTTTAGAAAATGAGACTTTTGATGATTTATTAAAATATGCTGGAGGATACAAAGCTAATGCCCTTAAAAATTATCTTCAAATATTAAGATATGTGGATAATAAGGCTATATATATTGATGTAAATTTGGATAGTCTTCGTGCTTCTAAAGGAAAATTAAAATTATTGAATGGCGATGCCATTACAGTGAGAACTATTCCTGAAGAGGCAAGAAACTGGGTAAATGTAACTGGTGCAGTTAAAGTAGAAGGAAAATATGAATTAAGGAAAGGTGATAGAGTAAGTGATTTGATTGAAAGAGCTATGGGATTGGCAGAGAATGCCTATAAAGAAGAAGTTTATGTTTTTAGATTTGACCCGGGTTCTGAAGGCAAAACTGTTCTTAGAGTGAATATTAAAGAGATTTTGGAAAATCCATATTCTGATGCCAATATTTTGCTGAGTGACCGAGATGAAATCAAGGTATTTACTAATGATTATTTTATAGATAGATTTGCTATTAGTATTAGGGGTGCCGTTAGAAATCCAACTACCATTCAGGCACAAAAAGGATTGACACTTAGAGATGGTATATTATATTCTGGAGGCTTATTGCCCTCAGCTTATTTAGAGAGAGCATACATATATAGGATTGATAAAGCGACTAATCTTCCAATAGCTATTACAATTCAGCTTGATACTGCAGATAATTATGCAAAAATGGATGAAATACAAATTCTTCAAGGTGATGAGGTGAAAATTTTATCTAATTTGACATTTACAGAAAAGAAAACTGTTTCAATTAATGGGGCTGTTAAGAATTCAGTAATTGAAGAATATTGGAAAGGAATCACGCTTAAAGATCTTGTATTGTTAGGTGGAGGTTTTAGACAGAGAGCATTTTTAGGAAAAGTGTATATCAGTAGAATGACTAAAGACTATAGAAGAGAATTAATTACTATCAATGTTGATACTGCAAATAACTTCCAACAATTGCAAGATGTTTTGCTTTTAGAGGATGATATTGTAACAGTTTATAGCAATGATATTTTTGATCAACCCTCAAATGTTTATGTTTCAGGTATGGTCAAAAGAATTGGCTTTTATGATTATAAAGAATCTATGACATTAGCAGATGTATTATTACTAGCAGATGGATTTTTAGTAAGCGCTGCATCAAATAGAATAGAAGTTGCAAGAATATCCAATTTTAAAGATGCTCAGATTAATTCAGAACCTACTAAAATTTCTATAGATATTTTGGAAATTAATAGAGATTTCGTGAATGATCCTATTGCAAATGGGTATTTACTTCAGCCTTTTGATCATATTGTTGTTAGGAGAATTCCTAGTTTCGATTTTCAAAAGAAAATATTTATTGATGGAGAAGTCAAATATCCAGGTACTTATGTAATTAGAAAGAATGAAAAACTTTCTTCTATTGTTGAAAGAGCTGGTGGGTTAACTGAAGAAGCATATACTGCTGGCACAAAGCTAGAAAGAAAAAAGGGTAATAGAGGGGCATTATTGGTGGACTTGAAAAAAGCTATGAGACGACCAGGATCTAAGTTCAATTACGTCTTAAAAGATGGAGATGATATTTTTATTCCAGCCGTCGAAAATATTGTTACTGTTCGTGGACAATTAGACTATCCATTTGAAGAAAGCGATATGAAACGTTTGGTTAAAATTACAGATAGTGTTTCTGTTGAAGAATATTTAGCACTCACACCTGAGAAGAAAGTAAATGTTCCATACTCATCTGGAAAGCGGGCAAAGTACTATGTTAAAAAATATGGTTCAGGCTTTGGTGCTTATGCAAGAAAGAAGGATACCTATATTATTTTGCCAAATGGGCTTGTTAAAGGGACAAAATTTGTTTTGTTTGCTAGAGCCTACCCTAAGGTGAAGGAAGGTACTGAAGTAGTAGTTCCTAGGAAGCCACTAAAGAAGAAACCTGTTAAAACAATTAAAAAATCTGGAAATGGTGGTGATTTTAATACAATAGTTCAGAGCGCATTGAGCTCAATAACTGCTACTCTTACGCTTTATTTATTGTTGAAAAGAACATTTGAATAAGAATGGATGAACTCAATGAAAATATTGACCCTGTTAATGAAGTTTCTTCTAATGAAGTGGTAAAGGCTAATGATGACTTTGTTAAATTTGTTCAATTTCTATTAAAATTTTATTATCGGGCTAAGAAAATTGTTAAGAAGTATCTATGGTTATTCATAGTTTTATTCTTGATTGGCATCGGTGCGACCACTAATTTCATTCTGAATAAGGAGAAAACTTATGCAGCTTCAATTATGTTTGTCTTAAAGGATGATGATGCTTCTAGTACACAGTATAATAGCCTTGCTGACCCATTGTCTAGTTTGTTATTAAATAGGACAACTAGTCAATCTGTAAATATAGACAGACTAACTGAAGTCGTTAATTCACAAAAACTTTTATCAAATATATTATATAATAAATGTATTATTGGAGGAAAAGAAGATTTTTTGATCAATCATTTTTTAAAGATATACTATGGTGTTACAGGTTCTTATTTTTCAAATTATAGTGGGTTAAATAGTTTAGATAGAAATAAGTATAAAGTGTTTTTACAAGTTTTTATACTTGTTAGGAATAGTATTACTATAGAGCAGACCAAATCAGGTGCTTTTGTAATGAGAATCAAGACTATTGATGAAGAATTGTCAAAAGTATCTTCTGAATTGTTATATCAAAATTTAAGCAATTTTTATATTGATAAGACCACTGAAAAGGCTCAAAGAAATTATGTTTTTCTTAGAAATAGATTAGACTCAATAAGAAATATGTTGTATTCTTCTGAATATCAGGTGGCTAATTTTGAAGATAGATCAAGAAATCTTTTGCTGAATACAGCTAGAGTTCCCCAGTTTAGGCAGAGAAGAAATACTATTTTCTATGAAAATTTGTATTTAGAAGTTTTAAAATTGTTTGAAACTTCTAAAGTAACATTAAACAATATTACTCCTATATTTCAAATCCTTTCTAGGCCTTATTATCCATTAACGATATCTACCAGATCGAATTTAATGATAGTATTGATTGGTTTGATTGTTTCTTCAGTTGTTTTATTCTTGGTTTTAATATTGATTTATTTGAAAATTTATATTTGGCCAGATTACAAACATTTGTTTCAGTATAAAGATAAAGACATATAGCAATGCATATTATAACTACACCTTTAGAGGGTTTGTTGATTTTAAAACCCAGAGTGTTTTATGATTCTAGAGGCTATTTTTTTGAATCGTTTAATTTAGATACTTTTAAAAATAATGGACTGAATTATGAATTTGTTCAAGACAATCAGTCCTTTTCTCAATATGGTGTTTTAAGAGGGCTGCATTTTCAAAAAGATTTTCATGCTCAAAGTAAATTAGTGAGAGTGTTATCTGGGAAAATACTTGATGTTGTCGTAGATATTAGAAAGGATTCTTCTACTTATTTACAACATTTCTCTATAGAATTGTCAAGTGAAAATTTTCTCCAATTATTAGTTCCAAGAGGTTTTGCACATGGTTTTGTTGTGTTGTCTCAGTCGGCACAAGTTTTATATAAATGTGATAATTTTTACAACCCTTCTGCTGAAGATGGATTAATGTATGATGATCCTCAGCTTGGAATTGATTGGATATTAGATAAAAGTGATTTACTTGTGAATCAAAAAGATTTAGAATACAAATATTTGTAATAATGAACTTAAATGAAGTCAAAATAGATAGATTGATTCAGATAGCTGTTAATGCTGGCGTAGAAATTATGAAGATTTATGATCAAGATTTTAGTATTGAAAATAAGTCAGATAATTCTCCTCTTACGGCTGCAGATAAAGCATCTAATGATATCATTGTAAAAGCTCTTCAATTTGAATATCCTAATATTCCAATTATTTCAGAGGAAAATAAATTAACTGATTATGCTGAACGAAGAAATTGGGATTGGTGTTGGATTGTAGATCCATTAGATGGAACTAAAGAATTTATAAAAAAAAATGGAGAGTTTACTGTCAATATAGCTTTATCTTTTCGTGGAAGTATTGTTGCTGGTGTAGTATATGTTCCAGCTTTGGAAAAGACATATTATGCTATTGCAGACCAAGGTGCATTTCTTATTGATAAGAATAATATTACTCGACAATTATTTATAAGGCCTTTAGCTGAAGATGGTATTTTGAAAGTGGTAGGTAGTCGTTCGCATAATAGTATAGACGTAGATGAGTATGTAGATAGCTTAAAAAATAAGTTTGAGCAGATAGATTTTGTAGCAGCTGGGAGTTCTCTTAAGTTTTGTCTTATTGCTGAGGGACTTGCGGATGTTTATCCTCGCTTAGCTCCAACTATGGAGTGGGATACTGCTGCAGGACAAATTGTAGCAATGGAAGCAGGAGCTAATGTTGTTAGATATCCTGAGATGACACTACTTAATTATAATAAAGAAAATTTGTTAAACCCACATTTTATTGTATTAAATCCTTCTTTAGTATAGTTTTTTATCCTGAAATGTCTATTTTTTGAGGCGTAAAAATTGAGTAACCCGTCAGGCTGTGATGAATGTATTTTTTCTGAATAATTGAATGAGATGGTGAAGACGTTTTTTTATAGTCTTAGGTTGCTTGTATATGCTCGCAATTTTGCTTTTTTTTAGTTTCTTTTTTTAAATTTTCATTAATTATACTTTGTTTTAACATAGTATTTTAAATATTTAATTATTTCTTATACTTGATTTTCAACAGTTTAGAATATTGCTCATATTTATTTTTTTTTATTTTTTTTAACATCTTCTTAGTAATAAGTGGTTGTGTATTTAATTTTTTGTTAACTTTATCAAAAATTTTTACCACTATGAAAAAATCCTTGCTATTTTTTATTGCGATATTGAGCTTGAATGTCTTATTTGCGCAAACAACAGTAACTGGAACAGTAGTAGATAACACGCAAGAACCTTTGATTGGTGCAAATGTAGTCTTAAAGGGAACTACATCGGGTACAATTACTGACTATGAGGGCAACTTTACTTTAGTAATCAATGAAAAGGTACCTTTCACTTTAGTGATATCCTATATTGGATATAAAAGTAATGAATTACAAGTTTCAGGAAATCAAAGCGGGTTAAAGATTGTTCTCGAAGATGAAAGTTCTATTTTAAATGAAGTTGTAGTTTCTGCATCAAGAGTAGAGGAAAAGATTCTTGAATCTCCTGTTACTATTGAAAAGTTAGATCTGCAAACAATTAAAGCTTCTGCTTCTCCTGACTTTTTTGATCAGATGACTAAATTGAAGGGAGTAACAACTGCATCTGGTTCAATGACTTTTAATGCTATTAATACTAGAGGATTTGGAGGTATTGCAAATACCCGTTTTGTACAATTAGTAGATGGTATTGATAATTCTGCTCCATTATTAAATTTTCCTATGGGTAATTTAATTGGACTTAGTGAAAATGATATCAAAAGTGTAGAATTGGTACCAGGAGCAGCGTCTGCTCTTTATGGTCCTAATGCTTTTAATGGAATTATGCTGATGTCTAGCAAGAGTCCATTTGATTATGAAGGATTGACGGTTTCTGTAAAAGGCGGTGTCACTACTGCTGATAATTTTTCATATAATAATAGTCCTGAAAAGCCTGTAAACAAAGGAGAAGTTCATCCTTTGTACGGTGCAGATCTTAGATATGCAAAAGTATTTGGAAAATTTGGCTTTAAAGTGACTGGAAGCTATTTTGGTGCGACAGACTGGTTGGCTAATGATTATAAAACAGATATTGAAACTGGAAAGCAGTATTCAGCTGATACATGGGTGGATGGAAATGGCGACGAACACTTAGGTAACAGACCTGTTGGATTTAACGGAGTAAATACCTATGGCGATGAAAATGCTTTATCTACTGTGCCATTAGGACAGTTGCAAATATTAAAACCTGAAACAGCAGAGAAATTAATTAGTGCAGTTTCTGGTAGTTCAACTTTTCAAATGTTGTTTCCTGATGCTGAAAGAGCAAAAGCTTTTGTAGAAAAAAATTTCCAATACCTTCCTACTATTGAAATCAGAAGGACTGGTTTCACAGAAGAAGAATTATTGGATAGTAGAAAGGCCACTAGTGCTAAAGGTTCGCTTTCATTATATTATAAACCAAAATCTGATATTGAACTGAGTTATGCTTTCAGAATTGGATCAGGTAACTCTGTATATCAAGGAACAGAAAGATATGTGTTGAGAAATTTCTTTAGCTTCTCTAATAAACTTGAGGCTACTGGAAAAAACTTTATGGTTCGCTCATATATGACACAAACAAATGCTGGTGACTCATACAACTTAACTGCATTAGGTAGTTATACTAATGAATTGATGAGTAGCACAGCTGACGAATGGGCAGCTCAATATTTAGGTAATTTTGTGGGTACAGTGATGGTAGGCTCTAGAATTAAAGGAAAAAATCCTCAAAGATTATCTGAAATATATCCTAATATTTATAGAGTGGCTCATATAGAAGCTAGAAATGGTGCGAATGCTAATCTTCCTGAAAGGGGTTCTCCTGAGTTCCAACAAGCTATTGAGACAATTAGAGGAACATTATTCCAACATTCAGATCCTGAAAAAGGAATATTAGGAGGGTCTGCTTTTATAGATCATTCAAGATTATTTCATACTGAAGGAACTTATGATTTTACTTCATTGTTGAAAGATAAAGTAAGTATTTTAGTTGGAGCTAATCACAGAATGTATAGTTTATTTACTGATGGAACAATATTTAATGAAGACCCAGATGGTACTGGCACAAATTCAAGGATTAAAATTAATGAGTTTGGAACATTCGTTCAAGCAACCAAAAAATTCATTGATGATAGATTAAGAATATCTGCTTCTATTCGTTATGATAAAAATGAAAACTTTAAAGGAGTGTTTTCTCCTCGTGTAGCCACAGTTGCTACTTTAGGTTCTAAACGTCAACACAATATTAGAGCTTCTTTCCAAACAGGATTTAGAAACCCTGACACACAAGCTCAATATATTTATTTTCCAGCTTCAACGATTCTAATTGGTGGTTCTAAAAAGAATGCTGAAAGATATGGCATCTATGAAGGTGGTGCTTATACTGCAGAATCATTTGCAAATTTCCGTGCTTCAGTTTTAGGCGGTCAACCTAACCAAGAGTTGTTAGAAGAGTTTTACATGGATTATATTAAGCCTGAGAAATTGTCTAATATTGAAGTGGGATATAAGGCCATCATTAAAAACCTTTATATTGACTGGAATGGATATTTCAACTGGTATAAAGATTTTATTGCTCAATCGAATGTTGTTGCAAAAAATGGTACTTCACAAAAAGGAAATCCAATCTATGGTGTTTCTGATTTCATTCAGTCATCTGGTCAGCTCACTCCTTCAGTATTTAGACCATATTATAATGTGAAAGAAAAAGTTACTTCTTGGGGTACAGCATTGGGATTAAATTATAAAATGCGTAAAGGATATATGTTGAGGTCCAATTATAGTTATATGGATTTTGCAACAGATAAAAGTGCTGATAAACAAGGTGTAGATTTCAACTCACCTAGCCATATGGTCAATATTGGAATTGGTAATAGTAATGTAAATAATTCCAATGCTGGATTTGATGTCAGTTACAGATGGCAAAGTGAATTCTACTGGGTAAGTAGCTTTGGTAGTGGTACAGTTGAACAATACGGTACAGTTGATGCTTCTCTTTCATATAACATGAAAAAATGGAATACAATGTTTAGAATTGGAGGCTCAAACCTTGTTGGAAAGACTTATAGAACAAATATTGGTGGTCCTTTTATTGGTCGTCAAGTTTTCGTAGGTGTTACTTATGATGCAAGTTCATTAGGTGGATCTAAAAGGAAAAAATAATATTTTTAGTGATAACTTGAAGCGGTATCAATTAGATACCGCTTTTTTTTTGATTAAATAAAAATTAAATTCATCGTTATAAGATGAAATAAATTGGCATCTTTTGACATTCTTCTTAATTTTCGATTCTATTAATTATGGACAAAGAGTTATCATTTCCTAAGGATAAAATAAAAATTTTATTATTAGAAGGTATTCATCAATCTGCGGTTGATGAGTTTGAAAAAAGGGGTTATACAAATATTGACTTTCACAAAGGAGCATTAAGTCAAGAAGAGTTGTTGGATTGTGTTGAAAATTATCATATTATTGGACTCCGTTCCAAAACAACATTAACGACTCCTGTTATTGAAAAAGCCAAAAAACTGATGGCTATAGGTGCTTTTTGTATTGGTACCAACCAGATAGATTTGAATACTGCTACTGAATTGGGAATCTCCGTATTTAATTCTCCCTATTCTAATACACGTTCGGTTGCTGAGTTGATTATTGCTAATTCTATTATGTTGCTCAGAAGAATTCCAGAGAAAAGTAAAAAGGCTCATAATGGTGAGTGGCTTAAGGATGCTGTAAAATCTTATGAATTGAGAGGGAAAACAATCGGTATTATTGGATATGGCCATATAGGTACTCAGGTGTCTGTAATGGGTGAGTCAATGGGATTGAGAGTTTTATATTATGATATTGAACCTAAAATGCCTTTGGGTAATGCCAGACAGGTAGCTAATTTAGAAGAACTGTTTGCTAACTCTGATATTGTGACATTGCATGTGCCTGGTACTCCTCAAACAAAATTGATGATTCAAAAGGAACAATTTGATTTAATGAAAGATGGAGTGATTTTTCAGAATCTATCTAGAGGGACAGTAGTAGATATTGATGCTCTTAAAGATGCTATTGTTTCTGGAAAAGTAGGAGGTGCCGCTGTTGACGTTTTTCCTGTAGAACCAAAATCAAAGGGAGAAAAATTTGTTTCGCCACTTCAAGGTTTGGATAATGTCATTCTTTCTCCTCATATTGGAGGAAGTACTCAAGAAGCACAAGAAACTATTGGTGCTGAAGTAGCTGTAAAATTGATAGGATATATAGATAATGGTTCTTCTATTGGTTCAAAATCCATTCCTGAATTGAACTTGCCTCTTCAATCAAATACTAGAAGAATATTGCATATTCATAAAAATGTTCCAGGTATTTTATCTCAGATTAACCAAATTTTGTCTAGCTATCAAATTAATGTTGTTGGACAATATTTAAAAACCAACGAACAAATTGGTTATGTAGTATTAGATGTTTCAGGTGATGCAACTGCAGAAGCTCTGAATGCATTAAAACATGTAAATAATACTATCAAAGCTAGAATTCTTTTCTAGAAATAGGTATAAAAATATTTTTAAGGAAGGGTTGAAAGGGACTCTTCCTTTTTTAGTTGAATGTTGGATCTTCAGGGTAGTTGGCTATCAATTTATATTTTCCTCCCATCTTTTCAAGGACATCTTTCCATAAGTATTCACTTGATTTCAAAATATTGGTATATCCTTTTGAAACTATCCAACTTCCTTCTTTTATTTCTTCTTCTAATTGCCCAATGCCCCATCCACTATATCCTATGAAAAATTTAATATTGTGGGGTAGTATTTGTTGTGTTTCTATATTTTTTTTCAATGAATCATAATCACCATTCCAATATAGTTGATTGGTGATTTGGATACTTTTAGGGATAAGATCTGGATAGGAATGTATAAAATTAATCCTGTCCAATCCAACTGGACCTCCTAAATAAACTTTTGAATTAAATTTTGGAAAGTCATTTAAGACTTCTCTTAAATGAAAGATCGATGGCTTATTGAGCACTAATCCTAAAGTTCCAGTTTCGTCATTTTCAGTAATAAGAATAACTGTTCTTTTGAAATTTGGATCATCCATAAATGGTTCAGAAACTAATAAATCTCCTGCTTGTACTTTTATTGTGCTCATTATTTGTATTCTTTACTGTTAAAATTCTGATGTCCGATGATTCTACTATATCTTTCGCCAAATGCTTTATAATATATAAATATATCATATTGGTTTTCAGCTTCATAATCGTTGCCTTCTGTTAAACTGTAGGTTTTATTGTGGTCATTATCATTGATAAAATAGTAGATATAATCATAATATCCTTGTTTTAGAAGAATATTATTTTCATACATTCCAGTTGTTGGATTCCATTTCATTTGATTTTCTATGTTAGCATCAAAATTATTGAATTGTCCTGCAACATATAATTTTCCATTTAGAAATTCTTGCTTTGTTGGCATATTAAAATGTACTTGTGCGTAATCTGCTTCAATACTCCTGTTATTATATTCTAATACATCGATAAAAAATTGCCCGTTAAGGTCGGTTTCAATAAAATATTTTTCATTTCTTCTAATTGGGTCAAGCAGCAAGTATATATCGTTGCCTTGGATAGCTCTAGTTCCTTGTCCTAAAAATCGCATTGAACGGATATCAAATTTTCTAAATTCTCTTCCAGCCTCAAAGACTATTTTTCCATTATAATCATAATCAATACTTTCATTTCTAATGAATCGTGGAGGAATGGCAATATATGCATTATCCCATCTTTGATTTTGCAAGATAGAAGCTTTAATTTCTAAATAAGGGTTAAGAATATTTATCCCTTTAGTGAGTATATTAAATTGTAGTTCTTGATAATCTTTGTAATTAATTTTGGTTTTAGGTAATACAATATTGGGGTAGATACTCACTAAATCTTCTTTAACACTAAATCTTTTTGTTATGAATGGTTCAGAAGGATCATCTTCATAAACCACTAAAACATAGTTGCCTGATTGTTTGATTTTCATGTCCAGATTGGGAATCTGTAATTGATAGTGTATATAATGAGTTTGGGTATTATAACTATAATTATAGTCATCTATTGTAGCTTTCTCAAAACCATCTATGTACTCATACTTTTCTTGTTGCGTAGGTGTCCAATCTTGTTCGCAATGTATGATTGTGTAATAATAAGTCTTGCTGTCTTCACTTAAGTCATCAAATGAAAATAGAAGTTGTTCGTTTGAATTGAGTTGAATAATGGGTAACGCAATCTCATTAGTAGATGGAAAAAGAAGTACAGTCTTTATCTCATTATTAAAAACCTTATTTTCTAATACCTGAGCTTGTGTTAGGACACTCCCCAAAATTAGAATGAGTAAGCAAATGAAATTGTTTTTATGCATAAGATTAAAATAGCTATTTTCTTGCCAAATTCCAATTAATTAGTAAAAAGATATCGAATGGGAAAAATTGTCTCACTAGTTGACAAGTATGTCAGAAGGATAATTGAAAACAATTTGAATTATTTCCAAAGATGACTAATGTTGTTTAAAATTGTTCAATAGATAGCTAGAAAATCAGCATATTTGCACTTTAAGATTTTCAATATAACAATAGAATGATTATAGTTCCAGCAATTGATATAATAGGAGGGCAGTGTGTAAGACTGACCAAAGGAGATTATAATACTACTAAAGTATATAACACTGATCCTCTTCATGTTGCCAAAGAATTTGTTGATGCGGGATTGACTCATTTGCATTTGGTGGATTTAGACGGTGCCCGAAAAAGAGAAGTTGTGAATTGGGCTGTACTAGAGGATATTGCCAAACATACAAACTTAAAAATTGATTTTAGTGGTGGACTGTCCAACAGTGAGCAAGTCAAGAGAGCTTTTGATTCAGGTGCTGTTAAGGTGACTATCGGAAGTATGGCCGTAAAAAGACCTAATATAGTTCAACAATGGATATTGGATTATGGTCATGATAAAATAATTCTTGGAGCAGATGTCATCGGTCATAATATTGCTATTCATGGTTGGGAAGCTACTTCTGAAGTGACAATTTTTGATTTTATTCGAGGGTATCATCTAAGTGGAATACGTCAAGTGATGTGTACGGATGTCAGTAAGGATGGGATGCTGGAAGGAGCTGCTGTGGAGTTGTATAGAGATATTATTAAGGAATTTCCTGATATCCAACTAGTAGCTAGTGGAGGAGTCAGTCAGCTTCAAGATTTGAAGGATTTGAGAGAAGTGGGTTGTGCTTATGCCATTGTGGGCAAAGCCATTTATGAAGGTAGAATTACTCTTTCTGAATTGGCTAATTTATAATATTAACTAAAAAGTGAACTTCTAAAAAGAAAAGAATTTTTTAGTTTGAATGCTTTAAATAATTAAAAATAATGTTGACAAAAAGAATTATTCCATGCCTTGATATTAAGGATGGACGCACAGTTAAAGGGGTCAATTTTGTTGATTTGCGTGATGCTGGGGACCCCGTTTCGCTTGCAGTATCTTATGTAGAGCAAGGAGCAGACGAGTTGGTTTTTTTAGATATTACAGCTACTGTGGAAAATAGAAAGACATTTTCTGAACTTGTGCGCAGAATAGCACAAGCTATTAATATTCCCTTTACAGTAGGAGGTGGAATAAGTAGCATACAAGATGCTGATATCTTATTGAGTGCAGGTGCTGATAAGGTTTCTATTAATTCTGCAGCTGTAAAAAGACCTGATCTAGTTAATGAATTGGCGGATAATTTTGGAAGTCAATTTGTAGTGGTGGCTATAGATACCAAAGAACATCATGATGGATGGAAGGTATATGTCAAAGGTGGAAGAGAGGAAACTAATCTTTATACTGTACCATGGGCGAAGGAAGTTCAAAGTCGTGGAGCTGGTGAAATTCTTTTGACTTCTATGAATCATGATGGGACAAAAGGTGGTTTTGCACTTGATATTACAGGAGAATTATCAAAAAATCTCTCCATCCCTGTTATTGCTTCTGGAGGTGCTGGTAATATTGAACATTTTATAGATGTCTTTAATATAGCACAAGCAGATGCTGCTTTAGCTGCAAGTATTTTTCACTTTGGAGAAGTTTCTATCCCTCAATTGAAAGCTGTATTGTCTGATAAGGGTATCAGTGTTAGATTATAAGTCTCTCTTTGTTGGGTCAGTTTATGTGTTGATTGGTGGAAGTATGATTCATTAAAGTGAATCTTGTTTGTTTATATAGTTACTATTGAGTAATAATGTACCTTTGCTTAATAATTTATTGAATACCTATTTATGCTTTTAAAGTAATTATTTTATGTCACAAAAAGTATTGTTTATCGATAGAGATGGAACCATCATAAGCGAACCGGATGATTTGCAAACTGATAGTTATGAGAAATTAAGTTTTTTGCCTGAAACTATCACTTATTTAGGGAAAATAGCTCGAGAGTTGGATTTTGAACTGGTCATGGTGACTAACCAAGACGGATTAGGTACGGCTTCATTTCCTGAAGAGACATTTTGGGGGCCTCAAAATAAGATGTTGGAGATTTTAGAAGGAGAAGGTGTGAAATTTAGTGCTGTTTTTATTGACAAATCTTTTGCTAAAGATAATCTTCCTACTCGCAAACCAGGGGTGGCTATGTTGACATCTTATTTCTCAGATAGATATAATTTGGCTGAAAGTTTTGTAATTGGTGATAGATATACAGATATTCAATTGGCGAAAAATTTAGGAGCAAAAGGAATATTGATTGGGAGAAGTAATGATACTGTGGATGATGATTTGCTCGATATAGAAGCATTAAAAGATACATTAGTATTGAAAACACAAGGTTGGAAAGCTATTTATGATTTTTTGTATTACCCTCCTCGTATTGGGAAAGTCAAGCGTACAACTAAGGAAACAGATATTGATATTATTGTTAATCTTGATGGGAGTGGCAAGGCAGATATAAATTCGGGATTAGCGTTTTTTGATCACATGCTAGATCAGTTGGCAAGGCATTCTGGAAGTGATATTTCCATACAGGTTAAAGGTGATTTGCATATTGATGAACATCATACGATTGAGGATACTGCTATTGCTCTTGGAGAGGCATTTAGAAAGGCTTTAGGAGATAAGAAAGGTATTGAAAGATATGGTTTTTTGTTACCTATGGATGATGCATTAGCTCAGGTAGCAATTGATTTTTCAGGCCGCCCTTGGATAGTATGGGATGCAGAATTTAAACGTGAAAAAATTGGAGATATGCCTACTGAGATGTTTTTTCATTTTTTCAAATCGTTTTCAGATGCTGCTTCATGCAATTTGAATATCAAAATTGAGGGAGATAATGAACATCACAAAATAGAAGCAATTTTCAAAGCATTAGCAAAGTCTATAAAAATGGCAGTAAGACGTAGTGGTAGAGACTTGCCTAGTACAAAAGGTATGCTATAGTTGACTGAATTGAGCAATGAGCTGTTTTAGTCAGAGTTATAGTTTTTTGATAAAGATATAATCTTTGTATTTCCTAAGTTTGTGTAGAAAGGGTAAGAAAATAATACTCATATCTCTCAACCTTTTTTGATAATGCCTGCTTGGGTGTAAAATTGTTCTCCATGCCCATTCCATCTTGATTGTTCTTACCCATTGAGGAGCGCGAATATAAAATCCACTCAAAAAATCAAAATATCCTCCCACTGTAAATACCAATATTTTCTTTTCTTTTATCCAATCAAGATGTTCAGTCACCCATTGTTCTTGCCTTGGAGAACCCATACCAATAAACAATGCACAATTTTCAGGAATCTTATTTAAGTCTAATGGAGAATAACCGTCCTGAAAATAGGTCAATACTTGTGTGCCATATTGTTGATTGAGTTTGAGATTACAAGATTGAATATTTTCTTTTGTCGTACCATAAAAACAGATAGGAACACTTGAATGATGTAATATGTCTATAAACAATGGTGACATATCTGTACCATTTAAATTAGCAATTTTTTTCCCAGTGATGATTTTAAAACAAATTTGCATACCGATTCCATCTACTAAAATATAATCAGCTAATAAATAATCTCTCAATATATCTCTGTTTTGATGCATGAGTACGTAGCTAGCATAATACATATAATGAATAATAGAAGCAGATTTATTTGCTTTCCAAGAGGAGATTATTTTTTCAGCAATCAATTGAGGAGATTCGGTATCCACAAAAACCAACTGACTGATTTTCTGACGAATATCTATCATGATGCCAATCTACGTTTGATAGTTTCAGGAATATTTTTCATCCTATTGAGGTTCATTAATAATGCCAATCCCAGTTTGAAAGGAAAGATAGCATACCACCACCATAAAGATAATTTTGAAGTTTGAGGATGAATAAATGGATAATGATATTTAGAGAAGAGGTGTCCTGAAGTTTTCTCACAGATAGCAATTTCTTCTGGAGACAATCCTCCATTTTTCCAATTTCCTGCACGTTCTTTTTTAATTCCAGATTCTTTACTATCGGCTTCGTTGGAAGAACTTGCTTGAGGAATATCCAACATTTTTTTTATAAAAGGGATATCCAAATGCTGACAGATATTTTGCATTGTCTGTTCTGGTGCATCCAATATATCTTCGAATCTGACGGTCATGACTTGCGGATGATTGTCAAATTTTTGAGCAGCAAATACTGCTGCATTCCACAATTTACTTAATGTATATGGATGATAATTGATTCTGAGTCGAATGGTTTCTTTTTTGGTAATAAATGAAGCCCCCATTTTTCTACGCAACCATTTTCTCTTTTGTGAGAGGAGTATTGCCCTCGGATCTCGAACCATATTGATAATTCTTGCCTGTGGAAATAAATCTAAAATTTCGCTAATGTAAAATACATTTTGAGGGGTTTTTTCACAAGAAATGATTTTGCCTTCTCTGTGAGTCACAAGATTCATAAATTCATAATAGAGGAGGTGAGGGGCTAGAGGAGTGCCTGATAGATTAGAAACAAAAGTTTTAGCTTCTGATTTGTGTTTGTTGGTGTCCATTTCCCCAGTATATCCTTCTTGTTGGATATAAAATAATTTGGCAATCAGATTTTCTGCTTCTTCTTGAGATAATATTTTGTCCTTATCTGTACTTGACCAGAGTTGTTCAAAAAAATGCAATTCGTTAAGTACAAAAACATCTGGATGGTTGTTGAGAATGCGTAGCATCATGGTTGTTCCACTGCGAGAGTTGCCTACTATAAAAAAGACTTTCTTATCTATCTGCATATTGCAAAAGTAGGTTATTTTATTCATTTGAAATCATTATCATAAGTGTTTCAAATGGCATATAAGGAGTCTTTAAAGTCTAAAATATTTTCTCAGTAAATAGAAATAATGCAATTATCTATTAGAGGTATTGACCTTAATAGATAATTGCTTTTTAAAAACTGCTTTTTTGAAATTTTAATTCAGTAATCTATCTATTCATTAGAAGAATACATTAATTGATAGTCACATTTTTATCTGCTGGAAATTTGATGGAATAACTGAATCTGATTTTTTTACTTTCTCCAGCTTTTAGAGATACCTTCCATTCTAATTTTCCATTTTCAGCATTATAAGTGGCCTTGTCATTATCATTGAGAATGACTTCAATATCCTTTTGACGACTGACTGGAATCTGATCGTAAACAATAATGTCTAACTGGCTTTTTTTATTGTTTTTGATATTTATCTCATAGGTTTTATCTTCTTTTTTATTAGTGCCAATGATCTTTTTAGAGCTGAAATTTTTGATTTCTTTTCTATCTATAAATACTAATTCATCTTTACCTAAAGAAATATCTAGCGTGTCTTTTGCCACCTTTGCATTGAGTGAAATTTGTCCTATATAAGAGTCTTCAAAGAATAGATTGGCTGTTCCGTTGAGTAGGTTATAAGATTCCCATTGAGGAACTTTGGCCACCAAATATACATTCAAGCCTCTTTTTGGCATGGTTTCATATTGATAAATTGCTGGCATTTCTTGAGTGAATATTTCGATAAATTGAGCATCTTTCCCAGAAGGTATATTTTGAGGTCTATTGATTTGATAAAGTTGGGCAGTAGCACTTTCAATAATATCTACTTTATAACTGTCTTCTAAGCTTTCTCCACTTATAGAAGGAGCATTTGCAGATTTAGCTTGAAGCATATAAGAGCTATTATATTTGGCGGCTACTTCATATTCTGCTTTGAAATCTATAAACTCAGTTCTCCATTCTGGCATTTTCTGATTGGTTTGAGGCTGTGCTGTAGATAAGGATACTAGTACATTGCTCCAGTCATATCCAGTCTGCTGAAAAATTTGTGCTTTCATTTTTAAGTCCAAAGCCTGAGATAAATTTTTTGAATGTATATCGTAGCTTGGTTTCCAAGATACATTAGAGACCATATAATTGAGCTGATATTGAAACTGACCAGTATTTGAGATGATTGCATTGACAACTACTTCTTGTACAGGCTGGTTGGATGGTTCAATGATATTGATTTGCTCTTGTAGTTTTTTTATTGTTTCATCTAAAGATTTGTCTTCTTGTCTAAGTTGAAACAAATTTTCACGGATTTTGAGGGTTTTGATTTTGTATTGATTGGCAAGTTCTTCAATAGCTTTAGCGTATAGAGATGTCTGATCGCCTCCAATAATCAGGTTTTTATCATACAAATTTAACTCACCTTGTGAGACCGCAATTTTCTCTTGTAACCAAGCTCTTTGAGTTTGAACTTTCTGAAGAGAATCTTTCCAAGCTCTTAGCTGGTTTTGATCTGTTTTTTTGCCTAAATAATTGATACGGGTACTGACAGACATGATACTGACACCTGGTATAGCAACTTGTATCGATTGCGGATCTATGAATCTAGAAATATCTTTAAAAATGATTTCTTGTTCTCCAGTTTCCTTAATATTTACTTTCCCAGATCGTACTTCTCTAGCTTTTGTAGGATAAATTGTTACACTAGAAACTTGTGAGGATACCTCCAAAGCTTTTGAAGGGAATGTATAAATGAAAAATACAATGAATGTTGAAATTTGAATTACTTTTTTCATAATGATATTTTATTGCAATTGAATTAGCAAAGGACTTGCCAATTTTTTACAATTGAATTAGTGCTCCCATTCAGTTACATCAAAGTAATATGCTTCCACATATATAGGAGCGTCTTTTATACTTTCACTTTGGATTCGAACTTTTATTTTATTGATCTTTTTATTCTTATATGTTACTAAAGAACGATCTACTACTTTCCAATTTAATTTTCTTCCTGTTTCAAAATAGTTTAAAATATAATCTTCTATTTCCCCATGTTTTTTATAATCTGGAGTTTTGTGAATTATTATTGCACTGCCTAAAGTGTTTCCTAGTCCACCAGAGATGGATAAGTTTTTACCTGTGTCTGCAAGGATAGCATCTTTGAGTTCCATAATTTGTCTAAATGAGTTTGTTATTTAAGATATTAAAATTTCAATTTTTTATTGTTATCGTTTAGCTATAATAGTATTCTTATTTTCTTTGAATTATTTTATTGTGAGTGTGTTTTATTTTTCCCTTTTCTATTGTGATATAGCACTTAAAAATTTTGTGTATTTCTAATCATTTGAACCTCTTATTTTCTTTAAATTAAAGAGAAAATTCATGATAAAGTTTTACTAGAATTAAATTGCATAGTATTTTGATAATAAATTATTTAATAGTACTTGTCTTACAAAAAAAATTGAACTTATTATGAATCGTAAAAGTATAAAATAAACACAGTTTTGCCTTATATAAAGCTATAAGCTATTTACTCTTTATTCTCTTGCTTTAGAGAATTCATATCTATTACAAAACGATACTTAACTTCATTTTTTACTATTCTTTCATATGCTTGATTGATATCTTGAATAGATATTATTTCAATATCTGATGTAATATTATGTTCTCCGCAAAAATCGAGCATTTCCTGTGTCTCTTTAATTCCTCCTATCAAAGAGGCTCCAATATTTCGCCTTTTCCCGATGAGTAAGCCCATGTGGATAGGTTCAATTGGTTCTATTGCGCCAACAAAAACCATTGTCCCATCAGTTTTTAATAAGTGAATATAGGGGTTAGCATCATGTTTTACAGGGATAGTATTCAGCAAGAAATCAAATTTCATATAAGCTGACTTCATAGCTTCTTTATCTGTTGAAATCAATATATCATCAGCTCCTAATCTTTTTGCATCTTTTCCTTTCTGGGGAGAAGTTGTTATCATAGTGACTTTTGCCCCCATCGCATGTGCTAGTTTTATTGCCATGTGTCCAAGTCCTCCAAGTCCTATAATTCCTACATGATCATTTGTTTTTACATTCCAGTTTTTTAATGGAGACCAAGTCGTAATCCCAGCACAAAGCAAAGGTGCTGCTCCCGCTATATCTAAATTTTGGGGTATTCTTAAAACAAAATTTTCTTGAACAACAATTTTATCTGAATAGCCACCAAATGTATAAGCTCCTGAAATTTTATCTTTCCCATTGTAGGTGCCAGTAAAACCATTTAAACAATATTGTTCTAATCCTTTTTGGCATGAAGTACAAGTTTGACAAGAATCTACCATACAACCTACACCTACAATATCATCAATATTGAAATGACTTACTTTTTTGCCTATCTTTTGTACTCTTCCTATAATTTCATGTCCTGGAACAACAGGATATTTTGTCGAGTGCCAGTCATTTTTAGCTGTATGGATATCTGAATGACACACGCCACAGAAAAGTATATCTATCAATATATCATTGTCTCTCAACTCTCTTCTTTCTATATGAAAAGGTTGGAGTGAATCTGAAGCTGAAAATGCTGCATAGGCTTTTGTGTTATACATAAATAGAATTGTTTAAATGATAATTTTTCAACGTATATTTTTCAATTTTGTTCTGAATACCAGAAAAAATGTAAGCAGTTTAAGTTTTCATTGGAAAAATGATAGTGTTTTTTCTTCTTACTAAAGATAATTGTTTTATAATCAATATTTTGATTTCAATGTATCTGCAACAATTAATAATGATATTTGTTAATATTAAAATTGAAATTGAATATTGCTAATATGATTACTGAAAGTGAACAATATTGAGATGGAAATTTTTGTAAAAAATGAGAAGAAGAAATGGTGATAACTTAATTGTCTGTGAATATTGTGTAATTTTAGAAGGAATTAAAGTAATTGATTATAACTAATTGAATTATATAAAGATGAAAAAAGTATTTATTTTGAGCTTAGCAGGTTTGCTTATTTTGGGGTGTCGCCAACAATGCGAACATCATGATTCTCATCAGGGTAGTAAAAATCATTCTGAACATCATCAAGCTGCTGGCAGTGAAACTATTGAACTGAATAATGGTGAAAAATGGATTGTAAATGAAGAGATGAAGCCTTTTGTATTAAAGGGTTCTCAAATGGTAGATGAATATATTCAAAGGAAAGGCACAGATTATAAAAAATTGGCTTCGGATATAGAAGACCAAAATAATCAATTGATAAATAGCTGTACGATGGATGGCAAAAGTCATGATGAATTGCACAAATGGCTTCATCCTCATTTAGAGTTAGTAGATGATTTGAAGAATGCAAGTTCTCAAGATGAAGCTAATCAAATTATTATTAAGCTTCAGGAATCGAATAAAATTTACCATCAATTTTTTAATTAATATGATGAAGACTATTGAAAAATTTACTGTCACACATAGAATATTACATTGGGTAATGGCTATTGCTATGCCTGTTTTGTTTATTACTGGATTTCTAAGAATGTATTGGATGGGAAAATTAGCTGTTTCTGATGCTTTGGCTTCTCAAAATATAGAAGTTACCAAAGAGCAAGCTAAAGCTGTTCAAAAGGCACTTCGTGAACCCATGTGGCAATGGCATGAAGTGTTTGCCAATGTTATGATTATTGCTTTTGTTATTCGTATTGGCTATATGCTAGCTAAAGGTATTCGCTTTCCAAGCCCATTTAAAAAACATCAGCCACTGAAAGAGCGTTTTCAGGGTTTTACTTACGTATTTTTTTATTTATTTGTTTTTATATCTGCTGTTACTGGAATTTCTATCGAGAAAGATTTGTTTGCTGCTTACCATGACCAGATTGAAGCTGTTCATAAATGGGGGGTGTACTGGTTTCCAATTTTTATTGTTTTACATATTATTGGAATTGTAATTGCTGAACATTTTAATAATAAAGGCATCTCTTCTAAAATGATAGGAGGAGATTAAAATACTGATAATGAAGGCGATATTAAAGATAATCTTTATTTTGATTCTGACTGCTTTTGGTCTGCTGACGTTGTTTATGAGTAGCTCAGTATTATTTGATTGGTTTGGAATAAGAGAAAAAGAAGGTAATTATGTTCCTTTTGTTGTCTGGGCAAATTGGCTATGTGGCTTTTTGTATCTGATAGCCGCTTATGGAATATCAAAGAGGAGATTGTGGACATTAAAGCCTCTGAGCATTGCTATTATTATTCTGATAGTCACATTTATTGTTTTATCTATTTATATCTATAGTGGAGGTATTTATGAAACCAAAACTGTTTATGCAATGACTTTTAGGATAATTTTGACACTTATTTTTATCCTTGTTGCTAATCTTTCATTTAAAATGAATAGGAATAAAGATTGATTATTTATTCTAGTGGTTTTAAAAAGTCAATTATATTTTTGAAGGCAATGAATTGCCTAATATTATACTTATATTTATTTGAATTATAAATGAATATGAGAAGATTTTCATGTTTGATCATTACTGTAGTTGTAATGTGTTTTTTGTCTTGTAAAAAGCAAGATAAAGTAGAAAGTTTAGGTTCTGAAAAGGAAATGATGCCCATTGTAATGGTACATGGTTTTCTTGCTAGTGGTGATACTTATGAGTTGCAGATGCTCAGGTTTGCATCCAATGGATATCCAATGGATATGTTATACACTTATGAATGGAATACTTTAGGTATGGGTAGTAATTCCAATCAGCTTTTAGATGACTTCATCAGTGAGGTGCTACTTAAAACTGGGAAGTCTCAAGTGGATTTAGTCGGTCATTCAGCGGGGAGTTTTTTAGTATATGACTATTGCAAGAATCCTGATAGAGGAAAGAAAGTGAGAAATGTTGTTCTATTGGCAGGTACTGTTCAGCCAGGAGCTGCAGGATACAATAATATCAAAATTCCAACTTTAAATATTTTTTCCCCTTATGATAAAGTAGTTACAGGAGGTGGAAACATTAAAGGAGCTACCAATATCAGTCTAAAGCTCAAAGATCATTATCAAGTTGCAACTTCTATTGAAACATTTGAAGCGATTTATCATTTTTTTAGAAATAGAGCACCATCTACTCTTGAGATAATTAAACAAGATGATCCCCAAATATCTGGAAAGGTATTGAGTTTTGGTGAAAATCTCTCTGGGAAAGGAGCTTCCTTGAATGTTTATGAATTAGATGCAATAACAGGAATGAGAAAGAATGAATTGCCTGATTTTTCATTTCAAGTCAATGATAAAAATGAATGGGGACCTTTTCAGGCAAAATCTGGTGCTTATTATGAATTTAGAGTCAAAACTGACCAAGCAGGTGATAGACCTGTTCACTATTACAGAGAACCTTTTCTGAGAGATAATAAAACTGTAATAATCAGATCTTTTCCTCCAAAAGGATCATTAGGCGCAGCATTTTTAAATGCTTTGCCTACCAATAATCAACAAGCTGTTATGGCGTTTTTTGGTGCTTCTCAGGCTATGATTGCTGGTAGGGATATTTTGAATGTTAATGGAATAGAGTTGTCTAATTCAAAATATGCCGCTCAAAATAATACGACAATTGCCTTGTTTATGTATGATTCAAATGAAAATCAATTCACTGATGATAAATCTATTGCTGCTTTCTCAGCATTTCCTTTTTTGGCAGGAGCAGATATCTATTTCCCTACGGATACAGAAACAATGACTACTGTTACTTTTAATGGCAGGAGATTGAAAATGCGCAATTTCCCTTCAGGAGATGAAGGAGTTTCTGTCGCAGTATTTGATTAATTTTATGGGTTATTGGATTGTGAAACCTTTTTGCCTGTTTTGTGTTGGTTCATAGAATAGAAAAATCGCAAGAAAAATGGAAAAATTAATAGTAGAAGTATGGAGTGATATCTCATGTCCATTTTGTTATATTGGAAAACGAAACTATGAAAAGGCATTAGAGGATTTTACTAATGCATCAGATGTCGTATTGGAGATGCGAAGTTTTCAGCTGGATCCTCATTTCATTCAACAAGAGGGGGCAGAATTAGGAGTAAAGAAAAAGCTGGCAAATAAATATAGGAAGTCAATAGCTGAAGTTGAAATGATGCTCTCTCATATCACAGAATCTGCAAAAAATGTAGGACTTCATTTCAAAATGGATGAAATTGTTGAGTTTAATAGTTTCAATGCACATCGAGTTTTACAAAAAGCAATTACTAAAGGACTTGATACAAAACTTTCAGATGCATTTCATGCTGCACATTTTGAAAATGGAGAAGATTTAGGAAATGAAATGGTATTGAAAGCAATTGCTCTTAAGGCTGGTTTGACAGAGGAAGAGTTTAATCAAGCACTGACGGAGGAAGATTATGCCTATAAAGTTAAGCAAGATATCCAAGAAGCTGCAAACCTTGGAATCACTGGAGTGCCTTTTTTTGTTTTTAATCGAAAATATGGTGTGTCTGGCGCTCAGCCTCAGCAGGTGTTTTTAGATACTTTAAAAACTTCATTTAATGATTGGAAGGCCAATCAAGAGCTTATTATTCATAACAACTCTTCATCATCTTCTTGTGACTTAGACGGCAATTGTGAATAACGTAATTATTTAATTGATATTTTTTTCAATCAATATAATGGCTATTATTCAAAAGTTATAGCCAATGCTAATGGGCGACTATTCAATGTAAATTGACTAAAAATAAATTTGGAAATAGTTGTCTAAATAGTTAACTTTGCAGTGTGACTTATGACAGACAAGTAATTGCTTATAAAAATTATTTTCTAGATTTTTACGAGGTGCAACCTGAAAACGTTCAAGCAAAAATTGAATGGACACTAAACTTAATTCGGGTGACTCGACAAATCCCTGAAAAATATTTTAAGCATTTAGAAGGCACGAAAGGACTTTATGAAATAAGAGTTGAAGTTGGAAATAATATTTTTCGCATTTTCTCATTCTTTGACAAAGGAAACATAGTAGTTCTTGGAAATGCTTTTCAAAAGAAGACTCAAAAGACACCAAAACAAGAATTAGAAAAAGCACTTAAAATAATGGAGGAATATCAAAATGAAAGCAAAAAGTAATATCACGACATTAGACCAAATACTTGACAAAAAGTATGGTAAAAAAGGGCAGCCCAAACGTGAAGAATGGGAGCAACAGTTTGAAGCATTTAGACTTGGTGTTTTGCTTGAAGAAGCACGAACAAAACTCGGTATGACACAAGAAGAACTTGCAGAGAAGTGTGGAACAAACAAATCTTATATTTCACGAATTGAAAACAACGCATCCGACATTCGCCTTTCAACATTAATGAAAATAGTTCAACAAGGACTTGGTGGACATTTAAAATTGACACTTCAACTGTAATGATTTAAGAAGGTCTGGCTATAACAAGCAGTTTTGCAAGAACTGGAGTAAAGTACAAAATTCAATAGTTATACTTCTATTCAGCAGCAGTGCTAGAATCAACTATTGTGGTTCTGTTTCCCAGCCCTATCAAAGCTGCCAAAACGATAATAAAATCATATAGTTACAAAAGACTATAAGTTTTAAAGAAAGATTTTATTTCAAAAAAAAGAGCTTAAGATAGTATTCCTAAGCTCTTCGTTTTTATTGATGTATTTTATTAAAATCCTTCCTTCACTATATGTTCATCGTTAATTCCCAATGAAGCTAGCTGTTTGCCGACTGCATCCATCATTGGCGGTGGTCCACAGAGATAAAAATATTGATGTCCCTCTATCTGTTTTTTAATTATTTCGGCAGTGACAAACCCATGTTCATATCCTTCTACTTTTTCATCAGAAAGTACATTGATAAAGTTTTTGTCTAAAAGTTGCTCAAACTCATTTTTAAGAGCAATATCTGCTACAGTCTTATTAGCAAAAATAAACTTGTTGTTTTTGAGCAATCCTTTTTGATGCAAATCTTTTAAGATAGCAGCAAAAGGGGTATATCCAGCTCCTCCAGCGATAAAAATTCCTTCTCCTTTATAAGCGATATCTCCATATACATCACCAATCAGTATCTCATCTCCGATTCTTTTGGATAGAAGCCTATTAGTGACACCATTATGAGATGGATATGTCTTAATGTTAAATTCGATATTTTCATCTTCTGGTAAAGATGTAAATGTAAATGAGCGCCATTCCTTTTCCCATCCTGGTTCATTAATGGCAAAATCAACTGCCTGACCAGGGTGAAACTGTAATCCTTTAGGTTTATTTAATTCGATTTGTAAAATGTCGTGTGTAAGGTGTTTTATTGACTTAATTTTGACTATGTGTGACATGATAAATAATTTATTTGTTTAGGTATAACAAAAATTCTTGTTTGATGTTTTCATTTTCAAATTTCCCTGAAAAATAAGCAGTCGTAGTGGAGCTTTTTGTGTCTCTGATACCACGGGAAGCTACGCAAAGGTGATCGGCCTCAATGACTACTGCCACGTCATCAAGTTGAAGTAAATCTTTCAATGCTTCGCCTATTTGCATGGTCAATCGTTCTTGTACTTGAGGCCTTTGTGCAAAATGCTGCACTAATCGGTTGATTTTTGATAAGCCTATGACTTTGTTTTTCGGTATATATGCAATATGAGCTTTTCCTATGATGGGCACAAAATGATGTTCACAATTTGAGTAAAGCGTAATGTCCTTTTCTACCAGCATATTACTGTATCCATACTTGTTATCAAATAAGTTTATTTTAGGAAAATTTTTAGGGTTGAGTCCGCTGAAGATTTCTTGAACATACATTTTTGCTACTCTTAGCGGAGTATCTTTTAAGCTATCATCTTGTAAATCTAAGCCTAAAGTGCTCATGATTTCTTCAAAATGGTATGCTATCTTGTCAATTTTTTCTAAATCATCTACCTCTATTGCCCCTTTGCAAATAGGAGTTTCAATATTTGTCTTGTCGTAATATTCGTTTGATATACTTATCATCATCTTTATTTATCTAGTTGTTTAAATACTCTTTCCACCATGGCATCACAGTAAATTAAATTAAATTCAAAAAGCTCTATAGGAGTGTAGCTTTTTTCAATATGTTCCCTCAGCATTGTTTTTGCCCTATTGAGCCTAACTTTAACATTGGAGCTTGATATTCCTAGTATCTCAGCAGTCTCCGCTACACTCATTTCTTCAATTTCTCTCAATGTAAAAACGATTCTATAGGATTCTGGAATCTTTGATAAAGTATTTTCAATGATGCTAGCTAGTTCCTTATTGTGTAGTTGGTGATGAATATCTTTTACCATTCCAGAAAATAGAGGCTTGGATGTTTCATGGACATCATTCATATCTTTTAGTATTTCTTTTTTAAAGGATAGTTTTTCACGTCTTTGAAAGCAGTTATTTACCATGATTTTGACAATCCATGTTTTGAAAGAGGAATGACCTTTGAAGTTTTCTAGATTTTTATAGGTAGCAACAAAGGTGTCTTGCATGATATCCATTGTGTCTTCATGAGTGAAATGATAGGTTTTACCAATCTTATATAAATATGGATTATATCTTCTGACGATTAACTCGTACATAGGCTTTTCACCATTCAATACGAGATGGATAATTTCTAAATCAGAGAGTTGCTTTGTTTTCATATTGATATAATTATCTGTGATAATTCTGCCTTTTATTAATTGTTTTTCTTGATTACTTATTCTTTAGTATAATATTTTTGAAACTCCAACTAATATGCTAATATTGGAAAGAGATAATTTGTTTTTCATTTTATTATAGTATCTAAAGTATATAGAGTCCTTTACTTTGGAAAGGTTACAATTTTTCTAAAAATTATCTGATGCACCTTGTTTTTTTTAAGAGTGTTGTATCGGTACGGTAGATTTGAAACAAAAAAAATGAGATCGACAAAAATCGACCTCATTATACATTGAAAGCACAAAAAGCATTAGCTTTTTGTTCGTAGTCAGTGATTAGTTTAAAACATAGGTAGAATTGTACTATGCATTAGCAGCATCGTCCAACTCTTTTCCTGCTTTAAATTTCACTTGCTTTTTAGCTGCAATTTTTATAGCTTTTCCAGTTGCAGGGTTTCTTCCAGTACGAGCTGCACGTTCAGAAACAGAAAAAGTACCAAAGCCAATTAATGTAACTTTGTCGCCAGCAGCCAATGAATCTGAAATGCTACCAAGTACTGCGTTTAAAGCATCAGATGCTTGAGTCTTAGAAATACCTGCTTTTTCTGAAACAGATTTAATTAAATCTCCTTTGTTCATGTTAAATTATTTATAGGTTAAAATAATATTAATAAATATGTTAACAAATTTAATTTCTAATTTGAAAAATCCAAGTAAAAAAGGGAAAATTTATTCAAAAAATGCTAAAAAATATGAATTTTAGGCAGAAAATGAAGTTCCACAGCCACAAGTTGTGTCTGCATTGGGATTATTGAAGACAAAACCTCTATTATCTAGTCCGATTTTAAAATCTATTATTGACCCAGTTATATATATATCTTGTGCTTTATCTAGGGCAATATTAATTCCTTCAATATTGAAAAGATAGTCCGTATTTTTCGGTAAATCAAATTCTAATATATAGCTAAAGCCAGCACATCCTCCTCCTTTTACACCTAATCTCAAATATTTTTCATTAGGAATATTTTCATCTGATATCAATCTTTTAATTTCTTTGATGGCAGAAGGAGAAAGCTGAATATTAGGATGTTGCATTTTATTTTATCTTTTTTAAAACTCAACAGCAAAGAAAATAAAAAGTTCTTGCTTATACTAGAATTCAAAGATTACCTTTGTAATTATGAGTATTCATTTTTTTGAAATTTTACAATATACAATTCCAAGTTTAGTGGTATTGTTTGGGGTTTATTTTGTTATTAATAGGTTTTTAATGGAAGAGAGTAATAAACTCAATATCATGAATAGACATTTTGTGATGAAAGAAAATCAGAAAATCTCTTTACCCTTGCGATTTCAAGCCTATGAACGTCTTGCTTTATTTTTAGAAAGAGTTCACCCTCAACAGTTAGTTGCTAGAAATTTTATAACGAATATCTCTTCAGAAGAGTATAAAAACAAATTAATAATAGATATCAATACAGAATTTCAATTTAATTTGACCCAGCAGATATATGTTTCTGATGATATCTGGCAATTGCTTAGACAAGTGAAGGAGCAAACCAAAATATTGTTGAATGAAATAGGAGAGAAATTGCCTGAGAATGCAACTGCTCAGGATTTTGCAAATGCTATTTTTCATTTTGTAGAAACAACTCCAGCTGATAAAATTCCAGTCAATGTGGGTCTCAAGTATTTAAAAAATGAAGTGGCTCAGATATATTAGTATTGTTTTTTGTATTGAGTTACTGCTTGCATGTTCTACATTACAGTTGACTCATACTGAAGCTCAACATATTGTTATTGAGCATAATGAAGGTATAGATTCATCATTGAATGCCTTTATTCAGGTCTATAAGTTCAAGTTGGATGAAAAGATGAATGATACTGTTGCTATATTAAATGAAGATTTGTTCAAAGTGCAGCCCAGTTCCAATTTGACTAATATGATGGCAGACATTGTATATGATTATTATTTAGAAAAAAATATTCCTATTGACATGGCGATTACCAATTATGGAGGAATAAGAGTGCCGTCTATTTCTAAAGGAGTATTGCAGGTCAAAGATGCTTATGAGTTGATGCCTTTTGATAATGAGCTTGTTTTGATGGAGATCCCAGGAAATGTTCTGGAGCAATTGCTCCAACATTCATGCTTATTGGGTGCATGGCCAGTTTCTCATGCTCAAATAGTCATGAATGCCTCAAATGAATTAAGTAGTGTTTTGATTGCAGGGCAAGCTATACAAAAAGATAAGTTGTATAGAGTGGGTACTATAAATTATATTGCTGAAGGAGGAGATCAATGCTCTTTTTTGATTCCATTAAAAGCAGAAAAATCAGGGAGATTGTTTAGAGATGAAATTTTGAAATATTGGAAAAAATATCAAAATTCTATTCCAGTAGATAATTCTAAAAGAGTACAATATGAGTAGTCGAAGAACTTTTGTAAAAACAGTAGGATTGGGTTCGCTAATGGCATATTCAGGAAATTTACCTTTAATCGCCAAAAAGAAAGAGGAAGTCTGTTTAACAATTTTGCACACTAATGATACTCATAGTCATTTGGACCCTTTCCCAGATAATGATAAAAAGTTTCCTGGATTGGGAGGTGTAGCTGCTAGAAAAGTAATGATAGATAAAATTCGTAATGAAGGCAATCCAGTATTATTACTTGATGCAGGAGATGTTTTTCAAGGCACACCTTATTTTAATTTTTTTCTCGGCGAACCAGAATTGAAGGCGATGAGTATGATGGGTTATGATGCCGCTACAATTGGCAATCATGACTTTGATGGGGGTATAGAAAATATGTACAGACAATTATTTAATGCACAATTTTCTTTCATTAATTCAAATTATGATTTTTCAAATACGATTTTAAAAAATAGTATCAAATCGTATGAGATATTTGTTAAAAATGGTATTCGAGTTGGAGTGCTTGGATTGGGGGTAGAATTAGATGGATTAGTGCCCAAAGACTTGTATAAAGGAGTCATTTATAAGGAGCCTTTAAGCATTGCAAATGATATAGCTACATATTTAAAAATAGATAAAAAATGTGATCTTGTAATTCTATTATCTCATTTAGGATATAAGTATAACACAAATAAAGTAAGCGATATATATATAGCTGAAAATTCTTATAATATTGATATTATCATTGGAGGGCATACTCATACTTTTATGGAAAATGCTGATGTCAGAAAGAATAAGATGGGTGAGGATGTAGTGATTCATCAAGTGGGGTGGGCAGGTGTTCAATTAGGGAGGTTAAATGTTAAATTTTTCGGAAAATTAAGAAAAATTTCTTCAACATCTCATACTGTAATTGTTGATAAAAATCAAAGCTAAATTTAATTTTTATTTTAGGAAAAAAATATTCACCTTTACTAAGTAACGCATTTATAACTTAAAATTGTAGTAGTAGTATGGTAAACAAGTGTGAACTTGTATGGGGTAATTGTCTGACAATTATCAAGGACAACATCAGTTTAAACAGTTTTAAAACTTGGTTTGAACCAATCAAGCCGGTAAAGCTGGAAAACAATGTTTTGACGATACAAGTGCCCAGTCAATTCTTTTATGAATGGCTGGAAGAACACTATGTGACTTTGCTTAGAAAGACAATCAAACGAGAGTTAGGAGATGATGCAAAATTAGAATACCGTATTATTGTTGATAATGGAAATAATCACAAATCTGGCCCTGCAACAATACAAATGCCCAATAGTAGAGAAGGTTCTAGTGGTATAAATGAGATGTCTTTTTCCAATATGTATCCAGGTTCTATGGTGAAAAATCCTTTTGTTATCCCTGGATTAAAAAAAATACATGTTGATTCTCAATTAAATCCTTCCTATACTTTTGATTCTTATGTAGAAGGTGATTGTAATAGATTAGCTAGATCTGCTGGTATGGCAGTGGCCAAATCTCCTGGTACTACTGCATTTAATCCATTGGTCATTTGGGGTAGTGTAGGAATAGGTAAGACTCATCTTGCTCAGGCTATTGGTAATTATACAAAAGTGCTGAATGCTAATAAGACTGTACTTTATGTAGGATCAGAAAAATTTGCTAATCAGTTTATCGATGCTTTGAAAAACAACAATATCAATGATTTTGTCCATTTTTATCAAATGATAGACGTGTTGATAATAGATGATATTCAGTTTTTTGCCAATAAAGCCAAGACTCAAGATATTTTCTTTCATGTATTTAACCATTTACATCAATCTGGCAAGCAACTCATTCTGACTACTGACAAGCCTCCTAAGGATCTTGATGGGATAGAAGAAAGGTTGTTGTCTAGATTCAAATGGGGATTGAGTGCAGATATTCAAGAGCCGGATTTCGATACTAGAATTTCAATTCTTCAAAGTAGATTACACAGAGATGGGATAGAAATGCCTTATGATGTAATTGAGTTTGTAGCATATAATCTCAAGACAGTTAGAGACCTTGAAGGGGCAACCACTACAATATTGGCTGAGTCCACATTGAATAAGAAAGAGATTACTTTAGAAGTAGCCAAGAAGGTAGTGATGTTGTATATTAAAAATGTTTCTAAAGAAATATCTATGGAAACTATTCAGAAAACGGTTTGTGATTTTTTTGATGTATCTATTGAAAAGTTAAAAGGGACTACAAGAAAACGCCCAATCGTTCAAGCTAGACAATTATCTATGTTCTTTGCAAAACAGTACACCAATAATTCATTGAAAGCCATAGGAGCTCATTTTGGAGGAAGAGATCATAGTACTGTTATTCATTCATGTCAGGCTGTCAGGGATCAAATTGATACAGATGAGGAATTTAAAGACTCGGTTGAAGAGTTGAAGAAAAGAATTGAACTTAGTCTGTAATAATTTTCAAATAGGTATTGTTTTTATAGATTTAGTTTCTATTTTTGTGCGCTCAATAACTTAGCAGGTTAGAGAAGTATAGTTCTTGAAAGAATAACGGTGGGATGGGTGAGTGGCTTAAACCAACAGTTTGCTAAACTGTCGAACTGGTAACGGTTCCGAGGGTTCGAATCCCTCTCTCACCGCAGAAAATTTTCGGGGTGTAGCGCAGCTCGGTTAGCGCATCTGGTTTGGGACCAGAGGGTCGCAGGTTCGAATCCTGCCACCCCGACTTCATTTTCTTTTATCTTTAAGTACATTCGGGGTGTAGCGCAGCTCGGTTAGCGCATCTGGTTTGGGACCAGAGGGTCGCAGGTTCGAATCCTGCCACCCCGACGAAAGAATAACGGTTTGGCTTCAGCTTAAACCGTTTTTATTTTTGGCATATCTGATATATACACCCATGTCAATAAAACTTCAATTACAAGTCAATATTCCTCAATTTTCTTTTCAATTGACGCATCAGCATCGTATCCTTTTGTTAGGGTCTTGCTTCAGTGAGAATATAAGCCAATTGATGTTGCAAAATGGATTTTTTGTTCAATCCAACCCTTGGGGTATTTTGTATAATCCAGTTTCTATTGCCCTTTTTTTAAAATCAGTGATTCATCCTGAACTTGACTTGCCCATACTTCCTATCTTTCGTGAGGATAAATGGTTTTCTTTGCATCAACATAGTAATATCAGCTCTAATACTGAAGAGGAATTAAAATCTGAAATTTTTAGCATTACAAAGAAAGCAATAGCCACTTACCATCAAACGGATATTATTACTATCACTTTTGGTACTGCTTATGTCTATGAATATTTGGAAAAGAATAAGCAGGTTGTTGGGAATTGTCAGAAACTATCTATGTCAAAATTTAATAAGAGATTATTAGAAGTGGAGGAAGTTGTAAATATTTGGTCTGAAATTTTAAAAACCATTGAAAACAAGAAAATAATTTTTACAATAAGTCCAGTCAGACATAGTCGAGATGGTTTGATAGAAAATAATAGGAGCAAAGCCACTCTGATACTTGCTGTGCAGAAATTGATTGACCTGTTTCCAGAAAAGTGTTTTTACTTCCCTTCGTATGAAATCGTTATGGATGAACTAAGAGATTATCGCTTTTTTAAAGATGATTTAGTACATCCTTCAGAACTGGCTATTCAATATGTCTGGAGGAAATGGCAGTCTGTATTTTATACGGAGGAAACTATAAAAATTTCTAATCAGTTTTTTAAACTTTTTCAGTTTGCTCAACATAAGCCTTCCGAAGGAACTGAGTTAAAACATTGGGATGTTTTTGACAAAATGAAAGAAGAATGTTATAAACAATATCCAGATTTGAATTTTCCTTTTTTGAGAATTTAAAGTGGGATAAAGCGATAATATTTTCCTTATGTCATAAATCTAAAGGATAATTGTTTGTATAGATAATTTTTCTATTTAGGAGCAATAGTGAGGTGTATGGCATTTTTTTTGCTGATCTTTTATTATGGACTAAATGAAGCAAAAAATGAGAAATATATTTTATACTATTCTTGTATTTTCTATAGGGGTCATCATGGCGAATGCTCAAAATAGTACCATCGTCATACGTGAAAAGAATGGACTAAAAGCAGGACAAATAGATAAAAATGGAACTTTGCGCGATGCTCAAGGTATAAAGATTGGCTCATTTGTTATGAATGTGATAAGAGGTTCCAATGGATTGAAAATTGGAAGTATTGACGACAATGGAACAGTAAGAGGCTCTAATGGACTAAAAATTGGCAAGATTGATACGGACGGAACAGTTCGTGGTTCTAATGGATTGAAGATTGGGAAAGTAGAAAAGAATGGAATAGTGCGTGGTGCTAATGGATTAAAAATTGGAAGTGTTGATCATCCAGATGATATAAGACAAATAGCGTATTGGTTTTTCTTTAAATAAATTGCTATTTAGAAAAGATGTATTTTATTTTGTAATTCTTAGTGCATAGCACCTAAGTTAGTCGAAGGATTATAATTAAGCCTCAACAAATCTTGGATGAAAATAAATTCAGTTTCAGAATTTATATATTGTTTTATTTGTAATAATAAAATAATATTACTATATTGTAAACCTTATTTTTTTTAAAACTATTTTTTATATGGCAATTATTGATAAACTAGATAATTTTAATTTGCTAAGAAGAAAGAAAGCTGTTGCTGATAGAAATCTGTTTCAGCAAAATAGAATTTCTTCAAAGAAGAAAGCATGTATGCCGAATACAGAAAGGATGAAAGAATTGTATGAAGCTTCTGTCACTCACATAAAATTGAAATAATTTAAGAATGATTTCTTATAGTGAGTGGCTCCCCGACAGGAGCCATTTTTTATTTATGCCTGTAGATGTTTTCTATCGCTATTGAACATTATTATATACTTGCTTTTGGGATTTATCTTTTAAATAGAGTTAAGTCTTTTAAACTCTTGCGCCACTTCTTTAGGATATTCCATCATGGCCATGTGTCCGCATTTTTGAAATATCTTCATATAACTATTAGGTATATCTTCTTTAAATTTTTTTGCATGATGGACAGGGATAATGATGTCGTTTTGTCCCCATATAATAAGTGTTGGAGTGTTAATAGTTTTAATGATTGCTGTGTCAGGGGCTTGTCCACATGTTGCCAGACTCAATAAAGTATTGATTGTAGATGATGTATTGATTAAATAATAAGTGATATCTAGTTCGTATGGATCGATTTTAGATTTGTCAGCAAAAGGTCTAGATAAAGCAAAATTTGTAATAAATCTAGGGAATCCCTTCTTCAATAATTTAGCAAACCATGGCCATCTCATTGGTCCTGCAGCATCTATTAATACTTTGTCTATTTCATACCCAGCACTATTAATTAAAGTAAGGCTTCTTGTATGATCAGGAAATTTGGCAGCGATTATCCAAGCCATCATCCCACCTAAAGAATTGCCCATAAGATGGACTTTGCCTAATTGCAAATGTTCAAAAAAGGATATAAAAAAGGAGGTGTATTCTTCAAAAAAATCTATTTCTCTAGAGCATTGCTTGAATTCAGACAGACTCATTCCAGGTAGATCCACTCTGATAATCCTATAAGATTCTTTTAATTCTTTGCATAAACCTTGAAAGTTATAAAATGAACCACCTAAGCCGTGTATCATTAGAATAACTTCGCCTTCGCCTTCGTCAGTATAATGTATCTCATTACCTTTCCAATTCATAAAATGAGAGTATGGAGTGAGTACTTTTGCTTTTACAAATTCCAATGAATAGATATCACTAGGGCGTAGGAAGATATATAATATTGGAATAATGAGAGTTACAATCAGCAAAATCAGAAGTACTTCAAATGACATTTTTTATAAGTATTTATACTGACAAAGGTAATTTTTAATTGCGCTACTTAGCAAAATTTCAACACCTGATTTTTATATAAAGAGAAGGTTTTTTATTATTAAAATAAGACTATCAATATTATGATTAGGAAAATTCATCAAAAGTCCTTTTTATCAGACATGTTAAACCTTATCTTTGTGCAAAATTTTTCAAAATGAGTCGTAAGACAGATTTGACATTTCATGTAACATTAGATGAGCATAATATGCCTGAGTCTATTGAATGGACAGCAAGCGATAATATTGAAGCAGGTTTGCAAAATAGTAAAACATTAATGTTAGGTTTATGGGATGGTCAAGAAAAAAATACAATGACCATAGATTTGTGGACAAAAGATATGCAGATAGACGAAATGCATACTCATTATTTTCAAAGATTACTTAGTTTGACAGATAGTTATTATAGAGCTACTGGCAATCCTTTTGTAATTAATGAAATCAGAAAGTTTTGTGAAGAACTTGGAGAGAAAACTCAAGTTTGGGAAGAAAGGGGTAGAAGATAATGTTACAAGTAACCAATCTGACTATTGCTTTTGGGAGCAGGGTCATTATGGATAAGGCTAATTTTTCTTTATTGCCGGGAAATAGAGTAGGTTTAGTAGGGAAAAATGGAGCTGGCAAATCGACTTTGCTGAAGGCCATAGATGGAGATATTTCTATTGAAGGAGGAAGTATTGCTTATCCTTCAGATTACACAATCGGTTATTTAAAACAGGAGATACGTGGTCATATTCACCCTACTTTATGGGATGAAGCTCGTTCAGCATTTGATGAAGCTATCTCTTTAGAAAAAAGATTACATGAAATAGAAAAAGATATGGAATCTCGGGTTGATTATACTAGCGATAGTTATATGAACTTGACTCAAGATTTAGTGGACTTTCATGCCCGATTAGACTATTTGGGGTATTATGATATCAATGAGAATATTGAAAGGATTTTAAAAGGATTAGGTTTTTCGAGAGAAGATTTCAAGAAAGCTCCTTCAGCATTTTCAGGTGGATGGGCAATGCGTATTGAGTTGGCCAAAATATTATTACAAAAACCAGACTTATTGTTGTTGGATGAGCCAACCAATCACTTAGATATTGACTCTATTCTTTGGTTGGAGAGATTTTTATCAAATTATGAAGGGGCAGTATTACTGGTTAGTCACGACAGGACATTTTTGGACAATGTTACTAATCGTACCTTTGAGGTAGAATTAGGAAAGCTCAATGAATATAAAGCCTCATATTCAAAATATGTAGAGCTAAAAGAAGAAAGACAAGGTCAGCAGCTAGCTGCTTTTAAAAATCAGCAAGATGAAATAAAGCAGATTCAAAGAAATATTGACCGCTTTAAAGCTAAAGCTAGCAAAGCATCTTTTGCGCAGAGTTTGGCTAAGAAGCTTGACCGTATGGATTTGGTGGAGGTGGATGTGCATGACAATCGTTCTATGAAATTTACTTTCCCTGTAGGTCCTTCTTCAGGAAAGGTAGTTGTAGAAGTGAAAAATGCATCTAAATCTTATGGAAAAAAGCATGTTTTTGATGGGGTTAATCTCTTGATAGAAAAGGGAGAAAAAGTGGCATTCGTTGGAAAAAATGGTATGGGAAAGACCACTTTAGCTCGTATAATTGCTGGTGAGATAGGCGCTAGCAGCGGAGAAGCTAAGCAAGGATATAATGTTGCTATGGGATATTTTGCCCAGCATCATGCCGAGAGTCTTCCTAAGCAAAGAACTATTTTGGAACACATGGAAGCAGAAGCTCCTTATGAGATGGTCAAATCGTGCAGAAATATTTTAGGAGCATTTTTGTTTTCGGGCGAAGATGTCGATAAGAAAATATCAGTGCTATCTGGAGGAGAGAGAGCCAGAGTCTGCCTTGCTCAATTATTATTGCAACCAACCAATTTTCTCATTTTGGATGAGCCAACTAATCACTTGGACATGGTCTCTAAGGACAGGTTAAAACAAGCTATTTCTGAATATACCGGAACAGTCATTATAGTATCACATGATAGAGATTTTCTATCAGGAATGACTGATAAGGTCTTTGAATTTGATGAAGGAAAAGTGAAGGAATATATTGGAGATATATCTGAGTTTTTTGAAAAGAAGAAAATGGATAGCTTCCGTGAATATGAATCAGACAATCAACCTAAGAGTGGTCTTCTTACAAAAGGAAACGAGATAAATTCTAAAGACAATTTTCAAGATATAGAGTTGAAAAAAGTCAAAAATCAAATCTCTAAAATTGAAGCTCGTATTCAGGAAATAGAAAAAGATATTGCAAAAGTTGAATCTGATTTGGCAAAGTTTTATAATAATGCTGATGCCAATAAATTAAAAATGAAGCAAGAAGAACAAGAAAGGGCAATGGAAGAATGGGAGCAGCTTCAGATGAGCCTAGAAGCAATGGGATAATTGATTATAAATAAAAAAGAGCTTTTAAAAAGCTCTTTTTTATTTGAAGTGTATTGGCATCTATAAGTGAAGAGGGTTTACAGATGTTTTAGGCTTTGAGATTTCTTTTGGATTCAAAAAAACTATCCAATAATTTTTGACATTCAGCTTCACAAATGCCACCATAGTTTTCTGTATTGGGTAGTATAGTTGCCCATCTTTCGGGTAAAATATGTCTGTGGTCATGAGCCCCAAAGACTACTTTTTGAAATCGAGCATGGCGTATAGCCCCTATACACATTACACAAGGTTCTAGGGTGACGTATAAGGTACATTCCTGTAAGAATTTACCACCCATATATTCGGCAGCAGAGGTAATAGCTATCATTTCAGCATGTGCCGTAACATCTTTTAGTTTTTCCACCTGATTATATGCGCGAGCAATAATTTTGTCTTGAAATACGATGACTGCGCCAATCGGGACCTCGTTTTCTTGAAGCGCATATTGTGCCTGTCGAATGGCCTCTTTCATAAAAAAAGTATCAGGATGGCTCATCAGATTTTATAGTTTTTCTATAATAATGATGTATCTATCCGAAGTTTTGGCATCAAATGGGTCAAGGTTGTAATTGCCAAATTCTTTGACCAATTTAAAACCTTCATCTTGAATCATTTGATAAAAATGAAAAGGCTTTAATATTTGAACTTCTTCTTTGAAAATAGATATTTTTTTACCATCATCTACTTTAATATCCTTTTGAATAAATCCATCATTAATTTGTTTACGGATATAAAATTGAATGCCATCTATTTCTTTGGTTTCTCTGTCCACCAAATTATTTATCACTTTTTCGACATTCATAAAGTCAATCATTGCTTTTCCACCAGATTTTAAACCTTTTCTAATGGCTGCAATAACGGATTGATTGTCTCTTAAATTATTGAGATATCCAAAACTAGTAAAGAAATTAAATACAAAGTCAAAATAATTGATTCTAAAAGCTAATCTCATATCATGAACAAAAAACTCCAAATGCTCATTAGGGTAATCTCTTAAAGCATCTTCAATACTTTGAGTAGAAATATCAATGCCAGTTACGTGAAATCCCTTTTCAGCTAAATAATTGGCATGACGTCCCCTTCCACACGCCAAATCTAAAATTCTTGATGAAGGAGCAACTTCCAAATAATGGATGAGATTGTCTATGAAAAAACGAGCTTCTTCTGGATTTCTGTGTTTATACAAAATAGGATAATAAGGAGAATCAAACCAGGTTTCATACCAAGGTGGAGTCTTTATCATTTGCTTAATAATTGTTTGTACAAAGATACAACACTCTATTTAGTCCTATTGTTATTTTTTTGTTTTCGGGTAATGAGCTGATATGATATCATGGATAATTTTTCTACAGTTGTCGATGAAGACAAGAGCATATTATTAATGAATTGATGCATACTTTAATACTTATAAGAATACAGCAATAAACAAAGATAGTAAAGGACTGGAAGCCGATTAAAAAGGTTCTAAAGATTAGAAGGTGCGATTGTTGATAATCTAACTAATACAAAGTCATTGATTATTATTGAAAATAGGAGTAAATTTGTGTATAAAATTACTTGTTATAGAAAATGAGTTATTTAGAGAAAGTTAAAAAAATGTTTGACGGTAAATTACCAAAAAGATTTTTTCTTCACATGAAATACGGTGAATATCATCCTAATGAAAAAGAGGAAGCGGCTAAATACTTTTTCAGAGTGTTAATGACTGATAAGGATGATAAAAGGAAAGCTAAAGAATTAGGAATTATTTAATTATGAAACTCAATCAATATAAACCATCGTCAAAAGAACTGTTTTATGTACCATTTACTCCTGATAGCCATGAAGTAGATGTATCTACATTAAGAAAATTGGAAAAAAAAGAAGTAGATGCTCTTTTGGGCAAAGTCACTACCAAAAGAAAAACAATGCCGAAAAAAGTTGCAAAGTCTAAAAAGAATATATAAACGCACACTATTTTTTAAGAAGACGAGACTAGTCGGAGGGTATGGACGCATCCCTTTTTTTATTTTAAAAATGGCGCAATGCTGGCGCAATAAGCATTAAACGACAAATGCAACTCACTGATATTCAATAAGTTGCATTTGATTTTGTAGCGGGAACAGGAGGATTTTGATTTGTCTATATGTATGAAAATCAATGAGTTATAAAAATGATATTTTGGCGCAGGTGTCATATCTTACTTGTTGATTATTTCTAAATTATTATCTCCAAAAATCAGCTTGAGTACCTGATCCTTTTTCTCTTTTTTTAATTCAATGGTGAGTTGAACATTTACATCTGATTTTTTAGAGTTATTGATATCATCATCTTCAAAAAACTCTATTACATTTACTTCTAAAACTATTGCAATTTGTAATAAACGGTTTACTTTTAAATCTCTTGAGCCACTTTCAATAAGGCTATATGCAGACTGTGTTAATCCAAGTCTATTAGCCACAAAGTCTTGACTATAGCCTTTTCTTTCTCTTATAGAAGCTATTTTTTTTCGTATGTCTTTTGTAGATATCATTTATATAAAATTATATCATTCAAAATCAATTGTTTATAATCTTTTTGAAATAATAATTACAATTTGTTATGATTATTATTTCATTTTGTTATAAATTTGTTCTCGCTTATTCAAATATATTCAAAAATGTGCAAAAATGACAAAAATTAACCAAAACTATCTCACAGTTAAAGAAGTACATACAAAGTACAAGTTAAGTCGCTCTACACTGATGAGAGCTGTAAATGATGGACAACTCAAAAAATACAATTTTGCCAATGGTGGCAAAGTGTTTTTCAAAGAAAGTGAAATATTGAAAATGTTTAAACCAGAATCATTATGACCTCTAAACTATCACTCGCTATCCTAAAAACTCAAATATTAGATGTACACACTGCATTTAAAGAATTTCAGGAATCACACACACATCTATCTATCAATGTAGTAGAAAATGAAGATTACAGTACACTGCTGATGAATGACCTTGTACTTATTGACCAGAATATGGCAAGACAGAGAATATTACTGTCAGAAATGATAGTTAAAATCAACGCATTGTATAACATTCTTAACTCTTCTACAAATGAATAAAAAATTTGAAATATCGACTACAAAAGAAGTAGCAAACGAAATAGTAGCACAACTTGCTTATTATCTCAAGTTGGATCCTAATTATCCTATGATACTTCAAAGTGTCTTACACATGACAGATTATTCAGTAGTAACAATAGATGCTCCTTATTACACTATTCCTCCTGATCGAATATTTTACCTAGGTCTTTTTTGTGGAATGAATTTAAAGCGTAAATAACTATGGATATAATATATAAAGCCTTCAAGCTCATCATTATTCTAATGTTATTCTCTAGCTGCACTGGTCAACATAAACCTTGTGATGCTTCTAAAAAAAAGAATAAGTCAGATAGAGATTCTATAATCCTAGATGTCAGAAACCAATATTTCATTTTTCACTAATATTCAATTTAAAAATAAATTATGAATGAATTAAAAGTAATAAAGCCAATTGAAAAAGAAATAATGATTAAAAGCATTATTGAAAATACCGAAAACCCAACAGCAGAAAGCGTTTTTAATGATTTAAAATTAATAGATGATTTACTTCTGTTGCAAAAACAAAGAATGTTTTTTTTACCTAAAAGAACAAAAACAGGTAAAATTCAAAAAGATGCAACTTTAAAAATAATGATTGAAAAGAGAATTGAAGTAAGTCTTTATGGTTCTGTTCTTCCATAGGTATCATATAACGAGCCGAGTGTTGGCGATTCGGTGCTGGTAAATTTAAAAGAAATGACAAGAGAACAAATTTTAGAAAACGAAATTATAGATGATATACTACAATGGTCATCAGACAGGTTTTACAAAACATTCGGTGCGTGGTTAGAAACTGTCGTTGTTCGTCAAAAAGAAGCCTATCAGCTGAAGTTGAAAACAATTTGGCGTAATCGTAAGTGGTATGCGTTTAGAGATACTGGCGAACAGTTTGAAAATGATACTATGCTTATATATTTTGATTCAAAAAAGATAAAAAAATATTCTTTAAGTGAAATGGAAAGCATATTTGAAAAAATAGAAGACGAAACGCTTTATTCTAACCCAAAGCGTTCGGTTAGCACTGACCGCTAACGTGCGACTTTGCGACTGTTTTAATATCGCAAAATCGCCGTTAAAAATTAAAATTATAAACAATATAAATCTTTAAATCATGAAAATTAAATCTAAAATTGTAGAAAAAAACAACAAAGGGCTTTTAGAACCACTTGTGGGAGTGCAGATATTTATTGCCGATCCTAATGCCGAGGGACTTAAAGTTCTCAATGGACTGGGTACTACTACTGATGGCAATGGCAATTTTCAGCTAGATATACCAGATAGCCTTGTATATGACGATGTCGTGATTCAATACATGGGTTATCGTACTTTGTTGACCGATGCGCAATATATCAATATGTCTCCTTATGTCATACTTGAAGAAGATAGTATTACACTGCCTGGAGTAACTATTACAGCTCCTGCCAGAGAGAAAGATAAGTTTCCTGACTGGTTGATTATGCTATTGATTCCTTTTGTTTTTTCGGTTTTAATATTGATATATAAGGTGATCAATCGCAATAAGGAGAGAGCGCAACATTCTTCCAAGTTGAGATAAATGTACATCTATGGAACACTACGAACTAGTCATCCTTCAGAACAAGTATGAATCATCAATCAATGCTTTGTCCAGCGTGATTGATAGAATGGTTGAAGACATAGACAGCTATAAATCCAAGCACCAGACACTATCAAGTGGACAGAAAATATATATAGAGGTGCGAGAGGCAGCTATTGCTCGTATGTTGGACTATATACAAGTCTCCGAAACTATGCTCCAGCTATTGATGAATAGACTGAAAGAAATGAACTCTCAAAGTCAGATTCCAAAATTGACCAAGGAAATCAGTCATTTGAAGTCTGAATGTAGAAAAATGTCTCTGGTATTATCACGAGGCTATGGATATGATTTATCACTTTTAAACTATCAGCGAGAAAATGACTTCTTTTAAGACACCTACAGAAAAGTTATTGGATAAGTATTCCTGGCTTGAACCTATCAAAAAAGAAATTGACAAAAAAACAGAAAATCCAAGCGATGGCAGCATTGAAATCACAAAAGAGATCATTGTCCACGATTGTAAAATCAACAGTTCTAAACTTCGTGCAAAGTTGGAAGATAGTGGCTTTTTCAACTTTAAAATATCAGGAAATATTTATCTGTTAAGATTGGAAAATGGTTCAGTGGAAATATGGACAGATGAACAGATGAGAAGTTATTTTGATTTGGAATATATTCGGCAGTTTCCAGATGAAGGTATCAAAGATATCACAAAGGAATTGTTAGAAAATAAATTTCTCAACTCCAAAGAAAACCTTCTTAAAGATAGCATTATCAAAAGATTGCAACCAAAGAGTGAAGTAAAATTTTTAGAGCATACTCAAAACAAAGCCTATTTTCCTTATCAAAATGGAATTGTAGAAGTGTCTAAAGATGACATTAAATTGATACCTTATAAAGATTCTAATCTGATCGTTTTCAAGAACAATATTTTGCCACGAAATTACAATCATCTCTTTAAGAGAGACTGGCAGAGTGGCAATTGGTACAATTTTCTAGCCAATATATCTAAGGGCAATGATACATCTAGGTTTAATGATTTTTCCACTGTCATAGGTTATTTACTACACAAATATTACGAAAGGAAATTAAAAGCTATCATCTGGATGGACAGTCGAGGCAATGCCAATGATCCTAAAGGACGAGGAGGCAAGACATTACTGGGTAAAGGTATCGGATATATGCTCAATGCTAATATGAAGATCGATAAAGTCTATTGTGAGATTGATGGCAAAAACTTTGAGAGCAAAAAAGCTACTAAATACCAAGAAGCGGAAATCAATACTGCTTTAATTCATCTCAATGATGTTGAAAAATTTGGCGAGTATAAATTCAATCTAACCTCTATATATAATGACGTGCTAGAAGGTATCAAAGTGAGAAAGTTGTACCAATCTCCCTTTCATGTGTCAACCAAGCTAATGATCAGCGCAAACCATACTTTTAACACTGACAGTGGTAGCACTAGAGATAGATTTTTGGAAATACAACTATCAGGACATTATGATGAAAACAATAGCCCTTATGATGAGTTCAAAAAGTGGTTTTTCTCCTCTGATTGGGATGATTCAGACTGGTCGCAATATGACAATTGTATGTTGTTCTGCGTCCAAAATTATTTCAAGCTCGGATTGCGTACACCAGAAAATATTAACCTATATGCACTCAAGGCTATAGAAGAATCAGATCAAGATTTTATAGACTATATGGATGCAAAACTTGCATCTGGAGCTTTGTATCATGATTGCGAATTTGTTAAGTCGGATTTGTTGGCTGATTTTGTAGCAGTTTATCCTGAGCACAACTGGCTTCTCAATCGCCTTAAATCATGGAATAGATGGCTAAGAGCTTATACTATGGCGCATCCTTTCTTTGTGAGATGTACAAGTGATAATATTGATAAGTTTGATACTGTTTCTCGACAAAATGGCACATCTAAAAGAGTATTCAAGTATTATTTCACTGAAGAATATTTGAAAGGCAATAAATAAATAAAAAGTGGCATTAAATAAAGTTTTAAATTAGATTTGTTTATGGTTGCAAAATTCAATAGACTATGAAAAGATTAAGCTTCGTAAGCTCAAAATATTTTGAAAAGTATAATAGCAAACAACCTATTACATTGATAAAACACTTTAATAAGTTAAAAGCAATAGGTAGGAATTCAGAGAATTTTAATTTTTATTTCTCAAACTCAGCTGTATATTCTTCTATGATAGAAGGAAATGTCATAGATTTTGATAGTTATTTGAGATATAGCTACTCAGGAATGAATAACACAGGAAAATCATTTAAAGAAATAGAAGACTTAAAAAAAGCTTATTCTTTTGCAAAAGAGCATGAATTAAACTTGAAAAACTTTTTAAAGTGTCATGAAATTTTATCCGAAACAATAATTGAAGATAAAAAATACAGAGGATCGTTCAGAGATAAAGATGTATATGTGTTTTCATCTGGAAAGAAAATTTTCACTGGAGCCGGTAAAGAAATAGTCAAAACAGAAGTTGAAAGATTGTTTGATGATATAGGAATATTGGTCAATAGAGATTTGACAATTAATCAAGTCTTTTATTATGCATCAATGTTACATTTGATTTTTGTGCAAATCCACCCTTTAGCAGATGGAAATGGTCGATGTTCAAGATTACTTGAGAAATGGTTTTTATCTGAAAAATTAGGGGCGAATGCATGGTTTATACAATCTGAAAGACTTTATCAAAAACGTAAAACGTCATACTATAAAAACGTACATATAGGTGACAGTTATAACAATATAAACTATGATTATTCTATTCCTTTTTTATTAATGTTACCAATGGCACTAAGGTTAAAATAAATATGTTTATCAATAACATATAATAAACTCCATAAAAAAAGGCTATCCATTTGGATAGCCTTTTTAGTCGGTGACTTATGCTTAGACTTCTTTGTCTATTTTCTTTTTCTCTTTATGAAAAGCTAAAATTATCATAGCGACAACTGCTATCATCAATACATGTTTCCATTTCATGAGTTACCTCCATTTTTTAATTTGCGATTTCTTAAAATAATTCCCTGAACAAGATATACACCAGTAAGAATTGATACACCTGTAGCAACAATAAAACCAATCTCGGCACTATGTGCAAATGTCCATGATATTACAGTAGCTAATCCTGCTGTTGCCCCCTTTAAATCGTCCATATCCAAATCTCGTTCTTTCATGGTTCGATGAGGTTAAGATTGCGCAACACTCCCAATATGGATATGATAGCTTGTCTATCTTCGCTGTCATTGGTCGGATTGGCAATAGCTGGATATGGCGTGTCTGTGTTTTCTAGGGTATCTAGTCTATTACTCAACTGCTGGATAAGCGAGCAGATAGATACAGATTGTGATGATTCATCCACTGATGGCACTCCAGATAAGAGCAGTTCATTTATGACATTTGAATTGGAATCTAAAACCTCTTGATAGATAGCCCAAGTGTCAAAAGGAATAGAACTAATATATTGACCATCAATGATAGAATCTGTAACATCTATCCAGGTATTATTTCTCCTCACTTTAAGAATCGTTTGGAGAGGACAGACACCATTTTCATTGAAGTTGTTTTTAGAATAGCTAGATGTATTCATTGTATCACGAGAGATGTTATTGTCTCTATTATTAGAGCAAGTGATAGGGCGGTTTTGATATAAGTTCTCTATACTATCACTAGAGATAGAAAATTTAATTTCTAACTCATATTGATACAGATTACAATCTGTAACTCTGGTCATATTGATAAGTCCCAGACTATCATCAAAAGTAAATCTGATACCATAGTAAGTATCACCTCCTCCCAGCTCACTGACAATAGACTGCTTGATCTCTGTATAGTTGAGATAAGTATAATGCCCATCTGGTGATCTCCTGCGGCTCATTACTGGATAGCGAAATGTTTTATTCCAGATTTTTATATCAAAGGTAATAGCTCCATAAGTAACAGAACCTACACTATCTCTTGCTACCAGATCTGATAGTCCAAGGTTGATAGTAGTCGTTGATGGCAGATTGTTGATAGAGGATGAACGGTGGATAGTGGGTATAGTTCCAGCTTTGACAGTGTCTATCTTGTTGTAGATGCTGTCATAAGTAGTGATGAGATAGTACTTATAGGAGGTATCACTACTATACCATTGATTATCTACCACCTCTGATGTCTTGTCTATATATAGAGAGCTATCTTGAGAGACCCATAAAGAATAGTGTCCATTGATATAATAGGTGCTAAAAATGTCATTGCCAAAGTAATGCACCTCTGCATGAGGCGAAGATGTAGAGATGGAATCGAGCGTGTGATGTTGACTTATTCCCTCTCCCTGAAACAATGCCACCAAGCCCCCACATAATGACGAATCTTTCTGAATGATGATAGTTCGAGTGGCTGTATCTGCATAGATATTAAGTCCTTCATGGTATATCATACTTGTCAAAATACTATCTTGTATTACATTCTCACCTCTCATATCATTATAATGATTGATAGCAGTCAATACATCTGACCACACAATAGAATCATAACGATGAAACGTAAATCCAGCCTGAACAGTATAAGTAAATGCGCTATGTTCATATACACCTATCAAAAGGTTAAGGTCTGGTCCTGTGAAGTATGAATCTCCCCATTGTATATGCAGTTCTTCATATTGACAGATAGGAGAGAGGCTCAAATATGCTGAAGAATCACCAAGCGATACCGAGTAAGAGCTGACAGAGGTATCACAAGACAGACACTGTTCATTGCAATCTCCAGAGGTAGCTATTATTTTTTTTATGACTTCACCATCTGGCATAATACCTAAGATTGTGTCGGTAGATTTTTGAGCGACTTTATAAAGATAAAAATTTCCACTTTCTGAAAATTTTCCTGCTGATTGACCGCTCGTTTTAAAATTAAGAGGTGAATGATTAATCGTGCCTAAGAAATTGCGCTCCAGTACACGATTGCCACTTGTCGTCCAGTCCACTGATCCAGTGCCATAGCCTTGAGCTTGCACATCAAAAAATAGTAGTGCTGCAATAATTGTGATAAGTATATGCTTCATGTTATTCATCTAATTTTGGGTTAGTAAAATTGATTCTCAATTCAAGTTTGATACCCACTCCACAAGTGATTTCTATGCCATTCATATTTTCAGAGATATCCAAATGATAATGATTGATGATAGGTATTCCATAACCAGACAATGAATATCTGAATGCATTACCATTTATCTTGACTTCATAATAGTTTTCGCTGTCATCATCATTAATAATACTATCTGGCAACACAACTAATTCAAGAGAAAAAAGATTTCTTTGCTCAATATCACTAATGGTTATTTTTTGGAAGATATTTGTAGAAAATCCCGCTTGATTATCCCAATTTAATGTGATAGCTTCACTACCATCTAATCTGCAAATAAAGGAAAGCAAAGACGGTTTTTCTTTTATATATAAAATTGTCGGTAAATCATTTAATAGAAAAAAAACACCTTCTAGAGATGAACACCCAACAACATTATAATTCTTATCATATACTACAATAACTCTTTCAGCTCTAACATCATTCTCACCTACATCAAAATACACCCATCTATCTAACAGAAAGAAAGATTGATCTGCTACAGAGATATTATTGGTGATATCACCTACTGCGATGTTTTCAACGCCTGTACGGATTCTATCTAAGAGGTCATCAGTAGTAGAATTATAGCGGCTTTTTTCGGCGTTGCTGTCAAAGTCTGATATGATAGACGGATTGACTGCACCAGGTATTCTTGCTGGCATAGCTATTTCTTTTTGAGTTTCTTAATAATGCGACTGAAAAATTCATGTCGTCCTTTACTGGTAGGATCATCAGTTTTAGCCCGATTAGGTATAATGACATCAAACCACTGTTTTATTTTGAGTATAATACTGTTGTCCTTTTCTGAAGGAGTGAGATTAGCGATAGCCTCTGCCAGTGTAATGAGTATTACTATGATAGCTATATACTGATCTATTTTGTCGAGATGATTAAGTAAGAAGTTCATTAGATTTTAAGTTTTAATTGTTTGCCATTAAGTTTTTTCCAAGCATCACGCATACAATATGCTTGACCAGATTTTACAAGTTTGCCTGCTGCCTTTGCTTTGTTTGCAAATGCTTTTCTTGCTCTTACCTGTTTTACGGTCGGTTTTTTTGTTGTTTTCTTTGCCATAATGATTGTTTTTATGCGATGTTGCCACCTGCTGTTTTATAAATTGTTTTTAGAGCTGCAAGTTTTTGTTGAGGTTGTCCAGATGTATTTCCAGGCAAACTAGCCCAAATATGCCTGACTTTAGAGATGGCTTTTTCAAGGTTTCCACTTTCAATATCTTTGATAGCTCCTTTTTGGCGTATCAATTCTATAGCAGCCAAATCTTGACTGTGTGGTGAAAAATCAGGCAAACCAAGAGCTTTTTTCAAAGGTCTCCATGTACTGACTGTGATTTGGTAAGCTCCTGCGGCTGTACTTTTGCAACCAGATTTTAGTCCTGCACCTTTGCAGTATGCATCAGGAAGTATCTTACCTTTCCATTCACCAGTGATATATGGATGATCTGACAAGTCATTCAACACTTTCTCATAAGCATAAGTAATTCGATATCCATTTGCGGTAGCTGTACCTTCTGCAAATCTTATCATCCATAAAAAAGCCTTCATATTTTGATTCATACTGCTGTCTTTAACATTGTGAGTATCAATTCTCCGCTTGACTTTGGTTACGATCCAAACGATTACTATTACTGTGATGATCCATTGCCATATCGTCAAGCGTGAGAAAAATTTCATTTTTTAATGATTTTTTGGAGCATGAAAAATAATGCTGCACAAATGACTATAGTCAATGATATTTTGATGTATGTGTCATTGGTGATTGTTACTCTGACTTCTGGAATACTTCCTTCATTGAGGAGATTATCAATAAGCCCCAGTCCTGTATTTACTTTTTTTTCTGACATGTTTTAATTTTTTAGAAATAAATATCAAAATGCGGTTCACCTTTGATTCTAGCGTGTGCCAAAAGATTCTCTTTGAGACTGTCCTTAACCTTGCCCCACTCCAATCTGTTGAGAGTGGCTATACTGTCATAAGCAATATTAGGATTGGACTTTCTGGAGTATTTCTTATAAAAAAAATCGGCACACTTTATAGTTTTTGGACCAGCAAGGCGATTGAGTTGTAAGATGATTGTATCTTCATTGTCATTGCCCAACATACCACCTCCAAATGATCCATTGATAGCCAGAGCTATTTGATCGCATATACGAGCAGATTCTGAGGTAATATCAAAAGTTTCAGCGGCTTTGGAATAGACTGATTTATCCTTTTGTGTCTGAAATTCCAGCTCTGCTTCCATTGCTTTGACTTGTTTTTTAGCGGCTCTTTTATCTTTTCTCATATACCTTATCACAAAGACTACTAAGAGTAACAATAGTACTCCTATACCTAATGATATAGGCTTCTTGAACTCGCTCAATATTCCTGCTGTAGCTGTATTCATCTTTTATTTTTTACTTTTTAAAAAAACAATTGCCAGTACGGCTATCACTGCAATAGCACCTCCTATATATAACAGATTATTGTTTTTGGAGCTGTCAGATTTTGGATTAGTAGTATTATCTTGATCCTGGTCAGTTGTAGCATATCTTACAGATTGATTGTATCCATCTGCTGTATGTTGAATCTGTGGTGAATCAGCAAGAGGATCTGATTGATTCATTTTTGCGGATAAAGCTCCTCCGACTAATGGGATTGATTGACCGACTATATCTAGGGTTGACTGTGGAAGGTTAGGTGTCAAACCTTCTTCCAGTTGATCAGAAGTAGAACTGTCTTTGCTACCTAATATAGAAGGTAGTGCTTTGACTGCTTGCGCTCCGACTACAGAGCCTCCGACTGCACCTGCTACTTTAGCCATACCTCCCAGAATGCCACTAGCCAATTGCGCTCTAGCATTGATACCTTGTTTAGCGAGTTCTAAATTTGCTAAAGAATTATTGGTCTTTTTATCCCTTTTGCCTTCTGCCTTTATCGTCTTTTTTTCAGCTTTTGCTTCAGCTTTTATTTTTTTACGTTCCAGTTTGGCTTTTCTTCTTTCGCTCATATTGGAAAAATCAGGATTGGATTCAGACAGTTTAGAGATACGTTCAGCAATAGCTGCGCCTACTGCTCCTCCTCTATTGGAGGTGCATAATTGATTACTGTTTTGAGGATGATGAGAACTTGACTTACGTCTGCCTCGTCCTCTATAATCTACTAATTCAGGATTAATTGTTCTCATAGTTATTTTTTTTTCTTGTTTAAGCGATCATGCTTGATTGCCATTGCTAATAATGACTGCGCTCTTTGGATGTGTTCAGGATTGGTGCTATCTAAGAAATGTGTAAGAGCCGATACCAGATGTTTGAGAGATCTTCCAGTGCGGATATATTGCTCAAATGCGTATCTGTCTGCTTCAAACTCATTAGTTGTTTGTAAAATGACGTGTCCTTCTTCGTGAAGCATCATAAACAATCTCTGATCAGGTGTCATTTGTTTCCAAATTTTGGCACTGACATACATCTCTCCTGTACGTCTGTTGACAGTCGCTGGATTATCCCCACGCAAAGAATCCACAAATGATATTTTGTTGAGAACAGACATTTTTTATTTTTTATTCATGATTAAGAAAGCGACAACAATCAATACTGACAATGCCCCACCTATGATAAGGTAAGTCTTTGTCTTATCTGTATCTTTTGCTTTTGCGCTTGTGCCTGGATCGTCTGATACAGAAGGTACATAGGGAGTAGGAGCTTGTTGATTAGTAGGATTGTTGCTATTTTTGATAGTAGAAACAGTACCCATTATAGTATTCCCTATATTAAATGCAGCAGATAGTCCTGCTAATATATTAGCACCTCTGTTTGGATTTTTGGCACTAGAAGAAAGTGATTGAGCCGCTCCAGATTCATCGCCATTATTATTGGAAAATGAAGATTGTCCTATTTCTGACAAATACTTTTTAGCATAAGGGCGCAAAATATTCACATCAAAATCATGAAGAAAGAGAATACCTCTTACTTTGATGCCTCTTACTACATCTTGAGGAGTAGGCTCAAACGGTAGATTGTGCCTCTTGAAAAGTTGAATAATATCGTTTCTTCCATGCTGGAAGACGTAAGACATTACGATGCCGAATTGATTTTTCATTTTATTTAGATTTTAGATTAAAAAAGGCTCTCACTACTGCGAGAGAGAGCCTAATACACGAATATTGATTTAAAAAAAACCTACAACACTATATACCTAAAGTCAATCCGTATGCAGCAGCTTTATCTTTCAACATTGAGCTACTGTAATCTAAGTTTCCAGAAGATGCCAAAGCCATTTTATGTAAGCCTTTAGAAGTGCTCAACACTGCTCCGATGTATAACGTTACTGTCATTTTAGTATTGGCAGCAATAGTCATACGAACCTCTGTAATATCATCCAACTGGAACTGTTCAGGAATAGTAACCACCTTATCTCTAAAGGTGTTTTCATTCTGATAGTCAGCTAAAACAATCTGTCTGGACTTCAAAGCCTTGTGAAACGGTGAATGAACCTCTATATTGACATTGGTTTCAATCTGTGAAGTGGTATCAGCACTCACTTTAAAACCTAACACTCTAGTAGGGTTGCCACGAAAGAAATTTCTAAAATACTTGATGTCTTTAAGAAGTCCTCTCACTTTGATAACTTCAGCAGATTGCTGATTGACTGGAACCAATGCAGTATTATCCGCAAGAATGGTACCTATCAAACCACTATTCAATCCTTCAGATAGATAGAAATCATAATCCCTTGCATTGGCATTTTCTACGGTAAATTGCACCATACGTCTGCGACCTGCTTTGACTTGTTGAACTTCTTGTGGAAATGCGCCAGCAGAATCTGTACCAGAAGTGTCTCCTCCGTCAAAATCTACCAATTGCAAATTTCCACCTGAAAATTGTTCAAATTCATCCAGTGTACCATCATAATTACTTAACTCATGATTGGCGATGGCTTGTAATTTTTTTAATTTATTCATTTTATTACTTTTTAGATAATGATTATTTATTCAGTGGCACTACTTTTTTTACTACCAATAGATAGCGTTCTTTTTACAGAACCATCTGTATCAGAAGTTTCCTTTACTAAAAGTTGGGCGATGACAGCAGAAGCAATACCTGCTACAAATAGGATAATTACCAAGCCCCAGTTGATGTTTTTGAACATGATTTTTATTTTTTAAATGATTTAATATTACAAACTTGCATTAATTACTTTTATTGATTATCTATTGAGTTTCAATAAATTAGATTAATGCATTATAAGACATTATAATGTGTATAGTTTGAGAAATAATGCTATATTTGTAAATGAAAAATTAAATATTCAGTATGGAAACAATAGTAATATCATCGAGTAATAGAAAGAAAGTATCTTTAATTAGAGAATATGCTGATAAAATCGGTCTGAAAGTCAAGGTCTATACTACAGAAGAAAAAGAAGATATAGGTATGGTAAATGCTATGAAAGAAGGTGAAAAGGATAAGAGAACGGTACGATTAAGTACATTCTTTAAAAATCTGGAAGACTAATCATGCTGGTAGAAATCAAATCATCTGCAAATAAAGATGTAAAGAAACTACCTAAAAATATCAAAGCTGATATCAAAGCACTGGTATTAAATATGATGGATGCTAAAACGCTAAATGACCTCACACACTTGAAAAAACTCAAAACCTACAAAGATGCATATCGCATAAGAGTAGGTGATTATAGATTAGGTTTCTTTTATAGAGATGACAAGATTATTATCAGTCGTATTTTACACAGAAAAGAAGTTTATAGATATTTCCCTTAATTTTCCCACCCAAAAAAACTATAGATTTTTTTATGAAGTCTATGAAGGATATTGTAAAGCTCGCAATTTTGCGGGCTTTTTTTTGCTTTTTTCTTTTCAAAATATTCAATTTTTTAAAAAAATGCTCTTAATAGTGGTTTTTTGGTGTAACAAGTGTAACAAAGTTGATTATCAATAATTTATACTGTAACAAAACTGTAACAAAACTGTAATTAACTGTTACACTTATTATCTTGTAACAGCAAAAAAAGCGTTAATTACACCAAATACAGGAATTGTAACAGCAAAAATATTTTTTAATTTATTGCAAATCAATTGTTTATAACAAGTGTTACAGATGTTACAGGAAAAAAGCAGTATTCAACACTTTTTTTATTTTTTTTTCTGATGAATAATTTCTTTGATTAATAGATATTAATTATTAGTTTTGATTATTAATAAATAAAATCTATCATGATAATACAAGATTTTGTTCAGCAAAAGAAAAGGGCTAGAAAGATAGTAGCTGCTAATCTCTCTAGTGAAGAGATTTATATTTTTAATCAACTGTTAGAATGGCGCAAAGAGAAAGGCTATAGTAGAGATACTGCAGATTTGCTTAGACAGATGATGCATTTTATCATCAACAAAGAATATTTGGATGGTTACGATTTTGTTACTCCAGATGAAGATTATTATCAATCATTTATAGCAGACAATGGGACAGATGAATCAGATAATGGATAAGGATCAAGAACTGGCTATGTTGCGCTCTGAAAATGAAGATATGCGCAATGATATTAAGCTGATGGCTATCACTATTAAACAGATAATAAGTGATTTAGGCTTTTTAGATGAACAAGGTAATTTCAAGTTTGAGACTAGAAGTATTGGCAAACTGTTGCCACTGGCAGTTAGTGGCAAATTGAATGATCAATTAACTGGATTAGGAGCTATACTTCCACTATTTGATAAGTATAAACATTTCGCAGAATGACCAACAACATAATATCCGACAGCGGAGCAAGATTAATGACAGATTTTGCCCGACAAACAGAATATAAATCAGAAACAATCAATACTGATGATGATTTTGATACAATAAACGATAATGCTACTAGCTTAGAAGATGATTTTGAGCCTGTACCAGAATACAAATCTGAACCTATTACAGATGAAGAACCTGTAAATAGGAATGTATTATCGGTAGAAACGAGTGCTAGTTTATATGTAGGTGTGTTTGATAGCTTACAACAAATGCTCTTAACCACACTACATAAATGGAAACTCAAGCGCAAAATAGGCAATGACAAAGATTTAGAACGGTTTGAAGAATTGAGCCAATCTGTAGCAGATGGACTTCGAGATTTTAATGATCTGGAAATACCAGATAGAGCTAAAGTCAGGATTTTAGAACGTGTGAAGAAGAAAGTCAATGATCTTCCTTTTACAGATTCAGAATATGAACAGTTGGAAGAATCTTTGTTATTAATTCTAAAAGAAATGCCAGGCTATCAACTACCTCCTAATTATGCCTTAATGATGGCAATGGCTAATGTGATGCTTCCTAGAGTGTTAGATGTAATAGTAGATTAGTATGAGATTAAACAAGGTGATTTGTATTGTAGGAGGTAAAGGCAGTGGCAAAACTACACTTGCTTTACAGTTATTAAATCAAGCTCCTAAAAAAACTTTGATTGTTGATACCCTTGATCATCCATCATATAGACAATATCCTGTAGTAACAATAGATAAGCTGAAATACTGGAAAAATGGTATCTATCGTATTTATCAAGGAGATACCAATGAAATATTAACAGAGGTAAATACGAGTGTTTGGAATGCAAACATCATACTAGAAGATGCTTTTAAATATTTGCCGTTTTCTATGTCAAAGGATCAAGTCAAACTTTTTTCAGATAGTAAACAGCACAATCAAGATATTATCGTGATGTTTCATGCTATTAAACAGATACCTGTTTACCTGTGTAGTATCATGGATCAATTAGTAGTGATGAAAACAAAAGAAAGACTACCTAATACTACCAATAAATTTTACAACTGGGAAGAAATTAAAGAGGTACATGCTAAAGTCAGTAAGCATAAAAACCCTCATTATTTTGAAGTAATAGATTTATAGATATGGAATTTAGAGCAATGACAAAAATAGAAATGGCAGAGGCTTATGGTATCTCCAAAAAAACATTGAAAGAATGGATAGATAGAGCTGGATTAATAGGTGAAGATGGATTATTTACATTTCAAATTTATAATAAAATCAGACTATTCACTCCTAAACAAGTTTCTTTAATAGTGGAAAAAATCGGTGAGTGGTGATGGAAAGGATAAAATTTGAATGGGATGATGGCAATAAACACAAAAGTGTCAATAAACATGGAGTGTCTAATGCAGAAGCTGAAAGTGTTTTTTATGACGAAGAGCTTTATATGAAAGAAGATAAAAAAACATAGTTTGAAAGAAAAACGTTATATTTGTATAGGAAAGAGCAACTTGGATAGAGTATTATTTACTATTTTTACCTTTAGAGATAAAAAAGTAAGAATAATAAGTAGTAGATTAGCTAATAAACAAAACAAAATAGAATATGACAGTCAATCAATATAAACCATCGTTAAAAGAACTGTTTTATGTGCCTTTGACACCAGCAAGTGAGGAAGTTATTATTGATCCTAAAACTGCTTTAAAAAGGAAGGATTTTTTAAAACTCTTAGGAAAGTCTAAAAAGGTTAAGAAAAAAGCTATAAAATCTAAACAGCCAAAATAGAGGTGGATTTGCATATATAATTACTTGTTATAGAAAATGAGCTACATAGATAAAATAAAGAAACTTTATAATGGAAAGCTACCCAAAACATTTAGTCTTTGGATGAAATACGGTGAATTTTTACCATCAGAAAAAGAGGAAGCGGCTCAAAGTTTTTTCAGTGTATTAATGACTGATAAGGATGATAAAAAGAAAGCCAAAAGGTTAGGGCTTATTTAATATAATTATTTTTTTTAGGAAACGCGAGACTAGTCGGAGGGTATGGACGCATACCTTTTTTTTTATTTTAAAAATCAATATTTGCATTTTTGATACTGTCAATAGCTCTGCCTGTATCATGTAATAAATAAGTCTTAGTGACTTCTAAGCTCCAGTGTCTGGCATGATTCATGACATCATCTAAAGGTATATGCATTTGTATAAGTTTTTTTATACCACTATCTCTCAAAGACATAAACTGTATTCTATCAGAAAAGCCTAATATTTTGCGATACTTTACCCATGTATCAGATATTTTTTTGGGTGATAACTTAGAAGCACTGGGCAAAAAACCTGGACCAAATAGATAGTCTGTATCTTTATACTGATCAAGATTCAATTCCAAAAGAAAACTAATTAGATTGCCTGGTATAGTTACATTATAATCTTTTCTGTTTTTAGAAATTTCAGCAGGCACATATAAAATTTGTCTTTCTAAATTGATAAATCCTACTCTAACTTTTGTTATCTCTGTTCGTCTCAAAAGTGTATAGTAGGACATTAGCATGATTCTACAAAAGTTTCTATCATTTTCAATTAGATAGTTAAATATTTTATCTTTTTCATTTTCATTGAGGTACAATCTTGATTTGATAGGATTTCTTTTTTTCTTAATTGCTCTAAATGGATTACTATCTCTATATCCATGATTGACTAAATGATCAAAAATAGTTTTTAGTCCATTGATATAATTATTATACGTTCTGGGTTTGATTTTTCCTTTAGATAATGATATTAAAAATTCACCAACTACAGCATTATTAATTTGTGCTATAAAAACTTGTTTTTTGTATCTATTATCTAAAAAATTAAGAAAGTTATCAATAAAAGATTTGTATGCTCTCAATGTGTCGGATCTAAGTTCATCAGATTTTTTAAATTCCATAAACTCATCAAAAGCCTGTTTGGCGGTTTTGTATTTAAGTTTTGTGTCTAATTCGTCAATTTCTGGATTCCATCCATTGAGTAATTTATCATTGATTTCAAAACATATATTTTCTGCATATAGTATTTTATCAGCTAAGGTCATTTTTAGATGATTAAGTCTGATTCTATACCTTTTCATCACTCCAGTCAAAGGACTTCTACAAAAATATTCTACATATAGCTCTTTACCCTTTTTGACTGTTGCTGGTCTAAAGTTTATTTGTTGCTTGATTTGTTGATTGTAGCTCATTTTTTTTTTAGCTGGTAGTAACAATGATTGATTCCACCGCTAAAAAATAATAATCACTTGGCGCAATGCTGGCGCAATAAGCATTAAACGACAAATGCAACTCACTGATATTCAATAAGTTGCATTTTATTTTGTAGCGGGAACAGGACTCGAACCTATGACCTTCGGGTTATGAGCCCGACGAGCTACCAACTGCTCCATCCCGCGATTTGGTAGTGCAAAGGTAAGCATGATTTTTAAATAAACAAGTATATTTGCATAAATTATGAAACATTTTTCTGGATTTATAAATATTCTCGGCAAACCAAATGTTGGAAAGTCCACTTTAATGAATGCGTTGATTGGTGAGAAACTTTCAATTATTACTTCTAAAGCCCAGACTACCCGACATCGAATTTTTGGTATCTTAAATGGTGATAATTTTCAGATGGTCATTTCAGATCTGCCTGGGATTATTGACAAACCAGCATATAAGATGCAAGAATCTATGATGGATTTTGTCAAAACATCATTGGAAGATGCAGATGCTTTTATCTATATGGTGGAAGCAGGTGATAAGGTGGAAAATCAACCTGAAGAATATCAACTCATTAAAAAGATGAATATTCCAGTATTATTGATTATTAATAAGATCGATATAATAGAACCATCTATTTTGGAAGAGTGGGTGGAGTTATATGCTCAAGATTTTCCACATGCAAGTATTTTACCTATTTCTGCTTTGGAAAAGGCGAATGTGAATATGGCTTTTGATTGGATGATGGCAAAATTACCAGAGGGAGAACCTTATTTTGATAAAGATCAGTTTACTGATAAGCCCGAACGATTTTTTGTTACTGAAATTATTCGAGAAAAAATTTTACAAAACTATACCAAAGAAATCCCATATTCTTGTGAAGTGGTGGTAGAAAGTTTTAAAGAAGAGGAAGATATTATCAGGATAGCAGTCGTCATATATGTGGAGAGAGATTCTCAAAAGCCAATTGTTATTGGAAAGGGTGGAAGTATGATTAAAAAAGTAGGGATGGAAGCCCGTAAGGATATGGAAATATTTTTTCAAAAGAAAATTTTTCTTGAAACCTATGTCAAGGTGCTGCCCAATTGGAGAAATAATGATAGAAGTTTAAGAAGTTTTGGCTATAAAGAATAATTATAGCCTTATCTTTGCATTTTACTTTCAATAAATTATGAGTTTTACTGTAGCTATAGTAGGAAGACCAAATGTTGGCAAATCAACGCTTTTTAATCGTATGGTAGGGTACAGGAAAGCTATTACTGATGATGAGAGTGGTGTGACTCGTGATAGGCAATATGGAATTTCTGAATGGAATGGAAAAGTATTCAACGTTGTTGATACAGGAGGATTTGTTCCTAATAGTGCTGATATTTTTGAGTCTGAGATAAGAGAACAAGTACGATTAGCCTTGAACGAAGCTTCTTTAATTGTCTTTGTCACAGATGTAACAACAGGTATTACTGACCTAGATGATGCAATGGCAAAAGAATTGAGGAGGTCTAAAAAGCCCATATTGTTGGCAGTCAATAAAGTAGATAATTCTCAAAGATTGTATCAAGGGCAAGAGTTTTATGGACTAGGATTTGAAAATGTAACCTTTATTTCTTCTATCAGTGGTGGAGGTACCGGCGAATTGATGGATGCAATTACTGATTGTATCAGTGAGGAAGAAGCTGAATTTGAGGATAAAAATGCTGAATTGCCAAAGATTGCTATAGTAGGGCAACCCAATGTAGGCAAATCAACCTTACTAAATACTTTGACAGGTCAACATAGAAATATTGTAACTGATATTGCTGGAACTACTAGGGATTCTATTCATACATACTATAATCTATATGGAAAGGAGTTTTTATTGATTGATACTGCTGGTATTCGCAAGAAAAATAAGGTCAATGAAAATTTAGAGTTTTATTCTGTTATAAGGGCTATTAAAGCCATTGATGAGGCTGATGTATGTCTATTGGTCATAGATGGAACTTTGGGAATCGAAGCCCAAGATATGTCCATTTTTCGTCAGATTCAATTGAAGAAGAAGGGGGTTGTTATCTTGGTGAATAAATGGGATTTGGTGGAAAAAGATACGAATACCATGAAGCAATACGAAAAGGCTATTCGTGAGAAAATTGCTCCTTTCAGAGATGTACCTATCGTCTTTATTTCCGCAGTAGAAAAGCAGAGAATTCATAAAGCAATAGATGAAATTTTAAAGGTCTATGATAATACACAAAGAAAGATATCTACCTCAAAATTAAATGATGCCATGTTGGAAGAGATTGAGAAATATCCACCGCCAACATATAGAGGGGAATATATCCGAATTAAATTTATTACTCAATTGCCTACAAAAGTTCCTTCATTTGCTTTTTTCTGTAATCATCCTGATTATGTGAAACAAGCTTATAAAAGCTATTTAGAAAATCGTTTAAGAGAACATTTTGATTTCTCAGGAGTTCCTATTAATATTTTCATGAGGAAGAAATAGTTAATATACCTATTTTGTTTTCGGTATGATATCTAAATAAAAAATGCTCCTCTTTTGAGAAGCATTTTTTGATTTATTGCTAAGCTATTTCAAAGGCTTTCTTAATCTTATCTACGTAGTCTAGTTTCTCCCATGTGAAAAATTCAACATTCTTTTTCTGGTATTTTCTAGTTTCGATTTTATGACCATTTTTTTCTTCAATAGTCACGTAAGCAACATCTACCTCTTTATTATAAGGCTGACGACCCATGTGTCCATAAGCGGCTGTTTCAGTATAGATGGGATTTTTTAATTTCAATCTTTCTATAATTGACTTAGGTTTAAAGTCATCTTTCAATAATTCAATAATTTTATCAGAAATCTGTCCATCCGTTTTTTTGATTTTAGCTGTTCTGAAAGTATTGACATTGATTGATATTGGTTCTGCTATTCCAATTGCATAAGAAAGTTGAACCAATGCTTGTTCAGCTATTCCAGCAGCTACAAGATTTTTGGCTAAGTGTCTAGCTGCATAAGCAGCCGATCTATCAACTTTACTAGGGTCTTTACCTGAAAATGCTCCACCTCCATGTGCTCCTCTACCGCCATAGGTGTCCACTATGATTTTTCTACCTGTAAGTCCAGAGTCACCATGTGGTCCTCCGATAATAAATACCCCTGTTGGGTTGATATAATATTTTATGGAGTCATTAAATAGTTTCTGTATTCTCTTAGGTAATCTTTTTTTGACAGCCGGAATAAGATATTTAAGGATATCATCTTTTATTTTGACTTGCATCTCTGTTTCTACTTCTGCTTTGCTGTGCTTATCTGATGGTTTTATGAAATCATCATGTTGAGTAGAAACGACAATGGTATCTATCTTTAAAGGGCGGTGTTTTTCATCATATTCAATGGTTACTTGTGATTTTGCATCTGGACGAAGATATTTCATCAACTTACCTTCCTTTCTGATTCGAGCCAATTCTTCTACCAATAAATGGGATATTTCTAAAGTTAATGGCATTAAATTATCTGATTCGTTGGTGGCAAATCCAAACATCATCCCTTGATCTCCAGCCCCTTGCTCTTTATTATCTCCTTCGTTAACGCCTTGTGCGATATCTGGGGATTGGCTATGTAATGCTGAAATAATTGCACAAGAATTAGATGAAAACATATATTCATCTTTGGTATATCCAATATTTTGGATAGTATTTCTAGTGATTTCTTGCACATCTACGTATGCGTTGGTGGTAATTTCACCTGCAAGAGTAACTAGACCTGTGGTAACTAATGTTTCACAAGCTACTCTTGAATTGGGATCTTGAGCCAACATGGCATCAAGAATTGAGTCTGAAATTTGGTCTGCAACTTTATCTGGATGTCCTTCTGAAACAGATTCTGATGTAAAATAATATGACATTGGTTAATTGACTGACTTGTTTATAAAATAAGGTTTACTTAATAACTGTTTTGACTACAATTTGTTCTTTTATTTGTCCTTTTAATTCATCTCCAATCTTTAATGCTCCAACCCCGGATGGTGTTCCAGTGAAAATTAAATCTCCCTGTTGAAGTGTGAAAAATTGAGAGATGAAGCTAATAATTTTGTCAATGGAAAACAACATCATCGCTGTATTTCCTTCTTGAACTACTAGGTTATTTTTAAAAATTGTGAAATTATAATGACCTTCTTTATCCATAAGATCTTCTTTTGAAAGAAATGTTCCAACAGAAGCAGCTCCATCAAAGGATTTAGCTAACTCCCATGGGAGCCCTTTGCTTTTAAGTTGACTTTGTAAATCTCTTGCCGTAAAGTCAAATCCAAGGCTGATTTCTGAATAATATTTATGAGCAAATTTCTCTTGAATTTTTTTTCCATTTTTTGAAATTTTCACCACTAACTCTCCTTCATAATGCAAATCTTTAGTAAAATCAGGATAAAACAATGCCTCTTCAGATTTTAATAATGCTGTCGGAGCTTTCATGAAGATAACTGGTTCACTGGGGATCTCATTTTGGAGTTCTCTTGCGTGTTCCACGTAATTTCTGCCAACACAAAATATTTTCATCTGTTATTTGTTATTAAAAGTTGACATAGTATTTGCTAATCCAGTTGTACAAAATGATTGGCAGATTTCTATTGCTGTGGATATTCTCTCTGGCAATTGCTCCATCTGTATTTTTGGCCATTTCCCTAAAACAAAATCTACTTGCCTTCCCTTAGGAAAATCATTGCCAATGCCAAATCTTAGCCTTGTATATTGATTGGATTGTAATTCTTCATCAATATTTTTAAGCCCATTGTGTCCAGCATTACTGCCTTTTCCTCGTAGTCTCAAAGTTCCAAAATCTAATGCAAGATCATCAACAATAACAATGATATTTTCTATAGGAATTTTCAATTCGTTCATCCAATATTTAACGGCTTTACCGCTCAAATTCATATAAGTGGTAGGCATGATGAAATAGAGTTGTTTCCCTTTGTAAGAAATATTAGCAAGGGCTGCATATTTTTTGATTTCAAATTTAAATCCAGCTTCTATTGCCCATTGAATTAAAATATCAAATCCAATATTATGGCGAGTGTTTTCATACTCTTTACCAATATTACCGAGTCCGACAATTAAAAATTTCATAAAAGGTCAAAGATAAGTAAGTTGCAATTAAGGATTCTTAATTCTGCAATAAATTACATTTTATTATAAGAAATCATGATAAAAAGTGATCTTTCAAAGTGATGTCTGGTATCATACATTCTGATTTTTTACCAAATAACCGATAACGTCTTTTGGCAAATTGGTCATAAGCCATGTCTCTAAAAAAACAAGGTATTATTTTAAAGATGTAAAAGATGGACCAGATGTTTTTCAAATCTTTTGCTATTTCCAAAGCAGCTGAGGATTTGATAAATAAGTTCCCTTTTTTGATATATATAATAGAATCAATTTCTGTATTATTGATATTGAACTTTCTTAGTGTATTTTTAGCTACTTCTGATTGTAAACTAGCGAAATAGAATATTTTATTTCTATCTCTTTTGATTATCCATAATACTGAACTGTTACAAAAATTACAAACTCCATCAAAAAACACAAGATGTTCAGGCATGTCTAATCTTTTACAAATTTGGTCTGAGCTATGCGTTTTTTACTACTTTCTTCAAGCATCTGCAGGATATACATTCCATTCGGTAAGTCTGAGATAGGTAGGGGTGCATTTTGAAAAGACCTGCCAGATTGGTGTTTGATTCCAGCTATATTGTAGATGATATAGGTGTAGGGATAGGGATAATCAATTCTTATATTGAGATAATCTTTCGCTGGATTCGGATATACTTGAATAGGAATGTTTACTGGTTGATGTTGATAGATAGAGGTATATTTCCCTCCCAGTGGTTTACCCATAATGGCATTTATCATGATTGACCCTGGATATTGACTTTTATGCCAACCATAGCCAGCATTATACCACATATTGTTTGAGTTATTCTGATTCATATCAAAACCCAAGTCCACGTCATTGGATTTTTCATATTCTATTCCAATATAAAAATCTCCATCCACTATCAAATAGTCTTTTCCTTCATTCAAATCGGGATTTAATGTATAATAAGAGAAGCCGTTGATATTTTCATCTTGAGGAAGATGGAAGTTTTCATGGGTAACAAATGATTCTTTATATAAAATCTGATCGTTTTCACCTAGAATTGTATCTAATGATTTGTATATGACAATATTGAAAGAGGGAACAGCAGATGTAGGGGAATAATTTGGGAAATGTGGAAAATGAATACGGAGGGCTCTTAATGTATCAGCAATACTAGCATTAAATTTCACTGCTACTTTTGCATATTCATAATTTTCTAAACGGTAAGCTCTTTCTGCACTTGCGTCGTCATAGGCAAAGATGTTGCCAAATGTTATTTTTTCAGTAATCTGATTATTAGCTCTGACAAATTCAGGACTATTGTTCTCAGCAGAACTTTGAAAAAAATATTTGATTTCGATTTCTGTTGTATCGCTTGTAGGCTCAATAGTGCTGAGGTCTAAACTAGGATAGTGATAAACCAAGAGTTGTTTGCTAGGTATATCTATAGATGGTCCTTTATAAGAATGCAATATTTCGCCATTATTTTTATGAGTGACAGTATAATTATCTACTATATCAATGGTGTTTTGAAAATTATTTTTGATAGTAACTTGAAGAGTATCTTTTAATAAATCATTATTGAAATGTTTGAAAGGCATTTGATAATATGTTTTGAGGTATCCACTATTTGCCGATACATAAGCTACATCTGAAACAGAAGATTCAAATTGAGGATTTCTGTTTTTGTCCAACAAAACATAGTCAATATTCCAATGGTCAGTGTTCCCAGCAAGATTTCCATACGCTGAAAATCTAAATTGAAAGTTATTATGTAAATTTATCGAATTGAGTCGAATAAATTCTTGTTTGAAATCTTGAACACTATCAGTAGGATTAATTTTTATGACAGTTACCCAATTCAAATCTTTGTCTAGAAACTCAACATTCAAATAATCTCTTCCTTTCTCAGGAATCTCACCTCTGCCTCCTGCTTGCCAGTAAAAACTTAGATAGACATTGTCAGATTCGTTGAGACTTGACAAATTAATAGGAAGACTTGTCAGTTGGTCGGCTAGTCCAAAATCATTATTATAATCACTATAGGGTAATCCTTGCGCATTGAGTCCGTCAAAAGTAGCAACTCCTAAAGTGGGTGGCTGTATAGGATAAGTATTATTGATGAATACAAAATTATCCTGCCATTTTGAAGTGTTTGGATAATATCCAATTTGATTAAAATCATCTGCAAAAGGCAAACTTAAAGTATCTAAAGAAGATTTTTTAAGTGTGGATGTTTTTGAGAATAATAAAGGATTGTTTGAAAGAGAAACGAGTTTTTCCTGTGCCTGTGTTACATACAGGTTGACAGTCAGAATCAATAATATTATCCAATGTTTTCTCATTATTTAATAATGCTTTTGGGGATTGATTTGGTGACGTAAAGATTGACAGGATCTCCTGGTGATACTTTTAAAGTGCTTCCATATTCTGGTTGTTGAAAATATACATAAGCATTCATTTGATCACTTACATCATCTTGAGCATTGATTTGTCCTACGGATAATTGGACAGCATCTAGTACAGCCATCGCCTCCATGACAGTTAAACCAATTAAGTCAGGGATTTCTACGTCCATTGACCCTAGTCCATCTCCTAATATCAAATCTACTACTGAGCCTTTCGGAATAGCCATGTTTTCACTAGCGGTTTTGCCATTCACTCTTACAGATAAAACGGCATCTTTGGCTATATCTGGTTGATATATTTCTTTTCCCATTTTCAGGCCTAAACTTTCCAAAGTGAGTTGGGCTTGTCTTTTGGACATGTCAACAAGATTAGGCAGTTGAATAATAGGTGGCTGAATAGAATTGATAGTAAGGTAAATTTTTCTGTTTTGTTTGACGAAAGAACCTTTTTTAGGACTTTGGTCTATGATTTCATGGGGTTTTAGATTAGGATCAAATAATGAATCGACTAAAATGTATCCCATATTATTTCTTTCTAGCATTTTTATTCCATCTTCTAGTTCTAGATGGATAACATTGGGGACAGTAAGTTTCTGATTGTGATAGGTGATAATTCTCATAAAAATATTGAGACCAATTATCAATACTATTGTGAGCACAATCATTGCCAAAATCTGAAATCCTATTTTTTTCATTTATTCCTTATATATGTATGTTAAAGCTTTTTTATTGTGCTTTTACTTAATTTGTATTCAAATATAGTGTATTTCCATTTTTACCAAGCAAAAGATTAAAGACACGCTAGCATTTTTGTGTTTTTCTCGGTAAGCAATTCATTTAAGAAGATGATTGTTTTATCAATAGGATACCATTTTTAGGCTTGAGGGTAATAAGAGCCTCAGCTTCTATTTTTTGTTGAGGGTATAATTTAAAATTGATTTTTGACATTATTTTGGCAATTGCCAAGGTCATTTCCATCATTGCAAAGTGCTTGCCAATACATATTCTTGGACCTGCACCGAAAGGATACCAATTTTGAATAGAATTATTTTCTAGTTGCAGAAACCTATTTGGATTAAACTGTAGAGGATTATCCCATAACTTTGGATGTCGATGCAAGTGGAGTAGAGAGATGATTATTGTATCACCTTTATTGATTTTAACACCTTGTATCTCATCTTCTTTCAGACATTCTCTAGAAATAATATATGCAGGAGAGTGTAGCCTGAGAGATTCATGAACCACAGCAGAAGTATATTTGAGTTTTTTTAATCCCTCTATACCTATTTTGCCATTGACAAGGACACTGTCCACTTCTTCTTTGATTTTTTGAATAATATGAGGGTGTTGAACCAATTCATATATTGCCCAGCTTAATCCGAATGCTGTTGTTTCATGTCCAGCAAAATAGAAGGTTTTTAACTCATCAATCAATTCTTGATCGCTCATTTTTTCACCTGTCTCTGCATCTATTGCCTGTGTGAGTAATGATACTAAATTGAAAGATTGGTTGTCAGGATGTTCTTTTCTTTTGTTGATAATTTGATATAATGTATGGTTGATTTGTCTGAGTTTTTCTTTAGCTTTTTGATGTTCACCAGTCAATCGAGTCCAAGAATAATACAATGGAAATTTGATTTGTTTGACAATATATTCTTGAAGTTCAGCCATTTTTTCTTGGACTTCATGAAGCTCTGGACTCATTTTCTCTCCAAAAATAGTTTCTAAAGCTACAGTTGCAGTGAGTTCTAACATTTCTTTGTCGATGAATATTTTTTGACCGTGATTGATTTTCTGTATTTTTTCAATTTGCAAGTCAATCACATTTTCCATAATTTCAGACAGACTCTCTAATCGACCTTTATAAAAAGCGGTCTGAATTAATCTTCTCTGTTTAAGCCATGTATCACCTGTATTGGTGAGAAGTCCTTTACCTAAAATAAATTCAATGTTCCGCATTGTAAAATCTTTATCATAATCTTTCTGCTTTTTGACAAAAATATGTTCTAGCCATTTTGGATCACGACTACAGATGATTCTTTTAGTAGGAATATTGGCTTGAAAAATATCACCATTTTTTTCAAATTGACTATTTAGAAACGCAATTGGATTGCTTGCAAATAAATAGAGTTCATAAAGTAGATTGCCTTTGATATGAGGGATGTTCACGATATAACAAAATTTGTTTTAAGATAAGAGAAATAGGAATAGATCATAGATTTTCTATTGATTCAATGGTAAATATGGGCAAAAAAAAATGAAGAAGGAGTTGTAAAAGACTTTTTGCAGTATTGTGGAAAAATTGACTGTAATTTCAAAAATTTCATTTGTAATTTTAAAGGATTTATTTTGTTATGGCAGAAGCAATTTACGAAGAAGATAATATACGGACACTTGATTGGAAAGAGCATATTCGCATTCGTCCGGGTATGTATATTGGCAAATTAGGAGATGGGTCTTCTCCAGATGATGGGATTTATGTGTTGTTAAAAGAAGTAGTTGATAATTCTATTGATGAGCACATGATGGGTTATGGAAAACAGATTGATATCGAGGTAAAAGAGGGTAAGGTGACAGTTAGAGATTATGGTCGAGGAATTCCATTAGGAAAGGTTATTGATTGTGTTTCAAAAATCAATACTGGTGGCAAATATGACTCTAAAGCATTTCAAAAATCAGTTGGTCTGAATGGAGTAGGAACAAAAGCTGTTAATGCTTTATCTACTATATTTACAGTAAGTTCTATAAGAGATGGTCAAATTAAAAAAGCTATTTTTGAATCAGGTGAATTAATAGAAGATTGTCCTATTGAGGTGTCTAATGAGAAAAATGGCACAATAATCACTTTTGTTCCAGATAAAACGATTTTTAAACACTACGCTTACGTTCAAGAATATATCCAAGACCAGATTAAATATTATGCTTATCTCAATTCTGGATTAACGATTAATTATAATGGGAAGCGTTTTTTGTCGAAAAATGGTTTGTTGGATTTATTGGATGACAAGACAGATACTGACCAATTAAAATATCCCATTATTCATCTGAAAGGAGAAGATATTGAAGTTGCAATGACTCATGGCAATCAATATGGAGAAGATTATTATTCATTTGTCAATGGTCAATATACTATTCAGGGAGGTACACATCTAGCCGCATTTAGGGAAGCCATTGTCAAAACATTGAGAGAGTTTTATAAGAAAAATTTTGATACAACTGATATACGTCAATCTATCATTGCAGCTGTTGCTATTCGTGTCCAAGAACCTGTCTTTGAATCGCAGACTAAAACAAAGTTGGGTTCTACCAATATGTCTCCTGATGGTGAATCTTTAAAAGTCTTTATCAATGATTTTATTAAGGAGAATCTAGATCCTTACCTTCATAAAAACCCTGCAGTTGCTGAAGCTCTTCTCAAAAGAATCCAACAATCAGAAAGGGAGCGAAAGGATATGGCGGGTGTTCGAAAAATTGCAAATGAGCGAGCGAAAGCTGCCAACCTTCACAATAAAAAATTGAGAGATTGCAGAGTAAATTACAATGATGAGAAGCATCCAAGGCATTTAGAAACTACTTTATTTATCACAGAAGGTGACTCAGCAAGTGGCTCAATTACAAAAGCGAGAGATGTAGAAACTCAGGCAGTATTCAGCCTAAAGGGTAAACCACTTAATAGTTTTGGTCTGACAAAGAAAATTGTCTATCAAAACGAAGAGTTTAATCTTTTACAACATGCACTGAATATTGAAGAAGATATTGACAATCTACGGTATAACCGAATCGTGATTGCCACGGATGCCGATGTAGATGGTATGCATATTCGATTGTTGTTATTGACATTCTTTTTACAATTTTTTCCAGATGTAGTTAAGAAGGGTCATTTGTATATTTTGGAAACACCTCTTTTTAGGGTTCGAAATAAGCAAGAAACTATCTATTGTTATTCAGAAGAAGAGAAACAAGAGGCTATTAAGCAATTAAAAGGTAAGCCTGAGATTACTCGATTTAAAGGACTTGGTGAGATTTCTCCTAGTGAATTTGGAAGATTCATTGGTGAAAATATTCAACTGGAACCTGTTGTGATGAAAAAAGAATCAAAGATTGAAGAGATGTTGGCTTATTATATGGGTGCCAATTCTCAAGAAAGACAATTGTTTATTATTGACAATCTGAAAGTAGAAAAAGATGAAGTTAAAGCCTCAGAAGAAGTTGAAGAAGGTGTTTAATTTGTTTTCATGTAAAAGATAAAATTTGCTTTGATATTTCATTAAGCTTTTAAAATTTTTACAGCTTCATTGACCAAGGTAATATCTTTAAGACCGGGTTCAATTTCTAATTTGCTATTCATATCAATAGCGTATAAAAATGAGAAATTATTTTCAATTAACTGTTGTAAGTTATCAATTCCAACACCTCCTCCTATGAAAACTGGCGTTGATAATTGATATTTTTGTAAGATATTCCAATTGAAAGACTTTCCGGTGCCTCCGTAACTCTCTGCTTTTGTGTCAAATAGAAAAAAATCTACATAAGGTTCGTATGGAAGGAGGGTTGCAAAATCAAAATCCTCACCAATGCCAATGGCTTTAATTATCTGATAGCCCTTTTCTTTTAACTGAGTACATTGTTCTGGTGATTCATCTCCATGTAATTGTATATAATCTAAATGATAAAGTCGAGCATATTTTTGAATATATTCCAAATCTGAATTAACGAATACACCGATTTTTCCCACTTCATCAGCTAAAAACCAAACATCTTCAGGATGCAAAGAATCAACTACATATCTTGGCGATTTTTCATAAAATATCATCCCGACAAAATCGACACCTGATGCAATGACATCATACAGGTTATTTTTGTGCTTCAGTCCGCAAACCTTCAGTAGGAGCCTGTTTCTCATGACGTGTAGCAATCACTTTTTGTTCTTCTTTGTTTTTGTGTTTTGCAATTAAAAATCTTTTAAAGCGGTTTCCTTTATCAGTTTTCTTTTTACCTTTTCTGATATTATCAAAGAAAAATTTAGTTTCTATAACAGCAAACATAGCACATTCATTGTGGTCAAAAATATTGCTGAGATTTTTTATTTTTATATTTTTCGCTCCTTGTTTTTTCATATAATTATATGCTACTTCAGAGTTTTTACCTGATACTTGATCATCTGAGGAGCAATAACAAAATAAAGTAGGAGACTTGGGTATCCACTCATAGATATTGTTTTCTTCTATTCTTTTCTTTATAGGATAATTAGGATTTGCCTTAAATTCCTCTACATATTGTGGTTTTATAATGTCTGCAGGAATATTGGGAATAGCTTTATTGAAATCTTCATAATAATGAGTGCCATCTAAATAGATTTTAGTAACGGAATCATAAGGTGTTTTGAAAATTTCATAGATATTGCCGTCCCAGAAATTATAGGCAGTCTGATAGCTCACCAATAAATAAGGTAAATAAAATGGTTGTGGATATTTTTCAAACATTACTTTGGATTGTGCTCCACTCATATCATAAGCACCAGACATTGGAGCAGATGCAACTACTTTAAATCTTGGATCATTTAGTTCTTCTATGTATTTATGAGCAGACAAAGTAGCATGCCCTCCTTGAGAATATCCTGTCAAATATAAATCTGAATTGGATTTGACATTTAATGTTTTATTGAGTTCATCTACTGCATAGAGCATATAGATTGTACTCATAGCTTCTGACCATACATGTTGATAGAGATGTGTTTTTTCTCCTTTCCCCAATCCGTAATAATCTGGCACTAAAGATAAATATCCATCTGTAGCTAATCCCAATGCAATTCCGTATTGTGCATTTTTAAAAATATCTCCTCTGTCTCTCATTAATGTAGTACCATGATGATAAACAGTAGTAGGCAAAACAGTCTCTTTTTTAACCTTAGGGACATAATATATTCCGCTAGCTTTGATCAATGTTCCATCTACCCATGGAGCCATATAAATGATTTCATAGATATCTACACCATATTCAACAGGTAAGATGAATTTTGGAATGCCATTTTGTTTCCAATAAGCAACAACTTCATCTTTGCTCATAGACTTTATCAATTCATAACTGACCAAATATTTGTCTTCGGCATGAATAGAAGTTGAAAAAATAAAGATACTCATGACAAGCAAAGAGAGTGTTTTGATCTTTTTCATATAGACGATATAAAGTTTTTACAAGCTAATCCAGGATGTTCAGATTTCATGAAATTCTCTCCAATAAGAAAACCATTAAAACCTGATGCCCTAAAATAATTAATTATATTTGGTGATGCAATACCACTTTCTGCAATTTTGAGATATTTAACATCTAACATAGATGCCATTTTAATAGACTGTTCGATATCGACTTCAAAAGTGTGAAGGTTTCGATTGTTAATACCTACCATTTCAATATCATTATTGACGTGTCCTAATTCTGCTTCCCCATGAAGTTCAAGTAATATTTCTAAACCCAGTTGATGGGCCACATCAGTGAGTGAATTCACTTCGCAAGGAGTCAGAATGGCTGCAATCAGCAAGATGACATCAGCACCATGTGCTTTTGCTTCATAAATCTGATAAGGGTCAATAATAAAATCTTTTCTCAATAAAGGAATATGCACTGCTTTTCTGACGTTTGCCAAATCTTCTAAGGAACCTTTAAAAAATTCCTTATCTGTTAATACCGAACTTCCTGCAACACCAGCTTCTTCATATTCTTTCACTACTTTTACAGGGTCAGCGTATTGGTTAATCCATTTTTTGGAAGGAGAGTGTCTTTTAAATTCAGCAATGATTCCAGTACTATTTTTTTCTTTCAATTTATTGGCCAAAGAAAGAGTGGGGCGATAAAATAAAGGATAATCTTTTAATGCCTCGATACTGTGTAGTTTTTTCCCCTCAGCAATTTCAATTCTCTTTTGGGCTACTATTTTATGAAGAATACTTAACATGAATATTTTGCAAATATGCTACTAGTAATCAAATAAACATCACTAGTACACGATAAAAATATAAAAAGGTTTGATTCTTTTTTGTTAATTAATTTTCAATAGCTAGTTCTTTCATTTTTTAAACAATATTGTGCGATAAATAGAGAAAATTCTATTTTTTTTCAGATTATATTAATTTATTGTCTAATTTTTTAATAAATTCGTATATTATCTAAGTTTTACTTAAGGTTTATTAAATTAAAAAAATAAAAAAGTATAGTTTTTATTTTTTTTCCATTATTGTAAATTTATAGAGTCAACTATTTTAAATCATTTAATTTACACAACAGCGTATGGATGAAATTCCTGAATTAACCAATGAATTCATATCGAATTTATCGAAAAGAAATGCAAATGAACCAGAATTTTTGCAAGCAGTATTTGAGGTGACAGAAGATATTTTGCCTTTTATTGAACAAAATCCTGAATTTAAAAAATATAAGATTTTGGAATGCATGGCTGAGCCAGAAAGGGCTATACTTTTCAGAGTTCCATGGATTAATGATAAGGGAGAAATTGAAATCAATCGCGGATATCGTATTCAAATGAATAGTGCTATTGGTCCTTACAAAGGTGGTTTGCGTTTTCATCCATCTGTCAATATAAGTATTCTTAAATTTTTAGCTTTTGAACAAGTCTTAAAAAATAGTTTGACTAGTCTTCCTATGGGAGGAGCAAAAGGCGGAAGTGATTTTGACCCAAAAGGGAAAAGTGATACAGAAATTATGAAATTCTGTCAAAGTTTTATGACAGAACTCTCTAATCATATAGGTCCTAATACTGATGTACCTGCAGGAGATATTGGTGTTGGAGGTAGAGAAATTGGCTATATGTTTGGGCAATATAGAAGATTAAAAAGAGAATTTACTGGTGTTTTAACTGGAAAAGGAATGGAATTTGGTGGTAGCCTTATTCGTCCTGAAGCAACTGGATATGGTTTAGTATATTTTGTTGAAGAGATGTTACAACAGAAAGGAGATTCTTTAGCGGGTAAAAAGATTGTTGTATCTGGTTCGGGTAATGTGGCTCAATATGCAATAGAAAAATGCATAGAACATGGTGCAACTGTTTTAACTGCCTCAGATTCTGATGGTTATATTTATGATCCTGCTGGAATTGACAAAGAAAAATTAGCTTTTATTTTTGAATTAAAGAATGAAAGAAGAGGTAGAATTAAAGAATATGCGGATAGATATGGTTGTGAATATGTCGAAGGCAAAAAACCGTGGAATATTGATTGTGACGTAGCTTTACCTTGTGCTACTCAAAATGAATTAGATGAAGAAGGGGCTTTGGAATTAGTGAGCAATGGTTGTCTAATAGTGGGTGAGGGAGCAAATATGCCAAGTACACCAGGTGCAATTACGGTTTTTCAACAAAATAAAGTGTTGTATGCTCCAGGAAAAGCTGCTAATGCTGGTGGTGTTGCTGTAAGTGGTTTGGAAATGTCTCAAAATTCAATGAGATATAGCTGGACAAAGAAAGAAGTTGACACAAAACTTAAAGAAATAATGAAGAATATTCACAAAACCTGTGTGAAATATGGTCGTCAATCAGATGGGTTTATTGATTACAAAAAAGGTGCAAATATTGGTGGATTTGTCAAAGTAGCCAATGCAATGCTTGCACAAGGATTGGTGTAAATAAGGAAATACTTAGATAAAATTTTTGTATGCGAGAAGATATTCTATTTTTAATACTAGAATATCTTTTTTCATTATAAGTCAATCAATTTTTTCAAGGCTTGATAGGCTTTGCCGCTTTCTAAACTTTCTTTTGCCAAATCTATTCCTTCGTGAATAGAAATATTCTTGTAAATAGAAATGCAAACTGCTGCATTAGCTAGTATAACTTCTTTTTGAGCTATTGTTGCCTCATTTTTTAAGACTTGAAGGAAAATATTTTTAGCATCTTCGATTGTTTTTCCTCCTGATATTTGATCAGCCTGAAGTGCTTTAAAACCCAATTGTTGTGGAGTATAGCATCTTTCTCCTTCATGTGAAAATATTTTAGTCTCTCCTGTAAGTGAAATCTCATCATATCCATCTAAGGCATGAATGACAGCAAACTGTGGAGTAGATTCTTGCAAAAGATAATAATATAAGCGTCCTACTTCCAAGTTGAAAACTCCCGTTACTTGAACTTGTGGTTTACAAGGGTTCGATAAAGGGCCTAGTATATTAAAAATAGTTTTGATTTGCATTTCTCTACGCACCGGAGCGACATGCTTCATTGCTGGATGAAAAAGTGGGGCATGAAGAATAGTGATATTTGCCTGTTCTAATTGTTTTTTTAATCTATCAATATCATTCGTAAATTTTATACCCAAGGCTTCTAGGACATTGGAAGAGCCACAGTGGGAAGATACACCATAGTTGCCATGTTTAGTTACTGGAATTTCAGCGCCAGCTACAACAAATGCTGACAAAGTTGAGATATTGAAAGTATCTTTTCCATCGCCTCCTGTACCACATAAATCAATTGTTTTTCTTCCTTCAAAGTCAACTGGGAGACATAAATCTAGCATGGCTCTTCTCATGCCTCGTAATTCGTTCACACTGACTGGACGCATATTCAATGCTGAAAGAAATGCTGAAATTTGAATTGCTGAGTATTCACCTTCACCGATTTTTTTCATGAGTTGATAGATCTTATCTTCTGTCAATAATTGACCAGCATAAAGTTCTTTCAAGATATTTTTCATGACTTTTCAGTATTTAGCCAATTGGATAATATATTCATACCGAAATCTGTCAAGATAGATTCAGGGTGGAATTGTACTCCTCTTACATCATATTCTTTGTGTCTAATGGCTTGAACTAAACCGTCTTCATCTGTTGCTGTCAGCTCTAAACAATCTGGAAGATTTTTAATTGCCCAAGAATGGTAGCGTCCACTTAGAAATTGTTCAGGCAAACCTTTGAATAGTATATCATCTTTGACGACAATTGTATTCTTGGCCTTCCCATGAATAACCTTGCCAACATTATACAGCTCTGCTCCAAATGCTTGTCCAATTGCCTGATGACCCAAACATACTCCTAGGATCGATTTGTTTTGGGCATATAGTTGAATCAAATTCATCATAATTCCTGCTTCGCTAGGGATGCCTGGCCCTGGAGAGAGTACGATTTTTTGATATTGATTGACTTCTTCTAATGAAATTTTATCATTTCTAAATACATCGACTTCAGCACCTAGAGCTTCTAGGTAGTGAACGATATTGTATGTAAATGAGTCGTAATTATCTAGCATTAAAATTTTCATATTCTATATATTTTCTGCTAAAGCAATCGCTTTATTTAGTGCCATTAATTTATTTTCTACTTCTTGCAATTCGCTGCTAGGGTTGGAGTCAGCTACTACACCAGCACCTGCTTGAAATGTTAGGGTGTTTTCTCTGCTCAAAAAGCTCCTGATCATAATAGCATGGTTATAATTGCCGTTAAAATCAAGATGACCAATTGCTCCTCCATAGAAACATCGGTCTGTGTTTTCAATCTGATCTATTAGTTGCATGGCTTTGTATTTTGGAGCGCCACTTAATGTTCCAGCAGGAAAAGTATCTCCAACCATTCTAAAACGCGATACATCTGGAGATAAATTTGCACTCACTTTAGACACCAAATGAATGACATGTGAATAAAATTGTATCTCTTTATAGACTTCTACTTGAATATTTTTCCCACATCTGCTCAAATCATTTCTTGCCAAATCTACCAGCATGACATGTTCAGCATTCTCCTTGGGGTCTTCAGATAATTTTTGGGCTAGTTCGGCATCTTTTTTATCGTTGCCAGTCCGTCTAAAGGTTCCTGCGATAGGGAATATTGATACCTTATTATCTTTGATGACTAATTGTGCTTCAGGTGAAGAACCGAATATTCTAAAAGATCCAGTATCAAAATAAAATAAATAGGGAGAGGGATTGATCATCCTCAATGCACGATATACTTGAAAATCATCTCCTTTAAATTTTTGTTGAAACTCCCTAGATAATACTATCTGAAAAATATCTCCTCGATAACAATGTTCAATTCCCTTTTTTACATGATTGACAAATTCATCATCTGTAAGATTAGATTTTTTTTCATCTACCCTTTTGAAATCATAAATTGGTTGCGTAGCCAACTTGATTGTCTGAATGATACTTGTAACTTCATCTTCGTCATAAACTTCATCATCTAAAGTAGTAGTAACGATATTCAACTGATGGTTGATATGATTGTATGCAATGATGTATTTATGAAGATGATACATCATGGTTGGAATTTTGTTTTGAGGATGGCTAAGTTGGATATCTTCTAATAATTGTACCGTTTCATAGGTCATATATCCCAATAGTCCTTTGTGGATATATGGTAATTGTAATGATGTATTTGCTACTTCAAATCTTTTGAGGAAATTATCTACTGATTCAACAGTGTTTTGATGAGTTACCGGATGATGATATGACTCATGAGGTAATGATGCGTAAAAAATATTTTGTTCAACTTTGAATCCTGCTATTGCTTGTATAGCTATATATGAATAGGTGTGTTCATTTCCATGGTAGTCAGAACTTTCCAGCAGTAAGGCATTGGGAAATCTATCTCTTAATGATAGATAGATACTGACTGGTGTGATGGTATCAGCTAAAATTTGCTTGATATGGGTATGAATTTGATAAGACTTCATCTAATTTTTATTCTTGTTTTAAAAAAAATAGGCTCACCTATGGCGAGCCTATTTTTCGTTTATTATATCTACAACTTCTCCAGCTCGCCTAAATTGACAAGTGCCACCACCAAGCTTGAAATGTTGAATTTTGAATCATAATGATACAAATATAAATTTTCTTTTTAAAAAAATCTAATCTCCAGAATTATTCTGATTGGGTCTTTTGTTTTTCCATTTATTAAATGGTTTTTTTTCTTGATTATTCTCAGGATTTGACGTTGAAGAGGAGTTCTCTTTATTCTGATTTTGAGAAGCTACAGGATTGTTGTTATTGGACAACTTTTTCTTTTTTGAACGTTTCTCTGTTTTTTCAAGGCTTTTTAAAGATACTTGACCTACGACATCTACAAATGCTATACTCTCTTCTTTCTCTTGTATTTCTGCCATTTCTAATAAATCAGCTGGTTTTTTCCCTTGTTGATTCATTGTAAGAATTTTCTTTACAGTCTCGATAGGAATAGGATAGAAAATACCTTGTTTAGGATAAGCATAAAACATAAGTCCTTTGAGAATATCTGTTTTCATCAACTTGGCAGTGCCAGCCTCTGTTTCTATATAATCTGCCTTTTCAGGGAAGTCTTTTAATGCATCTAGGTAAGTGTCTAATTCAAAATTCAGACAACATTTTAACCTTCCACACTGACCAGATAGCTTGGTTTGGTTGATGGAAAGATTTTGGTATCTCGCTGCAGAAGTATTGACTGACTTGAAAGTATTTATCCAGGTTGAACAACATAGTTCTCTACCACAACTTCCAATTCCACCAACTCTTGCAGCTTCTTGACGTGCGCCGATTTGACGCATTTCTATTTTGACTTTAAATTCTTTAGCCAATTCTTTTATCAACTCTCTAAAGTCAACTCTGTGTGTAGCTGTATAATAAAAAGTTGCTTTTTTACAATCAGCTTGAAATTCTACGTCACCTAACTTCATATCTAGACCCAAACTTCTAGCCATTATTCTAGCCTTAAGCATAGTCTCTTTTTCTTTGGAACGAGCATCTTCCATCATAGCCAATTCTCTTTCATTGGCAATTCTTAGAATTTTTGGAAACTCATCAGTTTCTTTTACTTTTCTTTTTTTCATCTGGATTTTTACTAGTTCTCCTCCAAGAGAAACAGTTCCTATGTCATATCCAATTGAGGTTTCTACAACAACATGATCACCGCTATAGATATCCAAATTTTCAGAATTAATAAAGAATCCTTTTCGAGCACCATCTTTAAAACTAATTTCAAAGATATTGAAATCATCATATGGTGAAATGGCTATGTCTGAAAGCCAATCATATACATGCATTTTTGAACAACCACCAGAGTTACATCTTCCTTTGCTTTTACAGCCACCCGGTGTTGTGCCACAACCGCTACATCCCATTTTTTATATAATTTATGTTGAAACAAAGAAAATAAGTTCTTTGTTGAATTTTTCAAAGTTAGCTTAAAAATACAAATTTCTACTGTGCAATTAGAAACTTGCCATACAGAGAGGTATTGTTTTCTTCTATAATTAGAAAATAAGTGCCAGTATTCAGAGATGAAGTATTGATCATTCTTTGAGTGAGTTTTCCTGATTTGACCGTTTTCCCAGTAATGTCGGTAATATAATATTTTTGGCCTAGCGGAACAATACTACTTAATGAAATTTCTGATTGGGCAGGATTAGGAAATAAATTAACTTCTAATTGCTCAAAGTTTTTTATTCCTACTGCTTTGCAATCAGAGGTCTTCCATATATATTCTACAAATTGAGGATAATCAACAAAAGGGTTTCTATTGCCTTGCTGTGCATAGATTCTATTGTTTCTATCTTTTTCTTTTTGAGATGGTGGATCTTGATTGTGCCAGTTAATGAGCATATTGAGATAATCTTCTCTGAAGCCCTTGAGAGCGTCTGTTCCTTTTACTTTAATAAAGTCTGGATTGTCCCAATTATTAAATAATGATTGATACCTTACAGACATATAAAGAATGATTCGGGCTATATCTCCTTTAAATTCATCAATAGGTTCAAATACATCTCCATAAACCATAGGAATATTACTATTGCCAATAATACTACCATTGGGAAATTGTGTTTTTGTAGAGTTGGTAGTAGCATGTGGCATATTACCTCTCTTGCCATTAATATATCCATCTGCGGGAAGTAAATTGTGAAAATCACTATACATAGGGTCAGCACTACTGAACCAAGAAGCTGGAAATATATGTTCTCTATTCCAGCATTTTCCTACTGAGCTGCCACCAGCATCATTGGAGCATTTATTGCCTGGTAGGTATAGTACATCTTGCTCGCCACTAGGCTTGTATGTATAAACATCCCAAATATAATCTTTGTTATTAATTTTGATTAAGTCATAGTTAGCCATGAAGTTATAAACCATGTCATAAGACAAAGTATATGTATTTCTATTTAACTTCTTGGATATCTCATCTTTTAGTTCTTGACATCTTCTATTACTGTCTAAATCATTATAGTAGTTACCTTGTGCCAATACAAATAATGTATGAAAGCAAACTAGGATAGTAAGGATAATATTTTTCATTGCTTGAAATTATAAAAAATGCTTGATTTCAAGTTGAAAATGTCTTAAAAATAATTATTTATCGAAAACGCCAAGATTTTTAGCCTCGTCAACCACTTCTTCAATAGCCATTTCTTTATTCTCTATATGTGCGTATGTGCCACCTCCTAATACAGACATTTTCCTGAGATTGTCTTTAGTTTTAGGCATCAAGTCACCATAAGAAAATACAGTTAAAGCAATTTTTTTAGAACGCATTTTCTCTATCAGTTTTTCCATGGTTTTGTACTGCTTGCTTTGTGTGCTAGTGAAAATTCCGTCAGTATTGAGAATAACTTTATTATTTTGTCCTTTAATATAGTTCTTTTTGGCTACATGGAAAGCTAGTTCCAAGCCTAGGCCACTCATAGTGATTCCATTGCATTTCAATGCGTCTATAGCTTCATTAATTCTTTCTAATTGGGCGCCAGTTGTTGTTTTTAAATAAATTTGAGCATCAGTAGAATAAGTAACAATACTGAGCTTGTCAGAATCTCGTAGTAAAGAAGCCAGTTTCTTCATTGCTATTTTGAGAATTTCTATTTTGTGTTCTTCATTCATAGATTTTGAAACATCAATAAGAAAAACAATATTACTAGTAGGCATTAGAGCTTCTTCTACAGTCTTTTCTACTAGAGTGTCTTCAAGAGCTTCAATTTCTTTACGTTTCATGTAAAAATCTCTGATAGCTTCATTTTTGACTAGAACGATGCCATTGACCAAATAATATAATCCATGTTCAAGTCTCATTCCATATTCAGCTTCTATCCAAGTGTCTGGTACACTGATGCTATAAAAGCCGTTGCTGTCAGAAGTAGCACTATATATATCAGAAGTGCCTTTTACAAATACTGACAATTTTGCATATTCAATAGGTGTTTTTGTTTCCATATCGAAAATGTGTCCTGTAAATGTAATAGCCTGACTATTGAAAGCGAATAAAAACAAAATGAATGACAAAACCTGTTTCACTATGATTTACTTTTAATTTGTAATATATTCCAGCATATCACTGTAAAGTAAATACATTAATGTCTATTTTTGAAATATGAATAAGATTCTTTTTGCTTTAGTAACATTTTGCCTTGTATTTTTTTCTCATCCATCATTTGCTCAGACATATAGGCACAGAATAGGGCTGGATATCTCATTGGGGACAATTACTATTGGTGCTGGAACGACTGCTCTAGTAAAGCAAAAAAAGAATCAAGGGTTTACAGAGAGTGAAATTCAACAGTTGCAGTATAATATTAATAAGTTTGATTATTCTTCAATCAATCGTTCTTTTAATAAAAGGATACATTTGGGGAGTGATGTGATGATGATGACTGCTGCAGCTACTCCATTATTGCTATTGATAGATAGTAAAGTAAGAAATAGGAGTGAATTGAAACATATTGCACCGATGTGGGCAGAAACTTTTGCTTTGACTTATGCACTTACTGGAATGACTAAAGAGTTAGTAAGAAGAACTAGACCTTATGTGTATTATGATGATGTTCCATTAGAGAAAAAAATGAAAAAAGAGGCAAGAGCTTCTTTCTTTTCAGGACATACTTCTATGACGGCAGCCAGTACATTTTTTACTGCTAAAATCTATGCCGATATGAATCCCAATAGTAGATGGAAACCTCTTGTATGGACAGGCGCTGCTATGCTACCTTTAGGAGTGGGCTTAATGAGATATAGTGGAGGAAAACATTTTTGGACTGATATTATTACTGGGTATATCGTTGGAGCAACGGTAGGGATTTTAGTTCCTCATTTACATAAAAATAAGAACACTCCTGAATAATATTTTTGATTAAAGTGATATTGAAAGTAAAGAACAATGCATCAAAGATTTGTTTTTGAAATTGTGTTATTATAATGATGTTTTTGATTTTTAGTGATATTATCTAGTGTCCATTCGATTTTTTCTTTAAATGGAGCAGTGCGATGGGCACAGTTGGCTATTTGACAGATTGAGCAAGATTGAGGGACACAAGGATCAATATGAATAAAAGTCTCTACCGGATTCAATAGGGAGTTTTGCAAACATTTTTCAAACTCTTTCATTCCATCATGTGCTTGTTGAAGAGAATAATACCAAGGCATTGTCATGTGACAATCAATATGTATGACTTCTCCATACTTAATGATTCTAAAATTGTGAACATCGATCCATTCGGAAACTCTGTTGGAATTAATATGATGAATCACTTTTGTATTTAATTCAAAATCAGCTTCATCCATAATTCCAGACATGGATTTTTTTAGAATTCGGTAACCATTGAAAATGATAAGGATGCTCATTAATAATGCTATTACATTATCTAAAATTACAAATCCTGTAAAGTGAATAATAGCTAGCCCTATTAACACCCCCAATGTTGTATAGGCATCAGTTTTAAGGTGAATTCCACTAGCTTCCAATGCAAGCGAATGTTTTTTTTGCCCTTTATTGACTGCAAACACCCCCATACAATAATTGAGTAGCCCAGAAATCGCTACTAATAAAATACCAATGTCTAGTTGATTAAGTGGCGATGGACGAAAAAATCCATACATCGCTTTTAATGCTATAGACATGCCTGCAAACAAAATCATTCCTCCTTCTATGGATGATGAAATAAATTCAATTTTTCCATGACCGTAAGGATGGTCGAAGTCTCTTGGTTTGGCTGATAGATACAAGCTATACAGCCCAAATCCTCCTGCAATAATATTGACTATGCTTTCTAGAGCATCAGATAATATAGCGTTGGAATGGGTGTGATAGTAGGCAATAAATTTCAAAGTCATCAAAACAATACCTAATATGAGAATATACCATTGAGTATTGATCTTATCGTTTTTATGAAATTGAAATTTCATTTTAATAATTACGTTCAGTAATATAATTAACTAAGTCTTTTAAACCATCTTTTGCTTCAGAATCAGATATTGTAGCAATAACTTCAAAAGCTTTTTGCTTATAAAAGTTCATCTTATCTATACTATATTGAATTCCTCCTTTCTGATGAACAAAATGTATCAACTCTTTAACTCGAGCTTTGTCTTCATTATGATTTTTGACAATATTAATAATCCATTTCTTTTCTGATGGACTACAATGATTGAGTGTATATATCAAAGGAAGGGTCATTTTTCGTTCCTTGATATCAATACCTCTTGGTTTGCCTATATCTGCTTCACCATAGTCAAATAAATCATCTTTTATCTGAAAAGAGATGCCTATTAGTTCACCTATGAGTCGCATTTTCTCAATTAATTCTTCATCGTTAGTAGCTGAAGCAGCACCTGTAGCGCAGGCTGATGCCATTAATGACGCAGTCTTACCAGTAATAATTTGAAAATATACTTCTTCTGTAATATCTAGTCTTCTCGCTTTTTCAATCTGTAGAAGTTCACCTTCGCTGATTGCTTTGACTGCGGATGTGACTATTTGCAATAATTTGAATTGTTGATGTTCTATGGATAATAATAATCCTTTTGCTAAAAGATAATCTCCGACAAGAACGGCAATTTTATTTTTCCATAATGCGTTGATAGAAAAAAAGCCTCTCCTTTCATTAGCATCATCGACTACATCATCATGAACAAGTGTGGCTGTATGTAAAAGTTCTATAAGTGAAGCTCCTATATATGTGGCTTCTGTTACACCTCCGCACATTTTTGCCGTCAAAAACACAAACATTGGGCGGATTTGCTTGCCCTTTCTTTGATAGATATAGTAGGTTACTTTATCCAATAGCGCCACATCGCTACGCATAGTTTCTCGAAATTTTTTTTCAAAAATGCGTAACTCTTCATCAATAGGTGCTTTCAGTTCAATAACTTTCATTATGATATACTCAATGAGGGAGCTAAGTTAGATATTATAATTTCAACTAAAATTAGCTGAATGTTATTTTCTATGTTTAATAGTGATTTATGAAAGAATGTTGAGTTTAAAGCCTACTCCATGAACATTCTGTATTTCTAGACTAGGATCTGTTTTTAGATATTTTCTTAGTTTGGTAATATAAACATCCATACTTCTTCCAGCAAAATAACTATCATCTTTCCAAATTGAAAGTAAAATGTCTTCACGTTTGACAGGTTGATTGGCATATCTCGCAAGATATTCAAGTAATGCAGTTTCCTTTTTAGTCATAGTGACGGTATTGTTATTTTCATCAACCAATTTGAGTTCAGGAGCGATTAATTTGAATTTTCCAATTGTATATTCACTACTGAGTGGAGGTGCAATACTTTCTTGTATGTTTTTTCTTTTGAGCACTGCTTCGATTCTCATAAATAATTCTTCAATGTCAAAAGGTTTGGTGATATAATCATCAGCACCAGCCTTAAATCCTCTGATTTTATCTTCCAGCATTTCTCTGGCAGTCATAAAGATAATAGGGGTGTGAATATTTCTATGTCTTACATCTTCTGCTAAAGTAAATCCATCTTTTTTAGGCATCATTACGTCAAACAATAAGAGATCAAATGTCTCTCTGCTCAATATATCATCAGCCATTTTCCCATCCTCACAGTGAGTTACATGATATCCTCTGTCTTCCAAATTATCTTTGACTACAAAGCCTAAGTTGGGATCATCTTCCACTAATAATATTCTTTTTGCCATGACACTTATTTTTTGATGGGTAAATTAATATAAAAAGTAGTTCCTACTCCAAGTTTGCTTTTTAATGAGATAGAACCTTTATGCATTATAATCATATTTTTAACATAAAACAAGCCTATCCCAAAACCTTTTACATCATGACGGTTGCCACTGCTCACTCTGTAAAATTTTTCAAAAACATGATTGAGGTTGCTATCAGCTATTCCTTTTCCATTATCTTGAACAGCTATTTCGATATTGCGTCCTTTATTAGTGGTTTTGATTAAAATTTCTGGTGTCTTGTCACAATATTTTAAAGCATTATCTAGTAAGTTATGTAATATATTGGTAATGTGTACTTTGTCACCTATTATTTTTGAGTTGGTAGCTTCCAAATTGGTCTGGATATGACCTTGTCTTTCTTGTGCTCTCACTTCAAAATTACTAACGTTATGAAGTATAATTTCATGAATATCTATTTCTTCTTTTTTTAATTGAATTTTTTTAGCATCAGTGAGTGCCACTTGAAGAGCGGTTTCTACCTGCCCTTTTAATCTTATATTTTCTTCTGAGATGATTTTGGCATAATGAAAAATTTTGTCAGGAAAATTTGAAATATCTTTTCTCATTAATACATCTGAGGCAATTCCAATGGTAGCAATAGGTGTCTTAAATTCGTGTGTCATATTGTTGACAAAGTCATTTTTAATTTCGCCTACTTGTTTTTGTTTTAAAATAGTGATAATAGAAAAAGAGAAAAATAAAAGAACGATAATAAAGACGATGGAAAATACTGCTAAGATTGTCCAGTCATCAGTGAAGTATGATTTCTTTCTTGGAAATAAAATTCCCAGATAGTAATTTTCATCTTTAGGGGTGTGAAATTGAATATGCTCAATATTTTGTAAGTCAAGAGTGTAGATATATTTTCCAAAAATTAATGTATCAGTAGTGCAATCAAATAATGCATATTCAAAAGGTTCTAAAAGGCTCTGGTTTCTAAATTCTGTTATCAAATACTCTTCTATATTTCTCACTATAACTGGAGCTGAGAAATCAATTGTGTAATAATTATTGCTGATTCTGTTCAGGGTTTCTATTTCTATTCCTCTGTTGGTATTTGAGATGAGTTTGTTGGCTACATTATTGAGCGCAACATGTACTCTGTGATTGAATTGATCATCTTGTAAATCAAGTGACTTCTTGACCCAATACAATTGAGTAGCAATGATTCCACTGACTGATAAAAAAGCCAGTATGATTAATGTTCTGAGTGCCGCTCTATTCATTGTGGGGAATAATGCTCAAAAATGGTTGGATATATCATTCTACTGAATTAACAACTACATATTCTCTAATGTTTTTTTTGCTTTACGATATATATTGGATAGTAAAGTCAAAATAGAAAAATATAAGAAATTGAGTAGGATAAAGTTTTTGAGATATTCAAAATCTCCTATGGTCGTATCTGATAATATTTGTGCAAGATTTTTTCCTAATATATAGAAAATAAAAAATCCTAGAATAATCAGTGGATAATATAAAATAGCTTTAATATCAGACAAAGCACCCACAATAAGGCTAGTAGTAGAATAAAGCAATAAGATAGTTTGAAATCCTATCCATATTCCGACTGGTTTTATTTTGAATAGCACTATTAAAATGACCAAGAGAATATTTAGTCCAAAAAATAAACCTAATAGTTTTATTGGGCTGTATTTTCCTTTATAAAGTTGTTGTAGTATGTTCTCATTCATAGTACTAATGTAGTATTTTTATACCAAAAAAATAAGATGGATAAGAGATTAGTAGCATTTGAGCGCTTGTTGAATGTGATGGATGATTTACGTGAGAAATGCCCTTGGGATAGAAAACAAACAATTGAATCTTTGAGAAAATTGACTATTGAAGAGACTTATGAACTTTCTGAAGCGATTATTAATAATGATGATAATAATATCAAAGAAGAGATAGGTGATTTGATGCTGCATTTGGTCTTTTATAGTAAGATTGCTTCTGAAACCAATCGTTTTGATATTACTGAAGTGTTGAATAGTTTATGTGATAAATTAATTGATAGACACCCGCATATCTATGGAGATGCAGTTGCTGATACAGAAGAAGATGTGAAACGCAATTGGGAAAAAATAAAATTAAAAAAGGGTAGAAAGTCTGTTTTGGAAGGAGTGCCGTCTGGGCTTCCATCCATGGTGAAAGCTCAAAGAATTCAAGATAAAGCTCGCCATGTGGGTTTTGATTGGGAAGAGGCACAACAAGTAGTCGGAAAAATCCATGAAGAACTCAATGAGTTGCAAGAAGTTGTTGAGCAAAACAATCCTATTCAGATAGAAAAGGAAATGGGTGATGTATTATTTGCAGTGATTAATTATGCAAGATTATTAAATCTAGATGCTGAAAAAGCATTGGAATTGACCAATAAAAAATTTATCAATAGATTTCAATGGATGGAACGATATGCCTTGTCAAATAACTTGAATTTGTCAGAAACCAGCCTTCAGATTTTAGAAGAATGGTGGACTATGGCTAAGAAGGAAATTGGCTAGAATGTATAAAACAGAAGAGTTTTGGCTACATAAAATAGATGCTATCCAAAAGAGGTTATTAAATTATCTCAAATCTAATTCTGTATTATCACCAATGCTAAGGCTTTGAGTAGAGCCATAAATTTCAGAATCACTGCCAATAAGAGAATTGTCTAACACGACATCCTGAAGTCTAGTGAAGTTGCCAATAATACAATCCCTTAGTATAGTGTATTCTACAACTGCATTATCACCAATGGTCACATTAGGGCCTATGATGCTATTTCGGATGATGGTATTTTTTCCTATATGGACTGGTTCTATAACGATAGTATTGTTTAATCCTTCATGATTAGAATAGTTGTTTTTTAACCTTTGAAGCATGATTTTGTTGGTTTTCAAAAGGATATTTTTCTGTCCACAATCATACCAATGATCTATTTTTTCAGCAATGATTGTTTCTCCTTCTTCAATCATTTTTTGAAGACCATCTGTTAGAAAAAATTCATTATGTGTTCGGATATTATTTGAAATATTATAATCTATTGCTTGATACAGTTTGCCGAAATTTTTTACCATATATAATCCTACCATTGCCATATTGGACATGGGTATTCTTGGCTTTTCAGATAGTCGCGTAATGATATTGTCATTGCCAAATTCTGCAACACCAAATAATCGTGGATCTTCTACTTTTTTAACTCCAATAACAGACTGAGAGGATTTGATAATTTTTTTCAAATCTACATCCATGATGGTATCTCCGAGTATAATAATTACCTTTTCTTTGGGTTTTATGACATCTTTTGTCAGCCATACAGCATGACCTAGACCTTCTCTCATTTGCTGAATGACATAATGTTTTTTGATATGAGGGAAAGATTCATCAATATATTCTCTGATTTTATCACCTAGATATCCAATGACAAAAACAAATTTTTCAACTCCTGCATCTAATAATTGATCAATGATATAACCTATCAGTGGCTTTCCTGCTATGGGTATCAATGATTTAGGCTGAGTATAGGTGTGTGGCCTTAGCTTGGTTCCTGCTCCAGCAACCGGAATTATAGCTACCATAAGATTCGTTGTGTTTGGTGTGAAAATATAAAATTATAGTAATTAATGTGATTATTGTGATTTAAATCTTTTATGAAATCTCAAAATCTTATCTTTGTCCCAATTTTAACTGAGCATGAAAAGGGATAATATAATTTTTGATTTGATTCAAGATGAACTTCATCGTCAAAGAAATGGAGTAGAGTTAATTGCCTCTGAAAATTTTACCAGTCAGCAAGTGATGGAGGCGATGGGAAGTTGCCTGACAAATAAATATGCTGAGGGATATCCAGGAAAGAGATATTATGGTGGTTGTGAAATTGTTGACCAAATAGAGCAACTTGCAATAGACAGATTGTGCAAACTTTTTGGTGCTGAGTATGCTAATGTGCAGCCTCATTCTGGGGCTCAGGCCAATGCTTCTGTGTTCTTATCTGTTTTAAATCCGGGTGATACAGTATTGGGATTTGACTTATCTCATGGTGGCCATTTATCTCATGGTTCTTCTGTTAATTTTTCAGGTAAAGTTTATCGTCCTGTTTTCTACGGTGTAGAGAAAGAAACAGGTTTGATTGATATGGACAAGGTAGAGAAATTGGCTCAACAATATCAACCCAAATTGATTGTCTGTGGAGCATCTGCCTATGCCAGAGATTGGGACTACAAACGTTTTAGAGAAATAGCTGATAGCATTGGAGCTCTTCTTCTTGCTGATATTGCTCATCCAGCCGCTTTAATAGCAAAAGGCAAGTTGAATGACCCATTGCCTCATTGCCATATTATAACTTCTACTACTCATAAAACTTTGCGTGGACCACGTGGAGGTGTCATTATGATGGGTAAAGATTTTGAAAACCCAATGGGAGAAAAAACACCTAAGGGCGAATTGAAAATGATGTCTCAAATATTGAATTCAGGAGTTTTTCCTGGTATGCAAGGTGGACCATTGGAGCATGTGATTGCAGCAAAGGCCGTGGCATTTGGAGAAGCATTGACAGATGAATTTGATATATATACAGAACAAGTGATTGCCAATGCTCAAGCGATGGCAAAAACATTTATTGCAAAAGGGTATCATGTCATTTCAGGAGGAACAGATAATCATTTGATGTTAATAGATTTAAGAAATAAAGATATTACAGGCAAAGATGCAGAGAGAGTGCTTGGGCTTGCAGATATTACTGTGAATAAAAATATGGTACCTTATGATACTCGATCACCTTTTATCACTTCTGGTTTACGTGTTGGCACTCCAGCAATTACTACCAGAGGATTTAAAGAGGATGATTGTATTGAAATTGTTGAATGGATGGATGCTGTCATGATGAATGCTTCTAATGACCATTTGATAGCTGATATTAGGAGTAAAATCCATAATAAAATGCAAGCATATCCTTTGTATTAATTTGGATATTTGATGACTAAATATTCCATCGAGGAATATTAGTTTTTGAGTATTATGCCATTAAAAATCATCCTTATCATTCAATAGAGGAGAAGTTTTTATGTAATGATCTTCTTTTTGGCGCATTATTTTTTCTTCGCTAATGGTTTTGTCTTTATAAGCACATAAATGAAGAACTCCATGGGCTATAACTCTTGAGATTTCACTTTCAAATGAATGCTGAAAAGTGATAGCATTTTCTTTGACTCGGTCAATACTGATATAAATTTCTCCTTCAATATCGGTGTTTTTGGGTGAAGAGGAGAGGTCAAATGTAATGATATCAGTGAGTGTATGATGATTGAGATATTGGATATTGATATTGAATAAGTATTCGTCAGTGCAGAAGATATAATCTAAATCTTTGATTTTGAAGTTTTCTTCAAGGGCAATTGATTTTATCCATTGTTTTAAGGGGTTGAGTTTCCATTTAAATTTTGGAATATCATTATAATAAAAATGTATTGACATGAGTTAAGATAAGGAAATTCTAATGAAGTAACTAAGAGAGGAAGAATACCATTTGAAGTTCAGAACCATTATTGTTGAATGATACTTTATCGGCAAGTTTTTTAATTAAAAATACACCTCGACCATTGAGTTTTTCTCTATTTTCTGGTAAAGTAGGATCAGGAATACTCGTCTCATCAAATCCTTTACCTTGGTCTTTTACAATAAAAGTAATAGCAGTGTCACATTTCTCACTTTTTATAAATACATTTTTATTTTTATCCATGTGGTTGCCATGTATAATAGCATTTGTGACTGCCTCTACAACAGCAAGATGTATATTGCCATAGATACTATCATCTAAATGAAATTTATTTTTCATTTGGCAAATGTGATCCTCAATTAAATATATACTTTCTAGAGATGAAGGTATCTGTATCTTATCATCCATTTGTATAGGAGTGTGAACTTTTAATAAAAGTATGAAAATATTTAATTTGCATTGTATCTATCTACGAGTTTTTTATAGAATAGTTTCAATTCTGGGGGTAAATTATCAGATATATTTAAATTGCTTTTTCTTTTCCTCAAAAATTCTTCCAATTCGGGTGGAGTAGTGACTGGAAACTCTTGTCCTGATTGAGAAGAACGTTCTTCTTTCTCATCTTGCTCTCTCAAAGATTTTTCTATTTCTAGCATTCGAGTTTCAATATTTTTCTGACGGAGTAGAGTTTCTTGTGTAATGCGCTGATTGACAATGTCTGCTTCATTCTTATCCAAGTCTTCTATTAGTTGATCAATATTTCCATCTTTTTTTTGCTGTTGGGACATTCCTTCTTTCATTTGACTGAGTGCCTCACGAATAGCTGCTTGCCTTTGAGCCATCTCAGCGAGTTCTTTATTCATCTGAGAACCTGATTTTCCATCTTTCAGTTGTTGACTCATTTTTTTGAGATCTTTACCCAATTGTTCCTGAAGTTTCTGCATTTCTCCTGCTCCAGGTTTTTTTGGGTTACTGTTACCAGGATTTTGACATGAACCACCACTACCACTCATATTCATTTGCTGTTGCATCTGGTTCATTACTTCACTCAGCATTAATGCCAGATTATTGGCATGTGTCATTGAAAATTGTTGTGCCGCAGTAGCTGGCCCTTTTTGCTTTTTATCCAATAGAGTAGTAGATTTTTTCAATTCTCTTTTAAGTTGGTAGAGTTCGTCTGTTATAAAATTTTGAAGCTGAAATACTCTTTTACCTAAGGCATTTAGACTATCTTCAATAATGACAGATTCTTCTTTTAGTTTTTGCTGTTCTTGTATAAGTTTGGAATATTTTGTGTCATATTCAGGAGTTTTTTTGACACGCAGCATGAGATTTTCTTGATTTTTTGAAAAATTCAAAAGATTACTTAATATTCTTCTTATGGTATTGATATCCTCGACATGTTGTTGCATTTGCATTTGTGACATTTGGCTTCTAATATTAGCAGCCATTTTTTTCATGCTATTACTTGCTTTCTGCTGTTGATTTTTTGCTTGTTGGTTTTGATTGTTTTCAAGATTTTCTTTTGCATCATTCATATTTTCTTCAATCTCATCTTTGTCTTTGGAAAGTGAATCAAGATCTAAATGATTATTTTGTTGTTGATTGAGTTTTTGTAAATTTTCAAAATCCTTTTTAATGTTTTGAAATTCTTTATTTAATGAATTTTGTTGTTCTGCATTGGGCTTTTGCTGGGCATCTTTTTGTTTCTCTGCAAGATTGTCCAATTGTTGGGCTAGGTCATTTGCTTTTTGTTCCAATTCTAGCTTTTTGAAAAGTTCCAACATTTTATCTAGTTCTTTATTGAGCTTTTCATTGTTCATTTGAACATTTTCAATTTTATCGAAAGCATTTTCTTTCTGAAATTTATCTAAAAGTTCTTCAATTTCTTTGATTAAATCTTTCATTTCTTGACTCAACATATCTTCCATCATTTGTTGAATCAGCTCTTGTTTTTTTAAAATCTCTGGATCAACTTCTTTGAATAGTTCCTGATTTTTGATATTTTCTTTGAATTTTTCCTGAATATTTTGAATATCTTTTTTGATTTGTTCATGTTTATCCAATAGTTGATTGATTTCTTTTTTGTCCTCCCAATTGAGATTCTTTTTGGTGAGAATATTTTCTTTCAAAGATTGAAGTTCTTTAGATAGTTGTTGTACTTCTTTAGTAGAAGATTGTAAGGAAGTTTTGATGTTTTCATTATTGGCTGCCTCCAAATTTTTTAATTCCGGGATTCCAGGAGTAGAATATATAAATGTGGATGTTTTGGTTGATTTGTGACCATTGATACCATCATTATCCCAAGTGATAAAATAATATTCTAATGTTTCGCCAGCTTGTAATTTTAAAGCACTTATTGAAATATAGTGTGTAAAATTGACTAAGTCACTAGGAGTGATTGATATATTTGATTGAATATTTTTTCTGATTTGATTCTTTTCATTTTTAATATTTAGATGAAAGGAAACTTTGGATATACCATAATCGTCTGAGGCATTTCCCATAAAAAATAAGATATCCTTTTGTGTGCTGTCTTCTATTTGTTGAACTTGAATAGCAGGGAATTGGTCTTCAATAACTGAAATTGTATATAAGACGGAATCGCCTTTGGGCTTGTCATTGTTATAAGCATACAATTTATAGCTGATGTCTTTATTGGCTGTTCTTTGAAAACTATAGGTAGTTCCATCAGTTGATGAAAGGTATTTTTTATTTTCATCTAAAAAGGAGATGGCGAGTTGTTGGGTATTAGTAGTGTTGAAATTCCAGTGGATAATAGTGCCTATCGGGACTATCAAATCACCAGTATTTTTGATGGTTTCATTTTTTCTTTGGGTATAAGATGGATAGATCAACTTGATATTCATCGAAGAAACAACTGGTTTTTTGATGACTAGAAGGTGATAAGTTTTCGATGTATAACCATTTGCTAATAGTTTGAATTCTATATTTTTTTGTACACTTTGAACTTTGTAAACGAACGTGTTAGCATCTTTGCGAACAAGCGAATTGATTTGTCCATATTGTAACCATTCCATTTTTGTAGGTAATATCTTACCTTTTACTATCACAGTGATTTCTACATCCTCAAATTGGTTGACTTTTAACTGTTGTTGGTCGATAAAATATTCAAAAGGAGCTGGTTTTTCAAATGTTTTTGATGGTTGTACTAGCCGAGCATTGCTTTCACTGAGAATTTGAGGAGCAATGAATAAAATGGCTATTAATAGAATTAAAGGCGGAATAGCATATCTGAAGAATTTTTTATTTTCTTTTAAATCCACTGCCCTTGCAAAAGGAATATAATGTATCTGCTCTATTTTTTGTTGAATACTTGCTTGTAACAATTCCTGACTGCCAGTAGTTACTTGTTGAGAATTAAGTTGTAAAATATTGATTAACTTATCATCTATTTCAGGGAAGTGTTTTCCTATAATTGCTGCTGCTTGTGGATATGACAAGGTTTTGCCTAGTTTAAAATATTGTGCTACTGGAATAAGAATCCAACTGACCAAAGCAAATACGCTAGTGGCAAAGAAGCATAAAAGCAATATCCATCTAACCCATGTAGGGAAGTAAAATGCAAACTCTCCTAAACTAAATAATATATATATGCTTATAACACTTGCAATGAATAATAATCCTCCCTTTATTACCTTGCTGAGATAATATTTTCTGATAAATTGGTCTAATTGCGCAATAATTTGTTGATACAAGTGAAAGGAACTTTATGGATATAAACATATTAAATTTTGTGCTTTTTAGCATAGTTTTTTACTAATTTAAATTTTGTATTTTGATTTCGGTGATATCCAATATGTCTTGTCATTGTTTTATATTTTTTAGTGCTTGCTGATTCTCCTTCTTTTCATTTCTAGGTGGGTGCTAATATTTAAGCTGCCCATTTTTAATAATTACAAGAGTGAAATACGCTACTATTCAATCTCTTGGGTTCAAAAATACTTTTTATTGGATTTGTTGAAAATGAATGAATGTAAATGCTTAAATTCAACTTAAAGATGAATCATGGAATGGAAATTAAAATCCTTGTTGTGGATAATCAAGTATTTAAAGCCTGTTGCAGAAGTCGATATTTCTCAAATTCAGGAGCAGAGAGCCAAGAATATTGAAGTCAGTCGTTTGGGGCAGTTTTTATTTGATAAAAAGGAGAATGTTTCATTGATTGAAAACCAAATGTTTTCTGGTATCCCTGTTAGAATTTATAGGAATAGCAACGCTAAAGGTCAGAGAGTTATTATTTATTTTCATGGTGGAGGTTTCTGTTTTTATAATATTGATTCTCATGATTATGTAACACGAAGGTTGTGTAAGATGAATCAGTGTACTGTCATTTCTGTTGATTATAGATTGGCACCTGAACACACATTTCCATCAGCACAAGAAGATGCATTCAAAATAGTGGAATTTGTCTATCATCATGCTGACGAATTGAAGGTAGATGCTCATCAAATTATTGTTGCTGGTGATAGTGCAGGTGGAACACTATCAGCTTGTGCGGCTCATCACTTTAAAAATCATGACAATATCAAACTAGCAGCTCAAATATTGATATACCCATGGGTGGATGGTCGAGTCAATTCAAAATCTATCCAACAGCTCAAAGAAGGATATATGCTGACTAAATCATCTATATTATGGTTTCAGAAGACTTATGTTCCACGTATTGAAGATCGACTGAATCCTCTTGCTGCCCCCTTACACCATACAGATTTTTCTGATTTGGCTCCAGCTTTTGTTGCAACTGCAGAATTTGATCCTCTTAGAGATGAAGGCAAAGAATATGCAGATCATCTTATTCAGGCAGGTGTAAATACGAAATATGTAAATTATGAAGGGTTGATACATGGCTTTGCCAATATTCCCTTAGTGGCATCTAATGGATTGGATTTGTTCAGGGATATTAAATCCTTTTTAGATAAAGTATAGTCAATAAAAAAACCCTTGATTGCTCAAGGGTTTTTTATTAAATCTCAACTCAAAATTTATTGAGCAGCTTTGAATTTTTTGATAGCTTCTGTCAATTTAGGGACCACTTCAAAAGCATCACCTATGATACCATAATCAGCAGCTTTAAAGAAAGGAGCTTCTGGATCTTTGTTGATAACAACGATTACTTTTGATTGGTTGACACCAGCAAGATGCTGAATTGCACCTGATATACCCACAGCAATATACAAGTTTGGACGAATAGCCACACCTGTCTGTCCTACGTGTTCGTGATGAGGTCTCCATCCGATATCAGCTACAGGACGTGAACATGCAGTAGTAGCACCTAAAACTTTAGCTAAATCTTCTATAATTCCCCAGTTTTCAGGACCTTTCATACCACGACCAGCAGAAACTACTAGTTCTGCTTCAGGCAATGGTAAGGTATCTCCAACAGCACGGCTTACTTCAAGAACTTTTACGCCAGAAGAAGGAATACTTGCAGATGCAGATTCAACAGTCGCAGAACCACCAGTTTTTACAGCACCAAAAGCATTGGGAACTAAACCGACAATTTTTATTTCAGTTTCAACTTTAACAAATGCAAATGCTTTTCCAGAGAAGGCAGTTTTCTTCACCACAAAACCATTAGATGTGTCAGGCAATGAAACAGCACCTGAAACCAATCCTGCTTGTAATCTTGCAGATAATCTTGGAGCTACTGCTTTACCAGTTGAGTTTTGTGAGATTACAATTACAGATGCACCAGCAGATTTAGCAATTTCAGCTACAACTGAAGTATAAACTCCTGAGTCAAAATTATCTAAAGCTGCATCAGCAACATGAATTACTTTTTTTGCACCATATTCGCCTATTTCAGCAAGTTGGTTATCATTGATTGATCCTAAAGCCAAACCGACAGCTTCAGTTCCTAATTGATTTGCGATAGCAGCAGCATAAGAAGCAGCTTCTAAGCCATCCTTTTTTACTTGACCTTTTACAACGTCTATTAAAAATAATACTGACATGAGATTATATCACTTTAGCTTCGTTATGTAATAATGTTACAAGTTCCTCTACATTGTCTGGAGAAATGAGTTTCACTGCAGCTTTTGCAGGAGGCAATTCATATTTCACAGTTGAAGTCAATGTAGGTAATGCAATAGTTGGAACTACTTTCAAAGGCTTGGTTTTTGCTTGCATGATTCCTTTCATATTAGGAATTCTTTGCTCAGCCATACCTTTTGCAGCACTCAATACAAATGGAGTATTGACTTCAACGATTTCTTTACCACCTTCAATTTCACGAGAAATTTTAGCAGTATTTCCGTTTAAGTCTAAACTTGTTGCATAAGAAACAAATGGTTGATTCAAAATTTCAGCTACCATACCTCCAATATTAGAACCATTATAGCTGATAGTTTCTTTTCCAGATAAAATCACATCATAAGCACCATCTTTTGCTACAGCAGCAATATTTGCAGCAATACCATAAGAATCTAATTCGTCAGAGCCATCAACACGAATTGCATCATCAGCTCCAATTGCTAGTGCTTTACGAATAACCTGGTCATTAGCAGCAGGACCTACGTTAATAACAGTCACTGTTCCTCCATTAGCTTCTTTTAATTCCAATGCACGCACTAAAGCGTACCACTCATCATAAGGATTCAGAATCCACTGAACCTTATCGTTGTTAAATTTAGTGTCGTTATCTACAAAAGAAATCTTTGTAGTTGTATCTGGCACTAAACTAATGCATACTAAGAATTTCATATTTTTGAATGAATTTTATTTAAACTTTGCGAAAATATACATTTTTAAGGATTAATTATAATGTTTAACAAGTTAGAAAAACTAAAAGTTCTTCTCCAAGAAAGGAAAGAGGATGTATTTACTATCTTTGCACTTGCAAAAGAGCTGGAAAAAATAGGTGATATTCAGAGTGCGCAGCAATATTTTTATCAAATTATTGACTTGAATCCAGATTATATTGGAGTCTATTATCACTTGGGTAAGCTTTTAGAATATGATAGTCAGGAGAATAAAGCATTGGAAATTTATAAAATGGGAATAGATATAGCTAAGAAAAATAATGATTTTCATGCATTGAGTGAATTGCAAAATGCTTTTCAAAATCTTCAATTAGAAATGGATATTTAAACTATATTAAATCTATTGGTAAACTTTATTTAATGCAAATGGACCTCCAAAATGCCATTGTTTCCTTCAAATGGTTCTCTAAATCTACTCCAATCCTTGTTGCATGTAGCGGTGGTAGGGATTCAATGGCTTTATTACATGCCTTGCATCAATTGGAATATAAATTCATTGAAGTGGCTCATTGCAATTTTCAATTGAGAGGGGAGGAGTCTGATGGTGATCAGTCTTTTATAGAAGCGTATTGTAAGAATATAAATGTGCCTTTTCATACTATAAAGTTTGATACCAAAGTATTTGCAAAACAAGAAGGCGTTTCAACTCAGATGGCTGCAAGAACGCTGCGGTACGAATGGATGGAAAAGATTCGCATCAAACATGGATTGCATCTTATCCTAGTTGCGCATCATCAAGATGACCAATATGAAACTATATTGTTAAACCTGATAAATGGTACTGGCATTCATGGTTTAAAAGGGATGTTAGATAAAAATGATAAGATATTACGCCCATTGCTGAATGTATCTAGAGAACAAATTGATCTTTATATTCAAGAACATCAAATAGCCTTCAGAGAAGATAGTTCAAATGCTACTTCTCATTATAAAAGAAATTTGATTCGCCATCAAATCAGCCCTTTAATCGCACAATTGAACCCCAATTATCTTCAGGAGTTTAGTGACTTTTCACAGCGCATGAGAGAAGCTGAATATGTGTTTAATGAATATATTGACCGCATTCGCAAAAAGGTGATGCAGCCATGGAAAGAAGGATATCAGATTTTTTTTACCTATTTATTGAACCATCCTTCTTGTGATACTTTGTTTTATGAGTTACTGTCGCCATATTCTTTTGGTAAAGAGCAAGTTAAAGAGATTTTGAGTACAGTAAAAGGCTTGAAAAAGGAAAATGCGTCTGGACAGACATTTCTGTCTTCTACATCTCGAATCATATTAGATAAAAAATCTATTTATATTCTTCCTTTAAATTTTGAGCTGACTTCTTTTATTACTTTTGATAAATGGCCCCAACAGATCATTTTCAATGAATGTAAAATAGATGTTCGTATATGCCCAATTGGTAAATTAAATATCCGTCAATCATCAAAATATGCTTATTTGGATGCTGACAAAATTGAGTTTCCAATAAAAATAAGATTTGCTGAAGCTGGTGATTATTTCTATCCTTTCGGAATGGGCAAAAAACAGAATCCAGACAAAGTAGGCAAAAAGAAATTATCAAAGTTTTTTAAAGATGAACAAATTCCTCTGGCTGAGAGAGAACGCACCCCAATTTTGTTTTGTAAAGAAAAAGTATTTTGGGTTCTGCCTTACAGAATAGATGATAGATTTAAAGTGACTGAGCATACCAAAAATGTTGTTGTTCTGACTGTCATTAAGTCCTAATGTAATGATTTTATTGCTTCAATTAATAGAAGATTAGCGATGATATAACAGGCTTATATTAATTCGTTAATTGAAAAATCTAAAAAGCCATTTACTTTTGTGCCATGAAAATAGAACTGAAAAATACATTAAGAATCGCTTTGCCTATCATATTGGGAAATGTTACCCAAATGGCCTTAGGTTTGATAGATTCAGCTATGGTAGGTGCTATTGATTATTTACAACTTGCTGCATCGGCACTAGTGACCAATGTGATAGGAATACCAATGATAGCTACAATAGGATTGACGATGGCCCTTTCTCCTCTTATAGCTATTGCCAATGGTCAGGGTAATATTCGCCAGGTGAGTCATACGCTTTTTAATGGAGTGATATTGTGCACGATAATAGCTACTTTTATTGCTATAGGAATATATTTTTCAAATAATATCATTTATCATTTAGGTCAGGACAAAGAAGTAGTTGAACTTGCGATTCCTTATTTGAAAGTGATGGGATGGTCTTTGATTCCTATGGTATTTTTCTTATCAATGAAACAATTCTGCGATGCATTAGAAATGACTAAAATTGCTATGTTTTTATCTTTAATGTCATTGCCTGTCAATGTATTTTTAAATTGGTTATTGATTTTTGGTCATTGGGGTTTTCCTAGAATGGAGTTAGAGGGAGCAGGTATTGCTACGCTGATAACTCGTGTTATTATGGCTATTGTTATGCTTGTAGTGATATTGAAATATCATAAATTTCAACAGTATATAGCTATTAGAAAGGAAGTCTGGGTGCTCAGGAAAGATACGTTTTTTCAAATTTTGAAACTGGGTATCCCTAGTGCCATGCAATACGGTATGGAAGTAGGTGCCTTTTCTGTTTCAGGAATTATTATAGGGTGGTTTGGAGCCACCCAACAAGCGGCTCATCAGATAGCAATGAGCATTGCCTCGTTCACATTCATGATAATTTTCGGGCTTTCTACAGCAGGCTCAATTCGAGTAAGCAATGCTTATGGCAGAGGAGAGATTCAAAAGATGAAAGCAATAGGGTTCAGTACTTTAATACTTGGGGCTACATTTGGGACAGTATTTGCATTATTTTTTGTCATTTTTCATGGACAGCTGCCATATATATTCAATCAGGATACAGAAGTGGTGATACTAGCAGGACAATTGTTGCTCTTTGCAGCAGTTTTTCAAATTTCAGATTCAACTCAAGCGATAGGAGTTGGATTGTTACGTGGAATCAAAGATGTAAAAGTACCAACCATCAGTGTTTCAATCGCCTATTGGGTAATAGGGCTTCCTTTTGGATATTTTTTAGGAGTTCAATTTAAGATGGAAGCATTTGGAATTTGGATAGGTCTAGTATTAGGACTGACAGTATCTTCTATTTTAATGAACTTGAGATTCTATTTGCAAATAAAGAAGATGGAGCTTCAGAAAAATCATATAGCCTAATAATCTATTATATTTACAATTGATGAGTTCGATAGTCAAGCAAAGCAGTATAGGTCTAATTGCCAATTATTTGGGGATATTACTTGGATTTATTAATGTGATGATTATTATGCCTTATGTTTTATTGCCTGAACAGATAGGGTTGATCAATTTGATATTTTCAGTGATTGCTGTTGTTTATCCAGTATTGGATTTAAGTGCTCTTCATATTATGAACAGGTATTTTACACATGTTCAAGATAAGCAAGAAATTTTTAATTTTTCTTTTGTTTTGGCGATTATTGGTGCATTACTCTTTTTACTATTGTTTGTATTATTTCATCCAATATTTGATTTCTATTACCAGAAAAATTCTCCTGTTATTTTACCCTATTATTGGTGGATTTATATAGTGTCTATATTTTTGAGTTTGGCAACGCTGATTGAATATTTTGGTATTATTCATGGTAGATATCATGTCACCGTGTTTTTTAAAGAAGTAGTCATTAGGATTGGAATTTTTATCCTTTTGGGTGCTTATGCTCTACATCTGTTCACGTTTGAGACTTATATCTACTTACATTATATGATGTATGTTGTGATTGGCTTTTTGATTTTATTATACTTAAAGTATAGTCAATTATTTGTTTTCAAATTCAAATTGCCAGCATTCAACCGTCAGCAGAAAATCAATATATCCAAATTTGGTTTTTTGACTATTTTGTCTGGATTAGCCTCGGTTATTGCTATTCGCATAGATATGATCATGTTAGGCTCTATGGATGGATTGAAAGGCGTAGGAATATATACGATTGCTTTGTTTATGGCAACTATTATTGAGATTCCCAAAAGGGTCATTTTGCCTTCTTCGGCACCCATCATCAGGGTCTTTGTAAAAAACAATGAAATGGATAAAGTGTTTCAGATTCATTATAAGACGATTCTAAATCTGATGATTGTAAGTGGATTTATTTTTGTGATTTTAATTTCAAATGTTAAATCTATTTATGAAGTCATGCCAAATGGTCATTTCTATGTCAGTGGAACTTCCGTAGTAGTATTTTTGGGATTATCCAAAATCATTGAAATGCTTGCAGGTAGCAATGATGAGATTATTTTAGCATCAAAATATTATATTTTCAATTTATTATACATTATCATTTTGATGGGCTTAGCAGTGGGGTTTAATTTTATTTTTATTCCTAAATATGGACTTCTAGGTGCTGCATTAGCAACATTGATTTGTACGAGCATAATTGTAGTGATAAAATTTATTGTCTTTAAAAGGTTCTTTAATTATAATGTCTTTGATGTTCAAATATTGAAAGTGATATTGTTTTATCTCATTTTAGGTTTGTTTTTGTTCTTTATTCCCGAAATTATACATCCTATTTTTTCAATTTTAGTGAAGAGTTTTTTGGGTTCAGTTGCAGTATTTGTTTTTTTGAAAAAAACGCAGATCTCAAAAGATTTGTTAGCACTTGTCAATGAAAATATAAATCGTTTTCATTTGCCTCAATGGCTCAAATTGTAGTCATTCAAGAATATCTTTACTCAATATGAAGTAAATATCTTTAAATATTATTCATAGAGTTCAGATGTTTTGTAATTTTATGCGTTTAAGCATTTAGAAACAGATATGTTCAATACCCAATATTCCAAGCTGTGTTCAATCATTATTATGTTTATCATAATGATATTTATCACACCTCAGTTAAAAGCTGAAGATTCTTATACGAATATTGAAGCCACAATATGTCAAGGAGAAAAATATATTTTTAATGGAAAAGAACTAGTAAATGAAGGGGTTTATGTTGATTCGCTGTTCAATATTGACGGAGATGATAGTATCGTTACTTTAAATTTGAATGTAAATCCTTCTTATATTGTTCAAAAATCTGTTACAATATGTAATGGTAGTACCTATCACGCTGGAGGAAATACTTATACAGAAAGCGGACTTTATGAGATTCATCTAGGTACGGTAAATGATTGTGATAGTATAGTGTATTTACAATTGAATATCCTCCCCAAATTACAATCAAGCCAGAATATTACTATTTGTAAAGGAGAATCAGTTATAGTAGGATCTCATATTTATGTGTTATCTGGTCAATATATAGATACACTGAAGACTAGTATCGGTTGTGATAGTATTGTTTTTACTCAACTGACTGTTATTGAACCTGTAGTGAATGAAACAATAGCTTCAGTTTGTCAAGGGAAATCTTATTTATGGAATGGACAAGCCTATTCTCAAGCTGGAACTTATCAGGATACATTAAATTCTCATCAGAATTGTGATAGTATTTTGATTTTGAAATTATCTATTATCAATAATGTTGAAAGGACTGTCAATGTAACTGTATGTTATGGTGCTTCTTACACTGTAGGTAATCATACTTATTATACTTCAGGTCTTTATCATGACACACTCAATACTTCTGCTGGATGTGATAGCATCATTCATTTGCAATTGAATGTATTGAAACTAGATACTTTGACTATCAATAAAGAAATATGCAAAGGACAATCTTATGTTTTTGCGGGTCAAACTTATACTGCATCAGGAAATTATGAGCATGTTTTTGAAAATGCACAAGGTTGCGACAGTATTATTACATTAAAGTTGAAAGTGATTAATCCCACTACTGTCCAATTAAATCCAATTATTTGTGAAGGGGAGAAAGTGAGTGTCGGCATACATACTTACACAACTTCAGGAGTTTATACTGATTCTTTGAAGTCGTCAAAAGGATGTGATAGTATTGTGGTAACTAATCTAACTGTTATCCCGAGAGAAAGAACAATATTAGAACCGGTCATTTGTGCTGGTTCTTCCTTTCAAGTAGGTAATAAATTTTATTCTGTCAGTGGAACCTATATAGATACTTTAAATTCACATTCCAATTGTGATAGCATTGTTACTACTCATTTGACAGTCACCAATGCCTATAGTATTTCAAGAAAAATCAATCTCTGTCAGGGGGAAGTTTACCATTGGAATGGCATAGATATTCAACAGAATGGAGTATATAAAGATACGCTTGTAAGCCAAATGGGTTGTGATAGTATAGTGACATTAATTGTTACATTTTATGCTCCTACCATCAAAGAACTCTTTGCTACGCTCTGTTATGGTCAATCATATTCTCTAGGTAATCATGTGTATTCTTCAACTGGCTATTATTCAGACACGCTAAAAAGTATCATTGGTTGTGATAGTATCGTCAACTTGAATTTGACTATTCTTGACAAGGTTTCACAGACAGTAAATACAACTATTTGTGAAGGAAAGTCTTTTGTAGTGGGAGATTCAGTTTATACTTCTTCAGGATATTTTACTACCATATTGAAAGCTAAGAATGGTTGTGATAGTACAGTTTACCTTCAGCTAAATATCGCTTCTAAATCTCATACGACTTTAACACCGACTTTGTGTAAAGGGCAAAAGTTTCAGGTAGGTTCACATTTTTATTCGGTAACGGGAACCTATTATGATACCTTGATAAACAATAATTTATGTGATAGCATTGTTACTACTGTTTTGACTATAAAAAACCCAACAACTGAACAAATCACTAGAACAATCTGCACAGGTCAAAGTATTACTATTGGTTCAAATACATATAATCAGCAAGGGCTTTATACAGATACTCTTCGCTCAGTATTTGGGTGTGATAGTATTATCAAGTTGAAACTGATGATACAAGACGTGATTACTTATAGTCAAACTATTAATTTATGCCAAGGGGATAGTATAGTGATTGGCAACAATATATATACTACAACTGGCACTTATATGGATACTTTAAGTAGTACTGGAGGTTGTGACAGTGTAGTAACGACAAAAATAACAGTCAGACCAGTGTATCAGCAGTCTTTTAACCGCAATTTATGTCAAGGTGATAGCATAGCTTTGGGAAATATAATCATCAAGACTGGAGGGCAGTTTTCATACAAGTTTCACAGTGCTTTTGGTTGTGATAGTTTGGTGATATTAAATGTTAGCTTGATTGAAAGATTTTATGAAATCAAAGAACTGAATAGTTGTGATGGGAAAGCCATTAAAGTGGGTAGTGTGAACTATTACAGAGATACGATATTTGTTTCTAAATATTCCAATCAATATGGTTGTGACAGTACGATTGAATATCATTTAAAGTTTTATCCTAGATATGAACATACGGTTCAACAAAGTGCGTGTCTTGGTAGTATAGTTTATCAGGTGGTCATAGAGAAGGATACTTTATTGCATCTAAATTTAAAATCTTTTTATGGTTGTGATAGCACAGTCCATTTGCAAATCAAAGCAGTCAGCCAAAAGATAACAGAACGCAATTTGAATATTTGTTATGGAGTAGAATATATGAATACTCTTATTACAAAGGATACTGTAATCGTACATAAATATTTAAGTAGTCAAGGTTGTGATAGTTTAGTTATTGACAATATATCAGTTTTGCCGGCTCTTCAAATGACTTATAGCACGGATACAATCATTAATCCAGGCAACCCAGTCACCTTATTTGCAAGTGGAGCTATTTCTTATTTGTGGAGTACTGGAGAATCGACTGCCTCAATAGTTGTCAGACCATTGTCAACGACCCAATATACAGTCACAGGTACTAGTGACAATGGATGTGTTCAGAAAGCAAATATTACTGTCAGCGTAAATTCTTGCCAAATTTTTGGTGCTAATTTCTTTACCCCTAATAACGATGGAATACATGATAGATGGCGTTTGAAAGGTACAGAATGTTTATCTGATTATTACGTCAAAATCATCAATCGATGGGGAGATATAGTTTTTGAATCGCAAGATGCTTCCGAATATTGGAATGGAACTTTCAAAGAAAATGAAGTTCCTGAAGGAGTATATTTTTATATTTTAGAAGGTGTGGAAGCGCACAATCAGTCTATCGTCCAGCAGAATGGTTTTATACATTTGGAAAGATAAGCCTGATTGTTTAAGAGGGATTGCAAAAGGTAATCAATACTTTTTCTTCTAATCAATAATTGTATTGGACTAGAGTTTTATACTTATAGATAATTTTTTTGCGTTTATTTTTTCTTATTGAATAAATACTTTATTTTTGGTCAAAATTTGATTTGATATGATGACACGTGTTTTTGGTATAGCAATTACAATTTTAAGTTTAGGAGTAATTACAATTAATACATTTTTGTATTGGAATAGTTCAGCTTATTTAGATTATAACAGTTCTAAAGGGTTGGAGTCAATGGCACAAGCTGGAGTTTTCTATCCATTTTTTGTGGCTTTTATTACTTTAATTTTGGGAATCTTTTTGATTAGAGATAGAGAATTAGATACTAAGCACTAAGAAGTATATTTGTAAATAAGGAGCGATAATATCCATCCAAGACTGATACAGGGAGCTTTTTAGCTCCTTTTTTATTTTTGAATTTTAATATCATCTTCCTAATTGATAATCTAAAATAATTCACTTATCACGGATTTTTTGAGAGTAATATAAAGCTAATTTCCTATATTGAAACTAGTTTAAAATTTTTATGATTATCAAGCATATTAGTGCGAAACAAGATACTGTTTTTCAATATCTCAATAAGATTTGGGAGTTTAAATCTATGATTCGTGTTTTTGTGAGCCGAGAAATCAAGGTAAGATATGCTCAGACTAGACTGCGTACTTTATGGCTCTTGTTTCATCCTATCATTCAAGCGACTCTCTATATTTTCTTTTTTCAATATGTTTTTAATATAGAATCGTCTGAAGTGGTTTATCCTATATTTGTTTTGAGTGGATTGATAGCATGGAATTTATTTTCCAATTCTATGATGCAGAGTCTTAATGGCATGAACGAATCTATTAGCATTATCAAAAAAGTCTATTTCCCTAGGATTATAGTTCCTATCTCTAAATCTATTGTAGTCATTTTTGAGGTGATGTTGAGTTTTTTATTGCTGATATTTTTGATGATACTGTATCAAGAACCTATATCTATAAAAATATTTTTTCTTCCATTTATTTTTTTAGGGTTTGTGATTTTGGCTATCTCTATCAGTATATGGATAGGAGCTTTTTCTTTTAAAAATAGAGATATTTTACAAGCACTTCCCTATGTCATCAATTTATTAATATGGTTTACACCGGTATTTATTCCTGTTGCAACTTATCCTGATTTTTTGAGACCGCTTCTTTATTTTAATCCTATTGCAGGATTATTAGAAGCTTGGAGAGCCTCTTTGTTTTTAAATTATATATTTGATACTCACTATTTATATTCTATATTGTCGATAATTCCTCTGTTTATTGGTGGCTTGTGGATTTTTAGCAGACATGAAACTAAGTATATTGATTTGATATGATGGAAAATACTTTGATAGAAATAAAAAATCTTTCTAAGAGCTACACTTTGAGAACTCCTTTTGAGAATGATAATCAAAACAAAGTACTTGAAGTTTTGAAAGGTATCAATTTGTCAGTGAAAGCCGGTGAAATAATTGGTGTTGTCGGACCTAATGGCTGCGGGAAAAGCACTTTGTTGAAAATCCTTTCAAGCGTAACTCCTCCTACAGGTGGAGATATTTATATTAAGGGGAAAGTAGCATCTATTTTAGATATTGGAGCAGGATTTCATCCCGAATTGACAGGTCGAGAAAATGTATATCTGCATGGTCAAATCTTGGGATTTACAAAAAAGGAGATTGAAGCATCTTTTGATGAGATTGTCGAGTTTAGCGAAATTGGCAAATTTATTGACCAGCCGGTAAAAACTTATTCCAATGGAATGTATTTGCGTTTGGCGTTTAGTGTCATTATACATCTAAAATGTGATGTGCTTTTATTAGATGAAGTGTTGGCTGTGGGCGATCAATATTTTATGAGGAAATGCTTGAATGTCCTTCGCCAAAAGAAAGAAGAAGGTTTGACTATTGTAATCGTCAGTCATGATATTGAATTGCTAATTGCAATTTGTAGTAAAATTATAGCTATAGAGAAGGGTAGTATAGTAGAAAAGGAAACTTTTATAGACTTGTTTCCCAAGTTTGAACAAGATGAAAAGGTGAATTTGAAGAAGATAGAGCATATCGTAGAAAATGAAACATTGGAAATCAATATGAAATTGAGTGATGTGAAAGATTATAACTGGATAGATATAGGACTTATTTTTGATGGATCTTCTTCTGTACATAGTCGATTTAGTCTGACTTCTTTGCATAATCAAACAAAATCTTCATTTGAATTGGATGGAAATGAGATTTCTTTTCAAATGAAAGTTCCAATTTATAGTATTAAACCAGATAAATATACTATTACGTTGGCTGTAATTAAAGATAGAAAGGCAGTATCCAAACTTTTTCAGAATTGTTATTATATAGATTTAAATTACGATGAGAATATTTTACCCTTTCTAAATTTTTATCCCAATCCATTACGACTTTTCGCAGATTGGCGAACGCTCCAAAATGATTAAAACAATTTTCAATGAGTTTTTTAAGACAATTATTTCAACGGAAACCAAAAGAAGAGTTGACTCCTCAAAAAGTAAAGTCATATTATGAAGAATGGACAGACCGTTATATGAAAGTTTTTGGTGACACTTTTCAGTCCTTTAGAACAACGGATTTGCCTAGCTTGTTTGATTATATTATTTCAGGGTCAGAGATGCAAGATGGTCAGAAGATTATTGATGCTGGTTGCGGCGTATGTGGTCCAGCTATCTATTTTGCCAGCAAGCTTAATGTAGATATTCAAGGATTGACCATTTCTGATTATCAATGTGAAATTGCTAATAAAAGTATTTTACAAGCAAAGGATTTAATTGGAAAAGTTGCTGTTCGACAAGGAGATTTTCATCTATTGGAAGAGTATTATTCTCCAGCATCTTTTGATTTAGTTTATTTTTTGGAAGCACTCACTCACTCTGTTGATATACCCAAAGTATTTCAAAGTTGTAAAAAGGTTTTAAAGAAAGGAGGGAAAGTCTATATAAAAGATCAATACTACAATGTAACATCGGATAAAAAAACTAAGAAAGAGATTGATATTGCTGTTCAGAATGTTAATAGAGACTTTTGCCTTTATATTGAGAATATTGAAAATTTAAAAAATGCAGCTATTCAAGCTGGGTTTGAAATAAAAATGTGCAGACCTTTACAAATACCTTATTTTACTGAAGTGGGCACTAAGTTCGTTGCAGATAATAATATTACAATTCACGAGAAACAAAAAGGGTTGTATGATGGTACAGGACCTATCTTTTTAATTTATTATGAAACCTTATTAGAAAAAGTCTAATTCATTTTTCTTTATTAAAATATCTATAAATCAATAATAGATAATTTTTTATGTAATTTTTAAACTCAATTATTGCCCTTAAAAAATCAGATTTTATTCTTGGTAAAATACTTGGGAATAATAAGATATGAATGATTAAAAAAAGTATATACTCAGGTCTCTTAAAGCAAAATGACAATAAAAAATAAAAAGGTAGATACATTTCATAAAAATCATTGAGAATATAGAGATAGGTGTTTTTAGTGTGGTTTTCTTTATCCCAATTGCGATGGGTAAATAGCCCATGTCCAAAACGATAGATAAAAATAAAAAGGAGGCAAAATATCCATATATGATAAAATCTAACTCCAAGAGTTGTTAAAAATAGGAGAAGAAAAACAAGCTCTAACGGCAATATCCATTTCAATATCTGGTGATAGACTCTTTCCTTTCCATAAATAGTGACTAAAGTTTGGGTTCCTGAAGAAAGATCATTGGCATAGTCATCAAGTTGGTGTATCAGAATATTTCTAAGGCCCTTTAAGAATTGCCAAATAATTAAGCTGCTATAAAAGACCCACTCATTATAAGGTAAATATTGAAGATATTGTTGGAAGGTGAAACAAGTAATCAATATTGGCAGAACGTGTCCATAAAGTGCATCCCAAATCGGACCCAATAAAGAATGTTCTTTTAATCGAGTGTAAGGATGTGAGTATGTCAGCAATAAAAGCAATAAAATAACAAAACTAAGAGGGATGTACCAAGGCGATCTCAGATACAACCAAGGTGCCCATGCTAATATTGATAATAAAAGAATCAATTGTACCTTGAAAAAAACACTTTTTCCCCCCAGTTGATTGATTTTTCCAGCTTTTTTATCTACTTCAATATCATACATATCATTAATTGTATATCCAAGGCCTGCAAATCCCACGTAAGAAAGAATAAAGAAGAATATTACTGCGCTTAATTGTGTGCTTGGTACATGATTGAAATAGTCACAATAAAAATATATAAATCCTAGAATTGGAGTTGTCTTATATGACCACCAATGATGTGCTCTGATATAGGGTATATGGGTAAGCAATTTGGTTTTTTCTTCTTTTAACAAGATTTTATCAAAGATAATATTGTCTGAATTTCTAAATAGCCTTTATATTAGATTTTTTTCACTTTTAACTTTGAAAATTTCAATTGATTTTTATCAAAAAAAAATTAAAATTAATAATTCTGTCTTATTGAAAAACCCTTATTTTATTAGGATGTATGGCATATATATATATTATGAAGTTGACTTGCCGTGATAGTGTTAAATACTTGTTTTAATTTCTTTTTCCTTATTAAATTTGTTTTAATTTACGGTATATTAAACTGTTAATTATTGTTGTTGAAATTTTAATTAATGTAAAGAATATACTGTTTTAATTTTTAAAAATAACTGTGTTGACCTAATAAATTTATATAGACATGAAATTTTATATTATAAGCAAATGGATAATTACTGCTTTCATAGTGTGTATAGGTATTGGGAAAATAGCTGCTCAAGATAGTGGCCAATTACCTAAATATCCACCTGTTGCAATTACTGATGATGAGCGAATTAGCCTTAAAGAATCTGGTTTTTTCAAACAATTTATCAGTATGATTACTGAAGAAGATATAGCTCAGCACAAAGTCATTTATTTTAGTGTCAATGCAGATAATGGAGATGCTTTTGATAGAATGTTATTCAGTATCTATAAAGATAAATCTGTAATAAAAATACAACCTAATCAAGAAAAGCTCGCATTTGTATTTGATAATCATGTGAATGTCGAGCAGTTTTTGAAAGATGCTTTAGAATCAGGTATTACTTTATATGCTATCAGCAAAGCTGAGTTTGATGGCCAACAAGCACCTGTAATCAAAAATTAATCAACCTCTTAAAATATTAGAATGAAATTTCTATACAAAATATTCTTATTTATTACGGTCTTTTTGTTTCTGAATGAAACAATGGCGCAGATGAGATACCGATTAATAGTAACTCAGGTATCCACTAATATAGGCGATTGTGATAATTGGCCTATGGGAGATAGTGATCCATTATGGAGATTTTATATAAATGGAGATTGTAAAGATACATATGAAACAGAATGTAATGGATGTACTAGAAATATTAACTATACTATTTATGATGCTACATATAATTGTTCCTTTAGCCCTCCGTCTAGTATAAGTGTTGGCTTAAGAGGATGTGAAAATGATGGTGCTACATCTTGTACTGTTCCAATTTGTGATGGAAGTTCAGCAGACGGTACTTGGACAGAGACTCTTCCAGTTTCTACAGGTGTGTTTGGTAATGTTACTAGAACAGCTACTGGTGGCAGTGGTTGTCAGAGTGGTAAAAATTTTACGATGACATATCATTGGGAAGTGTCGGGAAGTTTTCTTACTGCCCCCAATGATAATATCTGTAATGCGACTGATTTGGGTGTGAAAAGTCCTGGTTCTGGGACACAGACTATCAATTATGATAATAGATGCGCAACCGGACAGGCTAATGAGCCCAGTAATAATGGTATGAAAAATACCTTATGGTATAAGTTTACGACTCCAGCAGCACCCATAGGAGAGACATCTCTACCCCTTAAAGCCTATATCAAAGAAAATGGTTGTGGAAGTGATAATGTCAATGTTCAACTTTTTAGAGCCACAGGTGCTGTAGGATGTTCTTTCCCGACAGCTCTCAGTAGAGTGGAAGGAGATTATACTTGTTCGGGTACCAATTCAGATGAATGGTTATATAACGTTTGTCTGGCTTATGGAACAGATTATTATATCCAAGCTGGATTTTCAGATGATAATTGCGCACTAGATTTGAACGGAGGAAGTTCTGGATGTTTTCAGTTTCAATTAAAATTTGGAGATCATCCAGCTTATGATAAAGTATGTAATGCTTATGATTTATCTCCTCAGATGCCTGGTGGAGCAGTATCTGCAGGGCAAGCTTGGAAGACAGTAGGCAATTTTTATAACTTTTGCGCTTCCAGAGATGCTGGAGAGCCTAATTCTGGTTCTGGTGATAAAACAATATGGTATAAAGTAAAGACTGGAGCCAATGTAGGAGACAATCTTTATATAGACGCTTCAGGAGTAAGAGAATTTTGTACTGGTAAAGGTGGCGGTACATTACTAGCTGGAGCCAAAGTCGAAGTATATAGTATGGCTACTTCAGATGGTATTACTTGTTCTAAAGATAGTCTTGTTACCCAAGTGGGTACTGGTACATTTGGTGATGATAGTGATATCAAGATAGAGTGTCCTACAGCAAATACATATTATTATATACAGATACAGGCTAGAAACTCAGTTCCTGCATTGTGTGAAAACCAAGAGTTTGATGTAAAAATCAGAATGGATAATCTTTCAGGTGCTCTTACTCGCCCGGCTAATGACAATATTTGCAGTGCTACAAATATTGGCGGTTCAGATCAAATCGTCAATCCCAATGTGACAGATCCTCAGGTGACTGGCAATAATCAGTGTGCTTCTACCGAATTGGGTGAGGCTGCATTGGGAGGTGCAAATGCATCAGATAGAACAATATGGTATAGCTTTAAGACAGACGCTAACCCTCCAATAGAGGCGACTGTCGATGCTTCTTATAACAATTCATTGACCAATACGAGAGGAAATTGTAATTTTTGGTTTGGTTTAGCTAATGGAACATTCTTCCCTAGAGTCAGAGTGTATAAGAGCAATAGACCCATAGCAGGTGCTTGTACAGGGATTGCTGGTTTATCCGCAGTAGATGATGTTGAGGAAATACTTGGGGTAGATCCTACACAAGGCTCATTTAAAGTATCCTGTTTAGAGCCTAGTACTTGGTATTATGTACAAGTATATACTGGTCTTGGTTCTATATGTGATGATGGTAGCTTTGATATTAGGTTAAAGGGAGGTCCTCTTATTAACCAGGGTCCTGATTATATCTGTTTGCCTGCCAATTCTACGGTTGATGGCCAGCAGGGCTTTATGGGTACACTCAGCAGTGCTAATAATACAGATTTAGTCATTAACAATCAGACGACTCGATGTGCTACTACGACAAGTGGTGAGCCAGATAATACAGACATTTTGAGCAGTATCAATGCTACAGTCTGGTATCGTTTTACAACTCCTCCAGCTGATTATACTGATAATACTTTGATGCATATTTATGATATTGTAGCCGAGCGTTTATCTTCTTCACCTTCTGCTTTAGGAGTACCTACTACTTTCCCAGATATATACCTTTATAAATCTACTTCCTCAAATGCTAGAGCATGTGGTGACAACGCATCAGACTATAATAACCTTGAATTGATAGATAGCGATGCTGGTGGCTTGATTAATAATAATGGACATATAAAAGATGTGTGTTTAACACCTAATACTAATTATTATATTCAAGTAGATCCTATAGGGACTGGAGATTATGTAGATTTTAATATTCGAGTAAAAAAATCAGCCTTTAGACCTGGAGACAAAATTTGTGATGCAACTACTATCCCTACATCTGTGGTAAGTGGATTGAATCATCAGACTGAAATCAACAATGCTCCTATGACTGGCTATCCTTTCTTTGGATTGCCTCATACCAATAAATGTACTTCAGGTGATGCAGGAGAACCAGATAATGTGACTCCTGGAGGGCCAGGAGAAAGTGGTACCCATACCTCCTCTGTATGGTATAAATTTACTACAGATGCTAATCCAGCAGAGTGGATAGAGTGGGATCACGATGACTATACGAGTGGACGAGGGGTGAGAGGTGCGCTATGTGCAGGCCTACTCTTTAACTCTAAAATAAATATTTATAAATCAAAAGTGGATGATTGTATATATCCATCATTACAGCTGCAATCAGAATATGACTTGCCTTGGGAAGTTCCTTTTGTTAATGCTGCTTCTACAACACCTGGAAAGTATAGATTGCGTTGTCCAGAGCCTAATACAACTTATTATGTACAAGTGCTAGAAATAGGAGCATCTCCATGTTTTGAAGGTGTATATGAGCCTATTATCACGACTGCCCCTACTACAAGAGGAGTTCCTGTGAATGATGACCCATGTGGTGCATTGTTTTTGGGTACTGTGCCAGTGGGAGGTACACTCAACTCAGACCCAGGGGGAAATACTATTTTTGACAATTTTTGTGCTACACCGACAAGAGGATTTTTAGCGGATCCAGATCAGGTATTGGATAGAGATGTTTGGTTTACTTTTATAGCACCTCCTTCAGGATCTGTATTGATTACTGCTCAGTCAGCACCGAGTGGCATACCAAGTGATGCAGATAAACAAATCAATTTGAGCATTGCAGTTTGGGATCCAGTTTTAGGACAAGGCAATCAGACGCCTAACTGCTCTGATCCGCGTTACTTATGGTCGCCTTTGATATCAAGAAATCATGGTATTGAAGATTATACTGATGCTACGGTAGTATCCACTACTTATTATGATATCTTGGATACTAAAGCCAATTTCGTTTTAGAAGGAAATAGTTTGATAGCTACTTGTCTTAATCCAGGCAAATTGTATTATATCCAAGTCGATGGTGAAGATTATCTTTTATGTGACTTCTTTAATGGTGGTAATTGTACCATGGGATATTTCTCCATGCAGGTCAAAGATGCTGGTTTATATGATATGGCTTCTAATAGTTGGGCAGATATTCAAAATGGAACTGCTTTTGGCAATGATGAACCATGTTATGCAAAATCTCTCCCTGTACAATCTCATACAAAGGACTACAATTCATTGAACTGGCAATTAGGGAGCAACCTTTGTGCTTCAGGTATTAATGACCCTCAACCGACAGGATGGTTTTCTACTGATGCTACAGTATGGTATAAATTTATAGCCCCTCCTTCTGGAAAAGTGAAAATTAGATCTGAAAATATTGCCCAATTAAATAGAAGAGATAAAGCTAATCCCAATAGTCCTAGTGGCCTATTGGCAGTTTCAGACAAGGATTATCATGAGAAAATCAATTTACAATTAGCTGTATATACGATGGGTAATTGTATGGATAAAAGCACGCTTACAGAACAAGCTTCATCCTATGACGGCCTTATAAAAGAAAACAATATATCTGATGTTGATAATTTTGTCAGTTTGGGCACAGATGGTTTTGATGAATATTTGGTAGCAAAATGTCTGATTCCAGGTAAGGAATATTATATTATGGTAGATGGTGAAAATGACCCTACATTAGGAGTTTTAGGCGCGACTATCAAAGATGTGCATGGGGATTTTAAAATTTCTATTCAAGATTATGCAACTGTTCCAGCGAGTCTCAATGACAATGTGTGTGATGCTTATGAAATCATGAATGTCAATTCATTACCAGTAAATGGTGTGAGGACTACAGGATTTTTTAATAATGAATGTGCTACTATAGAACCCAATATTGAAGGTTCAGGTATGGTAGCAGAAAAAATGAGAAATTCATTAACTCCTAATTTGATAAATATTACTGCTAAAAAAACACTTTGGTTTAAATTTAGAGCACCTTCTTCTGGTAAAGTGAAAATCGAAGCTATTAACTCTCTCAATGATAAAATTGATTTGGGAATGGCATTATATGATTTTCCAGGTGAGGATTGTAAACTTGCTGCTTCTGGCTTTAAAGTGGATGAGGACTATGATCCTGCTGTTGCGACCTTCTTACATGATGAAGAGGTGGAAATTGAATGTCTAATCCCGGGTAGATATTATTATTTGCAGATAGATGGTTCTAATAACCCTGTCGCTTGTGTTCCAGCATCTTTGTGTTCGACAGGTGAATTTAATATCAATATTACCCATTTATCAAGTGATCCTCGTTCAGATTTATCACATACTCCTCCTGTTGGTGGTCATACAGCTCATGATGATTTTTGCGATGCTATTAATCTCGGCCAAATCAACCCTGGAGGCACTAAGAACGTTCTTCAAGATAATAACAGATGTTCTACCGAGGAATTGAACGAGCCAGGAAGTTCAGGATGGAATTTCAGTTTATTTGATGACCAATTACGCAGTGTATGGTATAGATTTAATACGGGTATGAATCTTGGAGCATTAGCACCGGGCAAATTCACCATTACAGTAAATAATCCTAGTGGAACATGTATGGATTTGGATATTGATTTGTTTGAATATAATGGTACTTTCTTACCAGCAACTTGTCAGTCTCAATCCAATACTAATACTCAGTTTAATAAACTATTAAAAGTAGGTAAAGGTCAGCCTATTATCTTGTCGCCTAGAAGTGAGACGATAGAGATTGATTGTCCTAGTCCAAATACTACTTATTTCTTGAGAGTAATTGGAACTACAATTTGTCCAGGTTTTGGAGCAACAATGGGCACCTTTGATGTCAAAATACAAATGGATGGCACTTCCATAATGGCAAATGAAAATGATGATATCTGTGGTGCAATGTCAAGTACTGCAGGAAATCTAGGTCAACTGAGCTCAGGAGGTACATTAGTAAGAAATAATCATAATAACTTCTGTGCTTCTCAAGAATTAGGTGAGTCTGAAACATCTCAAGGAGCTGTTCAAAGTGAACCAGAATTTGATGAAACAATGTGGTATAGATTTAGAACACCTAGCAATCCTGGTGAAATCAAAGTCTCAATAGAAGCATTGTTGTCTGCTGGTGCCGTGTCGCTACCAAGTATTACTGTTTATAAAGGAACTTCAGCAAGCTATAATCCTTGTTCAAGTGGGTTTGGTGGTTTGATAAAAGTGGCTTCAGATATGGGAACTTGGACACCTTTAGGTGGATTTACCAAGATTAAACCTACTGTTACTTTAGATTGTCCTTCTGCCAATTGGAATTATTTTGTGCAAATTGATGGCTATGATATGGCGCTTTGGGGCATAACACCTCCTGGTTGGTTGTTCTCAGATAACTTTACTTATAATATTGAAGTAAAAGACAATGGAAGTGGTAGCCCTCGTCCAGCAAATGATAATTTGGCTAACGCAATACCTGTAGATAATGGGACTTTGGTATCTGGAGGGACATTGGTTGCTAATGGACATAACTTATGTGCAACTGGAGAAGACAATGAACCTAGAATTGATGCAATGTATAATGGTTCAAATACTACAGACCATAGAAATGAGTTGGAAGATGAAACAGTATGGTATTGGTTTGTTACTCCTCCTAAACCAGGCGTGATCAATGTGAAAGTTCAAGATGATCCGGCATTTTCAGAAAGTTTCACCCCTAACTTTGCAATTTTTTATAATAATGGTTCTAACCCAACCTACCGTATTACAGAAGCTCCTTCACCAAAACTAATTCAAGAAGGTGCTGAATCAAGTGCAATTACAGGTACGAGTACTAATAAAAATTATACTTGTCTATTGCCGAATACAAAATATTTTGTCCAAATTGATGGCAATGATATTGTTCCTACTAGAACAGATCAAGGGCATTTTATATTGACTGTTACTGATAATGGAGATGGTACAATTGCAGGTAATAATCCTGTGAATGATTTGATATGTCAAGCAGAGAACATTACTACAAGTTTGGTGCAAAATGGGACAGTGACTCTTCCAAGAGCTAATTATTGTTCATGGGAAGAATTAGGAGAGCCTAATACTTCTGGTAATATGGGAGGCACTGGAGATGATGTGACTGCTATTGCTTATGATGAGACTGTTTGGTATAGATTTAGACCAGCATGGGAAGGTCAGTATGAAATTTCTGTATCCACTTCTCACAACTTTGTCTTATACCGTTCTACTTCTGGAACATTCGATTGTACCAATCCTGACTGGAGTAAATTAACTCGAATGAGCAGTACTTTAGGATTGAATAGTGCTGAGTTTAGTTGTCTAGATGACAATCAATGGTATTATATTCAGGTCGATGGTGATGATGCTGGTGGAAATGATTTTGGACCATTTAACTTGACAATCAAACATAAAGATGCTAGTATTCCTAATCATGATATGATGTGTAGTGCTTATGATTTGGGTACGATATCAGGTACAACTCAGACGACTCCTTTGCAAAATAATACATGTGCAACTCAAGAAATAGATGAGCCTAATGTAAATGGTGATTACTATAATATCAACTCAATAGGATATGATAAGACATTATGGTATAGATTTAGAACGCCTGCTCAGATAGGAGAGTGGACTATTTCTGTTACTAATCAAAGTCCTTTTAGCGATAGAATCAGTGCTTCAATCGTATTGTATGAAGTGACTCAAGCTCCAACTTGTACTGGTGGTCAGCCTGTATGGAGTAGTCTGACAGAAAGAACAAGTTCTATTTTAGCAGAGGTGATAAGTGGTAATGCAAATATTTCATTGGAGTGTTTTAAACTCAAACCAAACACTAATTACTATCTTCAAATTCAAGGTGAAGATGTTGGCATATTTGGAGAGGTGGGTACTTCATTCAATGTGAATGTAATTCATACACCAGCAACAGTAGGTAATAATGATAATGTCTGCTCTCCAATGTTGGTAGCGATTGGTTCCACCTATACAGATAATAATTTATGTGCTAGTACCCAAGATGGAGAGCCAGATGTTTCACCTTCTCCACAACATCCTTTTGTAGGAGGAATAAAAGCATATGATGAAACGATGTGGTATAGGTTTGTCGCACCTGCTGAAGGATATGTGAAAATTGAAGGTCGTAGTTTATCTTCTGACCCTATAGATATGAATCTGAATCTATATGAGTTGCCTGCTGGTAAAACTAGTATTTGTACAGCTGGTGTCCCTGATTGGTCTATGTTAAATAAGATTGGTGAAAAAAGCGCAAATATTATTACTAGAGACTTAGATTATGAAAATGAATGTTTAATTCCTGGTCGTACCTATTTCTTTAAAATTGATGGTCAAGATGCTTTGGATGATCGAGGTGATTATTCAGTGAAGGTGATCAATCAGTACCAAGCTATTCCAGTGGTATGTAGTGCAGTCCCTAATGATGAACCATGTAATTTGCCTTCAGCTTATGATTTGTCAGCTTATGTGGTGGATGCACCATGTTCTGATGGGTCAATGAATTATACGAATAACTATATCATTTCATCTTCAACTCCTCGTATTGATTGTGCAAATAGATCTTCTTATGGATTGAGCTGTGGTGGCATGACTAATTGTAGTGATTATTGGTACAAGTTTACTGTGCCTTCTGATTCGGAAGGAGGTGTTAAAATTCAAGGAGACGATGAGTATGGAGCTGCTGGTGTAAATAATTCAAAATTGGTTGTTGGAGCTTATAGAGGCAATCCATGTACGGGTCAATTGCAATTCTTAGGTTGCGATAATGGTGGCTTAGGCAAAGATGTTGAATTTGATATTGCTGCCTCTCCAGGTGAAACTATCTTTTTACAAGTATTTAATGAAGGTACACCTAATCCGACAAGACCTACGTTTGGTTTATGTATATCAACACATTGTGAACCAAAATCAACTTGTCCTACTCTTCCTACTTTAGAGTATGAAGTGCCTCAATGTTGGAATTTGGATGAAGATAATTCATCTCAAAATAACAGTGGAGGTCTTTATGGCAATTGTCTTCCAGGTGGTTCAACATCTGCTAACTATTTCACTTTCAATACAGAATGTGGTGCTACTGCAGATGGTGAACCAGATACTATGACGATAGTGTTTAGTGTGAACAATGTTGCTTCTAATACTGCGCTAGCCATATATGAAGATGCTACTCCTTGTGATGGTGTGTCTGATGGAACATTGATTAATTGTGTTCCTTTTGGAAACTGTATTGGTTGTAGTCCTTCTATGACTTTCTCTCAGACTTATCGCCTAGAAGAGTGTAAAACTTATGTCGTTCAGATAGTAGGAGAGGATGATGATAATAATGGTAGTAGCGGTCAAATATATATATTCAAATCGCCTTTAGAACCACCAGTTCTTCCTGTAGAATTGGTGTCATTTACTGGGTATAATGATGGAGAAAGCAATGTGTTAAATTGGATAACTGCTTCAGAGAAAAATACAGATCGTTATATTGTTGAGAAATCAACAGATGCTGTAAGCTATGAGGCTATAGGTATCGTTACAGCTAATGGAAATACTAGCCAAATGAGTAGTTATACATTTGTGGATGCTGAACCTAACACTGGACATAACTATTACAGATTGAAAATTGTAGATTTTGGAAACCAGTTTGAATACAGTAATATTATTGATATTGAACTCGCAGATAATGTAGCTAATAACAATCAAACTACCATCTTGTCTGTTTATCCTAATCCTACTGATGGATTGACTACTGTAGAAATGTCAGTAGCTCAGGAGAAAGCTGACTTCCAGATTAAAGTGATCAATACGCTAGGTCAAGTGATGTATTCTGAAATATTACCATTGGTGAAGGGCAAAAATAAATTTGTGATTGATGCTCAAAAATTTGCTCAAGGGGCATATATGATATCTATTACGAATAAAGCTACATTGGAAAGTATGGAAGCTAAGTTTGTAAAACAATAATATATATTCTAGATTTTGTGAAGGGTAGTTTGAAATAAGAACTACCCTTTATTTTTTTTAGGTGATTACTGGAAATACGGATATTGAAATTGTTGAAATATTAAATAATGATATTGTCAAATAATCATGAAATTCTGCTATTATATCTTTAAATATTTATTTTATTCAATCAAATCTAGTAATTTGGATTTATTCTAATGAAAGGTAAGGTTAAAGTGATAATTTCTGATGCACAATTTCTCATTCGTGCTGGGATATTAGATGTTGTAAGAAGCCTTGAGAGATTTGAGTGTATTGCTGAATGCTCAGATTCTAGGGAGCTAAGGGAGGCTATAAGAATAGAAATTCCTGATGTAGTCATTATTGATTATGCTCAAGAAGGATACTTTAGCTTAGAGGATTTGAAATTTTTAAAAGACACTTCTCCTAATATCAATATTCTGGTTATTTCTTCTGATGCGAATAGCCAACATGTCTTTCAAGCATTGAATTATGGGGCTGTCAGCTTCTTGACAAAAGAATGTGGCTATGATGAAATTATTAATGCATTATTAGCAACGGAAAAATCTGAAAAATTTATTTGTCATAGAATAATTGATGTAATTATTCATAATAAACTATTCAATACTAATGAGGCAGATTGCCGACCTTACGCTCTTTCTTTAAGAGAGTTGGAAATTATTCAATTGACAGCAAAAGGACTTTCTGCTAAAGAGATAGCACAACAACTTTTTTTAAGTCTTCATACCGTTTATACTCATAAGAAGAATATTATGAAAAAATTGAATTTGAATTCTTCTTCTGAAATGATTTTGTATGCAATTAACAATGGAATAGCTAACTAAAGAAAGGTATTTTTGAGTGCTTTTTGCCATTTGTTCATGTTAATCAAACTTATTTATTTATCTTAACAAGGAATTACTTGATATTGTATGCCTGAAAGTGTAGTCGAAATACAAGACAGACTTGGTGACTTGGAAGCTAGATTGCTGACCAAACATAAACACATGGCAAGCATTTATGAAATTACCAATGCTATTAATACTGGAATTGAAGTGACAAAATTATATGATTATTATAAAATTTGTCTATCCTCTTTTTTAGGCATTGAAGATTTTGTTTTATATCATTATCAAGATGGATGGAGTATTGCATCTAGTATGCAAAGTATGCTAAGTCCAGAAATAAAAATTGATTTACCGGTTGCTTTAAAGTATAAATACAACTCTAAGATTGATGTTGCAGATATTGAAAAAATTGGTGGATATCAATATGTCTTACCAGTCTATTTAGATGATGTAGCAGTGTCGGTTGCATTGATTGGTCAATTGAATGATGATGGTAACGGTAATGAAGATTATCTGATACAGTATGCTCAGGTCATTACAAATATTATTGTAATGGCTATTGAGAATAAACGCTTGTTGGAAAAGGAGTTGGAAGACAATGAGATGAAAAAGGAAATGGAATTAGCATCAAAAATACAAGGAATGCTGATTCCTAAAAAGTTACCCAAAAATCATCTCTATGAATTCGCTGGGTTGTATTTGCCTCATAGAAATATTGGTGGTGATTATTATGATGTTATCAATATCAATAAAGATGAATTTATATTTTGTTTAGGAGATATTTCTGGAAAAGGTGTTTCAGCAGCATTAGTGATGGCTAATTTGCAAGCCTATTTGAATGCAAGTCCCCCAATAGAGTTGGATAATGGAAGAGCATTAGTAGATAGACTCAATGAGAAAATTTTAAATATTACAAATGGGGAAAAATTTATTACTTTATTTATTGCTAAATACAATCTTTTAACTCGTGAACTAACTTATTTGAATGCTGGTCATAATCCTCCATTTTTATATAATAATGGTCAGTTGAGAAGATTAGATAAGGGATGTGCCTTATTAGGTATCCTTGAATATATTCCAGTAGTTCATACAGAGAGAATTAAATTATCAGCTAATTCCACTGTTTTTTGCTATACTGATGGTTTGACAGAATTGGAAAATACATCTTCAGAAATGTTTGGAGAAGAGAGACTGACCGATTTTATTATGGAGAATATCCAACAAAGTAGCGATGATTTAGTAAAAAATTTATATTCTAATCTGGTAGATTATAAATGTAGTAGAGACTTTACAGATGATGTGAGTGTTCTTATCGGTAGATTTTTTTAATAGAACCTCCTTATCGTTGATAAGGATTGGTATTCTTATTCTTCTTCAATTTCTTTTAGATTTCCTATATCTCTTTTTATTTTAATTGATATTGTTGGAAATTTTACTTTGATTTTCATAGTCGTGGATTATCTTAGAAAGTGTATATTTGCAATGCGAAATGGTTTTTCTATTATAATGATAGAAGATTAAAAGGGAACTCCGGTGCAAGTCCGGGACAGTCCTCGCTGCTGTAAGTTTCTATACTTTATGACAATTGACCACTGCGTTTAGCGGGAAGGTGTCATCAAGGAAACAAGTCAGAAGACCTGCCTTAAGCAAAAAAATAATTCAGAACTTTCGAGGCAAAGGGGATGAAGTAGCTACATTTAGTATATCTACTGCATTCCTCTTTTGTTGAGACAAATTTTAGAAATGCAGAAAATTATCGGACTAATTGGGTGTTTTTGCCTTAGTATTATTCAAGTTTCAGCTGATACTCAAGATAGTATTGCTTATTCTCTTGAATTGGATACTTTGCTTGTAAAACAGTCGTTGTCTAGTAATCATATATCTAAGAGTACAGTAGGTGATGTTTTAAAATCTTCTTCTGGAGTATTTGTTCGTACAAATACTTTAGGAGGTGTCCAATCTGTATCTGCTCAAGGCTTACCTCCTCAATATGTGCAAGTCTTATGGAATGATGTACCAGTAAGTTCAGGCATGCTTGGAGTAGCAGATTTGTCTTTATTTTCTATTGGATATAGACAAGAGGTCAACTATTCTTCTAAAAGTCAGGAATTTGTAACAGGAGGTTTAGCTGGAGTTGTTAATATTAAAAACATTCTAAATGTAGATAATGGCCATCTGTTGCGCTACAAACAGTCTTTAGGTTCATTTGGTCAGCTATCTAGTGGATTGTATTATGAAGGAGCTAGCCAACGCCAATCTTGGTCTATCTTATTGAATTATGAGCAAGCAAAAAATGATTTTTCATACAATGATTATACAGTTTTCCCAAATGTTAATAGAACTCAGAAGTATGGAAAATATAATAAATGGAATATTTATCCCCAATGGAGTATGGCTTTAAAAAATGGTAGTCATTTGTATTGGTATCAGGAGATTTTATCTATTCATCGTGAAATACCTCCTTATTTGGTCTCTCCTAACAATTTGATGAATCAAAATGATATCGCTGTTAGGCAAATGATTAAATGGAGTAAAAAGAAAGGAGATTTTGAACATTCAATCAGAGGATTGTATGTATATCAAAATTTGTATTATCAAGATTTTGTTTTAAATATTGAGAGAGATAATAAAGAAAATCAAGGTCTTTTGAGGTATCAAGGCTCCTTTAAATTTCATTCTAATTGGAAATTTTCCTTTGGAAATGATATAAAAATCAGTGGAGTTCAAACTAAAAATTATCATTCAGTAGTTAAAGAATATGGTTGGGATGCCTATATGGCTATGTCTTTTCTCCCCAACGAAAATACACATCTCAAAGCGATGATTAAAACGGCTACGAGAAGCCATTTACAATGGGTTTTGCCTTTTTTTGTAGAAGCGACTACTTACAAGGGAAAAAATCATGAATGGAAAATTTGGGCTAATATCAGCAAAGATGCCAGATTCCCGACATTGAATGATAGGTTTTGGGTGCCTGGAGGCAAAGAAGATTTAAGAACTGAAACAAGTATCAATTCGACTTCAGGGGTGTCTTTCAATCATTTGATGAATGAAAAATGGGAGTGGAAGCATCAGATAGATATTTTTTTCAATAAGGTGTCAAATATGATTTTGTGGCTACCTACCAATAGGGGATATTTTCAACCAAGTAATGAGGGGAAAGTTTTAGCTTATGGGTTCAATGTAGAACAATCAATCAATTGGATAAAGGGTTTTAATAAAATCTCTTTGAAAGCCGATTATTCCTTTCATCGCTCAGGAAATATCCAAAAAAAGCAGCAAAATGATAAGACACAGTGGGTTCAATTGCCTTATTATCCTATCCATTCAGGCAAATTGTCGATGATTTACAGTTGGAAAAATTTATCATTGGATATAGATGGACAGACCTATTCACAACGATTTGTTACAAGAGATGCAGGAGTGTATATCCCTGCATATACTGTTCTGAATGCTTCGATTGCATATTTACAAAAAATTAAAAGTATAGAATTAGAAGGTAAGATGACTTTTCATAATATTTTGAACGATTATTATGAAGAAGTTAAATATCGCCCTATGCCTGGAATAAATTATTTATTTACATTATTAATAACTTGGAAACATGAAAAAAATTAGCAAAAGGTTGGTTTGGTTAATAGGCTTTTTTGTCCTAATCACTAGTTGTCGGAAAACAGAAGTGTTTTACGAAAAAGAAGATTTGAAATCCGCTAAAGGATTTTATATTATCAATGAAGGAGCTTTTACAATGGGTAATTCTAGTTTGAGCTTTTATGATTTTGAAAGGAATGAAATCACAAATGACTTATTTGAACGTATCAATTCTAGACCTTTAGGTGATGTCTTTCAAAATTTGAAATTTTACAAAGGGAAAGGTTTTTTAGTAGTGAATAACTCTGCTAAAATTGAAGTTGTTGACAGTGCTTCGATGAGAAGTATTCAGACGATTGAAGGTTTTGTTTCTCCCAAAAATATTGAGTTTTATAAGAATAAAGCATTTGTTACTGATTTATATAGTAATGTTATTACTGTATTGAATCCTGAGACATTTGAAAAAATTGCAACAATTGACGTAAATGGTTCAACTGAGGATATTGTATTGAGCAATAATAAGTTGATAGTAGCAGTCAACCAATCAGTAGAATATACCGAAGATAATCAGCAAGGTATATTAGTAATTAATCCAGAAACAAATCAAGTAGAAAAATATATTAAATTATCTGAGGGTGCTATTGACGTAGAAATTGATTATAATAATGATATTTGGGTATATTGTACTGGTTTTTGGGGGAATAATGCGCTAGGCAAATTATATAAACTAGATGGTGGTAATTATACTATCAAACAGTCATTTGATTTTGGAAGGTTAGCCTATTTTGGTGCTCCTTTAAGAATTAACTCTTCAAAAAATAAAATTTATTTTGCTTTAGCTGCAGCAGGATCTTATACTCAGTTTGATATTTATGAAATTGACATTGATGCTAAAGTTTTGCCTTCAGAACCTTTATATAGTGATGCCAAAAGATATGTATATGGTTTCCAGATTGACGAAGTTAAAGACGAACTGATAGTTTTGGATGCTATTGATGGTACACAAAAAGGAGAGATGTTGAGAGTAGATATGAAGACTAATTCAGTGAAAGGAATTTATGGGGTAGGATATTTTCCTAGCAATATCATTTTTAAATACTAACAAGATTATATTAATTCATCATCTCTTCTTACTTTTAGGAGAGATGATGCAATTGATGAGATATTGTTCTGATTGTGGCTCAGAAGTCCAATTTGAGGATGTAGAAAGTGATAATAGAAAAAGATTTGTTTGTAGGAATTGTAAGACGATTCATTATACTAATCCCAAAATTGTAGTGGGTGCCTTGGTCTATTGGGAGGATAAGGTACTTTTGTGTAAAAGAGCTATAGAGCCTCGAAAGGGATATTGGAATTTGCCGGCGGGATATTTAGAGGATGGAGAATGTTCAGAAGAAGGAGCTGCCCGAGAAGTGATGGAGGAAGCAGGTGCAGAATTTATTTTAGAAGGAGTTCTTGCAGTGTATAATTTGCCACAAGCCAATCAGGTGTATATTCATTTTTTAGGCCAACTAAAAGACGGGCAATATTCAAATGGCCCTGAAAGTATTGAAACTGCCTTGTTTACAGAAGAACAAATTCCATGGAATGAAATGGCTTTTACTTCTTCTTATTTTGCACTTAAAAAATATTTTGAAGACAGAAAAGCGGGGTCTTCAAAAACTCATATAGGCAAGTTTCCTGAGAAATAGTAAGTACTAAGATCGGAGGATGCTGAAAGTAAATAATGGTTGAAATCTGCCCTCCTTAATAGCTTAATGCCTTTTCTACATTAGATTTCGAACCAATAAAAATAGGGACTCTTTGATGGAGTTTTGAAGGTACGATATCTAAAATTCTGATTTCACCAGAATTGGCCATGCCTCCAGCTTGCTCTTGAATAAATGCCATAGGGTTACATTCATACATCAACCGCAATTTGCCTTTGCCTGTTTTTTTACTTAGAGGATAGATAAAGATTCCACCTTTGAGTAAATTTCTATGAAAATCTGCTACCATAGAACCTATATATCTCAATGATAATGGTTTCTTGTCATCTTCGGATGAAATACAATAATTGATATAATCTTGTACGTTTTGATCAAAGTCGTGATAATTACCTTGGTTGACAGAGTATATCTTTCCTTTTGAAGGTGTTTTAATATTCGAATGAGATAAACAAAATTCACCAATCGCTGTATCCAATGTAAAGCCATTGACTCCATTGCCAGTTGTATAGACAAGCATGGTAGATGAACCATAAATGACATATCCTGATGCAACTTGTTTCTCTCCAGACTGAAGAAAATCTGCATGAGTACATGGAGTGCCTATCGGAGATATTCTTTTATATATTGAAAAAATAGTGCCCACAGAGGCGTTACAGTCAATATTAGATGAGCCATCTAATGGATCGAACAGTACTAAGTATTTTGCATTTTTACATTGAGGTTCATCATGAAAAGAAACGAAAGAATCCTCTTCTTCTGATGCTATTCCACAACATTCACCACTGGTCTTGAGATATTTAATTAATATTGTATTAGCAAATTCATCTAACTTTTTGACTTCCTCTCCTTGGATATTAGTAGTCCCTGTCTCTCCCAAAATATTTTCAACCAATCCGGCTTTACTCAAATCTCTGTTGATAATTTTGGCTGCAACGCTAATGTCCCTGAGTAATCTTGAAAGTTCGCCAGTGGCTTCTTTGGCTTCTTTTTGACTTTGTATGATAAATTCGTCTAAAGTAATTAACTTCTCCATGAAAAAATTTCTGTTTGGCAAATATAAAGTTTAATACCATTATAATTTTAAAACTTTGAAATAGTTCTCTAATTCCATGATTAGGCATTAAAATATAATGAGCTGAAATGGCAAACAAAAAGAGACTGTCTCTTGAACAGTCTCTTGTCTTTTTACTTATATTCTAACAGCTTTCTGTGTTGTCTTTTGTTGTGATAAAGTTTTTTAGATGTCTATTAGAATGATGTCAGTAAAAAGCAATTTTAATCCTGCAAATCTTATTTTTAGTTTTGCTATTGTGGGGCAATGGGATAAAATTTATCATGGATTAAAATTCTTAATTCTATGAAATATATACAATACGTCAAATGACGTATTTTTCAATAAGGGGTGTAGTTTTAAATAATTGATAATTAAATATTTAAGCGATTGCTTTTATAGGAATAAATTACCTTCTCATGTATGTTTTTCAATCAAAATTCAATTTTTCAAGAGTTTTCTTTAAGATTGGCGTTGTTATTTCAATTGATTTGAGGATGATCTCAATTGTATTTTTACAAGCGTTTTTTTTCTTTTCATATCTATATGTAAATTTGTGGAAGAAAGAAGTATAATGCCTATTAGACCAAGGAGAAATAGATTGTCTCCAGCCATTAGAAGTATGATAGCCGAAACATCTATTTCGGTTCAACATTTAGTTCAACCATTATTTGTTGCAGATGGAAATGATGTAAAAAAATCTATTCCTGCGATTTCGGGAATGTTTCAATTTAGCCTCGATTATCTTCTTAAAGAAGTAGAATCATGTATGAAATTGGGATTGACAAATTTTTTATTGTTTCCAATCATTGATCCATCTCATAAAGATGCGGAGGCTTCTTATAGTTATAATCCTAGAAACTCTTTTTTTCATGCTATCAGGATGTTGAAACAAGAGTTTCCAGAGTCATGTTTAATAGGGGATGTAGCTTTAAATACTTATCATCCTGAAGGTTCAGATGGAATCATCGTTGGTAATGTGGTTGATAATGATAGAACATTGCCAATTTTAGCAAATATCTCACTCTCACTATGTGATGCAGGCATCGATATATTATCTCCTTCAGACATGATGGATGGTCGTGTAGGATATATACGTGAAGTACTTGAAGATCAGGGGTTCTCAGATACTAGTATCATGGCTCATTCTGTTAAATATGCTTCATCTTTTTACCGACCTTTCAGAAATGCTATAGGGACAGATACTTCTTCTAGAAGTAAAGAGAGCTATCAATTGAATCCATCCAATACTAAAGAAGCATTGAGAGAAGCTCAGTTGGATGCGGAGGAAGGCTCAGATATAATAATGGTTTCTCCTGCTTTGCATTATTTGGATGTCATAAAGAATATTAAGCAACAAGTCCATCTTCCTATTGCTGCTTTTCATGTCAGTGGTGAATATGCTATGTTAAAAGCTGCAGCACAAAATGGCTGGTTGGACTATCCATCATGCTTAGAAGAAACTTTAATTTCTATTCGTCGTGCAGGTGCTGATATTGTTATTTCTTATGGAGCGAAAGATTTTGCTCAAAGAAATAGATAAATTTGAATACGAAGTAAGAGCATATTATTGATGGAGAAAGAGAAATTTAAATACCCCAATAGAAAATTTTACAAAATACTCTTGCATGCCAAATGTCCTCAATGTGGTGAAGGTAATATGTTTAAAGATTCCAATCCATACCATTTGTATAACTATGATAAAATGAATAAGTATTGTAGTTATTGTAAGTTGGACTTTGAAAATGAGACAGGTTTTTATTTTGGAGCGATGTATGTAAGTTATGGGCTTGGCGTAGCATTGTCTGGAATAAACTTTCTGGTTTATTTAATACTTTTTGGGTTTGACCCTATTATTCCATATTTAATTGCCAATTCAATTATTTTAATAGGAATTTGGCCTATTATTTTCAGAATTTCGAGAGTCCTTTATCTATGGATGATGGAATTGCTTTTTCCAGAATCTAGCTCAACGCCAGATAGCCAATAAAAAAAGCTACCCTTTTAGGATAGCTTTTGTAAACATTACTAAGTATAAATTATTGTCCTTCTGCTCCTTCTTTAGCTAATACATTACCTTTGATTTGCAAGATATCAGTATTATTAGTTGCATTACTTACAACAGTAACAGTTTTAGTAAAAGAACCGATTCTGTTAGTGTCATAATGGACTTTGATTGCTGATTTTTGCCCTGGAAGGATAGGTTCTTTTGGCCATACTGGGACAGTACATCCACATGAACCAGTAGCTTTAGAAATGATCAGCGGAGCATTACCTGTATTTGTTAATACAAATTCACGGCTTCCATCAGCACCTTGTTGAACAGTACCATAATCAATAGTAGTAGCTTCCCATTTAATCGCTGGACCTGCTTCAGTCTGTGCATTAGCTACTACAAATACAGAGAATAGCAAGGTCAATGATAACATTAGTTTTTTCATATAAAAATCATTTAGTTTGATAGTTTCTATTCAAATCTAGTGCCTAATTGAACATTTGCAACTAAATTGAGATTTATTTTTTTTGTTTTTAACATAAAATTAGAGTTTTGTTACTCAATTTCTAGATGTATCTTTGGAATCAATGAAAAATTATCTATTCACATTCTTGCTCTTATTGCCTAGTTTTATCGCTCTAGGAGAAAGTGCTGATAGTATATCTCAATCTGATAATGTCCGTCTATATTCAGGGTTTAGATTTGGTTTTGGAGGTGCAAAACAAAGAAATACAGTTATTGATGGCAATGATGGCAAATTTGCTCTCAATCCTAATATGGGAGCAACCCTTTGGTTGAGATTCAATCAGCACATTGGATTGATGTTTGAAGCTAATTATTCCTTAAAGGGAATTAAGTTTAAAAAGGAATATAAAGACACTTTAAGTATCTATCAAAGAAGATTGCATTACATAGAAATTCCTGCATTAATACATGCGTCTATTGGTACGCAGAAATTTAATGAGTTTTTTGAGTTTGGGATAGCTCCTTCTTATGTGTCGGGAATTTATGACCAGACTTCTATTTTTGTTGAAAAAGAAGTAGTGACTTCTAGTTCACAACAATTGATTTACAATCGACCATTGCCATTGCCTACTTCTAGATTTGATATGAGTATATTGATGGGAGCGGGAATGAGTATATTGAAGGGGCCAGGGTTATTACATATTGGATTTAGAACGAATGTCGGACTATTGGATATCTATAGATTAAATCGAATCGGCTATATCAATCAAAATCAGCGTCAATTTACTTTTCAGATTCAAATTGCCTATTTATGGCATGTGAAATCTATTACAAAGAAGTCATCTTTAGGACTTTAATGTGCGTCCATGGGAAGTTTAATTTCTTTATTGAATCGATGCAAGAAAATAAAAGGTATTGCCATCAGCATAAAAAATCCAACAATATAAAATCCATCCATATAAGCCAATAGGTAGCTTTGTTGAGTGACTAGTCCATCTAATGTTTTTAAAGTCATATTTTGAGCACTTACTGCATCAACGCCCCTTGATAAAATTCCTTGAAATAACATCTGAAATCTTTCAACAGAAACTGGATTGTAGTCGCTGATATTATCTATTAAATGTCCACGATGAAAAGCGACTCTATTATTAATCATTGTGGTAATAATTGCAATGCCAAAAGAACCTCCCAATTGTCGCATCATATTATTGATACCAGCTCCTTGAGCAATATCTTTCCCTTCTAGACCTGAGAGCGCCAAGCTGGTTAATGGCACAAAGCAAAGACTCATTCCTATTCCTCTGATAATGAGTGGAAGAAAAAAATCATTTTCACCTGTTTGAAGTGTAGATTTTGCCAGCATTTCAGTGAAAACAAAAAATAATATAAAGCCGATTGTCGCTAATATTTGAGGCGGAAATCTTTTTTTGAGCGATAGCCCGACCAATGGCATCATAAAAATGGTGGCCAATCCACCCGGAAAAAGAAGTTCCCCTGTTTTTAAAGAAGTGAAACCTAATAGATTCTGTGCAAAAATTGGATAAATAAATACTGATGCATATAAGCCAACACCTAAAATGAAAGAGGTTATCATCCCAATTGCTAAATCTCTGTCTTTAAGAACTCTGAAATTAACGATTGGATTATCTATGCTGAGTTCTCTCCAAATAAAAATAATGATACCTAATGCAGAAGTCATAATTAAGGTCAAAATAAAATTACTTTCCAACCAATTTTCTTCTTCTCCTTTTTCAAGTAAGACTTGTAAACTTCCTATTCCAATAGCCAAAAAGACAATGCCCCACCAATCTATTTTCTTATCCTTTTCTCCTTCACTTCCTTTAATGAAATAGTAGGACATGGCAAGAGCTAATATTCCTAATGGAATATTGACAAAAAATATCCATGACCAGTTGAGATGATAAGTAATATATCCTCCGATTGTCGGTCCGATTGTCGGTCCAACTACTACTCCTAATCCAAATAGTGCCGTTGCCATGCCTATTTGTTCTTTTGGCCAAGTTTCAACAAGTATAGTTTGTGAGGTGGATAATAGCCCTCCGCCTGCAAGACCTTGAATGATTCTGAAAAAGACTAGCATTTCAATAGAAGTTGCTTCACCACAGAAAAATGATGAGATTGTAAATACAGTAATGGAAGCCATGAAATAATTTTTTCTTCCAAATCTTAGGCTAAGCCATGCTGACATTGGAAGAATAATGACATTGGCAACAGCATATCCGGTAACAATCCACCCCACTTCGCTGAGCGTAGCACCTAAATTGCCCATGATCTGTGGCAAAGAAACATTGACGATTGTTGTATCTATCAACTCAAGAAGAGTCGCCATGATGACAGTAATTGTTATCATCCATCTTTTTAAAGGGTTGGCTTCCACAAGTGTTATATAGAGATATAAGAGAAAATTATTTTGTACTGACTGTTACTCTTGCACTTAACCCAGTCTTGAGTTTGTTTTTCAAAGATTCAGGTATAGTAATAGAAATTTTTACTGGAACTCGCTGCACTATTTTGGTGAAATTTCCAGTAGCATTGTCTGGAGGAAGTAAAGAAAATTTTGCTCCTGTAGCAGGAGAAAATGAAACCACTTTTCCTTCTATTGGGATATCTGGGTATGCATCCAGCAGAACTTTAGCAGATTGACCTACCTGCATATTTTCAATTTGTGTTTCTTTAAAATTGGCTGTGATATATAAAGATGAATCACTGATAATGGCAAATAAGGATTGACCTGGTTGAATGAATTGTCCTAATTGAACATTCTTTTTAGAAATTATTCCACTTACAGGAGCAGTTATTATGGTATGTGAAAGATTTAATTGAAGCAATTCAATATCCAATTCTCTCAAAGACAATCCAGAATTAGCTGCACTCACTTGGCTAGAGCTAGTAGATACTTGCTCTTGGTTGACTAATAATTGATCTTGAGCAGCAGCTACTTGTTTGAGCAATACTTCATATTGATTTTTTGCAACATCATATTGTACCAAGGCTCCATCTCTTTCTGCTTTTACTTTGTCATAAATTTGTTGTGTTGTTGCACCTTGCTCTAGCAGACTAGAAAATCTTTTAAATTCCTTCTCAGTAGCATCTACTTTTATTTTTGCACCATCTATTTGCGCTTTGGCAGAAAGTAGATTTTGTTTGATAGCGTTAAAATTGGCATTTGAGGCTTTAGCTCCTGCTTGAGATATTCCCAAGCTAGATTTTGAAACATCAATATTTTTTTGAGTAGAATTTAAACCTGCCTGAGCTTGTTTAAGACGGATTTGCATTTCTCTGTCATCCAGTCTTAGAATAATTTCACCTTGTCGAATTGGTGAATTTTCTTCGATTAAAATATAATCTACAAATCCAGGTATTCTAGAAACAACCGGCACAATATCACCGTTGACCTGTGCATTATCAGTCTCTTGATGTGATTTGTTAAATTGATATTTACTATACCCATAATACAATCCAAAAAACAAAATACACAATATCAATGTTATAAATATGTATTTCTTTTTTACAGTGCTTTTTTCTTCAGTAAAGGATGTTGAAGTTATTGTTTCCATTGAAGCGATTAAGGGTACAAATCTAAAAAAATCAAAATAATGTGTATTTTATTATTATGTTGTCAATTTGGATTTTGATGAATAATCTTATTTTGAACGAATGATAGTTAAACTTTTTTGTTGTCATTATTGTATTTTGTAAAGATAATTTTAGGAAAATAATGACGCATCAACATTTATATGACCAGCAAGGAAAGCAATTGTGTTGTCTGAAGGAAGAAAAGATTTTGGCACTAGCAGAAGTTCATGATAAAGTTGGTCATCATCATGAAGATGGCCATTCTCATGAACATACTGATAGCCATTACTTTAAGTGGTTTTTACCTTCGATAGTTTCTTTTTCAATTTTAGTCTTTGTTTTAGTTTTGCAGCATTTTTGGCAGCCTATATGGTTTTCACATCCTATTCAATTATTAGGCTATTCTCTTGCATTTATTCCGGTTGGATTCCCAGTTATAAAAGATGCATGGCATAGTATAAAACAAGGAGAATGGTTTTCTGAATTTTCTCTAATGAGTATTGCTACTTTGGGAGCCTTTTTTATTGGAGAATATCCTGAAGCAGTAGCGGTGATGTTGTTTTATTCAATAGGAGAAGTTTTTCAAACTATGGCTGTTTCAAAAGCAAAGGGAAATATAAAGGCATTGTTGGATCAAAGACCTGATTATGCTACTGTGATAAGAAATGGGGTTGCAGTTGAGGTTGAAGCGAGCCATGTTCAGATAGGAGAGCTTATTCAATTGAAACCGGGTCAGAAACTTGCTTTAGATGGAATATTAGTTTCAGATTCGGTATCTTTCAATACATCTTCGCTAACTGGAGAGAGTCAACCAGATACTAAATACTGCAATGAAGAAGTCTTGGCTGGAATGCTTAATTTAAATAAGGTTGCTTTAGTGAGAGTCAATAAATTATATGAGGATAGCAAACTCAGCAAAATTTTGGAATTGGTTCAAGATGCTAGTCAACAGAAAGCTCCAACAGAATTATTTATACGAAAGTTTGCAAAAACCTATACCCCAATAGTTGTAATTTTTGCTGTTATTTTGTGCTTTTTCCCATATTTTATTGTTAGAAATTATGTTTTTGATGAGTGGCTTTATAGAGCTTTGATCTTTCTAGTCATTTCATGTCCATGTGCTTTAGTCATATCAATTCCATTAGGATATTTTGGAGGAATAGGGGCTGCAAGTCGTCATGGGATTTTAGTGAAAGGTGGCAATTTTTTGGATGCTATTGCTAAAATTAAAAATGTCGTGATGGACAAAACTGGAACTATGACAGAAGGTGTATTCAAAGTGCAGGAAGTGTTTTTAGAAAGAGATATAGATGAAAATACAATTTTAAAGTATGTCAATAGCCTTGAAAGTCATAGTAGTCATCCTATTGCTACTGCTATTCATGAGTATATTGGAGCAGTAGATACTTCTATACAATTGACTGAAATTGAAGAGATTCCTGGCTTTGGATTAAGAGCGTTAATTGAAAACAAAGAGATATTGGCAGGTAATTTTAAACTGTTAGATAAGTTTGGCATTTCAAATCAAATCCATTCTTCTGAAATCATCTATACCACTATTGCTTTTGCTTTTGATGGAAAATTTGCTGGCTATATGACTATTGCTGATCAGATAAAGGAAGATGCGCATTCGGCAATACAAAAATTGCATACATTGGGAGTTAAGACTACGATGTTAAGTGGAGATAAAACTTCTGTCGTCAAACTAGTGAGTGAGACTTTAGGTATAGATAATTTTTATGGAGATTTGCTTCCAGATGATAAAGTCCAACGTGTCAATGAGATTAAATTATCAGGAGAAAGTGTTGCTTTTGTGGGCGATGGAATTAATGATGCACCTGTAGTCGCACTCAGCGATGTAGGGATAGCTATGGGAGGCCTAGGAAGTGACGGGACGATAGAGATAGCTGATATTGTGATTCTAGATGATAAGCCATCCAGAATTTCTACAACTATTCAAATAGGAAAGAGTACCCAGCGAATAGTATGGCAAAATATTTCATTGGCCTTTGGGGTAAAACTAATTGTATTGATTTTGGGTGCAGGAGGAATTGCAACTATGTGGGAAGCTGTATTTGCTGACGTTGGGGTAGCTCTACTGGCAATTATGAATGCAATAAGAATTCAACGAATGAATTTTGGTTGATTGCCTTTTACTATTCTTGAAAAAATACTAATGTTTGACTTTAGATAAATCAATGATATTCAGTGGGGAATTGTCATCCCAAGGTTTGCTATACTCATCAATAATTCCTGAAGCTTTCTTCTTTTTTCCATATCTAATGTATTTTAATTCAATAGGATGAGGAATTTCTAATTGCTCAATATAACTTTTAAAATCTTTTGAATTTTGAATGATATGATTGTTAACACTGATGATAACATCATTGATTTGAAGATTCATTTTTTCTGCCAAAGATGATTGGAAGACTTCTGATACTATCACTTTTCCATTTTTAGCCTTTAATGCTTTTTTGCCTTCTTCATTTAAATCTTTAATCTTCAGACCCAATCTAGGACCACTTTTCTGAATGATAATTTTTTCACACAAAGGATGGGCTGGGTTTTTCACACATGAATCTTTTGAAAATTCTCTCTGTATCAAAGAGAGCCAGTTTTCCTGTCTTTTCTCCATACATTTCAAAAATGCCACAGTATAGAGAGTATCATGATTGCTGAAGTATTTTATTACCAAAGAATCATTTTCGACTTTTTGTTGGAGAACATTTTTTACATCTTCAATATGATGAACTTTCTTTCGGTCAAGTTCTAAAATAAAATCTCCTTTTTTTAACCCTGCTTTATCTGCTGGTGAGCCAGGAATAACGTCTAGGATGAATGGCAAATTGTTATGGTTTTCATCATGAAGAGGATTGTCATCAAGAATGACTCCTAAAGAAACTTTCTTATTTGAAATATTAACATCAGCATCCAATGATGAATGAAATGGTTGAGTAAGACCTTCAAAAATGCTATCAATTGAAGAGAAATCTTCTTTTGTAATTTTAATTTCTCCTAATCTGCTTAAAATGTTTTTCAAATTTAAAGAGCTTTCTCCCAGAATCGAGTCTAATAATATCAGCGCACTGTCAAGTTCTTGAATGTCTATGGTGTCTATTGACTCTATAATATCTTTCCTATTTTTCTGAAAGGATTGGATAGTAATACGTGGAGTATTGTTGCTATCTTGAGCTTTTAAGTGTAGAATTGAAAGCTGGAAAACGGATAAAAATAATATAGGTAAAGATAATTTCAAGATGACAATATTTTGACAAACCAAAATTAAAAAAGACTTTTCAGATACCCTTGTTAAAACATCTTAATGAATGTTAATCAGTTATATATTTCTCGGTTGAAGTGCAAAGAAATTTGAAGAAGATTTGGTTAGAATTCTTCCAGCTTCATTTTCTATTCTTGCACTAGCATGAATGGCTTGTTTGCCAACTTTTTCTATTTCTGCTATAATGATGATAATATCTCCTTCTTTAGAACTTGCAAAAAAATCTGCATTTAGGTTTATAGTAGCAAACTTTTTGTCATGATTAAGAGTATATACACAGAGTCCCATTGCTTCATCCATTAAAGTAATTAAATAACCTCCATGCATAATCTGCAATGGGTTCAGCCAATCTTTTTGAACTGTTGTTTGCATTTTTACATAAGCTTCTTTGACCTCTAACAATCTCAAATTAAAATTTCTTGAAATGGGATAGGGCCAAAATTTTGGATCCGTACCTATCATTTTAGATAATAGTGATATTCTTTCGTTGGGCGTATTTGTCATTATTAAAGATTAAAATTCAGAAGTAGTGTGGAATTCGATTTCAGGATAATCTTGTTTTGTAAGATTTAAAATCCATTCAGATGTTGCTAGGAAAACGGGCTTTTCATCTTTATCTACTGCCATATAATTTGATTTAGTGCGAATAAACTCTTTTATTTTTAAAGGATTTTTTGAAGTAATCCATACTGCTTTATGAAATTGTATGGGTTTGAAAGTACAAGAAGCTCCATATTCTCCCAATAACCTATATTGAATCACATCAAACTGGAGTTCGCCTACGGTTCCAATTATTTTAGTGTTATTAGAAGTCATGGTGAAGAGCTGAGCTACTCCTTCATCTGTCAATTGTCGAATACCTTTTTCCAGTTGCTTGGTCTTCATAGGATCTCTATTGACCAATTCTTTAAAGATTTCAGGCGAGAAACTTGGTATTCCGGTGAATTGGAGATTTTCTCCTTCTGTAAGTGTATCTCCGATCTTGAAATTGCCTGTATCATATAGTCCTATTACATCTCCAGGGAAGGCTTCGTCAATAATACTTTTATCAGAGGCTAAAAATGTAACAGGGGTGCTGAATCTCAGATTCTTTTGAATTCTAGTATGGGTATAAAATTTATTTCTTTCAAATGTTCCTGAACAAATTCTTAAAAAAGCAATTCTGTTTCGATGATTGGGGTCAATATTAGCATGGATTTTAAAGATAAATCCTGAAAATTTATTCTCATTAGGAAGTACTTCTCTTGTTTCAGTATTTCGGGGACGAGGTGTTGGTGCGATTCTAATAAAGGTATCAAGCAATTCTTGTATCCCAAAATTATTGATGGCACTACCAAAAAATACAGGAGCAATATCTCCAGTCAAATATTCTTGAGGGTCAAAATCACCATATACTCCATCAATCAGTTCGATATCATCTCTCAGCTGATGAACATCTTTTCCTAATTGTTTGTCCAATTCAGGGTCATTGATATCTTTTATAGTGATAATATTATCAGAAAGTGTTTGTGAGCTTGGTCGAAATAAGTTTAAGGAATGGTCGTAAAGATTATATACTCCTTTGAAAAAAGGTCCACGATTAATAGGCCAACTTAATGGTCGTAACTGAATATTTAATTTCCCTTCAATTTCATCCATTAGCGTAAAAGGGTCTTGCCCATCACGGTCTAATTTATTGACAAATACAATCACTGGCGTTTTGCGCATTCTACAGACTTCCATTAATTTTTCAGTCTGAGTTTCGACACCTTTGACACTATCTACAACCAAAATGACACTGTCAACAGCGGTAAGTGTTCTATAGGTATCTTCAGCAAAGTCTTTGTGGCCAGGTGTATCTAAAATATTGACTAACTTTCCTTTGTATTCAAATGTCATTACAGAAGTAGCAACGGAAATTCCTCTTTGCCTTTCAATTTCCATGAAATCAGAAGTAGCACCTTTTTTTATTTTATTAGATTTGACAGCTCCTGCAGTTTGAATGGCACCTCCAAATAATAAGAATTTTTCTGTCAAAGTCGTCTTTCCTGCATCAGGGTGACTGATGATCGCAAATGTTTTTCGTTTATTAATTTCTGTTTGAATATCTGACATGGCAGTAAATTGGACTGCAAATGTATGAAAGTTCAAGTCTTATTGTATAGAAGATTATCTTGCTTCAATACGAATGACATCAATTTTTATAGGTAAGGTAGAATTATTATTATTTTTTTTCAATTCACCTATAACGATTACTGATGATCCAAGATATTGATCAATATTTGTTTCTGCTTCAAAATTGAGTTCGACTTCTGTGACATTAATTTGTTTGCCATCATCACAAGCCATTGTAAAGGTATTGGGTAGTCTCAAAACATTTGCTCGTAATAGTTCATTACTTTTACTAGTAGGTATGCCTTTTTGATAAATTGTCCCTGTCAACTCTTTTTTAATAGGAGGACAGTTGTATTGACTGTAATCATCTGATAATTTTTGTTGAAGGCTTTCCTGTTGATTTTTCCCAATACTTGTATTTGATGACTCTAGATATGAAGAGTCGGTATTTTCAGGTAATTCTTTATTTTCAGTACATGAATTTAAAAGTAAAGTGAAAATGAAAAAAACTGTTTGTATAAATAGTTTCATTGATTAAATTATGTTAATTTAAAGTTTGTTACGAATCCTAATCTAATTTAAGTGAAAATATTTAAAGTTCCATTCGTTTTAGTACTATTATTTTTCAGTTTACCCCTAAAGGCTACCCATCTTATAGGAGGGGAAATGAACTATCGTCATCTTGCTAGTGATTCTTTTCGGGTTACACTGACTGTGTATAGAGATTGTTACTTAGGTCAAGCAGATTTTGATTACCCGGGTTATGTGCTGGTGTATGATGGTGGTGGTGCTTTTCTTGGATATTTTTCTGTATTTGGCAAGCCAAGAGTAAGACTGCCAGTAGTGATTGAAGATGAATGTTTTACCGCTCCCCCAAATATTTGTGTGGAAAAGATGCAGTATGAATTTGATGGTATTCTTCCTGAAAATGAACAAGGATATTATCTTTCTTATCAAAGATGTTGTCGAAATGGTACAATTTTAAATGTTTATGATGATAAGGTGGATAGCGTTCTTTCTTCAGGGATGAACTTATATGCGTATGTGCCACCGTTAAAAACGATTCAGAATAGTAATCCTGTATTTAACAAATATCCTCCTGTTGCTATTTGCGCAAATAAAAAATTTGAATTTGATCACAGCGCAAAAGATGAAGATGGTGATTCGCTTGTATATAAGTTATGTACTCCTATTGATGCAATGAACACCGTCAATCCTACCTATATGCCCTATTTGTTGAATCAGGACAATTTTCCATTTCAGGAAGTCCGCTGGCGTTCGCCTTATTCAATGGAAGATATGTTGGGGGGGGCTGACAAATTAAAAATTGATATGCATACGGGTCAGATGACTGCCTATCCAGATAAAATTGGTCAATATGTTGTCGGTGTGTGTGTAGATGAATATAGGAAAGGTAAATATATCTCTCAGACTAGGAGAGATTTTCAGTTCAATGTAGGAGAGTGTGGCAAATTTTCTACGGCAGCATTTTTTACTTATGATACAATTTGTAACAGTTTAAAAGTGTCTTTTAATAATGAGTCAATTTCTGCAACCAATTATTTTTGGGAATTTGGCGATGGCTGGAGTTCAACAGAGACAAGCCCTGAACATACATTTTCGGGTTATGGAACCTATCCAGTGACCTTGATAGCAATAGGTAGAAATGGCTGCTCTGATACCATTACAAAGCATATCACGCTATTAAGAGATACATTTCAATACTCATCTCAAATGGTGAATGTTTGTAAAGGTAGTTCAGCATTATTGAAAATTGAAGCTTCCCAAGATGATATTCAATATGTTCAATGGCTATTGACTCCTTCTGTATATACTGATAAGTTGACATATTCATATTTACCTACAAAGTCTGAAACCGTAAATTATATCATTCATACAAAATCGGGTTGCTATTATCCAGGCAGTATCAAAGTTGTTATTCAGAATTTGCCAAATTTGGAAATTATTGCCAATCCTCCAGTGGTTTTTGAGCCGTCAACTGTAACTTTAAGTGTACAAGATGAAGAAGGATATAGTTATTATTGGAATTCATCTTCTCCTAACTCGACACCTGACAAGGCCCAGACAACTATGTATATTGACTCTAATCAATGGGCGATAGTTACTAAAACGGATTTGTTAAATGGTTGTATTGCAAAAGACACAATATATTTTGAAATTACTAAATGTGCTGAACCAGAAGTAGATTATACAATTAGCAAAGAAGTCTTATATCATTGTGACGAAGCAATTTTGCGTCTTCATTTTGAAATTTTGAATCCTGAAATTTCAAATTTTATTTGGAATATAAATGGAGAAACAATTGAAAATGAATTGGATGTGCAAATAGAACTTGAATATAATAAAGAATTTGAGTACAGTATATTACTTTCAAGACCTGAACAATGTAGCGCAAATATTGAATTTAAGGAGCAAATTGACCGTTCTGATATCTCTTATCAAGTTCAGCCAATGTATATATGTCAAACTGAGAAGGATGAGCTATTATTGACTGTTGGCATCAATTCAACTATTGATTATCAAATGGTATGGGATTTTGCCCCTAAAGATACGATAGTCAATTCTACTCAAATGGTTTATGAGTGGAAAGGAGTTGATGCAGTTTTGCCATTCACTATTTTTTATAATGATTCTTGTAGAATTAGAGATTCATTGCCTATTTATTATAGTCCACTTCAAATTCAAGCGAATGCCAATCCATTAATTGTATATAAAGGAGATACGGTACAACTGAGTGTTATACCAGATTCATTAACTAGTTATTATTGGTATTCTGCAAATTCAGAAATTAATCAACCAGATATCTCTCATCCATCATCAGTTGTCTATCAAAATTCAGATTTTATTGTGGAGGTTACAAAAGGGGATTGTTTGGCAAGAGATACAGTAAGCGTTCAGGTTTTGAAATTGAGGTGTAGTGATGAAAATATATTTATACCTAATGCTTTTACTCCCAATGGTGATGGAGTCAATGATGAATGGATGGTACGTTTTGAATCGGCATTAGGCTATTCGGTTGCTGTTTATAATAGGTTTGGAGAGAAGGTTTTTGAATCAGATAATATATTAAACGGATGGGATGGAACATATAAAGGAAAATTAGCAGAAGCTGGTGCTTATGCTTATTACTTGACAATCATTTGTGAAAATCAAGAGAAATATTTTTCTAAAGGAAATCTTACTCTTATTAGATAATCGATATATAGTAGATATTATTTTATAGAAATTATTAAATTTCTTTTAAGATTAGGTTTTAATATCTATTTTTGGCTAATTTATTTATTTTATTACTATTATGTCAAATCCAATACAGGAAGCTACAGGAACTACATATCAGCAGCAAGAAGAAAGAGTTTATGAGCAGTATATAGAAAAAAAGCCTAGCTCTTTGGTTGTCAGGTATTTGATTACTACATCACATTTGATGGCTTTAGCTTTAGGAGGTGGCTTTGCATTTTTGAGACATAGAAAAGCAACTAATCAAAAGAAAAAAATTAAATATACTTTTCTCAAGATTTTTTTGTGGCTTCATTGGCCGTTTTTAAATAAAAAATTGATTCGCCAACCTTTTTCAATTCAATTGAGGCGGAGGTTGGAGATGTTGGGAGCAACATATATTAAGCTGGGTCAGATTCTGTCGCTTAGAGAAGATATATTGCCTAAAGACATTACTGATGAACTTAAGAAATTATTAGATACTTTACCTGCCCTGCAATATGAACGATTTGTCCAATTAGTGGAAGAGCAGATGGGACAACCTGTTCATCAAATTTTTATTGAAATTCAGAAAAATCCACTGGGTTCGGCTTCAATTGCACAGGCTCATAGAGCTACTTTAAGGTCTGGTGAAGAAGTGGTGATTAAACTTTTAAAACCAGGCACGCGTGAGTTGATTCAGACGGATAGTAAAATTATTAAATCAACAGGAGCATTTATGGAACTTTTTGTTCCAGAGCTTCAACCCAAGAATATGTTTACTGAGTTCTGTGAATATACGAATAAGGAAGTAGATTTTAGATTAGAAGCCAATAATGCAGAGGCATTTGCTGCCAATTTTGCTAAAGTGCCAGATGTTATCTTTCCTAAAATATATAAGCAGTATTGCACTAGTGATGTAATTGTGATGGAGTTTTTCAAAGGGATGAAACCCGATGAACACTGCGCCAAAGTGCTTTCTCCAGAAGATAGAGAGAAAGTGGTAGATCTAGGAGCTATGGCAATCATACAGATGTTGTATAGTGATGGCTTTTTTCATGCTGATTTGCATCCAGGCAACTTATTGATTGTTCAAGGAGAAGAAGGCGTAAAATGTGGCTTCATAGATTTGGGAATGGTAGGAAGATTTGAGGAGAGTACAAGAAAAAGTATGCTCTATTATTACAATTCTCTTGTCATGGGAGATCCTAAGTCAGCGGCAAGATATTTGTCTATGGTTGCAAGACCTGGAAAGGGTGGCGATCCTGATGCATTCAGAAAGGAATTTATTGAGATAGGTATGAGATGGGTGAGAAATCCTAATTTTAGTGATTTTTCTTTGGCACTTTTGATATTTGAATCGGTAGTGTTGGGTGCTAAACACCGTATGTATTTCCCACTTGAATTGGTATTAATGGTGAAGGCTATCATTACTTTTGAAGGAGTAGGTAATGTGATTTTGCCTGGACTTGATATCGCTAAAGTATCTAAAAAGCATATTAGAAAATTGGTTTTGAATGAAGTAAATCCAATTGAATTGGCAAAAACGACATTGCAAAATGCTCCTGAAATGCTTGATGTTATTACTCGCTCTCCATTGGTTATCATAGAATTATTTAAAAGGCTGGAAATAGAATTATTTGAGAAAAAAGAAGATAAAGTTCCTCCTATGGCTTCTATGAAAAATATGATTTTCGGTGGCTTATGTGTAATAGGTGCTTGTGTCTTAGTAGCCTCTGGGCAACCTTGGCAAGCATATACCGCATTGTTTGCTATTGGAGGTATATTCGCATTGAAATCATAGTCCGCAATACATTCAAAAAATATCAAAATAGAAATGCTCTATAAAGAGAATTTCTATTTTGAGGTATTTTTAGGATTAAAAACGAAAAGTAAAAGCCTGATCTTTCTATATTCTACCTTCTATTATTTCTTCAACTACTGTAGGATCTAGCAGGGTAGAAATATCCCCCAAATTACTTAAATCATTTTCTGCTATTTTTCTTAAAATTCTTCTCATGATTTTTCCAGATCTTGTTTTTGGCAAGCCTCTGACAATCTGTATTTTATCGGGCTTGGCTATTTTGCCAATTTCAGCTGTAATAGTTTCATTGATTTCGCTTCTGACTCGCTCAGGGGATTCGTTTTCATCATTCTCATTCCATAAAATAACAAAAGCATATATCCCTTGTCCTTTGATGTCATGAGGATATCCTACTACGGCTGACTCAACAACTTTCTTATTGATATTGATAGCATTTTCTATTTCAGCGGTGCCAAATCTATGTCCAGATACATTAATGACATCATCTACGCGCCCAATGATTCTATATAAGCCATTTTCATCTCTTTTAGCACCATCTCCAGTAAAGTAATATCCTTTATAATTGGAAAAATAGGTTTGGCGACATCTGTCATGGTCGCCATAGGTCGTGCGTAAAATTCCTGGCCATGGATATTTTATACATAAATATCCTTCTACATTATTACCATGAAGTTCATTTCCTTCTCCATCTAATAAAACGGGCTGTACGCCGGGTAGTGGATAAGCAGCATAAGTTGGTTTAGTAGGAGTGACGCCTGCTAAAGATGAAATCATGATTCCAGCAGTTTCGGTCTGCCACCATGTATCAACTATTGGGCATTTTTCTTTGCCAACATGAATATTATACCAATGCCATGCTTCTTCATTAATAGGTTCGCCTACGGAGCCTATCACTTTCAAAGAGTCTAGACTATATGACAATACATGGTCTTCTCCAGCAGCCATCAGCGAACGTATGGCAGTAGGTGCAGTATAAAAATGTGTGATACCATATTTGTCTATGACCTGCCAAAACCTTCCAGGATCAGGATATGTCGGTATTCCTTCAAACATCGTGGTTGTAGCACCTGCTAATAATGGGCCATAGACAATATAGCTATGTCCTGTTACCCAACCGATATCTGCAGTACACCAATAGATATCGCTTTCATCCATTTGAAAAACATTTCTGAATGTATAATCCACAAATACTGCATATCCTCCAATTGTATGGACAACACCTTTGGGTTTGCCGGTGGAGCCAGATGTGTATAAAATAAATAATGTATCTTCTGCATCCATTGGTTCTGGAGGACAATGTTTATCTACCATTGGCAATTCATTATGTAGATATACATCTCTGCCTTCTATCATATCTACTGCCCACCCTAATCTATCAACAACAATCACTTTTTGGACAGATGGGCAATGCTCTAATGCTTCATCCACAATTCTTTTTGTTGGAATTTGTTTGGCACCTCTATTAAGACCATCACTTGTAAGTATCAGTTTAGCTTTAGCATCTTGGATGCGCCCAGCGAGTGCTGAAGCCGAAAACCCTGCAAATACTACGGAATGTATGGCTCCTATTCTTGCACAAGCAAGCACTGAAATAGCAAGTTCTGGAATCATAGGCATATAAATGCAGACCACATCTCCTTTAGAAATTCCATTTCTTTTGAGCACATTTGCCATCTGACAGACTTTATCATAAAGTTCTTTATAGGTTAATCTTAAAAATCTCTCTTTGGGATCATTGGGCTCCCATATTAAAGCAATTTTATTTCCTCGTTTTTCGAGATGTCTGTCTAAACAATTTTCAGTAATATTAAATTTTCCTCCTTCAAACCATTTAATATGAGGTTCATCAAAATTCCATTGTAATGTTTTGTCCCATTTTTTTATCCACTTCAATTTCATGGCTTGTTCTTCCCAAAATATTTCAGGCTCTTTGACGGACAGTTCGTATGCTTTTTGATAATCTTCAAAGGAGCGTAATTCAGATGATTTCATAATTCTTATCTTTCAAGGAATAAAGTGTAAATAGATTAACAGTCAATTTTAATGAAATGTTATGTAAATACGAAAGATTTTATTTGAATATTTTTAATGAATATATTATAGCAATTTTGAAATGCGATGAAAAAAGAAAAGATTTTTTTCCCAGAAACTACTCTTTGGAGAACCCGAAAGGTCATAGCTGAGCAAGATATCAATTTCGCTCAGCACATGGGCAATGAGCGTATATTAGTCTGGGCTGACGAAATCAGAACTCAGTTTTTAACCCACATAGGCTGGGATATTCAATGCGCATCTGATAAAATAGGAATTATTGTCGCTAATCATACAATTGTTTATCAATCTGAAGGCTTTTTAGGAGATGAAATATTGATTGAAGTAGGAATTGATTATTTGAAAGAATGTTCTTTTGATATGATTATCAGATGTAGAAAAGAAGGTGCTCAGAAGAATATGGTGATTATTCGTACTGGTATCGTCTGTTTCAATTATGAACAAAGGGAGATTGTTAGAGTTCCCAATCAATTTATTGAATTTTTGAAAGGTAAAATTAATATAACTTAAGATTGACAATTAACTATTTAGTTGATTGATTTTTCTAACTTTAAAAGAAATATGAATACGGATATGACAACAACGAATAGTGAAAGTGACTGGTGGAAATGGGGTGATGCGTATAAAAGGAAATCTTTAACAGACTTTCCTATTTTACATCAATTTTTAAAAGATAGATGGAATCAGCCTTTTGATCATACCCATCCACTCAAGTCTTCTTTTTCTATTCATACAAATGAAGAAAGAGCTGCTAATGTTTACAATATTTTGAAACAGCAAGTTTCTCATGTTAGAATAGAAAATTCTCTATCTGTACGGCTAAAGAAGGCATTAGGGAAAAGTTATCCTGATGTCTTGTCTGCATTGTCAGATGATCCGATTGAAGTTGCAGATGTAGTGGTATTTCCTAAAAATCACGATGAAATTTTGCAGGTATTAAAGGTTTGTTTAGAACATAAAATTTTAATAGTTCCATTTGGTGGTGGGAGTAATGTAGTAAGAGCTTTTAGCTTGCCCAAAAATGATTTACCAAGAATTGTTATAGATATGTCTCTCAATAATGCGTTATTAAATTTGGATGAAACCAATCATACTGCAATTTTTGGAGGAGGGATTTATGGCCCTGCAATTGAAAAACATCTGAATGCCAAAGGATATACTTTGGGACACTTTCCTCAATCTTTTGAATATTCAACACTTGGAGGTTGGTTGGCTACACGTTCTGCTGGTCAGGAATCATCTGGCTATGGGAGGATAGATGAGATTGTTATCTCGATGCGTATAGCTACTCCTGTCGGTGAAATATCAGTTGGTAATTATGAAGGAGATGCAGAAGGAATCAATTTGAAATCTGTATTTCTAGGCTCTGAAGCATCTTTGGGTATAATTACTGAAGCAAAAGTTCGCATTCACCCATTACCGCAGTATAAAAGTTGGTTGGTTGCAGTGTTTCCTTCTTTTCAGCATGGAGTAGATGCCCTTAAACAATTAGTTCAGAAGGATATTTTTCCTACAGTAGCCAGATTTTCAGATGAATTAGAAACTGAATATTTAAAACTTGTATCCAGTGAAGTTGGGGTCTTAGCAGATGTTAAATCATTGATTTCTAATATTGTATTGAAATTGAAAGGAATTGAAAAGCCAACAATAATGATGGTGCGCTTTGATGGTACCCAATCTGAAGCTGAATTGAATAGAAAATTAGCAGCTTCAATATTTGAAAAAAATAAAGGATTTGATATTGGTGATGGTATTGGAAAAAAATGGGAGCATTCTAGATTTGGTTTACCTTATTTGAGAGATGATTTAGTAGAAAGAGGTGTATTTGTAGATACAATGGAAACTGTTGTTCCTTGGGATAAAGTAGATGCATTGCGCAAGAAAGTTCAGGCAAATCTTCTAATGTCAGATGCTTTTGGAAAAGAAAAAGGGGTTATATTGGCCCATGTTTCACATGTTTATACATCTTCTGCTAGTATTTATTTTACAGTCATTACAGCTCAGCAAAAAGGAAGTGAATATCAGCAATGGGAAGAAATTAAAAATATCGTTACAAATACTATAGTGTCTGAAGGTGGGGCGGTGTCTCATCACCATAGTATAGGTACAGACCATCGTAAATGGTATCTTGAGAAGACTGATGTATTGACGAAGAAAGTATTGCAAAATATAAAATCTACATTAGATCCTCATCATATCATGAATCCTGGAAAATTATTTGATGAGCAATAGAATCATAAATATTGACCGAGCTTCCCAAGAAGATTTTGATCTCTGTATCATTGGAGGTGGAATTACTGGAGCAGGAATTTTGCATCAAGCCGTTGAAAGAGGCTATAAAGTCATATTAGTTGATAAAGGTGATTTTGCTTCAGGAACAAGTAGTCGTTCCTCGAAAATGATACATGGAGGAGTAAGATATTTGAAGTATTTACAACTTCAATTGGTACAAGAAGCACTTCATGAAAGACAACATTTATTGCAGACTTTCCCTCATTTAGTCAAGCCTTTCCCATTTGTTTTACCTTCTTATCATTCTTCTATAGATTTATGGACCAAAGAAATAGGTCTGTCCTTATATGATAGATTAGCTGGAAAGACTGATTTTAGTAAGCACAAAAGATTGAGTACACAGCAAGTAGTGGATAAATTGCCTGGAATCAATGATAAAAATCTGAAAGGAGGAATTTTATATTGGGATGGGCGAACAAATGATGCTAGATTGACAGTGGATGTCATGGCATTAGCCGCACAAAATGGAGCTGTATTATTGAATTATGTCGAAGTACTCAAGTTTGAAAAAGATAATAATACCATTCATTCTTTGATTTGTAAAGATCATATTGCAGGTCAATCTATTCAATTAAAAGCCAAAGTAATTGTCAATGCTTGCGGGGTTTGGACGGATGATATTTTGGAGAGAGCTCAGTTGAATGAAGAGAAGCAGATGCAGGCAACAAAGGGAGTACATGTTATTGTGCCTTCATCAAAATTTCCTAAAGATTATGTGGCTATTGTGGACTCGCCGACTGGAGACAAAAGAATGCTCTATACACTTCCATGGGAGCATAATATGACCATCTTAGGCGCTACAGATACAGAATATACGGATAATATTGACCATGTAGTTGCTACTCAAGAGGATGTGGATTATATCCTTCAAGCATTTAATGAGAGTTTTCCTAAAGTCAAATTACAACAAAATGATGTGATTGGTGTCTTTGCCGGATTGCGCCCCTTGCTGCATGATGGGAGTCATAACGCTTATAGTAGGTCTAGAGAGTATAAGATATGGTGGACGTGTAAGAATTCACTTCATATTGCTGGTGGAAAATTAACATCCTTTTTGTCGATGGGTCAGCACTGTATAGAAGAAATAGAAAAGAAATTTCAAATGAATGGGAGGTCTATTAGCCAAGCTCAAAAATCATATAATGGAGAATGGAAAGAAAACTATGGGACACTGGGTGATGAAATAGAGCAAATTCTAATCGATAGACCTGAAAGTCGTGCTTTCATTTCTGAAAAATACCTTTATACTATTGCTGAAATAGTTTTTTTTACTAGAATTTTGATGGCTAGACAGCTAGAAGATATGTTGACGAGACGGACTACAATTACTTATGCAATGAAAGATTGGGATATTGCCTTAGTGAAGAGTATTGCTCTGATCATGGCTGAAGAATTAGGAGAAAACGATGAGTGGATGAGTACTCAAATTGAAAAGTATTATCTCCATTGGTCGGAATACCATCCTGAATTTTTGAAAACATCACCTCTAAAATAATACGGGAAGTAATTTCTTACTTCCCGCATACGTGTCACACACACACTAAATACTTCTCTTCTGTAAATAATTTTGGCGATTAATTACAGTGGCAAAGATATTAGATGGTGTTTTGTTTTTTAAAAAATAATTTTCTCATTTTCTGAAATGGATTCTCATTTTCTGAAAATATAGCGTGAATGGATACTATTTAGATAAAATTCAGAAGTATTGCTTATGCTCTTACCAAAGAATTGCGCTTTTCTTTTAAAGCCATCTCTATATAGATAGAAGGTGTCAGACCCGTAGCATCTTTGAATTTCTTATAAAATGTATTGATGCTATTAAAGCCAGCTCGACTCGCCAAGTCTTTTATTGTGATATCTTCAAGATGTTCTTCTATCAAATTTTGAGCTTCCTGTATGCGATAATTATTGATTAATGTAGTAAAATTACTGTTGCTATATGTATTGATAGCTTGAGAGATATACTTATCGTTACTATTCAGTTCTCTACTCAGAGAGGAAATAGATAAGCTGTGTTGAGTATATAACTTTTTATGTTCTATTATCGCTATAATCTCATCATATAAAATTTTGAATTTATCGTTTTGATTTTCAGAATCTATATTATTGATAATCTCTAACTCTGATACTTTTTCTTCTATTTCAGGAGAGTTGGTTGTACTTGCCTCATTCTTTGCTATTACTTTTCCTAATGGATTGTTTTTTGATTTAAGTTCTATATTGATTTTATAAAGAGAATATGCGTATTCTTTAATTCGAATATACATTTTATAAAAAATAAAGGAAAATGCTAAAAGAGCTAAGGATAATATGACAAAAAAGAATATCCAGTAGTTTCTGATTTTAAGGGAAGCTTTTTGCAATGCAATGACACCTTCTTTTTTATCCAATTCGTAGAGTGCTTTCAAATCTTCGTATGATTCTATATGATATTGATTCATTATTTGAGCTTGGGCTTTTTTAAATTGCTCTTTAGCTCTAGAATAATTGGCTGTATCCCCAATACGAGCATAATAATCCATCTCTAGATAATAAGTCTCTAATAATTGTTTGTTATTCTCGTTTTTCTTGAAAATATTTTTAGCATCTGTAATATATTGTAAGGTTTGAGAAGGATTATTATTTTTTACAGTTGCTAAAATCATGTAAATATTGGCAATCATATCTTCTAGTTGAAGCACTTGAGCTTTTTTCAATGCATTTTCGAGATATGAAATAGCTTTTTCTTTATTTCCATTTTCGTTGTATATGCTTGATATATTTATCAATTGTTGAACTTCGCCAATCTTGTTATTGTAACGTATAGAATTACTCAGCGATTCATTAGCATATTTAAGTGCATCATCGTATTTGCCCATTTTTATATAGAGGCCTGATATATTCTGAAGAGTTATATTCTCAAATTTTGATTGGTGGGTTCGTTTGAAATACTCATGAGCTTTTTTCAGATTAACTTCACTATTTGCAAATTGAAGAATCTTAGAGTCTAATAACCCAATTCCATTCCATATCCATGCAATTTCAGTACTATCGTTGACACTTTCGAATAGTTTTAATGCTTCTTGGTATAGACTGAGTGATTTGTTGACATCTCCATTAAAGTCTGCATTGATAGCTAATCCTTTAAGGTTTTTTCCTTTAAGACTGATATCATTTTCAGTATATGGAAATTGTAATGATTTATTGAAGTAATCACTAGATATTCTTACTTTGCCAATTATAAAGTTTCCTACTCCCATTTGGAAGTAGCCATAAGCTATTGCCCTACTATCTTGGTTTTTTAGTCCATATTCTAATAATTCTTTAGATTTTGAAAGCACCCTTTGTGGATTGTATAGATAGGAGTCTTCGATATCTTTTATAAGGTTATTTACAAATTGACTTTCTGCCCAGGCAGAAGTAGTATGTAATAACAAGATGAAAATGAGGAGTTTAATAATACGATTGGTCTTTATACACATACATTTAATAATTAAAATTACATCACACAATGAATGGTAAAGGTATAAAAAGATGATAAATGTATGGTGGCTGATATCTTATTTTTTATGTAACAAAATTGAGAAGAGTGAGTAATGGAGTGTAATCCTTTTTTAAGGCGAGACAAACTAAAGTTGAATTTAGCTCTAACGCTCAATAGGAGTAATACTGTTGAATTTTTACAAATGTTTCATGCACTACTTCATGCAGTTATTTTATAAATATTGTGTTCAAGCGGTTCTAGCTTACTGTTTTTGCAGAACAAACTCAACTCTTCTGTTATTGGCTTTTCCCTCAGATGTGTTATTGTTGTCTATAGGTTTTGCTTCTCCTTCACCATCTATTACTAATCTCGACCCTTCAATTTCAAAGTTTTTTATCAAAAATAATTTAACTGCTTCAGCACGTTTCTTTGATAATGTGAGATTGTCTGTGTCGTTACCATCGCTATCGGTATGTCCAATAATTTTTATAGTTCCTTGTATTGATTTTATGGCACTTGCTGCTTGTTTTAATGCAGGCCAAGATTCTGGTTTGATAGTTGCTGAATTTACATTGAAGTAAATTGCATTAGTAACAAATTTATTTTCGTTATCTATTTTTATCGCTTTTGATTCAAGTTCTGCGACTTTAAAATTTGTAAAATATAATCCATCTCCCCACATATTGGTTGCCATTATCAAAGTGTAAGATGTTATTGTGGGCAAGCCGTTAGGGAGGTCAAGAAACTTCTTATCGTCAACGTAAACTTTTATGTGTGTTCCATTTCTCGAAATAGAGATTCTATGAATCTTTTCTGGTTTCCACCCATTTTTGATGTCTTTCCTGTCCAAAAGCCTTTCTCCGTCATAATTTTCTTTGGTAGCCAAGCAATAAAGAAGTTCTTGAGATGGATGTATATCTATTTGTATTTGAGGATTTTCATCAAATGCCGTACTATATTCATCTCTAATCACTTTGTTTCCAACTATGGATATTATTAAGCCACTTTCCATTTCACTCATTCTCTCGGAGTCAGCCCACATATCAAATTCAATAGTAAAATGTTCTGGTAGCGTTTTTAAATTAATAGGGTAAAAAATTCCTCGTCTTGGTGTTTTCAACCAATTATAGTTTTCGTTTTCAATTTTCTTGATACCGGGTTTTTCTACTTCATCTGACTGGTCATATTCAATAATTTTCCACTTAATTAATGTGGAAGAGAAGTCGTCATAGAAAATAGTTTTTGTGCCAGCAATAAAATCAAAATTGCTGTAAGCTTTGTTATCAGCGCTGTTGATGTCATCCTCTTGGGCATAAGCTAACTCGCCTATTGAAACCATGCTAATTAATAGTAATGCTAATTTTATTTTTTTCATTCTTATTTTCTGTTTTATAATGATATACTTTTATATTTCTTAATAACCTGATTGTCAATGTTTTATCAATTTTGTGAGAGATGGAAAATAGAAGTACTACTGTTGAATTTAGTACTTACTGCTGAATTGAAGTATATATACTGATTTTTATTCTTCACCCCAACTCTTACAAAGCTGCTTGTTCAAGCGACACCTACGGTGAGCGTTCTCCCAAGCCATATTATAACTCTCGAAAATAAGCATTATATCTTTAAAATTCACTAAAATTTTTAAGATATGAAAGGAAATACAATTTCACAAATACCATCAGATTGAAGTAGTTCATTATCTTCTGTCTGAAAACAATAATTAAAGGTGTCTTTGGAAATATCTATTCCAATAAAGAGTTTTTCATAACTTTACATTTAGCTATTAATAAGCCTTTAATCTTAATTTTTTTAAGCGGCTCTATAAACCCAAGAGAAGAAGAGGACTAATGCTCAATATAAGGCTGAAAACTTAACTGTCGAACTAGTTCACCTCTTCTTCTTTGGTATCAGTTTATGTCATTATAAAGATAATTATTTGTCCTTTGGCAAATCTAATAGCTTGTCGAAGTACAACGAATGGCAAAAAGCCCCAAACAATATTATGTGTTAGGGCTTTTTGCTATTAGTCATAATGTTGTCTGCAGCCATACTTTTTTATTCGACATTCAGTTTGTTTTCAATGTCCATGCTTTGGTGTAGAACTCTAATAATTTCTACTTCATTTTGCTTTTTGTTCACTTTGTAGAAAATGAAATGCGACTTTATTCGACTTCTCAAGTATCCTTTTCTTACATCACTATAATCCTTTTCGGAATTTGGGTTTTCAGTAATGTATTCAACTTCGTCCATTATCAAATCAAAATAGCGGTCAGCTTGTTTGAGCGACCAATTCTCAAAAGTGTAAAGCCAAATCTTCTCAATATCATTCTTTGCTTCAACGCTTATTTTGTAATTCATTTTTCAGCAAGATGTTTTTGATGAAGTTCTTTTCGGAAGTTTTCTTTGTTAAACTCTTTTACGAAACCTGATTTTTCTCCTTTTTTCAGTTCGTTTATCAATTCCGTTTTTTTAGATTCTTCATATTCAAACATTCTTAATGCTGTTCGTACAACTTCACTTGCCGAAGAATATTTTCCACTTTTAATTTGTTGGTTTATGAAGTTGTCAAAATAGTCGCCCAACAAAATCGATGTATTTTTAGCCATAACTTTTAATTTGATTCAAACATACCAAGTATTGGTATAAAATCAAAATTTTTATTTGGAGCTCTGTTCTGAAATGGTTGCAGACAGCGGCAATCCGTAAAAAAAAATCTTTCACTGACTCAATCAAAAGTAGTAAAAATTTTGTATTTTTAAAGTATAATATTTGTACAAAAAATGCCTATAATTATGGGTATTTATCGTGTGTACACCGAAGTACCCAAGAGGTGGCCTTTTTGTAGAAAAGAGACTTTATTTCAGCCATTTTAAGCCCTTTTATTTTCACCAGCAAAGTATAGCAGCCTAAAAATAAGTTTTCTTAAAAAGCAAATACAGGCATTTCTTAGATTTTTACGGGGGGTATTTTATAAGAAAAGGACTTTTTTTACAGCCTGACGGGCAGCTACTACTCGCTGGCCGACTTTTAACATTAAACTTAGATACGAATATAAGGCTTTTTCCTAAAGAGAAATGTTAATCGAAGCGATTCTTTCGGCTTGCGAGTAGTAGCATGTTAGCGTTTCGTTGTTTTTTTTATTGCTAAAATTCTTATATCCCCACAAAGGCGTATTTCAAATTTGAGCAACTCAAAGTCGTCTAAAAAAGTTTCTAAACAAACAACCTTGTCTTTCGCCTTATTGGCTCTATAAATACTTCTTACGAGCTGTATGGCATCTCACTTCATATCCTGACCAAGAGTGTATTTGTACTCACGAGGAAAGTCTTGTGTATAAAAAACACCTTCTGAACAAGTGTGTAAACATCCTTAAAAACCTGCAATTCGTAATATAATGCCATATTTCAAAAAAAATACTTGCGTGATTTTGTGTCGTCACTCGGCAATATTAAAGCGAGCTTTATATTGCACTCATTCCTAACAAAAATCGACCGCTTCGCTGTAAATAGTTAAATTGTTAAATAGCTAAAAAGCCCGAACAGCACGCACATAGTTTGTATCGTACTTTTTGGTGTAGTAGGTAAACCCATTGCCGAAGTAGAAGACCCACGCCCTGGAATCATCGTCGGCGTGCTCCGTACTACTCCAATAGACGGCAATAGCAAAACCGCTACCACCATTGGCTGTTGCAGTGGTATTAATAGCTGTTTGATTTTGATACATTAGATTCAATTCTTCTTTTGAGGGAAGATACCAATCTCCATATTCCCCACCTTGATAGTTGGCACATGACTGGGCTGCGTAGTTTCCGCCACCCTGATTAGCTATTATACGCTCCGTATTATACATGCCAGCACCAACACCACCCCGAACAGCATTTGTTGCTGTATAATTGACTCGTCCTAAAAAAAGTTTACAGTTTAATAGATTAATTCTGTTATAAGTTTACAATTCATTTTTAGTCCTGATTTGGGTTTACAATAGTAGGATTTTTTCGATAATAATTCTTCCATAATCTTTCTATTTTTATCTTGGTTTTTGAATGATGAATATGATTTGGTGTCAAATTACTGATACTCATGTGAGGTCTTTCGCTGTTATATAAATTCACTATGTCTTTGAGTAGTGTCTTGGCTTCATTGATATTATTAATGTCATACGTTTCTAAATACTCATCTTTAATAATTCCGTTTATTCTTTCTGCTACTGCATTTTCTAAAGGATTTCCATTTTCGGTCATACTAATTTTTATACCATTGTCCTGTAATAACTTTACATAAGCATGGCTACAATACTGAATGCCTCTGTCACTGTGATGGATAAGATTCATAAGGCTCTCTGCCCCCAAGGCAGAGAGAGCCTTATGCAAAGCTTCAATACTTTCTATGGCTTCCATTGTTTCAGCTACCTGATAGCCTACAATTTTATGTGAGTAGGCATCGGTAATCAAGCTGATATAAAGGTGTTCGCCAGTGTTAATTTTCCAGTAAGTGATATCGCTCACCCATAGCTGGTTTGGAGCTGTTGGTACAAATTCTCGTATTAGATTGGGATACTTTCTTAGCCAATGGTAAGAGTTAGTGGTCTGTATCCTCCGCTTTCTTTTCCTTATGAGTAAATGATTGGAAGACAGTAGGTTGAATAATCCATCTCTGCCTATTTTTATTTGATGTTCAAGTAGGAATGGTTGTAACATTTCATATAGTTTTCGTGTTCCCATTCTTCGATGTTTTTTACGGATTTCTTTTACTCGTTGTATTACCAAATCTTCTTCCAAGGTAGTTGAGATTCCTTCCCAATTGTTTTGATAATAAGCCTGTCTGCTGATACCAAACCATCCACATAGCTTGGCTAATCCTATGTGTGAAAAATTACTTTTCATGGCTTCTATGGTTTGGTATTGAACTTTTTTCTTATCGGAATTTTAAACTCCTTTTCAGCAACATCTACCATTGTAGAGAAAGCAATTGCTTTTAGCTCTGCATCTTTTAATTGCTTTTCTAATTCCACTATTCGCTTTTTTAATTGCAGGTTATCAAATGATTCATCATCATTGTTAGTTGCTCTGTCTGGTTTGATTTTTTTCTGTACCATTGGATATAGATTTGATACAAAGTTAGGTCTTCTGGTTTTGATTCCAGTATTGTAGCCTAATTGTCGCATCCAGCGAAGCAACTGCCCGTGCTCTTGTTCTTCACCAGTGTATTTCTCCCAAATCTCCACCTTGGTACATTGAGTAGAAATTAACTCCTGAATGATCTTGTGTTTCTCCTCTACGGTAAAATATTTACCCGCTTTTTGAATGATTTTTTTGTCCATTTTTTACACTTTTTAGTGTAAACCTATTTTAGGACAAGACAAATCGTTGTGCCATTGTATTCCTGTGCTTTGGTCTTCCTTAGCACATACAAGTCCATGTTGCCCTGTTTCATCAACCCAAAACACAATACCACCATGTGCAAAATCACCTACGGAGTAGGTTTTGGCACTTACTACATTGTTAGTAATATTTATACCTGTACCGGCTGTTAATTGGTCTTGTTTATTGTTCCATTTGGTAGTATCAGCACCTGTAATACCGCTTGCAACAGAAGCTCCAAATATTGGGTCGGTTTCGGTAACTGTTCCCGTAACACTTTCAGCCGTTTTTGCATGCAAAGCATAAGGTACGCTCAACAATTGGCTGGTGCCGGTAATGGTGTAGTTTGTTCCGCCAGTAGGGTCGGTTTCTGTTTTGATAAAATAAGGTCCGTTTGCCCAATCAATAGTTGAAAAATTTCCACTAACCACTGTTCCTGCACCAATTTCAATACTTACCAAACCGTTGGCGTTGGTGGTAGGAGTTTGTGTTTCTACATAAACAGCCGTGCCACCTGCCGAACCTTGTAAAATACTTATTTGCATACCTACGGACTGGTTGGTTACTAAAGCATCGCTACTGTTGCGGATTACCGCCTGATAGCTCATTTTTTGTGGCGCTTGAGCAAACACACTTGCAGTCAATAATACTGCTGTATATAATGTTATTAGCTTTTTCATAATTTCTAATTTTTAATGAATTTAAATGATTGAACTTTTTTGTTTTCTTGGTTTACAACATGGATAAAATAAGTGGCTGTTGGCAAACTATTCATGTTTATTAGTGTTTGCTGTGCTACTATTTGTCCGTTACTTAGCTGTTTGCCTTGCATATCAAAAAGCTGATACGACAATTTTTCGTTGTTATAATCTTGTATTTGCAAGGTTAAATTATCCGTAGTAGGATTGGGAAAAGCAGTGAGTGAGATGTTTATCGCTGTTTCCTTTATTCCTACTGTGAAAATATCGTAAGCATGTTGTACACCTTGACTTACTGTACCGGAGGAACCCGTGTTTGTAGTATAAACTACTTGTCCAACACTGTAAGCAACAGTGCCTCCGCTACCTGTGGCATCACCCCCGGAGGCATTGGAAGATTCTTGGGCTTGTGTCAAGCCTGCCCATAATAATCCTAAGATGAGAAGTAAAATGGGTTTTGATTTGTTTTTTGTCATATTACTTTGTTTTAGTGTTTAATTTTTTACTCTGTTAAAAGACTTTTCGGATCTCGCCTATTAAATATATTGTTTTTTTCGTATTTGCCAATGAATGCTAACACCAGTCTGTGAAAAAAATCATTCACTGCCTCAATCAAAAGCAGTAAAAGTTTTGTTTGTTTTAAAGTATGATATTTGTACAAAAAATACCTATAATTATTGGTATCGACCGTGAGCAAATCAGCTTTTCAAGTTTAGAAACACAGATATCCAAAGACAATGAAATATAGTTTTTAGTTGTTTTAGTAAGGAGGTTTATTTTAATAGTTATTGACATCTTCTTCTTTTTGAAACTACTATTCAAAAAATTATATGGATGTCTATCCAATGATTATTTTTTTATCATTCCACTCAGAGACATCAAACAAATACATAAATAGGAGCAGAGATGCAATTTGATTGTTAAAATAATTTTAAAATAGTATTAAATTATTATTTTGTTGGGATGATGAAGAATTACCTATACTTGTTTTTGTTTTTATGGCTTATACCTTTTGTAGAAAGCGATTCATTGTTGATGGCCAATGGTTTGGATAGTGATTGGTGGAAGACTACAACTGTTTATCATATCTATCCGCGCTCTTGGATGGACACTGACGGTGATGGTATCGGAGATTTGGAAGGAGTTATTGCCCAATTGGACTATTTGCAGGATTTGGGCTATGAGACTATTTGGATTTCACCTTTTACGGAAAGTCCTCAAAAAGATTTTGGCTACGATGTAAAAGATTATTGCAAAATATCCGAGCAATACGGTACGATGGAGACCTTTGACAGATTGCTCGCTGAGGTGCATCAACGAAAGATGAAATTGATATTTGATTTGGTGATGAATCATACTTCTGATGAACATGCCTGGTTTCAAGAGTCGTCAAGCTCTAAGGATAATCCTAAGGCAGATTGGTATATATGGAAGGATGGAAGAGGGAAAAATGGTTTAAAGCGCCCCAACAATTGGCGAGCAATGTCAGGTAATCGTGCATGGACATATCACCAAGGGCGTAAGCAGTTTTATTATAATGGGTTTTTACCCTTTCAGCCTGATTTGAATTATCATCAACCTGATGTGAAAAATGCGATGTTTGATGTGGTTAGGTTTTGGTTGGAGAAGGGTGTAGATGGGTTTAGATTGGATATTATTAGTGCGATATACGAAGATTCAAGTTTGAAAAATAATCCATTGAGCATACACATGACTCCCTCAGATCGAACTCTTTCAATTTTTTTCCAGCATTTGGGACATAATTTCTTACAAGAAGAGAGTTTTGGTTTTTCTACTGAGTTAAGAGAGGTAGTAGATGAGTTTGAACAACCCCAAAGAATATTGATAGGAGAGTCTCATGGTCATGAAAGTGTACTTCGTGAATTTTGTAACTATAAAGGTAAAAATGGTTTACATGCGATATTTATGTTTAATGCAATCTCTATGCCTTTTAAGGCTAGAAAATATCAAAAAATGACTGAAACATTTGAAAAGTATTTTGCGGAACCATTGATGCCTACTTTAGTATTTGCCAATCATGATAGAAATCGTACTATTTCTCGATTAGGGGGTAGTGCAGATAAAGCAAAATTGTTAGCGATGTTTCAATTTACATCAAGAGGTATTCCTTTTACCTATTTTGGAGAAGAAATTGGAATTCCAAGAGTGATTATACCATTGAAAGAAGGGAAAGATCCAATTGCTCAGCAAAACAAATGGCTTCCTCAATTTTTAGTCAATAGGTCTGTAGAGATTCTGAATAGGGATGAATGTCGGACGCCAATGCTCTGGAATACGCAAGCAAATGCTGGGTTTTGTGATAGTCTTGTAAAGCCTTGGTTGCCAGTAGCAGATAATTATCAGCAAATCAATGTCGAAACTCAAAAATCTGACCCTCAATCTCAATATAATTTCTTCAAAAAGATAATTTCATTGAGAAATCATACTCCTGCACTACAAAGTGGTTCACTTGAAATAGCGCAGGAATTCTGTAGTAAAAAGGTATTTGCTTATTATAGAACTTTAGGTAAAAATAGATATCTTGTCGTACTCAATATGTCTAAAAAATCATTAGATCAATTTGAAATTCAAGGAGATATGATAGTGTCAACTCATGTCAATTCAACGATTGGAGCATTTTTCCCTTATGAAGGGAAAGTGTTTTTAGTGCATCGATAAGATGACAAAATATAATCTCACAACTAATGTTTGATATAGAAATGCAGTAGACAATATAGGGTTACAACAGATTTTAGTCTAGTCAAAATGTCTATTAGAGTACAACGTCAAGAAAAATAGCCTAATTTTTGTCCATTACACCAAAAATTACTTAATTCTTAGATGATTTGTTGGCGCATACTTACAGCCTAATACACATTCTCCTTTGGAGTTAATAAAAAACCAATATTCGTCTGTTTTTACTCTTGCCAAACCTTGATCAAAAGGTTCTGTTACTGAATAGATTAAAGGAATAACAAGATTTCCAGTTTTATCAATAAATCCCCATTTTCCACTCGAATAATCACCCTTCCTTACCATTACTAAGCCCTCAGAGAAATCTCCAGCATAGTCATAGTCTGAAGCAAATACTTCTTTTCCTGTTTTGTCAATAAAACCATATTTATCATTTTGTGCTATTGCTGCAATACCTTCCGAAAAACTACTTGCATCGTCATATTGCAGACGAATAATCTCTGCACCTGTTTTGTCTATATATCCAAATTTATCATTTATGGAAACACTAGCTAAACCCTCAGAAATTTTACCTGCATAATCATATTTTAATGGAATAATTTCTTTGCCTGTTTTATCTATAAAGCCAAATTTTTCTAATCCCCATGTTCCTGAACTAACGACAGCCATTCCTTCTGAAAAATCTCCTACACTATTATATTTTGGAGCAACAAGCTCTTTCCCTGACTTATCTATAAAACCCCATTTTTCGTTGAGTTGTACTTTTGCTATGCCTTCAGAGAAATTGCCAGCATCTTCGTATTGGATAGGAATAATTACCTTTCCTGTTTTATCTACAAATCCAGACAATGCATCTCCAAGAATGCCTTCGACTACCATTGCCAAACCTTCAGAGAATTTTTCAGCCTTATTATATTTTAAAGGAATGACTTCTTTACCTGTTTTATCAATAAAGCCACATTTTGGTTCTTCAAGTCCATCAAAATCTCCAGTCATTACCATTGCAAGCCCTTCAGAAAAATCTCCTACAAAATCGTATTTCAATGGTGTAATTTTCTTGCCAGTTTTATCTACAAAGCCATATTTATAATCTAATTTGACCCAAGCAAATCCATCGTAAAAATTTCCTACTTCATCATATTGGTTGCTCCAATTGCTAATGGATTGAGCTTTCCCCTGAAGAAAGAACAAGAATGATATAATCATAAATATTCCAAATTTCATATTGATTTTCATAGTGTAAAGGTTTAAAGTGTTATAGTATATTGGTTGTTATCATTAAATATATTATTTCAATTTTGGATAATAAATAGGTGCTTGGTCACAGTCTTTTACACATTCTCTATCCTTATTGATATAAAAGTATTTGTCGTTTAATTTCACTTTTGCTTTGCCGTCTATAAATGGTTCAGCCAAATGAAACATCATAGGGATGACAACTTCTCCAGACCGATTGATATATCCCCATTGATAGATAATACGCACGGCGGCAAGCCCTTCTGTAAAAGATCTAGCCTCATCATATCTCAAAGCCGAGATTATCTCCTTGCCTGTTTTATCGATATAGCTAAAGTTCTGAGCACCAATGCCACCAATTGAAACCAATGCTAAACCATCAGAGAAGTCTTTCACGTCATTGTAAATTAAAGGAATAATTAACTTTCCAGTTTCATCTACAAAACCCATATAGTCCCCATAAGACACCTTAGATAAGCCTTCGTGAGGCTCTCCGACATCGCTGTATTTGTCTCTCCAATTGACAGAGGAGGAGGCAGTGTTCTTTTGCGCATAACACCATCCAAGGGAAAGGATAAATGAAAAGATAGTAAGATAAAATTTTAATATCATGGTAGTTAATTTTGATACTTAATAAGCACTTTGACATAAGGCAAGTGAATAATACGAATCAGCATGTATGAGTTCTACACCTCTTGCTTCAAAACTACTATTCAAATAAATAATGACTAATTCAAAGTTGTATTTATTGGGAAATAATTTATAGACATGCAACAATTCCCCACCTTTACGAACTTCATGACTTTCGTCCACCATCATACATTTAGTAACTTGAGGCAGATAAAGACAAATTTCATCTCTAGAAAGTTTTAAATCAATTTCATCGTCTAATGGATAAGGGGTGCTGTTTTTCTTACATGAGTAATCAAAACTTAAACGGATGGATTGGCCTAGTTCCCTTCGAGCATTTATAATAGCATTCTCTCTCTGTATTCGTTCATATTCTGCTTGTCTTGCTAATCTTTCTTCTTCCCGTATTCTCTCTTCCTCTCTTTTTCTTTCTTCTTCTTGTTTAATTGCATATACCCAATCAGATATTGCTTTACCTACATCTGATCCAGCTAAAAGTGCATAGTCTAAGACATTTCTACCTGAATTGTCCTTTTGAGATAGCGCTTGATAAGTAGTGTCGCTAAAATTAAAAGGGACAATATTTTTACCTTTACTATCATAAAGACCCCATTTTCTATTTTCATATTGAGCTAAAATTATTCCCGTACTATCATATCGTATCATAAAATGTTTTATAGGAATCATCTCTTTATTTTGCAAATCAATAATCCCTGACTTGCCATTTTTAAAAACTTCGATATATGATGCGGTTGAATAAATAATTGAATCATATAAGCATGGAATCATTTCTTTGCCATGTCTGTTGATAAGTCCATATTTATTTTTGCCATTACTCTCTATAAAAATAGCTTCTGCCAACTCATCAGCATTAAAATCTAAGACAAGATTATATTTTGGAGGGGAAATTTCGTGGCCATCTTTATCAATATACCCAATATTACCATTTAACTCAGTCGGTGCGATACCATATTCATTGAAATTTCCAATTTTATCAAATTGAGGTGGAAAAATTTCTTTGCCAGTGTTATTTATTAGCCCAACTTTATTGTTCAAAGTAATTTGAACATTGTCATTTACATCGTAATACTCACCAATCTTATCATATTTCTGCGGACTTACTTGTTTTGATTGCCTATCTATCAACCAATACTGTCCTTTATAATTTGAGTTTTCAAAAGTAAACATACCGACTACTACGGTTCCTTTCAAATTAAAATGAGAAGCATATTCATAAACAATAGGAATAATTATTTCGCCTTTATTATTGATAAATCCATATTTCCCATTTAGTTTTACTTTGAAAATATTTGCTCTACCTAAATACATTTCGGTATTGGTTTGTAAATCGTCATATATAAAAGGGACTATCACTTGACCGAGTGTATCAATCAAACTCCATTTGCCGTCAAGTCTTGCTTTGGCTATACCATCGACAAAATTAGAGATAAAATAATATTTAGGTTTGACGAACTCTTTGCCATTGACGTATTTTAATCCATAATTACCTTTACTATTATGAAATTTTTCTACATTTTGAGCATTTAGTGAAGATGTAAATCCTAAAAAAGCACAAATAATAATGACAATTTTTTGACGCATAAAAATATTATTAAACGATACACTTATAACATAAAACCAAAAGCTATTCAATTTTCGAGTGTCACAAATTTGGATATCAATATTAACAAAAATAAATTGAATGACTTTTTCATACGGTAGTTATTTACAATTAGGCTGAAAGCTGTCAAGGATGGAAGCAACTGCTTTGTTTTTCTTAGCTTCGTTCTTTTTGCTATATTCTTCATCATAAATAATCACAATACTATTGCCGCACTCGTATGTTATATAAGAACCCAATAAATAACTAGGTTCTTCACCTTCTAAAGAAATATCTTCTATAAAGGCAAGTTTACCCGCTTTCTTACCTTTAAACTCGTAGGGAATGGTTACGCCCCAGCCGTCTTCTGCTTGTGTCAGGAATTGAACCTCTTTTCCCGGACCAGTATAAGGCCACAATACCTGCTCCATATATCTATAAACGTCATTAATGAGTTCTTCAAAATCTTTTACATCTCCTTCATTTTTTAAAACATAAACCTTAAAGTACGTGGATTTCTGCTTTGTTTCATAAATCTGATCACCGGCATCATATTGACTAGTATCATAAGCTACTGCTTCCCATCCTTTAGGGATTGAAAAACTAAATAAATCGTTTTTAACTATTTGTTCTGACTGATTGCCTGTATTGCATGAATATAATATCATGGTTACAGCACCTGCAAAAAGCAAAGTCAATGCTCTTCTTAAGTTTTGTATTTTTCTTTTCATATTATTTAAGTTTTTAAAAAAAAATCATTAGGATTTTCGACTTTTATATTTCTCAATCATCCTCTTCCAACCCGGTGTAGCTATTGAAATCATAATTAACATTTTCACTATTCCGTTGTAATCCTTATCTATGATACAATAAATGGTGAGTATCGGTAAAAAGATAGCTCCCAAAATAAGCAATACTTGCATCCACTTTTTATCATAGATGTCTTTTGGTTTTTCTTTTTTTATTTCCGGTTGCAAAGGTGATTCTTCGTCTGATAGATTTTGTTGATCATTCATAGTGTTGATTTTTCAAATTGGAATAGGACTAAAGCCTGTAATTCGTTTTTTTTATTATGGTTTTTTATCGTTGAGATTTTTATTTCTTTTATACCTATATATCACATAAGCAATAATCAGCAGCAGTATAAAGCCTGTTCCATAAATAATAATAGCAGGTTTATAGTAAGCCATGAAATATTTAAAATTATATGACCTAGATTTAGGTTGATAACTAATGTAGAAATATTCCTGAGGAATAGAATCAAATTTCCAATGTTTTACTGGCTCTTTTGCAGATAGAATTCCAAAATCTGAATAAATAGATGCGGCTGTATTTTCTTTAAAAAAATCAGTGCCGTCTATGGTTAGATTTAAGCCTCCAAAAGACTTCCAAAGCTTGGCAGGAGAAAGTAGATACTTGATGGAGGTTTCGGTAGTAACTATGTCATACTCTCCATAAAACTCTTCGCTTATAGCACTCGCTTCGTAGCGAATTACGATAGAATGCTCTCCCTGAGTCAAATCTACTTCAAAGTATTGAACATCTTTTTTTTCATATACCTTTTGGAATTCTGGCCAGTCAACGTATATTTCATCAGGTTTTACTTCAATTTTTGGAAGATTATAATCCATCCATCGTTCGGATTCATAAAAAGTCTCTGGTATTCTGAGCACTTCAACAGGTTTCCCATCCACCTCTACTGTAAAATTTGATTTATAACTTTCTGCTATAAAAAGTAGTGGAATTTGCTTGCCAGTCTTGCTAGCCTTTATTCTATAATGTACGTTGAAAAATACATTATTAAAAAATGAATCAAGAGTGATCTTCAAATCTTCGTGCAAAATATCAATTTGACTACTACTTATGGTGGATACACCACTTAATAGTTCAAATTGTGGTGATGCCATATTGGCTTTTGCACTAATTGGCAGCAGTATTATAAAGACTAAGACAGCTGATAACTTTGAGATTGATTTCATAAAAATTATGTTTGCAAGTTCTTTGTGCTTTTATGGTGAGTATAATATGGTAGTCTAACATAGAAACCTTTTTTCTCACCAGTAGTATTCATCCATAGTATATTTGTTTAATACTGCTAGAAGGTGTTAACAAAAAACAGCTCTATACTAAAACCGATAAACATCTTCAAAATCAATGGATTATTAGGATTGTCCGTAATCCATATTTCTTGGCTTCCGTCCTCAGTTGCTATCTGGATACATGGGATATATTCGTATTCTCCATCTACAAGTACTTTATAATATTTGTCAGCATCATTTTTCGCTTTAATCACTTTGAAAGTCTTGGGTGATGATTTGTCTGTACTAATGACTACTTTACCTTTGTCCTTTATTTCTTCGAATATTTTTCGACTGAGCCATACGCTTGTTTGGTTATCCAAAGTGACTTCTCCACCACTGAAATAGTTGTACAAATCAGTAGCACTGGCAGTTGCATCCTTCGATATATTTATATCGCCTTCGGTTTGGTCATAATTATCCATCCTATAATGGAAAGTAGTAAAATCGTCCATATCCAATAAGATGTTGGAAACATAAAAATTGTATTTGCTTCCTTGAAAATTGACGAAGTATTCATACACAAATCCATCATCTGGTACTTCGTTGAATATTGAAATAGATTCGTCTTTTGCTACTTCTTGTGACTGGACGATAAATGTTAATCCGAACATTAGGGATAACATTAAAATTATTTTTTTTGCGATTGACTTTTTCATAACTACGGGTTTAATTTTTAGTTCATATTCTAATTCATCTGTTTTAATATTCACCTAGAAACTCCTCTTCTAAATATAAGAGCAAATGATAAAAACAGAATTCTTTTTCATAAGTCGGGGAGGTTTTTAATCAACGTAAGTTAAATAAATTTATTTTATTTTATATCTATTAATAAAGATAATAAAATTATAAATTTCTTCTTTTCTCATCTTCATTACAATTCTGTGCCTTCGTCATCGCAGGATATTTATTCACCCAATGACTAGGTTTCAGTGGACTCTTAAAATGGGTCTATTGTAATGGGTTGTCATCAATCAATCTACTTTTTTGTTGTAAGAGATTGATGAATTGCAGGTTATGTGTTTTCATTCCAATAATAACTATCGGGATATATTCTTTGTCCAAAAATAGCAGTACCTACACGTATGATAGTAGCGCCTTCTTCAATGGCAATCTCTAAGTCGTTGCTCATGCCCATAGATAGCTCTTTCATTTCTACATTTGGTAGCTGTAATGCAATGATTTGTTGGCGTAGTGATTGAAGTAGTTGAAAGCATTTTCTAACTTTTTCATTTTCAGCACTAAACAGGCCAATTGTCATCAGCCCTTTTATTTTTATAGTATCTAATCGAGCTATTTGCTTGACTAATTCAATAGTATTTTCTGGACTTACTCCAAATTTGCTTTCTTCAAAGGACGTATTGACTTGGATAAGTATCTCTATTGTTTTGTTTTCTGCACTCAATCGCTGATGTAGTTTTTCTGCTAGTTCAATTCTATCAACAGATTGTATGCAGGTGACATCACATTTGAGTATATCTTTGATTTTGTTGGTTTGTAGATGACCGATGAAATGATTAGTGTGAGGAACGTTTTTCAAAGCTTCAAATTTTTCTTTTAGTTCTTGAACTTTGTTCTCAGCAATCAAAACTTCTCCAGATTCTAAAGCGATTTTGATACGGTCAGGAGTAACTGTCTTAGTGGCTAATAAGAGTTGTATATCTTGTGGGTCTCTATTGGATTTTAAGCAAGCTTGTTGGATGCGTTTTTTAATCTCAGCTATATGAATAATAATATCGTCCATAAGTAAGTAATAATTGTATAGCGCTGTTTGTTCAATGAAGTAATAAATATTTGTTTTCTGTTCTCTTGTGAAACAAAAATGAACGAAGAGCTATGTGAGCGATTGCTCGATTTTGTATTGCATAATACGTGAAATATTTTCAGCTCTTTCTTTGGCAAACTCGGTTGTTTTTCCTTCAAATAGTTCATCTATTGTTGTATGGAAAACGACTAGCCATTCCATGAATTCAATTTCTCCCATAGGGGCTATTTTCCCTAAGTCTATATGCACCTTCATCGGATTACCTGTATAGCTATGTTCGCCTATTAGCATACTACTCCAAAAGGAATACATCTTTTCTAAATGAGTCTCCCAGTTGATTTTAGCAATATCATCAAAGATATAGCCAAGAATAGCATTGTTTTTTACTTTCTCATAGAAGGTATCTACTAAAAGAATAATGTCTTCTCTGTCTGTAATATCTTTTTTTTCCATAGATAAAATAGTGTGTATTAATAATTTATTTCTATTTATTAAAGATTTTCTTTAAGATAAGTCCAAGCCATGTCGCAACAACAAATGGAAAAGTAAGTACAGGTATTTGATAGATTGTCATCCAATGTACAAGTAAGACAGAAAGTAATACTGTGATAAGTATGATTAGACCGTCAGATATTTTATTCCCAGTCAATGCAATAGCGCATAATACAGCATTATAACTGTATAAACCCATGTCAATATCATCTTTTGGGCTACCTATGTAGGATGCAAAAAAAACAGTCAATAAAGCTCCTGCCAAACCATAAAGAGCAGATAAAGGTGAATGAATACATACGCCAATGAAAAACAATACACCCGAAATGATACTTGCTTGAAAAATAACTTGGCCATATCCCCTGATAGTCGCATATCCAAAATGAGTGGAGCTGACCAAAGTGTCAGATGATACTGGTTCTAGAAGAAGTGTGTATTTACTGAGATATAGTATCCACCATGTCACAAGGATAAAAGGTAGTGTGTAAACTGGAATTTTTTTGATTAAAAATATGTGTTGTATAAAGGCCGATAGGAAAGCTCCGATAATAATAGTCAACCACAATATCCAAGTAACTTTAAAAAATAAGACTAAGGCAACCCCAACCAATGCAGGGCTAAAACCATAAAGTCCTTGTTGAATTTCATCTTCATTCCATTTAAAGAGTTTTGCGGTGAAGGTGGCTATACAGACTGAAAGGAGAGTGGCAATCCCCATGTTTACCGAACCCCAAAAAATACCTGCCAAAAATAACATGCCTGTAATTGCATTTGCTTGAAGCATGATTTGACCAATACTTCTCAAAATAATTTTAAAGAAAATACGCATACTTTTTATCTCGTGCAAAGGTATTAATCATTCTTATCTTTTATCATTTTTAGTGCTGAATTGCTTATCTGATGTGATGAGTTTTGAATAAGAGAAAATGAGAGTTATGTCACATATATAAAAATGTATGGCTATTTAATAAAAACGTTTTTTTAAATGGAAGAACCATAATAATGTGATAAAACCCTTGTATTAATTAGAAGTTTTGAATTTATGAATATTATATATCTATATTCTATTGTCAAATAAAATTATTTATTATGTTTGTAAGAATGAAAAAATAAATATTTATAAATTTCCTGATGTTGATTTTAGTCACAGTATGAGAAATTGATAGTGCTTAATTTTGCCTAAGAAAAGTAAATCTAGTATTTGAACTACAGATTGATTTTTCTAATAAATAATTAATTAAATTGATTCATAACCAACTAAACCATTTTTTATGACTAAAATTCATTCAAAGTTAAGAATTGCAGCCATTGGGATTTTCTCGTTATCAACATTGATAGGGCTGAACAGTTGCAAACCCAAGACCGCTGGCTCAGCAGTGTCTGGAGATGCTGCTCAAAAAGTGTATGTTGCTCCAGGTGAGCATGACGAATTTTACTCCTTTACATCAGGAGGATTTAGTGGACAGGTTTCTGTATATGGTATTCCTTCTGGAAGGTTATTTAAAGTTTTACCTGTATTTTCTGTCGATCCAGAAACCGGATATGGTTTTAGTGAAGAAAGTAAACCGATGTTAAATACTTCTTTTGGTTTTGTTCCGTGGGGAGACCAACATCACTTGGCAGTTTCACAGACCAATGGAGAATCAGATGGAAGATGGTTGTTTGCTAATGAGAATAATACGCCTAGAGTTGCTAGATTGGATTTGACAACATTTACTACTTCTGAGATTATTGAGATTCCTAATTCAGCAGGTAACCATTCATCTCCGTTTATCACTGAAAATACGGAGTATGTTGTAGCAGGCACTCGTTTTAGTGTTCCTTTTGATGATGCAGATGGAGATATTCCTATTCATTCTTATGCTGAGAAATTTAATGGAGCAATCACTTTCATCAAAGTGAATCCTGAAACAGGCAGAATGAATATTGAGTTTCAGTTGAAAACTCCGGCAGTTAATTATGATTTGAGCCATACTGGTAAAGGTCCAAGTAGTGGATGGTTCTTCTTCTCTTCCTATAATACTGAGAAAGCACACACTTTACTAGAGGTGAATGCATCGCAAAGAGATAAAGATTTTATTTTAGCTGTTAATTGGAAAAAAGCTGAGGAATATATAAAAGCTGGAAAGGGCAAGAAAGTCAAAACCAATTACGTGCATAACGTGATGGATGAAAATACACATACTGCAACTTCAACAACTATCAATGAAGTTACTGTATTAGATATTCTTGATTTGGAAGGTGTATGTTATTATATTCCATGTCCAAAATCTCCTCACGGTACTGATGTTGACCCTACAGGAGAATATATCATAGGTAGTGGAAAATTGGCATCCTTGATTCCAGTATTTTCATTTTCTAAAATTCAAAAAGCGATACAAGACAAGAAGTTTGATGGTGACTTTGATGGAATTCCAGTGATTAACTATGAGGCGGCTTTACATGGTGAAGTTCAAAAACCAGGTTTAGGCCCTTTACATACTGAATTTGATAACAATGGAAATGCTTATACATCTTTCTTTGTGTCTTCAGAAGTAGTAAAATGGAATGTTAAGTCTTTGCAAGTAATTGATAGACAGCCTACTTATTATTCCACTGGTCACTTAACTGTTGCAGGAGGTGATACTAAAAAACCATTTGGTAAATACTTAGTAGCTTGGAATAAAATTACTAAAGACCGTTATTTACCTACTGGTCCTGAATTGACTCAAAGTGCTCAATTATTTGATATTAGTGGAGAGAAGATGCAATTGTTGTTGGACTTTCCTACTATCGGAGAACCACACTATGCACAGATTATTCCTGCTAGTCTAATCAAAGACAAACAAAAACGTATTTATGACATCAATAAAAACAACCATAAATATGTAGCTAAAGGTGAAGACAAAACTAAAATTGTCAGAGAAGGTAATAAAGTCCATGTTTATATGACATTAGTAAGAACTCATATTACTCCTGATAATATTGAGGGAATCAAAATCGGTGATGAAGTATATTTCCATATTACCAATTTGGAACAAGACTGGGATTTGCCTCACGGATTTTCTGTGAAAGGAAATAATAATGCTGAGCTGCTTATTTTACCTGGAGAAACTAAAACTTTGAAATGGGTGCCTAATAGAGTAGGAATTATTCCTTTCTATTGTACAGATTTCTGTAGTGCTTTACATCAAGAGATGCAAGGTTATGTGAGAGTTTCTCCTGCTAATAGCAATGTTCCTTTGGCTTATGGAACTGGAGATACTGCACCAGGGCCTAAAAAATAATTTTATTATATTAAATTGTGATGGGCTATTTATTATGAATAGCCCATCATTAAATAAAAAACAGCTTATGAATTTATCTGGAAAATCTGCTTTAAGAGGAATTACCAGAATAGCATCTGTTATTTCTGGAATTGCTTTAGCAATAGTTATTTTATTACCAATTTGGAGAATAGAGCTGGATGCACCTCAATATCCTGAAGGCTTGGAGATGTATATCTATGCCAATAAACTAGAAGGAGATGTTGAAATTATTAATGGACTCAATCATTATATCGGTATGCAGGAATTGCATGCAGAGAATTTTATTGAATTTACTGTTCTCCCATATATATTAGGCTTCTTTGCGTTTTGGGCGTTATTGGTTGCATTTATTAATAAAAGGTGTTTTTTTTATTCATGGGCAATAGGGTTTGTTCTATTTGGTATTTTGTCAATGGTAGATTTTTACAAATGGCTTTATGATTATGGGCACAACCTAGACCCCAAAGCGCCTATTCAGGTTCCAGGTATGACATATCAGCCTCCGTTGATTGGGTTTAAGCAGCTTTTAAATTTTGGTGCATATTCCATTCCAGATATTGGTGGATGGTTGATGGGAGGAGTAGGAGTGATGATTGCTGCAGTTTTTGTTACAGAATTTTTATCTTCAAAGAAATCTTAGTGATATATGAGAGATGTGATAAAGTTTTCCTTATTATTTTTAATGATTATTCTCCTGAGTGCTTGTACCCCTAGACCTCATGAGATACATTTTGATGAAGAAGATTGTGATTATTGTATGATGACTATTAGCGATCGCCGTTTCGGTGCTGAGATTGTTACTCAAAAAGGTAGGGTGTATAAGTTTGATGATTTACATTGTCTGAAAGGATTTATGGATGAAAAGAAAGTTGAAGAGAAAAATATTCATTCTACTTGGGTGATTGATTTTTCTGTTTCTGAGAAACTGATACAAATAGAAAATTCATTTTTATTTTACGACAAGGATTTGCAAAGCCCTATGGGTTCAAATGTTGCAGCATTTGGTGTGAAAGATAGTTTGGAGTCTTATCGCACAATACATAATTTAGGAATTGAAATGGAATGGGAAGAGTTTTTACGTTCAAAATAAGTCTATTTTTATTTTTCCCTTTTTGGATTTTGAATGGATATGCTACAACTATAGTAGTGTCTCCAGTGAATCAGCAAAAGGTTATTTCTAACGCATTTCAGCAATTGAAAGATGGAGATACACTGATTGTTAAATCAGGAGTGTATCAGGAAGGAGCTATATTGCTGAATAAAGGTCTCACTATAATTGGAGAGGGTTTGCCAGTGATTGATGGGGAAAATAAATATGAAAATTTATTGGTAGAACATGATAATGTCCGTATTAAAGGAGTCGTCTTTAAAAATTCGGGGAGCTCAAGTTTTACTGATATTGCAGCATTAAAGATTAAAAATTCAAAAAATATAGTTGTTGAAAATTGTAGGTTTGAGAATAATTTCTTTGGAATTCACACGATAAATTCAAGTAATGTTTCATATCTCAATAATGAATTGATTTCTGGAATGACAAAAGGAAAACCTTCTTCAAATGGGATTCATTGTTGGAAAAGCAAACATCTTACTCTCAAAAATAATACAATCAAAGGTCATAGGGATGGAATATATTTTGAGTTTGTAACACAATCTCTGATTGAGAATAATCATAGTGTTGGGAACAAAAGATATGGGCTGCATTTCATGTTTTCCCATGACAATTTATATAAGAAAAATGAATTCAGAAGTAACGGTGCTGGTGTGGCAGTGATGTATAGTAAAAGGGTACACATGGTCAATAATTTGTTTGCAGAGAATTGGGGCAATGCAGCTTATGGTGTGCTTTTGAAAGAGATTGATGATAGTAAGATAGAGAATAATGTCTTTCATGAAAATACTATTGCAATTCTTTCTGATGGAGCTAATCGGATTCAAATTTTCAATAATCAATTTTTAAAAAATGGCTGGGCGTTAAAAGTTCAGGCTAGTTGTTCTGATGTAGAGCTAAATCAGAATAATTTTATTGGCAACACCTTTGACTTGGCTACTAATGGAAATCTCGTGATGAAATCAATGGATCGTAATTATTGGGATAAATATGAGGGATATGACCTCAATAAAGATGGAATTGGGGATGTGCCATACAGACCTATTACTTTTTATTCTCTAATCATTGAGCGCAATCCAGGAACATTGATGTTGTTTAGAAGTTTTTTTGTTAAGCTAATGGATAAAGCAGAGAGTGTTTTTCCTAGTTTAACTCCTGAGAATTTAAAAGATACAGCTCCTGTTATGAAAAAAATAAAGCATTTAACTAATGATTCAGTTTTCAGCAATAAATAAACAATTTGATAAATTCAAGGTCTTGAATAATATTGAACTTACACTTCAGGAGGGTAATATTATTGCATTGATTGGCCCTAATGCCTGTGGTAAGACGACTTTGATAAAAGCTTTACTTGGGATGGTCATTCCTGATACTGGAGAGATTTTTTTTGATGGGAAATCAATAAAGAAGGATTGGAAATATAGAAATAATATTGGTTATATGCCTCAGATAGGAAAATATCCCGAGAATATGACTGTAGGGCAAGTGATAGGAATGGTTGAAGATTTAAGAGATGCTCAATTGAATAAACTGGATAGAGAATTATATGATAGCTACAAATTAAAAGATATTCTTCATAAAAGGATGGGAACTCTTTCTGGTGGAACAAGGCAGAAGGTAAGTGCTTATCTTGCTTTTCTGTTTCATCCTCATGTATTCATCTTAGACGAACCAACTGCTGGATTGGATCCTTTGTCAGCAATTATTCTTAAAGAGAAAATTTTGAAGGAGAAGGAGAAAGGAAAAATTATTTTAATTACTTCTCATATTCTGAGTGAACTAGATGAGATAGTCAACCAGATTGTTTATATGGAAGAAGGAAAAATTGTTTTTAACAAGCCTATTGACCAAGTTAAATCGGATACGGGAAAGACAAAGCTGACGGAAGCTATTGCTCAAATTATGAATATTGATAAAAGAGTTTAGATAATGAAGAAGGTTGTTAAATATGTAGCTTTTGATATTTTGAGGAATAAGATTGTCATTGCTTATATGGTATTCTTGTTTCTTTTTTCAATGGGCTTATTTATAATTGAAGAAGTTCCAGAAAAAAGTCTGTTGAGCTTGTTGACTTTGAATTTAATATTAATACCTCTTATAAGTATTATGTTCTCAACGATTTATATTTATAATTCGTCTGAATTTATTGAGCTTTTGGCGGCTCAGCCTATTCAAAGAAAATCATTGTGGTTGAGCTTTTTTATAGGTTTGGCTTCTGCATTGTCTTTGGCTTTTTTTATTGGCTGCGGAATTCCAGTTTTATTATTTTCAGCTAATAGTGTAGGGATTATCATGATTATTACTGGATGGATATTATCGGTCATTTTTGTTTCGGTATCTATGTTTATTTCGGTTTATATTAAAGATAAAACCAAGGGTATCGGTGTGTCTTTATTGACATGGCTATATTTTACTTTATTATTTGATGGCGTTGTATTGTTTGTATTATTTCAACTTTTAGAATACCCGCTTGAGAAATTAATTATTGGATTAAGTGTTATGAACCCTATTGATTTAGTGCGAATTATATCCTTATTGAATATGGATGTCTCGGCATTAATGGGAGCAACAAGTGCTATTTTCAAACAAAGTTTTGCAGGAAATATGGGTTCTTTGTTTTCCTTTGGTGTACTGATATTATGGATGATATTGCCTTTGTATCTTTCAGTAAGAAAGTTTGATAAGAAAGACTTGTAATATTTTTGTTGAAAATTATAATTGAAAATTCCTATTTGTCAAATATATCTAGCTGAGTCTGTCAGTTCTTGAATACGTTCTTTTAATTCCTTAAACATATTAATAATGAGCTGATTGTCCAATTGAAAATCATCTTTTGTATATTCTTTTGTTGCGATACTACATGCAAATTCCCATATTTCAAAAATATCAGACAGTAAGATAGTATAAGGTTCGTATAATATATTGTCAGCACTCAGTATAAGTTTATCTGCTTCGATTTGATTTAACCTTTTATAGGTGATACCATCTTGTCGAGTGATGAATATGTAGCTTTTGCCTTTTTTGAGTGCTGATGGATTGTCGATATATTTGCCGATGATATAAGAGCCATCTTTGTGGGGAGGCATAGAGTCTCCGTTGGCAGGGAAAGCTCTATATTTTCCAGCACTTAGAAAGGGCAAAGAAACAGTATCTAGACTTTCAATATATTCTGGGTCGCTGTATCCATTCAGATAACCCATGGATGCTTTATGGGGAATAATTTCTATAGTATTTTCTTTCAAATTATCCACTTGTATAGGCAATAAAATACGATTGTCTGCCAAGGTCAACATCTCATTGAATGAAATCTTTCTTAAATCTACAGTAAGTAGCAAGTCTATACTTACGTGAAAATATTTGGATATTTTAATGAGAATTTCAAGAGGAGGTTCTGAGGCTCCATCTTCATACTTGGCATATCTTCCCCTAGTAATCATCAATTCATCAGCTACTTTTTGTTGGGAACAGTTGAGTTGAGTTCTGAGATATCGAATATTATCAGATAAAAATGACATCGCTATAATTTGTAGCTATAAAAATAAATAAAAATGCAATATTTTATATCAATTAAAATGAATAGTATTGATTTTTTGGGATAGATGGATATATGTAAAAACCAATTATATCTAAATAAAAAATCCCGACTTTTAGGAGTCGGGATAAGTATTTTGTTCTAGAATTTTAATTAGAAATTCAGCAAATCAGATAGTTGAACAGATTCTTCTTCTATTGGGAAATCAAATTCTTCAATAGATTCTTCAGAATCATTGTTAATAATTTGGATAGACACTTTCGCTACTCCTTGATTGACCATTTTGATTTTTTGTGCAGCAGCTTTTGACAAGTCTATAGAGCGATTGGCTACAAAGGGACCTCTGTCGTTGACAGTAACAATTACACTTTCATTATTGGCAAGGTTGGTCACTTTTAATTTAGTGCCAAAAGGTAAAGTCTTGTGTGCACATGTATAATATTTGTGCAAGTAAGTTTCTCCATTAGCAGTTTTTCTTCCTTCGAATTTATCTGCATAAAAAGAAGCGGTGCCTTCAAAATTGTCCCGAGCATCAACAGATAGCGTGTTGGCTACCAGTATGAACAGTAAAATTTTTATTAGTTTCATCTTTTCATTTTTGTGAATACTCAAAGATACGAGCAGATGAAGGATGGATAAAGTCAAGATTTTCTTAAAATTGTTAATGCGTTGTTAAACAGTTTCAGAAATATTTAAAATTTTGTCTAAAATGCCCCTAAATTAACTTTATAAATCAATTATATTTTGTATTTCTTCTTTAATGAGCTTATGTCCTCCCTTGTATTCTTGTAAGGTAAATACAATATTATTGTTTTTTAGAAGTGATAAGTACTTATTAATCTGCTCAATAGAAAAATATGGATCTTCTTCACTATAATAAATCTTGAGAGGTGTTGTTTTTAAATGGAAATTTTCGATGGTTTCAATAGGTATTGACCCCGCCCATGCTATCAGTTGATGAAATTGTATATTGCTATTGTTGGCCCATCTGAAGAGTGTGGATACTCCTTGAGAGAAGCCTAAGCCTATTACTTTTATATTTTGTAATGAAGTGCAGACAAATTGTTGAAATACTTCATCTAAATATTGAGTATAATTTTTTATTTCATTGTCTCGGTCTTCACTTGTCATCCATGAAGCACCTACACGTCCACTCATGTTCTCATTATAGAATCTTGATAATCCTTCTGGAGCAATGATGTAGTTTTTAGTCAAATCCAGATGATCAAACTTCTTAATAAAATATTGTGCTAGCATACCATAACCATGAATGACAATCCAGATATAATCAGTGTCAGCGGTTAATTCTCCTAAAGTATAAATTCGGGCAGTACGGTTGATTGTTATTGAATGTTCTTGCATGAAGATATGGATTTAAACGTAATCTACATCTTTAGAACTTTTGTAGTTCATTAAATAGCTGAGTGCTTCTGAAAGTTCCATTTCTTCAAACAAAATACTGTAAGCAGTTTTGATGATAGGAGTGTCAAGTTTTAATTGATGACTGATATGATTGCAAATATTGACTGTTTTTAAACCTTCAGCTACTTCTGATGATGTAGAGATGATATAATCCAATGATTCTCCTTGTGCGAGCCTATATCCTACAGTGTAATTTCTACTCAGTGGAGACGAAGCTGTCGCAAAAAGATCTCCAATACCCGCAAGTCCCAAGAATGCTGATTTGTCTGCACCTAATGCTGTTCCTATGACAATCATTTCTCTGACACCTCTTGATAACATAAATGCCATAGTGTTTTGACCATATCCCATTCCATTAAGAATTCCTGCTGCAATAGCCATAGTATTTTTTAATACACCTGCTAGTTCAACACCAAAGATATCATGGCTGGCATAAACTTGAAATCTAGGGCTTTTAATGGCGTTTCTAGCTTCTGAAATCACTTCATCAAAATGACTGGCTATCACAGTGGCAGCCGGTTGATGCTGCGCTAGTTCTTTGGCTAGATTGGGACCTGACATGCACCCAATACGTTTGACATTGGTCTCTTGTAAAATGACCTGACTCATCGTCATAATTTCTGACGGTTCAAAAGAAATGGTTTTATCTAAAATATTATCAGATGTTTTTAGATTGACATCCAAACCCTTAGTCGTATGAATAAGAATATGGTCTGGTCGTAAAAAGGGTGCAAATTCACGGAGCATCTCTCTGAATCCCTGTGAAGGAACACTAGGAAATATGAGGAAACATTCTTTGCAGATATATTCAATATCGTTAGTTGCAATAATTCGAGGATGGAGAGATTGTCCAGAGCTGGTTTTTGTCTTATTAATTTCATTAGCACGATCCGCTCTTCTGGAGTATAAGATGACAGGATTGTTTTCTGCCAATAGATTTGCAACAGCAGTGCCAAAGCTTCCTGCCCCGATTACTCCGACAGGTGTTTTATTAGATACATTTTTGTAATCCATAGCCTTCTAATCTATTGTGATAAAAATATAATAGCTTCAAATCTTCACTTGAAATATTTCCTTCTTTAGTGCGGTAAATGGGGCTGAGTGTGTGATACAATCCTACATTTCGAATTCCGTGTTCGATAATATCTTCCATTTCCAAAGTCATGTGCGGTGCTAATTTGACCTTATTATGGTTGTTGAGTTGATAGAGTTCATCACGGACTCTGTTGCATGTAAATACAAAATCATCCCATGGTATTTCTCTGTCTTCTTCTGTCAATCGCAAGATGGTGAAAATATCTGTTTCATTAAATTTCTTTTTCAAAATTTCAAAAGCAACAAATGCTACCATATGAGAAGAATATACAGTATTGGCTGTCATAAATTTTTTAAGAATAATATCTCCCAACATCTTTGTATATACTTGCTCTCTTTGTGAATCTTTAGCAATCACTCCATTTCTAGAAAAGTAACTTTTAATATCAATTTTATTTCCAAATTTATCAATACTATTGCCTTCATCATCTACTTGATTACCGAAAATATCCATAGGCTCACTAAAAGACAAGGTAATATCAGATGAGGCTGAAAATAATTCCCAGAAAAATTTGAAGATGGCTCTCGCACTTTGAAATGGATCATCGGCTATGATAAATTGCTCTTTCCCAGTTCTTTTTAAATGTTCAGATATTAATGAGGAAGCTTCTAAGACAAAATGATAGCTCACTGTGAGAGGTAAAATAAAAATTTTGTGTGCATTATCATTAGCCTCTTTTTCAAAGTGCATTCTTTGTGCTTCAATGACTGTGCCGACTAATCCAAGTTTTAAATCCTTTTCTATTGACCCTGCTCTTGAACGAGTGCCACCAGGGAAAAAGATGGTATGAGCACCTTTATATACATTTATTCTAGAGTAGGCTTTCAATGTTTCAATATAAATCAGATTTTTTTTACGTCTATCTAATTTATAAGCACCAAGGTTGCCCATGAAATAACCTAAAATTCGACTGTTGAATAAATTGAGGCCCGCACCATACTGAAATGCAGGTAGTCCGATAGTGGTCATTCCATAGCCAATAATGATTGAGTCAAGATTGCTAAAATGGGTAGGAACAAGAATAACAGTTCCTTTTGTAGATAGTTGTCTGATTTTTTCAATTGGACCAGTAATAAATAGACGGTCTTTCAAAGCCATTTTTGGTTTGAAAATAGATTTTATCCCACCACTAGAAGCACTGAGTAACCTGCCAAAGAAAATGGGTAATGTCTGTTGGGCAAACCAATATAGCTTGGGGTCAAAGTTGCCTATTATTTCTTCTGTGTACCTTTTGATAATCAATTTCAAAAGATCATTTTCAATTTTTTGAACTTCATTTTTATCAGTTAAGATAGGGTCATAACTGCTCAATCTTTTCTTCACCTTAGCCCAGAATTCAGATTCATCCTCAGGATCAACATCCCAAGGATCATCTTTTAATCTTATTTTCTCTAAATAAACAGCTTGAGCAATGAGATCTCTAATGCTTTTAGATTGTTGAGTGAGATGGATAATCTGATTCAAACTTTCTTCAGACACATCTTCAATGATTTCATCTTGATGTCTGGCGATTCTGGCTATCGGCCAATCTTGGATATTTGAAATGACGGGTTCAAGCATATTAAAATGGATAGAATCTTTAGCTAAGTTAGAAGAATTTATGTACTATTATTCCATTATTAAATAAGAATTACCTTCAAAATAATTAAAATTGAAATATGTCAAATGCTTCTGAGATATTATAATGATTTCCTAATTCGTAAAAGGATATATGCCAATAAAAAGTAGATAGGTTATATTAAAAGTCAATATGCTTAGCCTGTTCAGTTACCCATTGTTTAAATTTAAAAATTCTTTTTTTGGCAATATCAAATAGAATGGTAATGACTAAAATTGTAGATGCTATCCAAAAGGCTTTTAACTGTATCTGTTTATATATTAGACCACAGGCTAATCCTCCTAAGAAAAAACAAATAATAATGCGAAGACGTAATTGTATGGATAGTTTAATTTTTGTACGCCTATATTTATTTTTGATAAAAAACAAACTGGAAACCTCTATTCCTAAATCTGTAAACAATCCAGTCAAATGGCTAGTTCGAACTACTGATTTGGATACTTTAGTGACTAATGCATTTTGAAGCCCCATCGCATAAAGCAAGATAAATCCAATGTAATCTGGATTGGAGGGAGTGTAAAAAGTATATGCCGAACCAGCAATAAAAACTAAAACTGTTTCAATAATCACTGGAATAGTGTATTGGTAGGTAAAATTAATTTGTTTGATAATTTCTACCATTATATTTGAAGTGAATGAACCTAAAAAGAAGAACAGCACAAATAATGAAAATGTCAAGGCAATGGAATAATTGGGTCTGAGCAATTCTTCAATAAATACAGCAAAGTGTCCAGTTACGTTAGTGGTAAATCTTTGAATGCTCAATATGCTACCGACATTTACCATTCCTGCAACAAATGAAAGGAAGGTCGCTAATTGTAAATTGTGCTGGTGGACTTTGAAGGAGGAGTTATTATGTTGAGTAAACATAAATCATCTATTTTATTTGCCAAACAAATAGTCTTTAGAATTCAATATCTCAATGGCTTTGTTGACAGAAGCATCTTGCTTAGCAATTACATAACTAGCTCCATTTGAATTAAACAATTGTTTAGCAAGGGCTACTTTTAGCCTAAAAATAATTTCATTTTTTACTTTCTCATTGGCTAGATGTACTTTCTGTGCTTTTTTAGTTTGAGTACAGAAATTGATAAAAGTTTGATACAATTCATTTGATATTTGGTATTTATCATCAAATTCTTCAAAGGTTTTGTATTTCTTTAGCTGGCTACTGTGTTTGTTGAAGTAGTCATATATAAATTCTTGTACCCACCCTCCAGCAAACACCTGCATGCTGAAAGCATTTATATAAGAGGTGTCAAAAGGAATAAAATAATCAGGGGCAATTCCTCCTCCTCCGAAGACAGGACGTTTGAGTACTTTTGTAAAATATTCATTGGCGGTATCTTGCTGAGCTAATGCAAAATTGTCGTCAGCAGTGAATAATTCACCATTGGTATATCTATCTTCAATATCATGATTGTATTCTTCTCCATGTCCTTTAATATAAGGCCTTTGGATAGATCTGCCACTAGGTGTGTAATATTTGGCAATAGTCAGTCTGATAGCAGAACCATTAGATAGAGGAAATTGTTGTTGAACTAGTCCTTTACCAAATGATCGTCTTCCAATAATAACACCTCTATCCCAGTCTTGTACTGCTCCTGCTAAAATTTCACTTGCGGAGGCTGAACCTTCGTCAATCAATACAGCAACTTTCCCTTGAAGAAAACTTCCACCATTCAGGGCTTTATAAGACTCTTTAGATATAGTGCGACCTTCGATATATACAACTTCTTTGTCGTCTCCTAATATTTCACTAATGATTTGAACTGCTTCTTCTAAAAAACCGCCCGGGTTTTGTCGCAAATCAATGATGAGTTGTTCAATGTTTTGCTTTTTGAGTTCTGCCAATTTGCCTTTAAACTCATTGTATGTCTGACCACTAAATCTGCCAATCTTAATATATCCTGTGTTTTTATCTATTTTGAAACTTGCATCTATACTGTACAAAGGAATTTTATCTCTCTGGATAGTGAAGTCTATTAAATCTTTTTGACCAGCTCTATGAATTGATACTTTGACTTTTGTACCCTTAGGGCCTTTTAATTTTTTGACGACATTTTCATTGCTGATTCCAATGCCAGCTACTAATGAATCATTGACTTTAATGATTTGGTCGCCCGATAATACTCCTAACTGCGCTGATGGCCCTCCCGGTATTGGGGTTACAACTTGTATCGTATCATTGACAATAAAAAATTCTATACCTATCCCTTCAAAATTACCACTCATTTCCTCATTAACACTTTGCATCTCTTTGGCAGGGATGAAATAAGAATGAGGATCTAAATCACTTAAAATATTCTCAATAATCTGATCGTAATTTTTGTTCAATTCAGGTTCTTCAACATAATTAGCCTGAATGAGTTTTAGCGTTTCTTCAATAGGATTGGAGTTTTTGCCAGGTTGAATATGATGGTACAAAGATCGGGATTCTTGGATATTGTACCCGAGATAGATTCCGCTAGCTAGGATAATTGCAAAGGCTAATGGAAACCATATATTTCTACTAAAAGGATTGCTCATAATTGTTGGGCAACAAATTACAGACTTTTAGCTGTAAAAGTACACACGTTGAGATAAGTTAATAATTTTTAAAGGTGCATAACCAATAAATTCTCCATCCATATCTACAGGTAATTGTCTGTTGTCTGATGATGTGATGGATATTTCATTAGCTTGATGATATTGGACATGTTGATGTTCTATTGTTTTACAATCTTTCACTTGTCCTAAATGTGTCAGATAGTCCCAAATGCCTAAATCACCTAGAACAACAATGTCCATAAGTCCATCCTGAAGTTCAGCAGTAGGAGCAACGCCTAATCCATTGCCAAAATACTTGCCATTGGCAACAACAACATTCATGATTTTGCCTTCAAAACTATAATCTTTGCCTGTGATTCTTACTTGAGATTTCTGATAGGTGAAAAATGTTTTTAAGATAACAACTTGATACCTCAATGCCTTAGGTAAAATCTTTCTTTCTTTTTCGAGCTTCGAAACTACATCTCCGCCCATCCCAACATCAGTAATGTTGATATAATATCTTTTGGCATCCTGAAGGTTTTTGTTGGTAAATTCAGCTTGACCAATATCTATCAGTTTTTTTTGCTGTAGGTCTATTTTAGCTTTAAGGCCTACTAAATCCATTGGGCACTTCAGTGTCTTACAGAAATCATTTCCTGTTCCTGAGGGTATAATCCCTAGTGTATATTCAGATATTTTTTCCCAATCGATCCTTTCAGAGTCAGTAAAGGTATTGACCAATCCATTGAGTAACTCATTGATCGAGCCGTCTCCACCAGCTACTATAAGGTTTTTATAGCCTTGTTGTATAGCAGATTCAACTAATACAGGCAAATGCCCTGAATATTCAGTGTACAAAATGCTAATATTGGAATCTGAAAAGACTTCTTGAATTTGATTTACCGTCTTTTCCCATTTTGCAATGCTCTTGTTGATGAAAAATGCAATATCAGCCATACTCAAATGTAAGGAAGAATCTTTATATTATTCTATCAATGAGCAATTTCTCTTTTTATTTTATTCCTGCTATTAATGGATGAAGAGAGACTCTGAGCAAAGTCTGCCAACACTCAAATTGGAATTCTCTACTAAATATTCAAATGAGGAATGGACAATTTGCTAGAAATCCATCATTTGATTGGAGTCATTCATTTGATTATCATTTTTCCTTTTCGGACTTGTTCCAGATTGTGGTTTGCCAAACTTATAAGAAAAATTGACTGTAAAAACTCGAGATTGCCATTTTCTTGTCACATCAGATTCGAAATTGGCTCCGCTACTATGTACAAAGAATTTTCTGGTGTTAAATACATCTTGCGCATTGAGGGAGATTGTAGCCTTGTTGTTTTTTAAGAAATCATTTTTGACTCCAATGTCTAAACTATGCATAGGCTTAATATAACCTTGAATATAGACCATTTTGCTATTATATCTATAAGAAAGTTGTAATTCTGCTGTCTTCCAAAACTTAAAACCAGTCATTGCACGACCGTTCCACTGGAAGTTATCTACGCTATTGTCTTGCTCTTCTCCAGGGATTTTTCCTTTGCTAGAATTATAAAAGAAGTTTCCATTGAGCATAATATTCCACCATTTTGTAATAGGCGATCTGAAAATAATCTCAGCTCCGGTATTTTGTGTGATATCTAAATTATCCCATGAAGTAGTAGAAACTGATGTTTCAGGATCGATAGTCTTCAGTCTTGTGAAACTATTGCTTCTATATCTATAATAGATGCTGGAGCTTAAGAAAGTTGATTTCCAGTTTTTAAGATATGTCAACTCTATTGAATTGATATATTCAGGCTTCAAATAAGGGTTTCCTACACGGATATTCATAGGATTGTCGTAGTCAGCAAATGGATTCAACATCCATGGATTAGGCCGATTGATTCTATATGAGTATGAGAGTTGTAACTCATGGTTTTTAGGAAGTCGTTGACTAAAAAATACCGAAGGGAAAAAGTTGATATAGTGATTTTTGAACTTTCCTTCTACTTTGTTATTTTCAATAAAAATATTGGTTTGTTCAGTTCTGACGCCCAACTTATAGGTAAACTCTTTATATTTTCCTCCGAAAGTAGCATAAGCTGCATTGACAATTTCGTTATATAAAAAACCGTTGCTGATATCTTCATTAATGATAGTTTGGTTGGTTTCTCTACTTAAAGAGTCGGCATATAGGTCATTAATTAATCTTCTATAAGTCACTTTTGCACCAGCTTCTAGTTCTCCATGTTTTTTGAATGGATGTGTATAGTCTGTTTGTAGGATGCTAGTCAAATTGTTATTGCTATTTCTATTAGAGTCTATTAGAGGCAATAAATCTGTAGGTTGATTGTCACCGTCATAATTGATTTGTAAAAACTTTTTGGGATTTCTGCCAGCTCCACTTTCAATGGATGCAGAGGTGTTGAGTGTTTGTCCTTGGTTCTTAAATTTTTGAAAATAATTGATGTTAGCAGTATTGTTGTAGCCTTTTCTAGAAGACTCACTAGTTCTACCATATCCACCATAAAAAATATCATTGGCATCAAAAAAATCATTGGTCACTAAGCCGTTATTAGGGCCGCCATTGGCAGTGATGATATTCCCAAAAGATAGCGTTGCTTTATCAGTAATTTCTATGTCTAAGCCAAGGTTAATATTGCCGCTGAAACTTTTAAATTTTGAATCATCACTCTGTCTGAAATAATTAATATCTGAGCCAAAAATATTTTTTCTATTATCTTCTCCACCATGAAAGGATTCATGAAAGCGATAGTTGAATCCTGAAGTGAAATTGATTCGATTCTTTTTGAAATTTAAACTTATGCCTGCATTATTTTTATATTTGGTACCATAGCCGACACTGACAGTGCCATTCAGTCCTCTATTATAGTTTTTCTTCAATACGATATTGATGATTCCGGCTGTACCATCAGCATCATATTTAGAAGATGGGTTAGTAATTATTTCAATACTTTCTAAACTGTTGGCAGGTAGAGATTCTAAAATAGCCTTTTTGCTATCAGCAGTCATTCCAGTAGGTTTGCCATTGATATAAATCGTGATGTTTTCTGAGCCTCTCAATGAAATATTTCCATCCATTGTGACATCCAAAGTGGGTATTTGCTTCATGGCATCAACTGCATTCCCTCCAGCAGAGATGGTGTTTTTATCAACGTTAAAAATTTTCTTCTCACCTCCAAGTTGAAACATGCTCTTTTCTGCAACGACTTCTACAACATCCAACTGGGTAGCAGAACTATTGAGTTTGACTTCTCCAAGATTGATAGATAAATTGGGAGGTATGATTTTGAAATCTTCTTGAATATAACTATTGTATCCGAGATATGAAATTTCAAGTGTATAGACTCCTGGCTTGATTTGTTCAATATTAAATTTCCCTTTTTCATCTGATAATCCTCCAATAGAAGTTTGGTCTTTTTTGTTTTTCAAGATGATAGAGGCATAGTCTAGAGGAGATTTGTCTGATTCATCATGAATGGAACCATAAATTCTTCCGCTAGGTGATTGAGCTGAGAGAATGGATATATTTAAAATGGCAAGAAGGCTTAAAAATAAAATGCGCATAGTTGATTTATAATATTTTGCAAAAGTCCGATAAATAAATTATTTAACTCTCTAAAAATTGTTAAGAATGTCAATAAAGGCAAAGTGTTAAAGGAATAATGGAGAAAAATAAAATTTCACTTTTATCTTGATAAAGGGTTAAAATTCAAAAAGGCTATCTTTTTAGATAGCCTTTTTTGTATAAGATGTAAAAGGAATTACCCTTTTCTTAATTCTTTAATTCTAGCAGCTTTACCTTTTAGGTCACGTAGATAGAATATACGTGCGCGACGTACTTTACCTCTTTTATGCAATTCTATTTCAGCAATATTAGGGGAGAAGAAAGGGAAAATTCTTTCTACACCTACGCCATTAGATATTTTTCTAATTGTAAAAGTCTGTGTGAGGCCACTTCCTTTTCTTTGGATAACATCGCCACGGAATATCTGAATACGTTCTTTCGCACCTTCAATAATTCTGTAGTGTACGCTAATATTGTCTCCTGCTTTGAAGTCAGGGAAAGATCTTTCTGGTATGAGGTCTTTTTCGAGAGTTTTAATGATGTCCATTTCTCTATCTTTAAATCGGTGTGCAAAGTTAGTACAAATTTATTACAATTCAAATAATTTATTTGTACATTAATTTTGTTTGTTTTTTAATAATTCTGGTCTTCTTTCTAAAGTTCTTTCTACTGCTTTTTCATGTCTCCAAATATCTATATTAGCTTTATGTCCACTAAGTAAAACATCAGGAACTTTCCATCCATTATAATCTGCTGGCCGAGTATATACGGGTGCTGATAATAAATCGTCTTGAAAAGAGTCTGATAATGCCGATGTTTCGTCATTGAGTACCCCTGGTATCAATCGGACAATACTGTCAACCAATACTGCTGCTGGTAGTTCACCTCCTGAAAGAACATAATTACCTATAGAAATTTCTTTAGTGATAATGTGCTCTCTCAGTCTCTCGTCGATTCCTTTATAATGTCCACAGACTAAGATGAGATTTCCTTTCATGGAAAGCTGATTGGCAATACTTTGATTTAATAATTCACCGTCAGGAGTTAGAAATATAATTTCGTCATATTCCCTTTCTGAACTGAGATGTTCTATACACCTTAAAATAGGTTCTATCATCATGACCATCCCAGCTCCACCTCCGAATTGATAGTCGTCAATCTGCTTGTGAGGAAGGATAGAAAAATCTCTGATATTATGCACATATATTTCAAATAGTCCTTTATTGGCAGCTCTTTTCAATATAGAATGTGAAAATGGGCTACTTAATAACTCAGGAACTGCGGAAAGAATATCTATGCGCATGGTTGTATATTAGAACACTTCAAAAAAACCATCAGGTAAATCCATTAAAATCTTCTTCTTTATCTCGTCAATTTCAACAATCAAATCTTCATGAATAGGAATAAGTATTTCTCTTTCTTGGTAGATCACTTTGGCAATTTCTTGATGAGGCATTTCAATTACCTCAAATATTTCCCCAATTTCTCCAATATTTTTATCAGAGATATGATATCCTACTAAAGATTCCCATTCTTCCAACTCTCCTTCAAGGTCTTCTTCTCTAGCAAGAATTGGACATTTGATGATTGGTGTAATTTCTTCTTTACTAGTGATTTCTTCCAATTGAAGTAAAGCCATATCATCAGCAATATCTTCAATGGAACTGATAAAATAAGGTAGTGTGTTGCTTGGAGTTTTTATGAAGATAGCATCTAAATGAAGAATATCGTCCATATATTCAGGTATAACTCTGATTTTCATCATACCTTTAAATCCATGAGCTTTATATACACTGCCTATTTGTACCAATAAATCACTCATCTTAACGAGTAAAGAATTTCAAAGAACTTTTTGTTTTTTAAATTTATTCTGCGCTGTCTTCTTCAGCCTCAGCAGGTGCTTCAGTAGCAGATTCTTCTGAAACTGTTTCTACTTGTTTAGCTTTAACTCTAGCCTCAGCTCTTTCTCTTCCAGCTTCAATAGATGATTTGTAAAACTCTAGCTTTTTGTTTTTAGCATTTTCTTGAGCAGTTTCAATTACAGTGTTTTTCGATGCAATCCATTCTGCAAATTTCACTTCTGCTTCTTCTAGTGTTAATGCTTCTTTAGCTACACCTCTTAATAAGTGCTTTTTGTATAAAGCTCCTTTAAATTGTAAAATGGATTTTACAGTGTCGGTAGGTTGAGCACCTGTTTGTAACCAATATACCGCTCTGTCAATGTTTAGCTCGATAGTAGCTGGTACAGTTGTTGGATTGTAAGATCCTAATACTTCGATGGCTTTACCATCTCTTTTCGCTCTGCTGTCTGCAGCAACGATTTTGTAAAAAGGTTTTCCCTTTTTACCATGTCTTTGTAAACGAATTTTTGTTGCCATTATTAAAATGTTTTTTGTTTTTTAATGCCTGCTTGACTATCAATAGCGTGAACAGGGTTTGTAAACGTGCGCAAAGGTACAATTATTTTTTGAAAGTAGTATAATATCCTATTTTTACTTTGAGTCGTCTTTAATAAATATGGATGTTTTGTATAGCGTGTCAGAAATTAAGATATGATATCAATTGTCTTATTTTTGACTGTGATTAAAAAAGAGGAGATATTCCTATCTCCCCTTAGTTAATATTGATTTTGCAATTGGTATTCTTTTACTAGAATACTTTTGTTATTTTATAACAATCTGATATTGTGTTCTTTGCAGATTTCTATCATTTCCTCAGGCCATAATCCTACACTGATTTCTCCGACATGTACTTTTCTTAAAAAGTACATCCCTGCTCTAGATTGTCCAATACCCCCACCTATAGTCAAAGGTAATTCGTCATTTAAAAGCATCTTGTGGTATAATAATTCTTTTCTTCTGCCCTCTCCTTTGAGTTCAAGTTGTTTAACTAAACTTTCTTTGTCCACACGGATACCCATCGAAGAGATTTCTACGGCTCTATTGAGAGTAGGGTGCCATAATATATAGTCGCCATTAAGTCCAAAGAAATGATTGGAGTTAGGTGTGCTCCAGTCATCATAGTCAGGAGAACGTCCATCATGATGAGTTCCATTGGAAAGTTGGCCTCCTATACCAATAATGAATACTGCGCCATATTCTTTTGTGATAGCTTGTTCTCTTTGAGAAGGGTTTAAATGCGGATAGCGTTGTAGTAATTCTTCTGAATGTATAAAATATATTTTTTCTGGTAGGTTAGGCTGGATACCGTATTGTTTGTGCATGAATGATTCTGCTCTGCGGAATATGGCATGTAATTTTTTTACAGTTTTTTTGAGAAATTCTATATTGCGATCTTCTGCACTTATTTTGAGTTCCCAATCCCATTGGTCAACGAAAATAGAGTGAATGTTGTCAGGTGCCTCATCAGGACGGATGGCATGCATGTCAGTGTATATACCTTGGTGCATTGGAATATTGTATTTTGCTAATGCCATTCTTTTCCATTTGGCAAGAGACTGTACTACTTCTGCTTCGACATTATCCACTTCTCTAATGCGGAAGCCTACTGGGCGTTCTATACCATTCAAGTCATCATTGACCCCCGTGCCTTTTTGGACAAACAAAGGTGCATTTATCCAATGTAAACGCATTTCAGTCTCAAAATTAAGACCTAAAAAGTTTTTTAATTGCTGAAATGCGTATGATGTAGTAAGTACATCCATACTTGGTTGATATGCTTCCGGTAGAATTAATCCTGGAAACTTACTCTTTAATTGGCTCTGCTCTTCGACTTTCATTAGGACTCTTTTTTAATGATGAACTTTTGTCAAAAATAAAATTAAAATAATTTCTTTTGCAATGCTTATTGTGATTTTTCTATTGAAATCACTAGCTTTTTCGATATAAAATAAAATATTAAAGGAGTATTCTGAGATGTAGCCTTAGAGATATAAGCGTTTGAGGTTCTTTTAATACTTATGTAATTTTTAGGTTAAATTTTTATAATAAGTGTAAAAAAAGTAGATTTTAATAGAATTATTGACAAAAAAATAGATTGTTTTTTGCAAATTAAATATTTTGAATTTTGATGAGCTTGTTTTTTTACCTAAAATCTTCAAGTTAAATGGTCGTCTATTGTATAATTTTAAATAAATTGATATAATTTGTATCAATAAAAAATAAATAATTTGCTATAATTTGTAGTAATATTGTTTCTTGAATAAGAAAAAAATATGCAACGAACGATAGTACACTGCGATTTAGATACGTTTTTCGTTTCAGTAGAAAGATTGTTAAACAGTAGTTTAATTGGACAGCCAGTTTTAGTCGGAGCAGATTCAGATAGAGGAGTTGTGGCGTCTTGTAGCTACGAGGCTCGTCAATTGGGTGTACATTCGGCGATGCCTATGAAGATGGCTAAGCAATTATGTCCGGAAGCAGTTGTTGTTCGTGGAGATTTTGATGTGTATAGCCGATATTCCCATTTAGTGACAGAAATTATACAAGAGCATGTCCCTATAGTAGAAAAGGCTTCTATAGATGAACATTATTTAGACTTGACAGAGATGGAGCGTTTTCATGGCACTTGGAAATTAACGAAGGAACTACGTCAATGTATTATTAAGGAGACTGGTTTACCTATTTCTTTTGGCCTTTCTTCTAATAAAACAGTCAGTAAAATTGCTACAGGTGAAGTTAAGCCTAGCGGAGAATTGAAAGTAGATTATGGTGGTGAAAAATCTTTCTTAGCTCCCTTATCTATCCGTAAAATCCCTGGAATAGGAGAGAAGACTTATCTATTATTGAGGAATATGGGCATCTTGCATATTTCGACACTGCAACAGATGGATGTGTTTGCGATGCGTAGGGTGCTTGGGAAAAATGGTGTGGCGATTTGGAATAAAGCAAATAGCTTGGACGATAGCCCTGTACTGCCTTTTAGTGAACAGAAAAGTATAAGTAGAGAAATTACACTTGAGCAGGATACAATAGATATGGTTTTGTTGAAACGTATTTTAATGACGATGGTGGATGAGTTGACTTTTGAGTTAAGACAATTGAGAAAACTAACGTCTTGTATAACGCTAAAAATCAGATACAGCAACTTTGATACTCATACCATGCAGCATAAAGTGCCTTTTACTTCCTCTGAGAGAGTTATTGCCCCCAAGATGCTATCCTTGTTTGAGAGACTCTATAGTAGGCGTATGTTGATACGACTAGTAGGAATTAAATTTAGTGAAATCACGTCAGGTAACTATCAGACAGATTTGTTTGAAGATACCTTGTCAGATTTACGTCTATCACAAGCAATGGATACTATTCGTATGCGTTACGGATGTCGGTCAGTGGTGCGCGGAGCTACGTTTTAATATCAAATTCTAGTCATTATGATACTCAATTTGCATAGCTATCATAGCCTTAGATATGGCACACTGAGTATTGCTCAGTTAGTAGATAATTTAGTTGCTTATGGGTATGATACAGGGGTGTTGACAGATATTAATAATTCGTCAGCTGCTTTGGAATTTGTGAGAGCATGTAAGGAAGTAGGTATAAATGGACTGGTAGGTGTAGAGTTTAGAAATGGAGATCAATTGCTATATATTGGCATAGCTAAAAATATCAAAGGGTTTAAAGAGTTAAATGACTATTTAACACAATCAAATAGATATAATAAATCCTTTGATTTCCCAGCTCCAGAATTTGAGAATGTGTTTACTATATATCCATATCATTCTTCGATAGATATAAGTCAGTTGAGAGATTCTGAAAGAATAGGAGTAAGGATGACAGAGCTCAATAAAGTGTCTTGGCAGTCAAAACGGGAGCAGAAGCATTATGTTATATTGCATACAGTATCTTATCAGCCACAAGATTATCTGTTGCATAGCCAGTTGAGAGCTATTGATCATAATCTATTGATTTCTCGTCTGGAATATAGTCAAAAAGGTAGTCCTTCTGATATTTTTATTCATCAGAGAGAACTGCTCCATGCTTTTAAGGAGCTATCTCTACTGATTGAAAATACAGAGCAATTACTGATGTCCTGTAGCTTGGACTTTATTTTTAATGTATCTAAGAATAAGAAATTTTTTACTGGCAATGCTTATGACGACAAACTGTTATTGCACAAATATTCTATGGATGGTTGGAAGAGGAGATATGGTCAGCATCATCAAATAGCCAAAGAACGAATTGAGAAAGAATTGGAAATTATTGATCAGCTACAGTTTTCGAGTTATTTTCTAATAACAGATGATATTTGTCGTTATGCCCGTAACCGAAACTTTCATTATGTAGGAAGAGGAAGTGGGGCGAATAGTATTGTAGCATATTGTTTGGGAATTACAGAAGTGTGCCCTATCTCCTTAAATCTGTATTTTGAGCGTTTTTTGAATCCCAAAAGGCAAAGCCCTCCCGATTTTGATGTGGATTTTTCATGGAAGGATAGAGATGAAATGTATGATTATATTTTTAAAAGATATCAGCGACAACATACCGCTTTAATGGGAGCTGTTAGTACATTCAAGGATCGTTCTGTGATTAGAGAATTGGGCAAAATATATGGTCTCCCAAAGACAGAGATTGACCGCCTTATATTTGAGCCTACGCATCAGTTGAATAATCATCATGTTGCAAAAATAGTTTTGGAGAGTTTTTATAAAATGATAGATTTTCCTAACCAGAGGACGATTCATTCGTCTGGTGTATTGATATCGGAAGAGCCATTGACGTATTATTCAGCACTTGACTACCCTCCTAAAGGATTGCCTACGGTACAATACGATATGTATGTTGCGGAAAATATTGGATTTGAAAAGTTTGATATACTTTCTCAAAGAGGAATTGGGCATATCAAAGAGTGTAGAGAACTGATACGACTCAATAGAGGCGAGACGATAGATATACCTTCTCCTCAACATCTGTTTGCAGATACTCAAATAGCGGAGCAGCTTCAAAGGGGAGATACGATTGGGTGTTTTTATATAGAAAGTCCGGCAATGCGTCAATTATTACGTAAGCTCAGATGTGATAATTATCTGACATTGGTGGCAGCTAGTTCTATTATCCGACCAGGAGTGTCTTCTTCGGGAATGATGCAGGCATATATTGACAGACATTTACATCCTGAGCGTGTGAAATATCTACATCCAGTATTTCAAGAGCAATTAGCGGAGACCTATGGTGTCATGGTGTATCAGGAGGATGTCATGAAAATTGGTAATCATTTTGGAGGCCTGAACTTGGCAGATGCAGATGTGTTAAGAAGGATGATGAGTGGGAAATATCGCAATAAAAAACATTTAGAAGAGATTGAAAATAAATATTTTACTCATTGTAAGCACCAAGGATATTCTGATGATATTGCTAAAGAAGTCTGGCGACAGATGGAATCTTTTGCTGGATATAGTTTTAATAAAGCACATAGTGCATCTTTTGCAGTAGAAAGTTATCAGAGCCTGTATTTGAAAACTTATTTTCCATTGGAATTTATAGTGGCAGTACTCAATAATTATGGAGGATTTTATTCAAGAGAAGTGTATATCCAAGAGGTGAGAAAGGCTGGAGGAGAAGTTTGTCTTCCTTGTGTCAATCACAGTTGTTTTGCTACGACCATAGACGGAAATAAAGTTTATCTAGGTTTTGATGGAATTTTAAATATAGAAGAGCGATTGGCTCATCTCATCGAAGAAGAGCGCCTGAATTTTGGTTATTTTTCAAGTATTGAAGATTTTTATTGGCGTACTGGAGCGGATTTGGAACAAGTGCTGATATTAATACATTGTGGAGCATTTCGTTTTTTGGAAATGGATAAAAAGGAGCTGTTGTGGATGGCTCATATTGTAGTCAATCAACAAGTGAAGGCTTATCCAGACAAGTGGTGTCTTTTTGAAAGTCCATCTACTATGGTACAAATCCCCAAGTTTTATACTCAAATATTAGAGCATCTGTATGATGAAATTCAGTATTTGGGTTTTCCAGTGTCAGGAAGTCTGTTTGATTTAGCAAAATCAGCTTATCGAGGGAATGTAAAAGCTGAAAATTTGAAAGCTTATCAAGGAAGTATTGTTCGTATAGTTGCTCAATTAATGACTTGGAAGACAATACGTACATCAAAAGGTTCGTTAATGAAATTTGGAACTTTTTGTGATGCAGATGGGCATTATTTTGAAACAGTACATTTCTCTAAAAGTATTCAATCTTATCCTTTAAAAGGGAAAGGTCTATATCTGATAGAAGGTAAATGTGTCGTAGAATATGATTTTCCGAGCATAGAAGTATATCGCTGTGCCAAAATGCCATTGCAATCTGATCCTAGAGGTTGATTGCTCTATATAAATGGGATATTTTGGAAAGATATATCTTAATAAGCTCTTGCAAATAGAACTCTCTGTTTGGACAATTGACCGGTAAGAATACATTTTCCTTCTTCCAAAGTGTTGTTCAAAGGAATACATCGGATAGTCGCTTTGGAAAGTTCTTTGATTTTATCTTCAGTTTCTGGTGTTCCGTCCCAGTGTGCCGATACAAAACCAGTTTTGCTGTCCAATATATCAATAAATTCTTCCCAAGTATTTGCTAAAGTGATATGTTGATCTCTGTATTGCAAAGCCTTGTTATACATATTGTCTTGGATATCTTTTAGTAAATTTTCGATGGACACATCCAAGCCTTCAATAGAGATACTTTGTTTTTCTTTAGTATCCCTACGGGCGACTTCAACTACTCCATTTGCCAAGTCGCGTGGTCCTATGACGATGCGTATAGGATAGCCTTTCATTTCGTATTCAGCAAATTTAAAGCCTGGGCGTTTTGTTTCGTCATCATCCACTTGGACACGCAAACCTTTTGATTTGAGGGCTTTTTTGATTTCTTCGGCTTTGTCTTTGAGTGCTGCCGTTTCTTCAGGATTTTTGGAGATGAAAGGAATAATTACCACTTGAAAAGGTGCTAGCCTAGGAGGTAATACTAGTCCATTGTCATCTGAGTGAGCCATGATTAATGCACCAATCAGACGAGTGGATACTCCCCAAGAGGTTGCCCAGACAAGTTCTTCTCTGCCTTCTTTATTCATAAATTTTACATCAAATGCTTTTGCAAAATTTTGACCAAGAAAATGCGAAGTCCCTGCCTGAAGAGCTTTCCCATCTTGCATTAATGCTTCAATACAATAAGTGTCTATAGCTCCTGCAAATCTTTCATTGGGAGATTTTACGCCCCTCACTACTGGCAATGCTAAATAGTCTTCTGCAAATGTGGCATACACTTCTAGCATTTTTTCTGCTTCTTCTATCGCTTCTTGTGCGGTGGCATGTGCCGTATGTCCTTCTTGCCAAAGAAATTCAGCTGTCCGTAAAAATAATCTTGTACGCATTTCCCATCTGACAACATTGGCCCATTGATTGACTAGAATAGGCAAATCTCTCCACGATTGTATCCAATTTTTATAGGTATTCCAAATGATAGTTTCAGATGTCGGTCTGACGATTAGTTCTTCTTCTAATTTAGCCTCAGGATCTACTACTACACCACCTCCCTCAGGATCATTTTTCAGTCTATAATGAGTGACAACAGCACATTCTTTTGCAAATCCTTCAACGTGGTCTGCTTCTTTACTCAAAAAACTTTTTGGAATAAATAGTGGAAAATAGGCGTTGACATGTCCCGTGTCTTTGAACATCTTGTCTAACACATCTCTAATGTTTTCCCAAAGGGTGTATCCATAAGGTTTGATAACCATACAACCCCTTACTGCAGAGTAGTCAGCCAAGCCTCCTTTAAGGACTAAATCATTGTACCATTGTGAATAATCTTCGTTTCTACTTGTTAATTCTTTACTCATCTTAAATTTGGTATGTTTTTTGAACTTTTAATTCCAAAAATTCATTATATTGATAAGAGCGTAAAGATAATATTTTATACTTTGCTCTGGTTTTATAAATTTAAGAACATGAAAAAAATATTGCTCATAATAGGATTAGGTAGTCTAATAGCTGTTTCTTGTAGCTCAAGCAGGACAGGCTATACCTATTTTGATGATGTTTATAACCATCGACCATCTTATTCTCAAGAAAAACGAAGAGTAACAGGATATTCTGATGATCGACCTACTTATCAGCCATCACCTACCTCTCCATCTAATTATACTTCTCCTGAAAGTTATGAAAATAATAGTGGAAGTAGAAGATATTTGGATGATGAGAATTATTCTGACTATGGCACTTATACAGAAAGGATTAGGAGATTTGAAAGACCCAATTATGGATTTGATTATTATAGCCCTTATTATACTGGGTTTAATTCAGGCTTTAATTATGGAATAGGAATAGGTAGTGGGTTGGGATATTCGATGTTCGGAAATTATGGATCTTCATTCTGGAATCCATGGTATAGCTCGTCATTTTATTTTGGCTGGGGAAGGCCATCATGGAATATTGGATTCAATACCTGGTATAGCCCTTCGTATTTTGATCCTTTTTACTCTTATAATAATTGGGGTTGGGGCAATTGGTATAGTCCTTATTATAGTAGTTGGTATCCTTCATGGGGTTGGGGAGGTCATCACAATCATCATAATGATTATCAGCCGTTTAAAAATAATATGTATTATGGACCTAGAGGAAGTAGCTACGGTAATTCGTATTATAATGGTTCGCAGTTTGATGGAGGTAAAACAGGAATAAACAGAGGACATCAGAATTATTCAAGCCCTTCAGTCAATCCTAATTCAGGCAGTGGCAATTTTAAATATACTCCAAAATCGTATTCAACACCTAACGTTCCTTTCCCTAGTAATCAAGACGGAAAAAATAAAGCCCAGCCTCAACCTAATAAAAATAATGTTCCTGATAGGTATAAAAACGCTGTTCCTGATAGATATATGAATACACCTGAAAGAAATTCACCAAATAGAGGAGGTAGCTTTGGCGGTTCGCAAGATAAAGGCTCTAGCCCTGGAAGGAGTAATCAAAGTCAGCCATCTCAAAAAAGTGGTGGTTCTATGCAAAGAACAAATAAGTAAATAGTTTTTTTATTTAAATATATTTTGATTGAAGAATATAAAATTAACGCTGTCTTCTCTTCTGTTATTGGGAAGTTTGTCAGTTGTAACAGCGCAAACAGATATTGATGCATTGAGATATAGTACTCCTCTTTCTTTGGGTACTGCTCGGTCTGCTGCGATAGGCAACGCTACTACTGGATTGGGTGGAGATATCTCTACTCTGAATTCCAATCCAGCTGGGCTGGGTCAAATGAGCATCTCTGAAGTATCTTTCTCTGGAGGATTTAATGTGACTAAAAGTGAAAATGTTTATTTGGGCAATCAGTCAAATGCCCAAAAAGCGTCCTTTCAGGTGAATAATTTTGGATTGGTTTATGTTCCAAAAAGAAATTATAAAGGAATACAAAGTATCAGTTTGGCAGCTGCATACAATAGGCAAGAGAGTTTTAATTATCATATTTCTGCAAAGGGAATCAATGACCAAAGTTCTTATAGTGATATCTATGCTGAACAATTGAACAAGGATGGTGCAGACAGTTCGAGAGCCATGAGCAATTATCCTTTTGGTTCTAGTTTAGCCTTTGAATCCGGAGTAATTGGTAGAACAGAGGATAATTTTTTCTTTTCAATTTTAGAATTACCCATCACTCAACGATTTGAGATTAAAAGGTCTGGAAGTCAAAGTGATTTTTCTTTTGGAACTGGAATTGCAATTAATGATAAATTCTTTGTTGGTGTTAATATTGGTATTCCTATTATTAATTATGAAGAAGAGTTTTATGTCAGAGAGACAGATGATGCCAATGTTAGCGGAGAAATTAATTATTGGGACAAAAGAGATAAATATTCAACAGAAGGGACAGGTGTCAATGCAAAAATAGGGTTGTTGTTTTATCCTACTAGTGATTTAAGGTTAGGGGCATCCTTTACAACTCCTACGAGATATAGTATGAAAGATTTATACGCTACATATTTCAGGGCAGATTATGAGACCTATACTTTAGATAATTTTGAGAAACCTGCTGAAGGTTATTTTGATTATAAATACATTTCTCCTTTGAAACTGAATATGGGAGCATCTTATGTGAAATCTGATTTGGGTTTCATTTCTGTTGATTATGAGTTTAGCAATCCGTCAAAAAATAAATTTATTTTTGTGGATGATATGTATAATTCCAAGGATACAGAGGAACGATTGAATACATCAATCAAAGGTAAATATAAGGCTATTCATACTGTCAAATTGGGTTTGGAGGGTATTATTGCAGAACAATACAGAGCAAGGTTAGGGTTTCAATATCGCAATTCTCCTTATTCCGACCAAGAAGCTATTGATCAATTTTCAAAGAACAGTCAAATGGCTATTTCCGGTGGAGTGGGTTATAGAGGGAAAAGTTTTTATACAGATTTTGCTTATGTACACCAGTTGAATGATGGTTTTATAGTTCCTTATACAGTTTCGTTGGCAGCATCAGATGTGTTGACATCCAAGTTCAATAGAAGCAATTTTATTGTAACAGTAGGATTGAAGTTTTAATTCACGATAGTGTTGTTTTTTCTCATATAAAATAAAGTTTTTTTGTGGTAAATTTAGAGCATGAATCAGCTTTCAAAAAGCAAAGAAGCGGCTTTAAGTAGGCTTAAAAGAAATACATTTTCTTCAGAAGAATTATGGTTAAAAATTCGAAAGAGGGATAAAGTTGCTTTAGGTCAAGCTATTTCAATTCTTGAAAGCCAATCTGAAAACCATTTAAGTATTGCTGAAGAGTTGTTACAATTTGCCACCCAGCATCTCAACGAAAAATGTTTAAAAATTGGTATTACTGGTGTCCCAGGAGTAGGTAAAAGTACATTTATTAATGCCTATACTCAATTGCTGGTTCAGAAAAGTTTATCTGTGGCTATATTGGCAGTTGATCCCTCAAGTCAGCAGTCAGGAGGGAGTATTTTGGGAGATAAAACCCGTATGAAAGATATCTTTTATCATCCTGAAGTGTTTATTCGTCCTAGTCCTTCTGGCAATCAATTAGGAGGTGTTGCAAATAAGACTAGGGAGGTGATTTTATTGTGTGAAGCAGCTGGATTTGATAGGATCTTGGTAGAGACAGTCGGTGTAGGTCAGTCGGAGACTATTGTCCATCAAATGACAGATTTGTTTTTATTGCTGATGTTACCTGGGGCAGGGGATGAGTTGCAAGGGATTAAAAGGGGCATCATGGAGTTGGCTGATATTTTGGTGGTTCATAAAGCAGATGGTGAGAATGCAAAAAAAGCCAAGATTGCTGCTATCGATTATAAAAGAGCATTGCATCTGTTTTCACCTTCTGAAAATGGTTGGACACCTTGTGTTCTGATTGCTTCGTCAGAGCCTCCAATTGGGATTGATAAAATTCACGAAAAAATTGAATCTTATTTTCTTCATACTAATAGCAATGGTTCTCTTTCCGAGAAGCGTAAAAGAGAGTGGAGTCAGTGGTTTGAAGAGAGTTTAGAACATCAGCTTTTGCAATTTATTCGCATGGATAAATCGGTATTTGATTTTTATGAAATGATGAAATCAGAAGTTGCTTTGCGAAAAATTTCTCCTCATATTGCCGCTAAGCGAATCATTGAAAGTTTATACCTCAATGTCAAGAGATAAAACCCTTTTTCGCTTTAAGCAGTTTAGTGTCTATCATCAAAATTCTACTATGAAAGTGGGTACAGATGGAACACTTATCGGTGCATGGGCGTTTAAAGATTTTGTTCCTCGCAAAGTGATAGATGTAGGTACGGGTTCAGGACTTATAGCACTGATGCTGGCACAACGATTTTCTGATGCTGAAATATTGGGAATTGATATTCATGAAGGAAGTGTAAAAGATGCATTACTTAATAAATTGAATTTTTCACTCAAGCATCATCTTGACTTTAAATGTATAGATTTTGAATCTTTAGCATTGTCTTATCAACCAGATGCAATTATTAGCAATCCTCCCTATTTTTCTTCTGCTTTGTTATCAGATAAAGAGGACAAAAACAGAGTGCGTCATCAATTGTATTTGCCCATGGAAAAATTGATCATGAGAGCAGATATATTGCTTCAAAAAAGAGGGAAGATTGCTCTGATTTTACCTACTATTGAAATGCAGAAAGCAATTGAGATTGGATTGCATTATCAGTGGTTTCCATCAAGGAAATGCTTTGTTTATAGTGCTGAAGGGCAATTGCCTATTAGAATGATGGTAGAGTTTTCCTATGGTGATTCGCTTTGTCTAGAAGAGCATTTAGTGATATATCAGCAAGATAGGTCTTATACAGATGATTATAAAAATTTAACTAAGGATTTTTATTTGAAATTTTAGGAGTTAGGTTTTGGAATTGTTGATATATATGAAAATTATTAAAATAGTTTTTTGTTCTTTTTTCTGACTTCCGCACAGTGATTTTGTCAAAATCATAAGTAATTGATAATGTTATTGTTGCCAATTGAGGGTTGTTCTTGAGTAATAATATTGAAGAACTACAATCTAAGAATTATGAATTTATAATAGGAGCAAGGATTAAGAATGAATCCAAAGTAATCAAAGAAAAGATATTAGTACTGAGTCTTAAAAGCGGAGAAAGCCAAATCATAAAATATAATTTATAAAGAATTAGAACGTCAGCTTAAAGAAAAGAAATCAGATTTATCACCTGAAAAAGTAATTAAAATCCTGCGAAGTATTTGTCAGATTGAAGTTTGCCTACCCTATACTAATGAACTGTACCTAAGAGTTTTATTATTAACTGATGAATAGAAATATATGGTAAAATTTTTTATTTGTTACTTGGGTGCCCCAGTGTGGAACTCAGGAGATTATTATGATGATAATAGTTTTGATGAAGAGTTGGCTTTTATGAAAACTTTTATAGATATGAAGATTAGAGATTTGGATAAATTATATTGTTATTCAATGTGATTGCAATTCTCGATTATAATATAAAATCCCAATATCGTTCGATATTTTGACAAAAATGACACTCGTCTTTTTGTAATTCTTGCATATATGAGGTATTGTTTATTTTACTTTTGAACCAAATTAAAAGACTGAAATCATTATAAAATAGAGCTACTTTTTCTATGTAATTATTGTATAAATCATTCATTTTGTTGTACGCTTTATATAGTGCATCATCATCTTCAGAGAGTAAAAATGTATTACTTATTGAAATCATTTTATGAAGAAATTGTGAATGAATTTCTTCTTTTTTAACGTAATATATTATCGAATTTAAAGTGCTTTTTACTAGGGTTGGATAGTTTTGTTCGTAATATATGTATGCAACAATTAGTTGGGTATATATTAGAAATTCATTATGCTTAACTGGGCAGCCTAGAGTCATTTGTTGGAGCCAGAATATGCTTTTTTCTTTAGCACCAATACAATAGAATAATATTGACAAATAGTATAATGAGGTTTTGTTGATTTCAAAATTAATAGGAGCCAACTCCAATATGGATTTTTCAATTTCGATTAATTCTTGAGAAGAGACAGTTTTTTTACTATTTATGAGTAAGTTGATGATTTGAATATTTGTACGTATGTATTTATGATATTCTTTTAAATAATGATTTTCATGATTTGCTTGCTCAAATTTCAATAAATATTTTTGAGCTTCCTCAGTATTTTCAGAGTTGTAAAGTGTTATGATGAAATTATTTGTATTGCTTAAATATTCTTCTTTGAAGGTCGTAATTGATTGCATTTTACTTTCCTCTAAAATTTTATCTTTAGCTTTTAGATAAGTGACTAATTCATTGATATCTTTATTTAATAATGCAAGATAAATAAGTATGGAGTATGCTGAAAGTCTTCCCTTTTGGGTTAATGCATTTGGTTCTTGAAGATTTTTATTTTTTGAAATATTTAATATTATTTCATTAATATCAAGTGGGTCAATTTGTTTGTTTTTTGTTTTGTAAAAGATATTTTTTGTATGAAGTAATAACTTATTTAACTCATTTTCTTGTTGAAGCAGTTGTATGTTAAGCTCATATTCTTTATTAAGTTTTATTAATTCTTGATTTAGACAATCCTCAATTTTAATTTGTTTTTGAATTATTTCTTCAATTGTTATAAGTGCTAATATGGAATTGAAGTCTTCAGATTGATAGGCTATTGTTTTTATTTTTTCTATTAGATTGAGGGCATGATGGCTTAAGTTTTTTTCTAAAAGTATTTGAATATTCAAAATGTTCTCTTGAATATCGTTTTGGTGGGTGTGATTTGTTGTTTTATATGATCGTAATGATTTTAGTATTTGATGATATAGATATGATTTTAGGAGACTGTAATTAGATTTTTTCTTTTGAAGATTTTTCTTAATTATTCTGTCATCAAATTTATCCATCTTGTCAAATAAATCGAAAATTTTCATGTATTCATTAGCGCCTTGTTTCTTCCCATATCGACTTGAAAACTTTTTAAAATATCCTTTTTCACTCATATTGAGTGATTTAATTAAATCAAAAAGTGAATAGTTTATGTTATTTTTCACTGTTCAACTTTTAAAATAAATACATATAATCTACTTATTATCAAATAAATATAACGGAATATGTTTCTTTGAGTTTCAAACTTTGGAAAAATAATATTAAATTAATATAGATTATTCATATTAGTTTTGAAAAAAATCTATACTATGTACAAATTTTTCTCCCGAAAGAATACATGGTTGACTCTCATAGCATTCTTTATGACGATATTCATCTCTAATGCGCAGTCTGTATTAGTGAATGCACAGATTATTCCTCCTTTCTCTCCTTATATCAGTACTTATGTAGATAATCCTAACAAATTGCTTCTAACACTGACTAATACATCGAGAGAAGAAGTCAGTATAAGATTAAGCGTGCGTATTTTTGGTGATAATGGGGTGAGCGGTACAACATCTTCAGATTTTCGGCCTGCAAGTCCTATAGTTATTCCTCCTCTTCAGACAAAGGTCATTGATTTTAGTAGCAATGAAACTAAATCTTATTTTGACTTGAATAATATTATTCTAGTAGGGATTACCAAAGAACAGCTTATGCGTAATCAGGCGTTGCCAGAAGGAATATATACAATTTGTATAAATGCTTTTGATTATAATACATCTGAATTGTTGTCTATTGATGGTAAAGGCTGTACAGTTCCTTTTCAAGTGAGTTATATCGATCCTTGCTTGCCTATTCAGCCGTTATGCGATGCTGAAATAGATCAAAAAAATCCACAGAATATTCTCTTCTCTTGGACTCCTCCCGCTACTGCAAAAGGAAATATTCAGTACGAATTTACTTTAAAAGAAGTACCTAATAATTTGAATCCAAATGATGTTGTAAAGAATGCCGCTTTCCCTGTTATTTATTCTGGAACTTTTAGTGGCACTACTTCTATTTTATATACTAATGCTTTACCTCAATTAGTCGGAGGCCATAAGTATGTATGGCGTATAAAATGTATTGACCCCTCTAACCAGCTCCAATTTAAGAATAACGGGTATAGTCAAGCTTGTACTTTTAGCTATAAAGCTATGCAAAATGTGGTTCCTGTCACACCCAAAGTAGAAACCACCCCTCAAGTTCAATCATTAAATTCTACTTTTACTGTAGTTGAAACTCCTCATCAAGGTACTATATATATTCCACCATTAATCAAACCATTTATAGTAAATGGGCAACTCATGTATAATTGGAATAGTGGACAGAATAAAAATTATCCTATGCGAAATGCTACTATTCGCTTGGTAGTAAAATACTTTTTAGATGAAGGTTCAAATAGTGTAAAAACTTGGAATTCTATTTCTTTTGATGGCGTTTCTGATGGAGATGAAATTGCAATTGCTAAGACAGATGCTAATGGAAATTTCATATTCAATTTTATTACTCCTTATTCTTTTGGGAAAATGGCAGATAATTATACAATCGGTAGTGGAGAGTTTAAATGGACTGGAACATTATATCGTAAAGCTGTAGTCGTTATCACTAGTTCGCATGCTCAATACTATTTTAACCCACTGCAAAGTATTACTCCAATTTCAGGAGAAACTGTATCATTTAACTCTTTGGTTGTACCTGTAAAAACTTGTAAATTAGAAGTAACTGTTGAACGAAATGGTTCTACAAGTAATCAACTCTATGGTACTTCCAATCGTACACTACCAGATGCCAATGTTTATTTATGCCGAAAACCTCTTTCAATTTTTGCTTTGAATACTTTCCCCGAAGATGATGGATTGCCTGACTTGACAGGGCAGAAATTGTTTATTAGCAATCCAGAAGCACTTAATGGTTTAGAAATTGTAGCAAGAGGAAAAACAAATAGTAAAGGAAAGATTTTATTTGAACGTGTTGCTATTATCAAAAACCCTTATTATCAATATTTTATTTATGCCGATTTTGATAAGAAAGCTACAGGCTTCTATAACTATACATCTGAAATTGGACCAGAGAAATTCAAACAACTAGTTGCACAAGGAGGTTTTTATCTGTCTGAGGGTACTGGGGAAACTTATGTTCAGACAATACAAATGAAATCTGAGCTCCCTACAATAGCAGGAGTTGTTATTGATAAGTTTGATGGCAAGCCTCAATCAGGACTTGTTACACTTAGTAGTTTTTATATAGGTCAGAATAATAATAGAATGATTTGTCATAGCCCTACTTGGGCAGATGAACTTATCTATGCATATTCACTGTCATCGTGCAGCTCATATTGTTCTAAGTTGGTAAAACGCTACTTTTATATGAATAGTGATGGTAGATTTTCATTTGATAATTTAAGCATCTTGTATGATAAAAATGATTTGAAACCAACAGGTCCATTGCATGTAGTTACGACAAAAGTGGATGGCTATCAAGAAGGAAAACATGGTGTGCCTGAGATGTTATTTTACGGCTCACAGCATTATGCTGAAATCAAAATTGAAAGAGGAGCTATGATTTCTGGGAGAGTGATTGATGGTGAATCAGGAGAAGGTTTGGTAGCAAATTTTTTCTTTTTGGATGAAAATAAGTCTGGAAATTGTGATTACAATGGATATTTTTCTGATTATCCTGCTCGGAAGATGTCCACTAATCAGAAACTAATTATTTCTTGTCCTAAATATATTACTGATACAGTAGAAGTTGTAATAGATAAGGCTTCTGTTGATTTAGGCACTCTTAAATTATATACTATTAAACGTAGATTAACCGTAAGTGTCAAGGATGCCCAAACCGAAAAATCAATAGAAAATGCTACAGTAGAAATATTGGGGGTTTCTAAAACATGTTATTCAAAAGTGGGACAATACCAAGTTGCAATAGAATGTCCTCTTTCAGAAAAAACAAAGAAGTTTATTAACATTATGGGCTTAGATATTGCTTCAACAAGTTTTAGCTTTAAAAATGCAGGTGGTCAAGAAAATAATGGACAGGTTTATCAAGTAAGAATTTCAGGTCCTGAGAATAGCAACTATGAAGCAAGGACGATATCGATGACTATTCCCTATTCCTCTATCAGCAAATCTTTAGAAGTGAAATTGGAGCCTGCCACTTGCCTATCGGGCTATGTATATGCAGGAAAAGGGAATAGCTCTCCAGTGGAAGGAGCAAAAGTGAAAATGGATATAACTACAGCCAATAGTTTGTGGATGGGAAGTGGAACATCAAAAACTGGTGAAATAGAAACAAAAACTGATGCAAATGGATATTATGAGTTGAAAAATATTCCTTTACGTAGTTATCCTCAAACCATACGTGCTATAAAAGGAGGTGAGAATTTAGTTGGAGATAGTTTTGTGATTGTGACTCAACCTACGCAATATTCTAGTTATTATAATTTTAATGGAAGCAATTATGAGTCTCCTAATAATCTTAGTAATATGAACTTTAATTACTATGGTCTTCCTGGTCAAAATACTACACCTAAATGTATAGATCATAGTTTTAATCTTACGATATACAACGGTATAGATTTAAGCAGCTTAATGGGTTTTCCGATAGAGGTTACTTCATTATCTCCTTCTGGAGATGAAGGGGCAATTATAGACGGATATTTTGCTTCTTTGAATGGGAATAACCAATTTTCAGTAAATAGCAATACTACTTTGCAATTTAAAGGTGTTAAGATTCTGCCTAGTACTTCTATCAAAAATGTAAAAGGAATTCCTGCTGCAACACCGGAATTAACACCTATAGTTACTGAGAATAATATGTTGCCATTACTTCTTTACAATAGTGTAAATGGTATGGTTGAAGAGAAAAAACTGGGTATATATTTAGATAAAGATGTTGGGGGGAAACAGTATGGCGTTTTAAAAGGAAGAGTGAAAATTTTGAATACCGCGTTTAACCAAAATGTAATTGCATTTAGTGATACTTTTTTTCTGGCATTGCCGAATGAAACATCTATTTCTAAATTGACAATTCCTGTTCTAAACGCAGACAAAACTATAATGGAACCTGCAAATGCGCCAAATGGATTCAAAATTTCAAATAGTACCGGCAATCCTGTAAGGTTTTCGTTGCCTGGTTTTCCTAATAGTGTTTTGAGTGATTACAATGCAAGTATTTTCTACAATGGAGAACTAAATCTCACCGCACTGATTCAAACTAACATTGCTGACATTTCTCCTTCAAATTTAAATTTAAAAATTTCTAATATTAAACTAAGTAAGGGTGTAAATCCAAGCATTAACAGCACTACTCCTATTTCTTTTAGTATGGGTAATTGGAAGTTAAGTAGTAATGATTTCAAATTAGATGAAAATGGATTAAAGCTTAACAAAGGAACTATTGAAACAGGAGTGTCCATCCCTTTCTCAAATTTAGATATTCGCTATGACCAGCTAATTGCGAATAATATGGATATTCAACTCAGTAATATGAAGCTGGCGGGTATCCATCCCGTAGATATTGTTTCTACCAATAAGACGTTTGGTTTAGTTGATGAAAGTGGAGGTAAGAAAGCATGGAAGATTTATTTAGGCCCCACGCCAGATATAGCAGCTACCATAAGCAATTTACCTGGGCTAAATGCAGCCGATAAAATTGAATTGAGCAGTATCAGCCTAATGAGTACGGGTGAACAATTACTCGCTTTACGAGGCAAATCCGTTACTCTACGCAATATACTCAAATTCATCCCATTAGATGGGACCTATATGAGTGTGTCTGATAATCAATTTTTGTTGAGTGGATTGTTTCAACTCAATCTCCCCGACCCCAAAAGCTTCTCTACTACTTTAGCTTTTGAACGCAATGGAAGTAGCTTAAACTTCAATATGGTGAATACACAAATCGTTTCATTTTACAAACCTACTTTATTAGAGCATAAATTCTATAAAGACCCTACATTGACCGATGGTAAATTTACCTATAATGGAGAAAGTGAAGAACCTAATGCATTTCCTACAACCAAAACTACTTTGTATTACACCAAAGATTCTGTAAGTATTTGGATTGATAAAGGGCAAGATATACCGATAAAGGATCAACGCAAGTTTGGGAAAGCAGAAGGAGGAATGCGAATTGAGAATGGCAAATGGACGCCATTTTGGTTCAGTGGCGACATGGAAGGTATGGCGGGGATTTCGGATCAATCTCCAGGAGGAAAGAAGCAACGCATGAAATTCTTCGTAGATGGCTCTGTTACTGCTGATGCTCAATCACTATCTGTTAAAAATGTTGAAACTCCTTTTGGGAATATGAGCTGGGTCTATGAGTTTCCTAATAGTAGATTGATTGGACATCTAGATATTGAAATGGATTTAAGTTCTACTTTTTTAAAGGCAGGAATTAATACAATAGTAGATGGCGGTGGGTGGTTTTTTAGTGCAGATGGTATGTTAAAAGTGGCTGGAGTAGGAGATTTGAATTTTTTCGGTTTATTTGGGAATTATCCAACATTTCCTACTGGAGTTAAGATGGATATGGGTGATTTTAAATGTTTGCCTTCGGCTTTTAATTCAAAAGTAGAAGGGTTTTTATTTCAAGCTGGCATTCATAAGCAAGTAGTTCCTGAAATTTCATTTAGTATTCCAGCATTGATAGATATTGGATTTGGAGTAGATATAGGTCTTACTACAAGATTATGGAAATCGTTTAGTAGCAATGATAAGACATTGGGTCTTTCTTTACTTGCACGAGGGCATGCCTATGCAAAAGGAGCTTGTGAAGCTACTTGTTCAGAAGTAGGCGCAGATTTGAATGCGGAAGTTAGTATTAGTGGAAGTTATAATGGTGTCAATGGAGAATATGATATCAATGGATGTGCTAGTGTTGGCTTCAATTTGAAAGTGGATCAGTGCTTAGGTGCATTGGGCGTTTGTTCTGATGCTTGTGTAGGAATTGATACAGGGCAATTAGACTTAGGGATTAACATGGGATATAATAGTAATAATGGTGCTGATATAGGAATACAATTTCAATCTTGTAGTTCAGTATGCAAATAAATGCAATAAAATTAAAAGCTATGAAAAATGGAATTCTCATCATACTAGTACTATTTATTGGTATTAAAGTATCTGCACAAGAAAATTTTGCATTTCCTGCACCTAAAGGAATATTTGTTTACTTAGGAAAAGAAATTCCCAATGGTGTAAAAGTTGAATTAATACAGCTTAATAGAAAAGAGGGTAATGACAGCTTTAAGAAACTTATCACTTTAAAATGTGCGGACACTGAAAGTGAGTTTATATTAAAAGCAAAAGATGCTGCTAAGTATTTTCCTGATTTCAGTTTTCCTTCTGACTCATTATTGAATATTATCTGGCAGAGAGCTTCAAGATTTGGTCTATTGGATTCTGCTACAAATTGGGCTTTACATCCTGCAGTACGCATGGCATTGGGAGTTTTATATTATGATTTTGAGGTGAAAGAGAATGTAAAATATTCTTATAAAGTCAATAATTTTATTTCTACTGAAGTGAGTTTTCCATTTCATCCGAAGTTTGATACTGTGAGTTTGAATGAATATCAATATGATAAAAATGGGCTATATTTACGCTTCCAGTCAATAGGAAATATTCCTCCCAAAAGTTTTAAAGTTTATAAATACAATGATGCGCAACAGCCAGAAGAAGTTAGAGGTATTCATAGTCAATATAGAATAAAAGATACAACCTACTATATTATTGTAGATAAGAATAGCACTAGAGGAAAAAAATATCAGTATTCCTTAATTGGAGTGGATCAATATGGTAATACTAGCCATGGGGCTGCACCTATTATTGTCAATCTACAAGATTTTAGTACTGTTATTTTTAATCGAACTAAAGCTAAGCGTGCAAAAGATTTTTTAGGTATTACACTCAATTGGGAAATTAGTGACTTAAGCAATGTGAAAAGCATTCATATTTTTAGAAGTACGTCATATGATAAAGATTTTTCTGAGATAGGAGCAGTGCTAGCCACAGATACATCATTTACTGATGATGACATAGAGCCAGACAAGGTGTATTATTATTATTTGGAGATTGCTGATGCAACAAATATGATTAGAAAAACTTCAGCAAAGTTTTTTGATTTTGGTTTTGATACCCGAAAGCCAATTGCGCCAATAATTACTAATACTGAAGGAACTCCTAGTGGAGTCAAGCTTTATGTGGCCATTCCCGATGATTTTGTTGCAGGGTTTCGTGTATTCAGAAGTGAAAATGGAAGTGATGATTTTACTGTGATTGAAGATATGGTTTCCCTTCATCCAGATTCAAATACTGCTACATTTTTTGATACAAGTTCTACTATGAGTGGAAGAGTTTTCTATAATTATAAGATCCAAAGTGAAAACACATCACATATTGTGAGTGACATGTCAAATACGATTCAAGTACGTCCTGAAATGAGTGCAAATGTACCTGCCCCAACCAATTTTTCTGTCTATTTACAAGATTCGATGATTCATTTATTTTGGAAAGATATACGTAGAGAAGATGAGTTTGTATCAGGTTATAAAGTATATAAAAAAGAAAGTACAAATAATTCCTATGCTACATTATTTTCAGTGGATTCAATATTTGATGGCAATGTAATTTTTGATAAAGATTTTGAGTCTGGAAAAACTTATAATTATGAAATAGAAAGTATTGATTTATTTGGATATGCTAGCAAAGAAAGAGCTTTTGGACAAGTTACTATTCCAGAGCTTTTGCCAGTTGCTCCTGTTATTAATGGAGCGATTAATTTACCAGATGGAATCATGATAGAATGGACAAGACCCAATGATGAGAATGTTTTAAAATATAAGATTTATCGGTATCAAAGAGGAGAACAGCCAGTTTCAATATCTGTTATAGATGTTGGCAAGGAAAGTTTTTTAGATAAAACAGCTAAGGTTGGAGGGCTTTATTTTTATACGATGACATCTTTGGATAGATTGGATAGAGAGAGTAAAGAAAGTATGGAAGTAGGAATAAGGCACTAATTAACTGTATAACTATGCATACCTTGGTTCAATTCAAAGAAGTACATATACTTGATAAAGTATTGATAGTTGTTCTTTTATTGATAATAGGAACTGGTAACTCATGGACGCAAGAATTGGCAAATATTGGAAAACAAAAACCATTTGAGATTCATGGAATAGCTAGTCTATCTGTAGGTTATTATAAGGCATCAGGGTTTCAAAATACCCGCAAACCCTATTCTTATTCGCTCATGGCAGCACCTACAGTTTCAATCTATGGTATTCAAATTCCAATTAATTTGACTATCACTGAAGGAAGTAAATCTATTTCAAATCCATTTGCTCAATTTGGTATTAATCCTCATTGGAAATGGATTAAAGGATATTTAGGTACAACCAATATGAATTGGACACCAACTACTTTGGGTGGAAAAACTTTTCAAGGGGTTGGATTAGAGTTAAATCCTTCTATTTTTAGATTTGGTGGATTTTGGGGAAGAATGAATCCTGCCGTTAAAGAGAACCTTTTAGACTCCAATAATATACAGCCGCAGTACAAGCGAATAGGTTGGGGATTGAAAGTTGGATTGGGAAATGAGAAAAATTATTTTGATTTAATTTGGGTTTATGGAAAAGATAAAGATAACTCAATTCCTGTTCCAGCTGATACATTGAATCAACTCAATATTACTCCCGCTCAAAACGCAGTGATGGGAATAAAAAGTCATCAAACTTTTGGAAAAGGTAAATTTACATGGGATTTGGATGGTGCTATTAGTGCTTATACTAGGAATACGCATTCACAGATTATCGATACTGATCCTATGTTTGGGTCTAAATTTGCCAAAATTGCTTTTCCAGCTAAGTTAAGTAGAGGCTTTTCGTGGACTGTACACAATAATTTTACCTATAAAACTGAAAAGACTACTCTAGGTTTTGATTACAATAGGATAGAGCCTGAATATCAAAGTATGGGAGCAGATTATCTACTCAATGACCAAGAAAAGGTGTCGCTCATACAAGCTTTTATAGTAGCAAATAAGAAAGTGAATTTAAAATTCGATGAATTTTATCAACATGATAATCTAAATAAAAGGAAAGCCATGAGCACTCACCGAAGTGGTCTGGGTGCAAATATAAATTGGCAATTGAATCAAAAGCTAAGTACTACAATTTCTTATAATTCATTTTATATGTTTCAGACGAGTGGAATGCAAGAGGTGAATGATAGTACAGAACTAAAGCAAATTCAAAACACTCTTTTGATTAGTCCTCAATATATGATTGTGAATTCAAAATCTACACAAGTGATTGTCCTTTCGACAACATATTCTCGTTTAGATGACTTTAATAAGTTTACTTCAACATTTACTGATAATAGTACATTGAATATGAATTTGATGTATTCACTTTTTTTAATTCAATCAGGATTAGGGATTGCACCTAGTCTGAATATATTGTATTCCAAGATTTCTTTAATGTCACTCATTAATTTATCACCTAATATTAGTTTGAGTAAATCATTTTTTCAAGGAAAATTAAATACATCATTGACTTTAGGTTATACAGCTTCAAGTCAAGATAAATCATGGAATAGTCATGCGATAAATAATACATTAGGAGTTACTTATCGTGTTAATTCACATCATTCATTGAACTTCAATAATAGTGTCATGTACTCTAATAAACAATCAAGTTCTTCACAAGAGTACAAGGGCAATTTTACTTATACATTTAGTTTTTAAAAAAAAGCAAAGATTGTTTTTGGGTGTGAAATAGGTTTGAATTCCCTTTTAGGTTAATGATAGGTTATATTGAAATAAAAAAAACGCCCTGACAACTTATTAGAATCATCAGGGCGTAAAACAATTTGGGGACAGTTTTATTTTAAATCTTTTGAAGATTTATTGAGTAATCTTCTAGCAATAATCAATTGTTGGATTTGTTGAGTTCCTTCAAAAATATCTAAGATTTTAGAATCTCTTGCCCATTTCTCTATGAGTTCAGATTCAGAATATCCCAAACTGCTACATAGCTCAACGCATTTAAGTGTAATTCTACTGCCAATACGACCAGCTTTTGCCTTGCTGATGGAAGCTTCCATTGAGTTGGGTATTCTGTTGTCTGCCATCCATGCAGCTTTTAAAGTCAACAATCTTGCTGCTTCATAATCTGCTTCTAATTTTAATATTTCAGCTTCTACTGCTTTAAGATTATTTATTGGAGAGGTGTAATTGAGGTTGATTTTCTCTTTTAGAAGTTGTTTTGTTCTTTCAAGAGCTGCTTCAGCACATCCTACTGCCATTGCTGCTACAAATGGTCTTGTATTGTCAAATGTCTCCATGACACCTGCAAATCCTTTTTTTACATCTATTTCTGGCGAGCCTAATAAGTTGCTTGCGGGTACTCGGCAATCATCAAATGATATTGCAGCAGTATCAGAAGCTCGTATTCCCATTTTGGTTTCGAGTCTGACCAATTCCATTCCAGGAGTTCCTTTCTCAACTACAAAAGATTTAATTGCTGCTCTTCCTAAATTTTTATCTAAAGAAGCCCATACTACTACTGCATCTGCTCTTTCGCCAGCTGTTACAAATATTTTTTGACCATTTAAGATATAGTCATCACCATCTTTTACAGCAGTTGCAGTAATTGCAGCAGAGTCAGAACCTGCGCCTGGCTCTGTAATAGCCATTGCAGCCCAAAGCTTTCCAAATCTTTTCATTTGTTCGTCATTCGCTACAGCTGCGATTGCAGCATTTCCTAAGCCTTGACGTGGAATAGTCAACATCAATCCTACATCACCATAACACATAGACATGATATTGAGAACACTGGCCATATTGCCACCATTTTTCACAGTGTCATTGCTATTGTTCTTAGCATCTCTACTACTTGTTGCTCCACCTAATGCAGTTCCGGCATCATTCATGCCATCTATAGCAGCAGCAAATAAATCTAATTCTTTAGGATAATCATGTTCAAGAGTATCATACTTTCTTGATATAGGTCTGAAAACAGTCTCTGCAGCCATACGAGCAGCATCTACAACTGGTTTGAATTTTTTAGGTATTTCGAGATTCATTGTGATTTTTACTTTTAAATTTTAAAGATGCATTCCATTAAAACACCATGATACAGCTCTAAGGTCTCTATACCAACGTTCAGCTGGGAAATCCCTCATGAAGCCAATACCACCAAATAATTGAACTCCGTCATTGCCGATTTCCATTGCTCTCTCTTGACATGCCACTGCAGCAAGATATGCTTCTCTTTGAAATGGTTTTCCTTGCTCTGCTAAAGCCGCAGCTCTTTGTGTCAATATCTGCATTGTGTCTAATTCAATACGGATATTAGCAATCATAAAAGCTACTGATTGTCTATGAGAAATGGGCTCACCAAATGCAATTCGCTCATTGGCATAAGGAATAACTTTGTCTAAAACAGCTCTTGCAGTTCCTATGGCTAAAGAACACCATCCTAATCTTGCATAGCTTATAAATATTGCATAATCAAATGATTGATCTCCTAATCTAGATTCAGCAGAAACAGATACATCTTTCAAATGAATATTGCCTAATGCTGCAGGTCTAAGACCCATTGCATTTTGTGATTCTACAGTTAACCCTTCTTGTGAAGATTCAACGATAAATATAGACGGACCTTCTCCTTCGACATTTGCTGCTATTAAAAATAATTCGCTACTGTTGACCAAAGGGACAGAAGCTTTACTTCCATTTAAGATATATTTTTCACCTTGCTTGACTGCTTTGGTAGAAAGAATGAAAGGGTCGAATAATGGTGACGGCTCATTGATAGCAATTACTGCTGTCAGTGGTTGTGATTCATCAAAAAATGAAGGAATATATTTTTCTTGTTGATTGGCAGTTCCCCATTGTGTAATTGCATTAAGAGCGTTGGTAGGAGCTAGTAGTGCTAGAGCCATTCCCAAGTCTCCATAAGCCATTTCTTCTGCTATAATCATTTGAGTAACAGTTGCTTTTTCAGCAAGGACTCCTCCTAATGACTCAGTTACAGAATAATATGGTAGTCCCAATGCATTAAAATCTTTAACAATCTCATCAGGTATTTTGCATTCTATATTAATATGCTCAGCCTGATTTCTCATATTTTGAGAAGCAAATTGTTGAATCGTTTGTTGGATCATCTGTTGCTCTTCTGATAAATTCAAATCAAAAAGGTCTGATTTTTTTACATTTTCAGGTCTTTGAGAAGATTCGAAATTTCCAGACTTAGGAAATACTCTTGTTGCTTTCTTGGCAAGGTTTACACCTTGAAAAGTTCCTTGATAAGTGATTTTTTCCACCCATTTCCGCAAGCCTAAAGATGTTCCAACTTTGCTGTCTAAAACATTGTTGAATGCAACAAATATTTTAGCTAAAGGAGTTTCATTCATGTTTGAAATAAAGTATTTTATTTGTGTTTAAAAATTTGCACCCAATATAATGCATGCATTGCAATATTTATGTAAGTTGAATTAAAAATTAATAAAAAACACTTAAAAAAGAAGAAGCCTTCAATGATTGAAGGCTTCCATATTATTTGCCCGTTATAATAGGACTAACGTAGTGTTTTAGCAAAGCTAATGGTTTATAATGATTTTTTTACTATTATAATGATTTTTTTAGTAATTTATTATAACTGAAATTTTGACTCAATAATAGTGTTATTATTTGATATGAATTATACTATAAACTATTTTTTAATTTTATGTATTTTTTAATTAAGATGAATAATGACAAACTAGTACTTATCTTTTGGGGGATTCATATTAATTATCAATTACTTTATATTGACTTGAATGAATGTGTATTTTGAAATCTGTTGATTCTTGTAATTCAATTAGTGTGTACTTCAATTTCTTTTGTCAAAATTTTATTTTAGTCAAAATGTATTTTTGGTATATAATATGCTAAGTTATTATTGAGTTTAAATTCTTTTTCAAAATCAGAATAAATATATTTAATTAGATTTTTAGGAATAAATATATTTGTATTCGAATTGAAATTTATTTTTGACAAATTTTTAGATCTATACAAAATGAAGAAATGGTTAATGACTTTGATGGTTGTTGTGTCAACTGGATGGGCTGTATTTGCATCCAATAAAGATGAAGTACTTGGAGTGTGGCTGGTTCAAGATAAAGATGCAAAGATTGAACTATATATGTCTAAAGAGGGGCATCTTGTAGGTAAATGTGTGTGGCATAAAATTCCTGGATTGAAAGATATTGATAATAAAGATCCTAAGGAAAGAGATAAACTGGTGGTGGGGAAAATTTTTGTTTGGGATTTTGTTTGGGATAATAGTAAAGGAGAATGGGTCGATGGGAAAGTATATAAAGCTGGTAAAACTTATTGTGGACGCATTAAAATGAATCCTGATGGCACTTTATTTTTAAAAGGTAATATTTGTGGTACTTTTTTAGGCAAAACTAATACTTGGACGAGAGTTAAATAACGATTAGTTTCGTTTCTGTTTTGAATATTTAGCTCCTTAATGGAGCTTTTTTTTGTTTCATTTCTTTCATTGTTAATTTATTATTACGATTAGTTCGTTATTAACAGAACTAATAAAAGTATAATTATCTTTGCCATTCAAATCTTATAATTTCAGCTAAAGGAATGGAATCGCAAAGAAAGATATTTGTAGAAAAGGTAGGTGTTCGTACAGAAAAGATGGGATATTCTCCATTAGCTGGACGAATTATCGGGGCTTTGCTATTAGCCGAACCTCCTTATATGACATTTGATTCATTGTGTGAGTATCTGAATGCCAGCAAAAGTTCTATCAGTACCAACCTTCAATTTCTGATGCATGATGGGTCTGGGATGGTGGAATATTTTACTTTACCGGGTGATAGAAAAAGATATTTTAAAATTAGCATAGACAATTGGGTTAAGCATATTAAGGAGATTCCTAAGGAATTTCAACAGAGTAAAGATTTATTGGAAGAAATATTGAGTTATCGAAAATCGAATATGCTTGATAATGAATTTTCTACCAATATAGAAGAGTTGCTTTCTTTTTATGAATTTATGTTAGAGAAATTACCCACTTTAATTGAAGAATGGGAAGAACGTAGAAAAAAAAATAATTAGTTTATATTATATGAAGTGGAATCGGATAGTATTAATAGTGGCATTATTCGGCATTATTGAAGGTCAAGCACAAGAATCTTTTAATTTAAAATCATGTTTGGATTATGCGTTGTCCAACAATTATGACCTATTAAAAGCTCAGATACAACAGGAATCTATCAATTATCAAATCAAGGAGCAGATGAGTAGTGGATTGCCTCAAATAGGAGGATATACTTCATTTAGCGATAATGTTTTGATACCGACACAATTGGTTCCAGGAGAATTTTTCGGAGGAGCTCCCGGTACTTTTCTCCCAGTCAAATTTGGTGTTCATTATTCAGTTGCTGCTGGTCTAGAACTCAATCAATTGTTATTTAGTCAGCAGTTTTTTAATGGATTAAAAGCGGCTAAAAAGGCTAAAGAAGTAGTAGATGTATCTGTCAATCAAGCCAAAGAGCAGATTGTTTATACAGTAGCCAATTATTACTATCAGGCTCAAGCATATAAAATTCAGTTGAATATGCTGGAAGATAATTATGATAGATTATCTAAAATTACAGATATAGCTGAAGTGCAATTTAAAAATGACATGTTGAGAAAATTGGATTTGGACCAATTAATTGTCAATAAGAAAAATTTAGAAACAACTTTGAATAATGCGAGAATTGCCTATAATCAGCAAATGAACGGGCTGAAAATTATTCTGGGAATGGATGCTGAGGAGGAACTTGTTTTAGTCGATGAAGCTATTCAAGTGAATGAGAATGAATATGAAAGTATCAAGAAAATTGCAAATAACTTGTCTCAAAAAGCCTTGCAGGCAAAATTGGAGATGTCCGAACTAGAATATGCAACCATTAAGGCAGGATATTATCCATCTTTACATCTCAATTTTAGCACAAGTATTAATGGACAATTTGATAAGTTTAATTTTAAAAATGAAGGCTCTTTTAATCGTTATCCATTTATGATGCTAGGTTTGACATTGAATGTTCCCATTTTTGATGGATTGAAGAGAAATAATCAATTAAAACAAAAGAAATTGGCGATGGAGCAATTGAAATTTGATCAATTGAAAACCAACCAGCAACTCAATCTTCAATATCAAAATGCAGTATATTCTATTCAACAAAATAGGAGTATTTATTCCCTTCAGAAAGATAATCTAGGTTTTGCAAATCAATTATATGATGCTGTAAAACATACTTATAATGATGGAATGGCTAATATAACAGAGCTGATAAACGCTGAAAATAGCTTAAAAGAGGCTCAAAATAATTATCTCAATGCATTAGTTAAAATCAAAATTGCAGAATTGGACGAGATGTATATTTCTGGCAATATTAATGAACTCACTCAATAATTTATACAACACAAATCACATGAAAAAAATAGTAATAAGCTTAGTAATTGTAGCAATTCTCATCTTTATGGCTTTCAAGCTGAAATCTAATAAGGAGATTATCGAAGCCAAATCAAAGGAGGCTTTGAATATTGAGAAGTATGATTTTATCCCTGTAAGGGTTTTTCAGATAGCTCATCAAAACAATGTGCACTCTGTAGAAGAGATAGGCTCTTTTCAATCTCGTCAGGATTTGACCGTCAGCGCAACAGCAACTGGAAGAATTATTAACCTTAATGTGAGAGAAGGTCAATATATTTCAAAAGGAACGGTGATAGCTAGATTAGATTATGCAGCACTTTCGGCTCAACTGGCTACTTCAAAAGTGGCTTTGAGTAATGCTAGAAAGGATTTAGAGAGAATACAAAGTGCTCATACTGTCGGCGCAACTACAAAAATGCAGATTGAGCAGGGGCAACTACAAATTGATAATATTCAGGCATCTATCACCAATATTGAAGAGCAAATCAAATTTTATACAATTGCCGCTCCTATGTCAGGATATGTTAATAAAATTTTAACCGAACAAGGTAGTTTTGCTATGCCAGGCACGCCTATTATTCAATTAATAGATATCAGCACTATAAAAATGGTAGTCAAAGTAGATGAGTCTATAGTTCCTCTTATCAAAGTAGGAAGAAGTGTTCCTGTTGAAAGTGAAGTTTATCCGGGTAAAATTTTTAATGGTAAAATTTCACGTATTGCTGTTCAAGCAGATAATTCTAGAAAATTTGAAGTGGAGATAGATCTAGTCAATGTCAATAATCAATTTAGAGCTGGTATGAATGGAGTTGTCAAATTTGATAATCTGTCAGTAACAGATGCGATTTTTATACCACGTAGTGCAATTGTTGGAAGTGTAAATGATGCTAAGGTATATGTTGTACAATCGGATAGTACAGTTCAATTGACCCCAATTCAAGTAGGTGCATATCAAGGAAATAATATTGAGGTCAAAAATGGCCTTCAAACCAATGCACAAGTTGTTGTCATGGGACAAATTAATCTTCGTGAAGGGGTGAAAGTATCTGTAGTTAAATAGCTTGTTAATTGATTTATAAAAGATTATGTCTATAACGTCTTTATCCGTAAAAAGACCAACGCTTGTTGTTGTGATTTTTACCGTATTAGCTTTTTTTGGTATGATAAGCTATAGCTCATTGAAATATGAATTATTACCAGAAATGAGTTTCCCAGTAGTGATGGTCACTACTGTATATCCTGGTGCAGGACCTGGGGAGGTAGAAAGTACTGTTACTAAATTAATTGAGAATGAAGTATCAGGTTTGGAAAATATTGATGAATTGCAGTCCTATTCATTAGAAGGAGCTTCATTGATCATCATCAAATTCAAACATGGAACCAATGCAGATGTTTCTTTGCAGAATGCTCAAAGAAAAATCAATGCTATACGCTCCAAACTTCCTGATGATGTCAAAGATCCAGCGTTAGATAAATTTTCATTTGATGATATGCCGATCATCAAACTTGGAGTAACATCTAATATGAATCCAGTAGATTTGAATGATTTGTTAAATAATAAAATCAATCCAGACTTGGCAAGAGTTGAAGGAGTTGCAAAATTATCTGTTGTGGGTAATACAGTCAGAGAAATACGCGTCAATGTCAATATGAAAAAGTTGGAGTCATACGGTATTAGTTTATTACAAGTTACCAATGCGATAGCAACTTCTAATATGGATTTTCCTACAGGAAAGATTAAAAACGAAACTGCTCAATATCAAATTCGTCTTGGAGGTAAGTTTAATAATGTAGAAGATATCAGAAATCTGATTGTTGCCAATTCAGGGCAGGATAATCTTCCTATCTATCTCTATGATGTCGCAGATGTTTATGATGGTATAAAAGATGTTGAAACCGTTTCTCGTATTAATGGTATTCCTTCAGTTGCTCTTATGATCGTCAAACAGAAAGATGGGAATGCTGTAGCCGTTTCAGAACATGTCAAGGAAAAAATAGCTGAACTAGAAGCCACTTATGCCGAACAAAATTTGAAATTTAAAATTGCTTATGATAGTTCAGATTATACCCTTGCTGCTGCAGATGCGGTCACTCATGACTTAATGATAGCAGTGGTTTTAGTGGCTGTCATTATGTTGTTTTTCTTACATAGTTTAAGAAATGCATTTATTGTAATGGTGTCAATTCCTTTGTCAATTGTTACGACATTTATTATTATGAATGTCATGGGATTTACTCTCAATTTGATGACTTTGTTAGCATTGACTTTAGTGATTGGTATTTTAGTTGATGACTCTATTGTGGTGATTGAAAATATTTATTCGCATCTTGAAAAAGGACTATCACCGTTAGAGGCTTCAATAAAATCATGGGATGAAATAGGAATGTCTGTGGCTTCTATTACTTTAGTCATTATTGTGGTATTCCTTCCTATCGGTTTTGTCGAAGGAATGATGTCAGATATGATGAAAGCTTTCTCTATTGTGGTCGCTTTTGCGACAGGAGTTTCATTGTTGGTATCATTTACAGTTACGCCTTTACTTGCTTCAAGGTATGCAAAATTGGTGCATTTAGATGAGAATAGCATTTTGGACAAGCCGATTATCTGGTTTGAAAGATTTATTATGGGTGTTAGAAGCGTTTACTTGTCAATTTTGCATTGGACATTAAAACATAAAACGATTACTGTTATCTCAATTTTATCTTTGGTATTTGCTTCATTCTCATTATTTGCCTTTGGATTTATTGGTCAAGAATTTGTCAAGAATGGTGATAGCGGAGAATTTATTTTGGTAGCAGAATTGCCAGATGAAACACCTATAGAAAAAACCAACGAATTATCTCTAGAAATTGAAGAGTTTGTGATGTCAAAACCTGAAATGGTTTCGATATTTACTACTGTTGGTGTTGAGTCTTCTGGAATGATGTCCACTCAGGCAACTCCTAATATTGTAGAGTTTAATGGCAAGATGGTCAATATGTCAAAGAGAGATATATCTGTTGATGAATTTGCAATTGTTTTGAAAAAGGAATTATTCTATAAATATCCAGGTGTAGAATTTAGAGTGAAGGCAGTACAAATGGCAGGAAGTGGAGATGCGCCAGTTCAGGTGATGGTTCAAGGAACAGATTTGCCAGAAGTTTTGGCTTATGGAGATAGTGTAATGGCATTGATAAGAGGTGTTGCAGGTACTGTTGAAGTAAAAAAATCTATTGAAGATGGAAAGCCGGAAGTGAAAGTCAATTTGAACCGTAAGAAGATGGCTGATTTAGGAGTGGATTTGGCATCATTAGGTGCAACTTTACAATATTCCTTTTCCGGCAATACGGATAGCAAATTCAGGGATGGACAGGATGAATACGATATCAATATTAGGTTAGATGATTTGGATAGAAAGAATATAGAGTCTATCAAACAAGTGAGCGTGATGAATAAATCAGGAGAGTTGATAAGACTGGAGCAATTTGCTGATGTACAATTAGCTTCAGGTCCTTCTCAGCTAGAAAGATTTGATAAAGTACCATCTGTGAAATTGACTTCCCAAATTTCAGGTGTTGCCAATGGAGTGGTGCTTGATGAAATCAATGCAAAATTAGAATCAATGAACTTTCCTAAAGGAGTTTCAGCTACAATGATTGGTGAGTATAAATATCAGGCTGAAGCTGGTGCAAGTATGGGTATGGCTTTAGGTATTTCCTTGGTATTGGTATATTTAATCATGGTAGCTTTATACGAATCTTATGCTTATCCATTTGTAGTTATGTTTTCGGTTCCAGTAGCTTTGATAGGGGCATTTTTGGCATTGGCACTGAGCTTGGAAAACATGTCAATATTTGGAATGTTGGGAGTCATAATGTTAGTGGGTTTAGTAGTGAAAAATGCTATTTTGATTGTCGATTTTGCCAATCATCTGAAAAAGCAAGGCATGGCATACCCTGAAGCGGTCATTGAAGCGGCTACTGAACGTTTTCGCCCTATTTTAATGACCACTATTGCAATGGTAATTGCAATGATTCCTGTTGCTTTGGCTAGGGGTGAAGGTGCAGAATGGAAGAATGGATTGGCATGGATATTAATTGGTGGTTTGACTTCTTCTATGTTCTTTACCATTATTATTGTTCCAGTTATGTATATGGTTGTGGATGATTTTAAAGCATGGTGGGGAAGAAAGAAAAAAGTTTCTATTGAAGAATAATTTTTAAGCATACTATTGTATCAGATAAAAAGCTATTAGCACCACGCTAATAGCTTTTTATGTCTTTAACTCTTTTGGGGGATATTAGTAGAAGATAATTATTTTCAGCCTAGTGAAATGAAGATGATTTCGGTACTGTTTTGTGGATTTGCTATTTAGAAAATATAGCATTGTAGGATGTGTGAGCAACAGTTTCCTATAAAATTTGATGAAGTATATTCTTTTAAGGATTAGGGGTTAATTTTTTACCTAAAATGAAAAAAGTACATTTTGAACGAAGAGTGTTTTCAAAATGTACTTTGTATTGAAATTGGAACAAATTATTAGTTCAATATGCTCCATGAACTCCATGGAACTCTTGACAAGATTAATAAAAGCCCAATTCCATAATAAAGTAATATAGCTTTAGAAGCACTACTATCATCTGATCTCTTAAGTTTAGCATGACCTATTGTAACAGTAATTACAGCTAGCAATCCAACAAATGGATGCTCTAAGAAAAAAAATCTTGATTCTGAATTACTCATTGATGCTCTTGATAATGCAAAAAATCCCAATGGTGAAATGAAATAAAGAATTAATCCTACTAAAAATTGAATATGAAGTATTATCATTGAAATTTTAGCAATTTTTCTTACTTTCTCGTTGATAGGTTTGCTAATAAATGCATAAATAATACTTAACAAAAGTGCCAGAATCACTAGAATGGCAAGTGTGGAATGTAAATGAGTTATACCTGTTAGCATGATAAATTTGTTTTATTGTTTTCAAAGATATTCCAATTTTTCTGTAAAACATAAGTATTCAAAAAAAAGACACTCTAGATGATCTAGAGTGTCTTTAAAAATATTGGGTAATATGCTATTTAATCTGTGCCTTCATCTCTTCTTCACTAGCATAACCGACTTTTTCCCATACCACTTCATTACCTTTATAAAGTTTAACAACAGGGAGGCTAGTAATATTTAATTTTTTACCTAATTCTCTATTAGCATCTATATCTATACGGACAACTTTTACTTTATCGTTCAGTGCTTTAGAAATATTATCAAAATAAGGACTCATTTTTTTGCAAGGGGCGCACCATTCTGCATAAAAATCTACAAGAACAAGACGTTCATCTGTTATGATTTTATTAAAATCATCCATTGACATGCCTTTAGATACTGCTGATTGAGCAATTTCAGGCATATTATTGGCTCTCCAATTATTTATACCACCTTTTAATTCATAGATAGTAAAACCTTCATTGACCATTTTTTTTGCTGCAGAAGCACTTCTCCCACCACTCAAACAATAAATATATACAGGTTGAGATTTGTCTAGGTTTGAAATTTGCAAATCAAAATATTGGCCATTCCAATCAAAATTTTGTGCATCAGTAATATGCCCTTGACTATACTCTCCGGGAGTTCTAACATCTATTAATTGAACTTTTGCTCCATCTTTCACAGCTTCTGAAAATTCTTTCACATCCAAAATCTGATAGTTAGAAGAAGGGCTATTGGTCTGAGCTCCACATGATTGGAAAGCTAGAAATAATAATAAGAAAATCCTTGTCATATATTTATTGATTAGCTTGAATAATTTTTTCTAATTGATTGGCGGGGACTACACCAGATTGTCGCCATTTTGGATATCCATTTTTAAATATCATAAGGGTCGGTACGCTCTGGATTTTATATTGAGCTGCTACTTTAGGGTTTTTGTCCACATCTATTTTGATGATGGTTACTTTATCTCCAACTCGTTTTTTTAAATCAGAAAGTATAGGAGGCATCATTTTGCATGGACCACACCAAGTAGCAAAAAAATCAACTAAAACTGGTTTGTCCGAATTAATTATTTCGTTAAATTTCATAAGGTTGAACTTTTTTCTTTTTGAAATATTGAAAAAAACAAACTACCCATCATAGCTCCATATAAAGTGCTATTGACAGGTTTGGAAGTAATCATACAAGTGCCTGATGTGCAGCCGATGAAATACCAATAGGCGAATCCTGCGACTGCTCCTACAACTGCTCCGATGAGATATAAATAATATTTACTGAAATTTTTTTTCATTTTATTTTTTTCTTAGTCGTATAAATAATTCGCTATTGGCTCTTGGACTTATGCTGTTATAGCATTTTTCAATTTTTATGATATCAAAATATTCGGAAAAAATTTGAATATAATCTGCTTTATTCCCACCAAATGGAGGATGGGAATTACCAAATTCCCTGTCAAATAATACACCAATTATCTCACCATTTTCTTTCAATAGCGAAGCTGCTTTACTTGCATAGTTTCTTCTATCTTCAGGATAAAAAGTACAAAAGAAAGTTTGTTCAATGATGATATCATATTGATCTTCAAGCTGATAAAAATCCCCACATATTACGTGGATTTGAGGAGTATTTAGAAATTTATTTTTTAGATTTTCGGCTGCAATAGGAGCTATGTCTATTAAAGTAATGTTTGTAAAACCATTACTGACTAAAAAATCAGCTTCATAAGCATTGCCACATCCAGGAATAAGAATTTTCGCATCTTTATCTGGATATTGATTCATAAACTCTGAAATAGGGGGAGAAGCAGCCCCTATATCCCAGCCAGTTAATGAATTTTTCCAAAGCCCATTCCAAAAATCTTGATTTAATTCAATTTTCTCCTGCATCTTTTCATCCTTTATTTTTATTTACTTTCTTTAATTCTATTGACGTTTACCCATGGGCCTCCATTAATGACATTTTTAATTCCATTTTTGATTAAAAAATCTCTTGCCATTCCACTTCTTCCACCACTTTGGCAAAATACAACAATACTTTCTTTCTTCTTCAATGTTCCAACGTGTTTTTGAATCTCATCCAAAGGAATATTAATAGCACCTTTGACGCTTCCCATGGAGAACTCTCCTCTTGTGCGTACATCTACTAAATAAGCATTGTTTTTTATTGCATCCACTAATTCCAGATTGCCATTGTTTTTTGTAAGATTTTTTAAGAATTCTAACATGATGATTGATTTTTATGTCTCAAAATTCTATTATTTAGAACTCTCATAAAGCAACTTTTGTTACATTACAATAGAAATTCAGAATATATTAACGAAAATTAAGGATGCTAACATTTTTGGGTTTCTATTTTTATGAAATTTTAGAGTAGTTTACGCATTTCGTCTAATTTTAACAATGCTTCAACAGGAGTCATAGCATTGATATCAACTTGTTCAAGTATTTCTTTTAATTTAAATAATCTAGGGTCATCCATTGAAAAGATATTTAATTGATAATCAAGTTGCTTTGCCTGTTGCAATTTGTCTTTTATATCGCTAGAAATGTTTTTTGATTCAAGTTTTTGTAAGATTTGATTAGCTCGCTTAACAATATCTGTAGGCATTCCAGCCATTTTGGCTACATGGATTCCAAAACTATGTTCGCTGCCACCTTCTTCTAATTTTCTTAAAAAAATCACTTTTTTGCCACTTTCTTTTACTGAAACATTGAAGTTTTTAACTCTTTTCCATTGATTGGTGAGTTCATTCAGTTCATGGTAGTGAGTGGCAAACATCGTTTTGCTTTTTGCATTGGGGTGATTGTGGAGGTATTCAACGATTGCCCAAGCGATTGATATTCCATCATAAGTACTAGTTCCTCTTCCAATTTCATCTAGAAGTATAAGGCTCCTAGGGGAAACATTGTTTAAAATACTTGCAGTTTCTATCATTTCCACCATGAAAGTAGATTCTCCCTGAGAGATATTGTCACTAGCACCAACTCTAGTGAAGACTTTGTCAACAATGCCTATTTCTGCAACTTCTGCAGGTACAAAGCTACCCATTTGTGCCATTAGAACAATGAGTGCTGTCTGGCGAAGTAGGGCAGATTTTCCTGCCATATTGGGTCCAGTAATTATCATAATTTGCTGAGTCTCATCATCCAGATACACATCATTTGGAATATATTGCTCCCCTAGAGGTATTTGTTGTTCAATGACAGGATGCCTTCCCGCTTTAATATTGAGTTGATTGGTATGATTTATAGAAGGTTTTCTATAAATATTTTTGATGGCAATAGTTGCGAAAGACTGAAGGCAGTCAATTTTGGCAATGATACGAGCATTAGTGAGAATGGGTTGCAGATAGATGTTTACTTCTCTAATCAGTTCATCAAATATTTGAATTTCCAATTGTAATATTTTTTCTTCTGCACCTAAAATCTTATCCTCATATTCTTTTAATTCCTGAGTGATATATCTTTCGGCATTTGTAGTTGTCTGTTTTCTAATCCAAGTATCAGGAACTTTATCTTTATGTGTATTACGGACTTCGAGATAATATCCAAAAACATTATTAAATCCAATTTTTAAAGATGAGATACCTGTTTTTTTGCTTTCAGATTCTTGAAGTTGGATTAAATAATTTTTTCCTTTTTTAGAAAGCATTTTCAGTTCATCTAGTTCGGCATGAACACCTTCTGCAATGACAGAACCTTTCTGTATAACAACTGGTGCGTCTGGGTGTATTGTATTGGCAATTTTTTCATTAAGTGATTGGTTGATATGTATTCCTAGTGCCATCTTTCTAAAGGTGTCTGCCATAGATGCCATACATAAAGATTGGATATCAGGAAGCGTAGAAAGCGCCCTGCTGATTTGTAGCATTTCTCTAGGATTTATTTTGCCTAAAGGAACTTTGGCAATCAATCTTTCTAAGTCACCGATTTCTTTTATTCTCTGGTTGATTTGATGAAAAAAATCTTGATCTTTAATTAGGTATTCTACTGCATCTAATCTTTCTTGAATTTCTTGTATTTGCTTAAGTGGTGTAGCGATCCATCTTTTTAATAATCTAGCTCCCATAGGGCTAATGGTCTTATCGATAATATCAAGCAAACTGGTGCCTTCAGGGTGATTGGAATAGATAAGTTCCAAATTTCTTGCTGTAAACCTATCCAGCCATACATACTCTTCTTGTTCAATTCTTGTCAGTTGAAGAACATGTTGAAGGTTTTTTTGTTCGGCATCAGATAGGTATTGAATAGTAGCTCCTGCAGCTAAAACTCCTAAAGGACAATCTTCTACTCCAAAACCTTTCAGAGTGCTAGTCTCAAAATGTGAAAGCAATTTCTCTGTCAGATAATCTATTTGATAAATCCAATCTTCAATTGAATATGAATAATATTTATGACCAAATAATTCTTTAAATTTCTTTTGATTCTGTTTAGCAAAAATGATTTCTGAAGGATTATAACTTTGTAAAAGTTTGTCTATATATTGTTCATCGCCTTGAGTGATGAGAAATTCTCCAGTTGAAATATCTATGAAAGAAATTCCTATTGAAGATGTTTTGTCAAAATAGACAGAAGCAAGAAAATTATTGCTTTTGTGGTCTAAAATTTTGTCACTTACAGCTACACCAGGTGTAATAAGCTCTGTAACTCCCCTTTTTACAATGGTTTTGGTAGTTTTGGGATCTTCCAATTGTTCACAAATAGCAACTCTATATCCTGCTTTGACTAATTTGGGTAAATAGGTATCTAGAGAATGATAGGGAAATCCTGCTAATTCCATTTCAGAGGCAGAACCATTAGCACGTTTGGTCAATACTATTCCCAATGCTTGTGCTGTCTTCACTGCGTCAGAATGGAAGGTTTCATAGAAATCACCGACTCTAAACAATAAAATTGCATCAGGGTGTTGAGCTTTTATTCTATTGTATTGACCCATTAAAGGAGTTTCTTTTGGGGTATTGCTCTTCTTTGCCAAAACGTAAAACCTTTTTATAATTTTGTAAAACCTTAAAATTAGGATTTATGCGCAAACTCTCTATGCAAGAATTAGGTAGATTATCCACACAGTCTTTTAAAGATGCGGAAAAGATTCCATTGGTTGTGGTTTTGGATAATGTAAGAAGTGGTTTGAATGTAGGGTCTGTATTTAGAACTTCCGATGCTTTTCTAGTGGAAGCTATTCATATATGCGGCTATTCTGCTCAGCCTCCACATAGAGATGTGCTAAAGTCTGCATTGGGTTCGACAGAAACAGTAGTTTGGAGTGCTTATGAGTCTGTGGAAGAATCTATTTCATTATTAAAAAACCAAGGATATTTGATCTATGCAATCGAACAGGTTGAAGATGCTGTATTGTTGAATGAATTTAAAATTCAAAAAGGAGAAAAAATAGCAATTGTGTTTGGAAATGAAGTATCAGGTGTTTCAGAGGAAGCATTGAAGTTGGTGGATGGTGCAATTGAAGTTCCACAATGGGGGACTAAGCACTCTTTAAATATAAGTGTTTGTGCGGGAATTGTAATATGGGAGATAGCGTTGAAAATGAAATTTTAGCAAGGATAGAAAGCATCAGCAAAATGTTCTGTGACCCAATGATTGTCGGTTTTAAATACCGAAATAATATCGAATCTCACTTCTCCTTGATGATTAATTTTTAAAATTAATTCTTCGGCTGCTTTGAAAAGGTTTTGATGCTTTTTTAAATTGACAAATTGGCTGGGATGTCCAAATGAATCGCTAGCCCTTGTTTTTACTTCGACAATTACTAATGTGTCACCTTCTTTTGCAACTATATCTACCTCATAATGGGCATAACGCCAATTTGTAAAAATAATTTTGTATCCTGATTTTTTAAGAAAATCAACTGCAATATTTTCGCCATTTTGCCCAGTTTCTATATTCACAAGGTATAATATAGGAAAAATAATATTACTTATTTAATTTTTGGTTTATTTTTTGTTCTTTTGCAATAAAATCACGCACAAAATGTATAAGATGGATGAGTTAATTGGGGGGTTTACACAGCAGATAAAAAGAGCAGTAGCAATAGGTGATAATGCAAAGTTAAAAAAGCCAAAAGCTCCGATAAGAAATATTTTATTAACGGGTTTGGGAGGCTCAGGAATTGGAGGGACAATAATATCCAATATTTTAAGAGATGATCTAAAGGTGCCTGTAGTCATCAACAAATCTTATCATATTCCCAACTTTGTGAATGAAAATACATTGGTGATTGCAACTTCTTATTCAGGAAATACAGAAGAAACCATGTCAGCTTTGATGCAGGCTTTTCAAAGAGATGCGCATCTTATCTGTGTAACATCTGGTGGTTTGGTAAAGGAGTTTGCTAGTATTCACAATATTGATTTTATTGAAATTGATGGAGGAATGCCGCCGAGAGCTTGTTTTGCATTATCTTTTATTCAATTATTGTACATCTTTAATCAAATGAATTTGGTTGAAGATGGTTTTAAATTAAGTCTTGCAAATACTATTCAAAGATTGGAATCTGAGGAAGAAGAAATAAAGAATTATGCAAAAAAAATTGCTGAAAAGTTATTTGGAACAATCCCTGCTATATATTCGGATTCTAATTATGAAGGAGTGGCTATTCGTTTTAGACAGCAAATCAATGAAAATTCCAAAATGCTTTGCTGGCATCACGTTATTCCTGAAATGAACCATAATGAATTAGTAGGTTGGAGGCAAAATAATAATGATATTTCTGTTGTTTTTCTTAGAAATAACAATGATTATGAAAGAGTACAAGAGCGTATTGAATTTACCAAGGGAGTGATTAAAAATTATACTTCAAGGATTTATGAAATATACTCTAAAGGAGATACAGATATTGAAAGAAGTCTATATTTGATTCATGTTTGTGACTGGATTTCATATTATCTTTCTGAATTAAATGAAGTTGATGCTATTGAAATAGAGGTGATTAACTCACTTAAAAATAAATTGGCGGAAAATCCTTTATAATGAGGGAAATCATTGTCAAAAGATTAGGAGTTCAAAATTATCAGCAAACTTGGCAATACCAAGAAGAGTTATTTCAATCTATCATACAAAACAAGATAAAATTAGGCTCCTATACAGGGCCTAATTTTCTTTTATGTGTAGAACACTCTCCAGTCTTTACTATTGGGAAAAGTGGCGATATTGGACATTTATTGGTGCCTCAGGAATTTTTAGCAGAAAAGCATATTGATTTTTTTCGGAATAATCGTGGAGGGGATATCACATTTCATGGATGGGGGCAAATGGTGGTATATCCAATATTGGATTTAGAACATTTTTTCACAGATTTGAAGAAATATATGAGATTCTTAGAAGAAACAGTGATAAGAACTTTAAAAGATTTCAATATCAATTCTGTAAGAATAGAGGGGCAAACAGGAGTTTGGGTTAAAGAAAAGAATGCTTTTCCAAAGAAAATTTGTGCTTTAGGAGTCCGTACAAGTAGATGGGTATTGATGCATGGACTTGCCCTAAATGTCCATACTGATTTGAGTTACTTTAATTATATTGTTCCATGCGGAATTCAGGACAAAGGTGTGACATCTATGAAGCAAGAATTGAACAGAGAATTGTCAATAAATGAAGTGTTTGATAGATTTTTAATTCATTTTGCTGAAATATTTGAAGCTACTTATTTGTAAATCCTATCATCATGTTGAAAGATATAAATTTTGATAATCACGATATTTTTAAGTTGGCTATCTGTCCAAGCTATGATGGATTAGATACTATCTATGATGTTATTTTGCTCAATGAGACAGATGAGAAAATTGAGCAGGTGATGGTTAGTTGCTCTGGCCATGGAGAAGTTTTAGGTCAAGAAAAGAATACTGCAATCATGAGGGTAATGGTTGGAGACTTGCCGGCTTTCTCTTTTGTTGGAATAGAAAGTATTATTGGAGAAACGGTTGATTTGAGGAATGATTTTTTTATTTGTGGATTTTATGAAGGCCGCTTGAAAGATAAATTGATAAGGATATACATCAGAGATTTGTTAGAAAACGATTTAAAAGAAATTCCTTTAATAGATAGAAAAGGTTGGCTAGTTTAATGGAAGTCATTTAATTATTTTTATTCTAACTGTTTTTGAGTACACACTATTTGTTATCTTTGAAATAATAAAAATTATTTAGTTGCCACAAGTATCTATTATTGAATGTCCAAGGGACGCCATGCAAGGCTTAAAGACCTTTATCCCTACTGAAAAGAAAATTGAATATTTGAATAGTTTGCTGAAAGTGGGTTTTCATGCTTTAGATTGTGGGAGTTTTGTTTCTTCAAAAGCGATTCCTCAAATGGCTGATACTTTTAAAGTAATTCCCAAGCTAGATTTAGAAGGATCAGATACCAAACTTTCTGTGATTGTTGCTAATGGTAAAGGTGCGGATATGGCCTGTGATTTTGATGAAATAACGTATTTGGGCTATCCATTTTCAGTTTCAGAGACTTTTCAGATGAGAAATACTAATTGTGGATTAGAAGAGTCGGTGGATAGAGTAGAAGAAATTATGAATACTTGTGAAGTATTTGGAAAAAAGTTTGTTTTATACCTCTCTATGGCATTTGGGAATCCTTATGGTGATATGTATCACCCTGAAATTGTTGCACATTGGGTAGATCGATTGAGTTCTATTGGTGTGGAAAGGTTTTCTGTGTCTGATACTGTCGGCTCTGCCCAGCCGCAATTGATTAAAGATTTACTTTCTATTTTGTATAATGACTTTAATAGTTTGAAATTTGGTGCACATTTTCATACTACTCCAGATAAATGGCAAGAGAAAATTGAAGCAGCTTATGAGGTAGGATGTGTCAGATTTGATGGTGCTATCAAGGGATTTGGTGGTTGTCCTATGGCAAAAGATGATTTGACTGGAAATATGCCCACTGAAAAAATGATTGAGTATTTTGAAGGTAAAGGAATTTCAACAGGCTTGGATATGGAAGCGTTTTCACATGCAATGAAAATCAGCCAATCAATATTTCTGTAATTTTTTCAGTTTTTGATTTCCAAAAATGAGAATTACCGTTGTTGCTGCCTCTAAAATGGAAATTGCGCCATTATTACAACATTTTGACATGAAATGGGTCAGTAATCAATGGAATCAAAATTTATGGACTTCGGATAATCATCTTTTACATGTTTTGATAACAGGTATAGGCATGATGCAGACAGCCTCACATTTAGCAATTTATGCAATGAATTTTGATAGAGATATCTATATAAATGCTGGTGTTGCTGGAGCTTTTGATAAATCATTACATATTTCTGAAGTCGTACAAGTCATCTCTGAAAGATATGGAGACTTTGGGGTAGAGGAGGGTGGTACATTTAAGGAATTTATTGAAATGGGATTTATAGAAGATGATAGAAGTTCTGAAAATCATGAAATAATTGTTCCTTCATTGTTACTGAAATCACCTCATTTGGGTCATCTGAGAGAAGTAAAAGGTCTGACAGTCAATAAAGTACACACTAACCCAAAGACGATAGGTATCTTAAAGCGTAAATTTAATGCGGATATTGAAAGTATGGAAGGAATTGCATTTTTTAACGTATTGAATATTTTGAATAAACGATGCATTCAGATTCGTTCTATTTCCAACTATGTGGGCAATAATAATGAAGATGAATGGAGTCTTACAGAAGCCATTGAAAGTCTGAATATGGGAATACAGAAAATTATTCCTTTACTTCAGAAATATTAGAATCTTTTACTACAAAAGGAGGTCGGCCTCGAACGTTGTCTAATACTCTTCCCAAATATTCGCCTAATATTCCTATACATATAAGTTGGATGCCTCCGATAAATAGTAATGTGACCATTAGAGAGGACCAGCCTTTGATAAAGTCATTAGTAAACAATCGTACATATAAAGTATAAATAAACATGCCAACAGCAACTAAAGCAGTGAAAAAGCCCATCCACGTTGATAGCTTTAGAGGGAAATTTGAAAAGGCACTGATTCCATCCATGGCAAATTTAAACATCTTAGCATAGGAATATTTTGTCGTTCCACTAAATCGTGCCTGCCTTTCATATTCTATATAGGTTTGATTAAAACCTGTCCAAGCTATCTGTCCTCTTAAAAATTTATTTCTTTCAGGCATATTACATACTGTCTGATTGACTTTATTAGTCATGATTCTAAAATCACCTGTATCTAAAGGAATAGGAGTATCTGATAGTTTTTCCAAAAACAAATAGAAATATTTAGCTGTCAGAAGTTTATGCCATGATTCTCCTTTTCGGGTCATGCGCTGTGCATAAACAACATCATAGCCTTCCATAAGTTTTTGATATAAAGTCTCGATGACTTCTGGAGGATCTTGAAGGTCTGCATCAATAATGACAACAGTCTCTTTTTTTGCATATTTCATGCCTGCAAATACAGCATTCTGATGTCCAAAATTTCTGCTTAAATCAATATATTTTATATGACTATCATTTGCAGCTAGTGATTTAATGATGGAAATACTTGAATCTTTACTACCGTCATTAATAAAAATAATCTCAAAATCAGTTAGATGAATATTAGTTATTGTTTGATTGATTCGTTCATACAAAGCTCTAATATTTTCTTCTTCATTGAAAATTGGAATGATGACACTCAAAGATTGCATAACTCAAAAATAATCATTTGCAATGAATTTTATTCTATCTATAGCATTTCTTCACTTGCGCAAGTGGTGTACAAATAAAGACACTCTTTTTCTTGTTCAATATTATTATACAATCAAGGAGTAATTTACAGTTCTTTTTTCATCTAGAACATACAGTAAATCGCCCTTTTGAATCTTGACTGACATCAACAAGTGTATTTTTGGAATTTGTTCTTGCTAATAACTTGCTATCCCAATTGAAATTGGCTATATTTATTAATGTTTTTTATATTTTATATTTTCAAAAATGAAAAATCATATATTTCTCATACTAGTTATATTATTTGGGCTTTTACTCTCTTGTAAAAAAGAGGATATAAATAAAAATAAAATCCATTCAGTCTTTAAAGAAAGGATAGAAGGTGCAGTTCAAAAAGGGCCTTTTATCAATGGTACTTCAATTTCCATCAGTGAATTAAATGCTAATTTGATTCAGACAGGAAAGGTTTTTAATTCACAAATCTCTAATAATTATGGATGTTTTGAAATGAATAAAATAGAGTTGTCTTCTCAGTATATTGAACTTAAAGCAGATGGTTTCTACTTTAATGAAATTAGTAATCAAAAATCATCTGCACCACTGACACTTTATGCTCTATCTGATATTACTGACAAAAGCACTTTAAATGTCAATATTTTTTCTCATTTAGAAAAGGGGCGTGTTATAAATTTGCTTCAGAGAGGGAAGTCATTTGTAGAAGCCAAAAATCAAGCTCAAAAAGAAATATTACAAATATTTTCGATTGACAAAGCCAATATTAATGAGTCTGAACTTTTAGATATTACACAGGGTGGTGATGGGAATGCTATTTTACTTGCTGTATCTCTTATTATTCAAGGATATGGGAATGTAGCAGATTTGTCCGAATTATTAGCAAATATTAGTTCAGATATTAGCGTTGACGGCAAGTTAGATAATCAGAAAATTGGTACTCAACTCATTAATCATGCAAAATTATTGGATTTAGAAGAAGTTAGAAAAAATTTACAAAATAGATATAGCGATTTAAATGTGGATGTTAGTATCCCTGACTTTGAAAAATATGTCAACTCTTTTATTGAGAACACTTCTTACATTTCTACTAATGCAATTGAATATCCTTTAATTGGTGAGTTTGGCAATAATATCCTGCATGAGGACAATAATACTTTTACTGATGAACAAAAATATTCTTTTGCTGCTCACTTACCTCAAGGCACAAGTTTGAAAATTGTATTGAGCGGATTCATGTGGTTTAAAGATGGTGATGATACAAATAACGAAGCTAAAGGTTGGCAAATAAGTGGGTTTGACTTTGACAATCTTACACAAACTTATACAGCTACGAAGGAGGATAGTGATATTTTCTTACTTTTTAGTCTTTCAAATAATCCTATCGTTGATAGTTTAGGTTTAGAATCAGCTAATGTCACTATAGATTATTATGAGAACAATGATAAGACACCAACAAAAACAAGAGTAGTGAAAGTTGTCAAATAGAGTGTAACATAACACATTAGGTTACTCTAAATTTATTTTTAAATACTATGTTGTAAAATACTATAGAGATGTGGATTCTTCTTGAATATGTATGGCATGAAGATTTTTCTATTGTTATTTCATTTTAGAAGTCTTCGCTACTATAAAATGTAATCCTCGAGCGAATATAAAGTAGGCTTTTGATAAGAAAAACCTACTTATAAAAATTAATTAAGGATTTTGAATCCTTATACTGTAATACCTTTTAATAGATTTCTACTGACAACAATTTTTTGTATTTCAGTTGTTCCTTCATATATCTGAGTGATTTTTGCATCTCTCATTAATCTTTCTACATGATATTCTTTGACATATCCATATCCACCATGTATTTGAACAGCTTCGATTGTTGTCTTCATTGCCACATCAGATGCAAAAGATTTTGCCATAGCTGCCATAGTCGTATAATCTTCTCCTCGGTCTTTAAGATAAGCTGCTTTAAGTATTAATAGTCTTGCAGCTTCTATTTCTGTAGCCATATCAGCTAATTTGAATTGAATAGCTTGGTGATTGCATATTTCAGTTCCAAATGCTTTACGAACTTTTGAATATTCTAGTGCCAATTCGTATGCTCCAGAAGCGATACCTAGTGCTTGTGCGGCTATACCTATTCTTCCTCCATTCAAGGTATTCATGGCAAAAGTAAATCCAAAGCCATCATCTCCAATTCTGTTCTCTTTTGGAACTTTGACATCAGTGAATATTAATGAGTGAGTGTCTGAAGCTCGTATGCCCAGTTTGTCTTCTTTAGCTCCAATTTCAAATCCTGGAGAATTTCGTTCTACAATGAGTACATTGATTCCTTTATGGCGTTTTTCGGGATGAGTTTGTGCAATGACTAAATAAATTTCAGCTTTGCCTCCATTGGTAATCCAATTCTTAATACCATTTAAAAGATAATAATCACCTTTGTCTTCTGCTGTTGTTCTTTGAGATGTTGCATCAGAGCCAGCTTCTGGTTCGGACAGAGCAAAAGCCCCAAGGCATTCGCCAGAGGCTAGGCGTTTTAAATATTTTTCTTTTTGTGCCTCGGTTCCATATTTTTCTAATCCCCAACAAACCAATGAGTTATTGACTGATACTATGACAGAAGCTGATGCATCAACTTTGGATAGTTCTTCCATTGCCAATACATAAGAAGTCGTATCTAATCCTCCTCCATTGTATTTAGGATCTACCATCATACCTAAAAATCCTAATTCTGCCATTTGTTTGACTTCATTAGTAGGATAAATCATATCTCTATCGCGTTCAATTACCTCTTTTTTTAAAACATTTTGAGCAAAATTTCTCGCCATGTCTCTAATCATTAGTTGTTCTTCTGTGAATTGAAAGTTCATAATATTTCCTTTTTCGATTTATTGGTAGCTAAATTAAGGATTTTTTACCTGTTTTTGAATTTTATTAATAATGTCAGTTGTTGAATATCCCTGTATGCTATCAATCACTTTGACAAATCCTCCTAGTTTAAGGACAAGTTCTCGACCTACAATTTCATCTTCTCTATAATCTCCACCTTTGACTAGTACATTAGGTCGTACTTGTTTGATAATTTCTAATGGGGTGTCATCAGAAAATGGAATGACATAATCTACATATTCTAAAGATGCTAATACGGCTACTCTAGAGTCCAATGGTAAAATAGGGCGCGTGAATCCCTTGAGTCTTCTGACAGAAACATCATCATTTATCCCTACAACTAAAATATCACCTATTCTTCTGGCTTCATATAAGGTTTTGATATGTCCTTTATGTAAAATATCAAAGCAGCCATTTGTGAAAACAATTTTTTTGCCTTGTAATTTCAAAGGCTTGAATATTTCAGAGATATTACTTTTTAATATTTTATTATGGTAATTAATTTGCATGGGTTGGAAATCCTCTTATTTTTTAGAAGGATTGATTAAAGCTAATAAAATCAAACTAATTATTCCTGAAAGAAATACTCCCAATGTTTGAGTTACCCACAACATTGTACCTAATGCTCCTCCGATGACTTCATTAACTCCATATAGCACTAGTATCGCTCTGACAGCCAAAGGGTATGTTCCTATGCCACCGGGTGTAGCGACCATTGCAAAACCACCAAATATCATACAGCCCATTCCTGTTAAAAAACCTAGATGTGAAGTTTCTGATAGGGAGAAAAATGCTAAATAGGCCATCAAAATATATCCAATCCACATTGCAATAGTCATAAAAATAAATTGACCGAAATCTTTCATGTGTCTGATTGAAGTAAATCCTTCAATTAAGCCTTTTAATCTAGTACGAATAGTAATTTTTAACTGTGTTAAACCGTGTTTTTTAATTATATATATCACTCCCACAATAACAGCGATAATAATTGCACTCATTAATCCATATTTGAGCAAGAAATTTGCACTATCTGCTTCTGCTGGTTTTTTATTAAAGGTATCTTGTAATAAACCTAAAATTTTATCATATTCAAATAAAAGCAACAATCCCAATAATATCAATAGGCATATCAAATCTATCACTCTTTCTACTACCATTGTACCAATAGATTTTTCTACAGGCACTTCTTCATATTTTGCTAAAATCCCACATCTTGTAACTTCTCCTAATCTAGGAATAAACAAATTAGCAAAAAACATGACATTGATTGAAAAAAAGGTATTCCAAAACCCTGGATTATATCCTACTGGTCTAAGCATTAATCTCCATCTTTGACCTCTGATAATATTAGATACAAATCCTATTATTAATGACATAAATAACCAAAAATAATTGGCTTCGCCAAAAGAATGAAGCGTAGCTTGAATTTCTTCTTCTGTCATTTGATTTACAAACCAGTAAACTAGTCCCAATCCTAAACTTAATGAGAGAATAAGTTGTATTAAATTTCCTAATTTGATTTTCAAGGCGAGAGCTAAATTAATGAGTCAATTGATTGGAGTCGTCAGGAAATACCATTTTAGGTTGGTGTGCCTTTGCTTCATCATTGTCCATTAATGCATATGCAATAATAATTACTTTGTCTCCGACAGCGACTCTTCTTGCAGCAGGTCCATTTAGGCATATCTGTCCCGAACCTCTTTCTCCTTCTATAACATAAGTTTCAAATCGCTCACCATTATTAACGTTAACAATTTGAACTTTTTCATTGGGTAAAATTCCTGAAGCATCCAGCAAGTTAGCATCTATGGTAATGCTCCCTACATAGTTCAGATTAGCCTCTGTAACTGTAGCCCTATGAATTTTTGACTTGAATACGTGTATAAACATCGTAGTACAAAAATAGTAATTTTAAAATAAGAGATTATCTATTAGTCTTACTTTTCCTACAAAAGCGGCAATTAAAACAATGTTTTTCCCAATAGGATTCCATGACTTTAAAGGTTTAAGTGTCTGACTATCAACAATATCAATATATTCCACCTGAATTTCTTCTATTTTATTCAATCTATTAAAATAACTTTTCTTTAATATCGAAATCTCTGATTTTTGATAATTTTCTTTGATTTCAGATAGTGCTTTATATAGATTTAAAGCGATTTGTCGCTCATTTGGGCTAAGTCTTTTGTTGCGGGAGCTCACTGCCAATCCATCTTCATCTCTTATTGTCGCACATTTGATAAGTTGAATTGGGAACCCAATATGCTTTAATAATTTTTCTACGACCATCACCTGTTGATAATCTTTAAGTCCCATATAAACCTGTTCAGGTTTTAATAATTGAAATAAAATGGATAGAATCTCTATCACTCCATCAAAATGTCCAGGTCTTTTTTCTCCTTCAAAAATATTTCCTAATTTGCCTAATGGTATCGTAAAGGGATGATAGCCTTTTTGTCCATAAATTTCTTCTACAGAAGGAATAAAAACAGCGTCACATCCATATTGTATAAGCAGTTTTATATCTTGGTCTATTGTTAATGGGTAATTATTGAAGTCCTCTTTGTTGTTAAACTGTGTGGGGTTGACAAAAATACTAGCGATGGTATAGTCCACATTTTTTTTTGCTTGTTGAACTAAACTTATATGACCCATGTGCAGAGCGCCCATAGTCGGCACAAAGCCTATTGTTTTATTTAAATTTTTACAATTCTCTCTGAAACGAGTCAAAGCCTCTCTAGTATAAATAATTTCCAATGTCCAATTCTTTTATATTGATTAAGACAATAAGATGCTAATCTATGATATAAGATATAAATTTCGTATTTTTGTACCGTTAAATTGTCTTGAAAAAGAAAAATTAGGATTTCTTGTATTATGGAGAGAAAAAGATTGTTGTTGGTGTCTCAAGAAATGGACCCATATTTAGCCTTGACAGAGATTGGAAATATTGTAAAGAAGATAGCTCCTTATATGCATGATAATGGATTGGAAGTCAGGGTGTTGATGCCAAGGTTTGGAGTGATTAATGAAAGAAGAAATAGATTGCATGAAGTAGTAAGATTGTCTGGAATTAATATTATTATTGATGAAGGAGATCATCCTTTGATTATAAAAGTGGCGTCATTCCCCGGAGCTCGTATTCAAGTTTATTTTTTAGATAATGAAGATTTCTTTAAAAGAAGACAAGTTTTTAGAGATGATTCTGACAAATTCTTTGATGATAATATTGAAAGAATGGTTTTCTTTTCTAAAGGAGTGTTAGAAACTGTTAAAAAATTCGGCTGGGCACCTGACATTATGCATTGCCATGGATGGATGACAAGTCTTATTCCAATGTATATGAAGACTGCTTATTCCAAAGACCCTATGTTTTCACAAACAAAGATTGTATTCAGTGTTTATGGAGAAGAATTTTCCGAAACTTTGGACAAATCCTTTTTGACTAAAGCAAAGATTTCAGAGGATATCCCTCATGATGCTATGGAACAATTAGAAGATCTCAATCATCTGAGTTTAAATAAGTCTGCTGTTACTTATTCAGATGGAGTAGTATGGGCTTTGACTGACGGACAACAAAGAGCACAATTAGAAGAATGTGCAGATGGGAAATGTATGCTTGAAGTTGCTGTAGATATTGATATAGCACCAATATATTTAGAATACTACAACAAATTACTTGCTGATTAATTTATGAGAGAGATCAAATTTGCTTTGATTATTGCCGTAGTGGCAGTTTTTGTTTCGTGTAAAAAAGATGATGGGTTTGGTAGCAATTTATTGCCTCAAGAAAATCATCTGAATTTAATGTATGACGAGAGTTTTGATATGAAAGTATCCTCTAAATATGAGAGCCCTCTAAGGACAGACAGACTGTTGTTTAATTATTTGGGTTATACCGAAAATTCTATCTTTGGATCGACTACAGCAAGCACTTCCATACAATTTGGACTGCCATCAAAGTTGAGTGAAGATTTAGCTCCTTTTACTTTGAAAGATATCAATATGTATGTCTTTTATGATGCTTTTGTAGGGGACACTACTGCACCAGTTTCTTTTTCTGTTCATGCGATAGCCAACGATATTAATACATCAGTTATATACAAATCCAATGAGGTCATCCCTTATAAATCTGAGGAACTCGGTGCTTTGGAGAATTTTTTAATCAAACCTAATACACCTCAAAAGTTGAGGGATAATGATACGATTACAGCAAAAAGTTTTTTAAAGTTTGCATTAGATAAAACTTATGCTCAGGGAATTGTTCAAATATTGAATGATGGTTTTATCACAAATGATACATTGCTCAATAGGAGATATCCTGGAGTATATATTCAAACTCGCCCTTCTCAAAGTGGTAAAACGATGCTTCAATTAGATTTGACTCACCTTACAGGAGGTATTTATATTAACCTTGTTGACAAGAAAGGAGAAGATCAGATATTAATTTTGCCTTTTTCAACTTCGAATTTTATGCATACTTCACTCATTCATAACTATTTGGGAAGTGTAGTAGAGAATGCTGTTCTAAGTGGAACTAATCCTTTAGATGATAAATTTTATATTCAATCTCAAGCAGGTGTTAAAACTGAGGTTGAGTTTTTGGATATTGAAAAGTTTAAAGGCAAACTGATTAATAAAGCAGTTCTTGAGGTTTCAGAAGTAGAAGTTCCACAAATTGATAATAAAAGAATATTTGGCATCTATCCACTTATGAAAGGTAGTAGTGGAGAGAATGTAGCTCTGAAAGATTATACAAGTGCTTTTTATGGTCCAGCTAGATTGGATACATCTGTTACAGGAAGTAATGGAGAAAAAATAGTCAAATACCAGATCAATATTACTAACTTAATGAAAGACTATGCGTTAGGAAAAAGTGATTTCAAAAGTATATATCTAACTAATTATCCGATTTTTGACTTAACTCCTAAATTTATTGTCGGAAGTAATTCAGTATTAAGTCAACATATTGAACCTGCAAGTTTAATTTTTGGAGGACCTAATTTTGCTAATACAGAGAAAAGAATGAAGTTTAAAGTGTGGTACACTACAATTAAATAATAAATCAAATTTAATTTCGTTAAGAGTATTATGTGTGGAATAGTCGCTTATATAGGAAATAAAGATGCATATCCTATAATAATAAATGGCCTTAAAAGGTTGGAATATCGTGGATATGATAGTGCAGGAGTAGCACTTTTGGATGATGATGGAGATTTGAATATTTACAAAAGACAAGGGAAAGTCAGTAATCTTGAAGATTTTATTCAGCATAGTAATAAATCAGGTCACGTAGGAATAGGGCATACACGTTGGGCTACTCATGGAGAAGCTAATCATGTAAATGCGCATCCTCATTTTTGTACTGCAGGTGATATTGCTGTTATTCATAATGGTATAATTGAAAATTATAATACATTAAAATCTGAACTTCTTAATAGAGGCTATCATTTTAACTCTGAGACTGATACAGAAGTTTTGGTGCATCTTTTTGATGATGTCAGAACGAAGACAGGACTTCCTTTAGAAGAATGTGTGAGAATTGCACTTAATGAAGTTATTGGTGCTTATGCCATTGTTGTCTTATCTAAAAATGACCCTAATAAGTTAATTGTAGCGAAATTGAGCAGCCCAATGGTGATAGGTTACGGTGAAGATAATAATGAATACTATGTAGCTTCTGATGGCTCTCCTCTAGTGGAACATACTAGAAAAGTAACTTATATTGAAGATGGTCAAATGGCTGTATTGGAAAAAGGTAAGCCATTACAATTGAAATTAATAGTTGATAATTCAGAACAACCAACTTATGTTGATGAATTAAAATATAAGTTAGAAGAGCTTGAAAAAGGTGGTTTTGAGCATTTTATGTTGAAAGAAATATTTGAACAACCAAGAGCTATATTTGACAGTGTTAGAGGAAGAACAAACCTGAAAAAGCATTCTATCTCTTTGGGTGGCGTTGAAGAATATAAAAATGCTTTCAAAGAAGCTAAAAGATTAATTTTTGTTGCTTGTGGTACTTCTTGGCATTCTGCATTAATTGCTGAATATTTAATTGAAGAGTTGGCTAGGATACCAGTTGAGGTAGAATACGCCAGTGAATTTAGATATAGAAATCCTGTTATTGCTGAAGGTGACATAGTAGTAGCAATTTCACAGTCTGGAGAGACAGCTGATACAAAAGCCGCATTAGAGCTTGCAAAAGCTAAAGGAGCACTGACTTATGGAATATGTAATGTTGTAGGTTCCGCTATCTCTAGGATGACTGATGCTGGCTCTTATACCCATGCTGGTCCTGAAATTGGTGTTGCTTCTACTAAAGCATTTACAACTCAAGTTGCAATTTTGACATTAATGGCTATGCAACTCGCAGATATTAGAGGGACAATATCTAAATCTAAATTGAATGAATTAATATCTGAATTTGATGTTATTCCTTCAAAAATTGAGAAAATTTTATTGCAAAATGATGATATAAAAGAGATTGCTAAAGATTTCACTGAATCTAGCAATTTTTTATATTTAGGTAGAGGGTTTAATTTCCCTGTAGCTTTAGAAGGAGCATTGAAACTGAAAGAGATATCATATATACATGCGGAGGGATATCCTGCAGCTGAGATGAAGCATGGACCTATTGCCTTGATAGATGAAAATATGCCTGTATTGGTGATAGCTCCTAATGTAGCTCATTATGAGAAAGTTGTTTCTAATGTGGAAGAGGTGAAAACTCGTAAAGGAAATTTGATAGCTATTGTAACAGAAGGAGATAAGGAAATTTCTAAAATTTCAAATTATACAATCGAAGTACCTGAAACGATAGAAATTTTGACTCCATTGTTGACTGTTATTCCTTTGCAATTATTGTCATATCATATTGCAGTTATGAGAGGCTGTAATGTAGATCAGCCAAGAAATTTGGCAAAGAGTGTTACTGTAGAATAATTTTTAAATTATTTATAGGTTTAAGCTGCATCAGAATCATTCTCTTGCAGCTTTTTTTATACATTCGTAATTCAACTTAATTTTAAAAACCCTTCATAATGGACTTGTTTAATTCTTCTGATAAAGAAAAAAAATTGATAGATAGAACAAATAGCCTTTTGCATCAATTTGACAATTTAGATGCTACTGAAGATATTGTGAATTATATTCAAAAATTAAGAGCTTTGATTAGGGAGCATGACGATTGGTATTATAATCAGTCTGCTGGAATTGTTTCAGATAAGACTTATGATGACCTTTTTGCAAAGTTAAATTTTCTTGAGAATGAATATCCTCAATATTTTTCAGAAGATTCTCCAACTCAAAAGATAGGAGGCGAACTCAATGAAAATTTTGCTTCAGTCAGACATTTGGCTCCTATGATGTCATTAGAAAATTCTTATAATGTTGATGACCTAAAGCGTTTTGATAAGAGAGTAAAAGATGCTTTGCCTCATTTATCTAAAGTTGATTATGCTGTTGAGTTAAAGTATGATGGGTCGAGTATTGCAATTGTTTATGAAAATGATAGATTAGTCAGAGCTGCTACCAGAGGAAATGGACTAGAAGGTGATGATATTACAGAGAATGCCTTACAAATAAAAGGAATACCACACTATGCAAATTTCAGCCAATATGGGATTCGAAAAATCGAGATTCGTGGTGAGGTAGTGATAACATTACCAGATTTTGATTGGCTTAATCGTGAAAGATTGGCTAATAATATATCCCTTCGAGAACAAGGTAAAAAGGAATTGGAGCTATTTAAAAACCCGAGGAACACTGCTGCAGGCTCATTGAGATTAAAAGATGCCAATGAAGTGAAAAACCGAAAACTTTCAGCCATATTGTATCAGTTAGGTTATGTGGAAGATATGGATGGCAAAGATATTTCGCTGTCTCTCAAAACTTATCACACTGAAAACATTCAATTTTTACAAAACCTAGAGTTTCAAACAGGAGTTGATTCAATTATAATATTGAGCGATATAGATGCAATTTCAGAATATTGTTTATCATGGCAGGATAAGAGAGATAGCTATCCAATAGATATTGATGGTATGGTAATAAAAACAAATTCCATAGTTTTTCAATCTCTTATAGGCCAAACTTCACATCATCCCAAGTGGGCTATTGCATATAAGTTCAAAGCAAGACAAGCCTTTTCAATTCTTCGAAAGGTTGATTTTCAGGTAGGCAGAACAGGAGCGGTTACTCCTGTTGCTAAAATTGACCCTATCCAATTGATGGGTGTTGAGATTAGCTCAATTTCATTACACAATGAAGACTTCATCAAAGAGAAAGAGATATTGTTGGGCGATACAGTAATTGTCGAAAGAGCTGGTGATGTTATTCCTTATATAGTGGGTGTCAGAAAAGAAAATAGAGATGGGACTCAACACAACTTGTCTTTTCCAATTGAGTGTCCTTCTTGCCATCATCATTTAGTCAAGCCAGATGGGGAAAGTGTATGGCGTTGTATCTATCCAGATTGTCCGGCTCAGATAGAGGAAAGGTTAATTCATTTTGCTTCTGTTAATGCGATGGATATTCAAGGATTAGGGCAGGAGATTATTCGAACTTTTATTAGAGAAGGAATTATTCATTCTATTGCAGATATTTACAATTTAGATCACAGTAAGATATTGGAGCTAGAAGGATTTAGAGAAAAATCTGTTCAGAATTTAATAAATGGAATTGATAAGTCTAAACAAAATGAGTCATGGAGATTGTTAACTGGATTAGGAATTCGACATATTGGTGTGACTACAGCAAAAATGCTGGTTCGAGAGGTCTCAATATTGACCGAATTTGAGTACTGGTCAAAAGAAAAATATTTAGAGTTAAAAGATATTGGTCCAAAGGTGTCAACCAGCTTGTATGAGTTCTTTCAGGATAAAGAAAATGTCAATTTAATAAATCACCTTGCTAATTTGGGTGTCAATATTAAAAGTGAAGAAATTGTTTTACATTCTTCAAAACTTGAAGGACTTACGTTTTTGTTTACTGGTACAATGCCTACATTGTCAAGAGATGAAGGGAAGAATCTAGTTGAAAAAAATGGAGGAAAGGTGCTTTCAGGCGTGAGTGCTAATTTGAATTACCTTGTCGCAGGAGAAAAAGCAGGTTCAAAATTGACTAAAGCTGAAAAAATTGCTACAATTCAGATAATTGATGAAACTACATTTTTGGAATTAATATCTTAGCAGTATGATTAGAAATTTAAGTTTATTAATATTTTTAAGCTATTGGCTTTGCTCATGTAGCCATGGTGATTTTGATTATAGTCAATATTATACGATTAATGAACAACAATTCAGTTATTCAGATACTTTGAAATATTCATTTATGCCACAAGAAGCCAAGCCCTATAAAATTTTTCTTTCAGTAAGATATACTGACCAATATGAGTTCAGTAATTTATGGTTGAAGGTTATAGAAAAGGAGAGTGCTTCTCGAATTAATATTAATTTGTTTGACAATACAGGGACTCCTTTAGGTAAGTGTACTGGTGGAGTATGTACTCAAACAGTATTTTGGAAGTCAGTGAATTTGAAAGACAAAGACACAACCCAATACAATATTGTCCAAAATATGAGAAAAAGCCCTTTGGGATATATTTCTGAAGTCGGTATGATTATTAAGTCAGATACTACTCAATAATAAATTAAATCCAATATTTTTACACGGTTTTCGTACCCAGCATCTATATTCTTTATGATACAGGTCCCATCATTTTGAATTTTTTGAGGCTTGAAAAGTTCAGAAGCCAACCATACTCCACTAGGCCATTTAATCACTTTTAAATAACCATCCTCTACATGTACTTTAGTTACGTATAATGTATTTACACCTGTAGATGTATTATAGTATTCAATATCAGCAGTATAGACACCATCCTTTATCTTTCTTGTCTCATCTTCGGTAACTTCGTTTTTAGGGATATAGGATTTACCACTATTGTCTTCTATATAATTTGTGCTATCTTCTTTGATAACTTTATTTTTTGTTTCTGAGTTATCTGAGCTACATTTCCATAAGAATATAGCGAGAAAAAAAATCAAATATGTGATGGGAGATTTCATAGGGCTAATTTAGACATATATATTAGATAGATATGCAATGTAAGATATTATTTATTTTTTAAATGAAGTTATTTTTTTTATAATTTTTACTCTTAAATCTTCTCCATAAGGATTCCAACCAGGAGAATGAAATAAAAATCCAATTTTGTGCTTCCACGTCTTAGCATTTTTAACATCTTTCATTAAATCGATAAATTCGTGAAAGCTGATTTTGAATAAGTTATAACTATTAATATTTGTTGTGATACCATATTTTGGTGAAAAATATTCTTTTTGATATGTTCCCAATAATTTATCCCAAATAATCAATATTCCACCATAATTTTTATCCAAATATTCTAAATCACTACCATGATGAACTCGATGATGAGATGGTGTATTGAATACACTTTCAAAAATACCTAAAGTTTTGACCACTTCGGTATGTAAAAAGAATTGATATATCAAGCTTATCTGAGAACAAATCAATATCATAAAAGGGTGAAATCCAATTAATGGCATCCATATCCACCATATTTTCTGATACATATATTCTGTTGGGCTTTGTCTCAAAGCAGTGGAAAAATTGAATTCTACTGAAGAGTGGTGATTGACATGTGCTGCCCATAGCAATCTGATTTCATGACTTAATCTATGATGCCAATAAAATGTAAAATCATCCCCTAGAAAGCATAATGCCCAAACCCACCAATGTTGAATATGCCAATCAATATTGAAAAAATTTTCTATTGAGGAAGTCCCTAAATTGTCAAAGATTCTATATTGATATAACCAGATAAAAAATCCTATTACAACTGCTTTTACTCCTATATCTACAATTACAGCGATTAAACCCATGCCAATACTTGAAGCAGACTCTTTCAGATCAATAGATTTCATTTTTTTATATCTTCTGAAAATCCACTCTGCAATCATCAAAATTATAAATCCAGGAATTGCATATACAACTGGATCATTAAAATCAAAAGGATTAAATAATTTCAGGTTTAGAATTTTGATTAAAATTAAACAAAAATGCTCTAAGAATTAACTTAGAGCATTTCTTTTGTGAATAATTAATATTAGCTTATTTAAATGAAAGCAATTCTATTTCAAATATTAAAGTTTCATTGGGTCCAATTCCACCTTGAGGTGCACCTTCTGTTCCATAGGCTAGATTGGAAGGAATATAAAATTTGTATTTAGAGCCGACATTCATTAGTTGTACGCCTTCTGTCCAGCCAGGAATGACTTGGTTAAGCACAAATTTAACACTTTCTCCTCTTTTGATAGACGAATCAAATTCCTTACCATCTAAAAGAGTACCAACATAATGAACTTCTACTTCACTTTTTGCATTTGGTTTAGGTCCAGTTCCTTCTTTGATGATTTCATATTGTAAGCCGCTATTAGTTGTTATTACGCCTGGTTTTTTAGCATTTTCATTTAAAAAATCTTCCTCTTCTTTTGAAGGACCTTGAGAAATGGCATCACTTTTAGTTTTTTCAAATTGTTTTCTTTGGAATTCTTCAAAAAATGTCTGAATCTGTTCATCTGTAAATTCAAATTTATTTAAAAATTCATTTTGAATTCCAGCTACAAGTGCTTCAATGTTAATCAATGTGTCTATTTGATTCATTTTGTAGCTTTTTACTATTGTGCCACCTAAAATGTAACTTAATGAATCTTTATCATTAGTTAATTTTATTTTGGCAGGTTTTTTATAATCATGACTGCATGAGGTAAAAAAAACAGTAAAGGCTGTAAGAATACTTAGGACTAATGTACTTTTAAAAATAATGTTCTTTTTCATAATATAATTTATGCATCAAAGATAATATTTTGTATAACTTAATTGTATGACATTTATTTAAACATCAATTTTATAGATTATTTTATTTGAAATTGGAATAAGTTAATATTTTTTAAGATTTCTTAAACTTCATCCTATAAATATTTTTCAAACTAGAATTTGAAATTATATTTTATCTCACCATTTTTGGTGATGCAAAATAGCTTTATTATATTTGGATAATGATTAGTAATAGTAATGTCAAGTTTTAAACTACCTGAGAAAGGAACAGATGCAAGTGAATTACTTCAACGAATGGAGTCATTTAAAGGTAAAGATATTAATTGGCCTTCTGGGAAGTTTTTTGGTTATGTTTTTTATGCAGGAGAAGATATTTATAATGTAGCAAAAAGTGCCTATACTTCTTTTATGTCCACTAATGGATTAAATCCTTCTGCGTTTCCAAGTTTGAGAAAAATGGAGTCAGAAGTTGTAGGAATGACTGCTCATCTTCTACATGGTGATGAAAATGTTACAGGAACAATGACTTCTGGAGGGACAGAAAGTATTATGATGTCTGTGCTTTCTGCTAGAGAATGGGCATTAAAGAACAAGAAATTATATGGGACACCTGAAGTTTTGGCTCCTGCGTCTGCTCATCCAGCATTTGCCAAAGCATGCCATTTTTTTGGTCTGAAATATGTTGAAGCACAGATAGGCGAGGATTTTAGGGTAGATGTTTCTGAAATGTCTCAATTGGTCAATCCCAATACTATATTATTAGTAGCTTCTGCACCTCAGTATCCACAAGGTGTTATTGATCCAGTGGAGGAAGTGGCTTCACTAGCTTTAAAGAATAATATATTGTGCCATGTCGATTGCTGTGTAGGAGGTTATTTGTTACCTTTTTTGGAAATGGGCGGTGTCTTTTTACCGAAGTTTGATTTTAGAGTTGAAGGAGTCACGTCTATATCTGCTGATACTCATAAGTATGGCTATGCTGCCAAAGGTGCATCTGTGATATTGTATAAAAATAAAGCACTTCGAAAAGGGCAGTTTTATATTAAAACAGATTGGACAGGAGGGATTTATGGTTCCCCTTCTTTTGCAGGCACAAGACCTGGAGGAGCAATTGCAGCTGCTTGGGCAGTTTTGAATTATATTGGGGCGGAAAGATATACTAAAATGCAACTTAATGCATTTCATACAACTAGAAAACTCATGGAAGGAGTTAAAGCTATTGATGGCTTAAGTGTTCTGGGAAATCCTGATGCAACATTATTTGCAATTGCTTCTGAAAAATATGATGTACATTCTATTGCAGATGAGATGTCCGAGTTAGGCTGGTATATCAATCGCCAACAATTACCGCCAAGCCTTCATATATTTGTTACTGATATTCATGTTGGAAAAGAAAAGATATTTTTAGATGATTTGAATATAGCAGTAAAAAAGGCATCTAAATTTAGCTGGGAGAATTTTAAAAAGAATGTTCAAGTCAATGCCGTCATAGGTTTGAAGAAAATGTTACCGACATCTTATTTCAATCAGATATTAGATACAGCGGGCAAGTCTGGAGGAGCAGACAGTGGTCATAGAAAAGCAGCAATGTACGGTATGATGGGAGCTTTGAATGGGACAGACAAACTAGAAGAATTAGTAGAAGATTTTATAGACCAATTAAATTCTCCGGAACAAGAAAGTCCTAAAGGCAAAAAATAGAATTTAGTACACTGAGTAAAATATAAGTAGGCTGATAAAAAATAGCCATTTTTTAGAGTTAGGACACCAAGAGGTATTTTAATCTCCAAGTTTCTTATAATGAAAAACGCTTATTGATTTACTGGCTTGACAAAAATAAGAAAAGTGGGGAAGTGGTCGCTATAGCCTCCCATATATTTGTTGCCATCAAAGGTACGCAAAGGATATCCTTTGTATTTACCTATTTTTTGAAGCATAAAATCTCTTTTAAAAATTTCTGCTTTGTAAAAATAATATGATTGGGAATAGTCTTTCATAAATCCTGTAGAAAGCATTACTTGATCAAAGAGTCCCCATGAGTCTTGATAAGCACTAGAACCGATTCCTTTCTTGTAAAATGCTACCCATGGGTTGAAAATATCTCCTCTTTTCAAATCTTTTTCATTGCCTTTTGCTCCAATGGCTTTGCTTACGCTAGGACTGACTGGTTCATCATTCAAATCTCCCATAATAATAATCTTACTATCAGGATTGATATTTCTCAAAGAGTCTATTTTATGTTTTACTATGCTGGCAGCCAGAGCTCTATTAGGTGCTGAAGCTTCTTCACCTCCTCTTCTTGAAGGCCAGTGGTTGACAAATACAAATAAAGGGTCTCCTAAAAAATTACCTTCAACATACAAGATATCTCTAGTGAAATAATCTTTTCCATTTTCTTTTAGCGGAACTCTCAATGATTCGCTGTTTATTACTTTAAAATATTTAGGATTATAGAGAAGCCCTACATCCACACCTCTCAAGTCAGGTGAATTATAATGAACGATTTGGTAATTACGGTTTTTAAGTTTGGGATGATTAACAAGTGTTTCTAAAACACTTTTGTTTTCAATTTCAGCTACTCCTAAAATTGCAAGTCCATCTTTTGTATGATTGCTTGAAATCAATGATATAACATTAGATAATTTATCAATTTTGTCAAGAAATACTTGACTTGTATATCCTTTTGAACCTTCAGGTGTAAATTCATCATCAATAGTCAATGGATCATTAATTGTGTCGAATAAATTTTCTAAATTGTAAAACCCAATAGTTGCAATTTTATATTGTTGTTGGGAAAATGCTTGGGATGAAAAGAAAAACAATGAAAGGTATAAGATAAGGTTCTTCATAAATTTTTGAATAATTCAGTAAAATTAGCAATAAACGTGCTATCTTTTTTCATAAATAATAAAAGTGTTTCAATTTCACTTGTTTTTTTAGACTTTGTATAAACTACTATAAATAATAATTAATTTTGTTGCTTAATTTATTTGATATATGGTAAAACAATTGTTCTTAGTAATGTCTTTCTCAGTAGGGATTGCTTATGCTCAGACAGAAACTGACACCATTAAAGTCCCTCAATCTGATGAATTGCGGGAAAATCAGTTGATTTTTGATGAAGCTCCTGTAGTTTCATTAGATGATAATGATGTGTCTCAAGGTATTTCATCTCAGTTGACTGCAGGTCGTGACCCATTTTTTTCTTCAGCTACTTTTAATTGGGGAGCTGCAAGATTTAGAATCAGAGGCTATGACAATAACAGTTTTGTTACTTATATGAATGGCGTACCTATGGACGGCTTAGATAATGGCAATTCTTCTTTTTTCTTGTGGAGCGGATTAAATGATGTATTGAGAAATCGCGAAAGCAGTTTGGGCTTGAGGCCGACAACCTATACTTTTGGTGAAGTAGGAGGTCAGTTTAATATAGATACAAGAGCATCTAAGCAATGGAAACAACTAAGAGTAGGATATGCTTCTACCAATAGAAATTATCGCAACAGATTAATGGCTACCTATAATACAGGTCTGACAAAATCTGGATGGGCTTTTTCATTGTCAGGATCTCGAAGATGGGCGAAAGAAGGATATGTTCCTGGTACTTTTTATGACGGTTGGTCATATTTTGCATCAGCTGAAAAAATATTTAATCAGAAGCACTCTTTGGCATTGACAACATTTGGAGCTCCAACAAAATCTGGCGGTTCTGGTGGTGTGGTCCAAGAATTATATGACTTAGCGGGGACACATTATTACAATCCTTATTGGGGCTATCAAGAAGGTAAAAAGAGAAATTCAAGAGTTAATCTTAGCCATCAACCTACCTTTATTCTTACTCATGAGTATAGTCCAAGTAATAAATTGAATATTTTATCAGCTGTTTCTTACACTTTTGGTATAAGAAAGCAATCTGGATTGGATTGGTATAATGTAAGCGATCCTAGACCTGAATATTATAGAAATCTTCCTAGCTACCTTCTCAATGAAGAGTATAGAAATATATGGATTGATAGGATCAAAGAGAATCCTGAAATGATACAAGTGGATTGGGCTAGGATGTATGATGTTAATCAAAACAATATTGAAACTATAAAAGATGTAGATGGAATTTCAGGTAATGATGTGACAGGTCATCGTTCAAGATATATTATTGAACAGAGAATCACTAAAGTTCAAAGAGCTAACCTGAACACAATCATCAATGCTACTTTGAATGAAAATTTGAGTTTCACTGGAGGCCTTTCTTATCAATATCTTAAAAATAGATTGTATAAAGAAATAGGAGATTTGTTGGGTGGAGAATTTTATGTCAATCTCAATCAATTTGCTGAAAGAGATTTTCCAGGTTCTAATGCCAATCAAAATGATCTTAACCGCCCTAATCAAATCTTAAAAGAAGGTGATAAATATGGTTATGATTATGAAATGATTTTTAATAAAGCTTCTGCTTGGGGACAGATATCTGGTACTTGGAGTCATGTGGATGCATTTTTAAGTACTGAATTGTCTTTCACTAATTATTATAGAAATGGCTTAAATAGAAATGGCCTTTTTCAAGACAATTCTTTTGGAAAATCTGACAAACAAAAATTCTTTAATTTCGGAGTGAAGGGTGGTGCAACATATAAAATCAATGGAAGGAACTATATCTATGCTAATGGAAGTTATTCAACAAAAGCACCATATTTCAATGATGTATTTGTTTCTCCAAGAACAAGAAATAGCACGGTTTCTAATCCTGAAAATGAAAAAATTGCTTCTGTGGAATCTGGTTATGTTTTGAATACACCTAGAGTAAAAGCAAGATTAACTGGTTATTTTACAAAATTTGATAATCAGTCAAGAACAATGACTTTCTATCATGATGATTATAGAAACTTTGTCAATTATTCTTTGACAAATATTGATAAGATTCATTTTGGTGGAGAATTGGGAGTTGAGGCGAAAATTTATAAAGGATTTAGCATGACTTTAGCGGCTGCAATGGGACGTTATTTTAACACTTCCAGACAAAATGCTGAGGTTACGTTGGACAATAGTTCTGAAATTTTGCAAAATGAACTCATCTATTCCAAATACTTTAAAGAAGGAGGTACTCCTCAGACAGCAGCAACTTTAGGATTCAACTACCGTTCACCTAAGTATTGGTTTGCAAGTGTGAATCTTAATTATTTTGATGATATGTGGTTGGATTATAATCCATTAAGAAGAACATGGGCAGCGGTTGAAGAGCTTCCCAATCCTTCAGACACCTACGATCAGGTCGTTCAACAAGAAAGATTGAAAGCTCAGTTGACTTTAGATTTTTTTGGTGGATATTCTTGGAAGCTAGATAAGACTTTCAAAAACATGAAAAAAGCACACTATATATATTTAAATGTAGGAGTGAATAATATTACCAATAATAAAAATTTAATTACTGGTGGCTATGAGCAATTGAGATATGATTTTGAAAATGCAAATGTCAATAAATTTCCATCAAGATATTTCTATGCTTATGGAACCAATTATTTTATCAATATAACCTACAAACTCTAATTTTAAAATCTTAAACGAAGACAAATGAAAAATATAAATTCATTATTTAAAACACTTTTAGTCACTTTAGTGATTTCAACATTGTTTTCAAGCTGTATCAAAGACAAGTTTGATACTCCTCAACCTAAACCTGATGTTGACCCTAATTTGGCGGTGAATATGACTATCGAAGAATTGAAAAATCTTTATAAAGGGAAAACAGATACTATTACTGGAGATTATATTATTACTGGTACAGTAATTAGTGATGATCAACAAGGGAATGTTTATCAAACTTTAATTATTCAAGATGCAACAGGTGGAGTAGGATTCAGAGTTCAACGTTCTGATTTATTTACAGATTTTCCTTTTGGACGTAAAGTGTATGTGAAATTAAAAGGTCTTTCAATAGGTGCGTATAATAATCTTATCCAATTGGGTTTGGGAGATGATGGACAAGGTAGTGTGAATACAATTGGTGCTGAGTTTGTAGAAGATTTTATTGTGAAAGGGCCTAGAAATCAGACTGTAATTCCTAAAGAAATTACGATTGCAGAGTTGAGTGAAAAATATCAAAATACACTCATTAAATTGAAAGATGTTCAATTTATTGAGAGTGAAGCTGGAGTGGCTACTTATGCTGATGCAGTAAAGAAATTATCTAAAAGCACAAAATTAGAAGATTGTTCAGGTAAAACAATTGAATTAAGAACGAGTGGATATGCAAAATTTGCAGGTAATGTAGTTCCACAAGGTAAAGGAGAAGTCGTCTGTATCTATCAAATTTTTAAGACTAGTAATCAATTGTTATTGAACAAAGTCGAAGATGTAAAATTGGAGGACACGGCTAGATGTGGTGGGATAGTTGTTCCAGTAGATACAACAGCCCCTACTCAGCCAGGAGCTGGTGCCGTTTTATTATTCCCTGGAGCTGATTTTGAAGATTTTGATTTGTTTAAAAATCAATTAAATAGCTTTGGACTGATTGCTTATGCTACTCAATCTCCTAATGGGAAAAGCGGCAGTGCTTTTGCTATTAAAGGAACTCCAACAGAAAATGACTATGTGTTTACTGTAGTACCTTCTGCAAATGCTAAATATCCTGCTGGTGTCACAAAACTATCTTTCTATGTAAAAGGAACATCTGCTAGTTCATTGTCTTTGAATGTCTATGGTGCAAGTGGTGGTTTTACTGTATATAATGTAGGCAATTTGAGCAATAATTCATTAATTAAATCAAGTGCATCAAATGCTTATGGAGGCGCTATAGACACTAAGAACAATTGGGTGCTGGTTACTCTTGATTTAACGGGAGTAACGCTTAATGATCCTACTGACAAATTATTTGCTTTGAAAGTAGGTAAAAATTCTGATTATGATTTATTGATTGATGATATCAAAGTGTGGTAAGTTGTCAGTTGTCAAAGTATTTTAAGGGTTGCAATTGCAGCCCTTTTTTATATAGATATTTTTGATTTTATCATTTTATTTTTTTAGTGCTTTGAGTTTTTATGGAAATCAATTAGCAGGAAATCAAGGATAGAATATTCTTTTAGTATATTTATCCTATTAATAAGCATATTTATTTCAAGTGAACTTACTAAAGATAATTTTATTATCAGAGATAAAATGAATTGATAATCATAGAATTTGAAGATTTTTACTTGAATGTATTGGATGGTGCTAAATTGATGATAGAAGAGGTATGCATTTGAATTGAGATTATCCAATTGTGCATATGTATAAAAAGAAAAAAATGTCAAAGAAAAAACAAACAGATAAACAAGAGAAGAAAACAGATGCAAGAAGTTCTATTCTCAAATATTTAAGAGATTTGGACAAGAATAAAGCAGTTTCGGAAGGACAAATTTCAAGGAAACTATCGGTTCAATTTTCTAAAAGTGTGATCATCAAGACGCTGTTCAATATGACAGCTGAAGGCTTACTTTCAATGTCAGATGGTAATAAATTTAAGCTTAAAATAGCTGCCCATTCTCATGGAAAAAGTGCAGTAAATGAAGGAGAAGAGGTTATAGGTATTTTGGATGTGACTAAAAATGGGAGTGCATATCTGATTCCTGAAAATGGTGGAAAAGATATTTTTATCTTAGAAAGGCATCTTAAAAAATCCTTTAATAAAGATAAAGTGAAGGTGCAGATTACTTCTGGATCAAAAAATAGACCAGAAGGAAAAGTCGTGGATATTATAGAGCGTCATAGAACGATATTTATTGGTCGTTTGGATAAGAAGAAATATAGCTTTGTAAGGATAGAAGATTCTTCCATGAATGTTGATTTTTATATTGCTGATGACAAATTGAATGGAGCTCAAAATGGCGATAAGGTAGTCGTTCAGCTATTAGATTGGCCAGATAGAGCCAAAAATCCTTTTGGGAAAATAACAGAAGTGTTGGGGAGAGCAGGGGATAATGATGTAGAGATGAAATCTTTATTGATTGAAAATGGTTTTTACTTGCATTTCAGCAAAGAAGCACTTAAAGAAGCTGAAAAAATTAAAGTAGAAATTCCTAAGTCAGAAATTGCTAAGAGACGCGATTTTAGGTCAATCACTACTTTTACAATTGATCCATTGGATGCCAAAGATTTTGATGATGCTTTGTCAGTTCAGTTGTTGGGTAATGATAGATGGGAGATAGGTGTCCATATAGCAGATGTTTCTCATTATGTACTAGAAGGAAGTGCATTGGATAGAGATGCTTATAAAAGAGCGACATCTGTATATCTTGCTGATAGGGTAGCTCCCATGTTGCCAGAGCAGTTGTCAAATATTATCTGTTCTCTAAGGCCTGATGAAGAAAAATGTTGTTTCTCAGCAGTATTTGAAATGGATACTAATGGAAGTGTGTATAATCAATGGTTTGGAAGGACGATTATACGTTCTAATAGGAGGTATGTTTATGAAGAAGCTCAGGAGGTATTGGATGGCAAAGAAGATGAATTTGCAGATGAATTAAAATTACTCAATACTATTGCAAAGAAATTGAAAGCCAAGAGAATTGAAGAAGGTTCATTGATTTTAGATTCTCAAGAACTGAGATTTCAATTGGATGCAAGTGGCAAACCTATAGGCGTAATAGTAAAAGAAAGAAAAGATGCGCACATGTTGGTAGAAGATTTTATGCTTTTGGCCAATAAGCATGTAGCTCAATTTGTTGGGCAGGATAAAAACAAGCAAGGAGCAAAACCATTTGTATATCGGATTCATGATGACCCTGATCAAGAAAAACTTAAAGATTTTGGATTGTTTGCAGCACGATTTGGATATAAACTCAACTTAGATAATCCCAAAAAAATAAGCAAAGAATTAAATCGTTTGATGGAAGAAGTTGAAGGTCACCCTGAGCAGTCACTTTTGCAGCAATTAGCTATTCGATGCATGGCAAAAGCTATATATTCTACTGAGAATATTGGACATTATGGGTTGGGTTTTGAGTATTATACACATTTTACTTCACCTATTAGAAGATATCCTGATGTCATGGTACATAGGCTATTGCAGAATATTCTAGACCAAAAACCTATGCCCAAAAAAGCTGAATTAGAATTGCAGTGTAAGCATAGTTCAGAGAGAGAGCGTGCGGCTATGGATGCAGAGAGAGATTCAGTAAAATTCAAGATGATTGAATTTATGGAATGCAGAATTGGGGAAGTTTTTAGGGGAGTTGTTTCAGGAGTGAAGTCATGGGGAGTGTATGTAGAATTGCCTGAATATAATACTGAAGGTATGATTCGATTAGATAGCTTCGGTGATGATAAATATGTGGTTGACGAAAAAAATATGTTGATAAAAGGCATATTTACTGATAAAAAATATTACCTCGGTGATGAAATTTATGTCAAATTATCTTTTGTAGATAAAAGAAAGAAAACAATAGATTTTGAATTGAGTACTAAAGATGAATTGTTACATACAGAGAATATAGATTGAGGAATTGGGTGACTATTTTAGTTATTGATTCTGATGAAAGCAATTCTAGTTCAGTTGGCTAGATTGGAAATCTTTTATGGTTTTTCATTTTTGATTAATTCTTATCTTTAGTGATTACACTTCATGAGTAATGCTTTAGAGATATTAAAGAAAGTATGGAAATATGAATCCTTCAGATTTCCTCAAGCTGAGATTATAGAAGCTCATCTTCTAGGTCATGATGTATTAGCTTTACTTCCTACTGGTGCAGGGAAATCTATTTGCTACCAATTGCCGGCATTGTTGCAGGATGGTTTATGTATAGTGATTTCTCCTTTAATTGCTCTGATGAAAGATCAAGTTCAGCAATTGAAAAAACGGGATATCAATGCTGGAGCAATTTTTTCTGGTATTAGTGAATATGAGATAGACAGGATATTAAACAACTGTGCAGTCGGGCATACTAAGTTGCTATATATATCACCCGAAAGATTGACCTCCCCAAGATTTTTGACTGCTTTCAAGACTTTGCCTATATCTATGCTAGCGGTTGATGAGGCACACTGTATTTCTCAATGGGGTTTTGATTTTAGACCTAGTTATAGAAATATTGCTTCGATAAGGGAATATTTCCCTGATATTCCTATTATAGCATTGACCGCAAGTGCAACTTTGGAAGTGCAGAATGATATTATAGCTTCTCTTGAATTAAAGAAGAATGTAAAAATTTTTAGGGCTTCTTTTGAACGACCTAATATTTCTTTTGTGGTGAGAGAACATACTTCCAAATCGGAAATGCTGCTAGATATTTTACAAAAAGTCAATGGAACTGCAATTGTTTATACGGTAAATAGAAAACGTACAGAAGAAGTCTCAAAATATCTAATAGCTAAGGGAATTTCCTCCACATTTTACCATGCAGGCCTAAACGCTGAAGAACGAAGTCGAAGACAAGATGATTGGTTGAAAAATAAGATTAGAGTGATGTGTTGTACAAATGCATTTGGAATGGGTATAGACAAATCCAATGTGAGAACAGTAGTCCATATTGATATTCCTGATTCGCTAGAAGCCTATTATCAAGAAGCAGGTCGTGCAGGAAGAGATGGAAAGAGAAGTTATGCCGTTTTGCTTTATAATGAAAAAGATAAAGACAAATTATTCGCATCGGTCGAAGAAAAATTCCCTGATTATGAATTTGTTAAAACAGTTTATAATGCCATGTACAATTATTTGAATATATCTTTTGGAGGAGGAAAGAATCATAGTTTTGAATTTAATTTAGCCCAGTTTGCAAGAAGATATAAATGGGATGCTTTGCAAGTTTTTAATGCATTTAAATTATTGGAACAAGCAGGTTACTTGACTTTAGGAGAAGCATTTTATTTGCCTTCAAGATTGAAATTTGAAATGAATAGAACTGATTTATATCGCTTTCAAGTGGCTAATATTCAATATGATGGTTTGATTAAAGCTATTCTAAGGACATACGAGGGTGTGCTGAGTTTTATTGCTAAAATCAATGAATTTGAATTGGCAAAAAAAGCCAACCTTCATCCTAATGATTGTATTAAAATGTTGAAAGAATTGACAGAAAGGGGTGTGTTGATTTATATCCCAAGTTCTGAAAAACCTCGTATTCATTTTCTGGAAGAGCGTATCATGGAGGATAAGATAAGACTAGATGTAAAATGGATAGATTTTATTAAAAATCAGATGAATAAACGCATTCAAGGTATGCTGGATTATGCTGAGGCTGATGTTTCAACTTGCCGTCAAGTAGTTATCAGAAATTATTTTGGTGAATCTTCTCCTGAAAAATGTGGCGTATGTGATCATTGTCTAAGAGAAAAGCAACTTCTGCAAGTCAATGTAGAAGAAATCCGTATTCGTATTTTGAGAAAAATGGCAAACTATGGCTTAGAAGGTGTGTCTGTAAAAGTATTAACTGAAAGTCTAGGGATTACTTTAAAAGACCAGTATCTTGACATGATAAAGGTTTTATTAGATGAGCAGCAATTGAAATGGACAGATGAAAGTAAAGAATACATCCAACTTGCCTAAGAAAATTGTTTGCATGGTCATCAATGATTTGACCTCAGACCAGCGTATGCATAGAATCTGCGATACACTTATTCAAAGTGGTTTTGATGTTATTTTAATTGGAAGGCAATTGCCCAATTCTGCTCCATTGGTTGAAAGAAGTTTTCAGCAGATTCGTATGAAATGTTATTGGAATAAAGGTTTTTTGTTTTATACAGAATATAATATTCGATTGATGATTTGGTTGCTTTTTCATCGTTTCGATATTGTAAATGCTATTGATTTAGATACTATTATTCCTGCTTATATTGTTGGAAAGATTAAAAATGTCAAAAAGGTTTATGATGCTCATGAATGGTTTCCATATTGCCCTGAGATTATTGAACGCCCTAAAGTTCATCAGTTTTGGTTGAAAATCGAATCTTTTTTTCTTCCTAGAATGGATAGTGTTTATACCGTAAGCCAGAGTATAGCGGATGAGTTAAGTTCAAAATATCTGTGCCAAATTGGTTTGGTGAGAAATATGCCTTTTTCAAAGGAATCTCATCCTCATTCTGATGAAAAATATATATTGTACCAAGGGGCATTAAATGTAGGTAGGGGTATTGCAGAGTTGATAGATGCCATGAAAGAATTGGATATTACATTGTATATAGCCGGTAGAGGAGATATTGAAGACCAACTGAAAGAAAAAGTTAATTTTCTTCATCTTCATCATAAAGTGAGATTTTTAGGTAATCTAGATCCTGAGCAATTATGGATTTATACTGAAAATGCATATTTAGGAGTGAATCTATTGGAAAACAAAGGATTGAATTATTATTATTCATTAGCCAATAAATTTTTTGATTATATCCAAGCTGAAATTCCTCAGATCACAATGAATTTTCCAGAGTATGCTCACTTGAATGCCCAGTATGAAGTGGCTATATTAATTGATAATCTCAATCCCTCTTTCATCTATGAAGCTATTCATACATTGTTGTCAGATTCAAAAAAATATGATAACTTAAAAGAAAATACAATGAAAGCTAAAAAACTATGGAATTGGGAAAATGAAAAATCAAACCTTTTAAATATCTATGAGCAGCTATAATTCTAAAGAAATTCAGATTGTTGCTTTTGCATCTCCTTATCCTGCCAATTATGGAGGAGTGATAGATGTGTATTATAGATTAAAGACTTTCTTTGAGATGGGCGTTAAAGTGCATTTGCATGCTTATATTTATGAAGAACACCAGCCTAGCTCAGAATTAGAAAAACTTTGTGCTTCTGTCCAATATTATAAAAGGGAAAATACTTATAAATATCTTCAAAATTGGCCATATATTTTAGCTTCAAGATATAATAAGTTATTGATAAGCAATGTGTTGAAGATTGGGAAGCCCATATTGTTAGAAGGTCTTCATACTTGCTTTTTAGTAGATGTATTGAAGGCACATCAGATTCCTTTTGCCATTCGTATGCATAATATTGAATGGAAATATTATAGTTTTTTAGCAGAATTGGAACCTTCATTTGTCAAGAAAAAGTATTTTTTAGAGGAAGCAAGGCGCTTGAAAAAATTTGAAGAATGTATCCAATCAACAAATATTATAGCGATTTCCTACAAGGATGAATTGTATTTAAAGGAAAAATACCCGAGCTCTACTATTCAAGCTATTATGCCTTTTCATGATTTTAATATTTTGAATATTATAGAAGGGAAAGGTAGTTATGCTATTTTTCATGGCAATTTATCTATCAATGAAAATGAGAAGGCATCAATTGATTTAGTGGGGAAAGTATTTCTAAATATTGATTTTCCATTAATCGTTGCAGGAAAGAATCCTACTAAGAGAGTCATTCATGCTGCTAATGCATTTGTTCATACCACTTTGGAAGCTAACCCTACAGAGTTGAGAATGGTTAGTTTGATGACTCATGCACATATTCATGTATTGCCTAATCGACAGCCTACTGGAATGAAAATAAAATGGGTGAACGCACTTTATACTGCAAGATTTATAATCGTTCATCCAGAGATTTTTTCCGATACGATTGAAGAGGCTGGAATATATACGTTTACTACTTTCCAAGAAATACAACAATTGATAGAAAAGTTAAAAGAGGTTCCTTTCACTAAAGAAATGTTGGGAAATAGAAAAAAAATGATTTTCAATCAATTTAACAATGCGCAAAATGCTAGTAAAATATTGAGCCTTTTATAATATTTAATCATATCGAATAGCTTTCAATGGAGATATTTTTGAGATTATCATTGATGGTAGCAATAGTATGAGTAGTGTTATCAATATGGTCAAAAGATTAATGCCAATAATTGAAATCCAGTCAAATTGAACAGGTACTTCTTTAAAATAATATGCTGATTCGTCTAATTTGATGATTTTAAAAGTTTGTTGTAACCAACAGATTGCCAACGCAATAAGATTGCCTATAGTGAGACTATATCCTAAAATAATCATGGCATTATAAATAAAAATATTTTTTATCTGAGCTTGTGTAGCACCAATTGCTTTTAAAATCCCAATCATTTTAGTTCTGTCTAAAATCAAAATCATCAACGCCGTAGTCATATTGAGTAATGCAACTATTAACATGAGTATCAATACAAATACCTCATTTTTTACCAATAATTCCAACCAGTCAAAAATATTACTTTGAATATCTCTTATACTAGTAGCATTATATAAAGGAGGCAATACTTGATAAATTTTTTGAGTGGTTTCTGGCAAGTTACTGATATCCTTGGTTTTGACTTCATAGCCGCTATATTGATCGGATGACCAATGATTGATATCTTGTAAGATTTTAGCATCACCTATTGCAAAGCGAGTGTCATACTCTTCAAGGCCAGTATGATATAGACCTGCCACTTTAAATTTTCTTCCTACTGGGCGTATTCCATCTTTTGAAAGAAAATAAATGATCAATGCATCTCCAGTTTTAACTTCTATTCGTTTTGCAGTACTTGATGAAATTAAAATCTCTCTGGATGTGCTATCTTTTTGGACTTTAGGAGTATGTCCTTCAACAAGATAGGTTTGAATAAATTTCCAATCATATTCTTGATTAACACCTTTTAGGATAATGCCTTCCATCGCATTTTTTGTTTTGATGATCCCCGCCTTATTGATAAAAGGAGCTCCAGATTTCACTTCTGGAATAGAATATATTGCATTTAAAAGTTTGGCATCTTCTGTGATAGGTGAATTCTCATAAGAATTATTGTTTTGGAATCTTTCAATCTGAATATGTCCCCAAAAGCCAAAAACTTTTTCTCGGATTTCTTTAGTAAATCCATTGGCCATGCAAATTGCAACGACCATGGTAGCGATACTCAAAGAAGTAGAAAAAATAGCAATCTGTACAATGAATCTAGAGAAAGATTTTTTACTTCCTTGGGAAATCTGTTTTGCTATATACCAAGACGTATTCAAAAATGTTTTATTTTAGTCAACCAATCTTAATCAAATGTCCTGCAAGATAAATATTTTCAACTCCTTAATTTGCATATTCTTTGTGTTATCTCCCTTTGTTGTACAGTGTCAGCCTAAAATGACTTCTTCAAATATGATAACCAGTAACGAGCAACCCATTCAGCCATCATCCCATATTATAGTGGGTGCTGAACAGCTGAACGAATTATTGCCCATCTTGAAGGATAAAAGAATTGGTCTGGTCATTAACCAAACTTCAACAGTTGGGAATACCTTGCTTTTGGATACGTTGGTAAGTTTGGGAGTCAATATTACTGCAACTTTTGCACCAGAGCATGGTGTACGTGGGCAAGCTGATGCAGGAGCTAAAGTGGCTAATGAAATAGATATAAAAACAGGAGTTCCTATTTTATCAATATATGGGAAAAATAAAAAGCCGAGTGTAGAACAGCTTAAAAATATAGATATTATAGTTTTTGATATTCAAGATGTAGGGGCGAGGTTTTATACATATATCTCTACATTACACTATGTTATGGAAGCTGCGGCTGAAAATTTCAAACAAGTGATTGTTCTTGATCGTCCTAATCCTAATGGACATTATGTGGATGGACCTATATTAGAAACTGAGTTTGCCTCTTTTGTGGGTATGCATCCAATCCCAATTGTACATGGTATGACGATAGGCGAGTATGCTCAAATGATTAATGGTGAAAAATGGTTGAAATCTGGAGTGAAATGTGATTTAAAAATCATAAAAATGAAAAATTATGACCATCAAACTTTTTATTTTCTTCCAATTCCCCCTTCTCCAAATCTGCCTAATATGAAATCTATTTATTTATATCCTTCATTGTGTTTGTTTGAAGGGACCCCATATAGTGTGGGAAGAGGAACAAGTGCTCAATTTCAATTGTGGGGACATCCTTTGTCGGGAATTAAAGATACAATTTTTACACCTGAGAGCCGTCCAGGTGCTACCCAGCCTCCTTTATTGGGCAAAAAATCTTATGGCAAATCATATACGAAGTTAGATATTGGTGAATTACAACATTTTGGATTTTCTCTTCAGCCAATTTTAGAAGCATATCATTCATTTCAAGGTGAAAATTTTTTCACTCCATTTTTTCTTAAATTAACTGGTACAAGGGAACTGGAAGAGCAGATTAAAGCAGGATTGAATGAAGAAGAAATCAAACAGTCATGGCAAGATGGATTGGATAAGTTCAAAAAAATTAGAAAGAAATATTTGCTTTACAATGATTTTGAATGACGATGTCTCGTAAGAAAATAGCTGTCATCGGTGCAGGCTTAGTTGGGCTGGCTACTGCTTTGAAATTGAAAGAGTGGAGAGATGATATTGATATTGTAGTCCTTGAAAAAGAGAAGGAGTCTGCCTTGCATCAAAGTAGCCACAATAGTGGGGTTATACATTCAGGAGTTTATTATTCGCCCGATAGTCTGAAAGCCAAAAATTGCATTAGAGGATATAAAATGTTGCTGGAGTTTTGTGATAAATATCAGGTTCCTTATAAAATTTGTGGTAAACTTATTGTAGCTACTCATCATAGTGAACTAGCTCAATTGGATAAGTTATTTCAACGTGCAAAACTGAATGGACTAGAAGATGTAAAAATATTAAATCAGGAGCAAATAGAGGAAATCGAACCAGCAATTCAAGCCATGTCTGCGTTATGGATTCCACAGACTGGAATAATTGATTTTAAATTGTTAGCTGATTCAATTAGTCGTTTGTTACTCAAAATGGGAGTGGAGATTATCTATCACCAAGAGGTGAAAAAGATATCCAATCAATCAGTATTGATAATTGATACTCAGAATTCTTCCTATGAGGTAGATTATGCTGTTAATTGTGCAGGATTGTTTTCTGATAGAATTGCCTTGTTGGCAGGATTGAAATTAAATCATCAGATTATTCCTTTTAGAGGTGAATACTTTAAAATTAATGCATCAGCCGCTAAAAATATCAATGGATTGATTTACCCAGTACCTCGTTCCGATTTGCCTTTTTTGGGCATTCATATTACACGCATGATGAATGGTGAGGTTGAAGCAGGACCCAATGCTGTCTTATCTTTCAAGCGTGAAGGATATCAGAGAAGAGCTTTTTCGTGGATAGATTTTTGGGACAGTATTTTATATATAGGTTTTTGGAGAATGTTGAAAAAATTTAAGAAAGATGGTTTTGCGGAATGGAAAAAATCTATGTCTAAGAAAGTGTTTTTAAAGTCTGCTCAAAAATTGATGCCTTCATTGAAGCTGGAAGATTTAGAACCTTCTGTTTCTGGAGTCAGAGCTCAAGCAATATGGAGAGATGGGCGAATGGAAGATGATTTTTTGATATTGAAATCACCAAAAATGCTTCATATATGCAATGCTCCTTCTCCTGCTGCAACATCTTGTCTATCAATAGGTCAAACAGTTGTGTTTGAAGTGAAATCAGATATTGGTCAATGAAAAATAATTTATTGAATTATAATCTTAATATGATGGAGAAAAGTATCACTTTAATATTTATAGCCTTACTAATTGCTATTCAATATTTTTAATGATGCTTGTTTCAAAAAAAAACAGTCCGAATGTTTTCAGTTTAATTCATATTTCAATTACCTCATTCCAGTCAGTTGAGAGAGAAAATTAAACATCTGATTGAAAATATGAGGGGCGGTTCCATTTCCAAAATATATCATTGTACAGACACCCAATAAAACATGTATTTTTCCTGCAAGGCTTGCCCATTTGAATTGAGAAGGAACTTTTGCCCAAATGACTAAAATGATTTGAATGAGCAAAGGTAATACCAATAAGATGCTTGTTCCATAAAATGCAATTGAAACTGAAGCTGTTAGAAAATAGTAATCTACTAGCAATAAAATGCTCAATGTGAGAAGTTGAAGTAAGATAATTAATGTTTTACTTGCTTTGATACCCAAAAGTATAGGAAATGTTTTTGCTCCTATCACATCATCTCCCTCCATGTCTTGTACATCTTTTATAATCTCTCTAATAAGGGTCGTCATGAAGGCAAATATTCCATAGGATAAAGAAGCAAGTCCTATTCCTTGAGTAAATAAGATGACAACTGCTGGGTCAAATTCATTGATTCTCAATTCGTACATGGATAGAAAGATGATAGGTAGTGCGACACATATAGCAATGACAACATTTCCAAGTAAGAGCATCTTTTTAAAAGTTGTAGAATATAGATATAGTAATACAGATACAATCATGGGTATCATGGATAATTTGATTTGTCCTGTAGTAATCATTAGGACAATGCTCCCTATAATCCCTATTGATGTAAGGATAAAATAGAAATTCATTGCAGCTTTTTCGCTGATTGATTGACCAATTATAAGTGATTGAGGCTTGTTGATTTGGTCAGTTTCTACATCAAAAATATCATTGATAATATATCCACTAGCGGTGATAGACAAAGTTGTTATCAATAAAATATAGAATGAAAATGTGTCTAAATAGGGTTTAAAATCATATAATTGGTAAACATTTACATCAATGATAAAATATCTGAAGAATAGCAAAGTCATCGCTACAATTGATATATTAATAGGTCGGATGAGTTGGATATATTTTATCATATAGTCTTATTATTCAGCCATTTATTTCTGTTTTTTAAAATCAGTTCGACGATTTCTCTCACGCAACCTTTGCCACCCTCAAATTCAGAGACATATTGAGATATAGCTATCACTTCGGATACTGCATCTTTAGGACATACAGCAACTCCTGACCATGCCATAGGAGCCATGTCTAGAATGTCATCACCCATATACAATACATTTTCTGCAAGAATATTGTGAGTTTTACAAAAGTTTTTCAATACAGGTAGTTTATCTCTGATTTCTGAAAAAACAGGGATATTACCAAGTACTTGTAGTCTTTTTGTAACGCCTAAGGAGTTGCCTCCAGTGATAATTATTATTTGTAATTGTTCTTCTAATGCTCTTCTGAGAGCATAACCATCCCTTATGTTCATAGTGCGAAGAAATTGCCCTTCCTCAGTACAAAGGATATCATTATTTGTTAATACTCCATCTACGTCAAGAACAATCAGTTGAATAAGGCTAAGTCTTTCAATAAAATCTACTTCCATATTTGGTCAAAAGTAATCAATTATAAGATTTCACTGACAATAAAAAAACTACCAAGAACTAAAATTAAATCATTCTTGTCTGCATCTTTTAAAGCTTTATTATAGGCTGTTTTGGGGTCTTCATGGGAAAAAGAGACTGTTATGTCATGGTTTTCAGCAATGGTTAATAGTTCTGAAAGTGGCAGTTTGCGTGGGAGTGGAGGTTCGCATAAATAATATGAAGTATTTTCTTTTGGTAATAAATTTATAATACTGTCAACATCTTTATCTTTTACTGCACCATAAACAATTTTCAAATGATTGAATTTTTCTTTTAATAATTGCTTTGTGATTTCTCTTATTCCATCAATATTATGGCCTACATCGACTATCACTTTTGGATTATTTCGAATAGTCTGCCACCTGCCTTGAAATCCAGTATTTTGAAGAATATTTTTCAGTCCAAGAAATGTGGCTTTTTCTGAAATCGGCATATCTGAATAATAGGCATTATATACATCAATTGCACTTAATACAGTGGTGATATTTTCTGTTTGATAGTTGGCGGTTAAAGGACACTTAAACTTTTTATTATTGCTTATATATTCATCGTTATCAATTAATTGAACATTTTTATTGAAATCTTTACTATAATACAAAGGAGCCTTTTCTTTTAAAGATTTTTCAAGGAATACATGAGCTGTTTCATTTTGATATAGTCCAATGACTACTGGTTTATCCTTTTTTATAATTCCAGCTTTTTCAAACGCAATTTTATCTAGTGTTTTTCCTAAAAATTGCTGATGGTCATATCCAATATTGGTAATGATGCTGATGTCTGGCTGAATGACATTAGTGGAGTCTAATCTACCTCCAAGCCCAGTTTCAATAATAGCTATATCAGTCTTATTATCAATAAAGTATGCAAATGACATTACTACCGTGAGTTCAAAAAATGAAGATTGGATTTCATCTGCTTTGCTACTGAGTAAAGCATAATATTTCAAGACATCTTTTTCAGATATCATTTGACCGTTGATTCTTATTCTTTCTCTAAAATCTTTGAGATGAGGGGAAGTGTAAAGTCCGGTTTTATATCCTGCTTCTTGGAATATTGAAGCCAGCATATTAGATACAGAGCCTTTGCCATTGGTCCCGGCGATATGTACACATCTAAGATTTTGTTGAGGATTATTGATGGATTTGCATAAACTCAGGGTGTTAGATAAATTTGCTTTATATGCTGCCCCACCGATATTGCTAAACATAGGAAGCCTCGCAAACATCTCTTCGATGACCTCTTGGTAGTTCATAAAAGATTAATTGGTATAATTGAATGTAATCCTACCAAATTGTTCATCTGCACCCGAGCTAGTGGCTGAAAATTTAATTTTCCTAGCAGATTTTATAGATAAATCAATTAGATAAGCGTCATTGGTTGATGAGCCTTGTGAGGAATATGTTGCATCAGTTACAATGCCATTTTTATTTACTTTTACTGTGATAACAACTTTTCCCAATGCATTTCTATTGTTAACTACTTCAGGCTTTGATAGGATATTTCGTCCTGTCAAATTGTGAGAAACAGAACTTCCTTTACCTGAGCCACTTCCTAAACCGTCTCCAGTGCCATGTCCTCCTCCAGTGCCTCCTCCGGAACCACCAGTACCATTGCCTCCGTTCATACTGCCATCAGGGCTACCTTGATTACCCCCTGGTTTAGAATTTCCTTGACCTTGCCCTGAACCTGAACCTCCTGTGCCATTTCCATTATTGATGCCACTCATTCCTCCTTTCATTTTTTGAGCAAATTCTTCTTGCTCTTTACGGATTCTGTCTTGTTCAGCCTTGATTTTTGCTTCTTGTTCAGCTTTGATTTTTGCTTCTTTTTGTATTCTGTCTTGTTCAGCTTTAGCTGCTTTTTCTGCCTCTTTCTTTTGCTTTTCTATTGCTATGGCATCTGCATTTGTAGAGGTCATAGTATTGTTTGGGGGAGTGTTAACTTTCGGCGGATGAGATGTTGTAGCTTTTACTTCTGGAGTGGTTACATTTTGTGGGGTAGGACTGACTTCTGGTAGGGGTGTTTCTATAGGATTTGCTGCAGATGGTGTGCCTAATGAAGTATTGTCCTCTCCAAGCCCATAGTCAGAGTTGCCAAAGTCTAGTTCTATACCTCCTCCTCCTGGTTCTACATTATTCTCATATTTGATATTCCAAAGAAATAATAATAGCAAAAATGCAATAAAGATGATTGTAGCATAAAGAAACGCCTTCTTTTCGTTTCCGGAGTTTTTAGAGAAAGATACTAGTGCCATAACTCCTTAATTAGGCTCTGTTGCCAAAACCATTTTTAAATTCATATCTTTTACAATACTCATTACTTTGACAACTTGCTCCAAAGGAATAGTTTTGTCAGCTCTTATCACTACTGTTGCAGCATCATTATCACCAATGGCAGATTCTATAGAAACAGCCAGAAGTTCTAAGCTGACAGGAGTTTTATTGACATAATATTGTAAGTCTTGAGTGATGCTTATATCTACAGTCTTTTCAGGAACTACCTGTGCATTGGCTGAAGGTAGATTGAGATTGATACCGTTTGAGCTGACTAATGATGAGGCAATAAGAAAAAATAGCAACAAAAAAAACATGATATCATTTAATGATGCTACGAATACTTCGCCTTTTTCTCTATGTTTTTTACCGAAATTCATAATTTGGGTATATTATTTAGCAGGCTCTTCTAATAAATCTATAAAGTCAATAGCACTTAATTCCATGTTTCTCATCTCTCTATCAATACGGTTAACAAGGAAACTATATGCTGCAAATGCTACCATACCAATAAATAAACCAGTAGCACTTGTTACCATTTTAATATAAAGACCACCAGAAATAGTTCCGATTTCAATACTGTTTTTGATAGATATTTCTTGAAAAATAGTGATAACACCGATAATGGTTCCTAAGAATCCAAACATAGGAGCTAGACCTGCAATGGTATTGAGAATATTGACATTTTTTTCCAGATTACTGATTTCGATTTTTCCAGCATTTTCAATAGCATTTTCTATGTCTTTCACGGGTCTGCCAATTCTCAAAATTCCTTTTTCGATAATCTTGGCAACAGGGCTATTGGTTGCTTTACAAAGTGATTTGGCCCCTTCAATATTTCCATTTAAGATATAATCTTTAACGTTTCTCATGAAATTGGGATCAATCTGACTCGCTTTTCTGATAGTTATAAATCTTTCTATAAACAGATAAATAGTAGCAAAAAATAATAAAGCTAATGGAATCATTACTGGTCCACCTTTTAATAAAATATCAAAAGCTGACTCTGTACTGACTGTAGGTGCTGCAATAGGAGCCTGAATAGAATCTAATGCTGATGTAGCTTGTAAAAAAAATGTATGGAACATAAGTTCTTGTTGTTTTGTATGTTAACGTTATAGTTAGAAAATATTATACCAAAAGTATAAAACTAAATAAATTTTGAAACTAAAATTTTATCCACTTCTAAGGATAACTCTTCTGGGCAGTACGCATGTTGCTCAAAAACAAAGGAGTTGACCCATTTATTTTCGATTTCTTCCAAATGATAATTGATGATTTGAATCTCACTAGGAGAAGACTTCCATATTTCAGAAGAACTTTTAGAGGTTTCATTGATAAATGAGCCTAAGACAGATGGAGGTAGAATTTTTGTATTGAGGATTTTTCGTGTGTCACTACAAACTAATATTGGAATTTGGTTTTCTTTTGCCCAAGGAGCAATAAGATTCATTCCTGATTTTACTATAAATTTATTTTGCATGATGATATCAGATGTTACAATAATATATTGGATCTCTTCTTTAAGTCTTCCAATATTTTGAAGATTAGTTACTGTAACATCAATACCTTTTGATTGGATAAGTTTAGCTTGTTCTTTGGTGTTATTGTCAAAGTTGTCAACTATTTGAACAACTTTGATATTGGCTTCATTGACCAAACAAATATCTATAAGAGCTTCCATATAATCACTTGCTCCGTAAAACAATATTCGTTTATTTTTGAAATCATATAAATTATAAGCTATTAGTGCAGTTTTTCTTTCTACATTTTTCCATCTTTCATGAAAGACTTCCAAGATTTCTTTAAGTACTATGGGCTGATTTTCAGGATTGAGTTTAAGTACAAAATGGTTGATAAAATGGTTAATCGATACGATATTGGGTTTATCTATTAATACGACCTTGAGATTATTGAGCATTTCACGAGAAGAAGCAGAAATCTTATTGTCTTGCAACAATGAAAGAAGGCTTTCAATCAGCTTAGCTGTATTTTTTATTGTAGAAACCTGCCCTTTTATATTAGAGAGGCTCAGGTTGTCCTTTAAAGTTTTTAAAATTTCCATCTCTTACACTTTTTTCCATTTGATATTACACCCTATACTTGCTTTTTGGTCTGGATTGACTGTCCGTCCTTCTATTATTGCATGAAGTGCTTCGCGTAAGTCAGTTCCTGTAAGTTCGACTTGGTTTTTAGGTGTTGAGCCATCTAGTCTTCCTCTGTAAACACATAATAAATCTTTGTCAAACACACTGATATCTGGAGTACATTCAGCAAAATAAGCCTTGGCAATTTCTTGTGATTCATCATATAAATAAGGAAATTTATATCCAACCTCTTTGGCATGCTGAGTCATTAATTCAGGAGCATCTTGAGGGTAGTTTTCTATATCATTACTAGAGATTCCAATAAATTGTACTCCTTTTGTAGAAAATTCATCTACTAAAAGATTGATTTGAGGGTTAATATGAAGTACATAAGGGCAATGGTTGCAAATAAACATGATGACAGTAGCCACTTTACCCTTTAAATCCTCTAAACTCAAAATTTCACCACTGACTGTGTCAATTAATGAAAAAAGAGGAGCTTTAAATCCTAATGGTATCATATTGGTTTCTGTCGCAGCCATATTCAATAAATTTAGTCAATATAACAAATTTATTAATTAATGCAGACATTGTTAAAGATTGAGTTGTTAAGAATTCAATATGTTGTTTTATTGTCTGCTTTGTCCTCAAAGTAGGCTTACACCATATAGTGAAAAATGAATAAAAAGTAAAACTATGTCAGCAGTGCTAGAATATTACTGTCAACCTAAAGTAGGATTCATCTATTCAGCTGTCTGCTTTTTTAGGATAATTTATTAATCTTTTTCGTGATTGATTATTTCATCTTTAACAGCCAGTTGGATTATTTTTTCTAAATAATTTTTAGTTGATTTCAAGATGTCAGGAGAACAATAAGCAGGAGATTTGGCAGACCAAAGAAGTTCATAAGTGCCTTGATTATAAATATTGATTTCTATGAAAAAAGTGGAACATTCTTGTGAAAGATGGGTTTTTCTTTTTAATTGAGCTACATAATAAGTCCATAGGCTATTCGTGGAAGGAGATTGCAAAATAGGAGAATATTGTTTGGGTTCTTTTGTGTACTTTTCTTTCAAATATGGAACTATTGCATAAGTAATAATAGCATCTACAGGAAGCGACTTGATAGGTTGCATCCAGCTTTCATAGTTGTAATTGCTGTCAGATGTGACGAGAATAGCACCTTTTACTAAATTAAATTTTTCATTTAATTCTGCCTTTATCCAATTTTGTAATAAAGAATCCGAAATACTACTTTGATTAAATCCTACTATACAGAATTGATGATATGGTTCTTCTATACTTAGATTTGGCGATTTCCAGTATTTAATTTTTTTGGCCTGCAAAGGTACAATGGTGAAAAATAAGAAGGATATAAAGAATAAATAATATTTCATCATGTATTTTAAAACGCAAAGATATCTAAAATGATATTTTTTTGAATAATTTTTTATCTTTGTATTCCAAATGTTTACTGCATTTATACATATCCAGTTTTTTTATCATTCCTCTTAGGGGGAAATGTACATGTTATCAATAAATTTAGTAGGCCGAATAAGCCGAATTGTTAGGCAAACTCCTTGTTTATATTTCAAGGTGGATGTAGAATTAAAATCTTTATTATTTATTTACGTAAAAGCCCAATATAGAAACAGATTTTCTGTTTTGATTGGTTAAATTTGCAAATCATGGAAAAAATAAAATTAGCCATTCAAAAGAAAGGCAGACTCAGTGAGAAGTCATTGGAGTTGATAGATGAATGCGACATCAGTTTTCCCAATAGTGCAGGTCGTTTAATGACTGCCGCTTATGATTTCCCAATTGAAATATTATTTTTAAGGGATGATGATATCCCTGGTTATGTTGAAGATGGAGTAGCTGACATAGGCATAGTAGGTGAAAATGTATTAGTAGAATCTGCTAAGGAAGTTGATTTAGTGACCAAATTGGGTTTTGGGAGATGCAGACTATCTATTGCTATTCCTAGAGGTGTGGCTTATCAAGGTATTGCCGACTTGAACGGTAAGGCTATTGCGACTTCTTATCCAAGATTGTTAAGAAAATATCTTACTGAAAATCAGGTTCATGCAGAAATACATGAAATCAGTGGTTCGGTAGAGATAGCTCCAAGTATAGGTCTAGCTGAAGGTATTTGCGATATAGTCAGCACAGGCAGTACATTGCTGAGTAATGGACTGAAAGAAGTTGAACAGATTTTTTCATCAGAGGCAGTACTTATTAGAAATAAAAATCTGAGCGCAGCTAAACAAGAAATTTTGGATAAATTCATGTTTAGAATGACATCTGTGCGAAAAGCAAAGAAGAACAAATATATTTTGCTCAATGCACCGAATGAAAAACTTGAAGAAATTATTTCTTTACTTCCAGGTCTGAGCAGCCCTACAGTTCAATCTTTGGCACGTGAAGGTTGGAGCTCTGTTCATTCTGTTATTCAAGATCAAGATTTTTGGGAGAAAATTGAACAGATAAAATCCGCTGGTGCAGAAGGTATTTTGATTATGCCTATTGAAAAATTAATTTATTAATATTCTGAATGAAAAAGTACTTTTATCCGAACAAAAACCAGTGGGCAGAAATATTATCTCGACCAGTAATGTCATTGGAGGATATTGAAGTGAAAGTGGCTCCTATAATGGCACAGGTTGCTAAAGAAGGAGACCTAGCGTTGAAAAAATTTGCCCTTCAATTTGACAAGGTTCATTTGGATACTCTTGAAATCACTCAGGAAGAGTGGGATGAATCTGAACAATTGGTTGGAGATCAACTGAAAGCTGCTTTGAATGTGGCAGCTCAAAATATTCATCATTTTCATAAGGCTCAAGTAAGCCAAGAGGCGACAATTGAAACCCAGAAGGGTGTCTTTTGTTGGAGAAAGTCTGTGGGTATTGAGAAAGTAGGACTTTATATTCCGGGGGGTACCGCTCCTTTATTTTCTACAGTATTAATGTTAGCGATTCCAGCTAAAATCGCTGGTTGTAAGGAGATTGTATTATGTTCACCACCCAATAGAGAAGGGAAAATACATCCTGCAATTTTGTATGCAGCTAAGTTGACAGGAGTGAATAAAGTTTTTAAAGTGGGTGGTGCTCAAGCCATAGCGGCAATGACATTTGGTACTGAAAGTATTCCTAAAATGTATAAAATTTTTGGTCCTGGCAATCAATATGTCATGGCTGCCAAACAATTAGCTTTGAAGTATAATGTTGCTATCGATATGCCTGCCGGTCCTTCAGAAGTGGCTGTGATTGCAGACAAAACTGCTAATCCTGCGTTTATTGCAGCAGATTTACTCTCTCAGGCTGAACATGGCAATGATAGTCAGGTGATTTTGTTTACGGATCATCAGCCTCTTATTACACAGGTAGAAGAGGAAGTTGCTAGGCAATTACAATCTTTACCCAGAATAGGATTGGCTTCTAAAGCATTAGAGAATAGCAGATTAATCTTGGTGAAAGATATGGAAGAAGCGATGGAAATGAGTAATACTTATGCACCTGAACACTTGATTTTGCAGGTAAATAACCCTGAACAATTGGAAAATGAAGTTATCAATGCTGGTTCCGTATTCCTAGGGCATTTGTCTCCCGAATCTTTAGGAGATTATGCATCAGGTACTAATCACACCTTGCCTACAAATGGGTATGCAATGGCCTATAGTGGTGTTTCTTTAGATACTTTTGTTAAGAAAATTACTTTTCAGAAAGTGACTTCTGATGGTTTGAAAGGCATAGGCCATATAGTTGAAATATTGGCTGAAGCTGAGGAACTTGAAGCACATAAAAATGCGGTATCCATTCGTCTTGAAAATTTATAATAATCATCTATGTCATTTGATATACAAAAAATATTACGTCCTCATTTGAGGAATTTTAAAGCATATTCTTCTGCTCGCACAGAATATACTGGAAAAGATGCCATATTTTTAGATGCCAATGAAAATCCCTTTGGCTCTGCTTCTGGAGAGTTACTTAATAGATATCCCGATCCACTCCAATCTCAACTCAAGGTAAAAATAGCTCAACTCAAGGGAATTGCCTCAGAACAAGTATTTATTGGAAATGGCAGTGATGAAGTTATTGATTTGCTATTTAGGGCATTTTGTAACCCTGAGATAGACAATGTGATTATTTGTCCGCCTACTTATGGTATGTATGAGACTTCGGCTCATTTGAACAATGTTCATATCAAAGAAGTTCTTCTGACTAGAGATTTTCAGTTGCAGACAGAACAGGTGATTGCAGCAATTGATGATCATACAAAAATGATTTTTATCTGTAATCCTAATAATCCTACTGGCAATCTGTTTCATGATGAAGATATAAGATCAATAGTAAGCTCTTTTAATGGCATTGTTGTGATAGATGAAGCTTATATTGATTTTTCGAATGTATCTTCATGGATATCTCAGTTAAAAAAATATCCTAATATAGTGGTCATGCAGACATTATCGAAAGCTTGGGGCATGGCTGGTATAAGGGTAGGGATGGCGTTTTCTAGTCAAGAAATTACTAAAATTTTGACATCGATAAAACCTCCATATAATGTAAGTGCTTTGGCTCAGCAAGCAGCTTTGAAAGCACTAGAAAATGAAGCTGTTAAATTGGAAATGGCAGAAGTAATTATGCAAGAAAATTCAAGATTGATAAGTGTTTTCGAAAAGCTGAATTATGTTCAGAAAATATATCCAACTCATGCCAATTTTATTTTATTGAAAGTGGATGACCCTAATAGATTATATCAATATTTGACAAGCCATCAAGTGGTTGTGAGAAATAGAAATACTACTGCTTTATGTGAGGGTTGTGTAAGAATATCAGTAGGGACCCCTGATGAAAATGAAGAATTGCTCAAATGGATGCTTGCTTATCAATAGTTCAGTGGCACTAGTCAATAAAGATACTATAAGCTGATTACAGACTTTCAAGGACAGATTTTAAAACAACTGCTTGGTTGTGAAGCTCATCTTTAGCACCATACAAAAGACATATTTGCTGGGTTTTTGATAGGTCATTTAACCTCTGAAGCTCACTTGTATGAACTTCTAATTCTTTTCTATATTGGGTAGTAAATTTTTCAAATTTTTCGACTTCATGATTAAACCATTTGCGTAATTCTGTGGAAGGAGCAAGGTCTTTATCCCATTCATCCACTCTAGCATTGCTCTTGCTGATACCGCGAGGCCATAATCTGTCAATTAATATTCTATAACCGTCATTTTCAGAAGGCGGTTCATAAATTCTTTTTATAATATATCCTTTCATAATAATTCTTTTATTTATTTGACTTGAGGAATTAAAGGTCGGATAGTGATGGAATCAATCAATACATTATCAGGAGTTTGAAGAATATGGATAATAGATGCTGCAATGTCATCTGCTTGCAACATATTGCTATGAGTGGTTATATTGGAGTTTTTGAAAAAATCTGTTTCGATAGATCCGGGATTCACACAGGTTACTTTTATTTTATCGTAACGCAATTCTTTAAATAAAGCTTCACTAAATCCTTGAATACCAAACTTTGTTGTGCTATATCCACTGCTTTCTGGCTGAGCGATTGTTCCCATGATGGAGCCTATATTAATAATATGCTTAATGCCTTCATGTTTTTTCATCCATGGGACAATCTGAGAAGTCAATAAAAATGTGCCATTCAAATTGGTTTGAATCATTTCTGTCCATTCATTATAATTCATTTCATCAATTTTTCTAAAATATCCTATTCCTGCATTATTAATAAGAATATCTGGGAGATTAGTTGCAGAAAATGTATTATCTATCCAATTTGTAACTGCTTGGACTTCAGAAATATCTAGGCTGACAGGTATAAATTGATCACCGAGAATGTCAGAGATTTGTTGTAGGTTTTTTAAATTTCTAGCTATTCCGTAAACTTTTGTTCCTTGTTGTACCAATGCCTTGGCGATTGCAGCTCCCAATCCACTACTTGCTCCAGATACTATAGCAGTTTTATTTGTTAGTATCATGATTTAAGGATTGTAATTGCCGGGTACAGATTTAAAACCTATGGCTAGTCTATTCCATCCATTGATAGCAACAATTGACATAGAAAGAGCAACCATTTCCTTGTCTGTAAAAAAAGATTTCACCTGATTATATAATTCATCCGAGATATGATTTTGAGCAACTAATGTCATGGCTTCTGTCCATTCTAAAGCAGCTCGTTCTCTGTCTGTGAAAAATGGGGTTTCTCTCCAAGCTGATAGCGCATAGAGTCTTTGTTCAGTTTCTCCATATTTTCTGGCATCTTTGGTGTGTATGTCTAAGCAGTATGCACATCCATTGATTTGAGAGGCTCTAGTTTTGACCAATTCGTAAAGACTACGTTCCAATCCTGAATGATGAACATAATGTTCTAGCTCCAACATTCCTTTGAGTGCTTCTGATGCTATATTTTGATAGTCTAATCTTGATTTCATTTGCTATAAGAATTTTTATTTGTCATCTGCAGTTGGACCATATAATCCCGGAACTTTGTTACCAGTAGTTCTTAGATAGGCGACCAATTCACCTCTGTGATGATATAAGTGATTGCATAATAAATTTCTAGCTACCACTATTTTTGGCAATGGCGGAATGATAACCTGCTCACCATATCTCATTGTCCATTTGTCCATAGCTTTGGATTCATCAAAATTCTCTAATACCTCTTTTGCTTCTTTGACATTTTGTTCAAATTTTGCTAGTATCCCACTAGTAGTCGAAATGTCTCCTTTGTCATATTTGTAATGATTAAAATCTAACTCTTCATGATTAAAGAGGTAATCATATAGGTTGTAAATTCCAACGATATGCGTTGCTAGATGAGCAATATCCCAAATTTTTTCTGATGGTTTCCATTTTAATACATCATCTGGAATAGCTTTTAGTAATTTTCTCGTGTTTTCGGTTTCGAAGTCAAATTCGCCGATTAAGCTCTTTTTTATCATATATAGTTCTGTTATAGTTTTAGATATTATTATTCTATTCGTTTTCCATTGCTTCGAGTGCAATTGTTGCATGTGCATAAGCAGCTCCAGCACGCATTTCTGCAGCAACCCATATTGCTTCCATGATTTCTTGCTCTGTAGCTCCCTTTCGTTTTGCCATTGGTACATGAGCTTTTATACAGTACGGACATTGCGTAACGTGAGCAACTGCAACTGCAATTAATTGCTTGGTTTTTTCGTCTAAAACACCTTCTTTAAAGACAGTTTTACTGAAATTTCTCCATGCTTCAATTTGTTTTGGAGCTAGGCTTGCTTTTTTCTTAGCATTTTCAGCAGTAGCTTGAGGATATAATACTTTTTCCACGATAAATAGATTTACGTTTATAATAATTGGGCATCCAAACTTATTTCCAAGTTCAACACTTTACTAATAGGGCAGTTGTCTTTAGCTAGATTAGCAATCTCAAGAAACTTCTCGTTTGTAATATTAGGAATCTTTGCTTTTAAGGTCAGGTGAGAATGGGTTAGTTCTAATTTTGATGGATCCATAGTAACATCAGCTTGAGTTTCGATTGTATCCGGAGTAAATCCATTATGTCCTAAAATTAAGCTCAAAGCCATTGCAAAACAGGATGCATGAGCAGCAGCTATCAATTCGTCGGGATTAGTGCCATTCCCATTTTCAAACCTTGTTTTAAAAGAATAAGGATGATTGTTTAAAACTCTACTTTTTGTTGTAATTGAGCCATTTCCTTCTTTTATTGAGCCATTCCAATTGGCATGTGCGGTATGTTTAATCATGATATTTATATTTAGATAATTAATTTCTATGACATTAACCATGTTTTTTAAAGTCAAAAATAGGTTGTTATTAGACCAGTAAATTGAGCATAATATGATTGGATAGCTCTCAATTTATGTTGTAATTCATAATATAGAAAACGCATCAATAGGATTATTGTTTATCAAAAAAATGTAAAAATATTGTGTGAGATTATTATTGTTGATACTATTATAGTTGTTGGCGATATATATTTTATTAAAATCAATTTTTATGGAAGAAGAAGTAAAATCATCATTCAATATTTAACTGCTGACGTAAAAATTCAGGTAGATGGTCAAAAAGAATACCTACAAGAATACGGTGAGAAAATCAAAGGTAGAATTACTCAAATCGTTGATGTTGACAAAGCGAGAGCTAATGTACTTGCTGAAGCAGAAAACTTTGTAGATGATGATAAAATTAGAATTGAGAAAGTATTTCAATTCATCAATGAGCAAGTAAACTTAGGAGAAAAGAAAGCAAAAAAGTGATAAATGATTTCAGTAAAAAAGCGGTGTAATTTACACATGAAGTTGAAAAATACGTTAAAATAGCATCTGCAAAAATTGAATCAAATATCAAAAAAGCAAAGAAAAATATTGAAAAACAAGTTGCAAAAGTTACTCAAGAAGTAAAAACTGCAACGCCAGCTAAAAAGGCAGCAGCGCCTGTTAAGAAAGCTGTTGCTCAAAAAGCTGCCGCAAAAGCTCCTACTAAGCCAACAGCTGTGAAAGCAGCACCTGCTAAGAAAAAAGCAACTAAATATTAGAAAATATATTTGGTTTTATTGGGTTAGTAAAATCGTGGCGCACCTTTGGTGCGCCTTTTTCTTTCTATGTATTAGCCTTTAACAGTGAAAGATTTACAAAAACAGTAATTCCTTAATACTTCATATCAGAAACAGGTGATTAAACTAACTACAATTCATAAAAAAGAGTTAACTTTAGTAGAATCATAAAATTATTGTTAACCTAATAAATAGAACCATTATGAAAAAGAAGTTCATTTACTGCCTTGTGGCAACATTTTTATTTGTCGCATGCAAACCAAAAACAACAATAAGCAGCGACGATGGAAACACTAAAGTAAGTATCGATGTTAGCGATATGCAGAACACGACTGATGAAATGAATAAAAAAATTGAGGAATTAAAAAAACTCAAACCACTAACAGTTGCAGAGATAAAAGCTATGCTGCCAGAAGAATTAGCAGGAATGAAACGAACTGATTTTAATTCTACCTCAGCAATGGGATTTGCAACCGGTGAAGCCAGATACAATAAAGATGACACTACTTCTATACATCTTACCATCTGGGATTGCGCTGGCGAAGCTGGTTCTGGAATGTACACCTTGAACTATTGGACAAAAATGTCCTTAGAATCAGAAAACGAAGAAGGTTACACTAAAACAGTTGATTTTATGGGTGGAAAAGCAGTCGAAGATTTTAAAAAATATAACAATACTTACACTTTGACCTTTACATCAAATGATCGGCTAATGGTTACTATTGCAGGCGAAAATATACCATTGACTACTTTACAAGACATTGCAAAATCAATGAATTTTAAAGTAAACAGTTAATGCAATAAAAATAGCAGAGATAACATTGTTAGTGGGTGTTTTACACAACCCTAAAACTGACTAATATGAAAAAAATAATTATTGGAATGATGCTCTTGATTCCTTTAATATCAATAGCACAGGACGACTGTAAAGTTCCTACCTATTTAGACCAGATTAGCTCTTTCGACCTAACAGCTTGCCAGTACTCCGAATACAACGAGTATGAATTCGTTTATAATGACTTAAAAGATAATGAAGTCAGAATGAAAAAAAGCGGAAATTACTACCGTCTTAAATATGACAAAAGAGATGATGATATTAAAAATGTAAGTGGGGCGTATATACGACTGAATTATTATAATGCGGTTATAAAAGCAAAAGGAGAAAATCTTGGTATCAATAAGGATTTCTTCCGATTTAGACACGACAGTAAAACTGTTTATTTGCTCATACAGAATGCTGTGGATGCAGATGAACAGGGGTTTATTATTCATATTATCGAAGAAGTTTATATGACACAAGAAATTGAGCTCGACCTAAAAGATGCCCTTGCAAAGGATGGGAAAATACCCCTTTATGGTATATTTTTCGATATTGATAAATCAGTTATTAAGCCAGAGTCAGATAAAGAATTAACTAAGTTGGTTACATATCTCAAAGAGAACCCTACTATAAATATTTTTGTGGTTGGACATACAGACAACACTGGAGATTTGACGCACAATATGAAATTATCTAAAGACCGAGCAATTGCTGTAGTAAATTACATAGTTGCTAAAGGCATTTCACAAAGTCGACTGACTGCTGATGGAGTTGGACCACTTTGTCCGGTGACTTCAAATAAAGCAGAAGATGGTAGAAAAAAGAACAGAAGAGTAGAGATTGTTTTGAAATAGACAACAAGACAAATAAAGAATTTGCTAACAGGCATTTGGCTTAGATTGGTGAAGTACATCTATTAAACTTATGTGCAAGGGTGAAGAGTAGTAATTCTATTCCACATTTGTGCTAAAAGTAAACTCCGCCGCTTATTTGCAATCTGTCAGGCTGTGAAAAAAGTGAAATGAATGGCTTGATGGTTGTATCTTTAATAATTGCCTCCGATGCCTGTCCGAATAAAATAATGATGTCCACTATTTTTTCATAGACTGGCGTTGTGCTTCATTTTGCCCGACCGAAACAATTCAAATTTAACTTGCAACATCAAAATAATTTCTATAAATTTGTATCCGATTGAATACAATTTTGGCTAATGTACTTTATTGAAAAAACGACTGAATTTGATAAGTGGTTTAGAAAACTTAATCATTTGAGAGCAAAGGCAAAAATTTTACTTCGAGTTCAGAAATTACAATATAAAGAACATTTTGGGGATTGTAAACCAGTTGGAAATGGAATTAATGAACTTAAAATTAACTATGCAAAAGGTTATAGAGTTTATTTCAAAGAAATTGATGGAAAGATTATTATTCTGTTAATTGGCGGAGATAAATCAACCCAGCAAAAAGACATTGAAAAAGCAAAAGAAATTTGGAATAAACTAAAAAAGTAAAAAAATGGACACATCAAAATTTGATATAGCAGACTATTTGGACAGCAACGAAATGATAGCAGAATACCTAAATGCAGTATTGGAGGAAGGAAGCGATGCGGATATTGTAACAGCAATCGGACATGTTGCCAAAGCAATTGGTATGACTAAAATAGCTGAAGAAACAGGAATGAGCAGACCAAGTTTATACAAAGCGTTATCGGAAGGTGCAAAACCACAATTTTCTACTATAATGAAAGTATTGAAAGCAATTGGAGGACAAATACATATAAACCCATTAAATGCATAAAAAAACGAATGCATAATATAGTTTTTGCGCTAGGCGGGCTGACATAAAAACTTGAATCTTTATGCATCAAATGAACTTTATATCATCCTTTCTAATTACTGATTGAAAAACTTTTGGCACATTATTCTATTTTTAAACTTTTTTAAATACTTTGAGCAAAGAGAATTTTTATCTTGCTTGACTATGAGGAAAGGAGTTTTTGTGTTGTTACTGACATTGTTGATTTCTTGTAAAGAAAAAACAGACAATTTGAGTCATTTGGTCACTCAAAATCTTAACTTTTTTAAATTATATGACGCAACATGCGAGGAGTGGCTAGAGCAGAAATATCCTTGTCGCTCAGACTCATGTTTCAGTAGCACAGCAGTTGAAATTGTGGCTATTGATACCTTAGCATCGCAATCATATAAGATTTTTGCATGGACATGGGTGGAGCATTTTTTGCTTAAAAATGGGAAGGTGTATTCTGGTAATAAGAAGTTGCAGATAGCTAGATTTACTTTGAATCCAGATTTAAAGGATAAAAATATTTTGGACGTATATATTCCATCAGATACCTTAGCAATTAGAGAACAATTGGAAGCTGAAAAATTTCCAGAAGATATTGTCAATACCTATTTCATTGATCAACCTGAGAGCAATGAAAGAATGAGGATAAAAGCATTGAATCAAAAATCTAAAGACAAATTTGAATTGTTTTTAAAGAATTCTTATGAGAATCTGTCTAAAATGGATGGAGATTCATTGATGATTGAATGATTTTTTACACAAATCTTCGGGCTTGAATAGGTATGTAAAGCCAAACGAAAGTCTTACCTTTGCACCCAAATCAAAATTTTTAAGTTATGCCATTGCGTGCTGGAATTGTAGGACTGCCTAATGTTGGTAAATCAACACTTTTTAATGCTGTAAGTAATAGTGCCAAAGCACAAGCAGCCAATTATCGATTTTGTACGATTGAACCTAATGTTGGTTTGGTAGATGTTCCAGATAAGAGAATGGATAAACTTGCAGAATTGGTTGTTCCTAATCGACTGGTGCCTACTCAGATAGAATTAGTGGATATTGCTGGTCTTGTTAAAGGTGCCAGTAAAGGGGAAGGATTGGGTAATAAATTTCTAGGTAATATCCGTGAAGTTGATGCAATCATCCATGTTGTCAGATGTTTTGAAGATGAGAATGTATTGAGAGAAGAAGGTGCAATAAATCCTGTTAGTGATAAAGAAATCATTGAAACAGAATTGCAAATTAAAGATTTGGAGAGTGTGGAGAAAAAGATGCAAAAAACAGAAAAACAATCTAAAGCAGATGTGAAAATTAAAGCTGAATATGATACTTTGGTTCGAGTAAGAACTCATCTTCTTGAGGGAAAAAATGTGATTACTTTAGGTCTGAGTAAAGAAGAGCGTGTTGCGATAGCTGATTTGTTTCTTTTGACAGAAAAACCTATTTTATATGTTGCCAATGTAGATGAAAAATCTATTATTAGTGGCAATCAATATTCTGAAGCACTTAAAAAGGCTGTGGAAGCTGAGGGTTCTGAGTTGATTGTTTTGAATAATTCTATCGAAGCACAAATTACAGAGATGGAAGATTTAGATGATAAACAGATGTTTTTGGATGAATATGGGTTGTCAGAGCCAGGCTTGAATAGATTGATTCAATCAACATACAAATTATTGAATCTAGTCACTTATTTTACTGCAGGAGTTCAAGAAGTGAGAGCATGGACAATTGAGAGAGGTTGGAAGGCTCCGCAAGCTGCAGGAGTAATACATTCTGACTTTGAAAAGGGATTTATTAAGGCAGAGGTGATTGCTTATGATGATTTTATACATTATGGTTCTGAATCTGCTTGCCGCGACAATGGTCGTTTACGTATAGAAGGTAAGGAATATGTGGTCAAAGACGGAGATGTTATGCATTTCAGATTTAATGTTTAAATTTTGATGGATGGAAGATAATGATATAATTGAGAAAGAACCTCAACGTCAAAGACATGGTTTTGTAACGTTTTGGTTGTGGTACATGGTTGTCAATGGTGTTTCATCTATTTTGGCTGTTACTGTTTTGCGGAAAGATTTCGAACATTTTATAGAGATAAAATTCACAGATACTTTTGTAAATTTTCAAATTATCATAGGTATATTGACTGTGCTGTCATCTTTTCTATTGCTTTCATGGAAAAAGATAGGATTTCATGGGATAATTATTGCTAGTATTATTAGCTTATATCTCAATATGCAGATGCAAAGTGGTATTACAAATGCCTTATTTGGTTTGTCGCAGATTTTTATTTTGTATCTGGTGCTCAAACTTCGAAAAGGGGATAAGAGTACTTGGGATTGGTTGACCTAAAATTTATACAAATAGCTAATTATAAAATAGCTATTTTTTCTATACACTCTTCTAGCATGCCTTTTATAGCTGTTTCAGGATGGGTAGAGAAAGTGCCATTGACTCTGTTGGCCAAAATGACGCTAATAGATACAACCTCATGGCCAAGCAAATGACCAAGTCCGTATAATCCAGCAGTTTCCATTTCTATATTTGTGATTTTCCGATTGTCAGGAAAATTCATTTTTTGCAGCTTCTCAATCAGATTGGTTTGAGAAGTGGATGCTCTTAGTTGTCTGCCCTGAGGTGCATAAAATCCAGATGCAGTATAAGTGATACCTTTTAGATAATCTCTGGCAATTTTTTCCAATAGATATTCTGAGCCAGGGACAATATATCCTTTTACTTCTCCAATCATTTCTGCTTGAATATGACTGAAGCGATGTGGTCTATCACTATAAAAGCCTAATAATCCATCATATCCTATAGCCAATTCACTAGCTATTATGGTATTGAGAGGAATATCTTCATGTATAGTTCCAGAGGTTCCAAGCCTGATAATTTGAAGAGAAGTAATATCTTCTTTTATCATTTTGGTTTCAAAATCTATATTGAAAATAGCATCTAGCTCGTTGAAAACAATATCTATATTATCAGTACCCATTCCTGTTGAAATTACACTGATATTCTTATTGCCTATTCTTCCAGTGTGAGTCACCAACTCTCTATTGCTCACTTTGAAAAATATTTCATCAAAATACTGAGAAACCATAGGCACTCTGTCAGGGTCGCCTACTGTAATGATGGTGGGGGCAACTTCACCCGGTTTTACACCTAGATGATAAATGCTTTTATCTGAATTGAGAATAAGTTCTGATGCTGCAATGCCTTTCATAATCGTAGTATTTATTCTTCTTCAAAAAAATGGATAAGCGATCCAAAAAAATCTTCTTCCCAGCCTTTAGTAATATCATCATAGGCTTCATCAGGAATATTCGTATGAATCAATTCAACTGAGGAACCTTTTTTGTGTTCATGTATTTTGATTGTTACAATAGATTCTTCTTCTTGATCGCCAAAATACCACTCTTGAACAATTTTTTCGCCTTCAATAAATTCTATATTTCTCCCACAAATAGCTCCTCCAAAAATTTCAAACTCTGTCCCTGCTTCTTCAGACATCGTGGCATCTTCTCCTGTCCAAAGCTGTATAGTTGTTTCATTAGTTAAAGCCTTGTAAACAATAATAGGCTCTTCGGGTATGATAAAATATTTTTTATAGGATTTCATTGATTGTATTTTATGATTGATGAATATACATCTTATTATATTTTGCGACAACAGAATAGCCTAATGGAAATATCTGATGGAATGTTTTTTCAAATAGTAAATTATCTTCTTTGTTTTTATCAGAGTAATGAAGTTTGCTGTAAATTAAAATTCCATTTTGGCTCAATACTTTTTTTAACAGTTTCAAATAGTTTGAACTCAACATATTTGTTGGAGTTTGATCATCGATAAAAATATCTGAAATCACTAAGTCATATTTTTCGGTAGCAGGGCACTGCTCCAGCCATTGGAGTGCATCTTGGGTGATAAATTTTGTTTTCGCTTTGTAAGATGAATCAGGCCAATATTTTTTAGCCAATTCAATAATTTCTTCATCAATATCTATAGCGGTGATTTCTTTTATAGTGGGATGATTTTCTAATAGTCGGACAACGCTTCCAATTCCAGTTCCTAGTATTAAAATATTTTTTGCAGGAAAAAGTAGGATATCCAATTGTTTGAATACTTTCTCATAAGAAGTATAATGTTTTCCATAAGAATAGATAGCGTTGTAAGTGGCTAGTTTCCATTCGCCGCGATTCAGTGAGACTTCCAAAGTGCCACTATATTCACTATGTCGCTTTTCTATAGGAATATCATAGAAATAGCTTAAAAATTTCAAGTACCATGAGGGCTTCAAATCAATTTCCTTTATAATATTTTAATGCTGTAGGAAGATATTCTTTGATCTGATTGATACGGGTATTATCAGAAGGGTGAGTACTCAGAAATTCAGGGCTAGAGTTTTTGTTGCCAGCAGCCATTTGTTGCCAAAAGCTGATAGCTGCTTCAGGATTATACCCGGCAATTGCCATAAATATCAATCCAAGTTTGTCTGCTTCAGACTCATGAAGTCTAGAGTAAGGAAGTACTCCTAATAAGTTAGAACCTACTCCGTATGCTGTCATAAATAGATTTTGTGTCAATTCAGATTTTTGAGCTAATGCCTGACTCAATACTGCTCCTCCAAACTCTTGAAGAAGCCCTTGGCTCATCCTTTCACTGCCATGTTTAGCAACTGCATGCGCTATTTCATGTCCTATCACTACAGCTAATTCTGCTTCTGTTTTTGCTACATTTAAAATGCCTGTATATACCACTACTTTTCCCCCTGGCATACACCATGCATTGACGGTATTATCTTGAACAACATTGAATTCCCATTGAAAGTTTTTAATGGCTGATTCCATTTTATTATCTTTCATATATTGTTCTACCGCTAAAGCAGTTTTATTGCCGACTTTTTTTACTATATCTACTTGAGGACCAGAAGTTAAAACTTTACTTTTGTTTTCTGTCAAAAATTCTTTGTAGCTAGCCAAACTCATAGCGTTCATCTCGGAATCAGCAACAAGGTTGATTTGTTTACGCCCAGTTACTGGTACTTGTGAGCAAGCATAAACTATGGCACTGATAAGTAGGGTTATATAAACTTTTTTCATAATTATTGAGTATCTAATTTTTTATATTTTGGTCTTTAAAATCTTCCATTCTGATAACAAAATTATCTTTTAATGCCGGATTAATAGAAGTAATTTTATAGATAATTTCTTTTCCAGACTTTAGTGAGCGCTTATCTTCTTTTATAGAAGAAAGTTTGCTGTTAAGTGCAGCATCAGAGCTCACTATACCCAATTCGCCTGCAGTATATCTTAGAAATATCCAATCTTCACTTTGAGTTGTCAGGTATATATTGATAAAGTCATTAGTGTTTCTTGGCCCTACTTCTATAAAAGCCTTTATTTTTTGAGTATATGGTTTGCCTGCAAAGACAAGCATACTGAGAGGTGTAATGTTCTTAAATGTTCCTTCAATAGGGTCAAAAATAAAATTGACATCACTAAATACCATATTGTATGGGAAGTTTTGAGGAATATTTAGAATATTAGAGTTCTGCATATCCTGCTCCACTAAATTGGCAGTATTGGGGTCTGTAATTAAGCGAGTGATAGCCTGACTAAGTGCTTTGTTTTTATTCAGATTCAAAAATGTGCCATTGAAATGAAAATCAGTCATGAACTTTCGTAATAGTGCTTCAATCTCAGGAGTAAGATACATATCTATTGCTGCATTACCTTGAATGGAAAAATAATTAGTATCATTTGGGAGATAGGAAGCTTCTCCAAATAAATTAAATAAAACTGGCTCTAAATTATTGGCAATGTCGAATTTTCCTACTGCTTTTAAGGAGGCATTCTCATCATTGTAAGTTAATAATGGAGTAAACAAATTGGCTTTTTTTATAGCATCTTGTTGCCCAAAATAAATTATAGAGCTGTCTTTATCAGATGATATCATACTCCCTTGAGCAGTATAGATTAATTTGTCTGTGGAACTCTGTTTGGCTTGAATAATTCTTGGATAAATAATCATCTCATTTAAGTCCATTGCTAAGCCAACATACAACTGTTGATTCAATTCATTCTTTAAAGAATCAATTTCTAAGCTTGATTGTGTTATGTCTGAATTTTGGCTGATTTTAAACCAATCTGTTTCGGAAATACTTTTGAATATAGGCTTAGAATAGCCATTGAGTTCTATGTTTTTATTCAATGAAGTAAAATTGAAATTTCCTTTATAATTCAGATTGTCTGATATTTTGAAATGATTTTCTTCTAGAATTGTTCCATTTGCTATGGTATAAAAAGTAGATTTGACATCTTGTTTCTTTTTTGCTTCTTCTACTTGTTCAATTGTTTTAAAATTTTCAACGATAAACTCACCTTTATTATCTCCATTTCCAATTAGTACTTTTCCACTGCCTTTCATCAAGTTTTTGTCGAGGATTTCTACTGAAGCGTTATAAATTGTATGAAAGCTACTGTCTGTATTGAAAACTACTACTGCATTGTCCATCATATCAATCAAGCCTCCATCGCTTATCGTCAATTCAGATTGATAGGGTATCACTTTTGAATCAGCTACTAATATCTGCGAAATACCTTTGAGTTTCAATTCTCTTGTATGGGTGTTGAACGTTGAAGATTGGGCACTGAGCTTTATTCCATTAAATTTGTTTCCATCAAATTCGTAAAAACTATTTTTACTAGTATCAGAATGGATAGAAACTATCTTGTTTTTAAAATCCCATAAGATATCATGATGATTATTGGTCTTGATATAATTCATGTTATACCTAGACAATGAATCTTCTGCAACAATGATTTGAGCTGTTGATTTTTCAAAATCAAAAGCCATATCAGCTAAAGGAGTACTCCAAGCTTTGTAAGTATCGTCAATAATCTTTAAAGGAGAATGGGGAATAAAAGCACTTTTGTTTTTCAAGTCAATAGAATCTGATTGGATACTGACTTCCCCCAAAGCTAATGTTCCATTGGCTAGAAGTTGATGTTGAATGATTTGGAAGGTCGCATTGACTGTAGCCTGTTGGTCAAAAATGGGAATATCGCTTTTTTCTATAGGGATAATATTCAGACTATCATGAGATGGTGTCCATGTAAGTTTGGCCCCAGAAGCATTGAAAACAGGAAATGGTGCGTTTTCTTTTGGAATACCTTCCCACTTGTCTAGAGTACTGTATAAAGAGTCTGGGAAGATTTGAAATTCTTCACTGTAAAAATTAATATTTTCTTTAGAGATATTTCCTTGAAGCCTCAAACCATCTTGGTCTAGTTTAATTCTGCCCTGTGCTATTCCTTTGCCATCAAATAAATCTAATCCATTGCTATCTGTAGAAAAATCCAAACCTAAAGTTCTGTCTTTAGTGATGGTAAGGTCGGTTTCAAGATTTTGAAAAATATTTGCTGATTGCAACTGGCCTTTTAGACGCAAACTATCTGTTTGAATAGTATTGAGATTTTCTAATGTGAAAGGATAAATTTTAAATGAGAAATTATCCGGATTGTATTTGTCCCCAAATTTACTCTTGTTAAAGGTGACGACAGAAGTATCTGTATTGTCAAATTTTGGATAGATAGTATATTTTGTAGAAGCATTTCTGTTATTCGGATCAGCAATATAAATTTTGCCACTGATATTTTCAATGGGTGTATTGATTTCGGTATAATATGGATTGCCTTTAGTATCAGTCTGTTCTAAAGGTACCATGATTAACATTGAGTCAATATTTTTTAGATTGAATATATAATCATCATAATTAAATTCAATACTGTCTGAATAAAAATTAAATTTTCCTGCAGATAATCGCCCTTTAAAAATAATTCCTCTGTTTTTGCTCACATATATAGTATCTGAACTTGGATTCATAATGATATTGATAGCAGAAGTGATTTTGGTTGTTTCTGTACCATAAATTTGTAGTTTTTTACTATCTAATTGAAGTCTGGCAACTTTTCCTTGAGTGATAGAGGTCAATTTGATATTGTCATAATTGACATCTTTTTCTTTGCGGATTCTAGCATGCAGAAATAATTTGTTATAGACATCTACCATTCCAGTTTCTCGGTCATAATATAGGTATCCATCTTCCATCATTTTGTATGTCAACTGTTCTATGGCTTTGTATCCGCCAGCATTCCATACTCTTGCAATCTCGTCAATACTCAGTCGATTATAACCGACACTTTCACAATAGGCGGCTAATGAGCCTATTGGGTCAATGCTTAATAATTGTTGGTATTTGGCATCGCTCCCAGGAGAATAATAGTCAAATGATTCAAAATAGGTGGGTAATTTGGCATTGGCAGCAGTAGCATTAATGTCTGCATAATTGCTATCAATATTCCAATCAATTTGATCTACATAAAGATTCATCTTGAAAAATGGAGCGATAAAAGGTATCCTTGCTTCATTATTATTATCTCTAGTGATTTTTAGGTTTTTCTTTTCGATATTATAATTGATGATAGAAGCAGGGTGAAAAATTGTGGTAGAGTCTAAGAATGCAAAATTGACTTTCACTTTAGAAGCATCTATTTGTTTGAAATCTGTAATCAGATATCTATTGCCTTCTGCTTCAAGAATTTTTTGTTTTTTATCGTTGAATAATGTAAACCTAGCAGGTTCAGAACGCCCGGTAGATGTGACAAATATTTTATTTCCTTCAATGCTGATACCGCTTTCAAATTGTATGTTTTCAGATAAGTTGAAAGGTACTTTTTCAAAGGATGAAAATTTAGGAAAATTGTTGGCTGTTCCTTTAGTAGCAAATAGTTTATCTTCAAATTTTCCTTGAATCGCACCTTTGATATAAGGTTTAAAATTAAAGGTTACTGTGTCAATCGTCAGTTCTGGTTTGGATAAATCTATTTTGTAATGGCTTTTAAATTCAGCATATACATCACTATCTGAAAATCCTACTCTTCTAAAAGTAGTTTTACCTGCATTTCCTTCCCAAAGGTTTTCAAATGGATAAAACTTTCCTTTAGTATCAGAAATCAACAAAGAATCATAAGAGGTAGTGCCTAATAAATTGATTTTTTCAAAAAGATAGACTGGTAGCCCACTCTCAATTGCAATCTTATACGGCTGATTGGTGTACCATGCTTTTAGCTTGTCGCTATATAGCGCTTTTGTCTTATAATGTTCTGTCAAATATTCAATATATTGGATAAATTGTTTGGGAGATTCTGCTGTATTGGCTTGTAATAATTGAAGAAGAATTGTGTTGTTCTTATGAACGATTTCTGTTGAGATATCTGTATTTGTTCCAATTGTCTGTATAAAAACAGCATATTTATAAAATCCTGGCCAAAGGGGTATTTTTTTTTGGAGCATGAGATTAGCTATAGGCTGCAATTGTGATAGTTGCTCGGTAGGTATTTTTGTGAGCATATTGACTTTCAACCAAGTAGCTATTTCTTTTGATTCAGGTCGATTATTTGAAGCTAAATATGTGGTAAATGAATTGATGAATTCATTGGTCTCTTCTGGAAAAGATTTGACAGTTTGGCTATATACATGGGACGAAAGGATGGATATAGATATTAGAAATAGAGTGAAGATTGATTTCATGTGATTAACTTTTTTTGTGCAACAAGATACAGGACCAATTGTCTGAATTGACACTGTAGGAGGCGATGAGTTGGTGTTGGGCGGCTTCTTCCAAAATGTCATTTTCGTCAGAAGGAAAAAAACCGCTAATGATAATATTTCCTCCTGATTTTAATCTTTTGGACAATTCAGAAAGAAACTCCAATAGATAATTTCTTTGAATGTTGGCTAAAATAATATCAAAATCTTCTCTTTGGATATCTTCAATTCCTCCTAGGATAACTTCTGTTTGAACTTGATTTAATTCATTGTTTTCAATATGATTTTCATAGCACCATGGGTCATTATCGACTGCGACTACTTCAGCAGCATCCATTTTTGCAGCAATGATAGACAAGATTCCTGTTCCACTACCACAGTCTAAAACTTTTTTTCCTTGAATGTCCACCTTTTCCATGACCTCAATGACTTGACGGGTTGTCGCATGATGGCCAGTTCCAAAGGACATTTTGGGATTGATGATGATATCATATTTAACATTCTCAAATGCAGGATGAAACGATGCTCTAATCCCAGCAAGTTGACCTATCTGAACGGGCTTAAAGTTTTTTTCCCAGTCTTCATTCCAATTTTTTTGTTCTAATATTTCTTTGGTAAAGGGGAGAGAATATGAAGACAAGGTCTCTAAAAGATAAGGTTCAAAATCTGCAATATATTCTTCTGATACATAGATTTTTATAGAATTTTCTTGTTCTTCAATTCCTTCTATTTCCATCCAAGAAAATAAGCCTGCAAACTCTTCTGTTTCTAGAGTTTCAGGTGTTTCAATTTGATAAATCCAAGTTTTTAATGTCATTGGGTCGTGTTCGATAAAACGATAGTTTCAAAATCTTTAGCTATTAATGAGGCGCCACCTATCAAGCCACCATCTATATCCTTTTGGGCGAATAAAGATGAAGCGTTTTGAGCATTACAACTTCCTCCATATAATATGCTTGTATTTTCCGCGATATCTGTGCCAAATTTGTCAGTAATCAATTTTCTGATGAAGGCATGCACTTCTTGAGCTTGTGCTACTGTGGCAGTCTGACCAGTGCCAATTGCCCATATTGGTTCATAGGCAATGATGATGTTTGAAAAATCTTTTGGATTCAATTGAAATACGGTATTGGCTAGTTGAGTTTGTATATATTCTAAATGCGTATTTGCCTCTCTTATTTCTAAAGGCTCCCCACAACAAAATAGAGGTATTAAATGATGTTGAAGAGCTTGTTTAATTTTTTGTAATAATACTTCGTCTATTTCATTGAAATATGCTCTTCTTTCACTGTGGCCTATAATGACGTGCGTAACTCCAATAGATTCGAGTTGTTGTGCTGCAATCTCACCAGTATATGCACCCATTGATTGATGATGACAGTTTTGAGCAGCAATATATAGATGAGGAAAATCTTGACTCAGCAGTACAGCCTCTCTTAAATACAAATAGGGTGTGGCAATGATAACTTGATGAAAAGTTGAAGTTTTTTTTGGAATTTGACTAAATAGGATGGATTGAATAAGTTCTATCGCTTCAGGATGGTTTTTATTCATTTTCCAATTAGCTGCAACAATATTTTTTCTCATAATTTATTTAGATTGTCTGAAAATAGCACTTTCTTTATAAACTTCTGCTAAAATTGCTTGATCTGTCTCGCTGAGTTGTATATGTCTTCTTTCCATTACTTTTTGTGCAGTTTCTAATGCCTTTTCTAATTCATAGGTTGTGAAACCTTCAATACTTCCCCATGAAAATGATGGAATAAATTTGGGAGGGAAATTGCCACCATAAATATTTGCAGAAACGCCGACAACAGTTCCGGTATTAAACATGGTATTGATACCACATTTGGAATGATCTCCCATCATTAAGCCGCAGAATTGTAGATCAGTGCTAATCTCTTTATTAGATTTGTATGACCATGCGCGGACTGTGCTATAATTGTTTTTAAGATTGGAATTATTAGTGTCAGCACCTAGATTACACCATTCACCTAAAACTGAATTTCCTAAATAGCCGTCATGACCTTTATTGCTGTATCCAAATAGGACTGAATTGCCTATCTCTCCACCCACTTTGCAATAAGGACCTATACTCGTTTCTCCATAAATTTTTGCACCCATTTTGACAACAGAATGTTCACCTAGTGCAAATGAACCTTTGATAATACTTCCTTCCATGACTTCACTTTTCTTTCCTAAATAGATAGGGCCCGATTGAGCATTCAACATAGACCATAATACGGTAGCTCCTTCTTCAACATAAATATTTTCAGGATTGGCTATTTTATTATTTGCTTCCAAAATATGCCCATTGGGTTCTAGTTGAAGTACTCTGATGTCCTCTTTTATTTGTGAGTCATTATATGTAAAAATATTCCAAGGATGGACAATAGACAAATAGGAATAAGGATAAAACTGATATATATTAGTGTCGAAGTGTTGTGTAAGTTGAGATAAACTATGGATAGGTTCTTCGATATGAGCAGCAATAATTTGATTGTCTTTCCCTTTTAGCACTGTGCCTTCTGGTAAATTCAAAACAATATCTACAATGTCTTTATTTGGCAAAATACTTGCATTGATAAAAATGCTAGATGATTGAGCACTGTATAAATATTTATTTTGTAGATAGGATTGAGTAAGTGTAGAACAATTTGATTTTAAATGAGTATTCCATTTCTCAATGATTTTTAATATGCCTACCCTGATATCTGCCACTGCACGTGTATAGGTAAATGGTAGGAGTGAGGTTCTCTCTAAACCATCAAATAATACAAAATTTTCTACTGCCATATAACAAAAGTAAGAAAGTATCTAAGAAATGTTTGAGTTGCACTTGATATTCTTTATGAGGATTCAGTGTAAAAATATAAGGATGATTATCGTTCCTTAAAATCCATTTGTGTGTTGACTACTCATTTCCCTCATTCTTTAATTTTTTTGGTTTTAGGGGATTCTGGCAAATAATTTTCATTGGTTACAACTTTTTTCCTGTTTTTTGTTCAAGTTCTTTTCTTGCGTTACCAGCAACATCTCCGCCTTGTTTTGCCGCTTTTTTATTTTCTATAAATCCCTTTGGATTTTTTGTCTTAACAATCTCTGTCGTTGAAGCCTCCCCAAGCATTGAAAAAATTAATTCAAGGTCAGTCATATGATCCCGCAGATTCTGACTATTTAATCCTTTTACTTTTTTATATTCGGAGGGAGTCAGTCCAAATGTTTCCTTAGAAATTTCTGCGGTTAATATTGCATATTCAAGTTGCTCCCTTACTCCTCTATTTTTCCATTCCTCTGTCAATTCTTCACGAATGGCAATACTTCTCATTCTTTTTTCTATCCAGTCATCAGGATAACCTTTTGCTTTATACAGCTCTCTAGTGCGTTGAGTTGCTAATTCAGGATTTTCAATTTCTTCTAGCCTTTCAGACCCTACCTGTGCCAACTAAAGCTTAAATGGCTCTGCTTTTGGCGAAGGAATAGACTGGATAATCCGTAAAAGTCCTTTGGTATCTGAACCTTGTATTTTACGCATTTTACCATCGGTAGCTTCCATTTCAACTAGGGTACAAATTGTACCCCAGTTGCTTTTTAGCTGTTCGTCACGGCTCAACATTTTCTTTATATACTGTTTTACGTCGGCACTTTCAGTTAAAATCTCGACTACATCTTGAACAGAAAAATACCACTTTTGCTCCGTTTCATTCCAAATACTTCTAATTTGCTTACTTTCAAAAAGTTTGATATTGTGCATGAAATAAATATTTCAGTAAATGTAACGTCAGTCTGTGAAAAAAATCATTCACTGACTCAATCAAAAGTAGTAAAAATTTTGTATTTTTAAAGTATAATATTTGTATAAAAAATGCCTATAATTATTGGTATCGACCGT
>JAMLHI010000017.1 GCA_023957235.1 Chitinophagales bacterium | reverse complement strand
TTTTGCCGCTTGCCGCAGTGGGGGATTTCGGAGCACTTCACTGTCAACCAAGCACAAATGTTGATAGAAGCACTGCACTTGATTTAACCACGTCAGCCCCCATTGCGGCAAACGGCTGTTGGCGGTAGTTATTTTTGTTCTTCCAAAGCATGCTGTATCCCTATCTGAATAATGGTTTTTAAATCACTGTCTGCCCCTTTTAATGTTATTCTGTCAAAAAATTGTTGAGAGCCAAGTTCAATATAAATTTTTCCAAATATTTGTTTTGCACAAAATGTTGCCATTGATTTTATGTTTTCAAGATTTACAGTAATGTTTTGTTCCTTAGCCAAGGAGGATTTGATTAAACTGTATATTTCTTCCCCAACAGTTTTACTGCTTACAATTGGACCGTATTGTGATAAATTTAATTCTTTCATATCCATTTAATTTGAAGATTGTTATTGTTATCTGGTGTTTCTATGTCTGCTAAAGTAATAGGTTTTCCTAATGGTATTGAAAGGTAAACAATTGTTCCTTGCCAATGACCACACTTACCGCTTTTAACCTTACCAAATTCTCTAAAATAGTAGCATCCTTCAGAGTATAAGTGAAAACGACCTTGTGTTTTAGCTGCGATTTGGTCAATAATCCAAAGTCCATACCCCATATGGTTTGATAAGTCCTTAGAAGTTACGCCTTTTTCTACAGCAGACATAAGTGTAGAAAGATTATCCTTCTGTTCTTTACCAGCAAGTTTTAAGGTTGTTAAAATACCTTTTCCATTATCAACACAGGCGATTTCAATATTCGATTTGTTTCCGTTTGCTACAATAATTGATTGCGTGTCGTCAACAGCATGCTCCCAAAAGTTCAATAAAATTTCACTAAAACACAAAAAAATCATGGTCACGGCTTTATCATTGAAAGAGTAGTATTGTTGTATTTGAGGGAGATATTTTTTGTTTAGTAATTCAGAGCTGTATTTGTCATTACGTAACAAAGCTTGAGGTGCTATTATAAAATTATCACTAACCGAAATTTTTAAGTTGGCAAACTCCTTTTCAGCAACATCTTTGTCAGCGAGATAAGTCAAGATTAATTTTGTAAAACCATATTTTTCCATTGCTTCTTGGAATGGAACGTCCATAAGATACATGGGCCTATTGAAGCAATTATTTTTAATTGAGAACTCAATTATTTTATAGACCAAAAGGACACCAATCATGGTGCATTCTTTTACTTTACCTAAGTCAAGTAGAAAGCCGTTCTCATTTTTGTTTGGTAGGCGATAAATATCTTGACAATCATTGATAAAGTTTATGATTGAGTTTGCACGGAAATGCTTGGGTGCTACTATTGTCCTATTTATTAAATTCATCGCAAAATCTTTGGAATAATTCGGTTTCTCTTTCTATACTTTTCTGTCTAAAATCTGTCAGAATATTTTTGAAATAATCTAATAACTCATTGGAAATTGAATTTAGTTTTTTCGGTATATATAATTTATTTTGGGTGATATACAAACTAATTTCTTTCAAGTCATTTAACATTCTGTCTGCTTCTGATTTATCATAAAGTGTTACGTTGTCCAGTTTCTTGAAAAGGGTCTCCGATACTTTTATTCTTTTTTCTTCAATTAGAAGTTGTCTTTTATTGTCTTTGTCTTTTTTAGATAAATAGAGTGTTGTTCCAAAACGAATAAGCTCTATGAGGATGTTGATACAGACTAAAATTATTAGTGTCAAAAGCATACCGCTTAAATCTCCATTGCCATATAAGGCGTCTTTGGTTAGTGAATAGTCGTTCATTAATGTGTCTTTTTATAATTACCGCCAACGT
>JAMLHI010000016.1 GCA_023957235.1 Chitinophagales bacterium | reverse complement strand
TTCGCTGATACCACTAAGGAAAACGGATTATCTGAAATTATCCGGGTAACATTTGATTTTGGATAAAATTATTAAAGGAAATGCTGAATAACAAAGTGGTTTGGAAGTAAAAAAAACTGTGGCAATATCCGGGTATTTAAAAAGTTGTTATATTTGAGGTGAGCATGCGCTAAGGATATCTGCTCCAAAAGGGGTGAGGGTAATTTGGATATATACGCTATTGTGCGGGTATTCAATCGTTATAGCGCATTTTAAAACAAAATCATGAACAACATGAAAAAAGCATCTTTATTCTCGATTTTAATTCTTCTGACAATTTTGGTTAATGGACAAGCTAACAAACTATCAATTGGAATTATAGGTTCGCCTGACTACTACAATTACCAATTTAAAAGCATTCCAAGCTTTGACCATGAGTATAAAACACAGACAAACTATAGTTTAGGCCTTTCAATGAACTACAATTTCTCTGAAAAATTTTCATTTAAGACAGGATTGCTTTTTTCAACTAAAGGTTATATCCTTAATTATTCCTGGGTTACGGCTGAACCTAATGACCCGCTTATTCCTCAGGAATCGAATATTAAGTTAAGTTACTTGGGCATCCCTTTGTTAGTTTCATATGATTTCCTGCATCTGGACAAGTTATCATTATTTGCCTCGACAGGAATTGTAACGAGTTTCTTGATAAAAGAAAAAGAAATTTCAACGATGGGAGATGGCACAGAAAAAGAAACTGAATTTTCGAAAACATCATTCAATCAAAATTTCAGTACGGCTTTATTTGCAATTGATTTTGAAATCGGACTAAAATACAATTTAAGTGAGAGATTATTCATTTCAATTGCTCCATATTTGAGGTATGGCCTGAATAAGATAAGCGATGAAGTTTTAGAATCCAATCCAATGGCTTATGGAGCACGTTTTGGTGTTCACTTCAATTTATAAGAAAAACGCGCTATAACAAAGGCTAAACGCTATCGGGCGCATGGTTGTAAGGAGAAAGATTGTACATTTAATTTGTATTTGTGCTGGCCGGAAAGTTATATTTTCAAAAGTGCCCGCCAGCGCTTAGCCTCAAACGTTGTGGCACATTAAAGACAACCAATCTAAATGAGTGAAAATCGATTTGGAAAAGAGAAAATATCAATTCAAAATATAGGCCGACAAAGATTTTGGATTGGACTTATTGCGGGAATTTTCTCTGCTATTTCGATTTCTTTGGCTTTTAACTATTCAAGAGAAGTTTTTCGACTTTTCACAAGTATGTCTGCTGACCTACTGATTTTAAACAGTATACAACTCCAGTTTTTCAACTTCTTCTTTTCGACACTTTCAGCAGTTTTAGGACTTTCAATCAGTATATGGATATGGATGAGCAATCCCAGACATAAGCGCAGGAAGGACAGAATTTATAAACAGCTTTCAAGAACCAACAGCTTGCTAATTTTTTGGGTAATACTGATGGTGATAGCTCGATTTGGTTCAATTCTTCCAATTATATTGTATGGAATGCCAGGTTATGACAATCAATTAAACCTGTTCGAGGAATATTGGTTACTCTTTGTTTTAATGCCTCTCGTTGTATTTTTCCAAAATTGGTTTACGGTAAGACTTGTTTATCGAGCAGGAAAATGGATTTTTATTTCATTTTTGGGTTGTCTTCTTGCAGCTTTTACTCTTAACCAAACTACTACCGTTGACCAAGGTAAGCTGAACGCTTTATATTTTAAGCGATTTGAAAAAGACTACCAATACATCGAACAACAAATTTCACGTGCAGAAAAAAACTATGACATAGATTTTAATTCAGAAACTATTGACGTGTTGAAGAAATGGCACACTGAAAGTTCGATTGAACAGGTTATGAGTTTGAAGTCGGCTTTTTCACGAAACAGTTCTGTGTCAATGGACACAATAATTCTTCAGAAAATCGCAATTAGAAACTTTAAACAGGGTAGATGGCATTATTATCGAAGAAACTCAATTGAGAATTGGCATTATGCATTGCCTAAGGACGTTTTAAGACAGATCAACCTAACCAAATCTTATGAAAACAAAACAAGGGAACTGTTCAATATACTTCAAGAACAAATAGAGCTTGTAAATACTGCTGAAATTGATTGGGAAGAATATGAGAATTTTACCGAGACAGAAAGAAGAAGAAGTTTGGGTGCAAAGTATAATATTCCGCGACCATTGATTAATCAATTAAAATCAGTTCGTGACAGTTTAGTTAAGGTTGAAGAATATCAAGAGTTCACAAAAGAGCTACCTGAAATAAAAAATGATAGAATAAAATGAAAACGTGCCACAACATTGTATAAGCGTAATGCGGGCTGAACGGCTAAAATTGAGCATTTTTGCTCCTAAGAAACTTTGCGGTAGGCAGACAGTTTATCGCTCCGAAATCCCGCACTACGCTTATACTTGACCGTTAGCGGTTATTATAAAAGACGTTCGTGCATAGAATTAAGATAAGAACAGATGAAAAAAGTTATAATATATTTCACTTTATTAGTTGTTGGAAATTATCTCTGTATAAAATATTCTTTTGCACAAGACAACACAAGATACATTGGTCTGTTGGGATTTTTGATAGGTGCAATATCCTTATTTAAATTTTCCGCAAAATTAGCTGGACTATTTATCAATCGTGACTTTTCACTTAGTGAACTATCTTCAGTAAATTCAATGAATGACAACTCATTAACCAAACCAGCTTTCATTTCACTAACTGTCTTGATTTTATTGATTGGAATTCATGTGTGGGGATATATTGGTTATTTCAAATATCAAGATGAATTATTAGAAAAGAATGGAATTGAGACTTTGGCAATAGTTACGGATAAAAAGTGGGAAAAAAGAGGCAAAAATTCTCCGTCAGAGTACTATGTATATTATGAATATAAATATCGAGGCAAGAAATTTCGACATAGTTACTCAAATGAATTAAAGGATATTGGCGATACACTATTTGTAAAATTTTTACCTGACAATCCAGACAATCACAATGTTATTAAAAACAAATTTGAGAAATGAGTATACTTTTTAAAATCGTTCACTTTTTATCAAGGACTAAAGAGACAATTAATTTAAATATATCAAAAACATTTTCTTCAAGAAACGGAGAATTTGTAAAAAGATATTTAAACGGCAATTATAAACTTAAGGGATTTTACCGAAATGGACTTAAATCTGAATATTGGTATTCATACTATGAATCAGGAAAGTTAAAAGACGAAGGATTATATAAATACGGAAAGAAAGAAGGTAAATGGATTTACTATTATCCTAACGGCGCAATTGAAAATATTGAGTTAAATGCTAATGGAATAGTTGACGGTGAATTTAAATCATTTCATGAAAACGGACAATTAAATGCAGTTGGCAAATATGTGAATGGAAAAAGAGAAGGAATTTTCAAAATCTACAATGACAAAGGTGAAGTTCTCGATAAAATTGAATTTCAAAATGGAGAACAAATAAATAACAACCGCTAACAGCAAAATATATGTCAATTGCCGTTTTTCGCTCGGATTATGAAACCAAATGCGCCGCTTCAACCTCGGTGCGTTTCGACAGGAAAGAAGCCCGCAATCGGCAACTGCATATATTTGCGGAACGTTATAATACAGCTTTAAAAGATAAAATCCGTTGCAAAATATAGAAGATCAGACCATTGCTTGACATTTCCGGAATTCGGATTTTGGCCGGACAGCAGCGGTTTCATGGATGGGCACGATCTATGGAAGATTCACGGAAATCCTGGCTTTTTTCGGATTTGAGTCAGTTTTGAAGGTTGAGTTTGAAGCCGTATTATAACAGCGTGTATATCCAATGCGATTGAGCAGGTTTGAGTTTTTTGAAGTACTTTTAGCAGGCTGAGCCTGCACTGTATATACACGCGGACGTTATGTGGCATAATAAAAAACAAAAATTAAACATGAGACATTTACTGACAACAACTATCTTACTGCTTGCTCTTTCTATGGTAGCAAAGGCACAGATTAATTACTCTGGAAAATTCGAAGCCGGATATATGAACTTTCGATATAATACAGTTCAAGTTGACCCAGGACCTGGTTGGAAAGGAGATTATCTTAACGACAATGGAATTGACATTAATCTAATTAACGGACTGACTTTTGCAAACAAGAAAATTTTTGCAGGTCTTGGTCTTGGCTACTTGAATTTTGTCGGAACTAATGGAGTTTCGGCTTTTGTGGACTTGGAATATCTACCTTTAAAGACTAAACTAACACCTTTGTTGAATGTAAAATTGGGTTATGACCATATTTGGAACCAGTACGATGGAGGGACAGGGACAATGCATACTGAATTAGGTATAGGATTAAATTACAAACTGACTGAAAAATTCGGACTCTACGTGAAATCAGGAATGCTATACACTCAGCAATCCTTCCTGATACCTATTACCATTGGTTTAAGATATTGAAAGAGCTGACAATGAATAAATTACGCCACATAACAAAGTGTAGCAGCAATAAGGGTTTAAGTGGAAAATCAAGCATTCTGCCCCGCTTAAACTTCGGTGTCGGCAGTCAGGGAAGTAGCCCGCAATCCCTTACTGCTGCTACACTCAAC
>JAMLHI010000015.1 GCA_023957235.1 Chitinophagales bacterium | reverse complement strand
CCCATCACGGCTCATGCTTGGCATGTGGGATTACCTGTTACGTTCGGGGGTTACCATTGTACGGGCGTACGCCATGTATCGCGCGATTCGGGTATTTTTTTCGATTGGGCTTGCAATGATTGCCGTTGGTGTTGCACTGGGAATAAGGTACCTGTATTTTGTCCTGCAAGGACAGGGAGCCGGGCACATCCAATCCGTGATCCTGGCAGCAGTATTGTTGATCGTCGGATTCCAGACCATGTTGAACGGTCTGCTGGCAGATCTAATTGCAAGTAACAGGAAATTGTTGGAAGAGATCGTGATGGAAGAAAAAAAAGATAAAAATCTCTAACGAGGGGCATATGCGAATAAGTGTTTTAGCGAGTTCATACCCGCGTTTTAATGGTGATGGGACAGCTCCATTTGTAAAATCAATATGTGAAGAATTCGAAAAACTTGGAAATATAATTGAAGTAGTCGCCCCATACGATCCTCTGGTGGATGACAAATTCACTCAGAAAATAAATATCCATCGTTTCAGATATGCAATTCTTGGGAAATGGCATATTTTAGGTCATGCTAACTCATTAATTGGTGATGGGAAACTTAAAAAAGGCGTTTATTTTTTGCTTCCATTATTTTTAATTGCGTCATTTATTAAATTACTTGAAATTGCAAAAAAACAAAGAGCTCAAATAATTCATGCACATTGGGTTCTTCCAAATGGGCTTCCAGCACTTTTTGTTTCAAAAATTTTAAGAATTCCACTTGCTATCACATTACATGGGTCAGATATTTATTTGGCAAACAAAAATTGGATGTTCCGTAAAACAGCGAAATTTATTCTTATAAATTCTTCTTTTGTCAGTGCTTGCAGTCCAGAGTTAATGAAAATAGCTGTTTCCATTGGGTGTACAAAAAACATCAAATTAATCCCTTGGGGAGCAGATCCCCAAAAGTTTCATAAAGTGATGACAAATAACAACGATTTTGGATATCAAAATTTGGAACGAGGAGGAGGAATATTAGTCGCGCTCGGAAGACTTGTTTACAAAAAGGGGTTTTCAAATCTCATTTTGGCAGTTTCAAAACTAATTTCGCACCAATCAAATCTTACTTTATTCATAGGGGGTGAAGGAGAATTAAAGAATGAACTCCAAGCGATGGTTAATAATCTCCATCTCAAGAAAAACGTAATTTTTGTTGGAAAGGTAGATTGGAATAAGGTTGCAGAGTTTCTAAGTGGTGGGGATATATTCATTCAACCCTCTATCATTGATAAATTTGGGAATATGGATGGGTTACCAACAGTAATTTTAGAAGCTATGGCTTGTTCACTTCCAATAATAGCAACAAATATAGGCGGAACTAGTTTAGTAGTAAAAAATGAATATAATGGATTATTGGTTCAACCTGGAGATGTGGATGCACTTTCAAATGCCATTTTATCTTTACTCAATGATCATGCAAAATTAAAGGAAATGGGTTTGAACTCAAGGAAACTGGTCGAGGATACATACAATTGGACTTGTGTTGCCAAAGAATTTGAAGTCGAGTTCAATAATATAATCTAATGCGAATGAAAGAGCGTATTGGTTCTCTTTACAGATTGCAATTAATAAAATTCTTAAAATTAAGTGCATTTGATGGACCCATTTTAGACATTGGCTGTCACGATGATTTAATTCTGTCTAATATTGAAGCACCTTTGAAAATTGGTGTGGATTTAGAACTAAAAAAACAGTTAGGGAATAAATACCTGTTTGTTTGTGCTGATGCAAATTTCTTACCCTTCAAGCAAGGCGTTTTCAAGCAAGTTTTTCTTTTGGATGTGATTGAACATATTGAAAATGCTAACTTATTGCCGAGTTCTATAAAACATGTTCTTATGCTCGACGGCTGTCTATTTCTTACAACGCCACAAAAAACAATTCTACTTAATCCCTTTTTTCTTACAAAATACATAAGTCGGAAATGGGGTCATATTTATCGATTAGGATACACCCAAAACGAGTTGGAAATTCTTTTTTCGAAATATTTCAGCTTAGAATACAAAGACTGGAATGCGCCCTGTTGGCGGTTTTTCTATTTATTGATCAGGTTTGTAGCTGAATTTTCCCCCTCAATTACACGATTTATTATCGAGACTGTTTTTCGTTTTGATTCAAAAAAATCCAGAGGATTAAACGGTTATATATTAATGCATGGAAAATCCAAGGAAACAAATGAATAAAAGGATAAATATCTGTATTGCTGGGGGTGATTCTTGGTCAAATAGAGGAGACCGAGCGATTCTTTCTGGAACAATAGACCTGATTAAAAAAATGGAATATGATTCAGAAATTTCAATCCTCAGCGGAGACCAAAAAAAAACAAAAACTGATTTTCCAGGTTTAAATGCAATTAATCGTAGGAATATTTTTTCTTTATTAGTAACGGTATCTCAATCAGATATCTTGCTATGGGGTGGTGGACACTTATTACAAAATACTTCAAGTAAAATTTTTTTAGTTTTTCAATTCTACATTTTAATGTCTGCGTTAATACTAAGAAAAAAAGTAATAGGTTTTGCCTTAGGTGTTGAAGAGATACATGGATCATTTTGGAGGAAATTATCAAAATTTATCCTAGACAAGTTTCAATTAATTTCTGTTCGGGACATCCATTCAAAAAATGTCCTCATTAAATTAAATGTGAAAACACCAATTTTCGTAACAGCGGATCCAGCAGTTATTTTAAGACCTACCACAAACATCCCATCAGAGTTAAGAAAGCTGGTCTCTAAACCTTTTGTTATAATTGCACCAAGAAAATGGTTCTATTATAAATCTTCATTATTTCCAGTTAGCTGGCAAAAGAAATTTTTTCACAAAGACAAAGACAAATTTTTAACAGTATTAACTAACTTCGCCAAACTTGCCGATTGGATAATAGAGACATTGCATTACAATGTATTCTTCATTCCTATGTACCCGGGGATAGAACAAGGAGATGAAGAAGTCTCTGAAAAAATTATCTCATATATGCACCATCAAGAATCAGCTTGTATTATCTATAAAGAATATGAACCATCCGAATTAATTGCTTTTTTTCAACACACAAAATTCTTAATTGGAATGCGAATGCATGCCACAATTTTAGCTGCTTGCAGTGGTACACCAATAATTGGTTTGTATTATCAAGAAAAAGGAAAAAGTTTTTTCAGTGCGATGAAATTATCGGATTTTTCTTTACCAATCGAAGAATTTACACCTGAAAATGTCATTCAATTAATCCAAACATTAACTCGTAATTCGGAAAAAATAAAAAGCACCTTAGTAACAAATCTAGAAATATTAAGGTCTCAAGCCGAATTTAATATTGAATTATTAAACAAAGTGTTGAGGTAAGATCTTTTTGAGAAATAATTTTAGTATAAACATAATAAGAATCGTTAACAATAAAATTATTAAGACACTTTTTATTGTTTTATTAATTTTCGCTGTTTATTTTCAATTCAACAAAATTAATGCGAATGACTCTGTGGATCTGAAAATCGTAAATTCTTTATATTTCCTTATTGCATTTATATTTTTTATCTATACTTTACTTGCCCACGTATTGACTTGGCACATCCTAATTAACAGTTTGGGCGGGAAAATTAGATTTCGTAATTCTATCTATATCTATTTTATATCTGGATTACTTCGTTATTTACCAGGTAATTATTGGTATATTTTCTCTAGGTCAGCCATGGGTTTAAATCTCGGAATTGACATGTCAAAGAATATTTCAGGCACTAGTTTAGAAATTCTCCTTAATCTTTTAATGGGCATTTCTCTATCTCTCGTCGGTGTTCTCTGGGGAATTGAATTGGAAATAAAGCAATTATCTTGGATTTTGGTATTTTTTATTGTTTGTTCAATTTTATTAATACTCTTATTAGTCATTGGTAAGAAAAAAATTAATAGCAGCAATTCAATAGCCCTATCGAAAGCTGTTATTTTCTTCCATGACATTTGTAAGCTGAAGAATTTACCATTTTGGAAAGTTTGTTTTTTACTATTTTTATTTTTAAGTATTTGGATTGCACAAGGGTTTAGTTTGTTTTTTGTACTATCAGCTTTCATCCCTTTAAATTTCTCTTTTTATCCTTTGGTAATGTTTTCATATGTAATCAGTTGGGTTATAGGATTTATAAATCCAATTACTCCGAACGGATTAGGTATAAGGGAAGCTCTTCTAATGATAACATTGACTCCTACAATATCTACCTCTGTAGCTCTTGGGGCAAGTATTATAATGAGACTGCTAGGATTAGCAGGTGAATCAATTCTTGCTTTCTTAGGTTGGATATCTTCTAGGGGGACTCGACAATCTAAAGAATGTGAAAATTTAGACCAAAAAGAGAGACTAAAGTAATTAACAATTGTTCAATCCAAAAATAGGTAAATGTATAACCAGAGAGAACACGTTTTTCAATTCTCTTACGAGTTCTTCCAGTTTTTTTATCTTAAATAACAGAAATGAATTAATATCTCTGTCTAAGTAATTAATTCAGGTTTTCAATAATTTGCATTATCATTATTTTCTTGGGTTCTGCTATTGTTATGGAAAAATTACACATAACTATTAATCCCTAATTTTCGATATATAACTTTCCTACATCAGTAAATTCATCACTAGTAATTGTGATTTTCACAGCAATCCCATTTTTACGATATGCCTTTGCAGAATCAGTATTTGGTCCTACTACCAATATGTATATACCTGGGTCAATATTTGCAATTTGAAAATAATTATCTGCCTCGACTCTAGCGTATTTATTAACTTTATCATCAAGAATAAAAATCCCTTCTCCTTCTGGGTCACCTAAATATGGGGCGGCATAAGCATAAATTTGTTCGCCATCCCAAAAAGGCGGAATGATTAACTCCCCCATAATACCTCCAGCCCCTTTGTCTAAAACAACTTTTGTTGGATCAATATTGTGGGAGACGATGTTCGTGCTATTTATCCCATTACTGCACGAAACCAGGAAAATTGAAATAATAATTAGGAAATATATTTTCTTGCTCATAAATATCCTTCCCTAAATACTCAGAATATACGAGTAAATAGAATACTTAATATTATCTTATTGGATGATATATGATCAATGATAATTTATACCATATTTCAGAATTAAAATAAAAAAGACTGCCAAACTATTGACAGTCTTATAGAAAATATAATAGGCTTCTTATGGGATAGGCATTACTGCAATTCCAATATAATCTTCACCTAACATTGAAATATTTGGAATTGTTAATGGATTCGTTGTCAACCGAACCAGAGCCACTACTGGTTGATCACTTATTATTTCTACAGCACCACCGTTTGCCCCTCCATCAACAGTGTATCCAAAACTATTATTAATTAAAGCGCCCGCTGAGCTAGGATTGGTATTTACTTTTGTGAATGGCGCAAGTGGTGTTAAAGCACTAGCAAGGACATGAGATGCTCTCAAAGTACCGGAGGCATCATAATAATTAGCGATAATATTTTCTGCATTTGTTGAGCCAACATTCATAATCGCCAAATATGCACTCCAGCTTGTATTTTGATCTGCAGCCCATCTTACATAAGGAGCTACAACCGTTGTAGAACCAATTATTTCACCAGAAAATGCTGTGATTAAACCAGCATCACTTGCAACTTTACCTATAGCAATCAGAGGCTTTCCATTTGTGCTTTTTACCACCGCTGACCCTAATTCACCCACCAACAGGCTGTCGTTACATGGATTTGTAGACAATTTCGCACCTTTTGCAATATTTGTAGAAGGCATAGAACCAACTTTTACCCCGGAAGTATTATAGTAATCTACTATTACCGAAGCTGTGTCATCTCCCGTATTTTGAATAGCAAAATAAGAAGTTTGTCCACCCCGGTTGCACATGGCAGACGGCAAATATACTTCTGTTGCTCCTTCTTTCGCTCCCTCAAAAGCATAAACACTTACGCCGTTATCAAGAGTCTCTTGGGCTGATGCTACTACTTTGCCTGGCGTTGCAACATCTCCCTTCTTGGTTGCAGTTACAACTAATGAACCGTCAAATGATCCACCTGGGTAAGTTGAAACGTCAGGGACACTGGAAATATAAGTAGCATTAGGCATAATATCTACAGACACTGAAAATGTTGGAGTAGTAGCTCCAACACTGAAGAAATCTAAGGTTGCTGTAATCTCGAAAGATTCAATATTCTGAACACCAAATGTTGTTGTTGATATACCGTTTGCTCTTACTGTTGCTAAATAGAACTTTGATCCCGCCTTGCTTTCATCAAAGCCAGTGTAAAATGCACGAGAATACGAAGTAGGAGAATCTTTTGCAAATTGGACATAAGTTGCATTAATCGGGACGTTAGCCGAAAGGACAGCGGAACCTCCGAACCCATCAGGAACTGAAGTTGAGCCGATGTTTACGGACCCTGCACCATGCGGGCTAACGGGGAATGGTCCAGCTGTATATATGGTAGTTCCATCATAATAGTTAATATTTAATTCTCCAGCTGTGCTACTTGGAGAATAATACGTAATTGATGAAGTCCAACTAGTATTTGTCGCAGATTGTGCTGTGACCGTACTAACCGGCAAAATTACTAAAAGCAAAGCAATAATTACAATATAAGATATCCGTTTCATTATATTCCTCCAGATTGTTAATTTCTTTCTAATTCATTTATATTATTTATCTATGCCTATTTCAATAATTCTTATGGGTTAAATTAGTAGATTAGACTAAGCAACCTTTTTTCTGTAATTTCAAGTCAGGAGTATCCATTTTTCTTTAACAATTTAGTATTTTACTAGCACAAAA
>JAMLHI010000014.1 GCA_023957235.1 Chitinophagales bacterium | reverse complement strand
AGGAAAAAATCTCCTGAAATAGACAATTCCAAACGTTATAAGTAATTTTAACGCACGGAACAAACAGTTTTGCTAATTCAAACAGTTAACACATGAACAAACAAATTTGCATAATCATTTTGTTGTTGACTTGCAGGTGCGTAGTAATAAATGCACAAACTAATGTAAGTGGGTTTATTTCAACAAACACAACTTGGAATCTTGCAGGTTCTCCTTACATCGTTATTGGCAATACATTGGTTTCACAAGGTTTTACTTTAACTATTGAACCCGGAGTAATTGTAAAGTTTAATACTGACAAAGCTTTACAAATTGATGGAGAACTTATTGCAATAGGTACAGCGCAAAACAGGATTACATTTACTTCTAACAAAGTAAGTCCAGCCGCAGGTGATTGGGCTAAAATTCACTTTTCTGACGCTTCTGTTGATGCAGTTTTTGATACAACAGGTAACTATGTTGCAGGTTCAATTATGAAGTTTTGTGATATTCTCTATGGAGGTGGGTTGGGATTCGGTGCAATTCATTCCCTATATTCATCACAATATTTCAGTAATTGCAGAATTATGTATAGTTCTATACGTGGAATTTATTACGAAGGATTTTCATTTGTAATGGACTCCAGCAGTATAAAGAACTGTTCTGATTATGGATTATACTTAGCTCGTGTTGAGTGCAATTTATCAATCAAAAATAATTTCATTGAAAATAACAGAGGTGGTATATTTATTCAATGTCCAAGTAGCAATACTTGCCTACAGGAAATATCAAATAATTATTTCAATTTAAATTATGATCAAAATACTCTTTTATTGTTGTCAACATATAACTTAATTATTTCTGATAATTATTTTGTGAATAATAATGGGATAGACAATTCAATACTAGAATTGAACAATTCCAGTCCACATATACATTATGAGACTATTGATTGCAATAAATTTCTTTACAATCAAAGCTCAAATGGCAGTATTTTTTTGGCGACAAATCATTTAATTGGAAGTATGAGTAATAATGTTTTTAACGGAAATATTGTATCAACAGCAAATTCAATTGTTGATTTAAGCGAGCCTTCTTCATTTTATTTCAGAAATAATCTTTTGATTAATAACTCGTCAACATTAGCCCCTTGCTTTAAATGTACATTAAGTTCTGGTCTGGCCTTAGACCATAATGAGTTTTCAAATAACACAGGAACAAGCGCATTACATATCCTTAGCAACCCTAATAGTTATGGATTTAAATACAATAATTTATCGAACCCCAATTGCCAGTATGAACTTTATAATGATACACCATATGGTCAGCCTAATATTACAGCAGATAGTAATTACTGGGGTAGCACCAGCATTCAACATATTGATTCAGTAATTTATGATTTTTTTGATTTTGCCAATCAATCAGTCGTTTATTATTCACCCATTCTTGTTTCACCTGCTGTTGTTGATACAACGTGTCCTGTCATCCCTACCTTAATAAGCAATATTGATCCATCGCTTTTCACCTTTAATTTATTTCCAAATCCTGTGACAACACATTTTACAATTGTTTTCAATAAAATTATTCACAAAGGCTCAATTGAAATCTACAATACTCTCGGTGATAACGTTTTGCAAGAAAATATTCATTACGCATCCCAAAAAGAAATCAGCCTACTTACAATTTCAAATGGAATTTATTTAGTCAGGTTATTTGACGGACAAAGATATTACTCTAAGAAAATTATTGTTGAGCATGATTGAAACGACATAACTTCGAACGAGCAGTAGCACTTCCGCTAACATAAAAATTCAAGAAATGGAAAAAGAAAGGCTTTATCAGGTAATCGGAGGTTCGTGGTTTCTATTTACATTTACGGTTAATGAAAGTGATTGCAAATAAACCTAAAAAAATTTACTTCTTAAGGCCCTTCTTCGTCAAACGGTCTAAAAACCAAATTTCAATTTGTTGAAGGCTTTTCAAATAGCAGTGGTTGGTGTTAAAGGTGCAGGTGCATATTTATTGCATGCAATACATGCAGGGAACAAACAGAACTCAGGCTGTATTGTCTGTGTAATGACATGCAGAAAAAAGTTTTTTAAAGCCGCTTAAAATCGTTCTGCTGCATCTCCGGAATCATTAATTTGTTACTTTTGAATGTAAACTGAGGTTTTTAGACGGACTGACGTTAGCGGTCACCCGTTGACACCATAACTGGCAATGTGTAACAAGACAAACAACAACCGATAGAATGAAAATATTACATACTTCTGACTGGCATTTAGGTAGGACACTTTATTCCAAAAAAGAACGGCACGAAGAACATACAGCATTTTTAGAATGGTTGTTAAAGACAATAAATGAAAATTCTATTGACTTATTGCTTATTGCGGGCGACATCTTTGACACAGCATCACCGAGTAGCACATCTCAAAAATCGTATTATGACTTTCTTATTAAAGTAAGGACAGCAGGTTGTGAAAATGTTATTGTTGTTGGTGGAAATCACGATTCGCCAAGTTTTCTAAATGCACCCAAAGACATTTTAGCAGCACTAAATGTTGCCGTAGTTGGTAACGCAACAGAAAATATTGAAGATGAAATTATTGTTGTCAAAGACAACAAAGGAAATCCTACTGTTATTGTTTGTGGAGTTCCGTTTTTACGAGAAAGGGACATTAGTCGTTTTGCAGAGGGTGAAAACTATTCTGACCGCTCAAAACGCATAAACGACAATATCAAAAAACACTACGAAGAAATTGCCAAACTTGCAGTAGGCAAACGAAAAGAATTAGGAAAGGAAATTCCAATTATTGCAACAGGACATTTATCGGTTGCAGGCGGACAAAGAAATGAAGACGATGGAGTTCGTGAAACTTATATCGGAAATATTGAGGCTGTTGGTAGCGACATTTTCCCTGACACATTTGAATACGTTGCACTTGGACATTATCATATCCCGTCTAAAATCAAAGAACATATTCGCTATTGTGGTTCGCCTATTCCAATGGGCTTTGGGGAAGCCAAACAGACAAAATGTGTTTATGTAATTGATTATACAAAAGGGAAAAACATTGAAACAATTGATATTCCTGTTTTTCAAAAATTAGAATCAATAGTTGGTGATAAAATATTTATTGAAAAACGTTTGACGGAATTGAAAAAAGAAAAATCATCTGTTTGGGTTGAGGTTATTTACAAAGGCGATGAAATCTTTCCTGATTTTTTTGCGTGGACAAATGAACAGTTAGCTGATTCAAAAATTGAAGTATTGAAACTGCAAAATCGCCAACATCTAAACGAAGTATTAACAACAAACGACACAACAGATTCGCTTGACGAACTCAATGCCTTTGATGTTTTTGATAAACTTCTTGAAAAAGTAAGTATATCAGATGAGCAAAAAGAAGAATTGAAAGAATCCTACAAAGAAATTGTTGACGGTTTAAACATAGATGAAAGTGCTTTATGAAAATTTTAAACCTAAAATTCAGAAATATAAATTCGCTATCAGGCGAAAATGAAATTGACTTCACAAGACCGGATTTTACTAATGATGGACTTTTTGCCATAACAGGCAAAACGGGTGCAGGTAAAAGCTCAATTCTTGATGCAATTTCTTTAGCGTTTTATGGAAAAACACCAAGAGTAGATATTACAGGAAGCGAAAATGCCGTAATGACAAGGGGTGAAAAAGATTGTTTTGCCGAAATCATTTTTGAAGTAGGGGATAAAAAATGGAAATCTTCCTGGAAGCAAGAACGTGCCCGAACAGGAACATTAAAACCGGTAAATCGTGTTATTGCAGATTTTGAAGATAATATCATAGCAGACCAAGTTCGTGCTTGCGATGCAGAAATTGTAAAAATTATCGGGCTTACGTTTGAGCAGTTTACAAAAGTAATAATGCTTGCACAAGGCAGCTTCGCTGCCTTTTTGCAAGCCGATAAGAATGATAAAGGTCAACTTTTAGAACAAATTACAGGCACAGAAATTTATGGCACAATTTCCAAAATGGTTTTTGAACGCAATAGAACTGAAAAAGAAAAATTAGATAAAATATTACTTGAACTTGAAGCAATAAAAATTCTTTCAGAAGAAGAAAAAGAGAATTTGATAAATGAAATTACAGTAATTGAAAAAGAGAAAACTCAAGTTGACGAAGAAATACAAAAAATAGATACAGCTAAAAAATGGCTTTTAGATTTAACAAATCTGCAAACCCAAATCAATGGAGTAAAAGAAAAGTTACCCGAATTAGAAGAGCAAACAAAAACCGCAAAAGAAACACTTGAGAAATCTGAACTTGCTTTAAAGACAGCAAAAGAAGAACAAAAAAAGCAAGAACCAATTTTAAAGAAGGTAAGAGAATTAGACACAAAGATTTCAGAGAAAGACAAATTATTGAAGCCAGTTTTGGAAGCTATTTCTAAATTAGAAGAAAATAAAAAAACAGTCGCCAGTAATTTAAAAAGCCAAAGTTCAGAATTGGAAAAATCTGAAAAATCATTAGTTGAAAAACAGCAATGGGCAACAGCGAATAAGAAATACGAAGACCTTGTTTCAAATTATTCTGCAATTGAAAAAGAAAATCAATTATTGGTTAATTCATTTGAGGAACTAAAAAATCAAAATTCTGCAATATTGGAATTGCAACAGGATATTGAAACGAAAAAATCTATTGTAAAAAAAGCCGTTGATTCTTTTAGCCAAATAGACAAAACATTAACAAAGAAGACAAAAGAACTTGAAACACGTAAATCGGAATTATCTCTAGTTTTGAATGGGAAAGAACTTTCCGAATATCAATCAGAGAAAGAGAATATCGCAAACCTTCTAATACACATAAAAAATCTAATTGAAGTTAGGGAAGCAATTTCAACAAGTGAAAATGAAATTGCAGGAATTGCGACTTTAACAAAAGAGAACAACGGATTGGCAAAAGACCTTGATAAGAAAATTAAAACTGATAAAGCAACTTTAAAGAGTTTAGAAAATCAAATCAATCTTCTTGAGGAAAATATTGGATTGACAAAAACAATCCAGAGTTTAGACGAACATCGTCATAATCTTGAAGATGGAAAAGAGTGCCCTCTTTGTGGTTCAAAGAAACACCCTTATGCGGTTGGAAATGTTCCAAAAATTGGCAAACAAGAAAAAGAATTAGTTAAATTAAAAGAACAATTTAAAGAAACAACAAAAGCCATCCAGCAAGATGAGAAAGGATTGACAAAATTAGAATCAGAGGGGAAAAGTGCTTTGAGCAACAAAGAAAAAGAAGAAAAATCTTTATCAAAAAATAAGGCAAAACAAAACACGATTATATCTGAAATAAAAAAACTTCAACGTGATTTCTCATTTACAGATGATAAGTCTATCAAAAAATATCATCAGCAAAAGCAAAATGAATACAAGCAAATTGATGAGATTATCAAAAAATCAGAGAACAGCGAGAAATTACTAAATAATCTTCGGGATAAAGAAATTCCAACCTTGCAGAAAGAAAAAGATAAAGTATTAAAAGAAAAAACCAAAGGGGAAACTTCTTTAAAAGTTGCAGAGCAACAGATTGAAGATAAAAGGAAATTAGCATCAACAGCACAAGAAAAATACGAAAAGGAGAATACCATACTTGTGAGTAAACTTGAAAAATATGAAGTTAAAACTATTGAAACGTTGAAAAAGCGTCTTGATGCTTGGAACGAAAATAAAAGGCAAGTGGACGACTTGACAAAGCAAATTACATCCCTAAACAACAAGATTGCTTTGAGCAAACAAGAATTTGAAAATCTAACAAAATCATTTGACGACAAACAGAAAGACAGACAAAGCATTGATACTGATAAGCAAAAACTATCAAAAGAACGCAAAGAGATTTTTGAAGAAAAATCTGTTGAAGAAGAAGAAAATCGTTTAAAGAAATTGATTGAAACCAGCGAAACTGAAAAAGTGAAAGCTGAAAAGACAAAAAATGAAATCAATACAGAACTTGAGAAAACCAAAGCAATTGTTTCCGAAAAAGAAAATGAGTTATTAAAATCTAAAGAGCAAAAAGTAACTGAAAAAACAAGTGAAGAACTCCAAAGCGAGTTTGACGAGAAGAAAATTAAATCGGACGATTTTTCACAAAAAATAGGAGCGAACAGACAAGCATTAAAAGCTAATGACGACAATTTAAAAACAAGTGGAAATAAATTGAAAGAGAAAGAAAAGCAACAAGCTATTTACAGCAAGTGGGCAATATTAAACGACTTAATTGGTTCAGGGGACGGAAAGAAATACCGAAACTTTGCCCAAGCATTAACTTTTGAGTATTTGGTAGGTCTATCAAATAGACAACTTAAAAAAATGTCAGACCGCTATCTTCTTAAACGCACAGGCGACAGTTCTGATCCTTTTGAGCTGTCTGTTATTGACAAATACCAAAATGGTGAGGAACGAACAGCTCAAAATCTTTCAGGTGGTGAAAAGTTTATAGTTTCGCTTTCTCTTGCTCTTGGATTATCAGGTATGGCAAGTAAAAATATGCGTATAGACACAATGTTTATTGACGAAGGTTTCGGAACGCTTGACTCTGACTATCTTGACGTAGCATTAAATGCTTTGTCAAACTTGCAAAGCGAAGGGAAAATAATAGGTGTAATTTCTCACTTGGCAGAACTTAAGGAAAGAATTGCGACACACGTTGAAGTTATTCCAAGTGGTAATGGACACTCGAAAATTCAAATAACAACTTGACAAGACAAATGACGACAAACTGTAACCCAAAATTCGGGCGAACCGCCAACAAGGCATTGCCATTACTTGTCCGACAAATCGCGAAGTGGGGCTGAACGTTCGATTGAATCCTGATTGCTATCGGGATGCTAAAAATCCCCGCCATTACGCCAAGCCCCAAACCATAAAAATCAGTTTGAACAACCCCGGATGGTATAATTCCATTTAAGAAATTTTATTTTGAAAGTAAGCGGAGAAGCAAGTTTCCCCAAAGCATTTCTGTCTTATATTTGTCTCAGAAAAATAAATAAATATTATGCCTCGGATTTTATTAATTGAAGACAACAAAGAAGTCAGAGAAAACACTGCTGAAATTCTGGAATTAGGAGGTTATGCAGTAGTAACCGCTGCAGACGGCAAAAAGGGAGTGGAAGAAGTCCATAAACAAAAACCGGATCTGATTATTTGTGATATC
>JAMLHI010000013.1 GCA_023957235.1 Chitinophagales bacterium | reverse complement strand
AAAAATTGAAAACGATGGATTCAGTTTAGGAGCACAAAGAAAAGAACTTAGCACAAGTGATTTGCCCGATGCTATAATTTTCATAAAGCAATATATTACAGCTATTCGTAACAATGATTTTTCACTAATTGATTTTGAAAAATTGCCTTTAAATTCAATTATCGTTGAAAAAAGTAGAATAACCGAAAATGGTGATTTTAATCTAAATGGAGAAAGATATAAAGAAACGAAACACAAACACAATGGTGAATATGAATTGGTTTCTTTAAGTGAACTATGCGAATTGATTAGAGGTGTTACTTATTCAAAAGAAGATGAAGTAGAAGAAAATGGATATAAAGTATTAAGAGCGAATAATATTAAATTGGATAGTGGTAATATCGATTTTAATGATGTAAAATTAATTTCTAAAAACCTCAAGCTTTCCGATAAACAGAAATTATATGCAAAAGATATTTTTATATGTACAGCTTCTGGTAGTGCTGAACACATTGGTAAAACCGCTTTTGTAGAACAGGATATTGACTATTACTTTGGTGGCTTTATGGGTGCAATAAGATGTAATGAACAAGTATTACCAGAATTTCTATTTCAAAATTTAAGAGGGGAAAGGTTTAATAAGCATTTAAACGATATTATTGCTGGTGCAAATATAAAAAACTTAAAAGCAGAGTTTTTATATTCTTTTAAAATACCATTGCCACCTATTTCAATACAGCAAGAGATTTTAACTAAAATCGAAATTTTCGAGAAAATAAAATCCGGTGCCAAGCAAGTAGTTGAAAACTACAAACCCCAAATTGATATTAAACCTGAGTGGGAAATGGTGGAACTAGGGAAAATTACCATTGTAAAAGATGGCACTCATGATAGCCCTCAATATTACGATTCTGGAATCCCATTTTTAACCCAAAAAAACATAACAATTAATGGTTTATCATTTGAAGATATAAGATTTATAAAAGAAGAAGACCACGAAAAGTTTTATAGACGTTCTGATGTAGCAATTGGAGATATTCTCATTTCAATGATTGGTGCAAACCGAGGTATGTCTTGCATTGTAAATGATGCTCGTGTTTTTAGCATTAAAAATGTTGGACTAATAAAACCTTCAGAAAGGATTAATCAATTATATCTCTTGAATTATCTTAAATCAACCGAAGCTGAAAGTCATATTTCATTAGTTTCAAAAGGAGGAGCTCAGGAATTTATTAGTTTGACAGCTTTGAGGGAGTTTCCAATCCCTTTACCTGACTTATCTATACAGGATGCAATAGTATCCCAAATTGAAAACGAGCAACAATTAGTTAATGCTAATAAAGAGTTGATTAGAATATACGAGCATAAAATAAAGGACGAAATCAATAAACTTTGGGAAGAATAATGGCAAATGCAATTGACATACTGGAATATTTGCCAAACTCTTATAAAACAAGAGATGAGCAGGATTATGTAAATTTCCTTTGGGAAAGTTTTGAGAGTAATTACAGTAATGCAAAATATCCCTTTGCTTTTATTGCTTACCACATGCTCTACATGAGTTTTGTCTATTTCGAGGTTTGGCAAATTAAAGAAAACAGAAAAACAGATTTTGAGAAAGCAATGGTCGGATTCAATAAGGATTTTGAAAAACTTCTTTGCAACGCAACTACTCCTTTTGCTTTTGTAGAATTAGGAGAAAGCAATTTCATTCGATTTTTAAAACTTGTAGGTTGCGATAATTCTCAAATCGGAAATTATACAGCCAGTGTAAAATCGAGAAATGATGCAGCACATAGTAATGGTAGAATATTTTTTAATGACAAAGCAATTATTGACACAAAAATCAGTGATGTAATCCGAAACATTGATGAAATACAAACTCATTCAAATCCAATTATTGAGGAATGCCTTGCAAAATTTTTAATTGAAAATCACGACCCGGACAAACGACAATATTACGATGACTTAGACCAGATTAGAGAAATCCTAATACATCGAAATTATCTCTCACAGAAAGACATTGAACATTTATTGACATTTGACATTACAACTCTATCGAAAAGAAAGAACTATGAAGCAATGAAAACTTTATTTGAAACATTTGTTGATAATTATAAGACAGCATAGCCAACGCTTCGTAGTCAAGCACATTTGCAGGTCGCACAAGACCACGCATAGTCCAAAACCTGCAAAAGAGCTTGCCTACCCCAACGCACGGAAAGAAAGACAATGCAGCAAAAATGAAAGAAAAATGACGAGAAAAATAAACAACGAAACGCCAACAAAGTGTATATGCCATAAGGGTTTCAGTGGGTATTCAAGCGTTGTAGCCCGCTCAAACTTTCGTGTCGGTGGACAGGAAACTACTCCGCAATCCCTTACGGCACATACACTCGACCGTTAGCGGCTATATTACGACCGACAGTGCTAAACAGAAAATTCGTATAATTGCAGACACAAAAATTTAAGTAAGACGAAATGTGAAAAATAATTTCTTTTAGACAAATCAGAACAGCAACCACAAAGCGGTTGTCGTATTGTTTCATCTTTAACGAAAGAAATTATGCTTATTCTACAAAACATTTCATATACACACCCAAGCAAGGATTTACTGTTTAGCGACATTAATCTGACAGTAAACAATCACGAAAAGACAGCGTTAATCGGCAACAACGGAGCAGGAAAATCAACTTTGCTTAAAATTATTGCCAAAGAATTACAACCGTCAAACGGACAAATAATCGTTGAAACCGAGCCATATTTTATTCCGCAAATTTTCGGACAATTCAATCATTTGACCATTGCAGAAGCGTTGAAAATTGACAAGAAATTAAACGCTCTGAAAGAAATTTTGAACGGAAACACAACCGAAGAAAATTTCAATTTGCTTAATGACGATTGGACAATTGAAGACCGTTGCAATGACGCTTTACAACATTGGCAATTAATTGATATAGACTTGTCGCAAAAAATGGAAGCATTGAGTGGTGGGCAAAAAACAAAAGTTTTTTTGGCAGGTATTTCCATTCATCAACCCGAATTGATTTTATTGGACGAGCCAAGTAATCATTTAGACATTGCAAGCCGAAAACTTTTGTATGGCTTTATTCAAACCACTAAAAGCACTTTGATTGTTGTAAGCCACGACAGAAAATTACTCAATCTTTTAGACCAAGTTTGCGAATTGAGTAAACACGAAATTAAAGTTTATGGCGGTAATTACGATTTTTACAAAGAACAAAAGCAAATTGAAAACAATGCTTTGAGCCAAGACATTCAAAGCAAGGAAAAGGCATTGCGAAAAGCCAAAGAAAAAGAGCGGGAAACTTTGGAGCGACAACAAAAGTTGGACAATCGTGGAAAAGGAAAACAAGAAAAAGCAGGTGTTGCCCGAATAATGATGAACACTTTGCGAAACAATGCCGAAAACAGCACATCAAAACTCAAAAGTACTCACGCAGAAAAAATTGGTGGTATTTCTCAAGACTTACAAGAACTTCGTTCTTCGTTGCCCGACATTGACAAAATGAAATTCGGTTTTGATAATTCAGCGCTACACAAAGGAAAAATTTTGTTCACAGCGACGAACATAAATTTCGCTTACAACATGCAACCGCTTTGGACAGAAAACTTGAATTTCCAAATTACAAGTGGCGAACGCATTGCATTGAAAGGACAAAATGGCTCGGGCAAAACAACTTTGATAAAACTCATTTTGGGCGACATCGAGCCACAAACAGGAACAATTTACCGAGCAAACAACAAATCGGTTTACATTGACCAAGACTATTCTTTGCTCGACAACAAACTGAAAGTTTACGAACAAGCCCAACAATTCAATGTTTCTGCATTACAAGAATACGAAATCAAAATCCGACTAAATCGCTTTTTGTTTACAAAAGAAGATTGGGACAAATCTTGTAGTGCGTTGAGTGGTGGTGAAAGAATGCGTTTATTGCTTTGTTGCTTGACAATAAACAGCAAGTCGCCTGATATTATTATCTTTGACGAACCGACAAACAACTTGGACATTCAGAATGTTGAGATTTTGACGATTGCCATAAATGAATATCAAGGAACATTGATTGTTGTGTCGCACGATGAAACATTTTTGGAACAAATAAACATAGAACGGACAATTGAACTCTAATAAATAAATACAGCCGCTAACACGGTGTCATACGCCATAAGGGTTTCAGAGCAATTTGCAAGTGCATCACTCGCTTGCAAAGTTTGTACCGGTGGATAGGAAAGTGTCCACGAATTCCCTTACGGCGCATACACCCAACGTTATGAGCAATTAAATTGAAATAGCGGTTAAATGATGGCTGAGCACCAAAAGTCGTGTATGTGAAAGTAAAAAACGACATAAAAAAACAGAGTAGCCGAGTCATGCTGAAAATCGAAAGAGTAAGTTAACATTAAAACAGATTAAAAATGAAAAAACTCTTTTTTGCTTTGCCAATTACATTGGTTATTACATTATCCCTTATTTATTCTTGTAACAAGGTGAAAGATGAAAGCGCTAATGAAATAACTGAGTTAAAAAACACTGACAATCTCAACTTTTTCGGATACAATTACAAACCCTATCAAGAGAATATTTCATCCAGGGATATAGTAATTATAAGGGTAAAACTTTGGAGAAAAAGCGAAGATTGTCTAAGAAAACTTGGGGTTTGTAAAGTTCAATTTTTCCCGCCAGATAAAAGTGTAAATATAGATGAAATCGGGCGTGAAATTGACATCCCAATTACAACCAGTTTTGATGGTGGAATCCTTAATATTTACTTTGCCGAAGATGTTTCAGGATACACTGCAGATGACCTAAAACTATATATTGATGGAGACATTTTTATTGAGGATAGTAATGAGATATTTGAATCAACGTATAAAGTTCCTGATGGAATTTATATGTATGATTCAACTATAGGTGACTTCGGAGGGTACTCAATTACTATTATTAAGAAAGTTGATTAGTTAAATTAGAGGGTGATAGTCTCCAAAAGTGAGGCTATCCCCTTTTAAAATTATATGAGTATCAGGTTACATGAATAAATTTCTTATAATTGTATGATGAACAGGCAAATAAAAGTCTCTCAAAAAGTAAATCGCCCGTATATTGTCTGTTCACTTTGTAGCAAAACTCATCCAAATAGTCCTGGTAATACTTTTTCGAAATCATATGATGTATTCCCAAAAGATTCCGTTTAGCATTACTGATCATGGTATGTACCCAAGGCAGAACTTTTGCTGCCTCTTTAGGTTTTACTGTTTTAGGTTGATGACTCCATACCAGCTCTTTTATGTTGGTGTATCCCTTGTAGTTATCGGATTTTACCAATGAGTCCTTTTGTATGTTTTGTTCAACTTTTTCTTGAATTGTGGCCGATTTCAAATTGTCAACTACAAGCATTTTAACATAGCGAAACTTTGTCTGCTTTTTGTGTTTTTCAGGTGCTTTTAGCGTGTGAACTGTTGAGGCCATTACAATAACTTTAGATTGTTTCTGACTTCCTCTGCCACGTTTAAGTTTGATTGGCTTTTCCTCTTTAGACAATTCAGTATCAACACTCTCAAAGAATCCATCGTCCAACTCAACAATCTTGTCCAGTTGATAAGCTCTGTCACGAATACCCATAGTTTTTCGAAGCTTCTGCATCATATACCAGATAGGCTCGTAGAATTTATGCCCAAGTTGTCGTTGCAATTCAAGTGAAGAAAATGGCTTTTTAGTGCTGGTTAACAGATGCATAGCAATAAACCAATAGCGAAACGGAAGTTTGCTGGCTTGCATCACTGTGCCGCTGCGAAGAGTGGTTCGGGTTTTACACTTTTTACATTCGTACATCCAAATTGTCTTCTGCCAGTAATGATCTTTACCTCCACAGTGCCTGCAGGTAACCCCTGCTTCATCCCGCATGGCCTTGAACTTCAGTTTACAAGATTCCTCATCAGGAAACTGATCCATAAAATTGATTAGATTCATGTCAAAAATGTTTCTCCTAAGATACATCTTTTTTATTTATCTTTACCGACACTCATATAAAATTAAAAACAATGAGAAAGCGAACTTTATTAACCATAATATGTTTTATTTCCGTATTTGGTTTGAAAGCTGGAACAAATATCTTCTTTGACACAAATCTGTCATTGTCTGGAAATCTACAAACAATTCAAGCCGTACAATATTTGGATGCAGATTCTGTACCAATCATAAATCTTAACTTCCATATTTTTAAAGAATTATTATCTAATTCTAGTACAGAATATCATTTGGTAGTGCTATTTGCTGAATGGTGCAAACCCTGCACCGAAAGCATACCGATTATAGACAGTATTACATCAGAATTTCAAAACCTAATCTGTTACTATGTATATCCAGATACTGAAAAGAATGTTAAATTTCTTAATAAGTATCTTCATAATCAATCTATAATTACAAAAGCCTATATTCTTGACAATACTTATAAAGGCAATGTAAAGAGAAGATTTATTACTTTTAAGGAACAGATTTGTACCGATTGCAAGAATAACATTGGATTTCCAACTATTATTTTAATGGACAAAAATATGAAAGTGTTTTTCAGGGCAACTGGTGATATTGAAGGGCTTAGGGATTCTTTAATTGAATTAAATGCTCATAACAAAAGCTAAATGCAAGCGGGCAGATAGTGCTGATTTGATGCATTATGCACTTAATATAGATTGTGTTTTATTGAATGTGAAATACCTTTAAATGCCCGCCTGCACTTAGCTTTGTCCGTTAACTGCAAGCAAAATAGAAGAATTGTAACAGTAGAAAAATTTGCTGGTTTCTAAATTTATATTTAAAGGAGAGTTTTAATCAAAAAAGTTAACAATTATGAACAAAGGAAAAATTTTCGATATTGTTTTTATAATACTTTCGTTCGGCGTTTACATAATAATTCTGAACCTAGATCAGAATATAGATAACTGCAACATTATATGCAGACATATCTGGTTGCCCTTAATTATTGCATATTTTATTGGCCGATTTGTTTCATACTTTAATTATAAAAATAAAGCTTGAATATGATTCAAAACAAAATGAGATTTTAATTGAATACCTTATTGGAAATATCTCAAAATCCAATCACGGCTTATGCCATAAGTGCTTGGTTTTAAATGTTATTGAATGAATTGATGTCGATTCCAGAACCTATTTTAAAGATAGCCTGCAGTTAACAAAGGCTAAAACGCTATCGGGCACATGGTTGTGAGGAGAAAGATTGTACATTTATTGAAAATTGTGCTGGCCGGCATAATGCATAAACAATGATGCCCGCCAGCGTTTAGCCTCAACCGTTACCTGCAACCGTAAAAGACCAGACAATGAAAAGACATTTATCAATATTTACATTTCTTTCTTTGACATTCATATTTGGACTGACAAGTTGCACTTCAATTTTCACAGGAATTTATGGAATGAAAAAAACAAAGACGGTTGACGAAAAAACAATTGCTCGTTATTCCCAAAAATATAACATTCCAACTGCGGACAGTTACGAACTTGACACAGCCTATTTTTCATATCTGTTTTCACTTGATACGACAAAATATAAATCACAAATTAAAAATCATTACCAACCATTACAAGCCCTTTACTATGACAATTTAGGGTATTTAAAATCATTTCAAGTGAATTGTTATGCGGGCGGTTTTCCAAATTTAAAATGGGACAGAAATGAAATAATGACAACGTTTCCACCCAGACAGCAAGCCCCAATTGATAGTATTGTTTCTCTTGAAACACAAATGAAATATTTAAAACCGCTATCGCAGACTTCAAAACTTTCTGTTGACAGTTATGACTACATTGTAATTGTTTATTGGAATAGATTTATGGGAAGACAGAGTAAGCGACTAATTCGTTACGTTCAAGAAAACAGTAAACTTGAGAAAGAGAAAAAAGTAAAAATCATATATGCCAATACAGACAACATTTTCGCAGGACAATGAAAGAACGGCAGCAGGTAACAGGCGTTTGGCTCAATGGCGGGTGCAGTGGTTAATTGAACATTCTACCTCGCATCAACTTTTGTGGTGTATTGACAGTTTTGTGCTCCGAAATCCGCCACTGCGCCAAGCGCCAAAACGTTATGGCACATTTTAAGAAAAGATAATTATGAAGAATTTGGATAGAGTATTAGATTTCATTCTTTTTAGATTTTCATTTGAGATAATCACCGAATTAGATCAAGAACTAATAAGAAATAAATTAGATGAAAGTTTCAATCATGATCAGAGTTTTTTATATCCGACATTTGAAATGAATAAATTTGCTTTTTCGCATAAGAATCTTTTGCCTAAGTTATATAATTTTAGTCCAATAATATTTGAGGGTGAAATCTCAAAAAAGATTGGAACTTCAATATCTGTTTCTGCTAAAATATATCCGGTATTCATTTGGTTTTTTGTGGTCGGAATCTTAAGTGGTTTGATTAGTTATTTTACGAATTTAGATGGAATGAGAGATGAATTTTCAAATACTCCATTCCCGTTTAATCCAGTATTTTCACCAATTTTTATTTTGATTCCTTATGGATACTATGTCTTTAAAATAAATGATGTAAAAGGAATTCTCGAAAGTATTGTAAGGAGAGAAGAAAAACGTGCCATAACAGCAGCTAGCCATAATGCGGGGTCTGGAGGTAGTTGACCATTTGAAATCTTAACTTACATTTTTAATTCGAGAAAGCTGAGTAGCGATCAATTTCCGCACTATGGCTAGCTGCGAAACGTTGTAAGCCATATCAAGAGAACTGAACTGAGCAAAACAATTATAGTTAAACAATTACTTAAAATACAATTGACACTTAGGAAAGAAATAATAAAACTGATATTAATATTAATACCGTTAGTTGCATTTATCACATACGGATTAATCGGACTGAACATTCGGAAAAAGAAATTGGAGAAAGAACCAACCTACACTTATGGAATTATCATAAAGAAATATGTTGGAGCAAAAGCAAGAGATTATGTAAAGTATGAATATGAGGTTAATGGACAAATTTATCATGGAGATGAGAATTATATGGCTCATAAAGAGTTAATAAAAATTGGGGACACATGTGAAGTTGTTTATGCTAAATCAGACCCAGATATATCTGAGTTAATTGAGAATGAGGACGGAACTATAAAATTAAGAAAGAAAAACAAATTAAAAAGATTCAAATTGAATTGAAAAATACGGCTTACAACAGCAAATCATAGCCCATAGCCGCATTAGTGCTATAAAGACAAATGAGAAGAAAAATAAACATACTTGTAATCAAGAAACAAAATGCAAGTGAGCGGCTACGGGCCATATTTGCAACA
>JAMLHI010000012.1 GCA_023957235.1 Chitinophagales bacterium | reverse complement strand
CTGTCAATACACCACAAAATTTGATGCGAGGTAGAATGTTCAATTAACCACGTAACCCGCCATTGAGCCAAACGCCTTTTATAGCCAGTGGATATTTCCATAATTCTTCTTCTAACCAGTTTTTGGGAAAGCCCATTTCTTTTGTCTGTGCCAATGGACAGGTTTTCATTAATTCCTTAAGTCGCTCACTAAATGTTGAACCTGGACTTATTTGTTTTAAAACATACTCTATACAAGATAATGTTGCATATAGCTTGTTTGTATAAATAGATTTGTTTTTCAAGAAAGTATGGGTCAGGTGAGTAGGAAGTTTTATTTGTATCAGTCTTCTATTCCAAACTCGTCCGTGATGCGCACAAATGTTTCTTAATGTGCTAAAGCATAATATCCAGTTTTCAATAACTGAAACATCTTTAAGACCAAAATGTGATGTAACAGCTAATTTTTCAAGACCCTTTTTTAAGTTTTGAAAAATTTTTGATAATAAGCCCATACTACTTACTTTTAAGCTCATCCAACTTGGTGGTTCTGTCGGATTGGTGTATTTGTTTTTGTAGTGGTCAATAAATGTTTCGTTACTTCTGTCTATTTCTTTTTGTAAACTGTCTAAATGGTTGGCAAATCTCATTGGGTCTCTGTAAAGTTCAGGCTTAAGTTGCCAATGACTTCCGTGGGTTAATGCAAAATGATAGATGATTTGAGTTCTTAATGCTATTTCAATTTTTTCAATTGCGTCAAAAATCAACAGACGAAGCTTTCTATCAAATACGTAAAGCTCTATGATTTGCTCAAATGTAACATCTACATTAAATGGTTGATTGTCTTGAGAATTGTCTTGAAAAGGGTAGGTGTATGCTCTTAGGCGGTAGTAACTAATATTTGAGAGATAATTTTGAGCTTTTGCTTCGTTATCAAACTTTAGTCCACGTCCCTTAAGTTTTTCTAGTTGTTTAGAAACTGTTATGGGTAACTTGTTGTATTTCATAGTTTAATTGAAATTAAGTTAACCCTATAAAAATCGAAAACCAGCCCGGGTGCGCTGTTCAAATGGGAAGCGTGGCTGGTATTATTAAATGCAAATATACGGCATATTTTTGTAAATAAAATAGTCATTGCTAATTTTATTTTTTTGTTTTTTGTCATTATTCTTGATAATCAGTCCTAATTGGTGTCTTTAAAGATAGCAAAATTTTGTTTTTTATAGACTTTCTTTCTCTTGGTTTTGGTCGCCCTACCATTGGCTGCTAACGGCAGTCTGTGAATATTAAACTCCTCATACTTGATAAGTTATTGAAGTTTGAGGAATTCCATTTTATATAAAAGGAGATAATTCACAAAAGTTGCAATTATCACTTGAATTCAAATGCTTTGGCAAGAGCTTTACTTTTTGTCCATTTTTTCACTTTCGGTGTAAATCCAATTTAGGAGAAGAAATCGATAGAAAAATTATTTCTTTTTTCGATCACCTCCTAAATGATTGATAGAATTGAAAATGGTTTGCAGGTCTGTAATAAGACTGTATTCTTTGGCATACAAATAATTTTGCCTATCTAAAAATTCGACAGTCATCTGCTCATTTTGTATATACAGATTATTGACAGGACTTAATACGCCTTTAGGTAGTGGAGGGATATTTGAATTGAGGCTGCCATTTTGGTCATAAGCCACCCATGTGTTCTTTCCAATGAATACGTTCAAGATATTTTTAAGAAAACCCCATTTGTTTTTTTGTATCCATATTAATATTGGACTGAGTGCCAAAAAGATAATAGATAATGAAAAGTCGCTAAATCTTTTTAGTCGCCTTAAATATGATTTGTTGATATTAAATCCGATATCATACGTCAGTAATTCACCAGGTGAACTTTTGGAGTGGCTTCCGATGATAGCATCACTTTGAGGCGCTATCATTTTGAATAGCAACTCACCTTTGTGGGAATTGATATTAGCTATCATCTCTCTAGATGAAATATCTTTGGCACAAAAAATAACTTCATTAATATCATTATTCTCAATGATTTGTTTGAAATCTTTGAGCAAACCAATACATAATGGTTGACTGATATCTTCATTGTTAGGCGAAATAAAACCTTGATAAATTCTTTTAGCACCAATTTCATTGATGAGCTCATTGACTCTCTTGCTTTCGTCATAAGAACCAACAATAGCCATTTTTTGAATGTTGTAAAACAATTGTTTGTAGGTTCCATTCATCCATGCTAATAATAATCTATATATTGCTAAAATACTTGTGCCAATAGCAAATGTAAAAAGGATAATTCCTCTTGAAGTTCTTAAATGATTAGGGAAAAAGCCATAAAGAGTACCAATAAACATTGTACCGATGAGCATACTAATCCATAGATGAAAAAGTTTTGAGCTTTTTTCATATACGCCGGAAAGATAATTGACAAATATCCAAACAAAGAGATAGATTGGAAGATTGATTTGATAATGATTGTCTAATAACTTTAAATGATCTGTCTGCCTAATCCAATGTTCCCATATCCATGATATTCCAAAAAATGTACTTGCAAGAACTAGAATATCAGCTATTTGTTTTCCAACGACAGCACTTATGCGGTTAATTAATGCGATTGCTGCTCTGAAATAAATTGCAATGGTCAAGAGTAGGACATATCCAGTTTCTCCTTGGTGTTGAAAATGTTTTTGAGCGAAAATAATCATTGCTTTATAGAATATTTTCACATAGTTCAATGTGCCTTTTTTTGTACTTTCTCCTTTAAAGTGAATAATAGGAGCATGAGGGAAATAATAATTTTTATATCCCACTTTTTGTATTCGGTAAGACAAATCAATGTCTTCTCCATACATGAAATAATCTTCGTCCAATAAGCCAGTTAGGTCTAAAACAGATTTGCGTAAAAGCATAAAGGCACCAGAAAGGACATCTACTTCATGAATTTGATTTTGATCTAAAAACCCTAAATGATATTGGTTAAAAATTTTTGATTTTGGAAATAATTCAGAAAGCTTAGACATCTTGTAAAAGGCTACTTTCGGTGTAGGAAAGCCTCTTTTGGATTCAGGAAGAAATATACCTTGACCATCCAACATTTTTACACCCAATGCTCCAGCATCAGCATGTTTATCCATGAAGTCCACTACTTGTTGAAAAGTATCCTCTCTGACTATAGTGTCGGGATTGAGTAGTAAAATATACTCACCTTTGCATTTTTTGATAGCTAGATTATTTCCTTTTGAAAACCCTAAATTTTCAGTACTTGCGGTCAGTTGTACATGTGGAAAATGTTGAGCAATCATTTCAACTGAACCATCAGTAGATGCATTATCAACAACAAAAACCTCAAAGTCAAATTGTGTGGTAGATTGAAATACCGAGGTCAAAGCCTGATATAAAAAGTGCTTGACATTATAATTGACTATGACTATGGATAATTTCATGAATTTTGCCCAGAAATATAATTTTCAAAAGGTCTTCTGCTTTGAATAGAACGAGCTAGTGTTACTTCATCTACATATTCAAGTTCTCCCCCAAAAGCTACACCTCTAGCCAATGTAGTTAAAGTGACAGGGTATTGAGAAAGTTGCTTGGAGAGATAAAATAATGTAGTATCACCCTCAATGGTAGGGTTGAGAGCCATGATGATTTCTTGAATATTTTGAGATTGAATTCTTTGGATAAGGCTAGAAATATTTAATTTTTCTGGGCCGATACCATCTAATGGAGAAATGAGGCCTCCTAAAATATGATATACGCCACGATATTGACCAGTATTTTCAATTGCCAGTATGTCTCTAAAATTCTCAACTACGCAAATAATATCATGTTTTCTAGAAGGATTATTGCAGATGCTACAAATCTCATCATCAGAAATATTGCCACATTTTTGGCAATATTTTATTTCTGTTCGCAATTTGAATATAGATTCAGAAATGTTTTTTGAAAGTTCCTCATCTTCTTGCAAGAGATGAATTACCAAACGTAGAGCTGTTTTTTTTCCTATTCCTGGCAGACTAGCAAAAGCAGATACTCCATTTTCTATTAATTTAGAAGGAAATTCCATATTTGCAAAGGTAGTGAATGAATTGATTTTTTATATTTTATAAAAATGATTTAAATTTTGTATATTTTTCTATTTAAAGAACATAATCCATCCTTTTGTTTGGGTATGGAAAATATAAATTTACTTAACAATGCACTTTCAATTTGAGAATAAGTTGGTATAGCAAGGGAAAGCATATAAATTTGCAATTGTAAATGAGTATTGGAAATATTATCCATTTAATTAGGAAAGAGGCGATTCTAGAGCTGAGGAATAAAGCAATATTGGCGAGTATGTTGATATATGTCATTGGAGCTTCTTTTATTGTCTATTTTGCTTTTCAAGGGCAAATTGAATTTCAAGTTTGGGCAGCAATTTTTTGGGTTATTATTTTGTTCTCAGCTACTAATATTATTGGAAAAACTTTTGATAAAGAAGTAAGATTTCAATATAATTATTTACGAACAGTCGTTCATCCTATTGAGCTAATAATATCAAAATTGCTTTATAATGCCATATTAATATTTGTTTTTGAGTTGGTTGTTTTTTTAGAGATGTTATTATTTTTTGGTGTAGATATTGACAATATGCCATTGTTTTTTTTGACACTTTTTTTAGGAGGGATAGGTTTTAGTAATCTTTTTACTTTATTTTCTACCATTACATCACGCACAGGTAATGTGGTATTACTGTCCGTATTAGGTTTCCCGATTATCTTGCCTTTATTATTATTGATACTTCGATTGACAGGTATTTCAGAAGTGGATGTATTATCTACAGATACCAATGTCAATATTGGAGCTGTTGTCGTATTGGATTTGATAACAGCAGCGTTATCTCTCGTCTTATTTCCTTATCTTTGGAATGAATAATTATGTTTGAAAAAATATTATATCAGAGTTGGTGGAAAGTATTGACAATCTTATTATTGTCATTTACTTGTGTTTATGGATTTTGGGTAAAAATTCCACTCTTGCCCATTTTGGAAGAGTCCATAAGAAATTTATTTTTTCATGTTCCGATGTGGTTCAGCATGATGTTTTTGATGTTGATGAGTTTGATTTTTAGCCTTAAGTATTTAGTTTCCTTTGATTCAAAAAGTGATGTTTATGCCTCAAACTTTGCTGTAGTTGGATTTTTAATGGGTTGTTTGGGTATTTTGACTGGTATGGTATGGGCTAAAGTGACGTGGGGTGCTTGGTGGGTATTTGCCGAAGTCAAACTCAATGCCGCCGCCGCCGCATTACTAGTTTACAGTGCATATTTTATATTGAGGTCTTCTTTTGTAGATGCTGAGTTGAAAGCCAAGTTTTCTGCTGTATATTCTATTTTTGCATTTGTGATGTTTATGGTTTTTATCAATGTCATCCCAAGACTAGCTACATCTTCATTGCATCCCGGTAATGGAGGTAATCCTGGATTTAATTCTTACGATTTGGACAACCATTTGAGGCTTGTATTTTATCCTGCTATACTAGGATGGATAGGAATAGGATTTTGGTTGAGTTCACAATTAATAAGAATCAACCTTATCAAGAGAAAGATTGATGATATAGATTAATAAAATGAGTAAAATGAAAAAAAATATACTTTTGGGTACTGCATTCCTATTTTCTATGGTACCAGCAATGGCTAATAATCATCCAGCAGTCAATTTGTTGTTGAGTAATAATAAATTGATAGCAGTCAATGCAATACTGTTAATTATTCTTTTAGGAATATTTATTTTTCTTTTTAATCAAGACAAGAGAATTAAAAAGTTGGAAGACAGGATAAAATAGATTTTTTTAAAGGTTTATTTTATTATTCTTTGCTAAGACTATTTTTAGTTTGTCAAATTATGTTGATTTCTAAAGATACTTGTAATTAAAAGTTAAATTGAACTAGAATTTACATGGATGAAAGACTTTTTGAAAGGAATATTTTAATTTCGTAAAAGTTTATTTAAGAATATAGGATTTAAGATTTATTTATGAGGCATATTCCCAATATTTTAAGTATGTTTCGCATTATAATAGTGCCCTTCTTTTTATATTTTTATTGGCATAATAATGTTTCATTTATAGTATTTGGTTTTAGTTTATTTCTGATAGCAACTATTACAGATTTTTTAGATGGGTATATTGCTAGAAAATACAATTTTCAATCTGCTCTTGGTGAATTTTTAGACCCTTTGGCTGATAAAGCATTGACTTTCAGTGCTTTTATTTCGCTTCCATTTATTAATAAGGAGTTGTTTCCATGGTGGGCAATAGTCATCATTTTATTCAGAGATATCTTTATTACTCTTTTGCGATTATGGGCAAAATATAGAAATACAACGATGAGAACTCGAATGAGTGGTAAATTTAAGACAGTTATTCAGTTTGGATTTTTATACTTAATTCTTTTTTTAGGAGCTTTTAAAGGTTATCCAAGTTGGCTTGGGACTATAGCTAGAGAAATATTGAGTAATAAAGAGTTGATTTATTCTTTAACCATATTTGTAGTCATATTTACTGTTTATAGTGGAATAGAATATACTATTAAAAACAGCAAACTCTTTTCCTAAATTGCAATGAAAGGTTTAAAGCTTTGGCTTTCTTCTGGCTTAGGTTCTGGATATTTACCAAAAAGTCCTGGAACATGGGGAAGTTTGTTGTCTTTGATATTTATTTATTTTATACTTCAATCATCACAAGCATTTTTTTTGCTACTGATTTTTGTGGTGGTATGCATATTGATTAATTTATGGGTAGCTAATATCAGTGAGCTTACATGGGGCAAAGATCCTTCAAGAATGGTGATAGATGAGTTTGCAGGTCAAAGTGTTGCATTTTTGTCTTTTGCTTTCCATAGTTCTTTTTCATCAATGGAACTGACCTTACTTCTTGGATTTATATTTTTTAGATTCTTTGATATTGTTAAGCCATTAGGTATCTATCAATTACAAAAATTCAAAGGAGGATGGGGTATTCTATTAGATGATTTATTAGCAGGAATTTACTCAATGATATGCTTAGAAATTATTTTTAGGTTTATATTGTAAGTATATATTTTGTTTTAAAATTCATTTTTATGAAAAGCCTTTTGTATTTTATTTTCAGTGTACTATCCATATTATTTATAGCTTGTTCTAAAGACGATAAGCCTGAAAATCTAAAATCATCTTACCTTTCAGATATTGATGGAGATAAAATGTTGAAAATCATCAATCAATATAGAGCCAAGGGTTGCAAATGTGGCAGTGACTCTTTGCCTCCTGTCAATGCATTGAAGTGGAATGTATTATTAGAAAAGGCGGCACTTCGCCATTCTAAAGACATGAATAATAATAATTTATTTAATCATACTGGTTCGGATAGCAGCAAAGCAAATGAAAGAATAAAAGCAGAAGGATATGCTTATTCATATTGGGCTGAAAATATTCTTATGGGGACTAATTCTCTTGAAGTAGCTATGGATGCTTGGATGAATAGTGCTGGCCACTGTAAGAATATAATGAATAAAAATATCGAAGAAATAGGAGCTGCAAAAGTCGGAACTTATTGGACTCAGGATTTTGGTTCGAGATAATCTATTGATAAATCAATATGATGCTAGTAAAATAATCGTAACAAATCTCTACTTGAAGAGATTTGATATGTTTTTATCCAAACTCTTTAGAAAAATCACAAACAAAGTCTATAGTTTAAAGATATAGGTTTGCTTTATAAAGTATTAAGTATCAATTTTTTATTACACTTATTTAAATAAGAGATTCAAGAGTTAAAAATTAAAAGCCTTATTTTCCTAACTTTTTAGCTTCTTCAATTGAAATTGCCTTTCCCTTATAAAAGGGGACAATAAATGCATCCTTTAATCCTCTTTGATGTACAGTGTCTAAAAACTTTTTAGCAGCTTCATAACTTGGATATGAATAGATATAAACCTTGACAAAATCTTTATTCTTCTCTGGTATTAATTCAATATTACCCAAATCACTTATTGTTTGTAGCCATTTTTGATCGGGAGTTTTGAAAACTCCAATTTGTATTTTGTATGATAAATTATTTTTTTCGATATATTCATCAGCAAAAATAATAGGGGTGATTTTGTTTTGAATCTCTTGCTGAAATCCAATCAACTTAAATTCTGTCCTACGGTTAATGGTATGTTCTTCTTCGCTACAATTCACTCCATCTTTACAATGATTGAGGAGCATTTTTTCGCCATAACCTTTGGCATATAATCTAGTAGCCATAATTCCTCTATCTGTCAAATATTTTACAACATTTACTGCTCTTTTTTCTGATAATATTTGATTGTAGTTGGCATCTGCACGGCTGTCTGTATGCGAACCAATTTCAATTATCCAAGTTGGATTGTCTGATAAGAGCTGGTATAGTTTGGATAAAGATTTTCCTGCTAGTGGTGTGATATCTGCTTTGTCAAAATCATAATAAATATTAGGGACAACAATACTTTTATTAATTTCTATTTTTTGCAATAATAACTGCATGGGAGCAGTGGAGGCTGACGAGGATATTTGGGTGTCCAAAGGAAAATATCCGCGGCTTGTGACAGTCAAAGATAGATTGTCAGGATTTCCTAACACAGTCAATTCAAAATTTCCTTTGTCATCTGTTTGACTTTCAAAGGAATCTCCATTTTGATTGATAATTTTGATATTAGTATGAGCTAAAAAATCCTTAGTGAATTTGTCCAAAATCTTTCCACTAAATTCTGTTTCAATAGGTTTGACGATGACATTGTTATTATATACAACTCTATAAATGTCATCATTTCCAGCACCACCTGACCTGTTGGAACTAAAATAACCATTGTTTTTTTTGCTGTCTAAAATTAAACCAAAATCATCATAGCTTGAATTGAGTGGAGTGCCTATATTTTTAGGATGTACCCAATTGCCATTTTTATAATTAGAATAAAAAATATCTAAACCTCCATAACCGATATGTCCATCTGATGTAAAATACAAAGTTCCATCTTCATGAATAAATGGAAATAATTCATTGGCAGAAGTGTTGATATTAGGTCCTAGGTTAATAGGAGTAGTCCATTTGCCATTGGAAAATCTTGAATAATAAATATCCATTCCTCCGAAGCCTCCGGGCATATCTGATACAAAAAATAAATCTTTCCCATTATTTCCTAAGCTTGGGTGGGCAATCGAATAATCTGGATGGTTAAAATTCAAGGCTTTTAACTCTGTCCATTTATTTTCTCTTTTTTGAGCAGTAAAAATCCCAATAGTATTCGTCTTTATTTTTGACTTTTTTATTTGGTTTTGACTATGGGAAAAATAGATTCTATTGTATTGCGGTGTAAAAGTGGCGGGTCCGCTGTGAAATTTATTGACTTGTGGCAATTTAAGTATTTTCTTTTCCAGCTTTTCTTTTCCTGTTGGCTTGAATGGAATTTGTATAATATTCAACCAAGGTCTGTTATTCCAAGAATATTTTTTCCTTTTATTTTTTCCATTTCCAATATAGATAATTCCATCGCGATAGTATGCAGGTGAAAATTCATCGCCAGGAGTATTGATATTAGCAATTGAAAAAACATCATATTGTGCTGCTTGAATATTTTTTAGCTGCTTGGAAAGTTGGCTTTGATATTTGTTTCCATATTTTGAAAAGATACTGTCGGCAGCAAATGTGTTGCCTGTAATTTTGTACAATTCAGCAAGGTGTATCAAATAATATTCAGAAAGCTCATTTATTTGACTAGCTTTTAACATCCATTTAAGAGCTTCAGTATAATTTTTTTGCTTGTAATAAGCTTCAGCCAATCGTAATTTTGATTCCAAATCTCCTTGACCGCTTTCTTCAATTTTTAACCAGCTTTGAATAGTATTTGCATATTGGGTGAGGTCAAACTGTTGTGTAGCCCTACTTCTTTCTTCTATTTGTGAGTGGGAAGTCAAATATAATGAGAGTAGAAAAACCGAACAAATTAACTTTTTCATTAGAAGTATCTTGGGCTTTTGTAAATAATATTAGAAGGTTTGAAGACTTGCATTCCAAATGAAATCATCAATTCGTGCGAGCCCGAATTTGCTGTTCTCAATGCTTTCCATGATAAATCATAGGAATATCCGATGTTTAATTTTTTTTCACCATGGTCAAATGTTGGCATATACTGAACTAAAAAAGAAGTAGTCTTATCTGTTCTTACTCCTGTGCCTACCATGAATTGATCATACAAAATTGCATTGACAGAAAATTCTGCTTGCAGTGGTTGTGAGGGCAATACTCTAATGGTAGTTGTAGGTAATAATCTAAAATTATCTTGAATATTCCATTGGTATGCTCCTGAGATAAAATATTGGATAGCAGGTTGAATTCCCCATTTTTCATCTTTGAAAACACCTTTGGGTAATAATTGAGGAATACCTAATCCTATTGAAAAATTTTGACCATAGAAATAGACTCCTGTTCCAATATGAGGCATCCAACTTTTTTCAAAATTGTTGATATTTAGAAGGTCAGGAATGCCATCATCGGTATTTATTTTTGAACTTTGAAAGTGTCTAAATTCTGCACCAGCTTGAATACCTAATGATAGTGTATATTTATCTTTGAACTTTAAGCGATAAGCATATTGTACTGAAATTCCATTGTTGGACAATATCCCAATCCTGTCATTATAAAAATTGACTCCTAAAGCAATATTGTCTTTACTCAATGGTGTGTGAATAGCTGCATTGAAGGTATTGGGGGCTCCATTCATTCCTACCCATTGTAATCTATTGAGTACTTGAGCGTGAAAAATTTCTTTGCTACCTATATAAGCAGGATTGTAATTCTGCTCATTCCAATAATAATGCGTGAACAAGGGAAGCTGTTGAGCAGATAGCAAATGTATGTTGAATAGAATAAATAATCCTAAAAAACTCTTATGAAGAAAATTTTTAAATAACATAAGTTAAACGACTTTGCTAAGATACAGCTTGTTCGATAAAATCATTATTTCTTTTTTAACATTGCAACAAAACCATTTAAGATACCTTGGACATGAGGTTGGAACCAATGCTCTACAATCTCATCTAATAAATTGTCATCATATTCAGATACCTCTTTGATAATATCTCTTTTTAAATTGAGTTTGGTTTGACTCCATGTATTCTGGTCAAATTTTAAATATTGAGTCATTTTGCGTTCAGCTGCTTCTAAAACTTGCTCAGTTGGTACGACTATATCAATTAAACCAGCATCTGATGCTTGTTGAGGTTTCATGAGCCGACCTTCCATTAGAAATTGATAAGCTCTGTGGCGTCCTATCCAAAATGAATATAATTCAAAGATATGTCTGGGCACTACAATTCCTACAGGTACTTCATTTAATCCAATTTTGTATTCGCCACCAGCCATGATTCTATAGTCACAACATAGAGCCACGATACAACCACCTGCTGGAGCATGTCCTGTAATGGCAGAGATAAGCGGTTTGGGAAAAGCAGTTAGTTCAGCAATGACTTCCATGAATTTTTGCCAAAATAAACGAGTTGTTTTTCGATCATAAGTTATAATTTCTGGCAAGTCCAGTCCAGAAGAAAAAAAGTTTTCTTTTCCATTAATAATTACACCTTGTACAGAATTATCTTCTTTTAATGTTTGGAATAGTGAAAGTATTTCTTCAAACATTTCAAGGTTCATCGGATTGGATTTCCCTCTGTCTAATGTCACGATACTGTAAGATTCTTTTTGTGTAATTGCCAATGTTTTCATAACTGTAATAATAGGTTAAACGTGTGTGAAAATTAATGTTTTTTGTAAGATTCTTTTAACAAAAGATTCGATTTTTTATTAAATATAATAAATCATAATCATGAATTTGAAATTACCAGAGACCTCTCATCCAAGAATAGTGATTTTAGGTGGAGGATTTGCAGGGATGAATGTAGCTCTTCATTTGAAAGATACAGATTTTCAGGTCGTATTGCTAGATAAGCATAATTATCATACTTTTCAACCATTATTATATCAAGTAGCAACAGGTGGTCTTGAACCTACATCCATAGCTTATCCATTAAGGAAATTATTAAAGAAGATACCTAATGCGTTTTTTAGAATTGCAGAAGTACAAAATATTGATACAAACCAGAAAGTAATTACTACAAGTATAGGAGAGTTGCAATACGATATTTTAGTGATTGCTATGGGGACTACAACCAATTTTTTTAATCTTCCATCAGATAGTACTTCTAAGATGAAATCTTTAAAATCTATCCCAGAGGCTTTAGATCTTAGAAGTTTTCTTTTGGAAAATTTTGAATTAGCATTATTAGAAGATAATGAAAATAAAAAACAGGCATTGATTAATATCGCTATTGTAGGCGGAGGCCCTACTGGTGTGGAATTGGCAGGAGCCATTGCAGAAATGAAAAATCACATGTTGCCTAGAGATTATAAAGAATTGGATTTGAGCAAGATGCAAGTCCATTTATATGAAGCTACAGGTGCTTTGCTAGGACCAATGACTGAAAATTCTCGAATAAGGGCATTGGAATATTTGCAAAATCTGAATGTTGAAGTACATCTAAATACAGCGGTTCAATCTTATGAAAATGGCATATTGCATTTGGGCGATGGTCATCAACTTCCTACAGAAACTGTAATTTGGACTGCAGGAGTGAAAGGTTCTCCATTGAAAGGTATCGACCAACAATATATATTACCCAATGGTAGAATAAAAGTCAATGAGATAAATCAAGTTGAGGGTTTGCAAGATGTTTATGCTATCGGTGATATTTCTTGTATGATTACTGAAGAACACCCTAGAGGTCATGCCATGGTAGCACCAGTCGCTATCCAACAAGGGCAATTGTTAGCCAAAAACATTTTAAAACTAAGTCGCCAAGAGAAAGTAAATACTTTCAAATACTTTGATAAAGGTTCAATGGCAACAGTGGGTCGTAATAAGGCAGTTGTGGATTTTCCTGGCAAATCTGTCAAAATGGGTGGTTTATTGGCATGGATGGCATGGATGGTTGTACACTTAATGTCTTTGGTAGGCTTTAGAAATAAACTGATAGTATTGACAGGCTGGATGTATAACTATTTGAATTATGATAGAGTCCTCAGATTGATTATCAGACCTTCACGAGAACCATTGAATGATTGACATCGTATTTCTAAAATTGCATTAGCTAATTTATTGCTATTTTTGAAGCTAGATAATAGTCAAAAAGTAAGAGGTCATGGAGGATAAGAGGTTTAATATAGCAGTGTTGGTAGATGGAGATAATGCTCAAGCTAAATTATTGAAAGAAATCGTTGAGGAAGTTTCAAAATATGGCAAAGCTACCATCCGAAGAATATATGGAGATTGGACTAGTACGCAAATGAATGGATGGAAAAATGTAATCAATCAATATTCTTTTAATCCGATTCAAAAATTTTCTTATACAACTGGTAAAAACTCAACTGATAGTTCCTTGATAATTGATGCAATGGATATTTTACATGAAAACAATGTAGATGGTTTTTGTATTGTCTCTAGCGATAGCGATTATACAGGTTTGGCAAAGCGCATAAGAGAAGAAGGAATGTTTGTTATGGGAATAGGAGAGAAGAAGACACCTGAAGCATTTGTGCGTTCTTGTGAAGTGTTTACATTTACTGACAATTTGAAGGAAATGGAGGAAGAAGAGCTTAATGATAAACCTGCGCTTGTTACTTCTAAGTCTAAATATTCAGAAGCTCAAAAAAAATCAATTCAGCTTTCTTCTGAAGATGCACGGACGATACATAAAGCATATCTTATTTCCTTGACAGATGAAGATGATGATATAGCTTATATATCACAAATAGGTAAAAATATTAAAAAAATTGATCCTAGTTTTGACCCACGGAGCTATGGCTATGGCACTTTAAAAAAGTTATTTGAAAGCCTAAAAGAATATCAAGTTCTTAAAAATGAAGTCAACGGTTTAGATTATCCTTTGATACAGTTCAAAGGAGAAACAGACAGTTCTCTTTCTTGAGCAATTTTTATTAATAATTCGGGATGCTATTATCTCATTTTTATGAATTTCATTTGGTCAGAATAGTTTGCTGACATTAAATTCAGTATATAAGGACCGCTTGGTAGATGCGATATGTCAAAAAATTTATTTTCATTTATTTGAAGTTGAATTCCTTTTTCAGTATAAACCGTTCTGCCATTCATATCTGTAATCAAAATCGTTGCTTCTTTAATATCTATAGCATGATTGTAAATAAAGAATCTTCCATTGTTGGGATTAGGCATCATGGTCAATTGATTAGCATTTGTGGTTTCAGTGATTTTTGAGGCACAATCTAGCCCAAAGTCATCTATTCCAAAAAATATTTTTACTTGAGTATTGACAGCGCAAGGTCTTCTTTCAAGGAAGCTGATTAAGTCATTTTGGATATCTTCTTCCCAATTATCAACACTTTTTGGAAAATTCCACCTTAATATATGACTGGGAACCTCTGGTTCATAAAGAGATTTTACAGCTTCTAATTTTGACTTCATAATATCTATATTGAAATCATTATTTAAAAGTTCATCATATCTATTTAAATATTGCTCTCGGAAAGAATAGTTCATCAATAAATTTCTAAACAAAAAAGTCGAATATGGAGTATTGGGCCATGTAATGCTAGAGTCATTTTTGATGGAATGTGATAGCATATTATAGTCAGGATTGCCAAAGCCGGCATCTAAGTCATAAAGTACCCACCTCCATTTCCCATTATTTTTCTCCCTCCAAAATGCCATGTTATTTGCAGGCCAATCATAATTGTTTATGAATTGCTCGGCTATTGTATAGTCAATATAATTATCAATATCTATCTGCGATTTGACATAATCATAATTAACATTTGATTCTAAGCTATTTTTCTCAATAAAACGTAGTAGTTGATTGTACGAAGTATTATTCCATTCAAAAAACTCCACATCTTCATTTTCTATTCCATGAGTGTATTCAATAAATCTTTCATCAATTTTGTCTCTTATCGTATAGATACCCCAATATTCTCCATTGAGATATACAATTACAGGTTGAAATTCTTGATAATCAATGTTGAGCGAAGAAGCGATTTGTTGACCTACAATATCTTTAATTATTGTTTCACCATACCAAGCACCCATAGTCGTTTGTAAGATAAAACGCTTGTATTCATTTGTTTCTCTTTGAGGAAATAATGGATAATTAAAATCTTTTGTGCCATATTTTGTTCGAGCATATAACCTCAAACTTTTTTGAGCTGCCTGACGAGTCTTTCCGCCATGTATTCGTATTCCTGCATCTTGAGAAAATGCTAGATGACCTATCGAAGAAAAATATTCTATATGGATATCTCTTTCCCAATCGTCACCAGTCATGAAATAATTTCCTGTCCATTCTGGATCTTCCAATTTGAAATTTATACCCGGCACTAGTATGCCCTTGTTATTATCAAAAAGGTTTCCTTCTTCTGTAACTAAAGAGATAATTGGGAGAGAATATTTGAAATTGATATCCTGATTGATAAAAAATGTTTTTGTATAAATTTGACTTGTCCTATTGCCATTGCGAAAAGATGCACATCTTAAAATAGTCGCCTTGTTGATATCTACTATAGGAGATTCCCAAGCTTTATAGCTGATTAGATTTTGAGGTGGCGAAGTAGGAATTTCTGATAATCTATTTGGGCTAAAACTTATATCATGTATAAAAAGTGAGCTGTCATAGCGATTTGAATTTTCATCAGGAATTGCTCCGTTTAGAGTATAATAAATAGAATCTCCAGTCAAAGAACTAATCGATAAAAAGAAAGAGTCTGAATAAAATCCTTCCATATTAGAAAAAACCAATTGGTTGGAAAAATTATTTGTAGCATTAGGAGAGGACATCCTAGTAGTTAACCACATTTCACTTCCATCAGGTACTCGACAATAAGATTCGTCTTGAGACAAGGCATCTGATTGAACCCAGTCAATCACCTCACCAAAATCATTAGATAGAAAAATTTTCTCTCCACTTGAAGAAATTTTAAAATTTGTATGAAGTGATGTGCTGTCATTTTTGTCTTTCCCAGAAGCAAATACCAGCAAATAGCTCTTTGGTTGAATTGTTACATCTGGAAAAACCCATTTCTCAAGTATTGCTTGATCGTCAGATAAATGATATCCTAATAAAAGTATAGGATTGTCTGTTGTATTATACAATTCTATCCAATCGCTATATTCACCATCTTCATCTTGAATAGTCACTTGGTTGCGCGCCATGAGTTCGTTAATAACAATAGATTGCCCATGTATTTTGGAGTAAAAAAGTAATATTGCCGTGATGAAAAAAAATCTCATTATTAATACTTGTCGAATTCAATAAATTTATACAACTTGTTCATTATTAAATATTAATTATTGAAAACTCATTGCAAATATTGGATTGAATGATAGTTGACTCTGTAAAATTTGTCCATGTCAGCATGCTTTTATAATAGGAACAGTTAAGTATAGAGATAAATTTTTATATTTTATTTAACCTTGAATTATCATTAGAAAATTTTTCATCAAATTCCAAATATCCGCTATGAAGAAGTTGCCTACCATATATATCTTAAATTTCATCAAAACTAAAGAAAAGAAATATCTTATTGTAGGCACTATTATAAATCTTCCTTAAATAGGAGATGGTTTGATTTTTAATCATGAATAAGGTTATTTCTTATCCATTTTCTACATTGTATAAACTTATTTTTGGATGAGCCATTAGGCTTTATTCGCTTAATTTTTTTGAAATTAAACCATTTTTCTTTCAAATCATATAGGAATAATTATTAATCTACTATTCGAATTTGTCCATTACTAATAATTACAGAGTCAGTTTGTATAGTGTTGTAAATCACGCCTGAAAAACTTCCTTCAATATATCTTACAAGATCTGATGAATTCCCTTCAACTTTTGTTATGGTAAGTGTAAAATGTGATTTTGAAGTTCCTATTGAACTGAATATTTGAAATCCATCTTCCCATTGCACAAAATTCAAGGCATTGCCTGCTCCATTCATTAAGAATGTGCCTTCTCCTGGAACATTTTGATTGTTGATAGAAAAATCTATAACATTTGTTGTTGCATCTAACTGAAACTTGTTACCATCTCGAATATGAGCATCTGCTTCTTCCACATTTGTTCCACCAGTAGTGACTGTAAACGGAATGGCATCTGCCATAAATGAAATTTGCTGTTTTAATGTTCCATTGTCATTGTTCTTTTTGCATGAAATCAATAGCGTTGCAAAAATTACTAGAAATCCTGTTTTAACGAATTGTTTTTTCATAGTCTTATTTTTAAGGGATTTATTCAATCTGTATTGTTTCTAAAAAAATCTATTTTATGATGATGTATTTTTATAATAGACTAAACTTCTATTCAATTTGCTTTTATATTAATTATTATTTACAAACAATATTGAATTTATAATTTGTAGTTGTGTTACCTGTAATCGAATTGGTTTGCAATTCATTATATTCTGTTACTTGTCCATCTTTGTTTAATAAAAAGTCATATGAAAAATTTTGAGTATTTACACCTTCGATTACATCAATACTGCTTGGTAGATGGGTAGATGGTGTTCCTAACAAAGAATAAATGAAATTAAATCCTGAAACAATATTAAAAGGTTCTGTATCATAGTTCCAGTAAAAATTCCATGATTTATTTACTAATCCACTGTAAGTATAATTGACTGTTTTATATATAGTATTATCACGTTTTGTGATTTTTTGAGTAAGATTGCCATTGGTATATATTAAGGTGTCACTATATTTTTCATTATATGACCCGCCAACTAATGTTTGTACGGAGCTAGAAATATAGCCTTCACTGTTGTATTTGAAGACATAATAATACCTTAAATTAGAGCCGTTAAATATTGTGAAATCTTCATAAGATGTCAATCTACCTTGTGAATCAAAAGTAATATTGTTTTCTGCAAAAATAGTGTCAGCTAAGATTACTTGAATACTACCACTTAATCCATTATAGATGAATTTTAATTTAACATTATCATAGGAATATTCAGAAATTCTATTCTGATTGTCATAAACATAAGATATTTTGGATGCAGGGAGGTTATTCGTTATGATGCTTTCAATTAAACAAGTAGGATTGTTGTTTTGACCTTCTTTTTTGCATGCAAGTGCAAAAATGAAAATGCTAAAAAAATAAAGTACAAATTTTAAAGATTTCATTGTAAAGGATATTATAGTTTTATAAATTCTACTCGCCTATTATTTGCTTTCCCTTCAGCAGAAGTATTAGGTTCTGCAGGAAGAGATTCTCCTTTCCCTTCTGTCTCCATTCTGCTGTTATCAATGCCAAATTCATTGTTTAGAGCCACTTTTACTGCTTCAGCTCGTTTTTTTGAAAGTATCATATTGCTAGCATCGTCACCATCGCTATCGGTATGCCCAACAATTCTTACTTTAACATCAGGATTTTCAGTCATTACAGTGGCAAAATCTTTAAGTGTACCATAAGATTCTCCTTTAATTTTGTCGCTGTTGACATCAAACTTAATTCCAGTAGTAGAATATTTTCCGAGGTCTAAAAATTTGTGACGAGAATCTGGCGCACCTACTGCTACACGTAAATTGCTTAAAAAGTAGGCATCATTGTCATTGTTATAACCATCAGTTCTAAAACCTAAGAAATTATATGTATCAGAAGCACTAAAAGCCCTAGGGATATCCCAAATTTTAGTTTCATTGACATAAACACGTAATCTTTGTTTTTGTCGCCAAATAGATACTTTTACTATATTTTTATTTTCGTGATTAAAGTCAGGGAAATCGGCTTGGTTTTTAATAATTTCGGCACCTGTTTCGTCATAAGTATTTATCCATTTTTGCCCCAAAGTATTGCCACCTGCTGCTTCTGGTTGCAAAGCTAAAGCAACTCCATTTTTTCTGCCGGCTCCATATTTTTTCCATTGGATATAATTTTTAATAGGATTGGGTAAAGGAGCAAAGAAGAAATTGAATGCTGTAGAATAATAACTAAAAGGCTGTGTACTAGCCAGCATAAATTCAACGGTAAAATTTTCAGGAAGATTAGTTACAAATTCTGGGTAAATGATACTTTCTGGACCAAATTTTAACCATTTTCCTTCGTGTCCTTCAATTGTTACTAATTCACCCGAACCATTTGTATTCCATTTTGAAGGAAAGTCACCAATAGCATCTTGTGAAAAATTTTCTTCAGCTATCACTTTTTCACCAGGGATAAAATCGAATTTTCCATAAGCTTTTAAGTTGCTTGAAGCAGAGGTTGAAGTGCTGCTTTTAGGAGAGGATGGTTGGTCATTATTGACACCTTCATTATTAGTAGATGTGGTAGCTTTTGAGGAGCTGGGCTTGTTATTGCTATTTTTTGCCCCTTCTTTTACACTGTTCTTTGTTTTTTTCATAGGTTTTATCGGCACCATTATTAATCTCATTTTCAATTTTCTGTTGAGCTTTGTTGCTTAATTCATCTTTAATTCTCCCTCCAAGTGTACCCCATTGAGCTTGTAGTTGAAGATTTATACAAAATATAAATAAACCGCATAGTACTACTTGCTTTTTCATATTGATGATTTTTTAATTTATAATTAAAATTATCATTACTTTTAAATAAATGCAATAAAATAGGGTAAATTTTTAAAATCAATAATATATGTATAAATATTTATTTTTATATGACAAATAATTAAGAACTAAAATTGTGAAAAGAGTAGAAGATAATATGTGATTTTATATGTTTACTGTAAAGGTACTTCCTACACCATATTCACTTTTAACTGTTATTGTTCCTCCTTGGGCTTCAATAAATTCTTTGCAGATACTTAAGCCCAAGCCTGTACCATCTTTCTTTGTTCCCGGGACACGAAAATATCTGTCAAATATTTTATCCAAATATTCTGGAAGAATACCTTGACCAATATCGGTAACAGAGATTTCAACTTTATGGTTATCAGTTTCTTGCGCTTTTATTTTGATTGAAGTGTTTTCATCAGCATAACGAATAGCATTTGATAATAAATTAGTGATTACCCAAGCTGTTTTTTCTTTATCTGCTAAAATAGGCGCTATATTTTTAGCTATGTCAATATCAAAATCTATCTCTTTTTGCTCTGCAGTTGATTTGGTAGCATTTGTGGCATATTCAATAATCTCTGTTATAGTTGTTGGTGTTTTATTTAATTGGATTGCTCCACTTTCAACTTGTGTAATATTCAATAGTTCACCTATTATTTTAAGCAATCTACTTGTATCATCTTTTATATTTTCTATCAAGTTTTGTTGTTCTGGATTTAAGCTACCAATCTTTTTGTTTTCCAATAATTGAATGCTCATTTTAATAGAAGAGATGGGTGTTTTCAATTCATGAGAAACAGTGCCAATAAAATTTGTTTTCGCAAAATCTAATTCTTTGAAAGAAGTAATATTTTTCAATAAGATAACATTTCCAATATTCTTTTCTTCTTTTTCTCCTGTAGGGACTATTTTGATGGGGATAATTTCTTTTTCAAAGTAGCTTTCTTTATTATCAGCATATATTTTTATTAGTAAAGGTTTTTCATTTTGCTCTTGTAAGGATGAGTTTAATAAATTGCTTGTCAATGTTCTTATTAAATCATTGCGCTTTGATATTTCAGATATGGATTTGCCTATGACATCTTCTTTTTTGAGATTGCAAATCTGCAATGCAGTGTCATTCATGAACAATACCATAAAGTGCTCATCTAAACCAATAACTGGTTCACGCATATTGTTGATGAGTGTTTCAATTCGCTTTTTAGCCATCATCAATCGTTCCAAATTACTATTGCTATACTCTTCTAATTTTTTAGCCATGACATTAAAAGATTGTGCTAATTCTCCATACTCGTTATGACTTTCAAAATGAACTCTTTTTGAATAGTTTTTTGCTGCAATTTGTTTGATACTTTCAGTAAGCTCTTTAATAGGATTAGCAATATTGGAAGGTAGGTTGTCAAAAAGCATTAGTGCAATTACAAAACAAATTGTTCCTACTGTGGCAATCCAAATAATAGCTTCTTCAGAGGTCTGTGTTGCTACTTTGCTTTTACGTTGTAAAGCCTGCATATTTAGCAACATGATATCAGTAATGTCTTCGTGTAATAGTTTAATAATTGAGCTATCTATTGGATTTTTTTAATTGCTTCAAAGTCCAGTGATATTTTTTCTACTAATTCTTTTTCGCTTACTTCAGTGATGGTTTGCTTTTCTTTATTCAAGTTAAATTGAAATAATGTCTGTGCTTCAGGTGTAGCAATATCATTATTGATAGCTATCAACATTTGACGGCAATAAACGATACTGTTGTAATTGTCAGTCAGTATATTTTCTGTATTATTTGATAATTTATTGATATACATTGAACTAAGTACAGCTAGCGATGTTATCATTGCAAACAATAGTCCAACTCCTAATGTCAATTTCGTTTTAATTTTCATAGTTGTATTTTTAATTGTATGAACGATTGCTTGTTTGTAGAAACGCTCCTTATTGTACATTCCAACAATCAATCGTTTCTAAAAGATTTAAGACAAAATCACCAAATCAATATTTTCATTTGTTAATTTGTTTAGCAAGGTTTTAAAAACATTAGTAGCTAAAATAATTCCCCAAAAACTAATATGAGGTTTTCCAATACATACAGTTGTTACTTTTTTTTCTTCGCATAGTTCAATAATAGCTTTTGATACATTGTCATTTTCAATTTTAATGATTTCTGCTCCTAATTCTGTTGCCAATTTAAAGTTATTAATCAGATGTCTTTGTTTGTCCAATGCAATCTGGGTAGGACTTTCTTTAGTCGTTTGGACATACAGAACAATCCATTTGCAATTATAATAATTGGCTAATCGGGCTGTTTTGCGAATAACATTTTTTGCCACTTTTTCATTAGAGCTAATGCAGGCTAAAAACTTTTCTCTTTTAACTGGATTAAGTGAAGAAATTTCAGTTTCAACTTGTCTCACCACTTGGGCTGCAACTTCTTTTAATGCTAATTCTCTAAGTTGTAGAATATTTTCACCAGTAAAGAAGTTTTTAAGAGCCATTTCTACTTTTTCTAAATCATAAATTTTCCCTTCTTTTAATCGGGTGATGAGTTCATCAGCTGTTAAATCAATATTTACTACCTCGTCTGCTGCTGTCAGGACGCTATCTGGTATGCGTTCTTTTACCTCAACACCTGTGATATTTTTTATTGTTTCATTTAAACTTTCTATATGTTGAATATTTACTGCGCTAATTACATTTATTCCAGCATCTAAAATTTGCATTACATCTTGCCAACGTTTTTCATTTTCACTGCCCTCAATATTTGTATGTGCTAATTCATCAATAATTACAACTTATGGACGTAATGAAATCACAGCTTGGACATCTAGTTCTTGCAATTCTTTCCCCTTATAAAAAAGTGTTCTTCTAGGAATAATAGGTAATCCATCTAGTAATGCATGAGTTTCACTTCTATTATGAGTTTCTATATATCCAATTTTTATATCGATTCCATTTCTCAATAATGAATGGGCTTCTTGTAGCATACGATAGGTTTTCCCTACACCTGCACTCATTCCTATATAGATTTTAAATTTTCCTCTTCTGGATTTCTGGATAAGTTTCAAGAACTCTTCTGCTGATTTCCTTATCTCTTCCATTACTTTGATGTTCTTTTAAATTTTTTGATTAATGAAAAAACTTTTGAAAACATATTTTGCTGATTATTCAACTGTTGAGGATGAGAGCTTGAATCTAACTCAATAATTTTGCCTGTTCGCATATCAAATACCCAACCATGAATTTCTGGAAAATCGGGAGTGTTTTTCAAGGATTGAACAACTTCCATTTCTATCACATTCTCAATTTGTTCAATTACATTTAATTCTACTAAACGGTCATAACGTTTGGTATCATCTTGAATTTTATCTAATTCTGATTTATGAATGCGATAAATGTCTTTAATAATTTGTAACCAAGGGCTGTTTTTACCAATGCCTTCCTCTTCCATAGCGGCTTTGATACCACCACAACCATAATGACCGCAAACAATAATATGCTTTACTTTTAAATTTTTAATAGCATATTCAATAACTGATTTTACATTCAAGTCAATGGGATTGACAATGTTAGAGACATTTCGGTGAACAAATACATCTCCCAAACTTAAACCAGTAAAAATATCAGGGTCAACACGGCTGTCCGAGCAACCAATAAAAAGATATTCTGGTTTTTGTTCAAGTGATAAATGATTAAAAAAATCTGGATTAGTTGCTAATTTTTCACTTATCCATTTTTCATTGTAATCTAATATTTCTTGATAGCTGAGTGCCATATTGTTTGGATTAAAATCTATGAAAACAGAATATTTACTTGCTTCTCATTAGTGATAATGCATTACTCCATTTTTTTAGTTCATATAGAGTATGCTCAGCAGATCTTTCAATTACTTCGGTAGCTTGAAATACACCATTTTCGTCAATTAATTTTGTAAAAAATGGAATATTTACCTGTGTGGTAATAGGCATCATACTTAATGTAGTTACTACTTGTTTCAACATTTGAGAAGATCTTAATCCTCCAGATACTCCTCCATAACTCACAAAAGCCACAGGTTTGTGCATCCATTCATTAAATAGATAGTCTAGTGCATTTTTAATAGGAGCGGGGAAGCCAAAATTGTATTCGGCCAAAACAATTAGAAATGCATCGGCATCATTAATTTTTGTACTCCACTGCTTAGTATGTTCGTGTTGGTATTTTTGCATTCGGGGATGGTTGGGTTCGTCCATAAGAGGAAGATTAATGACAGATAAATCTAATAGCTCCACATTAAATTCAGACTTTGATTTTGCAAATTCAGTAATCCATTTTTCTATGGCTACTCCAGCTCTTCCTGGGCGAGTAGTAGAAGTGATTATTTTTAAGTTTTTCATTGTTTGACTTAAATGGTTATAAATTTTTACGACAGTACGTTAGCTTCAGGAGATTCAAAGGAGCTAGATTTTCTATCAGGCAAAGGAACAAATTCTCTATTGTCATTAGGTGGCAAAATAATTCTGCCATTTTCCCAATCTGCTTTAGCTTGCTCAATTCGGTCTTTTCTTGATGAAACAAAGTTCCACCAGATGTATCGGTCTCCTAAAGGCTCTCCTCCTAAAAGCATCAAAGTTGTTTTCCCTTTCGCTATTATGGTCGGATAGTCATTTTTATCAAACACCAACAATTGCCCTGCTGAAAAAGTCTGAATGCCTATTTCTATATCTCCTTTGATAATATAAACACCTCTTTCGGAATATCCTGCTGGTAGCGTTGTTTTAGCATTTGTCTCCAGCTCTATATGAATATAGAATAGAGGGGAATGAGTTTTTACTTTGTTGTTTAACCCATAGGCATCCCCGGCAATGAGGCGCATCCAGATGCCAGCATCACTATAAACTGGCAATTCCTCTGGACTGAAATTAATAAATGAAGGTTCTGTTTCTTCATCTTTCTCAGGAAGCGCTACCCATGTTTGCAACATTTCCAAATGTGCTATTGTCAAAAGATCTTGATTTTCGAAACGCTCAGAGTGGGATATACCCTTGCCAGCTGTCATCCAATTGACCTCACCTGGGCGTATAATTTGCTCCACACCTAAGCTGTCACGATGAGTTACCTGTCCTTCTAATAAATAGGTAACCGTAGATAGTCCGATATGAGGATGAGGCAATACATCCATTGCCGAAAGATGATTAACTGGTACACTCACTGGTCCTGCGTGATCCAAAAAAATAAACGGGCCCACCATTCGCCTTCTACGAAAGGGTAAAATGCGCTTTACATTTAATCCTGTGCTTAACGAGGCCGCACGAGCATCTATTATAATCTGTGGCATAATGACTCTATATTTTAGTGTTTTATCCTTATGAAATCTTTTTTTCTATCTATAAAGTGGTCTTCAGGATTCCAGAATAAGAGAATGATTATTCTAGGAAATACAAATTATTTTATGTCAAAATTCAAATCGGTTTGCTTTTATAAAACTACTTATTATTTCCACAATTAAAATGAAATTGCTAATGATGTCGTAATAGATATGTTATTGCGATTAGGTTCTCCTTTCAGGATAAATATTTTGTCTTTACTATTTAATCCCCTTGCTTCTATTCTCCACATTACATTACTTACAATTGAATAATCATAATTGATGGAATATCCCCATGTTTGGAAGCCATTTGGAGTATCTGTCAAAATAAATATTCCGTTTTTATCATTGTAATATTCACCTCTTATTGCAATATTGTGTTTTTCTGATGGGCTGAATTTAGCTATCAATATTGGTGAATACCAAGAGTTATAATGTTTACTCCCTTTATATATTTGTTCGGCTCCAATATCAACACCAGCGGTTAGACCCAGTTTTTCATTGATTTGAAATTGCCCATAGAAGTTATGAAAATATCTCATTTGTTTGAGACTATCTGGTTTATCATTTCCAATAAAAGAACTACTATTTAAGGTGATTTTGGAATTGGGTTTAAAAATGACTTGGTGGCCGAAAGCTATAGTGTTGTTGCCATCTGGACGATAAATTCTTTGCCATCCATTCATTACTAATCCACTAATTGTCCATTTGTTATTATCAGAAATATAGGTGAGTTTAACACCAGTTTCAAAGGAAGGTGTGTTTTCTGCTAAAATACTTCTTGTTAAATTCCAACAATCTTTTCCGATTACGCTTTCAAAGCCTATATGTGAAGGTAAAATTCCAGCATCAATCCAGATGTTTTTTTTCTTGGATGCCTTAAATCCAATATTAGCCTCGTAAATATTTTTTAAGACACCTGGTTCAGCTGAAAGATTATCATTGCTATATGTCCCTGCCATTAGTCCTATATTAGCTCTGATTTTATTTGTTGAATAGGCAAACTTAATTAACCCAATATTTAAATTGAATTCGTTATTTCTGTTGAATTGATAATAGAAAGGTTGGCGTACATGATTTTTGGATTTAGAAAAATCATTGCTATAAAAAGCTTCTAGATAGCCAGATATTATAAATGATTTGGAATTATTGTCATATTCATTTTGGTTGTCTATAATAATACTGTCTGTTGTTGCTGAATCTGTTGAAATAATTTCATTTGCACTTAATCTTGTTTGCGCTAATGCAATCAGGGTTAGAGAAAGTGATAAAGTAAATAAAAGTAAACGTTTCATAAAAGTAATAATATTTATAATGTGAAAAATAATTTAATCATTTCACTATATTACGATATAATTTCTAAAAAATCTAAAAAATATTTTAATAATACATTAAAAATAAAATTGAAATGGAAAAATAAATTAAATATTTTTTATTGTAATAAATCCAATTGAATGTTTAATTTAAGAACATTTATTTTTTTGGGGCCTAATATTCCTAAAAAGGAAGCTTCAGTATTTTCAATTATCAATTGCTCTAATTTTTCTTCTGATATTCCTCTTGTCTTTGAAATTCGTTTAATTTGGACATTGGCTGCTTGAACAGAGATGTTTGGATCTAAACCACTTCCACTGGCTGTAACTAAGTCAACTGGAATTTCTGATTTTTCTACTTCTGGGTTATGTACTAAAAATGAATCTATTCTTGCTTGAACTTGTTGCAAATACTCTTTGTTGGTTGGTGCCTTGTTACTACCTCCAGAACCAGCAGCATTGTAATCAACTGCTGAGGGACGAGACCAAAAGTATTTGTCATCATTGAATGTTTGGCCGATGTTTGCATAAAATTTCTTTCCATTTACTTCAATAGTTTGTCCTTTTCCAGAACCTGAAGTAAGTTGTGCCATTCCCCAAACAATTGCTGGGTACACGATTACTAATAGAACTATAAGTACTGCGCTTAGCTTGATAGCTGGTAATATTTCTTTTTTCATTTTATTTTGATTTATATTTTGTTCTTACAGGAATAATGAAACAATAATGTCAATTAATTTGATACCGATAAACGGAACAATCACACCGCCCAAGCCATAAATAAAAAGGTTTCTGCGAAGCAATGCGCTTGCACCAATGGGCTTATAGGCAAC
>JAMLHI010000011.1 GCA_023957235.1 Chitinophagales bacterium | reverse complement strand
CCTTGCCAAAACCATTTACAACTATTGGTTTGTGCAATTTGACTTTCCGAACGCAGAAGGCAAGCCTTATAAAACAAGTGGCGGTGAAATGGAATGGAACGAAGAATTGAAAAGGGAGATTCCGAAAGGGTGGGAAGTTCAGAAAATTGGAGAATATGCTGACGTAAGGAAAGGTGATTTGATTACAGCTAAGGATGCTAATGACGGTGAAATCAAAGTTGTTGCTGCTGGAATTGACTTCTCTTATACCCACACTGAATTTAATCGTGAAAGAAATACCATTACGATTAGCGGTTCAGGAGCAAATGCAGGGTTTATTAACTTTTGGCGTGAACCAATATTTGCATCTGATTGCATTACTGTAAGAGGCAATACAGATACAGAAACTCTCCAATTGCTTTATTACTTAAAATTTATACAATCACATATTCTGCAAAAAGCCACAGGTTCAGCGCAGCCACATGTTTATCCAGATGACATCAAGAATCTATATTACGCAATCCCTAATTATTCAACTATCGAGAAATTCGGAGTAGCTATAATTCCGTTAAACGAGCTAATCGCAACTTGCATAAAACAAAACAACGAACTCATAAAACTTCGTGATTTCCTATTGCCCTTACTGATGAATGGGCAGGTGAAGATAAAAAGCGAAGCAAAAGAACAATTATCAATGGCAGCCGAGCCGCAGGTAAAATATGGGAAATAAATAACTTTGCACCATGAGCAATGAAGTAAATGTAAATAACAACATGCTAACCTGGGCTATCAACCGGGCTAGTTAAGATATATTGTAAACTTTTTTTAGGATGAGTCAGTGCTAAACATCCACCACTACGCTAAGCCGCAAAAGTTGATTTATTGTAAAAGAATAATGAAAAAAATAAAAAATCAAGAAAAAAGAATATGAGATTTAATTCATTAAATTTTTAGAGAGTATGCTAATGTTATATATTTGCATTCCTATTTAAAAAGATGACCAAAGAAATTGATTTAGTTCATATTCGCATTGCCACTAAACAAGATTTACCGGCAGTTTATCAACTCATTAAAGAATTGGCAATTTATGAAAATGAACCTAATGAACCGACCAACAGCTTAAAAGATTTTGTTGCAGATGGCTCAGGAGAGGAACCCAGATATAGGGTAATTATTGCTGAGAAAGAACATGAAATCATAGGAATAGCTTTATATTATTTAGGATATTCTACTTGGAAAGGCAATATGGTATATCTAGATGATTTAATTGTCAAGGAAGCATACAGACGAAATGGAATTGGAGAATTATTATTCAAAGCTCTAATCGCTGCAACCTGCGAACATGGTGCCAATCAACTTAGATGGCATGTATTGAGTTGGAATGAACCTGCTATTGAATTTTACAAAAAAATCAATGCTACCTTTGATAATCAATGGTTAACATGTAAAATAGAAAAAGACAAATTGTATTTACTTTAAAATAAAGTGTAAAAATGAAAGTTTTCAAATTTGGAGGGGCTTCAGTAAAAGATGCTGCCGGAGTCAAAAATGTAGCCGATATTATTAAAAGATTTGGTGATGAAAAAATTTTAATTGTTGTTTCCGCTACTGGAAAGACAACTAATGCTCTAGAGGAAGTCGTTAATGCCTATCTCAAAAATACGGATGAACTTCAAGATAAAATTAAAGTCATAAAAGACAATCACTACAATATCTGTAAAGGATTATTCTCAGATGAATCGCATGCCGTCTATCAACAGTTAAATGATATTTTTTATGATTTAGAAAAATTTGTTAGCAAAGACAGACCCGACAGTAATAGCTATGTCTATGACCAAATCGTATCTGTTGGCGAAATGATTTCTTCCGTTATATTAAGTCAATATCTTAATTATGCTGGAGTAAAAAACAGTTGGTTAGATGTTTGTAAAGTATTAAAAACTGACGATACCTATAGAGAAGCCATCATCAATTGGGAAGACTCTACCCAAAAAACAAATGAAATCCTTAGACCTTTGTTAGAAAAAAATACTGTAGTTACCCAAGGATTTATTGGTTCGACTGTAGAAGGTTTCACTACTACATTAGGTAGAGAAGGTTCAGATTATACTGCAGCTATTTTTGCTAATATTTTGGATGCTGAAAATCAAACTATATGGAAGGATGTACCCGGAGTAATGAGTGGTGACCCAAGAAGATTTCAAGATGCAGTCTTTATAGACGAACTTTCTTATCTTGAAGCTGTGGAAATGACTTATTATGGAGCAAGCGTCATTCATCCTAAAACAATCAAACCTATTCAGAATAAAAACATCCCTTTACTTGTCAAATCATTTATAAACCCAGAAGGTAAAGGAACAAAAGTGTTTGGAGCCGAGTACCCTATTCAATATCCTCCTGTGAGAGTGATTAAAGACAATCAAACTTTGTTGACTTTCCATTCTATAGACTTTTCATTTGTTGCAGATGATACTGTAGGCGATTTGCTTAAAGCTTTTGCACTCGCAAATTTGAAAATCAACATGATGCAGACTGGTGCTATATCTTTACAAGCTGTTGTAGATAATAGTCCTGAAAAAATTGAAAAGGTGATAAAATTGGTAAAAAATATTTTCAACATTCATCAAGAAAATGATTTAGTGATTTTGACTATCAGACATTATAATAATGATGTTATTCAAAAACATATTGCTGATAAACAGGTGATTATCTCTCAAAAAAGACCTTCTACTTATCAAGTGCTATACATGAAATAAAATTTAATTTATAAAAATTATGAAGAGGCTATCAAAATTGGTAGCCTTTTTTATTGGTCAAAAATCTTCAACTTCAATTTTATATCTCTCTATCCATTTGCCTGAAAATATATCAAACAACATTATTCTTCATAAAATTCACTTAATTTCATCACTCTGAATATAATCAAATGAAGAAAATTGCCTTATTGATACTTTTGATATTTGTAATCCTTATTGGAATACTATTTTTTAATTTCTTTAAAATAAGTCCAAATACGGACCAGCAAGCACCGACACTAACAGATATTTCTTCAATCAATGGATATAAAGAACGCATAGCCAAGGCAATTACTTATCCGACTGTGTCTTTTGAAGATACTTCATTGATTGATTATAGCATATTCTTAGAATTTCATCAATTTTTAAAAAACAGCTATCCTATCATTTTCAAAAATTTGGAGTTTGAAACTGTCAATGAATACACTGTTGTTTTGAAATGGACAGGAACAGATAGTCAACTTAGACCTGGAATATTAATGGCTCATCAAGATGTAGTCCCAGTATCTGAAGACACCAAAGATTTGTGGCGTTTCCCTCCTTTTGGTGGAATTATTCATAATGACACTTTATTTGGACGAGGTAGTATTGACAATAAAGCAAATTTATTGGCTCAACTTGAGTCTGTAAATTTTCTACTTCAACAAAATTTCAAGCCTCAAAGGGATATCTATTTTGTTTTTGGTCACGATGAAGAAATTGGTGGCAAAAATGGTGCTTTAGCTGTTGCTCAACTACTAAAAAGTAGAAATATTCAAGCAGAATTTGTTTTAGATGAAGGTGGATATGTATCTGTAGGACTTGTCCCGGGAGTATCTAAGTCTGTTGCCTTAGTGGGCACAGCAGAAAAAGGGTTCTTAAATCTTGAACTTTCAGTAAATATTGATGGAGGGCATTCATCTATGCCTAATAAAGAAAATGCTATCAACATGCTCAGCGCAGCTATTACAGACTTAAGCAATCAACCCTTTCAACCTTCTATATCTCCTTCTGTAAGTAGTTTCATGCAACATATTGCACCTTACTCATCATTTATTAACAGATTGGCATTGAGCAATTTATGGCTATTCAAACCTTTAATTTACAATATCTATAGTCAGTCAGCTCCTAGTGATGCAATGATAAGGACTACTATGGTACCAACAATCATTAATGGTGGTGAAAAAGATAACGTTATTCCCAATATAGCCAGTGCCAATATCAATTACAGAATTAATTTGGGGACTACTATTCAAGATGTGATTGATCATACCTCAAAAGCCATTAACAATCCATTAGTTCATATCAAAAAGAAATCAGAAGGTCAAGAAGCCTCTGGAATATCTCCTTACAATACAACTTCTTTTCAAAATATTGCTAGTTCAGTTTCTTCTCATTTTGAAAATTCAATTACTGCTCCATTTTTAATGATAGCAGGCACAGATTCAAAACATTTTGATATTGTCACAAAAAATATTTATAAATTCAGTCCCTTGACAAATCCAAGTGGGTTCCATGGTGTAAATGAATATCTGAATCTCAAAGATTACAAAAACACCATTGGCTTTTATGTGGACTTCATTAAAAAACAATAGAATAAAAACTCTGAAATTAATCTTATTTTTTCGGTATTTTGTATTGTTATAATTAGTCAGATGCTTAAAGAACAAGAAAAACAATTACTACAGTATGGAAAACATATTGAGTTTGGTCGTTATAAAAATCTTATTACTCAACCTTTGACAACATTTTGGGATGATGAGGGATTCCCTGGTTTCAAAAGAAGGAGGACTCAACGCAAAGCTTGGATATTTTTTGGCATATATAGTAAAGATTTTTATGTTGGAATGGCAATAGTAGATGCAGGAATGGTATCTACTGCATTTACCTATTTTTATGTGCCTTCAGAAAATTTATTTATTGAAGACAAAACGACTTTACCTCTTGGATTTAAAAATAATTTTGACCCTTCTTTGACTGACGACTGGAGTCTTGGCAAGTATTCGATTAGAACCACCCATCAAATGATGTCATTGAATTATAAGGGAAAATATAAATTGGAAATCACAGCCCATCTATTGGACAACGGGGTTAGCATTGTTGCACCCTCAGAAGGTAACAGACCATTTAACTTTACTTATAAAGATTTGCCAATTCCTATTCAATGCAAAATTGACTATCGGGGCAAAGTATATGAAATTGAAGGTGCTTATGGTGCAATAGATTTCACAAAAGGATATCCACCAAGACAGACAGAATGGAACTGGAGTAGTGCAATAGGAAAAACAGAAAGTGGCAAGTCCATCGCATTTAATATAGTCAATAAATTCAACTCCAATATGGAAAATATCCTATGGTTGGACAAAGAAAGAATTCTTCTCTCTGATGCAAAATTCACCTATGGCCCTGACCTAAAAAATGATATCTGGAGAATAGAAACCAATGATTCAATTTTAAAAATGCGGTTACAACCATTAGGAGCTCGACAAGAAAATCTTAATGCTGCTATTATGAAAAGTGTTTTCATTCAGCCTTTTGGAGAATACACTGGCACTATAACAGTCAATGGTGTTAAAGAAAATTTCACAGCTTGGGGTGTCGCTGAAGAACATCTTGCAGTCTGGTAAAAGTTGGCATTTCAATGAACACTTTTTATTAAAAATGTGTGTTATACATATTATTGACCAATGCTATCCTAAATATTTTTTGGACTGTATTGATAAAATTTCAATATTCTTCTTTACGTTAAATTAGATAGAGTAAAAAGTTAAATATTTTTCACTCATTTTTTTTTGGCATTCAATTAGCAGAGTTTACTTTTAATACATCAACAATTTTTATAATGAAACTTACACAAAAAACAGCAACTATATTATTGACTATTATTTTATTAAGTATCCAAGGTGTAATGGCAGAGCAGTATAATGATATGTGGAAAAAATATAGTGATTTGGAAAGCAAAGGATTCAACAAAGATGCTTTACAATTGGCACAATTGATATACAATAAGGCACAAAGCGAAAATGTGACTGAACAAAAGTTTAAAGCACTTATCCATATTTACAAAAACCAGCTACAAATTGAGGAAAATAGTGAGGTAAAAATTATTCAAGACCTAAAATCAAAAATTTCAAATTCTAAAAGTATAGATGAAAAGGCATTATTAAAGATGCTATTGGCTCGTTCATATTTCACTTATTATATTGATAATCAATATTCTATATTGGATAGAACATTTTCAGAGGAATTATCTGATGACTTTACCATGTGGGATGCCAAGCAGTTTCAAAGTCAAATCCACTCTCTGTATATGGATATTCTAAATAGTAAAAATTTGCTTAAAGAATATTCACTTAAAAATTATTCGTCCATTATTATGCTTCAAGATGAGAATATGAAATTTAATATTCCTATTCAAAATCTTTCAGATTTACTCTATTTAGAAGCTATTAATTTTTACAAGTCAAAAAACATACAACTGATTGAGGCTGCTCATGCATTTCAAATCAATCAAAAAGAATATTTTTTTCCAATCACACAATTTGTTAATCTTCCAATTCAAAGCCAGACCTTCTCCAATGAATTATACGCTTTGCAATTATTCCAACAATGGGCAAAGGAACATATTAATGATAGTGACAAAGAACTGTTAAGTTATATTGATTATGAAAGGCTTCGATTTGTAAATGAAAATTTCCTTGGTGAAAACAAATTAGATTTATATTCTAATAGTTTAAAAATTGCTTTCCAACAATCTGTATCAAAATCTTCACAATCTCTTTTTAATTCTGAATTGCTTTTTCATCAGTACAATAATCGATTGGAATTAAATATCCCATTAAAAGAGATAGTTCTCAAAGCTGAGAAACACATTAAAGATTATCATGACACTTATGGAGCTGCCCTTGTTCAAACGATTTTAGATGAAATTTTCAATCAATCATTACAAGTAAGGACTGAAGAATTCATACCTAGTTATCAAGATTTTAAAGTGTGGGTGCAGTATAAAAATATTGATGGCATTCAATATAAAATCATTGAATGGAATCCTTCTTATGCTATCGCAGAAAATAATTCTCATGAAAAAATTTGGAATAATATTCAAAAGACAAATTCTATTCAAGCAGGATCACTAAGCCTTCCTGCATCCAATGATTATTTACAACATAGTATTGAATTTGCTTTCAAAGGATTATCTACTGGGAAGTATGCATTAGTAACATTTACAAATGATATTTCTAAACAATTCAACAAAAGTAAATTTACGATTACTCCTTTTCAAGTTACTAATCTTTCTATTACTGTTAATGAAAACAACAAAAATTTGGTTATCAGAATTTTAGATAGAAAAACTGGATTTCCTATACAAAATTGTTCGGTAGAAATATTAAAACTACAAAGAGACAAAGAACCCTATCAAACTATTTATAGCGGTTTTCCTAATTCAAAATCAGAGCTTAATATAGAAAAAACGTCAATAAGCAATTCATTTTTCAAAATAATAATTAAAAAAGGACGAGATACTTTAACTCTTGATAATCAATATTTTCATTACTACAATAATCATTTTAGTAAAAATTGGAATACCACTGCAAGGATATTTACTGATCGGGCTATATACAGACAAGGTCAAGAGATTTATTTTAAAGGCATATTAATATCTTCAGATGGAGACACTGTAAAACCTTCTACTCAACAAACATTAAAGGTCACTTTAAGAGATGCCAATTACCAAGAAGTTTCTACTCAAAATTTTACCACCAATGAGTACGGGAGTTTTAGCGGTTTTTTTAAAATACCTTTAGGTGGACTCAATGGCAACTTTACTATCGAAACGGACTATGGCTCAGCGAATATTTCAGTCGAAGATTATAAAAGACCCACTTTTGAAGTCAAAATCCTTCCAGTAGAGGGGGCATTTCAACTAGATGACAATATCCTAATTAAAGGCCAGGCAATAGCTTATAGCGGTGCATCTATTTCCCAAGCCGAAGTAACTTACTCCATCAAAAGACAAGCTTATTACCCTATTTGGAGAATGCATGGTAAATATTTTCCTCAATATGCCTTACCTGCTATCATCGCAACACAAAAAATCACAACAGATAAAAATGGTGAATTTGAGATAACTTTTAAAGCAGAAAAAGATAAAAATAATCTTTCGACATATCAATATTCTATCAATGTGGAAGTAACAGATATAACTGGTGAAACAAGGAGTACCTCTTATGATTTACGAGTAGGAAAAAATGCCATCGAACCTCAAATGAATATTGATGCGATATGGACTCCCTCCACAGCTCCCTCTTTATTTTTAAGTTCTAAGAATCTTCAAAATGTACCCGTTACATCACTGTTCCACTTAAAGATTGAATCTTTAACTCCTCCTAAATATCCTCAAAAAGCAAGATACTGGGCTGAGCCTGATCAATACTCAATGACAGAACTAGAACATCAAAAAAGATTTCCTTATGATATTTTTGCCAAAGATAATTCTCCTGAAAACTGGGTTGTGAAAGCCAAAGAATGGGAAAGCAAAATTGAAGTATCGGGAGATAGCACCTATCATCAATTGCCGACTCATCTCAAAGAAGGCATGTATAAAATATCTTCCACTATTATCAACAAATCTGACACCATTGTCTTAGTTCGATACTTTGAAATCAAACAAGCCTTAGCTCCTTCCATTCAGCCCGAATTCATCAAAGTTTCTCTTGATAAAAGCAACTATCAGACTAAGGATTCAGTAACAATAGCATTTCACTCTGACATTCAGCCATCTTATGTTAATGCCTTTATAACAGTCGGTGGAGAAATTATATCAGATACTTCAATCACTCTCAACGGAAAATCAGTTGTATGGAACGTACCGTTTCAAATTCGCAATAGAGATATTGTAACCATATTTTACGAAATAATTGTAGAAAACAGGGTCATCAGGAATAGCTTAGACATACCAGTTCAATATCCAAAATGGGATGATTTGAATATCAGATGGCAAACCTTCAGAGATAAGCTATTACCTGGTTCACATGAAAAATGGACTTTGAAAATAACAGATGCCAAAAATCAACTAGCAAAAGCCGAATTATTAGCAACAATGTATGATGCCTCTCTAGACCAGTTTGCTTCTAATGACTTTAATTTTTACCTTCCATTTGCTCAAAATAGATGGGTGAGTTATCTATACTATGCTAATCCTTCATTCAGATTAAGTAATACTTTAGAATATCAAGGACAATATTTTAATTCCTATCCTAATTATGTTTCATTATTCAGTCCTGAGATTAATTATTTTAATTGGCGTTTAGGCTTTGCCAAGTATTATTATAGACATTTCGCTGATGGCGGAGGGATGCCTGCTCCTATGATGATGGAAAAATCATTGGCATTAGGAGGCAATAACAATGATTCGGCTGAAACACCTCTGTCTCAAGAGGAAGTTAAGAATGAAAATAATACTTCGAAATCAATTGCTGACCCAGCTATTTTTAGGACAAACTTTAGCGAAACAGCTTTTTTTTATCCATTTTTATATGCTGACTCACTAGGTGAATATTCAATAGATTTTACTATACCGGATGCCTTGACAACATGGAAATTCTTGGCATTTGCTCATACTCCAGATTTACATTATAATATCTTCCAGGACAAAGTAAAGACGCAAAAAGATATTATGATTCAATTGAACAAACCGAGATTTGTAAGAAAAGGTGATATTATTTATCTGAAAGCAAAAGTTTCCAATCTGACAGACAATCAACAACAAGCATCCATAAATATTTTGTTTCGCAATGCATATACAAAAGAAGATATCACTTCTGAAATTCTAAAATCTAGTGCATCTATTCAACGTTTAGTTCCTTTTAACAGTAATATAAGCGTAGAGTGGAAAATTGAAATTCCTAATCAATATGATGCTATTATTTATGAGGTTTCTGTCACAACTCCTTCCTTTTCTGATGGAGAAAAAGATATCATTCCAATTCTAGAAAATCAAATTTTACTCACAAAATCAACTCCAATTTTCATCAATAAAAAAGGGAAATATTCATGGGACTTAAAGGATGTGCTCACTAAGACACCTACTTCAAATAATAAAATGCTCAGCTTTGAATATACATCAATGCCAGTGTGGAATGCATTAATGGCACTACCCTATCTCAATGAACAAAATGATGAATCTGCTCTTGCTCTATTTGACAGATATTATGCTAACACACTAGCTTCCTATATTTTAAGAGAAATTCCTGAAAGCAAAAAACTTTTAGAAGCATGGGGCAAAGAAGGCTCATTAAAATCAGCTTTAGAAAAGAATCAAGAGCTTAAATCTATAATTTTAGAAGCGACTCCATGGTTAAGAGATGCTCAGGACGAAACTGCTCAAATGCAACAACTATACAAGTTGCTGTCAGAGGCAGACAATTCCAATATAGTCAACACTCTCCTTGGCAAACTTCAAAAATTACAAAATCCATCAGGAGGAATATCTTGGTTTCTAGGAATGCCTCAAAACAGATATATCACTCAGTATATTTTGTTGGGTTTGTTTAGACTGAATGAATTAGGTGCCATACAAATCTCTAGCAATACCCAGTTGAAAGATTGGGTCAATCTATCAGTAAAATATCTGGATAAAGAAGTAGAAAAGAAATTTCTTGAAATCAAACAACAAGATTCTAATTATCTATCTAATGACCATTTAGACGATATAGAAATAGAAAATTTGTATTTAAATTCTTATTTCAATACAAAAATCACTACTGAGGCCGCAAAATATTTCTATCAACAATCACAAAAGTATGGCTTTCAAAAAAGCAATCATGCAAAAGCATTAATTGCAATGACACTCAATAGATTAGGCGATAGAAACAATGCACTTTTAATACTAAAGAGCCTCAAACAATCAGCAGTTTTTTCTGAAAAGGAAGGAATGTATTGGAAATCAAACAATTGGAACTATTGGTATAATTCTCCTATTGAGACTCAAGCTCATATTATTTTGGCCTTTCAAGAAATCAACAAAAACGACAAAGATATTGACTATCTTAAATTGTGGTTACTCAGACAAAAACAAAGCAACCGATGGGAACAACCCAGAGCTACCGCCAATGCTTGTTACGCATTATTGTTAACTGGCAGCGATTGGAAATCAGTGAGTACAGATGTTATTAAGATAGATAATCAAAAAATTTTAAATACAGATTTGTTTAGTGGAACTGCTTATTTCAAAAAATCTTGGAGTTTGGAATCTGGAGAAAAACAACCTCAAACTATTGACATTCGAAAAAAACAAAAATCACCGTCTTGGGGAGCTATTTATCAGCAATATTGGGAAGATTTGAGCAATACGGAAAGTCAGAGCAATGAAGATTTAAAAATTAAAAGAACACTTTATAAGGTGATTCATAATGAACAAGGAGAAGAACTCATCCCAATAACTCCTCAAACCCCAATTTTTATTGGCGATCAACTAAAAATAAAATTGGAATTAAAAATCAATCGAGACTTAGAGTTTTTCCATTTGCAAGATACTAGAGCATCAGGGTTCGAGCCTAAAAATCTACTTTCTGGATATAGATATCAAGGTGGGCTGTGGTATTATGAAGTAAATGGAGATGCAGCAACGCATTGGTTTTTAGAAAACATCAAAAAAGGAAACTATATTTTTGAATATAGCGTTAATATTAACGTTGCGGGAAAATATAGTAGTGGAGTAACTATTGGCGAATGTTTATATGCACCTGAATACAGATTTCATTCTAATGGCACAATATTTGAAATTAAACAGTAAATTTTTTTTATGAATATATTCAAATCAAGAAAAGTAGTATTAGCAGGATTGTTTTCTTTAGGAATGATCAGCATCTCAGTTGCAAAAGATGGCAACAATGAAGGAGGCTTTGGCTTAAAAGGTGGTGTTGGATTTTCAACTTTAAGCTTTGGAGAACCCAAAGAAGTAGAAAGTTTTAATTTCAAGAACAACAAAAACACATGGAAAGTTGGAGGGATGTTGGGAGTTACTTACGAGAAAAGATTTGGAGATCATTTCGCCCTAGATATTGAAGCTTTATTAGCAAATAAAGGAGTAAAAAGGCAAAGTACATACTCTATTCTAGGAAAAGAAGGGAAACTTACAATGAAAGGAAATCTGTTCACTATAGATCTTCCTGTATCTGCAAAATTCTATTTGGGAGATAATTTTAATCTATATGCTGGACCATATTTTTCATATATTCTAGGTGGAGCTGCCAAAATAGAAAATGTATTTGATGGTAAAAAGCAATCTAAGGAAAGCAACAATTGGTATGGAGATGATTATAAAGATGTTAATGGAGAATTGCCGATGAACAGATTCGATTTGGGTGCAAATATTGGTTTGGAATTTGTAACTAATGGTGGTTTTGGTGTAGGAGCAAGATTTCAAAAAGGATTTTTGGATTTAAGTAATAATGACTACAAAGGAACCTTAACAGAGAGTGATGGATTAATAATGGGCGATAAAAAGTTTGTTTCAAATACAGGATTTCAAGTGTATGCACTATTTAGATTTTAAGTATTAAATTGTGGTGTGTTAATATTGGGCTATCCTCTAGATAGCCTTTTTCATTTCAAATACTTAACTTTATCCTATGAAAGTATCAATTCAACGTGCTAATTCAGCTGTACACCTGATAGCCACCAATGAGCAAAATATATCTATTTCTATGGATGGCTCACCACAAATCGGAGGACAAGATTTGGGGATGAGACCAATGGAAGTGCTGCTCAGTTCTATTGCTGGATGTAGTAGTATGGATGTATTAAGTATTTTAAATAAAATGAAAGAGGGAATTGAGGATTATAAAGTTGAAGTAACTGGAGAGCGAGATATAGACCAAGTTCCTGCTGTTTTTAAGACTATCCATGTCCATTATATTTTAAAAGGAAATTTGAACCCTAAAAATGTGGAGAAAGCTATCCATTTGTCTATGGATAAATATTGCTCAGTATCAAAAATGCTGGAAAAATCAGCTACTATCACTCATAGCTATGAAATCATCAAGTAATAATCATGAATAATGAAATTGACGATATTAAACAGTTACTTGTTCAAACTTTAAATATTGACTCCACTCCCATGGCAGACATGGCTACTGAAGATAAAATATTAGAGTGGCTCAGTATGTATATTGATGATTTGATTTCTAAAGACTTTGATGGATTATTGTTTTTACTTTATCGAATTGATGTCAGTGAGAATAAAGTCAGAGAAATGCTCTCGGCTACTAAAGGAGTCAATGCATCCAAGACAATAGCAACACTTATTTTGGAAAGACAAAAACAAAAAATATATTGGAGAAATAAATTTAAATCTTCACCAACTAATATAGAAGAAAATGAAAGATGGTAAAAAAAACTCCCCTCCAGATCAAGAAAACAAATCTTCCACTAAGCAGACAGAACTTGCAAAATCTAATGAAAAAATTAAAGACTTGGAATTACCCAATAGTCTAAACGATGAATTAGTGGAAATGCTCAAGAAGGACAAAAAACGTTTTTTTGGTGGATGTGGAGGTTAATCTGCTCATTAAGTTTGTCATAATATTGTCTTGTACAGATTTTTATTTTATATTCAACAAAAATTTAAAACATGAATAAACTATTGATTTTTTCGGCTATTTTAATTTTAGCTGTGTCATGTGCCACGCTGACTAGTATGCAAAGCCAAGCAACAAATGACACTCCACAATTCCAAAATTTAAAAATTCTTCCACAAAACATCTCCGAAGGAGAATTGGAAAGTATCATGAAAGCATTTAATACTTCATTAGGTGTAAAATGTGGTCATTGCCATGCAGCCAAACCAGATGGTCAAGGTTTAGATTTTGCAAGTGACGAGAAAATGGAAAAACATATCGCAAGAGGAATGATGCAAATGACAAAAGAAATTAATGAAAATTATTTTTCTAAGTACCCTCATGACGGCATGGTCAACCAAATTTCGTGTATGACTTGCCATAACGGACAAAAAGAAGCATTCCACTATCAAAAGAAACTACAAGAATAATTCAGTTTTTGTCAACCTTTATTAACCAGAGCATTGCTCTGGTTTTTTATTATGCTGATTATTTCAAAAATTATATATTTTCTCATCTCTCCATTATCTTGGTTGATAGCGAGTCTATTTATTGCTGTTTTTGCAAGAAAAGTTCAGACAAAAAAAATCTTTCTTATTATTTCCTTATTGATTGCCCTATTTTTCTCTAATACATTTATTTACGAGAAAGTATTGCACCTTTGGGAAACCCCAGCAGTATCCAAATCTAGCATTGAACATCATCAAATTGGGATTGTATTGGGTGGAATGTCAGAATATGATTCAAATACTGAAAGACTAGTACTTCAGAGAAGTGGTGATAGAATTTGGCAAGCTCTCGATTTATATTACAATCACAAAATTGATAAAATATTAATCACTGGAGGTAGTGGTTACGTTCAAGACAGAGGATTAGATGAAGCCAATCAATTTAAAGCACTATTACTCAGTTGGGGGATTCCAGAAAAAAATTTGATTATAGAATCTAAATCAAGAAATACTGTTGAAAATGCTCAGTTTACTAAAGAATTACTAGCCAATTCATACCCAGAATATAATTCTTTTCTATTGATTACTTCTGCTATCCACATGAAGAGAGCTCAAAAAATATTCGAAAACAATGGAATAAAAGTGGATGCTTATCCTGCCGATGAGGATTGTGGTTCTGAGAGAAAATACTTTTGGAACGAATATATTATCCCTGAAATCAATACATTCAATGATTGGTTTCGATTATTGAAAGAAATTATTGGATATTATAGTTATTTGATAATGAATTAATTAGGGATTTAACCATTCATCAGTTAAAGTACTATTCAATCCTAATAGAAAAACACAATTAATACAATTTTGAAGACGAAATAGCCTTATCTTTACAGCAACATGAGAGTTGAATTGGAACATGTTTTCACTGGGCACTCTGAACCTGTGTACAGTTTATGCTTAGGAGACAAAAAAGATATTTTCTATAGTGGTAGTGGCGACCAATTTGTTGGAAGTTGGGATATTCAAACAAAAGCATTTAATGGGCCATTAGTGAAAGCCAATGGAAGTATATATTCTTTGTATCATGATGCTAAGAACCAAATTCTATATGTTGGACAAAGATTTGGAGTGGTGATTTTAGTTGATTTGACTAAAAAGAATGAACCCAAAGCCATTCAAGCACATGAAGGAGATGTTTTTGCTATACAAGAAGCCAATGGGAAAATATTTACTGTAGGTGGAGATGGATTTTTGAAAGTATGGGAAAAAGACATGCAATTTCTTCATGACCTTAAGCTTTGTAATACAAATATTCGATGTATTCATTATTCGCCTATGCTGAATGAATTACAACTTGGCCTTTCTGACCACAGCATCCAAATCATTGATTTATATTCTCTTAATCCGGTACAATCTCTCCGACTTCATAATAATTCTGTATTTACTATTGAATCTATTCACGATAACTGTATTATCAGTGCAGGAAGAGATGCTGTTTTCCATATTTGGAAAAAAATTAATAAACAATGGGTACATCAAGAAATGATTCAAGCTCACTTATATACTGTCAATCATATTTCAAAATCTCCCGATGAAAGATATTTAGCAAGTGCAGGGAGAGATAAGACGATTAAAATTTGGGATACAAAAAGTATGAAATTACTCAAGGTATTGAACAAAGACAAATACAGTGAATCACATTCCCATAGTGTCAATAGATTGTTATGGATGAGTGAGACTGAGTTGATAAGTACTGGAGATGATAGGAAGATTATTTATTGGAAAATAAAAGAAGAATAATTACAGTAATAGTTTAAAAATTTATTTCTATATATTAATAATCAACAACTTATAATCATTCTTTCAGTTTAGGCAAATAGACTTTCGTCATTAATAGCAAGGAGATAATAGTTCCTATCATCCCTACTAAAGCAGTCATTTTTACTCCTTGATTATTTTCTAGGCTATTACCTAATAATAATAAGGTCGGAAACAATAAATTTGTCAATGAGATTCCAATCTTCATCACAAAAAACTTCACTCCAAAAAAGGTAGCAGATCGAAATTGCCCTGTGTTTTGAGCATCTTCTGTCGCCATATCTGAAACTAAAGCCATAGGAAGAATACCAAAAATCGCCATGGGAAACGTATTGAGTAAAATAATAATCAGTGCTATAATTGGAATTGGAAGTTGAACAACACCCAATAAAAGTATGAATGCAAATAATAATGCTAGCATAATAAATGCTATCAATAATAATGTTTTCTGATTATACTTTTCTGTCAATGGCATGACCAATGGAAAAGAAATAAACGAACATGCAGCAGCACCGATGACGACCAATGTAACAAAATGTTCCTCTAGCCCAACGATAGTAGTAACATAATAAGCTATTCCCAATTGGATAAACTGGCTTGAAAACCAATAGAATAACTCTACCCACATATATCTCCTAAAATTGGTAATTTTAAGTATAGATTTCATTTGCTCAAATGGATTTCCTTTTACAGGAGCAGTCTTAATACAATATTTATCTTCATTTACAAAAATGACTGGCAAGAGCATCAACACCATCGAAATCACACAAAACAATAAAATCAAATATTGAAAAGCATGTGTGCCACTTATATGGAAATAATCTGACACCCATCCCTTTAAAGCAAAAATGGTATTAGCACCTATTAATCCAATACCCCATGTCACTGCTAATAAAGTACTAATAAATACTCTATCTTTTTGATTATGACCCAATTCGGCAATCAGACCATTAAAAGGTGTAACATAAACTGATAAAAATATATTAAAACCCAAAGCACCCACAGCTAACCACCATATATTTATTGAAGACTTGCCATCAATCAATGGGAAAAAAGACATTAATACACATAGCGATATAGGCAGAAATGAGATTGCTAAAAAAGTCCTTCTTCGACCGAATTTAAACTTTGACTTATCTGAAATAGGTCCCATTAAAATATCTACAATAGCACTTACAGCTGTTCCTATAAACATAAGTAATCCCACAGTAGTAAATGACAGGAAGACAACTTTACGCTCAATGAATTCAGTAAATACACTTTCATTCCCAATGATAGGCGGATGATAAAAATATATTAACAAAAGCATGAAACACGAATTGGCCAAATTCCAACCTGTTTGCCCTAAAGAATACATCATCTTAATAAATAAAGGAACTGGAGGTTTAGCGGTACTCATAAGGCAAAAAACACAAATATAGGTTTTTACTTAAAATCTTGAATCAGAAAATGGAAAGTTAAAATTCAAAAATACCTCCGCTTAAATAAAATTATCTTAAACGATAAAGCACTTACACCTTGCAAACAAATATTTTATTGAAGAAAGAATAAAAAGTTTCATAGAATTAATAGATATTAGGAACTTTAAAAAAAGTAAATGGCAGAACTTGCACAAGCTAAACCTTCAACAGGTAAATATTTTGGTTCATTAGACGGCTATCGTGCATTTGGTACTTTTGTAGTGGTCATGCACCATGTACCATTTATTTTTATTCGCACTCCATTTGCTTATGGATGGTGGGTTTTACAATCATTTTTTGTCATTTCAGGTTTTTTACTCACACTTATCTTATTGAAAGACAAACAAAAAGGATATGCATTTAAGGAATATCTAAAAGAGTTTTACCTAAAAAGATTTTATAGAATATTCCCATTATACTGGGCGTTCTTAGCAATATTGGCTATTGTTATTTTTTTAGTCGGCACCACACAGATACCTTTAATATCTGACTTTTTAAAGGAATATCAGGTCAATTGGTGGCTTTTTTGGTCATATACATACAACTATAAAGAACTAGCCAATTTTTTACAAAATGTACAACCCAATTTCAACCCCTTTTTATCTCATTTATGGTCATTATCTGTTGAAGAACAATTTTATTTAATGTTGCCCTTTATGGTATATTTTCTCAGTCTAAAAAACTTGAGAAGGCTGGTATTAGGCATTATTATTTTATCCCCATTAGCTCGTTTGGCCACTTATTTTTATTTTAATCACCTTGCATACTCTCCTGAATACAATAGCTATTTTAACGGAAATGATTTTATGAAAAACAGCTGGGTTGCTGTCATCATGCTTCGCTCTACATGGTGCCAACTGGATTGTTTGGCTTTTGGTATGGCATTAGCACTTTGGGATTTCACATGGATCAAGAGTGCTAAAAAATGGTTTTGGTGGTCATTTTTAGCTTTTTTGATTATTGTAACACTCAATGGAATCTATACCGCTACCCAAATTGATACTCATCACATCATGGATTTGGCTCAATTGAATCCAATTTTAAGAAAGACGATGGAAATTTTTCCAATGTGGTTTGTTAAATTTTACTCTGCAGTTTCAGAACATTTAGTGCTAATTGAAAACTATCATTTTGTATATATCTATACAATTGTCAACTTTCTATCCTTTTTAATAGTGATGAGTTGTATCCGCAATAAACCATTTTTAAAATTCATGGGAAATGACAAAGTTGTATATACAGGAAAAATCACTTACGGAGCTTATCTATTTCACTATCCTTTACTAATGTTTATCATTTTATTCACGATGCCTATCATGGCAAAGGTTTCTAAAATTAGTACTAAAATAATTAGTTCATTTTTTGGCGATTATATTGGTTTAGTGGGAAGTCAGATTACTTCAGAACTAGTGATGATGGCTATTTATTTGCCTGCATTATGGTTTTTGTCCAAATATTGTTTTGAATACTTTGAAATGTACTTCATCAAACTTAAATACAAAGTCAAAACGCCTGTTAAATAGATAAATAGCGTATATACAATTAGTTGAATAGTCTGTATTAATGCAAAGATTTAATCTAATATAATGGATTGATTTGTTGATATAATAACCTAGAATCATTTTCTTAGGGGTTTTAAGGTGCAGACTATAGAAATAAGCTTAGTTTTTCCTATATAATTTTGTAAAACAATTCCTTTTTTTATTTAATATTTTATTAGATTTATTCTAATAATGAACACGCAAAATTCAACACAATGAAGAAAATTCTTTTTTTCACTTTTATTTTATTCCAATTCGCCCCATCAATAGTCAAGGCAGGATATTTTAATAACACCTTACAAATTGATGGTGTAACAAGGGATTTTAGGGTTTATCTACCTCAGAATTATTCACCAGACCAATCTTATTCATTAGTGATAGGCATTCATGGATTAGGTGATAATATGACAAATTTTGCAAACGCATTTTGGGAATTTAAAGAGATTGCTGACTCCCAAAATATTATTTTGGCATTTCCTCAAGGAACTGACAATCTAATTTTAGGAACAGGCTGGAATGCTGCAGCTGGAAATCTAGGAATATATCCAAGTGAGCAATATAATGATGTTGGATTCATAGACTCATTGACCGATAAGATGCAGAGAGAATATCCTATCATCAAAGAAAAAACTTATCTTTTCGGGTTTTCCAATGGAGGGTTTATGGTTCAGAGAATGGCTTGTCAATCCAATGAAAGATATGCTGCTATCGCATCTATAGCAGGGACAATAGGTAATAAAGTCTATGATTGTAATCCTTCTAGAACCTTGCCTATACTGCATTTCCATGGCACTGCCGATCTTAATGTTGGATATACTATCAATTTATTTGGGATTAATGTTGATGAATTATTAAAGAAATGGCAGAAAATCAATGGTTGTGACCCTACTCCTATTTCAATAAATATTCCAAATACTAAAGTTGATGGCTATTTTGTTACCCAATATGTATATCAAAATTGCAATGAAAGACTAGAGTTTTTCAAAATACATAATGCAGATCATATTTTACTAAATGCTCAAAAAAATGATATTAGTTATTCAGAAGTTATGTGGAATTTTTTCAATCCACCAATAGTCCCTACTGCTATTAAGGAAAATCTTTCTTCTGCTTCAATCAATATTTTCCCTATACCGACCAGAGATAAAATCAATATTCAAATGCCTCCAAATATTCAGAATAATTTTTTAAATATTTCTATATTTGATTATACAGGCAAACAAGTTTACCACTCTTCCAATAATATTTCAGGTATTCATCAAATTGACTGCTCTCAACTTCCTAATGGAATGTACCTTATTACAGCTACTGATGGTCAACAACTCGCCAGTGAAAAATTTATCGTTCAACATTAAAAATGAATTAAGCCAACCCTTTTTAGAAAAGCAAATCTATCTTTTTTTCACAAACATTAGTTTTTTTCCGACTTGTTCCCCTCAAATTTAGTGCGGTTATATTCTATTGATAATAAGTAATTTAGATAATAAAAATTTAAAATTCCTACTAAATTTAGCACTCATTTTTTCAAGCCAAGTGTTTTTTACTATTTCTTAATTTTAATTCCATTTTTAAGGGTGTAAGGAAGCCAATCAGAAATTATTATTTACGGAATATGGACACTACTCTTTCAGCCGTTTATTAAAATCGCATGGGATAGAGAAATTTGGAATATAGTTGACATAGTTGTAGGCGTAGGCTTTATTATTTCTAAATTTCTATAACCAAAAACAAACAAGAATTAAGTTTGCATAATTTATATTTCATTTCTTTGTATTATGGCAAAAATTAATGTAAAAGATACGGAAATTGTAGTGTTCAAAAAAGAGCAGGAAGATTATATTTCTCTAACCGACATCGCAAAGGTTAGAGATGCAGAAAACCCTTCTCAAATAATCAGCTTGTGGTTAAGAACCTATAACACAATAGAATACATCGGTTTATGGGAAATGTTAAACAATCCTGATTTTAAACCCCACATTTATGAGGGGTTTAAAAGTGAATCTGCAAAACCTCATTTTTGGATGTCGGCTCAAAAATGGATTAAAGAAACTGATGCCATAGGATTAGTCTCTAAATCAGGGCGATATGGAGGTGGAACTTTTGCACATTCGGATATCGCTTTCAAGTTTGCTTCTTGGATTTCGGCAGAATTTGAATTGTACCTCGTAAGAGAATTTAAGCGACTAAAAGAGGAAGAGCAAAAAAATATTGGGTGGACTGCCAAAAGAGAATTAACAAAAATAAATTATCACATTCATACAGATGCAGTTAAACAAAACCTTATTCCAAAAGAATTAACATCTAAAGAAACTTCAATTATTTATGCCAATGAGGCTGATGTATTGAATGTAGCTTTGTTTGGAATAACAGCAAAACAATGGTATGATACAAATCCTAACTTGAAAGGGAACATCAGAGATTATGCGTCAATCAATGAACTGATTTGTTTATCAAATATGGAAAACTTAAATGCTGTATTCATTAATGAGAAAATTCCACAAAACGAAAGACTGATAAAACTGAATAAAATTGCCATTCAGCAAATGAGCATATTACAAGAAGTTGAAAAACGAAAATTATTGAAATAGTTGATAGATAACCTACGCATTTAGTGGCACATTTACATTTATTGCCAACACGCAAATCTTATTACAGCCATTGGTGGTCAACAACTCGCTAGTGAAAAATTTATCGTTCAACATTAAAAATGAATTAAGCCAACCCTTTTTAGAAAAGCAAATCTATCTTTTTTCACAAACATTAGTTTTTTGAATTTGGAAGAAGCCGATTAATCAATTACATTTATCTGCTGACTAATTTTATGCAAATCATAAAGAAAATAATATGCATTTTACTACTTACAAGTAGCTTGCCTTCAAATAATGCACAGGAAATATGGGATTGGAACAAATGCATACAATATGCAATGGAAAATAATATCCAGATTCAACTGGATCAGATCAACCTTTCTCTTTCTGAATTACAAATTCAACAAGACCGACTCAGTTTGACACCATTTGTTCAGACTGATGCATCTTATACTTATGCAATAGGAAGAACTGTCGATATGTCCAAGTATCAATATGTTACAAAACCTGTCAATAGCGGAAATTTTCAAGTATCTCTCAATCAACCCATTTTTGAAGGTTTAAAAAATATCCACTCTGTCAAAAAATCTAAATTGGATCTTCAAGCTGCCCAATTAGATAATGAAGCATTAAGGCAAAATATTCAATTGCAAATCATGAATGCCTATCTAAATATTTTGAATGCTCAGGAACAAGAACAACAAGCAATTGAGCAACTCCAAAGAAGTCAACTCCAATATCAAAGCAATAAAATATTAGTTGACAATGGAGCTCTATCTGAACGAATGCTGGTGGATAATGAGGTTCAAATTGCTTCTGACGAATATAATATAGCAGTAACAAAACAGCAGACACAGTTGGCTTATATGGCATTAAAAACCATATTGCATTTAGATTTAAGTAAAGAAATTAAAATTCTTCAACCCAATATTGATATCGAATCTGAAATTTTTGAGATAGAACCTGCTGAAAAAATTTATCAAAGCGCGATGGTTTCAAGACCAGAAATAAAATCTGCAGAAACCAAACTAGAAAGCTCTCAAATAGGCATAAAAATATCTCGCTCTGCTTATTATCCAAGTATATCTTTTTTCTCTGGAATTGGAGCCAATCTTTCTGACCAGTTTACACAATCTACATCTAATGGACTGATTGAAACACCAATCGGTTATATCAAAAGTACTGGGGAGAGTGTTTTTACTCAAATGCCATTATCCAATAGTGCTACCATGCCATTTGGTAAACAAATCAAGAATAATATGTCTTATGCATTTGGAATCAATCTTTCAATTCCAATCTACAACAGAAGAGCTGGATATATCAGTTCAACAAGGGCTAAACTGGCATTAAAACAGTCAGATTTGCAAAACAAGAAGACCCAATACGATTTATATAATAACATTGAAGAAGCTCATATAAAAGCAGTCTCTTCTGAACAAAATTTTAAAGCAGCACATAAAAATCTAAAAGCAGCACAACAATCATTAGAATATGCTAAAGAACGATTGAAAAATGGAGCAGTCGGACAATTAGAACTCAATCTTGCACAAAACAATTTATTAATTGCTCAATCGAGATTAACTCAAGCAAAATTTGAATATTTATTTAATGTGAAAGTTTTAGATTTTTATAGTGGTAAAAAAATTGACCTCAACTAATATGAAGAAAAAATATATCTATGCTTGTCTATTCCTGCTTATCGCTATTGGAATATTTATGGCTATTCAGAAGTCTAAGAAAGATAGCAATAAGCCTAAAGAAGTAGAAGAACAGATAGCTGACTTACACGACATCACGGAATCAGTTACTGCCAGTGGAAAAATCAATGCGGAGGAAGAAGTAAAAATCAGTTCTGATGTTTCAGGAGAAATTGTAGAATTGAATATCAAAGAAGGACAATATGTAGAAAAGGGAACACTTTTAGCAAAAATACAACCTGAAAGCTATCTTGCTCTAGTGGAGCAGGCAGAAGCTCAGTATAATAATGCACTTGCTAATTTAAAAAATATGCAAGCCAATCATTCTAATACCATTGCCAGAGGAAGATTAGCAGAAGCACAATTTGACAACGCTTCATTAGCTTACAAAAGGGCAAAAGATTTATATGCTCAAAAGACAATCTCTACCGCTGATTTGGAGCAGGCAGAAATGAATTATAAAACGGCTAAAGCAGAAATTGAAGCCAATAAAGAAACAATAAAAGCAGCCAATTTTTCAGTCGAAGCAGCACAGGCAAGTGTTAAAGGAGCTCAAGCTGCAATCAAAGATGCTAAATCCAACTTGACAAAAACATCTATTTTCGCTCCAATGTCTGGTATTGTTTCACCTTTGAATGTCGAAAAAGGGGAAAAAGTAGTAGGCACTTTGCAAATGACTGGCACTGAAATGATGCGTATTTCCAACTTTACAAATATGGAAGTTAGAGTAGATGTTTCAGAAAATGAAATTATTAAAGTAAAAATTGGCGATTCTGCCAATATAGAAGTTGATGCATATATTGGAAGGAAATTTCAAGGTATTGTTACTCAAGTCTCTAATTCTTCTAAAGGAATTTCAAACACAAATATTTCTTCCGACCAATCTACTAATTTTGTTGTTAGAATACGAATTTTAGCTTCTTCGTACTCCGATCTTATTGAAAAGGGTAAAAGACCATTTTTGCCAGGAATGTCAGCCACAGTAGATATTTTCACTCAAAAAGAAAGGCAAGTCCTTGCGCTTCCCATTCAGGCGGTTGTCACGCGAGAAGACTCTCTATCTCATCAAACTTTAGAAGTAGTTTTTATAGATAGTAATGGTTTAGCTATTCAAAGGCCTGTCACCACAGGAATTCAAGATGACACATATATTCATATCAAAAGTGGTATCAGTAAAGGAGATAAAATTATCACTGGACCTTATGAGATTCTCTCCAAAGTGCTAACAAATAAAATGAATATTCAAGTGTCAAAAGAAAAAAAATAATTAATTCAAAACTGATTTCAAGTACTTATTAATGACAAATATTATTCAGATTAATCACCTCAAAAAGAGTTTTGAAAATCATCAGGCACTAAAAGGGGTATCTTTAAATATTCCCAAAGGAGTCATTTTTGGCTTATTGGGTCCCAATGGAGCTGGGAAAACAACATTGATTAGAAACCTTACTCAAATTTATAGACCTGATAGTGGAGAAATTCTTTTTATGAATGAAACACTCCAAGATAAACATGTCAGAAACATGGGTTATATGCCAGAAGAACGAGGTTTATATAAAAAAATGAAAATTGGTGAACATCTGATTTATTTGGGAAGGCTAAAGGGGCTATCAGCCAAAGAAGCAGAAAACAAAGTCAATAAATGGTTCAGTCATTTTCAAATTGAGGACTGGAGAAATAAAAAAATTGAAGATTTGTCAAAAGGAATGCAGCAAAAAGTACAATTTATTGCAACTATCTTACATGAGCCAGAGCTATTGATTTTAGATGAACCATTTTCCGGACTAGACCCTATCAATGCCAATCTGATTAAAAATGAAATGATTGCTATGAAAGAAAAAGGAGTAACAATTATTTTCTCTACTCATAGGATGGAATCTATTGAAGAAATGTGTGAAGAAATTGCGCTCATTAATAATGGAAATATTATTCTTCAAGGCAATATTAAAGCCATTCGTTATGAAAACAAAAAGAATCTTTTTGAGATTACCTTAGACGAGAATAGCAATTGGCCTGATAGCTTAAATCATAAATATCCAGCTAGCCCATTAGGAAATAATATGTACCAAGTCTTTCTTAAAGACCACAATACCAATGAATTATTATCTGACATTATTGCATCAGGAGCTGTGATTGTAGGATTTCAAGAAACACTTCCTACAGTAAATGAAATTTTTATTCAAAAAGTAAAAGAATCAAATTATGCATAAAGTATGGCTGATTATACAAAGAGAATTCAATTCCAGAGTAAGGACAAAATCGTTCATTATTTCTACATTACTGCTTCCTTTGGCATTTATAGCCATTATTGTTGCTTCAATTGTTATAGCCATTTATGGCAATGAAAAAATGACAATTGCAGTCAAAGATGAAAGTGGTTTGTTTGAAGATAAATTTAGAGGCTTAGATCAAGGAGAAACGCTTACATTCAAATACATGAGAACAAGCTCCATTGAAGAGCTCAAAGAAGATGCTAAAAACGATGTTTATAGTGGAGTATTATATATACCTCAACTTAATATTGACCAACCAAAAGGAATAAAATATTATAGTAATAATCAAATGGGTCCTCAGACTGAAGATCTCATCTCCACAGCTCTGACCGATGTTATTAAAACAAATGTTTTGAAAAGGGAAGGATATGATAGTGAGCTACTTCAAAAATTAGATGAGAAAGTAACATTTGAATCTATCATTAAAGAAAAGGAAAAAGGAGGCAAGAGTGATATATCTTCTGGATTGGGTTATGCGATGGGTTTTGTCATGTACATGTTCATTTTTATTTACGGAGCAATGGTGATGAAAGGAGTTGCTGAAGAAAAAAATAATAGAATAGTAGAAGTTATGTTAAGTAGCATACGCCCAATTCAATTGTTGAGTGGCAAAGTTTTGGGTATTGGATTAGTGGCTATCTTACAATCTATGTTATGGTTTGCAACAATTATAGGAGTACAATTATTAATAGGAATATTTTTTGCAAAAGAACTTCAGCATATTTCAGACCTTCAATCTCAAGGCATGGCGGCTGCCAACGAAACTGCCATTTTTGATGCTATCCAAACTTTCAAATCTTTGGATTTATCAAGAATTACGATTAGCTTTTTCTTCTATTTTATATTTGGCTTTTTATTTTATGGAGCACAGTTTGCTGCTGTAGGTGCTGCGATAACTGATGATTCCGATGCCAATAGTTACACAATGCCTATTGCTATGCCGATTATAATAGCATTAATCATAATGAATGTTGTCATTCAGCAACCCAATGCTAGTCTAGCGATATGGAGCTCAATGGTGCCATGGTTCTCTCCTATTATTATGCTTGCAAGAATACCATTTGATATCAGTATAACTCAACAAATTATTTCAATGATCATTCTAGTGATGAGTTCTATTGCTATGCTTTGGTTGGCAGGAAGAATATATCGAGTTGGGATATTGATTCAAGGTCAGAAAGTCAGCCTCAAAGATATGGGCAAGTGGATATTTTTAAAATAATAAAGAGGCTAAATTCTTGTGAATAGAAAACTCTTGCTTTAACTTTAATTCATGATGCTATCAAAAAGAATATTTTTCTTTATACTTCTAATCCTATTAGTAGGTAGTTGTACTACTAGTAATAAAATTCATTCTGGTAAAGAAGCATTTCTTCTAAAGAGGTATGCCTTAGCAGTCCCATTATTAGAGACAGAGTTTCATAAAGCGAAAGATGATAAGCAGAGAGCAGAAATAGCCCTAATGATAGCAGAATCTTTAGACTACGCCAATCAATATGAAGCATCTGAAAAGTGGTATAAAATATACAAAGACAATTCAATTGAGCAAGAAGCATCCTTGATATATGCTAAAGCATTAATGCGCAATGAAAAGTATGTTGAAGCTCAAAGCATCTTAGAACAATATCTCAAAATCAATAGACAAGACAGAAAAATTGTTGAGCCTCTTATAAACACTTGTATATATGTCCAAAAAGAAGGTAAAAATGATTTGGATTTGGTAAAAGTTACTCCTTTTGTGAACAATTCAGACAATTCAGATTTTGATGCTAATATCATTGGAGATGATATCATTTTTTCTTCAACAAGGATAGAGAATGACCTTTCTCTCAAAACAGACTGGAACAATGAAGGATATGCTTCATTGTGGAAGGTAAATCTTGATGGAAATAAAATTGAAAAATATAACACATTTGATGAAAAGTACCATGTCGCTTCACTGACAACTACAGAAGATGGAAAAACTATCTATTTCACTCAATGCGGCTCTGATGAAATAGGAGTCACAGACTATTGTGGTATTTATAGAGTCAAAAAAGAAAACGACAAATGGACGACCCCAGAAAGAATTCATATTTTTGGAGACACCAGCAATAATGGTCAAGCTCATATTTCTCAAGATGGCAAAACTTTATACTTTGCATCTGATGCACCTTTTGGCTATGGAGGAAAAGATCTTTATTCATTACAGATACAAAAAGATGGCACCTATGGAGAACCTATCAATTTAGGTTCTAAAGTTAATACTGCCTATGACGAAATGTTTCCATTTATCACTCCTGATGGCAATACCCTATTTTATTCATCCAATAATATCAACAGTTTTGGAGGTTTGGATATTTTCAAAGCTACCAGAATAGGTCGCTTATTTACAAATTCTGAAAGACTACCTTATGGATTGAATACTGGAAGAGATGATTTTGGATTAGAAATCTTTAATACAACACCTGTTGATACGAGTATTGCTTTCACTGGAATAATATCTAGTAATAGAGCAGCTTCAAAGAGCGATGATTTATATTTTGTTGAAGTCAAAAAATCACAATTAAAAGAAATTGCTCCCGCAATGTATATTCTTGAAGGGCAAGTAGTAGAACATATTTATACAGATTCTCTCAATCCTAATAGTAAAGTACTAGGGGAAAGAAATATCACATTCCCCAATGTCAAACTAAGTGGTGAATTGATTCCTTCAGACCTAGAAGGTTTTTTTACAACTCAATTAGATAGTGGAATTGCATATCAATTGGTGGTTCAAAAAAATGGATATTTGACAGTGAATATTCCATTTAGCACCTCAAATATTCAATCAAAACCTGGAGATACAATATATTTTAGGCAAAAAGTATTCTTATCTAAAATTTATAAAGATGTTGAGATAGTATTGAATAATATTTATTACGATTTTGACAAATGGGATATTAGGCAAGATGCATTTTCCACTCTTGATTCTTTAGCGATGATATTAAAAGAAAATGAAAAAATATCAATAGAAATAGCTGCTCATACAGACTGTAGAGGAAATGAAGAATATAATTTATATCTTTCTCAAAAAAGAGCTGAAAGTGTAGTGAAATATCTGATTGCCAGGGGGATAGACAATAAAAGACTTTCAGCAAAAGGATATGGAGAGTCTATGCTTTTGGATAAATGTCCATGTGAAGCATGTACTGAAGAACAACATCAGCAAAATCGAAGAACTACATTTAAAATCCTAAATGAATTATAATGAAAACAATTTGGAACTCACAAGAACAAGCTGAACTAAAAAACAGACTTGACAATTTGCAACAAAATGCTATTCAGAAATGGGGTAAAATGAATGCTGCTCAGATGTTGAAACATATAGATATCGCTTATAAAAATGCAATAGATGAAATCAAAGTGTCCAAAAACCCACTATCAAGTATAGTATCTTTAGGCCCTGTCAAAAAACTATTGATTTTTGGAATGCCTTTTATGAAAAATCTTCCGACTGCCAAAGAATATATTCCAAAAGACAATGAAGATTTTCAAACCAACAAAATCGAATTTTTGAATACTTTTCAAAAAATAACTCATACTAGTGTTCCAAAAGATTTTGTCTCTCATCCGATTTTTGGTAAACTATCTTACGAAGAATGGGGTGTCTTACTGTATAAGCATCTTGACCATCACCTACAACAATTTGGAGTATAAACCCTTTTTCTCAAATTTCTTTTCATCACAAGTCCTATTTTGTCTATAATTCCAAAATATAGCATTCAAATCCATACACTTTCTTAAATTTGCCTATCATGAGTTCAGATTCTAAAAGATACGACCAGAGAGGTGTTTCTGCCACAAAAGACGAGGTACATGCAGCTATCAAAAAAGTAGATCAAGGATTATTCCCCAATGCTTTTTGCAAATTATATCCCGATTTTTTAGGACAAGATAGTCAGTGGTGCAATATTATTCATGCCGATGGTGCTGGAACAAAATCTGTTCTCGCTTATATGTATTGGAAAGAGACTGGAGATTTGAGTGTTTGGAAAGGCATAGCGCAAGATGCTATTGTCATGAACACGGATGACCTGATATGTGTTGGTGCAACAGATAATTTTTTAATGAGCTCTATCATCAACAGAAATAAACATTTAATTCCTGGTGAAATTATCAAAGCACTTATCGAAGGTTCTCAAGAAGTAGCAGACACTCTGAGTTCTCATGGTGTCAACATTCATTTGATGGGAGGAGAAACCGCTGATGTCGGAGATGCTATGCGTACGATAATGGTAGATGCTGTCATGACTGCTCGGATACGTAAAGAGGATGTGATTAGCAATGAACAAATTCAGAGCAGCGATGTCATTGTCGGTTTTTCATCTTATGGACAGACAACTTATGAATCTGAATATAACGGTGGGATGGGCAGTAATGGTTTGACTTCAGCCAGACATGATGTCTTTTCAAATATCTATGCTGAAAAATATCCAGAATGTTTCGACCCTAATACCCCTAAAGAACTTATCTATTGTGGTTCAAAATTACTAACAGATACTGTTGAAGGTGCTCCATTAAATGCAGGCAAACTAGTCCTTTCTCCTACTCGCACCTATGCACCTCTAGTCAAAAAGTGGATAGATGAAGGGCTAAAAAATCATCTTCATGGATTGATACATTGCTCGGGAGGAGCTCAAACAAAAATTTTGCATTATATTGATCATCTTCATATCGTTAAAGATAATTTACTTGCAGTGCCTCCACTCTTCAAAATGATTCAAGAAGAATCTGGCACCCAATGGAAGGAAATGTATCAAGTCTTTAATATGGGTCATCGATTGGAAGCTTATGTACCTCAAAATATAGCACAAACCTTGATTGACATAGCACAATCTTTTAATATTCAGGCTCAGATCATAGGATATGTGGAAAGTGCTGAAAAGAAAAAAGTGACTATTAAAAGCCAATATGGGTCATTTGAATATCAATAAAATTGATTTTTCACCCCTTCATATTCAATCTAATTATTTGAATATTCTTTGCCAATTTACATCTTTTTGAAGTTCTTTTCCTTCATAGATAAAAGATAATAAATGTTCAGCAAAATAGGGTGCTAAAGAAACTCCTTTACTTCCTAATCCATTGAATATATAATAGTTGTCAATTTCCTTAGAAACTCCTATCAATGGCTTTCTATCTCTCACATTAGGTCGAATTCCTGCTTCTTGATCTATTACTCGAAATGGCACTTTAATTACTGACTCCACTTTTTCTTTCAATTCTTCCAAACCATGTGAAGTAATATCTATATCAATATTGCGCTCTAGTGTCGCCCCTACTTTATATTTTCCATTGCCCAATGGTACAATCAACATATTTTTATTCAGAATGAAATCAAAATCTTCTCCTTCGAGTTCAATAGTTATCGTCTCTCCTTTGGTACTCCACAACTGAATGTCAGAAAAAAATGGATTTTCCATTACTCGATATCCCTCACAAAAAATAATTTTATCAAAAAATAAATCTTTGTACTGATTATTTCTTAATTGAGAATAATCAAACTTTTCTTCTACCAATTGCTGATTTTCTTGCAAAAACACTCTGAAAGCTGACAAAAATTTCACCATATCTAGCCATCCACCCTTATTCAATATTCCTACACCCTCATGTTGAATTAAACGTTCATCATCTACCTTTACAGATTGCCCCATATATGAATGATAGTCATCTTCAAGTCGTTGTATTTCCCAGTTATTTACATCTTCTACGGTAGATAGCAATCTATGAATCGGCGTTAAATGAAACGCTTTGATACCCAATAAAATATCTAATTCTTGATAAGTTTCTACCATTTTGGAATAAAAAATATCATAATTCCATGATTTTTTCACCCTTCTTCCTGTCACTGGATTAAACATCCCTCCAGCTACATAAGAAGCTCGTCCAGAAAGTGGTATATCTATCACCATAATAGAAAGTCCCCGTTTTTGAGCTAGATAACTCAATACACTTCCTGCCAATCCTTGACCTACAATTAAAATATCTATCTTTTTCATTTGAATACAAATGCTCTTGTCATTTCTCTTTTCCCTGGAGGCCCTTGTAGCTTTTCAATAGACCATCCTGCAGATTTCATAGCTCGCTTAACTATCCCTTTTGCACAATAAGTTACCAATATTCCATCAGGCGACATGTAATCATAAAAAGATTTAAAAATTAATTCTGTCCACAATTCTGGTTGCGCAGAAGGTGCGAACGCATCAAAATAAACAATATCTATACTTTTGACTTCCTTTTTGTCTTCTATTCGCCCATGTTCTTTATAGATAGAAAAATAATTAGAAATCTCCACCTTTTCTTCCCAAGAAGCACGATGTAAATCCTCAAATATATTTTTCCATTGAGTATCTAAGTTTTGAGTATAATTGAGCGAAATCGCCTCTTCTAAACTTAATGGATAGGCTTCAATTGCATGATAATTGACCTTTATCTGATTATCTGTGGCAAATTTTGCACTCAACAATGCATTCAAACCAGTACCAAATCCTACTTCATAAATTTGAATTTCTGACATTCCATATTTTTCATAAAAATATTTTAATCCTGCATTGATAAAAACATGTTCAGACTCCTGTATGGCTCCATGAATAGAATGATAATGCTCATCCCATTGGGGTACGTACATGGTAGCTGAGCCATCAGCTGTATATTTCAACTCCCGAAATGGAAAGGCATTATTCACTTTTTACAAATTTATGGCTAATACTTCCATTATTGAAATCAAATTGGAGAATATATATTCCTGATGCCATTTTTTCCAAAGAATTAAAATATAATTTCTGATGAGAAGCTAGCGTCAAATTTTTTAGCTCAGACAATACTCTCCCTGAAATATCCATCAATCTTATTTTTTTCAAATCAATCGATTCTCCTTCTTTGGAAATATCCAATATGCCAGCTCCCTGATAAAATACTGAAATCTGATGATCTACTAGAGAATAATTATCTACAGCAGTATGGGTAAATTGAAATGAAATCGAGTCAATTAATGAAGTATAAGAAGTAGCATCTATATTTTTGACTCGAATTCGATAATAATGCGACCCTGTATAATTATGTAATGAGTCAATCAATAGGTAATTTTTATCGGTACGAGGCTGAACTGTACCTATATCAGAAAAATCTATTCCATTATCTGAGTGTTGGACAATATATTGCTGGACATTATCTTCTTTTGACACCTTCCATTCAACAAAAGTATGATCAGAGCTATCTGTTCTCCATACATTCAAATCTGTAATCGCAACAAAAGGATAAGCACTCTGTATGGGTTGAAAGCTAGTTAAATAGATTTCAGCATTCGAAGAATTTAGCGAAAATCTTAGCTCATAACCATCAATATATGGCCAAAATTCTATGCTATCAGGATGAAAAAATTGATAGTTTTCATCAAAATGATTATTCTCAAATGAACTATCTACGTTCAAACCATCATACACCAGATAGCCAATTTCTCCCATTCGTCTGATATTCAAATCTCTGGTCAGATAGCTGAGATATTCATCATTTTTAGTAAACAATTTTAAACTATATGATTGAGTAGCTTTATTTTCAGTATGTATTGTATAATATCTAGGCAATAAATATTTATCTCTATATACTGGCACCAGCGAATCTGCTACTATTACACTTAAAGAAATTGCGCCTAAGTTTTGACCTTGGTCATTCAAATATCCATAAATAGTTTCATCATTTTTTAGCTCTACCCATCCATTTCCAGTGCTAATACCAGATGCCGTCAATGATGCTGTAGCTATTCTAGCATGGAGCTCATTATTGATTCTCAAATTATCAATCCCCATCCCTTCCATCTGAATATACTCATTGCTACTAAAAACAAATCTAAAAAACAAAGCATTACTATCAATATCAACAAATCCAGTCAAAGGGAATGACCTCACCTGCCAATTCAGTTGATTGCCATCCCATATCTGCAACTGATTGTCTTTATTGTACCAGTTATAACCAGTCTGGTTGGTTCCTAATTTTAGCCAATCATTCCCATTATATGAATATTCAATCCAAGCACCATCAGCCCCCATTTCAGTATTGAGAATAGACAAGAAAGATAATTCACTCGCATAATTGAGTTGGGAAGGCTCCAAGCATCCGATATAAAGGAATGAAGATTCATCTGCTGGATACAAATCTTTCAGCTTTGTCACCCAAGCATTGCCCGAATTATCTGCTACATTATACAAATAACCTTTTTCTGGTCGCCCTAACTCCCAACTATAGGACACTCCTGAAGGAATAAAGGGCAATTCATCTGCTTGATCAAATGAAAATTCCACTGGCAACTGTTTGATTGCCTTCAGAAAATTGATAGGATAATCAATAATTTGATTGTTCTCATCAATTAAATCTTTAGCATATTCAATTTTGCTACTTATCAAATACGATTGAAAATTTTCAAAACTTAGATATTGGCTAAACTCATATTCTATTTCTTCAAAAGCTTGAATTTCAAAAGGTATTTCTTCTGAGAGGATTAAGCTGTCGCCAATAAATACCAGAGCATTCACTTGATTTGCTGCTATGACATTAGGAGAATGATTTTTTATTAAAATTTTTATTGGTATCTGAATTGGCAGTGTATTTTGATACACACAATTAGCTGTCGGAATACTTATTCTCTCCAATGAAATGTCTTCACTTCCATTATAAATATGTATATCATCTAAGGTATATCCACCACTAGAACCTATACTGCTAGTGATTCTATTGCTATTCATCACAAACTTCAAATCACAGTGATCTGAAAATTCTTGTCCAGACTGAAATATGGATTCACTCAGATTAATACGTTTTTCAGCGTATATTTCTCCTTTATATCTATTCGGCTCAAAAATACTTTTGACTGGTATCCAACCTGCATTTGGATTTGTTTGGATAAAAATTGAATCATTGCCAGTTGCATCTCTCTGAATGACATTGTAATCCAAGTAAACCAAAGAGTCTTTCTGACTACTCAAATCAATATGTAGATACAAAATATTTTCTGCTTCACTATTATCAATATATGAATCTGTACTTAAAGACCTGCTACCATTGGGTGAAAATGAAATTGAGTTGAAATTCAATAATCTCCCTGTCCCTTTTTTTGCATAATCCCATTCTGGTATCGTATATAATCCAGAAAAAGACTGGGCATAAAACGCTTCTTGATGGATACTTTCAAAATCTTGAATATAAGGAAACTCAGCAACTACAGGTGATTTTTGTGAGATGACTTGCTCTAGTGTATCATTAAAAGGAAGTGAATCTTCGACAGCATACACCCAAGCTCGAACAAGATAATCACCTACATGAGAAAAATCATAGGAAGTATCTGTTTGCCAATCAACAACAGCATTAGCGGCAATATTCCCCAATGATACTTTCTTAATCTCATGAGTATCAACTTGGTAATATAACCAAGCATCATTGACAAGTAGGTTGCCATAATTGATAATTTTAAAACTTACTTTCTGTGCATCACTAAGACTATGTTCCTCCCCAAAGGTTCCTGAAGTAGGAGAAATTGATGATACAGCAATATCTTTATATGGGAATGCACATGTCGCTTGATTTTTGGCAGTTACTTTTAAAGCATAGCTTCTTAATCTTACTATCCCGTCAATGACAGGTCTAACAGAAAAAATATATTCCTGACCCTCTTTAGCTTTAGGGAAATAAAAAACATTTTGAGTAGTTTCACCTATGTCTTCCCAATAGTTTTGGGCATTTAATTGAGAGACCAAATATTTTTCAGCCATTGGAAGCGCTACCCAATTCAAACGGATATGGTCATAACAAATCTTATTAGATGCAATTGTCATCCTAGGACATATAGAGAAAATTTCAGACACCTTCAATACTTGATTTTCAGTAGTTAAAGCTCTTAATCTCACTTTTGGAAAAAATCCATCAGGTGTATTCCATCCATATTCATTACTATCTGCTGATTGTGTTCCCACTTCCAACCAAGTCACACCATCATCTACCGAATATTGAATATGTATAGCATCTTCAACACTCGATCTCCATCGAATAATATTGATTGAATTGGCAGGTAATGTTTTACCCTGATAAGGAAAGTTCCAAGTAAATTCTGATGTATCCAACCAATATGATAGCGCAAAACTCTGATTGCCATTTATAATATCCTTACCCTCAACTTTGATTTGATATTGACCAGCTTGAGGATTTCTAATTACTATCTGCTCTGAATTATTCAATGTATCTTTACCTTGCTGAGCGATTAACAGAGGTTGGCGCGGATCTAAAACCAAAGGATAATGGACTTGACCTAGATGATCCAATACTTGCAAATCTAAATCATTCAGCAATACTTTTGCATTGGGTAATGAAGCAGGGATATCATTCCAAGTGATAAAAAATTTGGCTTCTAATACTCCTGAAGGGATATTGATATCATAGCTTTTTGCATCCTGATAGCCAACAGCATCCACTATAAATTCATGATTATTTATAGCTTTAATTGCTTCAAAAGCATCCACCTTCCCATATCCATATTCATAATCAGGGCCTTTTCTTCCCAAATCTTTTGCTGTATTGCACAATATCGCTTTTACAGTTGCATTCCATGGAAGCACTCCAAATTTATTCAAATAAGCTTCTTGCATTAATCCTACAATGCCTGCAACAATAGGCGAAGCAAAAGAAGTGCCATAAGCATGTGTATATCCATCAGTGGGAGTTTGTAAAAGAATACCAGTAGTAGGGGTAAACGAGCCAGAGCCTTGTGCCATCACATCTGGACGCAATCTTCCGTCATTAGTCGGTCCTTTGGCACTACCGGGATAAAAAGTTTCATTACGTTGTAAATTTCCTACTAATAAAACATTTTTACCATATTGAAATCCAGGCACAATTGTTTTATAATCGTATGCACAAGCAACGGCTGAGTTTCCAGCAGCAAAAACATTGACAATCTGAGGCTCATCAATAGCAAACTGGTCAATCTGCTGACTTGCAGTACTATAAGCATAATCAGTAAAACAGCGATAATTTCCACCCAGATTGTAGGAGTGGTTAGTAACATAGACTTGATGATTCTCTTTAGCATCTCTCATCTCATCTAACACACTACCAAAAAAATCATACATCAATACTTTAGACTGTGGTGCAGCACCGATATAATCATCTCTCAAAACACCTTTGGAGGCTATTGCTCCTAACACTAATGTAGAATGTTGCGTAGCACCATTACCATAGAAATTCTTTTCTACATTAGTAAATTGCCCTGATAAATCTCTATGAAAACCAGCCAAACCATAATCCCACACTCCGATATTAATTCCAGCACCCCCAATTCCTAATCCAATTGGAATACTTTGATGAACACGAGAATAGTTGCTCAAAGCTCCTGCATTATTCTGCAGAGGTGTGCGTTGTTCTGAAATGGGTTCAATAAAGGATATTTGATTGAAAGAAATTATATTTTCAATTTTTGATTTATTAGTTATTACAGTAGCAAAATGTAAATCCTGATTCCATTGAATTGGGGCAATGCCATGTGCTTTCAATACATTTTCCAGTTCTTCACGACTTCCCCAAGTATGAACTTGAAAACCCAATGGCTCTTGAGAATGGTATTTTTCATGTAAATCAAAATCTATTTCAAAGAGTTCACTATATTTCGAAGAGGATTTTAACCGACCAAATTGAGCAACAATATCTTTTTTTAATATATTTTGAGCATCTACATCTTCTTTTCTCATAGCAACCCAATTATTTCCCAAAGAAATTGTATTCTTCAACCAATGAATTTGCTCCTTATTCTTTAACTGTAAAACAACAAAATCAGAGGACTTCAGCTGTTCCTGAGAATATTTCCCACTACTAAAATCTTCCACCTCTATCCTATTCTGAGCGTTTAGCCCATTCAATAAGCATAATATTACTATTATCCAACTCAAAAAAACTCTCATCTATCTCCTATTTAGCTCTATAAAACTCATCAATTAAGATCAAATAATTAGCAAAAAATACAACCCAATTGATGCCCATTTAAATTTAATAAAAAAAATCAAATATGTACAAAAAGAGACTTGTCATAAAATAGTTTTACACTTCAAAATACTTTTCAAATTTGAGCTTACAAAATGTTCTAAAGCATACCCTTGAAAAAGCAAAGATTCACAAACCAGCTACTCTCCATTGGTTACGGCACAGTTATGTCACCCATTTATTGGAAAATGGAACTGACATTCGATATATTCAAGAACTATTAGATCACAATAGCAGTAGAACAACTGAAATTTACACTCATGTGAGTATGAGAGATATACAAAAAATAATATTATATTTGAGGATATATAAACGCAATAAAGTTTCGCCAATACAACAATAAAGGCCTTTAAGGAGAAGTTTTATAGCGTATATAAGTAAGTTGGCAGCAAGGCTAACGGAACTCGGTGCTAAAATCAACAGTCCGACAAATTAAGTCCGTTTTGACTTGTTGCCGTAAATCGGGCGACAATGGCGAAAACGGCACAGAACAAAAGTTTACATAAAGCAAAAAACAAAAAGAACGATGAATTTTATACTCAACTTTCGGACATTGAACGAGAGTTGAAATATTATAAAAAACATTTCAAAGACAAAGTTATCTATTGCAACTGCGATGACCCACGAGTAAGTAATTTCTTTCATTTCTTTTCCTACAACTTTGAAAAACTTGGACTTAAAAAGTTAATTGCAACTTGTTACAAAAGTCAAAGTATGGACTTATTTAGCCAAAACGACAGCGAACAAGCCATTTACTTGGAATACACAGGCGACAAAAATGGGAATTTCGTTCCCGACCCAAACGAAATCGGAATAAAACAACTAAAAGGTGATGGCGATTTTAGAAGTAAAGAAAGTATCAGCTTGCTAACGCAAGCCGATATTGTCGTTACCAATCCACCTTTTTCATTGTTCCGTGAATATGTTGCACAACTCATTGAACACGGAAAAAAATTTATTATCGTTGGTAATAAAAACGCAATCACTTACAAAGAAATCTTTAAGCTAATCAAGGAAGATAAAATGTGGGTTGGCAACACACCAATGAGTACAGATATGTTGTTTGACGTACCAGAAGATTTTTCAAAAGAGCTTGTTGCAAATAAAAAAGAAGGAAGTGGCTATAAAATAGTGAACGGAGTTGTAAAAGGTAGAGCACAAGCAGTTTGGTTCACAAATTTAGATATTGCAAAACGGCACGAAGATTTAATTCTTTACAAGAATTATACACCAGAAGAATATCCAACATATGATAATTACGATGCTGTCAATGTTGATAAAACAAAGGACATTCCTTTGGATTGTAAAGAAGTTTTAGGAGTTCCAATCACATTTTTAGACAAACATAATCCTGAACAATTCGAAATCTTAGGAATGTCGGCATCTGCCGGTTACGACAAAGAAATTGTCGGTATTCCATTTTTAGGCGACAAAGATGCACGCCCATTAATCAGCGGAAAAAACACTTATGCAAGAGTATTTATCAAGAACAAAAGATTATGAAAATAGAACTTAAAGAAATTTCTATCCGTGAACTTACAAATGGTTATCAAGACAACGAAGAAAACGGAGTTGTTGGTTTTGGTGGTAAGTTGGATATTCGCCCACCCTACCAAAGAGAATTTATCTACAAAGACAAACAACGAGAAGCCGTGATAAACACGGTTACAAAAGATTTTCCGCTAAATGTAATGTATTGGGCAGTTCGTGAAAACGGAGATTATGAAGTCATTGACGGACAACAAAGAACTATTTCAATCAGCCAATTTGTAGAAGGAGATTTTGCATTTAACAACCGTTATTTTCATAATCTGCAACAAGACGAAAAAGAGCAAATTTTAAATTACAAACTAATGGTTTATTTGTGTTCTGGAACGGACAGCGAAAAATTAGAGTGGTTCAGAACAATCAATATTGCAGGAGAAAAGCTAACCGACCAAGAACTTAGAAATGCCGTTTATTCTGGAAGTTGGGTAAGTGATGCAAAACGCTACTTTTCTAAAAACGGTTGCCCAGCTTATAGTCTGGGTGGCGACTACTTAAACGGTTCACCCATTCGACAAGATTTTTTGGAAACAACAATCAAGTGGATAAGCAATGACGACATTGAAAATTATATGGCAAAGCAACAACACGAACCGAACGCAAACGAGTTGTGGTTATATTTTCAAAACGTTATCAATTGGGTGAAAGTTGTTTTTCCAAAATACCGTAAGGAAATGAAAGGCGTTACTTGGGGAAATCTTTACAACGAGTTCTACAAACAAAGTTTTGACCATAAAAAGTTGGAAGAAGAAATTTCAAAACTTATGCAAGATGAAGATGTAACAAACAAAAAAGGGATTTACGAATACATACTCACACGAAAAGAAAAATTTTTGAATATTAGAGCATTTACAGACAATCAAAAGCGTGAAGCATACGAACGACAAAAAGGGATTTGTCCAGTTTGTACAGAACATTACGAAATTGAAGAAATGGAGGGCGACCACATCACACCTTGGCATTTAGGCGGAAAAACTTCGTCTGACAACTGCCAAATGTTATGTAAGGACGATAACAGAAGAAAAAGTGGAAAATAGGCAATGAATACCGAAACATCAAATACTAACTTAAAAATAGAACTTCGTTATCGTTTTGATGATGAGAATAAACACTCGATGAATGCTGAAATATTCAATGAATGTGAAAGACAATTTATCAAAGCAATAAAAAGTACAGAAAAGTATTTTGAAGATACAATTCAAATTAAAATAAAACCCAGAGAAGAAGGAAGTTTAATTGATATTTTAACTGTTACTGTAAACAGCCCAATATTTGGTGTGTTAGTGGGTATTTTTGCAACAAAATTTTTTGATTCAAAGCTTCCAACAGCAAAACACAAAACCGATGAAACAAGTAAAAAACTGGAAAACTTACAAACGATAAAAGACCAAATAAAAACAGGCACTTTAACAGAAGATGATTTTGATTATATAGCTAGTAATGACAAAGATTTACGGAAATATAAAAGTAGCTTCTTCAAGTCGGTAAAACAAGAAAAAGATGTCGTAAAAATTGAATCAACTACTAAAGCAGAAACGAAAACACAGCCAATAATTATTATTATTGATAGGAAAGATTTTGACAATTTTATCATTACAAAAACAACAGAGGAAATTGAAGAAACTCAAGAAGCCAAAATTTATATCGTTGCTCCGATATTAATTAAAGGGAGGCGAGATTCTTGGAAAGGAATTATAGAAAGTAATAACATAGATTTCAAAATATCCGACAAAGAGTTTTTACAACAAGTTTGGAATAAGCATATCAACTTTCAAAATGGCACTTTCATAAATTGTGAGTTAAAAACAATTACAACAACGAACATTGAAACAGAAGAAACAAAAATATCAAGAGAGGTAATAAATGTTGCAAATTATGGTGAAGATGATACGCCAATAAAAGCAATAGCACATCGAAAAAAGCATAAAGACAAGGGTATTATACAGCAACCAAACTTGTTTTCAGGACTAGAAGACAATGATGATAATGAATAGCCCAGACTGCCAACATCGGTTTTGCAAGAGAGCGAACGAAGTACTTCGTTTGAAACTTTTATACTATATTTGAAGTTCGGTTCTTCGATTGAGCATTAGTGCAAATAATCCGCTCCCTCGCAAAGCCGAGAACCGTTATGCCCAATTTTAAAACGACACCACGACAATGAAAATTCCGACAATACACGGATATATAGACAGAAGAATTTTAATCAACTTCACGGCTGACCCAAAAGCGGTGGAGAAAATTATTCCGTTTCCTTTTAGACCCAAAATCTATAAGGACAAAGCAATCGTTGGTATTTGCCTAATAAGGCTAAAAAACATTAAACCAAAAGGACTTCCTGACTTTCTTGGCGTAAACTCTGAAAATGGTGCTCACAGAATTGCAGTTGAATGGGACGAAAATGGAGAGACGAAATCAGGAGTTTACATTCCTCGCAGGGACACTTCGCTTAAACTAAACGCACTTGTCGGTGGACGAATATTTCCGGGCAGACATTATTACGCAAAATTCAACGTAGAAGAAAACAACGGAAATTATCATATAGACTTCAAAAGCTCGGACGACACGGAAATTTTAATTGACGCCACTGAGACAAAATTGTTTAATGACAAATCAATTTTTGAAACACTAAATAATGCTTCGGACTTTTTTGAGAATGGCGACCTTGGTTATTCGCCAAACAAAGACAAATTTGACGGACTAAGACTAAAAGCATATAATTGGGAAGTTCGACCACTTGATGTTCAAAATGTAAAATCAAGCTTCTTTGAAAACGAAGAAATTTTTCCAAAAGGCTCGGTGACATTTGACAACGCATTATTAATGACAAACATTGAACACGAATGGAAAAGCGAAACGGACAAATAATCTAACAACGATTTGACAAAAGAACTTTACATATTTAGTGGACTTGGAGCAGACGAAAGAGTTTTTCAACAACTTGACTTTTCTGGTTTCTCGACAACTTTTATAAAATGGATTGTTCCGCAAGACAAGGAAACAATTGAAAATTACGTTACACGACTTCTCGACCAAATCACGACAACAAATCCAACTCTAATCGGACTCTCATTTGGTGGACTTATAGCTGTTGAAGTTGCTAAACAAATTGACACTGAAAAAGTAATTTTAATTGCTTCTGTCAAGACAAAAAATGAAATTCCATTTTACTATCGTTTCGCTGGACAACTTGGACTTCACAAACTTTTGCCGACACGACTTTTAAAAAGTTCAAACTTTATTACAAACTGGTTTTTCGGGACAAGTTCAACATTTGACAAAGAGTTATTAAAACAAATTCTTATTGACACTGACCCGACTTTTTTGAAGTGGGCAATAGACAAAGTAACTCGCTGGACAAATCAAACACAGACGAAAAACATATTTCATATTCACGGAACAAATGACAAAATTTTACCTTTGAGTTTTGTAAAATGTAACTCGACAATTAAAAACGGTGGACACTTAATGACACTCAATAAAGCAGTAGAACTAAACAAAATATTGCGACAACAACTATGACGAGAGAAAGAAAAACTGGGCATAACAGCACCTACCCAAAAGTGGCGGTTCAGTGGTTAAATCAAGCATTGTACTTCTATCAAAGTTTGTACTTGCCTGAAAGTGAAGTGTTTCGAAATCGCCACCTTCGGGTAGCCGCCAACCGTTAGCGGTCAGCTAAAATGACGACACTACAACTATGAAAATGACAATAATAACAATATTAATTTTAGGAGTTTTTGCCTGTAAGAATTCGACAGACAAAAAAACGGTTGACAATGAAACCATAATAGACAGTATGGTTCAAGTTGACAATTTTTCTATTGAAAAGAATGAAGTAAACAACGAGGAACTTCATAATGAGCAAGTAGCATATATTGACCCAACAGGAACATACAAACTTGACAACAAGACAGAAGAGAAAAATGGAGAAGTTTATGGTTATTCTGGATACATTCAAGTAAAAAAGATTACTAAAGACAAAATTGTAATGACCTTTGAAGTCAATAAGGGTGCACCAAGTTATAATTCGGGCTCATTCGTGGACACCTTGACATACAAAAATAATATCGCACTTTACACCGTTCCTGACGACATTGACTCAACGTGCAAGATTACTTTTCATTTTGACAAAAAAGGCGTTACAGTTTTAGAAGAAACAGCTGACTACAACTCAGGTTGTGGATTTGGACACGCAGTTGTAGCAAACGGATTTTATAAACGAACTTCAAGCAAGACACCAATATTAACCGAACCTTTAACCGGTGAAAAACTTGAAAAATAGCCGAACCGCTAACACGGGTTTTGCGTCAGGCGGGTTGACGTGCAAACTTGGAGCTTTGTGTTTCTAATGAACTTTAGTAATAAATTGAAACTTTGTGCTCCGAAACCCGCCCGAACGCAAAGCCCGAAAACGTTATGGCACATTATAAAACTACTGACAAACATCAAATAAAACTATGGAACCATTATCAATAATAGCAATTGGAGCCGCAGTTGGTGGAGCCGCTGGAAAATTTGTAGAAAAAGCCTGGGACTCGGGAGAGAAATGGATTCAAACATTTTTCAAAGACCATAAAGAAGTTGCTCAACAAAAGGCGACTGAAAACACAATGGACTTTCTAAATGAATTAGCACAAAAAGTTAAACAACTTGAAGAATCAAAACAGATTTCACAAGAAAAAATTAATTCAGCACAAGACCACCCTGACTTTTCTGCTCTTCTCCAAAAAGCATTACTGACATCGGCTCAAACAGACAATAAAGACAAACACATTATATTGGCAAGACTTGTTTCTGAAAGACTAAAAACAGAACCAGAATCTATACTTGCATTAGGTTCAAAAATGGCTTGTGACGCAATATCATATGCAACTGTGAATCAATTAATGATTTTGGGATTGGCAGTGAATTTTTATGGAATAAGACCAAATCCATATCCGCCATTAGGTGTGAATGAAACAAATTTCCAAGCTTGGTTGGACAATTGGTTAATTATAAGGCTTAAACCTTATCAGAATATAACATTCAGAGAAATTGATATAACACATTTAGAATCACTATCGTGTTTGAAAGTTAACACTTTCATTGGTCGTGGCTTAAATGATATGTTTCAAAAGGATAATCTTATTTATGACTTTGAGAAAATGAGAGACGTTTCTCTTAAAGATTCAATGAAAAAAATATGGGAACAAGGTTTACAAAAAATTGACCTTACAACAGTCGGACAAATTATCGGTGTATCTGTATCAGACTTATTGACTAATACGACTACGACATTTGACGGATGGGAATAATAACGTGCCATAACAGCACCTACACGCAAGTGGGGGTTCAGTGCATCTATGACAGTGAAGTGCTAAATCCAAGTTCTGTGCTTTCAATGATGTTCAGTGCTAAAAATCCCCACCTGCGTGTAGCTGCAAAACGTTGGGCACTATAATAAGAAACCAAAAACGATAAAAATATGAATTACGAAAACAGAAAAGAACTTTATGAGAAAATTGCTGAAATAAGAAAAAGACCTCTTATTTCGTATGTTACAAGTTTTAGAGGTAATGCAAATGCCTCAATTGCTTCAGATGTTATTTCACATTTTTTAAAACAACTTTCTGAAATACCAGCAGAAACTGAAAATATTGACTTATTATTAATAAGTTATGGAGGTGACCCTACAGTTGCTTATAGAATAGTGAATTTATTAAGAGAAAGATTTAAAAAGTTTGGAGTTTTACTTCCATATACAGCTTATAGTGCGGCAACACTTATTTCGCTCGGTGCTGATGAAATAATTATGCATCCTTTTGCTAATTTAGGACCTGTGGACCCTCAATTAACTCATAAAAGCCAAGACAAAGAGATTCATTTTGGTTCAGAAGATTTGCGAAACTTTCTTGATTTTGTAAAAACTGATGTCGGAATTTCTGACCAAGAACAACTTCAAAAATCCTTTGAACTAGCATGTAAAGAAGTAGGTGCAATACCTATTGGAATTGCAAAAAGAAGTTCACAATTGGCGTTGTCAATGGGAGAAAAACTCCTTTCATTACATATGTCAGATTCCAACAAAGCTAAAACGATAGCAGAAACACTAAATAAGTCATTTTACCATCATGGCTATCCTCTTGGGCCAACAGAAGCAAAAAAAATAGGTTTACCAGTGATTAACCCCACTGTCGAACTTAAAGAACTCTTGCATGATGTTTTAATTAGCTTTGAAGATGAAATGAAATTTGATTCACCTTTTAATCCACTTGAAATTGTTTTAAGCAATGCACAAACAGCAGCTTTACTTGCTCCAGTAAATCAAATTCAGTTACCAGCAAATTTGCCCCCTCAAATTTTACAACAGGCATATAATCAGGTATTGCAGCAGATTCAAGTTACTCAAATTCCACCTTTAGACTACGACTTGTTTATTGCTTGCGTAGAATCAATATTCTGCAAGAGCCATTTTAAAATCAATGGTAAAATATTTTCTAATAGATTACCTGATAATAATATAGCTGTAAATGTAATACCAGTAAAGAGTGAGTGGGTATATGAAAAGGCAGAACAACAATAAAATCTAAAATAAATTGTTTTAATTAAGAATATGTCGTACTTTTGTAAACTGATTTTTCATGAAAATATATAACTCAAATAGTAGCAATGCACTAATTCAGGATTTAGGTCCTTTCAAAATGAAAAGTGCAAATCTTTCTATAAAAGGAAAGATTAAGTTGGAATATGAAACTTTCGTCCAACCCAAAACCATAGGCAGCCAAAGTATTTACGGAAAAAATACAAATCATGGCTACTTGGTTTCGACTTCAATCCAAGACAAATAGAATTACAGTGCCCAACAAGCGGTATAGTTAATTGCCGGTGCAGTGGGTATTCGAGCGGCACAGCTCGTATTAAAAGTTGTTGTAACTTGATAGGAAAGTGCTTCGAAATCGGCAACTAACCATACCGCCAACCGTTGGTGGTGTCTTGTCCTAAAATAGGTTTACACTAAAAAGTGTAAAAAATGGACAAAAAAATCATTCAAAAAGCGGGTAAATATTTTACCGTAGAGGAGAAACACAAGATCATTCAGGAGTTAATTTCTACTCAATGTACCAAGGTGGAGATTTGGGAGAAATACACTGGTGAAGAACAAGAGCACGGGCAGTTGCTTCGCTGGATGCGACAATTAGGCTACAATACTGGAATCAAAACCAGAAGACCTAACTTTGTATCAAATCTATATCCAATGGTACAGAAAAAAATCAAACCAGACAGAGCAACTAACAATGATGATGAATCATTTGATAACCTGCAATTAAAAAAGCGAATAGTGGAATTAGAAAAGCAATTAAAAGATGCAGAGCTAAAAGCAATTGCTTTCTCTACAATGGTAGATGTTGCTGAAAAGGAGTTTAAAATTCCGATAAGAAAAAAGTTCAATACCAAACCATAGAAGCCATGAAAAGTAATTTTTCACACATAGGATTAGCCAAGCTATGTGGATGGTTTGGTATCAGCAGACAGGCTTATTATCAAAACAATTGGGAAGGAATCTCAACTACCTTGGAAGAAGATTTGGTAATACAACGAGTAAAAGAAATCCGTAAAAAACATCGAAGAATGGGAACACGAAAACTATATGAAATGTTACAACCATTCCTACTTGAACATCAAATAAAAATAGGCAGAGATGGATTATTCAACCTACTGTCTTCCAATCATTTACTCATAAGGAAAAGAAAGCGGAGGATACAGACCACTAACTCTTACCATTGGCTAAGAAAGTATCCCAATCTAATACGAGAATTTGTACCAACAGCTCCAAACCAGCTATGGGTGAGCGATATCACTTACTGGAAAATTAACACTGGCGAACACCTTTATATCAGCTTGATTACCGATGCCTACTCACATAAAATTGTAGGCTATCAGGTAGCTGAAACAATGGAAGCCATAGAAAGTATTGAAGCTTTGCATAAGGCTCTCTCTGCCTTGGGGGCAGAGAGCCTTATGAATCTTATCCATCACAGTGACAGAGGCATTCAGTATTGTAGCCATGCTTATGTAAAGTTATTACAGGACAATGGTATAAAAATTAGTATGACCGAAAATGGAAATCCTTTAGAAAATGCAGTAGCAGAAAGAATAAACGGAATTATTAAAGATGAGTATTTAGAAACGTATGACATTAATAATATCAATGAAGCCAAGACACTACTCAAAGACATAGTGAATTTATATAACAGCGAAAGACCTCACATGAGTATCAGTAATTTGACACCAAATCATATTCATCATTCAAAAACCAAGATAAAAATAGAAAGATTATGGAAGAATTATTATCGAAAAAATCCTACTATTGTAAACCCAAATCAGGACTAAAAATGAATTGTAAACTTATAACAGAATTAATCTATTAAACTGTAAACTTTTTTTAGGACGAGTCAACCCTAAAAGCAAGCACATTTGCAATTCGCACAAGCCAATGCACAGACCCAAAATTGCAAAAGAGCTTGCTTTGCCAATGCACCAAGACAGTCACGAAATGACAACGAGCAAACACGACAGAAAAGAAGGGCGAAGTGCTAACATCAGCTATACGCAAGCAGGGGTTTAGTGCTTCGTAGGACAGGAAAGTGGTAAATTTGAAGTTCAGTTCTTCGTAGGAAGTTCAGTGATAAAATGCCCTGCCTGCGTATAGCTGAGAAACGTTAGCACACATACTAAAAGCCAACCGCACAGTCAAGCACATTTGGTTTTTTGCCGACACAAATGCCAACCGCTGAAAAAACCAAAAGAGCTTGCCTCTCCCAACGCTAACAAATGAAATGATATTTTTTAAGCTCATTTAATGAGATAAGCGAAAATCTTGATTATTTTTGTGGAGTTGAAATGTGCGACATAAAAAATTCAAAAATGAACCGAATAAAAAAGGTTTTAGAAGAAAAAGGAATAAAACAGGTTTGGCTCGCTGAACAATTGGGGAAAAGCTACAATATGGTAAACTCTTACGCCCAAAACAGAAGACAACCGAGCATAGAAGACTTGTACAAAATAGCTGAACTACTGAAAGTAGATGCGAGAGATTTATTAACGGAGAGCCTAAATAAGAATGACTAAAACGAAATTAAAATTTATAGACCTGTTTGCAGGACTTGGGGGCTTTCATAAAGCATTACACGAACTTGGACACGAATGTGTATTTGTAAGCGAACTTGACCCTACCTTACGACAAGTTTATCAGGAAAATTGGGGAATTGAAGCCCAAGGCGACATCAAAAAAATAGTGGAAAAAGAAATAGAATCAATTCCACCACACGACATTTTATGTGCAGGATTTCCGTGCCAACCATTCTCAAAAGCAGGAAAGCAATTGGGGCGAGATGATGACAGGGGAACGTTATTTGACGAAATTGCTAAAATCCTTGCATTTAGAAAACCAAAATTCTTCATTCTTGAAAATGTGCCATTTATCAAGCAACACGACAATGAGGAGACTTGGAATTATATGCACAACGAGCTCTCAAGCTTGGGTTATACGGTTGACCACCAAGTATATTCGCCCCAAGATTTTGGAGTACCACAACACAGAAAAAGAATTTTTATTGTAGGCTCATTAATCGGGCTTGACCATTTTTCGTTTGATGAAATTGATGAACAAAAAACACCCATAATTGATATACATCAGTTCATTGAAGAAAAACCAAAGTTATTCAAAGAACTGCCAAAGGCAAATCAAGAATGTTTGAAACTTTGGCAAACATTCATTGACCAAATTCCAAAAGAAACCAAACTACCCGGATTTCCAATTTGGGGAATGGAATTTGGGGCTACCTACCCTTATGAAAAATCATATCCATTAAAGTTATCCGCAAAAAACTTGGGCGAATACAAAGGAAATTTTGGGAAAGCCTTAAAAGGGATGAGTAAAAAAGACCAACGAGCCAATTTGCCGAGTTATGCAAGAGTAGAAAAATCTTTTCCAAGTTGGAAACGAAACTACATTCGACAAAGCAGGGATTTTTACAACGACAACAAAAAATATATAAACGGTGTGGTGGCAAAAATTGCCGAATACCCCTCACAAAGTTGGCAAAAGTTGGAGTGGAATGTTGGTGATGGAGAAAGAAAATTAGAAAATTACATCCTGCAATTCAGAGCTTCGGGAATTAGGGTGAAAAAAGTCGATTTTTTTCCATCGCTTGTTTGCACAAATACCCAAATCCCAATCATTGGTTGGCAAAAACGCTACATCACAAGAGAAGAAGGTTTGAAATTGCAATCTTTGGAAGGCATTTCCCTACCACAAAATGACAATGCAGCTTTTAAGGCTTTGGGAAATGCAGTAAACTCTAAAATCGTCAAATTAATTGCGGAAAAACTTATACAAGAACAACCCAAAGTTGTCGAGTTAAATGGTGCTAAAAAAGCAATAAATGGAACTCAAGTAAACTCCGCTATAACAAACGAATTAAACTATGAAAGAATTAAATAATGTAAACATCAGACCAGGTGTAACAATTCTTTCTGTTTTAAAACACCTTAATTACAAATCATATTATGCATTAGCTGAATTTGTTGATAATGCTATTGACAGTTATTTGAAAAATGAAGAAGAATTAAAGAAGATTGAAGGCGATAACTTTAAGTTAAGAGTTGATATTGAATTTGACACCAATAACAATAGAATCAACATTAAAGATAATGCCGCAGGGATTCATTCAAGTGATTACCAAAGAGCATTTAGAACTGCCGAATTACCTCCTGATAATACTCGACTATCAGAATTTGGTATGGGGATGAAATCTGCCGCCTGTTGGTTTTCCAACAAATGGCAGGTTAAGACAAAGGCAATTAATGAAAATGTTGAACGCACGGTAGTATTTGATATTTCAAAAATCGTAGAAGATAAAATCCAAGAGTTAGAAATTGACACTAAAACCGCCAACCCTGATTCGCACTATACCTTAATTACGCTATACGGAGTTGAGGAAAAAATGCCTGTAAGAAGAGGACTTGGAAAGGTGAAAAGGCATTTAGCAAGCATTTACAGGGATTTTTTCAGAAATGGGATTTTAGACTTATACATTAACGGAGAAAAACTGACTTACAAGACTCCCAAAATTTTAAATACTGCTTATTATGAAACACCTGATGGTGAAAGCATAAAATGGAAACAGGAAGTTGATTTTGACTTTGGTGATGACCACAAAGGAGGAAAATTAAGAGCCAAAGGATTTGTTGCCATTATGGAAACAATGTCTGTAAGCGATAGTGGGTTTGCATTATTTAGACGAGGAAGAGTAATTGAAGGCAGTGCGGACAATGACGAAGGATTTAGACCACCTGCTTTATCAGGTTCTTTGGGTAGCCATAGATATAAAAGACTTTTTGGGGAATTGCATCTTGAAGGCTTTAAAGTAAGCCACACAAAAGATGGTTTTCAGTGGGATGACAATATGGAAGCATTTTTGGAAATTTTAAAAGAAGAATTAGAAAGTGAAAATTCAATTCCAATTTTAAAACAGGCTGATAAATACAGGGTTCGTGAAAGTGCAAAAAAATATCAAGAAGTATCTAAAAAGGTAGTTGACAATACAACTGACAAGATTAAAGATAGCATTTCCCAAGATGTACAAAATGTTGTTGCAAAACCTATTCCTGATAAAGTTGAAGAACCATCACTAAAAGAGGTTTCTAAATCATATCATAAGAAATTCCCATTGAACATTTCCAATATTGATTATATGGTTCACATAGAATTATCGTATGACGAAACCATTGATGAATTAATTCAAGTTGGAGACCATTTAATTCCTGAAAAAACACCAAACTTTAAAAATATCGGAGTTAGATTATCTCTTACACATCCTTTTATGGTAGAATTTGCAGGAGATGACCACAAAATAATTGAGCCACTATTACGGATGGTTGTAGCTTTAGGGTTGTCTGAAATTATCGTGAAAAAATCAGGTGCTCCTATAACGGAATTAAGAAATAATATGAACGAACTTTTACTTGGTTCATTATCAAAATTATAAGGTATGTCTGAAACTGAAAACATAAACATAATGTCTGACACTACACCAAATAACGGCAATTGGACACCTCAATATGGTGAAGAAACAGAAAAACTTTTAGACAAAGTTTTTGGTGATGATGCGGATGCCAAAGAAAAGGTTAAAGAAGAAACTTACCACATTATGAAATTGTGCGGTAATCCCAATGAAACTACCAATAATGATACAGGATTGGTTTTTGGTTATGTCCAAAGTGGAAAAACCCTATCTTTTACTACCCTAACAGCATTGGCAAGAGACAATGATTATCAAATTGTAATTGTGCTTGCAGGCATTTCAACAAATTTGGTCAATCAATCATTCAACAGACTGCAAAATGATTTAGGCGTAAATCAAGGGTTTCACAGAAAATGGGTAATGCTCAATAATCCAAAAGACCCAAGCCGAAATCCACAAGACAAAAACACCATTCAAAGAGAATTGCAGAATTGGAAAAAACCCAATACACCTGATGACTTCAAAAAAACATTACTGATTACGGTAATGAAAAACACAAGTCACTTGAAAAACTTGTTTGCAGTGCTTAAAAAACTTGATTTATCAAACGTTCCAACTTTGATAATAGATGACGAGGGAGACCAAGCGAGTATGAATACCAAAGCAAGTTCTAATGCTAAAAGGGCAAAAGAAACAGGCATCCATACCGAGCAAGAAATGAGTACAATTTATGGCAGAATCAGAGATTTAAAAAACATTTTGCCACATCATACTTTTATTCAATACACCGCTACTCCGCAAGCTCCATTATTCATAAATATTTTTGATAATCTGTCGCCCAATTTTATTCAATTATTGACTCCCGGAGATAAATACACAGGAGGTAGAGCATTTTGTTTGGAAAACCATTTTATAATAAGGCAAATCCCCTATTCCGAAATTTACAGTGACGAAAATGTATTTGATGAAGCACCTGATAGTTTAAAAGAAGCTATGCGAACTTTCTTTTTAAGTGTTACGTCAGGGCGGTTATTGGGTGCAAAAAAGGGAAATCCGAAAAATCGCTCTATGATGGTGCATCCTTCCCGTTTAGTGGATGACCACGGGATTTATTATGAGTGGGTTACGCATATAAAAAACCTTTGGGGAAAAGTTTTATTGGAAAGAGCTGATGATGATGAGTCCAAACAGCAAATAATTTCAGAGTTCAAAGAGGCATACAAAGACTTGAAAGCAAATGCTCCAGAAGTCCAACCTTTTGAAGAACTTTTGGAAACATTGGGTCATAATATCAATAGTACAGCAGTCGAACAACTCAACTCAAAGGCAGGAAGTTTAGTTGATTGGAGTAGCAATTATTCTTTTATTCTTGTTGGTGGTCAGGCTATGGACAGAGGGTTTACAGTTGAGGGCTTGACCATTACCTATATGCCGAGAAATAAAGGCGTTGGAAATGCCGACACTTTACAGCAAAGGGCTCGTTTTTTTGGCTACAAAAAAGATTATTTAGGTCATTGTCGGGTTTATCTTGATGCTGAAAACGTACACCTGTTTAGTGAGTATGTCAATCACGAAGAAGATATACGAAAAAAACTATTAGAACATAAACTTTCGGGGCAACATCTAAACGACTTGGAAAGAAGATTTGTCCTTGATGAAATGTTTAAGCTAACAAGGAAAAATGTACTGTCCGAAGATTTGACAAGAACCACTTTTGGCAACAAATGGGTGAGAATTAGAGCTCCCCACGACAGCGAAATAATCATCGAAAGTAATAGAGCCGCAGTTGATTCATTTACTGATAAATACAAGGAGTTATTTACAGAAGACGAAGGACATAAGGACAGAACAGAAGAACAAAAACATCTTGTAGCAAAACTACCATTAAAAGACTTGTTTACGGATTTGTTGAATGAATTGAAATTTACAAGACAGACTGATTCTACCACCTTTACAAATCTGAAATCTGTGATTGATTTGTACACAGATGAATTTCCACCCGAAGATAGCTTTGTATATCTGATAGCCAAAGGAGATGCAAGAACAAGACGTTTGAAAAAAGATGAAATACAGCAATTATTTCAAGGTAAAAACCCAAGAACAGGAGAAGTTATTTATCCAGGAGACGAAAAGATAAAATCAGATGATTTTGTAACGGTTCAAATTCATAACCTTGACTTCCGTGATACCGATTATAAAAATATAATCTCAATAGCAGTTTGGATTCCTGCTCGTCTTTCACAATCATTAATCTCTAAAGAGAATGGTTGATTTAAAGAAGATATATGACAAACTTCCCTTGCCACAAAAGCCAAGTTCCAACAACTTTTCAGCAAAAGCTATTAAGGGATTTGAGAATCATAGAATTGCCAAAAATTTTAATGACAACCCAAGCCTACTGATTTTCATTTCAGAGAGTAACCAAGATTTCTTTGTTGCAAATCAGAACCTGTTTAACATCAAAGTAACGCACAATGTAAAATGCGAAATTGAAACAGATACGGAAGTAAGTCAAAATAACTTTTCTGTCGTTTCCTACATCGGTCAAAATGATGATGTCAAAGATGTTTTTTTGAAGACCTGTCAAATCTTGATAAAATCGCTTGGGCAAAACCCATCCAATAAAAAAATAAAGCAGACTGTAGATAAATTTATCGAACTTTTCAAAGCAATAAAAGAACCACCCCAAAAATCCATACAAGGACTTTGGAGTGAACTATTTTTAATAGAACAGTCTAATTTCCCAGAAAAAGTCATTTTGGGTTGGCACAGCATTCCAGAAGAAAAATTTGATTTTAGTTTTGATAAATTACGAATAGAAGTAAAAAGTTCGTCCACAGAATCGAGGACACATCATTTTAGTTCGGCTCAACTAAATCCAATCAACAATTTGGAAATTATCATTGCTTCAATTCTTGTAAACATAAGTGTTGTAGGATTAAGTGTTATTGATTTAATGAATAAAATCAACGGCAAATTAGATGATTTTCCAAAACAAAAAGAGAAACTACATCTTTTAGTTTACTCAACATTGGGTATTGATGTTGAACGTGTCAATGAAATCAAATTCAATTACGAATTTGCCAAAGAATCTTTACGGTTTTATAAGTCAGAGGATATTCCCAAGATTGAAAGCACCAACATTCCTAAAGAAGTTTCCAACGTCAGGTTTACAAGCAATTTGATAAATTCCAAATCTATTGATTCGGGTGTTGACGTACTCTTGCAACCATATTTAAAAGACAATTAACAGCGAAGAAAATGGAAGAAAACAAATCCCAGATAGTCATTTATCAGACAGAAAACGGAGAAACAAAATTGGACGTTCGTTTTCAGGATGAAACCGTTTGGCTCACCCAAAAACTGATGGCGGAGTTGTTTCAGACATCCATTCCCAATATCAATATGCACCTTAAAAACATATTTGAAGAGGGCGAATTGGAAGAAAATCGAACTATTAAGGAATTCTTAATAGTTCAACAAGAGGGAAACCGAGAGGTAAAACGAAAGCAGGTTTTCTATAATCTTGATGCTATCATTTCGGTCGGATACCGTATAAAATCACATATAGCGACCAAATTCAGGCAATGGGCTACCCAGCATTTGAGGGAATACATTGTAAAAGGATTTGTTTTGGATGACGAACGTCTGAAAAATCCTGATTTGCCGTTCGACTATTTTGAAGAATTAGAAAGACGGATACAGGATATTCGTACTTCCGAAAAACGCTTTTACAGAAAAATCACGGACATTTACGCCACAAGTGTGGATTATGACCCTACTTTGGACATTAGCATTGAGTTCTTCAAAACAGTTCAGAACAAACTGCATTGGGCAATCACGGGTCAAACGGCAGCAGAAATTATCAGCGAACGAGCCAACAGCTCGAAGAAGAATATGGGCTTGACTACTTGGAGAGGTACTCAAATCAGAAAGACAGATGTTTCCATTGCAAAGAATTATTTGAACGAAGAAGAACTCTCCGCCTTGAACAATTTGGTGGAGCAATACCTGATTTTCGCACAAGGACAAGCGCAGCGGAGAGTACCAATGTATATGAAAGATTGGATTGAGAAGTTAAATGGATTTTTGACACTCAACGACCGAGAAATACTGAACAATGCAGGAAGCATCTCCCACGAATTGGGAAAAGCAAATGCGGAACGGGAATACGAGAAATTTAAAGAGAACCGACAGAAAACAATCGGTGAAGGCGACTTTGAAAAAGCGATTAAAAAGATAGAAAACAAAAAACGGAAATAATGCCAACGCTAAAACCATACACATTGTCTTGTCCTAAAATAGGTTTACACTAAAAAGTGTAAAAAATGGACAAAAAAATCATTCAAAAAGCGGGTAAATATTTTACCGTAGAGGAGAAACACAAGATCATTCAGGAGTTAATTTCTACTCAATGTACCAAGGTGGAGATTTGGGAGAAATACACTGGTGAAGAACAAGAGCACGGGCAGTTGCTTCGCTGGATGCGACAATTAGGCTACAATACTGGAATCAAAACCAGAAGACCTAACTTTGTATCAAATCTATATCCAATGGTACAGAAAAAAATCAAACCAGACAGAGCAACTAACAATGATGATGAATCATTTGATAACCTGCAATTAAAAAAGCGAATAGTGGAATTAGAAAAGCAATTAAAAGATGCAGAGCTAAAAGCAATTGCTTTCTCTACAATGGTAGATGTTGCTGAAAAGGAGTTTAAAATTCCGATAAGAAAAAAGTTCAATACCAAACCATAGAAGCCATGAAAAGTAATTTTTCACACATAGGATTAGCCAAGCTATGTGGATGGTTTGGTATCAGCAGACAGGCTTATTATCAAAACAATTGGGAAGGAATCTCAACTACCTTGGAAGAAGATTTGGTAATACAACGAGTAAAAGAAATCCGTAAAAAACATCGAAGAATGGGAACACGAAAACTATATGAAATGTTACAACCATTCCTACTTGAACATCAAATAAAAATAGGCAGAGATGGATTATTCAACCTACTGTCTTCCAATCATTTACTCATAAGGAAAAGAAAGCGGAGGATACAGACCACTAACTCTTACCATTGGCTAAGAAAGTATCCCAATCTAATACGAGAATTTGTACCAACAGCTCCAAACCAGCTATGGGTGAGCGATATCACTTACTGGAAAATTAACACTGGCGAACACCTTTATATCAGCTTGATTACCGATGCCTACTCACATAAAATTGTAGGCTATCAGGTAGCTGAAACAATGGAAGCCATAGAAAGTATTGAAGCTTTGCATAAGGCTCTCTCTGCCTTGGGGGCAGAGAGCCTTATGAATCTTATCCATCACAGTGACAGAGGCATTCAGTATTGTAGCCATGCTTATGTAAAGTTATTACAGGACAATGGTATAAAAATTAGTATGACCGAAAATGGAAATCCTTTAGAAAATGCAGTAGCAGAAAGAATAAACGGAATTATTAAAGATGAGTATTTAGAAACGTATGACATTAATAATATCAATGAAGCCAAGACACTACTCAAAGACATAGTGAATTTATATAACAGCGAAAGACCTCACATGAGTATCAGTAATTTGACACCAAATCATATTCATCATTCAAAAACCAAGATAAAAATAGAAAGATTATGGAAGAATTATTATCGAAAAAATCCTACTATTGTAAACCCAAATCAGGACTAAAAATGAATTGTAAACTTATAACAGAATTAATCTATTAAACTGTAAACTTTTTTTAGGACGAGTCATTTGGTTTTTTGCCAACGCACAAGCCACTCACAAAAAAAACCAAAAGAGCTAAATTTCTCCAACGCTAAATTATCTCGATAAAGACTTTTCCACCGTATCAAACTCAAAATAAAATCCGGTGTTTTTTAATTTTTCGTTGCTGATTTTTGAACCTTCTAAAAGTATCACAGACATTTCGCCAAAAACGAAACGAATGATAAAAGTAGGTGCATTTGGTAAGAAACTTTTCTTTTCGAAAGATTTCAATAAGACTTTTGAAAAATAGTTCATCGTAATTTGTTCCGTTGCAACAGCATTGTAAATTCCTTCAAGTTGAGAGTTAGAAAGAATAAAATCGTACAATCTCAACAAATCCCGAATGTCTATCCATGGTAAATATTGCTTGCCTGAACCTAAAGAAACATTTATTCCGAGTTTGGCTAATGGACTTAGCTTTTGAACCATTCCGCCCTCTTTTCCAAGGGTAACTCCTTTGCGTAAAATAATTGTTCGAATACCTAAATCGTTAAATTTCATAGCGGTAGTTTCCCATTTTTGACAAACAGAAGCTAAAAAATCGTTTCCGCTTTCAGAAGTTTCTACAAATCTTTTATCAGTTGTTACCGCTCCATAAAACCCAACAGCAGAGGACGAAATAAAGGTGTTGATGTTGAACTTGTTTTTCGAAATATATTGATACAGTAAATCAATGGATTTTATGCGGCTGTCAATAATTTCCTTTTTTCGATCGTTTGTCCATCGTTTTTCTCCAATATTGGCACCAGTTAAATTGATAAGAATAGTTACTCCATCAAATGCTTTTTTGTCGAGGTATTGCTTTTCAATATCCCATTGAAAAAAACGAATGTTTTCTGATGTATTAGCTCTTAATTTTCGGGTTAAAACATGAATGAAATAACCTTTCTCCACTAAAAAAGAGATGAGCTTTTTTCCTACAAAACCAGTTCCGCCAGCTATTAGTATTTTTTTCATTGTCTTTCTTTTACTGCTTCACCATAAACTTTTAAAGCCATTTCTCTTGCAAAACTATGTTCTACTATCGGTTTCAGATAATCGTTCGTTCCAAATTCTGCTACCCATTTTTTGATATAATCTAAATTTTTGTCAAATTTTTCGGTTTGCAATGCAGGATTAAAAACTCTGAAATAAGGCGCTGCATCGCAACCACAACCTGCAGCCCATTGCCAGTTTCCATTGTTGGCAGACAAATCGTAGTCGTTTAATTTTTGGGCGAAATAAGCTTCGCCCCAACGCCAATCAATCAACAAATGCTTGCACAAAAAACTGGCTACAATCATACGAACTCTATTGTGCATAAAACCCGTTTCATTGAGTTGTCGCATCCCTGCATCTACTATTGGATAACCTGTTTTTCCTTGACACCAAAGTTCAAATTCTTGTTCATCATTTCGCCATTGGATAAAATCGTATTTTGCTTTAAATGAATGATGAACCACCTTGGGAAAATGATACAAAATCTGCATAAAAAACTCCCGCCAAATCAATTCGCCTAACCAAGTTTGATTGTGTTGCAAAGCAAAATCCACACATTTACGAATACTGATGGTTCCAAATCTTAACGCAATCCCTAATTGAGTTGTTTTTTGAAGTGCTGGAAAATCTCTGTATTTATCATATTCATCAATGATTTTTGCTTCTAATTTTGGCGTTTCAAAATGAAATTCTGTTTTCTTAAATCCAATTTCTTTTAAAGAATGAATTTCGGTGAAATCTTGTTTCAAAAAGTGATTAAAATCTGCTTTGTGAATGTGATAATCTTTTTCGGTTAAAATTTCTTTCCATTTTTTAGCATAAGGCGTATAAATCGTATAAGGCGTTCCGTCATTTTTTACAATCTCGTTTTTATCAAAAATCACCTGGTCTTTAAATGCTTTAAAAGGAATGTTTTGGGTTTTGAAAAAAGTTGTAAATTTCGGTATCTCTTTCAATGGTTTGTGGTTCATAATCTCGGTTGCAAAACACCGCTTGAATGTCATATTCTTGGGAAAGTTGTTGAAAAATTTCTAAAGGTTTTCCATAAAAACAACTCAGTTTTGAATGATAATTTTTCAATGTTAAATTGATTGCTGAAAGTGCCTGATGAATATAATCTACTCGCCTATCACTTTTTTTTCTAACGCATCTAAAATAGCTGTATCAAAAATAAAAATCGGCAATACCGGAAATTCCGCAGCCAAAGCCTGACACAATCCAGCATTATCTTCCAATCGCAAATCCCTACGAAACCAGAATATGGAAAGTTTAGTTTTCATTCAAATACGGACTATCTGTTTTATCGTGTTTTACCCAAATCAATTTGGAAGTGTCATAACCGATTTCTTCCGCTATTTTCAAGTACTTTGTTTTTATATCCTCGGGAATAGTTTTTGTGCGGGACAAAATCCATAGATAATCCAAATTCTTTCCGGCAATTAAAGCATATTGGTAATTTTCGTCTAAAGCCACTACATTGTAGCCTGAATAAAATGGTCCGAAGAAACTCACTTTTAGCGCAGCCACTATTTTATCTCCTCTAAATTTTGCCAATCCATCGGCTTTGCTCCATTTCTTTTTCACGAAATTGTAACCGCTGTTCAAGACCATTACATTTCCTTTTTTATCCAATTTATACTGGGCGGAAGTGTTGTCCAGATCCTTTTCAAATCGGAAATCAAATCGGGCAACTTCGTACCATGCACCTAAATAGCGATTGACATCAAAATTCTCGACTGGTTTTGCATTTTTAGGAATAGATGCACAAGAATTTAAAAGTAAAATCCCGCAAGCGATAAAAGCAGTTCCTATGATTGTTTTTCTTTTCATTTTATTTTTTTTAAATTATTTTGTTAATATGGATTAACACTCTTTAGTATTCCTCACATCAAGCTCATTGATACATTTCAGTATGTATTTAATTTGTTTTTCATCTGAATTTTTAGATTTTATTTCTTCAATTATTCTTTTTTTTTCATCCTCAGTCAGACTTTCAAAAACCTCTAAAACACCTGACTGGGAAAAAGTTTCTAAAATTTCATCCTCCGTAATTTGTTCATTTGAAGTCAACAAATAGAGTGTTATTTTTACTTTGTCGCCACCGGTTTTATTTATTGCTTTTCTGATTTTTTCGTTTATGGAAATCAACTTATCTTGTCCTGAAATGGTAAATAGATTGATTTTTTCAAGAGGATAATTGTCAATAGTGCCAGAAGCTTTCAACGAACCCCATTTTCCTACAATGTGCTTTGTATTAGGTATTTGAATATGGTATGTCCACGCACCTTTTCCGGGCTCATACTTCAATTCAAGCTGTTTATCTTTTACTAAATAGTTCATTTCCTTACTACTTATTTTAAAATATATTGTGTTTTTTCAAATTCAGATTGCCTTATATTTTCATATTTATTTTGCTTTTGAGAAATTTTTAAAAAAATAAAGCACCAAAAGAAATTGAGAGTATCCATAAACTGCATCTTCAATAGGAATGGTAAACATTCGTATTCCCAAAAAATCTTTTGGATTATAATTAACAACCGGATTTTCAATAAAACTACCGGTTAAAATTCCATTAACCGGAAAAAAACCAAGCATAAGAAGCGTGAAAATCAAAGATGCTTTAGTAAGCCAATCTACTTTAGCAATAAAATGTAAATAGATCAATGTAAGTATCGTAACTATTGTTGTAATGAGAGTATAAATTTTGTCTGTATGCAATAAACCTACAACCGACAAAATAATAATACTTACAAAGACCAATAAATTATTAAAAGCCCCTAAGACTTCCCATTTGTAGTATTTATCAATAGTGTAATAAGTAAAAATGCAAGAGAACGGAATACAAATAAAGAATAAAATTTCTTCCAAAGGCAAACCAAAAAACGAAATTCCAAGAGTGTAATCTGTATTAAACCACCATACTCCATGAGCTGTAAACCATATATCCCAAGCGATAAAAGGAACAGCTACTAAAATGGCAGCTTTTAGGAATGAACCAAAATAATGATTGAATTTAATTCTTCTATCAAAAGATGCAACAAAGCAAACGATGATGGTGAAAAATAATATGAGTGAATAGGTGTAAGCCATTATGATTGAAATTAATTATTCGTTATAAGTTTATAAAGGACACTATTATTTAAGGACAACATTTAGTATTATAAAAAATATAAAGTGTAGCAGCAGAACAATTTTTGCTAGAGGATTTGTAATTGAACCATTTATTTTTCTGAAAATAATAAATAATACAAGTGAGAACAGATACCATGCGATAAAGTTTTGAAGTGGCGCTCCTAAATCCCAATACCAGAAATCTAGTTTTGCAGATAATGGTTCCATGAAGACATCTAATAAAGTAATTAGGGTAGCTCCTAAAAATGAAAAAAGAAGTATGTTTTTTACTTTGTTCAAGATAACAGCAGCACTATAAACCAAAATAAACCAATTTAAAGACATGATTATTGGCACATCAAATACTTTAACACCTAAATTTTCACCGTATGTATAATTCCCAAAAATGGCACCGGTTTTTACGCCAATTACCTCAATAAAATAACCTAATAGCGCAATAAATAAAGAACTCAGGATAAAAGAGCGATCCCAGATTTTGTGGAAAGTAAGTAACATTACCAAATTCATAATAAGGTTAACGGGTGTCAAGCCTAAAATTACCCCTCTCATACTATCATTACTGAAAGTAATGGTAAGAATTCCAACAGCGTATATAAGAATAATGTTTGCTGTTATGAGCTTAAACAAATTATTTTTAATGTATGATGTCATCTATAATTTTTGCTGATAATAAACTTAATGGTATTCCACCACCTGGATGAACACTTCCACCACAAAAATACAAGCCTTTAATTCGACTACTAAAATTTGCATGCCTTAGAAATGCAGAAAACTTATTGTTGGAACTGTTTCCATACAAAGAACCTTGATATGAAAATGTTTTAGATTCAATAATTCTTGGCTCCAAAACATCCTCTTCTTCAATGAGTGATTCAATATCAGTATTTAAAATAGTTGATAATTTTTGTAAAATATGTGTGCGTGCATCTTTTATTAGTTTGTCCCAGTCTTGCCCAATTTGAGGTGGTGTATTTATCATAACAAACCAATTTTCACAACCTTGCGGTGCATCGTTTTGTTTAAATTTAGAGGAAATATTTATGTAAACAGTTGGGTCGCTGTAAAGGGTGTTTTTTTTGAAATATGTATCAAATTCTTCTTTGTAGTTTTCGCTAAAGAAGATATTATGCAATCCCAATTCTTTAAATTCTTTCTTTATACCAAAATAAAACACGAGTGCAGACAAAGCTCTAGGTTGATTTAATATTTTTTTAGGTGAAGTTTGTTTCGGTAAAAGTTTTTTATAGGTATATGCAATATCCATATTACTAATGACAGTATCTAGTGGTATAAAATTTGTATCTCCCACATCAATGTGTTGATTATTTATTTGTTTTACTTCATTGTATGCTAACCCACTCACTTTCTTATTTTGTACTATTATTTCATTTACTTTTTTATTAAAATGAAATTTAACTCCCAAATCAATTGCTAGTTTATAACAAGATTCCGTCAATGAAATCATACCTCCTTTCGGGAAATAAGCCCCTATATTGTGCTCTAAATGTGGGATAACGTTTAACACTGCGGGTGCTTCATAAGGATTTGAACCATTATATGTTGCAAATCTGTCAAAGTACTGTATTGCTTTTTGATTGTTTAATTTTTTTACATTAACAGCATGCATTGTATTAAACAAGTTAAGTGTTTTAAGATGAGTCGTAATTTTTAATAAGTCAAAAAGTGAAAAATTTTTATAATGATGAATTGACTTTTGTAAAAAAGTTTTAGAAGTCAAATTAAATATTTTTTTACTATTTTCAATATGCTCTATTACTGCTTTTTTATCGACCTTTAGTTCGTTTTCCATTTCTTGAGCAGAATTTTCAACGCTTGAGTATGATTTAAAACGAGTACCGTCCATATAAAAATAATGAGTAATGACGTCCAATCGTTGATATGGGCAGCTATCATAAAAACTCCTTCCAGCTAAAGCGAATAATTCTTCGAAATATTCAGGCATCGTAAATAAACTTGGGCCTGCATCAAATCGATATTTATTTAAATTATTTTCTGTAAGCTTTCCTCCAGGATAATTGTTTGCTTCAAACACATGGACCTCGTAATTTCTTGCCGCCATCCTTACAGCACTTGCTAGTCCTGCAATCCCTGAGCCGATAATGCCAATTTTTTTTGTCATCAAAAATTAGATTTATAATACATTTTGAAATACTTGAATGGCACATATAAAAACCCAAAACACTCGCCTTTTTCTTTTCCCAAGTGTTTGTGATGTTGTTTGTGTGCTCTGCGAAGTGCCAAAAAATAACGGTTTTTCGTGTGAGAGAAAAACTTCATTCGTTGATGGATAAATATATCGTGCACAAAGAAATAAGCCATTCCGTAGAACATAATTCCTAAACCAATAAAAAACAACTCATTAAAATTATCCAATGATCCAAAATACACCAGCGCAATAGTAGGCAGTGAAAAAATCACAAAAAACCAATCGTTTTTTTCTAACTCGCCTTTATTGCTATGATCGTGGTGGTCTTTGTGCAAAAACCATAAAAAACCGTGCATAATATACTTGTGAATAAGCCAAGTAGCTCCTTCCATTAGTATAAAAACAAGTATAACAAGTAGTACTTTCATTTTAATTTTTGTTGAATAAGTTTTCTAAAATTTGAAATCGGTAATTAAATATTTTTTCTAATTTCTTTTTTACAAATAAAGCGTGGGCTATATTTCCTAAAAGTCCGAAAGGCAATTCATAATCGACTTTATCTATCATTAACACACCTTTTTCGTTGGGTATAAATTCGTGGTGATGGTTCCATAATTTGTAAGGTCCTTTTTCCTGAAAATCCGTAAAACTCTTATTGGGAATTACCGATGTAATCCTTGTTTTCCATTTTAGCGGAATGCCGAGCAAAGGCGAAACCGTGTAATCAATTATCATTCCTTCAAATATTTTATTTGTTTTTTGTTCAGACAACACGGTAAATGCCATATCTTTTGGGGTTATTTTTGGTAAATTCATCGGTGATGAAAAAAAATCCCAAGCGGTTTGTAAATCACAATTCAATTGTTGCTCTCTGTATAATTCATGTTTCATAACTAATTACTTTAAGAGTATTTCAATATTTTTTTGAAGCAAATCTGAATTGATATTTTTTTTGTTCTTAACAAGAAAATCCTTGTCTTCTTTCAAATGACTGTTATACCCCAAAAAAGCAGGTGCATTTTTCTGAACCGAAAAACGAATGTACCTGATTTCAATATTGTCAGGTGCGTTTTTGACTGCTAATTCAATGTTTTTTTTACCCTTATTAAAAGTTTGCAGTTTGCTTGATGGATTAAATACATGATTTGCCCAAATCGTTTGATAGCCTCCTAGATATGCTAAATATACAGATGATTTTTCATTGTATTGTTCCAATTTTTCCATCATCTTTTTACATATATTTTTATCCTGAACCGCTAAATTAAAGTTTGTTCTAACTTCATTCATATCTGAATTGTTCAAAGAAGTTAATAGCATGGAAGTTAGTAGAAATGATATAAGTATTTTCATCATAAAATGGCAGTTTTAAACTGTACATAACTTTTAAATGCCACAAAAATTTTTTGAAGGTTAGAAACACGAACACGACTATTTAAAATTTCTGTGGATGTTCTTCTTTGGATTTTCTTAAACAAAGAAATGTAATATTTGTACGCCAAATACACCCCGAATTTAGACGAATTAGGTAGTTTTTTTATTCCAATTAAAGCTTCTTTAAATTCCTCTTCTATCTCTTGTTCAATTTGACATTTTACACAATTATCAAACACGCACATATCTACATTGGGAAAATAAGTTCTGCCTAAAATTTGATAATCGTCTTTTAAATCTCTTAAAAAATTTATTTTCTGAAATGCAGAACCTAATTTCATAGCATACGGTTTTAATTCTTCAAATTTCTCTTTGCTTCCTTCTGTAAATACTTGCAAGCACATCAATCCTACT
>JAMLHI010000010.1 GCA_023957235.1 Chitinophagales bacterium | reverse complement strand
ACCGTTCAGATTGTAGATATGAATGCTACTGTTCCGGCAATTCTCAGGAATAGTATAAGCGATGACCGTCTGCTGATGAAAAGGGTTAGGGGTATTTTGCTCCAAAGAAGCATAGTCTGCACTATTTACACTAGCATCTGTTTCGACTCCTCCGCTTCTTGCCTTCATATCATCCGTGGCATATACAGAACAACATTCCTGTATTTGTTCCTGAAGTGCTTCTATCTGTTTGTTTTGCTCTTTGATTGCATCTACTAAATAAGGAATCAATCCGATATAATTCAAACTCAAGTAACCTTGATTATCCTCTGACACCAAATGAGGCAAGCTTTTACGGATTTCCTGTGCTAAAAATCCTGTCTGATCTTTCAAAACTTCCCTCTCTTGTCCCGGATATCCGCCACCTTCCGAAAGGAATTTAGATGAAGAAGACTGGTCGTTTATAGGTATTGTTAAATCATAAATCTTAGGGTTCAGTTGCAGGACAATATCCAGGCTGTTTTGAATATCCGCAACGTTCGACTTGAGCCGCTCATCTGATGAATTAGTAAAGCCGACACAATGAAGAGTACCATTCACATCTAATCTATAGGAAGGCGAGCCTGTATTGATTCCAACATATCCCGTAGTATCGGCAATGAAGATTTTAAAATTCCCTGAGTTTACTGATGGATGAGGCTTCCATATATTAAAACCTTTATCTGTATCGATTCCCCATTCAGCGGGATTTGTCGGATAATTTGCCGAGCGTGTAAATTTTATTCCATCAGCATAAGTTCCACCTGGTTTGGGACCCATTAACATGAAACCATTCACATGAAGTCTTTCTGCTGGGTTAGACACCCCTATGCCTACCTTTCCATCTGAAATCACTTTTATCTGCGCATTTGCCTGATGACCTATGCATATAGACAACAATAAAAAGGCTGACAACTTTAGGTCATAAAACTTCATTAAAAAGTACTTTTTCATAAATCTATAATCCCAATCTGATATAAGTAATTTTTTTATTAAAACCTTATTATTTTCTATTATTTTTCCTCTACATACTCATACCATATTTTTAGTCCAGCGATTTCTAAGGTTTTAGCTTCTGCATCGTGCTTGTATGGAAAGTCCTCTACAATAGTCCGCTCATATTCTTTTTCTCCAACTTCATTATATTTGTATATTATAGTGTTTCTTTTAGATACGATATATGAGCTTTTATCTTCGAGAATGTGGTATTGTGGCAGTCCGAAAGATACGAGCCAGTTGCCCTCGCCACTCACACTGAGAGGATGCCAGATATTTATACCTGCAATTTTGTATTCTTCAAAATTTATCACTCCATATCTGTTCAGATATAGTAACTCTTCGTTTACTAAACGTTTTAATTGAGATGGAATATCCTCTGCACGAACATATTCAAATTCAAAATCAAAAGTATGATTTAAAACAGCGGTAAAGTACCAAGTTTTTTCTGCAACAGATTTTTCGGGTAATCCATAAGTGTTATATGATGAAATATGCGTGTTTATAGGAGCGTAAGTATCATTATCATAATGCTCTCTCAAAATGCCAACTCTTCTGAGCATACCATCTTTATCTCTTTCGATATGGATTTTTGCTTCTGTTGTATAATGAACTACATGAGGTAAAACAGGAGTCCATATTTTGATATCTTCTACTTGATTTCTGTCATTTATATTGACATGAGTATATTCCCAACCTACATCTCCAGCTTTTTGCCTATTATAAAACTCTATCCCATGCTCTCCATATACAATATTAACATAATCCATGACCCCTTTGGTAGGTAATTCTAATTTTATTTTCTTCAGATTATCTTTATCATATTGATAGTTTATAATACGTTCTGGAGGAAGAGGAGGGCGTCCGGTTATTCCTTTACCTTTAAATTGAACTTTCAGCACTCTGATATCAGCGTTTTCATTATATACTTTGGGAGGGTTTATAATGTTCTGATGGACATCTTTTTTGCACCCAACAATTACAGTCAAGAATACCATCACACTTATGAGATATGGCTTATGTATTTTTTTCATGGTTATTTATTTTTTAATTATGAATGAATCTGTTATGATTCCCTGTTCGGTATGTACAAGCACCTTATAATGCCCAGGTTGCAAATCATTCGTCCGTATCTGCTGTTTCCCACCCTCTATATATAATCGACTAACGACATTTCCGGTTATATCTACTATCTCCAATGTGTATTTTTGATTAATCAATTTTTCGTCAGAGTGGCTCATAGAAACGTATAGTTCATCTGATGTAGGATTGGGATAACTCATCAGTGACCAACCTCCACCTCCGCTACAGGCTGCCAACACCGTCTCTTGTGTCTTCCAGACCGAAGAACCACATACCATGACTGGTCGTACTCTGACATATGAGCATGATGACCCAGAAGAGCCGACCAATACCGTTATTTGTGAGCGCAAAGTAGTGCCTATCCAATAATGGGTCGGAGTACCTATAGTAGTTCCGCATTCAAACTCCCAATCGCCAGCAGTAATTCCATGGTTGGCTGCATTAGGAAATAATGTAGTAAATGTGACGGTGCTACCCGGCACCAGTTTGGTGGGTGTCATCTCTACAAGACCTGTTTCGCAACTGCTGATGATACCGATAGCATGTCCTTGTAGCGTGGAATAAGTGGTAATAGTGAAAGGGAATGTTTTTGTTTCGCAGGCGGTAACTATTGTAGCAGACAATATACCAGATCCTGCACTATTATTTGTGCGCTTATAGGTTACGGATGTCCCGGAAGAGCTTTCAATACTGACATTGCCACTTGCAGTCCAGTTGATGCTATCATAAGAAGACGGCAGGTTAGTCAAAGTAAGCGTTTTGTTGGCTCCGCATATTACATTATAATCTATAGGACTTGCGACAGGCGTTGGAAACAGAGGAGCTAAGTTCAAAACAAATATACTTTTATGAATGACCATAGTAGCCCCTCCATACGTGACAGTAGCAGTCAATATTCCATTTCCTGAGCCATTGGCTTTATAAGTAACGGATGTTCCAGTATTAGAGCCAATGATCTGTAGATTGGAAGATACGTTCCAGTTGATAGTGGCCCATGAGGGTGGATTGACAAGCGATGCCGCCATGTTTATATCTTTGCAGATCGTATCATAAGTGATTATGGGTGGATTTATCAATGTTTGATCATCAGTCAGACATAAACTGGTAGGTACATCTGGGAATATAGAATAGGCGTGGTTTGTCCATGCTGGATAGCCAGCTTCTCCCAGCACTCGCTTCATGAATGAAGAGATATTGTCAAAAACAGGATCTCTAAGACTGATGGCAGAACCAACTGTATTGTATATATCCCATCCATTAAGCACTGAACTTTGACTGCCAATAACATTGTGTCCACCCTTTAATACTTGCCCAAACCCAGTTCTTTGGTGGTTGGTAGTAAGCAAAGTATTGTAGATATACTTTGAGCCATAAGCATGTGGATATCTGCTCGCCGTATTTTCGTTATAGGCTGTAGGAATTAAAAACTTGTAAATCACTCTACCTTCATTTTGATTGATCAGCTCGTCACATGTACCATGCATCAGGTTAATCGCAACAGACGCAGAATGAGAAGTATAGTTAAAGATGTTGTTATAGAAGCTCCCTCCTGCCATTGGAATAATTCCCTTGATCTTAGGAATAGGATACCATTGTGTTTTCAAAGAGGCGGTGTTTATAGTTGTAGTATTGTTGTCACAATCTGAGTAAGATAAGCTGGTTGGTATTTCAGCCTGATCCAAAAAAACAGAATATATCGTTAAGAACGCTCCTGCACTGATCCCAGCAATAAAGACATTGTTCTTGTCAATAGAGGCATTTGTATCAATCTCATCTTTAAATTTTTTTTCTAAAATCACTGAATGCTGCCAAAGATGCATATTCTAGTCTTGCTTTGGATTCGGTACCATTCGTATAGGAACAATCGTTGGGGTGTTTAAATTGAAGTAGTTCAAACAGTTTGTCAATTTTAGTTCTGTCAGTTCCAGTTGCTGTATCATAGCGTATCCATATCACATTATAGTCTCCTCCATGCGTCAGCTTGGTCGCTAATTTTAAACTACTGTGCAAGTTACCATAGTCAGGATTGAGTACACTCTGATTATCCAACTTTACAAATGCTTCACCAGACAATATAAAAACAGTGGGTTTCTTAGAAGCCACCTTCATTACTTTGCCGTTCTCATCCAAGTCTTTAGAAATGAATTTATAGACAGTCATATCCGTGTACCACTCCACATTTTCGTCGTGGTGGATTCTCTGCCATTTTCATAGGTAATCTCATAAGGTGTAGCTTTGATGACTTGTGAGTCAACCTCTATGATATAACGAGAGGTGGTCGACTCCTTGTCTTGAGCAGAGGCACTCTTGTTTATCCCCATTATTAATAAAAATAACACAAAGTAAGTTAAACTTCTCCTATAAAAATTAGTTTTACCTATCATAAAATTGAAGCTAGATACAATTAGTTTAAATAAAAAATAAATTAATAATTATTTTTATTTATTCAATTATTAAAGGGAAAAATGAAGGGTGAATTTTCTGAATTTAAGTTATATTTATATCTAAAATATTACTACTATAAAAATTATTTCATCCGCAATGCCCAGAAGTCCCTGACTTTTTCGCCTTTAGGTTTCAATAAAATGTAAGTATTGATATTCAGTCAATGAGATGAATGGTTGATAATATCATATCAACTTGTCATCCAAAGAAAAAGACACGATATGGTGCTTAGAAAAGAGGAAGGCTCATTGTTGCATTATTCCATTACAATATTATATACTGGTATATTTTTAGAGAAATTAGAATCTTAACATTGGAATATTTGGGAGATTATACATTTTCCATTACCTTTGAATTCCATAGCTAAGGCTTTTCAATTACTCGGTTATGGCAAAATATATCTTCGTTACAGGTGGTGTAACATCTTCTCTTGGAAAAGGCATTCTTGCTGCTTCATTAGCAAGGCTTCTCAAAGCTAGAGGGCTTCGGGTAACTATTCAGAAATTTGACCCATATATCAATGTTGACCCCGGAACAATGAATCCATTTGAACATGGTGAATGTTATGTGACTGATGATGGAGCTGAAACAGACCTTGACTTGGGGCATTATGAAAGATTTTTAGACACACCTACTTCTCAAGCCAATAATGTGACGACTGGTAGAGTATATCTAGATGTTATTAGTCGAGAACGCAAAGGAGATTATCTAGGAAAGACAGTTCAAGTGGTTCCTCATATCACTGATGAAATCAAACGTAGAATGTTGTTGCTCGGTCAATCTGATGATTATGACATTATCATTACTGAGATAGGTGGTACAGTTGGTGATATTGAGTCTTTGCCTTTTATTGAGTCCATTAGACAATTGAAATGGCAATTGCCCAAAGAGGACTATTTGGTTGTTCATTTGACATTAGTTCCTTTTTTAAGTGCTGCCCAAGAACTGAAAACCAAGCCTACTCAGCATTCGGTAAAAGAATTGCAAAGCTATGGTGTACAACCTCATTTGTTGATTTGTCGCACAGAATATGAATTGGGTGCTGATAGAAAAAGAAAGATTGCCAACTTCTGTAATGTAGGGGATGATTGTGTTGTAGAAATGCGTGATGCAGATTCTATTTATGATGTCCCTTTAAATTTGTTAAAAGAAAATTTGGACACTACGGTATTGAGACTTTTGGGTTATAATGATATTGTTGCGCCTGACTTGAAGAAATGGAAAGAATTTATTAAGCGACATAAAAACCCTATTCATTCTGTAACTATTGGAGTGATTGGGAAATATATTGAACTCAAAGATGCATATATTTCAATATATGAATCTTTTATTCATGCAGGAGCTAAGCATAGCTGTGAAGTGAAAGTTGTGCAAATTCATGCAGATCAATTAAGCCAACAAAATGCTGCTCAAAAATTATCTCATTTAGATGGAGTGTTTGTAGCTCCAGGATTTGGGAATAGAGGTATAGAAGGCAAGTTGTCTGCTATTCGTTTTGCTAGAGAAAATAAAATTCCATTTTTTGGTGTTTGCCTTGGAATGCAATGTGCTGTGATTGAATTTGCTAGAAATGTTTTAGGTGTTAAAAATGCCACATCTAGAGAATTTGATGCCAAAACTAAAAATGCCGTTATTGATATCATGGAAGATCAAAAGAAGGTGACTCACCTCGGCGGTTCTATGAGATTAGGTGCATATCCGTGTGACTTGAAAAAAGGTTCTATTGCAGAAAAAGCTTATAAATCTTCTTCTATTTTTGAAAGGCATAGACATCGTTATGAATTGAATAATGAGTATCTTGAAATGTTGGAAGAAGCAGGGATGAAAGCAACTGGAGTGAACCCGGATTCTAATTTGGTAGAAATTGTTGAGATTTTAGATCATCCTTGGTTTATAGGAGTTCAATTTCATCCTGAATATAAAAGCACTATTTTAAATCCTCATCCTTTGTTTTCAGCTTATATTCAAGCTGTATTAGCGTATAGTAAAACTAGGGGTTAGAATATTTTCAATTTTTTTAGGACTGTTGAGTGGATAAAGATTTCATTCCTATGACTGCCAACATACGTCCTGTCGTTCCATTTTCTTTGCGGTAAGAAAAATATTTATCATTATCTGTAATGGTAGAATAAGGAGATATTTCTATCTGGGTTTTAGGAATTCCCATTGCTGTCAATTGATGAAAGTTAGCAGCTTTTAAATCAATATGTGGTTTTGAGCTTTCAGGGTAATAGTGTATAAATTGAGTAGGAAATTGTTCAGCCACCTCCTTACCTACCTCAAAATAGCAAGTGTCTATACATGTCCCAATAAACACATAACAATCTTTTGGCTGTGTCCCAAAATGATATTGCATTTTGTTGAGCGTTTTCTGAGCAATATGACTTACAGTTCCTCTCCAGCCGGCATGTGCTGCCCCAATCGATTGTGTGATTGGGTCAAAGAATAATATAGGCGCACAGTCAGCTATTCCTATTGTGAGAAATAAGTTTTTTTGATTGGTAATGAATGCATCATATCCAGAATAATAGCCTGGTTGCTCTACATGAAGAACATGGTCTTCGTGAATCTGTTTTCCTCCTACGATTTGATCTGCTGAAATATGAAAGGCTTTAAAAAATAGCTCTCTATTTAGGTGAACTTGACTCAAGTCATCTTGGGTATTTAGTCCCAAATTCAAACTTTGAAAATTTCCAGTAGAGACTCCTCCGAGCCTCCTACTTTCCAACATCAAAAGGTGTTTAAATTTTTTTTCAAATTTTGACCGAAAATAACTTTCAGAATTCATGAGGATATTCAGCTTACTTTTTTTTACTTTTTCTTGCTTTTATTCCCCATGTAAAATAGAACTCAGCTACAACTTCATTATTTTCGTTATATGCTAATGTCTTACATTTGATTTCTTCTCCCTCAAAAGTTTGGCAAGTTTGATATACTTTTTCAGCTATTTCAAGCCCTTGGTCACATTTGAAACGTGTTATTCCCAATGCTCTTTTAATAAATTTAGCTTCTGTAGCTACAACAAAAGTAGATACCGATGGCTGAGATTTATAAGTGTACATCAATAAAAGTGCACCACTTGCCATTTCTGCTACCATTCCTAAAACTGCCCAATAAGTGGTGTCAAATGGATTTTTATTCAAAAATCGATAAGGAACTGTCAGTTCACAATACTCTTCATTTAATTTTTCCATTTTGACGCCCGTTAGTGCTGCCAAAGGCAAGTCGCGAGCTAACCCAGCCTTAAAAAGAATTGGATTGAGTACTAAGTTTTTATATGATTGTATATTTTTCCGATTGAAAAATGATTGAACTTCTGAATTTAGCATTTTTTGGGTTTTATGCGAAAATAATAAACATTCATCTCCAATTGTAAGGATAAATGTCAAATAGTGAATTAAATTATTCTGTAAAACAAAACATTAGTAAAATCAATATTGATTGACTAGTGCAAGTTCTACATCTTTCTTATGAGGTAATAGATAGTTGAACTTAGCATATAGACCACTCTGTATCGAAAATGGAGATACTTTGTCAGCTCCGCGAAGTCTAGGAAATTGTTGGAGATCGGCATTGAAAGAAAAACGTGAACCTAATGTGAAAGATATATTTTTGCTGACAAGAAAATCAAATTCTATTCCACTTAATAAACCCCATTGGCTGCTATTATAATTGACTTCAAATGGTGCAATTTCTCCATTGATATAGGTATTGACTGTTTTTAACTTGCTAAAATGAATACCTCCAATATAGCTCATTGCTAAAGGTATCTTATCGTATCTACTCAGTATTTTGTGCGAATATTTGGCATAAACAGGAAATTTCATGTAATCTAACAATAGATATTTATCTAGGGTTTGACCATTTTTGACTTCACTGAAATGTTGCCCTTCATCTGAATTGTATAACCATTCAATCCCTATTGACCATCTTGAATTGATAATATATCCGATATTCAATCCGTAGGACTTGCCAAAAGAGGCAGATTGCTCCATCTGATGTGTATTGACTCCCTCTCTTGAAGATTTGGTCATTGCAGTAAAGTGTCCACCTAAAACAGGAGCAATGAAGATTCCTTTTCTATTATATTGGGAGTGTTTTTGTCTTTTTAAAGATGCCTTCTTAAACTGAGAATGAATCTCTTTTTCGTCATCTAGATATAAAGAAGTAGGCAATGCTTCTAATGCTATTTGCTCTTCAATGTTTTTTTCACTTATTGAAAAATTTTGTTCAGAATATGCAGTAGGACTATTTTCTAAAATAGGATTGTCAATAGAAGTTTCCGAATGTGAAATAATCTCTTTTTGAATAGGAGTTTTTACTCTTTTCTTAACTGATTGGATAGAAGAAGATTTTTTAGATAAGATAGAATTAGATGCTTTATTCTTTTTTGAATGGTTTCTCTTCTTGTCAGATAAATTGGATGCTAAAGACAAACTCTTATCTTGATGATTATCTATAATTTGCTGTCTTTGATGATTGGAAGATGAATTTTCTTTTGTGTCTATTCTATGAAGTGAAGTGCTTGAATGATTATTATCTATTTCAGAATATTGTAGGGTATTTGAATGATTAGGATTGTTAAGAATAGATTGTTTTTGGAATTTTTTTTGATTTTGATATGCTTCAGAATATTTGTCATATATAAGAAATGAGGAAATCAATGTGAAAGCAACAACAGTTGCAGCAATTGGATATCTGAATCTTAAAAATAAAGGAAGCTTTCTGGGTAGCTTGTCATCGATAGCTTTCCAAATATCATCAGGTGGCTGCAAAGAAGATTCTTTAAGCCGAGTTTTTAAATAATCATCAAAATTTTTATTTTCCAAATTGTGAGACATGGGGAATATTTACACTTTGGGCATCAAGAATTTGTTTCTGTAATAAATATCTTGCTCTGGCAAGCTGCGATTTAGAAGTACCTTCACTGATTTTTAACATTTCAGCAATTTCTTTATGTGAGTATCCTTCAATGACATAAAGGTTAAAAACGGTTCTGTAACCTACTGATAACTTTTGTATCATGTTCATTAATTCTTCAAGTTGTAAATTGTCTTCTTGAAAATAAACTGTAGAGGCCATTTCCAATGCAATTTCATTGTCACAAACTGGATATAATCTATTTTCTTTTCTGAAATGCTCTACAGCGGTATTAATAAAAATCCTCCTTACCCAACCTTCAAAAGAACCAGTACCTCTATATTTTTGAAGATTAGAAAATACTTTTATCCATCCTTCCTGAAGAATATCTTGTGCATTATCTTGATTCGAACAATATCTCATGCAAACAGCATACATTTTACCAGACAATAATTCATATAATTGACGCTGACAATGTCTTTTATTTAAAAGACAGCCATCTATCAATCTTTTATAAAGAGAATCTTTTAGTGTTTCTGGTTGCATTCGATGTGAAAAGAGATACTAATATAATGCTTATTATTATTAATAGCTATGATTATTAAAGATTTAGCAATATTTATTTTATATAATTGATATTGATATTTTTACTCTAATTAGAAAGGGTTAATTTTGCAATGTGAAAAATCAATCCTTATTTAAAATTTTATTACCTAATGCTTTACTAATGGGAGTGAGGGCATGTTTAGAAGAAATTTTTATTCAAAATAGCTACTCTGATAAAGCGGTAGCCAATATGCTGAAAACTCATACTCAATGGGGCTCTAGAGATCGCAAAACTTCTACTAAATTAGTATATAATATCACCAGAAATTTTTTGCTTTACCAATATCAATATAATGAATTATTGAAGTGTTTGGGTGAAAAGGTTCATGTTGATAAAATGGAAGCTTTGATGGGTTTTGCGATGCTAGAAGATGAACAGTTAAAAGATAGATTAGAAATAGATAAAGATATCTTGGATCTTATTTCTCAATTATCGGATATTCCTGAAGCAATAAAATATGGTTTGCCAGATTGGGTCTATGATAAAATTCTTAAAGATTGGGGTCATCAGACATCCGAACTTATCAAAGCATTAAATCATCCTGCTCCTGTGTATATCAGATATAATAGCCTGAAAACAACAGCTCAAAAGTTGAATTCAGAATTGGATAAAATGAAGGCTGATTATATATATAATGATCATGTAGGAGGTGCTATCAGAGTTTTGGGCAATAATCAACTTCGTCAGTCTAAGGCTTTCAAAGAGGGATTGTTTGAATTTCAAGATATTGGTTCTCAGTATATTATCAAAAAGATAGGAGTCAAACCCGAACAGGTAGTAGTGGATTTTTGTGCGGGTAAAGGAGGGAAAACATTACAATTAGCAGGATTAATGAAGAACCAAGGTCGATTGATAGCTTCTGATATTGATGCTACTCGATTGGCACATCTACAAAGAAGGAGTGAACGTGCTGGTGTTAAAAATTTAGAGATTTATACTCATACAGCTTTGATAGATAAAAAAGGCTTAATGGCTGATATTGTTTTAATTGATGCACCATGTTCGGGTTCTGGAACTTTCAGAAGGCAGCCAGATCTTAAATTTCGTCTAAAGGAAGAAATGTTGAGTGATGTCTTGATTCAGCAAGCCAATATTTTGAATGCTGCCAAAGATTTATTAAAAAATAAAGGGAAATTAATTTACGCAACTTGTAGTATTTTTAAGAGCGAAAACTCGGAACAAATAGAGAAATTTCTAAATCATCATCCTGAATTTCAATTAATTGAAGAGGAGTATTTATTGCCTTTTCAATTGGACAGCGATGGATTTTATGTTGCTATCTTGGAGAAAAACAAAAAAGGGATGTAAGATACATCCCTTTTTAATGTGGGCACAACAGGATTCGAACCTGTGACCCCCTGCTTGTAAGGCAGGTGCTCTGAACCAGCTGAGCTATGCGCCCTTATTTTTTTAAGGAAATTTGAAAAGAAAGTGGTGGGCACAACAGGATTCGAACCTGTGACCCCCTGCTTGTAAGGCAGGTGCTCTGAACCAGCTGAGCTATGCGCCCCTCTTTAATTTCAAAATGAACTATGCAATTGTCATTAAAATGAATTGCGAGTGCGAATATACTATTCTTTTTTTCTTCAACAATATAGTATTGAAGAATTTTAAAAAATATTTCATTGTTTTATCCTTTCATAATCATTACTTTTAAATAGGATGAGCGAAAGAAGAGCAAAAGATTTATACTTGTTGAGAAAGTCTTGGAGGGCACTTTTGTTGCTATGTGCTTTTGCAACTTTATTTTTCTCCATTGCTTTCACTTATTATTTGGCAAGAGAAATTGAAAAGGACGAAAAGGTCAGAGTCGGAGAGATGGCTCAAGCATATAAGATTTTGGTATCATCAAGTGATGGTCTAGAAATTGAAGAGGCATTGCGAATGATTCAAAAGAATGAATCTATCCCTGTAGTTTGGGTGTCATCCAATAATGAACTACTAGATTCTAAAAATATTAAAGACACATCATTGTTAAACCATAAAGAAAGCCTTGATGCTTATCTTAGAAAGTTAAAAGCCAAAAATCAAGTTGTTTCTTTTAAGGTCAGTGAGTTTGAATTGCCTCAGCTATTATATTATGATGCTTCTTTTCTCCTCAAAACAGTGAGAATATATCCTTACCTTTTATTTGCATTTGTTACTGTTTTTCTCATCCTTGCATTAGTAGGTCTGACCATTTCAAGACAAGCTGAACAAAAGCAATTATGGGTGGGTATGGCAAAAGAAACAGCTCACCAATTAGGGACACCTTTGTCATCTCTGAGTGCCTGGGTGGAATTTTTAGAAGAAAAACTTGTTAATACTGAAGATGCTTTTATAGTAGATGAGCTGAAAAAAGATTTAGCGAGATTAGAATTAGTGGCAGACAGATTTTCTAAAATTGGTTCTAAACCTACTCTAGAACAACAGAATGTGGTTGAATTGATTCACAGAATTGTAGATTATATGAGCTCTCGAGCTGCAAAGAGTGTAGCGTTTAGTATAAAAGATGAAACGCAAGGAGACAATACATTGATGATTAATGCGTCTTTGTTTGAATGGGTGATGGAAAATCTGATAAAAAATGCACTAGATGCTATGGAAGGCGTAGGAAACATTGTGATTTCCATTGATATTTTAAATGGTTCTTTAGTAATTGATGTTCAGGATACTGGAAAAGGTATAGCTCCTGGAAAAATAAAATCTATATTTGAGCCTGGTTTTTCTACTAAAAAAAGAGGCTGGGGGCTAGGGCTTACTCTTTCTCAAAGAATCATAGAGCAATATCACAAAGGGAAAATATTTGTCAAAGAATCCACTATTGGGAAAGGAACTACTTTTAGAATTCAGTTTAGAAAAGATATTTTGAATTAAATTTCAGACAACTTAAAGGTCTGAGCGACAAATATACCTTTCTCATTTCTATCCAAAGTGCAACACTCTATTAAAGGGTCGTGTTGGAAAAATAAGATATGGTCATTTTCATAAGCGGTCTCTAGAATTCTTGATTTTTCTTTTAAAGTTTCTAGTGGTTGTATATCATACGCCATTACATAAGGCATACGTACATGATGATGGCTAGGGATTAAATCTGAAACAAATGAGATAGTTTGGTCATAGCGATAGATATGTACGATTTGCATAGCTACTGTGTGCCCATGGAGGTATTCAATCTCTATATTGTTGATGCCTATATCATCTTGCTCCGTAAATTTAAGTTGTCCTGATTCGTATATGGGCAAGATGTTTTCTTGTAAGAATGAAGCCTTCTCCCTAGGATTGGAATCTATTGCCCATTCCCAATGTTCATAAGAAGACCAATAAGTAGCATGAGGAAAAGTGAGTACTAATTGGCCATTGATATCTTTTTTTACTGCGCCTCCACAATGGTCAAAATGGAGGTGTGTCAAGATAACATCTGTAATATCTGAAGGGCTAAATCCAACTTTTGCTAAAGATTTCTCCAAAGTGTCTTCTCCATGAGGATAAAAATGTGAGCGGAATTTCTCGTCTTGTTTATCTCCTAATCCAGTATCTATCAACACAAGTCGATCTCCTGTCTCAATGAGTAAACATCGAGATGCCCAAGTACACATATTATTTTCATCAGGAGGATTAAGTTTAGCCCACATAGATTTAGGTACTACCCCAAACATGGCTCCTCCATCTAGCTTAAAAAGACCCGTCTCTATACTATATAACTTCATAAAAAATCAACTTTAAAAATAACTAAAGCTATGAAAGGCGAAATTATCCTTCAAATTTGACTATAAAAATAGCAAAAATAAATCAACTAGTTTTTTATGATGAATAGGTCAAAAAAATCAATCCTTTTAAGCTTTCTATTTTAATTGAACCAAGCCATCAGTTTTTTAATAAGATTTTTGTTGTTTTTGTATGGGGGATATTTGATAGGCATATCGGTAATTGTAGATTTTTTTAGCACACTCTTTTGGTGTGAGAAAGTGTCAAAAGAAGATTTGCCATGATATGCTCCAATACCGCTTTCTCCAACACCTCCAAATGGTAAGTGTCCTTGTCCTACATGCATGATTGACTCATTGATACAACCTCCTCCAAATGAGATTTCATCCAAAACTCGGTTTTGTACATTGGAGTTTTCAGAGTAAATATATAAAGCAAGAGGCTTTTCAAATTGCTTGATATAAGCAATAGCTTCATCCAAAGTATTATATTCAATTACAGGTAGAACTGGGCCAAAAATTTCTTCTTGCATCACTCTATCATCTATACTTACACCTTCAACAAAAGTAGGTGCAATATATTTCTCAGCTCGATTAGTTTGTCCTCCATAAATAACTTGACTAGGGTTGATCATTTTAGATATTCTATCAAAATGTCTTTCGGAAATAATACGACCATAGTCAGGACTTGTAGCAGGATTGCCAGCGTAAAACTCATTGAGATGTTCTTTCATTTTCTCAATCAATTTAGTTTTTACTTTTTTGTTGACTAATAAATAATCAGGAGCTACACATGTTTGTCCAGCATTTGTAAATTTTCCCCACAATATTCTTCTAGAGGTGTGAGTGAGCTGGATATCTTCATCTACTATACAAGGGCTTTTCCCTCCAAGCTCAAGTGTAACCGGAGTGAGATATTTTGCAGCTGATTGATAAACATATCGACCTATCTCAGTGCCACCCGTAAAAAAGATATAATCAAAGCGTTGTTCCAGCATGGCTTTGCTTTCTTCTACTCCTCCAACAACGACTCGAATATATCCTTCTTCAAAATTTTCAGAAATGAGTTTTTGTATCAGTAGAGCTGTGTTTTCAGATAGTTCAGATGGTTTTAATATAGCAGTATTCCCTGCAGCCATGGCACCTAATAAAGGTGCTATTAATAATTGGAAAGGATAATTCCAAGGAGCTATGATATAAGTTACTCCATAAGGCTCAGGATAAATCCAACTAGTGGCTAACTGATGAAAAAGTGGAGTTTTGACTCTTTGTGGCTTTGACCAAGATGTGATATTTTTTAAAATTTCATCTATCTCTGAAATGACTATGCCTACTTCTGTTGCATAAGCTTCTAATTCAGATTTCTTCAAATCGTCATATAGTGCTTTTAAAATAGCACTTTCGTTATCAACAATAATTTGTCTTAGCTTTTTGAGTTGAGCTATTCTGAATGATATTGGTTTAGTTTTCCCAGAAGAAAAATAATCTCTTTGCTGTTGTACTATTGTTTTAGCATCAAAAACAATTTCAATATTGCTGGTAATAGTGGTAGCCATAGTGTTTTATTTTTTAGAGATGATTGCAAATAGATTTAAGAATAAAATTTTAAATTCACTTTTAAAAACCTACTTAATTAACAATAATACAAATGAATTGTTGTATGCTGTTCTCTTCTATTGTTATTTTTTTAAAATAACGTTAAATATTTGATGTTTGCAAAAAAAACCGTATGCATACATACAGACAATGTCGAAATTGTGTATGTTTGTTTTAGGTTAATTTGAAATCAATAAAAAACAAACACATTTAAAAATTCAAAAACTAAAATTAATGAAAACATTAAAAACAAATTTTATTGCATTGCTTCTATTAGCGATTGGCGTTTCTTTCATTACAACTTCTTGTTCTAAAGATGATGGAACAGATAATAAAGATTTTACTTTTGAAAATGTTGCTGGGAAATATGCAGGTAATCATAAATTAAATATCCCTTCCAATCTATTAACGATGTTGTCTGCTGCTTTGCCAGTAGATTCAGTGACTGGAGAAAAACCAGATTTGACAAAAGGATTTGATGATACTTTAACTATAAGCGTAGTAGATGGTAAAGTAAACGTTACTTCTTGGTTATTAGGTATCACAGTGCAAGGGGAACTTTCAGCAAGCAATACTGTAAAAATCAAAGAGACTAAATATGATGAATTGAGTTTGGGTGCAGTGGTTAAAGCTAAAAATGCATCTATTGCAACATCAAAAGATGTGAAATTTAATTCTAAAGCTATAGGTGCAGTAACTAATGTACAATTAAGATTGAAAGCTGGCCAAATTGCGACATTTACTATTCCTCTGGATATTACTACAAATGGAGATTTTACTAAATTTGAAGATTAATTTTTAGCAAAATATCGAAGACAGAAAGCCTTGTATTTTTTATAGATATGAGGCTTTTTTGTTACACAATCATTTGATTATTAAGCATTTGTAATTTATTTCATTGCTTTTATCCAATAAATAATGTTATTTTTTCTAAAATTAATCATGAATTAATAATATCTTCGAACACAAACAAAAATCAAAGACAATTACATGAAAAAGATTTTACTTATTTTAATGACATTCTGCGGATTAGGGTTTAATGCCTATTCACAAAGTTCTACTATTTGGGGAGTTGTGAAAGATGCAGCCACGCAGGAAGGACTTTTTGGAGTGAATGTGATATTGAAAGGTACCACTAATGGTGTTTCTACTGGTTTTGATGGAGATTTTTCTATTAAAGTACATAGCGGTTCACATATATTGAGTATATCTTATTTAGGATATCAAACTAAAGAAGTTACTGTCAATATCGGTGAAGGGGAAACTAAGCAAATAGATGTTCAATTAGATGAAGAAGCTACTTTATTGAACACCATCGTTGTTTCTGCTAGTAAATTTGAAAAAAAGCTTGGAGAAGAGACAGTATCTCTTGATGTGATAAACCCCAATTTTCTAGAAAACCAAAATCTTGTTACGATAGATGATGCAATAGAAAGAAATCCTGGCGTTGCAGTAATTGATGGACAAGTCAATATACGCGGTGGTGATGGATATTCTTATGGTGCTGGTTCGAGAGTATTATTATTGTTAGACGACTTACCTATTTTACAAGCAGATGCTGGATCTCCAAACTGGTCAGCTATCCCTACTGAAAATATTGGACAGATAGAAATTATCAAAGGTGCCGCCTCTGCATTGTATGGTTCATCTGCAATGAATGGTATTGTCAACGTTAGGACCGCTTATGCTACAAACGAACCAGTAACAAAAATTGCTGTTTATGGTACTCAGTATGCTACTCCTCCTTCTAAAGATGGATTGAGAAGAGATTGGTGGAATATGAGTGCAGAAGAATTATTTGAAGAATCTGGAAATGATGTAATTGTTAATAAGATTTTTGATCAGGATTCTGCTGTTATCGGATATGAATTTGCTGAACCTAAAAGGATGAGAAGACCTTATGAAGCTGGACTTTCTTTTGGTCATAGACAGAAATTTGGTAAGTTTGATTTAGTCCTAGGTGGTCAAATGGTATCTAAACAAGATATCAAATACAATTCCTTTGATAACAGAGGAAGAGTAAGTGTACAGACAAGATATAGGGTAAATGAAAATGTCAACTTTGGTATTAATGGCAATGTACAAGGAGGCAAAAGTGGTAGCTTCTTTTTGTGGAATGGAAATGATGGCATCAACAAATATTTGCCTGTAGCACTTACAGGTGAGCCTACTACTACAGGAGCACTGAGAGTAACGATAGATCCCTTCTTTAATTATCAGGATGAAAAAGGCAATAGACACAAAATATTGGGACGTTGGTACAAAGTAGATAATAACAATACCAACGATCAAGGGAATTTTTCTAACTTTTTTTATGGTGAATATCAATATCAAAAAAGATGGGAAAGTATTAATCTGACATTGACAACAGGAGCAGTAGGAAGTTATGTGAATGTAGATGCTCCATTATATGGTACAAAAGATGGGAACAAATTAAAAGGGAGAAATTTTGCTGCTTTTCTTCAATTAGATAAAAAATTCTTTAATAAGCTGAATGTGTCTTTAGGAGCTAGACTGGAGAACTTTGAAATTTCTGAAACAGAAGCAGAAACTAAACCAGTATTTAGAGTGGGATTAAATTATCAACCTGCTGAATACACTTATATCAGAGCTTCTTTTGGTCAAGGATATAGATTCCCTACTATTGCAGAAAAATTTATCTCTACATCTTTGGGGACAGCGGTAGCGATTGTCCCAAATCATATTTTGAAATCTGAGACTGGTATGAGTGCAGAATTAGGATTCAAACAGGGTTTAAAAATCGGAAAATTTAATGCATTTTTAGATGTTGCTGGATTTTTTACTAGATATTATGACATGATGGAGTTTAACCCAACAGTTGATCCAAATGTTTTGCCTGAAGGTACCACCTTTGGGTTTCAATCTCAAAACGTAGGAAACACACAGATCATTGGGGTAGAGGCTTCATTAATGGGAGAAGGCAAATTGTTTAACAAATTTCCTACTACTGCTATGTTTGGTTATACTTATTTGGCTCCCACCTATTTAGACTGGGATGATGTTTATGAAGAAAGTTCTACAGATTATAATGTATTAAAATATCGTTTTAGGCACATGTTTACAGGTTCATGGGATATCAATTTTAGAGGTTTTGATTTTGGTGTTTCTGCTAGGTATTTTAGCTTTATGGAGAATATAGACCAAGTCTTTACTTTATTTATTCCAGGATTGAATGATTATAGAGATTCTAGAAAGAAAGATAATTGGGAAGAGCTAGATCCAAAACATCAAAGCAAAGGAGATTTTGTATTGGACTTGAGAGCAGGATACTCTTTTGAAAAAAATAAGAACAAATATAAAATCTCAGGCATAGTCAATAATGTGGCGAATAGAGAATACTCTTTACGTCCAGGAATGGTAGAATATCCACTATCATACACGTTGAGATTAGACTTTGAATTCTAAAGTTTAATAGAGAGGATTAAAAATATTGCACCCTTAGTTTTTACTGAGGGTGTTTTTTTATAAGTATGAAAGGCCTATTGGTAATTGGATTTAAAAACTTTATTTTTGGGCACTTAATTTTAAAAACTTTAAATCAATACTTTTCATGAGTAATACTACTGAATTTAAGAACCTATTGAGAGGAGCTGAATTTTTGATAAAAGAAAGCAATTTTCAAGATTTATTTACACCAGCAGATTTAGATGAAGAACAACAAATGATTCTTCAGGCGACTAATGATTTTTTGGATAATGAAGTCATGCCTAAGCGAGACAAGATTGAAGTGCAGGAAGAAGGAGTGACGACAACTTTGCTGGAGCAAGCTGGAGAGTTGGGTTTATTGGGACTTGCTGTTCCTGAAGAATTTGGAGGAATGGGTAAAGATTTTAATACAAATTCTATCGTAGTGGAAGCGATGGCAAGAGCACGTTCATTTACTTTGTCATGGGGAGCACATGTTGGTATTGGTTCATTGCCGATTGTTTACTTTGGCAATCAAGAGCAAAAAGAAAAATACCTTCCTAAACTAGCCTCAGGTGAATTAAAAGCAGCTTATTGTTTGACTGAACCTGGTTCAGGGTCAGATGCATTAGGAGCTAAGACTAGGGCACACTTATCTGAAGATGGTAAGCATTATGTATTGAATGGTCAAAAAATGTGGATTACAAATTCAGGGTTTGCAGATATATTTATTGTGTTTGCAAAGATTGATGGAGAGAAATTCACTGGCTTTATTGTTGAAAAGACAATGTCTGGGCTATCATTGGGAGCAGAAGAGAAAAAAATGGGTATCAAGGGATCTTCTACACGACTAGTGTTTTTAGAAAATGTAAAAGTGCCAGTTGAGAATCTATTAGGAGAGCCAGGCAAAGGACATTTAATTGCATTTAATATTTTGAATATTGGTCGTTATAAACTAGCAATTGGATCATTAGGAGCAGCGAAAGATGCATTGAGACAGGCTGCTGTATATGCTAATGAGCGTCAACAATTCAAAACGCCAATAGCTAATTTTGGTGCTATTCAATATAAATTAGCTGAAATGGCTATTCAGATATATGCTTTAGAGTCTGCTTGTTACAGGGCTTCTGATAAAATCGATAATTATGAGAAAAAATTATTGTCAGAAGGTAAAGATTTTTCATCTGCTATCTTGGGTGCTGCTGATGAATATGCAATTGAATGTGCTTTCTTGAAAGTACACGGCTCTGAGGTATTGGATTATTGTGTAGATGAAGCAGTACAAATACATGGAGGAATGGGATTCTCAGAAGAAACTCAGATTGCAGGGGCTTATCGTGACGCACGTATTAATAGAATTTTTGAAGGTACTAATGAAATCAATAGATTATTGACAGTCGATCAACTGTTGAAGAGAGCAATGTCAGGTAAATTGGATATCATGTCTGCGGCAATGGGCGTTCAGAAAGAATTGATGTCTATCCCTAATTTTGGTGGTGGTCAAGATGAAGGTGTTTTGACAAATGAATTGAATGCTGTAAGAAATTCTAAAAAAGCTATTTTGTTAGTGGCAGGTGCAGCAGCTCAAAAATTAATGACCAAGCTCAAATATGAGCAAGAGATATTGATGAATATTGCTGATATGATTATTGATGTTTATGCAATGGAATCAACAGTTTTGAGAGTACAGAAAAAGATTGCTAATGAAGGAGAAGAGGCTGCTGAATTAGAAATTTTGATTGCTAAGACTTTCATAAGTGATGCAGTTGAAAGATTGAATATCAATGGAAAGCATGCATTACAATCTTTTGCAGAAGGAGATGAGTTAAGAATGATGTTAATGGGATTAAAAAGATACACAAAATTGGAGCCATTCAACACCAAGAATGCTCGTAGAGCTGTAGCAGCAAAGATTTCAGAAGAACAAGCATATTGTTTCTAATCATTCGCTTAGAGTCAGATTTTTAAGGCTATCCGAGAGGGTAGCTTTTTTTATTTCTTGAAATATTTAGTAATGAAATAATGAAATAATGAAATAATGAAATAATGAAATAATGAAATAATGAAATAATGAAATAATGAAATAATGAAATAATGAAATAATGAAATAATGAAATAATGAAATAATGAAATAATGAAATAATGTGTAAAAAGAGGGATGTAGAAGTGCTAGTAGTTGAGTGTTTTGTCTGAGACTCAGCAATTATCTGTTGAAACCATAAAGAAGAGTGAGAGGTGAAGATGTGATGAGTGGGATAGCGGATTTTAAAGCATATTGAAACCTCATTGCGGAAAGTTAAAAAAGGTAGCGCAGGCATTGAGTAGATGAGCGTTGAAGAAACCCAAGGAATGGTTTTGCAACCACTATCGCGAACTCCAACACCAGTTGAAGTTAGGCATCAGCCGAGTTACAGCAGTTAGATCATACTGTCTAGCTGCAAATTATGTTTAATCTAGAAGAAATCACCTAATATGAAAAACATACGTTGGGTGGTGTGAGAGGACAGCAAAGTTAAAATTCAGCTCAATAAAAACACATCTCACAAAAAATTATCATAAAATATTGTTTCCCAATAAGGAAATCGCTATCTTTGTACTCAATTGTTCTCAATGGAAATAAAATTTGAAGTAGAGTTTTTACCGGAAGCAATTGAATTTCTTGAAACAGTCGATACAAAGGCTCGAGATAAGATTTACTATAATATCAAGAAATCGCAATCAATAAATGATAATGAGTTACTAAAAAAATTGAACGAATTTATTTGGGAATTTAGAACTTTATATAATGGCAAAGCATATAGATTATTTGCCTTTTGGGACAAAACGGATACAAATAATACATTGGTGATTACAACACATGGGATTTTAAAGAAAACTCAGAAAACACCGATTAGGGAAATACAAAAAGCTGAAAACATTAGAGGAGAGTATTTGGAATATAAACTTAAAAACAAAAGTTATGGACAAAAATAAATTCAAAACAGTTTCTTTGGATGAAATGATTAATAAACATATTGGTAAAAGAGGAACTGAAAAAAGAGAGAATTTCGAGAACGAACTTCGCATTGATTTAATTGGTGAAGCTATTAAACAAGCTAGAAAAGAAAAAAATCTAACACAAGAACAGCTCGGAGAACTAGTAGGTGTACAAAAAGCTCAAATTTCGAAACTGGAAAACGGGATGAAGAATGCTCGATTGGAAACGATATTGAAAGTATTCGAAGCTTTAGGTGCAAAAATCAACTTTAATATAGAGCTGAATAAACAGAAATTAGCATTTTAATAAGCCGAAATCATAACATGCTATTACTCGCAAGCCGAAATAACCGCTTCGATTAACATTTTTCTTTAGGAAAAAATCTTATCTTCGTATCTAAGATTAATGCTAAAAGTCGTTCTGCGAGTAGTAGCTTCCCGTTAAGAGTAATTACCTACCTTTATTTCCTACTCGATTATGAATACAGGTTTTTTATTGGATTATATAAGAGCTAATAGTTCAACTATAGTCATCGATAGAGCTAAAAGTATTACACCTAGATTGGTCAGCAATTCTGTAGGGCAATACGATTTTGTTTACAATGGTTCTGAGGGTAAATATGATATCAATATTATTCTTGACAAAGAGATGGTTATAGAGACATTCTGTACTTGTCCATATAATTATGGAGGAATGTGTAAGCATGAAGTGGCAAGTATTCTCTTTTTGATAAAAGAAAAAGATAATAAAAAGCTTTTTCCTGATAATTTGAAAACAGGTAAAATAAAAGAACTCCCTCAGAATAATGGTAAGTTTCCTCTAAAGGATGATGTGTTGAATGTCGAAAGTATTCAAGCTGGTTTACGCGTAAGCTCCATAGTCTATGGCAATTGTGTGATTACAGATGTATCCAAAGATAAAATTTCGACCACTTTCTATAGTTGGGATACCTATCATCAGATATTTGAATACGAAAGAGATAAGAAACTATTGTCCACAGTTTGTTCTTGCAACAAAGCCAAAAAAATATGTGAGCATCGTATATATGCTTTGAAACAGATTGTTCAGGTGTTTGGAAATGATTTTTTTACAGAATACTATCTGGAAGATAAAATGGCGGAGGCATTGGTTCCGTATGGTTTGACGCTCAAAGATGATTATCAGTCTATTTTTGAGCTGGAATTGACGACTCAGGGTGTACAAGTGAAGTCAAAATATAAGAATATCCAGACGCTGAATAATAAGAAAAAAGATTTATATCCCAATGAAGAAATGGCAACTTTACTTCAGCTTCCATACAAAGAAGGTGATTCGGATACAAAAATGGGTTTGGGTTTCTGTATAGAGATGAACAAGAGCAAGTATATGGGAATGTATCCAGTCATTGCCAAATACAATAAAGCCCAAACTGATTTTGCCTCGTCATTTACTTCTTTGGTAAATTCCTATTTTGCTAATTTTCTGGAAAAACTAGACAATGACAATGAACTGATGTTTGTCATGAAAATACTCAAAATTAGCAGCTTCTTTCAATACAAGGAAAAACGGAATGCTCATGAAGTAGCCAAAGCTATAACTATCATGAATGGGTTGTGGGACGAGCTGAAAAAATTGTTTATCTATTCTTACAATCCCAAAGACACTTTTGTGAGAAAGAATCTAACGGCACTTTTTGTTGAGGAATCGCCCATTACAATGATATTTGTAGTTGCAGAGACGGAGTTGTTCTATACAATGAAAGTCAAAGTGAAGATTGGCGACAATACTTATGCAATCAATTCCACCAAGTTAAGAATAGGGGACTTTTTCATCATAGTGGAAGATAAAATCTATCCTATAAAAGATACGGATTTATCCCTTCGACTGAATAGCTATCGCGAAGCCTCAGAGTATAACTATTTCAAAAAAGATTTTGAAACGTTTTATCAAAGCAATCTGCTACCGCTGAGTAAGAAGTATGAACTTCAGTTGCAGTTTGTCAAAAAAAGCAAAAAGAAAACAGAGCAAAACTCATTATTAGAAAAACAAGTATATATCAAAGATTTGGAAGGGCAGTACATTACTTTCCAACCGATGGTTTTATATGGAGATAAGCCTATTCCTATATTGTCTAAAGAGCAACTCATTTTATTTAGCAAAGAAGGTTTAGTGGCTTATGCAGAAAGAGATCAGTCGTATGAAGATGAATTCTTAGAAGAATTTAAAGCATTGCACCCTGACTTTGAGCAACAGTCCCAATTGTTTTATCTTTCACCAGAGCAGTTGCTTGAAAATTACTGGTTTCTTCATGCAGTAGAACGGATGAAGCAGCTGGGAATAAAGATTTTTGGTGCCAATGAATTGAAATCTTTCAAGTTTAATGTCCACAAACCAATTATCAATGTCCGTCTCAGTTCGGAAACAGATTGGTTTGATATCATGATAGATATTTCTTTCGGTAAGCAAAAAGTAGAACTGAAAGAACTCAGAAAAGCTTTTGTCAAGAAATCCAATTATGTTCAGCTCAGTGATGGCACTTTGGGAGTATTGCCTGAAGAATGGATGAAAAAATTTGCTGGATATTTCCAGACAGGTCAACTCAGCAAAAATGGCATTCAGATTTCCAATTATCAATTTGGTATCATTGATGAATTGTATGAAATGTTGGAACAAAAACCTGTTTTTCTGACTCATTTGTTCGAGAAGAAAAAACGTTTGCAGAATATTCGCCAAGTAGCGGATATTTCTGTACCCAAAGGTATTAAAGCCAAGCTCAGAGATTATCAGCAACATGGTCTGAACTGGCTGGCATTTTTGGATGAACACCAGCTCGGAGGTTGTCTTGCTGACGATATGGGACTGGGTAAAACCTTGCAGACGATAGCATTTTTGCAACATCTGAAAACAACTCAGAAAAATAAAGCTCCTTCACTCATTATCACTCCGACATCTTTGATTTTTAACTGGAATAAGGAGCTGGAGAAATTCTGCCCTACGATGAAAGTATTGACTTTTACTGGAGGTGATAGGAATAGCCAAAAAGAAAATTTTGACAAATTTGATATCATTTTATCTACTTACGGCACTTTGCTGAATGATATAGAATTTTTAAAGGATTATTCCTTTCATTATGTCATACTGGATGAAAGTCAAGCTATCAAAAATCCGGATTCCAAAAGATATAAAGCCGTTAGATTACTGCAATCATACAATCGGTTAGTGTTGACTGGAACGCCAATAGAGAACAATACTTTTGATCTCTATGCCCAGCTCAATTTTTTGAATCCTGGTCTTTTAGGAACTATGTCCCATTTCAAAACTGCTTTTTCTGATAATATAGATAAAGAAAAGGATGTAGAAGTGTCGTATTTGCTGAGTAAAATCATTTCTCCTTTTGTACTACGCAGGACTAAAGAAGATGTAGCGAAAGAACTTCCCGAAAAAACTGAAGCCGTCATTTATTGTGAAATGGGCAAAGAGCAACGCAAAGTTTATGACTTCTATAAAGATAAATACAGAGACTACCTACTGAATAAAATCGATGAAAATGGCGTGGCAAAATCACAGATGTACATTCTCGAAGGTCTGACAAAGCTGAGGCAAATCTGTAATTCCACCGGAATTCTCAATGAAGAAGAGGATTATGGAAGCTTTTCTGTGAAGCTTGAAACACTTGTTGAGCATATTAAAGAAAAAACCGGACAGCATAAGATTCTGGTATTTTCTCAGTTTGTGAAAATGCTCCAAATCATCAAATCCCGATTAGAAGAAGAACGTATTTTTTACGAATATTTGGATGGGCAGACACAGGATAGGCAGGCTCGTGTAGATAATTTTCAGCAAAATATTGATGTCAGAGTTTTTCTCATCAGTTTGAAAGCTGGAGGTACAGGGCTGAATCTCACAGAGGCGGATTATGTCTATATCATAGACCCGTGGTGGAATCCAGCCGTAGAAAATCAGGCAATAGACAGATGTTACCGAATAGGGCAGGACAAAAAAGTCATGGCGTATAGGATGATTTGCAAGGATACAATAGAAGAAAAAATCGTGAGCTTACAAAGCAAAAAGAAAGCCGTTGCTTCGAGCATTATTTCGGTAGATGAAGAGAAAAAATCTTTTGATTTGGATGAAGTTAGAGATTTATTTAAGTAAAGTTTACTGTTTTGAGTTCTCGGTTCATAGCTTCTTAGTTGAGGAGCAAAGGCGCTCACACAAGCAGGTGGATAACACGAGCGATGATGCTCGTGTATGGATGTCGAATAGTACAAGAATATTGCTAAAAAGAGCTTATTTTATTGACACAAAGCTTTAAAAGCATCTAAAACCTCCTCAGCTTGTTTTTGAGTAATATTTAGAGCTGGAAGTAGGCGTATTGTGTTAGGATTTGATGAATTGCCAGTAAGAATATTGAATTTTGACATCATTTGATTTCTCAACTCCTTGATAGGATATTGCATTTCTATTCCAATCATTAGACCTTTACCACGCACTTCTTTTACTCCAGGCAATTGTTGAATTTCTTCAATCAGATAATTTCCTATTTTTTCAGTATAAGAAATAAGATTATCTTTTTCAATCACTTCTAAGACTGCTAAAGCCGCAGCACAAGCTAAAGGCGCACCTCCAAATGTTGTTCCTAGCATACCATACCAAGCTTGAATATGAGGAGCGATTAAAACACTTCCTATAGGAAATCCATTGCCCATACCTTTGGCAGTTGTAATCATATCAGGCAACACTCCTGCCCATTGGTGAGCGAAAAACTTACCTGATCGACCATATCCACATTGTACTTCATCAGCAATAAATAAGGCTCCATATTCTTTACATCTTTGAGAAATCTGTTGTAAGAATTCAGGAGTGGCTTCATAAATGCCGTTGACACCTTGAATAGGCTCTATGATTACGCATGCCACTTCATTTTCAGCAAAAGTTTTATCTAGTGCTTTCTTGTCATTTAGAGGAAGAAAGATGACGTGATCATCAGGATTCACTAAGGCTTTGATTTTTTTATTGTCGGTGGCAGCAACCGCTGCTGATGTACGACCATGAAAAGCTCCTGAAAAAGAGATAATCGTTTTTCTACCTGTATGAAAAGAAGCTATTTTAATGGCATTTTCATTGGCTTCAGCTCCTGAATTGACCAAGAACAAAGAATAATCGTCATAACCAGATGTTTTTCCTAGTTTTTCAGCCAATTCATTTTGTATAGGTAATTTGACCGAATTGGAAAAAAAAGAAATCCCTTCATTCATTTGATATTGTAGTCTTTCTACCCAATGAGGATGGTTATGACCAATTGATATCACCGCATGACCACCATAAAAATCTAAATATTTATCTCCTTTTTCATTGAAAACTTCTGAACCATTACCTTTTACTAGTGTCAAATCAAATAAAGGATATACATCAAATAAATTCATTTTTAGTTTTTTCTTATTTTGAAAATTCAAGGCTAAAATGCACTTGCTTTAAGTTTTAATCCACTTGTTTCTTCCCAGCCCATCATGAGATTCATATTTTGAACTGCTTGTCCTGATGCACCTTTTAATAAATTGTCTTCTATAGAAATAATTGCTATTTGTCCATTTTTTACAAATGGGAATAAGATACATTTATTCGTATTTACGACTTGTTTTAAATCAGGATTTATATTAGTCACATAGGTGAAAGGATGAGCTGCATAAAATGTGCTATACAACTCTTGAGCATCTTCTGTTGTACCCTCAAAAGAAGTATAAATTGTAGTGAAAATACCGCGGGGGAAATCTCCTCTGTAGGGTATCATGTGGATATGATGTTTAAAATCTTTTTGCAAACTCAATAATGTTTCTCCTATTTCTCCAAGATGTTGGTGATCAAACATTTTATAGGTCGAAATATTGTTATTCCTCCAAGTGAAGTGGGTGGTGGGTGATAAACTTACTCCAGCACCAGTCGAACCTGTTATTGAACTGATATGTATATCTGATTGTAATAATGAAGCATTTGCTAGAGGCAATAGTCCTAATTGTATTCCAGTTGCAAAGCAACCTGGATTGGCAATTCTTTTTGCTTTTTTGATTTTCTCTCTTTGAAATTCAGGAAGGCCATAAATAAAATCTCCAGCATCCTTTTGTAGTCTGAAATCATTACTTAGGTCGATAATCACTGTTTCAGGTGCAAAAGAATGCTCTTCTAAAAATATTTTAGCTTGGCCATGGGGTAAAGCCAAAAATAGAATATCAATATCTTTTGAAATGATATCAGTAAATTTTAAATCAGTATCACCAATCAAATCAGAATGGACAGTGTCAATAGATTTGCCGGCTTGTGAGCGACTATATGCAAAAGTTAACTCTACTAATGGATGAAAGAGTAAGATTCTCACTAATTCTCCTCCAGTATAGCCAGCAGCTCCTATTATTCCTACTTTTTTTTTCATTAATTATTATATTTTGTAAAGTGCTATTTGTTGTGTTCAATAGCTTCTTTGACTTTAGTATAAATCATAATCTGGTTAGAAAAAATTTTGGCAAATCCTTTCACATCATCACCTGACCATGCATTGTTCATCTCTCCATAAGACCCAAATTTGCTTTGCATCAAATCATAAGGAGATTTAATTCCTACAGTGATAAATCTATATGGTTGTAATCTGATGATCACATCACCTGTGACATGAGATTGGGTGGAACTGAAAAAAGCTTCAAAATCTCTCATTGCAGGTTCAAAAAACAACCCCTCATGTAAGAAATTGCCATAAGGATTGGAGAGCATATCTTTCCAAGTCAATTGTTGTTTGGTCAAAACGTGTTTTTCCAATAAATGGTGCGCTTTGATAATCACCAATGGAGCAGCAGCTTCAAATCCTACACGACCTTTGATACCGATAATAGTATCGCCCACGTGGATATCTCTACCGATAGCATACGGTGCAGCAATACGCTCCAGTTCCTGAACTACTTGAGTCGGATGGTCGTATTTTTTGCCGTTCAATGCTACAGGCTCACCTTTTTCGAAAGAGATAGTAATATCTTCTGAACCTTCTTTTGTCAGTTGAGTTGGATATGCAGATTCAGGCAAAGTCTGGTCAGAAGTCAATGTTTCTTTTCCTCCAACTGAGGTTCCCCAGATACCTTGATTGATAGAATATTTTGCTTTTTCAGCATCAATTTCGACACCTTTATCTTTTAAGTATTCGATTTCAGCTTCTCTGCTCAATCTCAAATCTCTGATAGGTGTAATGATTTCAGCCTCTGGCATCAAAATATTAAAAATCATATCAAAACGAACTTGGTCGTTACCAGCACCAGTACTTCCATGAGCAATATAAGCAGCTCCGATAGATTTAGCATATTCTGCAACAGCTATAGCCTGAAAAACCCTTTCTGCACTGACAGATAATGGGTAGGTGTTGTTTTTGAGAACATTTCCGAAAATGAGATATTTCAAACATTTGTCGTAATATTCTCTAGTAATATCCTTTGCAATATATTCTTTCACACCTAGAGATAATGCTCTAGTTTGTATGTCAGCTATTTGTTGATTGCTGAATCCTCCGGTATTAACAGTGATAGCATATACCTCAAGTCCTTTGTCTTCACTGAGGTATTTTACACAAAACGAAGTGTCTAATCCTCCACTATAAGCGAGAACTACTTTTTTGTTTTCAGTCATTAGTTTCTGTATTAGAATTATTTATTTTATTTTTTGTAGTTTTTTTCAATCCTTTAGCTATAGTACTCTTTTGAGTTTTGGGTACTGAGAGCTTATTGGGGATTTTTTTATTGGTGTTTTGTTTCTTCAATCCTTCAACAAACTGTTTCTTCTTTTCGACTTTAGGATCATATAACATTCCAGTGCATAGACAGATTTTTCTATTAGTACGCATAAGAATATCGTAATTTACACAACTCTGGCAGCCACTCCAGAAAGCATCATCTTGTGTTAATTCGGAGAAAGTAACAGGTTTGTAACCCAATTCGGAGTTGATTTTCATGACAGCAAGGCTGGTAGTAATTCCAAACAATTTGGCATCAGGATATTTTTTACGTGTCAATTCAAATGCTTTCTGTTTGATTTTTTTTGCCAATCCTGCATTTCTAAATTTTTCAGACACTATAAGCCCTGAGTTGGCGACATAATTTTTACCTTCCCAAACTTCAATATAGCAAAATCCTGCCCATTCTCCTTTTTTAGAAAGGGCAATAATAGCTTTGCCTTCTAACATTTTTTGAGAAACATATTCAGGTTTGCGTTTTGCTATTCCTGTGCCTCTCTTTTTTGCAGAATCTTCCATTGCGTTGCAAATCTCTTCTGCATACATTGTATGAGCCAGTGTGGCTACTTGAACAATAAATTTATCGTCATTATTAATTTTCACTATCAATTAGAAATAATACTTTTAATAAAAAGGGTTCAACCAAAAAATAAAAGGATAGAAAAAATAAGGTGATGTACACCTCCGGAAAAAATGAGCCGGCCTCAAGGCCTACATTCAAAATTAAGCCCCCAAGTATTAGGGTAGTTAGATAATTTCTGATTCATTTGTACAAAAGTAGTTAAAAGTTTAAAAATGTAATATTAAATATTCTTAATCATTTTGATGCTTGAATAAAAAATGATTGCCATGGATATATTTAGGTAAAATGATGAGAGTTGTTATAATTTGAATGGTTGATATCTTTTAGTAAGTGATAGAGCGTACGAGTTCCTAGCTAAATTATTATCAGAAGACATTCCTCTTGTTACGCGGTTTTTCATACATTTGATTTATATTTTAAAGATGAACTTGTTAAATTTTATATTTTATTGGAATACATCACCAGAGATTGTTTCCAACTTTTTGGGGTTTCTCAGTGTGAGATGGTATAGCTTATTGTTTGGCTTGTCATTTTTTATTGGATATTATCTTTTTGTGTATATCGCAAAAAAGGAGAATAAAAAAATTGAAGATTTAGATGATTTAGTGATGTATATGTTTTTAGCCACTATCATTGGTGCTAGACTTGGACATTGTCTTTTTTATGATTTTCATTATTATTTTATTGAGCATCCATTAGAGATTTTTAAAATTTGGGAAGGTGGATTAGCTAGTCATGGTGCTATCTTTACCATATTACCTGCGCTTTATTTATTCATGAAAAAGCATAAAGGCTATTCTTATTTATGGTTGCTCGATAGAATTTGTTGGGTAGTAGCATTGGCTGCGACATTTATCCGATTGGGTAATTTTTTCAACTCAGAGATTGTTGGATTGCCAACCGATGGTTCATGGGGTGTTGTATTTGTTCAGAACGGAGAGGATTTTCCTAGAATTCCAATAATGCTTTTTGAATCTGCTAGTTATGCCTTAGTATTTGGGATTTTATCCTATTTATATATTTCCAAACAAGGTAAGGTCAGAGAAGGATTAATGGCCGCTATCTTTTTTATTTTGATGTTGTCTTTTAGAATATTATGGGAATTTTGGAAATCAGATTATAGTGAGAAAGTCGCTTTGGGATTAAATAGTGGTCAATTGTTGAGTGTACCGTTTGTTCTCATGGGATTTGGATTGCTTTATTATTCTTTAAAAAGAAAATTAGCTTAGTATGAAGTATTTTTTATTTTTTATTTTATTAACTGTCACTACTTTAGGTTATGCCCAGACAAGTAATGAAGGTGATACGTTGAGCTCAGAAGAGATACTTAGACGAGCTATTATGGAAGGCTGTATGGAATCAAAGTTGGATAAGAGCCTAAATATTAATCAACTAGAATATTGCAAATGTACTTATGAAGGATTTTTAAAATTACTTCTTGAAACTGGTTCAGACCTTAATGATGTTAATGCAATAGCAGCTATTGCCAAAGGAGCTGAATACGAGAAGCTGGTCTTTGATTGTATAGAATTAGGTATGAAAAAAGCAGAAAGGGAAGATGCAATATTTAAAGAGCAATGTTATAAAAATCTGAAAAGAAAAGTTTCAAAAAATAAGAATACCATCAATAATATTTGTGATTGTTCGCTTGCTAAATATAAAGACCTTGGATTGTCATCTGATGAATTCGGTCTTTTGCCAAAAGATTTGCAAGAAAGATTTATGGCGAAAGTCATAATGGATTGCATTGTGTATGAAAAAGAAAAGACCACTAAATGATAAGGCTGCTATTTTTTGTTTTTAAAATAGAAAAATAAGGCACTTAAGGAAAAAGCAAAAATTAATAATACAATGTATTTGATATAGCTTGTAGAAGTACTTGAGTTTTCTTTTACAGAAGATGTTGAGCCTTTTAAAATAGTTGAGTCATTAGGTATAGAGGAAGCATTGTTTATCTCCACCATATCGAAATACTTTCTTTGTTGGTTGTAATTATACAACTCTTTTGCGTTGTATCTCAGATATGATATACTATATATCGTATCTTTTATTATAAAATTATAGCTATCGACGACTAAGCCCCTGATGGGATTGAGGTCATCATCTATTCTTACCTTATAAAAGATTGATTTTTGATTTTTAAATAATGTATTAGAGAAAATGAGGGTTGTCGCTCCTTGAATAGTGCTTTGGATAAAATGATTTAATAATGTGTCTAAATTCACATCTATATTATTATAGAGAGAATCGGGAATATAAGTAGCTGATGCCATCATTACATCATCTCCATCAGTATAATGATAAAGTGTTTGGTTTAAAGTGTCATTTTTCTGTGGAACTCCAGGGAAGGAAATGGATACGGAAGATGATAATGACTGATTGACCCATTGGATAGCTTCCTGTCCTAAACATTGTATAGGAATGAGTAATACAAAAAAGAGATAGAAATATATTTTCACAGTATAAAAATAATAAAGGCTACTCAAGATTTGAATAGCCTTTATAAAGAATTTAAATGACAGATTAATATCTGTAATAATCTGGTTTGTATGGTCCTTCAGCTGGAATATTGAGATATTGAGATTGAGTGTCAGTCAAAGTATCTAATTCGACACCAATTTTTTTCAAGTGAAGTCTAGCCACTTTTTCATCTAAAAACTTAGGAAGAACATAGACATTGTTTTCATATTTGTCTGTGTTAGTCCAAATTTCTAACTGGGCTAATACCTGATTTGTAAAAGAGTTACTCATTACAAATGACGGATGACCTGTAGCACAGCCTAAGTTCATTAAACGACCTTCTGCCAATACAATTACATCTTTTCCATCAATAGTATATTTATCCACTTGAGGTTTGATTTCCACTTTAGTATGACCATAGTTTCTATTTAGCCATGCCATATCTATTTCAATATCAAAATGTCCAATATTGCTAACAATTGTTTTGTCTTTTAATACTCTGAAAACTTTTTCTGTAACAATATCCCTACATCCTGTAGTAGTAACAATGATATCAGCTTCTTTTGCAGCGTCAATCATTTTCTTTACTTCAAAACCTTCCATTGCTGCTTGTAAGGCACAGATGGGGTCGATTTCTGTAACAATTACTCTAGCTCCTGCACCTCTTAATGATTCAGCAGAACCTTTTCCTACATCACCATAACCAGCTACTACTGCCACTTTTCCAGCTAGCATGATATCTGTTGCACGACGGATTGCATCTACACAACTTTCTCTGCAACCATATTTGTTGTCAAACTTTGATTTTGTTACAGAGTCATTGATATTAATAGCTGGGATAGGAAGAGTGCCATTTTGAACTCTTTCATACAATCTGTGAACACCTGTAGTGGTTTCTTCAGAAAGACCTTTGACGTGTTGAACAAGTTCTGGATAGATATCTAGAACCATATTGGTTAAATCTCCTCCGTCATCTAATATCATATTTAAAGGTCTGTCTTCAGCACCGAAAAATAAAGTCTGCTCAATACACCAATTGAATTCTTCTTCGTTCATTCCCTTCCATGCATAGACAGGGATACCTGCTGCTGCAATTGCTGCTGCTGCATGATCTTGAGTAGAGAATATATTACAAGAAGACCATTTGACTTCAGCTCCCAATGCAGTCAAGGTTTCTATTAAAACTGCTGTTTGAATAGTCATGTGTAGGCAACCTGCAATTCTTGCACCTTTTAATGGCTTAGAATTGCCAAATTCTTCTCTTAAAGCCATTAGTCCTGGCATTTCAGCTTCCGCCAATTCTATTTCTTTACGTCCCCACTCTGCAAGTGAGATATCTTTCACTTTATAAGGCAACGCTAATTCAATTGCTGGTTTTTGTGACATTTTTAATTTTTTAGCCTACAAAGATAATAAATAATTATGTGAACCAATAAAATCCACTTTCTCATTATTGTATTATAAGATTTATTAGCTTTTTAGCACTTCTTCAGCGGCTCGATATCCTGATGCTATTGCACCATCCATGTATCCACACCATTTGATTGCTGTTTCGGTTCCTGCCCAATGAATATTTCCTATTGGAGAGCGAAGTATTTCACCAAATTGTATCCATGATCCAGGTGTGAAATTTCCTGCATAGCAGCCTCCGCTATATTCTTCTTCTGTCCAACATTTATCTATATAATCTAGGTGTTTTAAAGCTTCATTGCCAAAATATAACTGAAGGGTAGATAATACTTTCTCTTTTCTTTCTTCTAATGGTCTTTCAATAAAATCTCTAGCATTTTTTCCTTCGACAAAAAATAGGAGGATACCTCTGCCATCTGGTTTAGAACAATCAAAACTGACATGCAGTGGTGGTTTATCACTGACGATTTGCCCTGAATATCCTTTGTTCCTCCAAAAAGGTCGTTCATAAATAACAAAACATTTCATGGCGGCACCCATTGGCATTCTCTGAAAGAGTTGGCTTTTCCTTTGGGGTAAAGTAGGAGAAAATTTTATTTTTTGGCATAATGCAGGTGCTAGGGCAATAATTACTTTTTTAGCATGGACTTCTAGATTATCTGTTTTAACAATCACCTTTTCTCCATTTTGTGAAATTGAGTTCACTACTTGAGAGAATATTATTTTATCTTGAAATGGCTTTGCAACAATTGATAGTAAATTTTGAGAACCTTTCATAAACAAGGTTTGCTGAGCACCATTTGTGACACCAAGCAAGGCGTCTAAATCATCTCCTGAGTGACAATAAAAAAGGAAATGTAATAAAGATATTTCTGAAGCTTGACAGGCAAAGACAGTTTCTAAACCAATATGCATTGCTGAACGAGCTGCTTTTGTTAGCATGTTGTTTCTTATCCAAGAATCCATCGTTATTCCATCCCATTTTTCTGCATTTGCAATAGACCAAGGTGCATTTAAGTTGATTTTTTTACTCATTTTTTTAAGGCGCTCCATGGCAATCCCTAAATCTAGTAAGGCTATTGGATTCATTTTGGGAATTGTTCCTTTGTAGGTTTTTATTTTTCCTTTATAATGATATATATTTATCCCTTCATCATAACAATCAAAAGTTTCTACCTGATATTTTTTTACCCATTCCCAAATCAGGTATTGTGTTGGCCCTATCCATTGTGCTCCCACATCGATTGTTTCTCCTGAATTTTCAGCTTTTTGAGTGTTAACTCTTCCTCCAATACGATCTCTGGCTTCTAAAAGAATAAAGTTTTTATTGGACTCAAATAACTTTGTGGCAGCTGCTATTCCGGCATATCCAGCACCTACTATAATAACTTCAGTTTCTATTTTATTCATGAGTATAATTGATGAAGATGGGTATTGTGCTTATTCCAGAAAGAACGATATAGGAAAGAGGAATGGTTAGAAAAGTCTTGTTGAAGGAGTTTCAATAAAATCTCTTCACTTTCTTCCAAGGCATTTTTACTTAACAGAGGTAGTTTTTCATATTCTTGGTGAGACATAATAAAACTATCTGCTATGATCCAGCCATTTTCTTTTTCTTTTCTTAAAGTTTCAATTTTAAAATGAGCATTTTGATAATCATAAATGGCTTTTCGATGAAATTTTTCCCAGTCTAACCAATGTTTTTTGTCTTCAAGAAATAGCTTAGATTGGAAATAAAAAGGTTTAAAAATACTAAGACAAGGGGAAGAACTCCCTGTTAACCAAAGAGTACTTGGTTGCTTGGTTCTGATTTCGGCAACCATACTTGCAGTTGTCTGATGTGGACAGAATGGACCATTTGCATGCATGCAAACACTACCTGTATTACTGTTTTGGGGTAAAAAATGATCTTGGATTTGATGGCTTCTTAAGATTTCAAAAGCATCCTCTATCTCAAATTTATCTTTACTATGTTGTTCTAAAAGTTCTCGTCTCATAGTACATTTTGCAAGCTTGGGCATCCAGAATGAAGAAAATGCCTCTGCAAAATGGATTGGTTTATTGATTTTCGACCACCCCTTTTGATGAGCAAAATGGATGGCTTCAGGATGAATATCATCATACTCTGAACCGATAGATAAACCATTGGATATAGCTCTGAATTTTTTTACTTTTTCCATTGCCCAGTATTTTCCTGCTGTTTCCAATACGTATGCTTCATTGCTATCAACGATTAAAAAGCTATTATGATAGAAAAATCTCTCTTGAAAACCTCCATTGGCATTTTGTCCATATTTTTCATTGAGAGTGATGATCGTTTCCAAACTTTCTTTAGCAGAAGAAGAACGCTCCAACGCTAATCGCAACATGTCCATTCCAGTTAAGCCAGTATTATCTTTTGTGAATGGAATTTTAGTAAATACGGCTTCATTGCCAATGGCAACACCTTTCTCATTCATGCCCATTTCAGCTCCCCACATTTGTGAAGGTTGAGAAAGAATAGTCGCAAAACATTCTTTTGAATGATCTACTTCAATATAAGTGCAACGCTGTCTTCCGCTTGTATTGAGCCTTGGAGGATGGTGACAGATGAGTTGAACTTCATTAGGTTCCCTATCAGAGTTTTTTCCAAAAATCCAATTTCCTGATTTCGAAAGTGATGGTGGGCAGACAAAAGTATCGCACATCCTTTCAATTTACAATTTTTATAGGAATAATGAGAGAGAATAGCTTGATATAAAATGATTAATTTATTTTTTGAGCGACTTGGACGTAGTAATTAAATATGTTGCCACTTTCTTTTAATAATGATTGATGCATTTTAAATCCTCTAGAAATGAGAAAGTTTTCATACTCTTGAAGATTGTATTGATGAGGATGTAAGACATCACCAGGAATAGTTTTGAAGATTTTTTTTAAAAAATTGGAATTGTGAGCATCAATAGACACAACTAAATAACCATTTTCTTTTACTGTATGGCAGAGTTTATCATAGGCTAATTCAATATCAGAAACGTGATTAATAGCATTGAGACAGAAGACAACATCATAGGATGGATGTTTATCCATGCCTTCTATTGTTTGGGCTTGGAAATTTACATTTTTATATCTTTCTGGTTGATAATGGGGCAAACTTTTATATTTTTCCAATAATGGATCTATAGCGTTTACATCATATTGTTCTAAAGCTATAAAAATCCCTGCCGGTCCGCAACCAGCATCAAGTATTTTGGCATTTTCAGGGATTTGTAATGCCGTTAATTCAGATATAAGTTGTTTCCAGTATTTTATTTTCCATTCCAAATAGGAAGAGGGATTTTGATTTGAGAGATAATTTTCCCACCATTTTATCTCAAGATATTGAGCGATACGCCAACGAAGACTTTTTTTCACTTTAGAAAGATAATCAGAAAAAATATTCTTCTGGAAAAATCTTATACATTTGCATTAGTAAACTGTATTGTCGCTTGCTGATTTCGGCAAGAGGAAAGTCCGGGCAACAAAGGGCAACCTGCCACCTAACTGGTGGGATTTTGTATGGAAACATGCATTATACGGAAAGTGCTACAGAGAATGCTCTTGTGAAAACCCTTCGGGGACGGTATATAGTAATATATATTGATGGAAAACCTCAGGTGTTGAAAGAACAAATATACCATGTGAATTAGCTTTGCCCGAGCTATCTTTTGGACACATGGAGGGTAGTTCGATAGAGTTGATTTGTGAGAATCAGCCTAGATAAATGACAATACTTGTACGCTGTACAAGACAGAACCCGGCTTATAGGTTTACTATTTTATTAAAAAAGGCTATCAATTTTTGATAGCCTTTTAATTTATAGAGGAAGGAGAGATTATCTAACGATATACATCTTTCCAAATCCTTTTTTAAAGTATTTATCAATTGAATTTTGAAGCAATTCCATGGATTTACCATTGATTTTAGCGGTTACTCTATAGAGATATAATCCATTGGCGAGTTTTCCTCCAAACATATCTGTACCATCCCATTTGTAATCTGTTCTATTTACACCGATATGAATGTTTCCAAGTTCTTCTCCAGTAATTTCTCTAACGACTTTTCCTGAAACTGTCATGATTTGAATTTTTAGCTCAGATGGAATTTCTGACCCAGTCAAGGTGAAAATGAATTGAGTGGAGGTCGAAAAAGGATTAGGATAATTGAGGAAATTAGAAATAGCAGGTCGAGTATCAATCAAGAACTGAATGCGATATTCATTTGTGCCTGCATCATTGAGACTTTTATCGGCACCTTGCACTCTTAGTTCATATAAACCATCTTCGAGAAAAGTGGGTCTGTAAAATAATTTTGCTTGATTATTGACATTCAGATTGCCTTCATCAGCCGGAATAAAGCTAAAATCAGACATCGTTGGATCTAAAGAAGTGAAAGTAGGAGAGTTTGGTGTTTTTATAAATAACTTAAATAAACTAGTGTCGTTCAATGCTAAATATTTATTCTCATCTTTAATCGAAATCAGAATTTCAGGTTTTGGAGATACAATTTCTCCATTAGTAATATGTCTGCCATCAAATGTAACATCCATAATAGGATTGAGAATGTCTTTATCTATATAGATAGTAAAAGCAGCGAAGTTATTGAAATGATATTTCTCTTTTTGATCGTTATCTGGATTGGCTTCAAAGACGATTGTATTGGTCCCTTGATGCTCAGGCTTGTCAAAAGTATAACTGAAATCAATAACAATAAATTTATAGCCTGGAAGAGGAGCAAAGCGTTTATAATAAGTTTCAATTTGATTGTTTCCTTTCTTTACAGTGAATTTAACAAGAACACTGTCCATGTCAATATTAGTAATGTTTTCAAAGGCAATCTCAGCTTTATATGTAGCTCCATATAAAATTGAATCATTAGTCTTGACTAAATGTTTTTGAGGGTTGATAGCTCCTTCAGGTATTTCATCATAAATAATTCTCCAGTAATCTAATTGCGGTGCAGTAGAATTATCATTATCCTTAGCATTCATTTCCAATTGTAGATAAGGGTAGAAGTCTGAACTGATAGATGAAATATCTGTATTTTTCACCATGTTGTCAAAGAGTTTATCTTTTACTCCTTCTTTTGAATAGCCATATAGTTGGAAAGATACATCATCAGTGATTGGAGTTTCTAAAGATTCCCAATTGTAGTCAACTGAATTCCATTTAAGAGCAGGACCTATTAATGGAGATGATAAAGAGCCATTGTTCCAAGTACCAGAATAGGTAAATTCAACTTCAATTTTTTCAGATTTGTCTGCTATGATTTGTTGAGTATTAAATAGAGGATTTCCTTTTTGAGTAAAAAACACAAAAGGTTGCAATTCTTGAACATTTCTAATATCTGATACTCCAATGGATTCAAAAGCATCAAATAAAGTTTCACCATTAAAGGCAACTGAATCATCTCCAGCCCATTGAGTATAATGAGCATTTTGGAAGCTATAACCACAGACAATAGCTTGGTCAGGTATGGTGTTTTTTAGGAAATAATAGCATGAAAATCTATCTTTCTGATTTCCTGTATTGAACTCTATAATCTTGACATCAGTCAATAATGTAATGATAGTATTTCCATATTCACCATAGCCAGTATTCCCTATCTGGTATGTTTTCATTGGGAATCCATTTTTTGTATCTAATACATAAAATAAAAATCCATTTCTGGCAAAGGCATTTCTAGCTATTAAGCTATTATCAGCAAATAGTACTCTATCATTATATCCGACAGCGTCAACTCCATTTATAACTTTTATATTTCTTATATTATCAATAAAACTGAACTTTCTATCTGGGTTTAATTTCATCGTATTATAGATATCAGGTAAGAATTGGAAATAATGAGATTGATTCCATCCTTCAGAAAGATTGGTGTTATATAAGAATGAACTTTTATTCCAACTTAATTGATTTCCATAAAGCGTGTCTAGTGTACCCCTCCAATAATATACTGTATTATTCAGTAAGGAGTTATTTGGGCTCCATTCAATTACTCCTCCTGCTTTAGTTACTCTGTCGGTGACTAAAAGAGGGCTATTAAATAATTCTGTTGTATCTATTTGAACAATATATTTTCTTGTTTCCAAGAGAGGATTTGCTGTTGAATATTTAAGTTGTAAATTAGAATGATTAACTATACTGAACTCACTAGGAAATATAGGTATTACATCATCTATTGTAAAATATCTGCTAAGTCTTACTTCATTATTTTGTTCAGACAATTCATCAATTTGATCATCTGAATCCACTTTAATATAAAAAGAATTTTGTCCCAGACCATTAATATTATTTGTTGGAATAGAAAAAATAACAGAGTCAGAGTAACTAGGAGTTTTAGCCGTTATTTCGTATGTTTCAATTTCTCCATTAGGCAACCCTCTTTCTATTAATACTTTGTATGTTGTATCAATAGATTTACCTATATTCTTATGATTGACAATGATTTTAAAGGTATCCACACTAGCATTTACTACTTCTGGAACAAAGGAGATTGATTTTTCATTAATGATATAATCAGGTTTTTCAAAAGAATTTAATCGTATGGCAGGATCTCCGTGATAAATCATCTGTTGCCCTAGAAAAATATCTGTTTGTAAAGAACTACTTAGTACGTCAGTAGCTGTATTTTTTAATATTGTCCCTATAGGACTGGCATAATTAACTACCCCCAACCTATTGTAAAAATTATTGGCATATTGATTGAGAGAATAAGCAACTGCATAAGTCATAGGAGCAAGATATCCGATTGCGCATCTATCTGGCGTCAACACAAATCTTTCACTATATGAATTATAGTTTTCAAAGATATTTCCAACAAAACAACCATTGGTAAACATAAAAGGATATTTCCCTTTTGGATTTTTGAAATTTTCTGGCTCGATATCAAAATCAACAGTCGAAGTGGAGGAGTGCCCAAAAAAAGTAACTAGAGATGTCCCATGGAAAAGCATAGAGTCAATGGTTGCAGATTGAGCAACTTGAACTGGGTCTGTAGAGTTTTTATAAACGCTATGGACATTGCCACCAAAATTTGGCCCTTCAATAATTTTTCTATAGCTTTCCAAATATCTAGCAAACGTCTTTTGTTCATCCAAAAAGTTACCTCCTCCTAAATGTAAGATGGATTTCATCCATTCTTTTTTTTCTAAAGTCTGATCTTCAATACTCGTTGTTTTTTGGGATATTTCATAATCTTTTACCTTGTCTAAATATACTTTAATATCATCAATTGATCTTGCTGAAAGCCTTCCCACTCCTACTTGTGGATAAGGAATTGAGGATGAGCGAGCAGCTAATAAATTATCAGAACACGGGTTGCCATAAGACTGAATCATTTCGATAGCAGTATTTCTACTTACAGAATAATCAAGACCTTTCCCAATGATAAATAAATTCTCTGGTTGGATATTAGAATTATCAACTAAATAGTTAATAGCATGTCTAATTGCTAGAGGATTGCCTTTCATTCCCCATGAAAAAGTATTTTCTAATTCATCAATATAATAAGTGGCTACATGATGTGAACCACCAGCTGGACTAGATCTATATTTTGAATATTCTTCTACATAATTGACTCCGTTAGATTGAGTAGATAGTCCTTTGGTAGTAATAATAATATAATCAGCATCTTTAATAATAGAGAAAGAAGCAGGAGATAAATTCTTAATATATTTTATATCACTAGTATCTTGGCTAGTAATAAATAAACTGTCTTTCATTTCTACTGTTTCAGGGAAAAATATTTTAGTGATATTCCCGTCTCTTTTTGCAATATAACGATCATTATTTTTAAAATCATAAACAATAGCATCTGTTCCCCTATTATTATAAGAAGCAATTTCTATATAAGCCTCAATTCGTTTATGAACTGAAAATTCCAATGTACTAGCATTGTTAAAATTATATTGCCTTGGGTAGCTGAAGTCAACCCAATATACTCCACATCTGCTGTTTTCAATTAATGGAAAAAAATTAATTATTGCTTCAGATGAGTAATATTCCTGAGGAACTTCGTATTCAAATGTTTCTATTCCTGCTCTATTATTTTTAAGGGTATCTATAGTGTTATCTAGAACAGCTATTCGAATCTTATGCGAAGTGGAGTTGTTTGAATATAATACTTTTCCTCTTAATTTTGCTTTTAAATTGGGGTCATTAGTGTATTTTTTTGATGTTAACATTCCACGGACAGACCTTCCTGTTGAAGGGAAATTTGCACTTGAAAATCCTTCTCCTATATCAAATTCTGAATTATATACATAGTTTAATAATTGATTAGGATTTTCCCCTACTCTAAATACATTGCCAATGTTTTTAGCTTTCAACAAATGGTAATAATACTCTTCTTTTGGAGGTAAAGCACCCGACAAATCATTGATTTGATTATTTATTCTTTTTTTGCCTGTTATATTCTCAAATGCTAAAAAATAGGTAGAAGTATCTGTGAATAGACTATGGTAAGGATTTGGGTGAAAATCTGGGCTGATATAAAGTTGCTTATCTAATTCCCCATCATTTCCTACACCAAAAAACTCAATAAAATCCGTATCTGAAAAGGTTTCATTGGTTGAAACATACAAAGGAATTTGTTCTCCGTTTCTGAATACGATTGCATTTCCTCCAATAATATCATTTGCTGATATTCCTGATTGAACCAAGTCACTTTTTAGAATTCTATATAAACCTTGGTTGACTATCTTGAATTTATAAAAGGTTGTATTAGGTGTTATCCACTCATTCCCATAAGTGTCAGCATTTGCTCTAAAGGCTATTGCCAGCATTCCTAAAATCAAAAATAAATATTTATTCATTACGGTCTGTTCTTTTTGTTAAATCCTATTCTAGCAGAGATGACATGTGAAAAAGTGGATGTCTTTTTGCTTCCAACATCTGTGAAAGCATAATCTACTGCGATAGTTTTAAATCTTAATCCTGCACCAATATTCGGTTGAATAGTGATTTTTTTATCTTTATTGTCAGAAAGCTCTTTTTGAATATTACTGATTCCCCCTCTGACATATACAATATCAGCAAATCCAACTTCCAACCCTAAATGAGGATCAAAACTCAATGGTTTTCCTGGAATTAATACGTTTCTCTTCCCATCTGTAGTGATATCAATAGCCAATTCAGTATTAAGTTCAAATTTATTAAAGCGCTTGTAATAACCAGCACCTAATAATATTTTAGGTAATGTTACTTCTAGTGAATTATCTGGTATGGCATTTTCAGCTCCTAATAGTTTTTCTTTTTCTTCTTCAGTAAATGAGAAACTCCATGCATTAAATGTGGTAGAAATATCTCTAATATTGATACCCAATTTAAAATCTTTGATTTGATATTGGGCTCCTATATCTATGCCAAATCCAAAAGCTTTTGCAAAGTCTCCAGCTTTATGGTAAACTATTTTTGCAGTACCACCAACAGAGAGATTGGGTTTGATTTTTCTAGCATAAGAAGCCATGAATCCATAATCTCCTACTGAAAATGAACGAATATTATCATAGTTTATAGACCCATCTGGTCCTATGAGGTCAAGTGTATAGGGAATATCATCGACAGCAAATCTAATCATATTGATGGAGATAGCGTGTTTTCCACTATCTAGCGAGTAAGCCGCTCCCAGCCAGTCATATTTGGCAATCCCAGCAAAATATTCAGAGTGCATAAAACCTACTTGTGCAGTCTCTTTAATATTTACCAAACCAGCAGGATTCCAATATCCAGCAGTTAAATCAGAAACTCCTGACACCACTGCATTGCCTTTTCCAAGATTTTGAGCTCCTATTCCAATATCCATAAATGCGTTACTGTATTTAGCAGGTTGCGCAAAGGCTATAGAAAACAAGCTTATAGTAAAAATAAAAATTATTATCCGACCAAATATGCTCATGTTCAATATATTACTAAGTTTATAAATTGATAAAAGTAGATTTTTATTTCTACTGATAAGGGTAAAGTTAATTGTTTTTCCAATAAGTGATGTTAAGTAAAAAATCTTAATTAAAATTATTCAATGATAAAATAACGGTATTCTTCATAAGAGATTATACTTTTGCAGAATTAAATTTTGAGGAAGTGAATTTGGTTGAAGAATTAGAATGGAGAGGCTTGGTTCAGGATATGACTCCTGGAACTAAAGAATTGTTTGCCAAAGAGAAAGTGAAAGCATATATAGGTTTTGATCCTACTGCTGATAGCCTTCATATCGGAAGTCTTGTGCCTATTATTATTTTAATGCATCTTCAAAGGCATGGGCACACTCCTTTTGCTTTAGTAGGTGGTGCTACTGGTATGGTAGGAGATCCAACAGGGAAGTCGAAAGAAAGAAATCTATTGAATGATGAAGAGTTGCAATTGAATCTGAAGGGGATAACTGAACAATTAAGTCATTTTTTAGATTTTAATGCAAAAAATAACCCGGCAGAAGTTGTCAATAATTATGATTGGTTTAAGGAGTTTTCTTTTTTAAGATTTATTCGTGATGTAGGGAAATATATTACTGTTAATTATATGATGGCAAAAGATTCTGTCAAACAGAGATTTTCTGGTGATATTGGAATATCTTTTACCGAATTTTCCTATCAATTGATTCAAGGATATGATTTCGTGCATTTATACAAAACTAAAGGTATAAAAGTACAAATGGGAGGAAGTGATCAATGGGGAAATATTACTACTGGTACTGAATTAATTAGAAAAATGCTTGGAGGAGAAGCTTATGCTTTGACATCTCCTTTGGTTAAGAAAGCTGATGGCGGTAAGTTTGGTAAAACAGAGCAAGGAAACATTTGGTTGGATGCTGAAAGAACGTCTCCGTATAAATTTTATCAGTTTTGGTTAAACTCTTCAGATGAAGATGCAAAAAATTGGATTAAAGTATTTTGCTTTTTCTCTCAAGAAGAGACCAATGCTTTGATTGTGCAACATGAAGAGGCTCCTCACTTGAGAATCTTGCAAAAGGCATTGGCTCAAGACCTGACAGTGAGAGTTCATTCTCAAGTAGATTATGAAAATGCGGTTCAAGCTTCTGAAGTTTTGTTTGGCAAAACCACTCATGATTCTTTAAATCAATTGGAAGAAAGAACCTTATTAGAAATTTTTGATGGAGTGCCTACTTATAAATTGGATAGAATTCATTTTGCTGAAAATATTTCTGTGATAGATTTATTAAGTGTTCTTACAAATGTATATTCTTCTAAAGGTGAAGTCAAAAGAGCATTAGCTTCCAATGCAATTGCCATTAATCAAGATAAAGTCAATGAGCAATCTGTAATCTCTAGTCAAGATATTATTAAGGGTAAATTTCTGATAGTGAGAAAAGGTAAAAAGGATTATCATTTAATAATGATTGAATAAGTTTAAAAGCATCCATTTGCCTTTAGTTTTTGTATCAGGGTTGGAAGTTGAATTGTATGAAAAAATCGATTATGAAAACATCAGATTGCAACCTCGTGTATCGCTATAATCTGTTCTTCCCAAAACCTTAAAACTTCCATCTTTATAAAATTCACCTAAATCCATTGTTCCAATAAAGGAACAAGAATGCAGGTTGGCTAAATCAATGATATTTATATTCCCTCGTCCAGGAGTATTGTTGATTTCCAAAGGGTCATAGGGGTTTCTTTTCAAAGATTTCATAGTTGTAGAACAATGAAAGATTCCATTGTCAGTAGAATAGGCTTGAGAAAACATTTCTGACATTCCATATTCTGAATGTATTTGATGGGGTTTTAATCTACTATGTAAAATATAGTGAAGTTCTTCTCGGGTAATTTCTTTCCCTCTTCCCTTCATGCCTCCTGTTTCTATAATAGTCAGGTTGGGATATTCTCCTGAATATTGATGAGCAAAATCCAATAGAGCAAAGGTGACACCAAAAAGAATAATGTTTTTGTTGCTTTCAGAAACTTTGTCTAAAGTAGATTTTAGTGCTTCATAATTATAGAGATAAAACCCGTTTTCAATATGTCCTGATTGTTTCATCAATCCATTCACCATATTCACCAATGAAGCATGTTCTCTTTCTAAATAGGAAGGCAGTAGTCCTAAAATCACCCACTCAGAGGCTTGCCCATATTGGTTGGTAAATGCTGACAGATAGCTTTGTGTATATAAATCTAAGTTTTCAAAATAATGTCTGCTAGGAATTGTGCCTGTCGTACCACTACTTTCAAAATAATTTAAAGGCTTAAATTCATCTGAAATAATTGTATTCAATTTGAAAAACTCAACCGGCAAGTATGGGATGGTATAAATATCTTTGACTAGATGTTTGCGACCCAAATAATCTACATATTTTCTGTAAATTGCATTGTGTTGATATTGGTAGTCAAATATCTCCATTGCTAAATTATCAAACTCAGAAGGAGAAAAATTAAATATCTTTGAGCTAATCTTTTTATAATCAAGCATGGACTATTGAGTGAAAATATCTGATGCTAAAGTTAATGAATGAATGATGAACTTTAAACTGTTGACTATATATATTATTGCTGTCCTGATTGGGATATCATGTATTCATGCTCCAAAATATTCTGAAATTCCAGAAGTGCAATTAATTGAAATAAGAAAACCAAGTGCATTATTGAGACCTGGAGACTCTTTAGTTGTTGTTCTTTCCTATAAAGACGGGGATGGAGATTTAGGCAAACTCAATTCTTCTGATACTATTCCTAATCTATTTATTACAGATAAAAGATTTTTGTTGATTGATTCACTTAGTTATTCTATTCCTAATATTCCTAAGAAAGGCACTGTAGATGATGTTTCTGGAAGGATAGAAATTAACCTGCTTGCAAAGATTTATTGTAATCCTTTATTTCCTGAAAGAAGTCAAGATACACTATCTTTTGATTTTCAGGTGAGAGACAGATCGGGTAACTTTAGTAATAAGATTTCTACTGAATCTATTATTCTTTATTGTCAATAAATCCTTTATCAATATAATAGGGGCCATGATCAGCTGCTACCGTTGCTAATTCATCACATAAGTTATTGTAATAATTATCAGCATGCCCTTTTATCCAAATAAATCTAACATGATGTTTGGAATAGGATAATAAAAATTGTCTCCATAAGTCCTCATTTTTTTTGTTAGAAAAGTTTTCTTTCTTTATCCAATTAAACAACCATCCTTTATTAATACTATCTGTGACATATTTAGAATCAGAATAAATGATAACATTCAAACCATCCTTCTTCAAAGCCTCTAACCCAACGATTACAGCTCTGAGTTCCATTCTGTTATTAGTTGTTTTTCTGAATCCCATTGAGATTCTTTTCTCCTTTGAATTGGCTCTCAATATAACCCCCAGCCCTCCTGGACCAGGATTTCCTCTAGAAGCACCATCCGTATATATTTCTACAATTTGTGTCATTTTGCTGAAAAATAAGTATTTTGTTTGAATGCAGAAAAGATTATTAAAAAAAGAGAAGTTGGAGTTTATTCAGAATACACTCAATCATCTATATCCAGAAACTCCTATTCCTCTTCAACATAAAGACGCTTACACTCTCTTAATAGCAGTCTTGCTTTCTGCTCAATGTCCTGATGAGAGGGTCAATAAGATAACACCCTTATTATTTGAACTTGCAGATAATCCTTATGATATGGCTCAGTTATCTGTAGATATCATAAGAGATATCATCAGACCTTGTGGATTGTCACCTAGAAAATCACTTGCAATTTCTCAATTATCCAAAATACTTATTGATAAACACAATGGTAAAGTGCCTCAAGATTTTCAATTATTAGAAGAATTGCCAGGAGTTGGACATAAAACTGCATCTGTTGTTATGAGCCAAGCATTTGGAGTTCCAGCATTCCCTGTAGATACTCATATTCATAGGTTGGCAACTAGATGGAAATTAAGCAATGGTAAAAATGTGGAGCAAACAGAGAAGGATTTGAAAAGATTATTTAGAAAGGATGTTTGGAATAAATTACATCTTCAAATCATTTACTATGGGCGAGAGTTTTGTCCTGCAAGAGGGCATGATTTAGAAAAATGTATTATTTGCAAAACAATAAATTAACTTAAACTTTGTTACTATTAATAATTATTTAAGATTGACAAATGAACAATAATTGAATTTTATTTAATAAAAAGAGAAAAAAAATTTGTGATGTTATGAATTATTTCTATTTTTCAATTTCATCTTATAAAAGTTGCATATAAAGGATTGAATACATCCATAAAAAAAACTAATAATAAAAAAATGTTAAGATTAAAATTTGTTCATGAATAGAATATTCGATATAAAGAAGATATATTTTTTAATCATTCTCCTTATCAATACTTTTGTATTGAACGCTCAGGATTATCAATCATCGCATTCCATTGGCTTTTCAGTGGGTGTGTCTTCATTTTTAGGAGACTTAGGAGGTTCTAGAAATATTGGAAAAGGATTTATATATGACTTAGATATTCAAGCTACAAGACCAGCAATTGGAGCTTTTTATAAATACAATCTTAATCAGTTTTTATCATTTAGAGCAGAGTTTGCATACACACAAATATTTGGGAATGATGCTTATTCTCCTGCTGAATGGTTTGTTGATAGGGGCTATCCTAGAAGATATAGAAATCTACAATTTACCAGTCCAGTTCTTTCTGCTGGAGGTATTATTGAGTTGAATTTATATAAATATGAATTAGGAAGTACAGATAAATTTAAGTTTGCTCCCTTTGTTGGAATAGGAGGAGGAGGATTTTGGTTTAATCCTAAAACAAAAGATCCTATTAGTGGTGAGAAGGTCAAATTACAGTCTTTAGGAACTGAAGGTCAAGGCTTGCCTGGATATGGTGAGAAATATAAATTGATTCAGCCACAGGTTCTTGGAGTTGCTGGTTTAAAGTTTAATGCTGGGCCTTCTTTAGCAATGACGTTTGAGGTAGTATATCATCAGACATTTACTGATTATTTGGATGATGTGAGTACCAATTTCATAGACCCCATGGTTTTTTATAATTATTATGATGCTGAAACAGCATCAAAGATTATTAGATTACATAATAGAGCACCTGAATTAGGTTTGGCAGATCCAAGATTAGAAGTAATCACTAAAGGCGGAGAAATCAGAGGAGATCAAGAAGATAGAGATCAATTTTTTAGATTGCAAGCTTCTTTTGTGTTTATGCTAGGTGCTAAAAAGAGAGTGAAAACAAGTATGTATCGTTGCCCAGTTTGGTAGCTAATTATAGGAATTCCCCAATACATTTTCTTTCAGTATCAGACGGCTAATTTTTTACTATTGAACTTTACAGAGAATAAGTCAGATAGTTACTTTAATAGATTTTTAATCTTATCTATGTCTTTGTGAATTTGTTTTACCATATCTTGGATATTGTCAAATCTGATGTCACTACGGATAAAATTTTGAAAAATAAGTTTTAAGTTTTCTCCATAAATATCACGATCAAAGTCAATAATATATACTTCAACTCTTAAGTCTCCATCTTCTCTTACTGTCGGTCTCTTACTGATACTGAGGGCTCCTTTAAATTTTTCACCATTTAACTCAACCCATACGGCATATACTCCAGTTGCAGGAATTAATTTATAAGGGTCATTAATCTGAATATTTGCAGTAGGAAATCCAATCGTCCTCCCAATTTTATCGCCATGAATAACTTCTCCATAAATGGTAAAAGGATGTGCTAACCATGTATTAGCATCTTCTATATTCCCTTTAGAAAGTGCATTTCTTACTTTTGTAGAACTGACAGATATCTCATCTATTGTTTGTACAGATATTTCTTCTACCGTATAGTTAAATTTAGCACTCAAATCTTTCAGTAGTTTAATATCGCCTTTTCTTTCTTTTCCAAATTTATGGTCATAACCAATGACTATAATACTTGGATGAAATAACTTAACTAAAAAATTTCTGACGTAATCCTCAGCTTCCATAGAAGCAAAAGTTGTTGAAAATGGTATGATGACTAAATTGTCTAATCCAAATTGTTCCAACAACTCAGTTTTTTCTTCTATTGTGGAAATTAACTTTAAGTCTTTATTTTCTTTCTGCAATACTAATCTAGGATGTGGGTCAAATGTAAGTACCACACTTTCTCCCTTGATATTTTTTGCTAGATCATTCATCCTATGAATAATAGCTTGATGACCTATATGCACGCCATCATAAGTACCGATAGTGAGTACTGTATTTTTGAAATTTGGAAGTTGCTCTAAGTCTTTATATATGTTCATTACACAATGCTTTCTGATTGAACATGTTGAATGAAATTTTGAATTTCCCATGAATCTTCCAATGAATACTCACCTATCATTTCTCTTCTTAAAGAACTAAGATAAGCTCCATTATTCAACTTTTTACCAAATTCATGAGCTATACTTCTGATATAAGTTCCTTTGCTACATTTGATTTTGAAGAAGATATAAGGCAATTCTATCTTGGTAATATCAAAACTGTAAATAAATACTTCTCTAGATTTCATTATAATATCTTCTCCTTTTCTAGCAAACTCGTATGCGTTTTTCCCTTGGATTTTGATTGCTGAATGTGCTGGAGGTGTCTGTTCTATTTTTCCTAAAAAATATTGAACGTTTTCATAAATATCCTGCTCAGTGATATGTGAGATGTCAAAAGTTTGGTTAACAGGTTTTTCTGTATCATAACATTCAGTGGTTGCTCCTAGAAAAAAACTGCCAGAATATATTTTATATTGATCTTGAATTTCAGTAATTTTTTTTGTGAATTTACCTGTGCAAACAATTAATAGTCCTGTAGCTTTTGGGTCAAGTGTTCCTGCATGTCCAACTTTAATTTTAGGAAACTTCTTTTTTAAAGCGTATTTGATCTTATTGACAATATCAAATGAAGTCCAATCCAAAGGTTTGTCTATTAAAATTACCTTGCCTTCTGCGTAATCAGTCATTTTGAGCTTAAATGATTTGAAGATTGTAATCTAGAGCCAATAATGCAATCAAAAGACTTCCTACAACAATTCTATATATACCAAATATTTTAAACCCGTGTCGGTTTAAAAAGCCTATAAAGGATTTGATAGCAATGATAGCAACTAAAAAGCCTACAAAATTACCTATAAGTAAGATATTCAGTTCTTCAGCAGTTATAGAATGGCCATGACTATAAAAATCATATAATTTTTTTGCGGTTGCCCCAAACATTGTAGGAACAGCTAAAAAAAATGAAAATTCTGCCGCTGCTTTTCTACTCAGCTTTTGCGACATTCCTCCTACAATTGTTGCTCCTGAACGGGACATGCCTGGTATCATAGCTAGGCATTGAAAAAATCCAATTTTTAATGCAGTTAGATAATCAATGTCTTTTGAATCCTCATACGTTGCTTTTTGAAACCATTTATCTACAAATAGTAAAATAATTCCACCAAGTACTAATGTGATGGCTACAGTCATTGGGCTTTCCAACATACTATCTATTTTATCACTTAACAACACTCCCAATATGGCACTTGGAATAAATGCAACAAATAACTTAGTGTAAAAATCGATACTTTGAAAAAAACGTTTGAAATATAGTACAACGACTGATAAGATTGTTCCTAATTGTATTGCGACAATGAATAATTTTGAAAAATCACTTGGAGCAACTCCTATTAAAGAAGAACCTATGATAAGATGTCCAGTTGAAGAAATTGGAAGAAATTCTGTCAGTCCTTCAATTATAGCTAGTAGGATAGCCTGAAAAATATTCATAAAATTATTTAACTTCTGAAGGCTTCTTTAATACAGCAAATACTTCAATAATAAAACCAATGATGATAAGAATTGGGGCAATCGTAATTCTTCTTGTTGAATAGATCTCGTTTGTATCAAAAATTACTGGATCTTGATGCCCTCCTCCAGCCATTAAAATCAATCCTAAGGCTATAAATATTACTCCTAATGCCATCAATATATAATTTGTTTTATCATAGAGCATTATCCTTTCATCAGTATTCGGAATTTTATTGATAAAATCCTCTAATTTAGAAGAAGATTGTAGTTTTATATTGGCTTGTTTGGATGTTTTGTTTGTCATAATAATGCAAATTTAGTTAAAAATGCTTCATGTTAACTAATATAATTCGTCTAGTTTTGTTCTTAGATACTTATTGACAGAGAGTATGGTACTCAAAAGACAAATAGCTATTCCTATGGCTATTAAAATAATACTAGCAATAGATAAATATACATAATCAGAATTTTCTAATTGGAAGAGATGAAATTTTTCTTGTATCAAATAAACTCCTCCAAAAATAAGTAACACAGCTAAAATTCCACTGATAATACCTGCATATAAACCTTTTAAAATAAAGGGTTTAATGATAAAAGATTTTGTTGCACCGATAAGTTGCATACTCCGAATAATAAATCTTTGAGAAAACATCATTAATCGTATAGTACTATCTATCAAAGAATATGCAATAAGTAATAAAATACCTATCGCAATCAGTCCAATAGTGCTTACCTTTTTCATATTTGCATTGACTAGATCTATAACAATATTGGAATAATTCACACTTTTTACTCCTGAAATTTGTTGAAGTTCTTGTTGGATGTTTTTTAAAGAATCTTGTACAGAATATTCATTTTTTAAAGTGATAAGATATGCGTCATAAAGAGGATTGAAACCTGCTATATCAATGATATTTTGGTTTAATTCTTTTTCAAAACTTTTGATAGCTTCTTCTTTACTATAGAACTGAATAGTATTAATAAAAAATTTTGAATTTAATTCTTGTCGGACAGAATCAATCCCATTAGATGAAATTCCCTGATTGAGTTCAACTTCAATCTCTATGCTTTCCTTAATCTCAGCTAAAATTTTATTTACACCAAAAAATAAAGTAAATAAGGAGCCCACTAAAAAAAGTATTAAAGTGACACTAATAATAGCATATCTAAAGGTCGGTTTGGTTTTGTTGGGTATCTTCCTTTCTACATCTTTTGACATAATCCTTTGCTTATTGCTTCAAATATACAGAATGAACGTTTTTGAACGAATTTATTTTATATAAACTTGTTGATTTAGCTTATTTTAGGAGTTGTTTTTTGCTTTTTCATTAGCTCTTATATAGTATCTTTGAAAAATGAAAGAAGATAATTTAGGTTTGGAAATTTATTTACTTCCAACTTATTTTGTAGATAGTAATCATCCTGATGTGATTGATTATGCACATAATATAGTAAAAGATGAAAAGGATCCTTTAAAACAAGCAATTCTTTTGTATTTGGCTGTAAGAGATGATTTTCGATACAATCCATATAATATTAATCTACATCATTATGAATTGAAAGCTAGTACACTTCTGAATAGATCATCTCGACAGGGCTATTGTACAGAAAAAGCTTGTTTGTATAATGCAGTTTTGAGAGTTGTTGGAATACCAAGTAGATTTCACTTTTTTAATGTGAGAAATCATATCGGAGTAGAAAAATATTATGATTTGTTGAAAACAGATGTTTTGGCTTATCATGCATGCAGTGAGGTTTATCTCAATAATAAATGGGTTAAAGCTACTCCTGCATTTAATAAAGAGTTGTGCGAGAAAACTGGTGTTGCAGTATTGGAATTTAATGGAATTGATGACTCTATTTTTCAGCAATATTCGCCAAATGGAAGTGAATTCATGGAATACCTTCACGACTATGGGACTTGTCATGATGTGCCTCATGATATGTATGTACAAGCATTAAAAGAATATTATCCTCATTTTTTTATAGAAAGGCAGGATATTTGTATGAATTTGTAGTATTGTGCGTCACCTTTTCTGTCTTCTAATAATAGGCATTTTTTGTCTTTCTTGCCAAGATAGAAGAGTGAAAGTATATGATGTTCCCAATGATATTCAACCACTAGTTTCTACTTTTTTAGTAGAGGCCAATAAACGAGGGCATCGGCTGGTGATAGATGACCTCATTATCACTTATAAGTACAATATCGTTACTGCAAAGATTCATGCAGCTGGTCTATGCAGAAAGAGATATGGACATACTCCGATAATTTTTATTGATACCACAAGTCCCAATTGGCGGGCTTCTGATATTTCAAAAGAGCAATTAGTTTTTCATGAGCTCTGTCATTGTATTCTGAATAGAGGGCATAACCCAGACACTTTGATGAATGGTAATTTTGCAAGTATTATGAAACCATCTGGAGAGACGATTTATGGAGCAGTACTTAACTATTTTAAACGGGAGTACTATCTAGATGAATTATTTAACCCTGCGGCTGATAAGCCTGCTTGGGCTCAAGTTACAGAGAGTTATTTGAAGCCATATCAGGTATTGGATACTTTATTTTATGATGATTTTGAAAATTTTCATCAAGATGATACTATTGTTGATGATCAGCAATTGAGAATAGACAGTGTTAAGTATAAAGATTGGTCGTTAGGTGCTAATTCAGTTGTAAGGAGATGGGTGGTAGATGGACATTTAGAGCTGGAAAGCTATGAAAGAGGTACTTATACTATTCCATTTAATGTCAATATTCCTGATAGTGTTGATTTTGAAATCAAAACCAATATGGTTATCCCAGGAGGAAATTCAGGAATGATGTCTTTTTATTGGGGAGGAAGTAGTTTGAAAGATATGTATGCTATTATTGTTAATCAGGATGGATATACATCTATTGGTCAAGTTTCTCATGGGGTAGTTGTTGCTAAGTCTGATGTGAATATTTATAATGATGTTTATAATGAAATAGTTATCCGTAAATCAGGTGCTTTTTATTATATATTTATCAATGGAAGATTGATAGACAACTTGAAATTTGAGGGGCTCAAGGGCAATTTATTTGGCTTTGGGGTGAGTGGTCTAGCATCAGAAGTATGGATAGATGATGTTCTAGTAACAATAATACAAAGTGCCCAATACTTATAATGGCATAAATTTTGGTCAATTGCTGCAAAATGTGTAATATGAATATTTGCAAACAAATCCTTTTGATGATGGCTATATTTATCGCTGTATCATGCAAAGGTCCTGGAAAAATTACTGAAAATGTAGTTGAAAAATCAAGTTCTGTATCTACAAATGAATTTGAAAATATTGAATGGCAATTAGTGGAAGCAATGGGAAAACCTATTGCAGAATATGGTGAACAAATGAAAAAGCCCATATTTACATTTGATTCTAAAGAAAATAGATTTCACGGGAATGCGGGTTGTAATATCTTGAATGGTTCATACAAGTTAAGAGAAGGTGACAGAATTGAATTTGGAACTGCAATGTCCACCATGATGGCTTGCCCTAATATGACTCTAGAAGGTATTGTTAGTGAAGTATTGCCTACATTGGACACCTATATTGTGTATAACGGTTCAGAAATGGTTTTGACAAAAGCTAGAATGGCTCCAGTTTTGAAATTTATAAAAGTAAAAAAGTAATAAATAAATGGAATAAGGTCATCTCAAAAAGATGGCCTTATTTTTTGAGTGTTTTATAATAGTTTCGGGAGAAGAGTGTGTTTTTCCTGATTTGTAATACTCCCCAAAAGGCTTCTTTAAATATCTTAGTGGACATTTTGGATAATCCTAATATCCTGTCTTTAAATGTAATAGGTACTTCTTTGATTTTAAAACCACTAGACCAAACTGCATATTTCATTTCAATCTGAAAAGCATATCCTACAAATGAAATTCTATCCAAATTAATCCCTTCTAAAGTGGCTCTCTTGTAACACACAAATCCACCTGTAGTATCTGCCACTGGCAACCAAGTGATTATTCTGACATAAATAGATGCAAAATAAGACATTAAGATTCTATTCTTAGGCCAGTTGACAACTTTTCCTCCACGAATATATCTTGACCCTACTGACATATCTGCTCCATCTTTGCAGGCATTAAGTAATGGAATTAATGCATTAGGATCATGAGAAAAATCTGCATCCATTTCAAAAATATAATCGTATTGTTGTTCTATTGCCCATCTGAATCCAAGGATGTAAGCTGTACCCAATCCAAGCTTTCCACTTCGCTCTAATAAGTACACGTATGGCTCACTTTTTTGAATTTCTTTCACCTTCAGAGATGTCCCATCAGGAGAATTGTCATCAATAATCAAAATGTCAAACGGATGAGGAAGCTCATGAATGGCTTGAATAATAAGAGAAATATTTTCTATCTCATTATAAGTGGGTATTATGACCAGTACTCTACTCATCAACTACAAAGAAAATAAAAAATCTCCTAGAGTAAAGTTAAAACAAATTAATTTATTGAAGAATATAGATTTTTTAATTCAAGTCCACCCCAATGACCAGAACTCATCAATAGTATAACTGTATTATTTTGGATTTGATTTTGAATCCAAACTTGAATGTCTTCTGGACTTGAAGGGATGTATAAGTCTTCTCTGCCAAATTGTTCTTTTAGCCAGTCTGCTTCGATAGCATCTTTCTTTTTTAATTTCAAAGCCTCATTGTCAATATATACACATGCAAGATTCCCTAGGTTCAATGAGTTTTTGTATTGGATAATAAAATCTTTTTGCAGACTGCTATAAGTATGTAATTCTAAAGCTAAGATGAGCTTTCTTTCAGGATATCTACATCTTATTGCTTCTACTGTTGCCCTGACTTTTGATGGGGCATGAGCAAAGTCTTTATAAATAGTGATGTTTGAATTAGGATTGTCATAAAGTAATTCTAACCTTTTTGCTGCTCCTTTAAAACTATAGATTTGTTTGAAAAAATCTTCTGAAGAAACTCCCAGTTCTTGACATACATGAAGAGCAGCGCTCATGTTTGCCATATTATGCTCGCCAAATATTTGGATAGGAAATTCTTGATTTTGATATACAACAGAAACCATGTTGTTTTTTAATTGAGTATCTAGTGGATAGTAAGGAAATATATCTTGAACACCTTCCTCACTAGCCAATTTCTTTAATTCTTCGTCTTGATAGTAGAAAAATATTTTATCTTTTACCAAATGAAAAAACTTGCGAAATGTTTCTATATATTCTGAAAATGTAGGGAAAACATTGATATGGTCCCACGCTATACCTGTAACTACCGCAATATGTGGGTGGTAATGCAAAAATTTAGATCTTAAATCCAAGGGCGATGTAAGATATTCATCTCCTTCAATAATAATAAATGGTGCGTCATTGGATGTTTTGACAACATAATCAAAACCTTCTATCTGAGCACCTACTAAGTAATCAAAATCTTTTCCTAATGATTTTAGGACATGCATTATCATCGAAGTTGTAGTTGTTTTTCCATGACTTCCTGCAATGACTATTCTTTTTTTATCTTTAGAATGCTCATAAATAAATTCTGGAAAAGAATAAATTTTTACACCCAACTGTTGTGCTTTTAGTAATTCGGGGTTGTCCTTTTGGGCATGCATACCTAAAATAACAGCATCCAAATCAGAATGGATACGTTCTGGAAACCAACCCATTTTATTGGGTAAAATACCATGTTGGCTCAAATTATTGTATGCAGGATTAAAAATTGCATCATCAGATCCAGTGATATGATGCCCACTATTGAGAAGGTGTAAAGCCAATTGATGCATCACTGCTCCACCTATTGCAATAAAATGATAATTTTTAACTGTCATAGAACACAAGATATTTATTAGTTTTACATTATTATTCAAAAAAAAGAGAAATTATGTTCAAAAGAAAATTATTTGTTGCAGTTTTAGCAATGACATTTTTAGCTTCAATTAGTTGTAGCCGTAAAAACGTTGGATGCCCTACTTTTAGCCAAGCTAATCAAGGACAAGAAATGGTGGCATTAAAATAATGCTATGATAAATTGGATAGAAGTCAATCAGGAAAGTCAACTTAAAGAACTCTTAGATTCAAATGTGACTTTTGCTGTGTTCAAACATAGTACTCGTTGCTCTATAAGCTCAATGGTCAAAAATAGGTTGGAAAGAGAGTGGCAATCTGATGCTCCAGTTTATTATTTAGATTTATTAAACCATAGGGCATTGTCAAATTGGATAGCAACAGAAAGTGGAGTAGTCCATGAATCACCACAAATCATAGTTTTTAAAAAGGGTAAGGTCTGTTATGATGCTTCTCATACTGCAATTAATGCCCTTGAAGTTGCCGAACAAATGAAATAGAAGTTTATTCATTGAAATAAGATTTAATCTGACTTGAAATTGATAATAAGCAGGAGATGAAATTTCGAACCTTATTCACCATAGTACTTTTAATGCCTATAGTAATTTTGATTGCTCAGGAACAACCTGCTTCATCTAAATGGAAGAATGGGGTCTCTAAAGAGCTGATTTATACTAGTTCATGGGCAGGTAATTTTAGATTAAGAAGTGATGGATGGCAAATAGGAGGAGAATATTCTAAAAGTAAAAACTATTTTAAAAAGATAATTTATCAATTTGATTTAGGTTTATACAAACATCCTAAACAAGTCAAACAAAATAAAGATCCTTATTCAGGTTGGTTTAATAACAATGGCATCAAACCATTTAATTATGGGAAGCAAAACACCTTAATTGCCTTACATGTTGCAATGGGCCAGAAGTTTCTATTGGCTGAGAAAGCCAAAAAAAATGGAGTGATGATTAATTATTATTATGCTGGAGGTGTTACATTAGGAATTTTAAAGCCCTATTTTTTGAGAGTTTGTGGTGATGATAGGTGTACATACTATGAAGTAGTAGGCTATGATCCACAAGTCAATAATAAGTTTACAGACTATGATTATATTATTGGAGCTGCTGGATTTGGCGTTGGGTGGAAATTGAAACTGAAACCTGGTTTGCACTTTAAGACAGGAATGGAGTTTGATTGGTCTAATAATGTCAATATGATTAAGGCGGTGGATATAGGCTTGAGTGTGGATACGTATATAGGTAAAGTACCTATTATGGTGAGTGAGAAAAATAAATTTTTGTTTCTAAATGCTTATGTAGGAATAAGTTTAGGTAAAAAAAAGTAAGATAATGGAAGTGGATGTTTCAGGAAAACTAGCCAATAGAAAGCCAGAGTGGCTGAAAGTTAGAATTCCTATTGGAGAAGAATATAGAAAGGTAAAATCTATCGTAGATACTCACAAGTTGCATACAATTTGTCAAAGTGGTAATTGTCCTAATATGGGTGAATGTTGGGGTGCTGGAACCGCTACATTCATGATTTTGGGCAATGTCTGTACTCGTTCTTGTTCATTTTGTGCTGTGGCGACAGGGCGACCTCAAGAATTGGATGAAGAAGAGCCTACCCGTGTGGCCAAGGCTATCCAAAAAATGGGAGTAAAACATGCAGTTATTACATCTGTCAACAGAGATGAACTTCCTGATAAAGGAGCGAGAATTTGGTACAATACTATTATAGCTATAAAAGAACTCTGTCCTAGTACAACTATTGAAACTTTAATACCTGATGTTAGATCAGATTGGGACGCTTTAGAATTGATGATTTCTGCAGGTCAGGAAGTAGTGAGTCATAATATGGAAACTGTCAAAAGGCTTTACAGAAAAGTCCGTATTCAGGCGAAGTATGAAAGAAGCCTTGAAGAATTGCGAAGGATTAAAGAGTATGGTAAAAGAACCAAAACTGGAATTATGCTGGGTTGTGGAGAGACTGAAGATGAGGTTTATGAAGCAATGGATGATTTATTGGGAGTGGGAGTAGATGTCTTAACTTTGGGACAATATCTACAACCTACTAAAATGCACTTGGGTGTAGATAGATATGTACATCCAGATGAGTTCAAAAGATATAAAGAGATAGGTATTCAAAAGGGTTTTAAATATGTAGAAAGCGGCCCTTTGGTGAGGTCTTCTTATCATGCAGAAAAGCATGTGTTTTAGAATATAAATAAAAAAAGGGGCATTGTTGCCCCTTTTTTATTTCTCAGGATATAGAGCGATTTCTTCAATTGTGAAAGAAGATGCTCCTGGTAATATATATTTTCTTTGGAGCTTCAGTTCATCACTTGCCAATCTGATGATATCCCACAACACACCTTCTTTGGTTTCTTCTTGATAAATAAGCAATTGCTCTCTATTAGAAGTATTGTTTGTACCACCAGCAAAATTCCAAATTCCTGTATGTGTTTTGAGATCAGTGTCAGTATTGATATAGTTATATAAATTACAACTTTCTTCTGTACTTGAAATACTAGATGAATCAATCGTAACAGTCAAATAGGAGTCTTTATAACTGCCGTTCTTGGTTAATCTTAATAAAATATCTTTCTTAACAGAAGTATTGATGACTTGCTTGCCACATCCAGAAATATTATAATTCTGTGATTGATAAGATTGAATTAGCTCAACTCCGTCTATTTTGTAAGAATAGGCTTTCCAGTTTTTAGAAATTCTATTTTTACGAGTGGTAAGTGATAATAAAGGGTCTTCTGGACCTTTTCTACAGGAGATAAGGCTAGATGTCAAAACTGTGATAACTAAAAAATATTTAAACCATTTCATAAGTAAGATAAGCTTTAATGATACAAACGTAATCAAAAACTATAAATTATTAGCTCTCTTATTTTTTAATTGCTTTTTCTTTAGTGCCTTTTAACATTGGAACAAAGCTGAAAGTATCCAAGGTTTCTTGTTCAAATTGAAAGTCACCTTTTCTAGTAATTTTGAGCATCAGTTGCTTTTCTCCTTCACCATAAGGTATAATGATGATTCCTCCAATTTTGAGTTGTCTTAAAATATCTTCTGGAATCTCAGGTGCAGCAGCAGTGATGATGATTTTGTCAAAAGGAGCTAAATCCGGAAGACCTAAAAATCCATCACCGTAAAAACACATAATTTTTTTATAATTCAAACTTTTTAATATTGGTTTAGTATGGTCATATAATTTTTTGATGCGTTCAATGCTATATACTTGAGCACCCATTTCTGCAAGGACTGCTGCCTGATATCCGGAACCAGTACCTATTTCCAGCACTCTATCTCCTTTTCGAATCTCCAAAAGTTGAGTTTGATATGCGACAGTATAGGGATGTGAAATAGTCTGACCTTCACCTATCGGGAATGCTCGGTCTTCATAAGCGGTTTCTATGAATGCTTTATCTAGAAAAGCATGTCTGGGCACTTTGCCTATTGCTTCAAGGACTCCAGGGTCACTAATTCCTTTTGTTTTTAACACGTTTACAAGCTTACGTCTTAACCCATAATGACGATGAGATTCTTCCATAAAGCGAAAATGATTAAAGCTAAATTCATTTTTTTAAATTTTTATCCACAGATTTGTATTATTGAATAAAAATCGAAGAGTTATAAAAATATAATATATGCAGATTAAGTTTGGAACAGATGGTTGGCGGGCAATTATTGGTAAAGATTTTACTACAGATAATGTAGCTAGAGTGGCAAAAGCTACTGCACAATGGTTGAAAAATAATCACCAAACCTTGTCTGTAGTGATTGGACATGATGCTAGATTTGGTGGTCAATTATTTACTGAAACTGTCGCATTTGTTTTAGTAGAACAGGGAATAAAGGTCTATATGGCCGATGGAATGATATCAACACCTATGTTATCATTAGCTTGTCATCAATTACAGGCAGGAATAGGAATAGTCATTACGGCAAGTCATAATCCACCTGCATATAATGGATATAAATTGAAATCTAATTATGGTGGACCTACTTCTCCTAAGCATATTGCAGAAGTAGAATTGTTGATAGAAGAAAGGGTAAATGTGCCTAATTGGAATGTCAAGGAGCTCATTGAAGAAGGGAAAATTGTTCTAGTCAATATGGAAGATATGTATTATGAGCATGTTCAGAAATATTTTGATATTGATAAAATTAATCATTCAGGATTGGTTTTTGCCTATGATGCAATGTATGGAGCTGGGCAAAAAATTGTCCCTCGGATATTGCCAGATATTGTAAAGTTGCACTGTGATGATAATCCAGGTTTCAAAGGAACAGCTCCTGAACCTCTTCATAAAAATTTATTGGAATTTTCTAATTTGATTGCCCAGTCTTCTGATATTCAGTTTGGCTTTGCCAACGATGGTGATGCTGACCGTATAGGCGTTTATGATGGCAATGGACATTTTGTAGATTCTCATCATATTTTATTGCTATTGATTCATTATCTCTATAAATATAAAGGGATGAATGGTAAAGTCGTTGTGTCATTTACAGTGTCTAATAGGATAAAGAAACTATGCAAAGAATATAATTTGGATTTTCAGGTGACACCAGTAGGCTTTAAATATATCTGTGATATCATGGTGGCAGAAGATGTATTAGTGGGTGGTGAAGAGTCTGGAGGGATTGCAGTAAAAGGACATATTCCAGAAAGAGATGGTGTATGGAATGCACTGATATTGATGGAGTTTATGGCAATAACTGGTAAATCTATGGATGAACTCATTCGTGAGATTTATGATATTGTCGGAAGTTTTGCATTTGAAAGATATGATCTTCATATCACTGAAGAATTAAAGCAACGGATAGTACAAAAATGCAGAACAGATGGATTTGATTCATTTGGTGAATATAAAGTCATTGAAGTAGAGAATATTGATGGATGGAAATATCATCTAGATCAAAATAGTTGGGTGATGATACGTGCATCTGGAACAGAGCCGGTTTTGAGAGTGTACTCAGAAAGTAATACCCAAGAAGAAGTATTTAAGATATTAGATACCGTTAAAGAGATTTTAATGCAACAATGAAAGTAGTATATACAATCATTTTGTTTTTTACTTGTGGGATAGAGCTATATGCCCAAGAAGTAGCACCAACAAATGATACAATTGAAATATTTGAAGATTTAGATTCATCTATTATAAAGAATGAATGGATTTACTCAGAAAAAGATGCTGTAATCTTTCAAGAAGAACCCAAAGAGAGAATAAAATTTATTCAACCATATAAGTTTTTTGAAAACTCCAAAGAACCTAATCTTTCTCGATTATTGACTTTAAATTTAAGTATAGGTACAATCTATGCAGGTATGAATTCATGGTGGAGTTCTGCATGGTATTCAAAGTATGACAGAGAGCGTTTTCATCTTTTCAACGACAATGGAGAGTGGCTTCAAATGGATAAGGCTGCTCATATTTTTAATGCATATTTTATTTCCAGATGGGGGCATAATCTTTATAGATGGGCAGGAGTGCCACCAAAACATTCACCATGGGTTGGAATGCTGGTAGGCAATATGTGGCAATTGTCCATTGAAGTGCATGATGGATTTTCTAAGAAATGGGGCTTTTCATGGGGAGATATGGCTGCTAATTTTTCTGGTTCTTTAATATTTGGGTTGCAACAATATTTTTGGCATGACCAGAAGTTGAATATAAAAATTTCTGCAACACCTGAAAAATATCCAGAGGTGTTAAAGGATCGTACCAATCATTTGTATGGGACAACAATAGGCGAATTGATTTTGAAAGATTATAATGCTATGACTTTCTGGCTCAATGTCAGCCCAGGTGCGTTTATTAAAAAGCCTGAAAGTAAATTCCCAAAATGGTTGAGTGTCTCTCTTGGTTATGGAGGTACAGGAATGTATGGTGGATTTGAAAATAGATGGTGTGCAAATAAAGATAAAGAAGTTGGAGAGTGCCCCCCTGATGAAATTTTAACTCCAAAAGATTATGTTGGAGTAGATATCCCTAGAGTAAGGCAATTTTATATTTCATGGGATATAGATTTTACCAAAATTCCTTCTAATAAGCCAGCATTAAAAACATTTTTGGAACTCATTAATATTATTAAAGTTCCTTTTCCTGCACTAGAATTTAGATCTGATGGCAAGGTGAAATGGAATTGGTATCAATTTTAGTGATATGGTTTTTTCTTATGTGTTTCTTCAAATAGAATATATTTTCTAATTTGTTGGAAAATGAAAATGGCTAAAAATGAATTTTGATTATATAATTATTGGTGGAGGCTCTGCAGGATGCGTATTGGCTAATAGGCTTTCTGAAAACTCTAATCATACCGTTTGTTTGATAGAAGCAGGTCCACCAGATGACTCTCACTTTATTCATAATTGTAATCCAGTAAATATGTTATTCTTGATGAATAGCTCTAAATATAACTGGAAATATTATGCTGAAGGAAATGCTAAGACTGGAGAAAGAAAGTTTTATTGGCCTAGAGGGAAAACATTAGGAGGATCTAGTGCTATGAATGCAATGATATATACCAGAGGGCACTCTTCTGATTATGACCATTGGGCAGAATTAGGGAATATAGGATGGGATTTTAAGTCTGTATTGCCCTATTTTAAAAAATCTGAATTACAGCATAGGGGAGAAGATGAGTTTCATAGTACCCAAGGGACAATGGATGTGATAGATCCCAATTTTCATTTTCCACTTAGTTATGCATTTATCGATGCTTGTGTTCAAGCTGGAATTCCTAAGAATAAGGATATAAATGGCGCCAAGTATGAAGGGGTGGATTTTTTTCAAATTAATCAGACTTCTGAAGGAAAAAGATGTCATTCTGCGACCTCTTTTTTGAAGCCAGTTATAGAAAGACCTAATTTGACAATTATTACCTATGCTCATGTAAAAAGAATTTTAATTCAAAATGGTATTGCTACTGGAGTTGAGTATTTTGAGAAGAATAATCGTCGCCATATTGTTAAAATTGAAGCAAACAAAGAAGTAATTTTAAGTGCTGGAATTATTGGCTCTCCTCAAATTTTGAAATTATCTGGGATTGGACCTAAAGAAGAATTGGAAAAATGGAATATTCCATTAGTTAAAGATTTAAAAGGTGTTGGAGAAAATCTGCAAGACCATCCAGACATTATCATTAGATGTAAAGCGAAATCTGGAACTTCTTTGACTACGTTGCCTTGGCCATATATGATAAAGTTTATGTCGAAATTCTATCGAAATGTCAATCATATTTTTACTCCTACAGATGCGGGAGGATATGTAAAATCCTCTCCAGATATTGCAGTGCCAGATTTACAATTGCAGTTTGCTTCTCTGAGAATGAGGCCTCATGGAGAAGGTATGTTTACGCCTATGCAATCTGGTTTTGTTCTTCATGTATGCCACATGCGACCCAAAAGCAGAGGTCGGGTTTTACTTCGTTCGTCAGATCCATTTGATTATCCACTTATTGAAGCCAATTATTTCGATGATGAAATGGAATTAAATGCATTGGTAAATGGGGTGAAAATTGCTAGGAAGATTATTTCACAACCAGCATTCCAACCTTATTTTGAAAAAGAAGAGGTTCCAGGAGAGGAGGTGCAGACAGATAATCAAATCAGAAAGTTTATTTTGGAAAAAGCAGAAACTGTTTATCATACTGCTGGCTCCTGCAAAATGGGAATAGATGATATGGCAGTGGTCGATCCAGAGTTGAAAGTTTATGGGATAAAAAATCTGAGAGTGATTGATTCGTCTATCATGCCTACAATTACAAGTAGTAATATTCATGCACCTACAGTGATGATTGCTGAGAAAGGTGCAGATATGATTCTTCAAGGATAAACACTTATAATTTGTCAGTTTGTTTTTAATTTTTTGATAAAAACACGCTTTCTTGTCAGTTGGAAGTGTCATTTTGCCATGATTTTCGTAGTGGCATTTCAATTGATACAAGAAAGGAAAATTGAAAATTAAAAACTATGGGAAAAATAATTGGTATAGACTTAGGAACAACAAACTCATGTGTTGCTGTTATTGAGGGAAAAGACCCGGTGGTCATCCCTACTGAAGAAGGAAGAAGAACGCTTCCATCTATTATTGGTTTCTTGGAAAATGGAGAAAGAAAAGTAGGAGACCCTGCAAAACGTCAGGCAATCACCAATCCAACCAATACCGTACAATCTATCAAAAGATTTATGGGTAAGAGATATTCTGAAGTGAAAAAAGAAAATGTCGCCTACAAAATTGAGAAAGGTGATAATGATACTGTAAGAGTACGCTTGTATGATAGATTGTATTCTCCACAAGAAATTTCTGCAATTATTTTGCAAAAAGCAAAGAAAATGGCAGAAGATTATTTAGGTCAAGAAGTAAAAGAAGCTGTCATTACAGTTCCTGCATATTTTAATGACTCTGAACGTCAGGCTACTAAAGAAGCAGGATTGATTGCAGGTTTGGATGTGAAAAGAATTATCAACGAACCTACTGCTGCAGCTTTGGCTTATGGCTTGGATAAGAAGCATGAAGACATGAAAATTGTTGTCTATGACTTGGGTGGAGGTACTTTTGACGTTTCTATCTTAGAATTAGGAGATGGTGTATTTGAAGTGAAATCTACCAATGGTGATGTCCATTTGGGTGGTGATGATTTTGATGATGTAATCATTAATTGGTTGGCTACTGAGTTTCTAGATGAAGAACGTATTGATTTAAGAAAAGATCCTATGGCTCTTCAAAGGTTGAAAGAAGCTTCTGAAAAGGCTAAAATTGAATTGTCTGCAAGTTCTGAAACTGAAATAAACCTTCCTTATATCACTGCTGTAGATGGAGTTCCTAAACATTTAGTTAGAAAATTGTCAAAAGCAAAATTTGAACAATTAATTGACCATTTGGTAGAAAGAACATTAGAGCCTTGTCGTAAAGCTATGAAGGATGCTGGTTACACTAATGCTGACATTGATGAAGTGATTTTAGTAGGAGGTTCTACACGTGTACCTAAAATCCAAGAAGTTGTTGAAAAATTCTTTGGTAAAAAACCTTCTAAAGGTGTTAACCCAGATGAAGTTGTTGCTATAGGTGCTGCTATTCAAGGTGGAGTATTGACAGGTGATGTAAAAGATGTATTGTTATTAGATGTTACTCCGCTTTCTTTAGGAATAGAAACTTATGGTGGAGTATTCACAAAATTGATTGAATCTAATACGACTATTCCTACAAAAAAATCTGAAGTTTTCTCTACCGCTGCTGATAATCAGCCTTCTGTGGAAATCAATATTTTGCAAGGTGAACGTTCTATGGCAAAAGACAATCGTTCAATCGGAAGATTTCATTTGTCTGATATCCCAGCTGCACCGAGAGGAGTGCCTCAAATAGAAGTGATTTTTGATATAGACTCTAATGGTATCTTAAGTGTTACAGCAAAAGATAAAGGAACTGGTAAAGAACAAAATATCCGTATCACTGCTAGCACAGGCTTGTCTCAAGATGAAATTGAGAAAATGAAAGCAGAAGCAAGAGCTAATGAATCTGCTGACAAGGAAGCTCGCGATAAAGTTGAAAAATTGAATACTGCTGATAATTTGGTTTTCCAGTCTGAAAAACAATTAAAAGAATTTGGCGATAAAATTCCAGCTGACAAAAAATCAACTTTGGAATCAGCGATAGCTAAGGTGAAAGAGTTGCATAGTGCACAAGATATTGCTGGATTAGATGCTGCAATGGAAGCTTTGAATAATGCATGGCAAGCTGCTTCTCAAGATTTGTACTCACAAGGAGTAGATCCTAATGCTACAAATGGTGCTGATGCAGGTCAACAAAATTCAACTAATAGTGACAGCAATGAGCCACAAGATGTAGAGTATGAAGAAGTGAAGTAATCTTCTTTTTACTTTAAATTTATACTAAAATGCCTTGATAGAAATATCAAGGCATTTTTTTTGTAATAAAATAAGAATAGATTTTATGCTATTATTTTTTTAAATGTATATATTGTAATATGAGTTTGGTGAAATTTAATTTTCTTACCCATCTATTTTTTATTTATTCTCTAGGAGTTTATGCTGGTGATAATGGCAAGATGTCCACTTTCGGTAGCCCAGAATTTGAGGGGATGAACGGAATAATGGAAACGGTTTATAGTGAAGATTTTTCTTTAAATGGTAATTTTAATGGGATTCGTACTGAAATAGAACCACAAGAAGCAGCTAACGCTCGAGGGTTGAATGGTGCTATGGATGTTTTTGACAGCCATATAGATGCTATTACTAATTTGCTATTGGTGAAACCAATAATTGACTTGCCTTCATTGAAGATTGAAGTATTTTTTCCTGTCAATAAATATTCGGTTTCTTCTTCTAATCTGAATGATACTCAACAAGTATTATCAATTCTGAAAAATAAAAACATTGATAATATTGGCGTACTGGGTTATGCTGACCCTACGGGAACAAAAGAGTATAATCAAAAATTGAGTCAGAAAAGGGCAGACGAATTTAAAAAATGGCTAATAGCACATGGTATTGCTTCTCAAAAAATTATTTCTATTGGAAAGGGGATTGATAGCCATCAAGAAGATTTTCAAAAAGCTAGACGGATAGAGATAATAATAACACTTAAAGAATAGTTTTTTCTTTCACCTTGAAATAGAATTTTAGCTATCATTTTTTTCATAACAATATATAAATATTCATTCACTGTATAGCATCCGTATTCTAATTGGGTTTTTCATCATCATAAGCTTTTTTTTTAACCTAAAGGCTCAAGGAGTTTCTATTGCTGGTAAAATAGCTGATTTGTCTGGTGAAGAAGCCCTGACAGGCGCGAGTGTAATATTAAAGAATAGCACAGATTCTACCCAAATTATAGGGACAGTTGCAGATATGGATGGGCATTATTTACTTTCTAATATCCCAATGGGAAATTATTGGATGGAAGTGGCTTTTATGGGATATAAGACTTTGAAAAGGGAGCTTTCTGTAAATGACAAGGAAATTAATAATTTTAATTTTTTCCTTCAAGAGGATGCTCAAGTTCTGAAAGCTGTTGAAATTGTGGCAGTCCTGCCTAGAATGGTATTGAGAGATGATACTGTTCAGCTCAATGCTGATGCTTTTAAAGTGAATGCTGATGCAGATATTGGAGATTTAGTGACTAAAATGCCAGGAGTGTTTATTCGTGATGGAAAATTACAGGCACAAGGTGAACAAGTGAAAAAAGTATTAGTAGATGGTAAAGAGTTCTTTGGTGATGATGCTATGATGGCAATGAAAAATCTTCCTGCTAATATTGTAGATAAAATTCAGATATATGATAATCTAAGTGAACAAGCACAGTTTACTGGGTTCAATGATGGTAATACTGAGAAAGTTGTAAATATCATTACTAAGGAAGAAGTGAAAGATGGTATGTTTGGTAGAGCTTATTTGGGGTATGGTTGGCATCATAGATATTCAGCTGGTGGCAATTGGAACTATTTTAATAATTCAAGAAGAATATCTGTATTAGGGCTTTCAAACAATGTCAATATTCAAAATTTCAATAATGAAGATCTTGTTGGGGTAGCTTTAAGCACACAAAAAAAACCTAATGTAAAAAAAGGAAGCGGCGGTAGCAGAGATAATCATCTAGGTGATTTTTTGACTAATGGTCATGGTGGTGTCAACTCTACTAATGGAATTGGAGTGAATTATATTGAAGAATGGAATAAAAATGTAAAATTATCTGCCAATTATTTTTTTAATCATACCAAGAACGAGAATAATTCATGGATAGATAGGCAATATCTAACTGAAGATAAAGCCCAAAAATATTCTCAAAATGGCGAACAGCAATCATTTAATTTTCAGCATAGATTCAATGCAAAGTTGGATTATGATATTGATGATAAAAAATCTATTACTTATAGACCTAATTTTAATTTTCAGAAAAATAGCACTACTTCGTTGGCAAGTGCTTTAAATCAGCTGGTCAGTGGAGAATTTTTAGCTCAAAGCAATAATGAAAATAATTTGGATGCTAATGCATATAATATTTCAAATTCGATTTTATATAAGCATAAATTGGCTGTCCAAGGTAGAACTTTTAGTGTTCGATTAGAATCTAAAATCAACCACAAAATGAATGACAACTATCTATGGGCAAAAAATATTTTTTCTGAAGATATAGATTCAGTGATTATTCAAAATCAATCGACTGATGGACTATCTAAAACAATGGCATGGGAAACTGAGTTCAATTACACTGAACCGATTAGTGAAAAAAGCCAACTGAAACTTGAGTATAGTCCTGGCTATTTAAGTTCGATTTCAGATAAATATACCTACTTGTATAATGAACAGACAAATGAATATGCTATTGTAGATACGAATTTAAGTAATGTTTTCAAGACAATCAACTGGTATCAAAGAGCAGGAATAAGTTATCGTTTTAAAACAGAAAAAATTAATTTTAATATGGGGATGAATTATCAATTCACTTCTCTACTCAGTGATAAATCATTTCCTATTAATATTGCAATTGAAAAGAAGTACAATAATTTCTTACCGACTGCACAAATAGGCTATAAGTTTTCTAGGAATAATAATCTGAATTTATTTTATAAAACCTTTGTCCGTTCTCCAAATGTTTCTCAACTGCAAGATGTTGTTGATAATACCAATCCATTGATATTGTCAAGTGGAAACAAAGATTTGAACCAGCAATATACACATACGATTGGTCTAAGATGGAGATATGCTCAGCCACTAAAAGGATATTCTGCATTTGCTATGATTTCTAGTTCTTTGAATAATCAATTTATCACCAATGCTACTCTCCTAGCTAAAAAAGATACTATAATAGCAGATAATATTTTTTTACCAGCTGGAGGACAATGGACAAGACCCATAAATGCCAATGGCAGTTGGAGTGTAAATAGTATTATCAATTTTGGAACTCCTATTCTGTTTTTAAAAAGCAATCTCAATCTTTTTTCAGGATTTAATTTTCTTAAAACTCCCAATTTTGTCAATGAGAATCTCTATTTTAATCATAGCTATAGTTTTAATTCAGGCTTAGTATTGGGTAGTAATATCAGTGAAAAGATTGATTTTAGAGGGTCATATACAAGTAATTATAATATAGTCAAATATTCCCAAAATACTTCTACAAATAATAATTTCTACTCAGGATTAGTCAATATAACTTTGAATTTTCTTCCTTGGAAAGGCTGGGTTTATTCTACTGATTTCAGTTATATGCATTATGCTGGATTGGGGAAAGCGTATAATTCCAACTATGCACTTTGGAATATGGCTTTAGGCTATAAGTTTTTGAAAAATAAAAATGCAGAATTGAATCTTCAAGTTTTTGATATTTTAGGAAAAAACAATAGTATTTCAAGAACGATTACTGAGACTTTTGTAGAAGATAGTAAAGTCAATGTTTTAGGTAGATATTTCTTAGTTCAATTTTCTTATAAATTCAATAAATATAAAGTATTAGATAAAATGAATTGATTGAATACATTGTAAAATAATAACTTCTAAAATAATTGTAAAATATAATGAAAATTCAATTTTTTTATTGATTTTTGTTTGATTGAAAATTACATAACAATATAATTTGAATACTATGAAAAAAATTCTGGCTTCGGCATTAGTTTTTACAATGCTATTAGGCGTTTCACAAGCAGCAGAAAAAGACGATTTTCAGTTTGGAGTGAGAATGGGTGCACAATTTTCTAAACTGAAAGGAGAGTCAACAAAAGGAGAAGAAATCCAATCTCAATATGCTAAGAATCTTGTAGGTCCAGCTTTTGGATTTATTTTTGAAGTGCCTGTCAATGCTTATTTTGAAATCAGACCTGAATTAAACTTTGGGTCACAAGGGCAGAGATTTAAATATCCTGGTGATGCTGTTTTCTCAAGCTGGTTAGGATATGTGCAAGTTCCAATATTATTAAGAGGACAATATGGAAGTGATAAAGTAAGAGGATTTGTGCATGTTGGCCCTCAGTTTGGTTTTGGAGCTTTTAATTTAACAAGATTGAAAAAAGGAAGTGAAAAAATTGAAAAGGAGTCTTATTCATTTAAAGATCAAAAGTTAAAACCATTTGATGCAGGTCTTTCTGTTGGTGCTGGAGTAGAGTTTCCTACTGCAAAAGGTATGGAGCTTGAAGTAAGATATTATGCAGGTTTGGCGAATATTAATGATTATGGAATTGATGGGTTGACAACTAAAAACCAATCGCTTCATGTAACATTAAACGTGAAATTTTAATAGATAATTTGTTTAAAAATATTGAAGGGTACTATCATAAAAATAGTACCCTTATTTTTTTGGAACAGTTTTAGTAACTAATATTGTGAATATACCGGTTGACAAATAAATATTTGAAGTCAAAGAGGTAATTTAGTACTGTAAAATTCTGAATATGGCGTTTAAAGGGAGATATTTTATTTTGTTTTTGATAATTACTTATAGTTCTTGTCTGCAACTTTTTGCTCAGGATGGAGACAAAAAGTGGCCTATTCAAGTAGCGGCAATTTCAGATATGGATTTGGGAGATCCTATTTCTTTTTCTCCTGGAATGATGGCAGATTTTGGAATCAGATTAATGAATAAACCCAAAATTAAGGGGAGCAGAGTGCGTGACAGAGAGTTTTATCTGAAACCATTTTTAGGCTTTTATAAGAGAAAAGATTATCATACTGCGACTATGATTGGAACAGACTTGACATATAGAGCGACTTATCCATCTGGTGTTTTTTGGGACTTCAATGCAGGAGGAGGGTATATGCATCTATTTTATAATACTCCAGTATATGAATATGATAACGGCACTTTTACAAAGAAGAAATTTCAAGGATATGCTAATGTGGTGATTAAAGGAGCAATTAATTTCGGTATAGATTTTAGTAAGAATAATGAAAGGCTTCCTTTAGGAGTATATGCAGGAGCAGGTCTATTTTTTAGATATCCCAATAATTCATATTGGGTAAAACATCCTTATGTTCAATTGGGAGTGATTTATAGCATCAGAAAATAAGCAGAAGAGATATGAAAAGTATATTTAAAATAGCCACTATTGTAATATTGAGTGCTCATATATTGGCATGTTCCAAAAAGGAACAACTTGCTCCTGGGATGATGGATAAATATTATCATGTCAAAGTGGATGGTATTGAATTGCCAGTGAGAGTTGCAGGAAAAGAAAGTTCAGATGTTGCATTGATTATGACACATGGAGGTCCTGGTGGTTCATCTCAGGTTTTTCGCCTCTCTGCAGGAATCAAAAATATGGAGAAGGATTTTAAAGTGATTTATTGGGATCAGAGAGGTTCTGGGATAACACAGGGCAATCCTCCCAAAAGCCAAATTACTACAGAGCAGTTTTCTAAAGATTTAGATGCCATTGTTGAGTTTACAAAACAGATTGTTGGAGCTAAAAGTATATTTCTTTTAGGTCATAGCTGGGGTGGTGGACTGACAGCTTACTACTTGACAGAAAATGTAGCACATCAAGATAAGCTGAAAGGTTATATCATTGTCTGTGGTGCTTATAATGTGCCAGGAGGATTGACTGCCTCCAGACAATGGGTGTTAAATGGTGCTGCTGCTAGTATCGCACTCAATAAAGATGTCAGTTATTGGCAGAAAGCAATTGAGTTCTATAAATCAAATACACAGATTACTGCAGATAATTTTGTGGACCATGCTACTTATCTTGGAAAGCTGAATGGTGGTCGATTCAATAAGAATGTCAAGGTGGAAAAAGGATATTTACCTGCTTTTGAAATTAATGCGTTTTTGAATAACCCGTTTTTTGTTGGGCACAATATAACTTATAAAGGTGAGTCTGTCTATACTAGTTTAAATCTGACATCTGAAATTCATAAAATAAAAATCCCAACTTTCGTAATGTGGGGCAAACAAGATGGACTTTTACCTCCTCACAAAATTCCTAATGATGTTGTAGGAACTGCATTGGCTGATGATTTTATTGCTAATGTTGGAACTCCTAAGGAAAAAGTCTTCTATATGGAATATCTCAATTCAGCTCATGAACCAATGGCTGAAGAAGGTGAAAAGTTTTCTAAAGATTTAAAAGTTTTTTTAGACAAGTTCAAATAGAACTTGTTAGATTGGTATAGTGTTTGTCAATGTTTAGAATGGTATTTTAATAGATTAAATGAATGTACAGATTTTTTTATCTTACGCTATTGGGAGTTTGTTTACAATATTCTTCTTTTGCCCAAAAGGCAACCAATATCTCTTTTAGTAATACACCTGCAATAGAAATATATATTAATCATAAATCGGTATTGAGCAATAGAAGTATTGCTTGGAATCCTCATAGTTTCACCTATTATATTGCAGGGGCAGACTCCTTGTTTTCTCATATTGAATCTTTTGATGCTATTGGTAATTATATTTCTGAAATCACTTTTCAGGCTAAATTCAAAGGAATATGGTATAATGCAAGCTTGGATTTCCTCGAAGCCTACAATGTAACCAATAACTCTTGCGTCTCATTTTTATTGAGTGATAACGGTGATTTTGTTAGTGATGATTTGGATATAGATTTGAGTGACTTTCAAGAAATTGGAACATCTGTTTTTCCTATATATAATAGTGCGAGAGAAGTGTATGTTTATTTTGAACCTATAGCTAAGAATATCATAGAAGTTGAACCTTTTTCTGGTGATATTTCTAGATATATCCCTATTTCTATGCAAGTAGAGAATAATCATATTATCGAAGACCAATTATTATATACTGATATTAAAGAAACTCCTTATGCTATCATCAATAAGTTCAACAAGTCTATACTATTAATTAATAATGAAGGTCAAATTGCTCAGGAAGTAGTTTGGCCAAAAGTCAATTTTGAGCCTTTAAGTTTTTCATGGACTAACGGAGCTTTATGGCTATTGGATGGACAGACATTAACTTGGAAAGCTTATGCTGTTCAGTAAAATGGGCTTAAATAAATGAACCCATTTGGGAATATCCTCCGTCGTGGTAGATATTTTGCATGGTAATCATTCGGGTATAATCTGAAAATAAAGTGATACAAAAGTCAGCACATGATTTAGCATCAGCGTTTCCTAAAGGAGCTACTTCTTCTGCGTTTTTATAGAGTTGGTTAAAATTTTCTATACCATTGCCTGCAGAAGTTGGAGTGGGAGATTGGCTGACAGAATTTATTCTTGTACCGTTTTTTTTGCCATAGTAATATCCAAAGCTTCTTACGATAGATTCTAAAGTAGCTTTTGCTTCAGCCATATCATTATAAAAAGGAATAGCTTTTTGAGCAGCGATATAGCTGAGTGCTACAATAGAAGATTGAGCTGATAGAGCATCTAATTTCCAAGCTGTTTGTAGTAATTTATGAAGAGAGATTGCAGAGATATCTATTGTTTTCAAGTAGTACGAATAATCCAAATCTGTATAGACCCTTTTTTTTCTGATATTAGGGGACATTCCTACAGCATGTAAAATAAAATCTATTTTTCCTCCAAGAAATTGACTACTTTCTTGGAGGAGTTTTTCTAAATCTTCTGTATTTGTGACATCTGCTGCTATAACGATAGTCTTACAAGTCTGAGCCAGACCATTGATATTGCCCATACGAATAGCTACAGGTGCGTTTGTCAGTGTAAATTGAGCACCTGCTTGATAGGCAGATAATGCTACTTGCCAAGCTATCGATTGCTCATCTAATGCACCAAAAATGATACCTTTCTTTCCAGCTAATATCGGGTGATTCATGTATGCAATATAATTAAAATTTCTTGCTCAATTATTCCCCTATACTTTTTATCCTAGCAACTAGGAAAAAGGATTTTTTGAAAATTTACATATTGAGTTGGATCGTTTCTTGTGTTTTGTTAATATCCCAATTGACAGCTCTGACTTTTGATGCTCTGATTTATACAAGGAAATAAAAGTAGTTTGATTCTCTAGTAAGCTATCCGAGTTATACTCATGCTGAACACTTTTATATACTTTATATGCATCCATACTTATCATTCTGAATTGTATAGTATTTTTCACTTGTTCTATTCTGTTTTGAGACAAATGCAAAGCAGTATTTTTTTCAAAGAACATTTCTTAACAAATCAAAGCCTTTATTATCTTCATTGAAGTTAATTAAAAATGCTCCATCTTCATATATTACGGAATTAGTATATTCTGCTATCCCATTTCTTTTGATATTAATCTGTGTTAATTGTTCGGAATCATATTGATGCTTAACCGTCATCAGATTATCTATATCAAAGGGAAAGGAATTGTGACTCTCTGTCTGCTCCACTTTAAAAATCCTGACCTATTTGTTAGGAACTTTTTCGGTTGGCGGTATAATTTCTTTAATGATATCAGCAGGATCTTTTTTACACGACAATGCAAAAATACATAGGGATAAATACACGAATAGCCTTTTCATAAGATTTTATTTTTGAGTTATCTAATAATGTTCAAAGTGGCAAATACCATCTCTCCGTTCACCTGTACCAGTCTATTGGTTTGTCCTCGTCATAGATGACACTGTCCCTCTCATATTGCGTGTATGGAGTAGCTTTTAGGAATATGGAGTCAATTTTCACCTTGTATTTCTTCTCTATTTCTTTGATGCCAGACTGAGCATTTGCTTTCCATATCATCAAAAGAAGAACAAGGAAAACTACTGTTCTAAGATATATTTTTGTTGTATTCGGATTGAAAATATATGCATACAATAGTATTGTTTTATATTTCATAGTAGCTTAGTTTTTCCTAAGATAATATATGAAATATGCAATGATTATTGAAAATTAGGAATCAATAAATAAATAGAAACAAATTAAAAATTATTTTTATTCTTTCTTTACCAAAGAAGAGCTAGAGGAAGAACTCGCTGAATTCAAGTTGCATTGATAACTTGAAGGTTGCAAATAATATATCTTTGTTTAAATAGGCTTTAGCACTTTTTCCTTTTGATGTTTCCTTTTCGTAAGATACAAAGCCCTCTGTTTTCGTTATCTTTCTCAAAATGTTGCTACTAATTTTCGAGGAATGCTTTAAGGTTTTATCATAAATGGATTCGACTTTATAGAGATAGTATCACCCATTATCTAATTTAAGTTCAGTGTCCGATTTCTTATGGGTAAGTTCCCAAATTTAGATAGCATAAAATAAAGACCAATAAGACCGATAGTTAAATATATAGCTATCTTTTTTTAAATAATTCCCTATTGCTTTAGGGTTTGATTAGTGGATTCTCTTTTACTGATGATTATTCTTATGCTGAAAAATTGTATCTTTCATGCAGATTTTATATCATGTTTTTAATTGCAGACAGTGGTTCTACAAAGACAGATTGGGTTTTTTGTAGTAAAGATAAAGGGATAATCAAGACGGTAGCAACAGTAGGTTTTAATCCTATTGTACAGAAAATAGATTTTATTGAAAGTCATATTTTGAATGCATTTCTTAAGGAAGACTTGAAAAGTAAAGTTACTCATATTTATTATTTTGGTGCAGGATGCTCTTCTGATGAACGCAAGAAGGTTATTCATAATATTTTACAATCAGTATTTGTTAACGCTCAAATTATTGTTGATCATGATATGAAAGCAGCCGTAATTGCAACCTGTGGAGACGAAAAAGGATTCTCTTGTATTTTGGGTACAGGCTCCAATGCTGTGTATTATGATGGAATTGACATTATTCTGCCCAAAGGAAGTTTGGGAATAGGATATATTTTGGGAGATGAAGGCAGTGGTACTCATATTGGAAAATATTTAGTGAGAGATTTCTTATATCAAAAGTTACCTGCAGATTTACAATATCATTTTGAAACTGTAATGGGAATTGACAGGGATATTGTCTTACAGAATGTCTATCAAAGACCCAATGCCAATTCGTATTTAGCATCTTTTGCTAAAGAAATTTTTGATTTCAAAAGTTTAGATTATGTTCAAAGAATATTGAAACAATCTTTTGAAGATTTTTTTATTTTTAATATCTCGATATTCCCAGATTATCAAAAATATCCAGTTCATTTCATTGGATCTATTGCCACACATTTTGAAGATGAATTAAGAAGAACGGCATTATCTTTAAATATTCAAGTAGGCAAAATAATTCAAAAACCTATTGAAAGTATTGTTCGTTATTATTTGCAAAAGGACAAATAAAAGTGAAGTATTAAAATGCATAAGATAGAGCCCTATTGGAAATGGAGAGGAAAATACATTGCCGAAGAAGACAGTCGTTCGCCCTTTTATGGTAAGTTTCCCAATGAACTACAATACACTCAGACAGTATATAATTATTATATCCACCCTCATTGGAGTGATTTTGGCTCAAATACTTTATACTTGAAAGTGCTTTTTGTGGACTATAATGAGAAATTTGCAATCATTGAGTTTATTGGAGAATGGAATGATTGTATTGACAATGATATTATGTATCTGAAAAGTGATGTGATAGACTCAATGCTCAGCGAAGGGATAATAAAATTTGTGCTAATAGGTGAAAATGTATTAAATTTTCATGGGTCTGATAATGAATATTATAAAGAGTGGCATGAAAGTATAGCCGATGATGGAGGTTGGGTGATAAGTATAGGCTTTAGACAGCATGTGCTAGAAGAAATGTATAAAACAGAATTACATCACTTTATTTTTATGAATGAAAGGTTTTTAGATATTCCTTGGCGCAATTATCGTCCTCAGCATTTAGTTGAATTATTAGAAAATTTGCTAATAAAACGACTTGTGCAGTAGATAGTTCTGCTATTTTGCACGAATTCAAGCAAACCTATTTTTAGGATAATACAATTTTCATATTTTCGCATATCATGACTAGACCGGTATTAGTTTTCAAAATAGGGACATCATCCATTACTACTGCACAAGGTGATGTAGATGAATCTCTTTTAGAACATATTGCATCTCAAATTAAAACGATACATCAAAAATACGATGTAGTGATTGTGTCTTCTGGGGCGGTAGGTACAGGTAAAAAGTTTATCAAGAATTATACTGGCAAAATTGGTGAACGAAAAGCGGCAGCGGCTATTGGCAATCCGATTTTAGTGGGTAAATATGCTCAAGCTTTTGAGAAATATGATATTCCTATTGCTCAGAGTCTATGTGAGAGGCAACATTTTAGTAATAGAAACCAATTTTTGCAGCTAAGAGAGACTTATCAAGAATTATGGAAGCATGGAGTGATTCCCATTGCCAATGAAAATGATGTGGTGAGTAATATAGAATTAAAATTTTCTGATAATGATGAACTAGCCACTCTCTTAGCCATAGGATTTGGGGCAGCTTGTCTGTTGATAGCCACTTCAGTGTCTGGAGTATTAGATCCTCAAAATAACTTGGTCAGAAAGATAGAAAAATTTACTCCAGCCGTATTGGGATATGCTCGTAAGGATAAATCTTCGGTCGGATTAGGAGGAATGATTTCAAAATTGACTTTTGCACGATTAGCGACTAGCTTGGGTATTCAGACCATCATATTTGGAGCAAGGAGTGAGAATGGCATTATCCGTGCCTTGAACAATGAAAATGGGACAGTCTGTATTGCTAAAAAAGCAACAGCCAATGCACGTCAAAAATGGTTGGCAAGTGGGCGAAAGGTGTATGGAAGAGTGGAAGTAGATGAAGGAGCCAAAAAAGCACTGCTCAATAGAAAAAGTTTATTGGCTGTTGGTGTCTCTGATATTCAAAAGGAATTTAAAAAAGGTGAGGTTTTTGATATTGTAGATCAGGAAGGCTGGATTTTTGCTATTGCTTTAGCTAAGATGGATTCAAATTTTGTTCTGGCTAAAGAACAAAATGCAGTTGTCGCCAATGTAGATGATATAGTTTTGATATAGTTTGATTATTCTGAAAAGTCAAATAAAATAGTCTTAGCTCATGAATGAATGCTTCAGTTTCTAAATACTTTTTTGGGCTCAACCAATTTGTTGTTAAAATTGCATGAACTTACAGAATTTCAAAACAGATAATCAGTCAACTTTCTTTACTTTTGTTCAATTATTAATTTTAATAAGTATAGACGATTATCATTTGAATTATTAACAGGGATAGAGGATGAATCATTTTTTTCTCTATTTGTAACAGAAGGGAAGCTTAATTTTATGAGATCTTTTATTAAAAGTTCAAACGGGTTTTATAATTGCGATTATTGGGAACCCAACTGTTGGGTAAATATCGAATGCCCTACGGTTTCAGATAAAGAATATTTAATCAATGATTTAAAAGTTCCAGAATCTTATTTTAATGATATTGAGGATGTGGATGAGCGTCCACGTATAGAATTTGAAAATGGTTGGTTTTTGATTATTATGAGAGTGCCGTTTAAAAGCGAAGATTATAGCTTACCCTTTTCGACAGTGCCACTAGGATTAATCTTTAAAGGGGATATATTTGTTTCGATTTGTTTTTATCAAACGGAGATGATTCCAGATTTCATTAACTATGTGAATCGTAAGGGTACAAACGTTCGGAATCATTTTGACTTAGTTCTGAAGCTTTTGCTCTCATCAAGTGTATGGTTTCTTAAATATTTGAAACAAATCAATCTGCGTATAAAATTAGCTGAGAACCAGCTTGAAAAATCTATCAAAAACGAGGAACTTCAGGCCTTGTTGAAGATTGAAAAATGTATGGTTTATTTTATCACATCACTGAAAGGTAATGACATACTGATTTATAAAATTAAGAATATTAAAGAACATCGGGATACTTATGATACTGAATTAGTTGAAGATGTAGAAATTGAACTAAGGCAAGCTCTTGAAACTACCAATATTTATAGCAATATTTTAAGTGGCATGATGGATGCTTATGCTTCTGTGATTTCAAATAACCTTAACGTTATGATGAAACAGCTGACATCGGTATCAATTGTTTTAATGATTCCTACATTAGTTGCGAGTTTGTATGGGATGAATGTTCCCAATTCTTTTGGAAATAATGAATGGGGATTCTGGATTGTTTTACTGATTTCTTTCTTATTTGCAGCTACCGTAATTTTGTTGTTTCGGTTTAAAAAGTGGTTCTAATCTATATTTTAAGCAGCATTTCAAAAATTTGATTGAAAACAACGTTGCCAAAGATAAGCTCATAGCTTTTGCTTTTAATTAATAAAGGCAAAATAACATCTTTTCATAAAGGATTACTTTTTAATTGAGTACTTTTGTAATAACATAATTTTTGATCAGTAATCATGATTTATTTCTTCGGGTCTGAATCCTCACATGTATTTGCAGTACAAGCTTCACAAGCACTTAATAACAATGATATTCAAAAACTAATTTGGGCTTTTAGCAATAGTCTTTTGATAGATAAAAATGTTTTATCAGGAGTCTATTTAGGTCCAAGAGCAGCGATGGTGACACCTTGGAGTACCAATGCTGTAGAGATTACTCAAAATATGGGTATTGATGGAATTCAAAGAATTGAAGAGTTTCAGTATATTGGAAACCATCCTGATATCGTATTTGATCCGATGTTGAATCAGAAATATCAGGACTTGAATCAAGATATCTTTAAAATTGATATTCAGCCTGAACCAATTCAAGCTATTGAGGATATCGCATTATACAATAAGACTGAAGGTTTGGCATTGAGTGATGAGGAAGTTCAATATCTTGAAAATTTATCTCAAAAATTGAATCGAAAATTGACAGATTCTGAAGTCTTCGGCTTTTCTCAAGTCAATTCTGAGCATTGTCGCCACAAGATTTTTAATGGCACTTTTATTATTGATGGAGTAGAACAAGAAGCCTCACTCTTTAAAATGATTAAAAAAACATCTCAGCTACATCCCAATAGCATCGTGTCTGCTTATAAAGATAATGTTGCTTTTGTGAAAGGTCCAGAGGTCGAGCAGTTTGCTCCGATAAAGGGTGAAGTTCCTTCTAACTATACAGTCAAATCATTTGAGTCTGTCATTTCGCTTAAAGCTGAGACACATAATTTTCCTACAACAGTTGAGCCTTTCAATGGTGCTGCTACGGGGTCTGGAGGTGAAATTCGCGACCGTCTAGCAGGTGGACAAGGTTCTTTGCCTCTAGCAGGCACAGCCGTATATATGACTTCATACCCTAGATTGGAAGGAGGGAGACCATGGGAGAAATCTTTTCCTGCAAGAAAGTGGTTGTATCAAAATCCAAAAGATATTTTGATTAAGGCTTCTAATGGAGCTTCAGATTTTGGAAATAAATTTGGTCAGCCCTTGATAACTGGCTCTGTTTTAACTTTTGAACATCAGGAAGCTGGAAAAAATTTGGGTTTTGATAAAGTCATTATGCTCGCTGGTGGTGTAGGATATGGAAAAGCATCACAAGCTATCAAACGCCATCCCCAAAAAGGAGATAAAATAGTTGTAATGGGTGGTGATAATTATCGTATTGGTATGGGAGGAGCAGCAGTTTCTTCTGCTAATACGGGAGCTATGGGAAGTGCTATAGAATTAAATGCGATCCAACGTTCTAATCCTGAGATGCAAAAACGCGTTGCTAATGCAGTACGTGCCATGGTTGAAAGTGATGATAATTCGATTGTTTCTATCCATGACCATGGAGCTGGAGGGCATTTAAATTGTCTGTCTGAACTAGTAGAAGCTACTGGTGGACATATCAACTTGGATAAGTTACCAGTAGGAGACCCAACACTTTCTGCTAAAGAGCTGATAGGCAATGAGTCCCAAGAACGTATGGGATTGGTGATGCCTGAAAATCAGATTGCTAGATTAGAAAAAATTGCAGAAAGGGAAAGAGCTCCTATGTTTGTAGTGGGGGAAATTACAGATGATCATGTATTTCAAATTGCTTCAGAAAGTACTGGTGACAAACCTATGGATTTTCGATTGGAAGATATGTTTGGAAGCTCTCCTCAGACCATCATGGATGACGTGACCGTACAAAGCCAATATGAAGAAATAAGTTATCAAGAAGATAATTTTGAAAATTATTTAGAGCAAGTCCTTCAATTAGAAGCTGTGGCTTGTAAAGATTGGCTGACAAATAAAGTGGATAGGTGCGTGAGTGGTCGAGTAGCAAAACAACAGACAGTCGGAGCTATACAATTGCCTCTGAATAATTGTGGTGTGATGGCTCTGGATTTTCAAGGTCAGCATGGAGTAGCCACTTCAATAGGTCATGCTCCTGGAATTGCCTTGATTGATGAAGCAGTGGGTAGCAGAGTGGCTATAGCAGAGTCATTGACAAATATCTTGTGGGCACCATTGGAAAATCAGATAAAAAGTGTTTCACTTTCTGCCAACTGGATGTGGCCATGTCGCAATCAAGGCGAAGATACCAGATTGTATCGTGCCGTTAAATCTTGTTCTGATTTTGCAATAGATTTAGGAATCAATATACCTACTGGAAAAGATTCTTTATCCATGAAACAGAAATATCCAGATGGAGAAGTGATTTCTCCTGGTACTGTAATTATTTCTGCGGCAGGTCATTGTAGTAATGTTAGAAAAGTAGTAGAGCCTTTGTTGAAAAAGAAACCCAATGCTATCTATTATATCAATCTTTCTAATGATTCTTATAAATTGGGAGGTTCTTCTTTTGCTCAGATATTAAATAAAATCGGAACGCAAGTTCCTGATGTAAAAAATACTGCTAGCTTTATTAGCACTTTTAATACATTACAATCTTTAATTGTTGATGGAAAGATTGATGCTGGACATGATATTGGTGCTGGAGGATTGATTACTACTTTATTGGAATTGTGTTTTGCTGATGTACAATTAGGAGCTGATATTGATTTGAGTGCAATAGGTGAACAAGATATCATCAAATTGTTTTTCTCAGAGAATATAGGTATTGTGTTTCAAGGGGATAAAAGTGTTGAAAGTATATTAAAAGATACTGGAATTCAGTTCTATCGCATTGGAAATGTTAATACTAGTGGTCTGTTAAATCTCAAAGTGAATCAAAAGAAATTGAGTTTGGATATTGCGCATTGGAGAGATGTGTGGATGAAGACATCTTATTTGATGGATGAATTTCAATGTGCTAATGATAAAGCGAAAGAAAGATATGCTAACTATAAGAACCAAGCACTTCAATTGAATTTTCCCTCACATTTTAATGGAAAGATGTCAAATATTTCTTCAAAAAGACCACAAGCAGCTATCATTCGTGAAAAGGGTAGTAACTCAGAAAGAGAGATGGCTTATGCATTATATTTAGCTGGTTTTGATGTAAAAGATGTGCACATGACTGATTTGATATCTGGCAGAGAGACATTGGAAGGTGTTCAGTTCTTAGGTGCAGTAGGAGGTTTTTCAAATTCAGATGTTTTAGGCTCTGCAAAAGGTTGGGCTGGTGCGTTTAAGTTTAACGATAAAGCTAAGAAGGCATTAGATAAATATTTTGCACGACCAGATACTTTATCTATAGGTATCTGTAATGGATGTCAATTATTTACAGAATTAAATTTAATCTATCCTGAGCATTTGGAGCATCCAAAGATGTTACACAATGATAGCCAAAAATATGAAACTTTGTTTACATCTATTACTATTCAAGATAATGATACGGTGATGTTTCATTCTCTTACAGGTAGTACTTTGGGAGTTTGGTCATCTCATGGTGAAGGGAAGTTTCATCTTCCATTGGCTGAAGATAAATACAATATTATTGGCAAGTTTGGTCATGCTACTTATCCAGCCAACCCTAATGGCTCTGCATATAATACAGCTATGATGTCAGATAAATCTGGTCGCCATGTGGTGACAATGCCTCATATTGAAAGGTCAGTTTTTCAATGGCAGTGGGCATATTACCCTGAAGGAAGAACGGATGAGGTCTCTCCATGGCTGGAAGCATTTGTAAATGCTAGAAACTGGGTATTGAATTGTCAATAGCTAAATCTTCTACGAGATAGAAAATCAGTTTGTTTGAGATTTTGTTTGGCTATTTGTTGGCAGAATATTCAGAGTTGAATAGTGTTTACACCCTTAACTTTTTTCCTTTTAACTCTTTCATTGCATTAGATAGTCCTTCAACTGTCATTGGAAACATGCGTTTTGGGAAAATATCTTGAATTAACTGTATGCTTTTTGTCCCATCCCAATATGCCTCGGCAGAAGGATTTATCCAAACGGTGTAAGGATAATTTTCTTTTATTTTTTTGAGCCAATGGATACCACTTTGGTCGTTATAGTGTTCTATACTGCCTCCTGTTTGTGTCAATTCGTAAGGAGACATAGTCGCATCTCCAACTATGATTACTTTGTAATCGCTATTGTATTTGTGAAAAATATCGAGAGTGGGCGTTTTTTCATCCCATCTGAGTAAATTGTTTTTCCACACAGATTCATAAATGCAATTGTGAAAATAGAAAAATTCCAAATGTTTGAATTCAGATTTGGCAGCAGAAAATAATTGAGAACACATCTCAATATGTGGATCCATTGAGCCTCCAACATCAAAAAACAATAGTACTTTTACTCGATTTTTTTTAGAAGATTGCATGGCAATATCTATATAGCCAGCATTTTTACAGGTTTTGTCTATTGTTGTATTCAAGTCCAATTCGTCCTCTATTCCATCACGAGTCAAGATGCGCAATCGCCGTAATGCCATTTTGATATTTCGGATATTGAGCTCCAAATCATCTGAATAATCTCTGAATTGACGCTTCTCCCAGATTTTAATAGCAGATTTTTGACCACCCGAACCGCCAATTCTCACTCCTTGGGGATTGTATCCACCATGACCAAATGAGGAAGTGCCTCCAGTTCCTATCCAAGTATTGCCTCCTTGATGACGTTCTTTCTGTTCTTGAAGCAACTCTTCAAGCCGCTTCATGATTTCATCCAGTCCACCATAAGCTTCAATCATTTTTTTTTCTTCCTCACTAAACATTCTGTCTAATTCTTTCCTCAACCACTCTTCTGGAATTTCTTTCTGTGTGGCTTCAGAGATAAATTGAATACCTTTGAAATAATGACCAAATAAAAGGTCAAACCTATCTAAATATTGTTCATGTTTGATGAGAATAGTTTTGCATAAGGCATAAAAATCTTCTACAGAATAATTGGCTACCCCTTTTTTTAATGCCTCCAAAAGAGATAGGTATTCTTGAAGGGATACAGGAATCCCTTCCTTTTTCAGTAGGAAGAAAAAATCTAAAAACATGCTATAAAGTTAGAGGTTTTCCTTTATTCTATCAGTATATAATAATGACCATCAGGACTCATCCATACATTCGGTAATTCGCCAAATTCATCAAAATAGATTTGCATACTTTTTAATTCTTCCCAAAAAGAAGCGTACTGTGGGTGTTGTCTTGTCATGGAAGAATATTTTTTTTCATTGTTTAAATCAAATGGCAATATCAATACTTGAATCGCTTGCTCCGGATATGCATAAATACTTTGAATGGCTAACCAGAAAAATTCTTCCATTGGAAAATCTTCTATCGGAATACAGCCGACTGATACACAATTGCCATGAATAAAAATATCTCCACCAGGATCTTTTTCATTTTTGCTTCTTACAAGATCTACCGCATTGGGATAATTGATTTGCATAGATAAATGAAATTCACTCTTTGGATTGACAGAATTGATTTGGTACCATCCCTCAGGGACTTGTTGATCGCCTTGTCGAATTTTTGGACCTAATTGACCTGGAATCATACATATAGGATAAGTAATGATTAGTTTCCATTCTCCATGATTATTACCCCAAACCTCCATTATTTTTTCATCTTTGAAAACTCGGATGAATATATTTTTCAATGGAATTTCTAAGCCTTTTTCCAAGCATAACTTCTTGAGATATCTATCAGTATGAGTAGCAGCTTCTTCTACTCTTGGAAAATTTTCCCTTAAAGAGTCGATATTACTGGATTTGAACAATCCCATACTTGCTATCATTAGAATAACTGCCCAATTCATATTGCTGATTAATGCTGAAATTTAGTCTATCCATATTTTATGAGATATACTTTTCCCTTTATTCCCCAATACTGCAATATGAATACCAAAAATAAAATGGTAAAATAAAACAGTGGATTTTACTGACATAGCTTAAAATGAAAACCCAATAAATTTATAATATAGTTGACTGTGGGTATCTGAGTTCTTTCCCAAATGGACTTAATGCTAATCCTGCTAATTTGAAATGTTGTTTTGAAAAAGGGATACCTATAATCGTGATAGCTAGTAAGATTCCAAAGAATATATGAGAAAGAAAGATAGGAATACCTGCAAAAATAAACCACAAAATATTGACTATTGAATATAAACAACCTGAAGTAATATCTTCTTTTTTCTCAATTTCTACTCCAAAAGGCCAGAGTTGCAATATGCCAATCTTTACAATTTGAATACCGAAAGGAATGCCTATAATAGAAAGAAATAGAGGAATACTTGCAGTAAAATACTCTATTGCAGTGACAAAACCACCCAAAAGCAACCAAATGATATTTCCTAATAATCTCATTGTGTTCATATTTTATTCAAACATAAGTAAAATGTGAGTAATTAGAGAGATGTTTTAGAGTTTGTTTATATCAAAATTTTAGAGAATAATGTAAATATCTTGAGATGAATTTACGCATGAGTTATCATTTTTATTGAGATAATTATTCTTTTATCCTTTTCATTCGAGTATAGCCTTTATTGATAAGGTGTCAGTTTTAATTTAAAATTTTAGACCATTTTTATGGAATTTATACAATTGACTACTCTTAAGTAATATGAAACAATTTGTTCTGTACATCATTTTTAAAGCGTAGAAGTCAAGGTTATGTTAGTCAAAACTTATGCAAGTGCAATTTATGGCGTAGATGCCATTACCATTACAATAGAGGTCAATATTACGGATAAAGGGATAGGATATTCAATAGTTGGCCTTCCTGATAAAGCTGTTCAAGAAAGTTTGCAACGGATAGAATCAGCAGTTAAAGAATCAAAATACCAAATGAAACGATTAAAAACGGTTATTAATCTGGCCCCAGCAGATATCCGTAAAGAAGGCTCTGCTTATGATTTGCCGATGGCTATTGGGATTTTAGCTGCTTCTGGACAAATTCCGTATGAAAAATTATCTGATTTTATTTTGATGGGAGAATTGTCTTTGGATGGTGGTTTGCATCCTATCAAGGGAGCATTACCTATAGCAATACAAGCACGAAAGGAAGGGTATAAAGGAATTTTTTTACCTCAAAGAAATGCTAAAGAAGCAGCAATTGTTAAAGGAATTGAAGTGTATGGAGTGGATAATCTTTTAGAAGTCATCGATTTTTTCAAGGAAGATTTAATTCTAGAACCTTATAAAGTAGATGCAAGAAATGATTTTTTTACTAATCTAGAATACTTAGAACATGATTTTGCTGATGTTAGAGGCCAAGAAAATATTAAAAGAGCATTGGAAATTGCGGCTGCTGGTGGACATAATGTAATTTTAATTGGGCCTCCAGGAGCAGGAAAAACAATGTTGGCAAAAAGGCTTCCTTCAATCTTACCTCCTCTTACCCTCCATGAAGCATTAGAAACAACTAAAATTCACTCAGTGGCAGGTAAACTTTCTGACAATACTGGATTGGTATTTGAAAGGCCTTTCCGTTCACCTCATCATACTGTAAGTGATGTGGCGTTAGTAGGTGGAGGTACAAATCCACAGCCTGGAGAAATTTCTCTTGCGCATCATGGTGTATTGTTCTTAGATGAACTTCCTGAGTTTAAAAGAGCAGTTTTGGAAGTGATGCGCCAGCCAATGGAAGAAAGAAGAGTGACAATTTCTAGAGCTAAGTTCACTGTAGATTATCCAGCAAGCTTTATGTTGATAGCCTCGATGAATCCTTGTCCTTGTGGATTTTATAATCATCCCGAAAAAGAATGCGTTTGTGCGCCAGGAGTTGTACAAAAATATTTGAATAGAGTTTCAGGGCCATTGTTAGATAGAATAGATTTACATGTTGAAGTGACACCTGTGAAATTGGAAGAGTTGTCTTCAAATAATAAATCAGAAAGTAGTAAAGAGGTTAGAAAGCGAGTGATAATTGCCCGACAAAAGCAACAAGAGAGATTAAAAAGTCAGCAAATTCATTGCAATGCACAAATGAATACTCCTTTAACTCGTGAAATTTGTAAGTTATCAGATAATTGCCATTTGCTTTTAAACAAAGCGATGGAAAGACTAGGCTTGTCTGCACGTGCTTATGAAAGAATATTGAGGGTGTCTCGAACAATTGCTGATTTGGAAGGTAAGGACAATATTGAAATGCAGCATTTGTCGGAAGCTATTCAATTTAGAAGTCTTGATAGAGATAATTGGGCTATGTGATAATATAATAAGTATATTTCGTATATTTCTGTATGATGTCAATCAAAAATCTTTTATTGTTTTTCAGCTTCATATTGTTCTCTTGTCAAAAAGAAAGTAAACCATTGCCTATTCTTTTTATTCATGCAGAGGATAAAATGGATATCCATAAAAGATCGAAAGCTAAATTGGTTCATATCTATCATTCCCAAACCCAAATATTTGAAGGAGATATAAGGTATAGAGGTGGATACTCGCTGCGATATAATAAAAAATCTTTTGACTTAAATCTAAAGAAGAAAATACCATTAGGTGGATTACCTAAAGAAGATGATTGGGTATTGAATGCAAGTTATGTTGATAAAACTTTCAATAGGCATAAGCTGGGATATGACCTTTTTCGTAAAATGAATTCAAATAATATTGCACCCCAAAGCATGTATATTGAGATTTATGAAGATGCCCAGCCTAAGGGATTGTTTATTTTGATGCAAAAGTTAACTGCCAAAGTCTTAGGAGTAAATAAAAAAGATGCAGCTGCTTTCGTCTTTAAGGAGCCTCCCGTATTTTATATAGATGAAATGCACTTGCAAGATACTTTAAATATCTTCCAGCAAAAGTATCCTAAGTTGAGTGTAATAGACAAGAAAGATTTCTTAATGTCATTTAGAGAGTTCCTTTTGAAATCGGATGAAAAAGTTTTTAGTAAAGAAATCAATCAATGGATAGATATGGAGAATATTATCGACTGGTTTATTATTTTATTACTTGCTAATGCTGGAGATAATATTGTCAAAAATTTTTACTTATATAAAGTGGATAGCATTATACCAATGAGGGTTGCTTTGTGGGATTTTGATCATTCATTTGGCAGAGATGGAGATAACGAAATGAATCTAAATGAAAGACCATTGAATATGAAACGGTCAATTTTATTTGTCAGATTATGGAATAATCCTTATTTGAATTTTAATCAAAGACTGATGGATAGATGGCATGAGCATAGAAATAATCAGATGATTAGTGAATCGGAGATTCATAAAATGATAGATAGAAATGTCCGGATCATTCAGCCTTACATCAATAAGAATAATCGCTTATGGCCTAAAAATTCCCCAGATTATTATGATGATAATGATTTTTATCAGGAACTTGCCTTAATGGATTCGTTTATCAAATCTAGAATTAAGGATTTAGACAAATTGTTTTGCTATCCCAATTAAGCTTGATTGAAGTATTATTTACTGTATTACTTATTTTATCTTAATAAGAGATTGAATACAATTGATGTTATCTAAGTATTAATACTTAAATTTTATTTGCTTCTAACCTTCTAATAATCAGCCTATAACAATTCATCAAGAATAATATTTGAGAAATAATTTCGATGGGGATTGTGCAATAGTAAAAAGAAGTGCTATCTTTGCACTCGCTTCTGAAAAGGGGCGCAGTTCATTGAGGGTATTTCGGCAAGATTTAGGGGTTTAAAAAAACTTTTAAAAAAAGGCGAAAAAACTTTTTAAATAGCGGAAAGCTTATTATCTTTGCGCTCCCAAACTCGACAAGAGTAGAGGGTAATTGGACACGTTCATTGACATATTGAGAGACTTAGTAGAGAGTA
>JAMLHI010000001.1 GCA_023957235.1 Chitinophagales bacterium | reverse complement strand
AATCAATAAAAATTGATAAAATACTTATAAATAAGGAGGAAAAATATTAGGACTTCATCAGAATATATAGCGCAAAAAATAAAAAACAATATTCACCATAATAAAAGATATGAATATCCGTTATTCAATAAAATACAAAATATGGATATTATATCTACACCTACCTCCCCCAATCCTACTATTTTTCAAGACCTTTTACTTCCAGACATAGAAAGCTGTTTATTGGATTTAGTAGAAAATACAGATCTTTTTGATATTATATGTCAATTAGATGATGATGTTTTGGAAAGCCCTAGTGACACTACAATAAAAAATATTCTAGACTACGGAAAATGTTGATTTAGATTTAGCTTGACTTTCCTTCCTCCTCATTCAATGAATCTGTAGATATATCATTGTTTACATTAACATCATTAATGATTCCTGATTGTTCTTGATGTTCAGGTGCTTGATTTTGAATATTTTCTTTTAGAATATCCGTATTCATCTGATTCTCCTCATTATTTTTCGAATCTGAAGCAGCATCTAATGACTCTTCCGCTTCCGTCAATTCTTCAAAAGCTATTATTTCTTCAGAAGTATTCAGCTTATCATCAGAAGTAAACATCTTTAATTTGCTTTTGGGCATATCCAATTTATCAATGACAGGAATAAAAAAATCCATTCCTAAAAGTCGTATATGTATCTCTCCTTTAACATCCAAAGAGATTGAATTACGCCATGTCAAACGCAGTACTTGAAAAAATGCTGTAATGTGATTCATTTGCACTTCCATAGTAATAAGATTTTGGCTTTGTGGAGCCAACTTAAGAGAGCTATCATAAATCACTTTCCCAACTTGCAACCCTTTATTCAACAACAGTAGGTGAATACTCTCCAAACGAATTGGTATTCTAAATTTATTTAACACAATAGACTTATTCTCCAATTGGACATAAGGCAATTTAATTCCTTTATGCTCAATTTTTTCAAGTTGCCAACTATCCTGCAAAACAAATTTACGTTCCACTAAAGGTTGAAGTCGCAATTGAAGCCAGTCCAAAAATTTCAGTTTTAATGACACTTATAATATTCTAAAGAGGAAATTTATATAAAAAGTATAAGAAATCATTCAAATGATGATTATTAAAAAAAGCATAAAATGAAAAGTGCTGAAATAATATACTATAGAGTTATAAATTTACACTGCTAATAAATAAGATATAATGAAAATTCACAATTTTGGAGCAGGCCCATGTATATTACCACAAGAAGTATTTCAAAAAGCTGCAGCTGCTGTACTTGATCTTAACCAGTCAGGCTTGAGCATATTGGAAATCTCTCATAGAAGTGTGGCCTTTGATGAAATTATCGACAATGCACAAAATCTTGCCAAAGAATTACTAGATATACCGAAAGGATATAAAGTCCTATTTCTTCAAGGAGGTGCAAGCTTACAGTTTTCAATGGTTCCAATGAATTTTCTTCCACAAGATGGCAAGGCAGCTTATCTTGATACAGGAGTATGGTCTAGCAAAGCAATTAAAGAAGCATCTCTATTTGGTGAAGTATTGACAGTAGCTAGTTCAAAAGACAAAAACTATAGCTATATCCCTAAAGATTTTAACCTACCTCAAGAAGCGTCTTATTTTCATATCACTACCAATAATACAATTTATGGATCTGAGATATTTGAAGATTACGATGTGGCAATTCCTTTAATTGCAGACATGTCATCTGATATTTTTAGCAGAAAGATAGATGTATCCAAATATGATCTTATTTACGCAGGTGCTCAAAAAAATGTGGGACCAGCAGGAGTAACTATAGTCATTGTAAAAGAGGCTTTTTTAGAGAAAAAAGCGAGATTAGTTCCAACGATGCTTGATTATCAAGTACATGCTAAGAACGACTCATTATTTAACACTCCACCAGTATTTCCAATTTATGTCAGTATGTTGAATTTAGAATGGCTTAAATCACAAGGAGGAGTAGAAAAAATCGAATATCAAAATCTCCAAAAAGCAGAATTACTGTACCAGGAGATAGAAAGAAATTCATTATTTAAAGGAAATGTAGAAACAGCTTCACGTTCAAGAATGAATGTAACTTTCTCTGCAATTGATGAAGATATTGAAAAAAGATTTTTGTCTGTCTGTAAAGAGAAAGGCATTCATGGTATTAAAGGGCATAGATTGTCAGGGGGATTCAGGGCTTCATTATATAATGCTCTACCTTTATCCAGTGTGGAATATCTAGTTGAAACTATGAAAGATTTTGAAAGCAGTAAATCTTAAATTCATCGAACAGGTTCCTTTATTCATAAGAAGCTAAATCGTTACTGAATAATTTTATTGGGATTATTCTTAACAAAACTTGCCCAAGAGTTTTTACTTCCAACGCTAGAAGAAGTAATTCCCATTTTCAATTTAAAATGATGACAGACTGCTGCAGCCAAACCATCTGTAGCATCTAATTGTTTAGGGAGTTCTCTAGTTTTTAAAATATGGGTCAACATGTCTGCTACTTGCTCTTTAGATGCATTACCATTTCCTGTAATCGCTTGCTTAATGGCTTTAGGAGCATATTCGAAAACAGGCAATTTATGAGTCAAAGCAGCTGCCATAGCTACCCCCTGAGCTCTACCCAACTTTAGCATAGATTGTACATTTTTGGAATAAAAGGGTGCTTCAATAGCTAGACAATCAGGGCGATATTCTTTGATAAGTTCTAATGTCCTATCATAAATACAAGCTAATCTATCATAATGATCATCAAATTTTTCCATAAAAATAGACCCAACAATTACTAGCTCAGCATTTTGGCCATTGGAAGATATGATACCATATCCTGTCACCTGAGTACCTGGATCTATACCAATAATGATTTGTTTTTTTGCCACAGAATCAAATTTTTCTATTTTTGATAGAATTTAAAGTGAAGGTACAAAGCAAATATCTAAATTCTATCATAAAGGCACTTCTCTTTATAGGGTTGGGGTATGCTTTATATAAACAAGTCTTTACCAATACAAATGTCCGAGAAGCACTTCAAACATTAAAAGTCAATTTAATTCATGGTAGAGGATGGTTTGTGATTGTACTCCTTTTAACCATCGTTAATTGGTCACTTGAAGCATTAAAATGGCAGTTTTTGGTTCGAAAATTCGAACACATTACTTTCTTTAGGTCTCTTGTTGGAATTTTATTTGGAATTTCTTTTTCTCTTTTTACACCAAACAGATTAGGTGAATACGGGGGTCGTGTGCTTGTCTTAACCCATCATCGATTAATTGCAATCGTATCTACACTGGTAGGTAGCTATAGTCAGATTGTTGTCAATATGTCGATTGGTGGATTGGCGTGTCTCATTTATTTATGGAATTATGTACACCTGCATATCTATTTTTGGATAACTATTTTCTTTATTTATATTCTATTGGCTTTATTTTTATTCATTAGTTTTTTCAATTTGGAAATTGTCAGTGTTTTTTTTAAAAAATATAGCATTTTCAAAAAGATAGCTACTTATACAGAAATTATTGGTCAATACAATTCAAAAGATTTAAAAACTTTATTGGCTTATTCATCGTTTCGATATGGGATTTATTGTATTCAATTTTTGCTACTCTTAAAAGTATTTAGAACTGGAGTAAATTGGCTAGATGGGTTAGTATTGATTCCAAATGTATTTTTCCTTCAAGGTATTTTACCCACGATGGCCATCCTAGATATTTCATTAAGAGGTCAGATAGCATTACAAATCATAGGAGGATATGCTAGTGGAGAAATGATTGATATTATTGCTGCTTCAGTTGTATTATGGTTTATCAATCTCATCATTCCTTCAATTGCTGGAGGTATATTTGCAATATTTTATAAGTTCTCAAGAGGAAATCATTCTTCATAAAAGCTCATTAATTAGGAATAAATATTATTTTCAATCAAAAATTCATTTATGGCAGAATTTTCTCAAGCAACATCTGAAGAAAAATATTTTTCAGACAATACGCTGGGGCATCCTAAGCAACTGGCCTTATTATTTATGACAGAGATGTGGGAGCGTTTCAGTTTTTATGGAATGCGAGCATTACTGATTCTATACATGGTCAGTCAGCTTCAATATTCAGATGAAAAAGGCAATTTGGTTTATGGTTCATATCAAGCTCTCGTCTATACAATGCCTCTTTTTGGGGGATTGATTGCTGACAAGATTTTTGGGTTTAGACGCTCAGTTGTTTTGGGAGGATTATTGATGATGATTGGTCATTTGACACTAGCGATACCTCAAGAAAATACTTTTTATATAGGATTAGGATTTTTAATTTCTGGCAATGGCTTTTTTAAACCTAATATTTCCAGCATGGTAGGTCGTTTGTATAGACCAGGAGACAGCAGAAGAGATGCAGGTTTTTCAATTTTCTATTTAGGCATTAATGTAGGTGCATTTATGGGGGGATTGGCTTGTGGATATTTAGGACAGAAGGTCAACTGGCATTATGGATTTGGATTGGCGGGGATATTTATGGCATTAGGGCTCATCGTCTTTTTATTGGGTCAAAAATCATTAGGACATATCGGGTTAGCACCTGAGCCCAACACTATTAAAAATTTTAAACAAAAACAAATTGCAGTTGTCCTACTAGGTTTTTTACAAGTACCAGTATTTGTTGTCTTATTGTTGAATTATAAACTAATGGGGTATTTATTATTGCCATTTTGCATTTTGGCTATTATTTGGGTACTCATCATCGCCTTTAGGCAAGAAAAAGTGGCACGTCAAAAAATGCTTACTGCAGTTGTATTGATATTTTTCAGTACTTTTTTCTGGGCATTTTATGAACAAGGAGGAGGTTCGCTCAACCTCTTTGCCGACAGAAACGTCGATATGCTGGGATTGTCTTCGGCAGCCATCAATAACTCTATCAATCCGTTTTATATTCTCTTATTGACTTTCCCAATAGCTTGGCTATGGGTGACTTTATCTAAGAAAAATATGAATCCATCTACCCCTGCAAAATTTGCAATCGCTTTTATATTATTAGGGATAGGATATTACATTTTTGTTTCTGGTGGATTTTTTGCTAATGAAGGGATGGTCAATTTAGGCTTTTTTGCTGGGGGTTACCTTTTGATTACCATTGGTGAATTATTTATATCACCTATTGGGTTGTCAATGATTACAAAATTATCTCCTGAGAAATTTACTGGAATGATGATGGGCTTTTGGTTTTTGGCAAGTGCTATGGGTCAATATCTTGCTGGAGTCATTGGCACCTTAATGGCTATTCCAAGTGAGGGGGCTGAGACAAGTATATCAGCTCTGAACTCATTGAGTATTTATTCAGGGGTTTTCACCAAGATTACACTTGCAGCACTTATTGTGGCGATGATTCTATTTGCATTTACTCCTTTATTGAAAAGGTGGATGCATGATGTTAAATAAATAGCAGAACATTACCTAATATCACTACTTGCGTAATTAAGATGTAGTTAAACTATATTTTTGATTACCTTCTAATACTTTCTACTATTCTTTAGCGTAGTAGCAATTGCGCGTTTGGAATCCTTTTCTTTAATAGATTCTCTTTTGTCATGGAGTTTTTTACCCTTTGCCAAAGCGATTTCCATTTTAATCAAATTGCGTTCACTCAGAAACACCCTATAAGGTACAATTGTCAAGCCCTTTTCTTTAACTGCATTTTGCAATTTTGTTAGTTCTCTTCTTTGTAATAAAAGTTTGCGTATTCTAAGAGGTTCGTGATTGTTATATGTTCCTTGTTTATATGGACTAATATGGACATTTTTCACCCATAGTTCATCACTTTTAAAATAACAATAGCCATCAGTCAGATTCATTTTACCCTCTCGTATGGATTTAATTTCAGTACCATGAAGCTGAAGGCCTGCAGTGAAAGTCTGAATAAATTCAAAATTAAATCTAGCTTTCTTATTTACGATATCAATTTTTTGTATAGTCTTATCATTACCCATGCTTAGTGCAAAGATATAACATGTATAACAACAAAATCTCAATCAACGACATAAAAAAAGGCCTGCAATAGCAGACCTTATACTATAATAATATATACAGATTATGGAATCAAATTACAAAGACCACCTAAGATACCTTTAGCAACTGCCAACAATGCTGTACAAAGCACTCCTCCAACAACTGGAATTGTAGAAACTCCAATTGCAGTACATAATGCTCCACCACCAAATAATGAAGCTAAGTTCACAACTAAGTTGCAAATATCAGCTCCAGCACTTTTACCATTAGCAGCAATAGTAGCAGTCAATTTTTGTTTCAAAGCAGGATTCAGTTCTACTGCTCCTTGAATTGCTTCATTTAATTCATTTTGGCTTAAAGAAGACAATTTATATGTATTTTCTAAATTACCAATTGATACTAAAAATTCATTCAAATTTGTACCGAAAGCAGTATAATTATCTCCAAAAGTACTTTTCAAGAAATTGATTTCAGAAGCATTAGCTTTATTTCCTTTAGCTAAAATTTCCATCGCTAATTTCCCATCTTCAGCAGATATTTGGGTTCCAGAAAAAGAGGTAGCCATACCAACTGTAGCATCCATCATCTTAGAAAAATCAGCATCTTTAGCTAATCTAGCTCCTAAAGATTCTTGAACAACTTGTTTTGCTTCCTTTTGACAAGAAGATACCAACGTAAATGCTACAAACAGCAAAAAGGTAGAATAAAATAATTTTTTCATTGTATTGAAATGGTTTAAAGATTTAAGTAAACTTAACACAAAAAATACTTAATAACAAACAATAGAACATGGTGTTAATATTTATTTAACAATATATAGAACACTAATCTAGTTTTAGACAGCATATTATCCCATTTCAGTATCATCCAGCTAAAAAAAATAGGTCTGAAATTCAAATCTCCAGACCTATTCTCTTATAGACGATGATTATCTATTTATTCAATAGCCACTTTTTCAACTCATTGAAATCTGAACTAATAGCAATACTTTTCTTTTCGCTCCCTAGCATATCTTTCAAACGTTCTGGAATTTCAATTTTAGCATTAATTAAAGGCTCTACTACTTCACCAAATTTTACTGGGTGTGCGGTAGATAATACTACTGCATTGGCTGGACTAGGATGCTCTTCCAAAAATTTTTGAATCGCCAAATAACCTACTGCGGTATGAGGGCACAATAAATATCCCTTTTCTTTATAGACATCTTGAATACATCTGGCAGTTTCACTGTCATTGAAAGCATATCCAACAATATCTTCTTTGATAATCTCCAAATCATTGGAATAAATATCCATGATACGTGCAAAATTACTAGGATTACCAACATCCATGGCATTGGAGATTGTACTCACAGAGGTACGAGGTTGAAACAGACCAGACTCTAAATATTCAGGAACAATACTATTGGCATTTGTAGCCGCAATAATTTTTTTCACTGGCAAACCCATTGCTTCAGCAAAAAGACAAGCTGTCAAATTGCCGAAATTACCACTAGGAATTGAAAAATACAATGGTAGTGATTGGTCTTTAAGTTGACGATATGCCCAAAAATAATAGAATGACTGAGGTATTAGTCTTGCAATATTTATAGAATTAGCAGAAGACAGGACTAGTTTTTGGTTAAGTTCTTTATCTAAAAAGGCTGTCTTTACCAATCTTTGGCAGTCATCAAATGTTCCATCTACTTCTAAAGCTGTAATATTAGCTCCCAAAGTAGTGAACTGTTTTTCTTGAATATCGCTAACTTTTCCTTTAGGATATAATATCGTGACATGAATGCCTTCAACATTCAGAAATCCATGAGCTACAGCACTACCTGTATCTCCTGAAGTAGCCACCAAAATATTGACTTGATCTTTAGAGCCTTTTAAAAAATAGCCCATCAACCTACCCATAAATCGAGCACCGAAATCTTTAAAAGCTAAAGTAGGACCTTGGAATAATTCTAAAACCTTAATATCTCCTAGATCAACTAGTGGAGCATCAAAATTATATGCACTATTAATAATATCCTCAACTTCCTTTTCGGGAATATCTTCGCCTACAATATGTTTAGTGATATTGATAGCCATCTCATTGAAACTCATTTGTGGCAACTCTTCAAAAAAAGAAGGAGGTAAATGGAACATTTCATAAGGCATATACAAGCCATTATCTGGAGGCAACCCTTTCAAAACTGCTTCTTTTAAATCAACATCTGGAGATACCCTCTTAGTACTATATAATTGCATAAATCAACTTTAAATTTTGAAGAATTACAAAAATGCTAAGATTTTTCTTTAAAGGTGAAAAAATAATACGAAAATTACATTAACTCTTAACCAATTCTCGTTGCTCATTGTTATGTATAGATATTTAGGTATTAATTTTGCTATTCTCATAGATTATTTTTTAATATGAAGTATTTCAAGCTCCTTATTATAGGACTATTGTTTTTTATTCCTCAAATCGTATGGGGGCAATCTTTTCATATTAAAGGAACTATTATTGACAAAGTAGAAAGAGAGCCTCTCTCTTTCTGTAATATTATCATTCCACAACTAAAAGATGGTTTTCTAACTGACGAGAATGGAGAGTTTTCCAAAACACTCAGTCACCCTATAGACAGTATGATAGTCTCCTATTTGGGATTTAAGACATTTGTATTAAAATTTCCAGTAGAGGATCCTGAAAATATTTTTATTGAAATGATAGGAGATGAAAATATTTTGGAACAAATTACCGTCTATGCCCCTAGAAGAAGAGAAAAAGATACTACTGCCTGGAGAATATATAAAAATGTAGTTGAAAACAAACCTATAAATCAACCTAGTACCCACTCTTATTTTGAATATGAAGAATATAATAAGATGGTAGGTTCATTTTATAATTTCAGCCCCAAACTATTGAACCGAAAAATCATTAGGCCATTCAAATTTATTTTTGAAAATTATGACTCTACTGCAGACGGCAGATTATTTGTTCCCTTGATTCTCAAAGAAGAAATCACTCAACATTATTTTAGAAAAGAGCCTAAAAAAGAAAAATCTATTACTATAGCTCAGAAAGTATCAGGAATAGAGCAGGCTGAAATTAGCAATTTGCTCAATATTGCATTAGACAATATGGATGCCTATTCCAATGAACTCACTATTGGAGGTTCCAGTTTTATGCTCCCATTTGCAGAAGGTGCATGGTTCAAATATAGATTTTACGTTATAGATAGCACACAAAACAAAGACAATGAATGGATATATCACCTTGGTTTTTCACCAAACGTTAAAGGAGAGTTGGCATTTTTAGGTCAAGCTTGGATACATGCTCCTACTTATGCCATACAAAAAATAGATTTGAAGCTAGATAAAGATATTAATTTCAATTGGGTCAATGACTTTAGTGCTGTTCAAGAATTTGAATATTTGGAGAATAAGTTTTGGGTAAAGAAAAAAGATGTTCGTACTTCTGGGATAGCTTTGACTCAAAAGAAGAAAAGCAAAATGGTTCATTTGGAACAGACAAAATTATATAGCAAATTTAAAATCAACCAAGCTATTTCAGATTCCATTTTTGAATCCAAAAGATTATATGCTGAAAATTACAGGAAACAAAAAGATAGTTTTTGGCTTGAAAACAGAGCAGAAACTTTAAGTCAATCGCAGAATAATGTATATTTTCTAATCGATTCTCTAAAAAACACGAAGGCATTTAAGCGGTATAAAAACTTTGGACGAACAATGGCAACAGGATTTTATAAAGCTGGACCAGTTGACTTTGGAAATCTAAACAATATGCTCACCTACAATCCTATGGAAGGATTCAGAATCAGATTATCACATAAAAGCAATCGAGATTTTAGCCAAAAGTTTTGGTATAATATCTATGGAGCATATGGGACCAATGATCATAAATTCAAATATGGTGTACTTGTTAAATATAGATTCAAACGAGAAGATTTATTGTTCCATGAGATAGGAGCATCCTATAAAGATGATTATCAACGTTTTTCATTATCCAATTCGACCAATGATGAATATGATTATATCCTCAATGCTTTCCTTAGAAAAGATGCCATAAAAGATTTGGTATATGTTAAAGATTTTCAAGTATATCACAAAAGAGAATGGAATAGTGTATTCATGACAGAAACTAATCTTAATTACAAACAATACCAATCAATCCCAGGTTTAAAAGAATTTACAAACACATCACCTAATGGAGAAAAAACAGTTATCCATCAATTTAAAGTATTTAGCCCTAAAATTCAATTCAACCTTACACCAGGAGCTAAATTTATTAGAGTAGATGATAAGAAAATATTTTTAAAAGGCAAGATGCCAAGAATAGCAATTGATTATTCTTTTAGTAAAAAAGGCTTTTTAGGAAGTGATTATAATTTTCACAGAATAGGACTTTTAGTTGAACAAAGATTACCTAGTCCAATAGGCAATACAAAATATCAGCTAGGGCTTAATAAACTATTTGGCGAAATCCCTTATCCATTATTATTCATACACCAAGGCAATGAGAATTTCCTAAGAGATTATAAAAGATTCTCTAATATGAAAGAAGGTGAATTTGCTGCAGATCAAGAGTTGACATTTTTATTAGAACACCACTTCAATGGTTTTTTCTTCAATAAAATCCCATTTGTCAAGAAATTACAGCTTAGAGAGATTTTTATTTATAAAATGGCATTATCCTCTTTAGATAAAAAGAAAATAGGATATTTAGATATGCCAGAAGACATGAAAGGCTTAGATGGATTTTATGCCGAAATAGGTTTTGGTGTAGAAAATATTTTAAAACTCCTAGAAATACAATTTACTTGGAGGTTGACTCAAAAAGATATTCCTGATGTCAATAAATTTGCTATCAAATTTTGGATATCTCCAAAATTCTAATTTTTATTGAGCTGTATCTTTGAATTCAGAATTTAATATCGTTGTATTCTCTAATGAATCTATAAGACTTTGAGCCTCATCCAATGCTTTATCAATATAATCTTCTTGTAGAGCTGGGTCTTCAACAAACTCTGGAAGTGTATTTTTAGACTGGCATGATACCAGAATAAACCCTAATAAAATTGTAATTACCAATTTCATTTCTTTCTATTTAAGAAACCGACATAAAATAAAATCTATAAAAATAAAAAACCCTAGTCAAAAATTGACCAGGGCGTTATTTTCTGTTTACTTCTGCAAATTATTGAGCAGGAGCAGCAGCAGCAGCAGCAGCAGAATCAACTGGAGCAGCTTCAACTGGAGCAGCTTCTTCAACTGGAGCTTCAACTGTTTCTTCAACAGCTACTTCTTCTGCAGGAGCAGCTTCTTCAGTTTGTCCACAAGCAACAACACCTGCAAACATTGCAGCTGCTACGAAAGAATAAAATACTTTTTTCATTTTACAATTTTTTTAATTGGTTCGATACAAAGTTATGTTGAATTTTAATTCTAACAAGTACCACCACTTTTTTTTTGAAAAAAAAAAGATAATTAACCGATAATTAACAACAGAAGGCAGAAAAAGTAATATTTCTTTACTTTTACTCCTCTTTTTCCCATTCTATTGTCCTTTTGACTGCTTTTTTCCAGCCTTTTAAAAGTTCTGATTTTTTCTCAATTTTCATTTTTGGTGAAAAACAAGTAGAAATATTTGAACTTTCCCCGATCAGGGTTTTAGAATAAAAGCCAACTGCTATACCAGCAAGATATGCAGCACCCAATGCAGTTGTCTCTATGACAGAAGGCCTCTCTACAATCGTATTTAAAATATCAGCCTGAAATTGCATCAATAAATTATTGGCAGATGCACCACCATCTACTTTTAGAGCCTTCAATTGGATTTCTGAATCTTGTTCCATTGCACGAAGAATGTCTCCTGTCTGATATGCCAAAGATTCTAAAGTTGCTCTTATTAAATGCGCCTTTGTAGTACCTCTCGTTAGTCCAAAAATTGCTCCTCTTGCATACATATCCCAATAAGGTGCACCCAGACCAGCAAATGCAGGAACAACATATACTCCTCCAGTATCTGGAACTTTTAAGGCATAGTATTCTGAATCCTGAGCTGAGTCCAATATTTTCAACCCATCTCTCAACCATTGAATAGCTGCTCCAGCGACAAAAACACTTCCTTCCAATGCATACTCAACTTTCCCGTCTATACCCCATGCAATAGTAGTCAATAATCCATTTTTAGACCGTACAAGCTTGTCGCCTGTGTTCATTAACATAAAACATCCTGTTCCATAAGTATTTTTTGCCATTCCCTCTTCAAAACAAGCCTGTCCAAATAATGCACTTTGCTGATCTCCTGCAATTCCAGAAATAGGAATATTCATATCAAAAAAAACATCTCCATCTGTCACTCCTACAACTCCTGAAGAAGAGACTACTTGAGGGAGCATAGAAGAAGGAATATCCAAAATTTCTAATAATTTATCATCCCATCTCAACTCTCGGATATTATACATCAATGTTCTGGAAGCATTACTATAATCTGTTACATGCACTTTACCCTTAGTCAAATTCCAAATTAGCCATGAATCAATAGTTCCAAAGCACAATCGACCTTGTTGTGCTTTCTCTCTGGCTCCTTCGATATGATTCAAAATCCAGTTAACTTTTGTTCCAGAAAAATAAGCATCAACAACCAACCCTGTATTCTCTTTTATATACTCTTCATGACCACTTTCTTTGAGTTGGTCACAAAATGCTGCTGTCCTTCTGTCTTGCCAGACTATGGCTTTACAAATTGGCTCTCCAGTAAGCCTATCCCATACAACTGCTGTCTCACGTTGATTGGTAATCCCTATAGCCTCAACTTGTGAAGGCTGAATATTTGCTTTGGCTACAACTTCTCTTGCTACATCAATCTGAGATTGCCATATTTCTACTGCATCATGTTCAACCCAACCAGGGAAAGGAAAAAATTGAGTAAATTCTTTTTGTGCAGTTGCGATAATTTGACCATCTTTATCAAACAAAATTGCTCGAGAGCTTGTAGTCCCTTGATCTAAAGATAGAATGTATTTTGCGATCATCTTATTTGTTTAAGAACTCTAAAAATAAAAAACTCAACTTGAATGGACACATTATTATCAATTATTAAAAGAAAATTTGTCCTTTTCTCAGTGATATTGTTTTTTATCACAATATTTTTATTTGTATTACCTCCTCAATACTTTATCCAACCAATATATTCCTCCTACTTATATCCAATAATAAGAGCCTTTCTTAATTATACATTTGGAGCCTTACCATTCTCTTCTGTCTTTATTGTGCTTTCTGTGATAATCTTCATTGGCTTATTTATTATTATTCGTCAGATAATATTAAAAAACATATACTTATTTATAGCTTATTTCATAAGTTATATTTTATCCTTATTGACAATCTTCTTTTGGATATGGGGTTTCAATTATAATGCACACATATTAGTTCCACAGCCTCATTTAGAACAATTTCCATTAAAACAATCAACGGTATTGAAAACATTTTCTCATGCTGCTTTCTATCGTTCACAAATCCATTCTGATATTATCCTTCCAAAATGGGATAAAAAAACACTACAATTGGTAGAAGATTCTGGGCGAATATGGCTAACCCAAGCTATAGAGCTACTCGGCCAACAACCCAACAAGTCTTCCAATCGAATAAAAAATTGGCCTGATGGATTTTTATTAAGATGGGGAATAGTAGGGATGTACTTTCCTTTTAGCGGCGAATCTACTATTGATGGCGGACTCCACGCTTTGAGGTATCCTAGTACTGCACTACACGAATGGGCGCACAGTATGGGATATACTAATGAAGGAGATTGTAATCTCATTGCTTATTTGGCAGCACAAAGAAGTAGCAATGCATTCATAAGATATTCAGCAGAAATCGAACGACTCAGAGAGGAAATGTATTTTATGGCGATGCAAAACCCCAATAAATATGATTCTCTAAAAAATGAACTACCAGAGCAAATTGAGAAAGACCTCAATCAAATCAGAGCATATCATGCCAAATATAGAGGAAAACTAACAGAAGTAGGGAATTGGATAAATGATCAATATCTTAAAACACTAAGTGGAGAAAATGGAATAGATGAATATTGGCTTTGGGTTATCAAACTTCAAATTTTGGAAGAGCAAAAGAAGGTAAAGAGATAAAATAGCCCTTAATTATTTTCTTCCTGCTCATCCCAATCAGAGACGATGAATTTTTTTCTATTTTTATACCAAAGAAGTCCTCCTCCAAAAATAACAGCAATAGGGAAAAACAATAAATACAAAATTCCTGTGTTTAGACTTTTTGCATATCCTGAATTCTGAGAGGTCGCTTTACACATAGCGCATTGAGCCATAGCGCAATAAGGCAGAATGGAAAAAACCATTAATAACAACAAGCTCAATATTTTATTTTTCATCATTATAAATTAATATGGATAATAAGGGTGAATCATCCAATAAACTAAAACACCAGTTACTGCAACATATAACCATAAAGGAAATGTCCATTTAGCAATTTTCTTATGTTCTTTTATTTTACCAACTAAAGCTTTATAAAAGGTAAACAAAATTAACGGAAAAATCAAAGCAGCAAATACAATATGAGTTAACAAAACAAAATAATACACAAATCGCCAGTTTCCTGCAGAAAGTTTTTCTATCTCATCCAATACTCCATCGAAATTAGTATCTCCATATTTAACACCCCCTTCAGCTAAAGAATGATAAGTTAAATATGAAATTAGAAAAATAGTAGATAAAGAAAAAGCCGTTAGCATAAATCTTTTATGAACTACAATATTTCCCTTTTTAATAAAATAAAAGCCGGTCAAAAGGCAAATAGTCACTAAACTATTTATAAATGCATGAAATTTAGGAAAGAATGCTAAATTAAGATTGTGTTTAATATCAATTGGTCCAACGAAAAACAAAATTGCTACAACCAAAAACATAGCAACTGAAACAAAAAAAATAATAAAATTAACTAGCTTATTTTGCACTGCTATGACTTTTCTTCATTGGCATAATATAACTCACCAATAATTTTTGAATATCTAATATCAACTTATCAGTTTGCTCAGAAGAAGTCCCATCATAATATCCACGAATCCTCCCTTCTCTGTCTATTAAAACAAATTTATTATCATGAATAAAATCATTAGGACCTCCATCCCCTTCAGTTGCTGTCACTAAAAAACCCTTCCTTGCTAAATCATAGATTGCAGGTTTGTCACCAGTCAATAAACTCCAAGAAGTTGAATTTACATCATTTTGATAAGCATACTTCAATAAGACATCAGGCGTATCTGTTTCAGGATCGACAGAAAAAGATAAAATTTGAAACTTGCTATTATCATTTTTAAAAAAATCTTGAACTTTCCGCATATTTTTTGTCATATCTATACAGATTGAAGGGCAAGTAGTAAAAAAGAAATCAACAACAGAAACAACACCTTTCATCCTATTATCAGTAACGGTATCACCATTCTGGTTAATCAAAGAAAATTTAGGAATAGTATGATAAGCGGTATCTATAACGGTTTCACCATTTTCCAATTTAACTGTTACAGGTGTATGAAATCCATATATAGGCAATACATTATTAGAGTTAACTTCAGGTTGCTTTATTCGCTGAAAAACTAACAGAAATATTAATGGACAAATAGCAATTACAAGAATTGCTATTAAAAAATTTCTCTTTCTAGAAGATATCATTACTGTATCAATCTCAACCAAAATGTTCCTTCAACAGATAGGGCTATGATTAACCAAACAAGAAATATCAATGGGAGTGTCAGTATAATAATAAAAGAACGATACTCATATTTTAAGTGCATGAACTCTGCAATGATATAAAATGCTTTCATCAAAGTAGCCAACACCATAAAAACATTAATGATTGCTTTAGGATGGTGATAAAAGAAAAAGTAATGTGATAAAGCTAATCCAACTTCAAATACAGTCACTACTGCAATAATAATTGTTGCTCTCCAAATTGCAGCAACCTGTTTATGATAAGTAGCATCATCCAAATGACTAGACATAATATTATATTTTAAGCGTTTAAGATTTAATTATATAAGATAGAAGAAAAGGAATACAAAGACCCAAACTAAATCCACAAAGTGCCAGTACAGACCAAATTTTTCAACCATTTCATAATGTCCCCTTCTTTGATAAGTACCATTCAAAGTTTTAATTAAAGCAACTATATTCATTACGACCCCAATTGAAACGTGAAGACCATGAAATCCAGTGATACCAAAAAATGAACCTCCAAACATTGGAGGACCAGGAGAAACTGGTGTTTTCGCCTTCTCAGCCAACGCCAATTTTATTGTTTCACCTTCTGGGCCTGCATGATAGACATTATAGAATGGAGTCATCCCATCATGAATAAGATGTGACCACTCCCAAGCTTGACAACCCAAGAATGCAACTCCACCTAATATACCTAGGAACAACCAAAAAGCAACCCCCTTTTGATTCATTCTATGTCCTTCAATAACGGCTCTAACAACAAATACAGAACTCAAAATCAATATTGTAGTCATGATCGAAACTAATCCCAAAGGAACATTAACACCATGTAAAAATGGCATCCCCGCAAATACTACGTTAGGATCAGGCCACCATGTTTTACTCATCCTTATTGCACCATAAGCAATAAGAAATCCAGTAAACGTAAAGGCATCTGACAGAAGGAAAAACCACATCATTGTCTTTCCATAACTCACCTTAAAAGGAGTATCTTCTCCTCCCTCATTGTTATTAGGAGCAGGCAATGTAATGTGCTCCGAAATCACATTTTCATCTAGCAATTCAGCCATATAATCTGTTTAATGATTCAAATTAAAAAATAAGAATAAGAAAATATACACCCAAAGAATATCCATAAAGTGCCAATACATACTTAATAAGTCAGTACGAACCTTTAATGCATTCCCTTTTTTATTGACAATTGTCGTATTCTCATTTTTGATAAAAAATAATCGATAGGATCTAAATAAAGCAATCCATAGAAAAATAACTCCTCCCAATAAATGTGCGGCATGCATTCCTGTAATCACATAGAAAAAAGAACCAGCAGGATTGCCGTCTATATATATTCCAGAATAGTTCAATGTCTGCCAACCTTTAAATTGAAAGAAGGCAAATAATAAACCCAAAATAATAGTAACAAACAAACCCAAAGTAGCCATTTTAGGGTGGCCTTTTTTATTAGAAACATGAGCAACATGAATTGTTGCACTAGAAATTAATAAGATAATTGTACTAGTATAAAATTCAACTGGCATAGGAAAATCAACCCAATTACCTGCTCCTTTCCTCACTAAATATGCACTCGTCAAACCAGCAAAAGCCATTGTAATACTCATCAGACCTAAGTACATAGTAAATCTATGCGCTTTTTGTTGGCTATATTTTTCTGAAATAGGATAAACCATACCTTTATATTTTATCAATTACTAAAGCTATTTGAACAATAGGAATATAGAAAAAAGATGCAAACATCAATTTTCTAGCACTTTTATCAGATAAATCTATACATAATTGAATAGCAGCGTATAAAAATAATAAACCACAAATTAATACAATTATTAAAGAGTAAACACCTGTTAAACCCATCACATAAGGAGCAACACTGGCTATTAATAAAAATACATTATAAAATAATATTTGAAATGCAGCACTTCTAGATTTGCCAAATCCAGAAGGAAGGAGACTAAATCCTGCTTTTTTATAATCTTCATCCATCACCCAAGCAATTGCCCAAAAATGAGGCATTTGCCATAGCAACTGAATCATAAAAAGAATCAAGCCTCCAGCAGTAATATTACCAACTGCAGCTGAAGAACCAATCAATAAGGGTAATGCACCAGGAACAGCACCAATAAAAACAGCAGCAGGGCTAATTATTTTAAATGGTGTATAAAGAAATGCATAAGTTAATAATGATATAGAGGCTAATAAACCAGATAAGGGGTTAAAATAATAAGACAACAATCCAATTCCAGAAAGACCAGCAACACCTGCAAAAATTGTTACTTCCATTACTGATAATGTTCCAGATGGCAAAGGACGATGACTCGTTCTCTTCATAAGTTTATCTGTGTCCTTCTCTAAAATCTGATTAATAGAAATTGATGCGCCTGTTACTAAGAATCCACCAATAAACAACATTACTAAATCCAACCAACTATATTGAACTCTTTCAAAGAGAAACGCCATAATTGAGGAAAAGACAACAAGTAATGACAATCTGAATTTTGTCACTTCAGCATAAGACTTTACTCTGTTCAATAAAAATCGAACCAGTGAAAAATCCTTATGACCAGTATATATCATTACTCAAATTATTTAGTTGATTAATGCAAATTCTTTTTATCACTTTCAATATCCGCCTCAGTTAATGGAACAGTTTGTGGAATAAAATCAGGGCCATCTTCAAACTTACTATAATCATAAGGCCAACGATAAACCGTAGGTAGATCACCAGGCCAGTTACCATGACCAGGTATAATAGGCGTAGTCCATTCCAATGTGTTTACTTTCCATGGATTTAATTCAGTAGATTTTCTACCTCTCTTCATACTATAGAAGAAATTAATCACAAAAATAAATTGAGCAGCAAACACAACTATGGCAGACACACTGATTAATAAATTCATATCATGATACTCAGAAAAAGCATGAAATTCATTAAAATCATAATAACGACGAGGAACTCCTGACATCCCTAAATAATGCATTGGCCAAAATATTAAGTAACCACCAATAAAAGTGATAAAGAAATGAATGTATCCTAAAGTTTCATTCATAAAACGACCAAACATCTTTGGAAACCAGTGATAAATTCCAGCAAACATGCCAAAGAAGGCTGCCACACCCATTACTAAGTGAAAGTGACCTATCACAAAATAAGTATCATGTAATTGAATATCAACAGTCGCATTACCCAACCAGATACCAGTAAGACCACCTGAAATAAACATTGAAACAAAACCTAATGAGAAAACTGCTGCAACAGTCATCTTAATATTTCCTTTCCATATAGTAGTCAGCCAATTAAATACTTTGACAGAGGAAGGAACTGCAATCAATAAAGTAAATAAAGCAAATACCGACCCCAAGAAAGGATTCATACCTGTAACAAACATATGGTGAGCCCATACCAAGAAACTCAATACAACAATTCCTAATAAGGATAAAATCATTGCTTTATATCCAAATACTGGTTTTCTTGCACTTAATGAAAGAATTTCAGACACAATACCCATAGCAGGAAGTACAACAATATATACCTCTGGGTGACCTAAAAACCAGAAAAGATGTTGAAACAAAATTGCATTACCACCAGAGTAACCTAAAGCTTTACCACCAATAAAAATATCAGACAAATAAAAACTAGTACCCAATCCTTTATCAAAAACCAATAAAACTGCTGCTGAAAATAAAACAGGGAAAGACAATAAACCAATTATTGCGGTAAAGAAAAGAGCCCAAACAGTTAATGGCATCCTTGTCATTGTCATACCTTTTGTTCTCAAGTTTAATACAGTAGAAATATAATTAATCCCAGCCAATAATTGAGAAGCAATAAAGAAAACCATACTCACTAACCATAGAGTCATTCCCATACCTGAACCAGAAGAAGCTTGTGGCAAAATACTTAAAGGTGGGTAAATTGTCCATCCCGCAGATGCCATTCCTGTTGGTAAAAAGATAGAAGCCAACATGATCAATGACGATAATAAAAACAACCAATAAGAAAGAGCATTCATGATTGGAGATGCCATATCTCGTGCACCAATTTGAAGAGGAATAAGAAAATTGGCAAATGTTCCACTTAAACTAGCAGTCAATACAAAAAACACCATAATTGTACCATGCATGGTGACCAAAGCATAATATGCTTCAGGAGTCATGTGACCTTCATCAAACCAATTTGAAAAAATTTGCTCTAAAAAAGGGAAAGTCTCATCTGGCCAAGCCAATTGAACTCTAAATAAAACTGAAAATAAACCACCAATAACAGCCCAAGCCATACCAGTATAAAGGAATTGCTTCCCTATCATTTTATGATCAGTAGAGAATATGTACTTTGAAATAAAAGTCTCTTTATGATGACTACCTGCACCTATCATTGATAATGCATGTTCACCAGTTGACGAAGTTACCATATTATAATAATCTTTAAGTTATGAAGATCTTTAATTATTCAATTAATCTTTTGATGAATTTACTTCCGCAATTACATCTGTATCCACAGATGCTCCTCCTTCAATTTTTGCAATATTTTGCTTATAGTAAGATTTTTGTTCAGAAAACCACTTTTTATACTCAGCTTCAGTAACAACTCTCACAGTCTTTTTCATATTCCAATGTCCAGTACCACACAATTGATTACATGCTAACTCATAATCAAATTCAGGATTCTTTTTAATCTCTCTCATTTGTTCAGTAGTAATCGTTGGTCTAAACCAAAACTTAGTAGGAATACCTGGAACAGCATCCATCATTACTCTAAATTCGGGTAAATAAAAGCTATGAATAACATCTAAAGCTCCAATATTAACATGTACAGGAGTATTAACAGGAATGACAATTTCATCACTTAAAAAATCATCCTTACTCACTTTGTCTTTCCATCTAACACCTAATTCATTTTCAACAGTAGATAAAGTGAAATCTCTTTTACCAAGTTCATTGTCTTTACCCCCATATCTAACTACCCATGCAAACTGTTTGCCAGTCACTTCAATCTGAATCGCATCAGTAGGTGCTTCAGAAAAAATCTTAAACCATTTATTTAGCCCAAGACCAATAATAACAGTCAAAACTAAAGTAGGTATTACTGTCCATAAGATTTCAATTCTATTATTATATGGAAAATATAATGCTTTCCTGTTTCTTCTATATCTGTATTTGTAGGCAAAATAAAACAATAGAACATTAGTAATAATGAATACAATACCAGTAATATACAAACTGATATCAACTAAATCCTGTATCCACACACCATGTTCGGAAGCAGAAACAGGTAAAAATTTACCATATTCTGTATATGAAGTATAGGCAATAAAAAGCCCTAAAACTATCCCAGATAGTAAAAACAAGAATCCCACTGAATTAGAAGTGTCTTCAGTTCGTTCATCTTCATCTCTCATTACTGAAACCAGCTCAACGACCTTACCGACTTGTAAAATCACAACTAAGACAAGTACAAAAGCGAGAATTATAAGTAAAATTTGCATTAGATTTCTTTTAATTATAGTTAGGAAAAGAAAGTTGTAAAATTAAAAAGAATTTTATTCTAACAAAGATAAAAACTACATTATTTTGACAAAACGTGAATTAAATCACACAAAAAGCATTTCCTTGTAAAGTTTACATTATGATATCCTAAGCAAATACTCATTTATAAAAATAAATCTGACACAAATCACAAATCGGATAAAAACATCCTGTTTTATACGTTGTTAAAAATTTACACTGAAATAACAAACCAAATAAAACACAGCCATTCATAACATCCAATTAATATTAAGAAACTATTTTAACACCTAGAAAAAGGAAACAAAAAAGGATTGGTAAAAACCAATCCTTTATAATCAATTAGGAAAATTTATTCACTAAATATGGTGACCATAGCTCTCTCTAATATATGGGTGAGTACTAGAAGACAAATCTTTATATCTAGATAAAGTAGCTAAAGCAATATAAATAAATACACTAGACAATGCAACAAATGCACCGATACTAATCAGGTTAAATCCTCCACCACCAGCAATCAATTCTGGAACTATCATATTAAAGAAATCAAACCAATGACCTATAATAATCAAAACAGCAATTACTAATACAAGATTTGATTTTCTTTTAGAATCTCTTTTCATCAAAGCTAAAAATGGCAGAATAAAGTTCAATACTAAAGAAGCATAAAACATAATAGAATATCCATTAAGTCTCTTAGTGAAATACAAAGTTTCTTCTGGAATATTAGCATACCAAATCAACATAAATTGAGAAAACCATACATAAGTCCAAAATATAGAAATAGCGAACATGTATTTAGCAACATCATGTTGGTGGTTCTCATTAACATGAGGTAAGTATTCATTTCTTTTCAAATAGAAAATAATGATAAATAGAACTGAAAACATTCCAACAGCAGCTGAAGCCATTAAATACCAAGAAAACATAGTACTATACCAATGTGGTTGTATAGACATCGCCCAGTCCCAGCTACCAAAAGTATTCACCAACATAGCCAATACAAAAATACTACCTGCAGCAATAGCCCTACTTCTATCAAACAGCTTAACAGAAGGATTGACATCCATCTCATTCAAATTTTTATGCCATAAATAATAGATAGTTAATACCATTAAAAACAAAGCAATAGCAAAAGCCCAAAATCTACCCATATTCAAGTAATCTCTTTTTGAAGCAAGAATTGCATCATAAGTAGGTGAATTGGGATCATACAAATCATGAGTCCAATGGAACAAATCATGATTAAATAAACCAAAAAATACGGCTAATAACAAAATTGAAAAAGGAAGTGTTCCACCAATAGCTAAAAGTACCTTTTGAATTTGAATATGCCATCCGCCCAAAGCTAAAGTTGTAGCAGATAAAAAGAAAAGAGCAGTCACTCCAATCCAAAATCCATATAAAACAATTGAATAAATATTAGCAATTAAATGTGTACGCAATGTAGCAGCATGTTCATGATGATGGTCTCCACCAGCACCAACATTCCAATTCAAAGCAACACCTATAGCCAAAAGAATAAGTCCTACTACAAATCCTTTGATTAGATAACCTTTAGCTTCAGGAGTAAAAATATATGTATTTTTCATCTTAATTTTTTTGAATGTTTAAAAATTAATTAGTTCCTCCTTTTGCCAACTGTTCAGCTTGTAACCCTTTAATATACTCTAGTACCAACCATCTTTCACGATGATTAATCTGAGTAGCATAAGAACCCATCATGCCTTTACCATACATAATGGTATGATATCTCTGACCTTCAGGCTTAGACATCAAATCTGGGGTAAAATAAGAAGGAGGAGCAGGGAATTTTTCAATTTGAACTAAATGACCTTGACCATCTCCAGCCTCACCATGACAGACAGCACAATAAGTCAAATAAATCTTTTTGCCTTCTCCACTGATTTCTTTAGGAGTAAACTGAAAAGGATTTTGAATTTTAGTAGCCGCATCTGCATAACCTTCAGGGGTATTTGTCAAAGGATAGGTATATTTACCAACAGCTATTGCACCTTCTACAGGCAATTGATTAGTATAACCAGAAGCATAAATCGGATTTTCACTTTGTGCTTCATAAGCAATTGAGTGAACCATTTCTGGAGCATATTCATATCCTGGGTTATCACCACCTGCAGAGCAAGAGGCAAGAAGAGCACCAGAAAGGAATATTGATAGTATAGTTTGAGTGCGAATCATTCTGCAATCTTTATTTACAAATTAAATATCTTTTTCAAAAACTTCTACTGCGCCTTCTTTATTAAGAAACTCAGTAATCTTAGAAGATTGTTCATTATCTCCAGTGATATCAAAGGTTAAAGCAAACATATCATCAGTTAACCTTGGATCCACAATTTTTGGTTGCTTACCTGGATACAAATTGCACAAGTAATAAAATGCAATGACCATACCTACAGAAGCAAACAAAACTGTCAACTCAAACATAATAGGAATCCAAGCAGGAAGAGAAAAATATGGTTTACCACCAAAATTTGTTGGATAGTCCACTGCATTGGCAAAAGCCATCAAACTGAAAGCAGTAGTCAAACCAGTAGCACCAAATACAAAGCCAGCAGTATGTAATTTAGTAGCTCTTAAACCCAATTTATGTTCCAATCCATGCACAGGAAATGGAGTAAACGCATCGGCAATTTTCAACCCGCTTTCTTTAGCAGATTGAACAGCCTTAAGTAATGTTTGATCATCATCAAACATCCCAACTAAAAATTTATTAGTAGTACTCATTTTCTAAAAAATTAGTCGATTTTATAAATTAATCTAGCATCAACATCTTGATATGCTTCATCGCTTTTAACTTCATCCATTTGCTCTCTTCGAGCTTGATTGCCAGAGATACTCAATATTGACTTCACCTCAGCGATTGCAACTACTGGGAAGAATCTACTGAATAACAAGAACAAAGTCATAAATATACCTCCTGTTCCAACATAGATTCCAACTTCCACCCAAGTTGGCTGATAGTCCGTCCAGCTAGAAGGCAAATAATCTCTATGTAATGAAAGGACAATAATTACAAAACGCTCGAACCACATTCCAATATTTACAATAATAGAGGCGAAAAATGTGAATGCAATATTTCTTCTTAATTTTTTCACCCAGAAAAACTGAGGGAAAATCAAGTTACAACTCATCATTATCCAATAAGCCCAAAGATAAGGTCCAAAAGCACGGTTAGCAAAAGCATACTGCTCAATCATTGAACCAGAATACCAAGCGACAAAAAGTTCAGTCAAATAAGCTGTACCTACCATTGTACCAGTCAATAATAGAATTTTATTCATGGACTCAATGTGTGCAATAGTAATATAATCTTGCAAATTCATCACTTTTCTAGCGACTATCATCAAGGTTAATACCATTGCAAAACCAGAGAAAATTGCTCCAGCAACAAAATAAGGAGGGAGAATAGTAGTATGCCAACCAGGAATAACCGATGTAGCAAAGTCAAAGGATACTATCGTATGAACTGAAAGTACCAATGGAGTAGCTAAACCAGCCAAAATTAAAGCCAAAGACTCAAAACGTTCCCAATGCTTAGCTGAGCCTACCCAACCGAAAGATAAAATATTGTATATCTTCCATCTGATTGAACCAGCTTTTGACCTATCTCTAATAGTTGCAAAATCCGGAACCAATCCAGTGTACCAGAATAATAGAGAAACTGTCAAATAAGTAGAAATCGCAAAAACATCCCAAAGTAAAGGAGAGTTAAAGTTAGTCCATAAAGGTCCTCTTGTATTAGGGTAAGGTAAGATATAGAATACATCCCAAGGACGACCTGTATGTAACATTACAAACAAACCAGCACAGACCACCGCAAAAATTGTCATCGCCTCAGCTGCTCTATTCACACCTGTACGCCATTTTTGACGGAATAATAATAAAATTGCTGAAATTAATGTGCCTGCGTGACCAATACCCACCCACCAAACGAAGTTAGTAATATCCCAAGCCCAACCAACTGTTGTATTTACACCCCAGGTTCCAATTCCGTATAAAATTGTCCATGTCAGACAAAATACTCCAAAAAGAGCAACTAAACCAGCAACACCAGTAGATAACAACCAAGTGATTCCTAAAGAACCTTCTGTTCCTCTGACGATATCGTCTGTAATTTGTTTATATGTTTTGCTACCGGTAATTAACGGTTCGCGCAACGGTGATTCAAAATGACTCATCTTTTAAGCTTTTTCTTCTAGTGCACCAATAAATGTAAAATTCGGTTTTTCGTCTGTATTACGGATTTTCACTTGATATCCGACATTTGGCAAGAAATGTTGTTCCTCATACAAATGATAATTTCTTCCACTATCATAGAAAATATGATGTATTTCACTGTTTTTATCATTTCTATCTCCAAAAGTAATGGCTCCCGTAGGACAAGCAGTCTGACAAGCAGTCTGTATTTCACCATCTTTCAATTTTCTACCATCAGACTTAGCAGTCAATTTAGCTGATTGAATTCTTTGAACACAGAAAGTACATTTTTCCATGACCCCTCTAGATCTGACAGTAACATCAGGGTTAAGCACCATTCTAGTCAAGTCATTCAACATATATGTAGCATCAGTATGGTCATTCCATGCTCCAAAGGCATCTCCACCTTGATAATCGTACCAATTAAATTTCCTTACTTTAAATGGACAGTTATTAGCACAATATTTAGTTCCAATACATCTATTATAAGCCATTTGGTTGAGTCCTTCAGAACTATGGCTAGTAGCATTCACTGGACAAACGTTCTCACAAGGAGCATTGTCACAATGTTGACACATTAACGGTTGGAAAGCTACATCTGGATTGTCAGGGTCACCACTATAATATCTATCAATTCTCATCCAATGCATAGAACGAGTATTAGACATTTCTTTTCTTCCTATAACAGGAATATTATTTTCAACATTACAAGAAATCACACAAGCACCACAACCAATACAAGCATTCAAATCAACAGCCATGCTCCAATGATGACCTAAAGAATCATAACTCTTATATAATGTAGTCAAATGTTCTTTTATTGATGCTCTATCTTCATTTCCAGCTGAATCACTTTTACGATAATCTGTAAGATTTGCCTCTTTAACAATATTACTTCTATATCTACGAGGTCTTCCAGGAAGGTTTGAATCTTCTTGTAATGTATGATACCTTTGAGATAATCCTATTTTTCTAGTTTCATTCAAAGTTTCATAAGTCACACCATCTACAGCATAGGAAATTGTGCCATTATCAAATTTTATCAATGGATATGCATTTTCTCCAGCTCCAAAAGCAGCTTGTCCTACTCCTTCTGAACGTCCAAAACCTAATGCAATAGCTATAGTATCTTGAGCCTGTCCATAAGAAATAACAACTGGGAGTATAATTTCTTTTCCATTAACAGTCACTTTTGCTGTTTTAACAGTAGAAGCTTGAGACATAGCTTGAATACCATTGTTAATAGCAAAAGTATAAGGTAATGCAATATAATTATCCCAAGAAACACGGGTAATAGGATCTGGCATTTCTAATAAATAAGGATTATTAGAATACTTACCATCACCTAAAGGAATAGATTCAAAAACAACCAATTCTAAACCTTTTGATGTAGGGAGGGTAGTATTGATAGCAGCAATAGTAGCACTAACATTTGCAGCACCAGTAGCCACTTCATTTAATGAAGCAACAAAACCTGCTTGCAATGCTGATTCCCATGCAGTATTACCTAATAAAGTAGGGAAATTTGTTGTGAAAGGAAGTCCAACTGATTGAGCTAAATCATGAGCAGTTGTAGTATCACCAGCAAACTCTATCAAAGAAACTGCTGCCTGACGAGTATCAAATAATGGATTGATTGTCGGTTGAACAAAAGCTATAAATCCTTTCTTTGGTTCTAAAACATCCCAAGATTCTAAATAGTGACTATCAGGAGTTATATACTGAACCAACTCAGCAGATTCATCTACTCTATCAGCAAAAGAAACTGAAAGTTCTGCTTTCGAGATAATGTTTTTAAATTTCTCAGAAAAAGCTGAATCATATACAGGATTTGCACCCACAAGTAAAATCGCTTTCACTGATGTATCGTCAGATAAAGCCTTTAATGCTTCATCATTTCCTTGCTTTAAGTTTAGAGCTGCAGTAGTATCAATAGTAGAACCATAGTTTCCTAATAAACCATTGATAGCATTAGTCAATAATTGGATATCTACATTATTAGTACCAGATACAACAATTGAAGCTCCCTTATTCGCTAATAATTCAGCAGCTAATTTATCTACTCCAGCTTGTAATTCTCCGATGTTAACACTAGCCAAAGTAGTACCTGCCAATTTATTATACAAAGCAATTAAAACTGCTTTTTCTTGAGAAGGCTTGATAGCATATTTATAATCTGCTTTTGAACCTGTAATAGTTACATTAGATTGAAACTGATAGTGACGAGACATATTAGGATTTTCCTTAGATGGAACTCTATTTGTAATATATCTTCTTGCATTCTCAGTTGTATTTACCCATGCTCCCAAAAAGTCACAGTTAAAACCAGCAATCACCTGAGCTTTATCAAATAAATACGTAGGAATAATTGCACTACCCAAAGTAGTTTGATTTGCTTTGCGAATGGCATACAAAGAAATAGGGTCATAAGTAACCACTTCTGTTGTAGGATATTTCGCTTTAAAAACTTCTAAGGCTTTCTTTGTAGCTAGAGAATAATTTGTATTTGTAAGGACAACAATTTTTCCGCCACTAGTAGCAATACTAGCTAATTTATTAGCAATTTCAGTATCTGCTTGTTCCCATGTGATAGAATCACCTTTTTTCTTAGGTTGAGTCAATCTAGTGATATCATACAATCCTAAAACTGATGCTTGTGCACGTCCAGTTGTTCCTCCTTTAGAAAGAGGAGCAGCGGTATTTCCTTCAATCTTAATAGGTCTATTTTCTCTCGTTTTCACTAAAACAGACATAAAATCTCCTCCTTCAGCATAAGATGAAGCAAAATAATCTGCAACACCAGGCATCAATTCAGGAATACGGCTACTTTGATCCAAATTGAATACATAAGGAACTGCTTTATTCACTGGTATTTTACAAGAAGATACTATTGCAGCTGCAGAGAAGCTAATACCCATCATTTTTAGGAAGTCTCTTCTTCCAGTAGATTCCACTTTAGTGGCATCATCTACATAGTCGAACACAGGAAGTTCTTCTATAAATTCTTTGTTTGCTTGCTCTTTGAACTCAGGAGTTTCCTCAAATTGTTCAAGGCTTTGCCAATATTTATTGTTACTCATTTAAAATTAGTTTAGAGTATCTTTTTAATAAGATGGATTAATAATGACATTTTGCACACTCAGTACCACCAATATCATTAACAGTGACACCAGAACGTTCACCCTTTTTAATTTCATCGTGATACTTTTCAAAAATTGAATAATAATCATTGTTTGCAAACTGAACATCAGTTTGACGGTGACAATTGATACACCAGCCCATTGAAAGTGGAGCAAATTGTTGAACAACTTCCATTTCTTGAACATTTCCATGACATGTTTGACATTCAATACCACCGACTTTCACGTGTTGAGAGTGATTGAAATAAACATAATCAGGCAAATTGTGAACTTTCACCCACTGAATAGGTTTTGGTGCATTTTTAAATGTACTAGACTCAGGATCCCATCCACTATACTCATAAATTTTTGCAATTTCTTTATTGCCAAATTTAGGTCCTTCTTGTACATATTTATGACAGTTCATACAAACAGCCACTGATGGTATAACAGCATGACGGCTTTTTTCTGCACCAGAGTGACAGTATTGACAGTCAATTTTATTCTGTCCAGCGTGCAATGCATGCGAAAATTTAATAGGTTGTTCAGGAGCATATCCTTGACTTCTTCCCAAGTCAATAGCACCTCTAACTATATTATATCCTAAAAAGACAATTCCAAGAATAACAATAGCGCCTAATAATTTTTTATTTAAAATTTTTGAAGCAATAGATCCTTCTTCAGCAATTTCTCCAGTAGCTTTCTCTTGTACTAATCTATCCAATTTAGATGTGACAGAGTATAAGGTGATAGCTACAATAGCCAATACGCCAATAATAGTTATTAGTATCCATTTATTGGGAGTTGAGTCACCAGCTGCCTCTCCGCCGATAGTTGCATCTTTCTGTGCAGTTGCACCACCAGCAGCAGGTTTAGCATCAAATAATTTTTTCTGTTCAGCTTGAACATAATACTCAAGAATACTGACTACCTGCTCATTGCTCAACTGAGGGAATGGAGGCATGACTAATTTGTTATTCTCATTAAAAAGCTTGACAGCTTGTGCATCACCAGAGTTTATCATCTCTTGTGAATTATGCACCCACTTTATCAATCTCTCTTGAGTTTCCCATAGTGTCCAGATATCAGCTAATCCAGGACCTAATAATTTGCCTTCAACTTTGTGACAGGCAGCACAATTTGCCTTGAATAGTTTTTTACCTTCTTCTACACGTGCCGCAATATCCGGATTTGACAAGTCGTCAAAAGATTCTGTTGGATTATAAGCATATGCTTTAAAAGGTAAAATGCTTGCAAGCGCAAATAAAAGGAAGATAATTTTAAAACCGTTTCTGCAGTTAGACATCGCAATTTTACTTTTTACCGAGCAAAAATACACTCTCATTTCTTAAAACACGAAAAAAATCAAAAAAAGTGTCAATTTGGAATGGTTCTAAACAACTTGCTTAAAGCTGATTTTCAAATATTTATAAATTTTCAACTTTGCACTTAATATTCTTTTAATAAACAAAAGTGTTAAAAAAGTTGATTGACCTCAACTTATTAATTTTTACGTTCAAATGACACTTCCCTCATTTACTCGTAAAATGATGCCGTTTTGTGGATGATAAAAAGTTAAAAATGACAAAAAAGATAGCCTGTCACTTTCATTTTTCTATCTTCTTTTTGCAATTATTGATTTCCCTAGAAATTTCTGAGTCCAAATAATTAAATAAGTACTTTCAGTAGATTAGCTCTTCTCCCTTGTCTATTTAAAATAGTGTCAATATAGGGTCTTGCCATCAAGTCAATACTGTCTTCATTATATTTTAATGCATCTGGCTTACTCGGTAAATCCAGCCAAGGCTTTGCTTTGTCAAAAGCATATTGACTATATACAATAACTGGTGTTCCATGTGCTGCCAATTGATTGCCGTTCAAAATCCATTGATCTGCCCAATGATATAAAAAGAAGGCATCTTCTTCAGTTAACCTCATGCAACTATGAGAAGCAGGATATCCAGGTAAGCCATATTGATGGAATCCAATTCCTTTGTAGTTGCTGACATTAAAATTCCAGTTCAATATCCAACTTTTATCAACTGTAGAAATAGATCTTTTTGCTTTCCAGTTACAGAAATATAAATCTGTAGGAGTAGGAGTTGATTTTTTGCCTGAATTAGTTTGACCTTGCCTAACAATTTGTCCATATTCATAAGCAGCAAAAATTTGAAATGGCAGAGAAAAAATAATGATTTTATGAATACCCTTAAAGATTCTGACATTTTCTGGGAAAGACAAATACTCATTAAAATTCAAATCATATCTATCAGGTACAATTATACTGTCCATTCTCAATAGATGAATACTGTCTGTTCTATTGATAGCACATAATATATCTGTATGACCTATTCCTTTAAATGTATCCACTTTCAACCACTCAGATTGAGGAATAAGTGTATAATGAATCTCATGCTTCTCAATAATTGAATCATTTTCCTCTAAAAGTTGATCATTTACTGGGATATTTATATTTGTTTCACTAGATGTTGCTTCATTATTTTCACAACTTAAATAGCAAAATCCCAATAAAAGGACAAATGAAAACCTGAAAGCAATACAAATATTATCGACACACATTAAATAAGCATCTCTTTTAGAAAAACAATACAATAATAGAATAAAAATAATGTATTTGATACAAAACCATCTTTCAAATAAAGTATCCTACAACTAAGAAGCAAACCTTTTTATATTTGTACCACAAAACATCAGAAAGTATATGTACAGAAGTCATAATTGTGGAGAATTAAACATTACGAAGATAGGTAGTGAAGTCATATTGAGTGGTTGGGTACAACGCACACGTGACTTTGGAGGATTGACTTTTTTAGACTTGAGAGACCGATATGGTATTACCCAAATTGTATTTAATATGGCTACAGACGCTTCTTTATGTGAGCAAGCGCGAAATTTAGGAAGAGAAGATGTGGTACAAATCAAAGGGAATGTCGTAGAGAGATCTAATAAAAATTTCAATATTGCTACAGGCGAAATTGAAATTACTGCTATATCTATACAAATTCTATCCAAATCAAAAACTCCTCCTTTCACTATTGAAAATGATACAGATGGAGGAGATGAACTTAGAATGCAATACAGATATTTGGATTTAAGAAGAGATGAAGTCAGAGACAAAATCATTACTAGACATAAAATTGGTTCGGTTGTCCGCAATTATTTGAATGACAATGGTTTTTTAGATATAGAAACTCCTTTTTTAATCAAAAGTACCCCTGAGGGAGCTAGAGATTTTGTGGTACCTTCTCGTATTAACTCTGGTCAATTCTATGCATTACCTCAATCTCCTCAGACCTTTAAGCAATTATTAATGGTTTCAGGATTTGATAAATATTATCAGATAGTGCGTTGCTTTAGAGATGAGGATTTACGAGCAGACCGCCAGCCGGAGTTTACACAAATAGATTGCGAAATGTCTTTTGTCGAGCAGGAAGATATCTTAAATATTTTTGAAGGTTTGATAAAAAAAGTTTTTAAAGATATCAAAGGGATAGAATTACAAGATTTCCCTCGTATGACCTATGACCAAGCTATGGAATTATATGGTTCTGATAAACCTGACATCCGATTTGGAATGACCTTTAATAGGATGAATGATTGGGTTCAAGGGAAAGGTTTTAAAATCTTTGATGAGGCTGAACTCGTATTAGCCATCAATGTAGAAGGAGCAGCACATTTTACACGCAAACAAATAGATGAACTCACAGAATGGGTTAAAAGACCTCAAATTGGAGCAACTGGTTTGATATATTGCAGATATAATGAAGATGGCTCATTAAAATCTTCTGTTGATAAATTTTTCAATGAAGAAGATTTAAAATCATGGGCAGACCATTGTGGTTCTCAGCCTGGAGACTTAATATTAATATTGAGTGGTAAAACGGAGAAAGTTCGTAAACAGATGAATGAACTACGTTTAGAAATGGGCAATAAATTGGGGCTAAGAAAGGCGGGAGATTATAAATGTCTATGGGTTTTAGATTTCCCACTACTCGAATGGGATGAAGATAGTCAACGTTGGTTTGCGATGCATCATCCATTTACATCTCCTAAGAAAGAAGATATTTCTAAACTATATGATGATCCAGGAGCAGTCAGAGCAGATGCTTATGATCTAGCAATCAATGGAGTAGAAGTCGGAGGAGGCTCTATCAGGATATTTGATAAAGTTCTCCAAGCCAAGATGTTTGAAAGATTAGGATTTACACCTGAGCAAGCCCAAGCACAATTTGGATTCTTGATGAATGCATTTGAGTTTGGTGCACCTCCACATGGAGGATTAGCATTTGGCTTTGATAGATTATGTGCTGTTTTAGGAAATAGTGATTCTATCAGAGATTATATTGCTTTCCCAAAAAACAATAGTGGTAGAGATGTCATGCTAGACTCGCCGAGTGTAATAGATGATAAACAATTAAAAGAATTAAATATCAAAACGACTATTTAGTCTAAAAGCATCCGTCACTCTTCATATCGAGCGTCAATCCATCATAACAAAGAAATACATTTTGAGGCAATTCTCTTTGCACCTCCTCAAACAAGCCTAAATGATGCCCAATATGTGTCAGATAAGCAGTTTGAGGTTGCACTTGATTGATAATCTCTAAAGCCTGACTCAGGCTAAAGTGAGAATAATGGGTTTCTCTTCTCAATGCATTGATGATGAGGACTTCTGAACCTCTAATTTTATCTAACTCTGGTTCCTCTATCCTATTGGCATCAGTCAAATAAGTAAAATTCCCAATCCTGAAGGCTAAAACGGGTAGATTTTTATGCCAAACTCTGATGGGAATAAATTTCACATTCTCAATAAAAAATGGAGATTCATCAATGGTATGAAGACTGATTTGAGGAACTCCTGGATAATCTTGCTCTTGAAAAATATATGGATACTCCATTTTAAGTGTCTGTTGAACATATTTCTCTGCAAAAACATCCACCCTTTTCTCCAAAATGTAATTAATAGGACGTATATCATCTAAACCTCCAGTATGGTCTTTGTGATTATGAGTAAAAATTACTGCATCTAAATCAGATAAATGATTATTCAACATTTGGATTCTAAAATCTGGACCTGTATCTATAACAATCTTTTTCCTATTGACCTCAATATATAGTGAGGACCTAAGCCGTTTATCCCTACTATCCTGAGATTGACACACTTTACAATTACAACCAATCACTGGGATTCCTGTCGAAGTACCTGAGCCTAATACAATAATTTTCAAGTTAATTTTTTTCAGTGAGTGAAAGATAAAGTTTTAGCAATTTGTCATCATCTAATAATTGAGTATCAATTTCTATTTCTTGTAACAAATCTATCAAACACAATATGCGAGATTCAACATTAAAAAACTTATTTACCACGATTACCCTTTTATCTTTCAAAAGGCAAAATCCTGAATTGAAATGTCCTTTTTCATATCGAATCAAATATTGATTAGACTTAAAAATAGCTTCTATTTTTTGCAAGGTTTGCGAGGTATATTTCAATTCCATTTGTTAAGATTTATATACCATGTTCTGATATTGCTTTTCTAAATTAAACATAATATCACGTAATCTTGCAGCTTCCATAAAATCCATTTTAGCAGCAGCTTTATGCATTGCCTTTTTAGTAATTTCAATTTGTTTTGTAATAGATTGTGGCGTGTCATAAGAAGAAAAAGATTCTGCGACTATAGGTTCTGCTTCTTTTTTGGCTGCTATTTTTCTTTTTTTCTCATCTTCTCGGATATCTAAAATTGTACTCTTTAGAATTATCTCTTCTTTAGACTTGAAGACTGTCTTTGGAATGATTTGGTGTTCAATATTATATTGTATCTGCTTTTCCCTTCTTCTATTGGTTTCATCAATCGTTTTCTGCATTGAAACAGTGATTTTGTCAGCATACATGATGACAAATCCATTTTGATTTCTAGCAGCTCGACCAGCTGTCTGGGTGAGAGAACGAACATTTCTTAAAAACCCTTCTTTATCTGCATCCATGATAGCAACCAGTGAAACCTCTGGTAAATCAAGGCCTTCTCTCAACAAATTGACTCCAATCAAAACATCAATTTCACCTAATCTAAGCGCCTGAATGATTTCCACACGCTCCATTGTTTCTACATCTGAATGGATATATTTACATTTAAGTCCTAATTTTAGAAAAAATTTACTCAACTCTTCTGCCATTCTTTTGGTCAAAGTTGTTACCAATACGCGTTCATCTTTATCTATACGTATTCTGATTTCATCCAACAAATCATCCACTTGATTGGCACATGGTCGCACCTCAATAAGAGGGTCTAACAAGCCAGTAGGTCGAACCACTTGCTCTACAAACTCACCATTCGTTTTTCTCAATTCATAATCACCAGGAGTCGCACTGACATAAATTGTTTGTTTTGATAAAAATTCAAATTCATTAAAATTTAATGGTCGATTATCTATGGCACTAGGTAATCTAAACCCATATTCAACCAGATTTAGCTTTCTAGAACGGTCTCCACCATACATAGCCCCTATTTGGGGAACAGTAACATGGCTTTCATCAATCACTAATAAAAAGTCATCTGGAAAATAATCCAATAGACAAAAAGGTCTCTCACCTACATTTCGCCTATCAAAAAATCTGGAGTAATTTTCAATTCCTGAACAATACCCTAGCTCTTTAATCATCTCTATATCAAAGTTTACTCTTTCTTCTATCCTTTTGGCTTCATTAAATTTTCGTTCACGAGTAAAGTACTGGATTTGGTTATATAGTTCATCTTGAATCTCCTTAATAATGATAGGCATTTGGTCTTTAGGAGCAATATATATAGATGCTGGATAAATTGCAATATCATCCATCTCTTCAATTACCTTACCAGTGATTGGATTAAACAACTCTAAAGACTCTATCTCATCACCCCAAAATGAAATACGATAAGCATCATCTGAATAGGCCAAATTAATTTCAATACGATCTCCAAGCACTCTGAATGTGCCACGAGAAAAAACATCTGATGTACGACTATAAAGTAAATTGACCAAGTCAAATAAAAAAGTATTTCTACTTACTTGTTGCCCAATACTTAATCTGACTATCTGTTTCTTAATTTCGGAAGGATTACCCAGCCCATAAATACAAGATACCGAAGCTACCACTAAAACATCCCTTCTTCCTGACATCAAAGAAGAAGTCGTACTTAAACGAAGCTTTTCAATTTCTTGATTGATAGACAAATCTTTTTCAATATAAGTATCCGTGGTAGGAAGGTATGCTTCTGGTTGATAATAATCATAATATGAAACAAAATATTCTACTTTATTATTGGGAAAAAACTCCTTAAACTCAGAATACAATTGAGCGACTAGCGTTTTATTATGAGTCAACACCAATGTAGGTCGTTGAAGTCTTTCCACAACATTAGCAACCGTAAAGGTCTTTCCCGAACCAGTAATCCCTAGCAAGACCTGTGATTCTTCTCCTTGTTCAACACCCTTCACTAATTCGTTGATTGCATTGGGTTGATCACCAGCTGGTTGATATTTAGAAACAATCTGAAACTTCATCTTCCTTAAAAACTTCTAAAGCATACTTATTGTTTTTGAAAATAAAATGCTTGCATTGTAATATATTTTTTAACTTTATTTAAAACTATAAAAAATGAGAAGGTATCCTACTCTTTTATTCTTTACTTTTTTATTCTTATCCCTCAATATCCAAGCCCAAGAGGAATGCACTCAAAGGTACAGAGAAAAAGTATTTCCAGAGATTGGTTTGGACGGCAATATTTCTTTTGGCGAATGGATTGCTCCTCAAGGAGGAGTCCGCCCTTTAAGATATGATGTATATTATCCTAAAAACGACACTGCTACTTTACGTCCTTTAGTCGTTTTGTGGCATGGTGGGGCATATATGGACATGTTTACAAAAGAAAGTCCAGATATCGTCATGATGGCTAAGGATCTTGCAAGAATGGGATATGTAGCTATATCTCCAGATTATAGAGGAATCAGAGACATAATGGATTTCTTCAATGATGGTGGGTTGATAAGAGAAGTAGCTGGTAGTGCAATTGATGCCAATAAGGCAATATGCCATATCCTCGATCAAATTGAGAACAATGGCAATCCTTACCGCATTAATAAAGATGAAATATTTGCTGGAGGGGTTTCTGGAGGTGCCGTTACTGGATTACATGCTCTACTAGTTCCTACAGTTGATGATTTGGGTTCACAAAATGCAACTTGGGCTAGAGAAGTAGATAATGGTATCATAGATGAAATTATTAACAACAAATTTTGTGGCCACACGAATGCAATAAAAGGGTTTATCAATATATCTGGCGCCATCTTAGACACTTCAATTATTAAGAAAGTGCCTATTTCTTTCTTAAATATTCATGGGACAGCAGATCAGATTGTCATGTTTAATTACGGCAAACCTCTTGGTGGAGTCACTGCAGCTCCTGCACTATATGGAAGCAAACCAGTTCATGAAAAACTTTTAAGTTTAGGAATGCATTCTGAAGCTCTGTTTTCTAATGGATTGGGACATGTTCCCTTTATGAATCTGGACTTAGGAAGTATATTAAAATATGGACTCGGTCTAATCAATATGGATGAGTATGATAAAACCCTAAAATTGATATCAAACTTTCTATTTAATCAGATTTCTTGTGAGAAAAAAGTTGTCACTCCAACAGGTATTAGACCAGACAATCAAATAGAAATTAATATTTACCCTAATCCTGTAAATAATTCTTTTGAAATCAAAATGCCTGAAAATAAATTATGGCAAATTCAAATCATTGATATTACTGGAAAAGCTATCCAACAACATAGTTTTAGTGGAAACAATTATATTCATCATGCTGAGTCTTTGGCAAAAGGCATATATATTGTAAAAATTTCAAACCCTATTGAGTCTGAAAAAGTTTACATCAGTAAAATGATTAAACAATAAATTTTATACACACTAAAACAAGAATTCTCTATCTACATATTATGAAAAAAATCATATTAATCATCCTATTGAATACAATAGCTTTATCTATAGCCTACAGCCAAAATACAGACAACTGCTCAGCAAGATATCGTGAAAAAATTTTTGATAGATTAGAGTATCATGCCCAAGTTGACTTTGAATCTTGGACTAAATATCATGGAGGTCCTGTTTTAAGATATAATGTATATTCTCCAAAAGACGACACTGCTGCATTAAGACCTTTAATCATCTTATGGCATGGTGGAGCATTCATTGATGCAATCAAAAAAAACAGTCCTGACATCATGGATTTAGTCAAAGATCTTGCAAAAATGGGATATGTCGTGATTGCTCCTGATTACAGAGGGCTTACAGACCTGACGAAATTCAACAGTACAGAAGAATTAATTAAGATAGTTGTCAAATCTACTCTTGATGCCAATGACGCAGTATGTCATATTGTATCACAAATAGACAATGGCAATCCATATAGAATCAATAAAAATGAAATTTTTGCAGGTGGCTCCTCAGCAGGTAGCATTATCGGGCTTCACGGTTTGTTTTTAAATAAGGTTGAAGATTTGGGAGAGTATTCTACTTGGGCAAGAGAAGTAGATGAAGGAAGGATTGATGAAGTACTTGCCAATAAATTTTGTGCTGACAAAAATATCATCAAAGGATTTTTTAATATTTCTGGTGCTCTCGTAGATACTAATTTTATTCAAAATACCTCTACTCAATTTCTTCACATACATGGAACAAAAGATGATTTTGTACCTTTTGATTTCGGAGCACCATTATTTGGAGCTACTGCTGCACCAAATATGTATGGGAGCAAACGCATTCACGAAAAATGCTTACAGCAAGGAGTGCAATCAGAATTTATGATCTTTGAAAATGGAGGTCACGTTCCTTTTTTAAATCTGGATATAAAAGATTTAATAGCACAAGTCAATTTTATTGATAAAGAAAAATACAATAGAGTGCTCAATGGAATAGTAGATTTCCTATTTAAACAGATTGCTTGTGAAAAGAAAGCTGTATCACCAACAGCTATTTTCCCTACAAATATTAAAGAAATTAATATTCAGCCCAATCCTACAATAGATAATTTTTATATCTCGATGCCTATTAGTGAGAAATGGAATTTTAAAATCTATCATATTAGTGGACAAATTGTTCAGCAAGGGCAATTTAGTGGATACAATCATCAAGTAGATATAGCACAATTAGCAAAGGGAATTTATATCACAGAGATTCAAAATGGTACAGAAAACAACACTACATTTATAGGTAAAATTATTAAGCAATAACCCATAAAGTTTAAAAAAGACTAAGTGAGCGTTTTTGGGTTAGTTTAAACCATCTTTTCTCTTAATTTTGCAGATTCAAAAAATACTTTATGAAATTTAGTGAAATTGTATCTATATCAGGAATTGCTGGTTTGAAGAGAGTTGTAGGCAGAAGGCAAGATGGATTGATAATCTCTGATTTAGATGGAAACAATAAAAAGTTTATACCTTCTAGAAAGCATCTTTTCTCACCATTAGAAAGCATTTCTATATATACAGAAGATGATAGCGTACCTTTATTAGATGTATTGATTAATATGAAAGCATCCACCCCTGTAGATGCTAATTCAGATGGAGAGACTTTAAAAAACTATCTGGAATCAGTATTACCAGAATTTGACAGAGATAGAGTACATGCTACTGATATCAAAAAATTGATAAAATGGTTTCACATTCTACAAGAGTATGATTTAATTCATAAAACAGATAATTCTACTGAATCGCCTGTTACTGAATAAGTTTTTCCATGAGCCAAGCTATTAATAGAAAGAAAAGAACTTTTGTTGCTGAGGATATATCTATACTAAAATGGATAGATATTGAACAATACTTTGAATACCTATTAAATACTGAAATCAACAGTGTACAATCTTTGGAAGAGTGGATGAAAAAACGCTCTGAATTAGAAAGTGTTGTAGGTGAAGATTATAGATGGAAGCATGTACATCAAAGTTGTGATACTGAAAATAAAGATAAAGAAGCTGCGCTCAATGGTTTTATCGAGCATGTAATGCCACAATGGATGCAAGCTTCTAATGAACTCAATCAGAAAGTTGCACAATCAGCGTTTTTAGACCAATTAGATAAAGAACGGTACAAAATTTTTCTTCGTAATCTAAAAAATGAATTAGAGCTTTTCCGTGAAGAAAATATCCCACTGATGACTGAGGTAGATATTTTATCTAATGAATATGGTAAGATATCTGGAGCTATGACCATAGAACATGATGGTAAAACACTCACTTTACAACAAGCGCAAAAACTCCTTCAAGAAAAAGATAGAAATCTAAGGAAAGATATTTTTGAGAAAATCGGCCAACGTAGATTACAAGATAAAGACAAGCTAGAAGAGCTTTTTGACAAACTACTCAAACTTCGCCATCAGATAGCTTTAAATGCAGGTTTTGACAACTATCGCGACTATATGATGCGTTCCTTAGGTAGATTTGATTATGGTGTAAAAGAGTGTGAAGCTTTTCATGAAGCTATCAAAGAAGTGATTACACCTATCATCAAAAATATCAATCAAGATAGAGCTGATAGATTAGACATACATCCATTACAACCTTATGACATGAGTGTGTCGGTGTATGGCGATCAAGCTTTGAGACCTTTTGAGACGAGTAGAGAATTGATTGATAATGGTATAGCTACCTTGAATGAAGTAGATACTTATTTTGGTGAGTGTCTGCAAATCATGGATGCAATGCATCATTTAGATTTAGATTCTAGAATTGGCAAACGACCAGGTGGGTATAATATGCCATTGCCAGAGATAGGAGTACCTTTTATCTTTATGAATGCAACTGGTACTCATTCCGATTTAGTGACACTTGTTCACGAAGCTGGTCATGCAGTACATAGTTTTTTGACTAAAGATTTAACTTATAATTTTGAAAAAGAATTTAGTTCAGAAGTAGCAGAGCTAGCATCTATGTCTATGGAGATGATGACTATGCCATATTGGAATCATTTTTATAAAGATGTAGAATCTTTAAATAGAGCTAAAAGAGAACAGATAGAAAGAGTTTTGACTGTTCTCCCATGGATTGCAATTGTAGATAGATTTCAACATTGGATTTATACACATCCTGAACATACCCGTGAAGAGAGAAAAGCAGCTTGGAGAACGATTAATCAAGATTATTCTACTGGTTTAGTAGATTGGAGTTCGTATGAGGAAGAAGAGAATTATAGCTGGCATAGACAGTTACATATTTTCGAAGTGCCATTTTACTATATAGAATATGGTATTGCACAATTAGGTGCACTCGGTGTATGGAAAAACTATCAAGAAGATGCTGAAAAAACTGTAACTCAATATAAAACAGCTTTATCATTAGGGGGTACAGTTTCACTTCCAGAAGTATATGTAACTGCCGGAGTACCTTTTGATTTTTCAGCAAAACATATTAGCGGTTTAGCTAGTGTTTTAGAGAAAGAATTGAACTTATAAATGAAAGGATATTTTAACCAGCTTACTTTCATTCTTTTTTTAATGATAGTAACTTCTTCTTGTATAAAAGACAATACGATACAATTACCACCTACATCAGTTACTTTTTGTAATAAAGATTTAGATGTGACACTAGTAGTAGATATAGATGGGAATCCATATTACACAGTAGTGATTAGAAATAAAGAATACATGCTAGATTTTCTAAAAACCACTCGCTATAATGATGGTACGCCTATTGAAAATATAGAAGACAATCAGGAGTGGGCTGGTGCTCAAGGTGGGGCATGGTCTTACTATAGAAATGAAAAAGATAGCTATCCTACTGGATATGCAAGTATTCCAAAATTATACAACTGGCATGCTATTGCAGCAGGAAATTTATGTCCCAAAGGATGGAGAGTGATATCTGATGGAGAACTAACAGAGTACGATATCATTTTAAGTTCCGATTTTAAAAAATATATACCTTGTAATGGTAGATTGAATCATCCAAATGAGATTACAGGATGGAGAATAGCTAATGGTGATTTTCAACCAGATGATCAATATCCCTATTATATACTTGCTCAGTGGACAGCTACAGAAGCGAGCGACTCCACTGCTTGGAGTAGGAAACGCAATATTGGCAGCACTCCGATAAGAGAAGCAGAAAATAAAAATGCTGGCATGACTTGCCAATGTGTAAGAGATTTATAAAAAGATTAAAAAATCTTACACGTTATATAGATGCTTTAGGAAACAAACTTTTTCTCAGACTACAACAGAAGATCTTTCATCAATCAAAACGAAAGTATCATAGTGTAATTGACTCTGAAATATTTTTGATTTTAAGAATTAATTTGAGAAAGTCAAAAAATAAAATAAGCAGTCAACGACATTCAAACGTATCCTAATTTGCGATACTACTTATTGTTTGTAGCAGAATCCTATGGCTTTACAATACACAAAATTTTTAGAGTAACTACATTCATTCAAAGCTAAACTATCATATAGTTTACTTAAAGACGTAATTATTAATCAGATATACTTGTTCTATTTCCATCTATTAATAAATAAAAAACAACAATGAAAGAAAAACATTATCCACATAACTGTGCATAACTATATACAAATAATAAGCTGATTATCAATAAATTAACATATTTTACAACATTATATCAAAATAAACCAACAAAGTTATCAACGATTTTAAGTTTACAATTCATTGATAAAGTGGGATATTATGGGTGAAAATGGGTGAAAATGGGAAAAAACTACTACTTTTATATCTCATAACTATTTTTCACTAAAAAGCCCTAAAAAATGGCCGGACACTCCGGAAATTACGATTGTAGAGTAGATTCTAAAGGAAGATTGAAACTTCCTGCAGGTCTATTGCGCAGTTTGCCAAAAGGGCAAAGTGGAAAATATGTCATTAACAAAGGATTAGACAACAACCTAGATCTATACACAGAAGAATCTTGGGATAAGATTACTGCCAAACTTGAATCGCTCAACAAATTCAATAGTCGTCATAGAGAATTTTTAAGAGCCTTTTACAAAAATGTGACTCATTTAGAAATAGATAGTAACGACAGAATATTAATCCCTAAAAAGACTGCAGAACTAATCAATTTAAAAGATGATGCCGTTATTTTTTGTTATGGATCAAACATTGAAATCTGGGCAAAAGATGTTTTTGATACTGCTACCAACAATAACATCGAAAATTTCTCAGATATGGCAGATGATGTTTTTGGCAATCTAAATTGGAAGGAGTAATGACATACCACATACCAGTAATGTTAAATGAATGTTTAGAAGGATTAAATATACATCCTCAAGGCACGTATGTAGATGTTACATTCGGAGGTGGTGGACATAGCATGGCTATACTGGAAAGATTAAACGAGAAGGGAAGATTGTTTGTTTTCGATCAAGACATTCATGCAAAAGACAATTTGCCTAGTGATTCTAGAATTACTTTTATTCATAGCAATTATAGGCATTTATACAAATTCCTCAGGCTACACAAGGCTATTCCAGTAGATGGAATTTTAGCCGACTTTGGAGTATCCTCTCATCAAATAGACACCCCAGATAGAGGCTTCTCTATTCGATTTGACGGGCAATTAGATATGCGGATGGACACGACTTCACCTTTAAGTGCATGGGAAGTAATAAATACTTATTCTAGAGAACAACTAACAGCAATTTTCTTCAAATATGGAGAAATAGATAATGCAAGAAGACTGAGCTCTGCTATTAAAGAAGCCATAGAGGTGAATGGTTCAATAGACTCCACTTCAAAACTTTCTGAAGTCGCTCTTCCTTTATCCAAAGGAAAAGGTGTCAAGTATTTAGCTCAAGTATTTCAAGCACTAAGAATTGAAGTCAATGATGAAATTAAAGCGATTGAAGAATTTTTGGAGCAAACACCTTTATCACTGAAATCAGGAGGAAGACTTGTCATTATGTCTTATCATTCATTGGAAGACAGGCCTGTAAAAAACTTTATGAAATACGGTATCACCAAAGGTATTCCTGCGAAAGACTTATATGGTCGCTATGACTGCCCTTGGAAATTAATCACTAAAAAACCTATTGAAGCAAAACCAGAAGAAATTGACCAAAACCCTAGATCTAGAAGTGCAAAACTAAGAATTGCTGAAAAAATATGAGCTCCAATAAGAACATATCCAATCCAGTGGAAAATAACAATTCTCCCGAAAAAGAAAGTTTAAAAGAACTCTTTTTAAAAGAGCTTTTGGACTTGTTTGGGTTAGAAGATATTTCAAAATACTCAGTCATTTTTAAGCAAGCATTCTTTATTCTTTTCATCATCACCATTGGTATTTTTCATATTTACAATTCACATAAAGCTGTAAAAATGGTAAGAGAAGCAGCCAACTTAGAAAAAGAAATCAAAGATCTGAGATGGGAGCATCTCTCTATAAAATCTGACTTATTGAAACAAAGTATGCAGTCAGACATAGAAACAAGGGTTCAAAGTATAGGATTAAAAAGTATCAAAACGCCTCCATATAAAATTGTAGTTCCACCTCATGAAAATTAAAACCAATATATTATTGCGGATTTACTTCGTTTATGCACTCATCTTCTTGAGTGCTATATCTATATTGGTTCAAGTATATCTCATTCAAAACTATAAAGATGGATATTGGCAAAAAAAATCAAAGGATCTCTCAACTCGTTTATTTTCAATCCCTTCAGAACGAGGAAATATTTATGGTTATGATGAAAATCTGCTTGCCACCTCTATCCCTTACTTTGATTTATATGTCGATTTTGGAGCACAAGGAATGTCTCAAGAATTATTTGATGCTAATGTTGATTCCCTTGCGTGGTATATGGCAAATGTGTTTCAAAAGCAAAGTCTCACCAAATATAAAAGTGACCTTATTCAAGCTAAAAAAAATAAAAAAAGGTATTTTTTAATCAAAAGAGGTGCTAGTTATCCTGCACTTAAAGCGATAAAACAATGGCCTTTATTCAGAGAGGGCAAAAATAAAGGGGGTCTTATTGTTGAAACTAAACAAAACCGTAAAAATCCATATAATTTATTAGCACAGCGTACTATTGGAGTTTACAGGGAAAATGTAGCGCCAGTGGGATTAGAAGCTTATTATGATAATATATTAGCAGGACAAGCAGGACAAGTTTTAAAGCAAAAAATTGCTGGTGACACTTGGATGCCTATCAATGACAGTTTGGCCATCTCCCCTATCAATGGACTTGATATTTATACAACAATAGACATTAACCTTCAAGACGCAGCAGAGACTTCACTATTCAAAGCCTTAGATTCCAGTCAAGCAGATTTTGGATGTGCAATAGTCATGGATGTCAAAACAGGTGCTATTAGAGCCATAGCCAATTTAGGAAGAAGTGGTGACGGGAGACTATGGGAAATAGAGAACTATGCTGTAACATTCAAATCCGAACCAGGCTCCACATTTAAAGCAGTTAGTTATCTTATGTTATTGGATAAAGGTTATGTCGATATCAATGATACGGTATATAATGGAGGAGGAGTCTGGAATTTTTATGGAAGGAGAATGAGCGATGAACATATTCATGATCCAATTCTAAGTATCAAAGAAGCTTTTGCTCGTTCTTCCAACATTGCTATTGCCAGATTAATTGATAAGCATTATAAAAAGAACAAAAACGAATTTTATAATAATTTGAAAAAATATGGATTGACACAAAAATCTGGAATTGACTTATTGGGTGAAACAAATCCAAAAGTTACACCACCTAAACAATGGAGTAATTTATCCCTTCCATGGAGAGCGACAGGTTATGAACAGACTTTTAGCCCATTACAATTATTAACCTTTTATAATACTATAGCAAATAATGGATATAGAGCAAAACCATATTTAGTTGAAAAAATAGGAAAAAATGGCAAAGTAATTAAAGAGATAAAACCCCAAATTGCCTCAACTCCTATTGCTAGCCAAAAAGCAATTGACCAGTTAAAAGCTATGTTGAAAGAGGTCGTTGAAAATCCCAAAGGAACAGGAAAATCTATACGTTCTGAATATTTTGAGCTAGGAGGAAAATCTGGAACTGCAAAAATATTAGATCGATCTGCAGGAACATTTTCAAATGCAAATCAAGCCATGTTTGCAGGATTTTTTCCTGTCACCAACCCTAGATATTCTTGTATAGTGATGATATACAATCCTAAGGGAGCTTACAGAACTGGGGGAGGCATAGCTGGCCCAGTATTCAAAGAAATAGCTGAAAGAGCACTTGCTACAGATATAAATATTGCTCCAGATTATACCAAAGAGATATCTACTCCTCCAATTTTATTAGCGAAGATGAAAGGCGAAAATCATCAGGTCAAGAACATTTTAGACCATTTTGGATATCCTACAAAATTAGCAGATGAAATTGACTTTGTTGAAACTGAAGTAAGAAAATCAGGTGTCAAACTAGCCCCAAGTGCTACATCTGAATCTAAAATGCCAGACCTAATAGGATTAAGCTTTGATGATGCAATCTATCTCATGGAATCGCTTGGATTAAAAATTACATATTCTGGTATTGGAAAGGTTCAAAAGCAATCCATTGCACCAGGTACCAATATAACTAGAGGAAATCATATTTATATAGTCATGAATTAAGAAAACAGTGAAAATAGCTAGAGACATATTATATGGAGTTAATATTATAGAAGTCTATGGTTCTACTCAAATAGAAGTAGAAGCACTTGCTATAAATTCCCGTCAAATCGAATACGGATGGGCCTTTTTTGCGCTAAAAGGAACTTCAGTTGATGGACATCAATATATCCATTCAGCTATACAACAAGGAGCTGTACTAATTGTATGTGAACAATTGCCTATTGAAAAGAACAGTAATGTCACATATATTGTTGTTCAAGATAGCCATAAAGCACTGGGCATAGTAGCCGCCAATTTTTATGACCATCCATCAGAGAAATTAAAACTAGTAGGAATCACAGGTACAAATGGGAAAACAACAGTTAGTACATTATGCTACCAATTATTTAAAGGATTAGGATATAAAGTAGGTCTATTATCTACTGTTCAGAATATTATTAATGACGAAGTATATCCTTCAACACATACCACTTCAGATGCAATTCATATTAACTCATTACTGCACAAAATGGTTGAGCAAGGATGTGAATATGCGTTTATGGAGGTAAGCTCACATGCGATTCATCAAGACCGAATCTTTGGATTATTGTTCACAGGAGGTGTCTTTACAAATATCACCCATGATCATTTGGATTATCACAAAACATTCATGGAATACATCTATGCAAAAAAGAAATTTTTTGACAATCTACCTAAAACAGCTTTTGCTTTAGTAAATAAAGATGATGCAAGATGGGAAATAATGCTCCAAAACTGTAAGGCTAAACAGTTGACTTTTGCCATCAAAACAATTGCTGACTACCAAACACGAATACTCGAAGATAGTTTTAATGGACTTGTACTTTCGATAGATAAGACAGAGCTGCACACACAGCTAATGGGAAGGTTTAATGCATACAACTTATTGACAGTCATAGCAATTGCTGACCAACTCAAAATGGATTCCATTCAAACATTGACTCAACTCAGTATGCTTAAAGGTGCAATAGGAAGATTTGAATGGATAAAATCAGCTCAAGAATCCATCATCGGAATTGTTGATTATGCTCATACTCCAGATGCGCTCAAAAATGTATTAGATACCATCAGAGAAGTCCGAACAGGCAATGAACAACTAATCACTATTATTGGATGTGGTGGTGATAGAGATAAAGGGAAAAGGCCTAAAATGGCATTAATTGCATCTGAATTAAGCGACAAAGTCATTATTACAACTGACAATCCAAGAAGTGAAGATCCTATGGACATCATCCAACAAATGCAAGAAGGTGTGCCTAGGGAATATTACAAAAAAATAATTATTCAGGCAGATAGAAAAGAGGCTATCAGAACCGCAACAATAATGGCCAATAAGGGAGATATTATTTTGATTGCTGGGAAAGGGCATGAAACCTATCAAGAAATCAAAGGAGTCAAGTATCCTTTTAATGACAAAGCGATATTGCAAGAAACTTTTATTGAAATGAACAAGTAATGCTTTATTATCTATCTAACTTTCTATATCAACATTATGCTTTAGCTGGGACAAGGCTATTTCAATACAGTACTTTTAGAGCTGCTTTAGCTTTTATTATTTCTTTTTTCATTGCAATAGTAATAGGCAAGAAAATTATTTTAAAATTACAAAAATCACAAATTGGGGAGATAATAAGAGACTTAGGATTGCCTGGTCAAGTGGACAAGAAAGACACTCCTACTATGGGAGGCATTATCATGATTATTGCAATACTAGTGCCGATATTACTTTTGGCCAAATTAGACAATGTTTATATCTGGCTGATTATCATTACTATCATCTTAATGTCAGGAATAGGATTTCTTGATGATTATCTCAAATTAGTGAAGAAAAACAAAGATGGAGTTGATGGCAAATACAAAATTATTGCCCAAGTATTATTAGGGATTATCGTAGGTGCTGTATTATATTCCCATGAAGATGTAAGAGTCAAAGATTTTGAAAAAGCATATTACTATAAAATACAAGAAGATGGCAAAATAGACTGGAACAACCCAGTAAAAGTAAAGACTTACCAAAAAGGACAAAACATTGAAATCGTAGAAAATGGATATTATGTTACACACGATATTCGTTCATTCAAAACCAATGTTCCTTTTCTCAAAGACAATTTATGGGACTATAGTTATTTTCTAAAACCTTTTACAAATGATTATACCAAATGGGGTTGGATTATATTTATTCCAGTCATCATATTCATCATAACGGCTGTTTCCAATGCCGCCAATTTAGCAGATGGACTTGACGGCCTCACATCGGGAGTGTCTGCAATCAACATGCTCTCATTGGGACTATTTGCTTTTGTATCTGGCAACGTAGTATTGGCAGACTATCTGAACATCTTATACATTCCTGAATCAGGTGAAGTCCTTATTGCAAGTGCTGCTATTGTAGGAGCCTGTGTAGGATTTTTATGGTATAATACACATCCTGCAACTATATTTATGGGAGATACAGGTAGTTTAATGCTCGGTGGAGTAATTGCTACTATTGCTATCATAGTCCGCAAAGAATTATTAATTCCAATTTTATGTGGGATATTTTTTGCAGAAACGCTATCAGTACTCATTCAGAGGGGAGTTTTTAAATATCGTTTGAAAAGGTATGGAAGACCTTATGCAGAAAGCAATCGATTCTTTAAAATGACACCTCTACATCACCATTATCAAAAATTGGGATATCATGAAACTAAAATAACTGCCCGATTTTGGATCATCAGTATCATATTGGCCGTCATCTCAATTATCACTTTAAAAGTTAGATAAAATGTCAAAAAGAGTAGTGATATTAGGTTCAGGAGAAAGCGGAATTGGAGCTGCCATTCTTGCTAAAAAGCAAGGATTTGATGTCTTTGTTACAGACAAAGGCATTATCAAACCCTCTTATATAGATGAATTAAATACTTATCAAATTGAATTCGAACAAGGACAACATACCCTTGAAAAAATTACAAATGCAGATATCATCATCAAGAGCCCAGGGATTCCTGATAAAGTAGAGCTGATTAAAACCTTAGTGGCCTTAGGAAAAGAAATTATCTCAGAGATAGAATGGGCTTATAGATTCTGCAATGGAAAAATACTTGCAATCACCGGTTCTAACGGCAAAACAACTACCACATCTTTGATTTACCACATACTGAAAAAAGCAGGCTATCATGTTTCATTAGGAGGAAATATTGGAAAATCCTTTGCTCGATTGATAGCAACATCTCCAACAGAATGGTATGTATTGGAATTGAGCAGTTTCCAACTTGATGGCTGTGTTACATTCAGACCTAACATTGCTGTACTTTGTAATATCACAGAAGATCATTTAGACAGATATGACTACAAGTTTGAAAATTATATTCATTCAAAATTCAGCATCACTAAAAATCAAACTGAACAAGATTATTTTATCTATTGTGCAGACGATCCTGTCACAATAACACATTTAAATGGCATCACATCTTCTGTCACTCAAATACCGTTTTCCATTGAAAACCAATCAGGAGCTAAAGCCTATATAAGTGACAATCAATTTATCATAAACCTAGAGAAACCATATACTATTATGCCTATTAATGAATTTGCACTACAAGGAATCCACAATTCTTACAACTCAATGGCTGCCGGAGTTGCGGCCAAGTTAGTAGGAGTTCGAAAAGAGACAATCAGAGAAAGTTTACAAGATTTCACCAATTTAGAGCATCGATTGGAATTTGTTGCTACTATTAATGGCGTAGATTATATCAACGACTCTAAAGCTACAAATGTTAATTCTGTATGGTATGCATTAGAGACAATGAACAAGCAAGTCGTATGGATTGTAGGTGGTGTTGATAAAGGGAATGACTATACTATTCTACAAAAACTTGTCCAAGAAAAAGTCAAAGCTATCATCTGCCTAGGCAAAGACAACAATAAACTGCATCAGGCATTTACAAATGAAGTCGGATATATTGTTGATGCTGACAGTGCTCAAGAGGCAGTACGCTTAGCTAGCCATATAGCTGAAAGTGGAGATGTTGTATTACTTTCCCCAGCTTGTGCCAGTTTTGATTTATTTGAAAATTACGAAGACAGAGGAAATCAATTTAAAAGATGTATTAGGAATTTGTAACCATGGTAGGAAACCTTATAGAAAATATTAAAAAAGGAGACCGTCAAATTTGGGGAATTCTGTTGTTTTTATCAGCATTGTCCCTCTGGACGGTGTATAGTGCTACTCGATCGCTTGCATATAGAGAACAGGGAGGAAATACAGAATATTATCTGTTCAAGCATATGATTATCTTAGTATTAGGGCTTGTAATTGCATATTTAGTTCAAAAAATAGATCATAAATATTTTGACAAAATTGCAACATGGATGCTTTTTGCAAGTGTTCCATTACTAGTGTACACAATGCTTTTAGGGCAAGAGGCTAATGATGCTAAAAGATGGATAACCCTTCCTTTAATTAATATTTCTTTCCAAAGTAGTGATTTTGCAAAACTTGCTCTTATCATGTACACTTCAAGAACTCTCGCCATCAAACAAGGTGTTATCAAAAGTTTCAAAGAAGGTTTTTTACCTGTAATGGTACCTATTGCAATCATTTGTGGGCTTATAATGAAAGAGAACATGTCCACTGCGCTCATATTGTTCATGACTAATATTATCATCTTATTTTTAGGGCGAGTCAATATGAAATATATCTTTTCCACTATTGGAATAGGGCTATTAGTAGGAATAACTGTCATAGTTATTTCTGCCTTTTCTAAAGAAAGTAGATATGAAACATGGAAAGGTAGAATCAATGACTATATCCATGCTGACCCAGAAAATCCAACATATCAGGTCATGCACTCAAAAATGGCTATTGCAAAAGGTGGGCTAATCAGATTTGCCCCTGGAAAAAGCACACAGAGTAATTACCTTCCAGAATCCTACTCTGACTTTATATTTGCCACTATCATAGAAGAATATGGTATGATGGGAGGAGCTGCCGTCATATTTGTATATCTCTTACTCTTATACAGAATAATTAAAATCGTTCAAAACAGCAATCGGATTTTTAGCGCATTAATGGCATTAGGGCTGGGGATGAGCATTGTCATTCAGGCATTTATCAATATGGGAGTTGCGGTTAACTTATTGCCTGTAACTGGATTGACCCTTCCATTTGTAAGCATGGGAGGCTCCTCAATATGGTTCAATGGGTTTGCAATGGGAATCATACTTAGCGTCAGCAGACATATCCAAACTTCCAATACAACCAATGGATTAGGAAAACAAAAACCATCAACCGAATTAAATGTCTAAATCTATGAGTGCAAACCCAAAATATAAAATCATCATTTCAGGTGGCGGAACAGGAGGGCATATCTTTCCTGCCATTGCTATAGCTGATGGTCTGAGAGATATGGGTATTGCAAAAGAAATTCTATTTGTAGGTGCTTTGGGGAAGATGGAAATGGAAAAAGTTCCAAATGCAGGATACCAAATTGAAGGATTAGAAATTAGTGGCTTACAAAGATCTCTCAGTCTGCAAAATCTGAAATTTCCTTTAAAAGTTATTAAAAGCCTTTTGAAGGCTAGGAAAATCATTAAAAACTTCCAACCAGATTTGGCAATAGGAGTTGGAGGTTATGCTAGTGGTCCATTAATATTTGCAGCTGCATTATCAGGAGTACCTACTATCATACAAGAGCAAAACTCTTACCCTGGAATCACCAATAAAATACTAGCTAAAAAAGCTAAAAATATTTTTGTCGCTTACCCCAACATGGATCAGTTTTTTGCTAGTGATAAGATTATCTATTCAGGCAATCCTATTAGGAGTGCAATCATCCAAAACTTACCTTCTAGAGAAGAGAGTTGCAAATATTTTGGGCTAGACCCAAGTCAGCCTATTATACTTAGTTTTGGAGGAAGCTTGGGAGCCAAAACATTAAATGACAGCTTAGAACTTGGAATCAATGCTTTTGCAGAAAAAGGAATTCAGGTAATATGGCAAACTGGAAGTTATTATTATCAGAATATTCATGAGAAGTGGGGAAGCCAATTGCCAAAAGGAATTAAAATTCTTGAATTTTTAAAAGAGATGCAATATGCTTATGCTGCTGCGGACCTTATTATATCCAGAGCCGGCGCACTATCCATTTCAGAATTATGCATCGTAGGAAAACCTACCATCCTAATACCTTCTCCCAATGTAGCAGAAGACCATCAAACCAAAAATGCGATGGCATTGGTCAACAAAGGTGCTGCTGTATTAGTGAAAGATTCTGAAGCTAGAGAAAAATTAATTTCAACAGTATTTGAGATTTTAAATCAACCATTAAAAATGAAAGAACTCTCGGAACAAATAAAAACGCTAGGAAAACCTGAAGCTACACCAACTATTGTTCACGCTATTCAACAAATACTCTCTAAAAAATGAAAATAAAAGATATCAATAAAGTCTTTTTCTTAGGAATTGGAGGAATAGGAATGAGTGCATTAGCCAGATATTTTCACTCAATAGGGAAAACCGTATCCGGCTATGACAAAACTCCTACTCTACTCACCCATGAACTAGAGGAAGAAGGTCTATTTATCACTTATTTAGACAGTATTGATACTTTAATAAAAGATGCAGACTTGGTGGTTTACACTCCTGCAATTCCCAAAAATCATCAACAACTTAACTACTATAAGGAACATCACTTTGTCGTAAAGAAACGAGCTGAAGTATTGGGACTTATTGCCAATGAACATTTTAATGTTAGCATTGCTGGCTCTCATGGCAAAACATCTACCTCATCATTGATAGCTCATATTCTTCATCAAGCCGACAAAGATGTTGCTGCATTTTTAGGTGGTATCTGTTTAAATTTCAACAGTAATTTCATAAGTGGAAATACGATTTCAGTCACAGAAGCAGATGAATTTGATCGCTCTTTTCTTCAATTGACTCCAGATATAGCCTTAGTTACATCTGTAGATACCGACCATCTGGATATTTATGGAAATTTTGATGCTATTCAAGAAAGTTTTAGACAATTTTTAGCACAAGTAAGAAATAATGGAAGTATCTTCTTACATGAAAGTATAGATAGAAAGATTGCAAATACATCACATCCTATTTACACATATTCTTATCAAAATGACAACTCCGATTATTATGCTTCTAATATCAAGGTTATACAAGGAGCTACCCATTTTGATTTAAATGCACCCAACACTGTTATCAAAGATTTGATTTTAAATTATGGAGGCAAACATAATGCAGAAAATGCTATTGGTGCATCTGCTGTAACTTTAAAAATAGGAATCACAGAAGAAGAACTTCGGCAGGGACTCATGACATTTTTAGGAGTAAGAAGAAGATTTCAGACAATATACCAATCAGAGAGACACCTTCTCATTGATGATTATGCCCACCACCCTAGAGAAATAGATGCAGTCATACAAACTGTAAGAAATTTATATCCTCATTTGCATTTGACTGTTATTTTCCAACCTCACCTATATTCTAGGACAAGAGATTTGGCTGATGAGTTTGGACATTCTCTAAGTGCTTCTGATAGAGTTGTACTTTTCCCAATTTATCCAGCAAGAGAACTCCCTATCGAAGGTGTCAGTTCTCAATTGATATTTGATGCAATAGAAATTCAGAATAAAGACATTGTAGAAAAAGACCAACTTTTAGACTTTTTGTCAAAATTAGAAAAAACAGAAATCATCATGACGATTGGAGCTGGAGACATAGACCAGTACTTAATCGCTATTTCTAACTGGTTAAAAGAAAGTGAGAAATGAAAGCTAATTGGAGGACCATATTGTTAAAATTAACTATACTATTTTCTTTTAGTGGGTTTATTGTATTGACAACTATGTCATTTCAATATGGATATCCTCAATTCAAGTCAGGATATCAGATAGACATCAATTATAATCAAGGACATTTATTTATCAATCAAGAGATTGTAAAAGATAAAATAGAAGAGTTTTTCTCCGACTCCACTCGATTAGATGCGTCTCATCTAAGCCAACTAGAAAAATATTTACAGAAACATCCACATGTCAAATATGCCAATGCCTACATAGATAGCAAGGGCAAACTGCACGTAAGAATTGAACAAATCAACCCTATTGCAAGAGCATTGCCTAAAGGTGGTGGCTCCTACTATATTGACGACCAAAATCTAAAAATCCCTCTGTCAAATTTATATACTGCTAAAGTCCCTCTATTAACTGGAAATATTCCTGAAACTTATCATCAAGTAGAGCCTATTTCATCCAGTGAATTAAAATCTTTAGTTACAATCATTCATAAAACCCAAAACGATCCATATTGGTCAGCTCAAATCACTCAGCTAATCATGAATGACTCAGGGGACATTCAGATGTTACCCCGCTTGGGTAATCAAATTATCACCATCGGAGACACTACAGATATTCAAGAAAAGCTGAAAAAATTAGACCTTTTTTATACTCAAATCTTATTAAAATCTGGTTGGGATAAGTTTAAGAGCATAGATATTCAATATAAAAATCAAATTGTTTGTAAATAAATCTGTTATTATGGAAGGAAAAATTATTCAAGCTGTGGACATAGGCACTACTAAAGTTGCCGCCATAGTTGCAAGACAAACTCCAAACAACAAACTGGAAATTCTCGGTCTCGGGAAATCTCCTTCATTTGGAGTCATTAAAGCTGATGTCATCAATGTCAGTAGAACGATTGATGCTATAAAAAGTGCTGTTGCTGAAGCTGAAAAACAGTCAGGCATTACTTTTAATGAAGTATATGTCGGCATTGCTGGCAATCACATCAACAGCACCCAACACAGAGCTTCTTTGATGAGAGAAGATTATAATACACTCATCTCTCAAGTAGATATTGATAAACTAATAGAAGACACTTATAGATTGCCATTACCTCCAGGAGATGAAATAATTGAAATCTTACCCCAGGATTACAAAGTAGATAATATCCCTAGCCTTCATGATCCCAAAGGAATGGTAGGTAGCAAAATTGAAGTTAACATGCATGTTATCACTGGTTCTACTACTTCTGTCAACAACATTAAAAGATGTATTGAAGGAGCCAATTTAAAAGTAAAAGGAATTATCATGCAACCCATAGCATCTGCTGCAGCAGTACTGAGTAAAGAAGAAAAAGAATCTGGCGTTGCCCTTGTAGATATTGGTGGAGGAACAACAGACATTGCCATCTTTGTTAATGAAACAATTGGACACACTGCTGTTATTCCATTTGGGGGAGAAAGTATCACTCATGACATACAATCAGGGTGTAGAATTTTAAAGCCTACTGCAGAAGGTATTAAAGTACAACATGGCTCCACTTTCTTCACAGAAGAACAGGAAAATCTAATCATTTCAATACCAGGAGTAAATGATAGAAGCCCAAAAGAAATTTCAATGAAAATGCTGGTTGGTATTATACAAGCTAGAATGGAAGAAATTTTAGATTATGTCAATCATCACATCAACTCTTCTGGCCTGATTGATCAACTGAATTGCGGTATAGTCTTTACTGGTGGAGGTTCTCAATTGAAATATTTGAGACAATTAGCTGAATATCATACAGGTCTAGATATTAAAATAGGACTACCCAATCAACATCTCGTAAAATCTAAAATACCCGATGTGGATAACCCAATCTATTCTACAGCGATAGGGCTGATAATTAAAGGCTTAGAAAATTCAAATTTTGAACACTTAGAAGTTCAAAATGTGGAAAAGTCTGTGGAAAAGTCCAAAAATGTGGATAAAAAAGAAGATTCAAAGATTGATGATTCCCTACCTTTAAAAAAGGAAGACGAAAAAGAAAAAATTAAAGAAAAAAAGGAACCCAAACCTAATATTTTCAAGACACTCATGAAAAAAACTGAAACAAAAGTAGGACAATGGATGAAAGATGATTTGTTGAGTGACTTTAATGATATAAACAATACTAATAACAAATAAAAAAACGAAAATCATGTTTTTCGATATACAACCAGAAGACGAATCTATCATCAAAGTAATTGGTGTAGGTGGCGGAGGAAGCAATGCCGTCAATTTTATGTATAAGCAAGGGATTACAGGGGTAAACTTTGTTATTTGTAACACAGACCAACAAGCTCTAGCAAGTAGTGAAGTGCCTAATAAAATTCAATTAGGACCTTCTCTTACAGGAGGAAGAGGTGCAGGAGCAAAACCAGATGTTGGAAAAGAGGCTACGATTGAGTCTGAAGAAGAAATCCGTAAAGCATTGGGTCATAATACTCAAATGGTATTTATTACAGCCGGAATGGGTGGAGGAACAGGCACGGGCGGTGCTCCTATAGTAGCAAAAATAGCTAAAGATATGGGAATATTGACTGTAGGAATTGTAACTATCCCATTTTCTTTTGAAGGAAAAAGCAAAAGAGAAAAAGCTGAATCAGGACTTGACGAGCTAAAGCAAAATGTTGACTCTATTATCGTTATCTCCAACAATAAGTTGAGAGAAATTTATGGCAACTTATCACTATCCGCAGCCTTTTCCCATGCAGATAATATTCTTACTACTGCCGCTAGAGGCATCTCTGAAATTATCACAAAACCAGGACAAGTCAATGTGGATTTTGAAGACGTAAAAACTGTCATGAGAAATAGTGGTGTCGCAATTATGGGTATCGGCGTTGCAGAAGGTGAAGGAAGGGCTACAAAAGCTATTGATGCTGCACTTGCTTCTCCTCTTTTAGATGACGCAGATATTTATGGAGCGAGAGGGATATTATTATATATTTCTTCTGGTTCTAAAGAAGTAACCATGGACGAAATTCATCAAATTACTGACTATGTTCAACAAGCTGCCAACAATGACACAGAGATTATTTGGGGAGTTTGTCATGATGACAATCTTGAAGATGAAGTATCTGTCACATTGATTGCAACTGGATTTAGTGATGACGACAACTTATCAAGTCCAAAAACTAAAGAGGTAGAAAAGCTAGTTGTAAAACTGGAAACTACACCTGTCATTGAAACTGCATCTACTCAAAGAACTGTAGAGGTTTATAACACCCCCATCAAAAGAGAGGAAGCTCCTATTGCTAATATTGACAATTCAAATGACGCATTTTCATTTGAGTTCCCTTCTGAAAAAGTGGAGCCTATTCAGAATAGTCCAATATTTACTATCAAACACGTCAGTCAAAATGAGTCTCCAATTTCACAAAAACCTGAAATTGAACCTACAACTCCAAAAATGAATGACAGAGGCAATTTCAATAATGATATCATTAGAAGAAAAATTGGAGGAAGCAAGTTGAGCGATCCTGTTATCCAAGAAATGGAAAACACCCCTTCCTATCTTAGAAAAAATAAAAAGTTTGAAAATATGCCTCACTCTTCTCAATCACATCTTTCTAGATATTCTATCGTTGATAGTTTTGAAGAAGAAAATGGCAACACATTGGAATTGAAAAAAAATTCTTTTCTTAGTGACAAACCAGACTAATTGACTTCCCAATCAGATTTACAAACATTAAGGGCTACAAAATTGTAGCCCTTTTTTATTAAAAACACAACTCATTGATGTTCAGAAAGAAATATTATTGTCAATATTATCTAAAAATATTAAATTGAATATCTAAATCTACGATAATGTATTTGAAATATATTTCTATAAGTATATTGCTACTAATGGCAACATCTTGTAACAAAGCCATTGTAGAAGAATGCCAAGTCCTCAATTTAAAGGCAATTCCCTTATCATGCAGTTCTGATTCTACTTATTCTTTAAAGGTATCTTTTGACCATTTATTTGCAGACAATAAATATTTTGATGTCTTTATTAGAAATGACCAACATATCGGATTTTATCAATTAGGCGATATACCTATTATCATAACTAATTTCAAAAAAAGCGGTAATAAATACGACTTTATCAAAGTCTGTGTCAATGACAATCCTGATTGTTGCGAAGTGATAGAGTTTCTTCCTCCTACTTGCGAAACTGAGAAATGTAGCATAACAAATCTTCAAGTGGACAAAGGGGAATGCAATTCTGACAGTACTTATAGTTTGACTTTAAACTTTGAGGCTTCCTATCCTACCAATAGCTATTTTGATGTATTTGTAAGAGAAAATAAAAATATCGGATATTTCAAACTAAGTGATTTACCGATAACTATACCTCATTTTAAAATGAGTGGCAAAGAGTATGACTTTATCAAAGTCTGTGTCAATGACAACCCTGATTGCTGCGAAGTGATAGAGTTTTTATCAAATGATTGCAAATAATTCAATGTGAAATCATACATATTGTGCTCAAATAAAGACAAAACAGTCCCCTTTTTGCTTTTATTAAAATAATAATTTAAAAGTATATAATAATAGAAGAAGTACTAGAAAGAATAACAAAGCGAACACCAAATAGCATTTTATACAATAGCGTTGAATAACTCTTTATGTACTAATTAGTTCTATAAAATTCTACTATACACTTAATACAATCAAAAAAAGAAGAAAAAATCTAATAATATTATCAAAATAAGGCTTAAATATTTTTAACTTATTAATATTTTATTAGCTTAGTGTAAAATTATTATTTATGAAACATTATCTGCTTCTAATTTTAAGCTTTTTTAGTTTTAGTGTACTGAATGCTCAGACTAATATTACAGGAAAAATTACAGACAATACAAACGAACCTCTTATTGGTGCAGGAGTTGCTGTTAAAGGAACATCGACAGGCACAGTTTCTAACGTAGATGGAGATTACAAATTGGTAGTTGATGCTCCAACTCCATTTACCCTCGTATTCTCTTATTTAGGTTTCAAGAGTCAAGAAATTGTCATTAATGGCGACCAATCCAATCTTAATGTAAAACTTTCAGAAGAAAGTTCTCTTTTACAAGAAGTAGTTATTTCTGCTTCCAGAGTAGAAGAAAAACTTCTTGAATCACCTGTTTCTATTGAAAAATTAGATTTACAGGCTATCAAATCATCTGGTTCTACAGATTATTTTGACCAAATGACCAAACTAAAAGGAGTATCAGGAACATCTGGTTCAATGACTTTTAACTCTATCAACACAAGAGGATTTGCAAGTATTAACAATACCCGATTTGTACAGCTAGTTGATGGAATAGACAACTCAGCCCCATTGCTTAACTTCCCTATGGGTAACCTTATCGGTATAGGTGAAAATGATATCAAAAGTGTTGAGCTTGTACCTGGTGCTGCATCTGCTTTATATGGTCCAAACGCCTTTAATGGTATTATGATCATGGATAGTAAAAATCCATTTGACTACCAAGGATTGACCGTTTCATTTAAACAAGGATTTTCAAAAGCCGAAAATGACAATGCCAACCCAATGACAAATGCCGATCTTCGTTATGCAAAAGCATGGGGCAAATTTGGTTTCAAAGTTACAGGAAGCTATTTCAGAGCAACAGATTGGAAAGCAAATGATTATAATACAGATGTCGTTTCAAAAGAAAAATACACAGATGAATTGACTATAGCTCAAGTAGATGGCAAAACCGTAGTATTAGGGGACAAACCACTTCAATTCAATGGAATGAACACTTATGGTGATGAGAATGTTTTATCTTCAGTTCCTCTAGGATTGCTACCTGCTGGTCACCCAACTCGTGAAGCTTTAACAAATGGAGTTGCAGAGTCAATGAAACCCTATTTTGGTGGTGATGTTGATGCTGCAAAAGCATTTATCAGCAGCAGATTCAAATACCTACCAACTGTCGATTTGAGAAGAACAGGCATTAGAGAGGAAGACTTATTAGACAATAGAAATGCCACAAGTGCAAAAGTAAATGCGGCTCTTCATTTCAAACCAACAAGTGATATTGATATTAACTATGCTTTTAGATTTGGACATGGAAATTCTATATATCAAAGCTCTGAAAAATATGTACTCAGAAACTTCACCAGTTTTTCAAACAAATTAGAAGCTACTGGAAAAAACTTTGTAGTCAGAACTTATATGACACAAACCAATGCTGGCGACTCATATAATATGACAGCTCTTGGGAGCTATACTAACGAATTATTGGCTGGAACATCTGCAAAATGGGCTCCTACTTATTTGGGTCAAATTGTAGGCACTTTCATGGGTGCAGCTTTACAAAATCCTGGAGACACAGCTGGTCTGACTTTTAAAAGTCCTGACTTATTTAAACTTGCAAATGTAAAAGCTAGAAATGCTGCAGATGCATTACTTCCAGCTAGAGGCTCTCAGGCTTATAATGATGCTATCCAAGCCATTAAAGCTACATTATTCCAACATGCTGACCCTAGCAAAGGTATATTAGGAGGCTCATCATTTATTGATCATTCTAGATTATTCCATACAGAAGCTACTTATGACTTCACTTCACTAGCTAAAAACAAATTAGGAATCTTAGTAGGTGCTAATCACAGATTATATAGCTTACAGACAGAAGGAACAGTTTTCAACCAAGATCCTGACAGTACTGGAAAAGAAAATAGAATAAAAATTAATGAGTTTGGTGCATTTACTCAATTGACTAAAAAATTAATTAACGAAAGACTGAGAATTTCTGCTTCTATCCGTTATGATAAAAATGAAAACTTTAAAGGAGTTTGGTCACCAAGAGTTGCTACAGTTGCTACTTTAGGAGATAAACGCCAACACAATATTCGTGCTTCTTTTCAAACTGGATTTAGAAACCCAGACACTCAGGCACAATTTATCTACTTCCCTGTATCAACTATATTAATGGGAGGAGCAAAGAAAAATGCAAAAGACTATGGTATCTATGAAGGTGGCTCTTATTCATTGGATTCATATAATGCTTTTGTAGCAGGCGGAAGAAAAGATTCAACCAAATTGGAGACTTTTAATATGGATTATATTAAACCAGAAAAATTGTCCAATATAGAAGTTGGATATAAAGCAGTTATCAACAATCTTTATATCGACTGGAATGCTTACTTTAACTGGTACAAAGACTTTATTACTCAAGGTAGAGTAGTTGCTAAAAAGAGTTTTGAGCATAAAAAAGCACCAGTGGCTGGTGCAGAAACAGGAAGTCCAAAAGTCATCAGTCCTTATTATAATGTCAACAACAGAGTGACTTCATGGGGTTCGGGAATAGCTCTAAGCTATAAACTACCTAAAGGATTGAATGCAAATGCCAACTATAGCTATTTAGGTTTTAACTCAGGAGATATAGATGAAAAAAAGATAGACTTCAACTCACCAACTCACATGTTTAATGTAGGCTTTTCTGGTACCAATGTTGGAAATTCAAGCGTTGGATTCAATGTAGCTTACAGATGGCAAAATGAATTTTGGTGGTACAGTACTTTTGGTTCTGGAAACATAGAAGCTTTTGGTTCATTAGATGCTTCTCTTTCATATAACTTAAAAAATTCCAACACTACTATCAAAGCAGGAGCAACCAATATTGCTGGACCTGATTATAACACGAATATAGGTGCACCTATGATTGGAAGAACTTTCTTTGTAGGCTTAACTTATGATGGAACTTTAAGCAGAAAAAAATAAGCTTCTAGCATTTAATCATTTTATTGATTTCAAAAAGGCTACCTAAGTTATTAGGTAGCCTTTTTTATTAAGAAAACCCTCATCTGTCCAATATAATTTTCATAATTACATTGCCATTTTAGAGACTGTCCTTTCTTTTAATTATATTTGTCATAGTTCTTTGATACAAATCAATTAAGAAGGTTAAAAACTTTAAAACATGGAACCAAGTTAGACTCTTGGGCTGTCGTGCAACTGTAATTTTTCTATATGAAAATAAGCCAGATACATGTATTTGATTTTAGTTCAAACATCACGAAAAGTGTTTTGACAAATACATTTATCTTTAAAAAGATAAAGGTCATTCTGCTTTTCTATATTATATATTTAAAAGAATTGAAATGGCAAATCTTATCTCTAATAATATACATTTACAAAGAAATAGAAAAAAGGAATTTTATTTTATTTCAATGTTTTATTCTTCCACTCAAATTGTCAGCCATTGAGCATAAAAATAAAAACTTGTGGTAGATGTTCTTCTTCTTTTGATTGCGACAGTGACAACATCAGCAAATGTCAATGTTATTTACCTATCAATAGACACACTTTAGATTTTTTATCTAAAACTAATTTTGATTGTCTATGCTCCTCTTGCTTAACACATTATGATGAAATCATCAAACTTTCTAAGCAATATAAATTTCCTAAAAATAGAAAAGAATATATCGAAGGTGTCCATTATTATAAAGAAGGTAAAAATTGGGTATTCACAGAATTGTACCATATACAAAAAGACCATTGCTGTAAAAACAAATGCAGACATTGTCCTTATGGGTTTCAATAATCACTTCTCTTAAATTATTACAATGAAAAAAAAATTACTTACACTCTTTTTATCCTTATTATCAATAACCCTGTGGGCTCAATTTCCTGGAGCTGTCGGTACAGAATCAACAAGTGCAATAAATAAGGACAGCATAGTATTTAAAGCATGGGCTGTCAACTGCAGGGTTGAAAGGGGGCTTCAAAATATAGCAAATCCTGCTTTAGGCTTAGCAAAAACAGGTAATGACTCATTAGCTTTAGGGATTGCAGATGGAATAGGTGTCGTAAGCTTAGGTGATGGGGGGAATGCTATCCTTACCTTTAAATATCCTATTACAAATGGGGAAGGATATGATTTTGCCGTATTTGAAAATGCTTTTAATGACTACTTCTTAGAACTAGCTTTTGTGGAAGTCAGTAGTAATGGAAAAGATTTTTTTAGATTTCCTGCCATCTCAAATATTCCTACAGAAAAACAAACAGGTACATTTGAGAATTCAGACCCTACTTTAATTCATCATCTTGCTGGCAAATACAGAGCCAATTATGGAACTCCATTTGACTTAGAAGAGTTAAAAGATATTGAAGGTCTGGATATTAATTACATCACACATGTAAAAATCATTGATGTGATAGGAAGCATTCAAGCAGAATATGCATCTTATGACTATAATGGTAACGTTATTAATGATCCTTATCCAACACCTTTTGAATCAGGAGGTTTTGATTTGGATGCTGTAGGTGTGATTCACGAGAAAAAGGTTGTAACATCCATCAAAAATAATGACAATTTACACCAGATATTCTATCCCAATCCTTTAAAAACTCATCAGAAATTAAAATCTACTCTTCTGACAATAGAAAATATCAAAGTTTATAATCCTTCTGGAAGTATAGTATTTGAAGGTAAATTGTATGATTTTGAAACCAAAAATTTCACTTCTGGGATATATTTTATCCAAATTCAATCTGCTGAAGGTTTTGCATTACAAAAATTAATCATTCAATCTTGATAAAAAAATCACTACAACATAAGATCGACTTCAAGACCAAGCCAATTGGGTCTTTAGGTTTTCTAGAAGAATTAGCCATTCAGATAGGAATTATCCAAAACACGACTACTCCTACTTTAATAAATCCTACAATCGTTGTTTTTGCTGCAGATCATGGTATAGCAAAAGAAGGAGTCAGCGCATATCCGCAAGAAGTCACATTTCAAATGGTGATGAACTTTTTGAATGGAGGAGCTGCAATCAATGTGTTTTCAGTACAAAATGGCATTCAATTAAAAATCGTTGATGCTGGGGTGAATTATAATTTTGATGGAGATACAAGGCTTATACATTCTAAAATAGCGTATGGAACTCAAAATTTTTTAAGACATGAAGCGATGAGTTGCATTGAATTTCAATCTTGTTTTGATAAGACTGAACCAATTATTCAATCAATAGCTAAAGAAGGATGTAATGTGATTGGATTTGGAGAAATGGGAATAGGCAATACTTCTTCTGCTTCAATGATAATGAGTTATCTATGCAATTTGCCTATCGAACAATGTACTGGCAAAGGAACAGGACTTAGCAAAGAACAGCTCAACAAAAAGATATCTATCTTAAAAAAAGCCCAAGAATTTCATGGCAACAAAGATACTCCTCAAGAAGTATTACAAACCTTCGGTGGGTTTGAAATCGTACAAATGTGTGCAGCAATGATGGAAGCATACAAAAACAACCTGCTTATTTTAGTAGATGGATTTATTGCGAGTGTTGCTTTTTTGGCTGCCTATAAAATCAACCCACAGATCATTAGCCATGCAATATTTTGTCATCTAAGTGATGAAAATGGTCATAAAAATCTACTCAATTATCTTAATGCTCGTACAGTATTGAATTTAAATATGAGATTAGGAGAAGGGACAGGATGTGCTGTGGCTTATCCTATTATCAAAAGTGCTATATCATTCTTAAACAATATGGCAAGTTTTGAAGACGCTGGAGTTGCCAACAAGAATTAATCTATGAAAGAACAGATACAGATATTTTTCACTGCTTTGATGTTTTACACAAGAATACCTTGCCCTAATAAGTTGGAATATTCACAAGACAATATCAATAAAGCAACAAGATATTTCCCTTTAATCGGTTGGATTATTGGGGGTTTATCTTTTATAGTATATTATTTAAGTTCAATATTTTTCGACACAGATATTTCTATCATCTTCTCTCTAATGGCTGGAGTATTGCTTACTGGAGCCTTCCATGAAGATGGCTTGGCTGACACATTGGATGGTTTTGGAGGAGGATGGACTCAAGGCAAAATATTAGACATTATGAAAGACAGTCGAATCGGCACTTATGGCACCATTGGGTTGATATTCTTGTTTTTATTAAAGTACAAAACGCTTAGTCTGATTGCAAATGAAGTAGAAAACCACTCTCATATCTCTTTATTAGCATTGATATTCATTGCTTATCATTCCTTAGCTAGACTTACTGCTATTCAGATTGTATTTACTTCAAAATATTCACGAAATGATGAAAGTAGCAAATCCAAGCCAATAGCAAAAGGTCATAGCTACAAAGAAAAAATGGGTGCTTACCTTTTTGGAGGTATTCCTATCCTGCTATTGGGTTTCTTTCATTGGGAATATTTTTGGGTATTTCTTCCACTAAGCATTCTCTACTATACTGCTAAAAAATATTTTGAAAAATGGATAGATGGATACACTGGAGATTGTCTAGGAGCAGTAGAACAAATTGCTGAATGTGTAATACTATTGTTCATCATCGCTTTATGGAGATTTATATAATCAGACATACTCCTGTCTCAATATCCAAGGACTATTGTTATGGGCAAAGTGATATTACCCTAGCCGAATCTTATGAGCAAGATATTGCCTATTTCTTACAAGAACTTCCAAAAGATTTTGATTTTGTCTATTGTAGTCCTTTATCACGTTGTAAATCAATTGTTGAATCTTTAGAAATTTCCAATGTCAAATATGAACCAGCATTGATGGAAATGAACTTTGGAAGCTGGGAAGGTAAAAGATGGAGAGATATCAATACTGATGACCTATCAAAATGGGGAAATGATTTTGTCAATATTTCAACACCTCATGGTGAAAGCCTCTCTATACTCTACTCTCGAGTGACTGAATTTTTAAATCAACTCAGTCAAAATAGGCATCACAAAAAAATTCTAATGATTACTCATGCGGGGGTGATAAGATGTCTCTGGGCATATTTTAATGACATTTCATTGCAAAATATATTCTCTATCCCTATTTCTTATCAGGAAATTTTTATCGCCCAATTCAGAAATGATAATCACTCAGGTGGTATGACAAAAATTTAAATTTTAATCATTCTGACCAATTATTTTCAATTATTCTTTTCTCAACTAATCAAAACGAGGAGTCCCTTCTTATTTACATCGTTCTGTGTGATTGACAATATATCCATCTCCTTCTAATTCTTGAATAAGTTTATTCATCATTTCTTCAGTCTCTACCCAATCTTCACCAAGACAATAAGTCGTTATACCATAATCGATATCATCATATTCAATACATTTCACACACACCTTACTCTTTTTGCATGCTATTAAAAGGACAGCTGACAATAAAACAAAAAATATTTTTCTCACTTCTGAATCATTTACTTATCAATTTAAGACTTCTATTTCAAAATACAATGGTGTATTAGGCAAAATCTCATGGCCGCTGCCATAAAACCCATACGCCAGCCAAGATGGAATCAGCAATATGCTTTTCTCTCCCTTTTTCATTTGTAAAAGAGCAATATCCCAACCTTTAATCACCTGCCCAGTATTGACATTTAAAGTCAAAGGCATATTTCGCTTGTAGGAATTATCAAGTTCCTTATAGTCTGGAAGGAGCTTCAATATATATTGCACTTTGATTTCTTGCCCTGTTGATAGTTTTTGTTTTTTCTTTATTTTTTTAGAAGACGACTTTAGAATATACAAGCCATCTTTTTGATAATCAAGATGATAATTTGATGCCTTTGCAACTACGATACTATCAAAAAGAGCTTTTTGCTCCAACCTTAATTGTTTCAATAATTCGTCTTGCTGTTCTTTTAGCTTTTGAGGGCTAATAAAATCTAACAGTTGTACATGATAAGAATATGTCTCTGTTTGATTTTTTTGAACTGTATCTTTATCAGCAACCCATACTGGAATTGTGGCAATTGCCTTTTCATTTTTATGCATACGAAGGAACACATCCAAAATATCTCCTGGAATAAAATCATCCTGAATTGTCATTTCAACACCATCAGGCATATTGAGCATCTCTGTATCAAAAATCAAAGTGCCATCTTGCGCATATTTTGCTAGTTTCATTTTTATAACATCTCCCTTTTTAGGTCGGCTACTATCCTGAGAAGACTGAGTAATAATATATTGTGAGCCATTATCTAAATGAACTGCCTCTTGAGCATTGGAATAGACCCAAGAGAAGCTACTCAAAACAATTAAAATAATGTATAATTTCATTTGCAAATAAATGTACGGATGATTACCTTCCAAAATAAATATTGATATGAAAATTTTAATGGTTTGTTTAGGAAATATATGTAGGTCACCATTAGCAGAAGGTATTTTAAAACATAAAATTAAAGAGAATCAGCTTCAATGGGAAGTAGATTCAGCAGGAACTAGCGGATGGCATAATGGTGAGCAACCAGACAAACGCTCTATCCAAATTGCAAAAAAATATGGTATAGATATTACTGATCAGCAATCTCGTAAATTGAGAAGTGTTGATTATGAAGAATTTGATCTTATTTATGCAATGGACTCTCAAAATTATAAAGATATCCTTTCATTGGCTAAAGAAGAAGAAAGAGAAAAAATCAAGATAATCCTTAATGAAGTTTATCCAAATACCAATAAAAATGTTCCAGACCCATATTGGGATGACAATGGTTTTGAAAAAGTATATCAAATGCTTGAAGAAGCTTGTGAAGCCATTATACAAAAATATAAACCCCTTTGAATATCCATATCCCTTTGGCTTTTCATTTTTACTATTCTGTAATTACACATGTCATCACATCATTTTGTTAAAGAAAATCAAGAACCATCATTATGGATATTGGGCAATCATTTCAATTATGATACCATTCATCAACTGTTAGAATGGAGTCCAAGCGTTCATGCTATTTTACCCTCTTCAGAAATTCTGCTTTCACTACAAATTAAAATTGACAAGATATATTATTTATCTTCACAGAAGGAATTACTCAATATATACAAGACACTATATCCTATTGAATTCATTGAGACTAATCATTTAGAGAAGCTATTTTCAGATGAACTTCAATCCCGACCTTCACATCACTATATCATTGGGTTGGATTTAGAAACTTTATATAAATGGTTTTATAATACTCCGAATGAACTCAGACATTTTCTAATCGGTATTTCGGCTAACCAGAAATGGATAAGCCCACCTCTTGAATGGAGCAAATGGCTTCCTAAAGGCCAGAAATTTTCAATTTTGGGCAATACTGAAGACTGGGAAATTATTGGAAATCTTAAAATAGATAATAAATTATTTATTTCAGAGAATGACCAACTCATCCTTATTAAAAATCTAAAGTATAATTGCCTGATAGAATATTTGTAATTTTTTTAATATCCTCAATAAATAAATCCATTCAAAAACGATTCCACTTCATTTAATCTCAATTCTTTTCATTATATTGAATCCCAAAATACTGAGAGACTTGTACCCTTCTAGAGTTTTTGACATTCTCGAACATCAATTGAGCACTCATGCGCTAAATGATACTTTTGCGAGACGAGAAGACAAAATAACATGGACAAAATATAGCACACAAAACATTATTCATATTTCTAATCAACTATCATTAGGGCTACATGAATTAGGGTTAAGAAAAGGAGATAAAATAGCGATTATTTCTACAAGTAACCGACCTGAATGGCATATTACAGATATTGCTTCCCTTCAAATTGGATTAATCAATGTGCCGATATATCCGACTATCAGTTCAAGTGAATATGAGTATATTTTCCAGCATGCTGAAATTCAGTATTTATTTATTTCAGACAGATTATTGGCAAGAAAGCTCCATTCAGTACTAGCCCATCTTCCACAGATAAAAGGAGTATATACCTTTGACAAAGTAGAAGGGATGGCTCATTGGCAAGAATTACTGAAAGATGGAGATTTGGAACAGGTAAAAAATATTAAATCTACCATTAAGGAGACAGATATTGCCACTATTATTTACACATCAGGGACTACAGGGCTACCCAAAGGAGTCATGCTCAGCCATTATAATATTATGAGTAATGTTTTGGATTGTTCCAAAGTAGTACAAATTCATCAAGAAGAAAAAGCACTCAGCTTTCTTCCTCTTTGCCATGTATTTGAGCGTATATTAAATTACACCTATATGTATAGCTGTACTTCTATCTATTTTGCTGATGGGCTAGAAACCATAGCACAGAATTTATTGGATGTACGTGTACAATATTTTGCAACTGTTCCTCGCTTAATCGAAAAAATTTATGAAGGAATATTGAGAAAAGCTAGAACGTTGACACCATTCAAAAAGAAAATATTTATCTGGGCATTGTCCTTAGCTGAACATTTTCCAACAGATGGCAGTGCTGGAATTTGGGATAGAATTAAATTGAAAATTGCAGACAAGTTGGTCTTTCAAAAATGGAGAGCGGCTTTAGGAGGGCAAATCAAAGCGATCATCTGTGGCTCTGCTCCTCTTCAGCCTCGTTTGGCTCAAATCTTCAACAATGCACAAATTCCTCTAATAGAAGGTTATGGGCTGACAGAAACATCGCCCGTACTGACTGTCAATCCTCTTCATCAATATGGTGTGAGACCAGGTTCAGTAGGAATTGTATTGCCTTCTGTGCAAATTCAAATAGCTGATGATGGAGAGATATTAGTGAAAGCTCCCAATGTCATGCAAGGATACTATAAAGATGAGGAAAATACCCGAGCCTCATTTACTGAAGATGGATGGTTAAAAACTGGAGATATAGGACATTTTACCGATGAAAAATACCTTGTTATTACAGATAGAAAAAAGGAACTTTTTAAAACTTCTGGAGGAAAATACGTTGCGCCAGCAGTAATAGAGAATAAATTGAAAGAATCTTCCTATATTGAACAAGTAGTTTTAGTAGGAGATGGAGAAAAATTTGTTTCTGCTTTAATTGTACCTAATTTCGATTTATTAGAAAAATGGTGCGAAGAAAACCATCTACTGCTACAAACTAAAAAGGAAATGATAGAATCTAAGGAAGTTAATAATTATTTTTTTAATATTGTGCAAGAGATAAATATACATTTATCTAAAGTAGAACAAATAAAAAGAATAGCTTTGCTAGAAAATGAATGGACCATTGAAGGAGGAGAATTAACTGCAACAATGAAAATCAAAAGAAAGGTTATCAATAATAAATATCATTCAATCATCAACGAGTTTTATAAAACCAAAGAAAATATTTAACACACATGAATGTTTCAAGATTATTTGACGTTATCCAATATCAGGCACAAAATAAGCCTCAAGAGGTGAGTCTTGCCGGAATTAAAAATGGTCAATGGGTAAAGTACAGCACCGCAGAAGTAATTGATTTGTCCAATAAATTGAGCCTTGGACTTATCTCTTTAGGAATTCAGCCTGGAGATAAAGTAGCCTTAGTTACTACTGCCAACAGACCAGAATGGAATATTTGCGATTTTGCTATTAGCCAAATAGGGGCTATCAATGTTCCTTTATATCCGACTATCAGCCCAAGCGAATATGAGTATATTTTAAATCATGCTGAAGCTAAAATATGTATCGTATCTGACGAAGGACTTTTCAGAAAAGTAATGGCAGCCAAAGACAGAGTTCCTACACTGAGTAATGTTTATACTTGGGAAGAAGTAGCTTCTGCTAATAACTGGACAGAAGTGATTCAATTGGGTGAAAATGGAGACCTCAATTTAATCAAAGAAAGATCTGAGAAAATCCAGTCTAAAGATTTGGCAACTATCATATATACCTCAGGAACGACAGGTCTTCCAAAAGGAGTAATGTTATCTCATGAAAATATCATCTCCAACTTGCTTGCAGTATCTAAAGAGTTACCTATTGAGTCAGGACAAGTCTCTTTAAGCTTTTTGCCTTTATGTCATATTTTTGAACGAATGGTCATCTATACATACTTCTATAATGGAGTGAATGTATATTATTCCGATGTAGATACATTGGCAGAAAAGCTTCAGACTGTTCGTCCACATTTCTTTACAACTGTACCGAGATTACTAGAAAAAGTATATGAAAAAATTGTCAATAAGGGCTTAGAATTAAAAGGATTAAAAAAGAAATTATTCTTCTGGGCACTTTCTCTTACTGATGATTATCAATATGACCAAAAGCCTGGTCTTCAAATGAAGATTGCTGATAAATTGATTTTCAGCAAATGGCGTGAGGCATTGGGAGGCAGAGTAGTAGGAATCGTTACTGGTTCAGCAGCATGTCCTTTAAAAATTGCTCGTGTTTTCTCAGCAGCAGGTGTTCCAATCAGAGAAGGTTATGGTTTAACAGAAACCTCTCCTGTAATTACATTCAATAGATTTACTGAAGGAGGTTCAATGCTAGGTACTGTTGGGATGCCAATAGAAAAAGTAGAAGTGAAAATTGCTGAAGATGGAGAGATATTGGCAAAAGGTCCTAATATCATGATGGGATATTTCAAAGCTCCTGACAAAACAGCAGAGGTCATGAGTGGAGATTGGTTTCATACAGGTGATGTTGGCACCTTCCTTACTGGAGCCAATGGAAATAAATTCTTAAAAATTACTGACCGTAAAAAAGAATTACTCAAAACATCTGGTGGTAAATATGTTGCTCCTGCACCTATAGAAAGTTTATTTAGAGAATCATTCTTTATCGAACAAATCATGGTTGTTGGTGAGGGCAAAAAATTTGTTTCTGCTTTAATTATTCCTGCATATCAAGCATTACACGATTGGGCAAGAGAGAAAGGATTATCTTTTAAAAACAATGAAGAACTCATTAAAAACGATCAAGTAGTAAAATTATATGAAGATATCGTAAAAGAAATCAATCCAAATTTCAACCATATAGAACAAATCAAAAAATTCAAATTACTTGCTAATGAATGGACGGTGGATACTAAAGAGTTGACACCAACCATGAAAATCAAACGTAAAGTCATCACTGAAAAATATGCTCGTGAGATTGGAGAAATTTATGGTGAATAGACATTGAAATATAAATAAAGCTTTAGAGGCTGCCTAAATATAGGCTGCCTCTTTTTATTACAAGAAATAGCTTTGTGAAAATTCAGTAGGGTAAGATTTGCACCAAGTATGTAAAACAATCAGAGAACAAGATAATATCTATTCTCCTGACTTGTCCACCTTTTAATTTTTATTGAAAATATATTGATAATCAATACTGTCCTAAATATTTTTAAAATAGTATAATTTTAACGGTTTTTAGTGTTCCAGCCTAATTTTGCCTGATTTTTAAAATACGCTCTCCTGATTTAGATTTAATGGGTGGTGGTTTGGGTTTTTCTAATCCAATGGAGTTAGAAATTAATCTTCATCAAAATTAATAGGCAATGAAGTTCTCAATCTTCTCTTGATTTCTTCATTATAATTTTCCAATAACCAATTGAAGTAATTTTTTGTGCTTTTTGCAGTACAATTTGTATAAACACTCAAACGATATTTGATTTCATCTTGCAAAACTTTTAATAAGTCCAATCCATGAAATAAATCTTCAGCATTTTCTAAAATCCTATTAAAATGGTCATCTACAGATAAATTAATGGCTTCAATTGTCTTCTGCCCTTTTGAAAGCAGCGTATAATACTCTTCTTCCATATCAAAATCAAAAGAATCAGTTTTTGGAAAACTACTTTTGACCTCTTCAGGTAGAATGTACATTAATCCCTTATCTAGTTTTTCTTCTCTTTCAACCAAATGCTCTAAAAATCTTTCTGGATTGACAAAAACATCCTGCCAGTCAATATAATCCTGCCAAAGTCCTAATCTGCGTGCATTATTTCCAAGATCAATAATCATAAACTGATCTTTATTGCCAATTTTTCGACTCCCTCTTCCCACCATTTGGTGATATAGCGTCAAAGAACGGGTAGCTCGATTGAGTATAATCGTTTCAACAGTAGGTTCATCAAATCCAGTAGTCAAAATACCGACAGAGGTAATAATAGCATCAGGAGTATCTCTGAACCATTCAAGGGTTTCCTTTCTTTCTTGTTTGTTATTTGTGCTATCCAAATGTCGAATCTCAAATCCTGCATCGCTAAAAAGACGTTCTACCTGCTTGGACATAGCTATACTACTATTAAAAATGAGCGTTTTAGAACCCATTGCTTTTTCTCTATATGTCGCTATAAGCCTTTCTTGCATTTCATAACCACTATAGATTCTGTCTAAAGAGCTTACAGTATAATCTCCATCCATTCCAATTTTTAATCCCCCTAAATGAACATCATAAGTAAATGTAGTTGAAGAGCTTAAAAAACCCTTTTCTATCAATTCCTTTATACTGTCACCAATAATTAACTTAGAATAATTGTCTTTGAGAGGCAATTGTTGATTGGAACTGAGTGGAGTTGCTGTCACCCCCAAAATCGTAGTGTCTTTAAAGTAGTGAAATATTTTTCGAAATGAATTGTAATGTGCTTCGTCAACAATCACTAGCTCAATATCTTTTAGATAACATTCATCAGATTTTAGTCGATTATTAAGTGTTTCAACCATTGCCAAAAAACACATATAATTTTCTTGATCATCTAATTCTCCTACTTCGCTAATGATTAATTTAGATGGGGCATTAGCTTCTTCCAAAGCACTTGCCGTCTGCTTTAACAATTCTATTCTATGAGTCAGAATCAGAACTTTCCCTCCACTTTGATTGATAAATCTTCTAGCAATTTCTGCAAAAATCACAGTTTTACCTCCACCGGTTGGTAATTGAAACAAGAGATTTTCTTTCACTGGATTATTTGTCAAGTGTTGGAAAATCTTTTCAATATAAACTTCCTGATAAGGATATAGTTTCCTCGCGGTTTGAGGGCGCTCAAAAATCATCATCTCACTGTTCTCCTGTAAATATTTTTATACTAAAAGCGAATCTGCAAAGGTGCACAATTAAAATGAATCTATACTAATCACTTTCTATATTTCAAAATAAGTTTACCTCTATTTTATAAAAGTTTAATTATAAAGATTCAAAATCAGATTTTCGCGGCTAGGCGTGCAGCCTGATCTATTGCTCTTTTAGCGTCTAATTCTGCTGCCTTATGCGCTCCTCCAATCAGATAAACTGGTTTATTCAAATTAAGTAGTGGGTTTTCTAATTCTTTTAAAGATATTTGACCTGCACAAATGACCACAGTATCACATGGATAGACTTTGATTTTGTTATCTTTATCTCTGTAATGAAGGCCTTCATCATCTATTTTTAGATATTCAATACCATCTATCATTTTGACTTTTTTCTTTTTCAAATTTGTACGATGTATCCATCCAGTCGTCTTTCCTAGACGTGCACCAATTTTACCTTCTGTTCGTTGAAACATAACAATCTCTCTTGGAGAAACAGGTATTTGAGGGCGAATACCTTCAACACCACCTCTTACTTCATTATTGGGATCTATACCCCATTCAGCTAGCCATTCATGAACACTTGGTTGATGGTGAGGATCTTGCGTAGATAAAAACTCTGACACATCAAAACCTATCCCTCCTGCACCTATGACTGCTACACGCTTACCTGCAGTCTTGTTTTCTTTTAAAATATCTATATAAGAAACTACCTTTTCATGATGAATTCCTTCTATAGTCAATTCTCTAGGAACAACTCCAGATGCCAATATCACTTCATCAAAATCTTTAAGGTCTTCAAGATTGGCATTTCTGTTGAGTTTCAATTCTACACCTGTCAATTCAATCTGTTTTTGAAAATAGCGGATAGTTTCATAAAACTCTTCTTTCCCTGGTATTTTTTTGGCCATATTAAATTGGCCTCCAATTTCATTATCCTTTTCAAACAATGTTACTTGGTGCCCTCTCTGTGCAGCTAAAGTTGCAAAGGTCAAACCAGCAGTTCCAGCACCAACAACAGCCAACTTTTTAGGTGATTGAGTCGGTTTGTAATCAAATATTGTCTCATTACATGCTCTAGGATTGACTAAACATGATGCTGTTTTATTGCTAAAAGTATGGTCTAAACAAGCTTGATTACATGCGATACAAGTATTGATTTCATCTGCTTTGCCAGCTGCTGCTTTTGCCACAAAATGAGAATCTGCTAAAAATGGTCTTGCCATAGAGACCATATCTGCATGTTGGTCTGCAATCACTTTATCAGCAACCTCTGGGGTATTGATGCGATTGCTAGTACAAAGAGGAATATCTATTTCAGCTTTCAGCTTCTGAGTTACCCAAGAAAAAGCTGCCCTTGGCACTTGAGTTGCTATGGTAGGAATCCTCGCTTCGTGCCAACCAATACCCGTATTGATAATCGTAGCTCCAGCCTTTTCAATTTCTTTTGCCAATTGGACGACCTCTTCCCAAGTACTTCCATCATCTATCAAATCGATCATTGAAAGTCTATAAATGATGATAAACTTTTTTCCAACTGCTTCACGCACTCTTCTAACTATTTCTATAGGAAATTTTATTCTATTCTCATAAGAACCACCCCATTCATCCGTACGATGATTGGTATGCTTGACAATAAATTGATTGATTAGATATCCTTCTGATCCCATGATTTCCACTCCATCATAGGCGGCCTTTTGAGCTAATTTGGCGGCACTTACATAGTCGTCAATTGTTCTTTTGATATCCCATGTTGTCATCTGCCTAGGTCCAAAAGGTGTAATTGGTGATTTGACATTTGAAGGAGCAACGCTTAATGGATGATACGCATATCGCCCAGTATGGAGTATCTGCATGGCAATTTTTCCCCCTGCCTCATGTACTGCATTTGTAACAATTCTATGTTGTTTTACGTGACTATTATTTGTCATTCGAGCAGCGAATGGTTTTACCCAACCTTCCCAGTTAGGGGCAACTCCACCTGTCACTATCAGTCCCACACCTCCTTTAGCTCTTTCGGCAAAGAAAGCAGCCAATCTATGAAATCCGCCTTTTGCTTCTTCCAAACCAGTGTGCATAGAACCCATCAGTGTTCTGTTTTTAAGCGTAGTAAAGCCCAAATCTAAAGGCTGTAGAAGATGAGGATAGTGATTAGATGACATATTTTTCCAAAAATTAGCGACCCAATATAATAATTAATTCCCTTTCTATCTTCAATCAATGCAATAAATACAAAAACTTGAAATCAAATTAAAATAAATTTAAATAAGTTTTTAATAAAAAATTACTTATATTGTATTGAAATTATAGCTGTATGAAATTATTTTGTTCACTCTTATTGATTATTTATGCAGGATTGGTAAATCTTCTAAAGGCAGATGATTTGCAACCTAAGATTACCCCTGAGGAACTGGGCTATACTGACAAGGCTTATATTGACTATTTTGAAAAAATAGATGATGATTATCTGGGAATGGTAGTGATATATGTAAAAGACGGATATGGTTATAAGGCAGACTGGGTATATAATCTAAAAACCAAAGAGGCAAGAAACACTACCTATACTAACGAAACAGGACAATACAATATTGAGGTGTACGAGTATCATACAAATAACTCACTGCATGGTCTTAAATACTTCTTAAAAGAGGGAAACTGGATTTATACCATTGTAAGCGGATATAGCAATGATAGTAATGGCAATCACACCACTTTTTTGTTAGGCACTCATCTCGAAACAGGTCAGCAAAATGCCAGACTTTTACACGAAGACTGTCTGGGTGCTGTGGGTTTTATACAATCTGCCGGGAAAAACTTTCTAATAGAAACAGAAGGTTGTGGCAAAGCATTAAGCTTATTGGCATTTGATGATTCAACTTGGAATGAAGTGTGGTCAGTACAGGATTTTGGATGGGATTCATTTATTAATTATGAAACAAAAAGACCTTTTTATCACAAAGATAAAATCTATTTGTCTGCACAAGACAAGCTATATGTTTTTAATACCTCGGATTATAAAACAGACACAATTATTGAAGACACAAGAGATATTGATGGCGTGAAAGAAGGATGTGTATCCGTACCGACTCAATATTTCGCATACGGTGACGATATATATATTGTATATAATGATGTCAAAAGCCTTACTTTTTATGTTATAACCTACGGTTTGAATGCAGAGGGAAATACTCGAATATGGAAAACAGATGGTACTAAAAACGGAACTACTCTCATAAAAAAGTTTACCCAAAAAGAGGGATACCATGGAATTTTGACTAATTCAAAACTATTTGAGTTAGATGACAGGCTGCTTTGGTTGGGAGATATGGATACCACCGCACAATCAGAGATTTATGAAGTAAAAGGGAAAGATTTTGAATCTTTGGGCAAAATAAATTTTGTAAATAATAATATTTCCGGCATAGTCTATAATATGCCCTTTAGAAGTGCAATACCTATGTTTGGATCTATTTCCCCAGTAAGATTTGAGCATCAAGATGTATTGCCCTATATCGTAATAGTTCAAAATTCTGACTCAAGTAGTGATATTTCCCATTATCTGAATGTAGTAGGTATAGAAGGCAATCAGGTGAAGCAATATTTAGCAAATTATCCGATTGACCCCAATGAAAGTCAGTGGAGTTATAGCGAATACAGATGTTGGAACGTTGGAGAGAAGCTCACTGTTTTCAGACACCATGAAAGGCCCAATGAAGACTTGGGTGGTTACACAACTCATCTTGATTTTTTGGTAAGTGAAAGTTACAGAAATATTGATTTTGAAAGATATAACCCATTGACAGAGGGTGCCTGGGGAATATTATCTATCATCAATGTGGAAAATGAAGTATTGTTTGGTGCCACAGACAAAGAGGGCGATAATTTTATCATTTGGAGCTGGGACGGCGGGAAAGTCACCCAAGTAATAAATCAACTTTCTGAAGAGCAATTGCATTGGACGATTTATCCTAATCCAACCTCCTCCACATTCACCATCCAGTCTAAAGAACACTTTTCTGGTCACTTAATAATAACAGGCGCTGACGGCAAAGCATATCAGACCTTAAGAATAGACGGTCAACAAAAAAAGATCGATGTGAGTCAGCTTCCTAATGGGATATATGTGGCGATATATCAGGAAGGCTCGCATGCATATACAAAAAGATTTATTATCCAGAGATGATTTATAAATACCATTATGAACTACATTAGAAGTCAATCCTTAAAATTACAAATCATGAAAAAAATTAAAATACAATACATATTCTTCGCTCTCATGCTGCTAATGATGGGGGCATGCAAGAAAGACACAGTAGAAAAAGAAGATATCATAAATGGAGACGATAGAGATATCAGGATTTTAAAGGTGGACTACAAAGAAAATAGAGAAACAATCTACCATTATGATGAGTTAGGCAAACTAAAATATATTGTTACAGATAAAAATGACTTAGAAAAAATAGAAATAGTTTTTGGTGATGGTGAAATAATCTTTGAAACCAAAGCACTTGACGGTTGGCAAAAATCTAATATAAGATATTTAAATGATAGAATGGATTACGTGACAGTATGGACTAAGTTCCCAGTTAACAATATTCCTTCGGTTGAGGGAATTGTTAATTTCAATATAAATGAGGGCAAACTCCAATCTGTAAATATAAATGACAGTATGTTAAGCAAGGTGGCCCAATACCAACCACTTAAATCGCGTATAACTTCCTATAATTCTTATAATTTACCGAAAGCATCCGAGTCTATATATATAAAAAGCTGGGTGAATCCTATTGATGTCGCATTTGGATTTGCTTTCGAATACGTTGAGGCTAAAGATATTCCTACCCAGTTGAAGCGCTTGGTTAACGAAGAACTACTTCACATAAATAAATATGGGGTAACTAATATGGATATCAATACGATTTATTTTGAAGGCAAAAATCATAGTTACTACGGCGAAGGTAATTGGCTCGTATCTTTCGGTCTCCCACAGTACTATATATTGGAAGAAAAAAGTTCGCATATTTTATCTAAAAGAACTACCCGAATATACAAAGTCAATGAAGTCGGAGAGGAAGAATACGAAAGAACGTTGACAGAAGACTTTCCATACAAGCACGATGTGGAAACTAGGACCTTGGAAATTGCTGGGTTGAAGATATGGTATGAGTTTGTGGAGTGATATATTGTAGTGTGCTACGGTACAGGGTCATAACCATGACCGCCCCAAGGATGACAAGATAAAATTCTTTTTATTGCCAAAAAGCCTCCTTTAAACAAACCATGTTTTTTTAGTGCTTCCAATGCATAATGAGAACATGTCGGCTGATATCTGCATTTATTAGGTCCCAACATTGGAGATATCACCCATTGATAGAATTTAATCAATAGTATCAGAGGGAAGATGAGAACTTGTCGAATTTTTTTCATATTTCTTCACCCAAAGCTGAAAAAGTTTTTTTACACTACTAGTTGTTATCTCACTATCTGGCAATGAATTTCCAAGATAAGTTACTGCAAAAATAAATCTAAATTCAGAATTGTCAATCAAATTCTGAAGTATCCCTTTTTCATGACGGATAGCTTCACGAATGAGACGTTTAATACGATTTCTATCGACTGCCCTAGGAAATTTTTTCTTAGTAACACTGACTAAAAATGACATTCTTTCTTTATTATCAGCAAGTTCTCTTTGCAGAAAATAAATTCTAAAAAAACCACTGCTTAAAAAATAGCGATGCCTAAAAAGCGCATCAATATCTTTAACGCTTTTTAGGCTTATGCTTTTAGGAAAAGTATTTTTATGTGACCCTTCCTTTTTCAGAATAGTTTATTTTAATTTTAACTCGTCAGAAACAGAGAGTTTTTTACGACCTCTTGCTCTACGTGCATTTAAAACAGCTCTTCCCCCTCTGGTTTTCATTCTTTCTCTAAAACCATGTTTATTTTTTCTCTTACGTACTGAAGGTTGATAAGTCCTTTTCATTTTCTATATTTTTTTCAAGGACTGCAAAGATACGTTTTTTTACCTCTTTACAATCTTTTTATGTTAAATAATATGTTATTTATTCATTGTAATTAAAAATTCCTCATTACTACGAGTGCCTCTCATCTGATTTAATACAAATTGGATAGCTTCATCAGGGTTCATATCCGCCAAATGATTACGCAAAATCCATGTTTTTTGTTGTACTTCTTTTTTCAATAGTAAGTCATCTCTTCTCGTTGAGGAAGCAACAACATCAACTGCAGGGAAAATACGTTTATTAGCAATCTTCCTATCTAGAGCAAGTTCCATATTACCTGTACCCTTAAACTCTTCAAAAATCACCTCGTCCATTTTAGAACCAGTGTCTATCAATGCTGTTGCTACGATTGTCAGAGAACCTCCATTTTCAATATTTCTTGCAGCACCAAAGAATTGCTTAGGTTTATGAAGTGCATTGGCTTCCACACCACCTGAAAGAACTTTTCCACTTGAAGGAGCAGTAGTATTATAGGCTCTTGCTAGTCTAGTGATAGAATCTAATAAAATAACAACATCGTGACCACATTCTACTAGCCTTTTAGCTTTCTGTAGGACAATATTAGACACTTTAACGTGCCTATCTGCTGGCTCGTCAAATGTAGAAGCTACAACTTCAGCATTCACACTACGTTGCATATCTGTCACCTCTTCTGGACGTTCATCTATTAGAAGAACTATCAGATATACTTCAGGATGATTTTTGGCAATAGCATTAGCAATATCTTTCAATAACATAGTTTTACCAACCTTAGGCTGGGCAACTATCATTCCTCTTTGTCCTTTACCAATCGGAGCAAATAAATCAACTACTCTCGTTGAAAAATTATTGGGTTCTATAAACAAATTTAATTTTTCAGTTGGAAACAGTGGAGTCAGATAGTCAAATGGAACTCTATCTCTAATCATGTGAGGCGTTTTCCCATTGATATTATCTACTTTTTGAAGGGCAAAATATTTTTCACCTTCTTTTGGAGGGCGAATTACTCCCACAATAGTATCTCCAGTTTTTAGGCCTAAATTTTTGATTTGTGATGGAGAAACATATACATCATCAGGAGATGAAAGATAATTATAATCTGCAGACCTCAAAAATCCATATCCATCAGGGATAATTTCAAGCACTCCTTCTGCTGTAATATATGCATCTAACTGAGCAAAAATATCCACATTAGCCTTCTCTGCTTCTTGATTTTCATTTTGCTTCTCTTTATCTCCATTTACCTGCCCTTTATCTCTATTAGGGTAAGGCATTTTGTCATTCCTATCTTTATGACCTCTTGAATGACGCTCAGAATTATTTTCTTTTGGAGTTGGATGAACATGAACTTCTTTATCATTTTTTTCACCACTCACCTTTACTTCTTTTTCAACATGCAAAGGTTCTTCACTTTTAGGCTCTACTGGTTCAAAATCAAATACTATCTTTTCTTGATCACTTGTTTCTTCTGGAGCTTCTTCTGTCTTCCTTTTTATTGGATGCTGTGAAGGTTTTCTTTGTAATTGAACACTCGGTATTTCAGGCATACCGGGAGGAACATCAATAGAATGAGCAGAAGATATTACTTCCTCCTTATTTGCTTCATTCACTTCATTGGCATTAACCATAGAAATTTCTTCTTCATTAGCAGAAGAGTAATTTTTAGTTTGAATAGAAACTGGCTCAGATACTTTTCTGAATATTCTATTCCGTTTTTTCTTTTCAGAAGAACTATCCCTTGTTTCTTCTTCTGCAACTTCTTTAGAAGCAGCTTCTTGTTCATTAATCACAGAAGGACTCCCCTGCTTATTTAATATAGTATCAATAAGATCTTGCTTTTTCATTTTTGAAACATTGGTCTTGTTTTCACCAAAATCTAATGCAATTTCCTTTAAATCAAGGAGTAGCATCTTTTTTAAATCTTCGATAGAGTGCATAAAATTTTAAATACAATTGTAGAACACACCTTAATATTGGGTTCTTTTGAGTTTGTTTTTAGAAAACTAACAATGAAAATTGTTTATGAAATATAAAGTACTGCAAAGAAATGATAATTTTTGAAACGTTGCAATTTTTTTTTGATTATTTTGATTAAAACTGCCTAAATACCATTATTTAAGTAAATAAAAAAGATATTCTTTAGAATGAAATAATATTTATTTTCATTTTATTCTATTCATCTATTTAATTTGCAAACTTGAAATATTACAATGAATGAATATCGTGTTATCGGCTTAATGTCAGGGACATCTTTGGACGGGTTAGATATCTGCTATTCCTTATTTACTGAAGATAATGGCAAATGGAATTTTGAAATTCAGGCTTCAAAATGCTATGAATATACTCCTTCCTTCCAGAAAGAACTGAGAAATCTTCATCAAGGAACAGCTTATGAATTGGCTGAAATGCATCAACAATTTTCAGTTATGCAAGCTGAACTTATTCAAAGTTTTTTTACTGACTATCCCCAAAGCCTCAACGCTATTATCATTGTTTCCCATGGGCAGACGATATTTCATCAACCCAATAAATCTTTTACTACTCAGATTGGGTGCGGAGCCACATTATCTGCTCTGACAGGCAAACCAGTAGTGTGTGATTTGAGAACTTACGATATGGCATTAGGAGGGCAGGGAGCCCCATTGGTGCCATTGGGAGAAAGATATTTATTTCCTTCCTATTCCAACTTTATAAACATTGGTGGAATTTGCAATGTCTCCATTCATCATAGAGAATACATTCATGCCTATGATGTCTGTCCAGGCAATACACTATTAAATTTACTCTCCCAACAAAAGGGTTTTCCTTATGATTACCAAGGGCAATTTGCACGAGCAGGAAAGATGGATCAAAATTTATTAAAGGCTTTTGAATCTGTATCTTATTATCAAAAATCCATTCCTAAATCATTAGGAACTGAAAACATCTTATCTGATTGGTTGCCTCATTTAAATGGGATGAACATTTCTTTAGAAGACAAACTTTCAACTGTAGTAGAGCATATTGCAATAGAGCTAGCAAAGGCTATTTCTCAACCTTCAAAGACTTTAATAACCGGGGGAGGCGCTTTCAATCAATATTTAATCGAAAGAATCCAACATTATTCATCATCAGAAATAATAGTCCCACCCAAAGAAACCATTGAGTTCAAAGAAGCATTAATCATAGGTTTTTTGGGACTTATGCGATATTTAGGCAGGAACAATTGTTTATCCTCAGTTACTGGAGCGAAATCTGATAGTATGGGAGGAGCTATTTACGGATAAAAACCAGCTTCTTCTTTGTAGTATTTCAGATAGTTAATAATTGAATTCCACATCTCTTTATATCATTTTAAATAGGTGATTACTTATCTTTGTCACTTCAATTTGTGTTATGTTACAATTAGAAGTTTTAAAATCTAACCCTTCAGAAGTTAAAGCGCGCTTGGCAAAGAAAAATTTCCAACAACTAGAGTTAGTAGATATAATTATTGCTATCGACGAAAAAAGACGAGCGACAAAATCAGAAATAGATACTTTATTATCGGAGAGAAACAAATTGTCTAAAGAGATAGGACTTTTAGTAAAAAATAATGATCCAGAAGCCGAAAAAGTTAAAACCCGAGTATCAGAAATCAAATTTGCTTTGGAATCTTTGGAGTTGACATTTCAAAATCTAGAGCAAGAGTTGCACCAAAACTTGGTATTACTTCCCAATCTTCCTGCTGATATTGTACCTGCTGGGAAAACGGCTGAAGATAATTTTATATCTTATCAAGTCGATAATATCCCTTCTGCAATCGGTGGAGCTCTTCCACATTGGGAACTTGCCAAAAAATATAATATCATAGATTTTGAATTAGGAACAAAATTGACAGGCCCCGGATTCCCAGTATATAAAGGCAAAGGAGCCATTTTACAAAGAGCATTAATTAATTTCTTCTTATTTGAAGCCGCATCAGCAGGCTATACAGAAATGATGGTTCCACACATGGTCAATGAAGAGTCTGCATTTGCAACTGGACAATTACCAGACAAAGAAGGGCAAATGTATCATGCGACAGTAGATAATTTTTATCTGATTCCCACTGCGGAAGTCCCATTAACCAATATATATAGAGATACCATTTTGGAAGAGAAAGACTTTCCAATCAAAATAACAGGTTATACTCCATGTTTCAGAAGAGAGGCAGGTAGCTATGGAAAAGATGTCCGTGGGTTAAATCGTTTGCATCAATTTGACAAAGTTGAAATTGTACAGATTCAACATCCTGAAAAATCATATCAGACACTTGATGAGATGTGTATGCATGTAGAAAATCTTTTGAAAAAACTACAATTACCGTATAGAATATTAAGGCTTTGTGGAGGAGACATGAGTTTTGCAAGTGCCTTAACTTATGACTTTGAAGTCTATTCCGTTGCTCAAGAAAGATGGCTAGAAGTGAGCTCTGTATCCAATTTTGAAACTTTTCAATCTAATAGATTGAAGTTGAGATATAGAACTGCTGACAACAAAAAAATATTAGCTCATACTCTCAATGGGAGTGCAATGGCTCTGCCTAGAGTGCTAGCTGCTATCTTGGAAATCAACCAATCACCTGAAGGAATTAAAATTCCTTCAGCACTTCAAAAATATACAGGATTTGAAATGATTGATTAGGGAAGTATTTTTTCAAATATTTGAGTACAAAAATGCATTTGAGCTAAATGATTTTTCTTTTGGTCAAACAATAAGCTTCTTACTTCCATTTTCTTTTAAAAATTTAGTACTTTAACTTCAAATTTTTAAATAGATGATACAGTTTATTTCAAATGTTATTGAGAAATACGGAGGTCGTCCTGCTGGTTCTGAACAAGAGAAAGGAGCGCAGGAGTTTACCGCTGACACATTAAAAGGTTTCTGTGACCAAGTAAAAATAGAAGAATTTAAAAGTCCTTTGTCTGCCCATTTTGAATCATTAAAGTTATTTTCTTTAATCTATTGGTTTACACTATGGTTTCTTACTACCAATACAAATCAGAAAATCCTTTTGAGCGTATTGATTTCTGGTATAGGAGCGGTGTTTTTTATTTGGCATTTTTTGACCTATAGGCACGTATTAGATTTTCTATTTCCCAAAGAAAAATCATGGAACGTCGAAGGAAAAATTGAACCTACAGCAGAAGTAAAATCCACTCTTATTATTGCTGGGCATATTGACAGTGTGTATGAATTTCAATGGTGGTATCATTTTAAGACATTTGGGATGGTGCTCAATGTGATAGCTGGTTTTGGATTTGTTCTGCTTCCAATATATCTAGGGTTGCTATGGATATATACTTATTTTGGAGCTCCTGAAGGAGTAGTAATGTGGCCATATTATGTTTTTGTAGCCATTTCTCCAGCAGCACTATCTATGTTTTTTATGCATGGAGAAGACCCTGTAGATGGCGCAATCGATAATTTGACAGGGGTAGCTATGGCAGTTGAAATGGGAAAACATTTTTCTCAGGAAAAATTAAAACATACTCGCTTAAAACTTGTAAGCTTTGGTAGTGAAGAACCCGCATTGAGAGGCGCATTTGCTTATGCACAGACTCATAAAGAAGAGCTTTTAAAAGAAAATGCTGTTTTAATCAATATCGACACTATCAAAGAAAAAGCTCACTTGACGATTGCAACTAAAGAGCTAAATACATTAGTGAAATTTCCTGAGCACTTGGTACAAAAATTAGAAATAGCATTCCAACAATCCAATATCCCAGTAAAGAAAGGACCTCTCCCAATAGGTGCCTCAGATGCATCTGCATTCGCAATACTTGGACTTCCTTCTGCATTTATATTGGGTATGGATTCTAGTAAATACGACCACAGCTATCATACCAGACTAGATAATTTGGAGCATTTAAACCCTGATGGAATGAATGCTTTAAAAACAGTCATGATTCAGTTTATTGAAAATTGGGATAAAGAACAATCAATATCTTAGACATGGATTTTAAATCTTATAGACAATATGATGCTCTTGGATTGGCTGAGCTGATTCGAAAAGGAGAAGTCAGTGCTTTTGAAGTATTAGATGCAGCAATCTTAAGAGCCGAACAAGTCAACCCATCTCTCAATGCCATTGTGCATACAATGTATGGCAAAGCAAGAGAAAGGGCTAAGCAGCCATTCCCAAACCATATTCTTGCAGGTGTACCTTTCTTGATGAAAGATTTGGAATTGTATCTTGCTGGCGAACCTATGTCTCATGGTTCGCTGTCAATGAAAAACTATATTCCTAAAGAAGACAGTTATGCAGTAAAAAAAATGAAAGATATAGGCTTAAATATCTTTGGCAAAACCAATACGCCTGAATTTGGCATCACTCCTTTTACTGAACCTAAAGCCAATGGTGTCACTAAAAATCCATGGAATCCATCATATAGTGCTGGTGGCAGCAGTGGTGGTTCGGCGGCAGCTATAGCAGCAGGTGTCGTGCCTATGGCTAGCGGTGGTGATGGTGGAGGTTCCATCAGAATACCTGCATCAGCTTGTGGGCTTTTTGGAATCAAACCCAGTCGTGGACGTATTAGTTTAGGCCCAGGCAATGGTGAAGCATGGAGTGGTTTGGTCTCTTCATTTGCATTATCTAGGACTGTCAGAGACAGCGCTGCATTATTAGATGCACTTATTGGTCCACAACCAGGAGATCCTTTTATATTCCAAGCTCCAGAAAATTCATTTTTGTCAGAAGTAGAAAGAACTCCTCAGAAGCTCAAAATTGCATATAGTACCCAACACCCTTTTGGTCAAAAAGTGGATCCAGATTGTATAGAAGCTATAGCTCAAACAGTGAAACTTTTAAGTTCGCTGGGGCATGAAGTAGAAGAAATTCCATTGCCCTACCAAGAAGACCTGTTGACTAAAACTTTTTTTATGCTAATGGCAGATGTCGCAGCTGATTTAGACATACTAGGAGAGATGAGAGGGCAACAGATTCAAAAGCATGAAGTAGAATTGACAACATGGCTTCTCAATATCCTCGGACGCACCTATTCTGCAAGAGATTTTGCCTATTCGCGTAAGCAATGGAATACTATCTCTAGAAGATTTGGTCAAATACACCAAACTTACGACTTGTGGCTCTGCCCCACCATCGCTCAAGCACCTATAAAAAATGGAAGTTTGCAGAGCAATGCTGTAGAAGAGTTTGTCTTAAAAATAGCTATAAAAGCAGGACTAGTACCTTTTTTCAAAGGCACTAAAATTATTGATAATATAGCCAAGCGAACTTTGGGATACATTCCTTACACACCTATTGCTAATATGACTGGACAACCTTCAATGAATCTTCCTCTGTATTGGAATAGAGAAGGATTGCCAATCGGAGTGATGTTTACAGCCAAGATGGGAGATGAAGCCACATTATTCCGCATAGCTGGACAATTAGAAATAGCACAGCCATGGAAGCATAGACAGCCAGAACTGTAAGTTGGAGGTAATAGCTGAGTATTGTCTTTCCAAATAGTTATGTGTAATCCTACCTATACAGTCTTAGCCAAAAGCGCATCTTCTTAGAGCATTTAAAAAAATATTTTTTTATGGTAGAAGAAGAAAAACACCAATGGACATTGTCAATAATTTAGAACATAGCTGTAAAAGGCGTACAATATATCAACCCAGAAGGATGTTTATTTTTAGACCAAAAAAGAAAATTGGGAATTGGAAAAAGAATACAAAAGCAAATCACTAAATTTGGATTGACTAATAAAGAATTGGAAAATATAACTAATTGATATACAGTAGCTATTTTTTACAATAGTCAGAATGGTAGGACGACACTCCGAACATTGAACAAATGACCGAAACTTAAACAGATAGTAAACCATTTTGATAGGTGAACACAGACATACAAACAATATAACAATTGGACAACGAGTAAGTCGACACTCATTAGCTACCCTTCTGTGTTTTAATTTTTTCCCACTGTACAAAATTTGCATTGAACTAGATGGCTGAAAAGGAAGCAAAGGCAAGAATTAAGATTAATAAACTGCTTGAAGAAGCAGGCTGGCGTTTCTTTGACACGGACAAAGATAAAGCGACCATTAAATTGGAATCTTCCATCAAAATGGATGACTTAGGAGAAAACTTTGAACATTCCAAAAATGGTTTCATTGACTTTTTGCTGGTTGACGAAAACCAAAATCCTGTATTGGTTTTAGAAGCCAAAAAAGAAAGTTTGAATCCACTGGTTGGAAAAGAACAAGCAAGAAATTACGCCAAGTCGCAGAAAGTAAAGTTTGTAATTCTTTCCAACGGGATACTGCATTTCTTATGGAATATTGAAACTGGAAATCCTGAACAAATTCAAGTGTTTCCGACATTGGAATCCATTAAACAATATTATCAATTCAATCCCGACCCTAGCAAATTAGTTAGCGAACAAGTAAATGACGACTATGTTGTTTTAACGCAGCTTCCGAACTACAAACAAATTCCAGAATTTCAGGACGAACAGAAAAAGAAAGATTTAATCTTCAATTTAAAACTTCGTTTCCTAAGATATTACCAAGTTGAAGCCATACAAGCTGTTCAGAAAGCAGTGAGTGAAGGCAAAAAACGTTTCTTGCTGGAAATGGCAACAGGAACAGGCAAAACGCTAACATCTGCTGCAATCATTAAATTATTTTATAGAACTGGCAACGCAAGACGAGTTTTATTTTTGGTTGACCGTTTGGAATTGGAAGAACAAGCAAGAAAAGATTTTACCAATTATCTTAAAAACGACCTGACAACAGTTGTTTACAAGGAGAAACGCAACGACTGGAGAAAAGCGGAAATTGTTGTTACCACCATTCAATCATTGATGGTGAATAACAAATACAAAAAACTGTTTTCACCAACTGACTTTGATTTAATCATTTCAGATGAATCACACCGACTTTTAGGAGGAGGAAACAGCCGTGCTTTATTTGAATATTTCTTGGGTTACAAATTGGGGTTGACAGCCACGCCAAAGGACTATTTAAAACATCTTGACACCGAAAATATTGAAGACCCAAGAGAATTGGAACGAAGAATGTTGTTGGACACATACACAACCTTCGGTTGTGAGAGTGGTATTCCAACTTATCGTTATACGCTTGTAGATGGTGCTAAAGACGGTTATTTGAGACAGCCAATTGTAGTGGATGCAAGAACAGATGTAACCACCAAACTACTTTCTGAGCAAGGTTATGGCGTAATGGTTACAGTTGCCACCATCGAGCAGGAAGATGTTTTGGAAGAAGTAAAATACAAACAAAATCACTTTGAACGGAAATTTTTCAGCGATGAAACCAACCGTGTATTTTGCAAAACATTTATTGAAAACGGACTGAAAGACCCAATCACTGGAGAGTTTGGAAAGAGTTTGGTTTTTGCTGTTTCGCAAAATCACGCTGCAAAATTGGCTCAACTGCTCAATGAATATGCACATCAATATTTCCCTGGCAAGTATCAAAGCGACTTTGCCGTTCAGGTAACTTCCAACGTGCAGAACAGTCAGCAAATGACCGTTGATTACAGCAACGACAAACTGTTGGGCTTTAGCAATTTTGCCAAAGGCAACGAAATGTTGGAATCATACAAAACCAGTAAAGCAAGAGTTTGTGTTACTGTTGGAATGATGACTACAGGTTGGGATTGTCCCAACATTTTGAATTTGGCTTTGATGCGACCTATTTTTTCGCCCACTGAATTTATTCAGATAAAAGGACGTGGCACCCGTGTTCACACCTTTGAACATAAATTCAAGAACGAACTTGGAGAAGAAGAAACCATTTCCATTGACAAAACCACTTTCAAACTCTTTGACTTCTTTGCCACTTGCGAATACTTTGAAGAAAAATATCAGTACGACCAAGTATTGAAACTGCCGAAAAACTTTGAGCAAGGCGATGATTTTCCAACCGTTGACGACAACACCTTGAAGCCAAAGCGTGACGGTTACGAATACAAAGAGAATGACAAGATTGCCACTTGGAACGAACAACAAGTTGACTTTACAGGAATGAAAGTTGACCGAATGTTTTTTCAGCAATTTGAGGAGAAAGTAAAAACTGATGAAGAAATAAAACAACTGATGGAAGCGGGTGATGTTGAAATTGCCACTGCAAGAGCCAAAGAGAAATACGACAACAAACCCGAAGAATATTTTGATTTGGAAAAGCTTCGCAGGTCGTTGAAGATTGACCGCAAAATTGGTTGGCGTGAATTGTTGGAACTCATTTATTTCGGAAATCAGATAAAAGGCAAAGACGATTTGTTGAGTGACGAATTTGAAAAATTCATCACCACCAACAATGTTGCCGACATCAACGATTTACAAGGTTTACGCTATTTCTTTTATGCCTACATCACCGACCCAAGTGTAAGAGAAATTATAGACCAACAAGATTTTACAGAATTGTATCACAACCCAACGTTTAACGTGGAAGATTTTAACCGTGTGCCCGATGAAATGAAAAGTAAACTGCCCTACTATGTTAAAACCTATGTATCGTTGAATAAATTTTTATCTGCTTAAATATGCCAGGAACATTTTCACAAATTTATATCCAGGTGGTCTTTGCAGTGAAAGGCAGAGAGAATTTAATAAACAATGTTTGGAAAGATGACTTGCATAAATATATAGCAGGAATCATTAAAGGAAAAGAACAAAAATCAATTATTGTGAATGGAATGCCTGATCATATTCACGCTTTTATAGGATTAAGACCTTCTATGTCTGTTTCTGATTTGGTCAGGGATATTAAAAACAACTCTAGCAAATGGATTAATGAGAATAGGTTGATAAAGGGAAAGTTTCAATGGCAAGAGGGATATGGAGCTTTTTCGTATTCACATTCACAAATTGAAAATGTTTACAATTATATTTTAGATCAAGAGGAGCACCATAAACAGAAAACGTTTAAAGAGGAGTACGTAGAATTTTTAAGAAAATTTGAAATTGAGCACAATGAAAAATATTTGTTTGAATGGATTGAATAATTCGACAAATTGGGAATTGCATAATGTCACCCCATTCGGGGTTGATGACGATTATGAAATTTATTTTTCTATAATTATGACATCCCTTCGGGATTAATAAAATCCATAATTATAATAAAGCCCGAAGGGCTGACAGGATTATAGAATAAAACCAATGATAAAACAAACAAGCCCGAAGGGCTGATAGGATTATAGAAAAAACATTGAAACACAACAAAAACCCTGAAAGGGTGACAGAATTATAAAATAAAACCAATGATAAAACAAACAAGCCCGAAGGGCTGATAGGATTATAAAAAAACATTGAAACACAACAAAAACCCCGAAGGGGTGACACAATAACAAAACAATGCTAGACAACATAACAAAGAAAAATATTGACGATTGCCGTGATGTGCTGGTAGGTAAAGTGCCCGACCCGAAAAGCCAAATTGAGCAAATTACGCTGGCTCTTATCTATAAGTTTATGGATGATATGGATAAGGAAGCCGTTGAAAAATTCAAAGGCAAAGCCAAGTTCTTTACTGGTGAATATGCCAAATACGGTTGGCGAAAACTGTTTGACCCATCATTGAGCGGACAGGATATGCTTTCGCTTTACAGTGAAGCATTGGAAAAACTGAACACCAATCCGAATATTCCCGAACTGTTCCGAAACATATTTAAAAATGCGTACTTGCCCTACCGTGACCCTGCCACGCTGAAACTGTTTTTAAAACACATTAACGAGTTTGAATACAGCCACAGCGAAAAATTGGGCGATGCTTTTGAATACCTGTTGAGTGTAATGGGAAGTCAAGGCGATGCAGGACAATTCAGAACGCCACGACATATTATTGATTTTGTAACGGCTTGTGTAAACCCACAGAAAAATGAAACCGTGCTTGACCCAGCTTGCGGTACGGCAGGCTTCTTATTAAGTGCCTACAAACATATAATCAATTACGAATTTCAAATTAAAAATGACGAAGATGCAGCAATTCGTAATTCTAAATTCGTAATGGGTCTAACACCTGGCGAACGCAAAAAAATAGGACAAAGCATAGTGGGTTACGATATTAGCCCCGATATGGTGCGGTTGAGTTTGGCCAATATGTATTTACACGGATTTGCCACTCCGCAAATACACGAATACGACACCTTGAGCAGTGAAGACCGCTGGCAGGAAACCTTTGATGTGATATTGGCAAATCCGCCATTTATGACACCGAAAGGCGGCATACGACCACACAAAAAATTTGGCGTGCAAGCCAACAAAGCTGAAGTATTGTTTACAGACTACATAGCCGAACACCTGAACAGCAACGGACGAGCAGGTATTGTTGTACCCAACGGCATTGTAGCCACCAGCCAAAACGCTTACAAGCAATTGCGGAAAATGTTGGTGCAGGATAGTTTGATAGCGGTGATTAGTTTGCCGGCAGGTGTGTTTCAACCTTACAGTGGTGTAAAAACTTCCATTCTTATTTTAGACAAAAAACTAGCGAAAAAATGCCAACACATATTGTTTTTAAAAATTGAAAACGATGGCTTTGACCTTGGAGCACAACGCAGAGAAATTGATAAAAACGATTTGCCGACTGCTTTGGCAGTAATTACGAATTACAAATTACGAATTGCTAATGATGAACCTTTAGATGAAATGCCGAGTATGGCTACTTTGGTTGAAAAGGAGACAGTGCTCGCTAACAAGGATATTCTTTTAAGTGCGGAGAGGTATTTTGAAACTGAAAAAGTTCAGACGGAATTTGAATTAGTAAAACTAGGTGATGAACGGTATTTTAAAATTGAAAGCGGCGGAACGCCAAGTTCAGAAAAAGCTGAATATTGGAATGGAAATATTCATTGGGCCACTTTGAAAGATTTACCCTCAAGTGACTTTATTACGATTATTAATGACACAGAAAGAAAAATTTCAGAGCTAGGTTTAGCAAAATCGTCCGCAAAATTGCTTCCAGCAAAATCGGTTTTAGTATCGTCAAGAGCAACAATTGGCAGAATAGCAATAAACAAAATCCCTGTTGCTACCAATCAAGGATTTAAAAACATCATCATTCAAGATTTTGATAAAGCAATTCCAGAATATATTGCATTTGTGCTTACTGAAAGGATTGAAGAAATGAATGAAATGTCTTCAGGAAGCACATTCAAAGAAATTTCAAAAACAAGTTTTAGCGAACTTGAAATCCCGCTCCCACCGCTTTCTATTCAACAGCAAATAGTAGCCGAAATAGAAGGCTACCAAAAAATAATAGACGGAGCCAAGCAAATAGTAAACAACTACAAACCGGTAATCAATTATGAATTACCAATTACGAATTACGAAATGGTGGAACTTGACCAATTGTGTGATGTTAGAGACGGAACACACGATTCGCCAAAATATGTTTTGGAGAACGGAATTCCATTTGTAACTCAAAAGAACATTACAAAAGATGGACTTTCATTTGATGATATTCAGTTTATTTCAAGAGAAGACCATCAAAAAATAATTAAACGTTCCAATGTTGAATTTGGCGATATTATTATTTCAATGATTGGTGCAAACAGAGGAATGAGTTGCGTAATTGATGATAAAAGAGAATTCAGTATTAAAAATGTTGGTTTAATAAAACCACTTGGCAAAATCAATCATACTTTTTTGCTGTATTATCTAAAATCACAGAATGCACTGGAATACATAAGTTTGATGTCAAGCGGTGGAGCACAACAATTTATCGGGCTGACAACATTGAGAAAGTTTCCAATTCCAGTTCCTGATATTATTGAGCAAACAGAAATAGTAAAAGCCATAGAAGAAGAAATGCAATTGGTCAATGCCAACAAACGATTGATTGAAATCTTTGAGAAAAAAATAAAAGAGAAGATTGGGGAAGTTTGGGGAGGGTGATTAATTACGAATTACGAATTAGAAATTACGAATTACGATGAAAACGAATAATATTATTCAAGAAAAGAGTTTTGCTTTTGCCATCAGGATTGTAAATGCGTATAAATATTTGATAAATGAAAAGAAAGAGTTTATTCTTTCTAAACAAATTCTTCGTAGTGGAACGTCAATTGGGGCAAATGTAGAAGAAGCTATTGATGGACAATCAAAAGCTGATTTTATTTCAAAACTTTCTATTACTTACAAAGAAGCAAGAGAAACTCTGTATTGGATAAAACTTTTGAAAGAAACAGAATACTTAACTAACGAAATTGCAGACAGCCTAATCAACGATATAGAAGAAATTTGTAGAATTATTGGCAAAATTCAAATAACAATGAAGCAATCGTAATTCGAAATTTGAAATTCGTAATTAAATAGGTTTTGAGCAAAAGATAAAAGAGAAGATTGGTGAGGTTTGGGGAGTGAAGGAGGAGGTGGAAACTGCCATTTAAATTTGTAAATTTGCAGAGTGGAAGAACAAGGTTACATAGAAGTTAAAATTGATGGGACAGTCGGCAATAAGCCAATGAAACCCATTGATATAGACATTGCTGAGATAAAAGAAATCATCAGCGATGTGGAAACCTTTTTGTACCCTTCAAGAGGTGATAAAGCTGATAGACCACACATATCCTACAGAATTGAAGAAGGTTCTGCCCGTAATTTGTTTTACCTGCCAATTTCAGGAGTTCTGCTTTTTAATGGGTTAAGCACCGAAATTAAGAACAGAGGAAACATTGATTTTCTGGACAATAAACGAGCTGAAATTATTGATAAGTTTCAGCGGAGAGCAGCAGAAAAAAATCTTGAAATTTCATTTTACAGTTCATCCGCAAAAGAACCTATTTTAAAAATAAATAAAGACACTGCTTATTTTAAAGTTGCCGCCACTTTTATTGAGACAGAATTTGTACTCTATGGTAAAATAAATGAAGAAGGAGGAAACAACCCTAATTTTCATCTATTAACAAAAGAATACGGCAAGTTGGTAGTCAGTGCAACCGAGCAACAGCTCTTAGAGGGAGAAAAACGGCTGTTTAAAGTGTATGGCGTTAGGGCAAAGGGAAAACAAAACCTTGCAGATGGAAAACCATTTGATTTAAAGTTAATTGACTACATCACTTACAATCCAAATTATGATGAACATAAATTGGATTTGTTAATTGAACGAGCCTCGACAAATTGGAATAAGGTTCCCAACGTAGATACATGGCTTCAACAGATAAGAGGAGGTGCAAATGGATAGTATTTTACTCGACACCTCTTTTTGTATCAGATTGCTCAAAAGCAATGACACCTTACATCAAAACGCTAAAGATTACTTCAAATATTTTCTGGAAAAGAAAATTGAGATTTACTTATCCACTATTGTTATTGCAGAGTACTCAGTTAAAGACGATCCTGCTAATTTGCCTTTGGAGTTTGTTAAAATTATTCCATTTGATTTTTTCGATGGTAAACTGCCGGTGAATTTCATTCGATTTTATTGAATGATAAAGAACTCGTAAAAGAAATTGGAAGAGATATAGTAAAAGATGATTGTAAATTAATAGCACAATTGTTCAATAGAAATATACAAGGTTATATTACTAAAGACCGCAAATCATTCAGTAAGTTTTTTGCACCGATTCAGTCCTCGAAAAATTTTCAGGTTGAACTTCTTGATTTAGAAATCCCGCTAAAAGACTACAAGGGAGAATTGTTTTAAATGGCAAAACATAGGTGTAAGTATATTTGCAATACCGCACAATCCGACTCACTAGTCAAAGTTTGCAAAAGAGCTTGTCCTAAGTTATCTGACTCTCTAAATTTGAAAAGGCAATCTGCTCGCGGTGAATATCAGTAATTACAGACCTTTTTGTACAAATATTATACTTTAAAAATTCAAAGTTTTTACTACTTTTGAATGAGTTGGCGAATGGTTTTTTCACAGACTGACGCTAACAGTTATAATTTTAGTTGAGCACTTAATTAAAGAATAGAAATTATCTTTTACAGAAAAGAATTGACAAATACATTTATGAAAGATCCGAAAACATTAAGTTTTGTAGCAGAATTTCACCAAACATTTCAGCATCCCATCTTAGCTACACCTCAAATTCCCTCCAAAGAACGTTGTCGTCTAAGAGTATCTCTTATTGCAGAAGAATTAAAAGAACTCGAAGAAGCCATAGAAAATCAAGATTTAGTTGAGATAGCTGATGCTCTTTGTGATATTCAATATGTATTATCTGGTGCAGTTTTAGAGTTTGGATTACAAGATAAATTTTCAGATTTATTTGATGAGGTACAAAGATCAAATATGAGTAAAGCCTGTAAATCTATTCAGGAAGCAGAGGCGACCATGCAGTATTATTTGAAAAAAGATGGCACTGAAAGTTATTATATCGAAAAAGATAATTTGTTTTTAGTGTATAGGAGTTCTGATCATAAAACATTAAAATCTATAAATTATTCACCCGCTGCCTTGGGGGATGTATTGAATAGATAGGATTATTTTCTTCATAAGCTTTGATTGTTCTAAAAGCTAATGACAATAAGGGTTATAGCAGATTTTAGCCTAAAAAATGTCTATTAGGCCTAAGTAGATTAATCTTTGAGAAGAAAATCTGTCATCGTACCAAATAATTGCAACTGGGTTTTTGTTCCACCTATGCTATGGTTGCTATTTGGATAGGAAAGCATCTGAAATCTTTTATTATAATAAATAAATCTTTGGGCAAGTTCTAAGCTATTTTGATAATGTACATTATCATCTGCAGTACCATGAATCAGCAATAAATCTCCTGACAACTTGTTGGCCTGTTCTACAGGTGAGCTTCTTTTATATTCAGATAAATTTCCTTCTGGTGTACGCATATATCTTTCTGTATATATAGCATCATAATATTTCCAGTCTGTTACAGGGGCAATACTAATCCCTTTTTGAATAAGTGTGTCACTCATCATACTCATCAAGGTCAAATATCCACCATAGCTCCAACCTATCATCGCAATCTGTTCTTTATCCACATAAGGCAGTTGGGAAAAATATTGTATGGATTTGATTTGGTCTTCCACTTCATATTTTCCCAGCTTTGCGTAGCTGATTTTTTTAAAATTTGCACCTCTATTACCCGTTCCTCTATTGTCAACAGAGACAACAATATATCCTTGATAGGCCATGTAATTCAACCAAAGGATTAAATTTCTATCCCATTCATTTTTGACTGTATTGGAATTAGGACCTCCATAGACATAAAATAATACCGGATATTTTTTTGTACTATCAAAATGTGGGGGAGTCAGTTGCCACGCTCTTAAAACATAGTTGTCAATAGGTAGCCAAAAAAAATCTTTTTTTATCAGAATAGAATCTTCCTCTCTCTGATCTTCAAGAAGGGTAATGGAAGTTTTATTTTCCAATGATTTAATAGCTATTTTATTTCTAACATAGCTATTACTAAATTTTTCTAGGTAATGCCCATTGCCCAGCATTGACACATTGATAGTCCCTGTTGTATCTGAAAGGTATTTTAACGATTGATTTTTCATATCCCATGACAAAAGACTTTTTCTCTCTGGTAAAGGAAGATGAGCTGAAAATATGATAGTACTATCCTCCAAATCTATTCTCAAAACCTCATTAATATCAAAATCTCCTTTTGTTATCTGATAGGCTGCTTGCTTATCAATAAAATACAAATGATTATATCCTGATTTTTCAGATGTGATAGCTAATTCTCCAGATGGAAGAATAGAGAAAATACTTGGTAGATCAACATACCTTCTGTCTTCTTCTCTGTACCACAATGTTTTTGTTTTGTTTTGAATATCATAAGAATAAATCTTCAAGTCATTCTGAAGTCTATTTAATGTCAAAGCAGCAATCGTTTGATTGTCCTTCCAACGAAACATAGGCATATAAAAATCATCCATATTGACCTTTAAATGCTTTTTTTTATTTTGATAGACCCATAAGGAGACATTGGAAATTTGTTCACCTGCACGAGGATATTTATACTGAAACAGTGTGGGATAATCTTGATAATAAAGCTCAAAAGAAAATAATTTGACCTCAGATTCGTCAGTTTTTAAATAGAGCAAACTCTCACTATTAGGCGACCATGACATCGTATTTGTTAAGCCAAATTCTTCCTCATACACCCAGTCACAAGCCCCATTAATTATAAAATTGACACGTCCATCATGAGTGATTTGCTTTATCTTTTTACTTTTGATATAAAAAATAAAAATGTTGTTTTCTTGTACATAAGCTATCTTTTTTCGATCTGGAGAAATAGTTGGATACATAATTTTTCCCTTTTCTCCAATACGAACAATCTCATTATTGACAATATCAATAAGAAAATAGAGCCCTTGAGAGGACCTTCTATAGATTTTTTCTGATTGGACACCCACAAGAAAGAGAGAGCTATCTAGGATATCAAAACTTTTGACAAAAGCATCACTCAGAGCAAAGCGACTTTTTAATTGTTCACTATCAAAAATCAAAATGTTGTCATGAGTGTAGATATTTTGTTTAAAAACTTTACTACTCAAGTCATTCAACTGATTGTCAATAGTCAAATAATGTGACTCATCCATCCATTGCATTTTAGGTAGCTGTTTTGCTTGAAATCTGTGATGAATAAATATGTCTTCCAGAGAGAAGGGAGCTTGAGCTTTAACCAGTGAGAAAGATAAAGCTACAAAGAAAAATAGGCTATAAAATCGTGATGTAGGGCTTACTAATTTCATTTGAATGATAAAAATTTATTGACTTTAAATACTAAGTTATCCTTTAATCGTTTTATTTTACAATGGAAAGGACAGCAATCCTTTTCTGTTACATAAATAGTTGGAATCATTATGCGAAAATTTATTTTTTCATTTATCTTTTTTTGTAGTTTGAGTTTGTGGAGTATCACATTGAATGCTCAGGAGCAAGAGTATCAAAGTATCCAGAAAGAAGAGCAATTGGACAATCCAAAAGTAAATGAAAAGCCAAATGAAAAGAGTAATAAACAGCAGAAAACTGCTGATGAAGACAAAAAATGGAAATGGAATCTTTTTAGAATAGGAGGAAATTTTGGATTGAGTTTTGGCAGTATCACTTTTGTAGAATTGTCTCCCACATTTGGTTATTGGGTCATCCCAGAAAAATTACAAGTAGGCTTGAGTTCTAAGTATATTTATCAAAGTGTCCGTTATGATAATGGTGAAAAATGGAAGAGCTTTTTATATGGAGGTGGAGCTTTTGTGGACTATGTTATCTGGAATGGTATTTTTGCTCACGGAGAATATGAATTGGTCAATAAGGAATCCTATTTTAATACAAACCGAGTGAATGTATCTTCTCTTCTGTTAGGAGGGGGTTATATTCAACCTATAGGACAGAATGGCAATTTTTATATTTCAGCACTATTTAATGTTTTAGACTCGGATGAATCTATTTATAGTGGGACATTTGGCTCATTTCCTTTGATTTTAAAAATGGGTTTTGGCTTTGGATTAGGAAGAAATAACAATAAAAAATGAGTTGAAGATGTAGCTTTGCAGTATGCTTCGACTTGTACAATATCTTCAATACTATAAGACAAAATTTTATTTTTCTACCCTCTCAAGTATTTTCAATAAAGTTCTTGACCTTATGCCTCCCCTTTTGGTCGGTTGGCTTGTCGATATTGTCAGTGGACATTCTCCTCAATGGTTGATTCCATATACTGACAATGATCCATGGAAGGGGGCTATTTTTATTGGTGTAGCTACATTTGTCATTTTTTTCTTTGAAAGCTTTACAGAGTGGATGTACTCAAAAGGATTCTTGTCCATTGCACAAGATGTTCAGCACCGGTTGAGGATAGATACTTACGATAAACTACAAAATAAACCATTATCATTTTTTGAAAATAACCGTACTGGCAATCTCCTTTCAATCGTCAATGAAGATATCAATAGGCTAGAAAGATTCTTTCATGATGTTTACAATGAGATGATACAGATAACAGTGCTTTTGATATTTTCGACTATTGCTTTTTTTAGTGTTTCTTGGCAATTGGCAATCTTCGCATTAATTCCAATTCCATTTATCATTGGTGGTAGTGTATTTTATCAAATATGGATTGAAAAATATTATAAAAATATCAGAAATCAAGCAGGAATACTTAATTCTAGATTGGAAAACAACATATCAGGTATTCAAGTGATAAAAAGTTTTTCTACAGAAAGTTTTGAAAAAGCACGTGTGGAACAAGCTTCTAAAGATTATTTAGATGCCAATCAGAAAGCAATTTCTTATCAGGTGCTATATACACCCGTCATTAGAATGTTGGTAGCCGTAGGATTTGCAGGTGTATTGTTACTAGCGTCTTATTGGGTACTCAATGGACTGAATGAAATAAGTGTAGGTCAATTGGCACTGTTTGGGATGTTGATACAGCGACTATTATGGCCGCTTACTCGATTAGGCAAAGTCTTTGACGAATGGCAGCGTTCATTGGCTGGGACCCAACGAATTTTTCAACTAATAGATGAACCAGAAGAGCGAATTGTCGGAAGTGTTGAAATGAAAGAAAACTTGAAATCAGGTATCTATTTTAACAAAGTATCCTTCCAGTATCACCAAGATGGATTACCCGTTTTTGAAGACTTGTCACTAGTGATTCAAGCATCTAAACTTACAGGAATAGCGGGAGCTACAGGTGCAGGCAAAAGTTCTTTGATAAAACTGATTTTAGGCTTTTATCCTTTGAATCAGGGAGAAATATATTTTGACCAAACTCCTATCTCTCAACTTGATATACATTCCTTACGGCAACACATCTCATTGGTCAGTCAAGATGTATATCTCTTTCAGGGTACTATTGCTGAAAACATCGCTTACGGAAAGGGAAATGCTACTATTGAAGAAATTCATGAGGCTTCAAAAAAAGCAGCTATGCATGATTTTGTGGTTTCTTTACCTCAACAATATGATACTATTGTAGGAGAAAGAGGAATTAAGCTCAGCGGAGGACAAAGGCAACGTCTGAGTATTGCTAGAGCGATTTTAAAAGATGCTCCTATCATTGTCCTAGATGAAGCAACAAGTGCAGTTGATACTGAAACGGAGAAAATTATTCAGGAAAATCTTCAGTTGCTGACTAAAGGCAAAACAGCCATCATTATTGCTCATAGATTATCAACCATGAAGAATGCTGATCAAATCATTATTCTAGATCATGGCAAAATAATAGAAAAGGGAAACCACTCAGAATTGATTCAACAGGGAGGCTCTTATGCTCAGCTTTGGGATGTACAATCTTAAAGATAATGCTTGACCTAAAATTATACTTCAGTATTATGAGTATGTTGGATAGCCTTCCAAAGAGTGTCTTTCAATTGATTGAGATTGGACTGAGTTACAGCAGAGAAAAACAATACTGGAATATCCTTAGGTAACTCTTCTTGTATTAATTGTTTTAATTCTTCATCTAACAAATCACTCTTACTAATCCCAAGTATCCTGTCTTTATGAAGCAATTCGGAATTGTATTGTTTAAGTTCATTGAGTAGAACTAAATAATCTCTTTTGATATCATCACTATCAGCAGGTACTAAAAATAGTAAGACCGCATTTCTTTCTATGTGTCTGAGAAATCTAGCTCCTAATCCTTTCCCTTTATGCGCATCTTCAATGATGCCAGGAATATCAGCAACAACAAAAGATTGGTTGTCATGATAATATACCATACCTAGATTAGGAACAATAGTAGTAAAAGCATAATCTGCAATTGCAGGTTTGGCAGCACTGATAACAGAAAGGAGTGTACTTTTCCCAGCATTAGGAAATCCAACGAGTCCAACATCTGCCAAGACCTTAAGTTCTAATATCATCCACCCTTCTATTCCTGCTTCTCCAGGTTGGGCATAATGAGGAACTTGGTTGGTCGCACTTTTGAAGTTTTCATTTCCTAGACCTCCACGACCTCCCGGCATCAAAATAATCTCTTGTCCGTTTTCTAATAACTCCGCCTTCTTTTCTCCAGTTTCAGCATCACGTACAATCGTTCCCAATGGCACTTCCAAGATGATATCTTCGCCATTGGCTCCTGACCGCCTGCCGCCTTCACCTCTACCTCCATCATCAGCATGAATATGCTTGCGATACTTTAAGTGTAAAAGGGTCCAAAGTTGTTGATTAGCTCTGAGGATAATATGTCCGCCTCGTCCACCATTTCCGCCATCTGGGCCTCCTTTTGCGACAAATTTCTCTCTCCAAAAAGAAACAGCCCCAGCCCCGCCGTTGCCAGACCGCATAAATATCTTCACATAATCAACAAAATTGCCTCCTTCCATAAGTGCAAAGGTAGTTAAAGCGATAGATTTTTTTGTGAATAGGTTTCATTCCTTTTCTATAGAAAGGAAGCTCCATTTAATGAAGAATCTATTTTGATGAAAGAGACCAAGTATATATTTATAAAAACCATCTCCAAAAATCAATTCGCCTAAAAAGAAAAGGAGCCGATATTCACGACTCCTTCCCTATATATTTAATGAAATTATATCAAATGATTGATGACGTCTTGTAGCGAACCTAAGACTTCTTCTATTGTCCCTTCCCCAGGGATAAGCGTAAATTTATCAAACTCTTTATAATGTTCGGCAACAGCAGTTGTTTCTTTTAGGTAAATATTAAATCTGTTTTTGATAATTTCTTTATTATTATCATCTGATCTACCAGAAGTTTTTCCACGATTTACAATACGCTCCACAACCTCATCTTCTGAAACATCTAAAGCTAATACTTGAGTTATCGCTGTCCCTTTAAAGTCTAATAATTTATCTAAAGCTTCGGCTTGCGCTTTTGTTCTTGGAAAGCCATCAAAGATAAATCCTTTAACCTTGCCGATATTGAGGTCTAATTGTTGACTAATCATTCCAATGACAACTTCATCAGGAACTAATTCACCTTTGTCAATAAATTTTTTGGCTTCAAGTCCTAAAGGTGTCTCATTTTTCAATTCGCTACGCAAAAGATCTCCAGTAGAGATATGAAGCAGTTGATATTGTTCAACTAAATGCTGTGCTTGAGTGCCTTTCCCGCTTCCTGGAGGACCAAATAATATTAAATTAAGCATGTGGTATAAAAGAATGTTTGTACAAAAATAAGATTATCTATGTTCTTATGAGTTAACAATTTGATAAATATTGTTTAGGTTTCTCCCTTTGTGATTATAATCCAGTCCATATCCCACTACAAAACCAGAGTCTATACTGAATCCGAAGCAGTTCAAGTTGATGTCTTTACGTAAACAGTCAGGCTTAAAAAGTAATGAAATCACTTCTACAGATTTCGGATGAAAATGATTGAGATAGTCAATAAAATATTCCATTGTCAAACCTGATTCAATAATATCTTCTAGAATAATGACCTGTCTATTTTTGACCATTTCTTCTGTAATTCCAATGCAATTGATGACTTCTCCAGAGCTTTCCTTTTCAACATAAGAAATGAGCTTGACAAATTCTATCTCGCAAGAAGAAGAATATGTTTTAAAGAAATCAGAGGCAAATACAAAGGCACCATTTAATATGACAATAAATAAAGGATTCTTTCCTTTGTATTTTTTCTCCACTTTCTGGGCCATTTCACTGACCCTTTTTTGAATCTGGGTTTCTGAAATAAATATTTTGAATTCTTTCCCGTCAATTTGAATATTATCCATAATTAATAGATTATTGTGGTATGATTAATTGTTGTCCGATATGAATATTATTATCAGACATTCCGTTCCATTTTTTAATATTTTCAATATCTACATTAAATTTTTTAGAGATATTATATAGTGTATCACCTTGTTGAACAGTATGGTATATGCGACTGTCTGAGGAAGGGGTTTGTGAAGAAGGAGCATAAGGCTCATTAAATGGTCTTGGATTAAATATTGCTTTTTTAACTTCTTTTTCCTGATTATTAAATTCCTGAATAGGCTTTGCCGGCAATACAATCTCACCATTAGTAGGAATAGATATTGACATTTGAGAAGGAGTAATCTCTTTAGCATTTCTTAATGCTGGTTTTTGAAGTGCCTTTTTTCTCAAAAACAATGTCGTACCTACAGCTGGTTCTTCTCCTCTTTTAAGATAGTTTTTCTCTAAAATTTTACTGAGTTTTATACCATAATCTTGGGAAATGCTCCATAAGGATTCATGTGAAAGAACAAGATGCGTTTTAGATTTTGCTTTATTTTTCTTGGATGCCAAATAAACCAACTGCCCTTCAGTTAATTCTTGTTGGGGTGTTAAATCATTGAATGCTCTGAGCTGATTACTGGAAATGTTATATCTTTTACTGATATCTTTTAGTGTTTCTCCTTTTTTCATTCTGACCACTTTTACTTTATTATTGTAAAAATCTCCTCCTTTTTGATGAGGAACAATGACAGGTTTGTTGCTGACAGGGAGAGTAATATCAGTCCCGTTTTTACCAATAATGACATTCTGCTTTTGCAAGGCAATCAAATGTTCTTTATCATCACTAATTAATTTCTGGCGATATACTTCCATTTCTCTTTCAGAAATATCCATATCATAAACATATAATTGGTGACGCTCAATGACATCTATCAGCATTTCAGCATATTTCGCATTTGTAGCATATCCGGCTTTTTTCAAGCCATAAGCCCAGCCTTTATAATCATTGGGTTTTAGTAGAAACAAGTTAGCATATCTTGGGCGAGTCAATAAAAACTGAGAGTGGTCCATATACGATTGACGAGGATCGCTATATACTCTGAAACATTCGTCTATCGCATCATCTGTGTGCTTCATTGTTGACCCATTCCACGTTGTATGGCATTTAATCCCAAAATGGTTATTGCCTTGAACCGCCAACTTACTAGTCCCCATACCGCTTTCTAGAAGTCCTTGTGCGAGTTTGATGCTTGCAGGGATACCATACCTTTTCATCTCGGAAATGGCTATTCCTTTATACGTCTGAATATATTCTTCAGCAGTAGCTTCGGTATTGGCAAATATTGAAACGATAGAGCCATTCAACATTAAGAAGAATAAAAGTATCGACAATATTTTTTTCATATCATTCAATTTTTTATTTTTTGTAAATCAATGTGATTCCATCTCTGATAGACAAAATAACGTTATCAACTCTAGAATCTTCTTGTACTTTTTTATTAAATTCTTTCAAGGCCTCAGTATCCTTGTCTCTTTTCTCCGATATCACTTTACCACTCCACAAAACATTATCTGCCAATATGATTCCTCCTGTGCGAACTTTATCAATGACTAAATCAAAATAATTGCAATAATTGATTTTGTCAGCATCAATAAATACGATATCAAATATCTCATCTATTTGAGGAATAAGATGTAAAGCATTCCCAGTGAATGTTTGAATTTTTTTCTTTAATCCAGCTTCTTGTATCGCTTCTTGTATAATATCTTCTCTCTCTTCATTAATATCTATCGTCACCAATAGTCCATCATTTGACAATCCTTCGGCAAGACACAACGCAGAATATCCCGTAAAAGTGCCTATTTCTAGTATTCTTTTGGGTTGCATCATCCTACTGATGATAGAAAGAAATGTTCCCTGTACTTTTCCTGAAAGCATTCTAGGCATCAAAACATCAGTATATGTCTTCCTTTCCAGACGTTGTAAAACGCTGGACACTTCCGAACAATGAATGTGGATATAATCTTCTATTTCATTGGAAAGCAATTCCGACATTTTATTCCATTTCTATTAATAATTGATTTTTTTCAACTGCATCTTTTTCTTGAATATGAACAGCCTTTACCACTGCATCACCAGTACATTTGATGACATTTTCCATCTTCATTGCTTCTAAAATAATGATAGAATCCCCTTTGTTGACAGTCTGTCCAGGAGTTACTAATATTTTAAGAACAAGCCCTGGCATTGGTGCAATGATTTTATCCACTTTGTCTTCTTTGGATTTTGACATTCCCATTTCCCTGAGTTGCTTATCGAGTGCATCTTCAACCGATAGTTGAAAAATCTTCCCATTGACTTTTATTGTGAAAGTTTTTTCGGCAATATTAGATGAAATGACTTCAAGGTTATATGACTGATTATCCTTAATGACATGATATTTTCCTTTAGAAAGGTTTCCAAAGTTCAAATTCACTTCTTCTTCATTCAATTTTATTTTTTCTCCATCAAAAGAAATGTCAATTGAGTGTTCTTTTGAGTCATTAACCTTATATTTCATGAATATTACTGTTGGTCTATTAATTCAGGGACAAGATAGAAAATTATTCTCTCCTAATTTTAGGCTTTTATATACCTAATTGTTAATTAAGATGATTTTAAAGAAACGATTTATATTTCTTACAATTGTATGGATTCTTTTTTCCCTTCAATATTTTAATGCTGAAGCTAGGCCTACCAAAAAAATAAAGCACAAAACCTTGAAAGAATGCATTATTGCTGACACATTGGAGATATACCCGACTGACAAAATTTTGGATTATAAAGGTTCTTATACACAATATTTTGATTTGCTTCATACGCGCTTAGACCTGATGCCTTCATTTAAAGAAAAGACTATCAAAGGACTTGCTACTTTAAAACTGACCCCTCATTTTTATGCACAATCAGAGCTTACACTTGATGCAGTAGGAATGGTTTTTGACTCAATATTCATCAATTTTGATAATTTTAATACTCCTACAAAATATAGTTATAATGGGAGGTCATTGACGATAGAACTGCCTAAATCTGTTTCAAGAAAAGATACTTTTGAAGTCAAGATTCAATACATTGCCCATCCTTATGATGTGGCATCCTCAATGAAAAAAGACGGTCAGGGAGCCTATTTTATTAATAGTCATCAGACGAATCCATATAGGGAGATGATGTTTTGGACCCAAGGCGAACCTGAGGCGGCTTCTTTCTGGTTTCCAACTTTAGATGCTACAAATCAGAGATGTTCCCAAGAACTTTTTGTAACAATTCCAGATACTTTAGTAAGTATTTCTAATGGGAAATTGATTCAGGAAATTATTCATGATAATGGCACTAAAACTGATTATTGGAAACAAGATTTGACACATTCTCCATATCTGTTTGCATTGGTAATAGGTCCATTCAAAAAATATCAAGACAAATGGAAAAATCTAGAAGTAGCATATTATACTCTTTCTGAATTTCATCAAAACGAAGGTCATGTTTTTGAGAGAACACCAGAAATGATAGCCTATTTTTCATCTTTATTCTCCTATGATTTTCCTTGGGACAAATATGCTCAAGTCGCTGTTTATGATTTTATCAGTGGAGCGATGGAAAACACTTCTATATCTGTATTTCATGAGGGATTAATGCAAAAAAATAAAAATATTACCGAGAGCAATAGATGGGGCAATGACTTAATTATCGCTCACGAGCTAGTCCATCAATGGTTTGGTGATTTGGTCACTTGCGAGAGTTGGGCTGAGCTCACACTTAATGAATCTTTTGCCAATTATGGAGAATTCTTGTGGCTAGAAAAATGGAAAGGAAGAGAAGATGCTGAGGCACATTGGTACAACTGTTACAAAAGATATTTATATGAATGTAAGAATTTTGGTATAGAACCCATAGTTCAAAATTATTACGAAGAACCCAAAGATGTCTTCAATAGGCATAGATATGAAAAGGGAGGAATAGTACTCCATCTTTTGAGGAAATATATTGGTGATGAGGCTTTTTTTGAAGGGTTAAAATATTATTTAAATCAATTTGCTTTCCAGTCAGCAGAAGTATCTCAGTTAAGAACTTCCTTTGAAAAAGTGACAGGACAAGATCTCAACTGGTTTTTTAACCAATGGTATTATAGCCCTGGTCATCCTATTATGGAAACTCAGCATCAATACGACACGACACATCATGAAGTCGTGCTTACTTTCAATCAGAACCAAAACAAATATTATAATTCAGAAATCCCGATTCACAAACTATTGATAGACGTTGATTTCATCTATGCTGATACTATCATTACACATTCTGTAATTTTGAATAGTAAAGAAAATCAGTTTAGATTTTTCTCTGAACGAGCTCCTTTAGCTATTAATTATGATTCAGGGAAGATGCAATTATGGGAAACAAACTATAGTCATTCAATAGAGGAATTGAAATATATCTATCAAAAATCTTCTAAAATATTAGATAAAATATTTGTCATTGATGAGCTAACCAATAGAAAAGAATTTGAGAAAGCTGCCCAGATTTTGATACCAGGATTTGATCAACAACATTGGTTCGTTCAAGATAAAATAGTGGATTTATTCAGTAGTTTTATTGAAAAAGATAAACTAGATGCCATTCATATTCTTAAAAAGCGATTATTGTCTGATATAGTTTTAGATAGAGCTTCTGCTATACAGCAGCTCAAAAATATGGGCAGTAGTGATTATTTTGAATTAGCAAAAAGCTATTTGGTTTCAGACAGCTCAGAATATATGAAATATGTTTGTCTAAGTATCATCAAAGATTCTTTAGGTGTAGCTGCATATCCTTATACCAGAGATCTTTTACAAGCAGAAAATATCAATCTTAAAATGGTAATAGCACAAATATTTGCTTCAAACCCTCATAGTGAAGACTTTGTATATTTTGAAAAATTGATTTTTACCATGAATAGATATTATTCTAAAAACATTTATTCTTCTTTCCAAAAATATCTTTTACAACTTGACAATAGTATATTTCAAAAAGGAATGGAGTTATTAACCAATGTGATTCAAAATGAATACCCTAATGAAAGAGTAAAATATGCTCAAGAATTGATAAAAAACCTCTCCAATATAGCTGTCGGGAAAGAAGGAATGACGAGTGCTAAAAAACTCATATTGAAAAATTATCAGAGCAAAATTTCTTCTGACAATTGATTATGATTCTGAAAATATCTGTTGAGAATTGACCATCTGACGATAAGGTAAATGAGTCTCCATGAGCTCAAGATGAGTTCCTTTTCCAGTGATTTTACCATCTTCAAAAAACACTATCTGGTCGTAATCATAAATAGATGCTAACCTATGAGCTATTGAAATCACAGTTTTTCCATGAGTTATTTTTGATAAGGCATTGCGAATGCTAAGGTCAGAGACACCATCCAATGATGAAGACACCTCATCTAAAAGCAAAACAGGTGCATCTTTCAAATATGCACGGGCAAGCGCAATTCGCTGTTGTTGACCTCCACTAAGAGCATGGCCTCGTTCTCCTATATTTGTAGCAAGAGATTCGGGCAAATCAAGAACAAAATTTAATGCATCTGCATGATGTAATGCATCAATCATCTCTTCAGGACTTGCATTAGATTTGGCAACTTTTAAATTTTCTTCAATAGTACCATAAAACAAAATGGGATCTTGAGTTACAATAGCAAAAAGTGCTCTGTAATCTTCTAGTTTTATCTTATTGATACATTCTCCATCAATGAAAATGTGATTGTCTGGAAGGCTATAAGTTCGAGAGAGAAGTCGCAATAAAGTCGTTTTACCACTGCCTGATGGACCGACAAAAGCAATTTTTTGCCCTTTGCTTATCTTTAGATGAATATCTTTCAATACGGTTTTATCGCCGAAGGAATAACTAAGGTTTTGAATCGTAATATCTTGATCAAAAGATGATTTAGAAAGAGTCCCATTGATATTGTCATAAAAAGATTTTTCTTCCAGCAATTCTTGAATTCTTTGGAGAGAGGCAACTCCTTTTTGAATAAAGTACCAGGCATTTGAAAATGCTTTTGAAGGAGAAATAATCTGTGAGAACACTACAATATAAGTAATGAAAACCTCTGGTGTCAATGAGCTGTCACCTTGAAATATGGCATTGCCTCCTATTAATAAGATAGCTACAATAACAATAATTCCTAATACTTCAGATAAAGGGGATGCCAACTCCTTGCGGCGTAGCATTTCTGAATGGAGAACTTTGTATTCTTGATTGATATGTTGAAATTTTTCAGAGAATACATCTACATTTTTAAAAGATTGTATCACTCTGATTCCATGCATGACTTCATCTACTAATATTTGCAATAAAGAGAGTTGATATTGAGCCTTGAAAGAATCTCTTTTTAATTGTTTACCAATTTTTCCAATAATCAATGCCGAAACAGGAAGCAAGACCAATACCCAAATCGTCAGATATGGGCTCATGATGACTAAACTACCTAATGTGAATGCGATAGTCACTGGTTCTTTTATTCCGGTTTCTATAAAATTGATGATGCCATATTCTACTTCCTGAACATCACTCCCAAACCTTGTCAAAATATCTCCTCTTCTTTTATTCTGAAAAAAAGTGAAATCCAATGAGAGCAATTTTTGATATATCTGCATTCTCAAATCTCGCATCAAACCAGTGCGAACAGAAACTAAGAAAAATGCCGCTAGATAACGTGTTCCATTTTTTAATAAAAAAGCGAAGATAAGAACCAAGCACAACATCAATAAAGCATTTTGCTTCCCATGAATTGTTAAAATAGAAACCCATTCCAAATAGATATCATCTAGAAAGGGAAATTTGGGAAGTTCGGACAACTTGTTTATCTGTTCACCCTGATAAAACAATACTTGTAGAAAAGGAATCATCATGAGCAAAGAGAAAATTGACAAGCAGGCAGATAGAATATTGAAAACAATATTTAATGCCAGTAATGTCGGATACTTTTTGACAATTCGTAATAGTAATCGTAGCTTGTCCATTTGCTTACAACAAATATATCTATACTTTTCTTACTTTTATGGCAGAATTAGAACGAGTTATGGAAACTAAGAGGCAACAACAGGTCAATAAGTTGATACAAGTCGCACTAAGCGATATTTTTCAGAAAGAAGCTAAAGAGATTTTGGGAAATGCCTTAGTCACTGTTTCCTCCATTAGAATCACTCCTGATCTTTATACTGCACGCGTTAATCTGAGTATTTATAATGTAGCAAATCCCGATGAATTACTAGCAATCATTCAACTTAATACCAAAGAAATAAGAGGATTATTGAGTAAAAGGATTAGAAATAAAATGCGAAGTATGCCAGAATTAGTGTTTTATAGAGACGATACTATGGATACTGTCATTCAACTAGATAGTCTGATGAAAGTCATCAAAGAAAAAGATGATAAAATAAAAGAATTAAGAGATAATAGCGATTTTGTTGATACGAATCCTTATAAAGAAGACTAAATAAACCGAGCATGAGATTTCCTGCTCTATCTATAGCGAGAAGGTACCTTTTCTCTCGCAAATCAACCAGAGTCATTAATATTATCTCGATGGTAACTGCTTTTGCAATGGCAATAGGTGCAGCTGCATTAATCATAGTCATGTCCACTTTTAATGGCTTTGAAGATTTAGTAAAATCGCTATATAAAGTATTTTATACAGATTTAATTATTCTACCTGCAGAGGGGAAATTTTTCACTCCTGAAGAAAATTTATTGCAAATATTGGAGGAGAACTCTAATATCGCTTGCTATTCTCAAGTCATAGAAGAAAATGTACTTGCCGAATATGAGGGCAAGCAACATATCTTCACTATGAAAGGTATTGATGATAAATATTATGACGTAGTCAGTGAATTGAGCGACCATATTTATAGCGGTAGCCCTAGTTTATATTATGAAGATATGCCCTTAGCCGTTTTGGGTGTGGGTGTAGCTTATACTTTAGGTGTGAATTTATCACTACCCAATACCTTACTCAATCTTTATTTGCCACGCAATGACAAAAATAATGTAAGTGATGTCGCCAATGCATTTCGAAATAGTCAGATATATGCTAGAGGCACATTTGCCGTACAACAAGATTTTGACGACAATTATATGTTAGTGCCTATCAATTTTGCTAAAGAGTTAATGAATGCAGAAAACAAAATTTCAGCAATAGAAATACGACTTGCTCCCAAGGCTAATGTATCCGAACTCAAAAAACAATTGACTGAAAAATTTGGAACTTCTTATGTAATCAAAACAAGATTTGAACAAAACGAAACCCTTTATAAGGTGATGCGTACTGAGAAATGGGCGGTATTTACAATTTTGAGTTTTATTGTATTGATAGCGGCATTCAACATCATTAGTTCACTTTCTATGCTGGTTTTAGAGAAGAAACAGGATATAGCCACCTTGATAGCATTAGGGGCAAGTAAGCAAACCATAAGAAATATCTTTCTAGTTGAAGGGTTATTAATATCCTTGCTGGGCGCAAGTGTCGGTCTTTTATTTGGACTTGGAATATGTTGGTTGCAAATTTATTTCGGTATAATTAAAATGCCAGGAAGTTCCTTTATGATTGATTATTATCCCGTACAAATACATTGGGGAGATGTTATATTGATTGTTTTAGTGATCATCTTTATCAGCTTATTAATGTCTTGGCTTCCTTCACAAAGGGCTATAAAGCAATTATCTTCTATCGTTCCAGGAAAAGAATAATAAAAGTTTTTTTCCTGTATTACACCCTCCTTTCTTTTGAAGTAAAAAAATTTATCCTAAAAATTTTGACTTTTGGGTCAATATTTATAATTTCATTTATCTATGAATATGAAGCATCGAAATAAGAAAATTGATTTTTTGTTACTGACAGCAACAAAAGTCTTTTATTTTCAAGGATTTCATGGGACAAAAATGGAACATGTTGCTAAAGAAGCAGGGGTAAGTAAAGGGGTTTTATATTTTTATTTTAAAAATAAGGAAGATCTTTTTATGGCATTGATTCACTATTCTTTATTAAAGATTCATGAGTACACCTTACAAATTCTCAATGCAGTAAAAAATCAAAAAGCTAATGAGCAAATAGTAGCTTTTTTAAACTTTTATTTCAAACTGATTGAAGACTATCCCGAATTGCAATATCCAATATCTGAATATATCAGTATGTCCCATCCTTCTAGACAAGTAGGATGCGAGACGGGAATTACCTCTGGAATGAGGGAAAGTAAATATTATGAAGAGGTACTTTTAGCTCAGTTTCTTACAACTTCATTGCTAGTAGGACTGATTGAAAAAGGTCAAAAAGAAGGGAGTATTCTGAATCAGACAGATGCAAAAATTATTTTTGCCAATCTTTGGTCCATGATGTTGGGCTATGAAAAATTAAGTGTTGCTGATTCTTATTTTAAAGATATCATCACTGAGTCCTTTTCTGATTTTCATATCGATAGGTTATTATGGCAGAAAAACATTATTGAAACTATAAAAAACATTTTAAATCAAACAACATGAAAAGTTTTAAAAACAAAGTAGCCGTGATTACGGGAGCAGGCTCTGGAATAGGCAGAGCTATTGCATATCAATTGGCTAAAGAAGGAGCTAGTTTAGCTTTGACTGATATCAATGAAGATGGATTGAAAGAAACAGTAGCAAAATCAGAAACACTTGGAGCAAAAGTTTTTTCTAAAAAGAGCAATGTTTCCATATTGGAGGATGTTCAATCATTTATTGCCGATTCACTTCAAAATTTCGGATATATTGATATGATATTTAACAATGCTGGTATTGCCTTAGGCAAAAAGACTTTACTAGAATTGACCTATCCTGAATGGGAAAAAATCATGGGTGTCAATCTATGGGGTGTTATTTATGGTTCAAAAGAAGCATTACCTCATCTGATGAAAAGACCAGAAGCTGCAGTAATCAATATTTCTAGCGTATTTGGAATTGCTGGAATACCCGAACAACTTCCATATTGTACGACAAAGTTTGCGGTAAGAGGTTTTACTGAATCATTAAGAGCAGAAATGGAAGGTTCTAGTGTGGAAGTTTACTGTGTTCATCCCGGAGGAATCAATACCAATATTGCTGAAGATGCATTAAAAGATGCAGGCGATGATGTCAAAAAGCGTAAAGAAGTAGAAAGTTTCAAAAAGATGCTTGCCCATTCTCCAGAGAGAGCAGCAAATGTGATATTGACTGCTGTAAAAAAGAAAAACTACAAAATTCTCATTGGAGAAGAAGCTTATTTATTTGACTGGATGACAAGGGCAATGCCACAGAATTATACGAAATTGATCAACTGGGGAATGAATAAAATACTCTCTTAATGGCTAAAAGAATCTTTTTATTTCCAGGTTTTGGAGAGAATGCAGAAGCTTATGACCCGCTTATACCCTATTTAAAAGGCTATGAAATCAAGTATGTCGATTATAGAAAAGTACTTTCACAAATTCCATTTTTCAATATAAATGGGTTTGAAATAGCCAAAGTGATTATCCAACATTATGGCATACAACCAGAAGATAAACTTGTAGGACATTCTACTGGAGGATATTTTTCTTTTTTAATTAGGGAAATAATTGGCAATGAAATTTGTATGATTGCAGGATTTAGTGATTGCGCTAAAGTTGTTCATCCTTTTTCTCATTCATGGCTCACTACTCCATTGCTGAGTATTACTGGTTTTACAAAAAGTGTATATGCTAGAAAATATATGCTGGATAAAGTCAAAGGGAAACCTATAGCAGCACCTATGGAAAGAGCAATGTTACAAATGAAGGATTTTAACAATATTGAACTATTTAAAATCAGCATGGTACTTGCTTTGGATGAGAAGCCAATTTCTCCTTTACCTTCACCATTAAGAATACATTCAAAAACAGATAAACTTGTCAGACTACCTGATGAGCCTTATGTCGAAGTTGAAGGGGGGCATTTCCCTATGGACTTGGACATTCATGGAGTAGTCAAGGCTATGCAAGATTTCTTAGCATAATAGTATTGTAGGATATATAATTCTTGTTGGAAACGATGTTTCGAACAAGAATTATTTTTTAAAGAAAATATCCATAAAAATCGGGTAATGATCACTATATCCCCCAATATAATTTGGACCACTATATGTCCTGAAAGGTTTAACTCCTGGATAAGCATCATCTTTTATTGACAGCCATTCTGGTTGGAAAATACGAGCAGAGTGAATAGTTGTATATATTGAATTATTGGTGTTTAAAAGAGATGGGCTGATAATAAATTGGTCAATCAAATTCCATGAAGATTGAAACTTATAAGAACCATAACCTTTCTTATATGTATCATACATCATATTAAAGAAGTCTCCTTCTTGCATCTCATTTTGATAACCTTTTCCTCTCAAGATTTCAAATGTACTTGTATTAATAGGTTCATCATTAAAATCGCCTGTGATAATAATATTGGCATGAGCTTGCTTGGCTAATATGCTATCACATTTTTCTCTTACTTTTTCTGCTGCAATGATTCTTTTGGGTTCACTAATCGCCTCTCCTCCCCTTCGTGATGGAAAATGAACTACAAAAAAATGTAAGGTATCTGTATGATGAACAATTCCACTGACATACAAAATATCTCTAGTTTTAAATAGACTATCATTAGGCATCGTTACCGGAATTATTTGATGCTGTATAGGCCTAAACAATGAACGTCTATAAAGCAAAGCAACATCTATTCCTCGTGCATCTGGCGATTCTTCATGGATAATATGATAATCTGATTCGGATAAAGGAGTACCATGAACCAATTCTTCCAATACACTTTGGTTCTCTATTTCAGTCAATGCGATGAGTGAGGGATATTCCCATTCGCTGACATTAGCAATGACTTTAAATATTTTTTTTAGCTTATCTTGATATCGTTCTCGATTCCATTTATTGATTCCCCAAGGGAGAAAATCTTCATCCTTTTTTAATGAGTCATCATAGATGTCAAAAAGATTTTCAACATTATATGTCATGATTCTAAAGTCATAAGAAGTTGCTTGATTACTATTGGATGGTGCTGGAGATTGTTGAACAACAGAAGATGGATTACATCCATAAATAATTGCAGAAATAAATACTATTAAATAGATAAGTATATTCACTATATTTGATTTTAAGACTTTGAAATAAATCTATTAATTTTAATCATCTTATGAGCAGTATATTAGATAAAATACTTGATTATTTTCCTAAAAATCAAGATGCGGATGAGATGGTAAATAAATTCCCAAAAAAAATAGGAGAATTTGGCTTTGATGCATGGGGCTTTAATGTAAAGACAATTAAGCAATTTATTGCTTTAGGTCGGTTTATGTATGAAGATTATTTTGAAGTAGAAGTTGAAGGCTATGAAAATATTCCTCCTACAGGCCGATGTCTGATTATAGCCAATCATAGTGGTCAATTGCCAATAGATGCAATTTTATTAGGTTATTCATTGGTCAAAAACCCGATAGCTCCTAGAGCAAGCAAAGGAATGTACGAGCGATTTATTCCGACTATTCCATTTTTCAGTATATGGTTCAGTCAAATGGGAGGAGCATTAGGAGATGTAGAAAATTGCATCAAAATGCTCAATAATGAAGAGGCTGTGATGGTGTTTCCTGAAGGAGCAAAAGGTATTTCAAAACCATGGTCAAAAAGATATCGCCTTCAAAGATTTGGGAATGGGTTTATGTATATGGCAAAAAAGACTGGTTCGCCTATTATTCCAGTAGGCATTGCAGGATGTGAAGAAATTATGTACAATTTTGGAAATGTAGATTTTCTTGAAAAATTCCTAAGATTTCCTGCAGCACCCGTATTGATTCCTTATTTTTTCAAATCTAAGGTCATTATCAAAATTGGTAAACCAATGTATTTTGATGATTTAGATGATCATGATTATCAATTAGGGCATGATGTAGCCAAAGTTAAAAGAGAGATTGAGTCCTTAATTGCTGATGCTCGAAAAATCAGAGAACAGAAAATGGCTGAGCAAGATGGGGAGAAAGCCTCTCAATCATCATTTAAATAAGTTCAGTCGTAATAAGGTGTGATCTTATCCCTTGATGGAATTTGTCTAGTCTCTTTTTAATCTGTAATTTTACCTTCTATATTTTGTTTTCATGGAAAGTATTTTAAAAGTGGGTATTGTGCAACATTCTTGTGGCAATAACCGTAAGGAAAATATTCAAAAAAGTATTGAGGGTATCAAATCTTGCGCAGATCAAGGAGCTCAGATTGTTGTTCTTCAGGAATTGCATACTGGAATATACTTTTGTCAAGTAGAAGATACCGAAATGTTTGATTTAGCTTTTCCAATACCGGGAGAAGACACCCAAATATTTAGCCAGGCAGCAAAAGAAAATCAGGTTGTACTTGTTACATCTCTATTCGAAAAAAGAGCAGCAGGCTTATATCACAATACTTCTGTCGTATTTGAAAAAGATGGTAGCATAGCTGGGAAATATAGAAAAATGCACATCCCTGACGACCCTGCATATTATGAAAAGTTTTATTTCACTCCTGGAGATATAGGATTTGAACCTATTCAAACATCTGTAGGAAAACTAGGTGTATTAGTATGTTGGGATCAATGGTTTCCAGAAGCTGCTCGATTAATGGCATTGTCTGGTGCTGAATTATTAATTTATCCGACTGCTATCGGATGGGAAAGCACTGACGAACAAGCTGAAAAATTTCGTCAACATAGTGCGTGGGAGACGATTCAACGTGGTCATGCTGTCGCTAATGGACTACCTGTAATTGTTGTCAACAGAGTAGGTCATGAGCCAGATTGGAGTGGAGTCACTAATGGGATATATTTTTGGGGACAGAGTTTTGTTGCAGGGCCTCAAGGTGAAATCTTGTATTGTGCTCCAGAAGACAAAAGCGTTTCTGTAGTAGTGGATATTGATATGGTACGTTCTGAACAAGTGAGAAGAATATGGCCTTTCTTGAGAGATAGACGTATCGAAAATTATGGAGATTTAGTCAAAAGATATAGAGATTAATCTAGGATTGGCTTCTGACACTTGGAAATGGATTCCCAATCTTGTGAATTAAACTTGATGAAAGGTAGCAAATGCTTGGCTAGGCAATAGTCCACTTTGGGCAATTTTTAACAATATCCATTCAGCTTCCTCAGGAGAAGTTCCACGTGCAAAAGAAACAATCTTTTCAGGATATTCTAATTGCAAAATACTCCGTTCTCTATCTACCCATTGATTGTTTTCTTGAGCCTTATATTGTTCCACTCCTACTCTCAGCATAGAAATATTCTGAACCAGATAATAATTTCTTCTATTGTAAAACACCAAAGGCTTTTCTATCAATATCTGTTGAGGGGTGATAAATATTTTTTCTCTTCCAAAAAACATAAAAGTCAAAAGAGTATAGCCTACAACTCCTATTGAAGACCAAAATAAAATAATCATTAAAGTAAAGGCTTTATGCCATAATGAAGCTGAAGTAGAATAAAACACTTCGATGATAGTCCATAAGCCCAATACCCAAGGCAAAGCAAGCAGCAATATCACTATCAACTGTTTCTTTTGTTTCTTAACTGGAACAAGAATAGTCATACTTTGATTTTGTATATGAATATGGATTCTATTCTTACTCATTTCTCAAAATACAGCTATCTTTAAACATTTTGTAAAAATAGACTTTAAAAATTTACAATTTATGTCTTCAAAAATGCATTTTGTTTTATCACCAGCCAAATCATTAGATTGGAATTCTAAATTTATCGCTCATCAACCTACTCAGCCACAATGGATAGCACAGGCTGAAATTTTGGTGGATACTCTTAAAGTGAAGACAGAAGAAGATATTAGACAATTGATGGGTATTTCTCCCAATTTGGCTCGGTTGAATATGGATAGGTATCAGTCTTGGTCTGTCAATCATTCCCAAAATACTCGACCAGCAATTTATGCATTTAATGGAGATGTTTATGTTGGATTAGATGCTTATACAATGGACAAAAAAAATATTCAGTTTGCACAAAATCATTTGAGGATATTGTCTGGACTATATGGGATGCTTCGCCCATTAGATTTAATATATCCTTACCGTTTAGAAATGGGGACATCCTTAGCAGTTGAAAACAATAAAAATCTTTATCAGTTTTGGAGTCATAGAGTGACGACTCAATTGAACAAAGAGTTAGGTCGCTCTGATTATCTCATCAATCTGGCTTCAGAAGAATACTTTAAAGTGATTGAAACGAAATCATTGATGGCTCAAGTAATCACTCCTGTTTTTTATGAATACAAAAATGGACAGTATAAAATCATCAGTTTTTATGCTAAAAAAGCACGAGGATTGATGGCGAGATATATTATTGACAATCAAATAAACTCTCCTGAACTGATTAAAAATTTTAATTCAAAAGACTATAGTTTTAGCGAACCTTTGAGTAAAGACAATCAGTGGGCTTTTGTAAGATAACAAAATCCTACCTTCAAAACAATCAGATACACCACCTTAAATATTGGTAGTTATATCGTAAAAATGGCAGAGATAGAGTACTAAAAATATCTTTAAACAAACTGATAGTGGTGCTGTCAAAGATTTTTACCTACTTTTCAATCACATCTTTTATTCGGCTGTCCGATAAAAAACTGCCGTATTGCTTGAGTAACTCATGGTAAATATTTTCAAAAACCAAAACATCTCTTCCTGTAGAAGATTTAATTGTTGATTTTGAGAAAGACCAAACTAGAGCAGTAAATGTTAAGTATACAACAAGTTCAAGGAATCAATTGAATAATCTTAATCCAGGGGAAAGAGTTAGTATTTATAATTATATTGACACTATTAAAAAGAACATAGCTTTTGGTGAAATTATTTCCATAGACAATTCAAGAAATAAACCTACTGTAACATTACAATTTTTAGTCGTTACTGATATGAAAGATGTAAATATTGAATCTATAAATGAAACTGAGATTCCCTTTTGCAAGGGAATGACAGTATGGGAATAGAACTATCAAAGGCGAAAGCCTACTGCACTTCGACACTGGTTGCTGAGCAGTTCGATAAACTCACTGTATCACCCGTCGAAGCGAAAGAATCTCCTTCCTAGACTGTATTACATATAGATGCTTACAGTATGACAAGTGGTTGCTGAGTGAAATCGAAGCACTCAATGTACGCATGGCTTACCTTTCTGTCATTCTGAAAGAATCTCCTTCCGATACTGTATTGCAAATAGATGCTTACAGCATGACGTCAATGTAAAATTGTCACCCTGCGGTCGCTGAGCAAATCTAATAGCCTGTCGAAGCACAGTGTCCAGAGACAAACTACTGAAATTGAGATTCCCCTTTTGCAAGGGAATGACAGTATGGGAATAGAACTATCAAAGGCGAAAGCCTACTGCACTTCGACACTGGTTGCTGAGCCGTTCGATAAACTCACTGTATCACCCGTCGAAGCGAAAGAATCTCCTTCCTAGACTGTATTACATATAGATGCTTACAGCATGACAAGTGGTTGCTGAGTGAAATCGAAGCACTCAATGTACGCATGACATCCGTGTAGGTTGAATTTTGAAGTACGAAATTAGAATTGTGAAATACGAACTTTCTTTGCATCCTTAGTTTCTTTTCGTGAAATTTTCTTTGTGTCCTTTGTGCTCCCTTTGTGCCCTTTGTGGTTAAAAATAGATTTTTAGTGTCATCCTGTGGCAAATCTAATAGCCTGTCGAAGCACAGTGCCTAGAATTAGACACTGAAAGTCAATTGTCTCATTATTTTATATTAAATTTATAGTTATGAAAAAACTTCTAATTTTAATATCAATCGTTTATTTAGCAAACAATAATGTTTTTGCACAGAATATCTATATTCCTGATGTGAATTTTAAAAACGCTTTAATTGGAGTTGGAGTTGATAAGAACGGTGATGGGAAAATACAAGAAAGTGAGGCTTTGGAAATGGACAGTTTAACTATTGGTTCTAAAAATATTTCTAATCTGATAGGAATCGAATCGTTTAAAAATTTAAGATATTTAGACTGCTCTTATAATTCATTGAGCAATATTGATATGAGCCAACTGGCACAAATAAAATTTTTAAATTTCACTTATAATAAAATATCGAATATTGATTTGAGTTCTAATCTCCAACTTGAAACCTTGATTTGTCATTTTAACAGCCTAACAAGTTTGAAGTTAAATCACTTAGCAAACCTTAAAAAACTTGCCTGTTCCAGTAACAGAATGACAGAGTTAGACTTAAATAATCTAACTAAATTGGAAGATGTTCAGATTGATTATAATAATATTACAAGTATAAAATTAAAAAATCTACCTAACTTAAAAATATTACAATGTGCTTCCAATAAAATGATCGGGATAGACTTGTCAGATTTGAAAGGTCTAGAGTATTTCAGTTGTTATTTTAGCTCGCTACAAAGTTTAAATATTAATGGACTAAGTAAATTGGAATCAATAAGTAGTGAGGGGTGTAAAGATTTGACAAGTATATCTCTTCATAATCTTCCAAGTCTTAAAGATATCTATTTTAAAGAGTGTAATTTAAAAGATATTAGTTTTAGTGGTTTGGATAAACTAGAAAGTATTGATTTAAGGTCTAATCAAATAACGGAATTGGATATTAGCCATTTTAAAAATTTGAAAGAAGTAGTTTGTGATAATAACCAAATTAGTGATTTTAATATTGGTTATCTTGATATGATAGAATTTATTTCTTGTTCAAACAATAAAATTGAGAAATTTGATTTTCAAGAGCTTAACAGTTTAAAAGGTATAAATTGTTCAAATAATTTACTAAAAGAAATAGACCTGAATAATGTCGTTAATTTAGAGTTTTTAGAATGTAATAAGAACCTACTTTCTAATATTGATGTGAGTTTCTTAGAAAATCTTCAAATTCTTAATTGCTCAGGAAATCAACTGACAGAATTGGATATAAGTCAATTGATTAGACTTTTTGAGCTAGATTGTTCAAAAAATCAACTGAAACAAATAGATATCAGCCCATTGCCCCAATTGACTAATTTTAATTGTACTTATAATCCTATCGAAGCATTATATATTAAAAACGGAGTTTACAATATGACAAGTTGTCCTTTTTCTCCACCATTTCCTTGTTATAAGTATCAGGTGTTTGATTCTGTTCCCAATTTAAAATATATCTGTGCAGATGCAGAAGAAATAGATGGATTTAAGACAGCAGCCATAAATAATGGTTATCCCGATATTACTATCAATTCACTTTGTAGTTCTACTTTGGGAGGTACATTTAGCTTAATTGTAGGACAGGTAAAGTTGGATATTCATAATAATGGTTGTAATGAAAGTGATACTGCCTATCCAAATCTCAAAGTCAAAATTAGTAATGATATAGATTCCACTTATATTATTTCAGGTTCTGATGGAAATTTTTCAGCCTATTTGAACCCAGGAACCTATATTTTTGAACCTATTTTGAATCATCTAAAATATTTTGAAGCCAGTCCGATTAGTTCGACTTTAACTCTTCCAGATACTGTTAGTCCTATATTTTGCATTACACCTAAAGGTGATTTCAACGATTTGTCAGTCAATATTATTCCTATCACTGCTGCACGCCCGGGATTTTCGGATGCTCAATATAAAGTAGTCTTCAAAAATCAGGGCACAACTACTCAAAGTGGGACAGTGACTTTCAACTTTGATGAGAATAAAATGAATGTTATAGGTTCTTCGCCTATTGCTGACCAGTCAAATAACGGACAATTGGGCTTTGACTTTAGTAATCTTGCTCCTTTTGAAAGCCGGTCTGTAATTGTCACTATGCGCATAAACTCACCTGCTGATAATACACCTGTTCATGTGGGTGATGAATTGGAGTTTTCGGCTAATATCAATGGACAGCCGGATGAAACACCGGAAGATAATACAGCCTTGCTGAATCAGAAAGTCATCGGAAGCTTTGATCCGAATGATAAAACCTGCTTGGAAGGTGATATCATCACTCCTGATAAGGTGGGAAAAAGAGTCAATTATCTCATTCGTTTTGAAAACACAGGTACTGCTCCTGCCGAAAATGTACTTATTACAGATTATATAGACACGACAGTTTTTGATATCAATACATTACTGATGACAGATGCTTCACATACTTGTCATACTCAAATCAGCAAGGGCAATAAGGTACAGTTTATTTTCAGCGATATTCAGTTGCCATATACAGAACCCGATAAACACGGTTTTGTAGCTTTCAGTATTCAATTGAAAAAATATTTGCAAATAGGTGACAGTATTAAGAATCACGCTGATATCTATTTTGATTACAACTTACCTATTACCACCAACGAAGCTGTCTCAGAAGTCAAAAACAGAGTCATCACTCCTGTGAAACAAAGAATCAGTGATATACAATTGTCTGTCTATCCAAATCCTTCCAAAGGAAATTTCTCTGTAGAGCTAAAAAGCAATACAAATGCTCCAGTAGTCATTAATGTGATAGATATCAAAGGAAAAATAGTTTTCGCGAAACAATACACTGCTCAACAAGGTTTGATTCCTATACAATTAGAGAAACTGGCAAAAGGTACATATCTCGTACAGGCACAACAGGAAAATGATATCGTTTCCAGAAAGGTTGTGGTGCAGTAAGAAAGTTGACAGAAATTACAAAAGACATTTAAACAAAACATCAGTCATGAAAAAACCTATATTCTTTATTTTTGCTTTGACACTTATTGCTACAAGCAATCTTGTTTCCGCACAGAATATCTCAATACCCGATTCAGTTTTTAAAGTAAGATTAATAGAGGCTGGAGTAGATAAAAACGGAGATAAAGAGATACAGATAAACGAAGCTCTACAAGTCACCAAGTTATCCTTTCATGGTGTTGGCTCATACTTTAGTTCTATATTCAATACAGAAGGATTACAATATTTTACCAATTTAAAAGATTTAAAAATTGCTTTTCATAGAATTTCAAGTATTGATTTAAGTCAGTTGACTCAATTAGAAACTCTTGATTTAAGTGCAAATCGACTTACAAGTCTAAATGTAGATGCGCTAAAAAACCTTGTTTCTCTATCCTGCAAATCGAATCAGCAGTTAACAAGCATAAATATCAGTGATTTATATGAATTAAAAGACATAAACATAAGCAACTGCAGGTCCGTAACCAATATCACGTTAAACAATTTACCAAGTTTAAAATCTTTTAATTGTGGTCACGATCAATGGTCAGGCATATTAAACACACTTAATCTAAATAATGTACCGAACCTTGAAGAGTTAAATTGTGGTTACAACGAATTAACAACCTTAGAGATAGGTAATTTATCAAGTCTAAGGACATTAATATGCAATAGCAACAAATTAACTACTTTAGACATACCCAAGCTAATCAATTTAATTACATTAAATTGTTACAATAACATAATATCTAATTTAGATATTGATAATTTAACAAGTTTAAAACAACTAGATTGTGGGGCTAATAAATTATCAGATTTAAATCTAACAAAACTCAATGCGTTAGAATTATTAAACTGTGGTAACAACCAACTTACACATTTAGACTTGAGCAATTCTCCGCAGATGACTTTTTTGACTTGTGAAAACAATCAACTTACCAGATTGGATGTCAGCAATTTACCACTACTTGACTTATTAGATGTTGCTGGCAATCCAATAGAAGTCTTAATTATAAAAAATGGGGTACACAATGAAATTTATGACAATTTTGTAATTGGTGATTTAAAATATCTCTGTGCAGATGCCAGTGAAATAGAAGAATTGTTACAGATGGCGAATAGTGGAGAGTGGGGGGCATTTTCATACATTAGTATCAGTTCATTCTGTAATTCAGCTACCGATGGAGCATACTATGTATTGAATGGTCAAACGAAGTTAGACCTCGAAAATGACGGTTGTGATGAAAATGATAAAACCTACCCTCATCTCAAAATTAAAATCAGCAATGCTGTAGATACCGGATTTGCAATTACCGGAACCGACGGCAACTTTTCTATTCATTTAGAAGCTGGAACTTATACATTCCAGCCAATATTAGACCATCCAGATTATTTTAGTGTTAGTCCTACAAATGCTACTTATACCATACCCAACCCATCTTCTCCTGCATTTTGTATTACTCCAAAAGGAAATTTCAATGACTTAGCGGTTAGTATTATTCCTGTTAGAGCAGCACGCCCTGGATTTTCAGATGCTCAGTATAAAATTGTCTACAAAAATCAGGGAACAACTACTCAGAGTGGTTCTGTAACATTCCATTTTGATGATAATAAGATGAATTCTATCTCTTCATCTCCTGTTGCAGACCAATCAGATTTCGGATTACTTACATTTAATTTTACCAATCTTGCTCCATTTGAAAGTAGATCAGCTCTGATTACTATGCGCACCAACGCTCCTACTGACAATCCGGCAGTCAATGTCAATGATGTTTTGAATTTCTCGGTAAATATCACAGCTCAGACAGATGAAACCCCTGATGATAATACAGCTATTCTTTACCAAACAGTTATTGGCAGCTATGACCCAAATGATAAAACCTGCTTGGAAGGTGATATCATCACTCCGGATATGGTCGGTAAAAGAGTCAACTATCTCATTCGTTTTGAAAATACAGGTACTGCTCCTGCCGAAAATGTAGTCGTTACAGACTATATCGACACGACTGTTTTTGATGTCAATTCTTTACTCGTTACCAGTGCTTCACATATTTGCCATACACAAATCAGCAATGAAAATAAAGTTCAATTCATTTTCAGTGATATACAGCTGCCTTTTACAGAGCCTGACAAACATGGTTATGTTGCTTTCAGCATCCAACTCAAAGACCACTTACAAATTGGTGACAGCATCAAAAACTACGCAGATATCTATTTTGATTACAACCTGCCAGTCACTACTAATGAGGCTGTTTCAGAAATTAAAAACAAAGTGATTACTTCGGTAAAACAAAAGATTAGCAATATCCAATTATCTGTTTATCCTAATCCATCCAAAGGAAATTTCTATGTGGAGTTAAAAAGTAATACCAATCGACCTATACAAGTTAATGTGATAGATATTGAAGGGAAAATTGTTTTTACAAAACAATACAAAGACAGGCAAATTTTGTCTATCCAATTAGATAGATTAGCAAAAGGTACTTATCTCGTACAGGCACAACGAGGGAATGATATTGTTTCTAAGAAGATAGTGATACAGTAGAAAGCACAGTTATAATAGTAAAGTTTTTACAAAGTAAGAACTGAACAAGTCACAGATGTCTTAAAAAACGTTCTATTAATTATTGGAATAATTTTTAAATATTCATTGATTTATTAGATAAGAACTATAAAGGTTTACTTCTTATCAACGTGACTGACCGAGCTGTCGATTATATGCACACAGAAAAAGTATTCATCTAATGATAAAAGATATATTAACATTGTTTGGCGGAATTTTTATTCTCGCCACTTCTTTATATGCTCAGGAAAGTACCTCTGAGCACAAACATCAGGTTCAGGTTGGATATGGCTATAACACATTCAATAAGATTTATGCTGGACTTTGGGGTTTGATAGAAAATGCCGAAAATATTGAAAGCAGTGAAAATGGTAGCATTAAAAATGAACAGGAATCAAAATTTTCTTCATTGATTCTTTCCTATAGTCATCCATTTAAAGAAAGAGGGAGTTGGGGTGTTTCTTTTACTACAGGATATTATAAGTTAAATTATGATGTGCTTGAAAATGGGAAATATTCGCACAGAAAACAGTTTACACAAATCTATACACTTACTCCTAATCTTTACTTTCACTACCTGCGTAATAAGACGGTGCAAATGTATTTTGGGGCAGAAGTGGGTCTCTTGTACTACAACGTAAAAGCCCATGACACTGACTTGGGTGAGCAGACAGGCAGCTATCATAAAATCATTCCGGTATTCAATATTGCCCCAATAGGAATGAGGCTAAAATATCGGTTTTCACCATACATTCAATTGAATTTCGGTTCGAGGGGATGGGTAGAAGGTGGTCTTTCATATCAGTTTGGTCAGAGATGAGATTTTTTGATTTATTTAGATAAAACTTTGTTTAAGATGTCTCTTAAATGTTTGATTTCATTTTCCAGGGATTGTATATGATTTTTATGGGCTTCATGTAAAGATTCTGAAGATTGATTAATAATGGTTTTCCCAACGCTCAACCCAACGCCAAAAAAACCAAAGAGTTTGTCCTTCCCCACCGCCATCCGAACAAAATATTTACATTATATACACAGTTTTTTGAGATGTTTAAAATAAACTGACTATTTTAGTGCCTGAATAAACAATGTCTGAAATGAACCGAATTAAACAAGTGTTGGAACAAAAAGGAATTAAACAGACTTGGTTGGCTGAGAAGCTCGGCAAAAGCTACAATATGGTAAATGCTTATGCACAAAACCGACAACAACCTAGACTGGAAACATTAATGGAAATTGCTGAAATTCTAGATATTGACGTAAAAGAATTGATAATCTCTAATAAAGATAAATAGTGATGAATGCAAAATTATGAATTATGAATAAAAGAAAAAATGTCCTCCTTGATAAATCTTTTGATTTCGCCATTAGGATTGTAAATATCTATAAGGTTCTTTCTGTTGAGAAGAAGGAGTTTGTTTTGAGCAAACAACTTTTACGAAGTGGAACTGCGAATGGTATTTTCATTCATGAAGCTCAAAATATAAAGAGCTAGGCGGATTTTATTCATCAGTTAGCTATTGCTCAAAAAGAATATGATGAAACTAGTTATTGGTAAGAGTTACTAAAAGAAACAGAATATATTAAACAAAATAAATGTGAAAGTATGAATGTAGAAGCAACGGTACTATTGAAAATAATCAAAAGCTCAATTTTGATTGTAAAGCAAAATTTAAATCGTTAATAATTCATCATTCAATATTCATAAATCATAATTTTAAAAGATATGCCCACACTCAACTGGATAGGAAAAGAGAAAGTAATTAGCCATCACCAAGATGTGCCATACCGTGTTTTGGAACACATTTACCACTTTGACGCAAATAATGATGAACACGAAATGTCGAATGATGAGTCAATAAACAACATTCATAATTCATCACTCATAAATCAACATTCAAAAAACAGCGGAAATAAAATCATACACGGAGATAACCTTGAAGCCCTAAAAAGTTTGCTCCCTGAATATGAAGGCAAAATAAAGTGTATCTATATAGACCCACCGTACAATACTGGAAACGAATCTTGGGTTTATAACGACAATGTAAACCACCCAAAAATTAAAAAATGGCTAGGCGAAGTGGTAGGAAAAGATGGCGAAGATTTAACACGACACGACAAATGGTTGTGTATGATGTATCCACGATTAAAGTTGCTTCATAAACTTTTGGCAGATGATGGAGCTATTTTTATTTCGATTGATGACAATGAACAGGCTAATTTGAAATTGATGTGTGATGAGATTTTTGGGGTAAATAATTTTGTTTCAAACATTATTTGGAGGTCGAGTGACAATAGTAATAACGATTCAAAACAGTTTTCAGTTGATTACAACCACACTTTAGTTTTTTCAAAAAGAAACAATTGGTTATCAAATAAACTTGTAAGAAATTCTCAACAGTCTTCACACTATAAAAATCCAGACAATGACCCAAGAGGTCCTTATTTTGATGGTAATCCGATTTCATCCCCTAACTACAGAGAAAATCTATGCTATAATTTAGTTGCACCAAATGGAAAAATAATTAAACATCCAAAAAATGGTTGGAGATGGAGTAAAGAATCCTTAGAGCAAAAGCTTAAAACTGGAGAAATTCGTTTTAATAAATCTTATACTAATATTAAAAGAAGAACATATTTAAATGAACAAAAAGGTCTTCCACCTTCAAATCTTTGGATTGATTTAGAAGAAACTGGTCACAATCGAAATGCAAAATATGACTTGGTTAAAATATTTGAAGAATCATCAAGTAAAAATGTCTTTCAAACACCAAAACCATCAAAATTCATTGATAAAATCATAAAAGTTTGTTGTGGTAAAAGTGACATCATCCTCGATTCTTTTGCAGGTTCAGGCACAACAGCACACGCAGTTCTAAACTTAAACAAGCAGGATGGTGGCAATCGCAAATTCATTTTGGTAGAAATGGAAGATTATGCCAACGATATTACTGCCGAACGGGTAAAACGTGTAACCAAAGGTTACGGTACGGGCAATAAGAAAGTAGAAGGTACTGGTGGAGCTTTTGATTATTACGAATTGGGGTTACCACTTTTTGACGAACATCAAAACTTAAATGAGGCGGTTGGTATTGAAAAGATTAGGGAATACATTTGGTTTTCAGAAACACGGACTTCTTTTAATGATGAATTAGGAATGATGAATGATGAATCCTCAGATAATGAGAAATTAGGAATGAGGAATGATGAATTGGGGGAAACCATTCACAATTCAACATTCATAACTCATAATTATAAATTGGGCGTGAAAGATGGTACGGTTTATTATTTTATCTATGAAAAAGACCGTTTAACTACCTTAGATTTTGATGCGTTAGAACTCATTAAAACAAAGGGGGAACAGTATGTTATCTATGCTGATAATTGCTTGTTACCAAAGGATTTTATGGCAAAGAAGAATATTATTTTTAAGAAAATACCGAGGGATATAACACGATTTTAGCTTATGGAAGAAATTAAAATACAAAACTTACCTCCAAGGATAGACTGTGAATCTGTTGCTATTTTAAAGCAGCTTAACAAAGCATCACGTGCTTTAGGACAGCTAAAAGGAGAGGTGTCCAAAATCCCCAATTCTCAAATATTACTTGATACACTTACACTACAAGAAGCCAAAGATAGTAATGAGATTGAGAATATAGTGACTACAGATGATGAAATGTACCAAGCCAGTATCGATGAAACGGTGGCTTCTGTTACCGCAAAAGAAGCTCTTAATTATTCAAAAGCTATAAAATTGGGATTGGATATTGTTCGTACTAAAGGGCTATTAACCATTAATGATATTTCCAAAATACAACACATCATTTCGCCCAACCATCCTATTCGAAAAATACCAGGTACTGTTTTGAAAAATCCGAGAACGCAAGAAGTTGTTTATACGCCACCACAGCACTATGAGCATATAAAATCTTTACTCGATAATTTGGAACAATATATTAACGTACCTGAATTTCACGAAACAGATGCATTGATAAAGATGCCCGTCATTCATTTCCAATTTGAAAGCATCCATCCTTTTTTTGACGGTAATGGCAGAACGGGTCGCTTGCTAAATATCTTGTATTTGGTTCAGCAGGGTTTATTGGATATTCCGGTTCTTTATTTAAGTAGTTATATCATAAAGAATAAAAGTGATTATTATCGCTTGTTGCAGGAGGTACGCACCAAAGACAGTTGGGAGGAATGGATAGTGTGGATGCTAAAAGGTGTTGAACTTACAGCAAAAGAAACTATCGTGGTGGTTAACAAGATAAAGCTACTAATGGATGAATACAAAAAGAAGATTCGCAGTAATTTCAGTTTTTACAGTCACGATTTAATTAATATTCTTTTTAAACATCCCTACACCAAGAACAGTTTTTTGGAGCGTGAATTGAAAGTGCACAGAAATACGGCTTCCAGTTATTTAAATACACTTACAGATGCTGGATTATTAAGCAAAGTGAAAATTGGTAAATTTAATTATTACATTAATGAACCACTACTTAGAATTTTAGAACAACGTTAATATGGATAAGAAAGTGGAAATTTTTGGACATGTTCTTTTTTCATGGACAAAAAACACGTTTTTTTATCCACGTTAAAATGTTATGCACAAAAAAAGTGGTTTTGTTATGCACGAGGAAATATGAATGATGAAATATGAATGATGAATATAAAATTTTGAATTATGAATAAAAAGGAAAATATTTTGCTTGATAAATCTTTTGTTTTTGCAATTAGAATTGTGAATTTATATAAGCTTCTTTCTACGGAAAAAAGAGAGTTTGTATTGAGCAAACAACTTTTACGAAGTGGAACTGCAATTGGAGCTTTAGTTCGCGAAGCCCAAAATGCTGAAAGTAAAGCAGATTTTATTCATAAGTTAGCTATAGCCCAAAAAGAATGTGATGAAACCAGTTATTGGTTAGAGTTACTAAAAGAAACAGAATATATAAGTCAAAATGAATTGGATGAGTTAAATGAAAATGCAATTGAACTTTTGAAAATAATCAAAAGTTCAATTTTAACTGTAAAACAAAAGTTGAATCGCTAAAAATTCATCATTAAATATTCATAAATCATAATTAGAGAAATATGGAATTAAAGAGCTACCAACGAAAAGTAATAGAAAACTTAGAAGAATATCTAGAGTATGTTCAAGAGCATAAAAATCTTTCTAAAGCCTTTAATCAATATTGGGAAGATAAAATAGGTCCATACAATCCCTTAGACGATACAGGAATGGAACCCTATAAAAACAACATTCCTAATGCAGCGCATGTTTGTGTAAAAGTACCAACAGCAGGTGGTAAAACCTTTATAGCTGTGAATGCTTTACACACTATTTTTTCTGCTTACGATTCCGCAAAACCGAAAGCTGTTATTTGGTTAGTGCCTTGGAGTAATTTATTACAACAAACAGTAAATGCACTTTCCAATCCTGAACACCCTTATCGTCAAAAATTAAACTCCCTTTTCAATCATCGAGTAGAAATTTACCAAAAGGAAGATTTATTGCAAGGCTCAAATTTCAACCCTACCGTTGTAAAAGACCAGTTAAGCATTATTGTAATGAGTTTTGCAAGTTTAAGAGCCAGAAATAAAGATGATCGGAAAGTGTATCAAGAAAATGGACAATTAGAATCCTTTGTTTCTCAATATAAAAGCAACGAACATATTTTAGATGGAATAGATGATACTGCGTTAATCAATGTGTTGCGTTCATTGAATCCTGTTTTAGTAGTAGATGAAAGTCATAATGCTGAAAGTGATTTAAGCGTAGATATGCTCAAAAACTTAAATCCATCCTTTATTTTAGACTTAACAGCAACTCCAAAAGATAATAGTAATATCGTTAGCCTTGTTCCTGCAATAGAATTAAAAAAAGAACACATGGTCAAACTTCCTGTAATTGTCTATAACAATTATGATAAAACGGAAGTCATTAACAATGCGTTACATTTACAACGCAAATTGGAGAATCTTGCTAAAAAACAAGAAGCCGAAGGCGGTAGATATATTCGTCCGATTGTATTATTTCAGGCACAACCTAAAACTAAAGACGACAACACTACTTTTGAAAAGCTAAAAGCACAATTACTAAGTTTAGGAATCCCTGAAAATCATATCAAAATCAAAACCGCTAATATTGATGAATTGAAAGGCGTTGATTTAATGAGTAAGGAATGTGAAGTTCGATATATTATTACCATAAACGCATTAAAAGAGGGTTGGGACTGTCCTTTTGCTTACATTTTGGCATCTCTAGCCGATAAATCAAGTGCTGTAGATGTGGAGCAAATCTTGGGGCGTGTATTGCGTCAGCCTTATGTTCAAAAACACAAATCATTTCAGCTAAATCTTTCTTATGTTTTAACAGCTTCGGCTAAGTTCAATGAGACTTTACAGAGTATTGTAAAAGGTTTACAAGAATCTGGTTTTAGTGAAAAAGATTATCGCAAAGTCGATAAAATACCAGAAGAAGAAAAAGAATCTGTTGCTATTTCTCCAGTAGAATCATTCTTATTTCCTGAACAACAAGAAGAACAGCAAGAAGAAAGTATTGATGCAAATAGAGTATCATTTGACCCAAATGCAGACGAAGAAGAAACTGAAACAACTTCGGTAATTACAGAAATTGAAACTATTGCGGAAGAACAAAATCGACAGTTAGAAGAACAAATAAAAGAACAAGAACGACAACCAGTTGACTCAACTATATTTCAAGAAATGGGAACAAAAGTAAAACGTTATAAAGTAAAAGAATCAAACAAGAATTATATTGATAAGATTGAATTTCCTCAATTCTTTATTCGAGTAGCCGCAAGCGATATTTTTGGGACAGAAGAAGAGTTACTGAATCGTGAATCCTTGCTTAAAGATTTCAAACTTTCAGACGAAGATATTAAAATTGATTTTGACCAAATCTCTTCTGATTTATATAAAATCGACTTAGAAGAATCTAAAAAGAATGAATACCGACCTTCTTTTACCAAAATTGAAGACATGATGGTTAAAGACCCAATTGCAGAGTACATTTTAGCAAAACCCAAAGACAATCAAATAACGGACATTACACATCAAATGATGCAGATTATTGGAAATATGTACCCAATTCCTGACCAAGAAATCAAGGCATACGTTGGTCGTATTTTAAATGGCATGAACACTGAACAACTTCGGGATATTTTGGTGAGAAAATGGAGTTACACAGACAAGATTAAAAGTAAAATCCGTCAATTATCAGATACTTATGCAGAAGGGCGATTTATGGACTTGCTGAAATCCAAAAAAATCAACACCAAAGTGAATTGGAAATTAGGGAATGAAATAGTACCAGGTAATACAGGGTCATCCATTGGAAATTCACTTTACGAAAGAGAAGGCTCTATGAATAATTTTGAAGAACGAGTTGCCATGGAAATCGGAACTTCCTCAAATATTGCATTTTGGCATAGAAACTTAGAACGAGGCAAAGGTTTTTATATCAATGGATTTAAAGCCAATCACTACCCAGACTTTATTATGCGGACAAAATCAGGCAAAACGATTTTAGTAGAAACCAAAGGCGACCATTTAGACGGTTCAGACAGCGAAGCAAAGTGCAGACTTGGAAACGAATGGGAAAGGCAAGCAGGGAATGATTTTGCTTATTTTATGGTATTTGACAAGAAAGAAATTAAAGGAGCATACACACTGGACAAAGCAAAGGAATTGATTAGTAAAATGTAAATCCCACGCTACTTACTCACGAATGTTTATTTTGAAAGGAGCTCCTTTTGGAATGTTTTTAATAGCTACTTGCTCCTTTGGATTAGGAGTACTTAATTGCTAAATTTAAATAAAAGAAGGCGTGAAAAATGAGATTAGAAAAAACAGGTATGTAAAAAGTCATGTATTGACCGCTTTTTTCTCAGCATCGTTGGTATTGTTTGATTTATGGACGATAAATCTAAGTAATGTTGAACTGACTAATAATGAATTACTTATTCATGGTGTTGTAAACATGTTTTTTATAGCTATAACTATACATTCGTTATACTTTTATCAAAAACAGAGACTACAACAAAAAGAGAATAATTAACCCAAAAAGTTCAAAAGGACTATATTTCTAATGACGGTCATTAGTTAATGCGATTTGATACAAGTGATAACCATTGGTTAAATTGGCATTATTTAGCTTATGCCCTAATCTTGTTGAAAGTTTAAATGAGTTTTATTATACCCTAATAAATCTACTCTTCGACGTAGTTGAGTTCCTTACCAAATGTTTCTTCTGTAAAATAAGTCGCAATAAATGCAACAATAAAGACTGCAAAAGTGATAGATATGGAAGCAGACAATATACCTGAAATAGGATCGTCTTTAGGTAACATTGACTTGAATAATTCTGAAATAGGCCAGACGGCTCCTCGAACAAAATTTGGTACGGTATTGGAAGCTAAAGATCTGATATTAGTGCCAAATTGCTCAGCAGCATTGGTAACAAATAAAGCCCAATAGCCTGATGCAAATCCTAACAATAAGCACATTACTTTGAAATAGGTAACACTTACATTTTTATTGAAAAGATAGACGATACAAATAGTGAACAATATCACTTGAAAGGCTAGAATAATCTTTTTACGTGTTTTAAAAATTTGACTAAAAAATCCACTTGAGAAATCTCCAATTGACAAACCTATATAAGCAAACATGATACTGTCACTGACTTTGACTTCACCTTCTACACCCAATGCTAAAGCGATTTTGTCAGATTGAGCAACAAGAATTCCTACGACCATCCATATTGGCAATCCTATCAAAATAGAATTAATATATTTAAAAAATCTCTTTTTATCTCTAATGAATAAAGCAATATTCCCTTTAGAAATAGAATCTTTTGCTTGGATATTTCTGAACATTCCCGACTCTAATGCTCCTGCTCTCATCACTAATAGCATTAATCCCATGATTCCACCCATCAGATAGGCTACTTGCCAACTTAAAAATTTTATTCCTGTCAATGGATATATCCAATCTGCAATAATATGTCCTTCTGTACCTACTAGAGAGGCAACAACTGCACCGCAAACCCCTACTGTAACAATAATCATTGTCCCCCAACCTCGATTTTTCTTACTCATAGACTCTACAACCAATGTTACTCCAGCCCCTAGCTCACCTGCTAATCCAAGACCTGCCACAAAACGTAAAATGCTATATGTAGTAAAGTCTGTTGCAAATGCATTGGCAATATTAGCTAATGAATACATAGTAATAGAGCCAAACATGACAGAGACACGTCCTTTTTTATCGCCCCATATTCCCCATAGAATACCTCCTACTAACATGCCTATCATCTGATAGCTGAATAAATTCATTTCATAAGCAATCAGCGTCTCCATTGGCAAATGTCCAAACAAGTCCATGATACTTTCCTTTTTTATGACATTGAAAAGAATCAAATCATAGATATCTACAAAATATCCTAGAGAGGCAACCAATACTAAAAGCCATATCTTTTGAGGAGAAGATTGCATAAGATTGAAATGTTTCTGCAATTCTACTTAATTCTAATAATTAATAATAGAAAAACGCTTCTTTTCTGTTATGAAAACAACCTATATGAATAAAAAAAGCATCTGATAATTTTCAGATGCCTTAAACTTTTATTGATTATCAATTATTTCTGAGCTATAGCAAAGGGAATTTGCTTTGCAGCATTAGGGACTTCTCCGCTAAGAGATTTTAAAAATGCTACAATGTTCTCTGTTTCTTCAGGGCTGAGTTTATAATTTAATTGTAATGTTGCCATGATTTTGACAGCATCTTCCAAGGATTTGACACTCCCATCGTGAAAATAAGGTCCAGTATGCTCAATATTTCTTAAAGAAGGAACCTTGAAAACAAATTTTTTATCCTCTTCTTTAATGACATCAAATACTCCGTTGTCAATATTTGGAGATTTTGTCAAAGCCCAATAATTATGAAAAACTCCAAATTTTTGGAACATAGTCGCTCCAAGTAAAGGTCCGGTATGACATGTTGTACATCCTACATTGATGAAAGACAACATTCCTTTTTTCTCTTGCAATGTCAAAGCTTCTTTATTTCCTCTTAAATAATCATCAAAACGTGAAGGAGTTACCAATTTTCTTTCAAATGCGCCAATTGCCACCTTAAGATTCTCATAAGTGATAGGCTGAACTTCTTTTGGATATGCTCTCTTGAATAATTTTTTATACAAATCTATTTCTCTTAATCTCTGAACAAGAAAATCTTCATTGGGAATCATCATTTCTACAGGGTTGGTAATAGGCATACCTGCTTGATCCTCAATAGTCTCAGCTCTGCCATCCCAGAATTGTGCAATATGATCTCCTGCATTCAACACAGTTGGAGAGTTTCTTCCACCACGAGTTTGCCCATCATCTCCTAAAGAAGTAGCTTCATTGTCCACCCCATAGGTACTCAGATTATGGCATGAATTACAACTGATAGTACTGTTTTTTGATAATCTAGGATCATAATACAAATGGTACCCTAAATTCACTTTTGCATCAGCACTTAAATTTAGATTTTTATCTCCATAAATAGGCTTAAAAAAATCGCCCATTACTTTTTCTAAGCTCACATCATATTGTGAACTTTGAAACTTCTCTTCATCTTGCTTCTTCTGCTCGTCAAAATTTCCACAAGCATAAAGTGAAAATGAAATAATGGCAAGGATGGCATATATGTTTCTCATAGTCATTAAATTGTCACAAAAATACGAAAAGACTAAAGAATTAAAAAATTGATTAATTATATATTTAGATAGGTAAAATTTATATTTAACAGGTTTTGTTTTTTAAAGGCTTACCTGACAAGTAAGACTACTCCTTGAATTGCAAACTCAGTACCATCTATATTTATCCCTCTAGCATAATAAGTGTAATTGTCCATGGGTTGGCCCAGTCCTTGAAAAGTGCCATCCCAAGATTGCGAAAGATTATTGGTCTGAAAAATTAGTTGACCCCATCTATTAAATAAGGATAATTCGAAAGATTGTACATTATCTGGAATAAGATTGAAGTAGTCATTCTGACCATCTCCATTAGGTGAAAATGCCTGAGGTGCATTAATATCACACTTAGGTATGATTTGTAGTGTGTCTGAAATATGACATTCCTTGTAATAGGTTTCTACTATAACAGTCCCTGAATTGCCATTGGCGATAATCTCCCAAATATTATTTTCTCCAGAATTCCATACGACACTATCTAGATTTAAAATATCACTTGACAGTGAGATAGGTTTTGTCAGCAAGGGACATAATGCAAAATCATCTCCTATGTCTATGACTGGAGCTGTAGTGATTTTGAATTCTGACTCTGAAGTAAATTCTCCACATAATTTATCAGTAAGCATGAGAGAGATATGATAATCTCCTCCAGCCAAATATTGAACACTATCTTTCCCTGAATTAGAAACTTGACCATTGCCAAAATCCCAACTATAATATTGATAATTTCCAGTAGAATGAGTCCCATCAAAAATCACCCAATCATATTGACATGATGAAAGTTTTGAAGGGTCTATGATAGGTACAACTATATCTCTGACAAGGACATCCTTACTAATGCTGTCTTTACATCCTTCTACGGTTGTTGCTTTCAACTTGATAGGGAAAACTCCCGGACTGTCATAGGTAACAAAAGGATATTGTTCGATAGAGGTCGTATTGTTCAAAATCCAATAATAAGATTGTATTTGGCTTGCCCCTACTCCTTTTGAAGTATTATTTATCTTCATAGACTGATTTAAACAAGCCTCTGGAAAATCAAAATCAACGATAGGCAGAGGAAAAACATCTATTGATTTCTGAATAGAGTCTATACAACCTCTTTGAGATTGAATTTTGAGCATGATAGTGTGTTGCCCATCATTATTAAAGATATAAGAAGCTAAATTTCCAGATTTTTTATCTTGGTTATCAAACGTCCAATTTGAACTGACAATATCATTTAATGTGCTTTGAGAAATATTTTTCAATTGAATTTCATTTTTCTCACAAGCTGTTGAATATGAAAAATCTGGTTTGATATCTGGCAAGACATCTATCTGTATTTTTTGACTATCACTACAAATAGAGCCTTCGTTGATAATCAATTGAACAAAATAATGTCCAGTATCTGGGAAAGTAAACGATGGAGAAACCTCTTTTGTTGTGCCATATTTATCAAAAATCCATGAATTGGAAGTATTATAAAGGCTAGTATTTGAAAAATTAATTTTATAGGTGTCATCACATTTTACAAATTTGTGATTGCCCAAATCATCGCCATCTAAAATGAAATCTGCTATTGGAGCAGGAGAGATGTCTATTTGTTTAATAATCGAATCTTTACAACCATTTGAAGATTCTACTAATAGCTTAACCGTATGTGTGTCTGGTGAGGAAAATGTATAAGATGTATTTTTCCCATTTTTTATTGTTGAATTGTCAAATGTCCATGTCCATTTTTTGATATCAGCATAAGGAGATATTGTTTTATCTTCAAAATAGACGGGAGCTTTATAACAAATATTACTATAATCAAAATCTACAATAGATGGTTTAAGAACTTCAATAGGCTGAGTAATACTCGCAGTGCATCCCATATCGCTAGTAGCTTTCAAAGTTACATTGTATGTGCCAGCTGTTATAAAAGTAAATGTTGGGGAAATATTAGAAAAAGTACCAACATTGGGGATATTCCACGAATAGCTGTTGATAGTTCCTTGTGAAATGCTAGAAGTATTTTGTAGAATCTGAGGAGTGTGTAAACAAATTGGAGGACTTGTAAATGATGGGGAAGGTAATGGTGTGACTTTTATCCATTTTGAGGAGGTGTCAGCGCAAGATGTATTGGGATTAAGTATGAGTTGAACATAATAATCTCCGATATTAGAAAATGTGTAATCAATTGAATGGTCAGTGAATTGCTTATTGTCAATTTTCCATATAGCTGGTATATTATTACTAGCATTATTTTTAAAAGATATTTTAGACTGTGTATTACACACTACATAAATATCTTGAGCATTTGCTTGTATTCCGACAATGTCAAAATTTGAAGGGCTAAAAGCTGGAAGTGTAACCATTTTTGTAATCGTATCTTGGCATCCTTTTTTAGTTTCAACAAGAAGTTGAATAGGGAAAGGTCCTTTGCCAGAGAAGGTATGGGCTACGTTTTGGCTTTGAGATAAAGTATCTTTCTTATTGAGCCAAGTATATTTTACAATAGGGTCAATAGTTGAAGTAGATGTGCTTTTGAAGGATACAGGTTTATTCTCGCATAGGATATTAAAATCAAAATTTGGAGTTAACGTAGGATAAATATTTATCGTAATATTGGCTGTGTCAGCACAAGTTTCTCCTTTGTTAATGATGAGAGATACCTGATAAGTTCCTGAGTCTGGATAAGTATATATAGGCTCTTTTAACGTAGATGTATCATTGGATAGACCTTTGACACCGAAATCCCAATAAAAGGTTTTGGCATCGGTGCTATTATTTTTAAAAGAAACTTCTCGTCCTCTACAAGTAGCAAATACTCCTTCTGAAGGCTGGTTGGCTTCGATATAAGCAGAAGCGGAAGCTGTGATACAATTGGCAACATTAAATTGTATATCTCTTTTTGTAAATCCTAAAGATTTGTTTTGCGAATCCAATTCTTCTATACATACCGCCACTGTATAAATTCCTACTCTATCAGGTCTAAATCTTAGAATTCCACTATTAGAGTCAAGGACTACATCTACTTTCTGACCGAAAGGCTGCAAAGAAGAATAATTATTGCCGTAATGAACTGAAGAATAGGGAGGAGAAGATGCTGTCACTGGGCGAATACCATCATTATCATAATTATTTCCCCCTATTGTAGGCTCACACAAATAATATTTGAGTTGGTGGCTATTTTTATCTGTGGCACTAAATTGATATTCAAAATTTGATTGGATACATACCAATAATGGTGGGTCTTGAAGAAATTCTGCATTTGAATTTTTAGCTAACATCGCTGGTCTTGTCAGATATACTGAATAGGTAGATCCTTGTTCTCCAGGGTTATATAAATTTGTTATATTAGAAGGACGGCAACATCTTTGATGAGCATAGACATATCCGTAATTATTTATGCTGACAGTATCATAAGTGGTATATATTGCTTTTTCAATTCTAACATTAGGAATATTGCGCGCACAAGACCCCAAGTCATTCAATGGAAGTGTACTGACATTTATTCTATCCAAATAGACTTCTGTATTCTTAATAGAATAATTATCCATATCATATCTTGTAAGATATAAAGGATTGTCAAAATCAGCCCCATATCCGAGGGCATCCCGATAAATTGTGATTACAATAGCATAAATTTGCTTGTTGCCAGGTAAAGAAGAAATGTATTGATATTTCATTTCACCTCCTGTCAAATGTTCAGCAAAAGCAAAATTGGAAGAATTTGCCAGACAAGTAATGAATAATAATATAGAAAAAAGTGTTTTCTTCATCAAACAACCATCAAACATTTTTCAAAGTTAAATTAAAAACACAGCATCAAAAAGCAAACAAAACAGTGGGTAATATAACTTTAACAGAAAATACTGCAAATCTAATCTTAAATAATTCCAATTTACATAAGAATCCATTATATTTGCGCCGATTTACTCAAGTCTAATTCTTTCTCATTTTATACCCATGCCAAAAGATAACTCAATAAAATCCGTACTGATTATAGGTAGCGGTCCTATTGTTATAGGTCAGGCCTGTGAATTTGATTACTCTGGCTCTCAAGCTTCTAGATCCTTAAGGGAAGAAGGGATAGAGGTCTCTCTCATTAATTCCAATCCTGCAACGATTATGACCGATGAGGTAACAGCTGACAATATCTATCTTTTACCTTTGACTATAGAATCTATTGAGCAGATACTACAAGAACGTAATATTGACAGTGTTCTTCCTACTATGGGCGGCCAGACTGCTCTCAACCTCTGTATGGAAGCCGCTGAGGTAGGTCTTTGGGAGAAATATGGAGTAAAAGTGATTGGGGTCGATCTTAAAACAATTGACACTACAGAAGACAGAGAGTTGTTTAGAGAGTATTGCATCAACTTAGGTTTAGAAGTTGCACCCTCAATTGTTGCCAATTCAATGTTGGAAGGAAAGGATGCAGCACAAAAGCTAGGATTTCCTCTGGTCATCAGACCTTCATTTACTCTTGGTGGGACAGGAGGTAGTATAGTTTACAAAGCAGAAGAATTTGAACCCCTATTGTCTAGAGGTCTAAAAGCTTCCCCTATTCATGAAGTATTGATTGACAAGGCGGTATTAGGCTGGAAAGAGTTTGAATTGGAATTGCTGAGAGATACCAACGATAATGTTGTGATTATCTGTACAGTAGAAAATCTTGACCCAATGGGTGTTCATACTGGGGATTCGATTACAGTTGCCCCAGCAATGACTCTACCTGACACTGTCTTCCAAAAGCTTAGAAGCCAGTCAATTACCTTGATGAGAAATCTAGGGAATTTTGCAGGTGGCTGTAATGTGCAATTTGCAGTAGATCCTGAGACAGAGCAAATCATTGTGATTGAAATCAACCCAAGAGTTTCTCGTTCATCTGCTCTTGCCTCTAAAGCAACAGGCTACCCAATTGCAAAAATCGCCGCTAAATTAGCCATCGGATATACTCTAGACGAGCTCAAAAATCAAATTACAAAAACTACATCTGCATATTTTGAACCTGCTTTAGACTATGTGATAGTTAAAATACCTAGATGGAACTTTGAAAAATTCCCTGGTTGTGACTCTACTTTAGGATTTCAAATGAAATCGGTAGGCGAAGTCATGGGGATAGGAAGAACATTCAATGAGGCATTACAAAAAGCTTGTCAGTCATTGGAAAACAATAAAATAGGATTAGGTGCTGATGGGAAAAACTGGACAAGAACTCAAGATATCCTTGATAGCCTTGAGCGTCCATCTTGGGATAGAATCTTTAAGATTCGAGATGCTATCAGCTTAGGAGTGCCTTTGGCAACTATTCATAAATTGACACGAATAGATATGTGGTTCCTTGACCAAATCAAATCTATGGTGAGTCTTGAAAAAGAGTTAAAGAAACATCATCTTGATGATCTAAGTAGAAATTTATTGCTAAATGCTAAAGTCAATGGATACTCAGATGCACAGATTGCATGGTGTGTCAATTCGACTGAAGATGAAGTATATGAAAAGCGTAAACAGCAAGGAATAGTTCGTTCATATAAAATGGTAGATACTTGCGCTGCTGAATTTGAAGCGGCAACACCCTATTTTTATTCCTCTTTTGATGTTGAAAATGAGAGTGTTCGTTCAAATAAGAAAAAAATTATAGTTTTAGGTGCAGGTCCTAACAGAATTGGTCAAGGGATTGAATTTGACTATTGTTGTGTTCATGGCATATTGGCAATCAAAGAAGAAGGTTATGAGGCCATCATGGTCAATTGTAATCCAGAAACAGTTTCAACAGATTTTGATATTGCTGACAAATTATATTTTGAACCTGTCTTCTGGGAGCATCTTTGGGAACTTATAGAATTTGAGAAACCCGAAGGGGTGATTGTTCAATTAGGTGGGCAGACAGCTTTGAAATTAGCTGAAAAATTATCTGAAAGAGGCGTAAAAATTATAGGATCTTCTTATGATAGTTTAGACTTAGCTGAAGACAGAGGGCGTTTTTCAGATTTATTGAAAGAATTAGATATTCCTTATCCTAATTATGGTACGGCCTTCTCTGCTGATGAAGCATTAGTAGTTGCAAATAAAATAGGATATCCAGTTCTTGTCAGACCGTCTTATGTTTTAGGAGGTCAAAAAATGCGTATTGTGATTAATGATGAAGAATTAGAACGTTCCGTCATTGATTTATTAAAACACGTTGGAGATAATAAGATTTTGATTGACCACTTTTTGGATCGTGCCAAAGAAGCTGAAATAGATGCTATCTATGATGGAGAAACGGTACAAATCATGGGTGTGATGGAACATATTGAACCCGCTGGAGTACACTCTGGTGATAGCTTTGCAGTATTACCTCCATACAGTTTAGGTCCTTTTATTATAGAAACGATGAAAGAGCATACTGAGAAATTATGTAAAGCACTCAATATCAGAGGTTTAATCAATATTCAATTTGCTATAAAAAATGACAACGTATATGTCATAGAAGCCAATCCTAGAGCATCTAGAACAACTCCTTTTATTTGCAAGGCATATAATATTCCTTATTTGAATGTAGCAACTAAGGTAATGCTTGGTACTGCTAGACTAAAAGATTATACCTTTACAGAGAAACTGACAGGATTTGCAATCAAAGAACCCGTTTTTTCTTTCAATAAATTCCCTGGTGTCAATAAAGAATTAGGTCCAGAAATGAAATCAACTGGAGAAACCATTCGTTTTATTAAGGACTTGAAAGACCCTTATTTCAGAGAACTTTATAAAGAAAAATCAATGTTCTTGAGCAAATAGAGGTCATAGAGATATACAAGATGTTAAAAGTTATATTGATTGCACTGATAGGTTATTTTGTTCTGTCTAGATTATTTGGAAGAATTGTAATTATCAGAGAAGTCAATCGTCCATCTGCTCCTCCTCCACAAAAAAAAGAAAGCAAAGAGGAAATTTCTAAAGTAAAACCTCGCAAATCAGGAGAAGATTATATAGATTACGAAGAAGTAAAATAAAAGCTATGGCTATAGATACAAATATAATGAGTGCTATCAAAGAGGCAATGTTAGCAAAAGATGAGGCTAGATTGAGAACATTGAGATTTGTGAAATCAGCATTTATGTTGGCAAAAACTGAAAAAGGTGCTTCTGGTACTCTGACAGAGGAACAAGAAATAAAAATTATTCAAAAACTTTTCAACCAAAGAAAAGAGTCATACAGCGTGTACCATCAACAAGGGAGAGAAGAGTTGGCTCTGAAAGAAAAGGAAGAAATGGATATTTTAGAATCATTCTTGCCCAAACAAATGAGTGACGAAGAATTGAAATCTGTACTAGGTGCCATCATTGAGCAAGTGGGAGCAAAAAGTCCAGCAGACATGGGTAAAGTGATGGGAGTTGCAAGTAAAGCTTTGGCTGGTAAAGCAGAAGGAGGACGTATTTCTGCAACAGTAAAAGAGTTATTAGCTATATAATTATTAGTAATTTCTTCTCTAAATAAATAGGCTGTTCTTAGGAATAGCCTATATTGTTTTAGGAGGGGGAGATATCTTTTCTATTCAAAATAATATCTTTGAAACATACAGACACCACTTTTGAATGAAAACCAATTTCTATCAGCGTTTTTTGGAACAAACACTTTTCTATAGAAAAAGAAGTTCGGAATTCATTAGTGGAACAATTTTATATCTTGGAATAGTTTTTTTCTTAGTATTTCTTTATGACTTAGGCTTTGGTCAGAACATTTTGGAAGAACAATACCTCAGGAATTTTTATAGAATAGTCAAATGGTTTTTGGTGTCTGTCTTTTTGGGAAGAAATCTTCTCAATATTTTTAATGACAGCAAGAGTTTAAGAATAAAAATTTTAGACTTTTTCATTCTGATCATTTTAATTTTTCTCACTCAACTATATGTTCAGGAAAGTCTCTTTAGTCTTTATTTACCATCTCTTCCCTCTTATAAATATTTGGTAACGCCCATATTTTCATTGATTTTCTTTATTGAATTTTCAAGAAATGCTGTCAGTTATTATTCTCCCCGCCTCAATCCAGCATTGATATTGGTTTTAAGTTTTGTTTTGATTGTTTTTATTGGGACAATCTTACTTTCATTGCCGAATTCTTCTTATCGACACCTTTCCTTCATAGATACATTATTCACTGCCACCGGAGCAGTCTGTGTGACCGGCTTGACAGTAATAGATATTTCAAAAGATCTGACCTTGCTAGGACAAATCATCATATTAATTTTGATACAGATTGGAGGACTTGGAATTATGACTTTCGCCAGCTTTATAGGCTTTATGTTTTCAGGGTCTAATGTATCCTTTCAGCAAAGATTGTTATTGAGAGAGATCGCCAATAGCCAAAGAATGAATGATGTCATTGGTGCTGTATATAAAATCATGGCTATGATGTTGACTCTAGAATTTATAGGCGCATTCATGATCTATCAGTTAGTACCCAATAACTTATTTGAAAATCATTTTGACCACTTGTTTTTCTCCATCTTTCACAGCATTTCTGCATTTTGCAACTCAGGCTTTTCAAACTTTCCAGAAGGATTACAGCATGTTGATTTGAGGTTTCAACCCCTTTTTCTATTGAACATGAGTTTTCTGATTATTCTAGGAGGAATAGGTTTTCCAATTATGCTGAATTTTTATGAGTATATCCATTTGCAGCTAAAAAATATCTGGAATTACGTTATTCACAAAAAACGATTTGTTTATGTTCCTTATCTGTTTAATCTCAATTCGAGAATTATTCTTGTTGTGACGGGATGGCTATTATTGCTGGGGACAATAGGTGTTTTTGTTTTTGAATACAATGGAGTTCTGAGTGAATTTAGTCTATTTGAGAAAATAGTTGTTTCCTTTTTTACTTCTGCAACAACTAGAACCGCTGGCTTCAGTGCAGTAGAGTTGTCCTCTATCCATTTTCCAACTTATATTTTGGTTGTCATTCTAATGTGGATAGGAGCTTCTCCTGGCAGCACAGGAGGAGGCATCAAGACAACGACTTTTGCTGTGATGGTTTTAAATTTCTTTTCGCTATCAAAAGGTGAAAATTATTTGATAGTTCAAAATAGAAGAATCACTCCCTATTCTATTAATAAATCTTTTGCAATCATCACGCTTTCTTTACTTTTAATAGGAATGGCAGTTTCTTTAATCAGTTATTTTGATCCACAGTTTACGTTAGAACAGATTGTTTTTGAATCTTTTTCTGCCTTCAGCACTGCAGGGTTGACACAAGGGATTACCAAAGGACTCTCTGGAGAGAGTAAGACAATATTGATTATACTCATGTTAATAGGAAGAGTGGGAGCCATTGTTTTTTTATCTGCATTCATTAGAAATCCACGAACCCATCTCGTCAAATTTCCTCAACAAGAAATTCAATTTTAACAGATGAATATCAGTAGTATATATCAGAAATGGCAAAATTGGATTCAACCAACATGTCGATTTGTTGTCCATCTCTCGGACAAGATTTTATTGTTTTTAGGAATCATGGCAATGCTAGGTGTCCTTTATGATATTGGATTTGATGATACAGAAGATAACATAGAAGTATTTAAGTCCTACTTTTTAATATATATTTCAGCATGCTTAATTATTGGTGTCGTCAGAGTGTTTTTTAATATTTTTTATGTCAATAAACCCTTGCGACAGAAAATGATTGAATTTGCACTTCTAGTTTTATTTGCTGGAGGATTTGAACTATTGACTCAAAGGCAGAACTGGAAAGGAATAGCTTTTTTATATGATAGATACCACTATTATATCTATCCTCTATTTTTTCTAGCTTTCATATATTCTATTTCAAAAAACATAGCCAGTTTTTATAGCAAGAAAGCAAATGCTTCCTTTTTATTATTTTCCACATTTTTTCTGCTTTCAGGATTAGGAACAGTAGGCCTTCTCCTTCCGAACTCTACTTATGAAGGGATAGGCTTTATTGATGCATTACTGACATCTGTTAGTGCTGTATGTACAACTGGGTTGACTGTGGTAGATACTTCAGGGACGTTTACTTCTTTAGGGTTATGGATTATCTTGCTGTTGATGCAGTTTGGAGGATTGGGGGTGATGACTTTTGCAGGCATATTGGGACGCATGTTTTCTTCAGGAGTCTCCTTTCAACAGCAGATGCTATTGCAGGATACCATTATGGGAGAAAAGATGAGCGAAAAGATAGATCTTGGAGATAAACTCAGCGAAGTCATGGGAACAATTTATAAGATTGTCTTTGTGACGCTATTAGTAGAAGGGATAGGAGTTTTCTGTTTATATCTTATTTCTCTGGACTATACATTTGACAGCTTTGGAGACAGAATCTTTTATTCTTTATTTCATAGTATTTCTTCCTTTTGCAATGTTGGAATGACATTAAGCTCAGAAGGTCGAATCATAGAAACCAACCATTGGTATCAATTAATTATTTCATTTTTATATATTATAGGAGGAATTGGCTTCCCTATTGTTTTTGCATTTTATTCGCAGATAAAAAACTTTATTAACAATATCTATAATAAAATTATTCTAAAAAAACATTTTTCTTATCCAGCACACTCCTTTGGAGTCAATCCCAAATTGGCCATTTGGACTACATTCATTTTGACAATATTGAGTGCTATTGTAATTGTCATTTTTGAATGGGGAAATACTTTAACGAACGGTTCTATTATTGAAAGAAGTGTTGGAGTTTTCTTTTTAGCTACTACACCAAGAGGAGCAGGAATCAGCATTGTAGATATGGGATTAGTGGCTTCCCCTACTGCCCTCTTCTTTATGCTGATGATGTGGATCGGAGCGTCACCGGCTAGTACAGGAGGAGGTATAAAAACAACTACTTTTGCAATAGCCTTTTTAAATATGTGGAATATTGCTAAGGGGAATGATACCCTTGTGATTTTTGGAAAGGAAGTAGGGCAGGAATCTATGAAGAGAGTATATGCTGTTTTATCTATTTCAATTGTACTGATGGGTCTTTTTACATTTTTAGTCTATAGCTTGGACGGAGAATTATCTTTAATCAATATTGTCTTTGAAGTATTTTCAGCTTTTAATAATTGTGGATTAAGTTTGATTGGGACAGGAGCATTTTCGGCTGAAAGCAAAATTGTATTGACAATAGCCATGTTTGGCGGAAGAGTCGGTTCTCTCACCTTATTTACGGCACTTTTATATAAAAAAGATAAAAAGAAACTAAAGTATCCTAGTCAAGAAATTATCTTTTAATAAATTAGTATTATGAAATTTATCATTTTTGGGTTAGGACATTTTGGTTATGCTTTAGCCAGTAGATTAACCAATATGGGTCATGAAGTACTAGGTATCGACAATAATATGAATCGCGTAGAAGCCTTTAAAGAGGATATCTCTCATACCATTTGTATGGATGCTACCGATCAGATGTCAGTAAGAGGACTTCCCTTAAAAGATGCTGATGCTGTGATAATAGCAATTGGTGAAAATGAAGGAGCCTCTATTATGACAACGGCTTTACTCAAAAAATTGAATGCTAAAAGAATCATTGGCAGGGTGACTTCTCCATTACAAAAAAATGTTTTAGAGACGATGGGAATTACAGAGTTTGTTGACCCGGAAACTGAAACTGCAGATAGGCTAGCCAATACATTAGATATTAAAAATGTGATTGACTCATTTCAAATTTCTGAGAAATATAGAATCATGGAAATCACAGTCCCCGATAGATATATTGGATTTTCTGTGGAAAAAGCTGATTTATTAAATAGATACAAAGTTACTTTGCTAGCAATTATCCGTAAAGAAAACGAGAAAAATATATTGGGAACTATACAAACCAAGCCCAATGTCATAGATACCCCATCCCCTAGTTTTGTCATGGAGAAGAACGATGTTTTAGTTTTGTTTGGGGAAATGAAGGATATAGAAGCATTAATGCGGTAATCTCATTTTAACCCTTGAACAGTTTCCTCAATTCTAAAAAATGTCATTTTCGTTGATTATATGAGTTCCACATCTTCGATATGAGTAAGGCAAAAATAGGATTTGTGAATAAGTGCTGATTATTTCATTATACTGATTGTCATCTTATTATATATTTCAGTATCCTATTTTAAAATAATGTTTCTTTTAGCTGGCTTAGTTGTGTAGCAGGCACTCAACAATTACTGACTGGCGATTCGTTAATTCTTCCTAAGTGATATGGCAAATAATTTATATTTATTACTATATTGGCACAGTATTAGATTTGTCAGCTAAAAAACAACATGGTGCGCTTTTATTCTATAATAATATTTCTTGTATTTTTATTCAATACTTCAATTTGCATTTCGCAAGAGACAGATGTTTTGATAGATGCACAAAAAGAGAAGCTGACCCAACAACAAATTCAGGTTCAAAATATCATTGATGAAATTGAAGGTTTGAAATTAAATAAAATTAGAGAACAGCTCATTCATTATATTCCTAAAGAAAATAACAATCATGAGATTATCACTCATTCTGCAATGATGCTCAGTTATAACGAGGATCATGAGCAAGCCAATTGGGTGATGCATATCATCCCTAAAGATGTCATAACAGGAACGATTACTCGTACCAATGATTTTAGAATTGACTCTATGGTAAGCACCGGTTCGGCTGATGTTGCCGATTACTGGGATAGTGGATATGACAGAGGACATTTAGCCCCTTCTGCTGATTTCAGGTGGAGTAAGAAGGCCTTAAGCGAATCTTATTATTACAGCAATATGAGTCCTCAGAATCCAGATTTGAACAGAAATGGATGGAACAATTTAGAAATTCAAGTGAGAGAATGGGTGGTGGAACATGGAGATTTGCTTGTTATAACAGGTCCGATATTGAAAGATAATCTACCTAAAATCCAACAAGGCTCATTCAGAGTGAGTATCCCAGAAGCCTATTATAAGATTATAGTAGATATTAATTCTCCTAGCATTCAAGCCATTGCCTTTTTATATCCCAATGCTCCTGTTACTGGTCCTGTCGCCAAATATATGGTTTCAATTGATAGCATAGAATCTCTAAGTGGAATCAATTTTTTCCCTAATATACCTGATGCAGAATCTTTTGAAAGCACTATAGATATTCAAAATTGGAAGTTTTCTAAAACACAGATTTCTGAAGCTCCCAATCTTAAATATGACCTTAATCATATCCCAACTAGACAAGCTACCTATTTTGTAGGAACAGAATGTAATGTTTGTGGCAAAGTAGTAGGAACGAGATATAATAAGAACACTAGCACAGCAATTACTTACATTAACTTTGATGAACCTTATCCCAATTCACCTTTTTCTGTTGTAGTCTTTGGTAAAGACCGGGTGAATTTTACTTATGAACCAGAGGTCTATCTTAATGGGAAGATGATCTGTATTAAAGGAATGGTACAATTATACAAAGGGAAACCTCAAATCGTTGCTACTAGTGAAAAGCAATTTAGTCTTTATCAAAAATAGCATAGTAAAATTTTGATATTTCTCTGCGAAGAGCAATTGGCCTATGAGCTAATATTAGGCTACCAGTAATTCATAAGAAGTTTTTCAACGCTGATTGTCATTCTATGTGCATCTAGCTTTGAGAATATCTATTGAGATAAAATCAAAATGCTTCATATTCTCTCTAAAAAAATTAGAAAGAATATGAAGGCATAGACATATTCATACAAAAATATAAATAAAAATTACTTGAAATTAGCTTGAATAGCAACTGCTATCTCTTGCATTTTTTCAGCAGAAATCTGCTTGGGCTTAGAAAAGTCCAAATCATAAATTGAATTAATAGGAGATAAGTGTACATGGCAATGTGGCACTTCCAATCCTATCACTGCAACACCTATTCTTTTACAAGGAATAGTCGCTGAAATTGCTTTGGCAACTCTTTTAGAAAAAAGTATCAGTCCAGAAAGTGTATTATCATCTAAATCAAAGATATAATCCACTTCTATTTTGGGGACAACTAGCACATGCCCTGCTTGTAGAGGTCTAATATCTAAGAATGCATAAAAACGGTCATCCTCAGCTACCTTGTAACTAGGGATTTCACCGTTGATAATTTTTGAAAAGATACTAGACATGCTCCTTTAAATTTAAATAGAAATATCCAATACTTCAAATGTAACAATTCCTCCGGGAGTTTTTACATCTACTTTTTCTCCTTTTTCCCTTCCTAAAAGTGATTTGCCTATCGGAGATTGTACTGATATTTTCATCTGCTTTAAATCTGCTTCCTTCTCAGAAACCAAAGTGTATTCAAAATCTTTCTTCATTTTGATATTTCTCACTTTCACTTTGGACAGTACAGATACTTTTGAAATATCTAATTGAGATGGGTCGATGACTCTTGCCTTTCCAATCGTATCTTGTAGTTTTGAAATACGCAATTCCAATAGCCCTTGAGCTTCTTTGGCTGCATCATATTCTGCATTCTCCGAAAGGTCTCCCTTTTCTCTGGCTTCAGCAATTGCTTGTGATGCCTTTGGCCTTTCTTCATTGATAAGCATACTCAACTCTACCTTCATCTTGTCCATCCCTTCCTGGGTTACATAAACTATCTCTGCCATACCTTAACGGGTTTAAATAAAAAAAATGACACGTCCTTTTGTGAGGACGTGCCGATATTTACAAAAGTATAACTTTATTTTAAAAAAAGCAATGCTTTATGATTATTAACATTTCTTAGGCACTGAAGTCTAAAATCTTCTCATGCCCATTTTTGCCATTCGCAGAAGGAGTTCAATATCTTGTTCGTTTTTAAGTAAGGCACCCAAATAAGGTAATTCTTCTTTCGGTGTATGCTCGGTAATAGTCTTATCCCCTAATTTCAATAAACGAATCCAATCAATCAATTCACTAGTAGATGGTTTCTTTTTAACCCCTTGAATGTCCCGTATTTGATAAAATGCTTTCATGGCATCACTAACAAGTTCTTGTTGAATATTAGGAAAATGAACATCTACAATTTGTTGCATAGTCTCCTTATCTGGGAAACGGATATAATGAAAAAAGCATCTTCTTAAGAATGCATCTGGAAGTTCTTTTTCATTATTAGAAGTAATGATAATTATAGGTCGAAACTTGGCTTTGACAGTTTGATGGAGTTCATAGCAGTAAAATTCCATTTTATCCAATTCTAAAAGAAGGTCATTAGGAAATTCAATGTCAGCTTTATCGATTTCATCTATTAACAACACTACTTGTGATTCTGCTTCAAAAGCGTTCCAAATAGGACCTTTGACTATATAATTCTTAATATCATTTACTTTTTCATCCCCCAATTGGGAATCCCTTAGTCGAGCTACGGCATCGTATTCATAAAGTCCTTGTTGAGCTATTGTCGTACTTTTGATATTCCATGAAAACATTGGAAGATTTAAGGCTTTGGAGATTTCAAAAGCCAGCAAAGTTTTTCCAGTGCCTGGTTCTCCTTTAATAAGCAGAGGTTTCTGCAAAGTCACTGCTGCATTGACCGCTATCCTCAAGTCATCAGATGCTATATATTGATCTGTCCCGCTAAATTTTTCTTTCATTATATATGATTAAGAGGCCAATTAAAATCGTTTAATTTCTGCTCCTAAAGCTATCAATCTATCATCTATTTTCTGGTAGCCTCTGTCTATCTGATGGGCGTTGAAAATCGTACTTTTCCCTTCTGCTGACAATGCAGCAATTAGCAAAGACACCCCTGCTCTGATATCTGGAGAGGTCATGTTAATCCCTCTAAGAGGATAGCTCCTGTCAATCCCAATGACTGTAGCTCTATGAGGATCACACAAAATTATTTTGGCGCCCATATCTATCAATTTGTCAACAAAAAACAATCTACTCTCAAACATCTTTTGATGAATTAAGACACTTCCTTTAGCCTGACATGCTGTCACTAATAATACGGATAAGATATCTGGTGTCAATCCAGGCCATGGTGCATCATAAATAGTAAGGATAGAACCATCGATAAAAGAATCAATCTCATAATGTTCTTGTTCAGGGATAAAAATGTCATCTCCCCTATATTCAAGTTGAATTCCTAACTTTTTAAAAGCATTGGGAATCAATCCCAACATATCTATTCTACAATTTTTAATCGTAATTTCCGATTGAGTCATGGCTGCTAAACCAATAAAAGAACCAATCTCAATCATATCTGGGAGCAATGAATGCTCAGTACCTTTTAACTTTTTAACGCCTTCAATTTCGAGTTTATTGGAAGCTATCCCTGTGATTTTTGCTCCCATTCTACACAGCATCAAGCACAATTGCTGAATATAGGGTTCACATGCGGCATTATATAATGTCGTGTGCCCTTCTGCCATCACTGCTGCCATAATAATATTGGCTGTTCCAGTGACTGATGGTTCATCTAGATGAATAAATTTGCCATGAAGATGTTCCGCATAAAGAGAGTAAAAATTATTGATACTGTCATATTTGAAAGTAGCTCCTAATTCAATAAACCCCTGGAAATGTGTATCTAATCTCCTCCTTCCAATTTTATCTCCTCCAGGCATTGGCATGTGAGCTTTCCCAAAACGAGTTAATAAAGGTCCTAATATCATTATTGAACCTCTGAGATGGGCTGCTTTCCTTTTAAACTCTTCTGAGAGAATAATATCAGGATCTATAGATGCAGCATTGAAAGTATAAGTGTCAGGTTTGTTTTTAGTCACTCTAACCCCTAAATTGAGGAGTAACTCTATTAGGAAATTGACATCTCTAATATCAGGAATGTTTTTGATGACAACATCTTCATCTGTTAATAGCACTGCTGAAATAACCTGTAAGGCTTCGTTTTTGGCTCCTTGGGGAAAGATTTCTCCTTTTAGTTTCCTGCCTCCTATAACTTCAAAAGCATCTTTCATCATTATCTAAACCGCTTGTTATTCTTGTTATTTCGATTTCGAGAATATGAAGAATTGTTTTTACCTTTATTTTGGGCGTTTCTTTTCTTATTGCCTTGAGGATTACCCGTAGGTGCAGTGATTTCGATATGCATATCATCACTGATAATAAGCCCTCCTCTAGAAATAGTACGCAAGTCTTCTCTTATCAGATGATTATTCACTTCCTCATTGCTCCAGTTTTTATAAGTAAGTTTCATGAAGTTGGCAATCAGATGAACCAATTCTTCCTTTTGTTCTTCATCTTTTAGTTGAACTGCTTTTTCGATAAGAGATTCAACATTTTTACCATAATTTTTCATTCTAATATTAGAACGAGGATATGGTATAGGGCTAGGAGTCATTTGAGCAGCTTCTGCACTAGTAGGAACTGAATCTGGGACATCTACATCTAGTTCAAAATTAGACATGACCAATAACTGACTCCATAATTTTTGCTTGTAATCTTGAGTATATTTCAACTGAGGATTAAGAGAGGACATCATTTGAATGATATTTTCAGCTGCAGTTTGCCTCTGTGCCTTATCGACAATGTTTTTAGCAAAATCTACATATCGTTGTACGCTGCGACCATATTCTCTCATAATGATCGCTTCTCTTTTTGTATTATAATTCATATAGAGAATTCTTTAACCAATAAAATATTGGATGGTTTATCTTTTACAAAGATATCATTTTCCTTTTCCAATTTAACTATTAATAATCTGCAACTTGGCAAATTTTAACATGATTTTTTTTAGCCCGTGTGCATCAAAGAAAATTGTAGCCATTATGTTGTCTCCTTTCCCTTCTAACTCTTTTACTGTTCCTTGATAAAATTTCTCATGAAATACGATATCCCCTATTTTTATCTTTCTTAAATCTGAAGGAACAAATGCAGCTTTTTGCTTTTCAGATTCTAGTTTTTTTAGACTATTTTCTGAATTTTGAGAGGAATAAGAGGGTTTGGTCTTTCTTAAATACCATGGTTTTCTATCATCATTGTCTTCTAATGTTGAGATCCTTGACAGGTTGGCTGACTGCTGCCGAGAAAGAGGATGAAGCCCTTTAGTGGCTTGTATATCCAAATTATCAAACCCTACTTCTTCTATAAACCTACTGATTTCATTGAATTGAGTTGTGCCAAATCTGACCCTTGAACTAGCATAAGAAAGAAACAATCTATCCTGAGCTCTAGTGATAGCCACATAGAATAATCTCCTCTCTTCTTCCAATTCATCTCTTGTATTTAATGACAACATTGAAGGAAAAAGATTTTCTTCCAGTCCAACAACAAACACAGTAGGGAACTCCAACCCTTTAGAAGCATGAATAGTCATCAATTTAACTTTGTTAGGGTCTTTATCTTCACCATCCTGATCTGTCAATAAGGATATTTGTTGTAGATATGCAGCCAGATCGTTCTCTGGAGCCACTTCATCTTCTTCTACTATTTCTTTCTCACTTAAAGTATACGCTTTGATACCATTCAAAAGCTCTTGAACGTTTTCATATCTGCTAACGCCTTCATTGGATTTATCTAAAAATAAATTTTCTACAAATCCAGTTTGTCTCCCGACCATATCTGCAATTTCAAAAGCATTTTTAGATTTTAATTGTGCCTGAAAGCTTTGTATCATCAGCTTGAAATGATTTAAAATCTGATAAGCATTTCTGGTAACTTGAGGGATATTTTCAGGATGAAGAATCATATCCCAGATGGAGGTATTATTGTTTGATGCACCTACGATAACTTTATCTATTGAAGTCTGACCTATCCCCTTGGTAAGTCCCAGAACTCGTTTAAGCGCTTCCTCGTCTTTAGGATTTATGATTAATCTGAGATATGCAACAAAATCTTTAATCTCTTTTCTTTGATAGAAAGACATACCTCCATAGATTCTATAAGGAATATTCATCCTCCTAAGGGCTTCTTCAAATGCTCGAGATTGAGAATTAGTGCGATATAATATTGCAAAGTCCTGATTGTTGAGTTGCATTCTCATTTTCTGTTCAAAAATAGATTCAGAAACCATTCTTGCTTCTTCATTTTCAGTACCCGCTTTAAACACTTTTATTTTGTCTCCTTCAGCCTTTTCTGTCCAAATGAGTTTCCTAATTTGATTTTTATTTTTATTGATTACCTCATTAGCAGCATGAACTATAAAAGGGGTAGAGCGATAATTTTGTTCCAATTTGAATATTTTCAAATCAGGATAATCTTTTTCAAAGTTGAGAATATTGGCAATAGTCGCCCCTCTAAAGGCATAAATACTTTGAGCATCATCACCGACTACACAAATATTTTCATGTATAGCGGCTAGCTTTTTTACTATACTATATTGAGCAAAATTGGTGTCTTGAAACTCATCAATCATTAAATGAGTGAATCGGTTTTGATATTTATATAAAACTTCAGGGAACACCTCTAAAAGTTCATGAGTCTTCATCAGCAAATCATCAAAATCCATTGCTCCTGACACAAATAGTCTTCTTTGATATTTTTCGTACAGTTTCCCAATAAATGGCTTCCCCATCTGTTCATCTTCTGTGACTAAATCAGCATTTGCCTGATAATCCTCTGGTCCGATAAGGCTATTTTTTGCTGAAGAAATACGAAAATAAACATTAGAAGCTTTATAAATTTTATCATTTAATCTTTCTTCTTTAATGATACTCTTCAATAAACTTTTAGCATCATCAGTATCATAGATTGTAAAATTACTTGGATATCCTAACTTACTGGCTTCCATTCTTAAAATTCTAGCAAATACCGAATGGAAGGTGCCCATAAAAAGATTTTTAGCTTCATTGCCGACAATATGTTGTATTCTTTCGCGCATTTCAGCTGCAGCCTTATTGGTAAATGTAAGAGATAAAATTCTGAAAGGATCTATTCCCTGTTGAATCAAAAAAGCCATTCTATAGGTGAGCACCCTGGTTTTGCCAGAACCAGGACCAGCAATAATCATTACAGGGCCATCTATTGTACTGACAGCCTGACCTTGAATCTCATTGAGTTCTTTCAAAACATCCATTCAACAAAGATACATACTATTGAATTTAGTCTATAATCTTTCTTTTTTTTGGATATTTGCAATATGTTTCAGGAAATAACAAAAGCACTTGAAAAACAACTTTTAAACCCATTACCAGGTGTTAAAGCTCAAGGGAAAATGCGCCCCTATTTGCCTGGATTTCCCAACTTAGACATTCCTCCTTCTCCATTTGCTAAAGAGAGTGCTGTCTTAGCTTTATTATATCCTATTCAAGACCAGCCACATATTTTACTGATAGAAAGAAATATCTACAAAGGTGCGCATAGTGGACAAATTAGCTTTCCAGGAGGCAAATTGGAGAAAAATGAATCTTATACTGAAGCTGCCGCTAGAGAGACACTGGAAGAAGTGGGAATAGATAATGGGTGTTTCCATATTATAGGTGAATTATCAAAGCTTTTTGTTGCCGCTAGTAATTTTAATATTCAACCGATAGTTGCTATTGCAGACCAAGCAATTATCCCTCATCCCGACTCAAGAGAAGTAGCCCAAATACTTGAAACCCCTTTCCAATTGTTTTTTGAGCAGAATAGAAGAAAAGAAAAGTTGATAAAAAGCACAATGGGAATGGAACTCATGGCACCCTATTTTGATGTGCATAATAAAACCCTATGGGGAGCTACCGCCATGATAATAAGTGAGTTAATAGAAGTTACACAATTGGCTCCTCAAAATAAATTGAGAATGAGATAACTTATGTTTCAGTACTCTCACATTTCATTTAGTTCAAAAGCTTTCTCTTTATGAGAAGAATTATTGATTGATGACCGTTTAGAAGGCTTTATTTTATACAATATAAAAGACAAGATTGCTGCTACTAGGAAAATTAAAAAAATTAAGATAACACTTCGTAAAAATTGAGCGTAATAGACTGCAATAATAAATAAAATATTGACTGACACTAAAATAGCACTGGTCTTTTCATGAGAAAATCCCAAATCCAATAATTTATGATGATGATGAGTCTTATCTGCCTCAAAAGGAGATTTCCTATTGTATATTCTAAGAGCAAAAACCTTTAGTGTATCAAAAATAGGGATGATTAAAATGGCGATAGCCATAGCAGGCCCTGAAATGACAAGAAAAGGCAAATCTGCTTGTGAATAACGAGCTTCTGCACTTTCTTCAATAAAACGAATAGCCAGCATCGCAGTTAACAATCCAATAGAAAGGCTACCTGAATCACCAAGAAATATCTTTGAAGGGGTATAATTATATTTTAAAAACACTACTATCGAACCGATTATACTTGCAGCCATTATCGCATAATCATAATAACCATGAATATAAAACCAAGAACCAAAAGCTCCCATTGAAACTATAGTTAAACCTCCTGCCAACCAATTGACCCCATCAATCAGATTAAATGCATTAACAATAAATACTATGGTTACGATTGAGAATACAACACTTGCCCAATAAGGCAAATTAGAAATCCCCAAAACTCCATAAAAGCTTGTCAGCCTAACTCCACCAATAATCACTAAAAGTGCTGCCGCTATAAACTGTCCGATAAACTTCTTCCTCGGTGACAAATCTACTATGTCATCTTTGGCTCCTATCATAAAAACGAAGCAAAGTGCAGCAATAATATATTTTATTTCCTTCTCAGCAAAACTTCCTGCTATACAATAAGATATAATAAAGGCTCCAAAAATTGCAAATCCTCCTAAATTGGGAATCTCTCCCTTGTGAGATTTTCTTGGATTGGATTTATCAAATAATTTAATGGTTTCAGCAATTCCTAGAAGACTAGGTACAGCAATCATTGAAAATGCTACAGATAAAACCGCAGCGATTATGATATTAAAAATTGGCAACTCAAACATTCGTCCAAATGACTTACTAGTGTAAATGTAAAAATTAAATCGAAAACTACAAATTGTCTATTAAAGTAAGATATTCTTTTGCTATCAAGTCTATTGAATAGGTATTCAGTGCTTTTTGTCTAGCATTATTTCCCATTAGTGTTTTCTCTTCCTCTTTCATCAAAATAAAATCTTCGAGCTTGATTTCTAGTTCTTTGGAATCTGCAACTTTACAGATAAGGCCATTTATTTTATCATCCACTGTATGCCTGCATCCAGGAGCATCTGTAGTAATACATGGCTTACCCATGGCAAAGGCTTCTAATATCACTCTAGGAATCCCTTCTCTATAAGAGGGCAATACCACCGCATCTGCTTGACAAATATACTCGCGAATATTTTTCTTAAACCCAGTTATTTCAATGATATTCTCCTCTTTCCATAGCTCAATATCCTTTTCATTAACCGCTGCAGGATTGCCATTGTCTTGATCTCCAAGTAGAATAAAACGACTATTGTGATATTTGACTGCAATGTTTTTTGCTGCAGAAATATACTCATAAACACCTTTGTCTTTTAATAATCTAGCTATCATCAGGAATGTTGTTATCCCTTTTTCTTTATGAATAGTGTTACAAAAATTGGGATGAAAATAATTTGTATCTATTCCCGAACCGTTTACTAAACGACTTTTATGTATAGATACCAATCCAGTTTGTTCGAAAAGTAATTTATCATCAGCATTTTGAAAATAGATTAAATGAGAAAATTTGAATGCAAATTGATATAAAACCTTAGCAATTGTGGAACTTATCCCTTTATTCAGAAAAACATATCCTAGCCCAGTAACTGTGCAAATAGTAGTAATGCCAGTCAAATACCCAGCAATACTCCCATAGATATTAGGTTTGATGGTATATTGAAGTACGACATCCAGTTTTAAATTTCTATATATTTTTGCTAATTCAAAAATTAATAATAAATCAGCTAAAGGATTGGTTCCTTTTCTAGAAAGACCTTTGACATATTGGACATGAAACCCAAGTCGCTCTAATTCCTGACTATGTTCATCTTTTGGAGCGATGAGTACAATTTTGTGACCTGCTTGCTCAATTGCACGGATAAGTCCCAATCTGAAATTCAATAAATTCCATGAAGTATTTGCAATAATCCCTATTCTTTTCACTTCAATATCAGTAGCTTTTATAATAAAAATATAAAATGGAAAGCAAAGTACGTTGTAATTCTCATCAATTAAAAATTAAAACGTGTCTAAATATATGCCTATCAGGTTTCAATAGCTTCAATTAACAACTTTAGCTTACATTTGCAATTCTTAATCATGAATATGCAAGGTTCTGATAAAAAAAGTATCGGCAAGGTGACTTGGAAATCCCCTTCAAATATTGCTTTGGTGAAATATTGGGGAAAATATGGAAGACAATATCCTAAAAATACTTCTATCAGCTTTACTTTACAAAATGCATTTACTGAAACAACAGTCAAATATGCCTTGAAGTCAGAAAAAACTGAAGGTGTTTCAATACGTTTTTTATTTGAAGGTGTAAATAATAAAAAGTTTGAAGAGAAAATTCATCAATTTTTAGTCTCTATCATTGACTATTTTCCATATTTGAAAGATTTTCATTTGGATATTGAAAGTAAAAATTCCTTTCCCCACTCTACCGGAATTGCTTCTTCGGCATCGTCTATGAGTGCTTTAGCTTTATGTCTTTGTGAAATTGAAAAAAGAATAACGGGAAACCTGAAGGATGAAAAGCAGTTTTTGGAAAAATCTTCTATCATAGCTAGGTTAGGCTCAGGAAGTGCCTGCCGTTCGGTTTTCCCACATTTAGCATTATGGGGGAAATTGGACGCAGTACAAAATTCATCTAATGATTTTGCAATACCTATCTCAGAAAATATTCACCCTATATTCCAATCTTTCAGAGATAGCATATTAATCATCAGTTCATCAGAAAAATCTGTGTCTAGCAGAGCTGGTCATGCGTTGATGGAAGGAAATCCTTATGCAAAATCAAGATACCAACAAGCCAATAGCCATATTGAATTGCTAATCAATGCCATGAAGAATGGCAATCTTGATGATTGGGGAAAGATAGTAGAGAAAGAAGCTCTGACTCTTCATGCATTAATGATGGCATCCGAGCCTCCTTACATATTAATGCATCCCAATACATTGATTGCCATAGAAAGAATACAACAATTTAGAAAAGAAAATCAACTACCTGTATTTTTTACTTTAGATGCTGGTCCCAATATCCACCTTCTTTATCCAGATAATATTAAGAAAGAAATAATATCATTTATCGACGAAGAGTTAGTACCTTTGTGTGAGAATCATCGTGTCATACACGATCAGGTAGGAAAAGGACCTGAAAAAATAGATTAAAATGTCAAAAAAAGACGTCACATTCCATTCTAAAATACTCCTTTTTGGAGAGTATAGCATTATCCAAGACAGTATGGGATTGACTGTTCCTTATGAAATCTTTAAAGGCTTTTTGACTTTTTCAGACACTTCTGTCTCAGAAGAGTTCAAAACTCAATCCAATGAACATCTGAAGAACCTAGGCAATTATATTCAAGAACAAGTCAAACTTGGAAATCTAACTTTTGATTTTGATACTGTTGCTTTTCATAATGATATTGCTGGTGGTATTTTCTTTCATTCTACCATTCCTCAAGGATTTGGAATTGGAAGTTCAGGAGCTTTAGTCGCTGCTGTATATGAAAGATATGTAAAAGATAAAATCACTTTGGATGAAACACCCACAAAAGAATCTATCGCAGAATTGAAGCGTGTATTGGGTGTAATGGAGTCTTATTTTCATGGAAAGAGTTCAGGAGTAGATCCGTTGATTTGCTATTTGAACCTTCCTCTATTAATTAAGGAAAATCAAGAAATAGAACCAGTCAAGGTCGCAATGAAAAAAGATGGAGAAGGTGCTATCTTTTTAATTGACACGGGGATAAGCAGAAAGACAGAACCATTAGTGAAATATTATATGGAACAAATGGAGAAGCCTTCTTATCGTGAGTTTGTGGACAAACAGTTAAAACCTTTTGCCAATAATTGTATTCAGGCTTTTTTAGAAGGAGATACTGAAACACTATTTGGCTACATGAAAAAACTTTCACATTTCCAATTTCAGCATTTCAAACCAATGATTCCTCATTTTTTTAATAAGCATTGGAAGAGAGGATTGGAAAGTGGCGACTATTATTTCAAGCTCTGTGGAGCAGGAGGAGGTGGATTTATTTTAGGATTCACCAAAAATATCAATAAGACTAGGATGCAACTTAAAGGGCAAAAATTAGAAGTTTTAAGTTATATCTAAACTCCTTTTTCACTTTAGCTTTTCTTTTAAAAATTTACCGGTAATAGATTTTTCTTCATGTATCATCCCTTCTGGGCTACCTTGATACAAAAGATATCCTCCGCCTTTGCCTCCAGTTGGCCCGAGATCAATAATATAGTCTGCACATTTTATCACATCTAAATTATGCTCGACAACAACAATTGTATGTCCTGATTTTATCAGTGCATAAAAAGCATTCAATAATTTATTGATATCATGAAAATGAAGTCCAGTAGTCGGCTCATCAAATAAAAATAAGGTAGGCTGCGAGCAAAATCCTTTTGAAAGGAAAGATGCCAATTTGACTCTTTGTGCTTCACCTCCACTAAGTGTACTGCTAGATTGCCCGAGTTGTATATATCCAAGTCCGACATCAGCCAGAGGTTGTAGTTTATTGGATAGTTCTTTCTTGTCTTGAAAAAACACAATTGCCTCATCTATCGTCATCTCAAGGATATCAGAAATATTTTTCTCCCTATATCTTACTTCAAGAATTTCACTTTTAAACCTTTTCCCTTTACAAGTCTCACAAGTCAAATGTATATCTGCTAAAAATTGCATTTCGACAATTGTTTCCCCTTCTCCAAGACAGGTTTCACAACGACCTCCTTCAACATTAAATGAAAAATGCTTGGGTTGATAGCCTCGCATTTTTGATAATGATTGAGAAGCATATAAATCTCTAATGGCATCATAGGCTTTAATATATGTAACGGGATTTGACCTAGAAGATCGCCCAATTGGACTTTGATCTACCATTTCAATTTTTGAAATTAATTTAGCTGGAAATTTCAATTCCTTATGATGCCCAGATTTTATTTTTGAAAAGTCAACTTTGTTTTTAACCGCCGGATATAATATTTGCTTGATTAAGGTAGATTTCCCTGAACCTGACACACCTGTCACTACAGTTAATGCTTGTAAGGGAATTTGAACATCAATATTTTTCAAATTATTCTCTCTTGCTCCAATAATTTTGATATAGTTGGCAGAAATCGCCCTTTTGTCTGGAATAGGGATACTCAATTCACCATTGAGATATTGAGTTGTCAAACTTTTCTGTTTCGCCACAGTCTTGAATGGTCCTTGAAAAACAATCTCTCCTCCAAGTCGTCCAGCTTCAGGTCCAATATCTATAAGATAATCTGAGTTGCGAATTATATCTTCTTCGTGTTCCACTACAATGACTGTGTTTCCTAAATTTCTCAAGTGTTTAAGAATCTTAATTAATTTATAGGTGTCTTGAGGGTGTAATCCAATACTTGGTTCGTCTAAAATATATAGTGAGCCTGTCAAATTGCTTCCCAAAGTTCGAGTCAGATTTATTCGTTGAGATTCCCCTCCAGAAAGTGTATTGGAATATCTACTTAATGTCAGATACTCTAAGCCTACATCTATCATAAATTGTAATCTATTGGAAATTTCAATCAAAATCCTACTCGCAATTTGACGATCATAATCTGATAAAGATAATTGAGCAAACCATTGATGCAATTCTAAAATAGTCAAAGACAAAATCTCTCCAATATGACGATTGTTGATTTTTACATATTGTGTATCCTTTCTTATCCTCGACCCATTACAATCAGGGCATATAGCACGACCTCTATATCTAGAAAGCAAAACTCTATATTGGATTTTATAGGATTGCGATTCAATATCTGAAAAGAAATATTTGATACCAAACGGATTTGATTGGCTATTCCATAATATTTGATTTTCTTCTGGAGTCAAATCTTCGATAGGGCAATGAATTCGAAATCCTGTCTGTTTAGAAGAGGCTATAAAATGTTGTTTCCACAGTCTCATAGTTTCGCTTTCCCATGGTGCTATTGCACCTTCATAGACCGAAAGCGATTTATTAGGGATAACCAATTCTTCATCAATTCCTAAAATATTTCCATAGCCCTCACACGTGTTACATGCGCCATAAGGTGAGTTGAAATTAAAAAATTGTGGAGATGGTTGTTCAAAATGCATTCCATCTAATTCAAATATGGTGCTGAAATCTCTAAATGATTCCCCAGGAAAATCAACCTTGCAATATCCTTCACTGATTTCAAATGCTTGCTGTACTGAATCTGCCATTCTATGAATAGACTCTTCGTCTTTTTTCACTGTAGAGCGGTCAATCAGCGCAAAATTATACCGTGAATTGATGAGCTTTTGAATCTCTTCATCCTCCTCCAACAAGTCAAGTCTTATCGTTTGCCCTTCTGAGATTATCCTATTGACTCCTTTAGATTTGAGTTCTTCTATTAATGTAGTTGATAATTTAAGTGGAGAAAGTATTTGATATTTTTTGCCCACTTCATGTGAACATATAAAATCTACTACTTCTGAAACTTCCTCTTTCTTCACTAATTGACCTGAAATTGGAGAATATGTTTTACCTATTCTAGCATAAAGCAGACGCAGATAATCATAAATTTCAGTCAATGTTCCTACTGTAGAACGAGATGTAGAGGTCGTTACCTTTTGTTCAATGGCTATGGCAGGAGATAATCCCTTGATATAATCTACATCAGGCTTTTCCATCCTATCTAAAAATTGACGCACATAAGACGACAATGACTCTACATATCTACGTTGCCCTTCTGCATAAAGTGTGTCAAAAGCCAAGGTTGATTTTCCTGATCCAGAGACACCCGTGATAACGACAAATTGATTTCTTGGAATTTCCAAAGAGATATTTTTCAAATTATGTGTTCGCGCCCCTTTGATAAGGATATTCTTTTGATGTACCATAGATAATGACGTTTGGATATCAGACATTCTCAAAAAATTGTTAAAACAACTAAAATATAACAGTAAAACTAAAATATAACAGTTTATAGGGATGAAAGGTTAAATCTATTTTGTATAAATTAGCCTTAATATTTGCTTAACATTAAATTGGCCTATGCTGAAAATCTACACAATATTAATATCTGTAAGAAATGAAAACAACTTATTGTGTAGGTATGACAGACTTCGAACTAGTCAAAGATTATCAAAAGGGCGACATTGAGGCTTTGAATATTTTGATTCAAAGGCATAAAAAAAGAATTTTTACCTCAATAATTATTTTAGTAAAAGATCAATATCTCGCAGAAGATATTTTTCAAGAAACATTTGTCAAGGTAATAGATAGCCTGAAATCTAATGTTTATAAAGAAGAAGGCAAATTTCTCCCTTGGGTCATGCGGATTTCTCATAATCTATGCATTGATTATTTTAGGAAAATAAAAAGAAAGCCTGTAATTGTTGATAGCGAAGGAAATGACATTTTAGAAAGTATTGGCTTTTTAGATAAAAATGTTGAAGACATCTTAATAAGAGAGCAGAATATCCTGACGCTAAAACAATTGATAAAATTATTACCAGACGAACAAAGAGAAGTATTGGTCTTGAGGCATTATGCTGAGTTGAGTTTTAAAGAAATCGCTGAAATGACTGGAGTAAGTATCAATACCGCCTTAGGGAGGATGCGTTACGCACTAATTAATCTCCGAAAAATGATAGAAGAGCAAAAGCTACAATTGTTTTAATAGCTATTGCTCTTCATTCCAATTTAGTTTGAAAAATCAATTTTCACATAGAAAGTTGAGGTCCAAGTTATCTGGAATGACTCTCGTATATTGACCTTTTTTGAACTGCTGACAGAAGGACAATCTTGTTTATCTCTATTGGATATATCTATCAGAAAGACTAGCATAGATTCATCTTGTTTGTTAGACAACTTTCTAAATAGAATAAAAGTGAAAATAAAAATATTAGTAAAGAGGATATATACAACCTTGGTTTATCTTTTCAAACCGTAAATAAGTGTCATTTGATTATCAATATAGGCTTAACAGACATTTTATACTTAAAATCTCACTAGAAAAGTTAATTTTGTGATTGAAGTATAAATACATCAAAAATGGCAGAAATACAAGAATTAGAACGCATTGCATCTCAAGTGAGGAGGGATATTGTGCGTATGGTAGGAAAAGTGAAGAGTGGACACCCTGGAGGCTCTTTGGGATGTACTGATTTTTTAGTGGCTTTGTATTTTGATGTCATGAAACACGACATCTCTTTTAACATGGAAGGTAGAGGAGAGGATGTATTCTTCTTATCCAATGGACATATCTCTCCTGTATTTTATAGTGTGCTTGCGAGAAGCGGATATTTCGACGTGAAAGAATTGTCCACGTTCAGATTTTTGAACAGTAGATTACAAGGTCACCCGACTACACATGAAGGACTTCCTGGAGTAAGAATTGCATCAGGTTCTTTGGGTCAAGGTGTATCTGTAGCTACAGGTGTAGCATTGGCTAAAAAAATGGATGGCGATGACAGATTTGTTTTTGTTTTGACTGGTGACGGTGAATTGCAAGAAGGTCAAATCTGGGAAGCCGTGATGTTTGCTGCACATAATAAAGTGGACAATTTGATCTTGACTGTTGACTACAACAATTGCCAAATCGATGGTACGGTAGATCAGATCCTTTCATTGGGAGACTTGAAAGGAAAATTCAAATCTTTCGGTTGGGAGGTTTTAGAAATGAATGGTAATAGAATGGAAGATGTAGTCTTTACTCTTTCTGAAGCACAACTCAAAGCTAAAAAAGGTAAACCTATCGCCATTTTGATGACTACTGAAATGGGTGCCGGTGTAGATTATATGATGGGAACGCACAAATGGCACGGTAGTGCACCTAATGCTGAACAAGTAGAAAAAGCAATGGCTCAATTGGAAGAAACTTTGGGCGACTTCTAATTATATTATGATTAGTAAAAAAGAATTAGAGAATATCATAATTAATAGTTTAAAAAAACTACAAGAAAATGATATTCTCTTCTTGGATCAAAAATATAATATTCACGAAAGAACAGTTACTCACAAATTGGCAATGTATATTGAATCATATTTAAAAGAGAAATATGATTATGATGTAGATGTTGAATATAATCGAATGAGTAATGGAAATGATGTTGGAGATGCTGTTGCCAAAATTATTGATTATGCTAATAGTGAAGAGGGGCCTTCATTTGTTTACCCTGATATAATAATACATAAAAGAAATACAGAAATAAATATTGCGGTTATAGAAGTTAAAATGAATTGGAAAAACAGAAAAAAATTTATAGACTTCGATAAAATCGAAGCATATGTAAATCAATTAAATTATAAATATGGTATATTTATCGAAGTTGGTAAATATATCAATGTTGAATTTTATCCTTTTAAATAGAATTTAAAGATGGAAGCTTTACAATATGAATTCGAATTAAATGTGCTTAATTCATACTTTGTTGATGAATTATATTTTTTAGAAAAGAGATATGAAATAAAAAACTCTGAAAATTTTGATATTTTTAAACTATTCTACAAAAAGGACAATGATCATGGAGAATGTATATATTCAGTAAATATAAACGATCCATTCAAATATATACATTCGATTAAAAAATCTCATAAAATAAGCTATTATATTGATAGAGAATTGAATATATATATAAAAAACGTACAAATATTAAAAAACATTTGTTTTGTTAATCAAAAATTCTCCGTTGAAGATATAACAGAAAAACTATTTTATTTAAACGAAAATCAGCTTTTTCCTTTTAAAAAACTATCATTATCTTTTCTCTTGTTAGAGAAAATAAATGAATCTTTTGAATTATTATACAAAGCAGATTTTAAGCTTGGAAAACTTGTTAATTTTAATTTATTAATTGAAGGAATCAAAGATTTTGATAACATTAATGAAACAGATTATTCAGAATATTTTCAATATCTTGAAAACAGAATATGTGTATTAAATTTTAATTATACAAAACCTTCTTTTTCTGTATTTCATCCAGATAATTATAAAAGCATTAAAGCCTTTTATGAAATATACAAAGATAGAGATGATGAAAGTGATCGTAGAGAAGAATGGTTTGAAGAATATGAATCTTCAAATTATTCAAATGATACTTTCGATGCACTAGATGATGGCAATTATGGAAGGTATGATGATTATGGTGGTGATATTTCAGATATGTTAGACAATATGGGCAGAGGATAATGGTTTTACGAATTTATTAAGTTTGAAAATATTTTGTTTATATAAAACTTCCGTAAGGATATACTAAATTTGTATCCAATTATAGACACTAATTCTTCATGTCATTAAAAAATATCACTTATACAGATAAAAAAGATACTCGTTCCGGCTTTGGTCAAGGTATCTATGAAGCTGGTTTAGCTAATCCAAATGTTGTAACGCTTTGCGCGGACTTAATTGGATCTTTGAAATTAGAGAAATTTATTGAAGCATTTCCTGATAGATTTATTCAAGCAGGTATCGCAGAAGCAAATATGATCGGCGTGTCAGCAGGTCTTGCTATTGCTGGAAAAATTGCAGTACCTACTACTTTTGCCAATTTTGGTACAAGTCGTGTGTATGACCAAATCCGTCAGTCAGTGGCTTACTCTGATAAAAATGTAAAAATCGCTTGTTCGCACGCAGGTTTGACATTGGGAGAAGATGGTGCTACTCATCAGGTTTTGGAAGATATCGGTATGATGAAAATGCTTCCGGGTATGACAGTAGTCGTTCCTGCGGATTATAATCAGACTAGATTAGCTACAAAAGCAGTTGTAGAATGGCATGGTCCATGTTACCTCAGATTTGGTCGTCCTGTATGGCCTATTTTTACTCCATCAGAAGATTCAACATTTCAGATTGGCAAAGCGCAATTTCTTTCAGAAGGAACAGATGTTACCATTATCGCTTGTGGGCACATGGTTTGGCAAGCAGTAGAAGCAGGAAAACAATTAGAAGCAAATGGAGTTTCTGTTGAACTAATCAATATGCATACTATCAAACCTTTGGACATAGATGCTATATTAAAATCTGTAGCCAAAACAGGTTGTATCGTGACAGCAGAAGAGCACCAGTACAATGGAGGTTTAGGAGAAAGTGTTGCCAGAGTATTAGTCAGCAACATTCCTGTCCCTCAAGAATTTGTTGCTGTAAATGATACTTTCGGTGAATCAGGAACACCTGACCAGCTATTGGAGAAATATGGTTTATCCCCTCAAAATATCGTGGCAGCAGCTTATAAAGCTATCGAAAGGAAAAAATAATTTTTTAACTCTCAATCATATCTTAAAAGGAGAAAGTAAGGTGCTTTCTCCTTATTTTATTTATATTCAAGATGAAATGAGTTTTTATTTTAATTGGTAATAGCTATGTTAAAACGCAATCAAAAAATTCATAGAGATATCAGTTGGCTATCATTCAATGAGCGTGTTCTTCAAGAAGCAGAATCTTCATCTGTGCCCCTACTTGAAAGATTAAAATTTCTTGGGATATTTTCAAATAATATGGATGAATTTTTCCGTATCAGAGTAGCAATTATTAGAAAAATGTCTGTTTACAGTACTGATACAAAAGTCGATATGGGGATATACTCTCAAAAGCTATTGGAAGAGATTGAAAAAAGAGTTTTGACATTGCAAAAAAGATATGACTTAGCCTATTTTAAGGTGTTGAAAGAAATGAAACGCAATCATATCTCAATGCTAAACGAGAAAAATCTGACAAAGCATCAATCTTATTTTGTCGAAAAATATTTTCATCAACATGTACGTAAAGAGATATTTCCTATTCTATTGGATAAGAACCTAAAGTTTCCTGTATTACAAGATGCCTCTATTTATTTGGCAGTAAAATTTTACAGCAAGACAAAAAAAGATATTCATTATTCACTTCTTGAGATTCCTCCAACAATCAATAGGTTTATAGTCTTCCCTTCCGAAAAGCATCAGCTTTTTGTGATGTTTTTGGACGATGTAATCAGATATAATTTGAAGGATATTTTTAAAATTTATGATTTTGACGAAATAGAAGCATATACTATCAAGTTCAATAAAGATGCAGAATTAAACCTAGATCATGATGTTTCAGAAAGTTTCTTACAGACAGTAGAATCTGGGCTCAAAAAGCGAAATTTAGGCTCCACACTCAGGATTGTTTATGATGCAGAAATGCCAGAAGAAATGCTTCAGATATTTTTGAAAAAATTGAACTTCAATAAACAGGGTATTTTGACTCCTGGTGTCAGGTATCATCATTTTAAAGATTTTATGCAATTTCCTCAAATTGGCACCAAAGACATGTGGAATGAAGCATATTTACATGTTCCACACCCTGCTCTTGAAGGAAAAAGAAGTATCATATCACAAATAAAATCCAAAGATATTTTTCTTTACTATCCTTATCATTCTTTTGATTATTTTTTGGATTTATTGAGAGAAGCAGCTATAGATCCTCAAGTGACGCATATCCGAATGTCTTTATATAGGCTGTCTAAGAATAGCCATATTGTTAAATCTCTTATGGCCGCCCTTAAAAATGGCAAACGAGTGACTGTCATTATTGAATTAACTGCTCGTTTTGATGAAGCGGCCAATCTCAATTGGGCCAATCAGCTAAAGGAAGAAGGAGCAAAAGTAATTATAGGGATAGATGGATTGAAAGTTCATTCTAAAGTATGTCTGATTACAAGAAAAGAAGGTAACCAAAAAGAATATATTTCATGTATTGGAACTGGAAATTTCCATGAAGACACTGCAAAACTATATACCGATGCTCATCTTCTGACAGCAAATGCTGATATCAATAAAGAATTGAGATCTTTATTTAAGTTCTTAGATAAAAATTACTTTTTGCCTCAATCCTCTCTTCTAATGGTTTCCCCTTTTAATAGCAGGAAAAAAATAAATAGCCTAATCAACCGAGAAATTAAAAATGCAAAATCAGGTCTAAAAGCTGAAATCTTTTTCAAAGCGAATAGCATCGTAGATGAAGGTGTTATTCAAAAACTTTATGCTGCAAGCAAATCGGGAGTTAAGGTACGACTGATTATTCGTGGGGCTTGCTCCTTAATTCCTGGAAATGAACAATGGAGTAAAAATATCAAAGCTATCAGTATTATTGACCGCTTTTTAGAGCATTCCCGAATTTTTATTTTTCACAATCAGGGCGATGAGGAAATCTTTATGGGTTCCACAGATTTGATGACGCGAAATATTGATTATCGAGTAGAATTGATGACGCCAATTATAGATAATGACATCAAGCAACAAGTGAAAGATTTGATGGAAATCCAATGGCAGGACAATGTCAAGGCAAGAATATTTGATATAGAACAAAAAAACAAGTTTCGGCAACCCTCTGCTGATGTAAAAAAATTGCGAAGTCAAGAAGCTGTCCGTGATTATTTTCTTCACTTATATCAATTATCAAAATTAAAAACAGATGAGACTGGCAGCAATTGACATCGGCTCCAATGCAGTGCGTTTATTATTGGTTCATGTTATGGAATCTGAAGGTACTCCTATATTTATAAAGGAAGCATTGCATAGAGTTCCATTGCGTTTAGGAGAAGATGTGTTTTCACATGGGAGAATTGGAGAAGACAAGGCAAATCATCTTTTTGACACAATGATCGCCTTCCAACATTTAATGAAGGTTCATCAGACAGAAGCATATCTAGCTTATGCAACTTCAGCCATGCGAGATGCGGAGAACGCCCAAGAACTCATAAAAAAAATAAAGGAAATAACAGAAATAAAAATCAAAGTGATTACCGGAAAGGAGGAGGCAGATGTATTATTTTCCAATCATATCGAACAATTGCAACCTCATCCTGAATATCATTATTTGTTTATAGATATAGGGGGAGGTAGCACTGAGCTAGTGCTGGTCGCAAATGGGCAGATGAAGGATAGGCAATCCATTGATATTGGAACGCTAAGAATCAGAGGTTCAAAAGACTCAGCAGAAAAGTTTAATGAACTGGATAAGAAAATAAAAAAAATTAAAAATCAGTATAGCCCTTTGATACTAGTAGGCTCAGGAGGAAACATCAATACGCTTCAAAAATATTTTCATAAGAGTAAAAAACAAGATATGCCCTGTTCGCTAATAGAAGACACCTATTTCAATTTAAAAGATTTGAGTGTAGAAGAGCGAATTTTAAAGTACTCACTTAAGCCAGACCGTGCAGAAGTGATTGTTCCAGCTCTTCAAATTATCTTGAGAATAACAAATGCTCTTGCTGCCCAAAAAATCATAGTCCCTAAAATCGGCCTTTCAGATGGCATGATAAGAATACTGTACAAAAATCTTAGATCAGATATACCTAGCAGAACAAAGTCTTAATAAAAATGTGTCTTATAGGGATATCTTTTATGATATCCATCTTGAACTAATAATACTAGCGTATTTCTAAACTCATCGAGTGCTTCTTTTTCAGTAGCAGAGATGAATACACAAGGACACTGAAACTGATTTCGCATACTCTTCTTAAATTCTTCTTCCAAATTATCTTTTACAGACTGAGGAAGATAAGGATCAAAATGAAGATGTCTGTATGAATCCATCTTATTAAAAACCATTAAAACAGGAACATTGACAACTGACAATTCAATGAGTGTTTGTTGTACGACTGCTATCTGTTCTTGAAATTGAACATGGGAAGCATCCACAACATGAAGAATAATATCAGATTCTTTAGTTTCGACTAATGTAGATTTGAAACTCTCCACCAGGTGATGTGGTAACTTTCTGATAAATCCTACTGTGTCTGAAAGAAGAAAAGGAACATTGTCTATGACAACCTTTCTCACGGTAGTATCTAAAGTAGCAAAAAGTTTGTTTTCTGCTAAAACTTCAGATTTACTCAACAGGTTCATGATTGTAGATTTTCCCACATTGGTATATCCAACAAGCGCTACTCTGATAAGCTCCCCTCTATTTTTGCGTCTTGTCTGATCTTGTTTATCTAAAATCTCCAATTCTTTTTTAAGTAATGCGATTCTATCTTTAGCTACCCGTCTGTCAGTTTCTATTTCTTTTTCTCCGGGACCACGCATTCCGATTCCTCCCTTTTGCCTTTCAAGATGCGTCCAAAGGCCTTTCAATCTAGGCAGAAGATATTGCATCTGAGCCAAATCTACTTGAGCTTTAGCTTGAGCCGTTTTAGCTCTTTGTGCAAAAATATCTAAAATTAAAGCTGTCCTATCCAAAATTTTACATTTCAGCTCTTCTTCTAAATTTCGGATCTGAGTAGGTGTTAATTCATCATCGAAAACTACAAGATTGATTTCAGCAAACTCAATATATGATTTGATTTCATCTAATTTTCCTCTTCCTACAAATGTCTTGGTATCTGGATGGTCTAGTCTTTGTGTAAAGCGTTTAAACGTTTTAGCACCAGCAGTCTCAACAAGGAATTGTAATTCATCTAAGTATTCATCTACCCTTGACACCGTCTCCTTGTCTTGTATAACAGCGACAAGAATCACTCTTTCTTCATATTCAGGGTTGGTTTCAAACATAGGCTAAAAATAAAAAGAATTAAGATATCGTCAGTTATTTCTTTTTCAAATCAGGGCTTGTATTTAGAAGCAGTTAAAAACGCTTGTCCTGAATCAATTTTCATTAATTCTTCTAGTGTAGTGTTAGGATATTTATCCATATATCTCTTGACAATTTGATAGCCCACCCATCTTCCCACTCTATCAGGAGCACCTTGAGGCATTCCCATAGTTGTGGGGCCATCATTAATAAATTTGGAATAATTGACATATAGACTATTATACAACCATGAGCCGTCTATAAAAAATGACCATATTTCTTTCTCATTATCTTCACACCATTTCCAGTCTTCTGGAGAATAATAAAAAAAATCTCTCACTTCTCTTTTAGGCAAAAGTTCATTGGCTATATAATATATTTTGCCATAGTAAACCATCATGTCCAACAATTTTGCCCCTCTTTTTAGAGGCTCTTCCTTCATATCTTGGATAAGATTAAATGCTGCATCTGTAACCAAATATTTAGAATCTAGTCGTTTGATGATAAAATTTGGAATGCCGACTGAAGGATAATAAATAAAATCACTCCCTAAATAAAGATCTAAACCTACTCCTAGAAAAGGTTCGTAATAGAAACTTTTGGGACCAAATTGTGAAGTGTATGTTACTAATTGAGGAATAGGCTTCTGCGGAAAATAGCGATGATAATTACTCAGCATTTGATGTAGTTCCTTTTCATAGACACTAAAGTTTTTCATCAGAAGTTGGACAGTATCATTCAGAGAAACCATTTGCGGATGATGAATAAAATCGTCCATCATTTTCATAGTATATTCCTGAGATTGACTTGTATCTACTATCTCTAAAACTGCCTGAAGATAAAATTTCATCAAGACAGGATATTTTTCTTTCAACTGTTCTATACCTTGAGCGGTCTTATCTTTGGGAATTTGATACAACTCTTGTTCTAGTCTAATTGTTGGAGGAAATTTTTGTTTTTGTTCATCAAATGAATTACATTGCTCAGTAAAAAGAACTACACCTAATAGTATTACCAAAAATTTTAGATATTTGCGTATCATATTAACTACAAAGATAAAAGGCATAACATGAAAAAATCAATTTTAATTATTTGTTTACTATTCTTAAGTTTTTCTTTGTTTGCTCAAGGAAATGTTAGATTTGGATTCACTACTTCTCCAGGCGTTTCTTTTTATTCTGGAGACAGCAAAGTACAAAATACCAAAGGGGCAAGATTCACATTCAATTATGGAGCAGTTGTAGATTTTATTTTGGATAACAATGAGCGATATGCCATTACTTCTGGATTGACCATAGATATGAATGGTGGGAAAATAGAAGCTACCCCCTTGACTAAAGAAGAAGGTTCTTTTTCAAAATTAACCACTAAAAACCAATATCTGGAAATTCCGGTTGGCTTAAAATTGCGTTCTAATGAAACTTCTAACAATCTAACTTTTTATGGCGTTTTGGGCATTGTAAATGGATTCAGAATTCGTTCTAGAGGCAAGTATGAATTCAATCAAGTCTATAAGGAAGCAAGAATGGAGGGCAATCAAGAATACAACATCAGCATTTCAGAGAGCAATATTAAAATCAAAGATCTTGCTTTCTTTCCTAGTAATATTAAAAAGGTAAATCCTTATCACTTATCTCTACATTTTGAAGCTGGTACTGAATTTAGAGTTTCAGATAATACTTCAATCATTGGTGGATTGTATTTCAGAAATGGGTTTACTAATGTTATCAAAGATGAAGACAATGACAGAATTGTTGCCAGAGGCCTTGGATTAAGAATAGCAGTAATGTTCTAGAAAATAAATTTACTATATAATAGAGAAGTCGGTTGTTTTGGACAATCGACTTTTTTATTTAGCTGCATCTCAAACTTCACTATAAACGCACATTTATTAAGGTATAGGCTATTTCTTCTCAATGGTTATCCTTAAATTTCCTTTATCAGAAATCTGTTGAATAGATTTACTCATTTGACGACTTTCTTTATTGATCCACAACAAAGTATAGTCATCTGTATTTGCAGTATTGGTAATTTTAACAACAAAATGTTCTCTATGATTATACTCTTCTTCTGTCACCACACTGATGTCAACAAGTTGAAATGATTTGGAATAGGGCTGAAATAACATAAGATAGCTATGATAATACTTTTCCAGAGCTAAACCCCCAATAATCATATCTAATCCTGCCACCTGAGCTAGATAATTTTGAGGGGTGACTTTCTGATATACAGATAGAAAATCATTGAAATAAATAGAGTCTTTCCCAAAAGTAGTCTGTAATTTCTCTTCCGATGAATTGGTTTCGACATACATTACTTGTCCATCAGGTATATAAAACACTTGTTCTTCCCTTTTATTCAAATTATCTTTAAAATTATCCCAAACAACCCATCTGTTATTACTTTTATAAATCAACCTTTGTAAATCCACCACCCTTTTTTCTCCTTGATATTCATAGGTCACTTGGAAAAATAGATCAGAAGCTCTAAACTTAGGTCGAAGAGTAGGGAAAGTGTCTGCCTCTTGTATTGTCCAAAGTGAACTTTTTAAGACTTCAGGTTGAATACTGAGGTGCTGAATAGCAGATTTATCACTTTCAGAAATTTCTATGGCCTTCCCTCCTATATTTTTCATTAAAAATTGCTCAATTGCAGAATAAAGAATACGTTGGTTTTTTTGTGTTTGAAAATTCTCTTTTTGTGTCAAAAGATATTCTACAGGAATTTTTCTATCGAATAGTTGAATCACCATCTTTTTAATTTCTTGCAAAGACACGTCCTGATGACTTGAATCCTGAGCAATAAATAAAGGGGTCTGAATGTTTTCAGTAAATTGAGAAGGGCTATATTTTAATAATATACTGTCGGTCACACCGTGGCCATATAGATATTGTATATTCCTTTTTTTCTCTTCCCATTGGTCTGGAACTGAATAATAGGAATAAAAGAGGTCGTTTGTACCCAAAAGATTGACTCCCGCTTTGAACAGATGAGGCAAATAAGTCACTGCCGCAGTTGCAAAATATCCACCTAATCCTTTTCCCATGATTGCAATCCTTTCAGGAGATATGGTCTTGGTTTGAATCATGAACTGCACTCCAGCCTGTATATCTTCTAATGTTGAAGAATAAATATTTTTTTGTTCAGGGAATATTTTGCGACAATAAATTTGAAGGACAGCGTAACCTCTACTGGCTAAAAATTGAATATCTGGCTCATAGCTCTTAATAGAATTAGATTTTTGTTCTTGATTTTGAACCCAAATAACTAATGGAAGGTTTTTAGCTTTCTGTTGAGATGGATATGTCAGTGTTCCATAAATATTTGTGCCGTCTATACTTGTATAAGAGATTTCTTTTGAAGTAGATAATAGGCGCTGAATCTTATTTATGGAAGAGTTAGCAATTAAAATCAATTTAGATTGATTTGTACTTAGAACATATTGGAATAATTCAGGTGAAGAAACATCTGAAGATACCCAAAAATAGATTTTTGGATGTGTTGAATTCAGATTTAATATTTGGATAGATTTATTTGGAAATTGCTTTTGTAAAGAATCATTGATGCCTTTCCAATAGGAAGACAGCCATTGAGTATGAGGTGAAATATGCTGATATTGATATGCAACAATTTCCTGACGAGCATCATCTATCAATATATTATTGAATTTCAAATTTTTATCTGTTGACTTCAATTCAAGCTGCCTGACTTCCCCTAATGAATCAATTTCATAAATATGAGTAGAAAGATTTTGAGGGCTTATATCAGCTAGAAAATAAAATTTATTACTCTCCTTATTCCAATGAAACTGTTCTATAAGTCCATAAAAGGGAACTTCAAACAGTGTGTCTAAGGCGTATTGAGGAGAGCTAGAAACAATCATTCTTTCTCCTTTATGCCCTTGTGTAATATAATATTGAATTTCATCTTTGGAATTGAAAATATATTGGACTGAATTAGGAACATGAATTTCAATCTCATGAACTCTATTATCAAATAATGTCAACTGATAGAGTGGAGAGGAGTTGGAAAATGGACTTCTTCCACTTGTCTGAACAAAAACTTTACCTGGATTTTCTTTCCCAACATCTATTTTTTGAATGGAAGTTGTTTCAAAAAGTCGAACATTTTTATCTTTATATAGCGGGTTGTCAATACTCCTATAATACAAAATATCTTTCTGCATCATCTGGTCTTTGACTACAAATAAAATTGTTTTACTATCTGCCGACCATTGATAAGTAGAGACTGATTGATCTGCTTCACTCACAAGGTTGGGAGATAATGATTCTATGTCAGTCGGCGAGAAATACAATACATCTTTATTTTGGACATTCTTGAGAAAAGATATCCATCTCCCATCTGGGCTAATCTGTACATTTCTATAATCTTCAGGAGAAAATAAAATCTCTTGGTGCAGTATAGAGGATGTGCTTTTCTGTGCTCGTAATGACTCAGTAAATAAGCATGAAATCACAAAACAAAAAAAACACAAATAATATTTCATACGATGATCCATTAAAAGAGGAGACTGAACATATTTCTGAAAAATCCTCTATTGGTTGTTATTAATAATTACTAACGTTTCTTCCCTTTTTTGCCTTTATTAAGTTCTGGGGCCACCTCTTGTTTTTCAGATTGTTCAGCAACTATTTTCTTAGTGTCCACTTTTATATCTTCAATTTTTGCTCCTTGAGGAACCCAAATCCATTCCTGAAGAGCATAATATCCTCTACTGTCTAATATCATAACAGTCAGTTCATTCTTACTTTTTTGACCCTCTGGAGAGATATAAGTAAATTGGACTTTAGAACCAGGAATGGTTTTACTTCTATCAAAAATTCTCTCAAACCTTCCTTCATTAGGCATTTTTATTCTATAACTTTCTTGTCTATTCTCCATAAAAGGATAATTGCCTCCTCCTTTGAATATCAATACTGGTTGATCCTTATTATCAGCATAGGCAGTTGCACTATGGATATAGGAAGGCCACAAATCAGGATTGGATAGGCTGATCTTTTGACCATTATCAGATAGTTGATATACAAATAATGGATAAATCGACTCGGTATTTTGACCTCCTGCTCCTAATAGATAATTATTATTAGGTGTATAAATCAAAATTCCTGCTCTAAACAATGATGTTTCTGGGCTGGAAACAATCTGAACGATTCCCTTATCGCTCTCTTTAAATAAGACTCCAGGTTCAGCATCAACAGTATCCTTGGCTGTTAAAATATCTGCCACTGCCTGATAATCATCAATATAGTTGGCTTGTAAAAGATATTCACCATCACCATTGAGTTGATAATCCATTTGAATAATTTGTCCAGAAGCTACAGGAGTTTGTAGTTGATATTTCTCAGCTTCATCTTTGAAAACAACATATTGATTATCTACTAATTCTTGAATATATACTTTGTTGGAGTCATTTGAAATAGAAAGGAGAAGGTCATGTTTCCCATCTTTATTCAAATCCGTCAACATACAATCTGAAACTATTTGTTTTCTAGTCAAAATATTATAGCTATACCCTTGATTTTGAAACTGTCCATCTTCTTGTTGGACTAACCAAGGAGAACCCGTAAATTCTGTTCCTAGAAAAACATCTAGTCGTCCATCTCCATTAACATCCCCCCAACAAGCACAATTGACTCGATTGAGTGCATCCAATTTTAAATCTTTAGAAATATCTTTAAATGTTCCATTTTTTTGATTGACCAAAAGAGAGGAATAATATTTTGCAGTATTTTTCAATGTTGAAGATTTTCTAATGATAAATAAATCATCCCATCCATCTCCATTATAATCAATATTGTACAATCTACTTCCCCCAGGATAATCTTCAAGTCCAGTAGTTGCTGTTATGTCTTTCCATTGTGATAAAGAATCTAGCTCTAATACTTGAACTGGAGATTTCACCCCATTGGAAATCAATAAATTTTGCTTGTGAGGGTATAGAGAGAAATTTATCACTCCCCCTTCTTTTGAAATCTGTAATAACGAATCTAACCCGTCATTAGCAAGCTGTAGCTTTATTGCGCTTTTGGAGAAAGAAGTTGAATCTGTTATCAACTGATATAGCCACTTCCATTGTTCTTTTGGCATCAGCTCACTTTGAGTAGAAGCTGCTTTCAGCAAGGGCAAAACTGATTTTTTGACCTCATCACAATGGGGAGAATTTACACCAAAACATTCAGCATAATTCTTTAATGCCTGATGCCCCATGATATGAATATATGCCGAATCTGTTGGTGATAATGAATAAAAAATACTATCACAAAGAGCTGGTCTGTCAGCCAATAAGTTATAATAATAAGCTTGTGCTATGACTTGAGCACTATTGGAATCTGCCTTTTGCTTAGCTATATAATAAGAAAGCAGATAGATATCTGCCAATGTATTTATAGACTCCCCGGTTAATGAGTAAGGGAAAGTATCAGCCTTTACTTCCTGCCACAAATCACTCCCCTGTGGAATTGAATCATTCCCATAGCTTGAAGAATAAAAATTCAATGAAAAAACAATCAGTAACAGGCATGGCAAATGTTTCATAGTGTTATATTTATTGTAAAGAATATCTTTCTTATGAAAAGGATACCGAATATTGAAGATTAAAAATTATCATGGAAGATTGATACAGTTCCACTAAGGCAATATTTTCCATAAATCTCTTCCCATGGAATCCCATTTATTTCCTTTTACAATCGAATTGATTACTTTATCCTTGCTACCACTAAAATAAGGAATATTTTGAGAGGAGTACAAAGAGGCTTCAACAACTTCAATTTCTTTGACGAAAGAAATTTTCCAATCTTCACCGAATTTATAGAAATAAAAGGTGTTGAGCGTTTCATTTCCCTCTGAATTTGTATATACACGTGCGCTATCTCCTTCTACCTTAATATCAATAATTATTTGTCCAGCATAAATAGGTGTAAGTATATTTTTTATGAAAAAACTAAAATAATCATTGCCATCTTTCATCTTAGAAATTTGCCCGTCTGCTGCCATGAAGCGAGACATCATAACAGGAATGATAATTCCGTAACGTTGTCCTACCAATTGTGTGCTGTCATAGTTTTGCAAGGCATATAAAATTTCATCCATATATTTTATACTATTGCTATCCATATATTGAGCCGCTAATTGTGGTTGATTGCTCTCCACTCCAGCCTGAAAATTCATAAATATATAGCGTAAATCATCCGTATCTTGATCTACTGGAACATACTGCGCCTTTAAAATCAAGGATTGAAATGCAAAAAATATCAATAATAGAGTTCTCATCATCTTTTATATTATTACCAAATATAAAGCCATAATACGAAATCCTAACTGAAATCTATAAACTGACAACGAATTTGTCAATGATATTTATCATTTTTAACACGGATAGGGAGAAATAATGAACTATCTAACAAAGTTCTCTACCAATAAAATTGAAGTCAAACTAGCTTCTCGTGACCATTATTTTATCAATACGCACTCCATCCATATCCACTATTTCAAATTCATAGTTCTCCCAATTGAATTTTTCTCCAGCAGATGGAATATGCCCCAGTTCTTGCAAGACAAATCCTCCTAAAGTATTAAAATTGCCTTCATAAGCATCTTCATCTATTTCAAAATACTCACAAAATACATAATAAGGAATCTGAGCATCAATCAACCATGAGTTTTCGTTTCTTTCCACAATCTGAAACTCATCCTGATTATACTCTGTCATATCTCCCAATAGTGCATCCAACACATCGTCCATTGCTACCAGTCCTTCTAATGCACCGTACTCATTGACAACAATACCATAGTGGAAGCGATTTTCTTTAAATTTCTCTAGTACTTTATAGACAGGAGTGTTTTCAGGAAAAATAATTGGTTTACGTATAAAATCTTCCACTTTAAACGTGGCGTTTTCAAATTGTACAGGGAAAAGTTCTTTCACAAAAACCAAGCCTTTCCAATCATCTATCTGTTTGTCACAAACTAAATATACAGAATGGAGCTCATCTTTAATCTTTTCTTTGATTTCCTCCATACTATCCTGAATATCCACCCATAGAATATCGCTCCTATGCGTCATGATCTCATCCACCTTTCTGTCTCCCATTGAGAAAACTCGTTCAACAATATCTTGTTCAATCTCCTGAATCTCACCTGCTGTAGTGCTTTCCTGAATAATTGCTTTGATTTCTTCTTCGCTAATATGTTCAGATTGTTGATTATCCAAACCAAATACTGCCAAGACAAATTCGTTTGTCGCTGTCAATAACCAAATAAATGGTCGAGCAATAGTAGATAATATCTTCATTGGTGTAGCCACAACAGATGCAATAGACTCTGGAAACATCATGGCGATTCTCTTGGGGATTAATTCCCCAAAGACTATTGAAAAGAAGGTAATAATTACGACAATGAGTGCTACCGCCAAAGGATGGGCATAAGGTACAATAGTCGAAAAAGTTGAGAGCCAATTTTGCAAGGGCTGAGTAAGGCTATCTCCAGAATAAATACCTGTCAATATTCCAATAAGGGTAATTCCAATTTGTACAGTAGATAAAAAAGTATTGGGATTTGTAGCTAATTGTAATGCTTTTTCAGCATTGCTATTCCCTTTTTTGGCCAACATCTCCAATTTGTATTTTTTAGATGACACTAGTGCTATTTCGCTCATAGAAAATAGCCCATTAACCAATATTAAAATGATGATAATTAAAATTTCCATTGAATGGTAAAAGTAAAAAGTTGTGTTTTCAATTGATATTCAAAATAAAACATAGGGTAAAAATATATCAAAATTTGCACAGTAGAGATGTTTCTATTGTTTTAACATTACAAAAATAAAATAGTTAATCAATTCTTATTCTGTATTTAACGTTCCCAATAATCTACAGAACGAATATTGTCAAGAATAGCCAGATAAGATTCATATCTGGAAGCAGCTATTTCTCCATCTACTACTGCTTGTTTTACAGCGCAATTGGGTTCGTTTTCATGAAGGCAATTATTATATTGACATTTTGTACTATAATTTCTTATTTCTTTAAAATAACCACCTAATTCTTCTGGCTCAATTTCAATTACAAACAACTCCTTAATACCCGGTGTGTCTATAATAAAACTGTTCTCAAAGATTTCATACATCGTTGCAAAAGTTGTTGTGTGTGTCCCCTTGTTCCATTTATTAGAAAGCTTGGCCGTTTTTAAATTCAACTGAGGATTGATTTCATTGACGATAGAAGATTTCCCTACTCCAGAATGCCCTATCAACAAACTAGTTTTCCCATTCATCAATGACTGGATAATATCTATCCCTTGTTGCATTTTTGCCGAAATTGGTACAATATCATATCCAATTTTAGTATAAATTTCATTGATTTTATTGAAGGCCAACTGGTCTTTTGTACTGAAGATATCAGTCTTATTGACTACAATCGTAATAGGAATATGATATGCTTCTGCTATTACTAAAAATCTATCCAAAAAACCTAAAGATGTTCTAGGTTGAGAAATAGTCATCACCAGAATTGCTCTGTCAATATTTGAAGCAATGATATGTTTCAAATGCTTCTGTCTTGGAGACTGTCGGACAATATAATTTTTACGCTTTAAGATTTCATTAATCACAAAATCTCTTGATTCTTCATCTTGTTTAACGACCACTTCATCGCCTACTGCAATTGGATTGGTTGAAGAAATATCCTCTTGTTTAAACCTACCCGGTAAACGACAACTCAATAATTGTCCAAATTCTGATTTGACAAGATACCAACTACCCGTAGATTGCAACACTCTGGCTTTCATGGCCTCTATTGTATTATATATCCTGAGATACAGAAATGTCTAATGAAGATAAAAGATGTGGGTATTGTTCTATCGCAGTTCCAATCACAACAATATTGGCTCCAGCATCAAAGCTATTTTTTAATTGTGTGGCATCTTTTATTCCTCCTCCGACTATTAGAGGAATATCTACCGATTTTTTAACTCTTTCAATTATTTCAAGCGGCACAGGATTCAATGCTCCACTTCCTGCTTCTAGATAAATCAGTTGCAATCCGAGCAATTCTCCAGCCATAGCAGTAGCTGCGACAATATCCCCTTTGTCAGACGGGATAGGGGTTGTATTGCTAATATATGATACTGAAGTACTTTTACCTCCATCGATTAAAATATAACCAGTAGGAATCACCTCTAGTCCACTTTGTTTAATCAATGGAGCCGCCTCTACATGTCTGCCAATCAGTAAATCTGAATTACGACCTGAAATAAGAGAGAGCAAAAGCAATCCATCCGCGCCTTCTTCTATCTGAGACGGATTGCCTGGAAATATCAAGACAGGGACTTCACATCTCGCTTTTAAAAATTCAACAATGAATTTTATTTGATTTTTAAATACCAAACTTCCTCCTATCAAGAAAAAATGAATCTTTCCTTTGTTGGCATAATTCGTTAGTAAAGAGAGTCTCTCTTCAGAATATTTATCCGGATCAATGAGAACAGCAAGCTGTCTGGACGCTTTGGTGATTAGAGATAAAATATTCAAAATATATTCATTTGTCTCAAAGTTATCATTTTCGTCCATATAATTAACAATTAGGTTTCTTTAAAGATTTTGAATTTTGACTATCTTTCACGCCGAAATGAAAGAAAAGAGAATAATTATTCAATGGACCAATGAATTTTTATGGATAATTTCATCCATCGTTATTGCTTCCTATTTTACTTGGAATATTCAGTCAAGCATAAGTTTTTCTTACTTTATCTATTTAAATTTTGTTATCATATTGGCAATCAATTATTTGAGATGGATAATTTTTCCCAAAAACTCTCCTCTCATGTTTTCCTTTTGGTTTAAAGTTATTTTGGCGATTATAAATATTCCATTGATGATAGCCACTGTCAAATACTTTCTATCTGTTTTAGAAGTATTTGATTCTTTTAATTTTTCTTATGGCAATCAAGCACAGAATTTGATTCTGCAAGGAACTCCCTTTGAGATAATCATGTACTTAAGAACACTTTCAATCGCTTCTGTTTCTTCATTATTGGTATTAATCATTATATTTGAATTGAGGGCTTTGCAACTTATCTTCAAATGGAGGCAGGTCCCTCAATCTGTTTTAAAATAAAATTATGAAAATTAAAGTTGTCGGGGTTCTTATTCTACTGGGACTGTTTATATCTTCATGTTCTCGGGAATGTCAAAAATGTAGAGGAGGAAATATTGAATCGCCCATTCCCTTGGATCATCTTGAAAGTGTAAATGTTAAATTTCAAGGTACTCTTTATCTTTATCAGGATACATTTCAATTTGCAAGTGTTTTAGGTCCAGAAGCTGCCATTTTAGATATCAACCGTTCAATAACAGATGGAGTGTGGGACGTTTCTTATCCTGATTGCTTTGCTTGTGAAGAGAAAATAGAAGTTGTACTCGTCGTTCCAAATATTAAAGAAGTGAAGTTGTCAGGTTCAGGGCAAGTGATTGCAGAACAATCTTTTAAACAAAGTAATATTTCCATTATCAACCAGGGTTCAGGCTCCATCCTGTTTAGTGATTTATCTGTTGACTCACTCAATAGTGCAGTTGATGGAAGTGGCAACATCCGTTTAAATGGAGAAGGAGCTCGTGTCATCAATGCAAACCTCAGTGGTTCTGGAGAAATAGAAATGTTTCAATTCCCTACAACAAAATTAAATGCCAACCTTTCAGGAAGCGGGAATATCTTTGCTACCGTTATTGAATATTTGAATGCTGTAATTTCGGGAAGTGGCAATGTCTATTACAAAGGAGCAGCATCTGTAGAAAAAGCAATTTCAGGTAGTGGCAGCGTCATTCAGCAACCTTAATTCTTTAATAGCTTGGCTTTCTGAATCATATTATCAATTACTGAAAATATTATATAAAGGATAATCACTACGCTTAGCCCTAATTCTTCCATGGAAAACAATATGACGATGGATGCAATTAAAAACAAGATAACTACTTCATTACCTTTCCATTTGAAAATATTTTTTTTCAGTGCAAACATTGGAATTTCACTTATCATCAAAAAAGACAAAACTCCAATAATGACAAACAATGTTAATGTCTGAAATATCAATCGAGATATTATTGAAGGTAAAACGTCAAAATTCTGAGCAAAATAAAACAAATATAAACCCAGTACAAAAATAGTGGCTGCAGGAGTTGCAAGTCCAAGAAATGAGTCAGACTGGCGTGTATCTATATTGAACTTTGCCAATCTTAGTGCAGCAAACAAAGTAAATATAAAACCCAAATAAGAAATAAAACTGACTTCATAAGAGCCTCCTCCTCGCATACTTGACATCCCTATCAATTGAACGAACATCATCCCAGGTAATAATCCAAAGCTGACCATATCTGCTAGAGAATCTATCTGAGCACCTAATGCTGATTTGACTTTCAGGATTCTTGCAGAAAGTCCATCAAAAAAATCAGCTGTTAATGATATAATGATACAAATAGGGACTAGCTTCCAATTGGCAGTAGCACAAGCATATACACCTACACTTCCTGAGAATAAATTTAGTAGGGTAAGCATATTGGGGATGTGTTGTATCATATCTGAGTTTGCTGTTTTGATTTCAAAATGTCTTTTAAGCAAAAAAACTTTAATAGAACAAAGATTATTCTTTAAAATGAGCTATTCAAGGTTTTTAATCAAAATATTAACACCCCCAACAAAAACAAAAAAGGATAATGATTGTCTCATTATCCCTTAAAAACACGAACCTTATAATAAAATACCGAGTGTATGCTAATATTTGCTATACTTACTGGTAAATTCTCCTGATATATTTTCTTTCTGTGTCACAGATTCTAGATTGACCATGTTGACATTAAAATTTCCCGTGATAGATCTTTTGTTTGTATTGACTTCTGTAATAGACACTATTCCATCTGTAGAAATCAATTTTGATTTTTTATCGTCTTTCTTATCTATAATAACAATTGCCTTCATCTCACTTACAGAAAAATCATAATCTCCTACATTATAACTTTCAACTACAATTGATATGGAAGAATTATCATCATTTTTCCCCACTATCATTAAAGAATCATTCATAATTATTGCCTCAACATCATCCGACTCCTATGTATAAGAACTACTTTTATTATTGCTGATAAAATCAATTTTATAATTTGTATCATCTTTCGAGCAACTAGCAAATAATAAAAAGATGAAACAATAACACCAATATTTAATCACTATATCTATTTTTCTTATTGATGTTTGCAAAATTATATTCGTTGCATTATTCTCATTACATTAACATTACTTTAACTATTCTTATTAAAAACTATGGGCATTATTGAACTCTTGATAATAATGATTGACTATATTCTTCAGTCAATAACTAAGTGTAAAAACAACTTTTAAGTAATAATGTCAACAAATAGTGTTGTCAATATCTCCCAAAAACAGCATAAAGTAAATTTCTAGTGCCTTGAATCAACATATTTTTGTACTTTTGGATGTTTTTGCTTAAAAAATTATCTGAACAAAACCCATGCTTTTTAACTCCATAGAATTCCTGATATTTTTTCCGGTATTTCTTAGTGTATATTTTATTCTTCCACAAAGGCATAGATGGTTATTCACTTTATTGGCCAGCTTGTACTTTTATATGAGTTACGACCCCAAATATGTCGTGCTATTGATGTTCAGTACTGGCATTTCTTGGTATAGTGCAAAAAAGATTTCAGAGAGTCAAGTTGAAAAGACAAGAAAAAACTGGTTGGCTATAGGTTTGATTTTAAACATATTACAATTAGTTATCTTCAAATATCTCAATTTCTTTGATGAAAACTTCAGAGAGTTGTTTGAGTTAATTGGTTTGAACTATCCTGTCCCTGAACCATGGTTTAATAATATTATTCTTCCTGTAGGTATCTCATTTTTCACTTTCCACTCTTTAGCATATACAATAGACGTTTATAAAGGCATAACACCTGTAGAGCGAAGCTTTGCCTTTTACACCTTATTTGTTTCCTATTGGCCTCAGTTATTGGCTGGACCAATTCCAAGAGCCAACCAGCTTATCCCTGAACTTCGTAAGCCCGTGGAAGTTGATTACGAAAGAATGAAGAGCGGATTAATCCGTATGGCTATTGGAATGTTCAAAAAAGTTGTAATTGCTGACAGGCTGGCAATTTACGTCAACCATGTCTTTGACAACTATACTCATGCCACAGGATGGACAATTGTATTTGGAGCATCATTGTTTTTTATACAAGTCTATTGTGATTTTTCTGGATACTCAGATATTGCTATTGGCGCATCTAGAATGATGGGTATAAAGCTCATGGAAAACTTTAAGCGACCATTTTTTGCCAAAAATCTTGCAGACTTTTGGACAAGGTGGCATATTTCTCTATCTACTTGGTTGACAGACTACGTCTTCTTTTATTTAGGGGCTTACAAATCTTCCGGGCTTAAAGTTGTTTTTAATGTCATTTTTGTTTTGACTATCTGTGGTTTGTGGCATGGAGCCAACTGGCCGATGGTATTATCTTTCTCTATTATTGGAGGGATGATGGCCATCAGATATCTTTGGCAATTTAATATAGTCAGACAAATCAAACCTAGCAACTTGTTTCGATGGTCTGAAATTGTCATCACAGAGAATGTCCACAGATTCATCACTTTTTTTACACTTATGTTTGGATTTTTATTATTCAGAGTCCAGACAGTTGTAGAACATTTGACTGCAAAAGGACTTGATGTATCATGGACACATATAGCAGGAAAACTTTATGCAAATATTTTCAAACTGTGGGAAGCCCGATTTTTCGATGAAGTAATAGAACATAAAGGCGAAACTAATTTTATTCTTGCCGTCCTATCTATTTTATTGCTGTTTGTTGTGGAAGCATTTTGTGGCGACACACCCATTGAAGATGTATTAGTCAAAAAGAAAAAAATATTCAGATGGTCTGTATATATTTTTATCATTATCAGTATCATTTGGTTTGGCGTCTTTAACGAAACAGAATTTGTTTATTTTCAGTTTTAGTACATGTTTAAGCTCATCAGAAATATCATCATCATCGCACTTATATCCTTAGCTATTGCTATTGTTATAGGAAATATATTTTCGACATTTGGATGGGGCGACAACACTTTTTATACAAAATCAAAATACTTTCTTGATCATCCTGAAGACTTCAATGGGGTATATGTTGGAGGCTCATTGGAATATAGACATATTGATCCTTTTGTAATTGATGCAATAGCCAAGGATAAAGGTATTGATTTAAGGTCTTTCAATTTGGGCAATGATGGATACAACCTTCCTTTGCAAGTATGGGTCACTGAAAATTTATTGAAAAAAAATCAAGGAAATATAAAGTATATCTTTTTGAGCTTATCTTCTGACCCCTTGTTTTACAAAGGAATCCTTCATACAAAAGAATGGAATTATTGGCAGAATATCAGAAGCACAATATTCTCCATCAGAGTACTATATCAGATGAATATCTCTAATAAATTAAAAACTCAATTTTCTAGATTCTATATTACTTCTCTAGTGGAAAATATGCTGAAAGTTGAAATGATGGATGACCTGATTCAATTTCATGTTCAACCTATTTATGCAGATTCTATTTATCTAGGACATCACAAAAATGGATACTTCCCTTATGACGACGAAGAAAAATATCTTTCTTTAAGAAAAGACTTGCCGGATGAAATCGTCAGTAAGATGAAGAACAATGAATTGTCAAAATTAGACTATCAAAAAAATCAAGCCAAAAGAGATAGCCTTGAATTATTATGGTCAAACCAATTTGCCACTTACGTCCCTGGCACTCCGCCTATTCCTTTATATTTATCTACTTATTTAGACTTGCATAAAAAATGTGAGGAGCAAGGCATCAAATTAATTTTTATCATGCCTCCAAAAGGAAGGACGGATTACCAGCTTTTATCTGCCATTTATGAACATCTCCCTGAAAACAGCAAAATAAATTTGGCTGACCCTCGAGTGTTTCCAGAATTTTTCACCTTGGAAAATGGTTATAATTATCATCACATGAATTCGAAAGGCTCTGAAATATACAGTAAAAAATTGGGAATGCAGATCAGCAATCTCCTATCTGAGTAGCAAACTAAATAGGACAATAGTCATTAAATGAGACTTAAGAAATCTATTTCAAACTAGATTGATTGAAGTCAATAAGGCCTGACACCTATACTTCCCATAGCAGATAATTCTCAAAAAAGACAAAAAATGCTTATCTTAGTGAATTGTCATCTAAGAATTACTTATGATCATATTTTACAAAATAAAACAATATTTAATAACAATAGGAGTATTGGCAAGTTTCTCTTTAAATGCCCAGATTGCTTCACTTCCTCATACTGAATCCTTTGAGACAACTTTTACCATTGGCAATAATGTGGACTTTATTCCCAATTGGCTAGGCAATGAAGTAGATGTCAATTCTAGAATTTTTCAAACCTCCAACAAAGAACTAGGGATGATTGCAACGGGTTCTTTTACTCCTGAAGTTCAAGTCCGTCTCAATCTACTTAATTACGAAAATATAGCTGTCTCTTTCAAAGCCAAAGGCCTAGAAAATGGAGAAGGAGAGCGCAATAGTTCTTTATTTATTGAGACCTCTCATGACGGAGGATTTACATGGCATACGACAAGAAAGATTCAAACCTTTGAAAACGAGGACTCTCCATTTAAAACATACAAATACATATTACCCGGCGTAGCAGGTAATAAAAAGAATATTCTACTTAAACTCTTTTTGCAAAGAAGTGAAGAGGGACAAGGAACAACTCCTAAAATCATTATTGACGACTTTATCATCTATAGTGAAGACAAAGACATGGCTCCCCCTGAAGTCATAGGTGCTACTGCCGTCAACTCTAAGAGTGTCAGAGTGAAATATAATGATAAAATGGGCACTTCATCAACTCTTATCAATAACTATTCAGGTCTTCCTCATTTAACATCTATCACTCCATCTCCAGATAGTAGCACATTTACATTGGTATTTTCAGAACCATTTGGTATTGGGAAATTACTCAACTTGACTATTAGTAATGTATTGGACAAAGCAGGAAATAAAATGGCAAGTCCTTACTCTCAAAATATTATTTTTAACGATACAAGACCCAATCTATTTATTACCGAAATCATGTATCACTCTCCCGCAGAAGAAGACTCTTTGGAATATTTAGAGATTTTCAACAAAGGTCCTGAACCTGCCTTATTAGGAGGCTTGTATTTTTCTGCAGGTTTGACATACACGTTGCCAGAATATACATTAGCTGCTGGCGATTATTTTTTAATTGCTTCCAATAGTAACGCGGCTCAAACTATTTTTGAAAAACCTTTTTACCAGTGGACTGCTGGCTCTTTGGACAATTCGGGTGAAAAAATAGAAATCAAAAATTCATCTGAGCAAGTCATTACTGCTGTAAAATATGAAAGAAATTGGGGAGGAGACGGCAATGGTCGTTCTCTTTCATACTGTTACCCCGTTCAGCAGACTGACAACAGCAACCCACTCAACTGGAGCTCTACTCAAGATGCAACTGGGAAATCAGTCAATGGCATCCCTCTCTTTGCCTCCCCGGGTAAAGGGTGTGGCCTTATTATTCCTGAAATCAGATTTGACTCATATTCGTCTTATGCATTTGAAGGAGCAACAAAAGTCAAAGTCTCCATGACTCTAGTCAACCCTAATGCCAACTCAAGTAGCATTCTTCTGAAAATAGACGAAGCATCTACAGCAACATTCGGATCTGATTATACATCTAGCACAAATTTTCCAGTAAGCATCCAGTTTCTAGCCAACACCCTTAAAAAAGAAGTCGAAATTCAGATTTTAGATGATACAAAAAGAGAAGGATTGGAAAAAGCCATCTTTCAACTCCTCAATCCTACCAATGCCCTTATCGGCGGACAAGGTTTTTTTGAGCTGAATATCTTGGATAACGATGATGCAATCACTCAAGTCTGTATCAATGAACTAAGTGCTTCTAATAATTCTCTGAGTGGCATTAAAGATGAATATGGAAATTCTGATGATTGGATTGAATTGAAAAATGGAAGCGATTTCCCTATTACTCTTGCTGGATATTTTGTAACAGATAATCCTGACAATCTCACTAAACACCAATTGCCTTTTGAAGATGTTGGGGATATTACCATTCCTGCCAATGGATATTTGATTTTGTGGGCAGATAATGAACCCAACCAAGGTTCTAATCATTTGAGTTTTGCATTAAGCTCATCTGGAGAATATTTTGCTTTAGTGATGCCTGACGGCAAAACAATTGTTGATGAAATCAGTTTTCCTAGCGTCATTACCAATCAAAGCTATGGTAGAGCAGAAGACTGCAAAGAGACATGGAAAATTTTTGAATCCCCTACTTTCAAAGCCAGTAATTTTCCTACATCTATTATCTATCGTTCAGATAAAAACCCTATCATCTTATTTCCCAATCCCAACCATGGAGATATCCTATATTTAAGCGAACCTATCGACTATATGATATTCGATATAAGGGGCGTCATGTTAAAGAGTGGTCAGAAGGCACAGCAGATTGATATAAGCGCCCTCCCCAATGGTATAATGATGATCTCGACAAAAGAAGGAGCCTCCACTAAATTTATAATCAATAGATAACCATCATGGAAGAAAATCATTTTGTATTTATGAGAAGAGCCGTTGAACTTTCTGAACAAGGAATGCTCAACGACAAAGGAGGACCATTTGGTTGTGTCATTGTCAAAGACAATCAAATTATTGCAGAAGGATTTAATGCTGTAACCTCCACTAATGATCCTACTGCCCATGCCGAGGTAGTGGCTATTCGGAATGCTTGTAAAAATTTGGATAGCTATCAACTTGAAGATTGTATTATTTACACTTCTTGTGAACCATGTCCTATGTGCCTTGGTGCCATTTATTGGGCAAGACCTAAAAAAGTATATTATGCCAACACTCGAATAGAGGCTGCAGCAATAGGCTTTGACGATGAATTTATTTACAAAGAAATCCCTTTGCCACTTCACCAAAGACAAATTGAATTTGAGCACATTCAATTAGATGAGGCATTGAAAGTGTTTGAATTATGGGATAAAAAGGAAAACAAAAGCGAATATTAAAAGTCTCCAAAATTGATTTAACCACACAAGAAATACATTAATATTTTAGTAATCCATCAGAAATGTTTTAAAGTAGTAAATTCTTTATCTTTAATATGCTTAACGGCATGAAAATTGGTTTATCTTTTAAAAACATCAACAATGAAAATGAAAAACTGGATATTGGCTATTGTATCGGTAATGTTGGTTTCAAGCTTGACATTTGCCGCAGAGCCTCAAAAGGCGACAGTCAACCTAAAAATTTCTGGTATGAAATGTATGGGTTGCGAAAAGAAAGTAAAATCTGTATTGAAAGACACAAAAGGAGTTCTCAGTACTGAAAGTGTGGATGCTGCTAGCGGAACTGCAGTTATTGTCATAGATAAAAATCTTACTTCAGAAAAAGAAGTTTCAACAACATTAGCAGAAAAGACAGGCTATAAAGTTAGCACAAATAATTCTGGTGGCAAAAACAATAGTAGCAAAGCAAAGCATTCATGCTGTTCTGGAAAGGCAAGCACTTCTTGCGAAAAGAAATAGTCTTTTGACATCATTAAAAATTAAAGCCTGTGATTTTTCATAGGCTTTTTTATTAAAAGAATGGATGCTAATTGAATTTTCAAAGATAGAATCCCTTCTTTATAGGCATTTTTGAATGAAAATCTATCACATAAAATTGTTTTCAATAAATGTGGATATTTAAGATTTGACGAGATGCTTATAAATTCAATTGAAGTACTTAAATTCAAGTTATGGTTATTGGATTTGATGCAAAGCGTATTTATGATAATACAACTGGACTAGGGAATTATAGCAGAAGTCTAATGCACAATCTATTGAGATGGTTTCCTCAGTATGATTATAAACTGTTTGTACACGAAAAATATTACCGTCCTAGTCCATTTAAATATCAAAATTTTGTTGATAAAACAATTGTCTCCAATCATTATATCCCTGATTTGTGGAGAAGCATAGATATTGTTCAGGATGTTAAAGCCAATGGAATAGACATTTTTCACGGATTGAGTAATGAATTGCCATTCAATATGCCTGAAAATATAAAATCTATTGTCACAATTCACGATATCATCTTTCATAAGTTCCCTGATTATTTTCCATTATTAGATCGAAAGCTGTATCGATATAAAGTCAAAAAATCTTGTGAACAGGCAAGGGCAATTGTCGCTGTCAGTTCTAATACTAGAAAAGATTTGATTGAAGATTTTAAGGTTCCAGAAAATATGATTTTTGTCATTCCTCCAAGCTGGGGTCGCGAATTTGAATACGAATACACTAACTGGTTTACTGAATTATTACGTCAAAAATATAAGATACCCTTTCATTTTGTTCTTTTTATTGGCTCTACCTCTCAACGGAAAAACCTTAAAGTCGTTATTGATGCCCTAGAGTATCCAGAGAACAGTGAATTTCCTCTTGTTGTTGTTACAAACGGAGGAGACAATTTAGAAGAAATGGAAAATTATATTTATAACAAAGAGATACGCCACAGAATATTCTTTCTGAAAAATGTGCCTTGGTATGAATTGCCTGGAATTTATAAAATGGCTAAATGTGTTGTATATCCATCTTTTTATGAGGGATTTGGACTGCCAATTATAGAAGGTCTAAAAATGGGAATTCCTGCAGTAGCCTCAGATAACTCTTCTTTAAGAGAAGCGGGAGGGGCAGGGGCTACTTATGTAGATGCCTCTGATGTAGATGGCTGGGTAGATGCTATCAATAAAACAATGTTAGACACATCGTATGCCAATCAATTGAGAATCAACGGGAAGCACCATATACAGAAATTCAAACCAGAGGTAGTCACTTCTGCTTTAATAGATTTATATTCTTGGGTACAAGAAAGTTAAAACACCCTTTATCTTTTTCTTAAAAACTATTCTACCTTATTTTACGTTTATATTTGCAAATAAGACTATAAATGATTGCTCATTTTCTCATTGATGACTCGATTCCAAGTGTTCAAGTGCAAGATTCCATTGCAAAGATGCTTTCTGTCATGGAAGACAATCTAATGAGCTCTCTCCCTGTAATAGATGAAGAAAACAAATATTTAGGCAATATTCACGAAAGTACTTTATTAGATATTATAGATGCTCATCAGGGAATTACACTATTCATTACAAAAGAAGATACGGTTTTTCAGGAAGAACATTTTTTAAACATTCTTAAAAGCACCTCTCTCCAGAAAAATAATTTTTTAGCTATCATCAATAATCACGGAGAATATATTGGCAGCCTAAGTATCAGAACAATTCTCCAATTCTTGTCACAAACAAAATCAATTGAAGAACAAGGGGGTATAATTATTTTAGAACTCAAAGCTATTAATTACTCCTTAACTGAAATTGCAAGAATTGTTGAGAGTAACCATGCAAGTATCATCCATTCATTTGTTTCAAGCAGTCCTCAATCAGAAAATATTTTTGTCACAATAAAGATTAATAAAAATGACTTAAAAGAAATTGTTCTGAGTTTTGAAAGATTTCATTTCCATGTTCTTGAAGTATTTCATAGCTCAGAATATGAGAATGACCTCAAAGACAGGTATGATTCATTGATGGTCTATCTAAATGTCTAAATATTAATGCTGTCTTTTCAGTACTATTGCTACTTCCCTCTCCTTTATTTTAAACCATAACATCAATATTATCTTGCTTTCAATAAACTATAATTGAAATTCCTTCCTTTCATAAGTTCATATCTATAAATTTGCAATGACAATTTTATATTTTGAAGATATTTATTACGACTCTATTTATTTGTCTTGCTGTAATGAAAGTTAGAGCTCAATCAGAACTTAGAGTTCCTACTTACAGTGATATCCTTAAAGATACTGGTGCAAAAGCCTATCTAAAAGATGTAGAAATTTCAGGTAATAAAATCACCAAAAAAAATATCATTGTATGGGAGACTGGATTCTCAATTGGAGACTCCGTCCCAGTATCCAATATTTCTTCCACATTGGAAAGAATCAGACTAAATCTTCTAAACACCAAGCTATTTACCAATGTGCTTGTCAATATTAAAGATTGGGACGACTTAGGTCTTGTACTGTCTGTGACAGTCTCTGAAAAATGGTATATCATTCCTATTCCTATATTTCAGTTGGCAGACAGAAATATTAATGAATGGTGGGTAGATAGAAATAAAGATTTCAAACGCATTCAATATGGACTGACTTTAAATTGGTCCAATTTCAGAGGAAGAAATGAAAACCTTATCATATCTGGGTCTTTAGGATTTGCCCAACTTTTGGATATTCAATATCTTATGCCCAACTTGTCTAAAAATGATAAAATAGGTGCAGCTTTCAAGGTATCAATGATGCAGACTAAAAGAATGCCTTATAACACAGTTCGTGACAAGCTAAAATTCTATTATAGCGATGATATTATCAAAAGAGCCATAGATGTAGCACCTAGAATTATCTTCCACAGAAATATCAATGTTCAATATTATATAGAAGCACAATATAGCTATAGGTGGGTAGATAAGAAAATAAGGGATTTGAATAAAGATTACTTTTTAGACAGCAATAATTCTCAATCTGTTGTTGCATTAGAATACGGCTTTGATATTGACAAGCGAACTTTAAAAGCATATCCGACAAGTGGTTTTCAGATAAAAGGATCCTTTAAAAATTATGGCTTAGGATTGCAAAGAAACACCAACCTAACGATAGCAAAAATTACAGGAAGTAAATTTTTTACGCTTGACAAGCGAAACAAACATTCTACTGGTCATTTGCTACAACTCCAAGGTTCTTTCCCCAAAAAACAACCCTATAACCTTCAAAGTGGATTGGGTTATGAGCAAGACTTTGTTAGAGGCTATGAATATTATGTAATTGATGGTCAAAGTTATGCATTGTTTAAAAATGAATATCGCTTTCATTTTGCTTCTTGGAAATGGAATTTCAATAAGAAAAAGAAATCTTCGACCCACAAACCCGTCCTTCCTTTTGATTTCTATTTAAAAGCATTTTTTGATGGCGGCTATGTAGATGATGACTTCTTCTCGAAGAACAACACGCTACGCAATCAATGGATGTTAGGCACAGGTATTGGCCTTGATATTTTATTGATGTATGACAAAATTGTCAGATTGGAATATTCACTAAACAGAAGGAAAGAACATGGCTTTTTTATTCATTTAGAAATGCCCTTTTAGCCTTTTCTTTATAGATTACACTTTTTTAGACAGTCACATCAATGACTGCCTCCACAGAAGATTCCATCTTATCTCCAGTAGTAGAAACTAATCCTAAAGTAAAGTTTATTTTCTCTCCATCCAATATTCTAAGAAAATCAATAGACAAAGACACTGGAATTTCAATTCCTGCATGCATATCTATATTGGAAGTAATATCTTTTAAATATTTACTTTTCAATTCAGAATTATCCAAAAGATTTTGCCCCTTTAATATAACTCCAGATAAACCAAAAATTGATAAATCTAAATCTCTGTCAATTGTAAGCGTCGTCTTTGAGGCATCAAAGCTGGTTAAAGATCTTTCGACTTCTATACAATCTCTTGCATAAGCACTTGGAAATATATCAAATCCAATTGTTCTATTGACACTTGATGCAATAAAAGATTTCTCTGGAATAAACAAAAACTGATTGCGAATACTGCCGATTGTTGTTGCGGTATTGCGCCCTTCTTCTTTGAAAAGTCCTCTGTTGACACTATTGATCTGAAAAGAAAATTGATGTACAACATAGTTGCCTTGATTGGCACAGATGCTTTCCTTTCTACAAGCAATAGCTATCACTAGCATCAAAGAAAACAGAATTGAAATCTTTTTTATCATAATTACATTTTTAACCCTTCAACGAATGCAGAATTTAATAGTTTCCAAGTGCTGAAATTTACATGATATTTTCCACTAAACAAAAATCTCAAATTCATTCTAAAGAAAAAATAAATCACATTCCAATATCCAAGCACACTCCTTTGCTTCATCAAATAATATACCTTATTCCTAGTTGTCAGATGAATATGGAAATTTCCAAACTTAAACTGAGAGACAGTGCCAGATTTTGATTTAGTCAGACCTCCTACTTTATGGTAAAATTTCACAAATGGATAGTATAAAATCTTATGTTTGGCATGTTGAGTAATCCTATAAAAATAATCTGTGTCATCAAAGTAAGCGAAGTATTTTTCATCCATATAGCCAATTTCTTCAACCACTTCTCTTCTCATCATTACCATACAGGTTGGTGCATAATCAACTTCTGAAAGATGGTCATATTGTCCCTCATCCACCTCTTTTTGCCCTATATGTGGCGCCATATATCCCCCTTTCACGTCCCATTTGCAACCAGCATACCAGATCTTTTCCTTTTCGCTATCATACATCATCTTACAAGTTACTAGAGAATGCAAGTTTTCATTCATTGCTCTCAGTAGCTTCTCAAATAAAGTGTCTTCGAATTCCACATCATTATTTAACAACATTAAATAAGGAAGATGCGCTTCCATTGCCAAACGCATACCTTGATTGTTTCCAGCTGCAACACCTACGTTTGTGTCATTTCTCAGAAGCCTGATTCTTGAATCTGAATATTGGGATATCAATTCAATTGTATTGTCCTGTGATACATTGTCAATTATATAAAGAATAAAGTCTTTATGTGTCTGATTCAATATGCTATCAAGAAATGGAGCTATGACCATTCCGCTATTGTAAGTTATAGTAACTACTCCAATTGTCTGATTAGAAGGACTCATCTAAGTGCCAAAGATACATTTATGACCCGTTATAAAAATACTCATTCTTGAGAAAAATGACTGTTTATCCATTGTAAGACCAACTGTGGTTCATAGCCTTTTTGAACGGCATAGCGGTATAACTTATTTCTCATTGTGTAATTATCTTGTCCTTTAAAAGAAGAATATTTATGGGTCAGCAGTTGATTCAATCTTTCAATATATTTATCCTCTTCTATCCCTTCTATAGATGAGGTAATAATTTCTTCCTCTATTTGTTTAGACTGTAGGGCTGCTCTAATTTTGATTTTACCCCAACTTTTGATTTTAAACTTTCCATTGGCATATAACTGCCCATATCTAGAAGCATGTATAAACTGATTCTCTTTCAGATAATTAAGGGTTTCAGAAAATAATTCTTCGGGGACTTTCCACCCCTTCATTTTATTTACCACTTCCATTTCACAACGTTCAGTATAGGCACAATATCTCTCTAATCTATTAATGATTTCCTTCTCGTGTCCTTCCTTAAATTGATACGGAAGATTTTTTTTCTTTAAATATCCCATACTGGATTCCTTTGAGTTTTGACCATATATCTCAGGTTAAGAACAAATGCCAAAGTCAAATACACAATCACTGGAGAACCTAATGCTAAAAAAGAGGCATAGACAAAAAATAAACGGACTCTCTTAGAAGGGATGTCTAATTTTCGACCCAAATAAGCACAAACTCCATAAATACTGGTTTCAATAAAATTTCTTGATTTCTCAATAGGTGAATAGTCAGAAGATGTCTTCATATAGCTAATATAATAAAAAGAAATCAGCCAAATATAATCTATTGCAGTATCTATCTACTGTAATTGGGTGCTTCATGAGTGATTGTCACGTCATGAGGATGGCTTTCTTTAATTCCAGAAGCAGTGATTTTTATAAACCTAGCATTCTCTTGCAAGGCAGGAATATCTTTTGCTCCACAATATCCCATTCCAGCTTTTAGCCCTCCGACAAATTGATATACCACCTCAGACAAAAATCCTTTATAGGGAACTCTTCCAACAATTCCTTCTGGAACTAATTTTTTTATATCATCTTCAACGTCTTGAAAATATCTATCTTTTGAGCCTTCTTGCATCGCTTCAACCGAACCCATACCGCGATAGAGTTTATATTTTCTTCCTTCGTAAATAATTGTTTTTCCTGGAGACTCTTCTGTCCCAGCAAAAAGAGAACCAGCCATCACTACTGATGCGCCTGCTGCTAATGCTTTTACCACATCTCCTGTATATTTGATTCCTCCATCTCCTATCACTGGAATTCCTGTCCCATTTAATGCCTGCGCAACTTCATAAATTGCAGACAATTGAGGGACGCCGACTCCTGCAACAACTCTTGTAGTACATATAGAACCAGGCCCTACACCTACTTTTACTGCATCCACTCCCGCTTCAACCAGAGCTAATGCCGCTTCACCAGTGGCGATATTGCCTCCTACAACTTCAAGAGAAGGAAAAGTCTTTTTGGCTAATCTTACGGCATCTAATACTCCTTTAGAATGACCATGTGCGGTGTCTATACAAATGAAATCAACTCCAACATTTACTAACGCCTGTATTCTATCAATCATGTCAGGAGTTACTCCTACAGCAGCAGCGACTCTCAGCCTTCCAAATTCATCTTTACAAGAATTGGGATAATTCTTAACCTTCAAAATATCTTTATACGTAATCAGCCCTACTAGTATATTATTTTCATCAACAACTGGTAGTTTTTCTATTTTATACTCATCTAAAATTAATTCTGCTTGTTGTAGTGTAGTCCCTTCTGGAGCAGTGATAATTTGTTCAGAAGTCATAAAATCCTTCACAAGACCACTATGATTTTTGCAGAATCTCAAATCTCTATTTGTTAAAATTCCAACTAATTTTTGATTGTCATCCACTACAGGAATTCCTCCAATTTTAAAATTAGACATTAATTGGACAGCCTCAGCTATCGTCTGATTACCTTTTAATGTAATAGGGTCTAAAATTAATCCGCTCTCAGATCTTTTGACCTTTCTCACTTCTTCTGCCTGACGCTCAATGCTCATGTTTTTATGTAACACCCCAATTCCTCCTTGACGAGCCATCGCCATCGCCATTGCAGATTCGGTCACCGTATCCATCGCTGCTGATAATATCGGAATATTAACACGAATGTTTTTGGTCACATTTGAACTTGTATTGGTTTCTCTTGGTAGCACTTCAGAATATTGAGGCACTAATAAAACATCATCAAAAGTAACGCCTTCTCCTAAGAAGTGATTGGATGAATTAAAAGATAGATTTCCCATGTGCAAATGTACAAAATTGACTTGATACTTATAAATAGATATTTTGTTAATTTTTGTTTACGACACCATGAATTGCATCTCTCCTATAAAATCCCATATTTTATTAATTGATTGAAATAATCGATTTTTTATTTTGTAATTTTAAATTTCAACTATATGTCTTATGCAAAACATTTCCATCTCTCTTTCTGAAAGAACTTTGAATCTGGAATTTTATTCCGGAGGAGAAGGAATGAGACCCGCAGTTATCTTTTTCCATGACATTATGGGTATTGTTCCTGCATTGAGAAAAACAGCTGAAGCACTATCCAAAATCGGGGTGCATGTCTTTTTGCCCGATTTATATACTGATGGAGGGGCAAAATATTGTATCAGAACTTTATTTTCAACTGTATTTAGAAATAATGAACCAGACAACAATCCCTTTATCGATGAAATTCATGAACTGATTACAGCTATCAATCAGCGAGATGAAGTTGAAAGCAACAACTTAGGGATAGTTGGACAATGCCTCACAGGGGGATTTGTTTTACATGCTGCCATTCGTCAAGAAATAAAAGCTCCTATTGTTTTTCATCATTCTTTTGGATGGAAAGGGAGTGGAATTCCTAATAGCTGCTCCGCAAAAATAGAACAACAACTTCAAGGGCATTTCTGCAATATAGACCCAATGTGTCCCAATTCAAGAGTGCAAAAATTAAAAGAAGAAATTGGATTGAAATTAGAAGATTACTGGTATAATTTGCCACACGGAATTCCTCATTTCTTTTTCAATACAGAACAAGGGAAAGAAGCATTTGAGAGAATGCTTGCCTTTATTAAACTCAATCTTTTGCAGGAACTAGAATAGTTATTTCTACAATCTTTGGGGAGAGGTTCAAACTATTCTTCCTTTTATGATTTTTTTATCAAATAGTAAAAAATAAATAGGCTACCATTATTGCGAATATCATTCCTACAAAATCGGCAAACAAACCTATTCCTGCAGCATATCTTGTATTTTTTATGCTCACCGAACCAAAATATAATGCCAAAATATAAAAGGTAGTATCTGTCGCACCATTCATAATACATGCAAGACGGCCAGCAAATGAATCAGCACCAAATTCATTCATTATATCAACCATCAGACCTCTAGCTCCACTTCCACTAAATGGTTTCATTAAGGCGACAGGTAATGCATCAGTAAATGAAGTGTCCATTCCCATCCATGATACACATTTTGTAATGCCTAGTGTAAGGATTTCCATTGTACCTGAGCTTCGCAATAGTCCTATCCCGACCAGCATTGCCACTAAGTAGGGGATGATAGTAATCGAAACCTGAAATCCTTCCTTCGCCCCTTCGATAAAAGTCTCATATACATTTACTTTCTTAAAAAAGGCTAGCGTTATAAAAGAAACTATAATGCTCAAAATAATCAGATTGCCAAATACATCTATGACTTGATTGATTTGACTTTCGGGAAGGGAGTGTACCATCCATGCCAATCCTGAAATTCCACCTAATATGGCAATAAAGTATAAAATTAAGACTTTGTCAAAAATATTAATCTTCTGAATAAGCGACAAAGTAATAATTGCAACCATCAAAGAACCATAGGTAGCAATAATCAATGGAAGAAAAATATCTGTTGGGTTGGTAGCTCCTGCCTGTGTCCTAAAAGCCATTATACTTACTGGGATAATAGTAAGTCCTGCGGTATTGATGGTCAGAAACATCAACATTGCATTACTCGCTTTTTCTTTATGAGGATTGAGTTCCTGAAGTTCTTTCATCGCTTTCAATCCCAATGGTGTCGCCGCATTATCCAACCCCAGCATATTGGCACTAAAATTCATAAGGATACTGCCCATAGCAGGATGCTCCTTGGGAATTTCTGGAAATAATCTTGAAAAAAATGGACCAACAATCTTAGACATTATGCGTATTGCTCCTCCTGCCTCTCCTACTTTCATCAATCCAAGCCATAAGGTCATTATGCCCGTAAGTCCGAGAGAAATTTCAAATGCAGTTTTAGACATATCAAAAGTGCTATTGACCATAGTAGAAATGACCCCCGAATCACCAAGAAACAATTTGACTATGGCAACTATAAAAGATGCCAAAAAAAATAAAACCCAGAGATAGTTTAATACCATAAGAATAAAAGTAAGTATTCGTTCGATTTTTCAAGTAAATTCATTTAATCTATTTATCAAAAAATGAAAAGTTTTCATATAAAAGACTACCTCTCAAAATCCTCTACAAAAACCATTAATCCTTTTTGGTTATTTTTTATTTCGAGATGTTTTTGTTAAAATATTTTGTTGATATTTATTAAATAATAAGTCACCAGATGCAAACGCTAATATCTTTTTTTGAGCAATACGGCATAGTTCAAAATGACAATATTGAAGCTATTCAAACTTTGATTTATGAATATGGACTTGTCTTACTTTTGGCTTTCATTGCCCTCGTTTTAGGAAAATTATTTTGGGGGAAAATTAGATTTCATTGGTCAGCTTTATATCGTAAAAAGGGGATTTCTAATGCTTGGTCTTCATTTTTAAGTAGAAATAGTCACCTGCAATTCATTCAATCATGGAAATCTTATTTTTCTGACCATACCAATTCTATTTATTTTATTTCTTCTGCTATCTTCTGTATAGTTGCCTTTGTTCTTAGTGCAAAACTCATGGCTTATAATGCAGGAGTTCCTGGAAAAGTCCTCAATGATCCCATCATGAACTTACTTCCAGTAACAGATTGGTCAAAAGAAATTTTTTTCATTGAATACCTTGCTGTAATACTTACATTATTTAATGTCAGCGAACATCCTCTTCGATTAATCAATGGATTGTGGGGAGCTACCATTTTACAATTAGTGCGATGTTGCTCTTTTATTGCTATTCGTTTATCTCCTCCAGATGATATGATTTTTTTAGTAGATCCATTTGTCCAATTCTTTTATGGCGACTCTATTAGGGTAGCTAATGATTTGTTTTTTTCAGGACATGTAGCGCTAGTAGTCCTCTTCTTTTTCTTAGCTCAAAACAAATACATTAAAATTTATTTATTTTTTGCAGCCATTACGGTGGCCGTCTTACTAGTATGGCAACATGTCCATTATTCCTATGATGTATTATTTGCACCTATTGCTAGTTATAGTATTTATAAATTAGTCGTAGAAAAAGACTGGAGCAGTCAAATCAAAAAGAAATATAAGGCTTACCTGGAATTGAACAAGGGATAATTGTTTTTAAAAATTTCCTTCTTATATTCGTATTGTGGATATTAAGGAAATTACAGATTCAGAAATTTATCAAAAACTACAAAGGATATTGCCCAATAAATATCTTGTAATCATTACTTGTTATCTACTCTATATGATTTTCCTAGATTCCAACAATTATAGGTCTCAATTTCATCTCTGGAAGGAAGTACAAAATTTAAAAAAAGAAAAGCTTAGTTTGGAAGCCTCTCTTGAGGAAGTGAAGTCTAAAAAGGAACAACTTTTTTCTGATAGAAAGAAATTAGAAAAATTTGCCCGAGAAAAATATATCATGAAAAAAGACGACGAAACATTATTTGTTGTAGTTGACCAACCATAGTACATTTTTTATAATCCATTATTTAGTCCTATGGATTTAATTGTTTTATCTATTCCAATATTTTTCCTTTTAATAGGAATAGAACTGTTTTACCAGTTCAAGACAAAGAAACAACTCTATCGGCTCAACGACATGATTTCCAATATCAATTGTGGAATTGCTCAACAGACAACTAATATTTTTAGCAAATCTCTGCTCTTTATTTCCTACTATTGGGTGTATCATCATCTTAGAATTTTCACAATCAAAGAGACTTGGTATTCCTTGATTTTCTTACTACTTGCAATTGATTTTCTTTATTACTTTTTTCACAGATATGCGCACGAAATCGCAGTTTTTTGGGGTTCACATGCCGTACATCATCAAAGTGAAGATTATAATTTTTCAGTTGCTCTCAGACAATCTTCACTACAGACCTTTGTTTCTGCATGGTTTTATTTACCATTAGCATTTTTAGGATTTAGCTTTAGCTCCTTTATTACAGTGGCAGCTATTCAGACACTTTACCAGTTTTGGATTCATACAGAAATGATCTACAAACTTCCTACATTCTTTGAATTTATCTTCAATACCCCTTCTCATCACAGAGTGCATCATTCTAGTGATCCGAAATATATAGACAAGAATCATGGAGGTACATTTATCATTTGGGATAGGCTTTTTGGAACATTCAAGGAAGAGGAAGACCCTATTCACTATGGAGTAACCAAACCTGTTAATTCTTGGAATGTTCTATGGATAAATTTTGAATATTACAAATGGTTAGGAGCATTGGTTTTACAAGCAAGAGGTTGGGATAAACTGAGAGTTCTATATAAGAAAACAGGTTGGCGGCCTGAATACTTAGGGGGGCCATTACTACCTGAAGAACGACTACCAGAATATCAGAAATATGATGTTCAAGCATTAGGTTGGATGAAGATTTATACAACAATTTTATTTGTATTAATGTTAGGAGCAGTTGCTGGTTTCCTTTCCATTTCCCCTCAATTAAGTGCTTTACATAATTTAGTTTACATTTTATTAATATTGTGGATAATATTAAATATTGGAGCATTAGTCGAATCTAAGCCCTGGGCAAATTGGAGTGAATTATTAAGAATATCAATTAGTTACGCTTGTTTAATGCTTCTGTTTTCCCAATCAGAATTGTGGATAAAAATTTCAATTTCAATTATTTCTATTATTTTCTTTATGATTTATTTAACTTTCTATTATATAAATCAACGATATAAAAGTTCTATTTTAGCAAGACAAAATTCTAGAAATTAATAAAAGGCCACGTTTTGAGACCAAAAATTAAGATCGCTTTATTGTCAATAAGCTTTATCGCAATAGGAATTATTTCCTCTGCTTTTAAACTTTTTAATCATCAGAAATCCGATTATAGACCTCTTGTTAACCAAGTCTGTCAAAATAAATCTTTTCTTTTTGATATTCGAATTGATACACTTTCACAAAAGGTATATTTTCCTAAAAAAGGAGAATCTTTTTCAAATGTGTTATTGAAAAATGGAATTTCAAAAAGAAAGATAGAGCCTTTAAGAAGAGCATCAAGGCAGTATCTCAATATTAACAGCAGTGTTTCGGGACTTCCTACTACTTTGTTGAAAGATATTCATGGGGAATTGAAATATGTGATTCTTGAAAAAAATCTAAATGAATATTTTGTTTTAGACATTGAAGAGGTTTCTTCTAAATTAGAAAAGAAGGAGATAGTCAAAGTCAATAGAGAAGTTGTTGGAATCATTAAAGGAGACTTATATTCCACTTTTAAAGATTTAGATATTCCACGTAACTTGATTTATCAAATAGATAAAGTTTATGACTATACTTTTAATTTGTACAAATTGAGGAATGGTGATACCATCCGTATTCAATATGAAGAATTACTTGTAGATGGGATGGCAAAAAAGGCTGACCAATTGAACGCTTGTGTCTTGACTAATAAAGGAAAAAGATATTATGCAATTTATTACAAAGTTCCTGGAGAGAGTAAAGGAGATTATTATGACGAAAATGGAAATGCTTTAAAACGCTCCTTTCTTGAAAAGCCTTTGAAATATGGTCGAATTTCATCTAAGTTTAATAAAAATAGATTTCATCCAGTATTAAAAGTAGCCAAAGCACATTTGGGAACAGACTTTGCCGCTCCACATGGCACTCCTATTATTGCTACCGCAGACGGGGTGATTATGGAAGCTTCTTCTTCAAAATATAATGGCAATTATGTTAAAATCAAACATAATAACATGTACACGACACAGTACCTCCACATGTCTAGATTTGCGAAAGGCATGAAAAAGGGAAGGGCTGTAAAGCAAGGAGATGTAATTGGCTATGTTGGATCAACAGGCTTAGCTACAGGGCCACATGTCTGTTATAGATTTTGGAAAAATGGAAATCAAGTAGATCCTTTCAAAGAAAATCTTCGTTTTGCAAAAGCTATGGATAGTAAATTAAAGGTTGGATATTCCAAGTATGTAAAATCTTTAGATCAAAGACTCAACCATATTCAACCATTAAATCATACCAATATCCTTAAGTCAGCTGTTGCTTCAGCTTCTTCAACAAAATAATTATAATAAGATTTCTCTAAAAGAGAGCTTGGTTAATATAGGATTTTTGACTTCTTATGCCAAAAAATAAATCAGGTCAAGGCTGTTGTCCCTGACCTGATTAAAACCAATTAAACATATTATTTATTAAGCAATTTCTGTGCCAAACTAAGGTTTTGAAAAATTATTTTACAAAAACTATCAGCTGGATTTTACAAATGATTGATTTTTAATCTGTTTGTTAAATGCACCTTTGTTTTTAGATTTTTCAAATGAGGAAGATTTAGATAGAGCCTTCTTTCACTTTTCAATTGCCCTTTAGAAAATCATTTGTATATTTATTTTGGATATACCGATGAGAAAGTCTAAGTTCAAAAAATATGGCTGGCTGGCTGGCTTATATACTATTATAGGAATGATTTTCTATTGGTGGCCCATCATCAAAGAAGCCCATTTATATGTATTTGAAACAGGAGAAACTAGTATCAAAAGTTATTTTGCAACTATCTATTATATTCTATATGACAAAGGAGAGCATTTTACAGGTTTAAGTTATCCTTATGGAGAACATTTAGCTTATGTTGATGCACAACCCATTTTAAGTATCATTTTTTCTTGGTTGTTGAATGAAAACCACGAATATGTTAGCAATATTATCACGATTTTAAACCTCCTGATGTTGGCATCTATTCCTTTAGGAGCTATATACTTATATAAAATTTTTAATCTGTGGAAAATGCCTACATTCTACAGTACAATTATGGCTGCATGTATAGCACTTCTCAGTCCTCAAGTACTTCAGACTACCCAAAACTTTGCATTATCCTATGTTTGCTTTTTCCCTATGATATGGTACTACACCGCTTCATGGATTCAATCAAAAAAGTGGACATCTCTCTTGTTTTTAGCTTTTACAAGTATATTTTTTAGCTTTTTACATGCTACTTATATTATTCTTACAGCTGTTTTTCTAGTATTTTCATTTGTTTTTTATACTATCTATAAATTTAAGATTCCAACTTCTCAGATAAAATCTGCCCTATTGGTGATAGTAGCAATAGTACCATTTATTGTTTATTTTATTTGGTTGAAATTGACAGGCGCACATATTATATTGGATAGACCAGTTCGTCCTAATGATTTTCTTGATTATACGATTGGCTTTAGAGATGTTTTTATCCCTGCTAGTGGAAAAATAAAAGAAGTACTACAAGTTTTTCTTCCAATTAGTGACACAAAAATTAGCTCCTATGCCTATGTTGGGACAGGAGCAATCTTATCTACACTTGCTGGCATTTGGGTATTGCGAGACCGAATACTTGAAAAAGAGTTTCTACCATCTGGTCTAGGTGCTTTTTTAATGTCATCACTAGTTTGTCTTATTTTCTCTATGTGGATTCCCTTTAGGTTTATCCCAGAGTCTATAATGCCCAATTTCTTTTACCTTTTTCAATTAAATTCAGAAGGAGCTTGGGTGTTTTATTATGTATTTGCCGCAACTTCTGCCTGGCTATTATTTATCCTTTCAGAATATTTGCGCAAAAAGAGTCATTCGGTTTCCGCCACAACAATCATTATTTTATTTGTCCTAATATGGATTTATGAAGGAATGGGTCTTCAGAAACAACAATCAAACTATATCCAATCCAAAGGAAAAATAGCAAATGATTATCTTTCTTTTGACAATAGCTTTGCCGAAATACTAGAAAGTATTGGACAGAAACCTGAATATTTTCAAGCCATATTAAGCTTTCCATATTTTAATATAGGGAGCTATCCTTTTTATATCAAAAGGGGGAATCAGTCCTTTTATTATGCTAGTAAATTAGCATTAGAAATGCACCTTCCTCTTATTCAAAACTATTCAAATGAGCTTCCTTTAGCAGAAACTACAAAATCCATTCAACTCTTAAGCCATCCTTTAATCAAAAAACAAATACTAGAGGACATCCATGATGAACGATCAATTTTATTAGTAACTATTGGCAACCATTTTGAGACAGACGAGAGTTATCTTATCCAAAAAGCCAGATTATTAGTCTCAGAGAATAACATCACCCTTTACGACCTACCTCTAAGTGCATTCAAACAAATCCATCCTAATATAGATTCTTTAAAATCCCTTTATCCATTGAGAAGCAATAAAGAATTTCAATATATAAGCTCTTCAAATTATCCGATTTTTTGGAAACAATTTGAAAATATTAAATTCAATCATTCAGAGCATATATTAGCCCAACACAAACTAATTTCCATAAAGGATACAATAGAAGTCAGCTTATGGATAAATATTCCCAAAATAAGTGTTGGATTCCCTACTGTTTTTGCTGATATATACAATGATAAGGACCAAATCATACAAAGCTTTCCAATCTATCCTATAAATAGCACCGATATTGATGGCACAAGAGTCAGAGCAAAAGCCCTAGTCCCATATACGGATAAGCAGAAATATATTGTTGTTAGAGCTAAAGGTGGAGGACAATCTTTTGGCTCTTTATTGATTAGACCTTCCCACCAAGATTATTGGATAGAAACAAATGATAACACACAGTATTTCAACAACTTCCCTTTATAAATTAGGATTAGCTATGTTAATACTGTTTTAAAATATTCAATAGTACTCAATAATCCTTCCCTTCTGCCGACCTTTGGAGACCATCCTAAAATATTTATTGCTCTGTTAATATCAGGGCATCTTTGTTTGGGGTCATCCTCAGGAAGAGAGAGATAGACTGTCTTGCTTTTGGAATGGGTTAATTCAATGATTTCTTCCGCCAACTGTTTCAAAGGAATTTCTTGTGGATTACCAATATTCACTGGCAAATGGAAATTTGTCATCAATAATCTAAAAATTCCTTCTATCAAATCATTAACATAACAGAATGATCGGGTCTGCAATCCAGAACCAAACAAAGTAATATCCTCATTTTTTAAGGCTTGTGACATAAATGCAGGGATCGCCCTTCCATCATTTACGCGCATACGAGGTCCATAGGTGTTAAATATTCGAGCAATTCCAGTATTCAATTGATGATAGTTGTGATAAGCCATAGTGATAGACTCCATAAATCTTTTAGCCTCATCATATACCCCTCGTGGGCCAATAGGATTTACATTTCCCCAATACTCTTCTGTCTGAGGGTGTACAATTGGGTCTCCATAAACTTCAGAAGTAGAGGCAACAAGAATTCTTGATTTTTTTTCTTTTGCCAAACCTAATAAGTTATGAGTGCCCAATGCTCCTACTTTCAGTGTTTGAATTGGAATCTTCTGATAATCTATTGGGCTAGCTGGAGAAGCAAAATGCAAAATATAGTCTAATTTGCCAGGGATATGTACAAACTTTGTGACATCATAACGATAAAACTCAAAATTACCAGTATTAAATAGATGGTTAATATTTGTCAGCGAACCAGTAGATAAATTATCCATTCCAATAACAAAAAAACCTTCTTCCACCATTCTGTCACACAGATGAGAACCCAAAAACCCTGCAGCTCCTGTAATTAAAACCGTTTTTTGCTTCATCAATCTTATCTTCCGATACTATAATAGTTAAATGCTAAAGATTTCATTTTTTCAATATCATAGAGATTTCTCCCATCAAATATTGTATTTTCTTTTAAAAGCTCTGACATCTTCATAAAATCAGGAGTTCTAAAGATAGTCCATTCAGTAGCAATTACCAATGCATCAGCATCTTTCAATACATCATAAGGACTATCAAAATACATCACAGAAGAAGCCAACTTCTCTTGAGCATTGGCGATTGCCTCTGGATCAAATACAGCTATAGAAACGCCTAATTGTAATAATGCTTCTATCATCGCCAAAGAAGGAGCTTCTCTGATATCGTCCGTATTAGGCTTAAAAGATAATCCCCAAAACGCTAATCTTTTGCCAGAAAGTTGTCCTTTAAAATGAGAAATAATTTTAGGAAGCAATGCCAATTTTTGATTTTCATTCACCTGATGGACAGCTTCTAATATTTGAAAATTATAGCCAACACCTTTAGCAAAATAATTGAGAGCCTTCACATCTTTTGGAAAACAACTCCCTCCGTAACCTATACCTGCAAATAAAAATCGCTTGCCTATTCGTTCATCCGAACCAATTCCCAATCTTACTGAATCAATATTGGCTCCAGTCCTTTCACATAGCTGAGCAATTTCATTCATAAAAGTAATCTTAGTCGCCAAAAATGCATTAGCAGCATATTTGGTTAATTCTGCAGATTTCTCATCCATAAAATAGATAGAATTGCCTTGCCTAACAAATGGTGCATATAACTCCTTCATTATTTCAGCAGCCCTTTCTGAACTTGTCCCAATAACAATTCTATCAGGCTTCATAAAGTCAGAAATTGCTAGCCCTTCTCTTAAAAATTCAGGGTTAGAAACGACATCAACCTCTTGGTGAGTATGAAGAAGAAGCATATTTTTCACCATTTCAGCTGTTCCAACTGGAACTGTGCTCTTATTGACAATAACTTTATAATCATTTATATATGGAGCCATCTTCTCAACAGCTGATTGTAAAAATGAAAGGTCTGCCGAGCCATCAGCCGATGAAGGAGTTGGAAGTGCAAGAAAAATAATTTCAGAATTTTCTACTGCATATATTATATCTGAGGTAAAAGAAATCCTTTTATGGAATAAATTTCCTTGAAGAATCCTCTCTAAGCCAGATTCATAAATTGTAGGAATTCCTTGAGACAGGCTTTTAACTTTATTTTCATCAATATCCACACAAATCACTTGATTTCCAGTCTCTGCAAGACAAACACCTGTTACAAGACCAACATATCCCGTTCCTACTACTGCTATATTCATCTACAACTAATTTACTAATCTAAAATATTCTTCAAACATTCTTTCTTGGCTAAAGTTCTTTTCTGCATAATCTCGTGAAATCAAAGACATTTTAGCCATTTGCTCAGGTAATGCCAGCAATACTTCAATCTTTTTTGCCAACTCTTGTTCATCCCCTGTTTTAAAAACCCATCCATTGATTCCATCCTCAATGATAGCCTTATTACCATCAATATCTGAAACCAAACAGGGGAGTCCACAAGCCATAGCTTGCATAATTGCCGTACTCATTGTTTCACTTAAAGAAGAGTGAATATATAAATATGTAGATTGTAAATGTTCTATCAATTTATCTTCAGACAACATCCCTAAAAAAGTGACTTCATTTTCTAAATGTAGAGAATTTGACAAAGCAACACATTCCTCCTTCTTTTCTCCATCACCAGCTAAATAGACATGGAAATCAAAAAAATGTCTGTCTTTCAGAATTTTTGCTGCTTTAATGAAAGTTTGAAAATCTTTCGACCAAGAAAACCGAGCTTGCATCAACAATTTATAGGAACTCATTTGATCATAAGACTTAGAAGAAGAAAATAATTGGGTATTTAAACCATTATTGATAATTACAGGATGTCCTTTTTGATGGTATTTCTTCCCAAATCTTGTTTCATAATCTTTATATTGGAGCTCAGTCAAATATACTTGTATATTGCTAAAATATCTCAATAAGTGAATGTCTAACCATTCACGAGAAGTCTTTGTACTATTAGGCGTATGGTCAACAGAGATAATTTTTATTCCCATTATCCTCCAAAAAGGAACTAATAAAAAAAGCACGGTACTGTGTAAAATTATAATGTCAGGTTGCTGTCTTTTTATTGCCCTGAAAGCATTCCAAAGAGATTTAAGTTTTGACATTCCGCTAATTACGATAGCACCATAGGGTATTTTATATTTTTTACACTTTTCAATATATTCATCTTTAACTGGCTCAATGCCAAAAAAAACAAGATTATGTTTTGCCTGATGTTTAATATCCCCTTCAATTAATGAAAAGGCAACACTACCATGCCCCCCTAGTCCACTATATAAAACCTGAGTAATATTTTTCATAAAATAAAAAATGTAAATTTAGTATTTCTTATTCACTAAATATACCCAAAGTAAATAGACTAATGAGAGCGATTATCCAACGAGTAAGGCAAGCAAAAGTGATATCCGATGGTTTATTAACAGGAGAGATTAGCCAAGGCTTGATGATTTTATTAGGGATTCACTCTTTAGATACTCTTCAGGACATCAAATGGATGGTCCATAAGATTGTTCAAATGCGTATTTTCTCTGACGACAATGGTAAAATGAATCTTTCGCTCATGGATATTCAGGGAGAAATATTAATTGTCAGTCAATTTACTCTGTTTGCCACCACCAAAAGAGGAAATAGGCCTGGATTTACACAAGCAGCTCCTCCAGCAATAGCAATTCCTCTTTACCATTCATTTATTAGTGAATTAAAAAGAATGGGTATTCTGGTGCAGGAAGGTATATTTGGTGCAGATATGCAAGTAGAACTAATCAATGATGGACCGGTAACAATTATTCTCGATTCTAAAAATCCTGAATAATCTAAAATCATTAATGAATATAGTTTCTTCTTCTATTTCGGACATTTTTGTCATAATTGTTTAATAAAACTTATTCCTACTGTTATATTGTAGTAAACAACTTAGATTCATTCTAAGTATTACAAATAAAATATTAATTTTGTTAACGTTTCTAATTTTTAAAGAAAATGCAAATAACAGAAGAAAGTGTACTCAGGGCATTAGGGACAGTTATCGATCCAGATTTTAGAAAAGATTTAGTCTCACTAAACATGATCAAGGATCTAAAAATTGATGGAACTGAGATTTTTTTTTCGATTGAATTAACCACCCCTGCGTGTCCGTTAAAAGATCAATTGGAAAGAGATTCTAGGAATGCCATTAAAGACATGGTGAGTTCCACCGCAACTGTTCATCTTGAATTTTCATCAAGGGTAACAACTCTTAGAGATTTTAGATCTGATGTATTGCCTGGAGTTAAAAATATAATTGCTGTTTCTTCTGGCAAAGGAGGAGTAGGCAAATCAACAGTATCTGTCAATTTAGCCCTAGCATTACAACGCAGCGGAGCCAAAGTAGGCTTAATAGATGCAGATATCCACGGACCTTCCATTCCCACTATGTTGGGATTAAAGGGATTAAGACCAGGGATTGAAAATATAGACGGCAAACCCAAAATTGTACCTTTATATTACAAAGGGTTAAAGGTAATCTCCATAGGATTTTTAGTAGAAGAAGGGCAAGCTATTGCATGGAGAGGGCCAATGGTTACATCTGCATTAAGACAATTTATTACTGATGTCGTATGGGGAGAATTGGATTATATCGTTTTAGATATGCCTCCAGGGACTGGAGATATCCAGTTGACCTTGGCACAAATTGTCCCAGTTACGGGTGCCGTAATTGTTACGACCCCTCAAGAAGTTGCTCTAGCTGATGCACGGAAAGCCATCGCCTTTTACAATATAGAATCTGTCAATATTCCCATTATTGGAATAGTAGAAAATATGGCATACTTTACTCCAGCAGAACTTCCTGAAAATAAATATTATATATTTGGGAAAGATGGAGGGAAATCATTAGCTGAGGAATATAAGGTGTCTTTCCTAGGAGAGGTTCCATTAATACAGGCTATTAGAGAAGGCGGAGATTTGGGCGTCCCTGCTGTTCTAGACACAGATACAGTTTCTGCTAGTGCTTTTGAATCTCTCGCAAGTAATATTGCAAGAAATATTGTTGTCAAAAATGCTGAAATCATTGGGATCGAAGCAACTTAAATATCTTTTTTATGGAGGCTGAAGAAAAAGAAATATTAATTGAAAAAGCTCAAAGAGCACTAGATTCTATTCGTCCATTTTTAGAAGCTGATGGAGGTGACATAGAAGTCATTGATTTGACAAATGAATATGAACTAGTCGTATTGATGACTGGAAATTGTGAGTCTTGCCAAATGAAGGAATCCACACTTAAAGGAGGAGTAGAAGGAACTATTTTTAGCACTGTTCCTGAAATTAAAAAAGTGGTAGCTATATAATTGATTCTATTGTGAATAGGCAGGAACTCATATTGCAAATCAGAAAAAAATCGTCTTATTTATGTATAGGACTTGACCCTGACATCCAAAAAATTCCTTCTCATTTATTCACTTATGACAATCCTATTCTTGCTTTTAATCAGGCAATCATTGAGGCCACTTCAGATATTTGTGTAGCATATAAGCCTAATGTTGCCTTTTTTGAATCTTTGGGTTTGGATGGAATGAAAACGCTCAATGATACTCGCTCACTTATTCCAGAAGACTGCTTCACAATTGCCGATGCAAAAAGAGGAGATATAGGCAATACTGCTTCAATGTATGCCAAAGCTTTTTTGGAACAGATGAATTTTGACTCTATTACTGTAGCTCCATATATGGGAAAAGACTCAGTAGAGCCATTTTTACAACTGAAAGACAAATGGGCAATTGTACTAGGATTGACATCAAATAAAGGAAATTTAGATTTTCAAAAACAATTAATAGGAAATGTTCCTCTTTATGAATTAGTGATGAAAACCACTATGAAATGGGGAAATATAGACAACTTGATGTTTGTAGTGGGTGCCACTAACGAAGAAGATTTTGCATATATCAGGACCTTCTGCCCCAACCACTTTTTATTAGTTCCAGGTGTAGGCGCACAGGGTGGAGATTTGGAAAAACTCTCACAGTATGGGCTTACAAAAGACGTTTCTCTCTTAGTCAATGCAACAAGGAGTATCATTTATGCATCAAATGGAAAAGATTTTGCTGAAAAAGCTCGAGAAGAGGCTTTGGCTATCAACGAACAGATGCAATCATTGATGAATAAATATTGCTAATCAAAAATCTATTATTCCTTTTGATAATAAAGATGATTGTTTTATAAATCAGTCTTTGTCTTCAATGAGTATTCTGTACCTTTGTATTTTAAAACGAAAACTATTATGTCAGAGTCAAAATCTCCATTTACTCCCATCAGCTCACTCGGAGAATTCAAACTGATAGACCGAATTGTGGAGGGGTTTGAATGCGTACACCCTTCAACAATAAAAGGAATTGGAGACGACTCCGCAGTTGTCCATACATCACAACATCAAGTCATTACGACAGATTTATTGACAGAAGGAATCCATTTTGATTTGATGTATAGTCCTTTAAAACACTTGGGTTATAAGGCTGTAGTCGTCAACTTATCTGATATTTATGCAATGAATGCAAGACCCAAACAAATCCTCGTTTCACTAGCTCTTTCTAATCGATTTTCTGTAGAAGCAGTTGATGAGTTATATGAAGGAGTGAGATCCGCCTGCAAAAAATATAATGTTGATTTAATCGGAGGAGATACGACCTCCTCTCCAAAAGGGTTAACTATCAGCATAACGGCTATAGGTGAAGCACCATACGAGAAAATTGTTTTTAGAAATACTGCCAAAGAAGGAGATTTATTAGTCGTCAGTGGCGATTTGGGTGCTGCATATATTGGCCTACAATTATTAGAAAGAGAAAAACAAATTTTTCTTGAGAATCCAAGTATTCAAATAGATTTAAAGGGTCATGATTATACTGTAGGCAGACAGTTGAAGCCTGAAGCAAGGATGGATATTGTTGAAATACTAGAAAAAATGGATATTGTTCCAACATCTATGATTGACATTTCGGATGGCTTGTCTTCTGAGATATTACACTTATGTAAACAATCCAATGTAGGCTGTATTCTCCATGAAGAGTTTGTCCCCATTGACCAAAACACCTACAACACTGCCTTGTCTTTTAATATAGACCCTATTAATTGTGCCTTAAGTGGAGGGGAGGATTATGAATTGCTATTTACTATTCATCCTAAAGATGCTGAAAAAATTAAAAATCATCCTGATATGAGTATTATTGGAGAAATAACCGATGTTAATTTGGGAATAAAACTACATTCAAAAGGCGATAATTATTATGACTTAATCAGTATGGGATGGGATAATTTAGATGTAGAAAAATAAATTAAAAAATAGACTTGCTAATTTTAGTTCAAGGAGCTATAAAATTTTTATACTATTCTTCTTTAAAATATAAAAAATGAAACAAGAACAGGCTGCCAAGTCAATACGTATATGGCTAATCATAGGACTAATAATGGTATTTGTTCAAATACTCATTGGAGGGGTCACTAGACTGACTGGATCTGGACTTTCTATTACAGAATGGAGTGTAATTATGGGAACTCTTCCTCCTTTATCTTTGGAGCAGTGGAATGATGCCTTTTATAAATACCAACAATTTGACCAATTCAAATTAGTAAATAGTCATATTACACTCAGTGATTTTAAGTTCATCTTCTTTTGGGAATGGTTTCACAGATTATGGGCGAGAAGTATGGGATTTGTTTTTTTACTTCCTTTTATTTATTTCATTTTCAAAGGACTTATCCCTAAAAATCAGATAATTCGTTATGGAATACTTATGATTTTAGGTGGATTAGCAGGGATAGTGGGATGGATTATGGTGGCGAGTGGCCTAGAACAAAACAAAGTATTAGTGAATCCAGTCAAACTGATGCTTCATTTATTAGTTGCTTGTTCGATATTTGTTTATCTTTTTAGATTACTCCTTGAAGACACATACCCTAAAGAGAGAAATAGATTTGATACTTCGATAAGAAATCTTACTAGTTTCTTTTTAATATTAGTGATTACTCAAATAGCTATAGGCGCTTTAGTAGCAGGATCAAAAGCCGCATTGAGCTGTACTACATGGCCTTTAATGAATGGCGCATTTGTTCCTGATTATATTGGGTTTCACACTCCATTTGATGAACATGTCCCTGAAAATAATTTAACGATTCAATTTATCCATAGGATGATTGCCTATTTCATTACCGTATTTTCAATCTATTATTATTGGCGAACCAAACAAACAATGGCTCAACCCCTCTTTCATTTGTATAGACATATTATGCTCTTTTTTGTATTTGCTCAAGTTGCATTAGGTATTTTCACACTTATCAATAGCAAGGGAGAAGTGCCTGTCGCTTTAGGAGCATTACATCAAATGACTGCCTTTATATTATTGAACATTATAGTAGGATTGCATTATTTTATTAAGTATAAAGCTATTTCTAGTTCGAGTCTAAGATAATCGAGCAACTCATTTATCCAAAAAATATTGTTTAAAGTCCAATTTATTTCTCAAAAACAAGACAAAACTGTCCAAAGATCCCGATTACATATAAAAATTTGACTTTTATTGGCATTATTTTGGTAATAAATTTTGCACACACAACAAATTATGAATACCTTTAGGCAATATAATGTGGAAAAAGTTTACATATAGCATATTATTGACATTGATGTTTTCAATATCATCAGTGCTTTTTGCACAATCTAATTCAAGATTGATGGATGCTGATATGATTAAAGTTTATCCCAATCCAATTTCCACAGAAGCTATTATCAAATTGAGTGATGCTATTGATAAAGACAACCACAAGGTTTCTGTTACTTTTTATAATGTAGTTGGCAAGGAGATTTTAAAAATTTCTAATATCAAAGAAAGCGAAATAAGATTTAACAGAGAGAACTTTGTTTCAGGGATGTATATCTATCAACTTAGAATAGATGACCGCACTCAATATACTGGAAGAATTACTGTAAAATAATCTCTATTAATAAAAAAGGCACTAAACAGTTGTCCTTTGTGTTTCATACTTAACAATCTCCTCTTTAATACTGAGTAAGTAATCAATATCGTCATATCCATTAATAAGGCAGGTTTTCTTATATGGGTTGATATCAAATTTTACAAGAATATCTATTGAAGGAACTTCTAGTAATTGTTGCTCTAAATCAACTATTAGCTCAGTTTCAGGATGGGATTGGATTTGTTGTAAAATCTGTTGTAAAACATTCTCTTCTACTATCAAAGGCAACAATCCATTATTCAAAGCATTGTTTTTAAAAATATCTGCAAAGAAGCTGGAAATAACCACCTTAAATCCATAATCATGAATTGCCCATGCAGCATGTTCTCTACTACTTCCACAACCAAAATTTCTTCCTGCGACCAATACTTTCCCTGAGTAAGTTGGATTATTGAGTACAAAATCTTGTTTCAGAGAATTGTCTGCATTATATCTCCAATCTCTGAACAGATTATCTCCAAAACCTTCTCTTGTAGTTGCTTTTAAAAATCTAGCCGGAATAATTTGGTCTGTATCAATATCCTCCACAGCCAATGGAACTCCGTTTGTTCGCAAATAAGTAAATTTTTCCATTTTCTATTTTGTGCTTTTTATAGCTTACAATTTCTATTTAATCCTCTTTCTTATAAAAAATCTCGAACATCAGTAATTTTTCCTGTTATTGCAACCGCAGCAGCGGTCAATGGACTTGCTAATATTGTTCTTGCTCCTGGTCCTTGACGGCCCTCAAAATTCCTATTGGAAGTAGAAACACAATATTTACCTGCGGGAATTTTATCTTCATTCATTCCTAAGCAAGCCGAACAACCTGACTGTCTCAACTCTATTCCCGCCTCTTCTAGAATCTTATCAATTCCTTCCCTTTTTGCCATATCTTCCACTTGTTTAGACCCCGGAACAACCCAGACCGTAACATTTTCAGCTTTTTTCCTCCCTTTTATTAGGTTGGCAAAAAGCCTTAAATCTTCTATCCTTGAATTGGTACAGCTTCCTAAGAATACATAGTCTATTGGTTTGCCAATAAGCGATTCCCCTTTTTGAAAATTCATATATGCCAATGATTTTTCTAATCCAGCATCTTCCTTATCAGGAATATTGTCATCTATTTTAATTCCCATTCCCGGATTGGTACCATAAGTCACCATTGGGCCAATATCTGCTGCATCATAGTAATATTCCAAGTCAAAAGTCGCATCATCATCTGTACATAAAGAGGTCCAGTATTGGATTGCTTTATCAAAATCTTCTCCCTTTGGTGCAAAATCTCTTCCTTTAATATAGTCGTAAGTTGTCTGATCTGGAGCAATCAATCCTCCACGAGCCCCCATTTCTATACTCATATTGCAAATAGACATTCGAGCTTCCATAGATAAACTGCGTATTGCAGAACCAGCAAATTCAACAAAATAACCAGTACCTCCACTCGCAGAAATTTTCGAAATGATATATAAGATAATATCTTTTGACACCACACCTTTACTCAACTCTCCCTCCACATTGATACGCATCTTCTTTGGCTTAGTTTGCAGAATACATTGAGTTGCTAATACTTGTTCAACTTCAGATGTTCCAATGCCAAAAGCCACTGCTCCAAATGCTCCATGAGTAGATGTATGGCTATCTCCGCATACAATGGTCATTCCTGGCTGAGTAATACCTAATTGTGGACCGATAACATGAACAATTCCCTGTGACGGATGTCCTAAACCATACAATTCAATACCAAAATCATGGCAATTTTTTATCAAGGTTTCTACTTGATGTCTTGACAAAGCCTCTTTAATAGGCAAATGCTGGTCTTTAGTAGGAATATTGTGATCTACTGTTGCTACTGTATTTTCTGTTCTGAACACAGCAATTCCTCGCTTTCTTAAGCCATCAAATGCCTGAGGAGTAGTTACCTCATGAATGAAATGTTTATCAATATATACTACTTGTGGTCCATTGGGAATAGACTGTACCACATGGTTATCCCAGACTTTGTCAAATAATGTTTTTCCCATTTTTTGGTAAATTTATAAGCCCTGTAGCACTTCTATAAAAAAACTGCTACAGGAATCCTAACTAAAAAATTAAATTTTATTAAGTGCATCAATATATGCTTTAGCTGAAGCTAACACAATATTGGTGTCGGAGCCGAATCCATAATGAAATACACCGTCATGAGAGACTTGGATATGTACTTTCCCAACATCATTGCTACCGCCAGTAATAGCTTGAACTAAATATTCCTCCAATTTTACTTGCTGACCGACTATATTATCAATAGCTTTTATCATTGCATCAACAGGTCCATTTCCTCTGGCTTCAGAAGAAAATCTTTGTTCATTTTTAACAAGAGAAACATTGGCAATTGATTCTTTGTCTGTACTGCTAACCTCAAGCGATTCCAACTGGTAAATTCTATTATCTTTGCTATGTCCCAACATTTCCAACAAATCTTCATCATAGACTTCCTTTTTGGTATCTGCTAGATCTAAGAATCGAGTGTACATTTCATCCAATTCTTCTTTTTCCATTGGGAATCCAATTTTTTCCAAACGGTGTTTCAACGCAGCTCTACCACTCCTTGCTGTCAGTACGATTAAAGATTCAGGAACTCCTACATCATGAGGGTCAATAATCTCATAATTCTCTCTGTTTTTCAAAACACCATCTTGGTGAATTCCAGAAGAGTGTGAAAATGCATTTCTTCCAACAATAGCTTTATTAGGTTGTACAGGCATTCTCATTAATCGAGTAATTAATCGACTAGTTGGATATATTTTCTTGATGTTGATATCAGTATATAAATTCAATTCTTGTTGATGAGAACGAATAACCATTGCGACCTCTTCCAATGAAGTGTTCCCTGCTCTCTCTCCAATCCCATTCATTGTTACTTCAACTTGTCTAGCTCCAGCTCTCAATCCTGCAATAGAATTGGCTGTCGCCATTCCTAAATCATTGTGACAGTGACAAGAAAGGATGGCCTTGTCAATATTAGGAACATTGTTCATCAGATACTTGATTTTCTCATGGTATTGATCTGGCAGACAGTATCCTGTTGTGTCAGGGATATTGACAACTGTAGCACCATTTGCAATCACCGTTTCAACCATTTTTGCCAAAAAAGCTAAATCAGCTCTCCCCGCATCTTCACAGAAAAACTCTACATCATCTACAAAGTTTCTGGCAAACTTAGTAGCCCATGCAGCCTTTTCAAGAATTTTTTCTCTGGTCGTGTGCAACTTATTGATGATGTGAATATCTGAACTTCCGATTCCTGTATGAATACGACCTCTTTTTGCAAATTTCAAAGCATCCGCTGCCACTTCTATATCTTTCTGAACTGCTCGAGTAAGTGCACAGATTGTAGGGTTTGTAATTACTTTGGAAACCTCCACAACGGAATTAAAATCCCCTGGGCTCGAAATTGGGAATCCTGCCTCAAGCACATCGACACCTAGCTCTTCTAATGCTAAAGCCACTTCAATTTTTTCGATAGTGTTTAACTGACAACCAGGGACTTGTTCCCCATCTCTTAATGTGGTATCAAAAATATAAACCTTGTCACTCATGACTATACCCTTTATCGTTTTTTTTATGAAACCTATAAAGTTACGAGATAAATATTAATCAAAGACTATTCTCACACCTTAAATAATTGTGAAATCAATCTCTTCTAAGATTAATTATTATAAACACATAAAAAAGGGCTTTATAAAAGCCCTAAAAATCATTTATTCGATTTCTTTTTACAATCCATTGATAGAAATTCCAAATGAAAGAGGTGTCATTTTGGGGCCTTTGCTATTGAATACGTCTGATAGAGAGTAATACGCAAATAAATTCCAGATTCCATATCCTCCCCTAATCATTACACCATATCTGACTTTATTAATATTTTCAATATCGAAAGTTTTATATTTTTCTCCTTTCCCAGTATCATCCCCTTTGTATTTCAATTTGTTTTGTATCATCATTCCCGCTTTAATACCAGCTGCTAGCTTCCATGAACTACCTTTCTTATTAGGAGCTGAGCGGTATCTAAATTCCACAGGAATATCTGCATAAGAAAGCGCTAACTTACTTCTCTTAACATTTACACCTTCAGGATAACGATTAAAATAAGTACCTACAGAATCTGAACTTACTGAATATTTATGAAAATAATTGTTGTTTCCTATTCCAATTCCAGGAGCAATGCTAAATCTTGATTTGCCAATAACAATATCATAGGTAAAATAGACATTGAAGCCTCTAGAAAACCCTTTCATTTTAATACTGTCGGGTAAATTCAATAACATATCATAAGAAAAATCCACCACTAATCTATCTTTAGATTTATTGATACTCTTCTTCAATTCAATAAAATCGTCTGTACTTGTCTCATTGTTTGCAGTTGTTTCTTCTTGAGCAAATGCTGATGTAGTAGCAATGAAAGTAAAAAACAGAAAAAGATATTTATACATAATTTGAGTTTTCGTCTTTAAATTTTGCAGTGAAGTTAATATTTTATTAGAATTATGATTCTAGAAATTAATTGGAACATCATAATAATGGTTAAAAAGCCTAGTATTAAGGCCAATACTAAACAATTTTAGGTCTGCCGTTTTAGCAGAAGGTATTGTATTGCTCATCTGATATTTACGTAACTGCACTTTTGCTTCCAACATCATATTGATTTTAGGATTCAATAAATACCCTACTCTAAATTCACTATTAAGTACTTTATAGTTCAAATATCCTTGTCCAATTTTTGTTTTATCATCAAAATAAGCATTCCCTGTTGACAATAAAATATCAGTTCCGACATTGCCATCGATAAAAAAGGCTCCAGTTGGGCTATCTATGGATGACCTTCCGCCATTAATTTTTAATTCTGTGAAAAATCTTTTATAGCGATAGTTGGCCAAAAACACAAATTCATCAAACCCAGCACCCATAGGATGAGCAAGTGCTTGATTATAATGCGAATAATGCAATACTGTGTCAATAGTATTCTGATATGAATATGGTCTCACTATATTATACTCCATCAAAAAATTCAAATTTTTTACACCAAATGCATCATAATATTTAGCACCTAGTTGCATTCCAGAACGATTGTTTATAGACCTGATATCAGTAGAAAATTGATTAATCATCAATTGACCGTATAAAACAATGTGTTTAGGAAGGTTGATACTTGCATTGAAGCCATATATTTTATTGACATCCAATCCCTTCTGCAATGCACGAATTCCAATAATTGGATTGAGGAAATTAGCATCAAATTTTCTTTTCCCATCTGCCGTTGAGCTTCTCCAAATAATCCCTTCAAAAACACCTATTGACAACCATGGTGATGCAGCTAAGCTCAGATAGTTAAAAGTGGCAGTCTTTCTTGGGAATCCCAATGTAAAATCTGTTTCATTTCTAACATTGTTGATCAATTCAGAGTAGATATTGACATATTTAATTTTCCAAAACTGAGTAGAGAATTTGACATAAGGAAATACAAATGCATTATCACTCAATAATAAAGAGCGATACCCATCTCCAATAAAATGCTTGCCGTGACCAAGTTCTAGATTAAAATATTTGTTGGGCGCATAATTAACATGTCCAATTGCCTGAGAGAAATCAAAACCATTTTCTTTAAAATTTCTGACTCTACCTTCTCCAGGTGCAGTTCTTGTCTTTTGAACAAATCTTTTGATATAATCTGGAAATGTTGCTTGACTTTCAATAAATGCCGTATAAATAGATACTTTTTCTCCAATATTTGCATTGATTTCAATCCCTCTTTGATTATAAGAATTTTTATTGTCATTGCTTCCTTTCCCCAATTCAAAATGCAGAATTGGATTAGCTGAAATATAAAATTTCCTTTTAGTATATCCTTTGCTGATACTATTGACCTCCACCGTATCTCCATCGACAATCTGTATCTCTATAGGTTTTACAAACCCTGACTCGTCAAAAGCTACCCAATCTTCATAACCAATAACATTTATCGCTTTTTTAAATCCATTATCTGGAGTTAACTTTTCTAGTCCATAGGTGGTGTCAGGGAAAACATGCTGATAGACCTCAGATGCAATATATGGCTTAACAGAAGTGTGAAACGGCTTTTTTTTATCCGTATGATAGAGATATTTTTCATAGCTCAAGCGATGCTCTCTATTGAGAGGAAGGCTATTTTGTTGTGCAAATGAAAATGATATTTTGCAGAAAAATACTCCAAAAAGTAAAGTGTTAATAAGCTTTTTCTTCTCCACGAATCATATTAAATATAGTCATAAAAACGATACGAATATCCAGCAAAAAGCTCCAATTTTCAATATACCAGATGTCTGCCTTCACTCTTTCTTCCATCTCTTCAGGATTTCTGGTCTCTCCTCTGAATCCATTTACCTGCGCCCAACCAGTTATTCCTGGCTTGATAAAATGACGCACCATAAATTTATCAATAATTTTTGAGTATTCTTCAGTATGTTTCAACATATGAGGTCTTGGGCCAATAATTGACATGTGTCCAAGAAACACATTGATAAATTGTGGAATCTCATCCAAATTAGATTTTCTTAAAAATGCCCCTATTGGCGTAATCCTTGAATCTCCTTTTGTCGCTTGAATACTATCTGAATCCCCATTAACAAACATGGTTCTAAACTTATAAACCTTAAAAGATTTATTTTTTATCCCTGTCCTTTCCTGAACAAAAAACACAGGTCCCTTAGAATTTATCTTTATCAAAATCGCAATCAATGGTATCAACCACCATAGAATAGTCAAGGATACAGCAATAGTAAAAACAAAATCAAACCCTCTCTTTGCCACTCTGTTAATAAAAATCTCTAATGGCTCTTGACGCAACATCATTACCGGATATGTATCAAAATAGTCAATCTCTAATTTATGAAACTGAGTAGTTAAAAAGTGAGTGAAGTTTGGAACAATTTTTAAACGGATAAGATATTTTTCAGAAAAAGTAATCAAGTCAATTATTTTCTCTTCTTGTTTATAAGGCAATGCACAAAAAATTTCGTCAATTTGATTTTCTCTAGCAAATAGCTTTGCCTCTTTCAAATTCCCTTTTATCAGATGCTGTATTTGAGGAAATCTCTCTGGTTCATCGTCAAAAAAGCCCAAAACACTAATTCCAAACTCCATCCTCCCTTCTAACATTCTTTTAAATTCTTGTCCAGCAGGTCCTGCACCGATAATAATTGCTTTTTTAGTATTATAACCTTTGGCTCTAAAATAACGAACTAATTTAAAGAAGCTAAATCTCCAAATTGTAGTCAAAACAAAAGAAATGCTATATGTATATAACAATGCTTCTCTTGATATCTTGAAAGTTTCATTAAAATCTTTAAAAACAACAATATATGAGAAAGATAAAATTACTTGAAAGAAAAACAGCTTCACCAACATCGTAGCAATCGTAGTAATCTGTGTATTTCTATACATATTAAATGTACCACTAAGCTTACCTGAAAGGAGATAAATTAAATTGAGATAGACAAATAACTGTTGGTATTTAGTATCCAATAAATAATACAAACTTCCCAAGGAAAAATACAAAGCACATAAGTAGCTGACCAACAAGATAAACAAATCACCTACAGAATGTAGAAATATATAGACGTTTGTGAATCTACGGCTCATGATAAAAAATTACTGTCATAATGGGTGTTAATAAATTTAAACCTGCAAATTTAAACGTTTACAAATATTTAGTTGTCTTTTAATTAACTTTGGTTGCAATTTTATTAAAAGGTTTTATGGATTTTTGTTAAAATTCACTCATTTAAGTAAAAAACATCGTTTATGTCAGCAAATAGAGAAGAAAAATTGAAAGCGCTCCAACTTACAATGGACAAGTTGGACAAATTATATGGCAAAGGTGCTGTAATGAAACTTGGGGATTCAACTGTTGTTGAAGCTGATACTATTTCAACTGGGTCATTAAGTCTTGACCTCGCTTTAGGAATTGGAGGCTTGCCACGAGGTAGAATTATTGAGATATATGGACCTGAATCTTCTGGTAAAACAACTCTTGCCATCCATGCAATTGCTGAGGCCCAAAAAAAAGGAGGTCTAGCAGCAATTATAGATGCTGAACATGCTTTTGACAAACAATATGCTCAGGCACTAGGGGTAGATGTAGATGGGTTATTGATTTCTCAACCAGATGATGGAGAACAAGCATTAGATATAGCAGAACATTTGATACGATCTGGAGCCGTAGATATCGTAGTGGTGGACTCTGTGGCCGCACTAGTGCCCAGAGGAGAACTAGAAGGGGAGATGGGAGATTCTAAAATGGGACTTCAAGCAAGACTTATGTCTCAAGCCATGAGAAAACTGACTGGAGCCATCAACAAAACAAATTGCACCTGTATTTTTATCAACCAATTGCGTGATAAAATCGGAGTCATGTTTGGAAGCCCTGAAACCACAACTGGGGGTAACGCATTGAAATTTTATGCCTCTGTCCGTTTAGACATTAGAAGAATAGGTCAAATCAAAGACAAAGAGAATAATATTATCGGGAACCAGACTAAAGTCAAAGTTGTCAAAAATAAATTAGCTCCTCCATTTAAAACTGTAGAGTTTGATATTATTTATGGGAAAGGGATTTCTAAGGTGGGCGAATTGCTAGATATGGGAACAGATTTAGGCATTTTTTCAAAAAGCGGAACTTGGTATAGTTATAATGGGCAAAAATTAGGCCAGGGAAGAGATGCTTCTAAGCAATTTTTAGCAGACAATCCAGAATTTTCCAATGAGGTAGAAGCTAAAATTCGAGAAAAAATTAAACCTGCATAATCAAATTCAATTCCAATATTGGGAAACAAGGAATATCAATAAGTTATAAATTTAAACCTTGACGATTGTATGTCACAAGAAATTTTGACTAATGAACAACATGTCGTAGAAAAGTTCAGGGAAATGGTTGCCAAAAGATATATCTATGACGACCTAAAAGTCCGTTTTGAACTACCTGCTACTATTACTCCTGAAGTTATAGATGATGTAAAAGAGTACTTTTTAGGGACTATATATCCTGAGTATTATGAACGCAAAAGATTGGAACAGGCTTTTGGAAATTTGGCAACTTATATTCGCCAACCTAAAAAAGTGATGGGGTTGTTTGGCAATATGACTGGTGCACTTTTTAAATTTGGCCGACACTTTTTTCAAGCGTTGAAAGCAGGATTTGCCTCATTAGATTCATTTATTGGTGCCAAAAAATTTGAGCAAGGAATGGCTGAAATTGCTAATAGGAATGGTATTTCTCCTCCTATGTCTGACGAAGAATATGAAGATTGCTACTATCAAATGGATAAAACCGAAATTATTAAATTTATTGGTGATGTCAAATCTCTTTTTGGAGCAATGGTTAATACTCCTCTACTATTAAAGACAATCCATATTCTAGATGATGTCACTAATACGATGCAAAAACATCCCAATATTTATCCAATAGAAGATGTGGAAGGGATAAAATTGGGGCGAAGCCTATTGAACAAAGGATATAATTTGTTTTCCAAATACGATGAGGCAACAAAACAACAAATGGTCGAAACCATCTATAATAATGAAATGTGGTATGTCGATTATATATATAATCAAAAAGAAAATAATAACTAATGGCTAGAAAAATTATTTATACAGAAGCTGCTCCAGATCCCATAGGTCCATATAGTCAAGCAGTTTTTATTAATGGAATGTTATTTGTATCTGGTCAAATTGCTTTAGATGCTTTTTCAGGTACACTTATTACTGAAAATATTGAGAAAGAAACTTTGCAAGTGATGGAAAATATACGTGCTATTCTTCAAGAAGCAGACATGGACTTTTCCAATGTGGTAAAAAGTAGTATTTTTTTAAGTGATATCAACACTTTCCCTAAAGTCAATGAGATTTATGGTAAACACTTTCTAGAGAACCCTCCAGCTCGTGAGACTGTGGAAGTCTCCAAATTGCCTAGAAACGTAAATGTTGAGATTTCTGTAATTGCTGTAAGATAAAAAAAGCCCCGATTGGGGCTTTTCTATTTCAATAATCCTTTTTCTCTCATTTCTATTAAAGAGGCTTCATATTTGTCTGAAACAATTGACTGCTCATTCACCCAATCAGTAAATTGTTTAATTCCTTCCTTAAAACTCACTTTTGCTTTAAACCCAAGAAGATTTTCAGATTTTTTCATGTCAGCAAAATTATGGCGAATATCTCCTTTCCTAAACTGACCAGTAACATGTATCGGAACTTGTATTTCGTAATTATTCATTAATTCTTGTGCCACTTCTAGTACAGATGTAGAGACACCTGTCCCTATATTGAAAGATTGATAGTTGGCTTCTTCTTTCTCAATTCCTTTTATAGTAGCATCAACAACATCATCTATATATACAAAATCTCTACTTTCCGTTCCGTCTTCAAAGATATTAATGTCCTTATTCCCTTTTATTCTAGTAGAAAAAATGGACAAAATTCCAGTATATGGGTTGTTTAAAGACTGACCAGGTCCATAAACATTCTGATATCTTAAAGCTACACAAGGAATTCTAAGCGCCTGACAAGTAATCATAATCGCTTGTTCCTGATAATATTTTGTCAATCCATAAATCGAATTGGGCTGAATCCGTGACCATTCATCTGTAGGTTCTGGGCTTATATTCTCCCCTGTAAATGGACATTTGATTTCAAAATTACCACCCAACATATCACTCTCTTCTCGCCCCAATGGATACACTGAATGCTGAAGAGAAGGAGAAAAATATTTACCTTCTCCATAAATTGCCCTAGAAGAAGCAACTATCACTTTTTCTATACTATGCTTTGTATTAGTAAGAATATCTAAAAAAATCGAAGTTCCAGATACGTTTACATTTGAATAACGCTCTATCTGATACATCGACTGACCTGTACCAGTTTCTGCTGCTAGATGAACAACTACTTCTTGTCCAACCAGTGCTTTTTCCCAGTCTTCCTTGTTTTGTACATCTCCTAAAATAAACCTGACAATCTCTTTAATTTCCTGATAGAGAACTGATGTTTCTGAATGACCATGAATCTGCGGTGAAAGGTTGTCTAAAACGGTTATTTCATGTCCCTTTTTGACTAACTGCTTGATAAGTCTTGTCCCAATAAATCCAGCCCCCCCGGTAATAAGTATTTTCTTAGATGTACTCATTTTATGCTCGTAAAATTAATTTTATAGTATTAAGAAGTGAGTTTTTAAAAAATTTATTCTTGATGATAATCCATTTTCTTTTCATCCCCCTAGTCAACTTCAATCGAATAAAATCTTCTAACATTGCATTTTGCTCATTTGTTAATATTGAAGTAAAGGCTTCTTGGATTGCTTCAGCTTGTAATACTTGTTTATCTAAATATTTTTGAAAATTTTGATTGTTTAGTTTGTCCATTAAGCCATTAGATATCTCCCTCTTGTGCTCACTTCCTGCCCTACTAGCATTATTGTCATGAATCCTATGATAAACCAATACATCATCTAAATAACACAAGCAACCTGTCAAAGAAGCCACCAATGCCAGCCAATGGTCGTGTAACAACGCTCTACTGTCAATAGGAATTGCCGTATTTAAAAGTTTTCTGTTGACAAAAGAGGCACAGCCATACGGAACGTTTTGTATCAATAAGCGATGTGTTTTAATTGCCCTGGTATCTAATCTGTCCTTTTCTATCAGAGAAGGACTAAGAATATTCATAGACTCATCACAAATAATCAAATCATTGAAAATCATAACCCCTTTCTCGGGATGCTTTTCTTCTATAGATTGAATAAATGCCAATTGTTTCCTCACTTTTTCTGGCATCCATTTGTCATCTTGATCAGAAAAGCAGACATAGGGTGCCGTGGAAATCTCCATCAATCGGTTGAAATTTTGTGTGGCACCTAGGTTTTGTTTTCCATCCTCGACCAATTCTATCTTTTGAGGGTATAATCCCTTCCATTTAGCCAATATATTAAGTGTCTCATCAGTAGAACCATCATCTCTTATCAGAACTCTAAAGTCATGAAAATCCTGATTGAAAATAGACTCTAGCTGTTCATCTAGATACTTTTCACCATTATAGGAAGCTAATAATATATCAACCATTGCCGACATGACCCTATATTAAACGATATGATTATAGTTAAGTTTTTTCATCAATGGCCTATCCTTGATTTTTAAATATACATCTATTGCTTCTGGATTTTTAATAAAAGCAAAACTTCTATCGCTTTTTACAGATTTGACTTGTTCAGCAATTTGCTGCTCAGTATATTTCAATCCACAAAAATCTGCAATCAATTTTAAATGTGTGTTTGGATTTGCTAAAAAATCTTCATATCTCACATGCTGCATTTGGGGGAAATATTGTTCTTGTTCCATACATTTAGAAACATATTCTTCCCACAAATTATAGCCTTCTTCTAATGAGTAAAGTCTAAAATTGAAATGGTAGTTTTTGCTTATTAAAAAATATCTTTTCAGAAACTTTTTCCAATTGAGTTGATATTTATTTTTCAATTGTAAATCTCGCTCAATAAAGCTACTGATAGAATCAATAGGATTTCGATAAATATGTAAAACAATCGGATCAAGAAATATTTCCTTCCATAAATCTATGGTAAAAGAATTTTTGGGATCTTTCCATCCCCAAGGAAAATCTATATCCTTCAGGCTTTTATAATGACCATTCTTGTCGCCTAAGAATTTTTTCTTCTGTCCACTCTGAATCAGATAATTTAAGTCATTGATTAATATTTCCTTTGTTTTGGGATTGAGATATTGAAAATTATGAGGTAAATCTGCTCTACTATTTGTAATGTCAAAAATCCAATTATTGATATCCCAAAAAAAAAGTGCTTCGTTATTAATTTCTTTTTGATTGCCTACAAACAACCCCAAGTTTTCTAGCATTTTAGTTATCATAGTCGTTCCCGAACGATGCATCCCAATAATAATGACGGGCTTAAATGGCATGTATATCAAATGATTTGTGACAAAAATATTAAATATTTGCCACATAGTTGAGATTACTATGTATTTCTATCTATGAATAGAGAATTTCAAATCTTCAAAGATTCTCTTCTTCAAGTTATGAATGCTCCATTTTTTCAAATGATTCTTCTATCTCCTAGTAAAAATATATTCTTCCAATTTCTGCACACTATCTGAAAATCTAAAAGCAGCATTGACTTTATAATAATTTTGTTTATCCACACAGCTGTTATATGCCTCCTTTGCAAATTCCAATTTGCTATCTTCAAAGTCAAAGGCTGACATGATTTCTCTAATTTGATAAGTGTCAAACAAGTTATTATATAGTCCTTGACGTGCTATAGATAATTTATCACTTTCAAATCTTTGATTTCTAATGGTGTTGATAAAATCTTTATAATTGAATGCATTTCCATAAGGTACACTATTCCCATAGAAAGGATTTATTTGAGGGGCAACATGTACCACTGGACGAGGAAAGAATATAGGTCTTGGAGTAATCACCACTTGTGGCTGATGATAATGAGAAGGTTTATAATGTTGATGTCCTGAATAATGTTGATACCCATGTGACCCGTGTTGATTATTATTATGATTATGTCCCGTGTTATAGTTGTTGTGGTTCCCATTATGATTATTATTTGTAGAACCATGCCCACTTTGCTGATGATTTCCATAGTTGGAATTTTGAGGAAAGTCTCTTGGGTTGGCCAACAATAAAGATATTCCCCACAAAGAAATTATGCTAAAAGTAATTAGATGTTTCATTTTAAAAGAATTTACAAAACAAATGGCAATCTATATGCCATATTTTTTATATTGAGAATCTTATAATAAATTTGATTAGATGAAGGGACGAACAAATACCGTTTTTATTCTATTTAATTCTTATGTTGATTTTGAAATATGAGTGTTCGCAGGTCTGTTGAGGTAAGTATTATTTCAGATGTTCATTTAGGGACATATGGTTGTTGTGCTAAAGAGCTCAACCAATATCTTAAAAGTATTGACCCAGGAATATTAATTATCAATGGGGATTGGCTAGACATTTGGAATTTTGGATCCAATTATTGGAAACCAGAACATACAGAAAACCTATATTTGGTATTTGATTTTTTAAGAAGTGGTGTTCCTGTTTATTATATGACAGGGAATCATGACGATTTGGTCAGACGATTTACAGGTTTAAAATTAGACAACTTAGAGATTCGTGATGAATTAATTTTAAATCTAGATGGCAAATCACATTGGATATTCCATGGGGATATTTTTGATTTATCTGTCAGCCATAAAGCGAGGTGGCTGGCTAAATTAGGAGGTAAAAGTTATGACTATTTAATCAGATTAAACAGGCTGATTAACTTTGTCCGTAGTGGTATGGGTATGGAAAAGATTATGCTTTCCAAAGCAATAAAAGATAGTGTGAAAAGTATTGTTAAGAAGAAAGTATCTGATTTTGAAGAAATTGCTATTGAACACGCCATAGAGCATGGATATGATTATGTAATTTGTGGACATATCCACAAACCTCAAATCAGAAAAATTGTAACTGCAGAAGGCTCTGTCATCTACTTAAATTCTGGAGATTGGGTAGAGAATATGACAGCGTTAGAATACAACAAAGGAGAATGGAACTTATTCTTCTATCAGAACGAACTAGCTTTCAAAGGAATCGATAGAGGTTAGCCGTTTTTCTCTGATTTATTTTTGCCTTTTTTAATTTTAAGACTTATTCATCATTTGATTTTTCCTTCTTGTAATAAAAGGCCTATTATCTTTCATTCAGATTTAAATAAGCCAAGCATTTGCATATTTTAATACCTAAAGATTTGAAATTGATTTGATTTATCCGTAATCTTGACACCCTAAATTTTAAATTTTAAAATCACTCATTTTTTATTTTATTCGTTTTGTCATTCATTATGAAATACTTTAAATTCATATTTTCCCTTCTCTTTTTATTCAATACAGGGCACTCTCTTTTTGCTCAAGATGCATTTCAAAAGATGAGTTATTTTCTAAAACTATTACAATCTCAATATGTGGAGGAAGTCAATATGGACTCCATAGTAGAGATAGGGATTACAAATATCTTGGAGCATTTGGACCCTCATTCTGTGTATATGAATAAGGAAGATCTTAAAAAAGCAAATGAGCCACTTGAAGGGAATTTTGAAGGCGTTGGAATTCAATTTAACATTATTGATGACACTATAAATATTGTTCATGTAATTGTTGGGGGACCTTCGCAGAGAGTAGGGTTACAAGATGGAGATAAGATAATCACTGTTGACGGAGATACGATGGCGGGAAATGGCGTTACCAATGAAAAAGTTTTTAAACGACTGAGAGGTCCAAAAGGGACAGAAGTGGTCATAGGTGTCAGTCGTATTGGAGAACCCAATGTCTTGGAATTTTTAGTTGTACGTGACAAAATCCCTTTATATGCTTTAGATGCAGCATATCTCAATGCTGACAAAACTGGATATATCAAATTATCGCGATTTTCGGCAACTGCTACTAAGGAAGTCAAATCAGCTATAGATTCATTAAATGCTATGGGGATGAAAAATCTGATTTTAGATTTGACTGGAAATGGAGGAGGTTATCTTAATCAAGCTCAAGGGCTAGCAGATTTATTTTTGGATGATAACAAACTCATTGTTTACACAGAAGGGCGAGCACAACCTCGACAAGAACTACACGCAGAGGATAAGGGTCCTTTTGAGAAGGGAAGGCTAGTCATCATGGTAGATGGAGCAAGTGCTAGTGCCAGCGAGATTGTTTCGGGAGCTGTGCAAGACTGGGACAGAGGAGTATTAGTCGGGAGAAGAACTTATGGGAAAGGACTCGTACAAAAAAGTTACACGCTACCTGATTATTCGGCAATAAGGTTAACGATGGCTCATTATTATATTCCTAGTGGTAGATGTATTCAAAAACCATATAAAGAAGGGAAAGAAAAATATGCAGAAGATTTATATGAGAGATATGAAAGCGGTGAATTGTTTGACAAAAATAAAATTGTAATTGAGGATTCCACAGTTTATTATACCAAAGGGAAACGTTTGGTATATGGAGGAGGAGGAGTAATTCCTGATATCTATGTTCCAGCAGACACCTCTTGGCGTTCTGACTTTTACAGCAAATTGCTTCGCTCTGGTTTATTTTCAAAATTCACCCTCAAATATGTCAATGAACATAGAGTAGAATTGAATCAAAAATATCCTAACCTAGAGACTTTTATTCAAAATTTTCATCCCGAAGGAACTCTTTGGATGGACTTTCTAGCATACGCTGAAGAAAAAGATATCAAATCTGAAGAAGATTATTCTGTAAGTATTAAAAATATGCAATTGCAATTAAAAGGACTCGTTGCACAGTATCTTTTTGATTCTAAAGCATATTTTCAGATTATCAATGAAATAGATCCTATCTATAATAAAGCAATAGAAATTATTAATAGCAAAACATATAAATCCATCCTAAAGTGTAACGACTAAAAGATTTCTTTCAGATAACAAAATTTGAAGTCTAATGAGATTTAGAAGCCACTACAAATTTCTTTTTTAGAATTTCTTTATCTCCGTTCAGGTCAAAAATTTCTAAAACGATTAAATAGATTCCTACTCTGGCTTTAACATTATTATCGTCTAGACCATTCCAAGTAAAAAATCCTTCCTGAGCCAAGGTTTGTTGCGTAAATAATTTTCGGACTGGAATTCCTTCAATGGTATAAATACTTGCAGAACCGACAAATCCTGTTTGCTTCAATTGATAATTGACCCCTAATAAATCATCTATTCCGTCATTGTCGGGAGAAATTACCTCGGGAGAAACATTCAATGTTCCATGCGAAATTGCTTTGAGATACTGGCTGTTTTCATACCCTGGAGTTGCTCCTCCTATTGATATAGCTGCAGAGTTCCAGTTGCTTCTCTCTTCTGATGAAACCTTTGGATTGACCCGCTCAAGAGAAACACCTTTGGTAATATCCAATAACTGGAAATGCATTTTGGAGTCATAGGCTAATTTATCCAATTCCTCATAATCACTTCTATACAGAGCAACTACTCCACCTTCATTTATAAAATTGGGGAAGCCAGCCACATCAACAAAAGGGGCAACTCCAGGCGTCTGGTATTGATTGCGGATACTTTCTCCTTTAGCAGACAAAACAATATATTCTCCTGGGAAAAATAATCTTTTACTTCCTTCTAACTTCACAATACTGATTTTTGTCCCCAATACATCTTCTCTGGCCAAAATCAATTCTGATAGAGATAATATTTTATCGCTAATATTTAAAATTTCAACAAAATCTTCTCCTCCAGTATTCGGATCATACATCAACTCATTTATAATAATATCTCCTTTCTCAGCAGCTGTAGGCTCACCGAACTTTAGTGTAGTAGCAACAGACTCATTGCCTGAACAATCATAAAATTGAGAAATTGCAATTTCATATACAGTTCCTGAAGAAAAATCATTTTGAAAAGAAATTTCTAGCTTATCTGCTGCTGGAAGAATAGGGACGATGCTATTAATTGCCATATCAGGAGAAACAAGAATTTGGGCTTTGTCCAACATATCTAAATGAAACTTCCCTGAAAAATTAACCTGAATAACATTCTTGGATAAATATTCTATTGCAATTGGTTTCAAAGAAAGAGGCTCAGATAATTCTCCTTGAACAGAATTTTTTTGCCCTGGAGTTCCTCCTTTTATATCAGATGATTCTTTCCAATTTTCTCTTCCAATACAGGGTTGGGAAATATCTATCATTTCCAAAGACCATCCTCCCTCTTTTTTTGCAGCGCTAGCATACCAAGTGTCGCTATAATTGATTTGGAATATCAGATTGCCATTTGAATTTTTCAATGCCAAACTCGCTCCGCTATTAGTCAAGGTAGGAAAATTACCCAGTCCTATTACTTTGGGTGCCGAAAATAAAGATGAAGAAGCAGAAGAGGTCAATAGTGCATAACTATTGGCTTCAAGTTGTACATTGGGAAGTATAGACACTTTTGAATCAACAGAAAATTGAATTCCTTCTAAATTAATTGCCTTACTGCTTCTATTATATATTTCCACATATTCTGCTTCGGGCAACTGTACTATTGGAGAAGGGTCAGCCATGATTTCAGTAATAATTATGTCATTGTACCGAGCAGCCTCTCCTAAAATAACATTCAATATAGTATCTGTCATGATATTTCCCTCACAATCATTTATACCAAAAATTTGAAGAGAATAGGACTCCCCTGAAACTAAATCTGTAGATAATAATAAGGTAGCAATATCATTGTTGGAGTTAAAACTTACAGATTGCACATTAAGTGTTGAAGGAGAAAACAAATAAAGTAGGGGATTTGTAGCAGTCACAATATCAACAGATTCTGTGAAAACAATTTTTACCTCATTGGGAGAAAAAATAGAGTACGATAAAATTTCTGGCGATTTCAGATCAGGCAAATTCTCCAAAACACTATTGGCATACCCAGGAGTTCCCCCTAAATCTGAAACAGCTGCTATCCAGTTATTGGCATTTGAACAATTCAATGATGGATTTATCAATTCCAAAGAATACCCTCCCTGTTTTTTAAGAATATCTCCATACCAGCTATCAGAATAGTAAACTGCATCTACTAACTCTAATGTATTAGTCCTTATGACTACACTATCTTTATCATTATTCAAAGAAGGCCAAGAAGAAACGCCTATCACTGTTCCATACCCAGCAAATAGAGAGGCGTCTGACTCTTTACAAATAATCGCATAAGAACCAGGTGCCAAAGATCCTGAAGGAAAAATACCTTTAGTAGTCGATGCATCCTTAATTGTCCAATTTGAATAATCAATTGTTTTATTAGAGCGATTGAATATCTCTATAAATTCTTTTTCTGGCAATCCTTTGACAGGAGACGGGTCAGCCATGATTTCATTGATTATAATATCCCTATATTCAACTGGTTGCGCAGACGAATTGATAATGTTTATGAGAAATATTCCCAAAAATATAACGGTAATTTTACTTGAATTTTGCATCAGATGCATAAGATAATACACGATTCATTATTTTTACGCATAAATATAAAAAAATGAAAGTAGCAATTGTCGGAGCCACAGGATTAGTTGGTGGCCAAATGCTTGAAGTTCTTAAAGAAAGAAACTTCCCGGTAAGCGAATTGATTCCTGTAGCCTCTGCTCGATCAGCAGGCAAACAATTATCTTTTAAAGGTAAGGAATATACAGTTGTTACTCCTGAGAAGGCAATAGAAATGAAACCTGATGTTGCCTTATTCTCTGCTGGAGGTTCAACTTCCTTAGAATGGGCTCCTAAATTTGCAGAAGCAGGAATTACAGTAGTTGACAATTCTTCCGCATGGAGAATGGATGCTACAAAAAAATTAGTTGTCCCTGAAATTAATGCTGATTCATTGACAAAAGAAGATAAAATTATTGCCAATCCCAATTGTAGTACTATTCAGATGGTGGTTGCCATTAACCCTCTTCATAAAAAATATAAAATCAACAGAATTGTTGTATCCACATACCAGTCTGTAACAGGAACAGGGAAAGCAGCAGTTGACCAATTGATGAATGAACGAGCTGGCCTTGAAGGACCTATGGCGTATAAATATAAAATTGACTTAAATGTGATTCCTCAGATAGATGTTTTTCTTGATAATGGATACACAAAAGAGGAAATGAAAATGGTCAATGAGACAAAAAAGATAATGAGAGATGACTCTATTGCAGTAACTGCAACTGCAATAAGAATTCCTGTTATGGGAGGGCACTCAGAATCTGTCAATATTGAATTTGAAAATGAGTTTGATTTGGCAGATATCCGTAAAATCTTGTCCAATGCTCCAGGAGTTGTATTGGTAGATGATATTGCTAATGCTGTATATCCAATGCCAAAAGATGCACATAATAGAGATGAAGTTTTTGTCGGCCGCATCCGTAGAGATGAAACCCAACCAAAGACTTTAAACCTCTGGATAGTTGCAGACAATTTGAGAAAAGGGGCTGCCACTAATACTGTTCAAATTGCTGAATATTTAAAAGAAAACGGATTGATATAATTCAATTTAACACAAAAAGGCTAATAGGCTTTAGTGTTTTATTTTATTTATTCACTTCGTCAATAATTTATAGTTATTTCACCAAATCCATCTCTTTTTTAGTGTGGGTTTGGTGTTATATTTTCAATATTTATCCTCTATCTCTTTGATGGCTGATTTCTAGGACTATTTAAAAATTTTTAAAGTTGAGTTCTATTCTCTATTTGCAAAATTTCTTAAACAGCTTTGATATGATATTACCCAAAAAGTAGGGAATGAAGGTAGGCTACAAATCAAAAGGTGTTTCATGAATAGTTCAACATCACAATTCTCTTTAATTTGTAATCCATCCCCTTATAGAAAGCCAATTTACTCAATGCATTTCAACCATATTAAAAAATCTAGTAATTGTTTTCGCTACTTTTTGAAATTGACAAATTTCATTTTCTCTCACTTGTAGGCAACTCCTTTATGGAGCATGGTTTTTCGGCACACTCTTACTTGATTAATTTCAGGAGCTTATTCGTCATGATGTATTAATTTCCTTAACTTTGTTCTTCCTAAAGTGATAAATATGAAATTTGCTACAAAAGTGATTCATGCTGGTATAGAACCAGACCCTTCTACTGGCGCAATCATGACTCCCATTTTTCAGACATCTACCTATGTTCAAGACGCTCCAGGAGTTCATAAAGGGTATGAATATGCAAGAACTCAAAATCCTACTCGCTCCGTCTTGGAAAGCAATCTAGCCGCATTAGAAAATGGACAATATGGTATTTGCTTTGCGAGTGGACTGGCTGCAACTGATGCCATAATAAAATTACTGAATCCAGGAGACGAAGTCATTTCTTGTAATGACTTATACGGTGGTAGCTATCGTATTTTCACCAAATTATTTCAAAGATATGGGATAGGGTTTCATTTTGTTGACATGAATAATGTTCAAAATATTGCTGAAAAAATCACAGAAAACACCAAATTGATATGGATAGAAACACCTACCAATCCCATGTTGAATATTGTCGATATCAAAGCTGTTGTCAATTTAGCTAAAGCAAAAAATATTTGGGTCTGTGTAGATAATACCTTTGCTTCACCCTACTTACAAACACCTTTAGACTTGGGGGCAGATATCGTTTGTCATTCTGCAACAAAATATTTGGGAGGACATAGTGATGTCATTTTAGGAGCTGTTATTGTCAAAGAAAAATCATTGGCAGACAGATTACATTTTATCCAGAATGCGAGTGGTGCTGTTCCTGGCCCCAATGATTGTTGGTTAGTTTTGAGAGGAATTAAGACCTTACATTTGCGTATGGAGCGTGCTTGTCAAAATGCAGCGTCTGTTGCTGAATTTTTAATTACGCATCCCAAAGTACAAAAAGTCAACTATCCTGGATTGAAATCTCACCCACAATTTGAATTGGCACAAAGTCAAATGAAACTTTCTGGAGCTATGGTTTCTTTCTCATTGAAAGACGACTCTATCAATGCCGCAAATAAAATATTGTCTGGAACTAAATTGTTTTCTTTAGCAGAATCATTGGGAGGAGTAGAGTCTCTAATCGGACATCCTGCAACTATGACTCATGCTTCTATCCCTAAAGAGGAAAGAGAAAAGACAGGTGTTACAGATTCCCTTATCAGGCTAAGTGTCGGAATTGAAGATATTGAAGATTTAATAACCGATTTGAAAAATGCTTTGCAATAGTCTATTATGACTTTGGGGTTAATCATACTCGCCTTAGCTCCTATTGTAGCAGTAATATGGTATATTTACCATAAGGACAAATATGAACATGAGCCATGGAGTTTTTTGTTTTTGGCTTTTCTTCTTGGCGTTGCATGTGCTGCAGTAGCTCCCCTAATATCCAATAACCTTCATTGGTTGCCAGACGCTTATTCAGGTCGCCAAATGGAAATCTTTTTATCTGCTTTTGTCCTTGCAGCATTAGTCGAAGAAACCTGTAAATTTATTTGTTTAAGATATATCATTTATTATAGAAATCCATTTAATGAACCCATTGACGGGATTGTATATGCTGTTATGATAGGGATGGGATTTGCCTCTTTAGAGAACTTATATTTTGTGTTGGATGGAGGAGTTCAGACTGCTATCATAAGAATGTTTACTGCAATACCAGCACATGCCAACTTTGGAATTGTTATGGGCTATTATACTGGCAAAGCCAAGTATATTCCTAAAAAAAATATTGAATATTCATTAAAAGCCTTATTAATCCCTATTTTTCTACATGGCATATATAATTACTTGCTTCTTCAAGACAATTATCCTTATTTAGGAATTGGTGCTATTCTAGGCTTGGCTGTGTCCTTTCATTATACCAAAAAAATGATAAAAGAACAGCAAGATGCTTCTCCTTTCAAGAAATGAAAGTTATGAATATTGCTGAGACTCTTGAATTTTATTATCAGCGTGTCCATCATCCTACCTTTATAGAGAATGACCCCATCTCTATCCCTCACTTGTTTTCAAAAAAACAAGACATTGAAATTATGGGACTTATTGCTGCAATTTTGGCTTGGGGACAAAGAAAGACAATCATCAATAGCTGTAATAAGATTGTCAATTGGATGGATGGTAGCCCACATGATTTCATATTAAACCATCAGGAAAAAGATTTAGCCAGATTTGAATCTTTTGTTCATCGTACTTTTAACGGAACAGATATGTTATCTTTCATTGCTTTTTTCAAACAATATTATCAAAAGCACGAAAGTCTTGAAACGGCATTTTCTAGACACCTTTTCCCTACAGATGAAAACATTGGACCAGCATTAATAGGCTTTCATAACTATTTTATGGCATTGGCGACCACCGCTCCCAGAACAAAAAAGCATATTTCTTCTCCGATTGGAAAGTCCACCTGTAAACGATTAAATATGTTTTTGAGATGGATGGTTAGAAAAGATGACAAAGGGATTGATTTTGGTATTTGGACTCAGATTTCATCTTCTCAATTGTTGTGTCCATTAGATGTGCATGTAGAAAAAAATGCTAGACAGCTCAGATTAATTCAAAGAAAACAAACAGATTGGCAGACGGTGCTGGAATTGACTCAACAGCTTAAAAAATTTGATTCTATTGATCCGGTTAGATTTGATTTTGCCCTTTTTGGAATGGGGATTTTAGCCAAGGAGGAAAAATTTCTTCTCTACTAGCCTCTTTTTAATCTCTTGTTCTCATCAATTTGTACCAATTGATATACCCCCAAATTGCCATTACAAATAATAAAATTGTAAATCCCGCATAAATTGGTAATCCTTTATAAAACAACAAAGGTATTGATATCACATTGCTAATATTGAGGAAAATCCAGTTCTCAATTTTTCTACGAGCCAAAAGCCACATTCCAGCCCAAGCAAATGCTGAAACCAATGCATCCCAATGTGGCACATCAGAATCTGTAATATGATAAAGTCCAAAATAGAAAACACAGAAAGAAAAAAGCACAATAGATCCTGCTAAGATATACTCTCTCTTTGTACTCGATGAAATTAAAACTTGTTGAGTTGTTTCTTCTTTTTTACCAAATAACCAAAACCACCAACCATAAATACTCATGATGAGATAATATCCATTCAAAAGAGATTCTGCATATAATTTTGAAACGAATAATACATAAATATTGCAGAGAACACTTATTATCCCAAAGAGATAATTGACTGGTCGATTTTCTTTAGAATACCACACTTGCAAAACTCCAAAAAGGACTGCCACCCACTGCAAAACAAATATCAAATCTACCTTCATCATTCTATAGCCACCAATCTGAGTGATATGCTTGATAAATTATTGCCTTGCCATTGGTGCTGATATGGAAGCTACTGCCAGATGCTTCATTCAGTGTTCCTTGCCACCAATATTTTAATACTTGATGATTGATAGGATATACCAGTCCATTTGTTGTGATTTCTTGATAATCAACTCCAAATATCGAAACTTGCTGACCCTTTACACTGTGGAATGTTGTGGAAAATCTTATGGGCGTAAACACCCCAAAATTAGTAAACATTTTAACATCCACTTCATCCATAAAATTTGCCAATAGCGCAATGTTGCCTATGGTATGATCTTCTCTGTATCCAGTACCACCTACTATTACCATTCGCTTTTTGCCTAGTTGCACACAATACTTAACTGCCTTAGTCAGATCATTTGTTTCCTGATTGCCATCTATATAAATAATATCTGAGTATAAGGATTTATTCTCTTCAGAAATAGAGTCTCCATCTCCAACAATCGCATTAGGCTTGCCTATTCTTTTTATAAATTCATTGGCCGCACCATCACAGCAGACAATAAAATTGGCATTATGAATAAATGACAATGGAATGAAATGTTCAGGGAAACAGCCATTGGCGACTATCACAACATCAAAATTAGAGTGAGGTTCTCTCATAAAATACTTCAAATACAAATATCAGATTTTATTCAAAAAAACCTGAGCTTATAGAATATTCAATTGGTCTATGGCTTCTTGTTTTGCCTTTTCCAAAGTAAAAGTGAAGGTTGTCCCTACGCCCAATTCACTACGCACAGTGATATTCTGATCATGGGCTTCAATAATATTTTTTACAATTGACAATCCCAACCCTGTGCCGCCAATATTCCTTGATCGGCTTTTGTCTGCTCTGAAAAATCTTTCAAACAATCTGTGTAGATGTTCTGCTGCAATACCAGGGCCGTCATCATTGACCTCCACAATAATCTGATCATCTAAAAGATAAAAATTGATAGATACTGTTCCTCCTTTTTTCCCATATTTAATAGCATTAGAAACTAAATTTTCTAACACTTGAGTGATTCTCACTGGGTCGGCCCACACATATAAGACCTTCATCTTTGAATCCACAGTCAGGTGAGCCTGGCTCATTTCTGCCAAATGCTGATATTGATAAAATATTTTTTTTATTAGCGCAATGATATCAAAAGATTTCTTCTCCAAATGAATCTGACCAGCCTCAAATTTTGAAATTTCCAACAAATCTGAAACAATGGCATCTAATCTTTCTACATTTGCCAAAGCCTTTTGCAAATACTGTTTTTCAATAACGGGATCATCTACCCCGTCTAATAATGTTTCCAAATATCCTTGAGCATTAAAAATAGGAGTGCGCAATTCATGAGAAACATTTCCTACAAATTCCTTTCTATATGTTTCGAGTTTACGTAACTCACGAATTTGTTTGTTTTTATTAATCGCCCAATCACCCACGTCAATTTCTACTAACCGCATAATATTTGAACTGTGGCTGTGGCTGATTTCTTTTTGAAATTTTAAAGATTGCCCTATTGCTTTATAAATAATCTTCAACTTATCATTGACAAATCTCATCAATGTATATTTATATAACCCAAAGGAGATTAAAAAGACAAGGGCAAATTGAAAGAAAAAGAAAGAGAGCGGCTGTGTTATTCCTACTGCGATATCAAAAAGCAATAAAGCTAAAGAGCTAAGAATGGACACAAAAAAACTAGTGATAATGGCAATTACATTAGGAGTGAGTTGCCGTCTAATCATTGTTCTTCAAATTTATACCCGATTCCTTTAACTGTTTTAATAAGATCTTCCCCAAGTTTTTCACGAAGTTTTCTGATATGGACATCAATAGTTCTATCTCCTACAATAATATCTCTCCCCCAAATTTCATTGAGAATTTCATCTCTCTTGAAAACTTTGCCTGGCTTAGAAACCAATAAGAAAAGAAGCTCAAATTCTTTTCTAGGCACTGCCATTTCCTCTCCATTAAAGATAATCAAATATCTTTCTCTGTCTATCTGGATGTTTCCAGCTTTTAAAAGATTGCTCTTTGCTTCTTTAAAATCATATCTTCTAAGCAGCGCTTTTAATCGGCTGATTAATACCCTAGGCTTAATTGGTTTGCTGATATAATCATCTGCTCCAGTTTCAAAACCTGCAATTTGAGAATAATCTTCTGTTCTTGCAGTCAAAAAAGCAATAATTGTATTTTCAAACTGAGGCATTTCTCTTAAAGTTCTGCAAGTCTCAATTCCGTCCATTTCTGGCATCATCACATCCAATAAAATAATATCAGGATTTTCTCGCTTAGCAAGTTCAACACCTGACTTTCCATTTTCTGCTTTAAATACTTCAAAACCTTCCTTGCTTAAATTGTAACTGAGAAACTCCAAAACATCTTGTTCGTCATCAACTATGAGAACTTTAAAAACTTTTTCTGCCATAATTATTTATTTGATTGCTTTAAGCTATGTAAAGTTAATATATTTTGAAGATAAGTTAAGCTAATTTGTTAACATATTAGTAATGAGAAGAAATATTTTAAAAAGAAGGCAAATTTTTATTAGTATAGTAAATCATTAAAATAATACTATTTTTAACTCATGAAGGGAATAATATTAGCTGGCGGCTCTGGAACTCGTTTATATCCAATTACTTATGCTATTAGCAAACAAATCATGCCTATTTATGATAAGCCTATGATTTATTATCCATTATCTGTCTTGATGATGGCTGGAATCAGAGAAATCCTTATTATATCTACTCCTATAGATTTGCCTCATTTTGAAAGATTGTTAGGAGATGGGAGCCGATATGGCTGCGAGTTTCATTATAAAGTACAAGAAACTCCCAATGGGCTAGCACAAGCTTTCGTCCTTGGAAAAGATTTTATTAAAAACGATAAAGTAGCTTTGATTCTTGGTGATAATATTTTTTATGGCAGCAATTTAGGACAGTTATTAGAAGAAAATAGCAGTCCTGATGGCGGAATTATTTATGCTTACCATGTTTCGGACCCTGAAAGATATGGTGTCGTAGAATTTGACGAAAACAATAACGTGCTTTCCATTGAAGAAAAGCCTTTGAGTCCCAAGTCCAATTATGCCGTTCCAGGTTTATATTTTTATGATAATGATGTCATTGAAATTGCTGAAAATATTCAACCAAGCCATAGAGGAGAATATGAAATCACAGATGTCAACAAAGAGTATCTCAAAAGAGGCAAACTTAAAGTCTCTATCTTAAATAGAGGAACAGCGTGGTTAGATACCGGAACATTTGATTCATTGATGCAGGCCTCACAATTTGTTCAGGTTATAGAACAAAGACAAGGATTAAAAATAGGGTGTATCGAAGAAGTAGCTTATAGAAAAGGATTTATTGATAAAGTACATTTGTCGGAAATCGCTCAACCTTTATTAAAAAGTGGGTATGGGCAATATCTTTTAAATTTGATCAAATAAAATGGCTAAAAAAATCATTGTTACTGGAGGCTGTGGCTATATCGGTTCACATACTGTAGTTGATTTAGTTCAAAATGGATATGATGTTGTCATTATAGACAATCTGAGTCGTTCTAGCTTAAATATTTTAAATGGTGTAGAGAAAATTTTAAATAAGAAAGTTGTATTTCATCCCATAGACTTGACAGACAAAACCGCCACTTTTGATACTCTTTCACAGCATCAAGACGCTAGTGGAATTATTCATTTTGCTGCATATAAATCTGTTTTTGAATCTACCGAACAGCCTTTAAAATATTATCAAAATAATATGGTAGGCTTATTCAATATTCTTGAAGCCGCTGAAAAATATAAAATTCAAAATTTTGTATTTTCTTCTTCTTGTTCTGTTTATGGCCTAGTAGAAAACTTGCCTGTTACAGAAGACACTCCTTTTCAAGAAGCACAATGTGCTTACGCTAGGACAAAACAACATGGAGAGCAAGTATTAACTGATGTGGCAAAAGCTACTCATCTAAAAACAATTTTATTGCGCTATTTCAATCCTGTAGGAGCTCATCCAAGTAGCGAAATAGGAGAGATGCCTATTGATATCCCTAATAATCTGGCTCCGTTTATTACACAGACGGCTATTGGAAAAAGAGAAAAATTGATTGTTTATGGAGATGATTATCCTACTAGAGATGGCTCTTGTATCAGAGATTATATTCATGTCTGTGATATTGCACATGCCCATACGCTAGCTATTGATTATCTATTAAAAAAGCCTCCTTTCTCAATACCTGAAGTCTTTAACCTAGGAACAGGTAATGGTGTCACTGTTCTTGAAGCTATCAAAGCCTTTGAAAAAAGTACTGGTATCTCTCTGAAGTATGAAATAGGCGCTAGGAGAGCAGGAGATGTGATAGAAGTTTATGCCGACAATACAAAAGCTATAAGCTCTTTGGGATGGCAGCTCAATTATACAATTGATGATATGATGCTAAGTGCATGGAATTGGGAAAAGAAAATGGCAGAAACACTCTAAATTGCTATATTCTTGTAAAAAGATTAGGACAATCTTATTATAAACTATTAATTTTGACAAAATTCAAATCATGAACGTACCAACAAACTTAAAGTATTCCAAAGAACACGAATGGGTTCGCATAGAAGGAGATATCGCTATTATTGGAATTACAGATTTTGCTCAGGGAGAATTGGGAGATATCGTATTTGTAGATATCGACACTGAGGGTGAAACAATGGATGCAGGAGATATATTTGGGACAGTAGAAGCGGTTAAAACAGTTTCCGATTTATTTTTGCCCTTATCTGGAGAAATTTTGGAGCTTAATGAAAAATTAGAAGATGAACCAGAATTAGTCAATACCGATCCTTTTGGCGAAGGATGGATGATAAAATTGAAAATCTCTGACAGTTCTGAACTAGATAATTTATTAAATGCTGATGAATACAAGGCTTTAATCGGCTAATCTTTAATGACAAAAATTATAAAGCCATGAGATAAAATCATGGCTTTTTTTATGAAAAATATTTTTAAATACCCCCTAGCTCGATGGATTATTCTTATTTCCTATTTAGGCTTGATTTTCTATTTGTGCTTATTACCAGCTGACTCCATAAAATCAAACCTCTTTTTAGATAAAATATTTTTTGACAAATGGGTGCATTTTTTGATGTATTTTGGGCTTTGGACACTTTGGGTTTGGAGAAGAAAGGGTGCTGGATATTTAAAAATAAGGCGAAATAATATCTTTTTGATTGCATTTTTAGCAGTTTTGTTGATAGGAGTTGTCATTGAGTTCCTCCAGTCTCTCACAGACCGTAGCATGGATTGGACAGATATCCTTGCCAATATATGCGGTGCTTTTTTTGCTTGGAGATTTTGGCTTCAATTTGAAACCAAATGGAAAATCTATCAATGGTAGGCATTCCTCTTTCTATCATAAAAAGGACAACCCTCTTTAAGTCAATCTTATAGCGCCAAGATCATTCATCCACATCTGTGGATAATTGTTATTAAAAATCAAGAAATCATTTTTTTATTTTTCAAAACTCCTTGATTTATAAGGGTTAAAAATTTGTTAAGCCTATAGCGTCAAATATTTATCCCTTATTTTTAAACCGTTGGTATAGAAAATGAGAGTTGCATATTTTATATTTCTTCTACTTTTTACCTTTTCTTTTAGGAAAGATGCTTTCTGTGTTGATAATATTTCTCAGCTTGATAGCTCAAAAATTGCCCTACAAAATTCTGTTTCTGATATAGATCAATACTATACTTCTTTATATCAGTCAGGAAAATTCAATGGCAATATTCTGATTGCTTATAAAGGCGAACCTATCTATAAAAAATCATTAGGTTACGCAGTCAAAGCTACCGGAGAACGACTAAATCAAGTATCTTCATTTCAGTTGGCATCTACCAGCAAACCCTTTACTGCTGCTGCTATTTTAATTTTATATGAAAGAGGAAAATTGGATATAGATGACCTTGTGACGACTTTCTATCCTAATTTTCCATATAAAGGTGTTACAATTAGACATTTATTAAGTCACCGCTCTGGTCTGCCAGATTATTTAAATTATGGGGCTTCTTTTGGAAAGAAAACATATATCTCCAATCAGGATGTAATGAATATGTTTGCCCAAAAAAGACCAGGAAGGCTGGCTGCTCCGAATACTGTCTTCAAATATAATAACAGCAACTATGCAGTATTAGCAGCGCTTGTTGAAAATATCTCTGGCGAATCTTTTTCAGATTTTTGTAAGGAAAATATTTTTGACCCATTAAAAATGAAAAACACTTGGGTTTGGCATCCTTCTCAAGAAAGAAAGGAAGGACAGACTTATGGTTATAATGCTTTTTGGAAGCCTAGGAGCAGCGACATGTTTGATGGCGTTGCAGGGGATAAAGGGGTGTATTCTACAACTGAAGACCTCCTCAAGTGGGATTTGTCATGGAGCAATAACACGCTATTAAAATCTTCTACTATTCAGGCTGCTTACGAAGGACAAACAAAAGGACATTCGGGAAAAGATTATGGCTTGGGATGGAGGACAACAGACTTGCAAGAAGGGAAAAAAATAATTTATCATAATGGTTGGTGGCATGACTACAATATTGTCTTTAAAAGATTTATTGACGATAGCTTGACCATTATCATCATGTCTAATAAGTATAACCAATCTATCTATAATACTGGATTTGTTGAAAACACTATATTAAAAGATGGAGAGTTCAAAGATTACAATATACTTTCTCCACAATATGCTTTAAACGAAGAAGAAAATCGGATTGATTTTAACATTCATTATCATCCATTTAGCTATCCTCCTTCAGAAAAAAATTCTGATGTAAATACAGGAAAAACTCCCCCTACTATCAACTCTCATTCAACAGCAAATTCAGGCTCAAAATATTATGTTGTTAAAAAGGGAGATACGCTATTCAATATCTCTCAAAGATTTAATATCACAGTAGAAGCATTGAAAAAATGGAATAGAATGGCAAGTGCCAATATTCAGTTGGGGCAAAAATTATTGATAGACAGAATAAAAGGAAACGATTAATTCATTGTGAGTGTATTTAAGCATTTTTCATTAAGACTTTTATTATTTTTTGTTATATATTCTTTCTTCCTTTCATCATGTGGGAACAAAGACAAAAAACGCTTTTCTTTTAATAACCCTCATGATTACCCGATAAGTCCCCTTGGTGTTGATGAAAGCACACAGAAAGAATGGAAAGAAAAAATAGGAGATTATTATACTCATCTTCATCAAAATGCTCATTTTAATGGCAATGTATTAGTAGCAAGGAAGGGTAATATCATTTATTCGGGTTCATTTGGAGTCAAAGATTTAAATTCTAAAGACTCTTTAAATATCAATTCTGTCTTTCAAATAGCATCAGTAAGTAAAACATTTACTGCCATGGCAATAATGGGGCTGGTGGAAAAAGGCAAACTGGATTTACATCAACCTCTTGAAGAAATATTTGAAGATTTTCCATATAAAGGGATTACCGTAGAAAATCTATTAACTCATCGCTCCGGCTTACCCAATTATCTGTCAGTAACAGAAAAGGACTGGGAGCATGGAGGTCTAAAATCCAACAAAGAGTTATTGAATTTTTTCAAGGAGAACAAACCTAAACCTTTGGGGAGGCCCAATCGGTCATTCTCATACAACAATTCTAATTATGCCCTATTGGCTTTAATCATAGAGCAAGTTTCTGGAATGCCTTATGAAGAATATATGGATAAAAATATTTTTAAGCCTTTGGGGATGAATGACACCTATATTTTCTCCGCTGGACATCAAAACCTCCCTTCCAAAAATTTGACGAAAGGATATAAAATCAAAAATACAGAAGATGCTATCGTCGCTACAGATGGGATTGTTGGAGATAAAAATATTTATTCTTCAATTGTTGACCTCCTAAAATGGGAAAGAGCTAATGCTCGCGCCTCAATTTTCAAACAAGCTACTCTGGATAGCTCTGTGATAGGTAGAAGTAACGAAAAAAGAGGTGTCAGAAATTATGGTTATGGTTGGAGAATCTCTCAAAACCAAGACTTTGGAAAAATTGTTTACCACAACGGCTGGTGGCATGGATATACCGCTGCTTTTGCTCGTAATCCTGAAGACGAAACTGTCATCATCGTCCTCTCAAATATCTACAACAAAAGCACTTATAAAATCCAACCTGTATGGGACATCCTTTATGGAGTTGGGGCTTTTTCAGAAAACTCTTTTACTGAATAAGAAATCCTATCCTCATAGAATTAGTATCTAATTCATTCTTCAAATTGAAATAATCATAAAAACTGACATACGGGCGCAAATCAATTGACCATCCATTTTTTCTTGCCTCCTCCTTTGCCTTAATAATCGCCTTTTCATAGCCTTCTTCAGAACCATAATATTTGAACACCATATATTTTCCCTCGAAATAATCTACAGGTATTGAGTCTAAATATGGATGATTTTTAAGAACAGGGCTTCCATATAACACAACCATCTTCCCATTGGTTAATGTTGTAATTGTTTTAATGAAAAAATAAAAATCTTGCGTCTGAAATTTTTGACTCTGAATAGATTTGAATTGTCTAGCTACTGAATCTGTATGCTGATAATAATCTTCTGAATTTATAGTATCAGTAGTAAATATTGAAGGATTTCCTATAGAGTTTTCAATATAATACCCATTGCTTACCCAGCCACTATGTTGGTGAGACTCAAATAAATATGGATTGATTTTTTTCAGACTTTTTTTAATGTCTCGAATAAACCAACGATAAATAAAAAAGCCCATCACTCTACTTCCGCTATCTTTAAAATGTAAAGTCATGTCCCAATGCAAAGAGGTTCCTTCTTTTAATTCCTCTATTCTTATTTGTGCCAATATAGGTTCGGCAGAGGGTGTTCTTATAGAGATGTCTATTTCAGAATTTGGGATAGACCTTATTATTTCAATCGAATTATAATCGCCTTTACCACTTTTCCATTTGAAAAAAGCTCCTTTGCCAATATATTTTGGGCTATAAGAGGGCAAATGCTTAGAACTTGAATCTATCCATACATTCCAAAATTCCCAATTCTTTAAATTATTAACCAATTGGAACGTAGTCTTTGGATTGCCATATATCAATTCCGATTGAGAAATCTGATAGGTAGATGGTAAAAATATTGAAATAAAATATAACAATATGATTAGGAAAGAAAAACAGACGATTATTAAAGATGCTCTTTTCACTTCGACTGTATTTTAGAATTGTTCTTATGCCTATCCTTATCTCTGTTTGTCTTTTTATCCAAATTTTTCTTTAGTGCCTCTGTCAGATTTACTCCCGTCTGATTGGCAATACATATTAAAACAAAAAGAACATCTGCTATTTCATCTCCAAGTTCTTTGGATTGATCACTTTCCTTAAAAGATTGATCTCCATAAATTCTTGACATTAATCGCGCTACTTCTCCAACTTCTTCAGTAAGAATTGCCATATTGGTCAATTCACTAAAATACCTGACTCCATTATTTTTAATCCATTGGTCTATTGTGGACTGGGCTTCTTCTATTGTCATACTAAAATCAAAATGATAATGTACTAATTTCTAAATTATTTGGCATATAAACATGATTATAGCCAAGAAATGAAGGAATTGGCTATCAACTCCAAACTTCCTTCTTACGAGATTCTATATTTTCATGAAATTGATGGCTATTTTAAAAAAATTAGTAATTTAGAGATTGATGGAAGTCTTTGTCTTACTTATTGCCCTTTTTACTTTTGCCCTTTTCTCTGGAGTAGAGACAGTATTCACCTCTGGTCGGATTTATGCGTATAAAGCACAAGATTTCAATTCGAATACAATAAAAATGGCTCAAAAGTATTCTCAAAGCCCTTTAAATATTCTTATTGCTAGTTATGGATTAAAATTAATATCCATCGGCATTATTTCATGGATTCTCATTGAACGCATCCAATATTTATATCTTCATGGCTATCTAATTGGCTGGGCAAAATACACAATTGTCGTTTTGGAAATTTTGGCACTAGTCTTTTTTACAATCTTCTTTGAGTTTTTACCCAAAAACTTCTCTCGATTATATGCTGAGAATTTTATCCCTGCCTTTTCTGGTTGGTTCATTATTTATTTTAAGGTCCTCCATTATCCATCAATGCTGGTTGAAAAAATATGTAGAAGTTTTTTATTCCCCTTTAAAATTGAACTCTCCAATAACAAAATAGAATATACTTCTCTCAATATAGAAAGGCTGATAATCGAACACCAACACCTCAACTCTGAGACAGACACAGGCAATGTAAATACCGAATTATTTGAAAATGTCTTGTTTTTAAAAAAAACAAAAGTCAGAGAATGTATGATTCCCCGAAATGAAATCTCTGCCATAGAAATCAATGAAGGCATTGAACAATTGAAAAAGACAATTATTCAGACCTATCATTCAAGAATATTAGTGTATGAAGATTCCATTGATAATATCATCGGATATGTTCACCACTTTGATTTACACAAACATCCTTATCAAATCTCTGACATCTTGATTCCCATAAAAGTTGTTCCTGAAACAATGCCTATTCCAACACTAATGAATATAATGGTGAAAGAAAATAAAAATATTGTATGGGTAGTCAATGAATATGGTGGGACTGCAGGTGTCGTGACCTTAGAAGATATATTAGAAGAAATTTTTGGAGAGATAGATGATGAGTATGACAACAAAAATTTAATTGAAAACCAATTGTCTAAAAATGAATTTATTTTGTCTGGAAGATTAAAGATTGACAGAGTCAATGAAGAGTATCAACTCTCGATTCCTGAGGGAGATTGCGAAACAATATCTGGATTATTAGTGAATAAAATGGGGAGTATTCCTCGAGAAAATGAAATTATCAAAATTGAAAATTATCTCTTTAAAGTGTTAAATGTTTCAGAAACTAAGATAGAAACCGTAAAATTAACAGTAGAAGATTTTATAAATATTTCACAATAATATATTTTCTTGTTTGGTAATCATATATAACCGATTATTTTTGCAAATGATTTTTAAAATTATTTTTAATAGACTATGGCTTTAATAGGAAAAATACGCCAAAAAACTGGCCTTCTTCTTGGATTTATAGGAGTATCTATGCTTATCTTTTTAGTTCAGGAAGCAATCAGCTCTCAAAATCTGACAGGTGGCTCTACAAAAACTCTTGGAAAAATTAATGGGGAAAAAGTAGATGCAGCAGAATTCTTCAATGATGTCTCTGCTTATGAAAACAGATTGAAAACCCTCAATCCTAATATCAGCTTCAATGAACAGAATTCAATGTATATCAGAGAAGAAGTTTGGAATAATTTTGCAGTAAAGTATATTTTAGGAAATACTATTGAAAAATTAGGATTAACCGTCTCTAATGATGAGTTGGCAGAAGCTTTCAAAGGAGAGACTATCAATCCTTTGGTAATGAATGTATTGGGCCAATCTTTTATCAATCCTGAAACAGGAATGTTTGATAAGGCAAAAATGGAAGAGGCTCTTAATAATATGGACGCAGTAGATTCACGCTTGAGAGAAACTGTAATTCAATTAGAGCCATTGGTGGAACAAGATAGAATACGCACTAAATATTCTTCATTGGTTGCAAAATCTGCTTATATTCCTAGCTTCTTGGCTGAAAGTAAATTAGCAGAAAATAAATTATTAAATATTGACGTTCTCTCGGTTCCATACTCAACAATAGATGATAGCAAAGTGACAGTTACTGATGCTGAAATTGATGCTTACATTAAAAACCATCCTTTGAAGTATCAAAGAGATGCTAATTTTATTGTTGATATTGTCACTTTTGATGTCGTTCCAAATTCTGCTGATATAGAAGAGATTACTAAACAAGTATTACAAAACAAAGAAGGACTTCTCAACTCAGATGATGATTCATTATATATTGCTAGAAGTTCTGTTCAAGGAGGAAATATAGCCTATCAAACTGCTGAAGAAATTAAAAACTTCGGAAGAGTTAATGCTGACTCATTAAGCAATGCTCCTGAAGGTAGTTTTGTTGGACCTTATAAAGAAGGAAATGATATTGTCCTTTCCTATATTGCTGGGAAAAAACTTATTCCTGATAGTGTTAGAGCGTCAAGAATTATTCTTTCTTATAAAAATGCTGCAGATGTTGAAGCTAAAAAGAAATTAGCAGAACAAATTATTCAAGATATTAAAGAAGGAAAAGCCTCATTTGCCCAAAAAGCAAGTGAATTTTCTGACGAACCTTCTGCAAAAGGAAATGGTGGAGATTTTGGATTTATTCCACATGGTTCAGTTGAGCCCGATTTCAATAAAAGATTATTTTATGATATGTCAGTAGGACAAATCGAATCTATAGAAACGCCAAGTGGAATATTTATTCTTCAAAAAACTGCTCAAGTAGGTCTAAAACCAGCTGTCCGTGTCATTGATTTCTCTAGTGAACTTGTTGCTAGCGATGCTACTTCAAAAGAAATTTACAACAATGCCAATAATTTCTGGAATGATTCCAAAACTCCTAAAAGCTTTGATGAAAAATCAAAAACACAGAAAACTTTGAAAGATATTTCTTTTGTAGCAAAAGATGTGAATGTAGGAGGAATTGAAGGTACTCGCCCTGTCGTTGCATGGGCATTTAAAGAAGGAAAAGTAGGAGATGTCAATTTCTTTGACCTATCTGATAAATATGTTATAGTAAAAATTGATGCTAAAAACGAAAAAGGATTAGCAAAAGTAAGTGATGTAAAAAATGAAATCAACCCTATTTTAATGAATGAAAAAAAGGCTGCTCTCATCCAAAAAAATCTGTCTGACTCAAAAACGGCAGGATTAGAAGCCTTGGCCAATAAAAGTAATGGACAAATACATAATGGTGTCATTGTTCAAGCTAACAACAGTTTTGTTTCTCAATTAGGAATGGAACCTAAAATTGTTGGTACCGCAATCGCTACTAAAGAAGGAAAGCAATCTGCTGCTATCTCTGGAAATAATGGTGTATATGTAGTAAAGACCAACTCAATAGAAGATCTTTCTGGAAGCGTAGATTTAAAAGTATTCCAAAATCAATTGTACCGACAAAATGCGTCTGCTTTGAATTTTGATAATATCTTTAGTACAATATTGAAGAATTCTAAAATTGACGATAAAAGATATATGGTGTACTAAAATTTATCTACCCAACAAATTTAAAAGCCATTCAATAGAATGGCTTTTTTTATCTCCTAGAATTAATTAGTCTATTCAATTAAAAATATTTAGCAAGGATACTTTACAACTCAAATTATATCATAAAAACCTTCTTCATTAAAATTTCTTTTTATTATCTTATAACTTTCTATAACTATGTCAATTGAAAATAAAGTAACCCAAAGTGGAATTATTATATTGGATTTGGAGGATTTACATCCTAAAAATGAAATTGTAGAATTGGATATCAGCCAATTTTTGTATAAAGGGCTTGTACTTAGAGAAAAAGAATTTAGAGCACATCTGAAAGATTGGGATTGGGAGCAATTTCACAATCAAATTGTTGCTGTATATTGCTCTACTAATGCCATAGTCGCCCAATGGGCGTATATGTTAATCGCCAATTATCTGATACAAAAAAATATCCCTTTTCACTTTGGCACAAAAAGTGAAGTATTTGAATTAGTTCTCAATCAAGCTATTCAGGGGATCGCAATAGATAACTATCTGGACAAAATAGTGGTAGTAAAAGGATGTGGAGCAGTTCCAAGTCCTGATGCTGCATATTTGGAAGTTACAAAAAAACTATTGCCTATAGTAAAATCTCTTATGTTTGGAGAGCCTTGTTCAACAGTACCTATCTATAAAAAAAGAAGATAATGACAAAAAACAAATTTAAAGTTCTGCTATTCGCTTCAATTGGATTAATTGTTGGCTTTGGTATAGGTTCAGCTTTCCAAAATCCTACGCAGTACATTTCATTCAATTTAAAAAATGCCAACACTTCTAATGTCAGCATTGTCACTCATGGTGCTGCCCCCAAATTGCCTATGCAGATTGATTTTGCAGGAGAACCCACTCCATTAAAGGATTTAGAAGTAAGAGAGCGTCTAGATAGGGAAATTATTATCAATTCTTTCAGACATAGTAGCACAGTTCTTTTGTTAAAACGCGCCTATCAATGGACTCCCTTGTTGAAAAAAATTCTTAAAGAAGAGAATATCCCTGAAGATTTTATTTATCTCAGTATGGCGGAAAGTGATTTGTCTCAAGTAACTTCTCCTTCAAACGCTTCAGGATTTTGGCAATTTTTGAAACCGACTGCTATTCAATATGGATTAATCGTTAATGATGAAGTTGATCAACGATTTGATATTCAAAAATCTACCTATGCTGCTTGTAAATATTTAAAAGATTCATACAATAAATTAGGCTCATGGACACTAGCAGCGGCAGGATACAATATGGGAATGACAGGAGTCGCCAAACAAGCAAATGAACAAGAAAGTCAAAATTACTATGACTTGTTTCTAAATACTGAAACCAGCAGATATGTTTTCAGAATTTTAGCTTTAAAAGCTATTCACCTTCACCCTGAAGATTTTGGCTATATGATAGCATCTGAAGACTTGTATGAACCCTATCAATATAGAGAAGTCCTAGTCTCTGGAGCTGTTGACTCATGGATCAAATTTGCTCAACAAAATGGAACAAGTTATAAAGAGTTGAGAAGACACAATCCATGGATTAGAAGTACTTCATTGAAAAATATCAATAAGAATACTTTTGAAGTGAAAATTCCACTTTAAAATTTTATTTCAAGCAATTCTTCGAAGGAAGAGATTGTGTAATCTGCCTTGGATGAAAAATAAAGATCGTTTTTCATCCAGACTGTTTTCATCTCCAATTTTCTTCCAAGCTCGATATCAGAGTCTTTATCTCCAAGGATAATAGATTGTCGAAAATCTATATCTGGAAAATGATTTTTTGCCAATAATGGCATTCCTATATTAGGTTTTCTTAGAAGATTGGTTGCAGATTTTAAATCAGGAGCATAATATATAGCATCTATTCTCCCTCCATTTAATTGAATGACCTCTTTCATTTGCTGATGAATCTCGGCCAATTCATCATGAGAAAGCAATCCTTTTCCTATACATTGTTGATTGGTGATAACGATTATATATTTAAAATGCTCAGATAAACTCTTTATTGAATTTAAAAACCCTGGATAAAATTCAAAATCCTCCCACTTTAAGACATATCCTCCATCAATGTTTTTATTGATAACACCATCTCTATCCAAAAAAAGTGTCCAATCATCCATTTTCATTTCTCAAATTTATGCATTTGAAAATAAGTAACTGCCTTGTAATAATCCTCAGGAATACCAATATCAATAAAATAATCTTCAAAGACTTTAGCCCCAATTGTGAGACCAGAAGCTCTATTCTCTAAGATTTCCTTTTCAAAGGAAAATTTCAGGTTGTGTTCTAAGTGTTTAAAAATATTTTCTCTTAGATAATATATTCCACCATTAATTAATCCTTCTTTACAGCTTTTCTTTTCGTTGAAAGCAGTGATAATATCGTTATCATTCATTTCTACTGTGCCATATCTATCAAAATTTTTCATCTGTTTTAAGGCAACTTGTATATCATTAGTTGGATGTTTTAATTTTTGCAAATCAATACCAAAAAAGGTGTCTCCATTTAAAACAAATGCATCCTTTTTCACTAGTTCATAAGCTTTTCTAATCGCACCTCCTGTCCCTAATGGCTCATTCTCTATGGAGTATTCTATATCAATGTCAAAATATTTATTGCCAAAATAATTGGTGATTTTTTCATGTAGATACCCAATACTTAAAATAACTGAATGAATATTTTGAGTACTTAAATATTGAAACAAATAATGTAAGAATGGCTGATGATTGATATCTGCCATTGGTTTTGGAACATCATTGACCACTTTACTCAATCTTGTACCCATTCCACCTGCTAGAATAATAGCTGGAGTTGTTTGCATTAGAATAGTTGATTTTCTACTAATTCGCAAATGATATGTCCAATCGTAATATGGCTTTCTTGAATTCTTGGAGTATCTGTAGATGGGACATTGAGTAAAAAATTACAAAATGGCTTCATGTTTCCACCAGTTGCTCCTGTAAAACCAACAATAAACATTTCTTTTTCTTGAGCTACTTTAAACGCTTCAATGATATTTTTAGAGTTGCCAGAAGTTGATAGACCTATTAAGACATCTCCTTTTCTTCCTTTGGCTTTGACAATTCTAGCATAGATTTCATCATAAGAATAGTCATTTGCTACTGCAGTTAAATAAGAAGTATTAACATGTAAAGCTTCAGCATCTAAAGGTGTTCTGTCTTTGTAGAAACGTCCTGAAAATTCAGCCGAAAGGTGTTGTGCATCTGCTGCTGAGCCTCCGTTACCACAAAATAATAATTTTTTATCCTGCTTAAATGTATCAATAATCAAATTAGTCACTTTTGCAATTTCTTCTAATAAATGATTATCATTTAATATCAGTTGTTTGGTTTGAATGGAAGCTGATAAAATATCTCTTATTGATTGGTTCATTGGTTTTTCAGTTGAAAAGCTGCAAAATAATTATTCTTTTAATCCTTTTTAAAAAATTGTCCAAGTTGTCAAACCCTGATTTGTAATATTATAATTGAGAACTTTGCCTCCCAATTGGTTTAGTGATTTAATTAAATCATATTTCAAAATATACGGCGCATAAAAAATCATAAATCCTCCACCACCTGCTCCTGAAATTTTACCACCAGTCGCTCCATTTTCCATTGCCAATTGATAAATTTTGTCTATTTGTTCATTAGATATTTTATCTGCCATCTGTTTTTTATACTGCCATCCATCATGCAAAATTTTCCCGACATCATCTATTGAGCCTTTTAAAATAGCTTCTTTCATCAAAACACTTTGTTGCTTGAGTTGTAACATAGCTTCAATAGATTTTTCTTTTTTAGAAACAACATTATCTGTCTGTTCTTGAATAATTTCAGAAGATAATCTGGACGTTTCAGTATAAAAGAGAATTAAATTATGTTCAAGTTCGTTTAGAAATTCATTTTTTACTCTGAGTGGATTGACGATAACTTTATTATGGTCATAAAACTCCATATAATTGACTCCTCCAAATGTTGCTGCATATTGGTCTTGTTTGCCACCAGCCATTTTTAAATCTTCTCGTTCAATTTTATAGGCAAGATGAGCTATATCGTATTCTCCTAAAGGTAATTTTAACCATTCAACAAAAGCGCCTAAAATGGCAACAACTAAAGTAGATGAAGAGCCTAAGCCCGAACCTGGAGGAGCATCAACATAAGTACTTATTTCAAAAGATAATTTTTCTTTGACAAAATCTTTGACGATTCTATTGTAAACACCTTTTACTAAATCTAAATAACCATCTATCTCCAGTTGCTCTTTACTATCTAATACAATTTGGGTATTCCTATCAATCGCATTAATAGTAATTTTATTGTCATTAGTAGGACGGATGGTGGCATAGGCATATAGGGTAATGGTCACATTTAAAATGGCACCGCCATATATATCTGAAAATGGAGAAACATCAGTACCGCCACCTGCTAATCCAATTCTCAAAGGTGCTTTACTTCTGATAATCATATTTTAAAATTACAATTTATTCTATTGAATATTTATTCTGCTAGTTGTTTTATTTTAGTACATAAAGTATTCCAACTATATTTTTCTTTTTCTATAAGAATATTATTTATAAATTCTATTTCTTTTGCTTCTTGATAGAATTGTAGAATAGCATCAGCAACAGCAATTTCATTGGGTTCTACAACTAAGCCCACTTTATTATGGGGTACAATTTCTGGCAATCCTCCTACATTTGTTACTATCATAGGCTTATTGAAATGATAACAAATTTGTGTAACACCACTTTGAGTTGCCGTTTTATAAGGCTGAACAACAACATCTGCAGCACAGAAAAATTTATTCACCTCATCATCAGGAATAAATTGGGTATGTAATTCTAAATCTTGCTTGATTTTTAGAGTATCAAAAAGTTGTTCATACTCCTCTTTGTTGGCATAATAATCACCAGCAATTATCAATTTTGTATTGGAAAGTTTATTTTTTAAAAGAGCAAATGCTTTTAATAATATATCCAATCCTTTATAATCTCTAATTAAACCAAAAAACAGAAGATAATTGGTGTGAATATCCAAACCAAGTTGTTTTTTGGCTTCAGATTTATCTATTATACTTCCATAATTATCATAAAGAGGATGAGGATAAAGTAAACGCTGTTTTTTATTGTCAAAATAATTGATGTCGTTGTAAACACTATTACTCATTGCAATAAATCCATCTACTGAATTGACAAAATATTGAGTAAACAGCTTATCGCCAATTCTATGTTCGTGAGGAATAATATTATCTAAAACTGCAATTACTTTTGTATGTTTATTGGTTCTGACAATTTTACAAATAGTACCTAGGCATGGAGCCATAAAAGGCAACCAAAACTTGACTATTAAAATATCTGGTTTCCATTTTCTTATTTTTAATCCTGTTTTAATCCAATTAAATGGATTAATAGAATTGACACATACCTCTATATCTAAATCTTTTGGAGCAGGTAGTGAAGAATATTGTGAAGTGCCAGGAAATAAAAACGCTGGATATTGCAAAGAAAAAGTATATATTTTCACTTGATCTCCTTGTACCAACATTTCTTTAGCCATCCGTTCGTTATAAGCTGCCAGTCCACCACGAAAGGGATAAGCTGTTCCTAAAATTGCTACTTTCATAAAATAATGATGTATAAACCTATCATCAACAATAATTGATTTTAGTATCTGTACAAATATAATTTATAATCTCAAAATGAATAAATTTGTAAAAAGTAAAAAGCCCATACCTCAATAGGTATAGGCTTTTTAATATTGGTATAATAAACTCTTAAAGTTTTATAGAAACACCAATTTTTGCAGGTGAAATTTCCATTCCTCCAACTTCTAAAGCAATTCCAAATTTAGGAGTGAAATAATATCTCAATCCTATACCTGAGCCTACTCTAAATTGACCTGAATTTGCTGGATTTGTCCAACCTGGATAATCCTTATAACCAGTCCATCTATACAAATTATATCCTAAATGAACAGGTAAATAAAAATCAATTTTATCTGATCTCAAGTCTTTTGAAACTTTATCATCTATCAATTGCCAAAAATGAAAGACTCCTCTTGCTCCAAAACCAATTCTATAGAATTTTACAGATGCATTTGAATTTGTGCTAAACCCTGCAAAAGCTCCAACACTTACATAGTCATGTACAGCATATTCTGCATTTAAGGTAGCTCCTATTCCAAATCCACTAGAATATGCTCCGTATCCACCCAAATTTAAAGAAGGTTGAATGATGAAATTACCCTTTTCAATCGCTTGTCCTTTTACAAAGGAAATCATTGACACCAATAATAATGTGCTAAATAATATCTTTTTCATAAGTAAATATTTACAACAAAGTTCAGACAATTTTTTTATATTGTCAATATCTATCATGAATTACTTTATTGTATCTGCCTAATTTTAACGATTTTATTGTAAAATAATAATCTAAATACACTATTTAGTACTTTTACAAGATATGCTCCATTTAAAAAATAAGATACAATTAGATAGTTTAATAAAATTATCAGTTATTATTTGGTGTATTGCAACTGGCTGGAGTACTGCTTTGATCAATATAATGATGGGACTAGGTCTTTTTTTTATCATAGCTGATAGCATTATTTCAAATAGGAAAATATTTTCATCAGTACTCATTATTTTTCCTACTGTTATCCTTTTCTTTTTATTAGCTGTCAGTAGTTTATGGTCTTCAGATATACTATTATCTCTGTACAACTTAAAGGCCTATTTACTATTTTTATTATTTCCTATTGCTATTACATATATTGATAATATAGATAGCAATACCATTTCAATAGGTATAAAATACCTTGTTTATTCTTTAGTACCTGCTTACCTTGTTACTCTTCTTTGGAATATAATTTCAACTGAAACTGCAAGTCAATTGTCAAATCATCTTTTTGAAGGTATTGTCAAACCATTTACTTTTTCTAATAAATTTCAATTTGGTTGGTATGTTCCTTTTATGGAAAGAATTCATTTTGCCAATCTGCTTTCCCTCAGTGGTTTGGCGACAATATTTCTTTTTATCAAATATAAAAAATGGCATTATATTGTGTTGGCTATCACTCTTTTGAGTGGACCATTTGTATTAGGAGCAAGAGCTGCATTATTAGGAGTATTAGCCTTTATGCCTTTTGCATTTATTTATTTCATTCGTCAATTTTCAAAAAAAATTAGTCTATATATCATAGTATTTAGTATCCTACTTTCAAGTTGCACAACATATTTATTATATCCTGGAATTCTAACTAGATATCATCAAACGAAGTATGAGTTAGAAACCATAAAAAACAATCAATTAGCAGAAAATGATTATGCTCATTTTTCAACTTTTACTAGAATTGTATCTTGGACGCAAGCATGGGAAATGTGGAAAGAAAAACCTACTTTTGGCTATGGAATCGGTAATTATTTACAACAATATGAAGACAATTACAAACAAGAATATCCAGAATTGCCCATGACATATCATTCACAGTTTTTATATTTTTTAGGCATATTTGGACTATTAGGATTTATCATATTTTTAAGCATGTATATTTATTTTGGAATAAGTTTAAAAGGTAATTTTTCAAAAATATATTTTCTATGTTTCAGTATATACACTTTTTGCGTATGGTTTTTTGATACTGGACTATTACAGAAAAAAGAAATGATGGCTTTTACTTTGTTTTTATGTTTTGCAAAATGGTTGGAAAAATCAGAAATATCATCCATTTAAGTTCTGCAGATATCTGGAGAGGTGCTGAACAGCAAATCATATATCTCTATCAAGGATTGAAAGAGAAAGGCTATCATCAAACTATCTTTTGTTCAAAAAATGGAAAATTGTATCAGTATTGTTTAGATAATCATATTCCACATATTGCATATCAGAAAGAGAGTGGTCTAAATATTCAACTGGCTTGGCTTATCAGAAAAGCCAATCAAGAAAAGTTGGCAGATATCTTCCATATTCATGACCCTCATGCCCATCATGCATATATTTCAGCATATATCTCAGGTGTTTCAATACCAGCAATTTTGCATCGTAGAAATGATTTTCCTACAGCTCAAAATATTTTTTCAGCAAGTAAATATTCTATTAAAGGAATTGTAAAAATCATCTGTGTTTCTCAGAGAGTAAAAAATATTTTTAAAAATAAAAACAAATTATTTCAAAAAAGTGAAGTTTTATATGATAGTGTAGATATAGAAAAATTTCAAAAAATTGGAGGAAGAAATATATTAGAAAGAGAATTTCCAATTTTAAATCATCAATTTATCATTGCAAACATTGCTGCTTTGGTAGATCATAAAGATATTCCTACCTATTTAAAAGCTGTTCACTATCTCATCAAAACCTTAGGTGAAAAAAATATAAAAGCTCTTATTATTGGTTCTGGAGAAAAGCATGATGAAATTAAACAACTTATCCAGGCATATCATTTAGAAAATGATGTTATTATTTTAGGACATAGAAAAGATATTGCAAATATTTTGAATGGTATAGATATTTATACATTCACATCCAAAATGGAAGGTTTTGGCTCTACAATTTTGGAAGTAATGTCTGCAAGAGTTCCTATTGTAGCTACAAATACTGGCGGACCTGCAGAAATTTTAGAGCATAGAAAAACAGCTTTAATTTCCAATATTGGTGATTATATCAGCATAGCACAAAATATTTCTGAACTAAAAAACAATGTATCATTAAGACAATCCATTTGTAATCAGGCATTTGAAAAAGTTCAAAAATTTAGTATAGAAAATTATATTGAACAAATAGAGAAAGTTTATTTGAGTTTATAAGCTAATCTTATAACATATTCATTTAGAATTGGCTTATATTATTTCAACAAAAATACTTTGTAAATCAATAGTTTATATCTAATATTAGAGATAGTATCCTGTAATTACTTTCTAGAGCGAGACATACTATATAATTTTGTAAATTTAAAATATATATGAAAGTAGGTTTGTTTTTTGGTTCTTTTAATCCTATTCACAATGGGCATCTCATCATAGCCAATCAAATGTATGAAAGGGTAAATTTTGATGAAGTATGGTTGATTCCATCTCCTCAAAATCCATTTAAAGAACAGAAAGATTTATTGCCCTTTGAAAATAGGCTTGAAATGATAAAAAAAGTCATTAAAAATCATGCTCATCTCAAAGTAAATTCTATAGAAAACAAGCTATCATTACCATCATTCACAATACATACTTTAGAAAAACTTCAAAAAAAATATGGTGAAATAAATTTTCACATCATCATGGGAACTGATATATTGACAGATTTTCATCATTGGAAGGATCATGAAAAAATCCTTCAATTAACTGAACTACATATTTATAATAGAAATATAAATGCAGATAAAACTATTTTTAAAAGCAGTAGAATTCATCATTACCAACTTCCATTATTAGATATTTCTTCTACTTCTATCAGAAAAAGCATACAAGACAGAAAAAGTGTTATCGGTGAAATAGATTCAATTGTTTGGAAATTAATTGAAAAAAATCAATGGTATTTTTAATAGTTATTAACATTAAGATAATAACTATACATAAAATATTCATTTAAAGAAAACTAGTTTTAACATTCTATACTTGATAAACTATGAAAAAGCAAGAGTGGAACAATCTGTGAAACTATTATAAATGTGGATAAACAGAGCTCACTGTTTCACAAACATAAAATATAGGTTCCACACACACTAAAACTAGATAGATAAAAGAAACTTAAACATCATATTCACATTAAAAAAAATGTTGACAATAGGTAAATTTAATGTTAAGATATTAGACTAACATACTGTTGACAATTTTAAAAGAGAGTTGATTTTGTTACATTTGTGATATTAAAGCGATGTGGAAATCGTTTTCTGAAATTTTAGTAACTTAATATCCAAGAAAGTGAGTAAATTTTTCTTTCTACAAATCCACAGTTTTAATAATGAGAAATAATAAAATTAATTTTAATTACTCTATTATAACTATATTATTATGGAGATGAATCATCTTGATGAGTTAGGCTATTTAGATATTCCTGTTGATCCTACTTTAGACTTATTTGAAGAAATAAAAAAATTAAAGAAAGAGAAAAATGCCATTTTACTGGCACATTATTATCAAGATGCAGATATCCAAGATGTAGCTGATTATATTGGTGACAGTTTAGGTTTGGCACAAAAAGCTGAATCTACTGATGCAGATATGATTGTTTTTGCTGGTGTTCATTTTATGGCAGAAGTTGCTAAGATTTTAAATCCAAGCAAAAAAGTTATTATTCCTGATTTAAAAGCTGGATGTTCACTTGCTGATGCATGTTTGCCTAATGATTTTGCGGCATTTAAATCCAAATATCCCAACCACGTTGTTATTTCTTATATCAATTGTAGTGCAGAGATTAAAGCATTAAGTGATTATATCTGTACTTCTAGCAGTGCTGAGCATATTGTCAACAGTATTCCAGCTGAGCAAGGGATTATTTTTGCGCCTGACAGGAATTTAGGAGCCTATTTAATAAAGAAACTCGGTCGAGATATGGTTCTATGGGATGGATCATGTATTGTTCATGAAATCTTTTCTTTGGATAAAATATTAAAATTAAAAGAGGAAAATCCTGAATCAAAAATTATAGCTCATCCTGAATGTGAAGCGCAGGTTTTAGAACATGCTGATTATATTGGATCTACTACAGCATTATTGAAATATACTATTGAAAATGATGCCCAATCTTTTATTGTGGCAACTGAAACAGGTATTTTACATAAAATGCAAGAAAACAGCCCACATAAAACTTTTATTCCTGCTCCTCCTAATAATGCCTGTGCTTGTAATGATTGTCCTTTTATGAAGCTCAATACTTTGGAAAAAATTTATAATGCTATGAAATATGAGCAACCTGAAATTATTTTGGATGAAGAATTGAGATTAAAAGCTAAATTACCAATAGATAGGATGTTGGAAATTTCTTTAAAAGCTGGTATTAAATAGTTTTAGTTTTTACTGAGTAATATATTATTAAATCCTTCTCTTATTTGGATTGTAAAATATTGTTGCTGAATAAGTTCTAATATAGATAGAAATATAAAAACTGCGTGAATTTTAGTTTTACATTTTATAAATAATTCATCAAAACTAAATTGATTTTTTTGATTAAATTCTAATAGTAATTTTTCTTTTTCTTCTTCTATAGTGTAAGGATAGGGGACTATTTTATGTTCAACTTTCTGTTTTCTTTCAGAATATTTTTCTATGACTTTGTAAAAACTTTTATAAAGTTTAAATAAGCTGATTTGCTCTAAATCATTTTCTAGGCTATAATTATTAATAATTTCTTTGATTTCATTTTTTATAGTTCCACGTGAAAAGAGTTTCATCCTTTCATTTTCCATTACTTTCAATACTTCTAGAATATCTTTAAATTTTTTGTATTCCATTATTTTTTGAACAAGTTCTTTTCTAGGATCAATTTCTTCTCCTTTTTCATTCAATTCCTTTCTAGGAATAAGCATTTTAGTTTTAATTTTTATAAGAGTAGCTGCTACTAAAATAAATTCACTAGCTACCTCAATATTCATTTGTTCCAGTGAATGTATATAGTCTAAGAAATCTTGCGTAATTTGGTGGATGGGAATATCTTGTATATTGAGTTCATCCCTTTCAATAAAAAATAAAAGTAAATCAAAAGGTCCCTCAAATTGAGGTAATGAAATATTATATGAATTGGAATCAGACATTTATCAATTGTAAATATAAATCTTATGACTGAAAAGAAACGTGTTGTTATATTTTCTTTGATAGAGAGTGAACGTTTGAAATATGTTTTAGATACTATTTTTTTTGAGCGTTTGAAAGTGGATTTTATACTTACAAATGATTTAAATATCATTGAAGAATCTGATTATGTTTTGGAATATAATTTTAGAAAAAGCACAAATTTTGATTTCATTCAATCAAATGAGATAATAGAAAACCATTTTTTAGATAAAAACTTTCAACCTAATGTTATAGGTACTGGGGAGGATTTGCTTCTATTCCCAAACTCAGATAGTCTATTGGAAATGGATATTTTTTCTTCTATTTTCTATTGTTTATCGCATTATGATGCCTATTGTCAAACTCAATTTGATGTTCATCAACGGATTATATTTAGTCATTGGGTTCCTAGAAAATTGGGATTAGACCGTTTACCCTATATTGAAATATGGCTTGAAAAATTGAAGTTATATCTTCAAATTAAAGGAATAACTTGTAGCCACAGTATTTTTAAACAGGATATTTCTTTTGATATAGATCACTTTTACCTTTTTGATCAGCGACCTTTTTTTCAGCATATTAAAGCCTCAATAGGAGATATTATAAAAGGAAAATTTTTTCAGTTATTTCAAAGATGGTTGGTGATTTTAGGACTGACTGAAGATCCTGCAGAAAAGTTTTTTCATTTTTTGGATTATCAAAAAAATGAAAACTTTTCGTTTTTTATTTTAATGAAGCATGGTAAGAATAATAGCTTAAATCCATTAAATGATTTAAAAAAATTATTAATAAAAAAATTGAAAAGATTTGGAGAAATAGGTATTCATCCATCTTATGATTCTTCTTTTAAAAAAGGATTCATCAATAAAGAAAAAATGGAATTACAAATCATTTCTGAACAATATATTTCAAAATCAAGATTTCATTTTTTAAGAGTGAGTTTTCCATCTTCTTTTTATCAATTAATAGATACAGGTATTAAAGTAGATAAATCTATAGGTTATTATGATTTGCCTGGTTTTTTATCATCTACGTCAATTCCTTATTTCTTTTTTGATCCTACTTTGAATAAAAAAACAGAATTATTGATTCAACCTTTTATGTGGATGGATTCTATGAATAAATATTATAGAAAGTTGGATGAAGAAGAAGAAAAAAGAGAATTACATGAAATTAAAAGAATAGTGAAAAAATACAATGGAATTTTTAGCGTTGTTTTTCATAATGATAGTATGATTGATAGAAGATATAGAGTATTGTTTAAATCATTATTGTATAATTAAGTTAATGGTTATCTGAATGATTTTGAATTATTATTTTTAATTTTGTGGTTTTTCCTTATTGATATTCATGAAAAAAATAAGAATTGTATTAATTTTATTTATATGCTGTCAACTTTTAAACAATACAGTTTTAGGGCAGGACTATAAGTTTAATCAATTTTATAATTCTCCTTTAAATCTTAATCCTGCTTTGACTGGCAAATTAAAAGGCTTATTTAGATTAGGGGCTAATTATAGAGTTCAGTCTGTGCCGGTATCTACTCCTGCACCTTATAGTACATTGAGTGCAGCAGCAGATTTTGGATTATTACAATCTCAGTTAAATGGAGATATTTTAGGTGTGGGAATTATAGCTTCTGCTGATAATCAGGCTGGTGGAGCTTTAAAAACTACTGATATTATGGCTTCTGTAGCATATCACAAAAGTTTTGGAAGAGATAATAATCATTATTTAAGTGCTGGATTCCAGTTTGGAATTAAAAATAGAAGATTAGATATTTCTCAATTATATTTTGAATCTCAATTTAATCCTGCAATCAATGGGTTTGATATGACGCTTCCTAATTTGGAATCTTTTAATACAGAATCTTTTACTAGGATAAATATGCATACAGGAATATTTTGGTCATCCAATTTTTCTAGTTTACTAAGTGCTTATGCTGGCGTTTCTGCTTTTAATTTGATGAGACCAAAGGATAGTTTTTTTTCTGCTGATTCAGAAAGAAAACTAAAGTTTCACGGGCATGGAGGTTTGACTATTAATTTGAATGACAAAATTATGCTTAATCCAAATGGCATTTTTATGTCTCAGTATAATTTAATGAATTGGGTTGTTGGTAGTCAATTTTCTTACAATTTATCAGGAAAAAACCCTTATGAAACTTCTGTTTTTGTTGGTGCTTGGTATGATGGGGGTGGAGCTATTATTGGATCTGCTGGAGTACAATTAAAAGGATTGCAATTAACATTGAGTTATGATAGAACTATTTCAGATTTAAGCAATGCTAATAATGGTTTTGGAGCTTTTGAAACATCTATTATCTATCAGTCTTCACCTATTAACAACAATAAGAAATATACTATCATGGCTTGTCCTGTCTTTTAATCTTTTAAGATGATTTTTTTTAGACTATTTTTTTTATTACTTTTTATATCTTCTATTCAAAATATTTATGCTTGTGATGGAACAGATTTTCAGCTAGATATTAATGATGCTTCTTGTTATAATACATCAACTGGCAGTATAGAGATTTTACCTACTTTAATATCGGATAATCTACCTTACCAATATTCTTTAAATGGAGGGATATTTACTTCACAAAATTTATTTTCTAATCTTCCCGCTGGAAGTTATCAGTTGGTAGTTCGCAATAATAAAGGCTGTGATTCGCTTATTTCTAATTTAATAGAGATACTTCAACCAGAAGAATTGAAATTAAATATTATTGCTGAACCAATAATATGTGGTAATGATGCTAAGCTATATGCTCAAATTTCTGGTGGTTCTGGACCTTATTTATATCAATGGAATAATAATCCTTCTATGAACACTGACACTTTAAGAAGAATGAGTGCTGGCACTTATCAACTTGAGATAACCGATCAGAATAAATGTTCAGCCAATGATACTATCCTTATAAATGACAAATTACCATTTTCAGTTGTGGCTACATCTTCTAGCTACGATATTATTGTAGGTGAAGAGATAAACCTGAATGCTCAAGTTTCAGGAGGTGGATCAAATATTTCTTATCAATGGTTTCCAATAGATGGAATAGATTGTAATAATTGCCAAGAGACTACTGCTAAAATCTTTAAAAGTTCAGAAATATATGTTGTAGCTAATGATTTAGATAATGGTTGTATGGCTTCGGATACACTTTATATTGCTGTTAAAGGAGAATTTTCATTATATATTCCTAATGCTTTTTCTCCAAATGGTGATAATAAGAATGATATTTTTTTAGTTTATGGTATAGGTATTCAAGAAGCAACTTCAAAAATTTATGATAAAAATGGATTTTTAGTTTTTGAAGGAGAAGTCTTAGCAAGTGGTTGGGATGGTAAAGTAAATGACCAAAATGCCTTATCTGGATTATATTTTTATCATTGTTCTATATCATATTTTGATGGTACTATTCGGGAACAAAAAGGTCAGTTAACATTGATAAGATGAGAAAGTTAATAATTTTAGTAATTGGTGTATTATTGGGATTCAACTTCTCCAATTTAAAAGCACAAGATTTACATTATTCTCATCATGTGTATAATCCTTTGTATTATAACCCCGCCTTTACAGGCTTTATAGAGAATAAATTGAGATTGACAGCAATTTATGCAGATAGATACAGACAGGCATTTGGCAAAGATGGGATGAAAACAATTTATGGAAGTGGAGATATCAATATTCCGATAGAGAGTGCAAATTCCACAAGTCATATTGGAATTGGATTATCATTTTATAATCATAAAGCGGGTGAGAATAGAATTAATGACAATCAGACTGCTTTATTATTGTCATATAGATTGCCATTAGGAAAAGATCAGCAACACACTTTGAGTGCTGGATTTAATCTATCCTTTTTAAATAGAAAATTTAATTATTCCAATCTTCAATTTGGAAATCAGTTTGACGGCATATCTTATAACCCCAATATCAATAGTGGTGAGTTGAATGAATATCCTTCTATCAATAAATTGGATTTAGGAATGGGATTGTTATATTCTTTCTCAGCTAATGATAAGTTGAGAGGATATATAGGTTCTTCTGTATTTCATTTGATTCCAGAAAAGGATGATTATATTAATTTTGGTCAGGTTCTTCGTTATAATGTACATTTAGGATTAGAATATGATATCAATAATATTACACTTGAACCATCATTTTTAATTGATAATCAAGGGAAAGCAATGGAACTTTATACAGGTGTTTTATTTAAATATTTTTTAATTAAAGAAGAATCAGGTAATTTTTCAATTTTTGCTGGCCCTTATTTAAGAATGTTTAAATTTCCAATTGGTGACTTTTCACTATATACTTTAAATGCGCTTTTAGGTACACAATTTAATGATTTTCAATTAATTATAGCTTTTGATAACACTATTAATGAGTCAAAGAACACCTTTGGTGGTTTTAATGGTTTTGAAGTGAGTTTTAATTATTTTGTGGGGAATCATCATAAGAAGGGGAAGAAAATTTATTGTCCTTCTTTTAAATAGTGTTCCACGTGAAACTTTTTATTAAAAACTCAACCAGTAGTTCCACGTGAAACTTTTTATTTGAGTATAATTAGAAAAAATGAATTATCCAGAATATGATGTGATTGTAGTAGGTGCAGGTCATGCAGGCTGTGAAGCTGCTGCTGCTGCTGCAAATATGGGTTCTAAGGTTTTGCTGATTACCATGAATATGGAGGTGATGGCAAAAATGAGTTGTAATCCAGCAATGGGTGGAGTTGCAAAAGGACAAATATTGAGAGAAATTGATGCTTTGGGTGGATATTCTGCAATTGTTACCGATAAGACGATGATTCAATTTAGAATGTTGAATAAATCCAAAGGGCCTGCCATGTGGAGTCCAAGAGCTCAGAGCGACAGAATGTTGTTCTCCCATGAGTGGAGAATGATGTTGGAACAAACTCCTAATGTTGACATGTGGCAGGAAATGGTCAAGGAAATTATTGTAGATAATGGTGTTTGTGTAGGTGTAGTCACTAATTTAGGTATATCATTTCGTTCAAAATCTGTTGTTTTAACCAATGGCACATTTTTGAATGGGTTGATTCATATTGGCGAAAAGCAATTTGGTGGTGGTCGGGCAGGAGAGGGAGCCGCAAGGGGTATAACAGAACAATTGGTCTCCCTAGGTTTTGTGAGTGGAAGGATGAAGACAGGAACTCCCCCTCGTGTAGATGCAAGAAGTTTAGATTTTTCTATAATGGAACTCCAACATGGAGATGAGGATGTTGTAGGTTTTTCTTACCGAAATATTGATAAACCTAAAAAACAAAGACCCTGCTATATTACTTATACAAATCAAGAAGTTCATGATATTTTAAAAACAGGATTTGATAAATCTCCTATGTTTGCTGGTAGAATACAAGGATTAGGTCCTAGATATTGCCCTTCCATTGAAGACAAGATTAATCGTTTTGCAGAAAGAGATCGCCATCAGGTGTTTGTTGAACCTGAAGGTTGGGATACGGTAGAAGTTTATGTGAATGGATTTTCTACTTCTCTTCCTGAAGAAGTCCAATATTTAGCATTAAGAAAAATTCCTGGCTTTGAGAATGCTAAAATGTTTAGACCTGGATATGCAATTGAATATGATTATTTTCCACCTACACAATTAAATTCTTCTTTAGAGACTAAATTGATTAAAAATTTATTTTTTGCTGGACAGATTAATGGAACAACTGGGTATGAAGAAGCTGCATCTCAAGGATTAATGGCAGGTATTAATGCCCACCTTTTAATAAATGGGAAAGAACCTTTGATATTGAGTAGAGACGAAGCCTATATTGGGGTGTTAATTGATGATCTAATCAATAAGGGCACAGATGAACCCTATAGAATGTTTACTTCAAGAGCGGAGTATCGTATTTTATTACGACAAGATAATGCAGATATTAGATTGACTGAAAAATCATATTTGTTGGGTTTAGCTGATGAAAATAGATTTCAAAGAGTAAAAGAGAAAATATCTAAAAGCAATGAAATTATTGAACTATTAAAAAAGTCAAGCATTCTTCCCGAATTAGTGAATGCTTATCTTGTTAGTTTGGGTTCGGCTGAAATAATTCAAAGAACAAAATTAGATAAAATAGTCTGTCGGCCTCATGTGACGATTTTGGGGCTTATGCAATCTATCCCTTCTGTTCATATTCTTCTTCAAGAATATGAAAAGGAATTTATAGAGCAAGCAGAAATTTTTATTAAATATGAAGGATATATTCTCAGAGAAAAAGAAATGGCCAATAAACTTCATAAATTGGAGGAAGTAAAAATTCCTGCTTCTTTTGACTATTCTACTATCAAATCTCTTTCAATGGAAGCAAGAATTAAATTGGATAAGATTAAACCCACTACTATTGGACAGGCGAGTAGGATAAGTGGCGTTTCTCCTGCTGATATTTCTGTTCTAATGGTATTTATGGGACGTTAATGATGATTAAAAGGATATTGTATTATTTGTGTAGCTGCTTAGTTTTCTCTTGTGCTACTCCCGGTTCTCCTCAAGGAGGACCCAAAGATACTTATGAGCCTTTTGCTAAGTTATTTGAACCGTATAATTATTCTACTCACTTTGATGAGGATAAAATTTTAATCACCTTTGATGAACGGATCCAATTATCGAATCTGAATCAAAATTTGATAATCTCTCCTCCTATTTATCCTTTACCTGATATAAAAGTAAAGAAGAATTTATTGACTATTTCTTTTGAAAAACACTTAGATTCTAATACGACCTATAGCATTGATTTTGGAAATGCTATCAAAGATAATAATGAAGGCAATATTGTTAGTAATTTGAAGTATGTTTTCTCAACTGGACAATCACTTGATAGTTTGTCAATCAGTGGTAAAGTTTTTACTTATGATAATCAACCCATTCCAGAGAACACTTTTGTTTTGCTTTATAATACGGGTATAGATTCAATTTTTACAAAGGAAAAACCTAAGTATATTTATAAATTAGGAAAGGATAATTTATTTCATATTGATTATTTACCTAAGGATTCATTTTTAATTTTTGTTCTAAATGATTTGAATAATAATTTTATTTATGATTTACCTACAGAATGGGTAGGTAAAATTGATGATACTATATTTCTTTCATCCTCTGTTAGTAATTTGAAATTGCCTATTGGTTTACCAGAATCTAAAGATTTGAAGGTAGTGAAAGTAAATTCTACTAATTTGTATCAAATTTTGACAATTGAGTTAAATAAGGAAGTAAATCCTATAAAAGATAGCATTTTTCTTCAAAATTTTTCTTTTGAATCATATCAAATTTTAAAGCAAAATTTCGCCTCAAAATTTTTAAATATTTTTATTAATAGTGATTCATTATCAAATAGTTGTGAATTAGTGATTAATGGTATAAAGGTGGATATTTTGACGTTTTATAGGCCTTCTGTTTCGCTTGAGAATGAGGTATTCTTGCCTATGTATCAGTTGAGTAGCAAAGATTCAATTTTCAGCTCGAATAATAATTCAGATTTTCAATTTTTTTGTAACGTTCCTATTTCTTCAATAGTGCCTCATAAGGTTTTTTGGGTTTCGGAGAAAGATAGTTTGGCTGTAAGAAATATTTCTATTGAATCTGATAACTGGAGTTTTATTGTCAGAGATACTCTTCCTGAAAATTTTTCTGGAAGTATTGTTTTTTTGGATTCGGCTCTGACTTATTCAAACTCGACATTTTCTTCATTTTCAACTTGGCCAATTCATTCTACTCCTATTTCTGAATTTGGGTCACTTCAATTCAACATCCTGCTTCCATCCATAGATACTTCTTATATTTTGAGGGTATTCAATGAAACTGGTTTTTTATTTTCAGAGCATTTACTGCTTGGAGATACTTTATTTACATTACCATTGGAAGGGTTTAAATCAGGTAAATTTTTTATCGAAGTAATTGAAGATCGAAATCAAAGTGCCACGTGGAACGCTTATTCGTATTTGAATAATACACCTCCTGAAAAAGTTTTTAAGTCAGAACTTTATGAAGTTCGCCCAAATTGGGAAAATAGGCATGATATTCAAGTAGAATTTTCTCAAAATCAATTGCCAACCCCAATTAATAATTGGCTAAATTATTTAATTAATAAAAATATTAATACTAAATCAAAAGGTGTTTCAGAGAGAGAAAGGAAGGACTCTCGACCGCCTTCTCAATTGAAAGAAAGATAATTTGCCAATATATCTTTTATTCAAGGGACACAATCATTTCCTTTTTTAAATTTGTTTAGATTTCTGTTATTATGAATTTTGAAACCAAAGCGATACGAACACAACATGAACGCGCATTTAGAGAACATTCTGTCCCTCTATATTTGACATCTAGTTTTCTTTTTGATGATGCAGAGCACGCTAGAGCTTTATTTACAGGTGAATTAGAAGGGAATATTTATTCGCGATACTCCAATCCTAATGTGAATGAATTTGTTGAAAAAATGGCTGTTTTAGAAGGCTATGAGGATGGATTTGGTACTTCTTCTGGTATGGCAGCCGTTTATTCTAGTATGGTCCCTTTTTTAAAGCAGGGAGATCATATTTTGGCATCAAGTGCCCTTTTTGCTTCAACAATGAAGATTATTTCTGAATATTTTCCTAAATGGGGAATTGAATTTTCATTTTTTGATATTAATCGACCAGATACTTGGGAGTCCAAAATTCAATCTAATACGAAGATGATTTTTGCAGAGACACCTTCTAATCCGGCATTAGTGCTCATTGATTTGCAGTACATAGCTGATTTGGGTAAAAAATATAATATTCTCGTCAATATCGATAATTGTTTTGCAACACCTTATTTGCAAAGGCCTTCAGACTATGGAATAGATATTGTCACGCATAGTGCAACTAAGTTCATTGATGGTCAAGGAAGAGTAACAGGAGGCATTGTTTTAGCTAATAAGGAGATTATTGCAGAAGTGAGAACTTTTTGTCGTCAAACTGGTCCTTCTATGTCTCCATTTAATGCGTGGATATTATCAAAGAGCCTTGAAACCTTGCATGTACGTATGGATAGACATTGCCAGAATGCTTTAGCTGTAGCACAATGGTTGGAAGAAAATAATGAGATTAAGAAAGTGATTTATCCTCATTTGCCATCGCATCCACAATATGAACTGGCTAAAATGCAGATGCGTCTTGGAGGGGGCATTGTTACTTTTGAGGTGAAAGGAGGACTAGAGAGAGGGAAAAATTTTCTAAATCATTTAGAGATGTTCTCTCATACTGCTAATTTAGGAGATGTCCGAAGTATTGCCACGCATCCAGCTTCAACTACACACTCTAAAATTGCTCAGGAGCAAAGAGAAGCAGCAGGTATTTTTGATGGGACTATCAGGCTTTCTGTTGGACTAGAGCATTTAGATGATATTATTGCTGATATTGCTCAAGCATTAGAGAAATCTAAATAAAGATGGAATTATAATCTTATTTTGATAGATTATAAGTCTTATTGGCTTGGCAAATTGGCGCCGACTTTTAGTAAAAATCTTGATTAGAATTTATACCGTTCAACCTTCTTCAAAAGTTCAATAGAAGTACTTGATCAGCTCTATTTCCAATTTGTTTGTTAGCAGATGTTCATTTAGTTTTCTTTAAAAAGTTTAATTGTATAGTCAAGCAATTTTTCGTTTCCAAATTTTCCGTGTCCGGGAACTACAACTTTTACGTTTGGATATTCCTTTTTTACTTTTTCAACAGTTGCCGGCCAATCCTTAACATTTGCGTCAACCAAGTATCCTTTTGTTGCATTAATTTCCTTAATCAAACAACCTCCAAACATAACATTTTCACTCGGGAAATAACCAATAATATTATCTCTAGTATGTCCTTCGCCTAAAAATTTGGCAACTACTTTTTTGTTACCCACTTTTAGTTCTAATGAGTCTTTAAAGCTATTTTTAGGAACTACAAAATTGCTTTCTTTAGCCAACTCAATGGTCTTGAAATAAGCATAAGAAGGTATGTTTTTATCCTCAAACACTTTTAGTCCACCTAAGCAGTCAGGATGAAAATGTGTAGGTATCACAGCGTTGATTTTGCAATGTAGAGTGTCGGTAATCCATCTAATCAATTCTTCTGAACTTTTGTCGTTAGCTGGTGTGTTAAAAATTACTACCTCATTATTATCTCTGACAATTAAACCGTTTCCAGATACAACTCCATAATCCTTTGTTTGTAGAAATGAAGTGATTTCAAATGCATTCTCAGAAACTTGGGTTATTATTAAGTCATTTGTTTGATGAACAATTTTATTCGTTGACATAGTTTTTTTCAAAGTACTACTACAACTTAGAATTATCGTAGAAAATATTAGTGTAGTGATTATGTTCTTCATTTGTCTGTGTCGTTTGTTTAAATATCCGCTAACTATATTATAAAGCTGATGCCCTATTATCAATAGTAGTGTCTAAAAATGATACTAATTTTCCGCATTCTATTAATTATAGAAGAAAATAGGCGTATAAAGAAGCCTAAATAAATCACCCCTTAGCGATTCCTTTTCATAAATATGAGGCTATAGAAGAATTTGAAAAGGAAAAGCCAAGGGGTGTCTGTAAAAAACAGAAGGGCTTATTTTTTATGCATATTCAAGATGCTTATCTGAAGGCGGACTTATTTTGAGCGTCACTAAATCATAAACATAGTTTTGATAGACTTTCCAAGGAGCTTTAGAACCTTGTTTCGGAAGATTTTTTGCCGCTCTCTTGACATATCCTGCATCAAAATTTAATAATGGAGAGGACTCATATTTTGAAACATCAAACCTAGGAACGACTCTTTTGTAGCCTTCTTTGTCCATATATTTTAAGATTCGTGTCACAAAACCACTTACCAAATCACATTTGAGTGTCCAAGAAGAGTTGGTATATCCTACAGTTACAGCAAAGTTAGGCACATCGCTGATCATTGTTCCTCTATAAACATGGCCTTCACTGGTTTGGATTTCTTTACCATTTACATGCACAGTCATTCCTCCCAAAAATTGTAGTTTTAAACCAGTAGCTGTGATAATAATATCTGCTTTTAATTCCTTTCCAGATTTTAGCAAAATGCCATCCTTGGTAAATGTTTCGATATGATCGGTAACTATCTCCATTTTTTTCTTCTTGATAGCTTTGAAAAAATCAGAATCAGGAACGGCGCACAATCTTTGATCCCAAGGATTGTATGGAGGATTAAAATCTTCTTCCTTATAGTGCTTACCTAATTGTAGCTCTACTGTTTTCATCAAAAATTTACGTATAGGTACAGGGAAAGATTGAGCGGCATTATAAAAGCCCATATTAGTGAGAATATTTTTCCATCGTATTACTTCATATGCGGTACTTTCTGGCAACGCCTTTCTTATTCCTAATGCAATTTTATCCTCGCTAGGTAAAGTAATCATGTATGTTGGTGTCCGCTGAAGCATGACAACATTTTTTGCCAATTTAGACATTTCGGGAGCGAGTGTTACTGCTGTGGCTCCGCTACCAATGATGACAACATTTTTGTCTTTATAATCTAATTTCTCATCCCAAAACTGAGGATGTACAATTTTCCCTTTAAAATCATTGTAACCTGGAAACTCTGGAAGATAACCCTCACTGTAGCTATAATATCCACTACACATGAATAAAAAGCCGCACTCCATCTGGCTATTTTTATCACCAGACTGAACAGTGACTGTCCAAGTACTTGTCTGATCTGACCAAGAAGCATCCTTCACCATATTGTTAAATTGGATTTTTTTATCGATTCCAAATTTGGTGGCGGTGTCTTTTATATATTGCAATATTGTAGGTCCATCAGCTATTGACTTTGAACTTAACCATGGATTGAATGAAAAGCCCAATGTGTACATATCAGAATCTGAACGAATACCAGGATATCTAAAAAGATCCCAAGTCCCCCCAATCGTATCTCGTCCTTCTAATATTGTAAAAGATTTATTAGGACACTTTTCCTGAAGATGATATGCAGCTCCAATTCCCGAAATTCCTGCGCCTACAATAATTACATCATAATATGGTTTTGAAACGCTCATAGTTTTTAAATTTTATTTACTAAGCTAATATTTTAATTGATTGATAATTTATGATACAAATCACAATTTTTTGAGTGCCTGCTTTTACTCTTGATTAAAATGGGCTGAAAAATGCACTTAAATTATTGAAATGCAATGCCTGCATTGGATTTTACGTAAAAAACAATAGTCTTTTCTTTAAAACAATTCTTGACCCAAAAGTCAAAAGTTAAAGATTTATTAACATTATACAAGATAGGGCGACTTTCTATATGCTCTTTTTAATCATCAGTATCTTAAAAACAAAAAAGTGTTTGTAGAGAAATCTACAAACACTTTAATTTTCAGATGATGGTTTTTATTTTTCTCTAGGATACTGGCAGCATCCGTGAAGTGCATTATATACCTCATCGGGCGCTTTATAGTTGGGAGTATCATGTCCAACTTTAGCAATTCTTTGCTCCAATTCATCTAAAGTCACTTTTGCAGGATTATAGCTAATGGTTAATTGTTGAGTTTCTTCATTCCAATTGGCAGATTTGACTCCTTTAACTGTAACTGCATTGATGATTCTCTGCTTACACATTCCACAATTTCCATTGACAATAATTGTATCCGTTTTGTAATCTGCTGCATGAGCATTTGACATATTTGCAATCCATACAAATAAGGTTGCCATCATTGGCAGGATAAAAAATTTCTTAATAGTGGTTTTCATGTTGATTTGATTTTTTATTTTTAAAATTATATCTGACTCCTCCATAGGCTACTGGACCGATGACAGAGCCCCATACTTGATATGTATCAAAGTTACTGCCAAAAGGGTCATTTGCACCAATGATAGGATTTTTTTGTCTGACATTTAATAGATTTTCTCCTCCAAAAAAGAACTCAAAAGCATTTTGATATCTTGTTACTTGAAGGTTTAGCATGGAGCTTATAGGAGAAAATGTTGTTTGTGAATTTTCAAAGCTCAATGGAAATCTAGCTTTCCCATTGATATTTAGATTTCCACTCAGCATCCAGTGTTCATCTTTTGTCTTATAAGTCACTGCAAATAGCCCTCTGTGAAGTGGAAGCATATTTTTTCTCAACAATTTTCCATGCATAGTTTGATGAACATCTTCTAGTCTATATGCCGCTTTGATATCCAATCCCAAAACAGGAGTTATGGTCCATTCTGTCATAAAGCTATTGGAATAAGATTTCCCATTCAAATTATAAATTTGTACCTCATTATGTCCATTTTCAATATCAACAATTGCTTGATGAGTAAATCTAGTATGAAAAAAGTCTATTGAAATCTTTGATTTGATGTCTCCCAAAGGAATATCTTGCATCACACTAATACCAGTGTTCCAAGCAGATTCAAACAGAGGTTGTTCTATCACATTGATGAGCCTTGAACTAGCAAACATATAGATATTTTCTGCATATACATTAGGGATTCTGAATCCTCGTCCTCCTGCAACTCTCAATTGAGTCCCAGTAATTGGCTCATATCTGAAATGTATTCTAGGATTAATTTGAGGTTTGAAATGATTAGGAAAGTCTGCCCTTAGCCCAGCAACTAAGGTGATTTTTTCTAAATATTTATAGGTGTATTCGGTGGAAAGCCCAGGTACAATATCTACTCTTTCTATTTTTGTTGAGTTAATCTTTTCATTATAAGTATCGTACATGATGGACGCCCCCAAAAATAATGAGTGATTAGTGTTTTTAATGATTCCCTGATACTGTAGATTTCCAAAAAAGCTTCCTTGAACCCCATCATAATTATTCAGTCCATATTTGCCTTTTTGGTCATGCCAAAATCCTGAAGCGGTAATACCAATGCTTCTATTGGCCAGTCCAGGAAGGAAAAACCCCATCTTTCCAAACCCTTCAATTCGATTGGTTTTAATATTGATTTTATAAGGATGACTTTGTCCTTCATTAAGGCTCAATTGTCCTGAAGTCCTATCCTCGTGAAGCCCTTTTATCATGAACTTAGACTCCATTTTATCACCATTGTACACCCATCTATTCATCAGATTTATCTGTCCCACTTGAGGCTGATCATAGAAGGTGTCTCCATTTCTATCTTTTTTGTCCTTGGTCATTGCTCCGTTGGCAAATAAAGCAGTTCCCCATTTATTCTTATGGACTCCTGTTATTAAATTTCCTTCCAACCTTCCTGTATGATTGGCAAATACATCCAGATATAAGGGAGATAATTCTTCTGGTTCCTTGTAATTAATGTTAATGGAACCAGTGATACCTTCATATCCAGAACGGACGGAAGGAGTGCCTTTTGACACTTCAATCGTTTTTAGCCAAGGAGCTGGAACATTATCTAATGCAAAAGAGGAAGATAGTCCTCTAAGCGAAGGGGTGTTTTCAATCGTATTCTGCACATATATTCCTTTTAGCCCCAACAATTGAATTTGTTTGGCTCCAGTAACTGCATCTTCAAAATTGACTTGTGCAGAAGCGTTGGTCTGAAAACTTTCAGATAGATTACAACAGGCCGCTTTCCTAAGTTCATTCTGAGAGACAACCTCTGTCTTTAAAGGGTCTAATGACTTAAAAAAATTATCTTTTTGTTTTGCTTTTATCTCTACTTCATCTAGCACTATTGAAGATTTCAATCCTACATGCAAGTGTGCCTGAAATGTTGAAATTTCTATTGTATCTGTTTGATAGCCTACATAAGAGACAATTAAAAAGGATGGATATTTAGAAGGTTTGGGAATAAATGTCATTCCACTGATATCAGTTGCAGAACCAATTTTTGTCTCTGCCCATACTACTCCTGCGCCGATAAGAGGTTCTTTAGAAATGGCATCTTCTACGTGAACCATGATTTGAGATTGAGCATTTAATTGAGTAAAAACGCTCAATATTGAAAATATTAAAATGATATGTTTCATAAAAAATTTGAATTAATGAAGAATTGATATTTACTTGAAATCATCAATTATCCACTAACACAAATAGGCTTGTATAAAAGCAAGCCTTTCAAGAAGAGTTTTGGGAGGAATAATATCCTCAGGTGGAGCATTTTCCTTCGAACTATTGTTATTAAAAACGTTTAAGGAAGCCCAATAAATCTGAGAAATAAAAGTAGAAGGAAGAAGTTTTTCAATATTGAAAAGCTTTACCAATAATGTCTGTTCAATGTTGCCATTTGGATGATACTTTTGAAAAGAGGCATCTTTTTCGCAACAATCTGAATGTTTTTTAGGCTTAGAGCAGCAATCTTTAGAAGAGGGTTGATCTAAATCGCAAGAAACCTGATTGAAGCCAATGCTTTTAAAAGCACTAGTATGACAAATGTGTTCATAAACAGAAACGCCAGTAGTACTTGTTAAAAATACGACAATTGCTATCCATGAAAATATTTGTCTATTTAGATTCATTACTGCAAAAATACAAACAAATGCTTTCATTCCCCTTATAAAATGCGTTAATTATCCTAAAACCAAATGCAAACCATAGAGATTTTCTAAAATTAACATACAATAATATAGATTACTGCTATCTTAAAAATAAAATTAAATGCATGGACAGAGATTTTTTATTGGATTATGCAATGCCTACTGCTATTGGGATCATAATGTTGGGCTTGGGACTTTCTTTGACAATAAAGGATTTTGTTAGGGTTGTAAAATTTCCCCAAGCAGCTCTTATTGGGATTCTATGCCAACTGATATTGATTCCAATTCTTTGTTTTTTGATAGTCTTATTTTTTGATTTATCACCCATCCTTGCTGTGGGAATGATGCTTTTGTCTGCAACTCCCGGAGGTCCAATGGCTAATTTATACAGTCATATTTCCAATGGAGATGTGGCATTAAATGTTACTCTTACTGCTATCAATTCTGTTTTGACATTATTTACACTTCCTCTTATCGTCAATTTCTCTCTAGAATATTTTATGAATGACCATGTCTTTATTCCCATACAGTTTCATAAAGCATTAGAGGTTTTTGCAATTGTGTTGATTCCTATAGCCATCGGAATGCTCATTCATCATTGGTCGCCATCCCTGACTCAGAAATTAGAAAAGTATGTCAAATTACTATCTGCTTTCTTTTTAATTGCAGTCATCATTGCCCTTGTTGTAGGGGAAAAACAAAACATGAAATCTTATTTTCAACAAATAGGATATGCCGCCCTTGCTTTTAATGTGATTAGTATGGTCATTGGATATTTTCTTCCTCGATTGATAAGCATTTCAGCAAGACAAGCTATTGCCATCGGTATGGAAGTAGGGATACATAATGGCGCATTGGCAATTTTTATCGCATTAAATATCTTCAAAAGCGAAACAATGGCTGTCCCTGCTGCTATTTATAGTTTAATAGAATTTATTACTGCTACTATTTTTGGCGTATTGGTCAATATCAATTTGAAAAGTAAAATAAAGTCTGAAAAAAATTGAATGGAAGAGAAGGATAATAAAGAGCCTAGGTATTCATTTGCTCATCAGTTCTAAATATTGACTTATTCATAGGTTCTATTTTGATGATGATTTTCTTAGAACTATATATTCAGTATTCTCTAGTTTTAATTATTAGGGATGTGGTACGAAAGTAGATAAAAAAACTTTAAAGAGATTCTTAATGGGTACTCCTATAATTGATGGGTTTTCTATATATTTGATTATTAAACTAACTCACCTTTTATGAAAAAATTATTGAATGTGCTATTGGTTCTATTGTCAATACAAATAGCAAATGCCCAGATTCGTGCCGTTACAAGTGAAGGCGATGAAGTCCTCCTTCACGAAAATGGTCAATGGGAGTATTTTAAAGAATCACCCAATGAATTAATTGAAATTCCTAATAATGAGCAGTCCTATGTAAAAGACAAAAAAGCAACATTTTTAGTGAAAAGCAATGTATTGAAGAATGTTGGAATTTGGATAAATCCCAAAGTGTGGAGTTTTAAGAAAGGAGAAGAGGGAGGAATTACGGAATACGAATTTGATAAGAAGGGGGATGATTTATTTGCTATGATGATTTCTGAAAAATCTCAAATTCCACTTGAAACATTAAAACAATTAGCTTTTGAAAACGCTAGGAGCGTTGCCCCTGACATGAAAGTTTTAAAAGAAGAATATAGAACAGTCAATAATACAGAGGTCATTATGATGCAAATGGCTGGAACAATTCAAGGGACAAGGTTTTCTTATTTTGGATACTATTTTTCAAATAAAGATGGAGTTGTGCAACTCTTGGCATATTGTACAGAAAATTTATTTAATGGTTATATAAGTGATATTGAAACATTCTTAAATGGATTTGTAAATCAATCAAAGTAAGTTAAGCATATAGAAAATCTTTTTAAATCAGTCGTTTGATTTTGAATATAAGGTCTCGGCTCAGATTCCTATTGAATTAATATTTTTTTGTTTAGAATTTTTTACCAACCAACAGCAATGCTACTAATCCTTTTTACAATCTTACCAACAGCATTGATTATAGGGTATATTTATTCAAAGGATAAATATGAGAAAGAGCCTGCTAAAACCTTGATTTATGCTTTTTTATTGGGTGTGGTATCAGTATTATCTGTTTTTCCTGTGACTGAAGCCTTTGAGTTCGTTACAGGTAGTTTTACTTATAGCCGATTTCAATTGCTCTTATATGTATTTATTATTATTGCATTAGTAGAAGAGTTGGTGAAGTTTTATTTTTTGAGATTTGTGATGTATAAACACAAAGACTTCAACGAGCCCATAGATGGAATAGTTTATGGAGTGTTGATAGGAATGGGGTTTGCTACCTTAGAAAATATTTTTTACGTCATGGAAGGAGGTATGAGTGTAGCCATAGCAAGAATGTTTACTGCGGTACCTGCTCATGCAACTTTCGGGATAGTGATGGGCTATTTTGTAGGAAAAGCTAAATTTAATGAGGAAAGTGCTATCAAAGAAAGTTTATTGGGTCTTTTTGCAGCTACTTTTATGCATGGAGTTTATGATTATTTACTCATGCAAGAGATATATTCACTTTTAGCCGTAGGAGCATTTGTAGGACTTTATATTTCTATCTATTATGTAAGACGATTGATTAAAGAACAACAAGAGCAGTCTCCATTTAAGAGAAGGGAAGGATAGAGTTTGTTTTATTATTTCGGAATATTATCTCCTTCGATATTGACTATGCCAGTGATTTTACTCATTTTATAATTTCTGAAATTATCATCAGAAATCAATCCATATCCCTGAATAATATCTGTAGGAGTGGATATTTTTACTTTGCCCTCAATACTTACCTGTGATAGATTTTCGTTCCAAGTCAATTCTTCGGATTCCATTTGCTCCTTTTTATAATTGGTAATTTTTACTCCTTTTGAAGCCTTGACCAGTTTTGTGATTTCGTCCTTTTCCCCATATCCGGCATTAATAATTGCAGTAAGTGTCTCGTTTTCATAAAGCTCTATCTGTAATCCTTCGGGGAAAGTCAATTTGTTTTCATTTTTAGTGTAGTGGTATAAAAGCGGCGCATAAATTATGGCAGAGGTATGTCCCAATTCATTATGTATCAGTCGGATATCTTTTAAAATTTCGATATAAATATTGTCAGGATCTGCAAATTTTTTTACATCATCGGTTTTGTTTTCACATGCCGACAGGATAAGAATCAGAAATAGATATGCTGAGTTTTTCATCATGAAGATATAAATATAAAAACGGGAAACTTTGTCTCCAAAATTTCCCGTTAATTATCTTGTTTCTATTTTAATTAGTCTTTAGAAAGGATGGTCGTTTCTTCTTGAATCCAGCAAGGAACAATATATGTTGCACCTACTTTCAATCCTTTGGCAGCAATTTCTGCTTTAGTAGGAAGATATTTTTTGTAATCATTCATCAAAGGATCTACGACTTCAGCATAAGAAGAGTCCAATTGTTTGGCTTTATAAAAATAGTCAAAAGCTGGCCAAATCACTCTTTGAGAATCAAATCCAGTGCCTGGCCCACATTTTTTTCCACTAGATAAATATAAGACACCAATAAAGTAGTATGGCTTAGCAGACATTGAATCCAAGCCGATAGCTTTACGGGCAACATCTCTTGCTTCAGGGAATTTATCAAGATTTCTGTAGGTGTCTCCGAGTGCTAATAATAAGTTGGCTTTGCCTTTAGGGTCTTCAGTGAGGGCTATTGCTTTTTCAAAATAAGGAATGGCGTCTTCAAATTGCTTTAACTCATAATAGTGTGCTCCTAAATTATTTGCTCTGATAGCACTTGGATTTCTTTCAAATAATATTTTATCCAATTGATATCTGATATCTGAATTTCTGATGGAGGTATCTCTGCTGACATTACTCAAAATATCTTCAATATTTAGATTAGATGAATCCAAAGCCACCCATGACTTAACAGAGTCTATTTTAGCCTGAGGTGTCCATGAATACCAAGGTGCTCCTTGAGCAAAACGCTTAGGCAATACATATTCTTCAAGGTTATAAGTCATCGAAGCTTTAGTCGTACTATATGCTTCTGCATTATTCCCTGCTTGAATATTGGCGTCACAAATAGCCACTAGTTTTTTGTATTCACTTTTAATCAACTCATTGGTTACGCCTGAATTAGGAGAATCTTTTAAGTTAATTAATAGATTAAAATAAGTGCTGATTCCATAATATTTACTTTTGATTTGATCAATATTAATGGCTTCTTGCAAAATATTTTTTGCTTCTAAATATTGCTGAGGTCTAAATTTGGCTAGGTCGCTCCCTTTTAAAGTCAATACATATCCTTTGTCTCCCCAACACTGAATACGTTTGTCATAGATAGCCATAAGCGTATCAATATATCTCTCACGCAATTCTGTATTTTCTGTATTAGATATTAGGTCGGCATAAATATCTGGACCATCTACGAAGATAGATTTTCTATAGCCTGGGTTTTTTAAATAGGACTCTCTCCAAAAAGGCAATGCTCTTTCAAATGCTCCTTGCTTAAAGTACTCTTTATACAAAGAGTAGTTTTTAGCCGCTTCAGCTTCATTTGTTACTGGACAATTTTGTGCATTCGCAAAAGAAATAGAAAGGACGAATCCTAATAAAAGAGCTGATAAATACATTTTTTTCATTTTACAAAACGTCTAAATGTTGTTTTTAATAATATTTTCTTTTTTGAAACCAAGCGTTGTTTAAGTTAATCCCTAATTTGATTTTGCCGTAATTTTCTCTTATCAATTGGCCATTTAAAGTTCCTCTTGAACCGGCTTCAAAACTGAGATTGAAAGCATATACATACATCTTGGTATTCATTTCGTCATATAATTTGATGACTATTGGTATTCCAAAACCAAGATTTATGCCAAACTCATTTATGGATTGAGTTGCTATCTGAAGGTTTGTATGTGAATAATGAAATCCTGCCCTGTATTTTAGCTTTGATAAAAACTTTGAACCGGGTGCTAGAGAAGGCAGGAACTCCCCACCTAAGCCAATTCTCCAGCTATTTTGGAAAACAATATCGCCATGATTGCCATAGCCAGAATATTTATTCCAAGTCTGAAATCTATAATCCATCCCTACCAGCCATTGTGCGCTATCTGCCAATGAAAATCCTGCTTGTATATATCCGGGAATCTGTATGTTTGTCGATTTGTTATTGCTTATATTAAGGGTGTCAAAACTTTCAGGATAAGAAGTATAGATATCGCCTAAAAAATCTTTCCATGATTCAGCTTCAGATTTTATTCCTAAATACTTGCTGTCAATAGCTAAAACAGACTCATCTAAAATAGATTTTTTACCTAGATGGTATCCAGGTGCACCAGCAACGCCAACTGTCAGCTTAATTTGCTTTTTATTGTCTTCTCCATAGCGGAAAGCTTTATGATATTGAGCTCCTAAATTAAAGGTGAAGCTTTTAACTAAAAGGGTATTGTTGTACCAAGTCCCATATCCAGCAGCATCTGGAATATCTTTGTATAATGCGTATGCCAAATTATTATTAGAGAGATTTCCAAATAGATATCCGATATTCAATCCTAAACTGTATTCTTTATAACTCACTCCATTAGACCAAAAGAAATTATAAAGATGTCCGTTATTCTCATTTTGCATGACACCTTTTTGGTCATTAATGTTGATGCTATCTCTACTATAACTGTCTTTTGTTGAATATGGAATTAGACCGGCTGCCATACCCCAGCGATTTTTTATCACAGGGAAAGACATTGATAGATATTGTAATCCAGCACTTCCTATACTTTTGCTTCCTTCATTGGTTTTTCTTTTCCCAAATTTTCCTGAGGCTCCTGCTTCAAACGAAGTCAGCATCACGGCAGACAAAGATGCAGGGTTGTTAAAATTAAATCCATCAGGAGAGCGATAAGAAGCACCAAGTCCTCCTATTGAACTACTTGGCACATAATCATTTTCATTTAGAGTTCCTATCCCATACTGGGCATAAGGAGAACTTTCATCTGCATGGATTGTGGACAATCCAAGACATGAGAGGACGATACTTAAACACCATAGAAGGTGATATTTTTTATTATGCATTGTAAATAGCAATTTTCTGAAGTCCGATAAGAACCAAATTAGGGTTTGCAAATATCTCATTTTTAAGTTTATAAAAAAATAGGTCGGTATCTCCTCCTGTCAACAATACGACCAAATCAGAATATTTTTTTCTATAATCATCTATAAAACCATCAATTTCCTTGATTGTTCCAGCGATTGTTCCTGTTTGAATACATTCAATAGTAGATTGTCCAACTAGTTTATCTGTCCATTTTTTTTCGACTAGAGGCAATTTCCCAGTATAATTGTGTAGGGCAAGTAGTCTCATTTTGATTCCAGGATGAATACTGCCTCCCAAATATTCTCCATCTTGATTGACAAAATCCAATGTGATACAAGTCCCTGCATCTATTATTAAACAGTTGGTTGCAGGATATAACATGCTTGCTGCAGCAGCTAAAGCATACCTATCTGCTCCTAAAGTTTGAGGTGTAAAATATAAATTATGGAAAGGAAACTTCAATTCAGAGGAGACTGCCAAAAATCCTTTTTGACTTTTCAGATAATTTTCAATTTCAATATTTAGCCTAGCTGTTGAAGAAACAATAATTCTGTTCTGAGGGTATTGATTTTGAAGCTCAATAAATGTATTCAATTCATATTTCTCAAAATGTAGAAATTCATCTTCCTTTTCAGGGTGAAAAATTCCAACCTTCATTCTAGTATTTCCAATATCTAAGCAAATATGATACATTAGGCAATGCGTCTTGATATAGAAGTGGGTAATAAATTTTGATCTTCACTAAGCTGTTCTATTAATACCAGCCCTGGCGTTTTATTGATTTGAATTGTGCCGATTTCGTCTTCCCATCCTAACGCCTCCGCCCCATTAATAGTTGCCCATTTTAAGACTTCTTCAAAACTTAGAAAAGATTGATATTTTAATATCGTCTTCATTTCTTCCAAGATGGATAATTGCCAGTTGGAGGTCAAACTATCAGTTCCGATTGTCAGTTTTGAGCCTGATTCAATAAAGGCTTTATAATTGGGCAGACGGTTTTCAATATATAGATTGGCATTGGGACAAGTAGCCCAATATACTTGCTGAATGGCAGATTGTACAGCTATAATTTCTTCTTTAAGAGTCAAAGTATTATGAACAAATAAAGTTTTCTGTTGGGGGTCTAAATTTTCTATGACGTAATAAATAGCTGATTTTCCTATTGGTTTGAAAGTATTCAAATTCAAATTGAAATGGCTATAAAAATCATTAAAAGCACCTTCTCCAGACAGAAAGAGTTCATTTTCTGGAGGTGTTTCCTGATTATGAATAGAGATAGTACGTTTATGATTTTGATTCACACTATTGATAAGCTCAAAAAGCGCTTCAGAAACAGAATAGGAAGCATGAGGCACCATGCTTTTTTTAAGAAGTGGAGATTCTTCTAAAAGGTCAAACACTTTCTTATACATTTCAAAATCAGCGACTGTTCTGTCTGCTTGCATGAAATCAAAATTTTCAATAAAAGTATAATATCTGATTTTAGATTTGTTTTTGGTCAAAAAGGTATCTGTTTTGTTGGAGATATCTCCTACTGCAACGATTCCACTATCATACATCTGCTGATCTGCTTCTTCAATACATTTTTGAATCCATAGAGGATCTGCTCCTCTTTCTTTGACTACATTGCCTATAAAAGTTAATAAACCTGTACCTGTGGAAATTTTTCCTTTCATGTGAGACAATTCCAAATGACAATGTGTATTGACCATTCCTGGAATAATTATCCCGTCAAAAATTTGTATTTCAGACTGTTCATATTGATCTCGATTCCCGATTTCTAGAATTTTTCCTTGACTATCAATAACGATAACTCCTTTTTCAATTCTTGAGCTACTCACAGGATATATATAGTCAGCTGAAATCTTTCTGAACATAAAATTAAATATACAAAGAACTGTGATTAATGTAGGAAAATGATAGAGAATTCATAATGGCAACAAATCTTAAAAGGGAAGCTGAACTTATTCTTCTTTAAAAATATCTATTTGTTTCAAAGATACTTCTTGATCGTAAAATAGTTGGGTGGTTTTTTTGAACGAATCAGTATAGTCTGAAACAAAGAAATGATATTGGGCATTGCCTACTTTGTTGATTAAGTTTTGGGATTCTAAAGTGCTTAAAACCGCCTGAGCTACAATCTCATTGGTAGCGATAATATTCACATTTTTATGATTGTTCTTATAATATTCTTCTATTTCCCTTTTTATAAGGGGATAATGAGTGCATGCTAGTACTAAAGCATCAATATCATTAAGGGTTTCATCAGCAAGATAAGTTTCTATAACAGTCCTACTAATATCACCTTTTACAAATCCTGATTCAATCATTGGAGCAAGTAAAGGAGTTGCCAAAGCCGAAACTTCAATAGCAGGATTAGCTATTTTTATTTTCGTTGGAAAAATTTTTGAGCCAATTGTAGCCCTCGTGCCAATAATTCCAACATGATTAAATTTATTGCTGACGATATAATCAACGACTGGATCTATAACATTGATAACAGTGACTTGTTGTTCTTCAGCTAATTTGCGAACGAGTTCAAAAGCAGCAGCTGAGGCACTATTACAAGCAATGACTATCATTTTGACTTCTTGCTGCAATAAGAATGAGGTAATGGCTCGACAAAATTTTTTGATAATTTCAGGAGACTTATCCCCATAAGGTAAATGAGCAGTGTCTCCAAAATATACAATGCTTTCTTTGGGCAATATATTTAAAATAGCATTGGCGACTGTTAAGCCGCCAATGCCTGAATCAAATATCCCAATAGATTTTTGAGGTTTATTCATTATTATTTGGATGCCGGAGCTGTCACTGGAAGCCCTAACTTCTTTTTCAATACATTGATAATATTTTCAGATTCATCAGCATGAAGAATGTTTCCTGAACTAGAATCAAAAATATAAGTATAGCCACCTTCTTTTGCTACATCAGCAATTGCTTTGTTGATTTTGTCCACCAATGGTTGGTAAAGTGTTTGGCGTTTTTTACCTACTTTTTCTTCGGCACCATCTTGAAAATCTTGAATCCTTTTTTCTAAATCTTGAATTTCTTTAGCTTTAAATTCCTGATCTATTTCAGAGATTTTACCTTCTTGAACACCTTTTTGGAAGTCTTGAATTTTCTTTTGGTATTCGCCATACATTTTTTCTAAGCTGGTATAAAGGTCGTTTCCGTATTTATCAATTTCAGCATCTGCAGTTTTCTTTTCAGGAATAGCATCTAATAATTCTAAGGAATTAACGTATCCAAATTTGTACGCTTTAATTTGTGCATTTACTTGTGATGCAAAAGCTGTCATCGTAACAACAGCTAGGGTAAAAAATACTTTTTTCATTTTAGTGTTTTCTGATTTTTTAAATGTTTATTATGAGATATTATGGTTGGATGGATTTAAGAACTTGTTCACTTAAATCATATTTTGAGTTAGTAAATAAAAGAGTAGCCCCGCTAGAAGATTTGTCTAAGATAAAATCATATCCTCCAGTTTTAGCAAGTTTTTCTACTGCATTATAGACTTTTTCTTGTATGGGCTGAATGAGCTCTTGACGTTTTTTAAATAAATCTCCTTCGTAGCCAAATCTTTGCTTTTGGAGGTCATTTGCCAATTGTTCTTTAGCAATGATTTCGTCTTGTCTTTTCTTTTTCAACTCATCTGTCAACAGAAACTCTTCTGCTTGGTATTTGGAATACATCTGTTTGACATCTGCATATTTGGAGTCAATTTCTTTATTCCAATCTTCTACTATCCCATTGATCGTCTTTTGGGCTTCTGTATAAGCAGGTATCTTATTCAAGATATAATCTGTATCTACATAAGCAATTCTTTGAGCAAAAGCACTATAAGAGCAAAGAAAGGTGACTAATAAATAAAGCAATGTTTTTTTCATGTCTATATTTTTATTCAGGTTCAAACCCTAATATAATTGTAAAAGAACCATTTTTTGCTATATAATCAAAAAATCCTTTAGCAGATTGTATTCGGTTATCCTCGTCATTTTTGGGTTGGTCAAATCTTATGCCATAATCCACACCCAACAATCCAAACATAGGTAAAAACGCTCTGATTCCCAAGCCTACACTCTTATTTAGTCTAAAAGGATCGTATGAACCAAAATTTCTATAACTATTTCCAGCTTCAGCAAAGACCAATCCGTATATTGTGGCTGATGGATTGAGAGAGAATGGATATCTCAACTCCATTGTAAATTTATTGAAGATAGCATCTCCTCCTCCATCAGAATATACCCCATAACCTCTTTGAGAAATAATGTCTTGACCGAACAATACTATATTACTAGGCAAACCATTTCCTCCTACTTCAAATCTTTCAAATGGAGATAAGCCTGTTTTCTTGCTGTAATAGCCCAAGAATCCAAATTTAGCGGCTGCTCTAAAGACTAATTTGTTTTTCTTATCCAATGCCTGATACCAGTCTATTGTCATTCTCCATTTGTGATATTCTACCCATTTCCATTTGTCCTCCACATTGATATCTTTATAATAATCATCTTTTCTAAAAAGAGAATATGGGAGTGTAAATTGACCTGAAAGGCTAACATTAGAGCCACTAGTAGGATATAAAGGCTGATCTAATGAATTTCTTGATAAGGTCAATCGGAGGTTGAGGTTATTGAAATTACCGTTTTCGATAGTTGTCTTTTCACTATAAATGCGCTCACTAAAATTATTGAGTGCGTAGTTTTGGTAGTTTAAAGATGTTTGGAAGATAAAATAGTCATCTGGAAATTTTAATCTTGTACCCAAGGCTACCGAAGCTCCATTTGTAATTTGGCTACCGTAAGCTTTATTGGTTGAATAATTCATCAATTGATATCTAGATCTAAAAGCAGAAAAAGATAAGGCATTAGGTTTGCGACCTCCCAACCAAGGCTCTGTAAAAGAAAAATTATAGGTTTGATATTGCTTTCCGTTGCTTTGAACACGAATACTTAATTTCTGTCCATCTCCAGTAGGTAATGGTGTCCAAGCTTTTTTGTCTTTTATATTTTTAATTGAAAAATTATTGAAGGACAATCCGAGCGTACCAATAATTCCTTGTGCTCCTCCCCACCCTGCAGAAAGTTCAATCTGATCTGCCGACTTCTCACTGACAACATATTTGATATCTACTGTACCATCTTGAGGATTGGGGACAGGTACCACTTGTGTTGCTTGAGGATCAAAAAATCCTAAATTGGCAATTTCTCTTTGAGAACGAATCAAATCTGTTCTGCTGAATTTTTGTCCAGGTAATGTTCTGAGTTCTCTTCGAATTACATTCTCACTTGTCTTGTCATTTCCTTCTATAATAACATTCTTGATATTGGCTTGAGGACCTTCTGAAATTCTGATTTCCAAATCTATAGAATCCCCATAAATCCCCATTTCTTTAGGATCTACAGAGAAGAAAAGATAGCCATCATCATAATACAAAGAAGAGATATCTGCTCCATTAGGATCCATATTCAATTTTTTCTGTAATAATTCTGTATTATAAACGTCTCCTTTCTTAATACCTAATACCTTGCTGAGCAACTCGTTGGAATATTTAGCATTTCCTTTAAAATCAATGTTTCTGAAATAGTATTTTTTACCTTCTTCAATTTTGATTTTAATTTTTATGTCGTTGGACTCTGGCATATAAACGGTGTCAAATACAATACTTGCATCTCTATATCCTTCTTTGTTATACAAATCAATGATAGCTCTTTTGTCAGCGATATATTTCTCTTCATTGAACTTGGTCCCCTTAAATAGGCTGATAGTGACCCTTTTATCAAAAAACTTCTTGATAGACTGATAGTTCAAGTTAGAAACAGTATAAAGTGCTTTCTTTAATCTTTTTTTATCAGTAAGTATTTTTTTGTCAGAAGAGTTGAAAAGTTTGATAGCACTCTTTTGATGGGTGTCTTTCATTGCCTTACGGACTTTCCCTTCAGACAATTGCTCAACTCCTTCAAATTCAATGGATGAAATTTTTGCTTTTGCTCCCTTTTTGACATCAATATACAATGACGCTGTATTCAATGCAAAGGAGTCTTGAACGGGATTAAAGAGGATAGAAGGAGACAAATATCCTTTTTCTTTATAGAACTCAATCACTGAATTTCTGATAGAATTTTCAAGAGAAGGAGTTATAGGTCGCCCTTTTAAGTTGGTGATTTTCTTTGAAATGTCTTCTGCTTGCCCTTTTTTGATACCTTTGAAATAGTAATTTGACATTCTAGGTTTTTCAGTGACATATAAATATAAATCCACTCTGTCACCTTTTATATTATCAATTCTAAACTCAACGTCTGTAAACAATCCTTGTTTCCATAGTGTTTTTATTGCTTTGGCAATTTCATCTCCAGGAAGTTCTATTTCTTGTTCTACATAAATGCCCGTAATACTTCTGATAATATTTTTATCGAAATATTGAGAACCAATAATGTCAAACTTATTGATAGTATATTTTTTGGGGTCTTTAAAATCCACAGGAGTTTGTTCTTCCGTTGCCTCCTCGTGCTGTGTTGTGATGGCGACAGAGTCTGTATCAATTTGATTTTCACTCTCTTCCGCCCAAGAATTCCCTGCTATTAGCAATATAATATATAATGCAAATAAATGCTTAATACGATTCATTAACTGTTTATTTGTTCACTGGTTTTTCCAAATCTCCTTTCTCTCTGCTGATATTGATAGATAAAGGAATAAAAATCCTCTTTCCCAATTTCTGGCCATAATTTGTCTGTAAAGATAAATTCTGTGTATGCAATTTGCCATAGCAAAAAGTTGCTTACCCTACACTCTCCACTTGTTCTAATCAATAATTCAGGATCAGGTATTTGACTGGTTTGTAAATAATTTTTTATGCTTTCAGGATTCAATTCCTGTAAATTGATTTTTTCGTCTTTGAAGTCTTGAGCCATTTTTAAAAAGGCTTCAAAAATCTCTTCTCTTGAGCCATAACTTAATGCCAAAGTCAGGGTCATTCTCGTATTGTTCTTGGTTGCTTCTATTGCCTTTTCAAGTTCTATCCGAGTTTTTGAAGGTAGGCTACTCAAGTTTCCAATGGCATTGAGTCTAATATTATTTTTTTGTAGCGTCTTCACTTCTCTTCCAATTGTCAAAACAAGTAATTCCATCAAAGCGGTTACTTCAAAAGAAGGTCTATTCCAATTTTCAGTAGAAAATGCATATAATGTGAGATATTTGATACCGATTTCGGCACAAGCTTCAGTGGCTTCCCTGACGGCCTTAACTCCATTCTTATGTCCAAACACTCTAGGTTTTCCTTGCTTTTTTGCCCATCGTCCATTCCCATCCATAATGACCGCAATGTGTTCTGGCAGATTGTTTAACTCGATTAAGTCTTTGTATTTATTTTGATATAAACTTGACATACTATCAGACTTTATTGAATGGTTGGGCATTTAATATGATTAAAGGTATAAGTAATCCCTATACTATAAAAATTAAATCTATCGTTGTCTTTGGAAGAGCCTCTTTGCTTTCCAGGATAGCCAATAGGCGCGATACCTAATTCAGAAGATCTGTCAGACAGGGCCTCTGAATAATTTATTCCGTCTTTAATATAATTCAATTGGGAAGCATCAGGATAAACAGCACGAACATCATCCAAATTGTCATTAAAAGTTTTTCTAGTCATGATTTCTGCTTGGATAGTCCAATTTTGATTCAAGCTATATTTAATGCCTCCACCAAAGGGAATAGAAACAGCATAAGGACTGTATCCGCTTTGTGTTTTCTCTCCGATGGCATTTGGATTTTTCTGACCTTCCGTCCCTATTGGTTCTAAGGATATTTTTTGTCCTTTATATTCAGTATAGCTACTAAAGTGATAAAATCCGATGCCTGCAAAAATGAAAGGTGTCCATTTTTTCTTTTTTATTACTGAGGATTTCTTGGAGCCGCCTTGTTCCCAATCAAAAAAATTAATTTCAAACAAACCACTTAACTCAATAATATTGGACTGGAAGCTAAGATTTCTTGCCTGTAAATAGGGTTGGTGCTGTGAAAGCTCTTTGTCAGATGCTGTTATCCATGCATGAGAGACTCCTATTCTTGCTGCCATTCTATTATTGAAATTCCATCTATAAAACAATCCTTCCCCTATTCGGGATTGTTTAAAGGAATAATTGGGGTTTAAATCTCCAAAATAGTTAGTCGCAGCCAAAAACAGACCATATTCGCTCTTTTGTGCACTTAAATTAAAGGCACATAAGCAAAGAATGATAATGCTGAGATATGTTTTCAGCGGTTGATTCACTTATTCTATAATATTTTTGAGAGAACAAAGATAGATAAATAACGAAGAAAATAAACTTGATTATATTTTGGATTTAGGGATTCAATTTTTTAACGTTTTTTATCATGTGAATAGGGTTAATTTCTAGTGTCTTCACCCCACATCAGTTTTTTTCTAAGCGTTTTGATATATGAGGTGTCTGACAATCGTAATAATTTGAAATCAAAAGATTCTTTCCTAATGGCTAGCTTAAAATCCCTTTCTACTTTTTTATATCTAGAGTCTATTGAACACAGATAACTTTTGGCTCTCGTTTCTACTTCAAAGGACAAAATAGTATTATCTGGAATCACCATAGGTCGGGCATTCAAATTATGTGGTGCAACAGGGGTCAGAACAAATGAATGTGCGATTGGAAAGACAATTGGGCCTCCACAACTCAATGAATATGCGGTAGAGCCAGTAGGAGTACAAGCAATCAATCCATCTGCCCAGAAAGAATTTAGAAACTCTCCATTTAGGAAAGTATGGACAACAATCATTGAGGAAGAATCGGTTTTGGTCAGAGTAACTTCATTCAGACCATAATTTATTTCGCCAAAAATAGCTCTTGACGTATCCACATGCATCAAAGACCGGTTTTCAATGGTGTAGTTGTGTGAATGTAATGCTGAGATAAGGGTGTTGATATCCCCCTTATTGATATCTGCTAAAAATCCTAATCTCCCGATATTTATGCCTGCTACGGGGATTCCGCTGTTTCTAACAAAATGAACCGTGTCTAAAAGGGTGCCGTCTCCTCCTATTGAAATCATCAAATCGACATTATTCACTAAGTCAGTATGAGATTTAAAGGAATGGAGGACAGGTAAATGAGGAATCTGTCTATGAAAAGATTTTAGGTAGGGTTCATATACCATTATCTTATACCCTAGATGATTCAATGCATATAGCAACTCTGGCAAATGCGAAGAATGGTCTTTCTTATATATTCTGCTATATATTGCAATATTCATTTTATAGAAGGTATCAACAAATAAAGTTAATGTAAAAATTTACTCTATAAAATTTTAATCACCCTAATCGTCAATGTTTATTGAGTTTTGTTAATTTGTTCTCTACTTATGATTCAATTGCCTGAACAACTTTGTCAAAAACAGATTTCCATGTGTATAGTTCTTCTGCTAATTTTCTTGAATTGACAGAAATCGTATTCCATAATTCATCATTATCCATGAGAAGAACAATATCATCTGCAAATTTTTGATTGTCATCGGTTACCATCATTGTGTTGGCATTGATAACTCTCAACCCTTCTGCTCCTATAGTTGTAGATACAGTAGGAATTCCTCGATAAAGTGCATTCATGACTTTAACTTTAATACCGCTACCAAATCGCAGAGGAGAAATAAAAATTTTACATTTAGTATAATAATCATCTAAATTTTGAACAAAACCAGTTAGGATGATATTTTTACTTGTATTTGCTGCTTGAATAATTCTGATGTCGGGATTTTTCCCCACTATAAAAAATTGAGTGTCAGGTTTCTGCATTAAGACTTTTGGCCAAATATCTCGAATAAAATATAATACAGCATCGATATTGGCTTCCCAAGTCAAGGTGCCAACAAATAGGATTGCAGATTCAGAATTTTCCCATTTTAGAGCAGGGAGATTCAGCATCTCTTCATCACCAAGGTGATAGGTCTCATAAAACTTGGAAGGCTCTGCTCCAATTTTTACAAGTTCTTCTTTGTCATTAGGAGCCGCTAATATAGTGTTGGCACGTTGGCAAATTTTATGCTCATAATTTTTTATCCAGAAGGATTGATTTTTCAACACCAATTTTTTTATCCAGTTTTTCTCCAGTTGGGCATATCTATCCCAAATTAAATACTCGCAGTTGTGTTGATGCAAAATGACCTTGCCTTTGAATTTTTTTGGAACATACTGAAACATTTCATAGTGATCTACAAAGATTGCATCGACGTTCTCTGCCCAATTACTGATTTTCTGTGCAAATTTTTTAGAGCGATTGCGATAAAGGTTGAGTGGTTGAAAAAGGAGGTTGGATTTTATTAAATTCATTCCTGTTCTAGGAATATCAATCGGTTCAAAATAATAATCATGAAGTTGAACTAAAGGCAAAAAGGTCTGTACATCTTTTTCCTCGTCATTTTTTAAAAATGTAGCAAGGCTTAATTGGTATTTTTGGCTTAAAAAGTCAACAAGCCTCCAGCTTTTTATAACTCCGCCACTGATAGGGGGATAAGGCAATTGAGTGCTTATCAATAATATCTTTTGAATTTTGCTCATGATTATAACCAGTTCTTTAAATCTCTTTGAATCAATTTTTCTAGCAACAAAATATCTGAACGATAATATTGAGTCAAGAAAGCTCTTTCTTCTTCTGTCATTTTTGGAATGTTTCCCTTTTCAGACTTGTACATCCATCGTTTAAAAGGAGCTCTCCAACTTAATGGCAAATGATTTTTTGCCCAGCTAATAAGTCCATATTGATTGAGCCAATAATTTATCTTTTTTAATTTAGGAACTCCGCCTTGGTTGGCTATTTTTTCGGTATTGATTTGCAAGTCAGGATTGACTCCTAAAAATTCAAACATCTCTCTAACAATTTGGGAAGGATTGGCTTTATAGTCATCAAAAAGAAAAATTTTGATTTGCTCTTTGGGGAATATTTCGAAATACCTTCTTAATTGCTCAAAGTACTTGCCTATCATTAAATACTGGTGATTGGCTCCCCAGCCTTTATTTTTAGCTTTATCATCATGGATAATCTCATTCAAAAAGTCTTGCTCCAAAATCTTTCCTTGTTTGAGATTCATAACATATTGGGAAAATGCTCTTTCTGCGGGGTTGCGAAGCATAGCCATTATTTTGGCATTGGGATAAGTGTCATATATTTTCTGAGCAGTATTTTCATATAGCATATAAGAAAGACTCATCTCTCCAATTGCTTTTTGACCATTGACTTTTGAAAATAAGTGGAGGTAATCTTCTTCTTTAGAAATATGGGCAATATGGACAGGATAAGGCATGCCTTCTTTAAAATATTTTTGGAGATCAATAGCTATATCATGTCGATAATCTCTTGCAAATAATTTTTCATCAATCTCCTCTTTAGAGAAATAATTGACTTCTTTAATGGGACTCAAGTAAATCTCTGGATGTTGATCCAAATATCGGTGCAAAGAGGTTGTTCCACCTTTCACCGTTCCGATTAAAAAAAAATTAGGATGAGCTTGATGTCCCATTATAATGATAATTCAATATATCCAACACTATATCCCGGAATAGAAAAATCTTTAGCATCTTTCTTTTTAGCAATAAACTGAATTATATCTACCATATTAGGAAGCGTTTTATAGAATCCATTCAATCCAGCGACAGACCAAGGATATTTGCCTTGTATTCCTTCTATTTTTATTATTTCTTTTGCTCCTTTGACTTCGAAACTTATTTTATCAGCAGATTTATTGATAAAATACAAAAAGAGAGAAGATTTGTCTTGAGTTACAAATGTTTTAAAAATCACATTTTTTACAGACTGATTTTGAGGGTATGAAATTTTTTCTTCAATTCTTAAGGCACCACGATTTAAGATTTCTCTGAAATATAGAAAGGGGAAATAGGTTGAATTGTAGGCGATATTTCCCTCTCTTTTAAGATAATTGACTTTTTGTTGTTGAGTATAAGTAAATAATGGTGCAGCATATCCTCCAGAACCAAAATTGTGAAAAAAGGCATATTCAATTTCTTTGTTTTGGGTACATACATCTATTAAACCCATTAAAGATTCTCCAACAAACTCTGCATGTCTGATAGTATTTGCTACCGTGCTAGCGGCATCGACATTCCATTCTGTTATCCACATTTTTTTATGACCATAAAATTGTTTATAGTGTTCTAAAACAATTTGGTGATAATGATAAAATTCAGGAGCTAATGTCAAATCGGTACAACTAAAAACGGATTTCAAATCATCTCCTCCTTTTTTTTCACATGTTGATACATTGGAATATAAATGCGGGATATAAAAATCATAGAAATTTTCCTTTCCTAAAGTATAGTTCCATAAGTTTTGAAATTTCTGATAACTTCCTTTAGGATTGGCTTCTGTAGGGTCAGCAGCCACAATTCCTAGTTTGAGTTGAGGGTGTTTTTTTCTGATAGCAGTAGCAAACTCTTTAGCCTTTTGGATATAGGTTTCTACTGTAGGAAAATAGGTTCTATACTGTGTCAAATAAAATTCATTGCCTAATTCTACTCCAATTACTTGTATGTTTTGCGATTTGAAATAGTCTAGTGCCCACAAGGTCTCTTCAATCGTGCCTGTCATCAAATTGGCAACATATACTACTTGGCTATTCGTCATTTTGCATACAGTAGTGAAATGGTATATTGCATTTTTATCAAACAATGCCATAGCTCGGGTAATTTCAGGGAATCCTCCTTTTACATCTTCTTGGCGAAATCCATAGCCCTTGCCATCGGGGTGATAATAATTGGCCAATGTTCCACCTGGAAAGCGGAGAGCCACTGGACGGAGTGTCTGTGTAATGGTTTTAACTGCTGGCTCTGTTTCTATTGGAGCGGTAAACAGGAATCCAGTATTAAAAGAAATAAGGTTAGCATTAGGAATATATTGTTTAGAAAAGTCTGGTTGAATCACTACTTTATTTGACAAGCTGGGAAGAATGACTTGTTGAGAAGAGTTGTCAATTCCAACTGTCGGTTTTTGAGTGCTTGTTTTGGGTGGAGTTGGAGGTGTTGAGGTAGTGCTTGTAGATACAGGTATTTGGTAACAAGATATCAACAAAAGGCTAAGTAACCCGATTCGTATCATTGATAACGCACTCTTATTCTCCCCTAAATTTTTTAACTTTTTCAATTTTATCGTCTTTTTGTTTGTAATATTCCAATACCATAAAAATACTCAGCATAGAGACTGGCGCAAAAGCAAATCCTCCAGTAAAAACAGAGGTGATAAATAAATAAAAAACACTCGCAATAATTGTATTGAAAATCAAGTCGTGTTTGAAGTTCTTAATCTTTCGAATGACAAAAGCTGGATAAAGGAAAAATAAAAACAATAGAATAGTCCCGATAATTCCAAATACAAATAAAATCCCAAAAATGCCTATATCAGTGAAATACAAATAGCCAAAACGAAGCCACAATTCATCTCTCGGAATAAAACCTATTCCAAAAAACCAATGTCCCGGGAATTTATCAAAATGATCTAAAACAGTTCCTATTTCTACCCAACGCATGTCTGCCGAGCTTTCACCTGTTTCTATCCCGAAAATAGCATCAACAAATACCATAAACATATTGACGACAACTGTCAATAAATCGGGATTTATCCAATAAACAATCAATATCATGATGGCAGTAACAAGTATGATATCTAGTAATCTAAATATGATACTTTTAATAGGAATAAATAAGATGGTATGCATTGCCAAAGAGCCAATGATTGCAATAAATTGAATCCGCCCTTTATCTAAAAACAAGATGTATGCAATCAAAACAAAGCTCAACAATAAACTAAATCTGTTTTTGTTCAGGGTATAATCTAAGAAATAAAAAACGATTCCATATACAATAAAGTTGGGGGGAAAATTGAAAACATAACCACCTTTTGAGGGGTTAAATCCCACCATATCTGTTGTCTCCTTGTAAATAGCGGGATTGATGGTAAACATTAAAATAACATATAATATCAAGTTAATCCAGCAGATGATCAACATTGAGAAATTATATTGATACATAGAAATAATCTCTGTCTTCAATAGATAATATAGAAGGAAAATACTGATAATAGGAAGGTATGTTTTACCGGAAATTAAAATACTCTTTAATAAAGGCTGGTCAAAAACTGCATTGGCGGCAAAGGCGGTATAAAATGTAAACATAGACATTAATACCACCAAGCCATCAATTGTAGAAAATCGTTTTTTGATGAATACTTTATCAAATACATATAGAAGTCCAAAAGGGATCAATATCCCGACTATCACATAAGTCATGATATTATATACTGGAGCCAAAGGAGTTACAGACAATACGGGACTTCCATAAAATAATAAATAAGTGGACATCAAAAAAACCTTTAGAAAAAATAAAGGACTGTCTTTTTTGAATAACGTAATGTCTAATTGAGCCATTGGATTATTTCTCTAAAAGGGTTTTGCGAATGTACAAATAAGGAGAATGGTTTCCAGTATTTACTTTTTCAAATCCATAGTTCTCTGGTTGAGACTTAAAAAGATACCATGTTGAGTCACTTTTCAATGTTGGGTACTTAGTTAAGGAAGGCGTAACATATATGATATCTACATGCTCTTTTTCTATATAAGCTGTCCACGTCGTGTCTTTGGCAAACCCACGAACCCATGAATAATTATTGGGTAAAAAAATATTCATTCCTCCTTCATTCTCTAAGAGGCGAATTGGGGTAGTAAAGTTGTAAGCTCTTAATTTTTTGACAGTGTTTAAGTTGGCTTGAGATCTTTCCTTTCTCCACATATCAAAATGATGATAATCTTTTGTAGAAGGCATTTGCCATAATACAACACCTAAAATGACTGTTGCAATTACTATAGTCCATCTGTTGACAGATTTATTTTCTGTTGACTTAGAGAAAAAGAAAATACTGACGAGAAGAATGAAAAAGAAGTAATGGAAAAGGATATAATGCAACCTAGGATAAATCAGGAAACTAGAAGCTAGTGTTGGAAGTACCATTATCCCCAAAAGGATAATGACCAATACATTTCTTTTTAACCCATGAATGATATTTTCAAAATATTTGTCTTGTGAGGCAAGCCCAAACATCAAAAATCCACCTATAGCAATAATGATTAATCTACCAGTTATAGATATTTTAATTAATTTTTCAGGTAACATCGCATCGCTAAACAATTGAAATCCTGAAACGAAATAATTTTGAATGTTGGACAGAATGTGCATTTGGAACAGCTGAGAATTGTTTTGGTAAGCAGCTTTTATAGACGTAGCATCATGAAATAGCTCATGATAATAGGGCATCCATGTGATCCAAAAATCTTGATCTATATTTTTCCATTTGAAGTAATTGAACGTGAAATGCTGTGCAAAAGCTAAAGCACTTCGATCTCCTTGGAAATTGAGTAAGGGATTGCCCATTTTGAATTGAATCAAAAAGCCCAAACTTATCAACCCAATAGATATCCACCAAGCCTTCTTTGATCTAAAATCTTTAATGCAAACGGAGAGTATCCATAGTCCTAAAATTGCGAGATAGGTGAGATAAAATTCTGGGCGCGCATAAGCGATATATAATGCAAAAAGAGATAAAAAGCTGATTTTAATGGGATAAGATGAAATGTAGCGCATCAAAATAAGCCCAATTAAAAATATTGAAATACAAAAATGAGATATTTTAGGCCAAACGGTTATGTTGATTGTTGCAAATAAAAAAAGCAACCCAATACCCCATGCTGCCCAAGTCCTAATATTTGCAAAAGCTAAAAAAACAAAAAGCACCATTGCGGGTATTATCGTCATCAAACGATAGTTTAGAAAATATAATTGGATGCTATCAGACTCAAAAAGAGACAATATTTTATACCATATTGCATAAGATGGCCCCCAAGAGTGATTGAACTTATTAGGAATCATCCAACCAGATTTCATGTAATTGGCTTCATCCCAAAATAAAATATCCAAAGACTGACTTAAATCTCTAGTAAAATACCAACCAGTCAAAAAGATAATGAAAGCACCTATTGCTATCGCAGGATAGGAAATTCTTGCTCGTTTATCTGAAAATATAACTTGGATGATGCCTTTCAAAAAGAATAATTTTAGAAAACTTACAAAGTTACAATTTTTATCGTGTTCATAACACCTGAATCTTATCTGAAATGAAATAGAATATATATTTTTGGCACATAGTCGATATGAATAGTTTTTTTTCTAGATTTTATATAAAAGATATCCTCTCTATTTGTTGCTTAGTGATAGTGGGATTGATGGTTTTGAATGGTTTCTCCAATAGAGTAGATATTCAACTGACGGATGATTCTGGATATTTAGTTTTGGGGCTGAGAATTACCCAAGGGGTTCTTGTAGGCTTTGGACCATTGTACTCTATTCTTTTTAAAATTATCAAACAATTGACTGATGACCCTGTGTCAATTTATGATATTGTCATGTATATCATGTATTTACTCCCCCCGTTGGCGGCCTATGGTATGATGCGGACTGTTGGTCTGAAATCACCTTTGGCTTTATTATTAAGTGCAGGATTTTTGTTCTCTCCAAATATTATTTCATTCATTACTTGGTCAAAAATTTCACATTATACGATTACCATTATCATGTTATGGGTAATTCTAGCAATAAGATTAAAATCTACATTTTCTATCTTACTTTCTTTAGTTATATTGACCTTCCTTTTGGGATATATTCGACCTGAGTCACATCTCTCTTGGTATATTGCTAGTGTGGTATTTCTGGCTTATTGGTATTGGAAGGTGCCTCAAAGGTTTGAAAGAAAACAATTGTTGAAAGTAGTCCCTGTCGCTGGCTTGTTTTTTATTTTTATCTTCTTGACAATATTGGGAAACAAAGGGATATTTGGACTTTTGAATACCCTTGTCAATCCAATGGCTGGAGGAAGAAGCAATATTGCTTTTGCACAACAATTCAGTTATAATTATTGCGAATGGAAAGGGCTGAATAATTTTGACTGGATACAATGGAGAGATTATGCTCGCCAGAGTTTTGGAGATTTTCAAACTTTAGGAGAGGCTTTTAAGTATAATCCTTCTCTTTTTGTTCAACATCTCATCTATAATATCCAGCAGTATATTATTAAATTTTTCAACGGAGTCTCATCCATATTTTTCCCTCCTTCAATATTCAAATGGCATTCTACTCTCTCTATTATCTTCTTCATTTTTATTTTGGCAGGAAGAATTTTATATGTAGGAACAAGACGCTGGTGGGAAGGATTTAAACTATTATTCAATCAATATAGATTTATTATTTTGAGCTTGGTAATCATTAGCATCCCTTCTGTTATTGCTTCCGTTATTTTTTATACTCGAGAACACTATCTTTTGTTGGTCATGCCTTTGGTCTTATTTTTCATAGCTATTGTTTTTATGCCTAAGAAAAATGACAAAGATGTTACACCGAGAATTTTCAATAAAATTAGTTGGATAGGAGTTGTCATTTCTATATTTATATTGCGACCTTCTTTATCAGACTACAAGACTTTCGATGTATGGGAAGCGTATTCTTTCCCTTCAAATAGAGCGACAATAGAAGCTATTCGTAAGATGAATATTCAGCAAGAGGTACGCGAAGTAGATTATGAAGGGGGATTGGCTACTTACTTGGGTAAAAATTTCAAATGGGTCAATACTTTCAATAAGGAATCAGAGCCCTATGCTGAATTTGAATCCCAAACCCAGCCCAATCTATATTATGTTACAAAAGCATTATTGAGTAATCAATTTCTTACTGAAGACCCTGAGTTTATGGATATTATTCATTCGCCTCAAAAACATGGATTTCATAAAGTGGAACTTCAAAAAGGCAACAAGGGATATTTGCTTGTTAATGATAGCTTGAGATATAGCCCGATAGACTTTTAAACTCGAGGAATCTCAATTCATCTGCTTTCAATAAGGAGATGAAAAAAGGATTGCAAAGTGCATTTAATAGAGAGATATTTTCTTTGTATCCTAACAATAATATCATTTTTTATTTGATAACAATATGTTAATATTGACTTGTTTTGGAAAAGGAGTATTTTAGAAAATTATAGAAATAATTATAAACTAATAATATGGCAGAAATTCAAGTAGGACCTTTAGATAGCATGTTGAGATATGACGGCACTTATGGCCCTTATGGGGGAGCTTTTATTCCTCCTGTTTTAGAACCTCAATTGAAAAAACTTGGAGAATTCTTTGATGAGGAAGTTCGAAAAGATGATTTCAAAAGCGAATTTGTGAAGATTTTGAAGCAATATGTTGGACGACCTTCTCCTCTATATTTTGCTAAAAATCTTAGCGATTATGTTGGCTCTAGAATTTATTTAAAAAGAGAAGACTTAAACCATACTGGTTCGCATAAAATCAACAACTGCATAGGTCAGATTTTGCTAGCTAAAAGGATGGGTGCAAAAGAAATTATTGCTGAAACGGGTGCTGGTCAGCATGGCGTAGCTACTGCAACTGCCGCAGCGATTATTGGAATCCCATGTAAAGTTTTTATGGGAGCAATTGATGTTGAGAGACAAGCCCTGAATGTGCGACGTATGAAATTATTAGGAGCTGAAGTGATTTCTACTGATTTGGGTAGCAAAACACTTAAAGATGCAGTTGATGCCGCTTTGGGTTATTATATAGAACATCCAGACTCTTTTTATCTTTTGGGTTCGCAGGTAGGCCCCAATCCCTATCCAAGAATAGTAGGTTATTTTCAATCTGTAATTGGAAATGAAGCGAGGCAACAAATTCTAGAAGAAGAAGGAAGACTCCCCGACCATATTTTTGCTGCGGTCGGCGGTGGTTCAAATGCAATTGGTCTGTTCTCTGGATTTTTAGAGGATGAATCAGTCAAAATTCATGGAGGAGAAGGAGGAGGAGAAGGTTCTTTGCCTAATACTGCTGCTACCTTATCTTTCGGAAAACCTACTGTCTTCCAAGGGACAATGTCATATTGCCTGGTAGATGATGCCGGCAATCCTATCCCGTCCAAATCTATAGCCGCTGGACTTGATTATCCGGGGATATCTCCTCATCATGCTTATTTAAAAGATACTCATCGGGCAGATTATTTCCCAATAACAGATAAAGAAGCAGTAGATGCATATAAGCTATTATCTAAACTAGAGGGAATCACTCCTGCTATTGAATCTTCTCATGCGGTCGCTTTAGCTATTAAACTATTGAAAGGGAAAGGCGAATTGGCTGTCGTCAACTTATCGGGACGAGGAGACAAAGATGTAGAAAGAGATATGTAATTTTTTTCAGAAGAATTTTTCTAAAGCTCTAATGATTTCCATTAGGGCTTTTTTGTTGAAGGAAAATTGAATTAGGGTCATTAAACACCTGCAGCTTTTGAAAAGTCTGCATCAGATTGAAGTTGTTTTTCCGCCCATTTTGATAACTTTGGTCTTTCTATTTTAGAATTATGGCGAGGATCTACTGGCAATTTTTCAATAAATAATAAATGCTTGATAAGATTTGTATGGATGTTTTGACTAGCCATATTTAATAATTCTTTACGTAAATCTTCCTTATCCCCTTTGAAGGTTTCATTGAGTTGAATGCATATCACTGGTATATTGTCTCCTTGAAGGGGTACACTTGCCAGTCCACTTCTCATCACTAAAGGATGTGTATTGATAATAAATTCTGCTTGTAAAGTCAAAACATCTCCTTTTGTAGTCTTCACTCTTTGGCTGACTCGGCCACAGACCCAAAGTCTTCCTTTCTCATCAATATATCCTGTGTCTCCTAGCCTATGCCATTGTCCAGTTGGGTCTGGTACTTTATTTTTCTTTGTGCTTTCTTCATCTAAATAATATCGAGGGCTGATATGTTCTCCTCTGACTATAATTTCTCCTAATTGTCCTAAAGGAATGTTTTCAGTCTGTTCTATAGAAGAGATGGTATCATCAACAATTTTTATTATGCGAATTTCTACACCATCAAAAGGACGACCAACACAGATACCCATTCCTTGATTGGTCAATGGGAATGTCTCAGATATAGCCTCTTGTGCGCTCATTTCTGTTGAGGGCAATGCTTCTGTTGCTCCATAATTTGAGAATACCTGAGCATTGTCTCCCATCATTTTCAACAAATCTTTTTTTACACTTTCTGTAATTGGGGCACCTCCACCTATTACTCTTCTAAAGTTTGGAGTCTGAATATTATGTTGCACCGCATATCTCGCCATTTTTTGAAGAATGACAGGTGAAGCAAAGCAAGATTCTACATGACAATCATTAATGACTTCCAAGAGTGCTTTTGAGTTGGTAGTTTCAGGGGTGTCTCTAGGATAATTGATTGGGGGTACCACCATAGTTCCTCCTGCACTTAGTGCAATAAAAAAGAAAGCAGGGAAAACTGGCATATCTACATGGACTTTATTTTCAGGGTCAAATCGCCAGCTTTGATGGACAACTTCAAATAATTTAGAGTAGTTTTTATGGAGATAAAGAGTGGGTTTTGCAGGGCCTGTACTTCCTGTAGTATATAATACTGTTGCTGGATCCTCAAGGCTTACATTTGGGTCTTTAGGTTGCGCAGGAGCTTTTCTTTTTAAAGAAGCCAATGTATGTGCACCAGGAAAATATCCATCTATGACTATCGATTTTGAAGAGAATCTAGGTCCCCATCCGAATGCTGTTCGACCTAATAGTGCTAAAGGAACACCAACAAATGCTTCTGGTTTTATTCTGTTGAGTCGTTCACTCACATTCAGATATCCTACAGCTGGGTCTATCAATAATGTAAAAGCACCTACTCGTTGTAATGCTAATCCTAGCACACAGGCTTCATAACTTGGAGGCATCATACTGACCGTTCTCACTCCTTCATGAATGCCAATTTCTCGAAGCCCTGGAGCAACAGATTCAACATCTGATGAAAGCTGGGCATAGGTATATTTCTTGTATTTCCTTTTGCCATTCCAGCTATAGCCATCAGGCTCAATTACAGCTATTCTATTGGGAAATTTTATTGAAGTTTGTCTGACTTTTTCTGCTAGATTAAAGATGCCATTTTTCATTTAATGAACTATTTGTTTTCAATAAATTCTCTGATGATATTTGCTGAGACTGCTGGCAATTCCATCATCACGAGATGTCCTCCTCCTATCAGCCATTCTTCCCTTTGAGGTTGAAGTGTTTTATTCAATTTCCTACCAGCTTTTGAAGACAAGATGAGATTATTCTCTCCCCAAATAGTACATATTGGAGGAAAATTTGAAGGGAGTTTTGTTTTGTCAAACTCATCGTAATTGACCAAATCGTCCAATGTTAAAAGCAAGGAGTTTAGCTGTCCATCTCTCGTAAAACAAGCGCATAAGTCTTCAGTCTTTTCCAAATGTTGAGACCTCCCAATTGGGCCAAACTGCATTCTCAAAGATTGTTCACTGAGCATGTTATTGAGTTTAAACTGTCCAATTCCTTTATAAAATAGCTTAGAAACACTAGGAGCTGTTTTTCTCAATTTTAATAATGTACCTAAATACCCCTTTTCAAAAGTATGATAAGTCAAAGGATTAAAAAGTATTAGTGAGCGGACATTTTTAGTGTTTTTCTGTGCATAAGCTAAAGACAGAGCACTTCCCATACAATTTCCAACCAATATCACATCTTCAAGATGATGGTGTTGAATGAAGGCCTCCAAAATTTCTAAGTGAAGTTCTTTTGGCATTTCAGATTTTGGCTTTGATGAGTTTCCGTAACCTAATAAATCAATAGAATAACAAGCATAATCATTTGATAGAAGATCAATAATTTCCTCCCAGATTACATGAGAAGTTCCTCCATTGTGAATAAAGACGATCGGTTGCCCCTCACCTTCTTGCACATATTTTATCTCAAAATTTTTAAAGTTGAATGTTTGCATTCTTAAATTTAATCAATAATCCTCAATAACCAATTATTGATATACAAAGTTATTGTAAAATATTACAGATTAAATCCTATAATTTTATTCATCTATTTTTTAATTTGAGAGATATTGGGCGATTGTAGTTTAATGATAATTTTAACTGGTTCATGGTCTGAGTACTCAAAATTTCTCACTTGAGTAGCGGTAGATATTTCTTGAATATTGGGCGATAAAAGGAAAAAATCAAAACTTGTAGTATAAGTTACTCCCTTGATATATGGAGTATCTACTTTTCTATTTGTCCGATTCAAGGTATCCATCGCCCAATGCCAACCTTCTTCAGGATAAGGAGAGGGAATAGGAGTCTCATCATATTGTGCAATATTGTTGGAAACGAAACCAGGATAAACTTGATTCCAATCTCCACCAGCAATTACATAATTTCCTTTTTGGTATTCAGCAATAAGATATGGCTTGAGAAATTCCATTTCCTGAGCTTTTAATATTCCTCCATCAAAAGCTGAATTATGAGTATTGAAAAGAACAATTTCTTTGTCTTTATAGGGTATTCTAGAAACGATAAAGCATCTATTCAGCATGAAAAGATTGACAGGAAAAGAAAATTTACCAGGATAAGCAACTCTTACCGCCTCGTCCATTTGATATTTGGACATTGTCAAAACACCTGACGATACATGGCCCATTGGTTCAAAGATTGGTCTCGGAACAAATTTTACCTTATAATTCAAAGCAAAAACGGACGAAGGTAGATGCTTGATTTGGGTCGTCAAATCTTCCATTTCAGGAAGGTCATAGCTCCTTTTTGATTTTACATCCACTTCTTGAACAAATATTATATCAGCGTCTTTCCATGAAGAGATTTCCTTGACAATCCCTTGAAAATTTTTCTCTACCTGATTTTTTGAAGGGCGCATCATTTTTCCTCCATCATAAAAAAAATCTGATTTTTTATCTAATCCTGCATATCCTATATTCCAAGTATAGATAGAGAGGGTGTCTTTTTCAAGGCTTAAAAGAGCGTCTTTGTTGTTGATCTTTAGTGCTGTTTCCTTATTGGGTTGATATCGTGAGAAGATTCCTAATAAGAGAACTCCGATAAAATATAAAGTTATCAGAATCAAGACAAATACAACAATTTTCACAATTATCATTATGGAAGACTTTTTCATCAGAAAAATAGTTGGTTGAAACTTTCGCTTTTGAATTTTCTAAAGTAAATATACTTTAGTAATTTTAGAAAATAATATAGACAAATGAAATCGAATACATATCAATTGACAACTAGTGACGGCTTGAAGCTATATGGAAAATACTGGACACCAGATTCAAATCTGAAAGGAGTCATCACATGGGTTCATGGGATGGGTGAACATATTGAACGCTATGAACATGTAGCAAAGGTGATTACGGAAGCAGGATATGCAATTGTCGGATATGATCATCGAGGACATGGCCGTTCAGAAGGGAACAGAGGACACATCCCCAGCTATGAGCAATTTATGGATGATTTGACCTTGGTATTTAATCAATCATCAAATCTCTTCCCTAATATTCCTCATTTTATTTATGGACATAGTATGGGTGGAGGTTTAGTTGCTAATTATTTGGAAAGGAGAAAACCACAAGTAAAAGCAGCTCTTTTGTCTGCCCCTTATTTTAGATTGGCGACACCTCAGCCTGCAATTAAATTGGCATTAGGGAGATTGACGCAAAATTTAGTTCCTAAACTTGCTCTGCCTACAGGCCTTAACCCTCAACATATTTCCCGTGATGCAGAAGTGGTAAAAAAATATATTAGCGATCCATTGGTGCATGATAAAGTTTCGGCTAAAATGGGTATTTCTCTCATTGAAAATGGAGAATATGCCATAGCTCATGCAGGAGATATTCAAGTGCCCACTCTTGTTTTACATGGCACAGGAGATCAATTGACCGATTGCAAAGCATCAGAAGAATTTGCAAAAAAAGGAGGCTCTCTTATCCAAATCAAATTATATAAAGGATTGTTTCATGAAATACACAATGAACCAGAAAAAGATATTGTATTTAAGGATATTATAGACTGGTTGAATAATCATCTTTAAATAGAATGATAAGCAATTATTGGTAGAAAGAAATTGATTTTTTAGCACCTTTTTTATCTGTATGAAAATATATGAGACAACAGAAGATTTTGGGAATACCCTCTTTTATTATCAAATATATAAGCCTGAGATTACTATCAGTATAGAATTACCCTCTAAAGATTTGGGGATATATCATCAGAATAATTTTATTTCTTTATTGAATATATCTATTGACAAGACCGGGATTTCTGAATTTTATTATTATGAAATTCCCAAGATAAAAACAGTCATCTTTCTTGATGCGCTATTTAAAGCTAGCAAAGGAATGGAACCTTTCCTCTCTATTTCTACTCGTTTATATAAGTTGATAGTTGATAGCCATCAGGAGAAATCTGAAATGCTAGATTTGGACTTTGAATTATATACAAAAATTAAAACTATTTATTGGGAAATTTTACAAGAAGATGCTACTGATGAACTAATCAATAAAGGATTTGAGATTGTCATTCAAGAAGCAATTCGGATAAGTACAGACTGGGTGATAGAACAGCTAGTACCTGCGTAATTTTACCATCCCATCAATATGTAAACTCGCTATCCCTCCATCTTGTAAAAGTTGAATTCTATTGAGTTGAAGATTATTTGCTTCGCCTACTATAAAGTTATATTCTTCGTTGTGTTCATCCACTTTTTTTTGCAGAAGGGCAAGACCTTCATCAAGTTCTTGCGTGATATTAAATTGCATAAAATCTTCTAAAGCAGCGACAATGTCTTTATAATAAATCATATTTATTAATCTTAAAATCCACTTTTCTGAGCTTGCAACATAACTAATGTCAGTCACTTTAACTGTTTTCAAAAAAGGGTGATATACAATGCTTCCACGAGCAAACACCATGGCATCTCCTGCATAATTCAGGTTCTTATATCGAGCTTTTATATGTATAGGCATTTCGACTTCTAAAAGACCATTTTTCATTTTTAATATAAAATGATCGAAAAGCAAACCGACTCTATTGTCCAAAATCCAATATTCCTGATGAGCATACTGCTTGTCTAAATAAAGCCCAATATTTTTATAATCCATCCTTACGTCCACATCTACTGACACATTCAGGCTAAACATATTTTTTTCTGCTGATTTGAAATCCAATGACAGAAAATCAAAAGCCCTTTGAATTGGTTTTTGGATGATATTTTCGACACTTGCATTAATATCAATATCCAAATGAGTTTTATCTAATTTATAAGACATCGTTTCATTGTACACCTGAATGGGGTTAAGTGTCATCAATTGTTTCACTTTCCCATCTTTTATCCGCAATAAAACAGCCCTCCATACTTCTCCTATTATATCTGAGTGCAATATTTTGTCAAAAGCTGGCATATAACTGGCTTGTTAAGGATGATTTTTTGAAGATTGAAATTAAAATAAAAATATTTTAAAATGATTATTTGAGAGATAATCTTCTTTTTACTTGAATTAAGTAGGGAAGTTGAATTTTGGGAAAGTGTTTTTCTATTACAATATTTTTACGTTAAACCATCAATGAATGAAGAGGCTTTTCTCTAAAAATTTTTCTATTAAAATCAAATACGCTTAGTTTTGAAATATGAACATTGGAAGCACTCCAAAAATTTGGTCATCACAGAATGATTTCAGAAAAGGAGTTGTCCTTATTTTGATTGGAGCGGCTTGTTTCAGCACCAAAGCTATTTTTGTCAAACTGACATTAGCTCATGGTGTTGATGCCATCACGGCTCTGATGTTGAGGATGTTGTTTGCCTTGCCTTATTATTTAGGAATTATTGTTTTTTCTCCTTCTATCACGCTCAAAAATATCAAATCTGCACCATGGATTAAGCTGTTAACCATAGGGCTTTTAGGATATTATCTAGCAAGTCTATTTGATTTTATGGGATTACAATATGTTCAAGCTAATTTGGAACGACTGATTATTTTTATATATCCTACACTCGTCTTGTTGCTGGGAGCATGGCTTTTTAAAAGAAAAATATCAAAGCCGCAAGCTATTGCTGTAGCCATTACTTATTCTGGGATTTTAATAGCTTGTGTTAGTCAAGATTTTGATTTCAACTCTACAAACATAGGATTGGGAATCTTTTATATCTTTTTAAGTGCATTGACCTATGCTTTTTATTTAGTTTTTAGTGACAATTTGATTAGACAAATTGGAATAGTCACTTTTAATAGCCTATCGATGCTTATTTCTATTATTGCAGTTTTAATTCATTTTGGATGGATATATGGGGTGAATGTTTTTCACTATGATTGGCAAGTTTATGTTTATGGCTTTTTAATGGGAATAATTGCTACTGTAATCCCAACATATACCTTAACGAAAGGGATATCAATTATAGGGTCTTCCAATGCAGCCATCTTATCCACCTTTGGCCCTATTGCCACTATCCTAATGTCATATTTCATATTGCATGAGCCTTTTTCTCTGACACAAGGAATAGGAACAATATTGGTTTTGGTGGGAGTTTTATTCCTTGGGCTTAGAGGGAAAGGATAGTCCTAGATATTTCTCTTATCAATACCTCTTATTCTATTTTTATGTAAATAATTAGATAATAATTTTCTACAATAAGTTTTAGAAAAGCAAACAATTGTTTAAATTCATTCATACAAGTTTATCCTTCTCAATTATGGCTCAGACAATATATCCTCATGAAAAGTTTGCTCAGTATGTGAATACCAAGCCCAACCAAATATTTTTAAATCAACCTTTTCTAGGTGAATGGCATACTTATACATGGAGAGAAGCAGATAGACAAATAAGATGTGTTGCGGCATATCTTCAAAGTTTAGGGCTTGAGAGAGGAAGTAAGGTTGCCATTCTTTCAAAAAACTGTGCCCATTGGATCATGAGTGACCTTGCAATAATGATGGCAGGATATGTATCTGTTCCTTTGTATCCTACTATTACTGCTGACACTATTGAATATGTTATGAAACACAGTGATGCGAAGGTGGCATTTATTGGCAAACTAGATAGCTGGCAAAAACAAAAGGCAGGCTTACCTTCTGGTGTACATACAATTTCCTATCCATTTTGGACAGAAAAATGTGATTCCAATTGGGAAAATATAATTAACTCAACTCCTCCATTGCGTATTTCTGAAATTAGAAATGGAGATGAATTGATTACGATTATCTATACCTCAGGTACAACAGGGCTTCCTAAAGGAGTTATGCACTCTTTTCACTCTATCTCCTTTGCTGCAGCTAATGCATTAGAATATTTAAACAAGATTAATGAAGAAGAAAACTTCTTTTCTTATCTGCCTATGTCCCATATCGCTGAGAGGATGCTCGTTGAAATGGGAGCTATTTATTCGGGAGGGAAAATTTCTTTTGCTGAATCATTGGATAGTTTTCCTGCCAATCTGAAAAAAGTACAACCAAGTGTTTTCCTTGCTGTACCGAGAATATGGACTAAGTTTCAAATGGGAATTTTGTCGAAAGTCCCTCAAGATAAATTGTCTATCATATTATCTATTCCTATAGTGTCTTCACTTTTTAAGAAAAAGATCAAAGAGGGATTAGGGCTTGGTAGAGCCAAATATGTTCTTTCGGGTGCAGCACCATTGCCTCCTGCAATGATGAATTGGTTTGACAAGCTGGATATTAAAATTTGCGAAGCCTATGCCATGACTGAGAATAGTGCGTATTCGCATTTTACAAAAGCAGAATTTCGTAAACCAGGAAAAGTTGGACAACCTTTTCCTCACGTAGATGTTAGAATTTCAGAAGAAGGTGAAATCCAGGTTAAAAGCGAAGCCAATATGGTAGGATATTACAAAGATCCTGAGAAGACCAAAGAGACAATCTCCCAAGATGGATATATCTGCACTGGAGACCAAGGAGAAGTTGATCATGATGGCTTTCTGAAAATCACTGGTCGAATCAAAGATATCTTCAAAACAGACAAAGGAAAATATGTGGCACCAGCTCCTATTGAAATGAATTTATCCAAAAACACATTTATAGAACAAGTGTGCCTTGTCGGCTCCAACCTTCCTCAGACAATGGCGATGATTGTCCTTTCAGAAGAAGCAAAGCAAACAGACAAAAAGGTAGTTGAAGAGAGTATTGTGAATACAGTTATGCAGCTCAACCCTTCTTTAGATAAACATGAACGGATAAAGAAAGTGGTTATCATGGAAGAGGAATGGACAATAGACAACAACCTACTAACCCCAACGCTAAAAGTGAAAAGGAATGTCCTTGAAAAAAAATTTGAGCACAAATATCAAGAGTGGTATCAATTGGATGGGAATGTCCTTTGGGGGCAATAGGGATAGTCTGTTTCTAATGAGATTATGTTGCCATGCCTCATACTTTAGTACATCCTGGATTTGTTTTACCACTATATAGATGGTTGCCGCGCTATTTCAATCTCCCTGCACTGATTATTGGTAGTTGGGTCCCAGACTTAGATATTATATATCGATTTTCAGAAACGAGATATCATCTTTTTACCTATACGAAAACGAATATTCTTTTTACCCTTATTCCTATAGGAGTTTTGATTACCTATTTCTTATTATGGGTATGGATTCCTTTGGCAAATGAAGGAGTAGTATCATGGAGGATAAAAGAAAAAATTTCTTCTCTTAAACTATTGCCAAAGATGATATGGAGTATAGGCCTGGCTATTGCTGTACATTTACTTTTAGATCAGTTTTCACATTTAAACGATGCAGAAGGGCTTGGCTTAAGAGTAGGATTAGATTTGGGATATGAAAGTAATGAGATGCAAAATATTTTCATTCTATTCAACTATCTTCCTCAAATTATATCTTCGGCAATTGGGCTGATTCTAACATTAATTTTCATTTGGAACCTCCGCAAACATTGGTTGGATAGCACCCAGTTCTTGAGAAAGCATTATGCTTATGCTATTGTCTTGTTCTTTTTGATATCTATTAGTTTTGCAACGATGAAAGTCATTAAATCGGGGATTGAGCAACACAAAACCTTTGATAGTATAGCCATAGGAGTGACATGTGGGTTGATGAGTGGTTTTTTTCTATTGCCATTGGTTTTAAATCTCTTTTTAAGGCTCAAAAACACAAAACACATTGTATTGCGGCTAATCCCAATTTTGTCACTATATATGTTGGGATTGATTTACAAAGAATATCTAGCAATATATATCGTCAAGATGTTTTTCATCTCCGTTTTAGTCTTCAATTTTAGTTTTGTAGTCAAGAAAGACAATGCTGCTTTGCATATTATTTTTATTCTCATAATGGATGTCATCATGACTTTTTTCCATCCCTTTAGCAGTTATTTCACACCTCTTTTATTCTTTAAAAATTTATTACTTATTCTACTCTTTATCCTTCGTAGATTAAATAGTACCCTTTATTATTCACTCTTAAAAGGTATGGCGTATGGATGTCTTGCTATTACTGCTTATTATGCTTCTAACAAAGGGAGTGGTTGGGGCATTCTTCTATTGATGATAGGGGCTGTTGCATTTGAAATAGCTTTTTATACTCAATTACAAAAAATTCAAAGCCTTCTCTTGTTGATTTCAAAAAGTATAATCGTTCTCATTATTTTTTCAGTTCATGCCAAATTGGGGATTCTAGCTTCGGGAATTTTAATTTTAATCAGCATATTGGAATGGAGCCAAAAATCTAATCTGAGAAAGGAGTTCAATTGGATATTTTATATTGGAATAATGCCCATAATTGCTGTTATTTATATAGGTTGTTTTTTTAGCAAAGCTTATGGATTGTTTAGTTTGGGTATCATTCTCTTGCTCTTGTGCATGTTGGTGGTAGAAAAAGGTACTATTTTTCAAAAGCACTCGATATCAGGTACATTAGAATCTAAAAACTAAATTTCCAAATAGAATTTTGGCAAGAGAAAGAAGAAAGCCGTTTATCTCTTATATACTTCTCTTTTCAAATCCATATAACTCCAGTCGATATATAATAAGCCATCTGTAATTCTTAAGATTGCAGGAAAGCGGTCTTCCAACTGTATCATTGTTCCTTTTTCGTCAGCACTTAAAGAATAATTTCCGCTCTTTTGAATTTCAGAGCCATGATAAATACGATAAGTTTGATTTTTAATATTAAAATGAATAGCCTGACTTCCTCCATAGGTTACAGTATTGGTCCTTCCACAACATTCTTCATATTCAATATTCCATTTTCCTTTTATGGCAGATTGTAATTGAGCAGGCTCTGTTGCGTTATTGATAGCCGCACATTGGATAATTAAAAAAGATAAAAGAATCATTATTCCTAAAAATATTTGCTTCATTTGGGAACTTTTATGCAAGTTAGTAAATTTATCCTATGTCAGAGTTAGCAAAAACTAGAATTGATAAGTGGTTATGGGCAACACGTTGGTTCAAAACACGTACATTAGCCACTGATGCATGTAGTGCAGGGAAAGTCAAGGTCGAAGGACAGAACGTAAAGCCTTCTTTTCAAGTGCAAGTAGGGCAGGTTATTGTCTTTCAAAAAACAGGGATTAAATATACTATTCAAGTTGAAAATATAATTGAAAAAAGGGTTGGAGCACCTCAAGCCCAGACCTGCTATATTGATTTGACACCCCCAGAAGACAAAGAAAGATTAGGTTCATCCTTTACCCATCACTTTGAAATCAGAGACAGAGGAATTGGGCGCCCAACAAAGAAAGACCGTAGAGAGATTGAGAAATTCAAATCAAAAGAGGAAGACAATCAATAATTTCTTCACAGAAAGAATTTCTTATCCCAAATTATTTCCTATTATTGATTCACTTTTGTACACCAACTTAGATTAAAGTCGCTTATTATGAAAAACTATTTATTGATATTCTTAGCATTTTTCACATTTCAATTTTCATTTGGCAAGTCTAAAAAGAAAGAAGCAATAGCAGCAGATACTCTTAAAACAGAAAATGTCAAGAGTAATTTTAAGCCAATAAAAGAACTTACCGAGAAGTTGAGGAAAAGTGAGGGGCTTTTTCCTTTATATCAAGATTCCATAACAGGGAAAACATATTTGGAAATCAATAGCTCACAGCTCAATAAAGAGTTTATCTATTTTATGTATGTCTTGGATGGCGTTGTAGATGCAGGGTATTTTAGAGGAGCATACCGTGATAATATTGTCTTGACCTTTTCACAAGTCTTTGATAGAATTGAAATAAAAGCACAAAATACTTCTTTTTATTTTGACCCTAATTCTGAATTATCCAAGGCAAAAGATGCCAATATTAATCAGCCTATACTTGCTTCTGAATTGATTCAGGCACTTACTGTGGACACCTTAGATTCTTTAGGTAATACAAGTACTAGATTTTTGATTGAAGCAGACGGAATCTTCCTTTCAGAATCTTTGAGCCAGATAAAACCTTCTCCAAGTCCTACCCCAAGCCCTTCCAGTTTTTCATTAGGTAGCTTGACCCCTAAAAAAACTAAATATTTAAGGCTACAAAACTATCCTCAAAATACCGATATCGAAGTTGAATATGTTTATAGCAATGCATCTCCAGTCAATGAAGGAGATCAAGAAGTCACAGATGCAAGAAATGTCTCGGTAAAAGTCAGACACTCTATCATTGAAATGCCACAAAACAACTATAGAATTAGGTATGACGACCCAAGAGTAGGCTATTTTTTAAACCAATCCACTGAGTTAACTTCAACAAGCGTGACACCATATAAAGACAAAATCAAAAGATGGCACTTGGTGAAGAAAGACAGTACATTGCTTATTTCAGAACCCATAGAACCGATTACTTTTTGGATAGAGAATACGACCCCATTGGCATTGCGCCCAATTATTAAAGATGCAGTAGAGAGATGGAATATAGCATTTGAGACTGCTGGCTTCAAAAATGCAATTGTTTGTAATATACAACCAGATACTGCTTCATGGGATGCAGGAGATATTCGTTATAATGTCATCAGATGGACATCTTCTCCCAATCCCCCATTTGGGGGATATGGTCCCAGCTTTTCTAATCCGAGAACAGGACAGTTAATTGGAGCTGACATCATGTTAGAATGGATTTATTTATCCAATAGAGTCAAGCAGGCAAAAATTTTTAGCCTGTCTGGATTAGCGTCTGGAGATGAGGCAAATAATTCTTGGGCACATTCAAAAAGAGATACTTATTGTAATGCTGGAATGCATTTGGGGGAAAACCTTTCTTATGGCAATACGATTATGGAAGTGTATAATTTTGACCATATTCAAAAGGACACATTTATGACTCAATGTCTTATTGAATTAGTCCTCCATGAAGTTGGCCACACATTAGGTTTGAATCATAATTTTGCTGGCAGTTTTAACGCTTCAAATGAACAATGGCAAAATAAAAATTATGGAGAAACAATAGGTATTTCAAGTTCAGTTATGGACTATAATATTGCCAATATCTCTCCAGATAAAAATCATCAAGGCTCCTATTTTACTATTGTTCCAGGACTTTATGATAGATGGGCTATTCAATATGGCTATTCTCAATTTTCTCCTGAACAAGAAAAAGAAGGGTTACAAACGATTCTTTCTAAATCCAATAACAGAGAAAATTTATTTTTCAATGATGCTGATGACATGAGAAGTCCTGGCAAAGGAACAGATCCGAGAGCTATGCTTTATGATATGACAAGTGACCCTCTCTCTTATGCAGAGGGGCAGATTATATTGAACAATAAGACCTTTGGCTTATTAAAGGCAAAATATATCAAAGAAAATCAATCATATCAAGAACTTAAAAATGCATATCTCATCCTTTCTAGTAGAAATTCAAGTAATTTTACTGTACTTAGTAGATGGATTGGAGGAGTATATGTCAATAGGAATTTTGCAGGACAAGATACTATTGTTCCATTTGTTCCGGTACAATTGAACGAGCAAAAAAGAGCGATGGATATGTTGGCAAAATATGCATTTTCGCCTAATGCTTTCGACAGTGAATCCGAACTCTACAACTACTTACAATCTCAAAGAAGAGGATATGAATTTTATGGTAGCAGCGAACTACCGAGTATTCATCAACGCATTTTGAACATTCAATCTTTGATACTCAAGCAAATTCTGCACAAAAATACTTTAGACAAAATTGTTGATACAAAACTGTATGGCAACCAATATGATATCAATACAATGCTTTCAGATTTGACACAAGCTATTGTTAAAGGAGATATTTCTGGAAATGTCAATACAATCAGGCAACAATTGCAGGTCAATTATGTCGATATGCTTATTCAGATACTAAAATCTTCAGATTTTTCTCAAGTGGCTAAATCTGCGGTGTTGGTAGAAGTACAAAAAATAAAACGTATGGCAGCTAATGGAGTTGGAGATGCATCATCTAAGGCGCATAAGGAATTTATTATCTATCAAATCAATAAATTTTTAGAAGGGAAATAAGTTCCCCATATTGAATTGATTCATCATAAATTCTCTATTATTGACGAATAGAAAGTTGAGACTAAGGGGTAAGAAAATATTTATAATACCCGCTCATTAAAAATCATAGCGGATATTCACCTTGCAACCTTCGCTACAATTTTTACACATATCTATCTCTTTCCGTGAACGGACTATCTTCTTTCTAAAATTATGGTATCTGTTATTCCACCATATCTTTTTAAAAGGGCTTAGACTGACATTGCCCATCACATATTTTCCATCTTTATCAAAACAACAAGGAAGGACTCGACCATCCCATGTTACAACACAAGAATGCCATAACTTCCAACATCCATTAGCTAATAAATTTTTGATAGTATATGTTCCATCAGCCTGCTTCTTATATCTGGAGTATTCTTCATTCTCTGGTATCAGAGGGCTACCATTCTGATAATCATAGATTTGAGCAGTTTTTAAAATCACTTCATCTACTCCTATTTCTCTTGCTAGATTCTTTACATCTTCTATTTGATGTTCATTATGTTTGACGACTAAGAACTGAAAAATCACATAAGGAGTAGAACTTTTTAATTCATTTTTCCATTTGATAATATTCTTAGCTCCTTTTATAACCCTTTCAAGATTGCCACCAATTCGATATTGTTTATAGGTGTCTTGAGTTGTGCCATCAATAGAAATAATTAACCGGTTCAATCCAGATTCAACTGTTCTCTTAGCTCTATCATCAGTGAGAAAATGACCATTTGTAGAAGTGGCGGTATATATTTTCTTTGAACCAGCATACTCTACCATGTCTAAAAACTCTTTATGTAAATAAGGTTCTCCCTGAAAATAAAATGTCAAATAATTGACATGTAGATGTACATCATCAATGACTTTACGGAAAAGTGCGGCATCTAGCATTCCTGTAGGGCGAGTGAATTCCCTTAGTCCACTAGGGCATTCAGGGCACCTTAAATTACAAGAGGTTGTCGGTTCAATAGAAATGGAAAAAGGCAAGCCCCATTGGATAGGTTTTTTCAACCTTTGTGAAAGATGAAAAGAGAAATATACTTTCACCATATTCCACAATCTATATAAAGTAAGAGTGCGGAGAAAATGAAGTTCGTTTTGAATCTGGGCTTTCCTCATTATTTTATCCAACAACCACAGACTTAAAATGGCTTAAAAATCGAACGTCATTTTCTGATAGTACACGAATATCTTTTATGCCATATTTCATCAACGCGATTCTTTCCACTCCTACGCCAAAAGCAAAACCAGAATATCTTTTGGAGTCTATTTTGCAATTTTCAAGTACTTTGGGATCAACCATTCCGCAACCTAAAATTTCTACCCATCCAGTATGTTTGCAGACATTGCAGCCTTCGCCATGACATAAGAAACAACTTACATCTACTTCTGCTGATGGTTCTGTAAATGGGAAATAGGAAGGACGAACTTTTATTTTAGTATCTGAACCAAAAAATTCAGCTGCAAAAAATTGCAAAGTTTGAAGTAAATCTGCAAAAGAAACGTTTTCATCTACATATAAGCCTTCTACCTGATGAAAAAAGCAATGTGAACGTGCAGAAATTGTCTCGTTTCTAAATACTTTCCCAGGAGACAAAATACGTATTGGAGGCTTCTGTCTGTCCATTACCCTCACCTGTACGCTAGAAGTATGAGTGCGAAGAACTGTTGCTGGATCTAATGAAATATAAAAAGTATCCTGCATATCTCTAGCTGGGTGATCTTCAGGTAGATTTAATGCTGAAAAATTATGCCAGTCATCTTCAATTTCACGATCTTCTTCTACCACAAAGCCTATACGCTTAAAGATTTCTACCATCTCTTCCATGACTAATCTGACTGGATGCCTAGAGCCTATTGCATGACTATATCCAGGACGAGTCAAATCCAGTTCTGAAACATCAGATTGTTGAGTTTGAGATTCAAATTGTTCTTTCAATAATTGAAACTTCTCTTCTGCTGCTTGTTTGACAGCGTTTATCCTTTGCCCAAATTCTTTTTTCAGTTCATTAGGAACGGATTTGATTTCCCCAAAAAGGTCTTTAAGAATACTTTTGCTTCCCAAAAACTTAATTCTAAACTGTTCTAAACTTTCAGGAGATGAAATTTCAGTGTTTTTTATTTCTTCCAATAATTGGCTGGCTTTATCGAAAACTTCCATGACTACAAAATTATGAAACAAAATGTAAAAGCGATATTCTTATGCTTTTAATAGGGCTAAAGAATTTTAAAAATTGCAAATCTATGTCTTTCAGACTGGACTCCTGTCTTTTTCTTTAGAAACTTTAGATAATTTAATGACCAAATATGTTTCTATAGCAGAATATCCAGTGACCAAAATAAATCCAGAAATTAAAGGAATGAATATTTTATTTTGATTGAAATAAAAATAATAAATAAACACAGCTCCGCTAGCAAACATCTTAATAGAAAGGATTACTAACATCATCATTGCAGACTGTATGGATTGGGATTGAACGCCAGTAGAATTTTTCCAAAGAGCTAATATTGCCAACAATGAAATTGCGCTTAACCCAATTGTGAAAAAGCGTATCGCATCGTCCAAAAGAAAGGAAGCTAAGCCTCCTATTGCTGAAACAACAGTCCAAGCTAAAATTGATGTTTGGAGATATTGTCGGGAAATATTTTTCACTTCAATTGTTTATAAACTATATAAAATGCTGCAGACAAACCTACAAATAATAATCCAATAGTCGCCCAAGGGGTTTCGTTTTGCATCCATTGGTCAATTTTATGCCCCCCAAATCCTCCAAAAAACACAGCTCCTGCCATCTCGGACCCTATGGTAGAGTATCTCACCCAAGTTTGGAAATGACTTTTTTTGTTTTGATTATCCATCTGTACAAAATTACAAAAGTTAATCACGCAAGGGCAAAAATATTTTTAATCATGGGGTTTGATATATCTTCTTCTTCTTTGTCTAAAGAAATTGTTTTGAAGTGAAGTTTTCAGTCAGCATTTAATGTTCATAAATTTTATACCAATAGGAGAATTCTTGGGGATTAGATTTTTTTCAGCTTGTTATAGAATTTAGGCAACTTGGCAACATCAATAAAAAGGGTAATGCCTGTTTATAATCTAATTTGGGATATTCCAAATCCAATAACCGTATGTTTCTATAGTATGTTTGGTGTTCATGGTAATACATATTTTCACTTTGCAAAAACCATGCTTTTTCGCCTAATTTTTGAGCCAAAAACCATTTTTCGATAAGTCTTGCACTTCTTCCATTTCCGTCATTCCAAGGATGGATTTTTACAAACACCAAATGAATAAACGAAGCGTAGAAAAACACTTCTTCAATACTTAAATCAGTCTTTAGTAAAATCGAAATGTCGTTGTACAATTTGGTCATTTCCAGTTCTACTTCGTAGGGAGAAGCTGCAACGTATTCGATTCGGCCATCGTTAGTGGCTACATACATATTGTGTGTACGGAATTTGCCCAACTTAGTTTTTTCTACAAAATTTACGGCAAGCAAAGTGTGTGCTTGACTGATATTTTGCCGTGTAAGTACGTTTTGTTCAGCAAAAATGTAAGCGTTGTAAAGATCGTCAATCTTTTTAGTGTAGTCGAGATTAAACTCTATGCCCATTGCTTTGTGCTTAATATAGCTGTCGAGCTCTATATCTTCGCCCTCAATTTTACTGCTGAAAACCGATGCCACTGAAGTATAGAAACTAAATGTATTAGTTGAAATATCTGCATCTTGCAACTTATCAAAAGCCACTTGCAACCCTTTTGGAACTTGCTCCAAATATACTCTAAGCAAACCTGTTGGTATTATTTGTAATTTATCCATTAATGCTGCCATAAATTTGAAATTGTTTTTATAAACTGGCTCAATTCTTCTTTCTTTCTACGTCTATCTGCATAGCGAAGCATTTTACTTTGGTTGATGGTGTATTTTTCAAATGCATTTTTAAAAATCATTCGTATTTCTTCACCTTGCTGAGTTGAAAAAATAACATCATCACAAAAAATATCTACTAACACTTTTTCAATGGTTATGGTTTCTATCCCATTTATATTTTGTGTTGGAGCTTCTGAAATAATTGGTTTTATGATGAATGTTTCTTTTTCGTTCAGAATATATTTTTCTAAAATGTCGCTTGTAGGTTCAATAAAAACCGACTTTTTAATTTCCCTCAAAAAGTAAAAAGCAGAATTGGTTGTTTCTTTATCTGTTTCTACCAAAGTAAAAAATTGCTTGGGTTGGTGTTGTATAAATTCATTAAGGGCGGATGTGTTCCAAACACAAATGTTTGTATTAGGAAACTCCCTTTTCAGTTTTTTGAAAATATTTTTTATTGTTGATGAGATTTCAGGAATATATTTTACTTCTTTACCTACAGTAAATTTTCCTCTTCCAATTCGCTGTAAAACACCATTTTGAACTAAAGCATAAATTCTCCAATTTATGGTTGTTGGTTTTATGTTGCTTTCTATTTGTTCGTAAAAGGCAATAATATCCTTTGTTTCAAAAACGGATTTGTTCTTGAAATAGCTTTTTAGTTGATTGGTATTTAGTTTATCTGTTGCGATGATTTAAAAATTTCAAGTAAATATATAATAAATCTATGAATTGGCAGCAATGTGTGTTAATTGCCGATATTTAGAATGTGGAGCAGAGGGCTGACTAGGTAGCATTGGACAAAAAAAATCGACTTTGGTTCTGAAAGGAAAGAAGCTTTGTAAATTCCTTTTAGTTTTTAAGGGTTAGCACTTACTAAATTTGTAATAGATAATAATTTTCTTCACTCGTAAAAATCATCAACTTTTCTAAATAGTTTGACGACAGTTTTTTATTTTATGAGTTAATGAGAAGGATAAATGAAATAAAATTGAGAAATTGCGTTTCAATAGTGAATTTTATAAAGATGTTCCACTATAAGTGGTATAAAATAGGATATATAGTTGCACTTATATATTGTTCCTTTTTTTATTGGAATAATATAGAGGCAAAGCCATCTAAAAATTCAGGTAAGAAAAAAGATGTTAGCATACTCAAAAAAGGTTGGGGGGACGTGAACACTAGAAATAATTATTATTTCAATGCCAAACGTATTTATGATGAAATGCTTAAAGAGCATGAACGCAATTCTACCATCAATTATCAGGATACTCTCCCTTTTTATTTTCATGACTATCCTCCCTCGTTTGCAGGCAATGAGGCTCAACTTCAGAAAATCATCGTCAAGACTGGTGTCGTCCTGCAAAGACATGATTATTCTAGATGGAAAGATGATTGTTATACACTATTGGGTAAAGCCCATTTTTTGAAAGGTAGTTTAGATAGTGCTCTGGTTGATTTTCAATATGTTTCTACTGCTTTGAGAGGAAAATTCAATAATAAAAAAGCAGCTATTTCTCAAAAAGCAATTTTAAAGGCTAAGGTTGCCAAGCAAAAGGAATTGAATAAAATTGCTAAAGACAAGAAGAAGGAATTGGAGCAAAAAGAAAAATCAAAAAACAGTGAAATAGCTAAGTCTGCAGAAGATAAGAAAAAAAGAATGGAGGCTGTTGCAAAAGCCAAAGAGAAGGAACTTCAACAAAAGATTAAAGCCAAAGAAAAAATGCTAAAGCAAAAGGCTAAAGGTAAATATAAACCACCTTCTCCTTCAGCAGTGAAGACTACTCCTACTAAAACAACGCCTACTAAAAAGAAGAAATCTGTTTCCGGTATCCTCGATAAAATTTCAGAAGGAGTTTCTATTGAAGTGGGTTCTAATTCTGGAAGCCAATCTGAAGCAAATAAGGCAGACAAAAAAGTAAAAGCTTTATTATATACTAAAGAAAAGCTAGAAGCTGGGAATGTTGTAGATACGCTGACTCAGAAACAGAAGGAGAATATTGACAAATTAACACTTTGGGAAAAAATCAAACATCTTCAAAGCCGACCTGAAGCGCTTGTGTGGATGACCAAAACCCTTATTAAACAACGAAATTTTTCTGATGCTGAGAGTATTGTTGAATATTCCAAGACACTCATTAAACTCAGAAAAAAGCAAAGAAAGGACGTTTTGATTGTTAATGCATATTACTATTATAATAAAGGTCAAATCAAATTTGCTGCACAGGCACTTGAAGAGTCAATACCATATATCAAAAAGAAAAAAGAGAAAAATTATTATAATTACTTATTAGCTCAATTGTCTTCTCAGTCAGATCCCCAGCGGGCTTATGACATCTATAAATCTATCTACGAAAAAGGAAAAGATGAAGTCATCAGTTATAATGCTTTGGAAATGATGAACAAGTTTGTCTCGACACAAAAGGTTGATAACCAAGATTCTTTGGCCATAACAAAAGGGTTTAATAAATTTGCCAAGAGTAAAATTGTTGGGGATAAAGCATTATATACTCTTTCTGAAATTTCATTACAAAAAGCGGACACCAGCAAAGCAATACAGCAATTGGAGAAAGCGCTGACATATAATTTCAGTTCACCTGACCAAAAAGGGAAAGCACTAGTTAGATTAGGAGATATCAGTTATGAAAAACACCTTTTTAAAGAGGCGTATGTCTATTATGATAGTGCACAAGCAAAGATTCAAAAGGATACCCTCCTGAAAAATAAGATTGTTACTACTGTAAAATCACTTAAACAGATCATTGAGGAGCAGGATTTGGCATTTCAGCAGGATTCCCTTATTTATCTTTCTACTTTATCTAGGGAAGATTTGGCGATGCATGTAAAAGCACAAAATAAGTCGGATAGAAAATTGAAACGCAAAGAAGTTGCAAAAAATGCTGAGGATGCCTCTTTCTCTTCAACGGGTATTGGTAGCTCATCAAATTTTAATGTCTCCCAAGAACAATATACTGCTAAAGGTCAATGGTATTTTTATAATATTGATATGCGGTCAAAAGGTTTTACAGAGTTTAAACAAATATGGGGAGAAAGGCCTTATGTGAATAATTGGAGGAGAGGAGAAGCTATAATGCTTAGTTCTGTTGGTTTCACTGAAGAAATGAAACAAAAAGCACTTGATACAATTACAAATATTATCCCTAAAGCGCCTATAAAGATTCCTTCTACTAAGGAAGAAGTTGAGCTAGCCAATGATATCATCGCTAAGACATATTTGGTAAGAGGAAAATTATTTTTCCATGAGTTAAAAAATTATTCTGTCGCTCTCTTATATCTAGATAGCTTATTAAGCAGATATCCTGAACAAAAACTGATTCCTGAAGCACTTTACAATAAAATTCTAATTTATTCAGAAATGAATAAGATGAATCTTGCCAAGGAAACAACAGACAGTTTGTTGAATCATTTTCCTGAGCATGAACTGAGCCAAAAAATAATTAAAAATAGAGAGGTGAAATATGTCCGCAAGGATGAAAAAAATAGTTCACAAGCGGAGGATTATTATAACACTCTTTATCAACTCTTTTTAGAGGGTCAATTCTCTGATGTTTTAGAAAGGAAATTGTTTTTCTATGAAAAATATTCTTCTGACAAAACGTTATTAAAAAAAGTAGATTTTTTAGCTGCTGTTTCTTTAGGAAAATTAGGACAGTACAAAGAATATAAGACTGCTCTAGAAAATATTATCCAAGCATATCCTAAAAGTATCGAAGCAGAACAAGCCAAATTGTATTTAAAAATGCTCATCGAGCACCATCAAGATTTGGCAGATAAAGAAATTGCTCCGCCAACTCCTTCTTCAACTGGAATATTTAAGGTTGCAGACGGTTATCATTTTATTATCATGCTATTGGAAGATCGCAAACAGAATAATGCCAAACTAGTTGAAGCTATCAATGAAGAAATGGATAAAGATTTCCCTAATCAACGTATCCGTGGCAGCAATTCATATCTGGATGCAAAGACCGCTCTCCTTCTGATTAAAAGGTTTGAAAACATAGAGGATGCCAAAAAAGGAGTAAGCACTCTGAATAATTCAAAAAATTTAACTATTAGAGAAGCCCTAATTAACGCAGAAATACTACTAATTTCGCAAGATAATTTCAAAGAGTTATTCACAGGAAAAAAATTGGATGACTATAAAATCTTTTATCAAGAAAATTATTGATGAACAATCTATTTAAAAATAACACAATTCTTCTCTGGAAAGGATATGCAATGGGCTTAATTTTTGTATTTGCCTTCTTTTTTCTTACAGGATGTGGTTTTTTTGGAAGCCTTCCAGATATTCAAGAATTGGAAAATCCAAAATCTAATCTAGCTTCAGAAATCTATTCGGCAGATGGAGTTCTTCTTGGAAAGTATTTTATTGATAATAGGACTAATGTTGAGTTTAAGGATCTTCCTGACGACCTCGTTCAAGCATTAATATCTACTGAAGACGAAAGATTTTTTAAGCATTCTGGAATTGACATAAAAGCAACACTTCGGGCAGTTCTTTTATTGGGGAAAGAAGGAGGAGGAAGTACTATCACTCAACAATTAGCAAAAAATATGTTTAATAATACGGGGCGAAAAAATATTTTTAAACGTATTATTGAAAAAGCACAGGAATATATTATTGCTATTCAACTAGAAAAAAGATATACAAAAGAGGAAATCATCGCAATGTATTTCAATACTGTAGATTTTGTCAATCACGCTGTCGGTATTCATAGTGCATCGCATGTATATTTCAATAAACAACCGAAAGATTTAAAAGTAGAAGAAGCAGCTGTATTAGTGGGTATGCTGAAAGCTCCTAGTGCATATAATCCTAGGGGCAATCCTAAAGACTCTAAAGCACGGAGAAATGTTGTATTAGGGCAAATGGTAAAAAATAAATACTTGACACAAAATCAATATAAAGAATTGAGTGCCAAGGATATTGTCTTGGATTTTACTCCCATAAACCATGTGGAAGGATTGGCTCCATATTTCAGAGATATTTTGGCACAAGAATTAAAAACTTTCTTCAAAAACAATCCTAAACAAGACGGCTCAACATATAATCTCTATAAAGATGGTTTGAAAATTTATACTACAATAGATTCTAAATTGCAACAATATGCAGAAGAGTCTGTGAAAGAGCATCTTTCAAGTTATCAGAAATTATTTAGTGAGCAATACAAAGGCTCTAATGTATTTAATAGCGGTTTGGGAAAAGAACGACTTCAACATGCAAAAGTCAATTCTGAAAGGTACCGAAGACTGTTAGATGAAGGACTTAGTAAAAATGACATTGAAGAAATCTTCAACACTAAGAACAAAATGAAGGTGTTTTCTTGGAAGGGAGAAAAGGATACAGTAATGACACCATTGGACTCTATAAAATACCACATGTTATTTCTTCAAACAGGATTTATGGCGATGGATCCTGAGAATGGGTATATTAGAGCATGGGTAGGAGGAATTGACTTTAAATATTTCAAATTTGACCACGTTAATATCAACACTAAGCGACAAGTGGGTTCTACTTACAAACCAGTTCTTTACACTTTGGCTGTGGACAATGGTTGGTCTCCATGTATTTCTGTTCCTGCAGGTACTGTTACAATTGGAGACTGGACTGTCTCTGGTTCAGGGGGTGTAAAGACATTGAAAAGATGTTTGGCCACTTCAGACAATGGTTGTGCCGCCTATTTAGTTCAGCAATTAGGAGCTTCTGCCATGGTGGAGATGGGAGAACGGATGGGAATCAAAACCAAATTGCCAGCATACCCAGCCATTGCTTTAGGGGCTGGAGATATTTCTTTATTTGAAATGGTCACTGCTTATAGCTGTTTCCCGTCAGGAGGAATTCGTTCAGAACCTATCATGTTAACACGAGTTGAAGACAAAAATGGCAATGTCATCAAACTGTTTATCTCTAAGCGCATTGAGGCCTTTGGGAGCAATACTGCATATAAAATGATTAATCTGATGCAGGGTGTTATTGAGCCTGGTGGAACGGGGAACCGTCTGAAAAGAAATTATAATATGGGCCAATTAGAGATGGCTGGAAAAACAGGAACTACCAATAAGAATGTTGATGCTTGGTTTATGGGCTATACGCCCAAGTTGGTTGCAGGAGTCTGGGTAGGTAATGATGAACAGTTTTTGAGATTTAGAACGACATATTTAGGTCAGGGAGCATCAGCAGCCCTTCCTATCTGGGGAAATTTTTTCCAGAAAGTAGTTAGAGACCCTAAATTTAAAGATATTGAGCAAGCCAAGTTTTTTACACCTACAGATACAACTCTGATTCAGAATGTATGTCAGGATGATTCAGAAAATTTTTATGATGGGTTTGCTCCTTTAGAAGAAATGAGCTTAGAAAGTCAATTTTAGACATATATGAAAGACAAGCTACTCCCTACCATAGCGGACGTAGTCAATGCGCTCCCCGAATTGCCTGGTGTTTATCGTTATTATGATAAAGAAGGGAGTTTATTATATATCGGAAAAGCAAAAAATCTTAAAAAGAGAGTAGCTAGTTATTTTAACAGAGACATTCAACAATCTGCCAAAACAAAACTATTGGTCAAAAAGATTGCTGATATACAGCATAATGTTGTGAATACAGAAAGAGATGCATTGTTGTTAGAAAATGCACTGATTAAACAATATCAACCGAAATATAATATTGCTTTAAAAGATGATAAAAGCTATCCTTTTATCAAAATCACTAATGAGCATTTCCCTAAAGTGTTTTTTACTCGACAATATATCAAAGATGGAGCAGAGTATTTTGGACCATATACATCTTTGCATTATGTCAGAGAGTTGATGGACCTCATCAAACAACTCTATCCTATCAGAAGTTGTGATCTCAATTTATCTCCTAAAAATATTCAAGCAAAGAAATACAGAGTATGCTTAGAATTTCATATTGGTAATTGCCTTGGCCCCTGTGAAGGCAGACAGACGGAGGAAGATTATCTGAAAAATATAGAAGAAATTCGGACAATACTTAGAGGTAAATTGTCAGTTATCCGACAAGTACTCAAAGAAAGGATGGAAGAGTCTTCTAAGCTCCTTCAATTTGAAGAAGCAGAGAGATGGAAAAATAAAATGATTTTTCTGAATGACTATATGGCTCGCAACCATATCGTTCATCCAGGACTTGGCAATTTTCATGTTTTTGGCTATCATGATGATGAAAAAAAGGCATATATCAATTACCTCTATGTTTATGATGGAACAATTGTCAAGGCAAAAAATATCATCTTAGTACGAAAATTAGATGAGCCTAAGGAATATATTTTAGAACAGGCTATTATTGACACAATTATACACATAGAAAATAAAGAGCCTCTGATTCTACCATTTGAATTGGACGAAGAGAATGGATTAAAAGATTTTTCATCTTCTATCCCAAAAATTGGAGACAAAAAAAAGCTATTGGATTTAGCACATAAGAATGCTATGTTCATTAAGAATAACGAAATCAAAAAGAATACAAACATTTCCAATGAAGAGAGAATCTTGCAGATAATGAAGGAGGATTTCAGAATGAAAGTACTCCCTTATCACATAGAATGTTTTGATAATTCTAATATTCAAGGAGCATTTCCTGTTGCAGCAGTGACAGTTTTTAAGAATACTAAGCCTAGTCGGGCTGATTATAGACATTTCAATATCAAGACCGTTGAAGGTCCCAATGATTTTGACTCTATGAAAGAAATTGTATATAGAAGGTATAAGCGAATCATTGAAGAAAAAGGGGACCTCCCACAGCTGATTGTTATTGATGGAGGGAAAGGCCAGTTGAGTAAAGCTATGGATGCCCTTACAGAGCTTGGAATAGAACAGAAAATAAGGGTGATTTCAATTGCAAAAAGATTAGAAGAAATATATTTTCCAGGAGACAGCTATCCTTTGCATATCAGCAAAAAATCTGAAACGCTAAAGGTCATTCAACATATTAGAGATGAAGTCCATCGATTTGCAATCAGCTTTCACCGAGACCAACGATCACGAGGAACAATCAAAACCAACTTAACAGATATTCCAGGTATTGGACCCAAAACGGCAGAGTTGTTATTGAAAAAAATTGGGTCTGTCAAAAAAATCAAAACAACAAGTCCAGAAGCTATTGAAAAGTTGATAGGTAAAGCCAAAACTCAAGTTCTCATTAATTTCTTTAAAGAGTAAACCCTTTCAAAAAAGGTAAATGCTTGATTTTTAACACTTACACAGTAAATATATTTATCTTGGGAAAGTGTTCTATCTCCTTCTATTAGTCATCTAGGAGATTGATGACTAAGCCTGACTTCAACTTGGGTTCAAACCAAGTTGACTTTGGAGGCATAATCATCCCATTGTCAGCAATAGACATCAATTGGTCTAAAGTGACAGGAAAAAATGCAAAAGCAATAGCCATTTCTCCACTATCTACCCTTTTGCTCAATTCTCCTAATCCTCTAATGCCCCCGACAAAATCTATTCGTTTATCTGTCCTTTGATCTTTAATTCCTAAAATAGGATCTAAAATGAATTGACTTAAAACAGTAACATCTAAACATTTGATGGGATCATTGTTATCATAAGTATGGTCTTTAGCTTTAAGGGCATACCATTTCCCATCGAGATACATGCTGAATTCATGTAAGGATGTAGGTGCATATAATTTTGATTTTACTTCAATTTCAAAATTTTCTTGAATTTTTTCAAGAATCTCAGAGGAAGAGTAACCATTCAAGTCTTTTATAACTCTGTTGTAATCAATGATTTGTAATTGATTAGAAGGGAAAAGACAAGATAAAAAATAATTAAAAGGTTCTTCCCCAGTATATTCTCCTTTGGCAGCTCTGATAGCCGCTCCGACTTTAGCAGATGCCGCAGATCTATGGTGTCCGTCTGCTATATAGCTGGCTTCAACACGAGTAGCAAATAAATCTTGCAAGGTATGTGTGATAGTGCTATCGCTAATTTTCCACAGTTGATGAGTAACATCAAGCTCATCTACAAAATGGACTAAAGGAGGAGTTGCAATTATATTATTGATGATAGCAGTTATTTCATCTATATTTCTATAAGTCAAAAACACCATGCCAGGCTGAGCCATTTTAGTCTTCATGTGGCGAATACGGTCATTTTCTTTTGCTATGAGAGTAAGTTCGTGCTTTTTAATGATATTGTTGAAATAGTCATCAATGGACGAGCCAGCTACTAAACCCGTCTGCCTGCGACCATTCATCACTTGAGAATACACATACATAGACGCTTCTTCATCTCTCTGCAAATATCCTTCAGCAATAAATTTTTTAAAGATTTCATTTCCCTTTTCATATACTTCGTCTGCATAAGGACTTATAGAACTATCAAAATGCACTTCAGGTTTTGAGATTTGCAAAAAGGAAAGAGGCTCTTTTTGTACTTCAATCCTTGCTTCTTCAGAGTTAAGGACATCATAAGGTTTGGAGGCAATTCTGGAACTAAGTTCTATTTGAGGTCTTAGGCCTCTGAATGGACGGATTTTTACCATGATATTGATAGTTGGTCAAAGATAAAGCCAATTTCTTCAATTAGAAGAATTCTCATCTATTTTTAAAAATATCGTAATTGTTACACAAGTCCCAATTTGTCTTGTTCTAAAATAGGGAGACATTGCAAACCATCAGGCAGTAAAAAAGTCCTTTTGTCCTAAAATACCCATCGTAAAAGCCAACAAAAGCCAGTTCTCCGTATTGCTTAAAATCCAACTTGTCCACAAAAGCATCGATAAAACGAATTTCATTGTCTTTGGATATCGTTTTTCTAAACTTGAAAAGTTGATTTGCTCACGGTCGATACCAATAATTATAGGCATTTTTTGTACAAATATTATACTTTTAAAATACAAAATTTTTACTACTTTTGAATGTGTCTGGGAATGATTTTTTTCACAGACTGCTGTTGGTGGCAATTTTAAAGAACCACGTCTAAACAAGCACTTCACGGAAAGATTTGAAAATTTTTACTGAAAATTTTGCAGACTTACCAAAAATTGGTAACTTTGAAGAAAGTTTAGAGAAAATGAAAAACACATCAATATCACTCGGAGATTACTTTGACCAATTTGTAAGTAGTCAAGTATCAGCAGGACGTTATAAAAATGTCAGTGAAGTCGTTCGTGCAGGACTTCGCCTTTTAGAAGATGAAGAAAGTAAAGTTATTGCTTTAAGAGCCGCAATTCAGAAAGGTTTAGACAGCCCACGAGTTGAGAATTTTGACTTTAAAGAAAATTTAAAGAAGCTAAAAGAAGAAAAGAGAAGAAATGGCTAAAGTTACCTTACGACAAGAAGCCATTGATGACTTGAACGACATTTGGCTTTATACTTTTGAAGAGTGGTCAGAAAGGCAAGCGGACAAATATTATGCAGCTTTGGAATTTGCTTGTATTCAGATTGGAAAAAATCCAGAGCTTGGGAAAGAATATGACGAAATAAACAGTAACTTACTTGGGCTAAGAACAGGTAAACACATAATATTCTATCAAATAGTTGCAAAAGATGAAATTGAAGTAATCAGAATTTTGCACGAACGAATGGACTTAAAAAACAGACTAAACGAATAAAAAACTGCCACCAACATATAAGGTTTAAACTCCACGAAGCGTCAGCGGAGTTGCGGCTTAAACGATTGTTGACAAATGCGCAGCTGGCCTTTTCCCAGAAGCTATGGAGTTTGAAAGTTGTGATGTGCTTTTTTAGAAATCAGTTGAATAGATTTTAGTATTTTTCACTGAATTTAGTTGTCGTCTTTTACTTTATTTTTACTTTTTCAAACTGAAAGCAAGGTCTTTTTATTCATTTTTGCTCTGAAATGGGTACTTTTTAAAAATTTGGGCATTAATATTCCTATTCTCCCCTAGAAGAATTTACAAAGTGTTGTTTTTAAATAGATTACGCTTATTATTGATATTGCTTGGCGGTGGATTCGACAAGCTCACCAACCCACCATTTGCCCCAAACTGCATGACGATGACCATTCGTCCTGTTTTGCAACACGGACAGCTCGTGACATCAAAGCCCAATCTAGCTTTTGCGATTTCTGTGTAGTCTGATTTTGAGTGAATGGAGTTGTGCTTTTTAGGCAAAACACCTTGTTTCATTTGGTGTATTTTCAGTTTTTGTTTAACTCTTGATGCTAAAAAACCGTAATGTCTGATTTTCACAAACCTTGAAGGCAAGATATGCAGACAAAAACGGCGCAAAAACTCACTTGCATCAAGAATCATATTTTTGGTAATACTTCCATGCCGGTAATCTTTGAAAGAGAAAGTTACCCTTCCGTTTTCTATCGCTTTTATTCTATGATTGGAAATGGCAATCTTATGCGAATATCTACCCAAATACTCAATGACATTTTCGGGTGATTTAAACGGTTCTTTGGTGTAAACAACCCAGTTTTTGTCGTAGAGTTTTCTTCGCAGAGAAACATTCATTGGCGTGTTTTTTTCTTTTAGGAAAAGGAGTAACTTTTCCATAAATTTCCCTCGGTAAACCTTCGCCATTGCCTTGGCACAGAACAAAAAATTACCCTTTGATGCATTACTTTTCCATACATCGTCTTTGGTAAATCCACCACCAGGAACAATCAAATGAACATGTGGATGCAGGCTCAAATTTTGTCCCCACGTATGAAGAACAGAAATCGCTCCCATCTTCGCTCCAAGGTGTTTGGGGTTATTTCCAAAGGTAAAAAGTGTCTGCTTGCTCGTTTCAAAAAGCAGGTTGTAAAGTTCCTTTGGATACTTCAAGCAAAACGGATTGATTTCCTCGGGAAGCGTAAAAACTACATGAAAGTAAGTAACGTTGAGCAAGTCTTCTTCTCTGGCTAAAATCCACCGTTCACGATTACTTGATTGGCACTTTGGGTAATGCCTGTTTCTGCATGAGTTGTAGGCAATACGTTCGTGTTTGCATGTTGCATTATCACACCGTTCGACTTGACCACCAAGCTGTGCTGTGCGACATATCGACAAGTTAGCGGTTATGGCAAGAGAGACACAGACAGAAATAAACTGAACAAATTGACTATCTTTGTAAAAAGAAAATACTATGACACTTTGGAATAACGATACTGAAATTCAATTCTTTACAGAAGCACTCAAAAACTTTGCATCGCCAGAACAATTATTTTATAATCTGCAAGGTGGATACTTTGCATATGTACCAAAAGGTTCAGATGCCGAAGGGCAAACTTTACAAAGCAGAAACTCTTTAATTGGACAATTTACAGAAAAATGGAGTAAAACTCTTTTTGAATCAATTGCAAATGAATTAGGACTATTTGCAGTTAACAGTGTAGTATGTGATGAACTTGGCTTGTCAAGACAATCAAGTGCAGACCTTGCTTTTTGTACAACCAATCAAACAAATCAAAAACCTGAAAACATTAAACTGCTTTTTGAAATAAAAATGAGTGTTGTATCGAACTACAAGTTTACACAACCGAATAAAGTTGAATTAATTGGAGATTATAAGCAACATAAAGGAAATCCTGCTTTACTGCGTTCTGATTCAATGTTAAAAGCGATAGGAAAATCTATAAACATTCGTGTTTCTGGAATTGCTTCAACAAAAATACCAGTTGTTGTTTTGGGTAACAGTCCAATAACTGACAGTTACATTAAAAAGGTGGACTTTCTAAAAACTTCGGGCGTTATACAAGGTTTTTGGTCATTAAATCCAAACCCAACCAATTCCGACTATGTTAAAAACACTCCCAAATTGGGTTTTCAAACTATTCTTAACGGAGAGCAACTACTTAACAACTGCAAGGAACTTGTAACTAATGATATGAATTATTTTTCTTCAATGATTTCAAAATTGAAATTGGGAGAAATAATTCGAATTGCAAGCCAAGAAGCAACTGACATTGCAAAAGCAGAAAAATTTTTAAACTTAATCCGAAGCTAAAATGAAAAGACAAAACGGTACAGAGACAAGTGCTTTCGGAACAAACGGAAGAATTAATCACGATAGTTCAAAATTTTATAACTCTAAATTATATACAGAGCTTGGGGACAAAAAGGTACTTGATAAAAACGAAAAAGATTTTCCCGATAAATTAGAGAATAAATTTATTCTTGGTTCTGCCGAGAATATGAAAGAATTGCCTGACAATTCAGTTCATTTAATGATAACCTCTCCACCCTACAATGTATCAAAAGAATATGACGAAGATTTATCTTTAAAAGAATATTTACAACTTCTTGAAAATTCATTTAAAGAAACTTATAGAGTTCTCGTTAATGGTGGTCGAGCCTGTATAAATGTTGCTAATCTCGGGAGAAAACCTTACATACCGCTATCTGACTACATTTCAAAAATGATGATAGATATTGGTTTTAATATGCGAGGCGAAATCATTTGGAATAAAGCAGCAAGTGCAAGTCCTTCGACAGCTTGGGGTAGTTGGCAAAGTGCAGCTAACCCAATATTGAGAGACATCCACGAATACATTTTGATTTTTTCTAAAGGCGATTATAAAAGAGAAAAAGGAAAAAAAGAAAACACCATTTCAAAAGAGCAGTTTATGGAATGGACAAAGTCAATTTGGACAATGAATGCTGAAAGTGCGAGAAGAATTGGACACCCTGCACCATTTCCCGAAGAATTACCAAATAGATTAATTCAACTTTATTCTTTTAAAGGCGATATTATCTTAGACCCATTTATGGGTAGTGGAACAACTGCTGTTTCTGCTTTAAAAACTGACAGAAAGTTTGTAGGATATGACATAAGCAAAGAATATATTGACCTTGCAGAGAAAAGAATTGAATCGTTATTAAAACAAACAAAGATATCGTTTAACCTGACAGTATTGGAAGAAGAGCCACAAACCGCTAACAAAGTGTATATGCCATAAGGGTTTCAGTGGATATTCAAGCATTGTAGCCCGCTCTAACTTTTTGTGTAACTTGACAGGAAATCGACCACAATCCCTTACTGACCATACCGCCAACTGTCAGGCTGTGAAAAACGTCCTTTTCTTAAAAAATACCAATCGTAAAAAACTAAGAAAAGCCTGTATTTGCTTTTTAAGAGAACTTATTTTTAGGCTGCTATACTTTGCTGGTGAAAATAAAAGGGCTTAAAATGGCTGATATAAAGTCTATTTTCTGCAAAAAAGCCACATCTTGGGTACTTCGGTGTACTCACGGTGAGTACCAATAATTATTGGCATTTTTTGTACAAATATTATACTTTAAAAATACAAAACTTTTACTACTTTTGGATGAGTCAGTGAATGATTTTTTTTCACAGATAGGCGTTATGGGTAAGTTTGAGAAACGACACAGCTAAATGAAACATACAAGCGAATCTCCTGATTTTAATATTTGATTAATATTAATATTGGCAGGATTCATAAAATAGGAAGCCAGCAACCACTTAAAAAAGGGGTGTAGTCAGAAATGCTTTAAGTAGGGAAATAAACACCAATAGAAAAAATGAAAAGAAATTATTTAATACTTGCAATAGTTGGCATAGTTGCCCTTATTGCAATTTTGACAAATCCGAACCAGGATAGGCATAAAGAAGTCATTAAAAACAAACTAATCTCCTATATGCAAAATTCAATGAATGAAAGTAGCTCTGAATCTAAAAATGAATGGGAAAAAGCTGGTCAAGCCCTTGGATTGATATTTGGAGGAGCATTAGTAGATATAATAATTGACAACCTTGTTAGCACAGATAACTATATTTTGTTTTCAACGACAAAAATTAGTTGGGATGGAGAAACAAAAGTAATTGGAATTGGTGCTTTCGGAAATGTATTCATAACAAATAAATTAGAGGAAGCAATGAATGAAGGATTGCTTAAAAATCAATAGTAATATACGTTCTCTGTTGATTATTTTGCTGGCAGTTCGACAGAAAACCAGCCACTAACAGCAACAAGCGTTGTACAGCCCTCTCATTCTAAAAACGGATTCATTAGAAGTGATTTAAGCGAGGGTTAGAAAAATAGCTGTGTTTTTGGGTAGCTCTAAAAAGACTTATTTTAGAACGAAACACTTTAAAAAATACCAAATTTTTACTATATTTGAATAAGTTGGTGTAAGATTTTTTCATAGACTTTCGTTGTATGCACAAGGCTAAAACGACCGACACAGTCACATTAATATGACCAAGTCATCCGACATATATTTTCCGTCAGGTGAAATCGAAAAGACTTTCATCAATAGTATATGGAGGCTATCTGAAAATGAATTAAACGAGCGAAAGGAGATAATACTGCCAAAAGGGACAGTTGAAATAATATTTAACTTCTCTGACACGATAGGTTACTTCAATCCTTCTCTACAAGTTTCAAAAAGCCTTCCAACAGTTTTTATTAACGGTATAAACTTTAAACCATTTGAGCTAACCAAAACTGGAAGGCAAGAATTTATTGGTATTCAACTAAACAGTATTGGGCTTCAGCTACTATTCAATACCCCTGCAAAAGAGTTTAACAATAGTGTTCTTGAAGGGAAGGAAGTCTGTTCACAACTTGACAACATAGCCGATCAATTGTTTTACAATCAAACATTCAGCCAGCAGGTTGAAATACTATTGACATGGATTAGGAGAAAAATTGAGATATCAAATTCTCAATTCTCAATTAGTAGAGCAAAGAAATTATTGAGTTTAGGTAGTCAGCATCATCTGACCGTCAATCATTTCTGCGAACAGGTCTGTTTATCTGACCGTCAACTCAGGCGATTTGCACAAGATTGGCTCAGTATGAATATGGAGGAGTTTATCCAATACCACAAATATCTTTATTGCTTACACCATCTCCGTCTTTCTGAACAAACACTTACTGAAATTGGTCTTGAAGCAGGCTACTACGACCAATCGCATTTTATTCGTGAGTTCAAGTCCTATACAAATCTTACACCCAAACAATATCGTTTTGCGAATATGGAATATCTAGGACATATCAATGTAAGATTATAAATGTCCGAATTATACAATTTTTACCACAATACTTCTGATACTTTTGTTGATGGTATAAAAATGAAATCACATGATTTATAAATTTTCATTCATTGAAAAAGTACTTTTGTCGAACGATATCATTCCTCATCCGTTTGCTGATGCATCTTCTTCGGTAGGATTAGGTTTTGCATTGGGCAGTGCCATAAAACTAAAAATTGCAGACCAACTTAGCATGGAGTTTAAAGATGTTAAGAGTATTGCGAAAGGTGCTAATGTGAGTGAAGTGGGTGCTGAATTAATTCTCGACTGTTTGGAAGCCCTTGGGTATGTACAGAAGAAAGAAACAAAGTATGCGTTTACTAAAAGAGGGTTTAAGAATTTATCTGAACAATCACCCAATAATTTTCGATATTTTATATTATTCTGCGACTATTTGTATAAAGGCTATATCCATTTAGACGAAACCATTCGATTGGGCAAAAGACCACAATCGAATATGCTAGAAGAAATGACTAATTATGAATGGGAGTTGTTTTCACGTGCAATGATTGATATTGCAAAAACAAACTTCAAGGAGGTAGCAAAAAAATACCTGTTGCCAAAACACATACTAAATTGCTTGACCTTGGAGGTTCGCATGGCTTATATAGTATTGAACTTTGTGCGCAAAATCCCAATTTGAAAGCAATCATAGTGGACCTGCCCCCTGTGAAAAAATATGCGGAGGAGTGTATATCTAAATACAATGCTTCAAAAAATGTTACCTTTCTACCTTCTGATTTTATGAAAGATGAGCTGCCAAAGGGAGTTGACATTATTCTTGCATTTAATATTATTCATGGACTTAATCCAGCCGAAAACGAAACACTTGCCCAAAAGATTTTCAAGTCACTCAATCCTGGCGGAATGTATATTATCCTTGACCAAATAAAAGGTATTGGAGGAAGTTCACAAATGTCAAAAGCAACTACTTCATTTATGGCATTAAACCTGCTTCATCAGGCAGGAGGTAAAACATACTCAAAATCTGAAATAGATACATTTACAAATAAAGCAGGGTTTAATAAGACAGAACTGAAAAAGCTGAATGCTCCCGGCTTTGGCATAGTCATTTGCCATAAGTAAATATTCTCCATGGCACCTTAGAAATACAGACCTGTGCATACCTGGGTAAGCGTTGTATAGCTCCCTAAATTCTATAAAGTCCCATTTTTACCTTATTTTTTGGGCTTCATATCTTTGATATCAGCGAGCTAAGTATAGGATAAGAGAATGTCGCTTTTTATCCTTTTAGTTGGATATATCGGTGTCGTATTTTGAAATATTTTTTAGCTATTATATGGCATACAAAGTGGTGTAACAATTAAAATGCCCAAATCATTAGACTTGGGCATTGGATTTTCAATAAGAAAGAATGTCTTTTTATTCTGCATTGACAGCTTCTGGAGTAGGAGCTTGATCTACAGGAGTTTCAACAATTTCTATTGTATCGGTTTCAGTGTTTACTTCTGGAATTTGAGGTTGTGCTATATGAGGAGCAATTATCAAAGCAACGATAGACATTAATTTAATTAATATATTCATCGAAGGACCTGATGTGTCTTTAAAAGGGTCTCCAACAGTGTCTCCAGTGACAGCAGCTTTATGAGGCTCTGAACCTTTGAAATATGTTTGTCCATTAATATCTACTCCTTTTTCAAAAGATTTTTTTGCATTGTCCCATGCACCACCTGCATTACTTTGAAAGATACCCATTAAGACACCAGATACTGTCACTCCAGCTAATAATCCTCCTAATACCTCAGGGCCAAAAATAAAACCAATCACTACCGGAGTAATTAAGGCAATCAATCCTGGGGCAACCATTTCTTTGATAGAGGCTTGTGTAGAGATGGCTACACATTTTTCATATTCAGGTTTGGCTTTGTACTCCATAATTCCTGGAATCTCTCTGAATTGTCTTCTGACTTCTTCTACCATTGCCATTGCAGCCCTTCCTACAGCAGCTATCGCTAGTGAAGAGAAAATGAAAGGAATCATTCCTCCAATAAATAATCCTGCTAAAACATTAGCCTTGTATATATCTATTGATTTAATTCCAGAAATGCCAACAAATGCTGCAAATAAAGCCAAAGAGGTCAATGCTGCAGATGCAATAGCAAATCCTTTTCCTGTAGCAGCAGTCGTATTTCCTACTGCATCAAGATTATCAGTTCTTCCTCTTACTTCTTCTGGTAAGTGGCTCATCTCAGCGATACCTCCTGCATTGTCAGCAATTGGTCCAAAAGCATCAATAGCCAATTGCATGGCAGTAGTAGCCATCATACCTGTAGCGGCAATAGCAACGCCATAAAGCCCAGCAAGTTCATAAGAGCCATAAATTCCTATTGCTAATACAATAATGGGCAATACTGTACTTTCCATCCCGACAGAAAGTCCACCTATGATATTGGTGGCATGACCAGTAGATGATTGTCTGACGATACTCATGACAGGTCTTTTTCCCATAGCAGTATAATACTCAGTAATGATACTCATTAACATTCCAACGATAAGTCCAAGAATGATAGCTCCAATTACCCCATTTTGTGTAAAATCTGCACCTCTTTCTGGATTGACCCAAGACATTGTTTCTGGAAGCATCCATTTTGCTAATCCAATTGCTGCTATTGCTGTAAGAATTACAGATGTCCAGTTTCCAAGATTTAAGGCAGTCTGTACACTGTCCATCTCTTTTTTCACTTTGACAAACCATGTACCTACTATTGAAAATACAATTCCTATTCCTGCAATGAGCATAGGTAATAAAATAGGAGAGAATCCATCAAAATTATCTACTGCTTTAATTTCTTGACCTAGTACAATCGTTGCGAGTATAGTAGCTACATAAGAGCCAAATAAATCGGCACCCATACCAGCTACGTCTCCCACGTTATCACCTACGTTATCTGCGATAGTAGCAGGGTTTCTTACATCATCTTCTGGGATACCAGCTTCAACTTTTCCTACCAAGTCCGCTCCAACGTCAGCAGCTTTGGTATAAATACCGCCTCCCACTCTTGCAAAAAGAGCAATAGATTCAGCCCCTAAAGAAAATCCTGTTAACACTTCAATAGCGGTTTTCATCTCTCCACTATCTACTACCACTACTCCAAAAATCTTTAAGAGGACGATAAATAAACCACCCAAGCCAAATACTGCTAGACCAGCAACACCTAAACCCATTACTGTTCCTCCAGTAAAGGAGACACTCAATGCTTTAGCTAAAGATGTACGAGCAGCCTGTGTAGTACGTACATTGGCTTTCGTAGCTATTTTCATCCCAATATATCCAGCAATGGCTGATGAAACAGCCCCTATCACAAAGGCAACTGCGATGAGTGGACTGGAATGCTCTGTTAATGTTCCAGAATATGCTAATAATAATCCTACAATGACCACAAAATAGGAAAGGACTTTCCATTCTGCTTTTAAAAAGGCGATTGCTCCATCTGCAATATAGCTTGCTAACTCTTGCATTTTGGCTTCACCTGCATCTTGTTTGGACACCCATTGGTACTTGATAAACATTACCAACAGTCCTAAAAGTCCCAATAAAGGAACAAAGTACACGATTGATTCTTTCATTATTCTAAATAATTTAATTTACATAGCTGAAATATATCAATTATTAAAATGAAAAAATACAATCTGATAAATAATATTGAATGATGAAAAATTTATTTGTATAAAATCAAGCAAAGTATCTTTTTTTTTAACAAATTGTGGAATAGACTATGGCCTATGTATAAAATTTTGTTTTTAACGGATTTTTCTGAATACTCTCAAAATGCAAAAATATTTACAAAGTTATTGGCGAAGGCGGATAATAGTGAAGTGATAGTGTTGCATACCCTTTCTCCAGTCGTTGGTTCGATTACTCAGATGGGATTTACAGTAGAATTAAATGCCGTCCTTTATGATGTAGCTCAACAGTCTATGAATGAGATAGAAGTTGAATTTCGTGATGAAGGGATAAAAATTTCAACGACCATACGATCTGGAAATATTTTAGATGAAGCTGAGAATGTAATTGATACAATGAATGCCAATCTAATCATTATGGGCACTCATGGCAAATCAGGGCTTTTGGATAAAATGATAGGAAGTACCGCTGCACAGGTAGTCACACAGATGGATATCCCTACTATTGTTATTCCTTTTAGATACCAATTTCATCCAATAAAAAATATTACTTTTGCTCATCAGTTGGAATCTCCTAAATTAAAGCATTTGACAGAAACCTTTAAAATGTTGGATTTATTTGGAATTCAGCAATTAAATATTGTTCATATATATAGTAAGGAACAAGATGTTTATCAAGCAGATACAAATATTGTCAATGAGATTAAAAGTCAGTTTTCTGATAGGATAATTAATTTTTATTATGTCAATGACGAATCTGTCGTCAATGGTTTATATGGCTTTTTAAAAGGTCATCAAACAGAATTGTTGGTGACTTCTTCTAATAAAAAAACCTTTTGGAAAAGATTAGTATCAGGAAATATTAGTGCTACTCTTGCAACAGAATTTGATGTGCCAATATTTATTCTAAAAGATAGGCAAGCATGAACCAATATTTTTGAATAAAATTGGAGGGCATTATGTATCTTTAGAACAATGACGTCTGCAAATTTAGTATTATGTAAAGCTTCTGCTGGTTCGGGAAAGACCTATACGCTGGCTAAGATGTATTTACAAATTATTTTAGATTTTGAGAAAGCCGAATTTTGTAATTATGATAGAATATTAGCCATTACTTTTACAAATAAAGCTACTGAAGAGATGAAGTCAAGGATCTTGGATTTTTTGACTGAAATCAGTCGTTTGTCAAATGAAGAAGAGGCTAAGAATAGCTCTATCGCTCAATCGCTTTTAGCAGACAACCCCAATTGGGACTTTCAGCGATTGGTATGGAAAGCCAAAATTGCTTTGGGAAAAATATTACACGATTATTCACAATTTTCAATCATGACGATTGATAAATTCTTCAATAGAATTGTTAAGTCGTTTTTATTGGAACTGAAGTTGCTGAATATGTCCACCGTCAGTATGGATACTACTACTGCACTTGAAGAATCTTTGGCAAATCTATTGGAAGATTATTCACATCAGGAAAATCAATTGTTGAGCAGGTGGCTGAAAGATATTGCTACTGAAAATTTGGAGGAAGGCAAAATGTGGCAACCCGAAGAAATGATCAAGCAATTGTCCAAAGAATTATTCAAAGAGCATATTGGTCGAGTCGAATTAAATTTCCCTTTAGAGCTATTAGGTCAATTATATACGGAGTTTAAGAAAGAAGAAAATGTATTTACTAGCAAGGTTACAGATTATGCCCAAAAAATCACAGATATCATTGTAAGTGAACAATTGGAGAATGGTTATTTCTCTGGAAATCATTTTCCTTCTCAAACGAAAAAATTTCTAATTGAACCCAATAAATTACACTATAGTAAAAAGGTTTTGGAATTAATCGATGAGGGTAATAATCCATTTAAAAAAGAAGCTTATAAACTGTCGGATGTCGAGTCTAAACTTTCAGTTTGGAATAATCAATTATTTCCTCTTGTGAAAGAATTTTTGCAGTTTTTCAGAGAAGGCATCATTCTTTATAATACGGCTTCTGGATTTAGAAAATATTTAAAAGCATTGGGTCTGCTAACAAATGTGGTTGACAAAATGAAAGAATATCGCGAAAAGAATGGACTGATGTTTATTTCAGATAACCATCAATTAATTCAAAAGGTTGTAACAAATACTAGCGCTCCTTTTCTTTATGAGCGGATAGGCAATAAATATCGCTATATTTTATTGGATGAATTTCAAGATACTAGTAGCCTACAATGGGAAAATTTACTTCCATTGATAATTGAGATTTTATCTCATAGAGAAAGTTGCAAGGTGTTGATAGTAGGAGATGCTAAACAGGCAATTTATAGATGGAGAGGAGGAAATTTTCAGTTAATTCAAAAAGGGGTACAGTCCGATTTAAAGACATTTTGGAATGAGGAGAAAACCCAATTGATTTTAAATAAAAACTATAGAAGTCTTTCTAATATTATCACATTTAATAATCAGTGGATATCCATGCTCCCAGATGAAGTTCAACAATATATAGAAAGGAAATATGGAATATCCCCCCAAATAGCACCCATTGATCATGATACTATTCATCAATTATACACATTTGAATCTTCTGTGCAAGAGATGAATGCCAAATTGGGAGGATTTGTTGAATGGAAATTTGTACATAAAGCGTCCAAGAAAGGCAAAGAGGAAGATGATGAGGAAAGCTCCGATGATTTTGTTCCTCAATACTTGAAAAGTACTATTTCTAGATTGACCACTGAACTAAAATATCAATATAAAGACATTGCTATCTTAGTAAAGACAAACAAAGAAGCGGTCAAAGTTTCAGGTTTTCTCAAGAAAATAGGTCTTCCCATTATGACCTCAGAAGCTTTGTTGTTTGATTCTCAAGCTATTATTCAATTAATATTATGCTCACTAAGATTGCTGCTCAATCCCAAAGAGGAAGTCAATATCGTATCTGTACTCTATTATTATAAAGAAGTGCATCTTAAGCTAGAAGAACATTCAGAGATTTTTGAAAGACGAGAGGAGTTTATACAGAAATGGATTCCCCAATTGGTAGCAGAAGAGCATATTCAGATATTGGAAGCATTATCTATATACGATATTGTCTTACATCTCATTGACACATTGAACCTACATGAACATAGAGATATTTATGTAGAACAGTTTTTAGATATGGTATTTATCTATCAATCTGAAAATTATCAAATTTCAATTAATAGTTTCCTAGAATGGTGGGAAATCAAAGAAAGATCTATTTCGATTTCTGGAGATACAGATGCCATTCCGATTATTACAATTCACAAATCTAAAGGCTTAGAATTCAATGTGGTATTACTTCCTTTTTTTCAATGGGGCATAGTAGAATCTTCCCCTCTGAAACAACCGATTTTGTGGCCAGAGATATTAGATTCCGAAGCTAAAAAAGGATTTAAGACTTTACCAATAGATTTTAAAAAAGCAGGGGAATCTCTTTATGTAAGAGATTTTCAGGAAGAAGTAATCTTGCAAGCCTGTGACAATTTGAATGTTGCTTATGTAGCACTGACAAGAGCCAAGGAAAAAATTTATGTTGTCAGCGAAATTCCTAAAGGAAATTCTGAAAGTGCCCATATAGGTCAGTTAATGTATAATGGGTTACAGCATTCTCAGGCAGAACAATTTATAGATGATAACACTTATCAGTTTGGTCGTGAAGAGCATAAATATATTGAACAAGATAAGAATTGCCAATTGGTTGAGAAAGAAATAAATCTTTCAGCAAGCTCACAGCAAGAGGCTATCCCATTGGCTCCAATTCCATTTCAAAATCTTGAGATAATCATAGGAGAAATGATTCATGAAGTTCTTTCTCTATATAGAGTGAAAGCTAGCATTGAAAAAATATTTTTGAATATCACACATCGGTATTATTTAGATAAAGCAACGGAAGAAACTGTCTTTGAAAGAGTCAAAACATTTTTTTCTGCCCCTCAAATACAGGATTTATATGAAAATGAAGGGGAGTTTCTTACGGAGAGAGAATTGGTGTTTGAAGGCAATCTTTATAGATTTGATTTGCTAATACTGAATGGGAGACAAGGAAAGCTTTATGACTTTAAAACTGGTCAGGAGTCTGTCAATAAGAAAAAGAATATTGAGAATATTAAACGTTATCGGCAGGCACTTCAAGAGATGAATTATGAGATATCAGAAACCGCATTGATTTATATCCAACCAGATGGATTGCCAAATTTTGAGTGGATAGAATAGAAAGAAAATGGTAATATTTGATATTCATTATCTACGTTAACTGCTGTCTAATCTCAGAGAGAAGTCTCTTGTGCAATCAAATAATTTAAAACATAAATTTTTTTCTATATTAGATTGTCCTTAACCAATTGCATCCACATTGCAAATAGAAACTTAAATATTTGTATTTACTAAACCAATAGGGATAAAACAGATATGATTTGTAAGTGGTGTGCAATCCTAAATGACGACTGAGCAGACAAATTCGGTTGACAATTATCTGACCGAAGCGGCGAATAAGAGTAATGAAAATTGTAAATTTGCTTGAAGCAAAATACTAATATAAAAGACAGATGACAGACAGGATAGCAAAACCATTTTTGAAGTGGGCAGGTGGTAAAACACAGCTCATTAACGACATTGAAAAGGCTTTGCCAAAAGACATTTCTAATAACAAATTCACATATATTGAACCATTTGTTGGAAGCGGAGCTGTTTTGTTTTGGATGTTGAATAACTTTCCAAATCTTAAAAAAGCTGTCATAAACGACATTAATGAGGATTTAATAAATACTTACAAAACCATAGCTTCGAAACCCAAAGAATTGATTTCTATTCTACAACAATTGCAAAGTGAATTTCATTCTTTGGAAAACAAATCCGAAGAAAAAAAAGAATACTACTATCAAAAAAGAGAATTGTACAATACAAGAAAAGGAGAACAGAGCGGACAATCTGCTTTGTTTATTTTTCTCAATCGGACTTGTTTCAACGGACTTTACCGAGTAAATCGTAAAAATGAATACAACGTGCCAATGGGCAGTTACAAGAGACCAACCATTTGCGACAAGGGAAATATTTTATCAGTAAGTCAAGCATTGCAGAAAGTGGAAATCCTTTGTGGTGACTATGAAGAAACTCTGAATTATGCAGACAGTAACACGCTGTTTTATTTCGACCCACCATATAAACCGTTAAGCAAAACTTCGAGTTTCAACTCTTATGCAAAAGACGAGTTTAATGATACCGAACAAATCAGACTAAGAGATTTTTGCCACAAACTTGACACATTGGGGCATACTTGGATTTTGAGTAATTCAGACGTTAAAGGCAAAGATGAGAATGATAATTTCTTTGATAATTTATATTCTGATTTCAATATTCAAAGAGTAGATGCAAGACGCAGTATCAATGCTAATCCGGAAAAAAGGGGTGCATTGAAAGAGTTATTAATTACAAACCAAGTTACAAGTCAAGAATATGTCAGAGCAATTTAAAATCTTCTTATCGCAATTATCAGAAACAAACGCTACTCTTGACTATTTCACAGACTTCAAGAAAATTAAAGGCAACGTAAATAAAATTTCTATTAAACTCAACCAATTGAATTACTTGATTGGTAAAGAAAATTTGAAAGAAGCTGTAAAAGAACTTTACGAAGAAAATCCGAAAGCTTTTGAAGTTTTAGATATTCTTATTGCAATCCGTAAAAACAAAAACGCTAAGACTTTCAACAAAAAAGGCGAAATAGTGATGCTTGATTCCTATTTCACTTCGCCTAAAAGCATTTTTGAATACATTGAAGAAACAGGATTGGCAGTAGTTTTTAGAAATAAAGATGTTACTAATTTAGTGGATTACGTTTTTGGCATTGAAGTCGGATTAGACACAAACGCAAGAAAAAACAGGGGTGGAGAAAATATGTCAAAAGCAGTTTCGCTATTCTTTGACAAAGCCAAAGTCTTTTACAAAAAGGAAGTAAGCAATACAGCGTTTCCCGAGATATTAAGTTTGGGTGCAGACGTTAAACGCTTTGATTTCGTAATTAAAACAAAAAAGAAAACGTATCTTATTGAAACCAATTTCTACAATGGCGGTGGCTCAAAGTTGAACGAAACCGCAAGATCATATTCTGATGTTGCACCTAAAATCAATCAATACAAAAACTACGAATTTGTTTGGATTACAGACGGTCAAGGTTGGCTATCAGCCAAGAACAAATTGGAAGAAGCGTATAACATTATTCCGAGTTTGTATAACCTTACTACCTTAAACAACTTTATTGAAAAAATAAAATCCGAAAATGTAATTAGCGAATGGTGAAAAAACTACCACATATGAAGGTCAAAGGGACTGAACCTTTGGTTACGATAGAAATTAATGACACCTATATTCTTGGGGTTTATCAAGGGACTTTATCTGATTATGATTTATTGCTTCGATACAGACAAAAAGATAGTTCAAGTAAATCAGGTTGGTCGAGAATAAGAACACCCAAACACATACATTGGGCAGTTGATGCAATTTTAAAAATGAATCATAATAGTGTTGAAACAAAAAAGTTTCTAAACTTTTTAATTCACCAATGGGATAATCATATTAAGCCATTGAAGTCTGATTCAGAGAGAAACACTTTGTTGGATGTAGAACTGTTAAAGAATGAAGCAAATCTTGAAGCTGCAAAGTATCCAGGACTTGCAAACAAAGGAGAATACAGCATTAAGTTTTTGTATCTAATTGCTAAACTCTTGATGATACAAGAAAAAACAAACTTATCTACTGCATATATGTTCAGAAATCTATTGAAAGCACTTGAAGAACATAAGGACATTTATAAAATAGTTGCAGTTGCAACACATAATAGAAGATAAATGCTTGTGCCTTATTTCAAATCCGAAGACAAAAACTTCTATCTTCTCAAAGGAGATACAATGGAGTTATTGCCTCAATTTGAACATAAGTTTGATATGGTTTTTGCCGATCCACCCTATTTCCTATCAAACAACGGACTTTCCATTCAAAATGGACAAATCGTAAGCGTAAATAAAGGAAATTGGGATAAATCTCACGGTTTTGAATACATAAATGAGTTCAATAGAAAATGGCTTTCATTAATTCGTGACAAAATGAAAGATGATGCAACAATTTGGATAAGCGGAACAATGCACAATATTTTTTCGGTAGGGCAAATCTTGACAGAATTAGGCTTTAAGTTATTAAACATAATCACTTGGGAAAAGACCAATCCCCCACCGAATTTTTCTTGCCGCTATTTCACTTATTCAACCGAACAAATTATTTGGGCAAGAAAATCCGAAAAAGTTCCTCATTATTTCAACTATGAACTAATGAAACAACTCAACGGAGACAAGCAAATGAAAGATGTTTGGAAACTTCCGGCAATTGCACCTTGGGAAAAATCGTGTGGCAAACACCCGACACAAAAACCGCTTTCAGTTTTGACAAGACTTATTTTGGCTTCGACAAAGCCAAACGCTTGGATTTTAGACCCATTTTCAGGCAGTTCGACAACAGGCATTGCAGCTAATTTGGCCAACAGACGATTTTTGGGAATTGACCAAGAAAAAGAATTTTTGACAATAAGCAAGAACAGAAAACTTGAAATTGAAAATCCGAAAATAGCAGCTTCTTACAAACAGAAAATAGGTGGTTTTAATGACAAAAAGGAACTTGAACTATTTTTAGTCGAAGAACCAAAAGAAGAATATAAAACAGAACTAAACTTGACAAAGAAGAAGGGCAGCTGCAAACCGAGAGCTGTAATAGTAAAAGGACATTCAATAAGATGAAAAATAAAACGATAGGAAACAAATGGAATTAATAAGTGTAATGATTGGATTTTTTATTGGAGGACTATTGGCCTTCATAATATCCTATTTGCTGAATAAGACAAAAAATGTTTCAAAGACAGCGTTTGATGCTTTGCTTACAAAACACAACGATTCAATCACTAATTATAGACTTCTCGAAGAAAGATTAAAAAATAGTGAAGAGAAAGTCAATGAATTTTCACAAAATCTAAACACAGAACTTGCGACAAATAAGCTCCAACAAGAAGAAATCAATAAGCATAAGCAAAGAATATCCGAACTGACAGCAAATAATTCTTCTATTGCTGATAATTTATCAAAGCAAAATCTAATCAATGACAATCAAGCAAAAAAAATTGATGAGTTGAATTCAAAAATTACAGACTTTTCATCGCAAGTAAGTAAGTTGATGGCAGATAATGATTCATTAAAAGAGAAGCTAAGCACTCAAAAATCTGAAGTGGAAGAGCTTCAAAAAACTGCACATTTACAATTTGAGAAAATTGCAAATAAATTATTTGAAGAAAAATCTGAAAAATTCACAGAAACCAATAAAACAAATATTGAAACACTGTTAAATCCGCTAAAAGATGATATCAAAAATTTCAAGGAGAAAGTGGAGGCTACCCATACAGAAGATACTAAACAACGCAGTTCATTGGAAGAGAGAATAAAAGGATTAATTGAGCAAACCAATAAAGTAAGTAATGAAGCCAATAATTTAGCAACAGCATTAAAAGGGAAAGCACAAAAAAGAGGGAGTTGGGGTGAAATGATTTTGGAAAGAATACTTGAATCATCAGGCTTGACAAAAGACCGTGAATATTTTGTTCAGCAATCTATAAAAGATGACGAAGGTAAAACCCAAAGATTGGATGTCAGAGTAAATTTACCTGACGATAGAGTTATCATTATCGACTCAAAAGTGTCTTTAATTGCTTATGACAATTATTCTGCAAGCGAAGATAGTGAAGAGCAAAAAACTTTTTTAGCAGAACATATTAGAGCCACTAAAACTCATATTGACCAGCTGAGTGAAAAAAAATATGATAATATTGATACGTCATTGGACTTTACAATGATGTTTGTTCCAATAGAGCCAGCCTATTTACTTGCAATTCAAGGAGACTCTGAATTGTGGTCCTATGCTTATTCTAAAAGGATATTGTTGGTTAGCCCGACAACATTGATTGCTTGTCTCAAACTTTTTTCAGACTTATGGAGACGAGAATGGCAAAACAAAAATGCAATGGATATTGTGAAAAGAGGGGAATTGCTGTATGAAAAATTTGTTGGATTTGTAGAAACTTTTGAAGACATAGGAAAAACCTTAAATTCAACTCAAAGAGCTTATGACAAAGCATTGGGACAGCTCAACACTGGAAGAGGAAATATGATAAAACAAGCAGTCGAACTAAAAAATTTGGGGCTAAAGTCGGACAAGAAAATTTCTTCAAAATTGCTTTCTGTCGATTTTGACAACTCTGAAGTAGAGGATACAGACGATACAGAAGAATAAAAATTTTGAACTTTCTAGAATTGAAATTTTAAGAGAATTTACTCTTAATCTTGAAGAATTTATGGATGAAAGTCCTTCTCCTAATATTAGAGGAAAAAGTGAAATTTTAATCTTGCTGAAAATAGAATTTGGGAATAATTTTAAAGCTATTTGGATGAACTTATTATGCATTCATCTTACTCATTGTTGCTAAATTGTCAATTTAGGAGATGATGTTCTTCTAAAAATCCATTTCATAGGGCTCAAAAGCAGTCATTCTATAAAACATTTATACTAAATTGTCTTCCAAACACAAAGCCTAAAACTGATATGGAACAATTTGGAAGTAGAAAGTCAATCATTGACGGATATCAAGTCATTGAATTGTTCAACGAACATCAATCCGTTTCAATTGCGGTAGATTTAGGGAATAATCTTTATCATTGGTCGTGGAAAGGCAAAAATATAATTTGGTTTCCTCATTATTTACAGCAATATCAATCTTCAAAAAGCCTTGCAGGGATACCCTTGATGTATCCATGGGCTAATCGTTTGGGTGCTGACTATTTTACCTTTGAAGGAACAAAATATTTGATTGAAAACAATCAGCAAATAGTAAGAGATACAAATGAATTGCCTATACATGGTTTGCTGTTAAAGTCAGATAAGTGGCAAGTGAAAGAGGTGGGGGCTGATGAATATTCAGCTTGGTATATTTCTGAATATATCAATGATGAAAACAGTGAAATATTTTTAAACTATCCATTTCTTCATTCTCTGAACTTGATTTATCGCCTAAAAAGTGATAAGGTAGAAATAAGTTTAACAATCACTAATCACGATGAAAAAAACCTTCCTGTTTCTTTTGGCTTTCATCCATATTTTTCTCTAGAACAGTATAATAGAGAACAAGTAGTCTTGAATATCCCCTATCAAAACCATGTAATAACAGATGCCAGTTTATTGCCGACAGGGGCATTTGAACCGGCAGAAAATCTTCTTGCAAAATCTCCTTTCCCACTAAAAAAATTTTATCTGGATGATGGTTTTGTTAACAAGGCAGTTGCTTCAAATGCATATTTTGAAACTGAAGATTATAGATTGGAAATAGTGCCTGATGAAAATTTTCGTTGTGTTGTAGTTTATGCTCCTTATAATAATGACAAAATGTTTATCTGTATTGAGCCGATGATCGTTCCGACAAATAGCCTTCAGAACTCGATAACAGACTTTCCCGTTCCTTATATAGCTCCAGGCATATCTCAAGAATATTCATTTGAGATAATACTATCCGACCGATAAAATATTTATTACTGAATGGATAATGAATGTCATCCATTTAAGATTTGTTTTAAAATTTCTAATGAGGTGAAATTTTTAAAATGAGGGATATGGACTTTGAGATAAATTAATAAAATTTCGATGACCTTTAATCTTTCTTCTTTATTGAAAGTTGGGATTTCGTGATTTAAGAAACGATAAAAAAGCAGGGTTTCTTTACGATCTAAAGTGATTTGCTGAAAAGAGATTTGGTTTTCAAAAGTGCCAGCTTCGAAATTGAAATAGGGTTTTTCTTCATACGTTGAATCAGAGTAAGGCTGAAATCCCAAGAGTTTGCATAGCTGGAGTAATAAATATTGGGGTGCAGTTTTTAAATTTATTTTTTGACTTTCAATATCTATGAGAAATTGTCTGAAATAATCATATAATGCAAGATTGACTTCGTGTTCAACAATACATTTTGAGACAGCCTCAAGGGAAAAAACAGCTATGCTTTGGCTGATGATATCACTATACAAATGACTGTAAATATGAGCAGGACGATATTCTTTGATTCTGTAAATTGACTTGGAAGGATGGTAATAATAATCCAGTTCTAGAATTTGTAAAGGTTGAAAAATATTCCCTTTGGATTTGTTTTTAGTACTTCGTATCCCTGAAACGATGTAACTCTTGAGTCCAGTTTCTCTTGTAAATATAGAGACGATAACAGAAGATTCTGAATACTTAGTCGTTTTGAGGACGATACCTTCTGTTTTGATGAGCATTAATGGATAAATGCAATTTTAGTAATCGCTTTTTCTTTTTTATCTTTTGATGTCGAAAGGATATAATAGATACCTGTTTTCACCCTATTGCCTTGGATGTCTTTCCCGTCCCAGATAAATTGAGAGCCTAAAGATTTTCCTTCTGCAACCAACCTTCCAGCAATATCAGTAACTTTCACATCTCCATTTTCTGGAAGATTTTTGATAGCAATATCTCCGTGATATTCAGGTCTTACAGGATTTGGGTAAGCATAAGGCTTCCCTTTGGTGGAACTATTGGCAGTTGCTTCTGCTCTGTATGAAATAATGCCACTTTCAGTGCTGATAAATAAATCTCCAGAATTGGGGTCAATACCTAAACTTCTTATTTTATTAGAGAGAAGAGGAGAGTTTTCTTGGCTGAAATAATGAATGTTTTTATAGCCATCTTCTGACTGAAGAAAAATGCCGTTTGAAGTTCCAAACCATTTTCGATTAGCAGCATCTATAGCAATGCTACTGACATTTTCTGTTTCTAATAGCAGGTCACAAAAATTTGTTCCGTCATTCCTAGGCACACATATCTGTATGGCATCACAATTTTTTTCAAATACAGCACCAGGACAAGGCACGGTAAAAACACCTTGATTGGAACCTATCCATATCTGTCCATTCAAGTCCACACTCACACAATTGATAGCATTACTCGGAAGCCCGCCATTGCCTGGACTAGAGGTATAGGAGATAAATTTGTCATCAGTTTTATCGTCTAAAGTGCCATTATAACTAAAAACAACCAATCCTGATTCTATGGTAGATATCCATACTTGCTGAAAATCATCGATGGCTATTCCATTCAATAGTTTGTTATTGATGAGTGAAGATGAAAAAAAGAGATATTCTCCACCCGCTTTTCTACAGACCAATGGCTGAGTGGAATATGCACTTGCAAACCATACATTACCATAAATATCTTTTGTAGCGGCTGTCAACCTCATATTTGAAGTCGCATTAGGGAAGCTTTTTATAAAATTGACATTTTTTGTTTGAGGAGAAAATTCGATTAGGCCAGTATTATGTGCACCAAATAAGACTAAATTTTCTTCAGGCACTGCTTTTACGACTGCAATATCATAAGCCCCTTGAATTTCGGGTAGATTATTGGAAGTGTATGTCGTCCAAAAAAAATCTTGACAAGTATAAAATCCAGTGGCATTAAACGTAGGATGAAATGATGCATTAATTGGAGAAGAGCCTACGTAAGTGACATTGTTTAAGAAATCTATCCCCTTGCTGGTAGCACGTGATGGACCGTTGGGTAAGATAGGGCTTTGATTATTAGGGTTGATATACTCCATGACAGAACGATACAAATCTGCATAAAATACCCTGCCGTCACTATTTTCAAGCACTTGCAAAGGCATTGCTATTCCATATTTGCCACTTATATCTTCTGGTACTCCATTGTCAGGAATAATACTCATTCTATTGGTTTGCACTGCGATAAGTCTTTTTTCTCCCTTAAAAATATTGGCGATGTTGGAGGAAGATGACATGACATAATAGGGTGTCCATAAATCATCTTCCAACTGGTAGATGACAGATTTACTAGCGGCAAAGATTTTCCCATTTCTCCCACTGATAGAAGTAAAAGAGTCAGAAGAAAGCCCATTTGTTTCATCATATTTTTGCCAATTTTGAAAATTGACAAGATTGATGCTTGCATCTCTTTTGCCTCTGTACACACCTTTTGCTGTAGCTGCAAAAATATAATTGTCGTCTGCCCAAACCTCATTGACCCTAAAATTGGTAGAGCTGTCTGAAAAATAGTAAGTGTCTCCAATTTCTTGTTTGTCTAATCTCAGTTCTACAATACCAAAGTCTGTTGCCAACCACGCTATTCCTTGATAGGCAAAAATTTTCTTAATTCCTTTCCCTCCCAAAATATTGGCTTTCATTATAAAGGGTAAATTTTTCACTTTGCCTCCTTGCAGAATATCTAGATTGGAATTGGAATAAGCGATAATCAGAGAGCGAGTCAAGGTGTCAAATGCTATAGTAGAAATCCCTACATCAGACAAGCCTTCCGATTTGGTATATTTTTTTATGCTTCCATCACCAAGATGGTATGAAAATACAGCATATTCAGATGAGCCATAAAGATTGTTTTGACTAAGAGCAACAGAAGTTGCATTAGAATAGGGAAGATGCGTCTGCCATTGACCTAATGCAATATTTTGAGCAGATACTTGTCCAATAGCCCATATCCCAACGAATATTGAAAAAATAATTTTTGACATCATTCCAAATATAAACATATCAGATTGTATCCGAATGAAAATCAGAGAATTTTTCAAACAAGAAGGCCACAAGTATAAAAAAAAGAGAAGAATTTATGATGCTGACTGAGTATCATAAGTATAAACATTGTATGGCACAATGGCTTTTGAAAAGTATTTAGCAATTAAACTGACGATGGCGATTGGTACAAATAGATGGTATCCTTCAGGTGTCAGATTACACACAAGAACAAGCGCAGTCAGGGGCGCATAGATAGCAGCAGATAAAGTGGCAGCAGCTCCAGCTAGAGCAAAGTTGACAGGTACTAACTGGCTATGAAAAAATGCATTGCAAACCCAAGCAAATAAATAGCCTAAAAATGCACCAGAAACAATACTCGGGGCAAAGACTCCGCCATCACCTCCTGCACCTAAAGTCAATGATGCAGCCATTGGTTTTAAAAAAATCAATAGTAGAACGAGGCTCCAGGATATTTGACTTTGAGAAATATCCGAATTTAATACTTCATTCATACCATGATAACTGTCCCCATACAAATAAGGAAATACCAATAGTAATAGTCCTAAAGTAATAGCTCCTAGGTTGACTCTAATGAATGGTTGTTGAATTGTGGAAAATATCTTTTTCAGCCTGATGACTATTTGCGTGAAATAGATAGCTAAAAGACCTCCTAATAAACTCAATACAATAAAATGAGGAATAGCACTCCATTTCCACTGACTCACCTGTACATGAAGAATAGGTTCATGTCCAAATGTATGAATAAAGACCCATGAGACAAAGACAGAAACTGCACAGCTGACAATTAGAGATTTTCGAAGTTTGCGGGCAATCACTTCAAGCGCAAATAAGCAACCTGCTAAAGGGCTTCCAAATAAAATAGCAATACCTGAAGCTACTCCTGCACATACAATTTCTCTTTTGTATTTTCTAGCTATGTATAATCTCTTGTAAATATTATTCCCTACTGAAGCTGTAGCGATTACGGTTGAAACTTCTATTCCAGTAGAACCGCCAAAAATAACTGTCAAAAATCCATTGATATAATGAGAAGCTATCTTGAAGAAGGATAAATGATTTTTGCGCTCGTCTAGTGTTTTATATATTTCAGTAAATCCTTTGTTGGGGCGATTGTTGAACAGATATTTTCTAAGATAAAAGATGAATGTTATCCCTATGGTTGGAGTGATAATATACAATAAAGTGTGCTTTGAAAGGATGAAAGAATGTATCTTTTCCTCAAAAACTTCAGTTATATATTGAAGAGAATAAGCAAGAGCCGAACAAATGATAGCAGTAATAAAGGATAATAAGACCAATCTCAGATAATGGTAGAAAACGATATTATTTCTTTTCATTTTTAAATAGTAGAATAACTACAATTTTAATAATTGTCGAATTTCATCTATTGCAAATGAGTAGAGAAGATCGACAGTTGTATTTGGCAGCTTTTTATACTAGCTGTCTTAAGGCGTTTTTTACTCTCGTGAATGCTTCGGTCAACACACTTTCAGAAGCAGCATAAGAGAATCGAATAGATTGAGGTGCGCCAAATCCACTACCTGCAACTGCTGCAACGTGCCCAACATTCAAAAGGTATAAACATAAATCATCAGAGTCGTTAATAATTTCTCCATTATATGACTTTCCAAAATAGGCACTCAAATCAGGGAAAACATAAAAAGCACCATCAGGAATATTGCATTTTACATTTGGAATTTCATTGAGAAGACTTAATACTAAATCTCTTCTCCTTTGAAAAGCAGCACGCATCTCTTTCGTTGGTGTCTGATCTCCAATCAATGCTTCAACTGTAGCTTTTTGGGCTACGCTATTTGTTCCTGAAGTTGTCTGCCCTTGCAATTTGTCACAAGCTTTTGCTATATACACTGGGGCGGCAATATATCCTATTCTCCATCCGGGCATCGCATATCCTTTGGCTTGTCCATTTACAACTATTGTTCTGTCTTTCATTGAAGGAAACTGAGCAATGCTATAATGTTCGCCGATATAATTGATATGTTCATAAATTTCATCTGAAACAATGATAATCTCCGGATATTTTTCCAAGACTTGAACCAATCCTGCTAGCTCTTCTTTGCTATAAATAGCTCCTGAAGGATTACAAGGAGAAGAATACACGATGAATTTTGTTCTTGGGCTAATCGCTGCTTCTAGTTGTTCGGGTGTGATTTTAAAATTGCTTTCAACATCTGTATAGATATATACGGGAGTTGCATTGCACATTTTCACTTGCTCAGGGTAGCTCACCCAATAAGGAGCAGGAATTATCACTTCATCGCCTTCATTTAAAAAACTTAAAAAGATATTGGCCAATGATTGTTTAGCGCCAGTAGATACAATGATTTGATTGGGAGTATATTCTAGTTGATTATCTCTTTTCAATTTTGTGCAGATAGCTTCTCTCAGCTCCTGATATCCAGCTACAGGAGAATATTCATCATATCCTATATCCAATGCTCTTTTAGCAGCCTCTTTAATATGTTTAGGAGCGTTAAAATCAGGCTGTCCGATACTAAGACTAATAACATCAATTCCCTTAGCTGCTAATTCACGGCTTAATTGAGTCATTTTTAAAGTAGAAGACTCGCTGAGCCTGTTGAGTAAATCAGATGTAGGTAACATACTTTTGAAAAATTGAGAATGCAAAATAGTGAATCATGATAAAATTTGAAAAAATGCCAAACTATTTTACTGTTTTTTTTACAATTGATAATATTTAGATAAAAAACAAAGAAAAGGTCAAAGACATTCCGTTTTGCATTTTTATACTAATTTAATATATTTACGACTATGACGCATAAAATAGCTGTTTATAGAAGAGCAAGGTTTAACGCAGCACATCGTTTATATTGTAAAGATTGGAGTTTTGAGAAAAATGAAGAAGTATTTGGCAAATGCAACAACCCTCATTTTCATGGGCACAACTATTCATTGGAAGTCAAATTAATAGGAGAAATTGATCCAGTTACTGGTTTTTTGATAGACCTCAATGAACTGAGGGAAATTATTAGAGAGGAAGTCGAAGAAAGATTTGATCACAAAAATCTTAATTTGGACTGTGAAGAATTTGCCGATCTTAACCCTACGGTCGAAAATATTACTGTTGTCATTTATAATATTTTACGAAAGAGGTTGGACAGGGATAAATACGAAATTTCTGTCCGTTTATATGAAACAGAAAACAATTATGCGGAATATCCTATTTAATCCATTCGGATAATTTTTCAGGAGGTCGAGCGATAATGGCATTGTCGTCTTTTTCTACTATTGGTCTTTGGAGCAATTTGGGATGAGCCAATAATGCTGCAATGAGTTGATTTTCATTTGGATGCTTATCAGGGAATAATTCTTTAAACTCAGGCTCATTTGTCCTAATCATTTCGATTAAAGGGAGATTTAACTTTTTTTGTAAGGCAAGAATTTCTTCTTGATTTAAAGGATTGTCAATATAATATCGGACACTGAAGTTTTCTGATTTCTCTTCTAAAATGCACAAAGCCTCTCTGCTTTTCCTGCACTTGTTATAATGATATATTTTTAACACGATAATGCTTGTTTTTTTTCAGAATAAAGATAAAAATTTCGTATTTAAAAGGATCAATAAGAATATTGTTTATCATTTGTAGATTGAATAAAATAAATTTACCTTCCTAATTTTAGGCTATAAATATTAATGGATGAAAAGTTTGTTTCAGTTATTCAGTGTTCTTGCTTTTGTTATTTTGCTCTCTTGTCAAAAAGACAAAGGGATTCCTTCAGACTTTGTTAATCTTAAAGAGTTGATTCCCAATTTAGAATTGGATTTGCGTTATAGAGGTCAGCATAATTTTATAGGTCGCCCAGTCAATGGCTATACTGCCAACAAATTATATATCACTCGAGAAGCTGCTGAAGCATTAAGTAATATACAAGCAGAATTAAACGAAGAAGGATTAGGGATAAAAGCATTTGATGCCTATCGACCACAGAGAGCAGTTCAACATTTTATGGACTGGGCAAAAGATATTCAGGATACCATTGCCAAACAAGAGTTTTATCCAGATGTAGATAAGAGAGACCTTTTTAAGTTAGGATATATTGCTGAAAAATCTGGACATAGTAGAGGAAGTACAATTGATTTAACAATTATTGATTTGGCTAACAAGAAAGAAATAGACATGGGCTCTGCTTTTGATTTTTTTGGAATACAATCGCATCATGATTATACACAATTGAGTCAACAACAGATTTTCAATCGGCAGAAGTTAAAGGCCATCATGGAAAAATATGGGTTTAAAATAATTGAGGAGGAGTGGTGGCATTATACACTGAAAAACGAACCGTTTCCAGACACTTATTTTGACTTTCCTATTCGATAAGGGAGTAATAAAATATCATAACAAGAGAAGAATAGAAATATTGAAATCTTTAGTTGTGGAGCTGGAGGGATTTGAACCCTCGTCCGGCTAAGGTGCCTATGGGCTTTCTACATGTTTAGCAAGAACTTGATTTTCGTTGTAGGCTAGGTGTCCTTACTGACCTAATACTTACACTTAGATTGGAATTTAATTATCAAGAGTAATCATTTCTTAAAAACGATCCTGTATATCTGATGCCCACATCTATAGCTACAAGGAAAACCATAGGTGGACACTTGAGGTTAGTCTTCTTGACTAAGCTGCAAGGGCGTAGTTATTATCGCCATATAAAAAAGTTTCATGCTTTAATTTATTACGGGCCAAATGCACAATGCCCGACATGCTTACACATCTGCCGACTTCCCGTCAATTCCTGTCAGCCCCAGATTTCAATGAACTTATGCTATATTGAATAGCAATTTTCAAGCCACAAATATAGGGATGTTTTTTGAATCTTCATTTAATTTTTCTTCTGACTTTTAGGTATGTTTTGCTCTCGTTCTCTTTCCTGCATTTTTGGATATGAAGAAATGGGCTCCTTTGTTTTCTCTAATTTCTCCTGATGAGGAGAATAATTTTCTGCATCTCGATTTTTATGATGAGGTGAAGAAGAGGGGTTTGACTGAAATTCTCCCTTATTTTCAACTTTATTGGATGTTGTAAATGGTTTTGAGGAAGTCTGTTTTGAAGTTCCTGATAAAAAGTATCCCTCTGGCAGCCAAATCCATTCTTGCATTGCATGGCTGATGGAGCTATTATTAGACTGTACTATCACTGACCTAGAATGCTCAATATTGTGATTGTCAATTATTGTATAATTTATTTTTGTTCCAATTTGCTCCTTTGACAAATCAAATATTCTATGATATTTACCTTCTTTTTCAGGACGATACTCCAGAAGCACAGACTGCTCTTTCAAGGTATGAAAATCTAAACCACCCTTCAATAAAAGATATGGCTGTTTCTTCTTTTCAATGACTGCTATACTGTGTATGTATAAAGGAATTTCTTTCAATTGAGCAGCCTTTAAATGATTGTTATTTAAAGAATATTCAAATAGAGGGAAAAGCCCTTCAATGTTTGTCCCTCCTGAAAATAACAAGGTCATATTGTCAAATGAACGCACCCATACTCCTGCTTCCATTATCAAAAGCTCTTTGGGTAAATCAGTGTATTTAGATAGCAATTTATTCTCCTCAAGGAAGTGGGGATAAACAATAGAAAATGTATTTTCAAGAGTGTTCTTTTGGGGGAGTATCGCTTCAAAATAGATTTGATGAGAATTGCTATCTACCTTTTGCTCCCAAATTTTTATTTTATTTTCAATAGTGCTGAACAGAATATCTAGTTTTCCATCCTGATTATAATCTTTCAAATAGATATGATGAAAGGATAGTTCAATGTCTTTCTGTGGTAAAATTTTGGATACATTGGAGAAAACACCTTCTTTTTGCTGTAAAAACAAAGTAATAGTTCCGTGATAGTCAAGGAATATGAGATCTTGTCTTCCATCGTTATCAATATCTTCCAAACACACGCTTTTGATTTCTTTCAGATTGTCAAGCGATAAAGATTTAGAGATATCGCTAAAAGTACCATCGCCATTATTCTTTAATAAGCTAGGGAAAAAAGGATAGGGTGCGTTGACAGATGAAGATTTTCTTAGGATAATGATATCTTGGGCTTTATCATTATTGATATCTGCAATATAATATTGATTTCCACCCGGAAAATGTTGTAGTCCAGTCATATTGGTTATATCCTTCCATTTTTGTATGGATGTATTCCATTCCATTATTTTTAATGGAGATTTCGAGTTTTCAGATATCAAAATATTTTGAGAACCCACTTTTCTACTCAACGAAATAATAGCTCCAGAGCCACTTGTAAGGAGGGGGGCGGTGTTTTCTAGAGAAAAAACTTTCAGCCGTTCTTTAAAGCTGTCATAAGGCAGAGAGCCACTTATGAATTTGGAAATCCAACTCCATTGAGCAGGAGCTGTAACTGTGGCATGATTTTGAGCGTTTTTTAATTTACTTAAAGCAGAATTTAGTAGAGCAGAGCAATGGGTATCCTGTTTGTGGAGACAAGAGATATAATCTTTCAAGCCTATATATCCAGCTATTTCGTTTGACCATCCGTGGGTAGCATATTCTTTTTCAAGAGAATTGAGGATTTCATTTTTCCCGAGATATAAATTTTCAATATAATGTGCTACCGCCTTTATTCTCGTTGAGTCTGTATGGGATGAAGGCGGATTTTTTTTATCCTTTGAATTAAAAATCTGCCATTGAAAAAGGTTTTGTGGAATTGTTGGCGAAAGGGTATCCGCTTCAATTGCATTCCATAGTTTGGTTACTGCTGATATTGTATCATCACTTGAACTTTGAGCCCACAACGATGAATTTAGACAGAGAAGCAATAAGAGAATTGAAATATTTAATTTCATAAGAGCATCATTAGATTACATATTTCTACGGTATTGTCCTCCTACTTCAAACAGAGCATGGGTGATTTGTCCTAGAGAACAATATTTGACAGTTTCTATGAGCTCTTCAAACATATTTTTATTGGTTAAAGCAGCACTTTGTAATTTTTTGATGGCATCCTGAGAAGATGATTGATGTAGTTGGAATAAGGATTCTAAATTTTTGATTTGCCTTTCTTTTTCCTCCTGAGTAGCACGAATGACTTCATTAGGAATAATAGTAGGAGAACCTTTGGAAGAGAGGAATGTATTTACTCCCATAATAGGTAATTCTCCAGAGTGTTTTTTCTGTTCATAATACATACTTTCCTCTTGAATTTTTCCTCTTTGATACATAGTTTCCATAGCACCGAGGACACCTCCCCTTTCTGTCAACCTATCAAATTCTTCATAGACTGCTTCTTCTACTAAATCAGTCAGTTCTTCAATAATAAATGAGCCCTGAAGAGGGTTTTCATTTTTTGCAAGCCCTAGTTCGTGGTTGATGATTAATTGAATAGCCATTGCTCTCCGAACGCTTTCTTCTGTAGGAGTAGTAATTGCTTCATCATAAGCATTTGTATGTAGAGAATTACAATTGTCATAAATTGCATATAGTGCTTGAAGTGTAGTTCTGATATCATTAAAGTCTATCTCCTGAGCATGAAGGCTTCTTCCTGAAGTCTGTATATGGTATTTTAACTTTTGAGAACGTTCATTGGCATGGTATGTATATTTCATTGCCTTTGCCCATATCCTTCTGGCTACTCTCCCGATGACAGCATATTCAGCATCTATACCATTTGAGAAGAAAAACGAAAGATTGGGTGCAAAATCATCTATATGCATTCCCCTACTCAGATAATATTCTACAAATGAGAAACCATTGGATAAAGTAAATGCCAGTTGTGAAATAGGATTGGCTCCTGCTTCTGCAATGTGATAACCTGAAATGGAAACAGAATAAAAATTTCTTACTTTTTTATCTATAAAATAGGACTGAACATCTCCCATCATTTTCAATGAAAATTCTGTGCTAAATATGCAAGTATTTTGTGCTTGATCTTCTTTTAAAATATCAGCCTGAACAGTTCCTCTTACTTGGGAAAGTGCATAGCTTTTAATCTTTTCATATACGTCTTTGGGCAAAACCATATCTCCGGTAACACCTAGTAGCATTAATCCCAATCCATTATTCCCTTCTGGCAATTCTCCGTGATAGTGGGGCCTTTCTTGACCCAATTGAAAATAGATTTGATTGATTTTATCATTGACCTCATCCACCAATCCATGTTCAATAATGTATTTTTCACATTGCTGATCGATTGCCACATTCATAAAAAAAGCACAGATTGTAGCTGCTGGACCATTAATCGTCATAGATACAGAGGTGCTAGGATCACATAAGTCAAATCCACTATAGAGCTTTTTAGCATCATTCAACGAACAAATAGAAACACCGCTATTCCCTATTTTTCCATAAATATCAGGACGTATAGCTGGATCTTCTCCATACAAAGTAACACTATCAAATGCTGTTGATAGTCTTTTGGCTTTCATCCCTAAAGAGACGTAATGAAATCTTTTATTGGTTCTTTCAGGGCCTCCTTCTCCCGCAAACATTCGTGTAGGATCTTCTCCCTCTCGCTTAAAAGGGAAAACACCTGAGGTGTATGGAAAACTACCAGGCACGTTTTCTCTCAAAGACCATTTAAGAATATCTCCCCATGATTCATATTGAGGGAGTATTACTTTGGGAACTTGAGTATGGGAGAGCGTCTCGGTATGCGTTTGAATTTTAATTTCTTTGTCTCTTACTTGGTAAGAAAAGATTTCTGCTGAATAAGAGGCTTTTAAATGCGCCCATCCGTCAAGAATCTTTTTGGAGTCAGGATGAAGTAATTGCCTTTTTTCGTGTAGCAAAGGCAAAATGGATTCTTTTACATCTTTAGACACTATTGCAGAAGACCTTTCCAATGCAAATATATCATGGGCAATGTTTTTTTGTTCCTCTACCCATTTATCATAATCTCTGTTTCTATCTGCAATTTCGGATAGGTATCTGACTCTTGAAGGAGGAATGATGAATATTTTCTCAGACATTCCACTATGAGTATCTATTTGGCTGATTAATGGACTATTGGTTTTTTGAACAATAGTATCCATGACTGCTTTGTAGAGTTGAGTCGTACCTGGGTCGTTGAATTGAGAGGCAATACTACCTACAACTGGCATTTCAGAAGGGTCAGAATCCCACAAGTTGCGATTTCGTTGAAATTGTTTTTTTACATCTCTCAAGGCATCTTTAGCTCCACGTTTGTCAAACTTGTTGATAGCCACAATGTCTGCGTAATCCAGCATGTCAATTTTTTCCAATTGAGAAGCAGCTCCATATTCAGGAGTCATTACATAAAGTGCAACATCAGCCAAGTCAACAACTTCAGTCCCAGATTGCCCAATGCCAGAAGTCTCTAGTAAGATGAGATCAAACCCAGCGGCTTTTAAAATATCTTTAGCGTCATGAAGTGCTTGAGAGATACTGGCATTCGACTGCCTAGTAGCCATAGATCTCATAAAGACTCTCGGGTTAGAAATGCTATTCATGCGAATCCTATCTCCTAATAATGCTCCTCCTGTCTTCCTTCTAGAAGGATCGACAGAGATAATTGCTATGCTTTTATCAGGAAAGTCTATTAAAAAACGTCTGACTAGCTCATCGACTAAAGAAGATTTTCCAGCACCACCAGTTCCCGTAATTCCCAATATTGGCACAAAGGGATTGGAAGCTATAATTTGCTCAATAGTTTGTTGATTTCTAGAATAAAATTCCTCATCATTCTCAACAGAAGTGATAAGTTGAGCAATATATTGTGGGGATTTCTGTCTGATTTTCCTTTCGTCAATTTGGATATTCTTTAAAGTAGTATAGTCTGATTGTTCTAGTAAATTGTTAATCATCCCCTGGAGTCCCATTTCTCTCCCATCATCAGGAGAATATACTCTAGAGATGCCATAGTCTTCCAATTCTTTGGCTTCTTCTGGAAGAATTGTTCCTCCACCTCCAGCAAATATTTTGATATTTCCTGCATTTTTCTCTACTAACAAGTCATGCATGTATTTCAAAAATTCTACATGTCCTCCTTGATAGGAAGTAATAGCGATAGCATTGGCATCCTCTTCTATGGCACATTCAACTATTTCTGAAACAGAGCGATTGTGTCCCAAATGGATAACTTCAGCCCCAGAAGCCTGAATAATCCTTCGCATGATATTGATAGATACATCATGTCCATCAAATAAGGATCCAGCAGTGACAACCCTTATTTTGTTCTTTAATTGATAAGGAGCAGATTCTTTTTGCATTTTGTAAAGTTAATGATTCCCAATAGACTTTGTCGGGAAAAATTTCCTTACAAGTGGAATATTGGAGCAATAATTTTTGAAAAGAGAGAGGGTGAAATACAAGGAAAAGAGACTATCGAATTTTTTGAAGATTATGTATCTGTTGATCAATGATATCAATTCTTGCTTGAATGTAAGGAATATTTCCTCTTCCCAAATTTAATTTCTTTATCAATAGTAGTTTATCAGCGTTCAATTCGTTGATTTTCCATTGTTTGACTTCTATTTGCTTTTTAATTATTTCTAAGGTTTCATGGGTTAAGCCCTTCATCAAATTTTGTAAGGCTATATTATCTTCTGAATGTGAATGGGCAATATTATCAATGATTTGTTGAGTAATATCTTTAACGGCAGGAATTTCTTTGGACTTTGAAATATCTTCTAGTGAATTATCAATAACATTAAAAGTGATATTGCTGATAGAGCTATTCAGAGCTTCAGCTATCAATTTGCCTATGCCAGGAATTAAAGAGATACGTTGGATTTCTGGGTTTTCTTCTACAGATTTATGAACGATGTCTTGAAGATATTTATATAAATCATTTCTGTGGCGATAATAGGTAAGGCTTACTATTTCTGAAAGTTTATGGTTGATATAAGCATCGATTTTCTCTTTTTGTGGTTCGATGACCTGAAGAGCAATCTGTTGCACAAGAGGATTGTTTTTTTGTATTTCATCTTGTAAGCCGTTTAATACATTGAGAACGACATTATCTGATAATTCTTCCACTCCAATCTTAATGTATTTTGATAGTTTTTTGTATAAAAAAGTACTTTTGATATCAATAATTCCTAGCTTGTTGAGCCTCATTATCATTCCAAATATCCTGAAAAGTCTGAACAGTTTAAAAGTTCCATTCATGGGGATACACCCCAATACATCATACCAGTGAATAAATGGATAAAAAAACCATTTGTCATATACTTTTCTATAAATAGAAAGACCCCATCTGATGAGTAATTCTAAAATAAAAATACTGACAAATATTAAATCCAAATAGGAAGTGTTGGGATGGATTTTTTCAGAATAGAATTGGTTGAATGATGGAGAAATAAATACTAGTAAGTCTTTGAAAGACAAATAGGTATATGACCAGTCAAAAAAGATTAATCCTAAATTTACAAGCACCAATGCGACCATTAGGAGATCGATAAACAAAGGAAGCCCTTGCCTAGTTTTTCGTAGCTTCTCAAAATCTATTTTAAAAAACCGCTGTAACTTTAGTGGCATATTCGAAAATTTAAGATTTTAAGATAGCAAAAGATTTTTTTATCTGTCTAAAAAATGGATAATGGATAGTACTTTTTGGAGTAGGTTATTAATAATGAAGGGGACAAAATATTATCCCCTTTATTCTATTTCCTATAATTTCCCTCTCAAATACTTGCAAAGATATTCAACTGCAATCAATTGTCTGGAATGAAAGTTTGTATGAGTCGGAAGTTGCAGTTAAACCTAGCCAGCCGATGTCCATACAAGCTATCCTGCTAGGATATTTGCGGCAATAGCGTCACCAACTTGTGAGGTGCTATATTGACCTTTGTTAATGTCCTCAGTAACAATACCTTCTTCTAAAGCTTTTTCAACAGCATTTTCTATTGCACGTGCCTCTTCTATCCATCCAAATGTATATTCTAGGAGCATTGCTGCAGAGAGAATAGTCGCCATTGGATTTGCAATATTCTTTCCTTTTGCTTGTGGGTATGAGCCATGAATAGGTTCGAATAAAGCAGCATTTTCACCAATAGAAGCAGAAGGCAACAAACCTAATGTGCCAGTAATAACAGATGCTTCGTCTGAAATAATATCTCCAAACATGTTTTCAGTGAGGATAACATCGTAAGTTTTGGGCCTTTGAATCATATACATAGCAGCGGCATCTATAAATGAAGATTCAAATTCAATATCAGGATGCTGTTCTGCATACTTGCTTACGACTTCTCTCCAAAGTCTAGATGTTGCTAATACATTGGCTTTGTCTAAAAGGGTTACTTTTTTCTTGCGATTTTTTGCATACTGGAAAGCTTTTTCTGTAATTCGTAAGATTTCATCTGCAGTATATTCACAAGTGTCAAATGCATGCTTACCATCTTCACTCCTTCCTCTAGGTTTGCCAAAATAAATACCACTAATAAGTTCTCTTACTACAACAAAATCAACCCCTCTTACAATCTCTGCTTTCAAAGGTGAAGCATCAATTAGGCTCTCATAACTTTTGACTGGTCGGATATTAGCATATAAACCTAAAGCACTTCTCATCGCCAACAATCCTTGTTCTGGTCTTATTTTTGCATTGGGGTCATTGTCATATTTGGGATCTCCAATTGCACCAAACAAAATCGCATCACCCCATAGGCACAGCTCATGAGTTTCTTGTGGATATGGATTTCCGGTAACATCTATTGCTGCTGCCCCCACTAATCCTTCTTTGTATTCAAAATGATGCCCAAATCGCTTTGAAATAGCATTTAATGCTTTTATAGCTTCTCTGACAACTTCTGGACCTATACCATCTCCTGGAAGAATAGCAATTTTCTTATTCATATTTATTAAATTCAACTTATTAGAGATGCGAATTTACAAAAGCAAACTTTAAAAATGATAGTATTTAAAAAATTGAACACTTATATGCACTTTATTAGTGATAGATTTTTTGTGATGATATGCTTATTTATTCTTCTTTTCGTGAGAGTAGAACAAGCTTGTGCTGCTCAGAAATGGACGACTTCTACACTGCTAGAAGAGTTGAGCAAAAAGGAAGACAAAGAAGATATTGCTGAAATACAATTGTTGTTATCAAAAACGCATTTAAAAATAGGCAATATAGATTCTTCAATTTATTATATGGATAAAATTGACAGAACTGTACTTAAAAGTTCTTCAGTTAAAGCATTATATTATGAATTGAAAGGACTGATGGCTTATGAAAAGGAGCTTTATTCACAAGCGATTAATTATAATAAACTGGCTATTCAAGAGTGTACTAGAACTCCATCGGAAAAGTCTTCATGGGCTATTTTGGAGTATAAAAACAATATAGGTCGAGCAAGGATTGCCACCAATGAATTGGAGAAAGCTAAAAAAAATTATAAGGATATTTTTGAACGTATAAAAACCATTCACCCTTCTCAGATGGACTCATTACAATTGAGCGTGTTTTACAATAATATGGGTGTCATCTATTACTATGAAGGAGAATTTGATAAGGCATATTACTATTATGATATTTCTCGGACAATAGCCACAATGGCTGGTTCTGCTCAAGATGTTCAGGTAGGTCGAGCTTTATATAATATGGGATTGGTGAAAGAGGAAAAGGCTTACTTAATTGATGCTTCTGTTTTTTATAAAAAAGCTTTGGAGGTGTATCTCCATAATTACGATGGGAATCATCACCATCTTGCAGAAGTCTATGGCAGTCTAGGAAATATTTATTTGACCAGACATGAGCTGCAGCAGGCGAGATATTATTTTCAGAAAGACTTAGAAATTTCAAAGCATCTTTATGGTGAAAATCATGTTGAATCTACCTGGGGCTATGAAAATCTTGGACGTTTATATCAAGAAGAAGGGAATGATAGTCTAGCCAATAGGATGTTTTATAAAGCCTTGAAAATCAGGAAAGAAGCATATAATGGCAAGCATATTTCTATTGCAAATGTATTATTATCTCTAGCAGAACTTGAATCTCGTCCCCTTCAATCCATTGCATTGGCAAATCAGGCATTGAAAATTGAAAATTTAATTACCGAAAAGCCGACGATTGGGAAATGGAATATCTCTCTACATTTGATAGCAGAATATTTAAAAATTCAGAAATATAAGTCTGCTGAACTGGAAATGATTAAAGCCCTCAAAAGAGGGAAAGCCTTGTTCGGTCATCAACACCATCCTCTTTTTGTAAAAACATATTTGTTGGGTGCTGAAATATATGCTGCTCAGGGCTTACAAGGGATGTCACAAAATTTTCTTCAAGAGGCGACTCGAAATTGTCTAAACGAAAACATTGATTTTACCAAAGGTAAATTGGTTAAAGTAGAAGATGTTGAAAATATTTCTGATTATCTGCAAATCTTAATATTTAAAACGCATCAAGAATTGAAGAATGCTAGTCTGCAACAGCTCCAATCTTCATTGTCTAATTTACAAGAAGGAGTTAAAATGGTTCAGGTGCATCAAAGGCGCAGGTCTTCTGATGATGTAAAAAAGCACTATTCTCAAATTGATAAGTCTCTTTTTGAAGTAGGAGTTAAGGTGTCATATCGTTTATGGGAATTGACAAAAAATGAAAAGTATTTATCTCAATCTTTTGAGTTTTCTGAGCAAATTAAAAATCTTCATACTTCAGATTTGTTGCATGGAATGGATGCTTATGCTTCTTCAAATATCCCTGCTACAACTTTAAGAAAGGAATATAAATTGAAAAAAGACATTTTGTATTTTGAATCTGTGTATCGTGATGGGAATGATAGTGTGAAGCAAGTAGCGAATCAAAAACTCAAACAATTATATAATGATGAAGAACGATTTTATAATAATTTGAAGAAGTTTCACCCCGAATATTATTTTGCTAAATATCAATTTTCGCCAGTAAAAATATCTGATATTCAAGAAGAGCTCAATTCTAGACAAGTGCTATGGCAATCTATTTTCATTGAGGGGAAAGAATATCTTTTTGTTATTAGAAAAGCTAAATCAGAATTGTATTATATAGACAACAATGAGCATTCAGCTATTATAGAGAGATTATTAATAGATAAAATTAATTATTGGATTGTCATACCGGATTTTTCTTCTTCATGGGTAAATTTGGAGGCCATCCGTATTGGGGGGAAATATTTAATTGAAAGAGCTCAATTGATTTATAATACTTCTGCAACAAAGTTTTTCCAACCAACACATAGCAATGCATTGGTTAATCAGAAAATATTAGCTTTTGCTCCTATTTATTTCTTAGATAAAAACTTATCGACTCTTAAGTATTCTAAAAATGAAATTCAGACAATTAAAAGATATTTTAAGGTCAACAGTTTTATAGGACAAGAGGCTACTAAAAATAATTTATTGAATAATTTAATGAACTATGGAGGACTGCATCTTTCAACACATTTCACTTATAATACCATCAATCCGCTTAAAAGTGTAATGCATTTTGCCTCTGAAGACGCTTCTGAAAATGGAAATTTGTATGTTCATGATATTTTTGGAGTTCCGATGAGAATACAGTTGGTCACCCTTAGTGTCTGTGATTCCAAGACAGACCAACAGAAGTTTGAGGAAATGGGTAGTATTGTAGATGCCTTTCATTACAATGGATGTAAGAATATTTTATTTTCCTTGTGGAAAGTTGAAGATAAAGTAGCTCAAAAGATTTATGGAGATTTTTATAAATATTTATCTCAGGGATTTACCAAAGAAAAAGCGATTCAAAAAGCAAAATTGGCATATATCCATCAAGCAGATAAATATAAATCAAAGCCATTTTATTGGTCGGGTATTATTTTACAAGGAAATTTTGAAGACCTGAATTTGGTGCCTTCTGTATGGCAAAGGTATAAATGGTGGCTAGTCATGACTATTTTTTTATTGTTCCTCGTGATCATCAAGAAGTTTTGAAATAAGAATTATAAAAGATAGGATATTCTGATTTTTAGCATCCAATAATGATGTAGCGATATAGACTTTCCTTGTATGTGTTAAAATCTTGCAAAATACCAATAAGTGATTATCTTATATCACCATAAACAGTTAGATTGCGATGTAAAACAATATTTAACAATGTTCACAGAGAATTATTTTGCAGATATACACCTTCATCCTACCCTAAAATCTTTTAATTCAGGTCGTCCTTATCCTAGGAAGAATATTTGGGAGAGTTATCCTCATGATATTGGGAAGACAAATCCTGCAAAGTTTGTCATAAGTAATACGGAAGGGTTGGCAAAATATTCTCAAACCAATTTTTATGAGCTTTCTAAAGGGAAGGTGCGAGTAGCAACTGCATCGCTATATCCTATGGAGAAAGGGTTTATGAACATGAGAAACCTACCTAATTTGATCGTCAATAAAAAAGCACAGGAAGAAGTTCTCCAAATTATCAGTGGTTATACAGCAGATAGTATCAGATACATGAAAGATTCTCAAAATTATTTTGGAGACTTGTTAGAGGAGTATAGATTTTTGATGGATGGACAAGGGGAGTCTCCTGATGGGCAATATGCCTATAAGGTTGTGAATAATTTTGCAGAGTTAAAAAGTGTCTTAGCAAAAGATGAGACAACAATTGCAGTAATTGTTGCGATTGAAGGTTCGCATGTATTGTTTGATGAAGAAATGCTTACTGCCAAATTAACTACATCACAAATGAAAAAGAAGATTGAAGAGCATATTGGAATTTTAAAATCATGGGAAGTTCCTCCTCTAACAGTCAATCTCAGCCACCATTTTTACAACCATTTATGCGGGCATTCTAGAAGTTTTGCTGGAGGTTCTAGAAGTTTGTTGAACCAAAACAAGGGAATTGATACCGGGTTGACTGGTTTAGGAATTAAGGTGTTAAAAGAATATGCTAGCGTTAATAATGGCAAACGAATTATTGTGGACACCAAACACATGAGTGTAAAAGGAAGAATAGAATATTACAATTGGATAAAAAGTTATAATTATATTTCTCCCAATGATAAAATTCCTGTAATAAGTAGTCATACAGGAGTCAATGGATTTAAGACATTGAGTGGTAGTGTTCGTGCAGCAGATAGCCCAGCAAAATATGACTCAAAGCACTTTAACAGCTGGAGTTTGAATATTTCTGATGAAGAAATTAATATCATTCACAATTCTACTGGTCTGATAGGTATCATGTTGGATAAACACAAACTAGGTGGAGGTGAATTTTTTAAAAACCATATTATTGGTATAAAAGAAATTGACAAGATAAAAGAAGCTTATTTGAGAATATTTTTTGATAATGTGCTACAAATAGTTAAAGCTGTAGGAAATGAAACGGGATGGAATAGTATAGCTATTGGGTCAGACTTTGATGGTGCTATTGAACACATTGACCCGTATGATAAATGTTCTACTTATCCTCAATTGTATCAGGATATGATTGCTTTTTTAGAGAGGACAAGATATGGCAAATCCTTATGGTATCATCAAAAGCCTGAAGAGATGGTCGATAAGATTATGCGGAAAAATGTTATGGATTTTTACGAAAGACATTTTGTGTAAATCTGTATAAAGGCATTCAGTTTTCACTTATTTGAATACTAGTTATAAAACTCAAAATGAAAGTTCAACAAGCTAAATGATGATTTTCCATAAATAGATATCGTCTTAACGGTTTGTCATACGACTTGTTATCGGTTTGGGCTTTTTATTTAGCGTTTAATAAGTTTTGAAATCGCTCAACGAATTCACCAACGTGAACGCCGTCCATTAGTCCGTGGTGTCCGTGAATAGAGATTGCCATTTCTCTTTTTCCGCTATTTTCGGTCATTTTGCCAAATGAAATTTTGGGACAAGAATCAGGACGTGAAAAGTTTCTTGCGTGGGAAATGCTTGTAAAATCCAACCAAGGTATTGCAGAAAAATGAATGACATTTTCACCCGATATTGCAGGTAATAAACCGGTTGAATTTCTTACATTTTTAATCTCTTGTAAGGCGTTTTCGTAAAACTTATCTTCATCTTCAAAGTAATCCATATAGGCAAAACCAAATGTCCCGTTGGCACGGTCAATGGTCGGAGAAGCATTAACTTTGTCAAATTCAAACACTTGATTTTCAATAATTCTATATCTGAAGTTCTCAATTTGGTTGCTCGCCTTTAAAGCGCTATATAAGTAATACAAGAAAAATGAAATTCCTTTTTCTTTGGCTTTTAAATAGGCTGTTGTACAATCCACTTTTAAGGTGACACCCAAAAAGGGCTCGTCAAATTGTGAAAAGAAAAGAAAATGCTCTTTTCTGTTCCAAGTATTTATATCAATTTGCTTTTTCATTTTAATCTATTTAGTGGCTGCATGTAAAACTTCAAAAACAAGCATAACGCAGGCTTTGGAGTTTTCAGACAGACATTATTCAAAAAATTCTTTAGGGTAATTTACTTTTCCTTCCTTGTTCTTCAAGGCATCAACCACAAGCTCAATGGCCATACAATTTTCTTTAGGTGCATCAAATGGAAGCGAAATATTGAATGGATGCAAAAGCTGATATCCAAATTTAGGATAGTACTTTTCGTGACCCAGTAAAATAATGGATTGATAGCCTAATTCTTTCGCAATATGATGAGCTTCCTCTATCAATTTTCCTCCTATTCCTTTATTTTGAAAAGCTGGCAAAACTGCTACTGGTGCCAATGCTAAGGAAATTATACTTTCTGTATTGGTTTCAATAGTGATTTTGGTAAGCAGAATATAACCAACAATTTCGTGATTTACTTCTGCAACTAATGACAATTCGGGAATAAAACTATCGGATTTTCTCAACCGCTCTACCAAAAACTGCTCTTTTTTGTCGCTTACAGTTTCATTGCGGAAAGCCTGTTCAATCAAATCAAACACAGTCGAATAATCGGCTGAAGTTTCTTGTCGTATGCTTAATTCCATTGTGGCAGATAATTTAAAATTTCATCAATTGATTTGAGTTGGACAAATCTTTCGTTCTTAATCGTCTGTTCTTGCTGCTCGTGCGTCCACGTTACGTGATAGGGAATATGACCTGCATTGGCGCCTAATTCCAAAATGGGTAAAATATCCGATTTTACAGAATTTCCTAACATCAAAAAGTTTTCGGGAAGACAATTTAAGTGACTGAGTAGTTTTTGATAATCAGCCGTTTTTTTCTCACTCATTATTTCGATGTGATGAAAATAGTGTTCAATCCCTGAATTTTTCAACTTTCTTTCCTGATCTAATAAATCGCCTTTGGTGGCAACAATGAGCTGAAAATCATCTTTTAGGTTTTCCAAAGTTTCAGGAACACCCTTTAACAATTCAATGGGTTTTTGAAGTAAATCCTGCCCCATTTCAATAATTTCTGAAATAACATTGGACGATACTTTGTTTTCTGAAACACGGTTTGCAGTTTCAATCATACACAACAAAAACCCTTTTGCACCATAACCATAGAGCGATAAGTTTTTCATCTCTGTTTGAAATAATTCCTTTGATATTTCTTCTTGCGGAAGATAGTTTCCAAGCAAAGCACAAAATTGTTTTTCTGCTTCCTGAAAATACGGCTCGTTTATCCATAAAGTATCGTCCGCATCAAACGCAATGACTTTTATCTCTTTTTTCATCTCTTAAATTTACTTACTTTGTGAGTAGCAAAGTTCAACAATAGAAAGTTTATTAAAAAGGACATTTGTCCCAACGGTTTTATGTTAAAAACAAACGAATCTTTTTTAAGCTATTTATCAGCACTTTACGAACGTCAAAATCGTAAGGAAGATATTATTTTAAAAAATTGTGCAAAAGGGGAAAGATTACTTTCTCAAGATGGAATTGCCACAAAAGTGATGTTGGTAGTGGACGGAATTACCAAATGTTATTTCACGGAAGACAATGACAAAGAGTATATCATAGAATTTTTAGGGAAAGGCGAAATTATCGGCGAAGTGGAATTAATTCGAAATATTCCCTGCCTATGTACAATTGAAGCGATGACGGATGTTTCTTATTTCGCTATTGATAAACCCTATTTTTCAGAACTTCTTAAAACAGATATTCAATTAAATCATTTGTTGTTAGATAGTTTTGCCAAACGAATTGTGGATACTGCAAGTCGGGCATCTTATCAGCAATTATACACAGTCGGACATAGTTTGAATAAGTTAATGGAATTACAGACCCAACAAAATGTTTCACTGTCAAAAGATGAAATGGCTTCTTATTTGGGCATTACCGTTAGAAGTCTGAATAGGGCGATGAAAGATTTGCAAGAATAGGATTTTCTTAAATTATCACCCAAAATTTAATATACTTTGATATCAACAATGACATTGTCAATTACTTATGATTTTGACAAATTTACTGAGCGGAAGTCAGGAAAAAGTAAAAGAAAATATAGATGCTTACAGCATGACATTAAGCAGCAATAAGACTTTCGAATTATAGCGACAACTCTACAACTCTCTCTCCCTTAATTTCAGGAAAGTCGATGGTGTCATAACAGGAATAGAAGATTTGCGGTAATCTTTTATATTTCTTGTGATGATGGCATCTACATCACCCAATGTGAGCGCAGTGGAGTATTGAATAGAGTCTTCAAAATCTGAAAAATCATTTTTGAGTGCTTGTAAGATTTCTGTTTTTGTAGTTCCCACTATTTCAGTTATTTCAGTGAGCATTTCTATGGCTTCAAGTGATTTATGATGTCCTAAAAACTTTCTGACGATGTAGTAAATGTTATTGATACTAATAGCGGAAACATAGAGTTGAACACTCCCTTGTACATTTAGCTCAAAAAGTTCACTGGCAGGAATTAAGTGCGACTCTCTGTCAGTGAAAAAATCAATCACTACATCTGTATCTACAAAAAGCTTATACATCGTATTTTTTCGCAAGTTCTTCTTCTAAGATTTTTTTATAATCTAAATTCCCATCGGTTTTGATAATACCTCTTAGCTTTTTCACCTTTGGAGATAGCTTTTTTATTTTCGGTCTTTGTTTGTCCGATGTTACAAACTTGAAGTAGTTCTCTACTATTTCAGATAAACTTTGACCTTTCTCTTTAGCATATTCTTTGGCAATAGCAATCACTTCTTTCTCCATAGTCAATGTCAACTTAGTGCTCATCTCTCCACCGTTTTATACAAATATACGTATTATGTTTTAATTTTTCACACGTGTCAGGTGAAAGTAAAAAGTGATGAAGTAAAAAGTAAAAGAAAATATAGATGCTTACAGCATGACATTAAGCAGCAATAAGACTTTCGAATTATAGCGACAACTCTACAATTCTCTCTCCCTTAATTTCTGGAAAGTCGATGGTGTCATAACAGGAATAGAAGATTTGCGGTAATCTTTTATATTTCTTGTGATGATATGATATTATTTATCTCTACTGATTTTTTGAGGGTTTTGTCTCATGTCAAAAACATCAACAACCTCTACTCTATTCATTTCAAGATGAAGCCAATAAATAATTTAATAGTTTGTACTAATGATATATCGAAATCCTTGAGGTCTTGATATAAGAATACTTTCTATAGTTCCAAGACTTTAGTGGGATAATGAGAAAAATGAAAGAATTGGTCGATAACGGAATACCAATCAGAGGAGGGAAAAGAGAGTCTATATAATAGTTCACACAAATTTATAGAGTGTAACTTGATGATACAAATATGAAAAATTATTGAAAAGTAAGTTATTCTGCCTTTTTTAACTGACTCATAATGATACTGTCAAAGATATTATCTGGTAACAACTTTTTACCCCAAACAATAGGTGATGCCATGAATCCGTCCACATAGCGGGCTTTAGGATTTTTACTTTTGATGGCTTTCAATATCAGTTTTGCAATCACGGAAGGTGGAGCATTTCTACTTGTAATCCGTGGGTCTTTCATGATTTTAATCAGTGAATCTATTGAAGTTTTATACACAGAATTGATAGAACTTTTCGCAAGTGTATCCATAGCGATATCACCCCACTCAGACTGTATGCCACCTGGTTCTATGATGATGACATCTATCCCAAATTGCTTCACTTCATTGCGCAAAGCATCACTTAAACCTTCTAATGCAAACTTACTCGCATGGTACCAACCTCCATACGGGGTGGCAAATTTTCCACCTACAGAAGAGATGTTGACAATCTGACCAAATCTATTTTTACGCATTGCAGGTAATACGAGTTGTATCAATCGTGCTGCACCAAACAGATTGACTTCAAATTGATATTTAGCATCTTTCAAACTCATATCCTCGACGGCTCCAAATGCTCCAAATCCGGCATTATTGACTAGAATATCTATGCTCCCAGATTCATCCATGATCTGTTGGACACCTTTTTGCAGTGAAGCTTCATCTGCCAAATCCATGTAGAGTGTCCTAATGCCTAATAAAGACAAGTCTTCCATTCTTTCTAATCTTCTGGCACTTGCATAAACGGTGTAACCATTTTGCGCTAAAAGTTGTGCAGTGGCTTTGCCCATTCCTGAAGATGCGCCAGTCACTAATACTGTCTGATTCATTTTTCTAACTTTTGAGTGATTGGATAAATTCTAAAGTGTAAGCCAAAAGTTGCCTTAGTGCTTTGACCTCTATCGGAAAATGACTGCCATCTTCCAATATTTTTACTGTATAAGGAGCTTTGATTCCTTGCATGGAAATCTCAGATAAGTATAAAGGTGTCCATCTGTCCTTTTCGGGTTGCATCAAAATAATCGGACATTTATCAAACTCTGTAGCGGGTATCGGTGAATAACTCATATACTCATATAAAAACTGCATCTGTACATTAGCTCCGGCGGATGTCTTGTCTTTCATAAAAACTTTGAGTGCTTTATTGTCATTGACCAAAGTATTCATCTTAGAGACAGCTTTCATCGGAATCGGAAATCTTTTCAATCCTATAATGCTAAGTGCTTTCATCGCAGGAAGAACAACACCATTTGCCCAACCAAATTTCGCTGTTTCTTTACCCACAGTTTTATCATCATTCTTTAAAAAACACATGCCGATGATGCCATCTACTTGATGCATAAAATAAGCAGCATTGTAACAAAGCATGCCACCCGCACTCAATCCATAGAGTACAACTTTTTTAGGATCTTTTCCCGTTTCTTCATTGACAAAATCTGCAAAGCAATGTACCCAATCGGTATAGGTGATATCTTTTTGATTCACAATTGTCATTCCGTATCCCAAATTATCTATTGCCACTACCTCATAACCGTTTTCTGCTAAGAGATGACCTAAAATCATATTGAGCTGCCTTCCATTTGTACCGACTCCATGATGCATGAAAATGCGATATTTTGCTTTTGGATTTCTATATCGGTCTAAATGAATTTCATTCCCTTTCCAATTCCAAAAATCTTCTTCTGGAAGATGATTTTCTTTTATTTGAAAATCTGTTGGAAGTAGTGCATTGAGCTGTTTCCAAGTATTATCATTTTGATAGAGTTTCATATTTCTCGACTTTGCACTTACAAAGTTCTCTCACTCATTCATCAAAACTTTTAAATTAATTTAAATAGTGAGTTTGGCTTTCAAATTACTGAGCCAAACATTAGTGATACCCATAAAACTGGCAATATTCTGTGAGCTGAAACGCTGAAAGATAAAAGAGTAATTTTCATACAACCATTTTAAGTACTCTTCACTTGTCAAACCCAATTGGTAATTGCGAAAAAGGTCTATGGTAGAAAATAGCTTTTCTGTCTCATGGCTATAAAATTTTAGCAGTGTAATATCACTTTGTACCCAATCCATCAAAAAATCATAATCTACTGTTACTGCAACAGATTTTTCATTGGCTTTGATTTCGTAATTGGTCGCTTGATGAAAAAATATCGTATCATAGGCCTTAAAAAACTCACAAAAACTTTCTGTATGAAACATCACGGTTTTTTCTTCCCCATTGGAAGTAATGATATTGCGAACAAAACTACCTTGTGCCACAAAATATATCTTACGCTGCTTGGACTGAAAAGGAACGAGCGCTTCATTTTTATCTAAATGTACTACCTCACTTTGACTACCCAAAATCTCTGCAAGCCCACTATTGGCAGATGGTGGTAACTTATTGAGTAAAAGGTGTAGATATGGAGTTTTATCCATTGGTGTTTTTTCTTCTTCTAAGATAAGTAATTGAAAGTATTTCGTATAGATTGTTTGGATTAGTATGCTTAGATTTTCTTATTATTCCCTTCATTTTCCTGACTTCCACATCGGGATACCCAAAATCAACAATGATACGTTATAACAACCTGTAACTCAGTACGTTAATATTGTTAAAGTTCAAAATCTTAAAAAACTGCGAAAGTCAGGAAAAGAGCCTAATTTTTGTTCATTACACTGGATTTTCTTTAATGAATTTGTTCTTTTAGCCTGACTAATAACAAGTTTATAAAGAGTCCAATCGCATGATTTCATTCAAATAGAACCCGTTAAGGAGCTAGAGAAAACCTCAGTGTAACTCCTCCTCTTGAATTTCTAATAGGGTATGATGCAAGTGTTGCAGGGGTAGTTTTTCTATAATCAAAGAAGATTCTTAAATTGAGACGTTTATTGACGACGTAGTCGATGGTAGGAGAAAAAGTGATTGTTTTGGCTCCACTGGTTGGCTCAGCAATATTTTGATTAAGTCTATAATTAACAGTTCTGTCATTCCTTACAGAAATATCAAAGCGAAGGTTAATATCATTTTCTAAAACAACTCTTTCTCCCCTTATTTTAAAAGGCAATTTGAATTTTGCCAAGGCATATCCCAGCCCTCCTGTAAACTCAGATGAGCGAGTCTCTGCAAGCTGAAAGTCTAATAGGCTCAACCCAAGTGTACGTGATTTCTTATATTCAAAACTTGTCTGCAATCTGTTTTTCCAAGTAATATCTACGCCAATAAATGGCACAAACTGCTCAGTAATTTGAATCTGTGGAATATAGTACAATGTATAAAAGTTGCCAGATAAGGTATCTAGCGCACTTGGCACAAAATATTGAGCATCTTTATCATATCCAGGTGTTCCAAGAAAGTTCAGATCTGAAGAATAATTGCTGACAGTAAAGGTAGAATTATATGCATGATTAATATTGAAGCTGCTAAATAGTTTTTTGCCCCATTTGGTTTTTGCTATTCCGTTGTATGTCAGCCTCCAGTTAGGAAGAGGAAAAGTCTTCAAAGGGTTGATTCTTACTTTATTCACATCTTTCCCTGTGTAAGCAGAAATCAATGCTGGTATTAATACATCTTTAGAATAAGGGCCATATCCTTGATAAAATCCTTCTACCATGATACTGTCCTGATTGATAAATTGTCCATTGGAATTTGGGTTGCTTTCAGATAGCATCTTTGAGAACTCTGCACGTATGGACTCAAAATTTCTGAAAGAACTGCTAAAATTATTTTTATCGATTTTATCAAAGATGGTTCTTATCATTAAGAATGAAATCGTATAACTACCTCCTGTCTGGGCAGAGAGGTGTTGATATGGTCCATTGTCTGATGCTCGTTTGAAAAATTCGGTATATATCTCATTGGATTGTTTAGTCAGATTGACATCTACCCTGAAATCTCTGATAGGTTCCAATACGACTCTAGCATTTAGATTTTTACTTCTTTGTTGTTGAAATTGGTAGTTGAAGATAGTATCTTTTGTTATCCAGCCTTTGGATGCAATACTAGAAAGCCATGAAGTATCTTTTTGCTGTCCGAATAGAAAGCCGATGCCTGGTGCATTGTAGTTAAGATCTTGGCCAAATATCTTGCTGGTAGGCATATATCCAGGTAATACGGTGCTACGTTTATCATCATAGGTAATAGAACCTCTTTGCAATAAAAGCAAAGGACGAATGACTGCATCGAGAGTTGGGTTTTGGGGTCTATTGACTTTGGATCGGTCTTCTTTTATTTTTCTTAATTGATTTTTTAATTCTTTTTTCTGAGATATTAATAATTTGACATCTTCTTTTGTTAGAGAAGTGTCCTTTTCGGCTTTTTCTATCTCCTCTTCCTTCTTTTCTATTTTAATGATTTGTTCATTGATTCGTTTGGTAAATCGGTCATAATTATCAATAAATCGAGAATGAACTTGTTCAAACTCTTCTTTCGTTTTACGCTTTTCCGTTGTTGTATAAGGTTTTAATCCTGGTATTTTTTGATAAAGTGCTTTAAAATTGACTTCTCCATTGATTTGTAAATTCATACTATTATCCAAAATATTTCCCCATTCAGGAATTGCCAATGATGAGGCAGTGTACCCAAGTGTAGAGTTGTACCTTGCTTTGACAGTCAACCAGTCTAGAAAATAGATATATTGGGTAGGCAGATTATAGTTGAGGTTAAAACTGTGATTATATGTTGTAGCTCTACCAAAACTCCAAAAATTTCTTCTCAATGAATCTTTTTTTTCAGGGGTATTGATATATCCAAAGGGTTCATCTATTCTTGCCCTATTGGTGGCAACGATTTCAAAATTGATATTTTTTGTCAGATTGTGTTTATAAGAATAATATCTATCCCATGTAAAGAATTTGTCAAAAGTTGGGTCTATCACTAGTCCATCATTACCAATATCTCTGATAAGTGTAGTCCCAAATTGTCTGTTAATATCAGATCTAAAAGAGATATTATTGGGTTTATAATTGAGGTTGAATTCCTTGATAGGTTTCAACATTCTGTGGTTATTTTTTAGGTTTTTGAAGGGTTGCCAATATGAAGTTTTGGGTGAATAATTATACCCTAGTGCAAATTTGTGCTTTTTAATGACTTCATCCTCTATAATGGGCGATGATCTATTGACTTCAGAATATGCATAAGTGATATCAAAATTTTCAATATCATAGACGTGAGCAGGACGTTCGATATTTGTCCTAAGTTTTCTCATATTGCTGATATTGACACTTTTGATTTGATCGACTGTCTGAGACATCTCTTTGACTTCCTCTTTTTTGATTTTTTTGTCAGTTGGAGTGAGATGAGGATCAGCATCAATTGCAGCGAGTTTATCTTTTACTTTGATGTCATATTCATAAGGGTCATATTGAGGAGTGCTTACGGCAGTGGAGTAGTTGGCATATACAGGGATTTCCAATCCTACTTTCTCAGGAAGCATCTTACCCAGATTGACATTTGCAGCAACATCTATTTGATAGTAATCATCTCTACTTCTTTCTGCCAATTTTTGTTCAATATCTCCAAATCCTATGGAGTGCATATTTCCTGTCAGGGTTACATTCCCTAAATTTCCCAATTGTACATCTACTCTTCCTAACGCAGCATAGCCTCCTTGTTCATCGAGACCTCCAACTCTCAGCTCATTGAACCAGATTTCTCCACATTTGGACATTCCATCGTCTTGATGGTCATTAACTCCGATAATACGTTTAGGGTTTCTAATTCCTAGCATAATAATAGCCGACTGACCAATGTCTGGATTTCCTCTTATGCTAATTTTTCTGCCTTTTTCATCAGTGATAGTAAAAATTTTTGTGAGAGATGTATTTTGGTTGTTTCTGAGCTGTTTGACAAGCGTCAAAGAGTCAATTTTAATATTAAATTCATTTTCTTCTGGCCAAATAATTCTTCTGTCGGCATCTACATTGGAGTTATAAGAACCTTGAGGGGTTAGTTTTAAAGGGATTTCATATTCGTAATAGTTTTCAGTAAAATCAGACCCTATCCTTATAAAAGCAGTCAAATCTCCATCGTTGAGAGGCATGAGTTGACCTCTATCAGTATAAAGGCTCTCAGCATGAGTAAATAATTTCAATCGCTTGAATAATCTGAGGTCAATATTGGATAGTTTATATACAGCTCGAGCTTGTCCATCTTGAAGGTCGCATACTTGTACTTTAAGAGACTGTTCATTTTGAAGGGCATTATAATAACCATTGATTGTCTGCTCTCTACTGATTCCAGGAGGGATAGCATAAGGGATAGGGTATCTATTGGAATTTTCCTCAATGCTTATAGATGAAACATTAAAAGTCGTATTATCTCCGTGGTCAGAAGGTAAGCTCTCTCCTGGTTCTCCAATATTTTGAGTATATCTTCTCCATTGATTCCTGACTAAGGAAAATTCTGCCATCCGAAGAGTGACAGGCTCTTCAAAGTCGGTCATGACCATACGGATATACCTGATTGACCTGAAATCTGGAATGCTTCCCACTTTTTTATTATATGCTGAAATAGGGATTTGTGCTTGATACCAGACAGCACTATCGGGAACGCCATTAACAGAAATAGGAACGACTACTCTGTCAGTAATAAATTCTGAATTGGCTAGCGAGATGGGGTCAACATCCAAACGGTACTGAAAATATTCCTCAGTTTCATTTAAGGTATTATCTCTATTGAGATCTTCGTCATCGGGTGTGTTTTTAGCATTGCCAGTCGTTCTATTGACATCGTCTGCATTATTGGAAGAGTTGCCTTGAGTGCCGTTGAAGTTTTCATAACGGGTTAAAATTCCATCATTGGAAGAAAAGCTTTTGTCAAGAGCATATTTATAGTTGTCATTAGAAGGGTCATTTTCAAAAGTAGAATAAGCTTCAGGAGAGAGAATTCCTCTAAGTTGATTCAAATAAGTTTGATAAAAGGACCTTTCTGCATCATCGTTTAATCCGTCCATTCCGACATCTTGGTTTTTAATGACCTCAGGATTGGCATCAAAAGCATTAGTAATAGCATTGGAAATTCTAGGAGTTACGCCCCAAACGGAAGTGTCTAGTTTTGTATCTACCCCTGGTCGAGGAAGCCCATTTTCATATTGTTTTCTAGAATCTTTGAGAATGTCCTCAGAAATTGTTCCTAGATGAATATAAAGACTTCCAGACTGGGCATTTTGATTTTTTAAGAAAGGGTCTAAAAACCAAAATTGGATAAATTCGATATTCGCAGCCTCAAAATCATTGGCCGTTTCAATAGTCCGCATAATCCCACCCCATCTTGAACGAGGTTCTTTCAATCTGCCAGAAAAATCTAGGCCTGCAGAGATACCAGGTTCGCCTGTTGTTTCAAAATTGTATGGACCTCTTTCTTTCGGATTAAAAGTAAGGTCAAAAGTATATAAGGGAGCATTTTGAAGATTTTCATTTTGTCGGTTGGGGAAAACCTGTTTTTCATAATACAGTCTAGTATATACGCCTTCTTGTTCTTGTTTATTATTGCTTAATGGGTTGTTACGAGAGTTATAAAATACATTATCTATTTGATACCAAGAGAGCTTAGCGCGATTGTATCCATATTTTAAATCATTATTCAATGCTGCTTCAGGATATAATTCTGCGCCATAAGTATTAGTCATACCCTTTGGAGCACTTGATAATTGCCATGCATTAAAAGGAAATTTTAAATCGTAATTCACACTAGTCCCTTCAAAATCATCAATGTAGATAGTAGGTTCTTTCCCTAGATTGATTCCTTTTGCACTTCCAGGAATGAATTTTGCAAACTCACCACTTATAGATATTTTAGAAGGAGACTGAATGTCTTGAGCGGTAATTTTATTGATAAATCGAGTTAGACCTTTAGATTCAGTGAAATAGTTTAAATCAAAACCTATAATATTATTTTTGATAGGATCGTCTCCCATATTTACTTTTTGAGTAAAAGGCTTCTCAGAAAGTCTCATGTGGGTGGCTCCTAATGTGAAGTTTTTATTGATTTCATAATCTAATCTAGTTCCTACTAAAGACCTATTGACAACCCCAAAGAGGATATTGTTTTCAAATTTGATATCTATAGGGACACCAGAGTTCATCACACCATCATTAATGATTCTAACTGTCCCTAGGCTGTAATTGATTTCGTAATCAATATTTTCTCGAAGAGTGTATCCTCCAGAAGTAACAATGACAGACCCGGGAGGCAGGTTAAATCCTCCTAGTTTTATTTCACTAGAATTGCTGGATTTGTAGCTTCCCTTAAGGACAAATCTATTATATTCAGGAAATTGTTGTGCTTTGAATTTAGTAGAATCATATAAGATATCGTAAACATATTTTTGGGCTACTTTGTCATTATTGATTTTCTTTCTTAAATAATCACCAAATGGCTCTAAAACAGGAAAGATAACCTTCCCCGTCCTAGAATTTATGGTAATATTTTCTATAAAATCAAATCTGCCATCGGGTTGAGGGTCAAGTTGCGTGTTGGTATTATCCAATTCCAATACTTTAATGAGTTGTTGACCTGAAATGTCTCCGCCATCTGGTAGATATCTTTTCATCCCTCCTCCTGGGTCTCTATAATAAACATCGAGCATAAAGTTTTCAGGACTAATCTGATAAGCATTAAGTGGATAAATATTTTTCATCATTAAGTCCCATATAGGAAGGTTTGTACGAATAGACGTAGCTTTTAACATTTTTAAAATCAAAACTTTGTCTCTGACATTAGAAGTGTCTGTATTAGGAGTGACTCCATCGGCAAATTCTCCTACTTTGAAAACCTCTCCATTGATAGTATATTCTATTGCGACCCCCAAAACTTCATTGGGTTTAAGAGATTGATTAAGAGAAATATATCCCAAAAGGGGATTGAAGGTGTATTCAGAAGTAGCAAGTTTTCTAGCACTTGTCCGTTCATAGTCTTCTACAGCTCTGAGATGTAATTGATTTTCTAAAAGAGTGATTGCAGTTGCTGGGTTTCTTAATAGGATATTATTGCCAGTAGCTGTCAGAGTTTTATATAGAGTGTTGGAATTATTAGAAGCGTTTTCAGGTCCGGTAGGGTTGAAATATTCTGGTTTGTTAAGACGGTGTTTCTCACCAAGGTCAGCTAGGGCAACGACTTCTCTGACATCAATAGTCTGCCTATTGGTATTCGTGACCCAAACTTCAATTCTATTGATGTTGGCGATAGAGGTGACTACTGGAAGACGAGATAAAGAAGGTTCATAATTTTCTCTGAAACTATGTGCAAAAAAGAAATGCTTATTTTCTTCATATTCATCGGCTTTGATTTCAAAATTTTTGGTTTGAGATCCTCCTTCAATTCTGATAGACTCAGATTTTGATTTTTGTTGTGAGAGTATATTTGTTACTAATAATCGTCCAAACTTCAACTGAGTCTTGATGCCAAATAAACTCTGATTGCCTCGTATCAAGCTACTTCTCAAAGGGAGAGAGACATTCCCAGCACTGACTTCCTGAATAATATTATCTTCTTTTCCTTTATATCCGAGTTTGACTTGGTTTTCAAAATTAAAAGTGGCTTTGGTGTTAAAATTTGTATTCAATTTCATATAATCACCAATCTGACCAGTCAAGCTCATATTGATATTCATATCGAAATCAAAGTTAGTTTGTTTCCTTTGTGGGAGAGGAAGTACAGGATTGTCAATCTTTTGAGATATAGCACCTAATGTAACTTCAACATTTCCTTGAGGTTTGATTTCTATTTTAGGCTTTTGACCAAATCCCTTGTCGTATAATTCTGGGCCATCATAGAGAGGAGGAGAGGGAGATTTTCTTTCAGCAAGATCTCTTGCCTTAGATCTCATTTCAAAATATTGTTGCTCTAGTTGTTTGTTTTTAAAATTGACATATTCATCAAAGGTCATTGTTTGCGGAGTCCTAAAATAATTATTCCCAATCTTCTCATAAATAATATATTGGTTGGTTTTGGGGTCATATTCGATTTTTTTCTGAATAGCTTTAGGGTCTTTAAAATCAATAGAAGAAGAGGTGCTTTCGGTGAAAAAATTTGACCTTCTATCAGAGATGGGATATCTAAGTGATATGTCTATGGTATCTTTAGAAGAGGTATCTGACTCAATAGCTGTGGCACTTGCCATTACTAATGCTAATGGGAATGCTACCTGAGCTTGAATGAAAGTCAGAGAAGCTTTAGACAAAAGCAGGAAAATAATAATGTATTTGAGCCTTAACACAGAAGTAGGGTGCTAAATTATAAATTTTTTAGACTCAATTTAATCAGTTCTTCTACACTTGTAGCAGATGGATGCTCTTTGCTGACTTTTTGAACCACTTTTTCAGAATGATTTTTAGGGAATCCAAGCATAACCAGTGCAGTAATAGCTTCATCTGTTTCCAATGACTTTGGCTTTGTTACCATTTCTATTGAATATTCATCTGTTTGAATTTTCTCCATTTTATCTTTTAATTCTAATACCATTCTCTGAGCAGTTTTCGGGCCGATACCTTTTATTTTTTGTATTAAACTGACTTCCTGATAAATTATTGCTTTCTTCAATTCATTTGGACTCAAAGAAGATAAAATAAGTCGGGCAGTATTGGGGCCTACTCCATTTACAGAAATCAACAGTAGAAATACATCTCTTTCCATCTCATCCATAAATCCATATAAGGTGTGAGCTTGTTCGCTGATATGTGTATAGACATAAACCTTGGCATCCTTTAGTTCCTCAATCTTTGCATAGGTCTGTAAAGAGATATTGACAGAGTAACCTACCCCTGCACATTCAACATATATTTTTGTTGGTGATTTGTAAGTAATTATTCCTTTTAAATATGCTATCATATAGGTCAATATTTATCTATAAAATTATTAAGCTTAAAAATATACTTTTAAATCTCATTTTGAAATGATAGAAGCGAGATAAACAAATAATAAGCAAAAAAATAAAAAATAAATAGGTAAGTCAATTGAGATAAAAGGATTGCCTGTAGAAGATTTTTTAAGGAATCTCATTTTTATACTTATTCATTGCTGATATATTGTACAATAGATATTTTGTAATATTGCATTCCAATAAAGAAACACAGTGAGCTTATTAAAGAAACTCGCATCAGATACTGCAGCTTATGGTTTAAGTAGCATTTTGGCAAGACTAATAAATTATATTTTTTCTTTTATTATCGTCAAAGCTGTTACCACTGCCGAATATGGCGACTATACAAAGTTTTATGCCTATGCTGGTTTTTTACAAGTGGTCTTGACTCATGGAATGGAAACCTCCTATTTTCGTTTTAACACCAAAGGAGGAAAGCAGCCTAAAGCCTTTGCAACGGGATTCTTGTCTATGGTGATATTTTCTTTTGTTTTTCTTTTATTGAGCTATGTTTTTCAGATACGTATTGCGGAAATGGTCAGAGTAGCGGGCAATCCTGAATTTGTATTATTTTTTGCATGGATTATGGCCTTTGATACTTTTGCTGCCCTCCCTTTTGCTAGCCTTAGAGCCAATAATAAAGCCATTAAATTTGCTGTATATAGAGTAGTCAACATTATAGTATTTATCGGTTTTATATTATTACTGTTGTTTTGGTTACCTAAGTGGTATGATCAAGGAGTGATTTCAGGGCAGTTATGGACAAAATATTACAATCCGGATTATGGAGTCGGATATGTGTTTATTGCCAATTTAATAGCTAGTATTATTACTTTCTTATTATTGTTTGGTGAATTGAAACAGCTTAAATCTGGGATAGATATGTCCTTGTACAAGAAGATGCTTCCTTATGCTTTGCCTATCATGTTAGTAGGATTTGCTGGAATGATCAATGAAATGCTCAGTCGGGTGATGATGGAGTATTTACTACCGTACGATGCCTATACAAATAAAGAGATATTGGGTGTATTTGGATTTAATTATAAGTTTGCTATGCTGATAACTTTATTTTTACAAGCCTACAGATATGCTGCCGAACCCTTCTTTTTTGCAAATTCAGAAAATGCAAATGCAAAATATGTGTATTCCAAAAGCATGCATTATTTTATTATTGCAGGGTGTTTTATCTTCTTAGGAGTGATGGTGATGATTCCCTTTATTCAGCAGATTCTTATTTCATTTGATACTAAATATATAGAATATTTTGAAGGGCAAAATGTAGTGCCTATACTATTAGCCGCTAATTTGCTTCTCGGAATTTATTTTAATTTATCTACGTGGTACAAAGTGACTGACAAAACTCATATTGGAGCCATGATAGCTATTTTTGGTGCAGGTATGACTTTTTTACTCAATTGGATAATGATTCCAAGATTTGGTTATACAGGTGCAGCGGTATCAACTCTATTGTGTTATTTATCAATGGTCATTGTTGGATATATAGCTGAGCTCAAATATTATCCTATCCCCTATAATTTGAAAGGAGGAGCTTTTTTTATAGCATTTACTTTTTTACTTTGGAAAGGTTTTGAATGGATAAATGGTACATTTGCACTACATTTAGGATGGTTGACATCATTATCTGTATTGATATTATTGATTTATATTTCAGTTGCTTATATTAGTGAACGAAGAAAAAAAAATAAATATGTCTAATGTGAAAATTAAGATAGTAAATCTTTCTGGCTATCCTTTGCCAGGATATGAAACATTAGGAGCAGCAGGCATGGATTTGAGGGCGTCATTATCTGAGCCAGTTTTGCTCAAACCTTTACAAAGGACATTGATCGCTACTGGAATTTTTATTGAGTTGCCAAGTGGATACGAAGCTCAGATAAGACCAAGAAGTGGACTCGCTGCTAAGAAAGGAATCAGTGTATTAAATTCACCTGGTACTATAGACTCAGATTATAGGGGAGAAATAAAAGTCATATTAGTCAACCTTTCTAATGAAAGTTATATTGTAAATACTGGAGAAAGAATAGCTCAAATGGTCATTGCCAAATATGAGAAAGCTGTTTTTGAGGAAGTTGAAGAATTGACACCTTCTGATAGGGGTGTCGGAGGGTTTGGACATACGGGCAAAAATTAATTTGAATAGCCCAATAGATTATTATTATCAAAAATGATTTTTTTTAAATGAATATTATCATTCCAATGGCGGGAAGAGGATCTCGCCTTAGACCACATACACTTACCACTCCTAAACCATTAGTTCCTGTCGCAGGTAAGCCAATTGTAGAATGGCTTGTTGAAGATTTGATAGCTTTAAGTCCTGAAAAAATTGATACTATTGGATTTGTTATAGGAGATTTTGGTGCAGAAGTAGAGCAAAACTTGATTGCTATTGCAGAACGATTAGGAGCTAAAGGTCAAATTTTTTATCAGAAAGAAGCACTGGGAACCGCACACGCTATCGATTGTGCAAGTGAAATATTGACAGGCCCAACAATTGTTGCTTTTGCTGATACATTATTTAAGACAAATTTTAAGATTAACACTCAAGATGAAGGAGTGATTTTTGTTCAGAAAGTTGATGACCCTTCAGCATTTGGAGTTGTCAAATTATCTAATGATGGAATAATTACTGATTTTGTCGAAAAGCCAAATGTTTTTGTATCGGATTTAGCAATAATTGGAATCTATTATTTCAGAGATGGAGACAGATTAAATGCTGCTATAAAAGATCTAATTCGTAATGACATAAAATACAAAGGAGAATTTCAATTGACTGATGTCATGGAGACCTTGAGGAAGGAAGGAACTCAATACCGACCAGGAGAAGTGGATGAATGGCTGGACTGTGGAAATAAGGATGCTACAGTCAATACTAACCAAAGAATGTTGGACATAAAATTGCCTCAAGGTCAGCAAGCAGAATCTGTAAAAATTGAAAACGCAACAATCATCCCTCCATGCTTTATCGGTGAGAATGTATTGTTGAAAAATGTTGTAATTGGCCCTTATGTGTCTATAGGAGATGATAGTACAATATTAAATAGTGTTATTTCAAATACAATTATTCAAAAAAACAATCATATTCAAGGTGTAATTGTAACAAACTCGATGATTGGTAATTCTGTGGAATATATTGGCAGGGTAAAAGATTTGAGCATTGGCGATTACACTAAAATTCAAGAATGAAAATCAATAATCATCTAATAGGATTTCTGTTGCTGGCTCTTTTAATGCTTCAGGGCAATGCTTTTGCAAAAAAGAAGGCAAAAGATAAAAAGGAAAACACTAGCTCAATTCCAGCAGGAAATACAGTAAAATCACTGACTCGAGAAGCATTGTTTATCAATGCCATGCAATCCAAATTACTTGGCAATTATAACGAAGCATTGCTTAGGTTCTCAGCAATTGTAAAAGAAGATCCGAGTAATTATGAAGCCCATTTTCAATTGGCACAAGTTTATTATCAATTATCACTTTTTGATAAGGCGGAGGCGGCTTGTATGAAGGCAGTCTCTTTAAATCCTAACAAAGAATGGTTCTATATTTACTTGGGGCAAATACAATATGAGAAGGGCGAGGTTAGCAAAGCGGTCGAAACATATAAGAAATTGGTACAGTTAAAACCCAATGATATATCTCTTTATATGGACTATGCTTCGCTATTGATAGAAGATGATAAGAAAAAGGAAGCATTAGCTGTATATGATTTGTTAGAAAAAAAATTCGGTGTAAGAGAAGATTTAGCACTAGAGAAAATGTTGCTATACTCAGATTTGAAAATGTTTGATAAGAATATAGAAGAAGCCAATAAGCTTTTACATTTAGACTCTAACGAATATAGATATTATGGCTATTTAGGAGATGCTTACGAAGAAAAAGGGCAAAAAGAAAAGGCAATAGAAGTCTATAGAAGGGTGTTGAAAATGGATGTAGGAAATGTGCAGGCTTATTATTCTATATTGAAGATTTATCACCAAGAAAAGGATGATGACAAGTTGGAGCAGGTCTTATTAGAAATCATTCACTCTAAAGATATTGAAGTAAAAGATAAGCTGACTTTAGTATTGCCTATCATCCAAGAGAATATTTTTGGTGAAGTCATGCTGAATGAGGAGTTGACTCAGAAAATCATAGACGAGTTGACTGTCTCTCATCCTAGTGATCATGATGTGCTCTTATTTGTAGCTGATATTTATCACAATGTAAAAAAAGAAGATAAGGCTACTCAAATTATTCAAAGGGGCTTGGCTGATACTTCAGCTACTGAAATAGATGTTGTCAATTATTTATCAATATTAATAGAAGTGGGAAATTTCGAGCTGATTGCTCAAGAGGCGTCTCTTGCATCTAAGAAATTTCCTGACAATGCAGTCTTTGATTATTTAAAAGCTATTTCTTTCTTTAATTTGAAAAATTATAAGCAAACCCAATCTTCATATCAAGAAGGACTTCAGAAAAAGAATGACAATCAAAATCTTAGATTACAGATGCTAATAGGATTAGCAGATGTGTCTGGAGAACTTAAAGACTTCGATTTGGCAGATAAATCCTATGATAGTGCCTTAGAAATAGATCCCAATAATGCATTGGCTTTGAATAATTATGCCTACTATTTGAGTATTAGAAATATCGAATTGGATAAAGCTGAAAAAATGAGTAAAAAGTCCAATCTTCTTGAAAAAGATAATGCAGCATACCAAGATACTTATGCATGGATTTTTTACCAAAAGGGGGATTATAAAGAGGCTTTAAACTGGATGAAAAAATCTTTAAATTCTGCAGGAGACCAACCTAGTTATGAGATGTTACATCACATGGGCGATATCCTATTGAAGCTAGACGAAACAAATCAAGCAGTTCAGTATTGGGAACAATCTCTCAAATTAAATGATCAACAAGATGGTCTTTTAGAGAAAATTGAGAAGTACAAGAATAAATAGTCAGATTTCTTTTTCTATGCCTTAAAATAATCACTGATATTTTATGGAAATCTAAATATTGTATCTCTTATGGATATAATATATAGTCGTGAGAGAGCAGTTTTTACATTTTATTTGGCAGAATCATCGTTTTAACCACAAGGATTTAATATCAATAGAAGGGCAAACAATTTCAATAATTGATTATGGAAAGCCCAATTATAATGATGGGCCAGATTTTCTCTTTGCTAGAATTTCAATAGGGAATGTTATTTGGGTGGGTCATGTTGAAATTCATGTTCTCTCTTCCGATTGGGAAAAGCATCAACATTCAAATGACGAAAATTACAAGAATGTTATCTTACACGTAGTATATCAGCACGATAAACCTATTCAAGATTTCTCAGTTCCTACTCTTGAATTAAAGGGACTGATTCCTAGATCTATATTTGACAGATATTCTCATTTTATGGAATCTACTTCAATTTTGCCATGTCACTATATGATTTCTGAAGTGGAAGAAAGTGTGATTGAATTGTATTTTCATAGATTGGCAATTGAACGTATGGAAACCAAAGTAGCAAAGATAGAAGAGCTGCTAGTTCAATGGAAGTCTGATTTTGAACAAGTTGCCTTTATATGGCTCAGTCGTTATTTTGGTATGGGAACAAATAGCGATGCTTTCGAACATTTAGCTGGTCAGCTTTCGGTTGCCTGGCTTTCAAAAATCCGCAATGAGCCAATGGGAATAGAAGCCTTATTCCTTGGGAGTGCAGGGCTTTTGGGGCAATCATCTTTAGAAGATAATTATATTAAAAAGCTGAACAATCTGTTTGATTTGTATCGCCATAAATGGAATATTATTCCTTTAAAAGCACAATGGTGGAAATGGAAACTTGGGAGGCCTGCAAGTTTCCCCAGTTTAAAACTTGCCCAACTTGCCCAATTGCTGAAAATGAAAAACTCGATATTTGAATTGGTGTTAGATACTTCACTACTCAGAAAATCATTGTCAGAAATTGAATTAGCACCGTTTTGGATGCAGCATTATCAATTGCAAAAATTATCTGTAAATAGGAGCAAGGGAATTTCTAAGGAATTTGTAAATAGATTGATTGCCAATGTTACTGTCCCACTAATGATCTCTTATGGAACACATATTGGAGATAATAGCTTTATTGAAAAAGCAATTGAAATACTCGAATCTCTTCCAGAAGAACAGAATAATATCACAAAGGCTTATACCCTTTGGGGATTACCCAATAGCAATGCATTACATAGCCAGGCAATCATTCATCTGAAAAAGGAATATTGTGATTTAAAAAGATGTCTGTCTTGTCAAATTGGAAATCAAATTTTCCGCTCAAATATTCATCAAATCCATAAAACCTTAAGTGATAAAAGGATTGAATATATGTAAATAGGCAGCTTTCACTTCTATATCGGTTGGCAACTTTGCAAGGGAGTGGATTTTTTGCATTACCTTTGATATGTGCTTGCTAATAGCGTTGGCTTAGATTTCAATTTTAAATTTTTTCAACTTCTTTATTGATTCATAAGCTCTAATCAAGGCTTGTTCTTTGATTTTTTCCTTTTTAGCTAATGCGGTTTGAATCGTTTTTACATTAGCTAATTCAAGGTTGTCAAATATTTTAGTTTGATTAAATCTTTCAAACAAAAACCGTCGATTTTCCAGTCAATTCCTCCCTGACTGTTTGGATTGATGTATGAAAAAACTCTTGTTCCTTCGGGTTTTCCGATGACTTGACTTTAATTTGTATGTTTCACAATCTACATTCACATTTCTGCAATCAAAAGATTCAAAACATCTTTTTCAGTTTTACAAGTATCAATTTTAGAAGCAATTCTTTCCGTATAGTCTAATAGATTTTCATTTGGTAAAATTAAAAATTCTTTCACATCACCAAGTTGAAGAGCAAGATAATGAAATCCGTTTTTTGCAAAAAGTTTATCAATTTCGAATGTCGAATTTTCATTCAAATGAAATGACAAGCCCTTTTTGTCCATCAAATTAAAATAAGTTGCAAACAAATTAAAGTTTGCTTTGCTCGGAATTTGAGTTTTGGTAATTATCTCTTTTCTTGTTATGTCTTTTACCCAATAATTGCTTTGCATTGCTTATTAGTTTTTATTGAAAATTTCGTCTAAATGGTATTGTATAAATTCTTTTTTAGGGAAATATCTTTGAGGAAGAATTAATGATTGATTTTCTATTGGTGCAAAATATTTTTCAAAATAATCAGCCTCTTTTTTCTTTTTTAATTTGTCAGAAATTATAACTTGATATTTTTCATTTATTGAAATCAATCCTTTGTCATATGCCTTGTCATAAAGTGCCGACAAACAAATACCATTTTCAGGATTTAGTCTTTCATCTTCGTTTTTAGACCACGGGATTATATGACTTGCAAAGAGTAATTCGGGAATATCAATCCCTGTTATAGCACATTTCCCTGAATAATTAGCTACAACAATTTGCCTGAAAACGTTTTGATTTACTCTTGTTTTAACTTCACGAAGTTTGGTCTCTCCTCTCAAATCTTTTATATCAAAAAGCAATTCATCAAATTTTGTTTCAATAGTTTTGTTTTCTTTTTCGGCTAAGATACGTTCACTTTCAAAAATCAAAATTTCTTTGTTCCCAAAAAACTCATCCCAAATTGGCTGGCATTGTTTTATTCCGCCAACCATTCCTTTTACTCCTCTATTTTGATGATAAGGGTCGCAGGATGCAAAATTTGTAAGCCTTATTGCTATTGAATTAACTGTTCTCCCTATGAGATTTGCCATTTCAATAATTTCTGGTGTTCTAGTGTGCATTTTACCAAATGGCAATTTTAGATAAAGATTAAAAACCAATATCAATTCTTCTCGTGTCCAAAGTTTTCTTTCCATAGCGAAAAATTTAAGCTGCCATCAAAACCAGCACAGCATTACCAATCTGTTTAAAAGCAGCCGTCCTACTTCCCTCAAAGAAATAATCATCAGGAAAAGACTGTATTCTGGCAGCTTCTCTCACTGAAATAGACCAATTTTGTTTATTGTTCTCAAAGTATCACAAGCATCTTTGTTCATTTCTACATGCGCAATAGGTTTAAATCCTGCACGAATAAAGCCTTCGGACAGTCCGCCAGCTCCAGCAAATAAATCTATGTAGTTCAATTTTTCATTCTTTAAAATATGCTCAATATAACGTTTTTAGTTGGTTTTTGCTCTGCGAAATAACTAATAATGCTGTATGAAATTCTGTTTCTAATGAAAATTAGCATTGGCAAAAAATGGCTCTTTGGATCAGCCAGAGTGTTGTCGTCCGAATATTAGTTGTCTGACATTTTCGTTTTTATGTATCAAAAGGGTTTCAATTGTTGATTAAAATTTCTGTTGGTGCACTGTTGCCCTACACTTACCTATATCTAATTTGTCAAAGACAGTCGGTATATAAAAGTTGCTATTGTAGCAATTTTATAATAAATATTTTCTAGAGTGTGCTAATCGTAAAACTGCCAACTGACACCCAATCTAAAAGCTCTTGGACTTGCTGGACTTCCAGGATGGGAATAATAGCCCTTCTCTTTCAACCAACCTTGATTGAGATGTTGCATTTTTAAAAATATTCGGGTTCTTTTGACCTGTAGATTGAAAAATACATCTATCAAAGGATAATATTTTAGCTTTTCCTTGTTTTGAAGATAATATTCCATGGTTGCTGGATTATACGCATCGGCATAGTGATTAGCAAAATAGGTCATTTCAATTCCAAGTTGAGCATGTAGCGCTTTCTTTTTGATATATGAACCTCTATAATACCACTGGCTCTGTATGTAGAATTGTGGTTGATGGAGTACTTCTTGCTGATTGGAAGCCTGATAGATAGCCTTATTTTTAAAGACAAAATTCTTTAAATAAAAATCTTTAGAAGCAAAAAATCTTATTACTTGAAGCGTTTTGTCCAATTGTTCTGGAAGTGCATTTTGATTGAAATACAAGTAATTATCAACAATATAATAGTCTGCCCCTATGTCAATGTGCCATTTGGGGATTCCTGATTTCACACTTACCTGAATGATATTCATTTTTTTGAAATTATTTTTCCATTGAAAATGATTCGTCTCAAAATTTTCCAATTTTAATGAAGGACTTTGCCGATTAATATTAGCTGATGATGCAATATAAAAATATATGTTAGGCTGATATTTAAAATTGGCAGAAGTCAAAAAATCACCTCTATAATTTGGACTTAAATCTATTGTCGCCAACAAAGAATAGTCAAATTTAGTGGGAGTGAGTGATGCGTTTTTCAAACTGCCAAAGAGTTGTAAATCGTGTCTTGTTACATTGAAATTATATTGTTGATAGTGATTGAGAATATATCGGACACCCCCTTTCCATGAATATTTAAAAGTAGTGCTTGAGCTATCTGCTGACTTTACCGCATAATTTTGAAAGTATAATTCATTGGTAAGAGATTTACTGAATGTTTTATCTCTTGTAGAATCTATAGAATAATAAAATTCAGAAAAATAGCTACTTCCTTCTTGTTCATCGTCTTTATAATAGATTTTAGAAGAAGAATATTCAAAATGGTGTGTCAATCCATATTTGGGTTGAATCATTTTTTTGATAGTAGAGTCTTGATGAGCCACTTTGGGTCCTAAATAGAAAGTCTGAATGAAAAATATCTTATGTTGATTGAATTTATTTTCAGCAGATTGCAACCAAACTGGAGCAGTGGACAAATCTTGAGCATAAGCAGCGTTGGTGAAGATGTCATTTACCTTGACTCCTCCATTTTCTTGAATTTTGGCTTGATTAAAAACATAAGCAGATAGCCAGTTATAACGATTGGATTTGCTTTTGTACCATTGAGAAATAGATAGATTGTGTTCACCGCTTTTCTGATGTGCATAGAATCCCTCAGATACAGGTCTTTGATAATCAACTGCAAGGTTAAATTGGGGAGAAACGTTTTGGGAATGGCTGAATTCTACTAGGGACTCTTCTTTGGCACCAAATACATATTGTGCTGAAGTATAGGGTGTCTTAGTATTGTAAAATTTGACATCGTCTGTTTGTAAAAAATATTTTTCGATGGAGGAGTATCCATGCTGAAAGCCGATAGCAAGTGTTGGATCAAAAAATAATGGCCGAGGAGTATTTCCTAAATTGGCAGAGATATATGGAATTAACCATTTTGCCTTTGGATCGTATTGATGAAAGTTTTCTAATAAGGTATCTATTTTTTTAAGATTGAGGTCATTGGTAGTATATCTTGTTTCATATCTTAAAATAGGATTAGGAGTTGTAATAAGGGTTTGAGCATAGATAATTATGCTTTGAAAGAGGAATAAGATGTATAAAATTATTTTCTTCACCATCCAAAAATAGGCATAAAGCTGAATTTATTAAGAGAGTCTAGTATGAATATAAGCGTCAAGATTGTCAAATATTTTTTAACGAATAATTAAATAGCGATTTCTAAAATCTTTTATCTTCACAAGATTATGGGGAAATTGGGATATGTTGGTTATTTAGATGGGTTCAGAGGCTTTTTTTGCCTGCTGATAGTAGCTTATCATTGGCCAATGAAATATATGTCTATCAGCTTTGGTTGGGAAGTTTTACAAACCTTTTTTGTCATTTCAGGATATTTAATCACCCGCATCTTATTGAATGACAAATCAAAGAATCCTGAGTTTAAAGATATTTATAATAGATTTTTATATCGGCGTTCTTTTAGAATATTCCCGCTTTATTTTGGGTTTGTCGGTTTCTGGACACTGATATATTTTGTTGGCATACTCATACAGTCAGGCACTCTCAAAATGATAACAGAAGATATCGGAACAAATGGTGTCTATCTTTATACTTATGTCTATAATTTTGCCAGCTTTTTTAATTTTTTCAGGGGAGTAGAGGATGTGAACTTTACCATTTTTGGACATTTGTGGTCTCTTTCTTTAGAAGAACAATACTATTTGACTATTCCAATAATTATTTATTTTTTAAGTAGAAAACAATTATTGTATGGAGTCATTGGGATAATAATAATCACTCCCTTGGTGAGGTATTTTGGATATGAATGGATGATGTCTGTCAATCCAGATCACAAATGGGCTTCAGTTAATTTGTATAGGATGATGCCTTTTCAGATGGATAGTTTTGCAATAGGTACATTATTGGCTTTGACGGGTTTCAAGCGTATAAAAAGACATGTTTTTGCTACTTGGTCTTTGTTTGTAGTGATTATTTTGGTGTATGTGGGTAATAGATATTTAGTGGAGTTTCAGGGAAGTTCTTTTCAGGCAATTGGAGGCAATAGAAACTTGGAGCAATGGTTGACTACTAACTATCAGCACGTTTATTTATTTACATTAGTCAATTTTGGAGCTGCCTTTGCTGTGATGAGTTTTGAAAGAGGAGCTGGATTGATTCCTTGGTTATTTTCCAATAAGCTCATGGTGTATTTTGGAAAAATTTCTTATGGTATTTATGTGTTTCATATTCCTATTCTTTATTTTTGGCTAGTTGGATATGCATCAGTTGTTCCATTATGGGTGAAGAAGAGATATGAATTTTTGTATGAAATTGCGGCATGGCTACCCTATATTGCTATTGTATTATTGTTCTCTCATTTGAGCTATAAATATTACGAAATGTACTTTCTGCACTTGAAAGAGAAAGTAGATGCCAAAAAGTTTGCAAAACTGAGAGGAAAAGGATAGTCATTATCTAAAGCCAGTCCTTTTAGGTGTTTTATATTCAAGAACATTGATTTATACAGAATTGATTTTTTCTAAAATATTAACCAAGCATAACATAAGGAGGAGAGGAATTGAAGGTAAAAACATAAAAAAACTGTAACTTTACAAACTAAATTCATAAAGAATGAATACTTTATTTCTAATTAGCATGCCTGGTGGTGGAGAAATGCTTTTACTGTTACTAGCAATCTTGTTGCTTTTTGGTGGGAAAAAAATTCCAGAATTGATGCGTGGACTAGGGAAGGGAATCAGGGAATTTAATTCAGCAAAAGCTAGTATAAAAGAAGATATCGAGACTGGCATGAAAGAATCAGAAGAAGAACCTAGGAAAAAAATTACTGATTAATTTAAAGATTTTTCTGAGGTGACATTTTACAGAACTCTAAGTGCTCTGCATGGCGATTTGTTTTCTGGAAAGACGACTTGTAAGCAAGTCGTTTTGAATTATTTGGAAAATATTGAACGCCATAAAGAGATAAATGCATTTGTCGAGGTGTTTAAGGAGAGTGCGACAGCACGAGCTGAAGAATTGGATTTGCGTTTATCAAATGGTCAGACGCAAGGCAAACTTTTTGGCTTAATCATTGGCATTAAAGATAATATCGTATATCAATCACATCTTTCTACTGCCTCTTCCAAGATGCTTACAGGGCATAGGTCAATATATTCTGCTACTGTTATTGAAAGATTGTTGGCAGAGGGGGCAATTATCATAGGGCGACTCAATTGTGATGAATTTGCAATGGGCTCTTCCAATGAGACTTCTTATTACGGACCTGTAAGAAATCCGCATCATTTGGAATATGTAGCTGGTGGTTCGTCTGGTGGTTCAGCTGCAGCTGTTGCTGCAGATTTATGTATGGCTTCTTTGGGTTCAGATACTGGAGGCTCTATCCGACAACCTGCGGCTTTTTGTGGGATTATTGGCTTAAAGCCTACTTATGGCAGGATTTCAAGATATGGTCTCATGGCATATGGTTCTTCTTTTGATCAAATTGGTCCCATGTCTCATAGTGTTGAAGATATTGCTCTGATTTTGGAAGTGATAGCTGGAGAAGATGATTATGATGCTACTTCATCTTCTATTGAAGTAGAAAAATATACTTCCCGATTGAATGAAAGAAATACTTATAAGATTGCGTATTACAAAGAAGCTATTGAAGATCCGAGTATTCACCCTGAGATTCGTTCTGCCGCATTGAAATTAGTAGAAGACTTAAAAAATCAAGGAAATATTGTTGAGCCGGTTTCAGTTAAAGAATTAGAATATATCGTTCCTGTCTATTATGTGCTGAGTACAGCAGAGGCTTCATCTAATTTTTCAAAGTATGATGGAGTGAGATATGGTTATAGGGCTGAAGATGCCAGTGATTTAGATTCAACATATAAGAAATCTCGTTCTGAAGGATTTGGCAAGGAAGTTCAGAGACGAATCATGTCGGGTACTTTTGTGTTGAGTTCAGGTTATTATGATGCCTATTATTCAAAAGCTCAAAAAGTACGTCGAATTATTGCCGAAAAGACCAATGAGCTTCTGAGTGCTTATGATTTTATTTTGTGCCCGACTACACCTACCCCAGCATTCAAAATTGGTTCGCATATAGGAGATCCAGTCGCTATGTATTTGGGGGATATTTTCACAGTTCAGGCCAATCTGGTAGGAGTACCTGGAATCTCTATTCCAGTAGGAAAGACTCAAGATCAATTACCTATTGGTATGCAGTTGATGGCATCAAAATTTCAGGAAGGGAAATTATTGTCTTTTTGCCATCAGATATTAAGTGACAAATAAAATAGAAAGAAGATAGAATAAAAAAAGCCCGAATGGGCTTTTTTTATTTAAAGTGTATTTGAATTTTGGAAGGATCTATCTGCAAAGAATCCATCTTTTCTACTCGTAAAGGTTGATTAAAGGTAGCGTTGGCTTTCAGATTAGATTTAAAGGTTGTAACAACATCATTTTTTGTAGTTACATTGGCAGTAAAAGGTTCCAATACAGGTGTAGATATCACTTTTTGTAAAGGAATTTCTACAGTTTGATTGACTGGTACATTCAGTTGCCCTTCTATTTTAACCTTTTGTTTTACAGGTATTTTAACCTGAACAGGGATATTAGTTTTCAATGGAATTTGATAATCCTGCATACTGAGAACAAGGGTATCGCTGACAAGCAAAGGTTGATGGATAGGGATTTTTTGCTGAACATCTACTACCCCTTTTACAGGCAATCCTATATTAAAGAAACGCTTAAAATTTGTTCTAATTTTTGTCTCTAAAGGAATTGAGAAATCCATATCCAAAGAATCATTTACTTTTAGTCTATGATTAAAAGGAATAACTAAGTTTTGTAGAGGCATTTCATTTTGATCTAAAATAATATCTACAGGCAATTCAAATTCTAAATCTAATACTTGATCCATAAATACTTCTGTATTTAAAGGAACATCTAAGTCCATTTTTAAAGGAACATCAAATTTTTCATTTAATCTAATTTTTAACTCATCATTGACTTTTATCTGAGTTTGCAAATCATTCATTAATGAGATGAGGATAGTGCTATCTAATTGAGCTTCCAATGGAACTTTTCCATTGATATGGATTTGAACAGCTTTGTCAATATCCATTTGCATATACATTCTAGTTACTAAAAAAGTAATTCCAGCTACTAAAGCTACTAGTAATGCAATGCCTCCTATGACGTATTTATTCATGTAGTTACTTGATTTTGATTGTTAATATATGGTTTTTTAATTGTAAACTTATTATATCGTTAAGTTTTTGATAATTATCAGTGACTACATGCTATATTTTAATATTTATGGATCATAAAGTGAGGAAAATCTGGTAAATAATCTTTATGAATATACCTCTGATGGTTCTAGTACATACTCATCTGAAGTGATTTTCTCTGTTGATTTTTTATCTGTCTAATCTATTTGGCCAAAAATTCTTGACTAGACTGTATCTTTGTGATATCAATGAAAGATATTCGTACACTGACTTTGCCAGAGTTGACAATATGGTTCAAGGAGCAAGGAGAGCCCACTTTTCGTGCAAAGCAGGTATATTCATGGCTTTGGCAGAAGTCCGCAGTTGACTTTAATGATATGACCAACCTATCTTTAGAGTTGAGGGAAAAGTTAAAAATGAGTTTTTCTATTCTCCCTGTTCAAGTTCAGAAAGAACAATTTTCTAATGATGGTACTATTAAGTCTGTTTTTGTTCTTCATGACAATCATCTGATAGAAGGAGTAATGATTCCTGCAGATGATAGAGCTACTGCTTGTGTGTCATCGCAAGTGGGCTGCAGTTTGTCTTGCAAATTTTGTGCAACTGGGTTTTTGAAAAGAGAACGCAACCTTGAAGCTGCCGAAATTTATGATCAAGTCGTCCTGATTAAGAAGCAAGCTGAGAAATCATTAGGTCGTCCATTGACAAATATTGTTTTTATGGGAATGGGAGAACCTCTTCTTAATTATAGCAATGTATTGCAAGCAATAGAAAAAATCACTTCTCCTGAGGGATTAGGGATGTCCCCAAAGAGAATTACCGTTTCCACTGCTGGGATTGCCAAGATGATTAAAAAGCTAGGAGATGATCAAGTCAAATTTAATTTGGCTCTTTCTCTTCATGCTGCTAATGATGAAAAGCGCGATACAATTATGGCAATTAATGAACATAATAATATTGAGGCATTGGTCGAGGCTCTTAATTATTTTTATGATAAGACTAAAAACAAGATTACTTTTGAATATATCTTACTCAATGGGGTCAATGACCACATACAAGATGCTCAGGAGATTGTAGAACTTTGCCGTAGAGTGCCTGCAAAAGTGAATATTTTAGAGTATAATAAAGTGGAAGGAGCAGATTTTTCTAGGACAGATGCTCAACGTAGAGATTCATTTGTCAGTTATCTAGAAAAAAAAGGAGTGACTGCCAATATACGCAAGAGTAGAGGAAAAGATATTGATGCTGCATGTGGACAACTTGCGAATAAAAGCAAGTAAAATTTTCATGCTTTGATTCAATTTGGGGTATAAATTTAAAATTCCTATGCCTTGTTGGGAACCATGTAAATCAAATGTATTAAAGAGAACAATTGTTTTGAATTTTTGGGATGCTGTTCTGAATAATAATGAAAAGTCACCCAAAAGTTGACGTTGCCCAATGATGTCTTATGAAGCACTTCCGATTATTGACCAACTCTTCCAATTTTCCAATAAAATAATGTGGCTTGGGGAAGTAAATGCTATCTTTTCAATGTGATTTTTGATTGAGTTTTAATCAGGTAGGAATATAGATGATGATTGGATGGATTTGTAAAAAATCAAATTTGAATATAGAGAAATGGCAGCTTTTGCATATTCACTATTTGTTATTTGTAGTATCTTGTTGAAATAAGTTGTTTATTCTAATTTTTAAAATATTTTAAATTCAATTATGGCAAAATTTAACCTTAAAAGCATAACGCTTAAAGATTTTGGAATCCTCATTTTTAGAATAGGTATTTCCTATTTTATGATTCGATATCATGGATGGGGAAAATTCCAGACATTAATTAGTGGGGGAGAAATTCCATTTAAAGAAACTATTCTAGGGTTGAGTCCAACAATAGAATTTTATTTGGTAGTGTTTGCAGAATTTTTGGTTTCTATTTTGATGGCTTTGGGACTCTTTACAAGGCTAGGAGCATTTGTATTGTTCATCAATATGGCAGTAGCTTCATATGTGATGTTCAAAATGGGAAATTCGATGGAAAGTCCTATGATGTATTGTCTTTCTTATTTAGCTTTAATGAGCATAGGGGCAGGAAATCTTTCTCTAGACTATTTTATCAGGAATAAGAAGTAGTCTATAATTATTAGTAACCTATTAGGTATTAATTTAAGTTAATGTATCGCAAGTCTCCTAATTATTAGGCTCAAGTTTATAATTAATATTTACATTTGATTTTCATTAAGCAGTTTTTACATATATGAATAGGAAGTTTTCAGTATGGTTAGCCGTTGTCATGTTTTTGTTGACAGGTATAAACATTGAGGTTACAGCAAAGGAGATTGATAAGTCGTCTGAAGAAAGATATTCAGAACTGGCTAAGAATATTGAGATATTTGTTTCACTTTATAGAGAGTTAAACAGTTATTATGTGGATGATTTAGATCCTAATGTTGTAATGAAGTATGCTATAGACGGTATGCTAGAGAATCTTGATCCTTATACCAATTATATTCCTGCTTCTGATATTGATGAGTTTGAATTTCAGACTACTGGGAAATATGGAGGGATTGGCGCCACTATCGGGGAGAGAAATGGGCAAGTGTTTATTCGTCAGCCCTATTTTGGATTCCCAGCACAGAAGGTTGGACTTATGGCAGGAGATGTCATAATAGAGGTGGAAGGAGTTTCTGCTAATAACAAGAATTCAGAAGATATTCGTCAACTCTTAAAAGGTCAACCCAATACCCCTTTGTCTATGAAAGTGAGAAGAGCGATAAGCAATGACACTCTTTCTTTCAAGTTTAATAGAGAAGAAATTAATATTGACAATGTTCCTTATTATGGTGTTTTAGACAATAATGTTGGGTATATCCGTTTGGACCAGTTTACAGAAGGAGCTGCTCAAAACGTGAGCAAGGCTTTGAAAGAATTAAAAGCAAATACATCTTTGTCTGGATTAATTTTTGATTTGAGAGGCAATCCAGGGGGCTTATTGAATGAAGCGGTAGGAGTATGTAATGTATTTTTAGACAAAGGGCTGGAAGTTGTTGCGACTAAAGGGAAAGTAGAAGATGTCAATAAATCATATACTACCATGGGAAAGGCTATAGACACTCAAATTCCATTGGTTGTCTTGACAGATGATGGCTCTGCCTCTGCCTCAGAAATTGTTTCGGGAGTAATTCAAGACTATGATAGAGGAGTTGTCATGGGACAAAGAACTTTTGGTAAAGGCTTGGTGCAGATTCCTCGCCCTCTCCCTTATAGAGCTAGGCTGAAAGTGACTGCATATAAATATTATATCCCAAGTGGAAGATGTATTCAATCTATTGATTATTCCAATCATAATGAAGATGGAAGCACCACCACTGTGCCAGATTCTCTTAGGAAAGTGTTTTATACAAAAGCAGGTAGGCCAGTGAAAGATGGAGCAGGAATAGAGCCTGATGTTCACACGAAACAAGTAGAATATTCTCCAATTACAATCTCTTTATTTACTAAGGATTTCTTTTTCGATTATGCTAATGTTTATCGGGCATCACATCAAAAAATTGATACCAATAAAATATTTACTTTGTCAGATGAAGATTATCAGAAATTTATCTCGTTTTTATCAGATAAGAAATATGACTATACTACTAAAACAGAAAAGATGTTAAATGATTTGGTAGAAGTAGCTAAAAATGAATCTTATTTTAATGGAATTTCAGATGCCCTCAAAGTGTTGGAAACAAATATGAAACATGACAAAGAACAGGATTTGTCTAAGCATAAGGATGAAATTAAAGTATTGCTAGAGTCTGAAATTGCCACAAGATATCTATATCAAAAAGGAAGAATTCAAGTAGATTTAAACAATGATCAGGAAGTGAAACAAGCTATTGGATTATTACAGAATAAATCAGAGTATAATAAAATATTAAGTGTTACAAAATAAAGAGGAACCTATTATTCTCTGTATCGAGACCTCTGGCAGTTCTTGTTCTGTTGCAATAGGCAAAGGTGAGAAGTTATTATCTCAATCAATTGAGCATGAGAGAAACAAAGCCGCCGATATGCTCCCCGTTTTGATAGAATCTGCTCTGGATAAAGCTGGAGTGAAAATGAATATGCTCCAAGCCATTGCGGTAAGTGGAGGTCCAGGATCTTATACTGGGTTAAGGATAGGAATTGCTACAGCAAAGGGAATCGCTTATGCCATTGGAATCCCCTTGATTCATATTGAAACATTTATGGCTATGAAAAATCAATTTTTGGAGAAAAATGGGAAGCAATATGACTTGTATATTCCAATGATGGATGCCCGCCGTATGGATGCCTTCTATTCAGCCATTGATAATGAAGACAGATTTGTTTTTTCTCCAAGATGTGAAACGATAGATGAAAACAGCTTTAAAAATTTCAGCGACAACTATGAAAAAATAGTGATAATAGGTAAAGGGTTGGATAGATTTAAGGACATTATTCAATATCCAAATATTGATATTGACTTTGATATAGACGTGGAAGCCAAAGCAATGGTGCTATTAGCATACGAAAAATGGAAGGCTTCTAAGACTGAAAATCTGGCTTACTTCGAACCTAAATACTATAAAGCGGTGCATTTGTCGAAAAAAAATGCATAATATCTTTTTTTATAATATTTTAAGATTTGAATTCAGTTGAAATTATTAATTTTGTTATAATGTATATTAAAACTCCTTAATGATGATTTTGGGGAAAATCTAAGGAGTGTAACTAAATTAAAACAATTAAAACAGTTATGGGAACACAATTGAAATCAAAAAAGAATGGTGATGGCGTAAAATTCGACAACAATATTCTTAGAAAAGCTGTTCAAGTCGTTAGAGCAGTCAATCACGATTTAAGACAACAAATTGTAAAATTATTAGATGATAATGGTCGTTTAACGGTGACTGAAATCTATGTTAAATTAAGACTAGAGCAATCTGTTGCTTCTCAACATTTAGCTTTGCTCAGAAGATCAGGGGTGGTAACAACTATTCGTGATGGAAAATTTATTTATTATTCAATTGACAAAGAAAGATTAGATGAAATCTTTGCTTTGCTGAAAGAGCTAGTAGAGAAATAAGCTAAAATATTTATTTATTGAAGGTCTTAGTCATAACTAAGACCTTTTTTTATTTATATTTGCGAGTTATAAATAATTTTTATCGTTATATATTATGGGTTATATACAATTTGACAAAAATTCAATTAGGGTTTCTAGTGATTTGTTAAGAGCCTTGTCACATGATTTGAGATTAAAGATTTTTAATTTTATTCAAGATGCTGGGCAGGTCAATGTCAATGAAATTTATACAAGTTTAAATTTGGAACAATCTATTACTTCGCAACATCTGAGTGTATTGAGAAATAATGACATAGTCAATACACGAAGAGATGGTAAAATGGTATATTATTTTGTCAATGAAAATAAAGCTCAAATTATTAAGGATGCACTAGATAGATTTGAACAAAAAAGCTTAATAAAGCTGTCTGAAAAGCAGAAAGAATAAGAATGAGAGCTTAATCTGAATATTATCTTTTATTTGAACACTTTGTTTTTATTACCTTTAACTCAAAAGTTAGAGATGAAAACTATCGTAGAATCATTCAATGATTATCGTTCAGAAATGAATGAAAAAATATTAAGCGAAAAAAATATTACACTGAATCGCTTTTTTAATTTGGACATGCATGCTTACGATAATGGTGCCTTAGACAAAAAAACAAAAGAACTCTTAGGCTTAGTAGCGTCTATGGTTTTGAGGTGTGATGATTGTATCAGATATCATTTAGGTAAGGCTCACGAAGTAGGTGTTACCAAGGCAGAATTATTTGAAGTGTTTGCTATTGCCAATCTAGTTGGAGGAAGTATTTGTATCCCTCATACTAGAAGAGCTGTAGAATTTTGGGAAGCACTAAATCAGGAATAATGAGCCAAGCTACCCTCTATCTTTTTGATTCATTCTCATTGATATTCAGGGCATATTTTGCCATGGGTAAAAATCCTTTAATCAATTCTAAAGGTCAGAATGTCTCTGCTATTTCAGGATTTACTAGCACGTTATTTGATATCATCCAAAACAAAAAGCCGACCTATTTGGCATGTGCTTTTGACGCTGCTTATATTACAGACCGTCAGGTAGAATATGATTTTTACAAAGCAAATAGACAGGAGACTCCAGAAGATATTAAAGCATCAATTCCGTATATCAAAAAGATTGTAGAAGCATTCAATGTTCCAATTCTTGAAGTCAATGGATATGAGGCGGATGACCTGATAGGTACGATAGCACGCCAGGCTGAAACTCAAGGTATTCATGTATATATGGTAACACCAGATAAGGATATGACCCAATTGGTGACAGAAAATATTTCTGTCTATAAGCCACCTTATATGGGTAATCCTTATGAAATATTAGGACCCAAAGAAGTATGTGAGAAATGGGAAGTTGAGCATCCTCTTCAAGTCATTGATATTTTAGGACTTTGGGGAGATGCAGTAGATAATATTCCCGGAGTGAAGGGTGTGGGAGAAAAGACAGCCAAGAAGCTCATTCAAGAATATGGCTCAATGGAGAATATCTATGCTCATATTGATGAAATTAAAGGCTCTTTAAAAGACAAGCTAGAAGCTAGCAAAGAGATGGCATTTGTTTCTAAACAATTGGCAACCATAGTAATTGATGCTCCAATTTCATTTGATAAGGAAAGTTTCCTAGTCAAAGAACCCAATAAAGAGACACTGTCCTCTCTCTTTGCAGAATTGGAATTCAGAACTTTAGGCAAACGAATTTTAGGAGAGCAATTTTCTGTAGTCAAAAAGCTTGAAAATACTGGACAGATGTCTTTGTTCGGAAATGATAATGCAACCGAAATCCTTAAAGAACAGCCCTTCGCTAAAAATATCAAGAATGTCAAGCATGAGTATGATTTGATATTGACAGTGTCAAAATTGAGAGAAGTATTGGATAAGGCCAAAGCAAAAGGATATCTTTCTATAGACACAGAAACAACAGGAATAGATCCTATGGATTGTGATTTAGTTGGGATTTCAATCAGCTGGGAGCCATTTCAAGCCTATTATATTCCATGGAGCCAAGTGAACCAGCCAGAGTTTAAATCGGTTTTGAATGAATATCTTGCTGATAGCTCTATAGAGAAGATAGGCCAGAATATAAAATATGACTTATTAGTTCTCGGTCAAAATGATATGAAGATGGAACTGCCATTTTTTGACACTATGGTCTCTCATTATTTGATTGACCCAGATACTAAGCACAATATGGATTTTTTGGCTGAGACGTATTTGAATTATACACCGATTTCTATTGAAGAACTTATTGGCAAAAAAGGGCCTAAGCAATTGAAAATGTCTGAGGTGGATTTGGATATCATCAAAGAATATGCAGCTGAAGATGCAGATATTACTTTGCAACTTGCCTTTACACTACAAGAAGAGATAAAGACAAAAGAGTATGAGAAGCTATATCGCGAAATTGAGGCACCGTTAATTCCCGTATTGGCAGAAATGGAACGTGCTGGAGTAGCGATTGATACTAAGTTTCTGAAAGATTATTCTGAATCATTGAATGGTGAATTATTAGAAGTTGAAAAACAAATTTTTGATTTAGCAGGTATTCAATTCAATATGGATTCACCCAAACAATTGGGTGAAGTATTGTTTGATTACATGAAAATTCCTTATCAAGGAAAAAAGACTAAAACCGGTCAATATTCAACTAACGAAGAGACATTGCAAAAACTGGCTTTTGAACAACCTATAATTGCCCAAATATTGGATTACAGAGAGTTGAGAAAATTAAAATCTACCTATATCGATGCATTGCCCAACCTCATTAACCCCAGAACAGGCTTAGTACATACGACCTTTAATCAGACAATAGTGGCAACTGGCAGACTTAGTTCTACCAACCCCAATTTGCAAAATATTCCTATTCGTACAGAAAGAGGAAAGGAAATTAGAAAGGCTTTCATTGCTAGAGGAGAAGGTCGGAAAATTCTTTCTGCGGATTATTCACAGATAGAATTGAGAATCATTGCTTCTTTAAGTGAAGATAAAGGAATGATTGCAGCATTTGAACAAGGACAAGATATTCATGCTGCCACTGCAGCCAATGTCTATAATGTTCCCCTATCAGAGGTGGATAGTACAATGAGAAGAAATGCTAAAATGGTCAATTTTGGAATAATATATGGAATTTCGGCATTTGGCTTAGCTCAAAGATTGGGTATAGATCGTGCAGAAGCAGCCAATCTGATTGAACAATATTTTAGCAAGTATCCAAGTATCAAACAGTATATGGAAGACTCCATACAGTTTGCTAAGAAGCATGGTTATGTCCAAACAATATGTGGACGAAGGAGATATTTGAGAGATATTAATTCTAGTAATTTTACAGTCAGAGGTTTTGCTGAACGAAATGCTATTAATGCACCCATACAAGGTTCAGCAGCAGATATGATAAAACTGGCCATGAAAAATATTTATGCTAAAATGAGTAAGGAAAAACTCTGCTCTCAGATTATTCTTCAGGTTCATGACGAGTTATTATTTGATGTTTTTGATGATGAATTAAGTGTTTTGAAAGAAATTGTGCATTTTGAGATGAAAAATGCATTAAAATTGAATGTCCCTATAGAAATTGGAATAGGAATTGGAGAGAATTGGCTGGAAGCTCATTAAGCTGGAAATGTTTATTTAAATTTGTATAAAAATTAAGATTATGTTGAAAAAAGTATCATCATTTATCACCGCAGTAGTATTTTCATTATCATTCGCTTTTGCACAACAATACAATTTTGTTGTCAATGAAGTCGAGCAAACAATTAGTCAAGGTCAGCAGACAGGATTGGAAGTTTTTATTCCAGAAGCTCAATTGAAAACAGTGCAGTCTGCATTGGCAAAATGGACAAAGTCTAATAAAGGAAAATATATCGCTTCAAAGAAAAGCAGTGAAATCTTTCAAGACAATGTGTTATTGACTTCAGTAAGCGAAAATACCGTAGATATGTACACCGTATTGACCCAGCAAAAAGAGGGAATACAAATGCGAACTTTTGTTGACTTAGGAGGAGTCTTTTTAAGCTCTGCAGGACATCCTCAAGCGTTTGCAGCCATGGAAACAATTTTGATTGATTTTGCACGTGCTCAATTAGTCTCAAAAGTGGATGGAGATATCAATACAGAAGCCAAACATCTGAAAACCTTAGAAACTGAATTGAAAAATCTTGGCAAACAAAATGACAGCTATCATAAAGACATCGCTAACAACAAAACCAATATCAGCAAACAAGAACAGGCAATGTCTAAAAATGAAGTAGATCAAAAAAGCAAAGAACAACAAATTTCTATTCAGCAACAAATCCTTTTGGAAGTCAGACAAAAAAGAAGTACAATGGCTGTGGGGATTGATAAAGACAGTCAAAAATTATTAGACAATCAAGTGAAAAATGAAGAGAAAAATCTTAAATCATTCGAGTCTCAATTGAATAAACTAAAAAGTGATTATTCTTCTTCCATAAAATCTATTGAAAAAAGTAAAAGTACTATCGCTCAAAGAGAGCAGGATATTATTAAAAATGAAGAAGACCAAAAAACAAAACAACAACAGATAGAATTGCAAAAACAAATTATTGATGCAATTAAAACAAAAAGAAGTAATATCAAGTAAATTACCAAAGGGTTAAATACATGCGAGCGCAATCTTTATCGATTGGGCTCATTTTTATAATAAAAAGCTATGCAACAACATTTAGTATTGTGGGGGTCAATAGGTACAGACAGAAAGGCCCTATTGGCTATATATTTACATGAGGAGAATAATCAGGTTGTCATTCATGCTTTCCCCAAAGATCAAGTAGATGACAATCTGCAAAATCAACTTTTTGCCTGGAAAAATGGTGCTCCATTTGATTTTTCTCAAAATGAATTAGTATGGTATGTAGAGGCAAGTGGAGAGAGTATCCTGCCTAGAGAAATCAGGGTGGATAAACCAGAGATTATTCAAAGGGTACAAGACACATGGGGCAAACTCCTGATGAGTTCCAAATTGTTTAAGGTCTGTAAAGAAGAAATCGTATTACATAAATTATTTGTTACCTCATCATTGAATTATAGCCATGAACTTTGGGACAAAACTGCTGACTTATGGAAGAAATATTCCAATATGTTCAGAGACCAAGAATTGACTTGGGAGCAGAAAGAATTGTTAAAAGCTGAAGTGGATGACACTTTTGAAGTATTGAAAGGTCAAAAAAGAAAATCTTTAGAAGAAGAAAAATCTCAATCCAGAGTTCTAATTAAGGAATATGATAAGAAAATTGAAGAACAAAAGGGTTTACTTATCTATCCTGAAGAATGGAACAAAATTCATGAAGCACTGAGAAATATTCAATTAGAGTTGAAATCGTCTCCACTAAGAATGCAAGAGAAAAAAGTTTTTTTTGAAAAAATTGACGAAATCTATCAATTATTAAAAACTTATAAAAAGACACAGAATACGACTCAAACAAAAGATCGCTTGGAGAAACTAGGTAATATCTTAAAGGGAATTGAAACAACTTTGGAAAAAGATAAAATCAGTTTGGCTCAACAACAAGAAAAGATTGCATTTTATACCAAAGGAAAAAATGCAGGAAATTCATGGGGAGGATTGCTAGAGGTCATACAAAAGAGGATTACTGAAAAGGAAGCAAAAGTTGCAGATATTAAAAAGACGATTTCTGAATTGAAGCAGCGTTTGAAACCTGCTGCTAATAAAATAAATAATAAGCTAGAACAATCTGAAGAGAAACAGTCTGAAGATTAGGTTGATTAGATAGCATTTATGCCAGAGTTTTATCGTTTTGAAAATAAAGTTATCAGCGGTTGTGATGAAGCAGGAAGAGGCTGTTTGGCTGGCCCTGTTGTAGCAGCCGCTGTTATATTGCCTGATTCGTATTTTCACCCCATATTAAATGATTCTAAACAAGTCAATGAAAATGATCGAAAAATTCTCAAAGAGGACATTTTGAATCATGCCATTGCTTATGGTATAGGTGTCGTAAGTCATACCGAAATTGATCAAATAAATATTTTAAAAGCCTCTTTTCTGGCAATGCACAGAGCGATAGATCAATTATCTGTCAGCCCCGAATGGCTTATCATAGACGGGAATAAATTTGCTCCCTATCCGCATATTGGACATCAATGTGTCGTGAAAGGAGACAGCAAATACACCCAAATTGCAGCTGCTTCTATTCTTGCAAAGACTTATAGGGATGAATTAATGCAACAATTATCTTTAGAATATCCTTTTTATCGTTGGGATATCAATAAGGGCTATCCTACAATTGCTCATCGTGAAGCAATAAAAAAATATGGACATTGTAAATATCACAGAATGAGTTTTCGACTCTTAAAATCAGAGGATGGCAATAGACTATTTGATCTGTCAGAGTAATAGAATCTTTAAATCAAATCAGATCTTATCTTTTTTTCTTTTTCCCTATTCTCACCTCTTGAGGTAATACGGAAGAATGAGCTTGCTTCTCAGCTTGTTTTTTACTCGTAATGCCTTGTTTGTTGTCATTGACATTGACTTGTCTATTTACTGCATCAGTGGCAGGACACCCCACTTTTTTATTGCAAGATAAACCCATCGTTAATAATGCAACGAACAAAATATATTGACTCCATTTCATTTAGTGAAGTTAATAAATGGAATTACAAAATAAAAATCTGAACTATAGAGAGAATTTCTCTTGATAATCTATCTGTGATCTATTAATCACTTCATAAGCTTCCTCTCTACCATAAGTATGCGTGATTTCACACAAGATGGTGGCTTCTCCCGGAATATTTTTGTAAGTCAAAAAATAATGTTTCAATCTTTTAACTATTGCTTCTGGTAGTTCTGAAATATCATTATAGTTCTGGTAAATTTCGTCTTGAACCATGACAGCAATGATTTTATCATCAGCTTCACCTTTATCAATCATTCTAAATCCACCTATGGGTTTGGCTTGAATAAGAATATTGCCGTGAACAATATTTTTTTCTGTTAATACTAATACATCTAATGGATCTCCATCTCCAACGATGTTTGTTCTTTGTGTTTTTTCTGCTGCAAACTCTCCGCATTTGTCTCCGCAATAGGTTTGAGGAACAAATCCATATAATGCAGGAACAATATTGGAAAACTTTTGAGGTCTGTCAATTTTGAGATATCCTGAATCTTTGTCTATCTCATATTTTACAGTGTCAGAAGGTACTATTTCTATAAAAGTAGTTAAAATTCTTGGAGCATTGGCGCCTATAAATACCCCGTGCCATGGATGTGCTTTAAATGAATTTGCCATAAGGGGAGCAAAACTAAGCATCCATAATAATATTTGCTATAGTATTATGTAAAATTGTGAAAGACTTAATGTTATAGGATGTGTTTTGTTTTGATTTTTTTCTATTGAATGGGGGAAAGCTCATTGTGTTACTTAATGTACGTATGACATCTGTGTACAATTATGCTATCTCTCTGTCATTCTGCGGTCGCTGAGCAGTTCGATAAACTCACTGTACCACCTGTCACCCTGCAAGGGTCTCATTCCTAGACTGTATGTATATAGATGCTTACAGCATGACATTCTTCCTCTGTCATTCTGAAAGAATCTCATTCCTATACTGTATTTCATATAGATGCTTACAGCATGACATTATTCCTCTGTCATTCTGAAAGAATCTCATCTATACTGTTTTTATATAGAGACTTACAGTATGACATCCTTCTACTGCCACACTTGACGAAGAAAGCGTGATTGAACATTGCCCTGTTACATTGCTTGCGCCTGCGCCATAAGATATCGAATCGTCGCCACACTTGACGAAGGAAGCGTGATTTCTTCAACTGTTTGAACCGCAGGTGAGTTTTGAAGAAATAGCTTTCGAGTCAATAGTGAGGCAGATGAGATATCGCGGCGCGATTCTTTTGCATACTTTTCTACTAAAGAAAAGTATGAAGAACAAAGCACTATCAATAGTCGTTTAAAGTATAAAATGAGACAAAGAAATATCCTATTGCATTGGGTTGCTGTCATTCTGAAAGAATCTCATTCCTATACTGTATTTCATATAGATACTCATTTCGACAAGTGGTTGCTGAGCCTTTGTCGAAGCACTCAATGAACGCATGACATCTGTGTAAAATTGTCATTCTGAAAGAATCTCATTCCTTACTGTATTCTATATAGATGCTTACAGCATGACATTAATGTGAAGTTACAACTCCTCTCTGTCATTCTGAAAGAATCTCATTCCTTACTGTATAATATATAGATGCTTACAGCATGACATCCTACTACAGTTACCCTGTGGCCGCTGAACTTGTCTCCCTGTAAGGGTCTCATACTTCAACTGTATGTATATAGATGCTCAATGAACGCAGGGGGACAATTGTACATGGATGTCATGCGTACATTGAGTAACACAATGGGGATATCCTTTCCATACATAGACTGATGGTATTACCAAACAGGACACTTCAAGGTCATTCTTTTCAGGTTGGGTCTTTTATTCTTGGATTTATACTCTTGATTGCCTGACCATTTAAAGCCCATATAAATTTCCATACCACTTAATTTTTGAGGGATGATCCATGCTGTCATATTATCAGAACCAATAAAGAACACACCCTTCCTAAAAAACAATCCAGCTCTTGGGTATTTAAATTCATGTAAAATAATAGGAAATGCTAATTCAAAATTTGGCTTTTCAATTCTGGCTGTTAGGGCTATTGTATTACTTTTTTCCAGACCAATAGCTTTCATAGGCATTCTCAATATGGAATGAAGAGATAAGTACCAATTTGAAGACACATTAAAATCAGTGAAAAAAGAAAAAGACATCGGCATCCAAATCGAAAACCTATCTCCTGTCACAGAATGAGTCATATCACCATTAAAGGCATAATAATTGGCAATTGCTCTAAAACTATCTAAATCTTTTACATTGGAGAAAAATTCATCTCTATATATCGCAGTATCAATTGTCATAAAACGATTGGCTTCTCCTTTAATAAAGGTTTTACCAATATCCATCACTGCCAAACCAATTTTCCATCGACTCGCCTGACCTTCATCTGTATAAGAATCAACTAAGGTAAATCCGAAATCCAAACTCACTCCATTGCCCTTATTGCGAAGTTTATAAACTGGTTTATCATTGGCATAATCATAATGATAACTACTTACCCAATTGAAATCCACATCAGAATTTTCAGGCATTTTGACTCCATTCTCAATTTTTATGGTTTCCTTACGAACATTATTTCTCAAAAAAACACCATCCCATGGCATTAAATATTTAGCTGTAATCCCAATATTAAAATCCAATTTACCCGCAGTAGGAATTTTAGTGCCATAGTTGAATGCTAATTCGCCATAATGCAAAAGTCCCATTTTCATTGGGTCAAGCCACATTTCAGTCGTTGCACTATCTTGATAGTAGTAATATCCATAATCTGGAGATATCCTGTTGACATAGCCCAAAAACTTATCCGAAAATGTCAGCCCGAAAGAATGATTTCTGACATTCATAATTCCACTAGGAAAATTAACAAAAGCATTGCTATAAAAATGATAGGTAGTGCTTCTTCTGTCAAAATAATTATAGTACAGAGGGTTTTCTATTTTCTTTCTATCCATTTTAATAGCTGGATTAGGGCGAAGTTTCCCCATTTTCAAAGCAGCTAAAAGAATATTCGATTTTTCTAAATAAATATAGTTGGATTGAAAAGACATCCCAAAAGACAAAAAGTTGACACTGATTTGCTTGGGACCATTGACATTAATGGCGGGGTTAATAGTGAGACCATGCACGCCAGCATAGTTTCCTATTCTTAATCCAAGAAAATCTTGAGCGTATAAAAATGTTGCCGAAAAGACAACAATACACAAGGAAAATATTTTCTTCATCATTATTTTTTACGCTCAATTGTCATACTTAGTATATTAAGAATTAAAAAACCATCATTTGGTTGCTACACTCCGCTAAAATAATAATTTTATAAATAGATTTATATTGTTTATAAAAAAGATTTATGTAAGCATTTCTTCCTAATCTCCTAGATTACAACATGATATCTAATAGCCTATGGGCTTTTGTAGTAACATAAAAATTGTATAGTATCTAAAAAAGCTCCATGAAATATTTCTTCCTTTCATATAATTCCACAGCCAACTCTTTACATTTGTATTATGTGTAAAATTTATTGGAAGGCATCAGCAATTGACAATCTTACAGACGCCAGATTTTTCAATGCATTAGACGACTCATGGATAGAGTTTGTTTTTGACATAGAAGACAAGAGATATTTAACTCAAGACAAAGCTATTTCTATTATTGAATGGCTATACCAGCCAAATCTTCTTGCATCTTTTGGGGCGACTCAATCCTCTGAAGAAATTTTTAATTCTCTCTTAAATTGCAAAATCGAATATGCTTCTATTCCCATTGACCATGAGTTGGCGGAATATGAAGATTTTATGTCCCTTGCATTTATCAGAGCCCATCGCCGAGATTTAAATAGATTGCTTGATTTAAACAACCCTCCTTATGCTATCATCTTACAAACAGAACAAAAATTGGATGAGCATGAAATTCAAAAAATAAAAAAACTTCTTATTGACAGTAAAGTATTTTTATGCTATGATAGCATTGATATAGAAATGATAAAAAACCAGATTTCCAATTTTGAAGAAATAGGGATTGATATTCCTACACAGTCAGAAGATAAGTCAGGATGGGGCGCAGTAGATATTTATGATCAGATGATAAACGCTTTGTCTTCTTAAATTCATTCTTATATTTGAAATCTTAGATTGAACACCAGTAAGAAAAACTACTATTTTGCCAATAAAAAAGATTCAAAACAAAATTGAAAATGCACTAAAAGATCCCAATTTTTCTTTTGTTGCAACTCGAAGTCTGCATACACTCCTCTCTATGGGGGCTATATTTTTTCTTCGATTTGTTTCAGGAGTGATTATTGCGAGAGTCTATGGACCAGAGGTCTCTGGTTGGCTAACAAATTTGATGACCTTTATGGCTGCATTTATCATTTTGGGCAATTTTGGAATTAAAGATGCAATGCTCAAATTGATTCCTGAATACAGAGAAAAATACAATCTAGCTACAGCATGGGCTATTTATAAGAAAAGCTTGCATCTAATTGCTTTTTTTTGGTTGATCTGTATGCTAATCATGTATTTTATTGCAGAATGGCAATCTAAATCTTGGAATGTTCCTCATCTGAAATTTTTCTTTCAAGCTTCTGGCTTTTTCCTTATCTTCTTATTGATGTCAGAATACAATAATTTTGTATTGCGGGCTATTCTCCAAATTAAATCGGCTAATTACAACAATATTATCACCTTGATTTCCAGAGTAGTTGTTATCATTCTTTTGACTTTATTTCTATTAAATGATTACAATCCACTATATCTACAATTTATATCAGGGTGCTTGCTAGCATGGTTGTTTTCGCAGCTATCAATTCATAAACATTTTAAAAAACCAAGTTCAAATCAAGAGGTACTCGTCAAAATTGACTATTCTGTCATTCTTGCTGTAGCATTTCCTATGCTATTCACTTATCTAGGTTTCTTTATCAATAATTTCGCAGATGCCTATATGCTTCCTTTTTATACTAGCACTGAATTGGTAGGTATATATAAGACGTGTGGAAATGTTGCTTCCATTGCTGCAATGGGATTAGTGGCTATGAACACTACTATACAACCCAAAATCAGCCAACTGTATCACCAAGGTAAACATGAAGAAGTAATGAAGCTCTGTGTTAAATTCGCCCGCCTCATTTTCCTCATGAATATTCCAATTTTTGCTATGATTATTTTCGGGTCTAAGTTGATGATATATATTGCTTATGGTGAAAAATTTCTACCAGGAGCATTAGCACTTAGTATTATTGCAATTGGTCAAATATTTAATGTTGCCTGTGGACCTGTCGCACAATTATTAAATGTGAGTGGTTATCACAAGCAATTTAGAAACATCTCATTAATAGGGGCATTTATCAATCTCACCTTAATCATCTTCTTTATACCCAAATGGGGCATTGAAGGAGCAGCTATCGGGAATGCAGTCAGCATGGCAGCATGGAATATCATAGGCACTTTATATATCAAGAAAAAGTTTGGATATTATATTGCGTATATTCCTTTTATCAATTTGAATAAAAATATTATCCATAACAAATGAAAATAGGCGTTTGGACTCCGGATAAATATCTGAATAGTGTACGGGTATATTATGAACACATCACAAGTATCTTGACTGGAAAGGGGGTTGAATTTATTCCCTTTGGGAAAAGTGACCCTTTGCCAGAACAAGTTGATTTGTATTGGGATCCAACATGTACCGGAGGGAAAAACCCAAATAAAAGATTTATCAAAAGGAAATTTCCACTTGTAGCTACCGTACATGGAGCCTCCAACTTCTCTATGCCCCATCATTATACTTATAGAGGATGGAAACAACAATTGAAAGGTTATGCTATCAATTGGAAAAGAAAATGGTATTGGAATTATTTTAGAGATAATATTGAAGGCATTATCACTGTATCTAAATTTGCCAAAGAAGAAATCGTCAGGGAGCTCCAAATTGACTCCTCTAAAATACAGCAGATATATCATGGATTAAATCAACAATTATTTTTCCCCATTCAAAATAGTAGAAGAGATTTTTTACTCCATGTATCAGTATTTCAACCTGTAAAAAATATTACCACCTTATTAGCGGCTTACCAACAACTAGACAAACAACAACGTCTGCCTTTGACACTCATTGTTCCAGGATATCCTAATGTCATCAATATAGATGGAGTCACACTTATCGCTCATGCGCTACCACAAAAAGAGATAGCAATTTATATGCAAGAAGCCAGAGCATTTATTTTACCCTCCTACAGAGAAAGTTTTGGACTTCCATTGATAGAAGCAATGGCATGTGGCACTCCTGTCATCACCTCCAAAGGCTCTGCTTGTGAAGAGATTGTAAAAGACAATGGTATTTTATGCGACCCTTATCAAGTGGCAACATGGAGCGATGCTATGGCAGCAATCAGTAGAAATCAACCACACTGGGAGACCCTAAGCAAAAAATCTTTAGAAAGAGCCAGCGAATTTAGTTGGGAAAAATGCGCACAAGAACACTATATTTATTTTCAAAAAACCCTTGCAAGAGTTTAATTTATGACAAACATTCAACCTTTAAAATATTTTCCCGCTTTTGATGGAGTCAGAGGTCTGTTTTGTATTTTAATTATTTCACATCATTGGGTCATGCCCTATCTTCAAGGTCCTTTTACATTTATGTGGTGGTTGCTTCAAGTGTTTTTTATGCTTTCTGCTTATCTGATAACACGTATATTATTATATGACAAAACGAGAATGAGTAATATTGCATTATTCAAAAGATTTTATTCAAGAAGAATATTGAGAATCTTCCCTCTCTATTTTTTATATGTTTTCCTAATCGGTGGGCTATTGCTGTTGGCAGGCACAACTGGCGAAGGAAATCAAAATCCTGATGTGCTTTATTTCAAACAAAATTGGGGGTTTTTATTGACATATACTTACAACTTTACTGAGATAGCCAATCATTTCAGAGATATCAACTATATTCCTGCCCCTTTGTTTTCACACCTTTGGTCTTTGTCATTGGAAGAACAATTTTATATGGTCATCCCTTTTGCTATTTTAATGCTACCTATGCAACATTTGAAAAAAGTAGTGATTTTTTTTATCATTTTTGCCCCTTTTATTCGCTGGTTGACCTATGATATTTTACAAGGAATAGATCAAGATACGCACTGGTTGGGCTTGATATCAGTGAGAAACACTTTGTTTCAGATGGACACATTGGCTTACGGAATGGCAGTAGCTATTTTTGATGTAGGAAAAATTAAAAATGCGATACAAATTTTCCTATCCGTTTTCATTGTATGGATAATTTATACTTTTGTTAGTGCTCATTTTATTGTAGAAGCAGGAGGAGCCAAATCTATCCACCTAGCTATCAAAGAATATACATTTATGACATTTCATAAAAACTATATCTTTTATTTTACTTTGACCAATATCATGTGTGCTTTATTTGTAATAACTGTTGTCAATAATACAATTACAACTAGAATGTTTTCAAATAAGCCCCTGATTTTTTTGGGAAGAATCTCTTATGGTATTTATGTTTGGCATTATTTTGTCATGCTATTGGCGGCAGGTGTTTTGCACCCATTGATAGGTAGTCATCATAAATACATAGGCAATTTTTGGGCAGAGCTTGCTATGTATAGTTTCTTTTTAGCCCTTCTTATCCTTATTGCTCATCTGAGTTACAAGTATTTTGAGTCCTATTTTATTAAATTGAAAGCAAAAACCTAAACTAAATGAAAGCACTCATCATCAACGAGCAAGGCTTGCATCTCGCTGAAGTCGAAAAACCTGTTGTAGCATCTGGCAATGCCCTAGTCAAAATATCGGCATCGGCTCTCAACAGACGAGACCAATGGATAAGAGAAGGCTTATACCCTAAAATAGAACTGCCTGTACTACCCGGCTCAGATGCATGTGGAGAGGTCATACAAGTAGGAGATCCAATTGATACATCTTGGATAGGGAAAAGAGTCATTATCAATCCCAACAATAACTGGGGAGAAAACCCCAAAATTCAGAATAGAGATTATCATATTTTAGGAATGCCGACAAAGGGAACATTGGCAGAATATATTTCTGTTCCTGTGGACAGATTGGTAAATGCTCCCCTATTTTTATCTGATGAAGAAGCTGCAGCATTGCCACTAGGAGGATTGACAGCATACAATGCAATTGTGAATAAAGGAGAATTGGCTAAAGACAAAAAAGTATTAATTTCTGGTGTAGGAGGAGGCGTTGCTCAATTTGCTTTTCAATTTGCCCTTGCCGTAGATGCCCAAGTGTGGGTTACTTCAGGCAAAGAAAATGTCATTGGTCAATGTGTTGCTCTTGGAGCTAGAGGAGGAGTCAATTATAAAGAGCCTCAAGCCATCAAATCTTTGAGTAAATCAGTCGGTGGATTTGATATTATAATAGATAGTGCTGGAGGAGATGGTATTAATACACTTTTGGAAGCCTTGGCACCTGGAGGGAAATATGTATTATATGGGGCCACCAAGGGTCTTCCTAGTACATTGAATCTCAGAAATATATTTTGGAATCAATTGTCTGTTTTAGGAAGCACAATGGGCAGCGATCAAGACTTTTCAGACATGGTCCAATTTGTCAAAAAATATCAGATACACCCTATCATAGATTCTATTTTTTCATTAACAGATGGAGTTCAAGCTTTTGACCACATGAAATCTGGCAATCATTTTGGTAAAATCGTTGTTAAGCCATAAGAAATATTTTATTTCATGAATGCATTCAAATGAAATGAAAAAAGCCTTAGTCGTCTTTGATTCTTTTAAGAACTCCCTTTCTAATAGTGAAATCAATGATATTGCTAAGGGTGTTTTTCAAAATTATAAAAATATTCAAGTTCAATATATTTTATTTGCTGATGGGGGCGAAGGTTCACTAGCTAGTGTGGCGTCAGCTATCTCCTCTAAAAAAATAGAAATAGAAGTTAAAGATTTATATGGCTACCCCATTATTGCTCCCTATTTGTTAGAAAATAAAAAAGCATATATAGAGGTGGCAAAAGTAATAGGTGCTCATCTTAAAAGAAAAGACAAATCTATCTTTGATGCTTCTTCCGATGGAGTAGCAACTCTTATAAAAGAAGCTATTAGCCAAGGGGCAGAAGATATTTATCTCTTTTTGGGAGGTACCGCCACTGTAGATATAGGGACTGGATGGATGCGAGAAGCAGGTACTGATTTTATTGATAAAAACAATCAGTTGATTCAAACGGGAAACCCACTTGGTCATTTTCACAAAGTCAACATAAAAGGCTGGGAGGCATTTGATGATAATATTGCTATTCATATTATTTCAGATGTGCAAAATTCTATTTTAGGCAATATGGGAGGAATACGAATTTACGGCCCTCAGAAAGGATTGCTAGCTTCTCAAACTGAGCAGGTAGAAGAACAAACATCTCTATGGATAAATTTATTGAACCAATACTTTGATAATAGCCCACCGATAAAAGGCAATGAACAATATTCTGGGGCTGCTGGTGGAATAGGAATTCCCTTTTTTTATTTTAGAGACCAAAGTTTCCAACTCGGATTTGACTATTTTAAAAATTTGCTAAACATAGAGCAACACATACAAAACACAGATATAATTATTACCGGGGAAGGTCGTATAGATGCTCAGACCTCCATGGGAAAAGGAGTCGGACAACTTGCCCAGCTATGTAAAAAACATAACAAAACTGTATTTGCAATTTGTGGAGCTAATGCCTATCAAGGCAACTTATTTGATAAAATATTAGTTTTAGGTGATGGGAAATTGACAAAAGAAGATGCTATCACTCATGCATCGGAACTATTTAAAACTCAAATAACAAAAATAGCTGAGTTCCTCTCTGAATAAAATCTTTTCTTCAAGAGCTTTTCTTAATTTTGACTTATGTCTCATATACAATTTGAAAAAAGAATTCTCAAAAATGGACTGACAGTTATTCATCATTTAGATACCAACACCCCTTTTGTCGTTGTCAATACCTTGTATAAAATAGGATCAAAACATGAACATCCTACCAAAACCGGATTTGCCCATTTGTTTGAACACTTAATGTTTGAAGGAACAGATGATGTTCCCTATTTTGATGGGCCACTTCAAGAATCTGGAGGAGAAAATAATGCTTTTACCAATAATGACTATACTAACTACTATGACATAGTTCCAGATATCAATGCAGAGATTCCTTTTTGGCTGGAGGCTGACAGGATGGTCAACCTCAATATCAATTCCTCTTCCCTGAAATTGCAGAAAAAAGTTGTCATAGAAGAATTTAAAGAAAATTATATCAACCCACCTTATGGAGATATCCAACATTTGTTGCGCAATATGGTCTATCAAAAACATCCTTATCAGTGGCCTACCATTGGTAAAAATATCCTTGATATCCAAAATGCCACTTTAAAAGATGTCAAAGCATTCTATCAACACAATTATGTTCCTGACAATTGCATCCTGGTCATTGCAGGAAATATTCAACAAAAAATCACTTTTGAATGGGCAGAAAAATGGTTTGGCCATATTCCAAAATCTTCATTTGTAGAAAGAGAGATTGACTCTGAGCCCACTCAGACAGCAGCTAGAGAATACACACACTATGCTGATGTTCCACAGAGTATGATTATTATAGGATTCCAAATGCCTAGAAGACTAGAAATTGGGTATTTTGAAGCCGATTTGCTAACAGATATTCTTTCTTCTGGTCAGTCATCAAGATTTCATCAAAAGCTCGTTAAAGAGAGAAAATTATTTTCTGAAATCGATGCTTATATTACAGGGAGCATTGATACTGGAATGTTTGTAATAGAAGGACGCTTACATGAAAGTATTGATATTAAAGTAGCAGAAGAGGCTATCTGGCATGAAATTTTCAAACTACAGAATGAAGGAATATCAGAAATGGAAATTGAAAAGGTAAAAAATCAAATGATGACTTACATGAAATTTTCAGATGCCAGTTTATTAAATAAAGCCATTAATTTAGCATATTTTGAAATGCTAGGAAATGTCAACCTTATCAATGAAGAAGCTAATGAATATGAAAAAATAACTGCAGATAGTACACAATCATTTTGTAAAAAATATTTAAACCCTCAACAGAGCAGTACCTTATATTATTTATCCTCCACATGCAAGTAAAAAACACTCCTCCACGCATACAAGCATTGAGTGCCCCTGTGTTCAAACTCCCAGAGCACCATGTCTTGTCAAACGATATTTCAATTTGGGGATTTTTTGATGACTCACAGGAGATTACAAGAATAGATTTTGTTTTTGATAGTGGAAAATGGGAAGAGAAAGCTCCTGAAATTGCCCATTGCGTTGCCAAACTTTTTAAAAGTGGCACCCATTTGATGAATGCTTTTCAAATGTCTGCATCAATAGATTATTTGGGTTCGACTATTAAAGCTTATGCCGGATATCATGGTTTTACAATTTCTCTTTACACCCTTAGAAAAAATATTTTCCCTTCACTTGAGTTACTGAATGATTGCCTTCAAGATAATATATTTCCAGAAAATGAATTTGAAACCTATATCAGAAATACAAATTCTAAACTGATTGTTCAGGAAGAGAAAACAGAATTTCTTGCTGAAAAATCTTTCCGCAATGCACTTTTTGGAGAAACACATCCTTATGGATACATCCCAGACAAGCAATGGGTAGAGCGACTAAACCTGCAAGAAATAAAAGAATATTTTCTTCATCAAGTTCAGAACAAAAAACCGACCATATATATTGCCGGAAGTTATGACCATCAAGTAATACAAGAAATAAAGCAACTTTTTGCTCAAAAACAATACGCTAAACCTCTTCCAGCTCGTCAGCATCTCATTTATTCTAACCCTCAGTTTCATTTTGAACTTAACAAAAAAGGAAGTATTCAGTCTTCTATTGCAATGGGGAAAAGATCTATCAATAAAATGCATCCTGATTTTGCCAAACTTTCTTTGACGAATGTCATATTTGGTGGCTATTTTGGTTCTAGACTTATGAAAAACATCAGAGAAGATAAAGGATATACTTACGGAATATATTCAGCGTTACAGACATACAGACATGATGCCAACATCTTCATTCAGACAGAAACCAGCAATGAATATACTCGCTCATGCATTGAAGAAATCAAAATAGAAATTAATAAATTACAACAAGAATTGATTAGCAACAGAGAATTGAGTCAGGCCAAAAGTTATCTTTTAGGCAAGTATTTAAGTAGAATAGATGGTGCTTTTTCTCAAATGGAGACTTTTAAAAACTATCAAATAGAAGGCTTGAATATCCATTCCTTTAATACCTTTGCAAAAACAATACAAGCAGTATCTCAACAAGATATTACTGATATGGCTCAAAAATATTTAAGCTATGAAGACATGTATCAAATTACTGCAGGAAACTAAACGAGAATACATGAAATATATTTTTTATATACTTATTCTTCTAGGCTATTATAGAGCATCCGCTCAAATAACAGCTCCTTATACCAGTGACTCTCCTATATTGAAATGTGTAAAAAATGCAAGCTCCAATCAGATAACTATTCAATGGGATGCCCCTTCATACATTGGAAAATGCTTTCAGCAATATGGTATTTATATGTCCAAACAAGATAAAAATGGACCCTATATTAAGATTGATTCTATTAATACTTCTGCTAGTGGAAGCAAAACTATCGACCCTCAATACATTGGTATTACCTATTTTTTCCTCATCAATGAGCAATCTTGCTCCAATCCCAGTAACACTAAGATATTGACATCAGATACACTAGATAATATTGTTCCGCATGAAGCTCCTGTCATCCGAAAAGTTACAGTTGAAAACAACATTCCTGTTTTATATTGGAATGCTTCCTCCAATTCGGAGGTCAGTGCATACGGCATATATAGCGTCTCCAATAATTATAATTCTCCAATAGACACTGTCAATGGCAGACTCTCTTCTAAATATTTGGACACCTTACACAACCCCAATGATTCTATAGCTGTCTATAAAATGCGTTCCATCGAATTTTGCGAAGATTCTGCAGGTCTATTTAGTAATATCTCTCCCCCATATAATACTATCATGCTCAAACTTTCAGCAGAAGATTTGTGCCGCAGAGCAGTCACTCTAGAATGGAATGGATATAACAACCAAACAACAGGAGTGCTAGGTTATAGGATAGATTATTCTACAGATGGCGGTAATACCTTTAATGAAAAATCAACTTTAAAAGACACAATACGAAAATTTGATTTTATAGGATTAGAGCCTCAAATTGCCACCTGCATCCGTATTGTGGCCTTACTGCCTGGAGGGGAAGAGTCTTGGTCAAATCTCTCTTGTATATTTAGTAAGAGCGAAATTCCGCCTGACCATCATTATATTCAAAATATAACAGTGCGATCTGACCATGTAGAAATCGAATATATGGCTGACCCCAAAGCAGATATTGGAGAAGTGGCACTAGAAAGAAGCTCTATGGGAGATCAATTTACTGTTCTCAATACCGGAATATCTATTCAGGGAGGAGGAAGTGGCAAACCGTATATTATCCGTGATTACAGTGCTTTGACCTCAAGAACAGCTTTGTACTACAAAGTAAGTGTCAAAGATAACTGTTCCAACAAATACACCACCTTAGCAGCAAAAACCATCTTATTAAAAGGGAAAAATTTGGGATTGGATAATTTTACTGAATGGGACAGTACTTTTATTGACAAAGATATCATCATAGGTTATGACCTCTACAGAGTGATTGGAAATGATACGGTAAAAATCAACAGTATCAAAACTCAAGGTTCTTATAATGACAAAGGAGTATATGCCAACAATCAGTTTGCAGAAGCCTGTTATTTTATTCAAGCAGAACATATCAATACAGATTCTTCAAGAGCCACAGTACCGTTTATTTCCAATTCAAATACAGTCTGCCTCCAACCTATCCCACAAGCTTTTGTTCCCAATGCATTTGCACCCAATGGACACAATAAAATATTTAGACCCATCATTATATTTGGAACTCCGGACAATTATTCTTTGGAAATATTTAATAGAATGGGAACGATTGTTTTTGAAAGCAAGGATATAAATGTAGGCTGGGATGGTAAAGCAAATGGTCAGGTCTCTGCCATGGATAGCTATATTTATCATTTAAAATTCACTGGTATGGATGGTCAGAATTATCAAAAATCTGGCTTTGTAGTCATAGTTCAATAAAATTTAATTATGCTCAATTTCAAACAGCTATTATTACTATTATTATTGATTCACCTACATTATTCGGCTATCAAGGCGCAGACTGCCACTGATACATTGGGAGTGAATAGCAATCAATTTATTTATAATACTGATCATTTTGCCTTCACAGATTTAAGATATGGCTATACCAAATTGGGAAGCAATTTCCATATAGGTATGAATTATAAATATCGCTTCAATATATTTAAAATTGCTTATTCACATACAGACAATTTCAATAAAAACATTGACAAAAACAACAGTCTCAATGATTTATCATTTCTGTATGGCTGGTCTTTCAGAAAGCGAAATTTTCTTTTTTCTTCGAGTTTTGGTATTGGGAGAATATGGGGAAACGCTGTTACCAACAAAAAGCAATATGATTCGATTCCTTTTGAGCCACAAATCAAAGTAGGGACAGTAGGGATTCCTATAGAAATTATTTTTGCATTCACCCCTCCTCCCAAAATCAAAACATTTTCTAGTATAGGACTAGGTATTTTTGGGCATTTTAATTCACACAAATCATATATTGGCATTGGTTTGAATCTGGCATTTGGGAAAGTATCCCCTAAGATGACCGAGACCGAAAAAAATAATCACCTGAAAGATTATTATGTTCCCAAAGAACGAAAGCAGAAATGGTTTGATTAGCAAAAAACATCCTATTGAATGGCAAAATTTCATTTCTTATTTCTCATTTCTTTCTTTGCAATAATTGCTTGTCATCAAGAAAGTAAAGAAGTGCCTAATCCGGCATCTACTACTATCAACACACAACTAGCCTCTCTCTATCCTATCAATCATCAATGGATAGAACTTCAAACACTTCAATATGTCAAAAATGGAGATGAGCATCGCAATTTCAAATTGAATACATCCTTTACGGAGCGACATTGGAATAGCTCCCTCTTTTCTAAATGGTGTGACGGAGAATATTGTTACCAATTAGACGAATTTCTTCAACTTAAAAAACAAGCATCCATGGATGTTTCTGAAGAGTCCTCTCCTTCAGATATCAACTATCTGATACCTTTAGAACATCAAATAATTGCCGTCAGTTCAGTTCCTGAAGAAAATATTTTCACGATAAGAGCTTATGACCAAAGTCTTAATGAATTATGGAGCACCATCTATGAAAGAAGCCGTACTGATTCTAATGGAATTCATATCAATTATGCAGAAATATTAGGCTATAATCAACATATTTTGGCCTACCATTCCTCTTCTCCTCAAATCCCAAAATCAGGATTTATTGATTTATCCAATGGGAGAAAAAAACAAGATGAGCAACAATGGAATGCCCTGTTGATAGATGAAGATTTGAAAACTGTATTAGGAGAAATCATCCAAAACGCTGACCTCAGCTATGCTATTCAAATAGGTAATAACAGAACTCAATTACCCGCCTCTACCAATGGATATTCACATGTACAAGCCTTAGTCAATAAAGACATCATCTATTTGGGCTTTTACTATGCCAAAAGTAATATCATCAAACTATTGGCACTCGATTATCATAGTAGAAATACTTTATGGACAACATCCATATCCAGTTCAAAACCTATCAACGATTTATATTTCTCTGCTTTTCAAAACTTATTTATTGTAGAAACGCTATCTAATCAAGACAATGGAATTTATATCTATAATGCCGATGATGGGCAAGAGTTATTGAGATAAGTTAGAAGACAGATTTTAATTTCATCCGATTGAAAACAGTTTTTTACTGCTTACCTATTTTCATCCAAACTTTTAATTGTTCATTCTGATCTTGTGATAATAAATCCTTAGGAAAATAGAAAAAAGAATGAGCTGTTCCATAAAAAATCCACGCTTTATGGTGCTCAACAATTTGATACAACTGATTCCAAAAAATCAATTTTTCAAAATCTGAATAAGCAATATTAATTCCTAATGCTGAAAACTCAATCTGAATATCTTGCTTTAATAGCTTACTACTTTTTATCTTTTGATAGGCAAAAAATTTAACAAAAAAAGGCAGCAACATCACTCCTAGCACATAAAATAATCCAAAGTATGGAAACTGACGAAACTGAAATGGGTTATATGAAAACAAATAAGCCATCAACATGAAAAAACATAAAACTCCTCCCACTGTCATCCATCTAACAGACCATTTTTTATAAAATTGAAATAATGTCAATTCAATAAAAAGTTCTTTGTTATATTTTACTGTATCTTTAATTTTATTATTCATTTATATCTGAATTCAAAAAATTTCATCTTGGAAAATATTAGCAAAGATATCATTGTAAGAGGTCGATACAATACATGGGACACCAAAAACTGGTTACTTATACTCATCTTTATGTTACTCACAGCTATTGGTATATTTCTACTTAGCTCTATTGATCTTCAAAAATATAGTTATTACCCATTAGGAGCTGCCTTATTGGTACTCATTTATATTATTATTTCGGTGATGATGCTGGGCAGTTTTTCTCTTTCCAATACGAGTTTAATTTGGAAAACTATCAATAGCTCTATTCACACCATACACTTGGACCAGGTGGGAGATATGCAACTTGTCTATTCCAAATCTGGAACGCCTTCTTGGCTATTGTTGAACAAACAAGGAAAAAAAATCAAGCGATTCAGCCATATCTCCCCAATTCAGGCGAGTGGTGCTGCTATCTTATTCTTCAGATATAAAGATATATTGCCTGAGATAGTATTAAATATTTGGAATCCAAACACAAAAGGCAAACGTACTTATGAAGATGTCGAATACAAATTGAAGATTGATGGCACTTTGGCCATCCATACAAAAGGGGCGATAGTTCTTTTTGAAAATAAATTGCTATTCCTTCCCTCTTCACCATTGCAAACCCTCAGCTCTCCTGAAATAGCACGTATTCAGAAAGCAAGATTTCAAACAGAATTGGCGAAATATCTGCCTGACTATCATATCAAAACTCATTCTATTATTGAAGCTATTTTAGAAAGCAATCTACCCAGTGCAATTAGAGATTCTTATATCCAAAAAACAGTAAATGAAAATGGCGGATTTATTTTTGTAGATATTACTAGAACTGGCAAGCAATGGCAGACATATAGTGAAGGTGTAGAAATAATTATAGTCAGACCTTAATTTTATCTATACTATCCCTAAGCTCCTTCAACCTATCTTCCAATAAGTGAGTATCCCAGCCTGATTGATAGAAGGGCTGTATTTTTTCTAATGAAGAGATAGCCTCTGGTAGGTTTAATCTCGATTGAGATTGATGGATAGCCCATTTTTTTTCTGCCAATCTCTCTGCAAGATAAATCTGTTCAGTCTGTCCTGGAGTAGGTATGAAAATAACTTTTTTACCCAACAAGGCTAAATCCATAATCGAACTATACCCCGATCGACAAATTACACAATGAGCTGACAATAAGACCTGTATCAGCCTTTCTCCATGTAAATAATTGATGGTTTTGACATTTCCAATTTGCCTTTCTTCCTTTTCATGCACTACTCCTCTCACCAAGACAGAAGGTCTTTGATAATTTTTTAATTGTTCCAAAATTTTACCTTCAAGAAAAGTACGTTGAGGCTCAGGACCAGAAAGAACAACTACTATATTTTCTCCCTCTGTACTTTCTTTTGAAAAATAATGAGCAAAACGACTTTGAGGACCCATATATTTTATAGGAATACCTGTATCAACATCATGTGAAAGACGACCAGAAAAATTTCTCTCATCATCAAAATCAGGCACCCATATTTCTGAAAAATTCTTTAAGTATTTTTTGTGCCAAGCTAAAATCAAAGCACTGCCCCACTGAAAGCCTTTGGGTGGTAACACTCTCAATTGATGACCTACAAATATTGAAGGAATTTTGGCAGAAAAGACCCCATATCGGTTATCTGAAATGATGGCCTCAATTTGATACCTTTCTACTATATCAGCAATTGCAATTTGTTCATCTTTAATCGCTTGAATAATCTTAGGTGCTTTGAAAACAGTCTTCCATGCGCCTCCCCAGCCAGAAGGATATTCAATATTATAAGGAGGTAGCTCAAATTTTGGCAATTTTGGGAATACTTCAGACAAAAAGACCAATGAAGCTCCATCTCCAGCGAGGCTGACTTCTGCTCCTCTATCAATGAGTTGCTCTATTACTGGAGTCATGCGTGTAGCATGGCCCAATCCCCAATTGAGTATGGCCACCAAAATCCTCTTCCCTCTCAAAAGCTCTTGCATTTGTTAAAAATAATCAAGGCAAAACATTTTTTTGTAATTTCATACTCAATTCAATAAAAATGAAACGAAGAACTATCTTTTTTTTAGTATTTGTCTGCCTCATCTCCATCTATACATCTTGTAAGTCCTCTAAAAAATGTGGTTGCCCTACATTTGGGCAAAAAGAAAATTTACATATAGAAAAAATGTGTATAAAAACATCTCCAGCCACTCAACATTATTGAATATCTTCTACTTTTTTATTAGCAACTATTACTCCAATAAGTATAATTACAAATCCAGTAACCTGCTGGATATTGAGTCGTTCTTTCAAAAATATCATTCCTATTAAAATAGCAAAAAATGGAATGAGGTAGGTCGTAAAAGAAGCAAACAAAGCACTAGTGCGTTGCACCATCCAGTTGAAGAAAAACATTGCAATGGCAGTGCCAAACACCCCCAATATCAATAAATATTTTAGTTTTTCTTGTGCTAAATCTTCTACCATTATCCTATTAAAAGTCCCATTCTTTAAAAGAAATATTCCAGCGATAGGTCCCATAAACAAAAATCCTAAAATAGAGATTTGTATAGGATGAATGTCATATTGCATCACTTTGGACTTCAGTATATTTCCTGATAATCCATAACAACTAGATGCCAAAACAACCAGCAAGGAATATTTAGCCTCAAATTTCAACTCTACATTTCCTGTATAAAGTATTATAGTTATGGCTCCAATGATGCCAATGATGACCCCTATCAACTGAGCCCATTTGGTAGGTACTTTAAAAAATAAAACACCAAAAATTAAAGCAAAAAGAGGAGTAGTCGTATTTAATATTCCTGCAACAGATGTACTGATGTGCTGTTGGGCAAAAGAGAAAAGCATTGGAGGGATTCCACTCCCTAGCAATCCTGCTAAAGCTGTATAAACAAAAACTTTAAGAGGCATTTTTTTATGAAAAAAAATAATAAAAGGACATAAAGTACAAAATGCAATAAATACCCTTAATGCACCTACCTCCACAGGAGAAAAGGCATCTAATCCTTTCTTCATGAAGAAAAAGGAAAACCCCCACATCATAGAAAGTCCAACCAATAATAACCAATTACCGACTATCTTTCCTTGACTCATATCCGATTGATTATCACCTATTTTATATACAATAATGAGAAATAACTACTTCAAAATTGAGACATATACTTTAGCTTATAAAATTTCTGAACAAACTTTTGAAACCACCTTTTGATCACTCATCGTATAAAAGTGAATACAAGAAGCTCCTTGTTCAAATAACTCCTTAGATTGGGCAGTGCACCATTCAGTACCTAATTCTCTGACAGCGAGATCATCTTTACATTTTCTGGCTTCCTTCACCAACTCATCTGGAAAATTAATATAGAAATTACTTGGAATCCCCTTCAACTGACCCATTTTAGTCAATGGTTTAATACCTGGGATAATAGGAACATTTATTCCTAAGTCTCTACAATCTTTAACAAATTTAAAAAACACCTGATTGTCAAAAAACATCTGTGTCACTATATAATCTGCTCCAGCCTCTACTTTGGCCTTCAAAAACAGCAAATCTTCTTCATAATTTGCTGCTTCAAAATGCTTTTCAGGATACCCTGCTACTCCTATACAGAAATCTGTTTTTGCACCATCCACTAGATCTTTATCCAAATACACTCCTTGATTCATTTGATTGATTTGTTTCACTAAATTCACTGCATAATGATGCCCATCCTTTTCTGGCACAAAAGTTTTATCAAGACGACGAGCATCTCCCCTGAGTGCCAAAATATTGTGAATTCCTAAAAAGTGTAAATCAATCAGTGCATTCTCCGTTTCTTGTTTGGAGAATCCTCCACAAATCAAATGTGGTACAGCTTCAATCTCATACTTATGTTGAATAGCAGAACAGATGCCTACAGTCCCGGGCCTTTTTCTCACAGCAATTTTTTCAAAATATCCATTTGGCGTGATTTTATATTCGTACTCTTCCCGATGATATGTCACATCAATAAAAGGAGGGTTAAAATCAATCAAAGGCTCTAGTATGTTATACAGATGCTCTATACTCTTCCCTTTAAGCGGTGGCAATAACTCAAAAGAGACTAGCTTCTTTCCTATATTTTCCTGAAGAATTTCTGTGACTTTCATATATTTTCAATATGCAAACATAACTAAAAGCAGAATAATAATGTAAAAGATATCTTTTCAGAAAGTCTCCTGCATTCCATCCATCTCAAAAAATTGAGTAGCTTAAATTAGCTATTTCCTTTTTACAATTTGAAATATCTAAAATTTAGGTACTCAAAATTCAATTTATTATCTTAGCCATTTATATTTTTATCATGCAAGAGGAAGAAAAAGAAAGACTACATCAGCAGTTAAAAGATGCATTGACGGCTATAAAAAAACTCAAATCCGGACTCCTTGAGGAAAAGAGTAAAAAGTTTGAACCTATTGCAATTATTGGTATGGCCATGCGATTGCCCGGAGGTATATATACTTCTCAGGACTACTGGAAGCTTCTATCCAATGGCGTTGATGCCATTACTGATATTCCCGAAAGCAGATTTGATGCAAAATCCTTATATGATGAACAATATGATACTCCGGGGAAAATGATTGTCAAACAGGGCGGTTTTTTGGACAATATCGACCAATTTGATGGCTCTTTCTTTGATTTATCTTATGCTGAAATAGAAAGTATGGACCCTCAACAAAGAATATTGCTGGAGGTAACTTATGAAGCATTAGAAAATGCAGGAATTCCACTTCAATCTTTGACAGATTCCAATACTGGAGTTTTTATAGGTGTCACTAATAATGATTATCAAAAAAGGCACTTCAGATCAGGAGATTATACATTAATTAATCCATATTCATATACTGGTTCAGCAATATGTTCTAATTCAGGTAGAATCTCTTATCTAATGGGATTACAAGGCCCTTCTGTTTCATTAGACACGGCTTGCTCCTCATCACTAGTAGCTACCCATCTGGCTGTCCAATCATTAAGAAATCAGGAATGTAATTTAGCCATTGCAGGAGCAGCCAATGTGATCATTGACCCTGAGTTTACAATTTATTTTTCCTCTCTCAATTCATTATCAAAAGACTCTAGATGTAAATCTTTCTCTAATGAAGCCAATGGATTTATCCGTTCAGAAGGTAGTGGTATTTTCATCCTCAAAAGACTAAAGGATGCTCAAAGAGATGGAGATAATATCCTTGCTGTCATCAAAGGTTCGGCTGTCAATCAAGATGGGAGAAGTAATGGATTCACAGCACCTAATGTAAAAGCGCAAGAACGACTGCTTAAAAAAGCACTTGAAAATGCACAACTCCAACCTGAGCAAGTTGCATTTATCGAAGCTCATGGGACAGGAACAAAAATTGGAGACCCTATAGAAATGGAAGCTATATCTGCTGTGTTCTCCTCTTCCAAAACCAAAGAGCATCCTTTATATGTAGGTTCTGTCAAAACAAATATAGGCCATACTGAAGGGGTTGCAGGAATGGCAGGCATGATCAAGTCTGTCCTTGCTATTCAGAATCAATCAATTCCTAAAAATTTACATTTTGTTACTCCTAATGAGCTGATTGACTGGAAAAATATCCCGATAAGCGTTCCAACTCAAAACATCAATTGGAATCCCACTAATCAATATATAGGAGTGAGTGGATTTGGAGTAACGGGGACGAATGCTCATGTTTTAATCGGAGAAAGCCCTAAAATAGAACCTCAAAAGCCTTCAGAGCCTTTGAGAAATGATATCTTTATATTACCCTTGTCTGCAAAAACACCAGAAGCCCTTCAATCTTTGAGCAAGGCTTATGCCCAATTTATTAAAATATCTCCTGACTCATTGGAAGATATTTGCGCAATGGCAGCTCTCAAAAGAACAATATTTGATGTCAGAGAAGTATTTGTTGCAAAAGATAAACCTTCAATGATAGAACAGTTGGAAGACTTTGCTGACATAGTGTTTGAAGACCATAAAATCTTTGACGCTGATGACTATGCCAAAGTCGTATTTGTTTGCCCTGGTCAGGGAGCGCAATGGATAGGGATGGCTCAAGAGCTCTATCAGAGTGAGCCTGTCTTCAAAGATAGCATAGACAAATGTTCTCAAGCATTCTCCAAATATGTACAATGGAGTTTGCTGGAGGAATTGAATGGGCAAAATTTTGACGCAATAGATATCATTCAGCCAGTACTCATTGCAATAGAAATTGCTTTAGGGCAGTTGTGGAAATCCAAAGGAATTCAACCTGATATTGTAGTCGGACATAGTATGGGAGAAGTTGCCGCAGCATTTCTTGCAGATATGATTACATTAGATGAAGCTGCAAATATCATCTGCACTAGAAGCCTATTGATGAAACAGACGAGTGGCAAAGGAGCAATGGCAGTTACTGATTTGACTTTGGAAGAAGCTCATTCTAAACTCCAAAACAAAGAGAATTATCTATCTATCGCTGTTCAAAACAGTCCAAATTCTACTGTCATTGCTGGAGACCCTTTATATTTACAAAATCTATTAGATGAATTGGAAGCAGAAGGGAGGTTTTGTAGATTGATTAAAGTAGATGTCGCCTCCCACAGCCCTCAAATGGATGAAATATTATCTCCATTAACTAACGCTTTGAAAGGACTTCAACCCTCTAACTCCAATATCCAATTTTTTTCAACAGCACTTAAAGAAAAAATGAAAGGAGAACAATTGAGTGCAGATTATTGGGCAAAAAATCTTAGAAACCCAGTTCAATTCGGTGCAGTCATAAGAGAAATTGTTCAACATGATAAAGCTGTATTTATTGAACTTACTCCTCATCCAGTTCTTTCTACTGCCATTCAAGATAATATTCAATATATTAATAAGTCAGGAGTAGCCATCCCTTCATTATGGAGAGAAAAAGATGAACTTTTGAGTTTTTATAAGTCTTTAGGAAAATATTTTGAGTCTGGCTTGAAAATAGACTGGGAAAAAATTTACCCTTCTATCCATCAATTTGTATTATTACCTAATTATCCATGGCAAAAAGAAAGATTTTGGTTTGACCAAAAACCTCAAATCACCAATATGTCCACTGAAAATATTGTTGAAAATCAAACAATAGCTACCTCTAATTCTAAGGACACTTCCCTTTCATTGACTCAAAAAAAACATTCTTCCTTGATTTATGAAACAATTTGGGAAGAAGTAGATGTACAAAATACTTCTCTTCCAAAATCGGTACTCATTATCAAAGATTTAGAAGGATTGGGAGAGAGTGTGGCTACGCTATTAATTCAACAAGGAGTAGAAGTAGAAATCATATCTTCTACAGAAAAACCGATTTCCATTCCTGAAGCTATTATACATCTCTCTTGCACAAATTCAAAAGCAACCCAACAAGATGCCATTTTTAGCTTTAGAGATTTAATACAACATTACAACCAAAAAGGCAAAGCACCTCAACTATATGCTATCACTAAAAATGGTCAGATCATCAGTGAGTTTGACAAATCTATCCATATTCCTAGCACAGCATTATGGGGATTGATTAGAACTATTCGCAATGAGTTTCCTGAATTGAAGTCTATAACAATTGATATTAATTCAAATACTTCTGCTGAAGAAATCATTCAAGTCTTGAATCAAAATCCAGCCCACAAAGAATGGGTACACCGCCAACAAAAGTGGTACACTCCTCTCCTCCAAGAAGTCAAGTCTGCACCGCAACAGGCAATTCCTTTCAATGGGCAAGTAACATATTTGATTACAGGCGGAACAAGCGGACTAGGATTAGAATTTGCCAATTGGTTGGCTTCAAAAGGAGTAAAAAATATAGCCTTGGTAAGTCGAAAAGGAATGAAACCTGAGACACAGCCTGTAGTAGATAAATTGAGAAAACAAGGAGTAAAAGTAGAAGTATTCTCAGCAGATATCACTTATCCAGATTCGCTTGCCAAATTGGTCATGGAAATTGAAACCATTATGCCTGCCATCAAAGGAATAGTACATGCTGCAGGCGTATTGGATGATGGCGCATTTTTAAATCTTACCGTTGAACAATTCAACAAAGTGTTATCCCCAAAAATTAATGGAGGCTGGAATCTGCATCAGTACTTCTCCAATAGGACATTAGAATCTTTTGTATTATTTTCATCAGGAGCATCAGTATTAGGTACTGCTGGACAAGCCAATTATACTGCCGCAAATATGGCATTAGACCAGCTTGCCAACTATAGAAAATCACAAGGATTGGCGGCCTTGTCAATCAATTTTGGAAATATAGGAGAAATAGGTCTTGCTGCAGCAGATATCAAAAGAGGAGAGAGATTGGCAGAACAGGGGATGTTTATTATCCAACCAGAACAATTGCCTGAATATTTTGAGAATCTTTTTGATATGCCTGGAGCCCAGTATATGCTGATGGACATAGATTTCAATCAATGGGCAGCATCCAATAGTGGCATCACTAATAATACTTTCTTCAGTAAAGTGCTGAAAAATACTCCCCAAAAATCAGATCTCCTTCCTTCTGAAGCTATCATAAAATATACCAATAAAACCAGCGCTATACGATATTACAAATCTAAAATCAAAGAATTTGTTTCACTCATAACTAAAATACCATCCTCCAAAATCAAAGAAGATGCAACTTTTAAAAGCATGGGGATTGATTCTTTAATGGCCGTTCAATTGAAAAATAAACTTCAAGAAGAAGCAGGAATAGATTTATCTGTTTCTAGTATTTGGACCTATCCAACAATAGAAAAATACACTGAATATCTAAGCGAAAATTTAAGTTATGACTCTGAGTCTCAAGTATCTGAAGCGCCTTCTGAAACATTCGAATTTGCCAACAGAGCTTCTGCAATAAGACATTTTAAGAATACCATTAAAAATCACCTTTCCTCCATTACAAAAATTCCAAGCACAAAAATTAAGGAAGATGCAACATTCAAAAGCATGGGAGTAGATTCTTTAATGGCTGTCCAATTGAAAAATAAGTTTCAATCTGATTTTGAAATCAATATTGCAGTATCAAGTATATGGACTTATCCAACCGTAGAAAAATATGCAGCATTTGTTGCTGACGAAAAAAACATCATTGACTCTCCAACTATGGAGGAAACATCATCTTCAACAAGTGCTTCTCTTCCAAAAGGAGCATTCACTGACCCAATATCTAAAGACGAAATTGAAAATCAGGTCAACCAAATGTCACTTGACGACTTATTAAAAGCCTTGGATGATGAATAAAATTAGAGGCTGTCTAGAAAGGCAGCCTTATCCATACAATTATTGGTGAATACCTAACTTATCTCGCCCAAAAAACTTCTTTTACAGCTTCTTCATTTTCAATCTTTTGAACAATTTCATCTAGCTTGGCAATATCCACCTTGTCAATTTCTATCATAAAAACAAAATCATCTCCTTCTTTGTCTAATGAGAAAGATTGTACTTTATAGTTCTCTGAACTCAATATTTTCTTTAATAAATCTGAGTGATGAATCTCCTTTTGGGCGATAATTCTCAGCGTCATGTGCCTAAATTTTTTAAAATATCGCTGTTCTATAGGCTGAATTCCCCATAAAATCACTAAAGCAATAAAGGTAGTCAAGCCTGCAGCAAAATAAAGACCTCCACCTGTTGCCAATCCGATGCCTGCAACAGTCCACAGCCCAGCAGCAGTTGTCAAACCTCTAACAGTACCTTGCTTGGAAAAAATAATTGCACCAGCACCCAAAAAACCAATCCCACTAACAACCTGAGCTGCAATTCGGGAAGGGTCCAAATCAATATCACTACGACCTAAAATATCTGCAAAACCATAAGCAGAAACTATCATAATGAGGCATGAACCCACACAAACCATCATGTGAGTTCTTAATCCGGCAGCCCAATCCTTACGCTCTCTCTCCCAACCAATAAATCCACCAAAAAGTGCTGCTAATAGTAAACGGACAACAATTTCACTCCAATTGATCATCTCCAATTGTTTATCATAACAAGAACATAGATACATTACAATTTGTTTCAATAATGATTTTTTGCCTCATGGCGCAAGCAATGTAATAGTGTAATATTCAATCACACTTTCTTCGTGCAATGTAGCAGTGGTAGGATGTCATGTGTTCATTGAGCTTGTCGAAATGAGCATCTATAAGAATACAGTATAGATGAGATTCTTTCAGAATGACAATTTTACACAGATGTCATGCGTTCATTGAGTGCTTCGACAAAGGCTCAGCAACCACTTGTCGAAATGAGCATCTATAAGAATACAGTCTAGGAATGAGACCCTTACGCTTCGGCAGGTGGTACAGTGAGTTTATCGAACTGCTCAGCGACCACAGGGTGACAGAGAGGGAATATAATTGTACGTGGTTGTCATGCTGTAAGCATCTATGATTCACACATTTCAATTTCTCTTTTTACTTGTTCGTCAGCATTTGTACTAGGCAATCCAATCTTTCTTGTAAAGAAGAAATCACACTTTCTTCGTGCAATGTGACCACGATTCGATAGCTGATGCCAACAAGAAAAAATACCATTATACTATCAACTTCCTCTATTTTCCATTATTGAACAACAATATCTCCACTTTAGCTAATCGCTTTTCGAGTTCCTCATTTTTGGCTTTGAGCATTTCACTTTCAGCTTTTAGTTTTTCATTTTCAACACTGAGTTCCTGTACCGCTTTGACTAAAGGCACAGTAAACTCTGCATAGCGCAGCCCCATGATACTGCCACTTTTATCCACTCCACTAAAGTCATAATGTATTTGTGCAGCGGCAGCTTCTACCTCTTGGGCTATAAATCCGCTAAACTGTATTTTTTCTATGTCGTATTTGCCTTCCCAGTCCGTTGTATCTATGATACCTAAAAGCTGATTGCTTTTAGAAGTGCTAAAGTGGTAGGTAGCTGGTCGGAGCAACTTGATAAAAGCCAATCCGGGTACATTGTCATATTGGATATCATTTTTGATACGCTCATCAGAAAAAGCGGTCCAAGTCACTTGTCCACCGATACTACTTACCCCAGCATTCCCAATTCTCACTTTATTGCTCGCATCTACTTTAGCATTATAACCGATGGCTGTGGCATTGGTCAAAGATCCAGGTGATACATCTGCCCAGTATCCTATGGCAGTGTTGAAGCTTCCTGTGGTGTTATTGTATAAGGCATCAATCCCAGTAGCGGTGTTGGAGCGTCCTGTGGAGTTGCCAAATAATGCTCGATACCCATTGGCGGTGTTGTTTTCTCCTGTGGTGTTGCTGTATAAGGCTTGAATTCCATTGGCGGTGTTGTATCTTCCTGTGGTGTTGCTGTATAAGGCTTGAATTCCATTGGCGGTGTTTTCGTATCCCGTGGTATTACTGTATAAGGCTCCAGCACCATTGGCGGTGTTTTCGTATCCTGTGGTGTTATTGTATAAGGCTTCAATCCCAGTAGCGGTGTTGGAGCTTCCTGTGGTGTTGCTCCTTAATGCTCGATACCCATTAGCGGTGTTGGAGTTTCCTGTAGTATTGCTGTATAAGGCATACGTCCCATTGGCGGCGTTGGAGTTTCCTGTGGTGTTGCTTCTTAATGCTCCATTTCCATTGGCGGTGTTGGTGTTTCCTGTGGTGTTGCTATATAAGGCTTGATAACCATTGGCGACGTTCCAGTATCCAGTGGTGTTGTAAAATAAGGCTTGATACCCAGTGGCGGTGTTCCAGAACCCAGTGGTGTTGCTGTATAAGGCTTGATATCCAGTGGCGGTGTTGTAGTATCCTGTGGTGTTGAAATATAATGCTTGGTAGCCAGTGGCGGTGTTGGAACTTCCTGTGGTGTTAGAAAGAAGTGCTTTTGAACCTAGCGCTGTATTTGTCGAGACTAAATTATTATAAAGTGCTGAATCACCTATGGCAATTATATCACTACCATTTGTGTTACTAAATAATGCAGCTTTGCCGATGGCAATATTGTTGCTTCCTGTAGTATTGCTGTATAATGCAAGCATTCCATTGGCGACATTCCAGTTTCCTATAGTGTTATGGTATAAGGCATACATTCCATTGGCGGTATTGGAGCTTCCTGTGGTGTTATAGAATAAAGCATGCCTCCCATTGGCGGTGTTGGAGCTTCCTGAGGTGTTGTACCATAATGCTTGGTAGCCAATGGCGGTGTTGGAACTTCCTGAGGTGTTGGAGAATAATGCTCGACTCCCATTGGCGGTGTTGTAGTATCCTGTGGTATTGCTATATAATGCTTGATAGCCATTGGCGGTGTTGGCTGCTCCTGTGGTGTTGCTGTATAAGGCTTGATAACCCACACCCACATTTTGTCTGTCTGTAGCCGTTTGAGTACCAGCTTGGTAGCCTAAGAATGTATTTCCAAGGATGCTGTTTTCTATCCGCCCTGCCTTTTGGTTGTTGACTCTGAAATTGAGGGGTACACTATCAGTCGTCCCAATAAAATTTGTACCATCCACTGTCCCGGCATTGCCTGTCAGTAGCCAGGCATTGGCTACATCGGGTGTCAGCAATCTCAACCAGAGAGGTGCTATCGGTGTACCTGAGTTGTAATAAAATCCAGGACTTAGACCTCCAAGATTAGAAGTATTATACACCAATAAGGATGTCGCTGGCGTAGCAATCGTAGCCGCATCGGTCATAGATGTCAAGGCTACACGAGGAAGTAAAAAGCCTTTGTTGTTATAGTTGACATCCAAGCCCGCCGAAGTATCTGGTGAAGCTCCATTGCTATTGATACCTACCTGTGCTAGTACAGGCGAACTGATCAGTATCAACAGCAACATAATAAGGCAATAAGTATTGTGCCTTGTATGTATAACTGCTTTCATTTTATTTGGTTTTATGTAGTGATAAAGAGTTGTATTATAACTTTTCTAATTTGAAGATTTTGGTATTGTCTCCAATTTTAATTTTCAGAAGATACATTCCTGATGGTAGATATTGTATGTTAATAGATTACTTGTCTTTGATGATGGGCATTTGCTGTCCTGTGATATGATACCAATATTAGTGATATGGCGTGATACTGTGATAGTGCCGAGATTATTGACCCATCCACTACTATGTTTGAGATTCAAATCTCTCACACCTGTCAAAAAAGTGTTGCTCATCACGCCGACTTTGGAGGCTTCGACAATAAAATCTTGCGCTTGAATTGGATAAGAAATCAAGCTAGTGAAGAAATAAATGAATGGTAAAAAGAGATACTTATTTATTTAATTTTAATTCATATTGTTATAACTGAGCATAATTTAAGTATAATATTTTATACTATACAACTATTAATTGTTAAAAAATAAATGTTTTTTTTAATAAATGCATAAAGTAATGAAATAATCTATTTCACTACTTTATATTCGTTTGCAAATATTTACAAATCAATAAGATATAATTTTCATTAATGGTACAGTATAGATGAGATTCTTTCAGAATGACAGAGGAAGAATGTCATGCTGTAAGAATCTCATTTCTAGATTGTATTCTTATAGATGCTTACAGCATGACAACCGCGTACAATTATATTCCCTCTCTGTCATTCTGAAAGAATCTCATTCCTATACTTTATTCTATATAGATGCTCATTTCGACAAGTGGTTGCTGAGCCTTTGTCGAAGCACTCAATGAACGCATGACATCCTACTACTGTCATCCTAACACATTGAACGGATAAATCACCATGAATTATAAAAAAGATACTTGGCTTACAAATTTTTAAATCAAATTGGCAGCCAATAAAAAAGCGTAAGTGGTTAATTACTAACTACTTACGCTTTAGTTGTCGCACTAGGTCTCGAACCTAGACTCTTCAGAACCAAAATCTGACGTGTTGCCAGTTACACCATGCGACAGGCTTTGTGGGTGCAAAGATAATCTGTTTTCTTATGATTCCAAAAAAGAATGATAATTTTTGCTAGATTTTCTTGATTTAGATTTCAAAATTTTTCTAATCAATATTTTAGTAGCTTGATAATTAGTAAAATAGATAGTCGGAGTTGTGTTTTTGTTAGTGAAATTCTAGTTAATATCCTGATATTCAAAAAAACTTAAATTTCAGTGAATAAAATTGGAGGATTATTATAGATTAGTGGATGCTTCCTTATCTTCAATGCTTTTATTTTTTACATTTGTCCTTAAATAATATTTCTGAATGAATCAAAAGACTTACAATTGGATCAATAATATCAACGGCTGGGTAGTTTTTGCTATTGCTTTCGCAGTATATGCTAGTACAGCTGAGTCCACAGCAAGTTTGTGGGATTGTGGGGAATTTATTTCTGGAGCATATAAACTGCAGGTCGTACATCCTCCAGGAGCACCACTTTTCTTAATAGTCAATAGAGTCTTTTCATTATTTGCATCCGATCCTTCTCAAGTAGCATTTGCAATCAATATTAGTTCTGCATTGTTTACCGCATTATCTGTTTTATTTCTGTATTGGATCATCACAAGTATTGCAAAAAAATTCTTAACTCAAGAAGGTGAAACATTGTCATTGGATAGAGTGATAGCTATTCAAGGTTCTGCTTGGGTAGGTGCATTGGCTTGTACTTTTAGCGATACAATATGGTTTTCGGCAGTAGAAGGAGAGGTGTATGCTATGTCCACTTTCTTCATTGCCATTGTATTATGGGCAGTAGTGAGATGGGAAAATTCTATTAACGATAAATATGCCAATCGTTGGTTAGTCTTTACTGCCTATTTAGTAGGCTTGTCTATAGGAGTGCATTTATTGAGTTTATTAGTGATTCCTGTAGCTGTCTTGATTTATTATTTCAAAAAATACAAACCGACACTGAGAGGGTTTATTGTTGCCTTCTTTGTTGGTTTTATATTCTTAGGCATAGTTCAAGTCGGTATTATTCAGTTGCTCTCTCTAGTAGCTTCAAAAGTGGAGTTGTTATTGGTTAACTCATTAGGACTTCCTTTTAATTCTGGTGTATTACTGACCTATCTAGTGTTTATTTCTTTTTTGGTGGCAGGTATTTATGTTTCTCATCGATATCGTCACTCTGGATTACAGATGGCTTTTGTGAGTTTATTCATGATTATGGTAGGTTTCTCATCTTATTTAATGGTGCCTATTAGAGCCGCTGCTCATACTCCGATTGATATGAATGCGCCCAAAGATATTTTCAGCTTGATGTCTTATCTGAATCGTGAGCAATATGGTGATAGGCCATTACTGAGTGGTCCTTTATATAATAGTAACCCTATTTCTTATGAAAAAGCAGGTGATTATTATAGTCAGGATACTGCTACTCAATCTTATGTTGTCAAAGGAACAAGATCAACGCCGGTATATCGTCAGGAAGATAAAGTGTTGTTCCCAAGAATGGCACCGACTAATGATGGTGAAGCCTCTGAAAAAATGTATCAGTATTGGGCTAATTTTTATGGATCTCCTACTTTTGCTGACAACTTAGCTTATTTTTTCAACTATCAGTTTGGGTATATGTATTGGAGATATTTCATGTGGAATTTCTCCGGTCGTCAAGATGATTATCAAGGCACATTTGAAAATCAAAAAATTAATGGAGACTGGATCAGTGGAATATCCTTTATAGATGATATTCGATTGGGAAGCCAAAAGGGTCTCCCGGCTCAGATAGAACATCAGAAAGCCAGAAATAAATATTATTTACTACCATTCTTATTTGGTCTGTTTGGTCTAGCTTTTATGATTAAAAAGAATAATAAGGATGCTATTGTCTTTGGTTTCTTATTTTTGATTACTGGAGTATTCTTAGTGATATATTTTAATTCTCCACCTAGGGAACCTAGAGAAAGGGATTATGTCTATGTAGGTTCATTTATGACCTTTTGTATATGGATAGGTCTTGCAGTAGCGGCAGCTTATGATAGTTTGAAACAAGTCAAATTGCCTAAAGTATTATTGTCTGTCGGTCTGACATTAGCAGGACTGGCACTAGTGCCTCTGATAATGGGCAAAGAAAATTATAATGACCATAATAGAAATGGCAGATATATGGCTAGAGATTTTGCCTCTAACTATCTCGAATCTTGTCCTCCAAATTCTATTTTAATCACTTCAGGTGACAATGACACATATCCACTATGGTATGCTCAGGAAGTAGATGGAATACGTACAGATGTGAGAGTCATGAATACAAGTTTGTTGCAGATAGATTGGTATATCAATGGCATGAAGCGCAAGGCTAACAAGTCTGAGCCTTTACCTTTCTTTGATGCTTTCTTACCCAACACTTATTTAGGAGATAATAGAATATATACTTTAGTCAATACGCAAGGTCAAATCGTCAGAGATAATGAATATGCTGATATCAGAAAAGTGATGCGTTTTGTAACTAGTGATAATCCTGCAACTAAGTTGACAGTTCAAAGTGGAGAAAGAGTCAACTATTTCCCTACCACCAAATTAATGATTCCTGTAGATAGAGAAGCCGTGCTTAAGGCAGGAATTATCCCTGATGGATTGGAAGAGTTTGTGGAAGATACCCTCTACTGGGAATTGCCTAGAGAAGTTGTCATGAAAGACGAACTAGCTCTTTTGATGCTGGTAGCTAGTGGGGATTGGACGAGACCGATTTGTTTTTCAAATACTACACCTGCTTCTAAATATTTAGGACTTGACAAATATCTGATTCAAGAAGGGATGATGTATAGGTTTTTGCCTATCAGATTTGAAGAGAATGTTAGAGGAAATATAGCCGTGAATGATACTCGTTCTGCTGATATTGTTGAAAATAAATTCAAATATGGCAATATTGACAAGCATGAAATGTATGTAGATGAGAATAGTGCTCGACTAATGAATCTTTCCAAAATGACTCACTTGAAATTAGCGGAAGATTTGACTTTGAAAGGCAAGAAAGAGGAGGCATTGAAAATATTAAATCAGGTTGATGACAAATTTTCTTATGTCAATGCTCCTTATTATTCTCCTTATAATAGCTTCTTTAATTATTACAATATTAGATGGATAGACTTGTATTTTAGGAATGGAGATAAAGCCAAAGCTGAAAAAATTTATACGCTTTATATAAAAGACTTAGCTGATTGTTATAGATTTTATAAGCTATCCAATGATTTTTCTAGGAAATTCCAAGGTGAATATGAAGCAGCTAAAGACCTTGTGAAGTCTTTAGAACAGTTTGCTGATATCTATCAGGACGATAAGCTAAATAAATTATTGGATGAAAAATTCCCGGATTTAGTGTCTGCTAAAGATGCTACTCCTAACTTGTTCGGTGCCGAATAAATGACTAAATAAACTTTTATGACGATTTACTCAACTGAAATCACATCTGAAACTGATATTGCTGAAGGGCCTATCCATCATAGGCTTAAAAAAGCTTATTATCTCGCTGTCCCTTATGTACATGGTGATCTGCTTGAAGTGGGATGTGGAGAAGGAAGGGGAGTGGAAATTTTATCTCCCTTGGTGAAATCTTATACCGCTATTGACAAAATCATCGAAATTGAAGATTCAATTAAAGAAAAATTCTCTGATATTTTATTTCTCAATATGCATATCCCTCCTTTTGTAGGCATTCAAGATAATTCATTTGATACAGTCGTCAGCTTTCAAGTGATTGAGCATATTGAAGATGATTTGAAATATCTACAAGAAATCTATAGAGTCCTTAAACCCGGCGGAATGGCAGTGATTACTACTCCAAATATCAACTGGACTTTGACTCGAAATCCATGGCATGTCAGAGAATATACACCCACTGAATTATTGCAACTCTGCCAAAAAGTGTTTCAAAATGTCACCACAAAAGGTATCTCTGGCAATCAAAATGTATGGGACTATTATGAACAAAATAAAAAATCTGTTGCCAAGTATAAAAGACTGGACATCTTTGGACTAGAAAAAAGATTGCCCGCTTCTATATTGAGAATTCCTTATGATATTCTCAATAAATTCAATAGAAATCAGTTGAAAAAATCAAATGAAGGCTTGGTTTCTAATATAGGGCAAAAGGACTTTTTCTTGACAGATGATCTTGACAAATCGCTTGACTTGTTTTATTTATTGACCAAATAGATAAAAATGCGTGAGTATTCAACAAATAAATATACTAAATCAGAAAAATTATCATAAATTCCCTTTAAATTTCAGTAATAATATAAAAACAAATTGGTATAACTAAATCTTAAGAATATGAGTGTGTTAAAAGAATTTAAAGATTTTGCCATGCGCGGAAACGTTGTAGATATGGCAGTTGGAGTTATCATTGGTGGTGCTTTTGGTAAGATTATCAGCTCTTTTATTGATGATGTCATTACTCCTCTATTACTCGAACCAGCATTGAAAGCAGCCAATCTGGAAAAAATAGATCAGTTGACCATTTTCGGCTCTGTGAAATATGGCTTATTCCTCTCTGCTACTATCAACTTTGTCATTGTAGCTTTTGTTCTATTTCTATTTATCAAAATTTTGAATTCTGCTAAGAAAAAGGAAGTGGCGGCTCCAGCTGCACCTCCGGCTCCTTCCAATGAGGAAGTCTTGTTGGCTGAAATCAGAGACTTGTTGAAAAAATAAAACAGCATAAGAGGCGGACAGATATGTTCGCCTTTTTTGATGGATGAATTAGATAAATAGAGGAGTAGTTTACAAATCTTTCAGCAATTCCTCCACTTCATTTTTGTCCAATACCCTATAGGAACCTGATTTTGTATTCCCTAAAGAGATATTCATAATTCGAACTCTCTTCAGATGAGTCACCTTGTAGCCAAAATGTTCGCACATCCTACGGATTTGCCTATTCAAGCCTTGTACAAGGATGATTCTAAATATGTTTTTCTTTTCCTGCCAGACTTTACAGGGCAATGTCTTTGTACCTAGCATAGGGACTCCTGCCTTCATCCCTTCAATAAAATCAGAATGAATCATTTTATCCACTTGTACGATATATTCTTTTTCATGTTGATTCCCTGCCCTCAAAATTTTGTTGACAATATCTCCATGATTGGTCAATAATATCAGCCCCTCAGAATCTTTATCCAATCTGCCTATAGGAAAAATCCGTTCGGGGTATCCTAGATAATTGATGATATTGTCTGGGTCATTGAGGTCGGTGGTAGAGGTGATACCCAGCGGTTTATTCATAGCGATATAAACAGGTGCTTTTGATGAATAGAGGGTTTCTCCATCCACTCTGACTAGATCATCAGGATAGACTCTGTTGCCTTTTTCTGCTGGTTTTTGGTTGATATCTACTCGCCCTTCTGCTATCAATCTGTCTGCTTCGCGCCTTGAACAATATCCCGAACTACTGATGTATTTATTGAGGCTGACAGAATCATCTTGATGGATAATCACTTGTTTTTTAGGCTTCTTTTTCACATAGTATTTGGCTTGTTCTGTATAAGCACCATAATTGATTTTAGAATTGCCGTCTTTGGATATTGGTTCTTTCTTTTTTTTGTCAGAAAGAGTATTTTTTGGCTTTTTTGTCGGCTGTGAAGGAGTGTTCTCAGTCCTTGAACGTGCAGGCTTGCTGTTCGAGCGACTGGAAGGATGGAGGCTAGAAGATTTCTTTTGGTTTTTCAAAACTTAGTCTTTTTTCATGAAGGAATACTGTCAATAAAATGAGGTTTATTTGTTTTTGGCTGACGTTCTGTTAATCTACATATTTCAAAAGTTCTCTTACTAGTCGGAACACAGTCGTTGAAGATTCTTCTCTAGCTGGATTTGTATGGTCAAAATGATTGTAATTTCTCTCTGCTCTATCAATTGCTAGTTCTGCTCTTTTTCTGCTCGTTTTGTCGTCTATTCCGTCCAGTAATTCAAAAAAATCTTCTTCTATTAATTTTGTCCCATTGCCGTCATACATTACTTTGAATGGTTTCAGGTATTCATTGATTTTATTATTGTAATTATCTCTATGCATTCCACCGCCTTGATGGTCATTAAAGTGCAATAATAGCCAATATTCAAACGATTGATTTGAATAAGCTATGCCAAAATTGTTGGCTACTGCTATTTGAATTGCAGAATTGAAATCATTGTCGTTAAAATCGTCTTTATCAAACACACACCAAACTTGATCGTAGTTCCCTTGTTGGGCTAATGCCAGTGTCCTATTCACTAGCGAAACTGTATTATATCCTTCACCAACTGATTTGACTTTTGCTGAAGTAATTCTGAATTGATTGAAATAAGAGGGTTCGGTATTTTCACCTTCACAAACAATAAGAATTGAGGGTTTTTCTGTCAACTCCGCAACAAATCTTTCTAGACTCGGTTCTTTTCTCCGTTGAGCCTTTAGTTGTTCAAGGTGCTTTTGCTTGGCTGTTTTTTGTTCAGCTTTTTTGTCTTTCATTTTCATTTTCTGTCAATAAAAATTTTAAGTTATCAAAAAAGCCAAGAAATGGAACTGCACCATATTTACCTTTAATGTAATTATCTTCAAAAGGGTCATTTTTTCTCACTTCATCAGATTTAAAGTCTGCTAATGAATAGAGTTGAGCTTCCCCATATTTATTTTTGTTTGTAAACCAAATTTGGTCTCTTCTGAATAGACCTGAACTTAATAAGTTGGTGTCGTGTGTGTTGAAAATCAGCTGTGCATTCTTCTTGTTAAACTCTTTAGAGTTAAAAAGCGAAACAATTTTACAAACTAGATTCGGATGTAATTTAGAGTCTAGCTCATCAACCATAAGGATTCCACCGTATTCTAATGCGTCAATAACAGGGCCTAAAATATAGAAATACTTTCGAGTACCTTCTGATTCATCAAGCGATAAGAAAAAGGGTGTTGTGCCAATTTTAATTTTATCCTCATAGATGTTTTTGATGATTAGAACAGTGTTGAATGGAGATTCCTTAGACTGTCCTGAATGAATGGTCAAAATTTCTAAGTCTTCGATACCGATGTCAGCGGCTTTTAGAAATCTCAACACCCTGTTTTTGTATGATTTATCACTAATCTTGTTGACCGTATTGTCTCTATACTCGGCATCATACAAACCTGAAATTACTCTATTCTTTTCAAACCATTCTAAGACTTCAATTGCGCTTTTTTCGTTGAATTGTGCAGCAACTGAAATTAAAAGAGCGTTGTCCCTGACAAGGCCTTCTTTTGCCACAGTGTCTCCTTTGCTGAAATTTCTATTGTGAATTTTATATTCATTTCCTTCTCTGTAAAAAAGCTCAACCTCTTTTGTTTTTGGCTTATAAAATAACCACTCTGAAATGATGCTCTCTTTTGTTACTTCAAATCCATAACGAAATAAAACTTGGTTGTGAATAAAGATTACTTCAAATTCAGTTGATTCGGTTTTAGAACTTTGGTCCAATTTAAACGGCTCAATTTTAATTGCTTCTCCTTTCTGACTTTCCTTAGAACTATTGATTACGAAATATCGCATAAATGCAAATGCATCAAGTAACTTGCTTTTGCCACTCGCATTGGCACCATAAATAACTGCACTTTTGAGAAGTCTTAGTCCAAAGCTGTCATTCATAACAATGTTTTCGTACTCTCTGGTGTCTTTATCATAGTTAGAAGCAATAAGGCTCAATGTCGCTTTGTCCTTAAATGTCCTAAAGTTTTTAATTGAAAATTGCAGAAGCATCTTTTTGTCCGTTTTTGATTAATATTCTGCAAAAGTAGTCTATATTTTATAAATATAAGTAAAATAAAGGTTGTTTTTGATGGTTTTGATTCTAGAATCTTGTTTATTTCATATTTTTATGCTTGACACTATCTGTTTTGTAAAACAGAAGTTTGGATGATCTTTTCATAGTAAGATTCATAGAGCGGAAGTATATTCGCCAAGTCAAATTTCTTTGCTTGCATTAAGGCATTCTTTTTAAACTTTTTCAGCAACTTCTCATCAGTTAATAGCTTTAATGCCCTATCTGCCATCGCTTCTACATCTCCGACTTTTACTATATATCCTGTAACACCATCTATATTGACCTCTGGAAGTCCTCCTGCATCTGAAGATATCACCGGAACTTCGCATGCCATAGCTTCTAGTGCGGCTAACCCAAAACTCTCACTTTCTGATGGGATGATAAAAAGATCTGAAACGGACAACACTTCTTCTACCGCTTCTTGTTTACCCAAAAATCTAACATCCAACCCACATTTTGTTCGGGCGAGGTTTTCAGCCATCTGACGTTCTGGCCCATCGCCTATCATTAATAATTTGGACGGTGTGCTTTTAGATACCTTGCAGAACATCTCAATGACATCTTGCACTCTTTTGACTCTTCGAAAATTGGAGACATGCACCAAAATTTTCTCATCATTGGGGGCTATCGCCTTTCGAAAATGCTCCTTGTTCGATTTCTTAAACCTAGAAAAATCTACAAAATTCGGAATCACTTCAATATCTCTTGTGATAGTGAAATGATCATAGGTGTCCTGTCTCAGACTTTCTGAAACAGCAGTCACTCCATCGCTCTCATTGATAGAAAATGTTACAACGGGCTCATAGATGGGATCTTTCCCCACTAGGGTGATGTCTGTCCCATGTAAGGTAGTGATGACTGGAAGATATATCTGGTGTGTACGCAAAATCTGCTTGGCCAAATATGCTGATGATGCGTGTGGAATAGCATAATGTACATGCAACAAATCCAATTGATCATGCCTGCTGACATCTACAATTCGACTGGCCAAAGCAGTGTCATAAGGAGCATATTCAAATAATGGATATTCCGCTGGCCGGACTTCATGATAAAAGATATTGGCATGAAAGGAATCAAGCCGTGCCGGCTGCTGATAGGTGATAAAATGAACCTTATGACCTTTCTGGGCTAGCCCTTTTCCAAGTTCTGTCGCAATGACTCCACTACCTCCAAATGTGGGATAACAGACGATTCCTATATTCATAGATTAAATTTAGCGACTTCTGATGGATTATAGTGGTTATTTATCGTTAAACTATTATTCGATAAGATAGTTTTTTTCCTGAACGCCGTCACTCCGACGATAGGAGGAGTCTCTTTGGGAACACTGTTCCTGAACGCCGTCATCTCGACCAAAGGGAGAGATCTCTTTTCGGAACGTTGAAATTCTTAGAGATTTAGCTCCGCTGATTTTCAATTCTCCTCGTGCCTCGTCGAAATGACGGGACTATAAAACTACTCAACACTCCTTTCCTGAACACCGTCATCTCGACCAAAGGGAGAGATCTCTTTTGGGGTACGTTATTAATCTTAAAGATTTCTCCTCGTGCCTCGTCGAAATGACGTTTTCAAAAGTTCGTTATGCCCTATCCTTAATGACTGGATGGTGAGGCATGGTTATTGAGCTTGCCGAAATACTCGAACCGTCATTTTGTGAGTGGTCATTTCGAGAACCTCAATGACCGGACGAGAACCTCAATGACCGAGCATTACTCGACGGTGTGGCTTGGTCATCGAGCAGTTCGATAAACTCACTGTAGCACCTGTCGAGATGCTCGAACCGTCAAAGGGACAAATTGAACATCTCATTTCTCAACACTCCATTCCTGAACGCCGTCACTCCGACGATAGGAGGAGTCTCTTTTGGGAACACTGTTCATGAACACCGTCATCTCGACCAAAGGGAGAGATCTCTTTTTGGAATGCTGTTAATCTAAGAGATTTCTCCTCGTGCCTCGTCGAAATGACGGGATTACAAAACTACTCAATACTCCCTTCCTGAACACCGTCACTCCGACGATAGGAGGAGTCTCTTTGAGGAACACTGTTCATGAACGCCGTCATCTCGACCAAAGGGAGAGATCTCTTTGGGAACACTGTAAATCATAGAGATTTCTCACTCCACTGCGTTGCGTTTCGAAATGACGTTTTGATTGAACATCTCATTTCTCAACACTCCTTTCATGAACACCGTCATCTCGACCAAAGGGAGAGATCTCTTTTCGGAACGTTGTTAATCTTAGAGATTTCTCACTCCACTGCGTTGCGTTTCGAAATGACGGGACTACAAAACTACTTTACTCTCCCTTACTCTATCCCCCTAAAATATTTTCTTTTTCCTTTTCTGTTAAAAATATTACAGATTTGAAAATATTTATTTAACTTTGGGTTAACTGTCAGGGTGAATTGGTGTGGAGAAATAACTATCTGACATTTTTTTAATAAAGAGGCTTATGAAAAAATATATACCCAATTGTTTGAACGGTTTTATTGTCAAGATTTCCAAACTAATGCTTTTAATGTCATTAGTCTTGTGGGGTCGAGCTGCTCATGCACAAAGTGAAGTGTTCAATGATGCAGATATGAAGCTGGAAGTATGGTTGCATGCGGTCTATTCGGATGCCAACTGTAGTGAGAATGTACTGACGGGGCCTACCAAGTTTGTTTTTAATAATTTACGTATTCGCGCAGCTAATGGTACGGGCTTTCAAATGGATAATTTCCCGCCTTTTAACTTAATCAATAACATGTATCCTCAGGATATGAGATTTAGGGTAAAAGGAAAGAGTCAACGTTTTTGGAGAGTCGATGATGGTGCATTTAGACTTCAAAATCCCTTCTTCCCATTCAGACCTTCTACTTTTCCTAGAACGACAATGCCCCTCAATCCGGGGAGTGTTTATATGGCAGCAGGCACACCTGATGCCGCTCCTAATGCTTATCCTGCCACTGTGGATGGTTTTGCAAGACCTGTTGGGATGAACACGCCTGCTACTTATGGATATTTATTGTTCAATCGTACTTTTTCAGGAGGAAAGGCACCCGACAGATATCAGTGGCAACTTTTAGATGCCTTCGAATCAGATGCCGATTTGAGTGGAAGTGAGGCAGTGATGAATATCGGTGGGGTAGGATGTAAAACGACTTTTGGATTACCTCAATATTATGAAGGAAGGAAGAATATTTTCCCTTATGATATCATCATGACGGCTTTGATAGTGGACTCTATGGGGGTGACTGGCTTGGCTTGGGGGGCAGGTATTGGTGCTTGTATCAATCTCTTTGGTTGGGAACTAGACCCATTGAACTTAGTCAATATTGTAGCGTCTTTAATAGGTATTTCTGACTATGATGATTCTTGGGCAGGTAAAAATAATTTTAATGGAGATCCCGTATATTTCAGAGGGACCCCTCCGGGTGAGGTAGGTTATTTTGCCACTCAAAAATTGAAAGTAACAGACAACGTAGATGATGGTATATGGGGTATGGGCAATGGAGAGGGATATATACTCGTGTTTGCTCATCGTTGGAGCTGGGTAGGACCACAATCTGGCTTTAATGAGCCGGGGTCTGCTACTGTAAAAAATCAAGCACAGCTCTGTGCTGACCACTATGATGATATGAATAATATTAATCTGAAAGTGAGCTTGGATGGATATTTTACTGATTCTGACCATGATGGACTCGATATTCCGGTATTGGGTGATGTTTTTGGCTTTATTTCTAATGATTGTAATGATGTGCCTGTCGGTCCACAGTTAGCGACCAAAGACGAAGAGAAATATATCAGAGCCAAAGCTTGGGATAGTCAGTTTACTGGTGAACCGGGCTATGCAGCGACTGTCAAAACCACTCAAGACAAACCAGATTGGATCAATACCAATGTGCTATTATTGAATAGAACATTTAATGGCTCAAATACAGATGCCAATGTGTTCAGTTATAGAATAGAATCATGGGAGAGTGATTGTGGTACGGACGCTCCTACTTCTTGTACACGATGCCTTGTGTACGATGGCAAGCCTGATTGTTGTGATACGAAAGCACCTTCTTGGTTAGGGGGATTTTGTGTATGGCCGATATGGCCGATAAATGAATTGGCAAAAATTAGCTCTAGTGATAATGATAATATAAGAACAGCTTCCGGTACTATTAATTGGAGGAATAGCCCTCCTAATACGGACAATTATCTTTATGTGCCTATTCATCTTTCTGGCAGTAGGATGCAAAGTCATATTGCACGTCTGAAATATCGCTGGAGTATTCCCAATCCTATAGCAGGCACGGTAGATGGCCCTAGAGATGTCATTATTTGTCCGGGAGCAACTCACCACATGAATGTGACTGGCTCTGCCAATTCTACTTTTTATCAATGGCAATATGCCGTTGTCAATACACCGGCGGGACCTGCTTGTCCTCCTACTGGCACAACATGGATAGATGTTCCTGCTGCTCAAGGGGGTATCTGCCCTACCGGATTTAATACCGGTACATTTACTGGTACGAGAGTGTATCGTCTGAAAGTCTTCAATAGAAATGGACCTGGAAGTCAAACTCAGAATGGTGAAAAATTTGCTGAAGCCTATACCCAATGTACCCGTGTCACAGTTTTGGACAGTATCATTGTACCGATAGATGCCGGAGTGTTGGCTTGTGGTACTGCTGGCTCTCCTACCAAGGTGAGAGCAGGTGCTACTATCGTTCTGCAGCCTGTCCTGCCTCCTGCTCCTGGTTCTACCCCTATACCGGGAGTGAGATATACTTGGGCTTCTAGTGGAGGGACAGTCAACCCTGCTGTGCCAGTGGGTTCTCCTTGGTCAACAACCTTGTCTTTCCCTAATACCTCTCCGACTAATGTCTCTGTAACGATGACTACTGTGGTAACAGATACCTGTCCGACAGCTACCAATTATACAACGACTTGTTATTTTCAGACAGAAGATCCGGGCTGTGCTGGTGTGACAGGGGTGTTATATGCCTCTCATCTGGCAACACCAGGTACGGGTATAGGTACTATCAACAGACCTTATACTTTAGAAGAGGCATTTGCTCAAGTAACAGCTCTTCCATCCAATACCATTAGGCATATCAAGATTTTGGCTGGCAATTATACCCTCTCAGGGACTACAGCTTTAGTCATGAGAGATAGCTTGGTCGCTGAAGGGGGCTATGTAGAAGTATTTGATCCAGTCTTGGGTGAAAATATTTGGGTCAAGCGATCTGATGCAGTAACCGATATCACCAGTAATATTATAGAGCAAATCGATCCTGCTCGCGTTCATGTAATTGGATTTAGATCTATAGGCAATAATTGGACGATCCAAGATTTGAAAATCACGACAGGAGATGCTCCCGATAGGGATGTATATTCCCCTACTATAAAAGGTCGAGGTCTGAGCAATTATGCCATTCATATCAATAATTCTAGCGGATTCCGTATCATCAATGTCATTGCTACTGCAGGACAGGCAGGTGTTGGCTCATCTGGCGATACCAGTTCTATCGATCCTTGTACTGCTGGTCCTCCTTATTATGGTAATATTTGTGGCAATAGAGCTGGTGGTAATCAAGGGGCAATAAATACACCTGGTGGTGCTGCCATTGTTAATAATGGAGTTAACCGAGGTGTAGGTGGTGCCTTTGATACGAATGGTACTACTGGTATGGATAATGCTGATCCTATTCTGACAGATGCGGGATTAGTATTGACTGATTTGACACCAATGGCTTATTACACACCTAAAGGTCAGAATATGGCTAACCGTGGCGGCGGCGGCGGTGGCGGTGGTGGCGGTGGCGGAAACGCTTCTTATATCGGTGGCTGGGGCGGTGTCGGCGGCTTTGGCGGAAGACCTGGATTTGGTAGTGGTGGGGCATTTGGACTGTGGATCAGTGGCACGAGTGCTGGGACCAATCGTAACTTTTTATCTGTTGTAACCAATCCAACAGCTCCATTTGGAGGATTGGGTGCGCCTGGCAATCCAGGATATCCAGGAGAGGTGACACTTGCAGGAGATGGTGGTCAAGGGGGTATGGGTGGTCAAGGTGGTCAAGGAGCTCCTGGCGGTGTCAGTGGTTCGAATATGGCTGAGTATATCAATCCATCCTCTACTTTCGTGAAAGATATTCCTGATGGCCCGTATCCGCCTGATAGAGTAGAATCTGATTATTCATCTGGTTGTACCAATTCTAAATTGACTATCACAAAAAATACAACAAACTGGGGAAATTTGATACCTCAAAATGTATTGCCTTATAATGATATTAGAGATAATCTGTCTTCTACAATTAGTGGTAGTGCCAATCCTAAGTTTGTTTATGTCCCTTCGGGCTTTTTGGGACCTAAAAATCTGATTACTATACCGGGCGGTATCTATCAAAATCAATTATATATCAGATATGAACGACCAGCTCCTACAATCACTGTCCCTGATAAACTCTGTTCCGGAACTACTTTCTCTTTGACTTCGACCCCTGGTATGGCCAATCCTATTGACCATGAGTGGGTGATTCAAAAGACAACCGTGTCTGGTATTTATACTGGCCCTATTCCAGCTATTGAGTTGCATGGAGTAGCCAATCCTAGTGGATTGTCATTGCCTCCAAATAATGGTGGAGCTCCGGTGACTTATCAGGTGAGATATAGAGTGAGAGATAATTGTTGTGGATGGTCTATTCCAGTTTATGATACCATTTTAGTCAATCCTAAAATCACCAATGTCATCAATACTAATCCTATAAGCGCAGATACTGTCTATATATGTAATATAGGTCAAGTGGATACCTTGGAGACTCATCCTTCTTTCCCATTGCCAGCGCATGAACCGGGAGGTAATTGGCAGTTCCAATGGTATCAGAGTACCAATGGAGGGGCATTTACCGCCTTGCCAGGAGAGGTCAATGAAAAATATCTTCCTCCAGTGTTCAGTGGAAATGGAACCTATCGCTTTTATAGAATTGTTTCATCTTCTACGCTGTTCTGTTCTGATACTTCCAATATCCGTACTATCATAGTGAAAGATAATTTCAGCAACAATTTTATTGACTTCCCGGTACCACCCACTGCTGATTGTACCACACAACCACTTCCTACTCGTAACTCTGGTAATGTGACAGCAAATAATGTGGACATTGGCAATATGTTGGGTAATACACCTATAGGACCGAGTGACCCGACTACTTATTACTACCAATGGCAGATTTTAGTCAATAATACTTGGACCAATGTCTTAGCAGGCTGGCCTACCACATCTGGTGCTTATGAAGGGACTGGAGCAGTAGCGGAGAGTTGGGATCCAGATATAGGTACTGCATTTTTTAATTATAGTGCTGCTACAAATGTATTTAATCAGACACCGGGCAATCTCGATCCAGGGAAAGTCTATTTCAGACGTATCGTTTCTATGGCACCTGGAGATTTCGTATGTAGAGATACTAGCAATGAGGTCTATTCTTTAATCTACAGTAGAGATCAAAATTGGGGACTATGTTCTCCTACACAACCCACGGCTTGGTGTAATATTTTAGCAAATGGATTAAACAGTTTTACTGATTATCAAGGAACTTGTATGATGATAGCTCCTGATACGGTGTGTCCGGGTACTGTGATTACTCTTGAGATGCCTACAGATTCGATTGGCACTACAAAAGCCAAAAACAAGAGTAACTATGCTTGGTACAGCCTGAAAGGAGGTCCTTACAATAATAGGACTGGTCCAGGTAACTTCTGTACTAGAAATACTTGTACTAATCCACTATTGATTACATCTGCTGCTTGTTTTAGAGCACCGCTAGGGGATATACCTCAGTTCATGCAATATACTTCTTATACGGGAGATAGTGTGGCTGTAGCAACAATAGATACTATTACAGGAGATACCATCATCACTAAACGTCCTCCTTTCTCGCAGATACAGACGATTATTGATTCTACGACTACTTATTTTGTCAACTTAGTAGGACGATGCTTCTCAGATGCTGCTTTTAGAGCGGCATCCAATAAAGAGACGTATTCAGGTGCCTGGCAGCGAAAAACAGTGATTACTGTGATACCATTTGTACAGCAAGATTCCTTGCGAGCTTCTGATACTTTGATTTGCAATGATGCTTCCGCTCCGGACTCTATTTCTTTGCAAGTATGGGGAGGTAATCTCGGCAACGATGGTAAGTTTTATTTCTATGATGCAGATCCTGATACTTTAAGCCCTACACCGATTTATATCGGTAACAAAGGCAATCCGAAAGGAGATACCTTGATGACCTATCGTACGATAAAGATTCCAACTCCTTCTGCGACAACGACTTATTATGTGCGTATCATCAATAGATGCGGTCAATCTATTCCTACACCTATAACAGTAACGATAGTAGAGCCATCTGTTGCTCCAGATTCTATTACAGCTCCAGATATGGTGTGTGATGGAGAGGCTGTTACGATTACGCAACACGGTGGATCTTTAGGTGCAGGAGCGCAATGGGTCTTATATAATGGTGACCCTACAAGTGGCGGGACACAAATAGCAAGCAACGCTACAGGCATATTCACTCATACACCTACTTCGAATATTATCTATTATGTTAGAGCCGAAGCTCCAGCACCATGTACAAATACAGCTGCAGTGTCCAAAGCAGTAACAGTAATAGATACTTGTCTTTGTACTTCTACTCCTGCTTATACTGTCTATGCACCTGATGGAGCGACTACTACTGCTGTTGAAGTGTGTGTAGATACAGCTGGTTGGACTTGGTATGCTACAACTGCCAAACCGTATGAATATCTTTTTGCGATTCAAAAACAGCCGAGTGCCGTGCCAGGTGCAAATACATCTTTATTCACTGCTGAAGTAGATATTACAGTCACACCCAATCCGACTACACAAGATGATGTGTTCTTTGCTCAAGATTTGGGAGCTTGTGAAGCCAATTTTGTGATGCCGAGATATTGGAATGTAAGAGTGATTTCAGGTGCCCTGAATGGCTTTGTCAAGACAAGATTCTTATTCAAACAAGCAGAGCAAGCTGCTACGGAAGCTAGAGCAGATGCATGGAGATCGCTTTATACTGGGACATGTGGAGTTCCATTGTCGAGAGGAGCTACTCAAGTATTTAAGAATACTGATAATTCCCAGTTTGTTGCTGGACCAGTTACAGGATTTAATGTGCCTGTGAACTCATCCACTACCGATATTCAGCCGACTACCATCAATAATTTTGTGTATATCGGACATCTGTTAACAAGTTTGCCTTATGGTGGTGTTGGTGACATGATGGGTACACACTTTGTTGAAGTCGCTTGGAATGGATTCTCTGGTGGAGGTATCGCGGTAAGAGTCAGTCTAGATATTAATGTATTGCCTATTACACTCGTACACTTCACTGGTACATTGATAGAAGATAAGGTCTTGTTGAATTGGGAGACTGCCTCCGAATTGAATAATGATTATTTCATCGTTGAAAAAAGTACCGATGCTCAGAATTGGACAGCTATAGGCAATGTGAAAGGTCATGGTACGACCAGCGATCCACATCAGTACCAATTGTGGGATAATGAACCTTTCACAGGTGTTAATTACTACAGATTGAAACAAGTGGATTTTGATGCGACACACCATTATTCAAGAATTATTCAAGTAGAGTTGAATGTGGCTAAAGCAGGAGAAGGATTTGTATCACTACATCCTAATCCGACAGATGGTCCAGTAGAAGCTACTATTATCTCCAAAACCAATCAACATGTCAATATCCGTATTCTGGATATGAACGGCAAAGTGATGGGAAATAAAGAAGTAGATTTGGCAGCTGGTGTCAATCGTGTCAAATTGAGCCTTGGAGATTATCCAGCAGCAACTTATATTATCTCATTCACCGATATCAATGGTAAAGAATTTGATGCAAAAGTGGTGAAACAGTAAGTGAGATACTAGCTTTTAATATTTAAATAGGCTGTCTTTTTGGACAGCCTATTTTTTTGATGATGTATTTGTATGGGTGCCGCCCTGCCGTCGCTGAGCAGTTCGATAAACTCACTGTACCACCTTCCGAAGCGTAAGGGTCTCATTCCTAGACTGTATTCTATATAGATGCTCATTTCGACAAGTGGTTGCTGAGCCTTTGTCGAAGCACTCAATGAACGCATGACATTTTGGTATAATTATAGTCCCTCACTGTCACCCTGTAAGGGTCTCATTCCTAGACTGTATTTTATTTAGATGCTCATTTCGACAAGTGGTTGCTGAGCCTTTGTCGAAGCACTCAATGAACGCATGACATCCTTCCATTCACCATTCACTATTCACTATTTACTATTCACCATTCACTATTTACTATTCACCATTCACTATTTACTATTCACCATTCACTATTCACTATTCACCATTCACTATTCACTATTCACTATTCCCCATTCACCATTCACTATTCACTATTCACTATTCCCCATTCACCATTCACAAAAAAATATTTGCGCCATAATTTATTTGATAATCAATTAGATACTAAAAATTTTAAAAATAATTTTTTCGATTTGCAACAAGCAATATAAAATAATACTATCTTTGCAGTCCAATTTTAATTTAGATAAAGAAAACCATTATTTCCGTGAATACATTAAGTTATCGTACGGTATCAGCCACCCCTCAGACAGTTGAGCGCAAATGGTTGGTAGTAGATGCAGAGAATCAGACCTTAGGTCGTTTGAGCTCTGAAATTGCAAAGGTTCTACAAGGAAAGCACAAAGCTAGCTATACTCCACATGTAGATACTGGTGATCATGTAATTGTTATCAATGCAGAAAAGATTGTATTGACTGGCAATAAATTACAAGATAAAGTCTATATCAGACACACTGGATATCCTGGAGGTCAACGCTTTATGACACCAAAAGAAGCCTTAGTAAAAAAGCCAGAATTTATTATTGAGAATGCTGTTAGACACATGCTTCCTAGAACAAGATTAGGTAGAGCCATGTATAAAAAATTGCACGTATGTATAGGTGCTGAGCATCCTTATGCTGCACAAAAACCTGAAATTATTAAATTTAAATAAGAAATGGCAACTACTTATACGAATGCTTTAGGAAGAAGAAAGACTTCTGTTGCTAGAGTTTATCTTAAGCCAGGTACAGGAGCGATGACTGTCAATGGCAAAGAATCAAATGTTTATTTTCCTGTGCCACACTTAGCCATTAAATTGACTCAACCTTTTGAAATTACAAATACTGTTGGTCAATATGATGTCAAAGTCAATGTAAAAGGAGGAGGGATTAAAGGTCAGATTGAAGCTATTGCTTTGGGAGTTTCTCGTGCTTTGGTGAAAATCAATGAAGAAAACAAACCAACTCTTAAAACAGAGAAATTATTGACTCGTGACCCTAGAATGGTAGAGCGTAAGAAATTTGGACGTAAGAAAGCCCGTAAGAGCTTCCAGTTCAGTAAACGTTAATTTATTCACAGAACTATTTGTAACTGCAATATGGAAAAAATATCTCAGCAACAATTATTGGATGCAGGTGTACACTTTGGTCACCTCAAGAAAAAATGGAATCCAAAGATGTTGCCATATATATTCATGGAACGTAAAGGTATTCATATCATTGATTTGAATAAAACACAGTCTAAACTTGAAGAGTCTGCTGCTGCTTTACGCCAAATGGCAAAATCAGGAAGAAAAATCCTTTTCGTCGCTACTAAAAAACAAGCGAAAGATATAGTAGCTGAATTAGCTGCTAGTGTTAATATGCCTTACGTGACCGAACGTTGGTTGGGTGGTATGTTGACCAACTTTGCTACTATCAAAAAATCTATCAAGAAGAAGCAAAACATTGAAAAAATGTTGGCAGATGGAGCATTGAATAATATTACTAAGAAAGAACGTCTGATGTTGGCTCGTCAACAAGCGAAGTTGGACAAAGTATTAGGTGGTATCGAGCATTTATTGCGTATCCCTGCTGCTATCTTTATGGTGGATATTTCTCATGAACACATCGCTTTGGCTGAAGCTAAGAATTTGGGTATCAAAACTTTCGGTATAGTAGATACCAATTCAGATCCTACACTTGTAGATTTTGCTATCCCAGCAAATGATGACGCTTCTAAATCTATCCAGATTATTACTGAATATGTAATTGAAGCGATAAAAGAAGGATTGGCTGATAGAAAACGCGATAAAGATTCTGAAGAAGAAGAAGTCGTAGTAGAAGAAGAAATTGAAGCGGATTCTAATGAAGATGCTGAAGAAGTTGAAGAATCTAATGACGGCGAATAATCAATAATCTAAAAAAATAATAATATATGTCAATATCTGCTGCAGAAGTAAATAAGCTACGTCAGGAAACAGGCGCAGGACTTATGGATTGTAAAAAAGCACTTGTTGAAACAAATGGTGATTTTGAAGCAGCAATCGATTTCCTTCGTAAAAAAGGAGCCAAGATTGCAGCTAACAGAGCGGAACGTGAAGCCAATGAAGGAGTTGTTATAGCCTTGACAAATGAAGATAGTACTTTTGGTATCTTATTGAATTTATCTGCTGAAACTGATTTTGTTGCTAAAAATGAAGACTTCATCGCATTGGCTAAAGAAATTGCTCAATTGGCTTTAGAAACTCAAGCTGCTGATATAGAAGCTTTGAATGCTACTCCATTTAGAGGAACTACAGTGGCTAACTCCCTTTTGGATACAGTCGCAAAAATCGGAGAAAAGATTGAAGTGAAAAAATATGAAACACTTTCTGGTAAAGGATTGATACCTTATATTCACATGGGATATAGAATGGGTGTTATCGTTGAATTGAACCAAAGTTTAAATGAAGCAAATACGGTAGCGGGTAAAGATGTGGCAATGCAAATTGCTGCTATGAACCCTATCGCTTTAGATGCTTCTGGTGTAAGTGAAGAAACAAAAGATCGTGAACGTGCAATTGCTAGAGAAAAAGCTGTTGCTGCGGGTAAACCTGAGAATCTTTTGGATAAAATCGCTGATGGTGCAGTAAATTCAATGTTGAAAGAATCTACTTTGTTGAGTCAGCCTTTTGTGAAAGATAGTGGTAAAACTGTCGATCAGTATGTGAAATCTGTGGACAAAGAACTCAAAGTTCTTAGCTTTAAGAGAGTATCTTTATCATAATATAATTTATATTTTGTAGAGGAGAGAAGAAATTCTCTCCTTTTTTTTATAATTTCAATTCCTAATGGGACAATTTAAACGTATTTTGCTCAAATTGAGTGGAGAAGCCTTGATGGGCGATGAACATTTCGGTATCCAGGCAGAAATGATAGATCATTTTGGAGATGAAATTCAAAGTGTTGTTAATCAAGGATATGAACTTGCTGTTGTTATTGGAGGAGGAAATATTTTTAGAGGATTACAGGCAGGAAACTTAGGGATAGATAGAGTTCAAGGCGACTACATGGGAATGCTCGCAACCGTGATTAATGGTATGGCTCTTCAAAGTGTTTTGGAGAAAAGAGGTATTGAAACGAGATTAATGTCAGCAGTTTCTATTCAACAAGTATGTGAGCCATATATCAAAAGAAAAGCGGTTAGACATCTTGAAAAAGGTCGAGTGATAATTTTGGCAGCAGGTACTGGCAATCCCTTTTTTACTACTGATTCTGCTGCTGCCCTTCGGGCTGTCGAACTTGGAGCAGACGCTTTGCTGAAAGGAACAAGTGTAGATGGGATTTATACTGCAGACCCTAAGAAAAACAAAGATGCGTCCAAATTTGACACCATTTCCTATCAAGAAGTGATTAATAGAGAATTGGGTGTCATGGATCAGACCTCTTTTACATTATGTAAAGAAAATAAATTGCCAATAGTGGTCTTTTCTATCAAAGAGAAGGGGAATATATTGAAAATTTTGAATGGTGAAAAAATAGGAACTATTGTTAGATAGTATTCAAATATTTTTATGATGAATGAAGAAGTAGAGTTTATAATTGATGAGACTAAAGAGTCTATGCTAAAAGCATTGAAGCATTTAGAAGAAGATTTAAGAAGAGTGAGAGCTGGTAAAGCGAGTCCAGACATGCTTTCTGCTATCAAAATAGAATATTATGGAATGCTCACTCCTCTTCAGCAAGTGGCTTCCGTCAAACTTCAAGATGCAAGAACTTTAGTCATTGTACCTTTTGAAAGAAAGTTAATAGGAGATGTTGAAAGAGCAATTTTTCAAGCCAATTTGGGAATTACACCTCAGAATGATGGGGAAAATATTCGTTTAGTGATTCCTCCTTTGACCGAAGAAAGGAGAAGAGACCTTGCCAAACAAGCGAAAGCCTCTGGTGAAAATTCAAAAGTGGGGATACGTTCTGCACGTAAAGAAGGAAATGATGCCATTAAAGCATTATTAAAAGAAGGATTATCAGAAGATTTATCAAAAGGTGCAGAAGACAGTATTCAGCAACTGACCAATGATTATATCACCAAAGTGGATAAAATGTTGGCATTGAAAGAAGAAGAAATAATGACTATTTAATTTTGATGATGGAATTGAATATAGGAACCCGCTTGATTCATCCTACTTATGGAAATGGCGTCATTATTGGTGTAGAAGAAAGATATTATGAGATATATTTTTCTGACCACGGAGAGAAAGAAATTGGCAAACACTTTGATAATTATGTGATTGTAAAAGAAGTGGAGAAAGAGGATAATGCCATTTCTTTAGATACTGTCGAATCCTTGTTAAGAGATATTTTAGAGCCGATTACTTCTCCTTCTGAAACAATTTATTTAGGGGATAAATGGAAAGGTGGTCATCTTATTCTCCAACCAGAAAATTCCAGTTTGCAAGCTAAGGAGATTCCTATTGAAACATTCTTTCACAAAATTGTGATGGTTAGAGATAGACTTAGAGTGATGGAGCAAAAAATCAATTCCTCTAATTTAAGCGATGAAGAAAAGGTAGATTTACAACAATATATCACTAGAATTTATGGTTCTTTGACTTCTTTTAATATTCTTTTTAGATTTAAAGAAGACCAGTTTAAAGGTACTGGAGGAGAATAAAGATTTTTAAATTGGATGAAGGAAAGTGGCTATCTAGGTGAGGTAGCCACTTCTTTTTTTAGTACTTATCATTCAATTATTTTTTTCAAATAGTGGCTTACAGCATGACATTATTGTGAAGTTGTCACCCTGTAAGGGTCTCATACCTATACAGTATTCTATATAGATGCTTACAGCATGACATCCTTGTACAGTTATGTTGCCTCTATGTCATTCTGCAAGAATCTCATACCAATACTGTATTATATAAAAGATGCTTACAGCATGACATTATTGTGAAGTTGTCACCCTGCAAGGGTCTCATTCCTAGACTGTATTCTATATAGATGCTTACAGCATGACATTCTACTGCTGTCATTCTGCGGTCGCTGAGTTTGCCATTCTGAAAGAATCTCATTCCTAGACTGTATTCTATATAGATGCTTACAGCATGACATCCTACCATTGCTACATTTGACGAAGAAAGCATGATTGAACATTGCCCTGTTACATTGCTTGCGCCTGCGCCATAAGATATCGAATCGTCGCCACACTTGACGAAGGAAGCGTGATTTCTTCAACTGTTTGAACCGTAGGTGAGTTTTGAAGAAATAGCTTTCGAGTCAATAGTGAGGCAGATGAGATATCACGGCGCGATTCTTTTGCATACTTTTCTACTAAAGAAAAGTATGAAGAAAAGATGCTATAAATAGTTGTTTATAGTATAATATGCGACAAAGAGATATCCTGTTGCATTGGGTTGCTGTCATTCTGAAAGAATCTCATACCTATACAGTATTCTATATAGATGCTTACAGCATGACATTCTGCCACTGTCATTCTGCGGTCGCTGAGCTTGTCGAAGCGAAAGAATCTCATTCCTAGACTGTATTCTATATAGATGCTTACAGCATGACATTTGTGTATAATTATGTTGCCTTTCTGTCATTCTGAAAGAATCTCCTTCCTATACTGTATGGCATATAGATGCTTACAGCATGACATTTGTGTACAATTATGTTACCTTTCTGTCATTCTGAAAGAATCTCCTTCCTAGCCTGTAAGGTTCATACTTCATCAGCTATCGAATCGGAAGAAAGTTTTACTGTAATCATCTTATTCAAATTTGTTAAATATTTGTTGAATAATTTAATTTAAATTTCAGCCTAAATTTGATTTAAGAGGCTTTGCGTTATAGAATTTATCATTTTAAATACCAAAAGTTAACTTTTCATTATAAATCATTTAGTTTTTTTATAAATTTTATTGTTTTCCTATACTATTTGTTAAGTTATAAATTCTTGAAAATGCTTATTATCCTTGAATTATTTAAGTAATTATTAAAAAATCTTTTTCTTATAACATTGTATTGTCTGAGAAAATCTTTATACTTGCGTTTAACATAAATTAGGTTTATTAGGATTTATTAACAAACAAGTCAGTCTTTATGAAAAAAAACGTTTTACTGTGGCTACTTGCAGTGCTTTTTAGCACAACACAAGTACTTGCTCAAAACCGCACTGTTTCTGGTGTGGTGACTGATGCCGAAGATGAGCAGCCTTTAATAGGCGTTAGTGTCGTCGTTAAAGGAACGACCATCGGCACATCAACTGGAATTGATGGTGATTATCGTCTAGATGTTCCTGCAGATGCGAAAATATTAGTGTTTTCTTATGTAGGTTTTGGAACTCAGGAAGTTGCGATTACTAGCAATTCTATTAATGTCAAATTAAAATCTGGAGTTCAACTAGAAGAAGTAGTTGTAATGGGTTATTCTGCTGTAAAAAAATCTGATTTGACAGCTGCTGTTTCAGAAGTCAAAGGAGAAAAATTGCAAAATATTCCTATTGGTGGTATTGATAACTTATTGCAAGGTAAAGCGTCTGGTGTGCAGATTACTGCACTCAACGGTCGTCCAGGTGGTAATGCATATATCCGTATCAGAGGTACAGGCTCTTTAAATGCATCTTCAGAACCATTGATATTAGTGGATGGTGTGGAGATTTCTACTAGAGATTATGCCATGATCAATCCTGCAGATATTGCGGATATGGTTGTATTGAAGGATGCAGCAGCTGCTGCTATTTATGGTTCTCGTGCTTCTAATGGTGTTATTTTGGTAACGACTAAAAGAGGAACAGGCTCTACTATGAAAAAATTCAATATCCAGTATAGCTATAACCGAAGTGTGAAAACCAAAACTAAAGATAATTTTGATTTAATGTCTGCTGAGGAAAAGATTGGATATGAGCGTGGATTAAATAAAGGAAACGCTGAAATTTTAGCCTTACAAGATGATGAAATCGCTGATTTTATCTCAAAAAATAGGACAGATTGGTTTAAAGTCTTATTGAGAAAAGCTGCTGTAGAGACTCATGATGTGTCGGTGAGTGGTAGCTCTGAAGATTTTAACTATTACTTGTCATTTGGCTCTTATAAAGAAGATGGTTTGACTTATGAGTCTAAGTTTGATAGAATCAATGTTCGTTTTAATTCAGATTATAGAGCTAATAAATGGTTGAAAGTAGGCAACTCTTTTACTGTTGCTCAAGCTGAAGATAATGTATTGAGAGATAGGTACAATGCTCAAAATCCTTTTGCGGCAATGTATTTTTACAATCCTTACGAACCAGTATATGCTCAAGATGCTGACGGTAATGTTATTTATGATGATAATGGAAATCCAGAGTGGAATTATACTACACAAGGATTTAACGCACTTGAGGGAATCAAAACTGCTCCAAACATTCGTAAATATTTGAACTTAATTGGCAATGTTTATGCTCAGGTAGATATTGTAAAAGGGCTAGCTTTGAAAACTGATGTAGGTATCAAACACCGTAGTGAAAGAAGGAATAATTATTTGTATCCAGGCTCAATTTTAGATGGATATGTAGGTAATCCTGCTGCTCCTGGCTCTTTAACTCAAGCATCATATCAAAATATCTTATTCAAATGGTCAAATGTGGCATCCTATAATACTACGCTTAAAGATAAACATAATTTGAGTTTATTGGCAGGTACAGAATTGTTAAAGACAGATTATGAAAGCACTACTGCAACCGGGATTGGATTTACCAATAAAAACTTAATGCAATTGGGTATTTCAGCTTTACCTCAGAGAGTAGGAGGAACAAAAATCAAGTATGCCTTATTCTCTTTATTTGGAGAGGCACAGTATAACTATTTGAATAAGTATTTGGCTTCCATCTCAGTCAGACGAGATGGTTCTACCGCATTTGGTCCAGAAAATAGATACGGTACTTTTTACGGAGCTTCAGTTGGTTGGAATATTGCCAAAGAATCGTTCTTGGCTAATGTGAAAAATATTAACCAATTGAAATTGAGAGCTTCTTTGGGTACCTCAGGTAATGATAGAATTGGAGATTTCTTATATCTTTCTACTTATAACCTAGGTAGTTATGGTGACTTGACTTCTAGTTTCCCTGCTACTCCAGCAAACCCTAAATTAAAATGGGAATCTAACTTTAACTGGAATATTGGTTTGGACTTTGGTTTCTTTAATAATAGATTATCTGGATCAGTTGAGTACTATGATAAAAATACTAATGACTTATTGTTCCCAGTAGCATTGTCATATACTTCTGGTTTCTCTTCTCAGACACAGAATATTGGTAAAATGAACAATAGAGGTGTGGAAACTGAATTGAGAGTGGATGCAGTACGTAAGAAAAATGGAAATTTATCATTGTATGGTAATTTCTCATATAACAAAAATAAAGTAGTTTCAATCCCTACTGAAGAAGAATTTTTACCTACCTCAGGTAGAGGTTTAGGTCTTACAGTCTTGAAAGAAGGATTAGAAGCATATACTTTCTATTTGACAAGATGGGCTGGAGTGGATGCTTCTAATGGTAAGCCATTATACTACGACAAAGATGGTAATGTAACTGATGTCTATAGTGATGGAGATAATGTCATCTTGGAAGGTAAATCTGTATTGCCTAAATGGTATGGTGGATTTGGATTAAATGCTGATTTCTATGGAGTATTCGTAGATGCTGATTTCTATTATAGTGGTGGTAACTACACCATGAATCTTATTGCTAGAGATTTATTGAGTGATGGTGAAAATATTACTGGTCCACAAAGAGTAGAAGCTTTGAATTATTGGAAAAAACCAGGAGATGTCACTGAATATCCTAATCCGGTTGCTGCTGGTTTTGTATCAAGAACTACTGATAAATGGTTGCAAAAAGGAGATTATTTACGTCTTCGTTCATTAAGAGTAGGTTATAATCTACCTTCATCTATTTTAAGTAAAGCAAAAATCGCTAACTTGTCAGTATATTTCCAAGGAACAAATTTATTTACAGTGACTAAATATGAAGGTGATCCGGAAGTAGGTATGGGTTCTGAAGAGTCTTCTACTGGTAGCTTAGGTATCCCAGGTGAAGCTTCTTTGTATAGCTATCCTCAATTTAGAGCATTTTCATTTGGTGTAAATATTGGTTTCTAATCTTAAAAACAATCAACAATGAAAAAATTATCATTATTATTTATAATCGCTTTCTCTACTCTTCTGTTTTCTTGCAAGGACGAATTGGAACTGACTCCTTTTGATCAGTTGGAAGAAGAAAATGCGTTTAACACACCTGCCGATTTTACATCTGCAATTAGGGGTGTATATCAAAGAATGTTGGGAGAAGAGGACGGTGATTACTATCCTAGAAAAATGGTTTTAGCTGATGTATTATCAGACAACCTTATTCTCAACCAAAATGGTAGAAAATCGCTACAAAACTTTTATGAGTTTAAATTAGATGCTAACTCTACTTGGGGGTCTGGGATGTTCTATGCTTATAGTACGATTGATAGAGCTAATAGAATTATTGACAATATTAATAATCTAAAGGACGACGATTTTAAAAACAATATATTGGGACAAGCTAAAGCCGTGAGAGCCTTGGCTCATTTTGACTTAGCAACCACTTTTGCTCCTTCTTTTGGCAATGTTGATCCAGATGCAGCTAATTCAGGTATTCCAATTAAAGAGACGGTTGACGCTTCTGCTAAACCATCAAGAAATACTTTGAATCAGACTTTTGATTTTATTATTAATGAATTGAAAGCTGCGAAAGATTTATTATCCAATGATCGTTCTATGATTGCTAGTGGATTTATCAATAAAGCTGCTACAAGTGCATTATTGGCGAGAGTATATCTTTATAAAGGGGATTATCCTGCTGCGAAAGCTGAAGCTATAGAAGCTAAGGGTCTTGCAGGTACTGCTGATCAAGCCATCGGTTCTATTACTGAATTCCCAAAAATTTGGAAGGACAATAGCGTTGATAATGCAGGAGTTTTATTCAAATTATTAGTGAGAGATCAAGATAGAATCAATGTTGGAGCTGAATACAATCAGACTGCTCCTGCTACAGGTACACGTTCAGAGTATGTGCCTACTTTTGAGTTGTATTCATTGTATGATACTACTGATGTGAGATATAGTGCATATTTCGCTACCTCACCATTCTCTGGTGTACTTTATAATCATGTTGTGAAATATATTAGCCGTCCAGCTTCAAATTTAGGAGTTGTGGATGTGAAAGTAGTGAGAGGTGCTGAAATATATTTGACTTTGGCTGAAGCTGCTGCTAGGACTGGTGATGAGGCAACGGCATTGGAGGCATTAAACGAAGTTAGATCTAGAAGATATTCAGACTATGTTGCTGGTAATGAATCTGGTAATGCTTTGCTATCTGCAGTGATGAAACAAAGAAGATTGGAGCTTGCATTTGAAGGATTTAGATTCTATGATTTGAAGAGATTAGACTTGGGTATTGTCCGTTCTGCAACTGAAGGTGATAATGCAGATGGGACAGGTACTCCTGCTCCTGCTTCAACCCAAAATATTGCTGGTAAGGATTTCAAATTTACTTTGCCAGTTCCTACTGCTGAAAGACAAGTGAATCCTAATTTTGCACAATCACCAAATTACTAATTAGTAAATAAGGATATTATGAAAAAAATATTTAATGCTACACTTCTACTGTTATTTGCTACATTGACAGTTGTAAGTTGTAAAAAAGAGAGTTTGACTTATGATGGACCTACGCTCGGTCACTTTTTGAAATCTAGTGATGTGTTTTATGTAGATCCAGAAGACTCAACTTATACTGTAGAAATCGGTTTAACTAAAGCAACTGATAAAGATGTGACGCTACGTTTTGAAGTAGATGCTACTTCAACCGCGGTAGATGGTGAAGATTATGCTTTAGGTGTACACGAAGTGACTATTCCTGCTGGTCAAGTGATAGGTAAATTTGATGTAGTTGGGTTATTTACTACACTTGGAGAAGCAGTTAATTTAAAACTGAAATTAGTTGAAGGAGATCAAACAGCTACTTTTTCAAATGAATTAGATTTAACGATCCGACAATTTTGCCCTTTTGTTAGAGATGAGTTTGTCGGTGTGTATAATGTTTGGTCTGAATTAAATGAAGATGAAAGTGGTAATATCGTCGAATATGAGGTAGAAGCAATAGCAGATCCTGATAATGAAAACGGTATTATTTTCTTGGGCTTATTTGTTGATGGATTTGATTTGAAAGTATCTTTTGATGCTAGCAATAAAGCTAATTTCCAATCTATTATTACTGCTCAAACTATTTTCGATTATCGTCCTGGGTATCCTGCTATTATTCAAGCCGGCAAAGGAACATTCAATGCTTGTAATCCAGAAGTACAGTTTACGCTAGAAGTAAAAGTGCCAGGAATGGGTTCTTTCGGTGATGTTAAAACTGTTTTAACGAAAGTAGATTAATCTTATAATAGATATCATTATCACAAAGGCCATCCATTTATGGATGGCTTTTTTTATCTTTGAGTATGAAATATATATTTACGTTGATATGGACTATGTTTTTAGTCTCTTCTTCTTGGGCTATAGATTTTTGTGGTGTGCATCCTAATGATACCGAGACCCAATCTATCTTTGAATATAGAAATCAATTACGTCAAATTGAAATATCCAATTTTTCACTTGGAACTAGACAAAATACGCTCGTTACTATTCCTGTCAAAGCACATATTATTGATGACGGTACAGGTGTTAATAAATATGATGTTCAAATATTATTAAAACAATTGTGCGAATTAAATGAGTTGTATGCTCAAGTGGGAATGTATTTTTATTTAATACCAGATATTAATTTTGTAGTGGACAGTAGATATATTTTTACGACTGCTTCTACTGACGACACTGAAAAACTTTTAGGTGAATTATTGTTTCATTATTATCAACCCAATGCTTTAAATATTTATTATACTTTAGGGACTGGCGTTTGTGGAATGGCACCTTTCCCTTCTTGGTCCACTCGATATGAAGGTCGTACTGGAGTATTGATGGAGGCGAATAAACAGTGTGCTGGTGCTGGAACTAAAACATTAGCACATGAATTGGGACATCATTTTGATTTATTACATACTTTTCAAGGAGCTGATTTAAAAAATCCTCTTTATCATGAATATGTTACTCGTGAGCAAGGGATTAGAAATTGTGAAAGTGCTGGTGATGGTTTTTGTGATACGCCTGCAGATATTTTAGACTATTCTTGTCCTTACACTGGGTCAGCTAAAGATTTGAGGGGAGCTTTTTACAACCCGGATGTTTCTTTGCTCATGTCATACCATAAGGATGTATGTCAGTATCGCTTTTCCGATGAGGAAATTGCTCACATGCGTGAAGTTTTATATAATGATCCATATCGTAAAGTATATCTAGATAATCAAATCGCTGATTTTGATGGTATTGATAGCACACAATTAATATCACCTATAGGCAAAGATGCTGTGGTGCCTTATGGTGAAAAATTCAAATTTCAATGGACTGCAGTAAATGGTGCAGATGCTTATCTTTTTAAAATAGCAAATATTGCTGATAAAGTATATTTTCAATCAATTGTAAAAAATGCTGAATTTGTAGAGTATGAATTTCCTGCTAAAGAAGTAGGGCGTACCTACCAATGGAGCGTCATTCCAATTAAATTTCATCAACCATGTTCGGTATCTCCTACAGCTAATCGTTTTAAAGTGACTACCCCTACAGCTATTGGAAATCATCAAGAACAATCTTTAAATTTTTATCCTAATCCGATTTCTGCCAAGTCTATTTTAACTATCAACCTTCCTTCTGTTTTACAGAGTAATGGTTCTCCAATAGTTGTTAAGATTTTGTCTTTAAATGGTCAGGTATTAAAAGAAGAGACTTTGTCTGCACCATCTTCTATTTTATCCTTGAAGTTGGATGAATCCTTAGCTGCAGGAACTTATATCTTACAGTTATCGACTAAGCTTCAAATCTTCCAATCAAAAATGATGGTAATAGGAGAATAAAACTATTACTTCTTTGTGCCTATATACAGAGCTTCATCTACTCGATGAAAGAGGTAATTAGGAATCTTGTAGTTATTGCCATCAGTGCTACGCCCACTTTTGATATCAAATTTGTAGTGATGGGTAGGACAGACAATCACCCCTTTTTTATTGCAGGTTTTTGCAAAAGATAGTGGAGTGCCTGCATGAGGACATCTATCGTTGATGCCATGAAATTGACCATTTATTAAACTAATACATAGCTTTTTATCTTGCCATTCTATGTGTATAAGTTCTTGTTCTTTTAGTGAATTTAACTGTTGAACAATTTCTTCGGGGAGCTGATGCCATTGATAGTTGGTGTCCAATGATTCCATGAAATTATCGGGTGTATTTTTTTCTTCTTCTTAAATTCAATATAATTCCCATGATAAGAAGGATAGGAATGGGAGCAATCACTGTCAAAAATTGCCATAAACTTTTCTGATCTTGAATTTTGCCTTTATCCAAAAGGCGAATAGAAATATCTCTATTTCTTGCCTCTATTAATCCATCTTGATCGATTAAATATTCTATTGCATTGAGTAGAAAATCTTTATTGGCGTAGGTTTCTCTAGAAAACCGATAATACCCCAAAGGTAAGGGTCTGCCATTGGGATCTATTTCATTGACAATAACATCTCCATCTCCAACTATGATCATTTTCGAAGATTGTTCAGGGGCATTGAGGATGGCCTGATTTTCTTTCTGAATTAAATCTTTCTGAGACTGCTCTGCTCTTCTAGCATAAAATGATTTAAATTTTCCTTCTAGTAAGATAGCCATAGGTATATCTTTGTTGTTGAACAAGGCTGGCTGAGGTTTCTGCTTGGCTCCTTCTAGTGATATTTGGAAAGGTGTCTTTTGTGTTTTGGAATAATTAGAGGAAGATAATAATATTGTTTTTTTGATGTCTTCTGAACGAATGGTGTCAATGGAAGAAGGGAATTTAAGTAAGACTGGATCTAAATTTTTGACAATAGGATGTTTTTGTTCTCCTCTGACAATAGGATAAAAGACCCAAGGATATAATTTTGGTACTGGATTGCCAGCTATTTGTTCAACTATAGGTATCGGGGCACAATATAAGTCCAACACTAGGTTGTCATTGATTCTTGCTCCATATTTGAAGAGTAAATCATCTAAATTATTTTCTCTTGGAATACTGAAAATAGAAGGGACAAGTTGAAAGCTGTCAATGTCTGCAATAATTTGGTCTAAAAGCCAGAGAATTTTTCCTCCTCTCATTACATATTGGTCGATGATAAATTTATCTTCTTCTGAGAACCTTTTAGTAGGCTTTGCTACAATGAGCACATCTGTCTTTCCATCGAGTAGAGGATCAATTCCGATTTCAACTTTTTTGATTTGAAAATTTTGTTTAGATAAGCTTTCATTAAAAGAACTGACTTGAATAGGAGATACTTCCCCGTGTCCTTGCAAATAGGCAATGGTAGGAACATGCTCTTGTTGCAATTTAGAAATGGTATTGACAATTTTGTATTCTAGAAAGTTCAATGAGTTTTCGAGCGCTTCCTGAGTTCCAAATATAGTTTGGTTTTCTAGAATTGTAAATCCTAAAGATTTGTTGCCAGAAGTGATAATCGCTCCTGGGTATATCAGTTTTTCGGAGTATCCTGATTCTGAGTTGACCTCTAAATTGACAGGAAGGACTCCTTTTTGGATAAGATTTTTCTGAAGAGATTCTTTTTCTCCAGCATTCTTTATGGAGTTAATATTAATAAAATTGAAAGTTAGCTTCCCATTTGAAGCTTTTTGCATGTCTTGCAAAAGGTATTGAGTATGATTGCGGATATTTTTAATTCCTGCAGGAAGGTCATCTCCTTCTAAATAGACCGAAATGAGTGTTTCTTGCTTTAGATTTTTCAGCAAATGATAAGAGGCTTTAGTTAAAGTAAATCTCTTTTCTGCCGTTAAATCCCAACGATAAGAATATTTTTGACTTATCAATAATAAGGTGAAAATCAATATAATTCCTATGCTTAATCTTTTTAAAGATTGAATCCAATTGGCTGCTTTTATCTTTTTTGTCATTTTACCACTTTTTAGATTCCAGATAAAAACGACTCAACATTAAAATAAATATAGTAAGTCCGAAAAAATAGAATAAGTCAGAAGTGTCGATGACTCCTCGGCTTATTGCATCATAATGACTGCTTGCTCCTAATGACATAATGATATAACTCATTTGACCAGAAAAGAAACTCAATGAACTTATCCGTAAAAATGCGTCAAAGGTAAGATAGCATAAAAAGACACCCAAGAGGAAAGCGACTATCTGATTGGATGAAAGTATTGAAGATAAAATACCTATTGAACAAAACACAAATCCTATCAATAATAACCCTATATATGATCCCCATGTAGCACCTGTATCAATACCTGCACCTTCAATATCCAACGATGAGATGGCGACAAAATAGAGGAGAGTGGGTGCCAGTGCAATGACAAAAAGGGTAGAGGCAGCAAAGAATTTACCCAATAAAATCTGAGTCTCAGAAAGGGGTTTGGTCGCCAACATTTCGTATGTTCCACTATGCAATTCTTCTGCAAAACTTCTCATGGTGATGGCTGGAATGATTAATATCAAAATCCAAGGGGTTAAAGTAAAGAAAATATCTAAAGTGGCATATCCGGTTTCAAATACATTTCCTTCAAATACAAATACATTGAGTCCTAATACTAACAAAAAAATACTGACAGCTACATATCCTGTCAGTGAACTAAAGAATTGTGATAAATCTTTTTTGTATATACTCCACATATATTAATTGGTATGGGTCAATGATTTGAAAACATCTTCTAGATTGGTTCCATAATCTGACAATTGTAGAATGGCATTATCTTGTTTGGATGCTAAGTCAAAAAGTGCTCTTTTCATTCTAAAAATATCTGTTCCACTCATTTGATAGGATGAATTATCAGTTTGGGTGATAGCGGTGATAAATTCAATTTGACGGAAGAGATTCGTATCGATTGGACGTTCTAATGTAAAGAGTATTGTATTAGCTCCTAAAAGTTGTTGTGATAATCCTTGTACAGTATTGTTAGCTACAATATTTCCTTTCTGGATAATTATCACCTTGTTACAGACAGCTTGTACTTCCTGCATGATATGGGTAGAGAAGATAATTGTTTTTGATTTTCCTAGTTCAGTAATGAGTTTTCTGATTTCTCCCAATTGATTGGGGTCCAATCCCGTAGTAGGTTCATCTAAAATTAATATTTTGGGGTCGTGAATTAAAGCTTGTGCCAGACCCACTCTTTGTTTGTATCCTTTGGAAAGTTGATGGATTTTTTTGTTTTGCTCCAGTCCTAATCCAGTCATTTCAATGACATTCTGAACGGCAGTTCTAGAAGATTTAAGTTGATATATGCCAGCAATGAAATGAAGATATTCTTTGACATACATTTCTTTGTACAAAGGATTGTTTTCTGGAAGATAGCCTATCTGTTTTCTCCCTTCAATTGGATGCGTCTGCATATTAATCCCATTAATCAACACTTGACCTGAACTAGGAGGCAAATAACCTGTTATCATTTTCATGGTTGTAGATTTACCTGCTCCATTTGGCCCTAAAAAACCCAATATTTCACCTTCTTTTATTTCAAAAGAGATATTGTTTACAGCTATTTGTTCACCATAAATTTTAGATAAAGATTGAATCTGTACAGACATTATACGAATTTAGTAAAATATGACTGAGTATTATTGATTAAAATTTCTGAAAGTTTATTTCACGTCTATTTGAAAACAGAGGTAATGAATCGTCCGATTGTCTTTTATATGCATATTTTCATAATAAGTCTGAATGCCATAAAGGTCAGATGCTTGTTTGTTCATAGCATAAACATCAGGGTAGTCTTTTATTAAGGGCAGCTTCAATTCTTTGATGACCTCTTTTGTATATTCATAAAGAGAGGGAGAATCTGTTTTCAGATTGACTAGTCCATTGGGTTTTAAAAATTTCCTATAAACTTCAATGAATTTTGCAGAAGTTAATCTCTTTTTGTGTTTGCTATTTTTTAAGAAAGGGTCAGGAAATGTAATCCAAATTTCATCTACTTCTCCAGGTTCAAAGTATTGGTCGAGATGATCTATCTGTGTACGGATAAAAGCCACGTTATCGAGTTGCTGTTTTTTGGCTAGGTGGGCTCCTGTAAATAATCTATTACCTTTTATATCAACACCAATAAAATTTTTTTCAGGAAAAATCTGAGCTAGTCCACGAGCATAATCTCCTTTCCCACAAGCTAGTTCCAATACAATAGGATGATGGTTGTTAAAATGCTCAGTTGCCCATTTTCCTCTATGTTCTGGATTGTTTTCAAACACATTGTCCATGTGCCTGATGGCTTCAAATTTTACTAATTTGGCTTTTCCCATTTTTATAAAAATTGGTGCAAAGATAATGATTTGTTTGAACTGCTAATGAACTGCTTATAAGTCTCTCAAAGACTTTTGGAAATATGTTTTTGGTTGTCCCACTGCTCTATTCTGAGCATCCAAGCAATAGAAAACAGCCATAAAGGGGCTACTTTATTAGCTTCTAATAAATCACTAAACATATTGTTTAACCAAAAAGTAATACCGCAGAGCAGGCAGGCAAGATAAAGTAATTGATATTGAGGGTCTTTAAGCTGATGATATTTATACTCGCCATAAATAAAAAAAGTACCCACTAATATAAGAAGGATGACGAAACCAAAAATTCCTTGTTCAACTAGAATATAAATGAAATAATTGTGTACAGTAGATTTTTCTTCATTATCACTGATATAAGTTTCAAAGCTGGTAGAGGTATATGGTTTGTAATTCAGTACAAAAGTGTTGGGCCCAACACCCATTAGAGGTTTTTCTTTAAACATTCTAAAAGCAGCAATCCATCTATGAAATCTTTCCATCGTGGACATATCTTGCCCCTCTAAAGTAGCTGCAAGGTGTTCGCTCAACTCATCATGATATATTGTTTTTTCATAGGTAGGGGCATACTTTAAATATCTATAATCTTTAGAAAGATAGTTGAAAAATAGGATAAGTGCCACGACTGAAATTGGCAATACAAATCTCATGAGTTTGAGATGGATGATATAGATAACGATGATCATGACTGGGAGTGCCAGCCAAGCTCCTCTGGTATAAGTAAAGTAAATAGCTACAAGAAATAAAGCTAAAGAACAGTCTATAAATAATCTGGCTACAGAATGTTTATATGATATATTTCTCAATATCCATACAAAAGGTAGAACCATTACTATAAAGACTCCATAAATGACATGATTCCGATATATAGGATTGCAAGCCGAATTGATACTGTCAAAGGTGAATCCATCCATTCCATGTCTCACCATAATAATGAAAATGGTTGCAATTGTAGAAAGAAACAATACAGATAACACCACTATTAGTCGATGATATTGATTGATCAACCAATATGAGCCCACTACGCATCCAATTAATGTCCAAGATTTTGATAGCGCATATTTCAAGGAAATAATAGAATCACTAGAAGAGAGAATACATATATATGCCCATATCAAGTGAAGAGAGAGTGCCCAGATTATCGGAGAAGTCAATAATTTTTTTGCATCACTCTCTAATTTGTTCAATACCCAAAAAATGGAAAGAGTGGCAAGTCCAATCAATATAGGCTCTGAAGGAAGGTCTAGTCCCAAAGAACCTATCTCATATTCCATGGAGAATGGTATAGCAATGATCAGTGCTAGATAAAGCCAATAGGGCTGAAGCGTAAATATGGCTGCCATAATCGCCAGTAATGGAAGGATGGCTAGATAATATTTGTCTATCCATACTGCTAAGCTCATCACTATTAGCATGGCTACTCCAATGAAATAATATAGGAGTTTTTCGTTTTTAGTTACCCATTGTTGAATTGGATAGCTTTGCATGTTTTAATAATTCTAATAAGATAATCACTATAGTAGCTGCCAAAAAAGAACCAATAGCTGTAAAAAGCACTATCAACCATCTTACTGGCTTTGTTTTTTTCTCAGCAATAGAAGCATCTTCAACTACATAAATAGTTGGATACCTGTCAGACATACTAATATTAAATTGATTGGAAATAGAATATAAGGTGCCGATATAGGCATTTTGATTTTGAAATTCTTTATCTAACATCCTTAATTTTTCTTCTCCTAAAAGATTACCATCTTTATCATAAGAAAAAACCGCTCCTTTTTTTGCCTGATTCAAGGAGTCTGCTAAAGCTCTCAATTTTCTTCCTGCCCATTCTGCCTCATTATTTAATATTTCATAAGTAGTCTTTTTGTTTTCAGAAAGAATTAACCGATATGATTTGTCTATTTGGTTAACTGCTGCTTTCACCATTTTTGCAGCCAATTCAGGATCGGTATCCAATATTTTTAACTCAATGGCACCTAAATCATTTCGGATTGCCTTATAATTACTACTAAACTCTCTCCCTACATAGTAATATCCTTTTTCTTTGATGCCATAATGTTTTCTAAGATTGAAAGAGTCCACCATGAATTTTGTCAATTCTTTGGAATTTGCAATTGCAAGAAACCTGTTGATGTCATCTTTGGACCCAAAATTATCCACAACGGTACTTCCCTCGCTGAACAAAACTCCTCTGTCATTAGTAGCTGGGTTGGCAGGATAGAATACCATTTTTGATTGATAGTATGGATGCATTATTGCAGGTGTAGTGATGATAATACTGAGTAAAATAGCCGTCCCACAAAAGATGGCTATATGTTTCCACCACTTCATCCAGTATTGTATTAGTTCCAACATATAAGGTTAAATTCAATGATTTGCTAAAATAGAAAAATTCAATGAGTATTAAAGAATTCGAGTATTTAAAATGTGGATAATTATGTGTAACTGTTTGTGGGTATAGAATGAATGGCTATTTTAAATTAACTTTGTGTAATAAAAGTCACAAATGAGATTAATTAATGTTTTGAAATTTTGCGCGCTTATCCTTGTTGGTTCAATAGTTTTTGTTTCTTGTAAGAAAGATACAAAAGAGACTCCTTCTAAAGAATGTAAAGAAACACCCACAGGCAATTTATTTTCAGACATACCTAATTTGAGTTTTAATGATTGGTATTCAGGGAAGGGGCCAGGTACTGTTTATGATGAACCCTCACCCAAAGAATTCTGGGCTACGTCTAATAGGGGTTCAGGTGATTTAACTATTGCCATAGTTCCAGTAACCGTGTTCAAGGAGTTGAGAGATAGTGCTACAGGAGACTATGCTGTTAGACTTACAACTGGTGAAACAAAACTCGTGGGGAAAAAGGCTATCGTTGCTGGATCTGTTGCTTCGGGAGTTTTTGAGCCAAATTTAACCAATCCATTGGCATCTTTAAAGTTTGGGAAAAAATTTGAGAAACGACCTAAGAAAGTAAGCGGAGAATATAAATATCTTCCTGTACTAGGCGATAGTGCAAGTGCTTATTGTTTTGTTACAAAAATGGATGCCAATTGCAAAATTGACACATTAGGTTTTGGAAGGAAAATATTTTATAATGAGCAGAGTGATTATGGTCAATTTGAATTTGATGTTGTTTATAAAAGTTCTGAAAAGCCAGATAGAATAGTAATATATTTTTCTTCAAGTGAAGCAGGTGATAGTTTTGCAGGTCAACTAGGCAACACATTATATATAGATAATGTAAAGGTTGAATATTATTAATAAAATCAATAAGTATGAAAAAGGTTAAATTTTTATTTCTTATTACATTAAGCTTAGTGGTTCTCACTGTACAAGCTAAAACGAAGAATGTTCAAAAAGGAAGAAGTGATGCAGGTATTCGTCTAGGAGCATCTTTTGGTGTTCCAGCAGGTGCAATTCCTGATGGAGCTTCTGGGCTTCCATTGCCTGCCCCTTCTATTGGTTTGTTTTATTCCTATAAATTTACTCCGAAGTGGTCTATAGAAATTGGAGCTGAGACTTACTCTATGAAAGCTAGATTTGAAACCCCTTATGACGATTTTGAATACGTCGGAGATATAGGAAAATACATCTCTATCAATGGAGAGCCAGTGTCTGAGCCAGGGGAAACCTCATCAATATTTCTTAAACATGCCTTCGTGGAAGATGGCAAGTTCAATAATCGATTTTTGGTTGTTCCAGTAACAGCTCAATTGCATTTTAGAAAAGGATGGTCTTTTGCTTTTGGTAGTTATGTTGCTTATAATTTCAAAAAAGAAATGACAGGAACGGCAAGGGATATTGTTGTCGGTAGTAAAAATTATCCTGATTTTGAAGGATTACCTACTGAAGGTACAATGCCTTTTAATGAGAGTGATAAGATTAAAGATTGGGATTTCGGATTGAATATTGGTGGAAACTATGAAATGAAATCAGGAATAAATTTTGATTTAAGAGTCAATGCTGGAATGATTGATTTTTTTGTTAAAGAATTTACAGCACCTCCTAGTGCATATAGAAATATTGTTTTACAAACAACTATAGGTTATCGATTGGGTGGCTCTAGAAGAATTTAATAGCTTCCGCTATTATTTATTGCGTTATTATAGCCTCTTCTTCCGAAGAGGTTTTTTTTATTTTAGAGAGTATCGGTCAGTTTTGAATAGGAAATATTCTTTTACGTATTACAAACTTGGCTGATTTTGTATCATAATGCCGTCATTTCGAAACGCAACGCAGTGGAGTGAGAATTGAAAATGAGTGGAGCTAAATCTCATAAATTAACAACGTTCCGAAAAGAGATCTCTCCCTTTGGTCGAGATGGCGGCGTTTATGAACAGTGTTCCTCAAAGAGACTCCTCCTATAGTCGGAGTGACGGTGTTTATTTTCAGTCTGTTAACTAAAGAACAGAGCCCAAGAGAGAGCGTCATTTCGAAACGCAACGAAGTGGAGTGAGAAATCCTTAAGATTAACAGCATTCCCCAAAGAGATCTCTCCCTTTGGTCGAGATGACGATGTTCATGAACAGCGTCCCCAAAAGAGACTCCTCCTATAGTCGGAGTGACGGCGTTCATGAAAGGAGTGTTGAATGTTGAGAAATGAGAGGAACAATCATAGCGTCATTTCGAAACGCAACGTAGTGGAGTGAGAATTGAAAATCAGCGTAGCTAAATCTCAGCCATTGTTGGCCAACAAACTAATGACGGAGGATGCTCTTTTAAAAAGGAAATGATTCCTACTGTCATTACCTCGAAAGAGGTAATCTCATCATCTTCCGAATACTCATGGTTTTCAACCAACAATGGTGGGTATAAAATGGAGAATTAGGAATTTAGGCAAAAGGTGCTAACGCCTTTTGAGGCGAGGTTTTGTTTCATTTCATTATTACTATGGCTAAAACTATAAAAATGAAGTAGAGGGGCAAAACTTTAATACCTTATAAAGTTTATTTTTTCAATTTTCTAAAACTTGATAAAAAATACAAGTTTTGTAAAATTCAAAAGGAGTTTCTAAATTTGCTAAAAAGTGTATAAATAATTAGGTTTTAGAAAAATGAAATTATGATACAACGAACGGAATACCTCGAAATATTAAAGAGCTTAAAAGACAAAAATCTTATTAAGATGCTAGTTGGTGTACGCCGATGTGGCAAGAGCACTATCATGCAATTATTTCGGGAGTATCTGAAAACAGAGGGTATTTCAGATACTCAAACTGTCTTTTTAAATTTTGAAGATTTTGAAAATCGCAAATATTTAAACGATATAGACAGCCTGTATTATCACATTATTCATCAACTGGACTTATCCAAACCTTGTTATGTGTTTTTGGACGAAGTGCAAAATGTAAAAGAATTTGAACGTGTTGTGGACGGTTTATTTGTTAAACCCAATGTTGATGTTTATGTTACAGGTTCAAATGCCTATTTATTAAGTAGTGAGTTAGGAACTTTGCTCACAGGTAGATATATTTCTATACCTGTTTATCCATTGTCGTTTAAAGAATATACTAGCGCCTTTGAGGATAATAGTCGATTAGATTTGCTTTTTTCACAATATTTACAAAACGGAGGAATGCCTGGAATGTTGGAACTTCCATCCAACCAAATGGAAAAATACCTGCAAAATATTTACAACGATATTGCACAAAAAGATATTTTTATTCGTCATAATTGGTACAAAGAAGGAAATTTTGAACTTGTTATAAAATTTATGTTGGACAATATTGGCTCTCCGCTTTCAAGTTCAAAAATATCTAATGTCCTAAAAAGCGAAGGGAAATCAATATCCTACCATACTATTGATAATTATTTAAATGCACTAACCGAGGCGTATTTATTTTACAAAGTTCCACGCTATGATATTAAAGGAAAAAATCTACTTCGTACACAGGAAAAATATTACACAGTAGATTTAGGTTTCAAAGAAGCATTGCTTGGGAAAACTAAAAATTCTGATTTGGGTCATAATTTAGAAAATATCGTTTTCCTTGAATTGCTTCGTAGAAACAGGCGTGTGTATATTGGCAAAGCAGATAGAACAGAAGTAGATTTTGCAGTAATGACAAATGAAGGTGACTGGGAATACTTTCAAGTGGCTTGGAGTACAAGAGGAGAAAATACTTTTGAAAGAGAAATGAGACCTTTTGAATTGATAAAAGATTACAACAAACGCACCCTGCTTACAATGGATGTAGAACCTGAAAGTACTTACAAAGGAATACCGAAAATAAATATAATAGACTGGTTATTAAAATAATAGGCTTGAAAACACCTCCCTACTTTTGTAAGTATATAACACTCTGCATTTGTTCATGTCTTCATGAAATAAAATAAACGGCATATTAAAAATGTAGTTCATTAAAACACGAATCAATTTGTAATAAGAAATTTAGCCAAAAGGTAATAATATCTTTTTAGAGCTGAGCTAAATCTCTAAGATTTACAGCATTCCCCAAAGAGATCTCTCCCTTTGGGCGAGATGACGGTGTTCATGATTGGAGTATTGAGAGGTTCAATTTGTCCTTTTGACGGTTCGAGTATTTCGGCAAGCTCAATAACCATGCCTCACCGTCCAGTAATGCTCGGTCATTGAGGTTTGGTCATCGAGCCTGTCGAGATGCTCGAAATGACGGTTCGAGAGCCTCACCGTCCAGTCATTTCGACGAGGCAGGAGGAGAATTGAAAATCAGCGGAGCTAAATCCTTAAGATTAACAGCATTCCGAAAAGAGATCTCTCCCTTTGGTCGAGATGACGGCGTTCAGGAATAGTGTTTCCCAAAAGAGACTCCTCCTATTGTCGGAGTGACGGCGTTCAGGAAAGGAGTGTTGAGAAATGAGAACCTAACCGCTAAAAACAACCACTAAGCACAATTACAAAAGCCGACCTGTGGGGTCGGCTTTCCATATCTATTTATTTCTAAAATTTATCTTTCAGAAATTGGTGTATATTTTCTAAGCGTTGCTCCAGTATATACTTGACGTGGGCGACCAATAGGTTCCTTCCTGTCACGCATTTCTTTCCAGTTAGATACCCATCCAGGGATACGACCTAAGGCAAATAAAACGGTGAACATTTCAGTTGGGAATCCAATAGCTTTATAGATGATTCCTGAATAGAAATCTACGTTTGGATAAAGGTTGCGTTCTACAAAATAAGAATCACTAAGTGCAATTTCTTCTAGTTTTTTTGCAATAGAAAGCGTCTCATCTTTCACTCCTAATTTATTCAATACATTATCAGCAGCTCTTTTGATAATTTTTGCTCTAGGGTCAAAATTTTTATATACTCTGTGTCCAAATCCCATTAATCTGAATGGATCATCTTTGTCTTTAGCTTTAGCCACATATTTTTTAATATTTCCTCCATCAGCTTTTATAGCTTCTAACATTTCTAGTACGCTTTGGTTGGCACCACCATGTAAAGGTCCCCATAATGCATTAATGCCACCTGTTATAGAGGCAAATATATTAGCATGAGAAGAACCAACCATTCTTACGGTTGAAGTAGAGCAGTTTTGTTCATGGTCTGCATGTAGAATAAGGAGTTTGTCCATCGCATCTACAATGACTTCATCAGGCTCTTCATCAAAAGCCATCGCTAGAAAATCATATACCAAACCTTTGCCCGGAGAGGATACAAAATCTTTGTTTAAAAAGTTTCTTTGAATATTTGCCGCTACTGGAGCAAATGCTCCTAAGATAGTATGAATATTCTCATCTGTTGCATCTGAAGTATTTCTTTTGTAATAGTTGGAAAGCAAACAAATTCCTGCTGCTAATTGTGACATAGGATGTGCTTCAGAAGGGAAAGCTTTTTGTAAGTCTGCAAATCCTTCAGGAAGACGGCTATTAGTCGCAAGTGAAGCTTCAAAATTAGCTAATTGATCTTTAGATGGTAATTCTCCGTATAGTAATAAGTATGATACTTCAGTAAAAGATGCATTTTCAGCTAAATCAGCAATATCATATCCGCGATAATGCAAAATACCTTCTTCTCCATTTAAGAAAGTAATAGCACTACTGGTTGCACCTGTATTTTTATATCCTGTATCTAATGTGATGAATCCAGATTCAGCTCTTAATTTTGCAATATCTAAAGCCTTTTCATTTTCAGTCCCTATTACGACTGGCAAATTGATTTCTTTTCCATCAAGTTGTATAGCTACAATATTCTCAGACATTTTTTTTGATTTATTGTTGTTTCAAAAGATGCGCTAAATTAAACAAAAGTTTATTTTTTATTTACTCTATATACAATGTAACAATAAAATATACAATTTGTTAACTGAGAATATGCTTATTTGGGGAGTAAGTGGCTTGTATTGATAGTTTTTAAAAGGTTTTTGGTAAAAATATTTATCCGATTCAAAATTTATTTGTAATTGTTATTGAGAAAACTATTTTATCCCTTAAAGTTTCCAATGTAAATATTTACTTTTGCATACTTTTAAAACATCTTGGCTTTGCAACATAAAGATTTATTTGTTTCTAAGACAGAATTGAATATTGTAGAAGTTGCTTCTCAACTTTTCATCAGAAATGGAATACGTTCTGTTACTGTTGAAAGAATTGTTAAGGAGTTGGGAATATCCAAAAAGACGATTTATCAATATTTTGCTTCTAAGGAAGAACTTGTAAGTGCCTGTGTTTCAGAAGTGTTGAACAAGAAAAAAGAAGAAATCGATCGGGTGACGAGCCAAGGTGGTGAGCCTATTTCTGAAATGCTTGAACTGGGCGGATTGAATGTAGAGACATTTAAATCATTTTCAAAAAATACAATTCAAGATTTGAGAATGTATTATCCCAAAGCTTGGGAGTTGGTGAATGAGTTTAAAGTGAAGACCATCCATCAGTATTTGATAAAAAATATTAATGATGGAATAATTTCAGGAGATTACAGACCCAATTTGCAATCACATATTGTTGCATATATTTACATTAGTCTATTGGATAGTGTCATGGTGCAGCATAGTGTATTGAAAACAAACATAACATTAGATACTGTTTATAAAGAACATTTATTGATGCATATTTATTCGATATGTACATCTCAAGGTAAGGAAAAATTAGAATTGCAAATGATTAAAAAGGGATAACTGGTTTATGATAAAAATAGTTAAGGGACTTGTTGTAATAGCAATAAGCGCATGTGGAAGTTTTCTGAATGCTCAAGAAGCGACATCTTTTACTTTAGAAGAGGCAAAAAATTATGCCATTCAAAACTCAAAAGATATTGCTTTGAAACAAGTGGAATTGAATCAGGCCAGATTAAAAGTCAAAGAATCTCTTTCTTATCTTCTTCCTCAAGTGAATGGAGATTTGAAATATGTGCATTATGGCAAATTGAATTCTACCATTATACCTGCTGGTACCTTTGGTTTGCCAGAGAGTCAGGTGATTCAATTTGGATTGCCAGAAAATGTTACTGCCGAGATCACTGCAACACAAACAATTTTTAACGGAGTGATATTAGTAGGCTTCAAAGCGGCTGATATTTTTGTTCACATGACCGAACAAGAGAAAGTAGTCAAAATAGAAGACTTGAAAGATATGGTTTCAAGATCATATTACAATGTTTTGTTGGCTAGAGAAAGCGCAGAGATTGTTGCAAAAAATATTAAAAATCTGGAAGCATTATATAAGGACACAAAGATTTTATTTGATAATGGATTGGTAGAAGAAATAGATGTTGATCGATTAACCTTATCACTTGCCAACCTTAAAACACAAGTGAATTCATTGGAGAACAATGTTAAACTGACAGAAGTAGTATTAAAGTTTCAAATGGGATATCCTATTGATAATGATATCCAATTGGTACAAGAACTTTCAGATTTTGTAGATTCTAGCGCTGCTGTTTTTCCAGAAAAAGGCAGTTTTGAAAATAGAAGTGAATTGCATCTTATGAATCTAAGAGAGCAAGTTAATCTTACAAATATTAAGCGATTAAAATTCAGCAATTTGCCTTCCTTGACAGCTTTTAGTTCTTTGTCTTCATCAGCTCAAAGAGATAAATTTTCCTTTTTTAGATATGGAGAAAACTATCCTTGGTTCAATGTAAGATATTTTGGAGTGCAATTATCCGTACCAATTTGGGATAGTTTTGGAAGAAGAGCTAAAGTGAATAGTGCGAAAGAAGATTTACAAAGAATCCGTATTGGTAGAGAACAATTGATGGAAAGTTTTAAACTAAGCTATCAAAAGGCTAGGTTGGACTATAGCAATGCTATCAATGAATACAATAATGTCAATAGAAATTTAATTCTTGCAGAGAAAATTTACAAAGTGGCTCAAATCAAATATAAAGAAGGAGTGGGTTCTAGCTTGGAATTAACCAATGCTGAGCAACAACTTTATACGACTCAAGCTACATTGGTTAATGCTATGTATAAAGTATTAGTTGCCAAGACAGACATTAACAAAGCAATGGGTAATAATTAGATGATTTTTGAATAAGCTACCCAACTTTGATATGGGTTGAGATAAATTGCCAGTAGAAATACGATGAATGGAAGGATTGCTTTAAATTAGAAATATGAATCTGCTCAAAAAGTATTTCATTTTTATTCTTTTCTGCTTTATCAGCTTTAACACTTCCTTGATAGCTGATGAAATTCCTGATGATATGGCTATTGCAATGCAATTTTTCGAGCAAGGTGAATATGCAAAAGCGATAGATTATTTTAAAAAACTTGCGAATAGCGAAGCGTCTTTTTTTGATATTTATGATAGTTATATTCAGTCACTCAGAGTATTGAATGATGTAAAGGGAGAAGAGGCATTAATTCATAAGGCATATCTGATATCAGGTAAGAACCCATTATACCTTTTCCAACTTGCATTATTATATGATCGGATAGGTGATGAAAAAAATGTTCAAAAGCAGCTAGCTAAATCATTACAAGCAGTTAAAAATAACAGCTTTCAAATTCAGCAAATTACTTTGAGTCTAATAGAGTTAGGGAAGTTTGAATGGGCCCAAAAAGTATATTTCAGAGGGAGAGAAGTATTTAAAAACCCTGATTTATATACATTAGAACTAGCTTATATCCAAGGGAAAATGGGAAATTACGAAGGGATGGTTATCTCTTTCATTCAGTACTTATCAGGGCATCCAAACGATATTTCATCAATTATACATTTGTTAGATACAGATGTAGAAGATCCTAAGAAAGCAGAGATTTTAGAAAGTCAGTTGCTTATTGCAATAGGTAAGAATAAAGCGGATCGAGCAGCTTTAGAAATGCTGGTTTGGCTGTATAAAAAGCAAGAAGATTATGCTTCTGCATTGGATCAGATACGTTCTTTGGATTTATTAAGAAATGGAAATGGTGCGGAAGTATTAGAAGTTGCACGATTGGCATATAGAGAAAAAGATTATAAAACAGCTGCGAAAGCATACAAATATATTATTGAAAGAGGCATTAATTACCCTTATTATTCTGTTGCAAGTTTAGAATTGATTAGTACTCAAAAAGCAATGGTCTTACAGAAGAAAAACTATACTCAGGATGACTTAATGGAATTAAAAGGCAGTTATTTGCGTTTAATCGGCAGTCCCAATCAAGCTTCCCAGATTGCCATGGCGAAGATAGATTTGGCCGATTTGGAGGCTAGGTATTTTTTTCATTCCGATTCTGCAATTTCAATTTTAGATGGATTAATACATGAAAAGGGGATTAGTAAAGATATTATAGCTAATGCCAAACTAGATTTAGGCGATTATTATATCATGAATGAAGAGCCTTGGGAAGCAATTTTGCTATATACCCAAGTAGCTAAAGAATTTAAAGGGACTCCTACGGGAGAAGAAGCCAAGTTTAGAAATGCTAGATTGTCCTATTTTAAAGGAGATTTTGAATGGGCTTTGACACAGTTGAAAGTTATAAAAGGAAATACATTTGAACTCATTAGTAATGATGCAATTGAATTAGCAAGTTTTATTTCAGATAATTACAATCAAGATTATGAAGAAGATAAGGTGGCTATGAAGTCATATTCAGAAATGGACTTATTGTTTTTCGAGAATAAATTACAACAAGCCAACCAATTGGCTGATATGATGTTGCTCAATTTTCCGGGTCATCCTTTAGAAGATGATATTTATTTTATGAAAGCTAAAATCAGTTCTAAACTTCAAGATTTTGACTCTAAAGAGAAATTTTTACTCAAAATTATTGAACAATTTCCTACTAGTATTCTTGCTGATAATGCTGTGTTTCAGTTGGCAGAATTATATGAATATCAATTGAATCTCCCAGATAAAGCAATGAGCTTTTTTGAGAAAATATTGCTGGATTATCCGGATAGTATTTTTACAATTGAAGCTAGAAAACGTTATAGATTCTTAAGAGGAGATAAACTTTAGTACAAATCAATAAAATCAGCATTATTTTTGCGCAGATGATTCTTTATAATATAACCTTTAATGTGGAATTGGAAGTTGTTGATGCATTCAAATCATATATTCAGCAAAAACATTTGCCGTCATTGAATTTTGATGAAAAGCTGATGGATTACAAGTTGCTAAAATTATTAAATGTTGATGAATCTGAAGCAATGACAATTACATTGCAATATTTTTTAAAAGATATGGCAACATATAACCAGCATTTAGTGACGATTGATAGTCAGTTGAAAAGAGAGTTGTTTAATATGTATGGAGAGAAAGTGTTATATTTTTGTAGTATTTTAGAAAAAATTTAAATAATAGCAAGTATGTACTATATAATTATTATCGTTTTTATGGGGCTCAGCATGATAGTGAGCGCCAGATTGAAGAGTAAATTTAAAAAGTACTCTCAGAGTCCTATCGGAATGACAGGTGCTCAAGTAGCACAAAAAATGTTGAGAGATAATGGCATTAATGATGTAGATGTTATATCCACACCTGGAGCTTTGACAGATCATTATAATCCTGCCAATAAAACTGTTAATCTCAGTGATTGGGTTTATTCACAGAATACTGTCGCAGCAGCTGCAGTAGCGGCACATGAGTGTGGCCACGCGGTACAGCATGCACATGCATATACATGGTTAGGATTTAGGTCAAAAATGGTTCCTGCATTAAATATTTCATCTAAAATAATGCCTTGGCTAATTATGGGAGGAATATTTTTGTTCTATTCATCAGGCAATTCATTAATACTTATTATAGGTATTGCAATGTTTGCATTGACAACTATCTTTTCTTTTGTCACTCTTCCAGTTGAATTTGATGCATCTAATCGAGCCTTAAAATGGTTGGATACTGCTAGAATCCTCAATAGAGAAGACCATGATAAAGCAAAAGACGCTTTGAAATGGGCCGCAATGACTTATGTTGTTGCAGCTTTGGCCTCATTAGCTCAATTGCTATATTATTTAAGTATTTTGAATAATAGAAGAGATTAAAAAATCGACTATACTTTAAGGAGCATTTTGTACAAAGTGCTCCTTTTTTATATGCCCTCAATAATGCCCTAATTAGAATAGATACTCTAGTGCAGAAAGGACATAGTTTTTGACAGGAGAATTTTTAGCCGAGAATGAAGCCTTTTTGACTAATGACTAAAGTTACCAATCAGATAATTCAATTGGATTGCCATTAACAGATTTTCCTTTCAGTATAAAATATCCTTTATGATTTTCGTCATTATACATTATAAGTGTTACTCCTGAATCTAAACTAGTCCAATGTCCATAAGGAACATTATCTTTTCTCAATACTACTTTATCATAAAACGTAAAACTATTTTTGCTTTTATTGATACTTCCGTAAACTTCTGACTTGTAAACATAATCATTTCCATTAATGTTTATTGTATAAGAATAAGTTCCTGTTAGACTCAGATTATCTGTTGCAGTGATACATAAATTAATTTTAGCATTACCTGTTTGTCCATTCAAAGTTAACCTCTCAAATCCATTAAAACATCTGTCAAAGATTTTTTTATATAGTTCATTCTCATTTTGCACTACATTTTGCTGTGCATTATCGTTCATCCACGTGCCTTCAAAAAGAAGTTTTCCGTATTTGTCATACAGTTTCCCATAACCATTTCGAACTCCATTTGAAACAGCACCTACATATTTTGAGCCTTCATTATAATTAACTGTTCCTTGTCCTGATATTATTCCATTATTAAAATCCCCCTCATACGTTGTGCCGTCATCAAAGCGTAAGAAACCTTTCCCGTTTTGTTTTCCTTCTAAGACAGTTCCTTTGTAATACGATTTATCAGAAATATAAATATAGCCTTCTCCACTCCAAAAACTATCTCCCTTAAATGTGCCTTTAAATGTTTGTCCGTTTTTATATGTGAACAGACCTTCTCCTTCTTTTTTAGAATTAACAACTTCGCCCATATATTGATTACCATCAGCATAAACATATTCACCAGTTCCTGTTATTTCACCATTTTTGAAAGAGCCCTCATACGTTGTGCCGTCATCAAAGCGAAAGAAACCTTTCCCGTTTTGTTTTCCTTCTAAGACAGTTCCTTTGTAATACGATTTATCAGAAATATAAATATAGCCTTCTCCACTCCAAACAACGTCTCCCTTAAATGTGCCTTTAAATGTTTGTCCGTTTTTATAAGTGAATAGACCATCTCCTTCTTTAGCAAATTTTAAAACTTCGCCCACATATTGATTACCATCAGCATAAGTGATTTCTCCTTTTCCTGTTACTTCTCCATTTTTGAAAGTGCCTTTATAGGTTGATTTATTGGGAATGATAATCAATCCTTCTCCGTCCCATTGTCCATTCACAAAATTTCCTTCATAAGTATAAGAAGTGCTCTCTGTATCGTAATAGATGGCTTTCCCTTGACCGTTTTCACAGTTTCCGGACAAGCAGCCAGCGTGTGCAGCCAATGGAATTAAAGCAATTGTAGATGCTAACAAGTAGTTTAAAATATTTTTCATTATAGAGGTTTGATATAAATATACTAATTCTCTTAAATTTGAAAAAACAAATAGTTAAAGTTGTATCGATGTTAATGTGCCTTGTCCTAAAATAGGTTGACACTATCGCCTAAATGCTCTTGGAACTGACTGGACGGTGAGGCATGGTTATTGAGCTTGCCGAAATACTCGAACCGTCATTTCGAGCATCTCGACAGGCTCGATGACCAAACCTCAATGACCGAGCATTACTGGACGGTGAGGCATGGTTATTGAGCTTGCCGAAATACTCGAACCGTCAAAGGGACAAATTGTTCCTCTCATTTCTCAACATTCAACACTCCTTTCCTGAACCTCGTCACTCCGACTATAGGAGGAGTCTCTTTAAGGAACGCTGTTCATGAACGCCGTCATCTCGACCAAAGGGAGAGATCTCTTTTCGGAACGTTATTAGTTTATGAGATTTAGCTCCGCTGATTTTCAATTCTCCTCGTGCCTCGTCGAAATGACGCCTTGATTGAATACTCCTTTCATGAACGCCGTCATCTCGACCAAAGGGAGAGATCTCTTTGAGGAACGTTGTTAATTTATGAGATTTAGCTCCGCTGATTTTCAATTTTCCTGTGCTTCGCCGAAATGACGCCTTGATTGAATACCTCTTCATGAACGCCGTCATCTCGACCAAAGGGAGAGATCTCTTTTCGGAACGTTATTAGTTTATGAGATTTAGCTCCGCTGGATTTTCAATTCTCCAGGCCTCGTCGAAATGACGCCCTTGATTGAATACTCCTTTCATGAACGCCGTCATCTCGACCAAAGGGAGAGATCTCTTTGAGGAACGTTGTTAATTTATGAGATTTAGCTCCGCTGATTTTCAATTCTCCTTGTGCCTCGTCGAAATGACGCCTTGATTGAATACTCCTTTCATGAACGCCGTCATCTCGACCAAAGGGAGAGATCTCTTTGAGGAACGTTGTTAATTTATGAGATTTAGCTCCGCTGATTTTCAATTCTCCTTGTGCCTCGTCGAAATGACGTTTTGATTGAATACTCCTTTCATGAACACCGTCATCTCGACCAAAGGGAGAGATCTCTTTGGGGAACGCCTTTAATCTTAGAGATTTCTCCTCGTGCCTCGTCGAAATGACGCCTTGATTGAATACTCCTTTCCTAAACTCCGTCACTCTGACTATAGGAGGAGTCTCTTTTGGGAACGCCTTTAATCTTAGAGATATCTCCCGTTGGTCGATATGACGTTGAGGTTGCTTTAAGATGTCAGTAGGCTGTCGCCTAAATGTTCTTGTAACTTGTTTGATGTTTCAACACTTGTTGATGTAAACATTGTTTCAGTAGGCTTTCGCCTTTGATAGTTCTAATCAAAATTTTATAAAAGAAAAACCTTATAAAATAGGTTTCAGTAGGCTTTCGCCTTTGATAGTTCTAATCCTTAGAAAGTGAATCAGGAAATTGGAAGAAATTGTTTCAGTAGGCTTTCGCCTTTGATAGTTCTAATCACATGAATACTTTATCAAATGAAAGAAAAGCTCGTTTCAGTAGGCTTTCGCCTTTGATAGTTCTAATCAGGGTAGAAATACCCTCTTTTTATATATTTTCCCCTGTTTCAGTAGGCTTTCGCCTTTGATAGTTCTAATCAAGATTTTAGCGCATATACCTATGAAAAAGAACAAAGTTTCAGTAGGCTTTCGCCTTTGATAGTTCTAATCCAACTTAAAATTAGAATAAAAAATGGTACAAGACAGTTTCAGTAGGCTTTCGCCTTTGATAGTTCTAATCACTCTCAAAAGTTCCTTGACAAAAATATAAATAAAATGTTTCAGTAGGCTTTCGCCTTTGATAGTTCTAATCATTACTGGATTAATTATATCTTGTCTTACATTGTTTCAGTAGGCTTTCGCCTTTGATAGTTCTAATCTTTATAGGGAATAGTTTTGAGGACATAATAACATAGTTTCAGTAGGCTTTCGCCTTTGATAGTTCTAATCTAGCATATTATTAATTTTCAAAATTTATTTTATGGTTTCAGTAGGCTTTCGCCTTTGATAGTTCTAATCAAGCACAAAACCGCTTTCAATGAAAATTCTTGGTTTCAGTAGGCTTTCGCCTTTGATAGTTCTAATCAAAAGCAACAGGCATGTTGTAAAATATGTAAATAGTTTCAGTAGGCTTTCGCCTTTGATAGTTCTAATCAACCTTTTTTTTAATTTCTAAATTCAACACATGAGTTTCAGTAGGCTTTCGCCTAAATGTTCTTGTAACATGCAGAGTACTCAGATAATTTATCATCCGCTTACGTTTCAGTAGGCTGTCGCCTAAATGTTCTTGTAACAGAAATAATAATTAATCGCATCATGCGATTATTCGTTTCAGTAGGCTGTCGCCTAAATGTTCTTGTAACACATGAAAAAAAATATTTTTATGATATTTGCCGTGTTTCAGTAGGCTGTCGCCTAAATGTTCTTGTAACATAATGATAATTATTTTGAAGAATATTTTTATTAGTTTCAGTAGGCTGTCGCCTAAATGTTCTTGTAACAATTTAGAGTTTCTGCCTGAGATAATATCAAAGGCGTTTCAGTAGGCTGTCGCCTAAATGTTCTTGTAACATGTTAATATTATTATATATTTCAATATTGTTGTTTCAGTAGGCTGTCGCCTAAATGTTCTTGTAACATGGAGAAAGCAAAAACTTGTCATTTAAAGTAATGAGTTTCAGTAGGCTGTCGCCTAAATGTTCTTGTAACACTTTTTAGATAAAAATTTTAAAATATCTAAAGGTTTCAGTAGGCTGTCGCCTAAATGTTCTTGTAACTCACACAATGAAATTCAATGATCCTATGATGATGTTAATACGTTTCAGTAGGCTGTCGCCTAAATGTTCTTGTAACAACTAAAAAGCATTTTTAACCAACAAAAAAAGAGTTTCAGTAGGCTGTCGCCTAAATGTTCTTGTAACGTAGAAGTAGTTCAAGCAATTAAAGAATGGATGGAAGTTTCAGTAGGCTGTCGCCTAAATGTTCTTGTAACACAAATAGAAATAGGCTGTGCGGAAGATTTTAATGGTTTCAGTAGGCTGTCGCCTAAATGTTCTTGTAACGATGATGAGGTAAAACTTACCATCCGCGATTTAGGTTTCAGTAGGCTGTCGCCTAAATGTTCTTGTAACTCGCTTTGTTCAATTTCAAAAGGAGGCGGGCGTGTTTCAGTAGGCTGTCGCCTAAATGTTCTTGTAACGCAGTAATCTTTTTTGCAACAGCAACAACAAGGTTTCAGTAGGCTGTCGCCTAAATGTTCTTGTAACCAGGATATTCACAGGGCAATATGATGCCCGTGGGGTTTCAGTAGGCTGTCGCCTAAATGTTCTTGTAACTAAAAAAATAGCCATGAAAAATTTATCTTTAATCTGTTTCAGTAGGCTGTCGCCTAAATGTTCTTGTAACCTGGTAAACAATTTTTTAAACAATCAAAAACCAAACGTTTCAGTAGGCTGTCGCCTAAATGTTCTTGTAACTTTCCGTAGGGGCAAGAAACGCGTTTACTACGCTGTGTTTCAGTAGGCTGTCGCCTAAATGTTCTTGTAACTGGTATATAAAAAATCTTACTTGGTGGAAATTTTGTTTCAGTAGGCTGTCGCCTAAATGTTCTTGTAACAAGGATGGATTATTAACAAACAAACAGGTAAAGGTTTCAGTAGGCTGTCGCCTAAATGTTCTTGTAACAGTGCATCTGTACCGCCACACTGGTGGAGGGGAGTTTCAGTAGGCTGTCGCCTAAATGTTCTTGTAACTAAAATGGCTTGGACTATGAAATATTGTGATAAGTGGTTTCAGTAGGCTGTCGCCTAAATGTTCTTGTAACAGACATTAGCACCATTGTAGATATTGATTTAGACCGTTTCAGTAGGCTGTCGCCTAAATGTTCTTGTAACATGAATTTAAAATTTTTAACATTGGCAAATGTGTTTCAGTAGGCTGTCGCCTAAATGTTCTTGTAACAGGTTGATAGTTCTAATTATTTAAGTTAGCTCGGGTTTCAGTAGGCTGTCGCCTAAATGTTCTTGTAACCTTGTTTCTATGGATATTTATTAAATTCCAAAATGTTTCAGTAGGCTGTCGCCTAAATGTTCTTGTAACAAAGAAGCGATATTGATTACGGAAGGTTGTGATAAGTTTCAGTAGGCTGTCGCCTAAATGTTCTTGTAACAAACCTATTCATTTCCAGCATCTTATGGCTATTGTTTCAGTAGGCTGTCGCCTAAATGTTCTTGTAACGTCTGCTGAATTAGAATATATACGAGATGATAAGTTTCAGTAGGCTGTCGCCTAAATGTTCTTGTAACCGTCAAAAGCATACTTAAAAAGGTAGCTTCAAATGTTTCAGTAGGCTGTCGCCTAAATGTTCTTGTAACTTTGACGGGTTTGGGCAGTTAAGTGAAGAAGAAGTTTCAGTAGGCTGTCGCCTAAATGTTCTTGTAACAATTTATATGTTATCTCAAGAAGAATATCTTAAAGGTTTCAGTAGGCTGTCGCCTAAATGTTCTTGTAACTGATTATACTATAATTTTAAAACAGTCTAATAAGTTTCAGTAGGCTGTCGCCTAAATGTTCTTGTAACTTTTTCAACTATATTTCTCACAGGATATTTATTTGTTTCAGTAGGCTGTCGCCTAAATGTTCTTGTAACATCAACTTGTGATATTCGGGGATGTTGTTAATTTGTTTCAGTAGGCTGTCGCCTAAATGTTCTTGTAACAGACAGGGAAGATTTCACTTTTGGTGTAGCGAGTTTCAGTAGGCTGTCGCCTAAATGTTCTTGTAACGTGGAATCTTTTTAAACTTGAAGGACCGCTTCCTGGTTTCAGTAGGCTGTCGCCTAAATGTTCTTGTAACGAAATTTTTGAGTTGTTGCCTGTTGGGAGTTCGTTTCAGTAGGCTGTCGCCTAAATGTTCTTGTAACCCAGTGCGAATATAACTCCAATTACTCGCAGGTATGTTTCAGTAGGCTGTCGCCTAAATGTTCTTGTAACCTAAAAAGAATGTACCAAATTAATTGAGCGTGTTTCAGTAGGCTGTCGCCTAAATGTTCTTGTAACGACGACAGGGGCTACTTATTAAATGTTGCAACAAACGTTTCAGTAGGCTGTCGCCTAAATGTTCTTGTAACTAACCCACGAAGACGGTAGAGTAATAGAGTTGACAAGTTTCAGTAGGCTGTCGCCTAAATGTTCTTGTAACAAAAAAATTATTTATTATGGCAACAGATTTAACGTTTCAGTAGGCTGTCGCCTAAATGTTCTTGTAACGGGTAAGAGCAAGGAATGTAGCACCAAGCGGAACGTTTCAGTAGGCTGTCGCCTAAATGTTCTTGTAACAAAAACAAACGAACAAACCCCTCTACCAAATGGGTTTCAGTAGGCTGTCGCCTAAATGTTCTTGTAACTAGAAACAAGAACTTTATTCCAAGTTGGAAGTTTGTTTCAGTAGGCTGTCGCCTAAATGTTCTTGTAACAATTAAACTCTTTAGAAAATCAATCTTATGAAGGTTTCAGTAGGCTGTCGCCTAAATGTTCTTGTAACAGACACAGATTTCGGGAGAAGTGGTACAATTCGTTTCAGTAGGCTGTCGCCTAAATGTTCTTGTAACACCTTGATTTTCAATCTCAGCACTTTCAATCTCACAATACAAAGATAATCTATCTTATTGAATTTCAAGGAGAATGTTTTATTTTCTTATTTTTTCGCAAAACAGAATTTTTCATTTGTTGATTAAATGGAGTTGACGCTAAATATATATTGATTATCAGAGTTTTATATTGAATAATTGTTCGCAATAATTTTTATATCTCTTACCTATTTTTATGTTTGAGAAATTTATGCAGCTTTTAAATTTATAATATATTGATTTTCAGTATGTCAAAGAACTTCAATTTTTGTTTTTTCGCAAAAGATTTTTATTTTCTATCCTATTTTACGTTTTGCGAATATTCTATTTGATTTATTTAACTTTGGTTTTCCTAATTATATGATAATCAATATCCAATGGCTCAATGTTTTTTCGCAAGTCTTTTTAAATAAAAATACTATGATTCTGGATGGAATATGCTTCATTTCCAATAATTAAGCTTTTAGAATAACAAGTTTGGCAAATAGGGTATATTTTGATATAATCTGTTTTTTCATTACAAAGTGTTTCTATTTCATTTTTAATTTTTTGCAACTTAGTTTCGGTAATAAAACATTCAAAGACACTATAATTGATTCTTTTACCATTTTCAGATAATAGTTGTGCAATTTTATTTCGTGCCTTATCTTTTTGTATGTCATAACAAATCAAATACAGTGTTTTTGTAGTCATTATTTTAGTTGTTAGTTGTTAGTTGTTAGTTGTTAATTTTTAATTACCATTTACTCATTTGATAAGGTTTGAATTTAATCTCTGGGCTTTTAATGTGTTGTACAAAATGCCATGCTTGTTTTTTTATAATTTTCAACATTGTTTTTCTTTCTCCTAAGTAAGTATCATATCTTCTTAATCTATCATTGACGGCAACGATTAATTTTTGGATTGTTGCACTATCTAATTTTCCATCTTTGATTTTTAATTCTGTTTTTTTATTAATTAAGCTAATTATGGCTCTATCAATAATAGGCTGTCTAAAGGGTTCGATTAAATCAAAAATGAGTGTTCCTTCATATTTTCTTGGTTGATGAATATAGCTAAAAGCTGGATTGAGTCCTTGTTGTAGAATGGATGTCCAGACGTGGCGATAAAGTATGCTGTAGCCATAATTGATTAAGCTGTTGACTAAATCTTTTGCTCCTTTTCGTGTACGTGTTTCAAAGTTTGTTTCTTCATCAATCATTATTCTAACAATTTCCCAATAAGTTAAAGATGCTTGTGCTTCTATATTTATCAATTTTTCTCTGTGTTCATCAATTGAATTAGACTTTAAGGCTTTAATTTTGGACAATTGCTTATCGAAATTTTCTAAAGCAAAGGGGAGTGCATCAGACAAATCTGATTCATGTTTTTTGGCATATTTTGAGAAATATTGAATGAGTTTTTTCTGATTTTTGATTTTGGCAATGATAATGGCATTGGCAGTATGAACGGCTTCTGTGGAATAAAGGTGTAAAAATTGTTGATGCCATAGTTCATACATATCGTTCATCGTATCATATAATCTAGCTTCTGGTTCTCCTCCAAAATCGGTAAAATCAATGGGTATTTTATTTTTTGCACAATGGATAATTAATTTAGAAGTGATACTACAAGCTTCTGATTGTATAGAAATATGTTCAACGTTTTGTAGGGGAACTTTTTGAACTAGTTTTCCTTCTACTTTTACCGTTAAGTGATTTTTGGCAATTCCTAATGATTTTCCAAAGCCAGTAATAATGATCTCGTGGTTTTCAAATTCTTTCAGTTCAAATTCTCTTTTTCTTTTCTGAATAGCTTTTTCTGCAGTATCAATAATGGGTGCTTTTTTTTCATCAAAAATTGAACGAATAATTTGTTTTATATGATAGTCTTGATTTTGGTTAAAATGAGCTGTTACAAATTCAATTTCGTTTAAAAGTAATTTTGCTTCTTTTTGAGTTCTTAATTTTTTTATTTTTTCTTTCCAAACTTCTTTTTGAAATTCATCAATAGGAAATAAGTAATGTTGAGGGACAACTTGGGCATAATAATTTTGAATGCCAGCAATTGTTTCTTTATATTTTTTGGGGAAATCAGGATGCAAAAATCCTTTTCTAATCTTTTCGCAAATTTTTTCTATTTTCTCTTGTCTGAGAAAAAAGCCATCTTGATTCACCCAAACGCCTAGGTATTTAAAGCCTTGACGGATTGATTTTATATAATTGTCCTCATTGAGTTTTAAATTTAATTTTTGAACAATATAATCTTGAGTTTCTGAAAATATTGCTTTTGCCTCTTCTTCGTGTTTGCAAAGAATTAAAAAATCATCAGCATAGCGAATGTAGGCATATTTTTTATTGACCATCTTTTGGTCTAGGGCGTGTAAAAATAGATTAGAAAGTATCGGTGATAGTATTGCACCTTGTGGCAAACCTTTTTCTCTATCTTTCCATTGTACTCCTGATTCTATATATCCCATTTTGCAGAATGTTAAGATTAGTTCAAGGAAATACTTATCTGTTACTATTGGGTTTAATATTTTCTCTAAGCGATGGTGAGGGACATTGTCAAAGAAATTGTCTATATCACATTTGACAATAAATTCATTTTTATCATTTAAAATAAGGTGTTTTAAACGAGATAGGGCTTTGAGAGCTCCTTTTCCTTTTCTATAAGCGTAGCTTACATTCAAAAATGTATTTTCTAATCTTTTTTCTAGAATTGAGTTGATGGCTTGTTGAACAATTTTATCGGCAATAGAAGCCAGTCCGATTGTTCGTTTTTCAGCGTTATCTTTAGGGATTTTGATTTGAAGATAGGGTTGTGGTAAATAGGTTTTAGATTGTAATTTGACAATTATTTTTTCTAAATTGGAAGTACTATTTTCTTTGAAATCATCAATAGAGATTCGGTCAATACCACCTTGTGCATTGTTGTATTGGATTTGTTCCCAAGCGTTTTGTAATAGTTCTTTATTTATTATCAATATTTTAATTTATATTTTCCTAATCCAAATGCAGTATCAGCACCGATATGTATATACTGCCCGATGATGAATAATGGTAAGTAGCTTTCTAATGCTCCAACATAGGAGAGCTGGCCGATATAGGCATTTTTAGAATAGCTATTTTTCCCACTTGGTTCTCGACTAATTTTTTTGGGTGTTAATTGAATATGTGAAAGTTGTACTTGCTGATTGAGGTTTTCACTTTCCCATTCTTCAATATCAGTTGTAGCCTGTCCGAAAATAGTAGAAAGTAGTGCTAGTCTTCGGTGCAAGTTCTTAATGATAGTTTGGAAAGAAAAATCAGCTATAGGCATTTTGTTCTTATCTGCTAAAATAAAAGGACTTTTGAAAAGCAAAGTAACAGAGGTCGTATCAATGTTTTCTGAAAATGCTACTATATCTTGATAATGATGAATCAGTTGTCCTGTTTCTAAGCAATTGAGTTTTTCCATACCTATGAATTTGATGGCTTTACTTTCGTTTTCTAAAATTTCTAAATTTTCAAATGCTTGATAAATATTTATAAAATATTGATGATAGTCACCCAATAAAGTCAGCACAAAGGAAATTTGGGACGGCTGAAATTCCTTGGGGAATATTCTTGAAATGATAAAAGGAGATGGACTATGTGTTACGCCAATATGTACCGATGCGGGGTGGTTTTTGGGTAATGCTTGTCTTTCGTATAAATGTTTCAAAACATCAGGATTTGTTTCTTTTAAAACAGCACCTAAAATACCTCTTAGCTTAGAGCCAAAGAAATTTTGATTGTCCATATTTTCAGGAAGCTGAAAGGTCAACTTGTAACGGTGTAAGCTTAATTGATAAGGATAGTTCATGTTATAAATCCAGATGTTTTTTTAATTGTGTTTCTAATTCAGTGCCAAATAATGTGAGCATATTGGAGCGTTTTTTGGCATGAAGCGGAATATTGTTGTCTTGAGCTGGGATGACTAAAAATGCACGATTGTCTGATATGCCCAGATCTTCTTTGGTGTCTTTGAATCTTTCAAAATAATTGTTAATCTGACCGCTTTTACATTCAAACCAATATACTTTTTGATTGATCATCAATAACAAATCGAGTTCGGTATTGGTATTGTCTTGCTTTAGAACAGTGGTTTGACTCAAAATATCGAAGGACTGAATCTGAGAGAGATGAGCGTGTAGGAACAAAGCAATTTCCCTTCTCAACAAAACCTCTAACCAATAACCGTTGATAAAACTGGTAGCCTCAGCGATTTGAGCAATGTCCACAAAGATTTCTGAATGGTTCAGTACTTTAAATCCATCTATGATTTTATAATGGTGCAGTATTTTGCACCAGTCCTGAATATAGCGAATGGCGTGCGCAGTATTCTTATGATTAAAATCTTTTTTTAAAACCTGACTTCTTTTTAAGTGTGCATAAAAATCTTTTAGTAAAGTATAATGATCCTGCAGATAATCGACTGCTTTATACAGATTTTCATCGGCTCGTAGATTTTCGATAGTGGTGGAGATGAAAATGCCCTGATTGTCTAGATGCTCTTTCAAAAATCCATTCTGATATTTTTGTTGGATAAGTGCCGCATTATCTTGTTGCGTAGCGGGGTGTATCAGTTGCGTAGCATGCTTGAATTTTTGGGTAATAACGGATAGCTGCTTTTGTTGGATTTGTTGGTCGCTATTCTTTTGCCGGGCAATAGTGGTTGCCAGCTGCTCAATAGCATCTGAAAGCTCTAAGAGTGATTGTACGAGTGGATTTTGGTGGGGCATGATAAGGTTATTTGATGAGAGCAGCTTTGATAAATTTTAAGTTACCTTTTTCAGCTTTACCTGATTTTTCGGTTGGTTTAATCTTAATGACCTCACCTTTTTTCTTATCAGTTTTACCCTGAATACTTATATTTTCACTATCCTTGTAATGTGGACTTACTACAATTGTTCCAGATTTTACTTCAACAATTGTTGCATCAATACTATTCATCATACTTTCATTTGCTTCAGGATAATTAGTTGTATTATGTATCACTTTTGATTGATCCTGAGCCGCAACTTGTTCTGCCCGTCTTTCGTATTTGGATTTAGACTCAAATTTTTCAGGTGGTCTTCGCTTAGAGTTTCCACCTTGCTGATGCTGGTGTTCAGTCCTAGTTGTTTGCTGGGGAGCTTCTTTTTGTTCAATTTTAATGAGTTCATTAGTAAACTGTCCATAACCCACATTTGTTTTGGCTCCGATGCCGAGGGTGAGGAGGATTTTTTGGAAGAGGAGGATTTTTTTGTCTTTGGTAAGTTTAGAATCGAGCGAGCTGTTTTTTACATCAAAATGGAAGCTAAAACCTACTTGCGGTAATACTTTCAAAAATGGAAGCGGAACAGGATTATGAAGCATACTTTGCTCATAAGTCATATTATCTTTCACATGAGGAGCTAGTGCATCTTCGCCCACAATAAGATTGTCTTTTCCAGCAAATTTCAATACGGCATCATGAAAAATATCTCTTTCGTAAATCGAGTAAAACTTGTCTTTAGGTTTAGTGGCGGCACTATCTTTTACACCTTCAAAAATTTCTAAAGTGATGTTTATCCATTTTTTGATTTCTTCATCTGTTACTTTGGTTAATGAAGCTGGTTCGTAATGTTTTTTAAGAAAATCAGGGTCATTGATATTATTCAATAAACCAATTAACCACGCTACTCTAACCTTATCAATTTCATTTTTAAGTTTATCCTCTTTGAAATCAGGAAAAACGGAACGTAATACACCTTTGATGCTACTGCCAGGAATGATAGGCAATCCTGTTGTGTAATCGAAAAAGAAACCTAACTTAAATTCGCCTTTTGCGGATACTTCATGCCCATAGCCCGAACCTAAAAGCAAACCCGGATAAGCAGTGTATAAATCGAAAGTAGATTTGCTATTTTGAAAATACGAAATATCGTAAGAATTTTGTGTGATTTCTTTATTCTTCTTTTTGAATAACTCTTCGGTACTATCTTTTTTTAGTTCATCAACTGTTAAATTCATTAAAGAATTATTATCAGTGTTCACAAAATAGTTTTGGTAGAAATGCCAGCCTAAATTGACCTGATTATGTAAACTCATGATATACTTATTTATCGGTTAAATAGAATGTACGAATCGCTCTTTTCAATGCAATAGAAGCATCTAATAGTAAATCCTCATCTGATTGACTGATATCGGTATTCGTGGGGTTAACATTGCAGTTTGAAGACGGGTCGTGTAAATCCTCACCTGCTTGATTGATATCCTTGTCAATTAAAATGGCATTTATCCATTGATCAAAATTTTGTTTAGAAGCAAACCTCAAAGCCGTATGACCTTTCAATAGATTGAAAATTAATTTCAGTATGTATTTCCTATCGCCTTTACTTTTGCTACCATCTTTGTTGAAATAAACAGCGAGTGTACTTCGAATGCCAATTTGATAAGCCATAGGGCCAAACTGGCTCAGGTAGCTTTCATAAATTCCTTTTATTTTAGAATTGGCATCATTTTCATGTTCTCTTATTTCTCGCATGTTGGCTATAGCTGTAATGGCTTCTGCTAATAAATCATCTATAATGGATTGCATAACTTAAATTTTTTGAAGTGAACAAAAACCATAGCCTACTGTTGCGTTTGCACCGATTTGAATATTGTCTATTTTATCAAAGCCGGTATCAATATCTTTTCCTTGTATAACAAACCCAAAAATGGTTTCTCTTGGTACCACTTCCTCATAAAATAGATTTGTGCTTTGACCATTCTCTAATTGATTTCGGGTAATAATCGGTAATCTTTTTACTATATTTTTAAAATCATCATTATGCATGATGACTAAATGATTGCCTAATACATTCTTTACAGCCGTGTCAAATGGAGTATTAGTTTTTATAGTTTTAATGGTGTGCTTTTCGATAATGCAGTTCTCTTTTTCATCGGAAAGAGGGCGATTTTTTGCAACGTTTTTTACTCCATCTCTATTTAAAAATGCATCTACAGCTGTTTTTAAACCACTTGTTGGCAAACTATTGCTTAATTGCTCTAATAACAAAGGACAGGTAACATTGAAAAATTGCATTTGATTGCTTCGCATAGGATAGCTTAATAAATAAGCCGGTTGGAAATAATGAGTTCCCTGCTTGAGATCATTCGTAGAAGTAGGCTTACTTCCAAAAATACTTTCCAAGTTTGCCCATCCAGCACTATCTGCATACTCTCTCAATGCTCCTTTGAGGCTGGTGCTATTGATACATGGCAATTCGGTATTATAATCTTTTTGTACTACGTTATCCACTATACCGTAGCTGTTTTGACCGCTACCTACATGGGTATTGCTCTTAGTTTTGATGGTATAAAATTGAGTATTCATATTGTTTGATTTTCTTTTGGATTTAATAAAATATAATGATTGAAACCTGCTTTACTTAGACTCTGGTTTTTGAGATGACACGAAATGAAATCATTGGCTTGTTGCGTCTCTTTAAAATACAAAACAGAGCCAGCTTCTAAGAGTTGTTTTAATTCACTCTTGACTATTTGAGCAGGATCATTTTTAGATAAGGCGTTGTAATTTTGAACTTTTTCTATTTCAGCAAATAGGCTTCTAAAGTTTTTGGTGTTGATGATACCAAACAAATAATCTGATTTTTTTAGTTCGGGTAAATAAGCATCAGAAGTGAAAACAATTTTAGGATATTGATTGTTGGTATAGCTTTTTAAAATATCTTGTTCCGATAGTAATGTTGTTTCTATAATTTCCAATTGGAACAACTTATTCTCACCTCCCATTTTGAAAATGCAAGATTCTTTATTAATCTTTAAATCATCACGAAGCCAAACTGTAAGCCCAAAGGAAAAGTTGTCTTTTAATCGGAATGTTTGCGTTTTAAAAAATGAATCTTCTTGGTCATTATTTCTGTCATTCTTTCTATTGTGGCTATATTCACTTTCTGTGAAGATACTATCATAACTTTTTTCAGCACTTCCATTGGTAAATAAAGAAGGATAATATTCTTTGGCATTATAACCTGGTAAAATTGCAGCATCTAAAGCATCGTTCCAGTCAAACTGTGCACCTTCCTTGTCTAACCATGATGGAGCAGGAATGAATTTTTGGTTGTCTTTATCTAATAAAAAAAGATTGGATACTTTTTCTATTTTCCCTAATTGAAAAGGTTTGCCGACTACATAGCTTTTATCACCAATGTCTTTGGATGCTTTAGCTTTATCTTTTATAGAATTATTTTCAAAATTATTAGTAGCTATCAATAACCAGTAACGAATAGCACCAAGAACAGTGGTTACCTGCGGTAGATGATTGCTCTTGAGAAAGTAATTTGCATCGCCTTTCTTATCCAAGTTTTCTTTACCGAAAAAATAGTCATCTATCGGTTTGAGTTTGATATTTATTATTTGACTCATAATCTGCTATTTAAAAAAGTTAATGGTTTTGGCAATGGTATTCATTTGCTGCAAGGTTTTGAACTCAATATTTTCAATTGGGGTTTTCCCATCAGCTATTAATTTAGCATTAGCCTCCTGATAAATCGTATAGCCTGTTTTCAGGTTGGATTTCATAGCTTCGATAAAATCTTTTACAACCGTTTTTTTAGCTTCCGGGTTATAATGGTTGTCAAAATAACCATCTATTCTATTTTTCTTCAGACAAGCTCTTAAAAGTGGTTCATCTTCGATAAGCTGATGCGTCAAGGATTGAAGCAATTGGTCTTTTTCTTTGACATCAGCAAACATTTTTAAGAATGCATCAAAGTTTTTGTCCTTTTCAAAATTCAAAATAGTTTCCCGCAAAGAGCCACTATTTTGCAATACCTGAAAAGCAATACAGTTTTTCAAGGGTTCTTTTTTAGCCTTATTAAATAATAGGTCATGGGCTATTGTCATGGCTTCATTCAATGGATACTTGTAGTAGCTAATGGACAAACCATAAGAAAGTGATACTTTATATTTCTTATAGACATTATCCTTGAAAATCTCATGAAACCGCTCATTTAGTGTTTTGACTACATTAAAAATATTTTTTTCATAATTCACTAATGGGCAAAAAGCCAAAATATCATCGCCACCAATATAGATGATAGTACCACCAAAATCATGAATAATCTTTGATGCCTTTTCAGAAAAATTTACTAAATCCTTTGAGAACTGAGTAACTTTACTTTCATCTGAACTAATAGCAGAAATCACCTTTCCAAAATTGTCTCCATCTGCTTGAAGGATAGCGAGATATTTGTAGGGCTTTTCAATTTTTTCTCCAATTTCCACATCATCCATATCAATATTTTCGCCCTGAGCTTTTTCTCTTAACCTTACTATTTCTTCAGCTTTTCCTTGCACTGTAATATCTTGAATGGAAGGGAATCGATAGTTTTTGCTATTAAAAGCATTCTGATAAAATGCTTTTCTGCTTTCCTCATCAAATAAATCCTTAAAGAATTGAGCATCTGAGCTCGAGTAACTCTGATTTAACTCTTTTACGTTTAGCAAATAATTGAGTTTATGAATGTATGAAACTATAGATTGACCTTTATCATCCAAAAGCTCAAAATCTTTTAAAGCGTCACTTGTTGTTTGCACAAAATGAATGTTCAGGTAATCTTTTAGAAGAGGTGCAGTGATGTTTAAGTCAGTAGCAAGTTGTTGAACAGCTTTCTCAATTACTTCCTTTTCCACATCAAATGCATTTTTAGATTTCATAATCAGACGGTCAGGATAAATACCTGCCCCATGAAAGTTTGCACCTGCTTTTGGTGCTTCTGGTAAAATAATAATACCTTTTCTTTCTGCTTCACTTCTAATACATTTCATTAGATATGAAAAGAAATAACTGGCTTGCCAAGCTTCGCGAGTACGCTTAGCTTGCTGCATAGTTTTGTATATCGGGCCTATGGTGATGGCTGTGTATGTTGTATTCATAGAGTTAAATTTTTAAAAAATCATCAATTTTATTAGTAGAATGTATAAAACAAAACTCTAAGAAATCTCCAATGTGAAATTGATTGGGAGTTTTTAAATCAGAAACAAAATCATCTCGTTTATGAAAATTCACATCTTGAAGTCTATTGTTTTTTTTCAATCTTAAATCAAAATTGAAACTGACAGGATTATTTAATGTGTTGAGGATTAAAGGGGAAATTGGATTGGCACAGAAATAAATATGCCCTTCAATAAACTTACAAACAATAGGAGATGCGAATCGGTCTATCCCATTATTTGATTTTACTTTTGCGATGTATTTAAAGCTTAATTTGTTATCAACTTGATTTCCATTGTGATCTCTTCTTTTTCCATCAGTAATTGGATCTGCTAAAAATTCAAATGATTCATTTAATCCTAATAATGCTCTGATATATTGATAATTATAAGAAGAAGGAATGTCCTGCCAATTATTCTTGTCTGAGGAATCATAGCAAGGTTCATGGGTGTAGGTTAATTTGATATCTTTAAAGGTTTTATCAGACATTTGATGCCTATACATTGTAGAGTTAATAGTTTGCTTAAGTTTTCTTTTCTCCCATCTCACTGGGTCTGGCTGCTTACCTACAAAATATAGAAATAGTAATGACTTTTTATATCCTCCTTCAGCTCTTTCACCATGTCCAGAACGGATTAAGCTATAAATACTGGCTATTTTTTGTAAGGCTACATTATAACCCTCTAGTTCAGTAGTGTATTTGTAAACAGTTGAAAAGCATTTTAGCAAGTCCTTTTCATCAAAAGTCTTTACATCATTGTTGTTATTATCTGTATCGTTTTTATCATAAATTTCTACAACTGTAAAACATCCAAAACCTTTTGTTTGCCTTGAGCCAAAATTAGTTGAAAGGAAAAATTCAATTAAAATACTTTGTACTTCATTTTTTAGTCCTTCGTTGAAAGACTGAATGCTAGCTTTTATGACATCACCATATACTCCTAATTTTACTTCATCCTCCTTGTCTATTCCATTAGGTTTTAAATTTGAGTTATTTGCAAAATATTGAGTTTGATTAATATAAGCGGCTTCAAATTTATCTTTAATAATCTTTTTAAAAGCTCCATCTTTTTTCCCAGTTGGATTGCTAGCATAAAAATATTTTATTATGCTTTTTGGATTTTCAATCCTCATCTTATAATCCAAAGCTCCCTTATCTTTGTCAATGAGCCAACCATTTTTTTTGGCAATTTCTCTGCCGGCTTCATAATTCCTATCACCTAATTTCATTAATATAAATCTATCCAGCTTAGGCTTGACTTCTGTGGCTCGTAATGTCGCCCCCACCTGGTCATGCTGGAAGTGAATGATAGGTGTATGCTGTTTGAGGGTAAATTTGATTTGGTACATGATTACGCTTTTTTGTTTAAGAATTTCTCATAAATTTCTATTTGGGCTTTGGCCTTTTCCAATTCATTTTTTGTTTGGTCATTAGCTTCTTTTATTTTCTCCTCCAACTCGCTCATTTTTTTGTTTAATGCGTCGATTGGCTCTTGATTTATTTCGGGCTTTCGTTTTTTAATCAATTCTAAAGCATTTGCCTGCTTCTTGTCTTCTAGGGTTTTGCTTTGCTCAAAACTTAGTTTGCTCATTTTAGATTTCTCAGCGCATTTAATAATAAAACCAATAATGACTGTTGTGCAAATTGAAATTACTGACCATAGTGTTACGTTACTCCATTCCATAATTTTATTTTTTATTGAGTTCATTGAATAAATAAATGATACCCGAAACTACTATTGATATCAGACTGCCATATACAATCCATGTCCATGGTGCTTGTGATGGCAAACCGGGAAAATTTCCTTGTTCCAAAAAATTAGCACCTAAGATTCCAAAGACTACTGTAAAAGGTAGGAAGAAAATGGCCAATTTATTCAGTTTGGCAGCTTCTTCATTCCGTTCACTGTCCTGTATCAGACTTACATATTGGTGCAGTTCTCCGATTTCATTATCCAAGTCTTTAATCTCTACTTCTGTATTATTGTGTTTTTGTATCAAATTATACAACTCTATTCCTTGAATTTGAGGACTGATTTCTCTGAAGTGTATTTTATTGATAAACTCGATATAATTTTTATAAATCTCTTTGATATTAGCTACTACTTGTTTGTCTTTTTCTACTTTTGCCAAGTCTGCAAGATTGGCCACTTCGGCAGTAAATTTTAAAATACTGGCTCGTTGCACCAAACACAATACCAAAAGATTATAATAAATCGTCTGCATGTGTACTCTTGGAAAACCTTCAGTATCAGATAAGCATACAAAAGAATCTCTATTGATTCCATAAATTGTTTTTAAGCCTATCCATCGAGTATAGGTGTGGTCTTCAAGTTGTTTTTTTTGCATAAATGGGTTGGCAATAGAACTTTTCTTCTCTTTATCTCCAAATATGTAAGCATAAAGCCAGTCATCTGTAATTTCACCTTTGGGTGAAAAATCATCAGCTATTTTCTTTGTTATTTCATTATTTCCATACCAACTAAAGAAAAACATCCTATCATCTGTGATTTTAGTGAGTAATATTTTCTCACTGCTTAGTACGCCATTCAACTCAAAAATAAAATTACTAGGGAAAAGCGTTGTGATATGCTTGGGTAATTGGTAGGGGATTTGTGAGGTAAGATAGATATTGTCATTATCGTACCAAGCATAATCTTCTACGATTGGGGTATCTTCAATGTTCAATTCGATAGTATCTGGCATGAAACTATATTTGCAATTTAAATTGCCATTTTCAGTCATGAATTGAGGATAGATCCTTCTTCCAAATTCATTGATTTGTAGGATAGCATCTGCATTGTTTTGGCTCTCTAAAACATTACTCAAATTAAAAGACAATACGCCCACACCCGTATTGTAAAGATGTAAACTAATTCCATCGACTTGCAAGGTTAAAGAAAAGCGATTGCCTTTATCTTCTATAATATTTATCTTGTATGTACTATTTTCTTTAATATCATATTCAAAATATTTTAAAACTCCCTGACTATGTTTCCAAGGATAAGAAAAGTCATATATCGCTTTTGATACATATTCATGATAATAGGTAAATTCATTATAGTATTTATGTTCAAATTTCCCTTCTTCATTTCTAAAGGCAAATTGTTTTCTCTTCCATTTCCCAAATTCATCAGGAATGGACTCTGATTCTAAGTTTGTACGTCTATCAAATGATATATTCTCTTTAATATCATCTTCTCTAAAATTAGCTGGTAAAATATCCCAACGAAAAGGGAACATAAAATGATGATGGCTAAAGGCAGTACTCATTTGATTTATTTTTTAATTAAAATTTCATAACATTTTTTACATACCAAAGTGTCATACAGTGCATTGTGTGTGTCTCCTTCTAAAACTTTATCATTGTCTTTTAAAAGTTGAATTCTGCTATAATCTGGTAGATATCCTTTAATATGGAACAAAGTCGCTAAATCCATACACATATAATGAATATTTTCCGGACGCTTAAAACTACCTCCAAACAGCTCACAAAATAGCACCCAGTCCCAAGCTGGACAATCGCCCCAAAACTGAAATTGAGCATTAGGATTTTTAATTTCAAACTGCTGCAACCATAATCTTATATTATTTGCAATTGATTCTCTATTATCTTTTATTTCTATATTTCTAATATCTGAAAGATTTGTTTTTGTTAGAGTAAATTTATTTATTACATTTTCCCGAACCCACTCATTAATATCTTTTTCTTGATAATCGGTACATTCAGCATAAAACTGTTCTCCAGTTTCGGCTACTAAGGCTATGGAAAGCAGTTTGGCATTCTGAGTGAGTTCGGTGAACTCGGTATCGAAGAAGATTTTAAAGAAATGATTGTTTTTCATTGCCTAATTTGCTGAATTAATGTTATTTAATTTTTAGGTTATTTGTTCAATATTTGAAATTATAAAAAAATATATGAATTTCAAAAGGTTTAAAAGGACAATATTTTTAATGACGATCATTAGAAATATACTGTTGTCATTCATTGATTATTCCACATTTGTTTTACATAGATATTATGAAGATTATTTGTAATTGATTCTAAGAAAGTCTTACAATCATGACAGTAACAAGAATTGAGTTCACAAGCAAAGAAGTTACTGCCCTTGGAGGTTTTTTGTTACAAAAGATGTTGGTGGTAAATGAAAGGTGCTGATCTCAATACTCTTTTCCTGAACTCCGTCACTCCGACTATAGGAGGAGCCTCTTTTGTGAACGCTGTTTCTGAACGCCGTCATCTCGACCAAAGGGAGAGATCTCTTTTGTGAACGCTTTTAATCTTAAGGATTTAGCTCCGCTGATTTTCAATTCTCACTCCACTTCGTTGCGTTTCGAAATGACGTTTTGATTCAACATTTCATTTCTCAATACTCTTTTCCTGAACTCCGTCACTCCGACGACAGGAGGAGTCTCTTTGTGAACGCTGTTCATGAACACCGTCATCCCGACCAAAGGGAGAGATCTCTTTGAGGAACGCTGTTAATTTATGAGATTTCTCACTCCACTACGTTGCGTTTCGAAATGACGTTGGGATTGATATAAAGTTTCAGTAGGCTGTCGCCTAAATGCTCTTGGAATTGTGAGTAAGTGCTGTAGGCAGCTCGTGATCTGTCCAGTTGTTTTTTTGATTGGTTTTATTTCTGGCTTTCTAATGTGTTTTTTCCAACATTGTATGCGTAAACTGCTGCTGGTAGATATTGTATTTGAATATTGTTAAATTCTTTTATACCTGATTTGTCAATTGAGGTAACCAGTGCCTGTTTTAGTTTGTTTTCTTCACAGAAAGAGGACAGACTCTTTAATTCATTTGGTGCTTCAAAAAATCGGTTACTCCATTTAATTTCTACAGCCCAATCGGGTTTGTTTGTTTTTCTACTAATATTAACTAGGTCAACTTCTCCATTCTTCCACCTTGCATAGTAGGGAATGAATGATGTTCGTTGCATCCATTGACTAAATATCGCAGTTTCAACAATTGCTCCCATACCGTCTGATTCTGCGGATAATGGAGCAAACAATGCGCTTCTTAAGCTTGGGTTAGTGAGATAAATCTTGAAAAAGTTTTCTCTTTGGAAACGCCCGGCCTTTTGGTCAACACGTTTTACAATATGAACTAAAAACGCAGCTTCCAAATATGACAAATATTGTCTTAGTGTAGTTTTCTTAACTCCGCTATTTTTGCTTAATTCATCAATGCTACACTCTTGCCCACTATTCCAAGCAATTGTCGTAAAAAGAGAGTTTAGCTCTTGAACATCTTGAATTCCATATAATCCTGGTAAATCCCTTAGCAGAACTTTGTCAATAATATCTGCTCTCATAAACCTACTTGGATTATTTTGAATTTCTTGATTGAATATTACTTCAGGATAACCACCAAAATTGACATAATTTATAAAGTGTTTATTCAATTCGGAGATATTTGTTGTTGAAGAAAAAATTGCAATGTTTCCTTTCCAATTGATTGTGTCGGCCTTGATTAATGCATCTAGATTCTTGAGATGAATAAATTCATAAAATGTCAAAGGAGGGAGCATGAAATCAGTAAATCGACCTGCTCCACTTTCGTTACTTTTTAGTTTTAATGCAGCGGCAGCTGAACCACTTGCTATAAATTTTGTATTATGGTAAGTGTCAACTAATGTTTTTAAATGAACTTCCCATTCTTTTAGATATTGAATTTCATCAAAAAATATATACCATCCATTTGAATCAGTGTCACCAGTAGCTTTTTTTGCCATCGTAAATAGTTCATCAAGTGGAATGTTATTATAAATTGGTGTTTCAATTGATGCATACAAAATTTTCTGTGGCGATATACCTTCTGAAATTAATTGTTGAATGGTGTGATAAAGCATTACAGTTTTTCCAACACGTCTTGGTCCCATTAAAACACTTGCTCTGTGTACAGTGGTGTTTTTTATCAAAGGGTAGAACAGATTGAAATACAGTCGAGGCTTGAATGATTGATAATATCCGTCTAAACTACTAGTCGCCCACCAAGGGTTTTCAAACTGAAGTCTAGCTATAATTTGTTCTTCTGAAAAAGGATTTAATGCCATAATTGGAGTAAATATACAAAATAAGGTCAAATTAAAAACCTTATTTGACTAATAAATGGATTTTATGTCTTTTTATTTGCTTCAAGTAGCTTAAAAGAAATTTCAGTAGACTATCGCCTAAATGCTCGTTGAACTGACTGGACGGTGAGGCACTCGAACCGTCATTTCGAGCATCTCGACAGGCTCGATGACCAAACCTCAATGACCGGACGAGAACCTCAATGACCGAGCATTACTGGACGGTGAGACATGGTTATTGAGCTTGCCGAAATACTCGAACCGTCAAAGGGACAAATTGAACCTCTCATTTCTCAATACTTCTTTCCTGAACTCCGTCACTCCGACAATAGGAGGAGTCTCTTTTGTGAACGCTGTTCATGAACGCCGTCATCTCGACCAAAGGGAGAGATCTCTTTTCGGAATGCTGTTAATCTTAGAGATTTCTCCTCGTGCCTCGTCGAAATGACTGGACGGTGAGGCACTCGAACCGTCATTTCGAGCATCTCGACAGGCTCGATGACCAAACCTCAATGACCGAGCATTACTGGACGGTGAGGCTCTCGAACCGTCAAAGGGACAAATTGAACATTTCATTTCTCAATACTCTTTTCCTGAACGCCGTCATCTCGACCAAAGGGAGAGATCTCTTTTTGGAACGCTGTTAATCTTAGAGATTTCTCCTCGTGCCTCGTCGAAATGACGTTGGGATTGATATAAAGTTTCAGTAGGCTGTCGCCTAAATGTTCAAAGTATTTCTTTTTATGCCCCAAATAATTACCGTATTAGAATAGACACTCCAGTCAATTCCTGAAATTGTTCTTCTTGATCTAATCTATATTTAACATAGTAAGTATATCCATCAAGTGGTTGTTCTTTCCCATTTTTTGTGCCATCCCAACTTTCTCCAATATTACTACTTTCAAACATCTTTTCTCCCCAACGATTATAAACAGCAAAGTAATAGTCAGATAACAAGCAAGTTACAATTGGTTTTAAACTACTATTGCTATTCGAACCTATAGGCGAAAATGCGCTAGGTACAAAAACTCCACACTCGCAATTTTCCTGAGTAATTTGAATAGAATCTATTGAAAAGCCACATTGGTTGCTGACTTTTAATGTATAAATGCCAGCTTCTTTTGCGTCAATAAATGCGCTAGATTCACTGGTATTCCATTCATATATTAATGCATTACTGACCTCATTCCCTATTGTAACAAATTTATGAATACAAAAAGATGTGTCTTTCCCTAAATCGACTACAGGGGGAAGCAATTCAAAAGTTACTAATATAGAATCTGAATTTTTACATATCCCTTGTGTGACCTCTAAAGAATAAATTCCTGTAGAATCTACTTTTAAACTATTTGAAGTACTACCACCACTCCATTTATAATTTCCTGGGATATTGTTATTTGTAAGGATTGCAAAACTATCTATACATGCACTGAAGTCCGCACCTAAATCTACAATCGGAAGCTCTTGAACTGTCAGTTGTATAGAATCAATAAAAGGACATTCATTAAGTGTTACTATCACAGAATATACACCAGTCTCCTTCGCAAAGATAGAAGGTGTATTGAATTGATTGTTCCATAGGTAACTGGCATTGGGATAGCTAGCATCAAACATGATAGAATCTTCACGACAAATAAGCTGGTCGGGACCTAAATCTATTACAGGTGTAGGTTTTACATTTAAAGTTATAGAATTAGAAGTGTCTCTACAACCTGTTCCTTGTCCCGCGATTGCAAAATAATTTCCTGCAGTTTGAACATTTATGGATGGTGTATTTTTATTGATATCAACAAAATCTTTGAACCATGATATTTGTGTCGGAGAGCTGTTTTGGATATTTAATGTCGCTTTCTGATCTTCACAGATACTAGATTGGCTGATATGAATCTGAATAGAAATGATAGACAGGTTTAAGGTAACAATAGAATCACAACCAGTTGTAGCCTTAAATACTTCTGTATAAGTTCCAGCAGAAGAGATAAGTTGAGATCCAAATGTATAAGTTTGCCCTTCACATATTGCTGTATCTTTTTGTGTTCTAATTTTTGGAATAAATTGAATAGTATATCTAACAGTACTATCACAACCTTGAAAATTGGGTAGGATAATATCTTGAATTGCATCTTGGGTAAAAGTGCTATTGTCAGGTAATATGACTGTATCACCTTCACATGGGCTAAGGTTGATTGGGAAAATAGGAGGTAATGGATTAACCTGAAGATGAAGAGTCACGATAGAGTCGCAACCGATAGATGCTTGGAAAGTATGGGTATAAATACCAGTTGTATTAAAGGTTGTTCCACCAAAAGTATAAGTTTGATTGGCACAGATAGTATCTAATACAGTATTTGTAATTTTATCCAAGAATAATACTTTGTATCTGACGATACTATCGCAATTATTCGCTGTAAAATATTTAAAATCTTTGGATTGTGAAACACTTGTTGAAGAACTATCAGGGAATGTGAAGGTGTCTCCGTTACATCTGAGAATATCTAATATTGTAGTGTCGGGTAAAGGAACTACTGTCAGTTGAAGTGTAATAATAGAATCACAATTTATAGAAGACAAAATGGTATCAAGATATATTCCGTTTGAGTTAATCAATTGACCATTGAAATTAAAAAACTCATTAGCGCATATTGTTTTTGAGATAGTTTCTTTTAAAATTGGTTTAAAGCGCACATCATATTGCACTATACTGTCACAACCATAAAAAGCTTGTAAATGAAAGGTCTGAATACTATTTGAATAAACTTTTGAGCCGTCTGGCAAAGTGATAGAATCTCCTTCGCATGGTTCAAAAAGATAGGTTTTCAGAGGATAAGTAGGTAGAACTTCAAGTGTCAGAGTTACAATTGAATCACATCCAGCTGAGGACACAAAGGTTTCAGAATATACACCTGAAACTTGTAGCTTTTGGGTGCCTAAAGTATATATTTGATTATCACAAATAGTGTCTTTTATGGCAACTTGAATTGTTTTTACAAAAAATACATTGTATCTGATTATACTGTCACATTTATGAATATCTGATAGAATAATATCATGTGAACCATCTGTACTCATTACAAATCCATCAGGTAAAGTCACCGTTTTTCCTTCACAACCCTGAACAGCTACAGAGGTGATAGGGGAAAGAGAATGAACAATAAGGTTGAGCGTTACAATAGAATCACAATTAACTACTGAAGGGAAAGTGTCAATATAGATTCCTGATGTTGTCAAATTGGCATTTCCAAAAGAAAATATATCTCCATCGCAAATTTCTTCTTGAACAGTATTTCTAATTTTAGGTATAAATGAGAGTTGGTATCTTACTGTACTATCGCAGTTGACAAAATTTTTAAATGTAATTGAATGAACAGTGTCTGAAACAAAAAGACTACTATCAGGCAAACTGATAGTATTGCCCTCGCAATCTGTAAGATGAACGATAGTTGTATCTGGTAGAGGAATAGTAGTGAGCTGGAGGATGACTAAAGAGTCACAGCCATTGGATTTGCTTAGTATCGTGGAATAAGTTCCAGTTTTATTATAGTAATTACTTCCTACTTGAAATGAATCTAGCTCACAAATAGCCTTAGAAATCTGTACAATAGAAGTGTCATTGACTAGGGCATTAATGGAGGCAGTATCTTTACAATTATTAATATCGCTTATTTCGTATGACAATAAATGAGTTCCTTTGCCAGCATTGCTAGGAAGAAAGGATGTCCCAGTAATACCATTACCGAAAAAACGACCTCCAGAAGGAGTAACCCAATTGCTGAGATCTATAGTTGAATTGTTATTCTCACAAAAATCAGGAATTGCATTGAATGTAACGGTTGGCAAAGGGATAAAAGTTAAATGAGCAGAGTCTGTAATAGAGCAGAGGGAGTCATCCACAATTTGTAGTTGATAATCTCCTCCGCTAAGCCCAGTTACTATAGCGGTATTGCCTGCGCTTGAAGGAGTCCATATATATGTTACATTTCCTTGTGTGTTGATAGGGGTAGCTTGAATTTGACCATCTTGATTAAGACATCCTGGGTCTGTAGGAGTCAAAATGACATCTATTGTATCTTTAAATATTTTGATAGAATCATTTTTTGTGCAAATTCCTTTATTGACTGTAACAGAATAAGTGCCTGAAGATAAATTTGAAATTTTTGCAGTTGTATCCGGTAAGTTTTTCCAGACATAGCTATGCTTTTGAGTGTCAGATGGAACAATTTCTAATACACCATTAGTAGAGTTGTAGCAAGTTGGGTTTTTGAAATTAATATTAAAATCAGCAATATCATTAAGGAATAAATAAATAGAGTCAGTGTATTTGCAATTATTTTCATAGAATGCCGTTAAAGTATATTTGCCTGGTTTTGTGGCTACAAATGTTGAAGCAGTACTACCATCTCCCCATAAATAAGAGTTGGGTTTGTAAAAAGTTGAAGTAGAAATAGTATAAGGGAAATCGGTACATTTTAGGGAGTCTATCTTTCCTCCTCCAAATCCAAATTTAAAATCAGGTGATTCTCCGATTGTCCATCCTGGTGTATTACCATTTGAAGTGCTGTTACCTGATGCGAAGTATGATGAAGTGCTTGAGGTTCCATCGTTTGGATTTGTTTTTAATCCTGCAATATCAACTAGGTAAACTTGATAAAGGTGTATATCGTTTCCTGTAGTTTTGAAGAATCCTGCAGTTTGACCAGATATTGTCCCTTGAATAGTTGTGTATTCACAAGGAGTGCCAGAAGCAATTAAGGTTTTAATGATTTTTTGAACTGAATTGGACTCTATTTTATATGTTTTTCCAGTAGAAAATTCTAAAGTATCATAAATATGATTTCCTTTAATGCTACCATTATTTAGAAAAGTAACATTGTTATAAAAAGGAAGAGGTGCAGAAGGAACAGTACTCGTATAATTTAAGGCATCCTTTGAGCCAGTCCCATTAAAAAGAATATTATAGATATTTACTCCTTTATTTCTAATATTGAAACTACTATTACAGATAAAGGTAGAAGTGCCAGAGTTTAGATTGAGATTATTTCCATTGATTGTAACACCTCCAATTAAAGTAGTAATCGTTGAATTACCAAGGTGAATATTTCTAGGATAATCTGTATTTGAGATAAAGCTGCCAGCTTGAATATTGAAACCTCCAGTACTAAAAGTCCCATTTTCAATTATTATATTATAGTAATCATTGATGTTGGCTCCTTTACCTAACTTTAAATCATCTTTTAACGTATAATCTCCATTTCCTATAAAATAGATATGATTATTAAGGATTTGATTATTGAATTGAATACTATTATTGGATACATCAGATGTGAAATATAAATAACCATTGTATTGCCAATTGAGTTTAGCATTACTTTCTAAAGTCATTGAGCCAAAAATATAGACAGGGTTGTCTCCTGCAAAAATTGCATTTCCAGACGGCAAGGTCCAAGACATATCTTTGCAAAAGGAAGTAGCAGAAACCTGAACTGTACCATTGATTGGAATTGTAAAGTGTACATTAGTGACTGGAGAAGGCAATACTGTAGGATTAGGTCCTGAAGGGGAGCCTATTGACCAATTGTTACAGTCATTCCAATCACCACCTGAGGAATTGTTCCAATAATAATCTGAATTTGGAATAGAAGAGCTAAAATTAAAATTTGTTACATTTCCAGCATTAACAGACTGAACAGCATTAAAAGTTGCACCACCTGTTCCAATAACATTTCTTAATATGACATTATTCAATTGTAAAGTTCCAGCAGTTTTTCGTAAAGTGATTGGAAATGTTGTTCCTTGAATAAATGTTAAAGCATCACAAGTTGTCGTTCCTTCAATCTCTATAGTGTTATTAATAATATGCTGGACTCCAGCTGCAGCTGCATTCAATGAATATACTTTTCCAGAGCGAATGAATAAAGTATCATAAGAAAGATAAGAGCTAGTCTTTCCATTAGAGCTAAATCGAATATTCTTAAAGCTATTTCTAAGACTATTTGGTTGATTAATATCAATGGATTGAGTATAATTTCCATTGCCTATAAAGAAAAGATTATTCCAGGGTAAGTTTTTTGTTTGACAAGTTGAATAAATGGTTGCAGATAGTATATCATTGGAAGTTCCTGAACCTGTTAGTATAAATGTGGAGGTGTTGGCAGATAATGATAAATTACCTGCGTATATCAATAGAGGGTTGCTGTTGCCTCCTGATGACATTGTAATTGTTGAAGAACCCAAGTTTAATGTCCTGGTTGGCTTACAAGTTTGGGAAAGAAAGTAGTTGTAATCAGGATCCCCACTAGTAAATGTTAAGCAATTGATATTAAAGTTATTAGTGTTAAGTGTACCATATTTTTGAACAAAATTTCCTTTCGTTTTCAAATCATTATTGATATTGAAAACACCTGAAGAATTAATAATAATGTTGGAAGAAATATTGGTTGTCCCTGAATAAATACTATTATTTTTACCATTAAAGTTGATATTTTTAGAATGTGTAATAAGCAACCCATTCTTTTGAATATCAAAACTCCCATAAACATTTAAGTCTTCAGTGCCTATTAAGATAGTTTGTCCATTAGCAATATTATTCGTCCAAGTAATATTGTTAGCACTTCCTTCTATGTCCATATTGATTCTATCAATCCCCGGACCGCACCCATCAATAAAAACATTATCATTGAAACTAGGAGGGCAAGAAGGGATGGCTCCAGAGCAGCTGCCAATTCTCCAATTATTCTTATCACTCCATTTCATATTGCCTGTGGCATTTACCCAATAGTAGTCCGTAGGCGTACTTGAAGATGTTCCAGAAATATTCAAATTATCTCCTATGTCAGCCCATGTGTTGACAGTCAAACTTCCAGTTGTAACATGAATGTTTTTTGTTCCTAATGCATTCGTATTTAGACCTCCACTTAACCTTAAATCAACTACACCTACACCTAAATTCTCTAATAATGGTAAAGAACAACCAGCTGTTGAAACGATAGCTTTATTGATTTTATTAAAATTATTGCCAGGCACAATATCTTTTGAAGGTAAGGAAAGGGAAGTACTACCGTTAAAAACAACCGTATCAATTGATATTCCTCTAGCGATTACTTTTAATGGGTGAAATATATTGACAACTTGAAACTCAAGTAATCCTGGAGATGTTAATGAGTTAATAGTTGCTGCTACAGCTGTTGGGATATTGTTTTTAGTTGTAACTCTATTAAATTTCAATGGAATAGTAGAGTTGAAAATAAAAGATGAATTGTTATTGAGTATAATTTCAGAATTTCCAGAATTTACAACAAGACCGTTTCCTCCGACTCTAAACGTATTAGAGATGTCAAATTTGGAATTGTTAAAATTTAATACTCTTGAACCAATATTATCAGTATAGAAAAATGCTAAGTTATAATTATAGTTTCCAAAGTCAATAATACCTGCATTAATAACTAAGCGAGAAGTATTTAGAGGACTCGTAAATATATAATTAGTATTAGGTTCGGTTGGGTTTATAATAAAGTTATAGACATTTAGTAATACATTATTAGTATTGATATTAAAACTTCCTCCATCACCAATTAAGTTAATATAGTTTAGACCAGGAGGGAAGGTTATTTTAGCCGTAGTTCCAATTGTAATAGACTCTCCAATATTAATATTAGAATTGGTTCCCATTGTTAGCTCTCCTGAGTCGTTCCAAGTAAAAGAACCTTTGCAATTGATTGCAGTATTACTAGGGAGGTCAAATGAAACTTTCCCCTTCCCATTAAAAGTGAAATTTTTTGAAAAAATCTCTGATGAAGGAATATTAATTGTGACTGCTGCACTAGGAGTATTAATATAAACATCGTCTTTACTGGATGGAACACTGCTAGGGATATTTCCTCCAATTGTTGAATCTCTCCAGTTGCTCAAAATACTCCAACTCCCACTTTTAGGATTTGCATAAGACCCACCAGTCACTCCATCTCCTCCTATCCAGTAAAAATCGGCAGATTTTAAAGTGAATAATAATAAAAATAATATTATTGTTGTAAAAAAACGTTTAAGCATTAGAAAGTCACTAAAATTATAGAACGTTTAAAGTTAATGACTTGAAATTAATTTTTTTAAAATACAATAGAATTATGTAGTTGTTTTTTCTTGATAATTAGAAAATTAATTCCAAAAATACATTCTTCTTACTCTTCTTGATATTTTAGTGAGCAATTCATAAGGGATAGTACCAATTTTCTCTGCACTCTCTATGATAGAAATATTTTTTCCATAAATCTCCACTTCATCTCCCTCTTTAATATTAGCAATATGAGTAACGTCTGCCATACACATATCCATGCAGATATTTCCGATGATTTTTGCTCTTTGACCTTTAATAAATACTTCACCTATTCCATTGCTAAATCGTCTGTCATATCCGTCTGCATATCCTATTGCTATAACCGCAATTTTAATTGGGTGATCTTTATGTCCTTTTCTTCCATATCCAATTGTTTCTCCTATGGGAATATCTTTTATTTGGGATATAGTAGTTTTTAATGTGCCAATAGTTGTTAGCTTAGACTGGATAGAATGTGAACTATCTACTCCATATAATCCAATTCCTAAACGGACGTAGTCATATTGATAATCTGTAAACCGAATAATACCTGAAGAGTTTAAAATATGTCGCTTTATAGAATAATCAAGAGAGCTAATTATTTTTTTACTAATTTCTTCAAAGCGACTTAATTGTTCATGAGTGAAATCGTCCATTTCGGGTTCATCTGAGGCTGCAAGATGAGAAAAGATGGTCGCCACTTTAACTACATCTTGGTTGAGAAGCGTTTGAATTAAATTGTTGATAGCGAAGGACTGAAACCCTAATCTATTCATCCCAGATTCTATTTTTAAATGAATAGGGAAATAACTATTGTAGCCATTGGTTTCAAGATAGAATATTAAAGATTCCAATATTGATATATGGTAAATTTCAGGCTCTAGTTGAAATTCTACCATTTTAGAGAAATCTTGAATAGAAGGGTTCATCACGATGATACGAGTAGAAATACCTCCTTCTCTCAATTGCCGACCTTCATCAACGTATGCAACTGCTAGATAGTCAACTCCTTTCTCTTCTAAAATAGTGGCGACTTCTACACTCCCTATTCCGTATGAAAAGGCTTTGACCATTGGGATAATACCTGTTTCTTTCTTTAAAAAGGATTTAAAAATGTCAAAATTTTCTGACAATGCATTCAAGTCTATCTCAAATACTGTCCGATGAGACTGTCCTAATAATTGGTAAGAAACTCTCTCAAACTGAAACTGTCTAGCTCCTTTAATCAGAATCAATTCTCTGTCAAAATGTATTCCATCAATTTGACTCAGCAAATCTTCTGTAGTAGTAAAACAATGAATTTCGGCTTTCAGAGAGCTGAGTTTGTTATAATATTGAAGGAATAATTCTCCGACAAAAATGATTTTTTGAAATTTTTGCTGACGGATTATTTCTATTAATTTTTCTAATAGTTGTATATCTGTCATTCCAGATTGAACAAAAGAGGAGATAATTAATGTGCGTTTTTTCTTGCCTTCTTGTTGATTGTAAAATTCGAGAGCAGTTTCTAAGGACAGTAGGTCAGCACTATAACTGTCATCAATTACTACGCAATCATTGATCCCATACTTCAATTCCATTCGCATCGGAAGAATACGCAATTGTGCTATTCTAGCTTCGATGAGCAAAGGACTGATGTTTAATTCAATCATCAAGATGATACAATGCAAACAATTTTCTATATATGCCTTTTCTGAGAAAGGGATGTTAAATTGATAATATTTGTCTGGTGATTGAATCTCAATATTGGTGATATTATGATGAAGAGTTTGGGAAACAATTTGATATTTAGAGTCCTTGCTCCATCCCCATGTGGCTGTCTTTATCTCTTTAGAAATCTCATTACCAATAGCATGATGGTCACTACAATAAATTAAAAGTTGACAATCTTTAAATAACTGTATCTTTTCACTTATTTTTTCTTCTTGATTTTTAAATCCTGCATCGTGTGCTGGGCCTATATTAGTAAATATCCCAATGGTAGGCTGAATGATTTTGGCTAGATTTCCCATCTCATGAATGGTCGATATACCTGCTTCAAATATGGAAAGACTATGATGTTTTTCCATTTGAATCACAGATAATGGAACGCCAAGCTGAGAATTGTAACTTTTGGGGCTTCTGCATACATCGAATTCAGGGCTTAGCAATTGATAGAGCCACTCTTTGACTATTGTTTTTCCATTGCTTCCAGTAATGCCAATGACTGGAATATTGAATTGACTACGGTGATGGATAGCAAATCGTTGTAAAGCAATTAAAGGATTTTTTACAAGGATAAAGACGGCATCTTGAAATAAATCAGGATCGATATGTTCTACAATAAATACGCGGACTCCTTTTATGTATGCATCGGAAATATATTGATGACCATCTTTATTTTTCCCTGCCAAAGCGATGAATAAAGTCTTAGCTGGATTGAGTAGCCTACGTGAATCTATGGCTATCAAATTTATTGAATGAGAGAATGATTTCCCTACAATCTTACCTTGTATGGCTTGTGCTATCTCTTCAATAAAATATTCTCTCAAAGGGTATAATTTTTAAGGACTATTCTATACAAAACTAAAGAATTAGATAATGAAATTGATATGTTTGGCAACTCTTATCTTTCAATGCCTTTGTTTTAAACCAATACTGATTTCAAATGCTAAAAATATTAAGTAATGTATTATTGTAAAGCTTCCAATTTTTTAATGTTTTTTATAACAATATCTCCTTCAATAATTTCTAAAACACCCAAATTCTTTAAGTCACTCATGATGCGAATGAATGACTCTCTCGCTGTTCCAATATATTTGGAAATTTCTTCTCTTGTCAGAGTTATGACTGCTTCGTTATTTTCGTTTTTAAACTTGGAATATAATTCACAGAGGGTTCTAGCAACTCTTTGTCGTAATGTAGCATAAGCCATGTGTAAAAGTTGTTCTTCTTTTTCAACTATATCATTAGTCAGTCTTTTCATGAATTGCTGAGCAATATCCATGTTATTATAAATGAGGTTTAAAAAATCATTCTTTGGTATCAAGATGACTTCAGAAGGTTCAATAAATTCACCATAATCTAAATATGAAATTTCTTTCAGTAGCGCATAATATCCAAAATATGAATTGGGTTTATGGATATCTGTAATTAATTCCTTTCCGTCTTCATGAATGCGATAAGTTTTTATAGCACCTTTTTTAAGATAATAAAGATGAGAAGGTCTTTGTCCAACATTGTATAAAAAATCTTTTTTCTTGAATTTTTTCACCTCTCTGTTCTCCAAATCTAATAGTACATCAAGATCTACAGGTGAAAAGCTTCTTTCAGAGGTCGAAGTGGTATGTGGACTTGTAATACTATGTTTAAAGGATTCAAACTTTTTTAACCTCATCTCAACAGCTTGAAGAAGCTCCTCCTCAGTAAAAGGTTTGGTGATATAATCATCTGCTCCTAAGCTTAGTCCTTTTCTAAAATCAGCTTTTTCGGATTTTGCTGTTAAAAAGATAAAAGGTATTTTGGATGTAAGGCTTTCTTGATTTAAAGCATTTAACACGCCATATCCATCGACTTCAGGCATCATGATATCACAAATGATTAAATCAGGAGATTCGCTTTTGGCAATTTTAATTCCAATTTTCCCATTAGGTGCGTGAACTGTTTCATAATTGGAAAGCTCCAATATCTCACAAATGTTTTCTCTGATGTCGTGATTGTCTTCTATGACTAGTATTTTTTTCATAATGGCAATGCGATAGTTATAGTTGTTCCTTTATTTGGAGTTGAGACAAAGCTAAGGCTTCCTTTTAAGATATCTATATATCTCTTAACAATAAATAGTCCTAGTCCAGTACCTTGAATATTGGAAGAGTTGCTAGCTCTGAAAAATCTAAGAAATAAGTGTTTTTGGTCATCCAAAGGAATTCCCATACCATAATCTTTGACATGAATCTTAAATTGTTGGTCTTCTTTTTCTAAAATGACTTCTATGGTACTGTATTCAGGACTGAACTTGATGGCATTAGATAGTAAATTGGAAAATGCAATTTTTAAAAGATGCTTATCGGTAAATAATATTGTTTTTTCAGAAGGGAATACAATGATTGTCTGACCTGCTCTACTCAAATCTCTCATTTCCACAACAATGTTTTCTATTTCTTCATTGATGTCAAAATCTTCATTGTTCATTTTTATCTGCCCTTCTTCTATTTTGCCCAAGGAGAGAAAATCTTCCAATACAGCATTCAAATGTTCTACTGAAGATTTAATTCGGTCGATATGTCGCTCACACTTTTCTGTTTGCTTATTATCTATATATCTTTTTATCAAGCCCACAGAGGATAAAATTGTACTCAATGGGGTTCTGAATTCATGAGAAGCCATGCTGAGAAATCTAGATTTTAATTCTCCCAGTTCTCTTTCTTTATCCAATGCATCTTTTAATTCATTCTTTGATTCTCTTAGCTTAGAGAGTGTGTCTTCTAATTCTGAAGTTCTTTGGACAACTTTATCTTCTAATTCCAAATTGAGTTGCTGAAGTTCTTTTTTTATCAACTGTAACTCTTGATTCTGTTTATTGATTTTAGCTTCATGTTGTTTTCTGATACTATTATCAATAATAAATGCTGTTGTAAATGATTGATTATCTTTTACAAATGGACTTAGACTGATTTCAACGGAGAATATACTTTCATCTTTTCGTCTTCCATATAATTCAATCCCTGCACCCATAACTCTTGCATGAGGATTTTTTTCATATTTTTCACGGTATTCACTATGATTTTTAGCTGACTGAGCAGGGACTAGCTGCTCTACTGACATCTTTGTAAGTTCCTCATGAGAATATCCAAACAAGTCAGAGGTAAATGAATTAGCTTCAATAATATCTCCATTCTTATTGACAATGATGATTCCTACAGTTTTGTTGTTAAAAAGGAGATTGAAATCATAACGATACATGGCGAATGCTATAAAAGTGAAAAAAAATAATATGGAAAGGTGTAAAAATAAGAATAAAACCTATCTATTTCTTTGGGATATTGATATTTGTTCTATTTTTTCAGCAATTGACATAGCAGATTTATCCCAAGTGTAATTTTTTGATATTTCTAAACATTTTATATTCAGTGTATGTAGGTAAGATGGCTTGCTCGCCAACTTATTCATGGCATTTGAAACTTCATCAATATCCAATGGATTTACAGTTAAGCCTCCATCTTGAAGGATTTCTGACATAGGTGAGTCTTGGCTGGTAATGCAAGTGACACCACAAGCCATAGATTCAATAATAGGAAGACCAAATCCTTCATAAAGAGAAAGATAAATCAATGCAGTAGCGGCACCCATAATTTGAATTAATTGTTTTCTTGGAATATTTTCTAGCCAAATGACTTCTTTCTGATACTTCATTTGGTCAAAAAATTGCATTAATTCTGAGTTGCTCCATGCTTTTCGCCCTACAATTACTAATTGATGTGGTGAGTTAGGGTAGTTGTCTTTAAATCTTTCAAATGATTGAAATATGCTGATAACATTCTTTCTAGGATGGATGGCTCCTACATATAAAAAATAAGGTAGCGCTTGGGTATATTGATTTTGGATGATAGATTTTTCAATTTCAGACAAGGGTTGGAATATCTCTGAAACTCCATTGGGAGATACAGATATTTTGTTAGGCGCAATTGTATAATTGTTGACTAAATCTGATTTTGTTTGTTGAGAGATTGTAAAAATATGCTGAGCTTTTTGGCAAAATTGAGGGGTATAATGTCTATAATATTGATTGACCAACCAAGGAATGCTTTGTGGATAGTATTCAAAAGCAATGTCATGAATCGTCAAAAGTTGAGGAATATTAGTAGAGAGACTGAGATATCCATCTGGAGAAAAAAATAAGTCTATTTGATGTTTTTTAAATTTTTGAGGTAAGCTTTTCTCAAACCACCAATACCATAATAGAGGATGTCTAGCTGGAGGATAAGTTAAAATAGGTTGAATTTGTTCATTGGGGATAAAACTTTCATCATATTTTCTGTCAAAAAAGAAAAACCATTCATGTTCAGGAAGTATTTTTACCAATCGCTTGGACACTTCTTGTGTATATACTCCAATGCCTTCAAGTTTGTCTTTTAGAAGAAATCTTGTATTTATTCCAATTCGCATGCTACAAGTTAGTTTTTTGATAATCAAATTTTATAACTTGCAGAATTATTTATTTTTGTTCAACAAATTTTGACCGAATGAAATTGATTGTATCTTCCAGCACACTTTTGAAAAACATTCAAAAAGTATCAGGTGTTATCAGCTCCAATACTGTTCTTCCTATTTTAGAGGATTTTCTTTTTGATATTAATAAAGGTAACTTGACTGTATCTGCAACAGATTTGGAAACGACTATTTCCATCAGCTTTGATGTAGATGCAACTGAGGACTTTAAAATTGCTATCCCAGCAAAAATTTTAATGAGTATTTTAAAAGAGCTCCCTGAACAACCTGTCACTATTTCTTTTGATGAAAGTACCTTTGCTGTCGAACTGACTTCTGACAATGGAAATTACAAACTCTCAGGTGAGAATGGACAGGATTTTCCTAAAATTCCTGTGGAAGAAGAGGTGCAAGAAATAAAAGTGCCAGCGTATATATTATCTACTGGGATTTCTAAGACCATTTTTGCTGTCAGTAATGATGAGTTGAGACCTGCAATGAATGGAGTATATATTCAAATCAATGACGCAGGTATTACATTTGTTGCAACAGATGCTCATAAATTGGTGAAGTTTAATAGAAAAGATATTTCTTCAGAGCTTTCAGGTAGTTTTATTATTCCTAAAAAAGCATTGAATCAATTGAAATCTATAGTTCCTAGTAATGATTCAGTTGTTTCTATGAGATATAATAGAGACAATGTGTTTTTTAATATTGAAAATATTTATTTGGCTTGTAGGTTAATAGATCAAAGATTCCCTGATTATAACACAGTAATTCCTAAAGAGAACCCTAATTTATTGACTATAAGTAGAGAAGATTTGTTATATACCCTGAGGAGAACAACAATTTTTTCTAATAAAACAACTAGTCAGGTTGTATTGAAAATAGTGGGAAATACTTTATCTGTATCTGCTCAAGATTTAGATTTTTCAAATGAAGCCAACGAGGTTCTTTCTTGTGAATATTCAGGAGATGACCTAGAAATTGGTTTTAATTCTAAGTTTTTGATAGAAATGCTCAATACTCTTCCAGGTCAAGAAATAAGAGTGGAGTTGTCAACTCCTACAAGAGCAGGAATCATTAGACCTAGCGAACAAGATGAAAATGAGGATTTATTAATGCTCGTTATGCCAGTAATGATTAATAAATAAGATTTTCCTGTCTATTTATAGTGATGATAATAAGCCTCTTACGTTTGCTGTAGTTGATTTAGAAACTACAGGAGGCAATTATTACTATGATAGGATTATTGAAATTGCTATCATTATCCATAATGGAGAACAAGTCATTTCTGAATATCAAACTTTGATTAATCCAGAAAGACCAATCCAGCCATTTATCTCCAAGTTGACTGGTATCTCAAATGCTATGGTTAGAAATGCGCCTACTTTTAAAGAAGTAGCACATAAAGTTTTTGATTTGCTGAAAGGACACGTCTTTGTTGCTCATAATGTAAAGTTTGATTATGGGTTTTTAAAAGCATCTTTTAAGGCCAATCAATTGTCTTATCGCTCTAATCATATTTGTACTGTCGAGTTAAGTAGAAAAGTTTTTTTGAATCAAAGTTCGTATAGCCTAGGCAAATTATGTCAGGCTATAGGCATCCAAGTATCCAATAGACATCGAGCTTTTGGAGATACAGAAGCTACTGCAAGACTATTTAAGAAAATTTGTGAAACAGATCCCAAGAAAGTATTGGAGGAGATACAATCAGATGAGATTAATCCTATTTTTTTTCCTCAAGGATTCAATATAGATGATTTAGACAATTTACCAGAAACTGTGGGAGTATATCGTTTTTATGATTCGAATGGCCATATTCTCTATTTGGCAAAAACCAAAAATTTGAGAAATGGTGTGCTGTCACATTTTAAACTACCTTTTTCACAGAATACAAGCAAGTGGCTTCAGAATCTAAAATATTTTGACTTTAAAGAGATGCCTTCTGAAATGGCTGCTGTCATGTTGGAAAATAGAGAGATTTATTTATACAAACCTATTGGCAATAAAACGATAAAATCAGTAAAAAATAAAGCAGGAGCTTATCTTAAAAGTGATGAGGAAGGATATTGTGATATCATTGTTGATGATTTAAGTAAAGAAGATTCTGTTCCCTTTTTTAAATTCACCTCTGTCATAAAAGGCAATAAGTATATTCAACAGTTATATACTAAAGTAGGAATAGGGCAAACGGACAAAAGTCAACATAGTATAGAAAAATATAATCATAAAATTTCTTTATTAGCGCAATCTATTTCTTATCCTTTTCAAAACTGTTGGGTAATTGAGACCAAGCCATATCAGGATGTTTCAGTGATTTATATCATCAACAATTATGAACTCAAAGGGTATGCTTTGGTTGTTGATCCTAAATATGTAGATTTTGAGGAAGTCTATTCTATTAAAATTGATGTAATTGAAACTTCAGAACTACGAAGATTCTTTTTACAGTTTTTGCGTCAGAAGAAGTCTAATTTGAATATTATTGATTTAGGAGTGAGTGACAATGAATAATTAAGCCGTTGAGCATGTTACAACTATTGCATTCAGCTAGATTTTCTTCTTTATTGGAGAGATAATCAATCTTTAATACATCTACATGATAGACCTCTCTTATGATTAAAACCACTTGCACCACCGCTGAAGGTATCTCTATCATTTCTTAATCGACGCATATCTGAGTTTATTCCATCATTCATATCTGTAGAAGTCCACCAATATCCCAAATTTCCTAGTCCGCTAAATACACCGATTGCATCACGAGTGCCTCCCGGTAAGCCAGAGAAGCCTGAACTGTTATTAGCACCAGTATTAGGAGCTGCCCAACCATTGATAGATTTTAATTGACCGCCAACCGCTGATCCTAAATAAGATGCTAGTTGATTAAAATCACTTTGGGAAGGAATTCGCCACCCTTGAGGGCACAATTTGCCTGTTGCTACTGAATGCCAATTGTACATTTTTCCGTAGGGGTTGTTTTTTGTAGAATCATTATTATAATAACACCATGCTCCATTAGTAAGAGTCGTCCATTCAGAACTAAGAGTAATATTAGGAATTTCAACTCCATCGTTATATTTTGTAGTTTTTAGATTTTCAGCCATCCAAGTTTGGTTGCCAATTTGGATAGTTGAATATGTATTGTTGTCAATATCCGTAACTGTGCCATAACTGAGGTCTGGATTCAGAAATCTTTCAAAGCTGATTGTTACTTCATCATAGTTGCTATCACAAGCTGTGCTTATTGTCCAACGTAAGACATATGAGTTCCCCGCTAACCCATAAAATGAACTCTGTGGATTATTCGCTGTACTTATACTCCCTCCAGAACCGCTTATGATACGCCATGAACCTGATCCGTATTCTACATTACTAGCAGCTAGAATAGTACTTGTGCCAATAATATTTAATTGGTCTATTCCTGCATCAGCAGTTGAAATAGAAGGGCAGAAGCTCACTGTCACTGTGTCAGAAGCACTTGTACAAGCTCCACTTACAGTCCATTGTAATAGATAGGTTTCTCCTGCTTTTCCGGTAAATTGCAACTGGTTCCCGAGAGGGGTTGATAGCTCCATAACTCCTCCTTCTCCACTGATGATTGACCATTGTCCAGTACCATAAGAAGGGTTTTCTGCTGCTAAATTGACAGATAAACTTTTATTGTTCAAGTTATCTGCACCTGCATTGGCTGTCGGAACTTTCGTACAATCGTCTTTGATACAACGGCAAGCTAATAGAAAGTTAAAATCTGTGGGTATTCCACTAAAATTACTAGGGGTAAGAAAGTAGCCCAAAGCAGCATATTGATTATAACCTGTAGGGAGTATAAAGTTTGTCCAATAATATGCAGCAAAGCCTCCACTGTTAAAATTGCTGAGACCAGAATTTCTTCGTCCAGAAGGTATTCCAGAAAATCCTGATTCATTATGAGCTTGAGGGTCCCATCCAGATTCAGATATTAGAGCTGAACCTAGGTTTTTTAGAAATAAGAAGTCTCCATCTGAAGGTACCATCCAGCCTTTAGGGCAAAGTTTTGGATTTCTTGCAGCTCCCCAGCTATATAATGCTCCGTAAGAGGTATCTGACATGACATTAAGTATATTTGGACCATAATATGCAAGCCATGGAATATTATTACTTTGTGAGTTAGTTTCTTGATATGCACTGTACGGAATGGAAGCCCCGTCATTAAGTCTTGCTGTCCTTAGGTTTTCAGCCATCCAAGTTTGATTGCCAATCTGTATCGTTGGATATTGATTACAGTCGATATCTGTAACTGTTCCATATTCTAGATTGGGATTGAGATAAGGGTTGTTGTACTTCTTCGTTCTTACATTTATCAGGTTTTCATTATAAGCAGATCCACAGGCATTGCTGACCGTCCATCTTATAATATAAGTTTGATTGGGCTGGGCTAAAAATGCACTTTCTGGATCATGAATGTTAGAAAAAACGCCTCCATCTCCTTGTGTTACCGACCATGTGCCAATTTCACCTGGATTTAATTTTCCGTTAAGCATGAATTCTCCAGTTGGAATACAACCTAATCCGTTTACTACTGGAATAGTTGGTACACTACAGAAGAATATGGATACAGTATCGTAGTTGTTGCCACAATTGTCGTTTTGATTCCACTGTAATAAATAAGTTGTCCCTAGTACACCCGAAAATGAGCTTGTTGGGTTGTTTGGTTCGCTAATACTTCCTCCTTCTCCAGTTAAGATTGTCCAAGCCCCAGTGCCAAGTGCGTTGAGGGTAGTACTAGTTCCTTCAACAATTTGATCAGTACCAGCATTGGTAGGTGGAGGGCAAAAAATTATCTGAATTTCATTAGAAGAAGAAGTAGAGCATCCATTGGATATTTTACAGACTATCGAATAAATATCTTCGTTTGTGCGATTAATCGTCACTGATGAGCCTCCTTGATGTTGGTAAAACATCCCATTACGGTATATTTCCCATGTCGTTGTTGTTGTATAATTCCAGTTAGGGTCGATTGGAGCAGAGATGCTGACGCTTTCGGCTCTAGTATATATGTCGGTTCCTAGACTGATAGGAGGTACGGTAGGACATGCTTCGATTAAGCTGATATTTACGTCATCATAGCTACTACCACAAGTATTGCTGACTGTCCATCTGAGGATATACGACACGCCCTCAATACCTGTAAAAATACTAGTAGGGCTATTTGAATTACTAAAACTACCGCCCACTCCACTTATAATAGACCACTCTCCAGTCCCTACTGCTGGAGCAATTGCGGATAGTTGTGCACTAGTTCCTGAAATATTATTTTGATCTTGCCCTGCTTTAGCTGTTGAAGGTATAGTACACCCTCCAGAAAAATCAAAATCGTCTCCCCATATCCATTCTGATAGATTTGCTTGAGAAGAAGAAGTGTTGCAAAGAGCGATGACTTTCCATCTATAGCTACCATTGGGTATAGTTTGGGTAGAAAAGGTAGGTGATATAGTTGTAAAAGCCTTTGAGTATTGTTGTTTGTTTTTATCCCATAATAAGATTGCATGGATATCAGCATCGGGTGTCCCACTCCAAGAAAATATAACTTCATTATTCACTATTGATACGTGGGGACTCTCTGGATTCGCACAAGCACCTTTTGCTGAATTTATATAGAAAATATTTAGAAGTGCATTCAAAAAGCATGCAATAGATATTAGCTTTTTCATAGTTTTAATTTTAAGCCTCATTTGTCAAACCACTTCTTTTTAATGCTCCTGAGGGGGGATTAGAAATAGAATGAATAGTCAAAATTAAAATATCTAATAGATTAATAGAATAGCCAATTTGGCTATTTTAGATGTTGCTTGTGGAGATGTTTAATAAATGACATATTTCTACAATTGCAGTATTATTGCGTAGTCCAAGTCTATTTCTGACAGCTTTGAAATGATTATTTACAGTATTAACGCTAATGAATAATGTTTTAGCAATTTCGCTTGAAGATAAACCTGCAGTCCAATATCGTATGCAAGATAATTCCGCTCTTGAAATAATCTCCTTTTCCTTGACGATTTTTTGATTAGAATACCAAGTAAATATTCTTTTACCAGTATCAATTCTAAACCAATATATGTCTCCTTCTACTAAATGTGTGATTTCTTTTTGATAGGATAAAAGTATTTTAGATTGACGATGTCCATTGAGTATCATTGGGACGACATGCCATACTAATCTGGCAGGAGTGCCATTCAAAGTGTTGACTCTAGCACCAAAAAATGTACTGCTAAAATACGATTTTTCATCTTCTGTCGCATTGTTAAAAAGCTCTTCATGCACTTTGATACACTCTGCCAAAGATTGAACATTCTCCATGATTAATGGAAAGAAGGATTTAAAAGAATTGATTGACTCAGAAGGATTTAAACCCCAAAAGTGATAGAAGTTGCTAGTGATAAATTCGTAATCAAGACTAACTTTTTTTAAAATCATTAATACAGAATTTTGACTATTAGCATATTCATTTAAAAAAGAAAAATATTGTTTTTTACTTTCTTCATCTAGTTGCTCATAGTCATCTATGTGACTTATAGAATAAAAAATGGCTTCTGCTTTAGTAGTAATTAACGATGACATATATTTAAAAGTAGATATTTTGTAGATATAAATGAATCAATATTCAGATAATGAATGAATAATTTACAAAAAAAATAATAATATCAATCACATCTGTTTCTACAAGATGATGAATAACTAGATGATTCAAATTTTTACAGTAAAATTCATTATTTGTGTAGAATTTAAAAATGATGCTTTGTGTAAAAAAGAGATAATGAAATTATAGACATTCTTGAGTTTTATTCAATAATGATTTTTTAACTTGAAATAAATTTTGCTTAATAAATTATTTTGAATATCTTTGCCCCGCTTAAGGCGCATATCGTACAATTCGATGTACTCTTTAGCAACTGCTTTCGGTGTGAGAGTAAGGCTAAAAAAGAAATATAGAAAAATTTCCTTTTTCTTTTTGTTTTCAAAGTCTTTTTTTTATACCTTTGCAGTCCCAAAAATGTAATTAGGTAAAATGCCAACTATACAACAACTCGTAAGGAAAGGCAGGGAGATTTTAGAGACTCCTTCCAAGTCAAGAGCACTAGATGCATGTCCTCAAAGAAGAGGCGTATGTACTCGTGTTTACACCACAACACCTAAAAAACCTAACTCTGCTCTCCGCAAAGTGGCTAAGGTGCGTTTGACCAATGGTTATGAAGTAATTGCCTACATTCCAGGAGAAGGTCACAACCTTCAAGAACACTCAATTGTTCTTCTCCGTGGAGGTAGAGTAAAGGACCTTCCAGGCGTACGTTATCATATTGTCAGAGGAGCGTTAGATACTGCAGGTGTGAAAAATCGCAAGAAAAGTAGGTCTAAATACGGTACAAAAAATAAATAATATTGACAATATAGTCTTCGTAAAGAGATGAGAAAAACGAAAGCAAAGAAACGTCCCCTCGCACCGGATCCACGATATGGAGATCCTATTGTGACTAGATTCATCAACAGTTTGATGTATGACGGGAAAAAAAGTACTGCCTTTACTGTATTCTATGAGGCTATGGATAGAATTGAAAAATCTACTGGTGAAAATGGTCATGAGATTTGGAAATCTGCTATGCAAAATGTTCAACCAGGTGTTGAAGTTCGCTCAAGAAGAATCGGTGGTGCAACATTCCAAATTCCTACTCCTATCAGAGAGGAAAGAAAACAATATTTAACCATGAAATGGATCATTATGTTTGCTCGTAAACGTAATGGAAAATCAATGGGAGAAAAATTAGCGGCTGAACTTGTTGCTGCGTCTAAAGGTGAAGGTGCTTCTGTAAAAAAGAAAGAAGACACTCACAAAATGGCAGAAGCAAACAAAGCTTTCTCACACTTTAAAGTTTAATTAAGAGAAAGTTATGGCTCGTGATTTAAAATATACAAGAAATATTGGTATAGCAGCGCATATTGATGCGGGAAAGACTACTACTACTGAGCGTATCCTATTTTATTCTGGTGTCAACCATAAATTAGGTGAAACTCACGAGGGGTCTGCTACTACTGACTGGATGGCTCAAGAGCAAGAAAGAGGTATTACAATTACTTCTGCTGCTGTGACCATCGATTGGAACTATCGCAATAATAAATATCATGTCAATATCATTGACACTCCAGGTCACGTTGACTTTACTGTTGAGGTGAATCGTTCATTAAGAGTGTTGGATGGTTTAGTGTTTTTATTTTCAGCAGTTGACGGTGTTGAGCCTCAATCTGAAACTAACTGGCGCTTAGCTAATAATTACAATGTTCCACGTTTAGGATTTGTCAATAAGATGGACCGTCAAGGTGCTGACTTTCTTAACGTAGTTGGACAGGTAAAGAAAATGTTGGGTAGTAACGCTGTCCCTCTTCAACTTCCTATTGGTGCAGAAGATACTTTCAAAGGAGTTGTTGACTTGATTAACTTCCGTGGTATGGTATGGAATGCTCATGACCATGGTATGACTTATGAAATTGTTGATATTCCAGCTGATATGTTGGATGAAGCAACAGAATATAGAGAAAAACTTTTAGAAGCTGTTTCTGAGTTCGACGATAGATTGATGGAAAAGTATTTTGACGATCCTTCTTCTATCACTGAAAGAGAAATTCTTGATGCATTACGTGCAGCTACTATTGAAGGTACTATCGTTCCAATGGTCTGTGGATCATCTTTTAAAAATAAAGGTGTTCAAACAATGCTAGACTTAGTTATGGAGATTTTACCAAGTCCATTGGATAAAGATAGCATCAATGGTATCAATCCTAAAACAGATGAGCCTATTTCTAGAAAACCTAGTGTAGATGAACCTTTTACCGCATTAGCGTTTAAGATTGCTACTGACCCTTATGTAGGTAGATTGGCCTTTACTAGAGCTTATGCTGGTGTTTTGGATGCAGGTTCTTATGTTTTGAATACGAGAAGTGGTAACAAAGAGCGTATCTCTCGTATTTTTCAAATGCATGCTAATAAACAAAATCCAATTGAAAAACTATTGGCTGGTGATATTGGTGCAGTAGTTGGATTTAAAGATATTAGAACTGGAGATACTCTTTGTGCTGAAAATGCACCAATAGTATTAGAATCTATGAAATTTCCTGATCCAGTTATTGGATTGGCTATTGAACCTAAGACTCAGAAAGATGCTGATAAATTAGGTATGGCATTAGCTAAATTAGCTGAAGAAGACCCTACTTTTAAAGTGAAGTATGATGAGGATACTGCTCAAACAGTCATTTCTGGAATGGGCGAACTTCACCTAGAGATTATCGTTGATAGACTATTGCGTGAGTTTAAAGTAGAGTGTAATCAAGGTGCTCCTCAAGTGAATTATAAAGAGGCTATCTCTAAATCTGTTCAACATAGAGAAAAATATGCAAAACAGTCGGGTGGTCGCGGTAAATTTGCAGACATCGCTGTTGAAGTAGGCCCTGGTGATGAAGACAAAGAAGGTTTGACTTTTGTTAATGATATTTTTGGAGGTGCTGTTCCTAAAGAATTTATTCCTGCTGTTGAAAAAGGCTTTAAAGAAGCTATGAAGACAGGTATTCTTGCTGGATATGAATTGCCAAATTTAAAAGTTAGACTTTATGATGGTTCATTCCACGCTGTGGACTCAGATACATTCTCTTTTGAGCAAGCTGCAAAGTTTGCATTCAGAGAAGCATGTAAAAAAGCAGGTCCTATGTTGATGGAACCTATCATGAAAGTTGAGGTCATCACTCCAGAAGAAAATACAGGAGATGTAGTAGGAGACTTAAACCGTCGTCGTGGTATGATGGAAGGAATGGAAATGAAAAATAATGCGAATGTTATTAAAGCAAAAGTTCCTTTGTCTGAAATGTTTGGTTATGTAACTGATTTGAGAACAATAACCTCAGGTAGAGCAACATCTATTATGGAGTTCTCTCATTATGCACAAGCTCCAAACAACATCACTGAAGAAGTAATAGCAAAAGCAAAATCTAAAGTAAAAGCAGAATAATAATAAAATGGCACAGAGAATAAGAATTAAGCTCAAGTCATACGATCATAATTTAGTAGATAAGTCTGCTGAAAAAATCGTTAAAACTGTCAGAAATGCTGGTGCAGTAGTAACTGGTCCAATTCCTTTACCTACCCACAAGAGAATCTTTACAGTATTAAGATCACCACATGTGAATAAATCAGCAAGAGAGCAATTTAAGCTTTGCACTTATAAAAGACTCTTAGATATTTATAGCGCTACACCTAAAACTGTAGATGCGTTGATGAAACTTGAATTGCCTTCTGGCGTGGACGTAGAAATCAAAGTGTAATGAGCGGGATTATTGGAAAGAAAATAGGTATGACCAGTATTTTTGATGAAACTGGTAAGCAAGTGGCTTGTACTGTTATTGAAGCAGGACCATGTGTAGTTACCCAAGTGAAAACTATCGATAATGATGGTTATCAAGCGGTACAATTAGGATATGGAAACAAAAAAGAAAAAAATACATCTAAAGCTCTTTTAGGACATTTTGAAAAAGCATCAACAGAGCCAAAAAGAAAATTAGTTGAATTTAGAGACGCTTTCTCAGAAGCTAAATTAGGAGATGTAGTTACTTCTGAAATATTTAATCTTGGAGACAAAATTGCTGTAACAGGTCAGTCTAAAGGTAAAGGATTTCAAGGAGTTGTTAAACGTCACGGTTTTGCAGGTGTTGGAGGACAGACTCACGGACAACATAACAGATTGAGATCTCCTGGTTCTTTAGGAGCTTGTTCTACTCCTTCAAGAGTTATGAAGGGTATGAAAATGGGAGGTCGTATGGGTAATGATCGTGTGAAGCAATCTAACATGAGAATAGTTTCCGTATTGCATGATAAAAATTTAATTTTCGTTAAAGGATCAATTCCTGGACATAACGGTTCACTTATTATCATTGAAAAATAAAATGAAAGTAGAAGTTTTCAATATACAAGGACAGCCTACTGGTAGAAGCATTGAACTACCTGAAGATGTTTTCGGTATTACACCAAACGAGCACGTTTTATATTTAGCTGTTAAGCAATATTTAGCTGGCTTGAGAAGTGGTACTCATAAAGCAAAAGAGAAATCAGAATTATCTGGTTCTACTAGAAAATTGCACAAACAAAAAGGAACCGGTGGTTCTAGAAAAGGAAGTATTAAAAACCCTTTATTCAAAGGTGGAGCTAGAATTTTCGGACCTAGACCTAGAGATTATCATTTCAAATTGAATAAAAAAGTAGTTGCTTTATCTAAAAGATCAGCTTTGTCTGCTAAAATTCAAGATCAATCTATCAAAATTGTTGAAGATTTTACTTTTGATACTCCTCAAACGAAAGCGTATATCAATTTCCTTCGTGGATTTGGATTGAATGATAAAAAATCAATTTTAATCACTGCTGATTTTGATGCAAATGTATTTTTGTCTTCAAGAAACTTAGCAGGTGCTGACGTGACTGAAGTTGAGGGATTTAATGCTTATGACCTTTTAAATTCAAATGCAATTTTAATTAGTGAAAGTTCAGTAGAGATTATTGGACAACTTTTATCACCGTCAAAAGGAGAATAGATATGGATATTTTGAAAAAACCTTTGATTACTGAAAAACAAACTATCGATACTGATAAGTTGGGAACATTCGGTTTTATAGTTGATAAAAGAGCTAATAAAATTGAAATTAAAAAAGAAATTGAAAAATTGTACGGTGTTCATGTTACTGATATTCGTACACTTATTTTACCTGCAAAAGCAAAAAGTAGATTCACTAAAGCTGGTGTATTGTCTGGTCGCAAAGGAAGCTACAAAAAAGCTATTGTTACTATAGCTGAAGGTGAAACAATCGACTTTTTTACAGATTTATAATAAATGAAATAAGCTACTTAGGCGAAAATTAAGAAAAGAAAATGGGAATTAAAAAGTACAAACCGATTACACCCTCGCTTAGAACCAAAGTGTCTAATGCGTTCACAGAGGTGACAACGGATACTCCAGAGAAGTCGCTGGTGACTTCAATTAAAAAATCTGGTGGTCGTAATTTCTCTGGTCGTATGACAATGAGATATACTGGAGGAGGTCACAAAAGACAATATCGAATTATTGACTTTAAAAGAAATAAATTTGATATTCCTGCTGTAGTGAAAACAATTGAATACGATCCAAATCGTTCAGCATTTATTGCACTTGTTGCATATAATGATGGTGAGAAAAGATATATTATCGCTCCGGAAGGACTAGTTGTTGGTCAACAAATAATTAGTGGTGAGCATGCTGCTCCTGAAGTTGGAAATACTTTAGCTTTAGGAAAATTACCTTTGGGTTCTATAGTTCATAATATTGAATTGCATCCAGGTAAAGGTGCTGCTATATGTAGAAGTGCTGGTGCTTTTGCACAGATTACTTCCAGAGATGGTAAATATGTTATTGTTAAATTGCCTAGCGGTGAAGCTCGTAAAATTTTAAGTACTTGTTTGGCAACTGTTGGATCTGTATCAAATTCAGACCATAGCTTAGAGACTTTAGGAAAAGCTGGTGCTTCAAGATGGAGAGGAGTTAGACCTCGTACAAGAGGTGTTGCGATGAACCCTGTAGATCACCCGATGGGTGGTGGAGAAGGTCGTGCTTCTGGAGGTCATCCACGTTCAAGAAAAGGCGTAATGGCTAAAGGTCTGAAAACACGTAACAATAAGAAATCGAGTTCTAATTTAATAATTACCAAGAGGAAATAGGATAACTCATGGCTAGATCATTAAGAAAAGGGCCTTATGTAGCCCATCAACTTCAAAAGAAGATTGACAAGATGAATGAAGGTACTAAACGTACTGTCATCAAAACTTGGTCAAGAGCATCATTGATTACTCCTGACTTTGTAGGACACACATTTGCTGTCCATAATGGTAAAACTTTTGTACCTGTGTATGTTACCGAAATGATGGTAGGACACAAGTTGGGTGAATTTTCTCCAACAAGGTCATTTAAAGGACATTCAGGAAATAGGAAATAAGACAAGAAATGGGAGCTAGAAAAAAAATTGCAGCTAATAAACGCAAAGAAGCTAAACGTACTGTTTGTACAGCAAGTCTAAAAGGTCGTCCTACTTCTCCAAGAAAAATGAGATTAGTAGTGGATACTGTTAGAGGATTGGATGTAGATAAAGCAATCAATATCTTGACTTTTACTAGAAGAGAAACTGCGGATGATGTATTGAAATTATTGAAATCTGCTATCAATAATTGGGAGCAAAAATTTCAGACCAGTCCTGAAGAAAGTGAACTATTCATCAAAACTATTACAGTAGATGCTGGTAGAACACTTAAAAGATTTTTGCCTGCGCCAATGGGTCGTGCATATAGAGTTCGTAAACGCTCTTGTCATGTGAATATTGAATTGGCAAGCAGAATCAATGCAAATACTCCAATTGGAGAAGTTAATAATAATATTGATACAGAATAAACTGAGAATATAGCATGGGACAAAAAGCAAACCCGATAGGCAACAGGCTCGGAATCATTAGAGGATGGGATTCAAACTGGTATGGTGAAAAAGATTTCTCTGATAAATTAATTGAAGACCAAAAAATACGTAACTATTTAAATGCGCGTATTAACAAAGGTGGAATTTCAAAAATTATCATTGAAAGAACATTAAATAGAATTACTATTTCTATCCATACTTCTAGACCAGGTATTATTATCGGTAAAGGTGGTGGTGAAGTGGACAGAATTCGTGAAGAAATCAAAAAATTCACTAAGAAAGATGTTCAAATCAATATTGTTGAAATTAGAAGACCTGAAATTGATGCAGCTATCGTCGGAGAAACAATAGCTAAACAATTAGAAGCGAGAATTCACTTTAGACGTGCTATTAAAATGGCTGTTACTTCAGCAATGAGATTAGGTGTTGAAGGAATTAAAGTGAAAGTTTCTGGTCGTTTAGGCGGTGCTGAGATGGCAAGATCTGAAGAATATAAAGAAGGTCGTACTCCACTTCATACTTTTAGAGCAGATATTGATTATGCTATAAAAGAAGCAAATACTATCTACGGTATCATTGGTATCAAAGTTTGGATTTGTAAAGGTGAGGTTTTCTCTAAAAGAGATTTGTCGCCAAACGTGGGAGTTGAAGAAAATAAACGCAAACCAAAAAGAAAGCCTGAACGCCAAGGACGTGGTGGTAACAGGAAATAATTAAACAATACTATAATCTGAAATATCATGTTACAACCTAAGCGTGTAAAATATAGAAGAGTTCAAAAAGGCAGAATTAACGGTCTTGCATATAGAGGTTCTGAATTATCTTTTGGTTCATTTGGTCTTAAAGCTCAAGAGTCTGGTAGAATTACTGACAGACAAATTGAAGCTGCTCGTATCGCAGTAACTAGAGCAATGAAACGTGAAGGTAAAGTTTGGATCAATATTTTTCCTGATAAGCCTATTACTAAAAAGCCTTTAGAAGTAAGGATGGGTAAAGGAAAAGGAGCTTTGGATCATTGGGTGTCTGTTGTGAAAGCAGGTAGAATTATCTTCGAAACTGAAGGTGTTCCTTTTGAAGTAGCTCAAGAATCCTTGAGATTAGCAGCTCAAAAGCTTCCTCTTAAAACAAAATTTGTTATTAGAAGAGATTATACTGAATAATTAAAATTTAGAGGATATGCCTAATAAAAAATATGAAGAAGTAAAAAGCCTTGCTAATGAAGAGCTTTTACAGCAAATAGCTGATAATAAATTGAGATTACAGAGATTGCGTTTTAATCATTCTGTTTCTCCCCTTGAGAATCCGAATGTGCTTGGTGAAACCAGAAAGCTAATTGCCAGGCTTAAGACAGAACTCAGAAAACGTGAATTATCAAAATAACGCGTAAAAAATTTAAGTCGAATGAGCGAAGTAATTAGAAAACAACGTAAGACTAGAACTGGAAAAGTATCTAGTAATAAAATGGATAAAACCATTACAGTAGTCGTTGTTCGTAAATTGAAACATCCGAAGTATGGAAAGTTCGTAAAGAAATCTAAAAAATTCCATGCTCATGATGAAAATAATGAGGCACAAATTGGTGACCTTGTAAAAATAATGGAAACTCGTCCTCTTAGCAGAACTAAGAGATGGAGAATGGTTGAAATTATAGAGAAAGCGAAATAATATGATACAACAAGAGTCAAGATTGAAAGTAGCTGATAACAGTGGCGCTAAAGAAGTACTATGTATTCGTGTACTAGGTGGTACTAGAAGAAGATATGCTTCTATTGGGGATCAGATCGTTGTGTCAGTTAAAGAAGCAGCACCTGGTGGAAACGTTAAGAAAAAGCAAGTTTCCAAAGCTGTTATTGTCCGCACTAGAAAAGAAATTCGTAGAAAAGATGGTTCTTATATCCGTTTTGATGATAATGCAGTAGTATTATTAAATAATAACGGGGAACCTAGAGGTTCACGTATCTTTGGACCCGTAGCTCGTGAGTTACGTGATAAAGATTATATGAAAATTGTTTCACTAGCACCTGAAGTACTATAATTATGGCAAAGGAAGTTAAACAAAAGCGTTTTCAACCAAAATTGAAAATCAAAAAAGGAGACACTGTAAAAGTGTTATCTGGTGAGGATCGCGGTACTAAAGGAACTGTATTGGAAGTATTTCCTGCAGATAACAAAGCGATCGTGGAAGGAGTGAATGTGAATTCAAAACACACTAAACCTTCAGCTAAAAATCCTAATGGAGGCATTATTAAGCAAGAAGCCCCAGTTCATATCTCTAACCTTCAAGTTGTTGTTGGAAATCAAGCTACTAGAATTGGAAGAAAAGAGGTGGATGGAAAGATTGTAAGATATTCTAAGAAAACTCAAGAGGTAATTGACTAATGAGCTACGAACCAAGACTTAAGACAAAATACAAAGAGCAAGTCGCTCAAGCATTGATGCAGAAGTATCAATACAAAAGTATTATGCAGGTACCTAAAATTTCTAAAATCGTTGTTAATCAAGGAATTGGTGACGCAGTTGGAGATAAAAAATTGGTAGATACTTGCTTGGATGAATTAACCCGTATTGTTGGACAAAAAGCTATTCCAACTAAATCCAAAAAGGCGATTTCTAATTTTAAATTAAGAGAGAATATGCCTATTGGTGCTAAAGTTACTTTGAGAGGGAATAGGATGTATGAATTTTTGGATAGATTGATTTCTATTGCTTTACCTGGTGTTCGTGATTTTAAAGGGGTGAATGATAAATCTTTTGATGGAAGAGGTAATTATACAATGGGTATTACTGAACATATCATCTTTCCTGAGATTGATATCGATAAAATCAGCAGAATTAGTGGTATGGATATCTCTATCGTTACTACTGCAAATACAGATGAAGAAGCATATAGCTTATTATCTTTAATAGGATTTCCTTTCAAAAAGAAATAATAGAATACGATGGCTAAAGAATCAATGAAAGCACGTGAAGTGAAAAGAGCGAAATTAGTCGCTAGATATGCTGCAAAACGTGAACAATACAAAGAAGAAGGAGAATGGGAGAAATTAGATGCTCTTCCTAAAAACTCAAGTAAAATCAGAATGAGAAATCGTTGTAAGATTACAGGAAGACCTAGATCTTATATTAGATTTTTCGGGATATCAAGAATTAAATTTCGCGATTTGGCTCTTGACGGGAAAATTCCTGGAGTCACAAAAGCAAGTTGGTAATATTTTAAACGAAGAAATAAATAGGAGATGGTTACAGATCCAATAGCAGATTACCTTACCCGTATCCGTAATGCGCAAATGGCGGGTCACACAGTAGTGGATATTCCGGCTTCAAATATGAAAAAGAAGCTGACAGAAATTCTATACGACAATGGTTATATCCTACAGTATAGATTTGATGAGGAAGGACCTCAAGGTACAATTAAAATCGCATTGAAATATGATGTGGATACTAAAAAACCTGTCATTAAAGAACTTGTTAGAGTTTCAAGACCGGGATTGAGAAAGTATATCCATGTTGATGGTATCCCACGTATTAAAAATGGTTTGGGAATTGCAGTATTGTCCACATCTAAAGGTGTTATCACTGACAAGGAAGCTAGAAACTTGAAAGTTGGTGGTGAGATTATTTGTTATATTTACTAAAATCAAGCGAAAATGTCACGAATTGGTAAATCGCCGATAACAATTCCTTCTGGTGTTCAAGTATCAGTTGCTGATAATAATGTTATCACAGTGAAAGGTCCTAAGGGTACCTTAACAGAAAAATTAGATAGAGATATAACGGTATCTATCGACAATGGAATATTGACTGTAAATAGACCAACAGATCAAAAACGTCATAAAGCACTTCATGGGCTTTACCGCTCTTTACTGAATAATATGGTTCAAGGAGTAACTTCTGGTTATGTGAAAGTTTTGGATGTCATTGGTGTGGGTTATAGAGCAAGCAATCAAGGAAATATATTAGAGTTAGCTATTGGTTATTCTCACCCTATTTTTATGATTTTGCCTAAAGAAATTACTGTTACTACTGAGACTCTTAAAGGTCAAGCTCCAAAGATTAAATTAGAATCTACTGATAAACAATTAGTTGGTCAGGTAGCTGCTAAAATACGTTCTTTACGTAAGCCAGAGCCATATAAAGGAAAAGGTATCCGCTATACTGAAGAAATTGTAAGAAGAAAAGCAGGTAAATCTGCAGGTGGTAAGAAAAAATAAAATAATCAGATATGTCTAATACTGTATTAAGAAGAAAAAGAATAAAGCTTAGAATTAGAAAATCCGTAAATGGTACTTCTGATAGGCCAAGATTGAACGTGTTTAGAAGCAATAAAGAAATTTATGCTCAATTGATCAATGATGATACTAAACTTACAATTCTTTCTACTTCTTCTGTTAAATTGAATAAAGAAGGTAAAACAAAAACTGAAATTGCTAAGGAAGTTGGACAAGTCGTTGCTCAACTTGCTAATCAAGCAGGAATTAATAGTGTTGTTTTTGATAGAAACGGTTACCTTTATCATGGTAGAGTGAAAGCTTTGGCTGATGGTGCTCGTGAAAATGGTCTAATTTTTTAAATTCTAACTAAGAATATATATTCATGGCAAACGGCAAAGAAAATAAATTAAGAGCCAGCGAAACTGATCTTAAAGAACGTGTTGTTAATATCCAACGTGTAGCTAAAGTTACTAAAGGTGGTCGTACTTTCAGCTTTTCAGCTTTAGTAGTTGTAGGTGATGAAAATGGTACTATTGGTTATGGACTTGGTAAAGCAAGGGAAGTACAAGGTGCAATTTCTAAGGGCATTGATGATGCAAAAAAGAACTTGATTAAGGTTCCTGTTTATAAAGGTACTATCCCTCATGAGCAAAGTGCTAGATTAGATGGAGCAAAAGTTTTAATCAAACCTGCTACTGATGGTACGGGCGTTATCGCTGGAGGTTCAATGAGACATGTGCTTGAAAGTGCAGGAATACAAAACGTACTTGCTAAATCATTAGGTTCTAATAATCCTCATAATGTTGTAAAAGCTACTTTCTTGGCACTTTCTGAGTTGAGAGATCCTATTCAAGTGGCTAATATGAGAGGAAAAAAATTAAGTAAAGTTTTCAATGGTTAATCTTATGGCAAAAATCAAGTTAACACAGGTGAAAAGTGTCATAGATAGGACACAAAGACAGAAGGATACTATGATTGCCTTAGGTCTGAAAAAAGTCAATAGCTCTGTCGAACATGAAGCTAATGCTCAGATTTTAGGAATGGTAGAGAAGGTAAAACATTTAATAACAGTTGAAGAACTATAGTTCATGAATTTATCAAATTTGAAGCCTGCTAAAGGCGCTGTTAAACAAGCAAAAAGAATTGCACGTGGTCAAGGTTCTGGTTCAGGTGGTACTGCTGGAAAAGGTCATAAAGGTGCTAGATCTCGTTCAGGATATAAAACTAAACGTGGTTTTGAAGGAGGACAAATGCCTCTTCAAAGAAGAATACCTAAAAGAGGGTTCAAAAACTTTAATAGAGTTGAGTATGCTGTTATTAATTTAGCCCAATTACAGGCTATTGCTGACAAGCACAATATTACTAACTTTGACTATGAAACTTTCAGAGCATTGAGAATTATTTCTCAAGATGAGGTTTTAAAAGTGTTAGCTAATGGAGAATTAAATTCTGCTATTACTATTGAAGCTCATGCATTTAGTGAGAAAGCAAGAGTTGCTATTGAAGAAAAAGGTGGTAAAGTATCTACTATATAATTGATGTATGAAAGGATTTATCGAGACGATTAAAAATATTTGGAGTATAGTAGAACTTAGAAATAAGTTATTATACACTCTAGGTCTATTATTTATTTATAGACTTGGTACTTTTGTCATCCTTCCCGGTATTGATCCCAGACAATTATCTCAATTGTCAAGTGCAGGTACTAATAACCTTTTTGGTATATTTGATATGTTTGCTGGAGGTGCTTTTGGTAGAGCGTCTGTTTTTGCACTAGGCATTATGCCTTATATCTCAGCATCAATTGTAATGCAACTTTTGACAATTGCTGTTCCTTATTTTCAAAAGCTTCAGAAAGAAGGGGAAAGTGGTCAAAAGAAGATTAATCAAATGACTAGATACGGAACAGTGTTTGTTACTTTGCTTCAAGCATCTGCCTATGTGAAATATTTGCAATTTCTTACTGGCAATAGTATTCTTATTAATCCTGCTCTTTTTTGGCTATCTACAACTGTGATTCTTACTGGTGGTACTGTTTTTGTAATGTGGTTAGGTGAAAAGATTCAAGACTCTGGTATTGGTAATGGTACATCATTAATCATCATGGCTGGTATCATCGCTACATTACCTGCTTCTTTATATCAAGAGATTACACTTAGAATTTCTGGCGGTTCGGGTTCAGGTTTATTACTTTTAATTGTTGAGTTTATTGCTTTAGCGGCTATTATATTGACAACTGTAGCTTTGATTCAGGCAGTCAGAAAGGTGCCTATTACTAGAGCCAAAAAGATGATTGGTAATACACCAGTAGCAGGTCAAAGAGACTTTTTGCCTTTGAAAGTGAATATTGCTGGAGTGATGCCTATCATTTTTGCTCAAGCATTTTTATTTATTCCGGCGACATTAATTCAGTTTTTCCCTACACTTATTGATGAAAGTTTAGGTCAAAAATTGAGCGACTATACTTCATTACCTTATACTATATTAATGTTTATTTTGGTTGTATTATTTACTTATTTTTATACTGCCTTAATAGTCAATCCGACCCAAATTTCAGATGATTTAAAAAGAAATAATGGATTCATCCCTGGGGTTAAACCAGGAATTGACACAACAGAATATATAGATTCAATTACATCGAAAATTACATTTCCTGGAGCTGTATTTTTGGGTATCATAGCTATACTGCCGACGTTTGCTCGTTTAGCAGGGGTTAACTCTCAATTTGCAGTTTTCTTTGGAGGTACATCATTGTTAATCATGGTTGCAGTTGTTTTAGATACCATTCAACAAGTGAATAGTCATTTATTGAATCGTCATTATGATAGCTTGACAAAATCAGGTTCTAGGACTAGAGTTAGGACAGCTTCATCTACTAGTGCTAATCAATAACAATGATTCAATTTAAGAGTGAAGAGGAAATTGAACTTATGCGCATCAGTTCTTTGATGGTCAGCGGTACACATGCAGCATTAGTTCCTTTTATTCAACCTGGTGTAACTCTTAAAAAATTAGATAAAATCGCTGAAGAATTTATTAAGGACCAAGGAGCTTATCCTTCGTTTTTAGGTTATAATGGTTTTCCTGCTTCTTTATGCTTGTCAGTGAATGAAGAAGTTGTTCATGGGATACCATCTGACAGAATAGTGAAGGAAGGTGACATTCTCTCTGTAGATTGTGGTGTAAAGATGAATGGGTTTCATGGAGATTCGGCTTTTACATTCCCAGTCTGTGTGACAGATATTAACCATCTAAACTTATTGAAAGTGACTTTAGAATCTTTGACTAAAGGGATTCAACAGGTTAAAGTGGGAAATAGAACGGGAGACATTGGTTATGCTATTCAAAATCATACTGAAAAATTACATGGATACGGAGTAGTCCGTGAACTTGTAGGACATGGTATTGGTCGAAATCTACATGAAGCTCCTGATATTCCTAATTATGGAAAGAAAGGAAATGGATACAGATTGATTGCAGGTATGGTGATAGCAATTGAACCTATGATTAACTTAGGCACTCATAAAGTGAAGCAGTTGAAAGATGGTTGGACGATTATTACAGCAGATAATAAGCCGTCAGCTCATTTCGAACATACAGTTGCTGTGACAAAAAATGGGTATGATATATTAAGTAATCATGAGTTGATTTTTAATGAAATAAAAAATAGTGAATATATTACTGATTTTCAATAAAAAGTCAGATATTTGCAATTCTTTTAAAACTATGGCAAAACAAGACCTACTAAAGCTAGATGGAACTATTGTGGAAGCACTCTCAAACGCTATGTTTCGAGTGCAGCTAGAAAATGGTCACCAGATTGTAGCAACAATTTCTGGAAAGATGCGTATGCACTATATTCGTATTCTTCCTGGAGATAAAGTAGCGGTCGAATTGTCACCTTATGATTTAACTAGAGGACGAATTACCTTCAGGTATAAATAAACAGAAGATGAAAGTAAGAGCATCAATTAAGAAACGCAGTACAGACTGCATTACAGTAAGGCGCAAGGGGAAGCTTTACATAATCAATAAGAAAAACCCTAAGTTTAAACAAAGACAAGGATAGATATGGCAAGGATTGCTGGTATAGATTTACCAAAAAACAAGCGTGGCTACATTGCGCTTACGTATATATACGGTATCGGGCGTTCAGTCGCTTTAGAAGTTTTAGAAAAGGCTGGTATAGACCCTACTCTAAAAGTTTTCGAATGGTCAGACGAGCAGGCAGCTGATATTCGTGCTATTTTAGCAAATGAATATAAAGTTGAAGGTCAATTAAGATCTGAAGTTCAATTGAACATTAAGCGTCTTATGGATATTGGCTGTTACAGAGGGATTCGTCATCGTAAAGGTTTGCCTTTAAGAGGACAAAGAACAAAATGTAATGCACGTACTCGTAAGGGCAAACGTAAGACAGTTGCTGGTAAGAAAAAAGTTACTAAATAATCCTTAGCTTAAAAATTTTATATTATGGCACAAAAATCATCTAAGACGGTTAAAAAACGTGTAGTTAAAGTTGAGGCAGAGGGTTTTGCTTATATCAAAGCTTCTTTCAATAATTTGATTGTAAGTTTGACTAATAAACAAGGTCAAGTAATTTCTTGGTCTTCTTCTGGTAAGAATGGCTTTAGAGGTTCAAAGAAGAGTACTCCTTATGCAGCACAAGTTTCTGTATCTGATGCAGCAAAGACTGCTTACGATTTAGGTCTTCGTAAAGTAGAAGTTTTCGTTAAGGGTCCTGGCTCAGGAAGGGAATCAGCAATTCGTTCTTTAGGAACAAGTGGTTTAGAAGTATCTATTATTAGAGACGTTACTCCAATCCCTCATAATGGTTGTCGTCCACCTAAAAAACGTAGAGTTTAATCCTAAATTTTTTAATTTAAGACAATGGCAAGATATACAGGTCCACGTACCAAAAAATCAAGATCTTTCGGTGAATCTATTTTCGGATACGATAAGTATTTTGAAAAACGTAAATATGCTCCTGGACAGCACGGTTCGTCCAAGAAAAGAGGTTCTCAATCTGAATATGCAATTCAGTTGAAAGAAAAACAAAAAGCAAAATATACTTACGGTATTCTAGAAAAGCAATTTGCAAAGATTTTTGCTGAAGCAAACAGAAGACAAGGAGTTACAGGTGAAATCCTATTGACTTTGTTGGAATTGAGATTAGACAATACTGTTTTTAGATTGGGGATAGCTCCAACAAGAAGCGGTGCTCGTCAATTGGTTTCTCATAAACATATCACTGTTAATGGTCGTATTGTAAATATCCCTTCTTATACTTTAAAAGTAGGAGATGTTGTAGGCGTTCGTGATAAGTCTAAGACTATTGAAATGATAGCTGACAGTGTTAAAGCTACTAATGTGAAGAAATTCAATTGGTTGGAATTTAATTCTGGAAAATTAGAAGGAAGATATATAGAGATTCCAGAGAGAGCTCTTATTCCTGAAAATATTAAAGAGCAATTAATCGTAGAGTTGTACTCTAAATAATTTTTAATTTATAAATTATCCTGCATGGCATTATTAGCGTTTCAAAAGCCTGAGAAGATTATTCTTCAAAAAGCAACCGACTTTGAAGGTGTCTTTGAATTTAGCCCTTTAGAACCGGGGTTCGGTGCGACAATAGGTAACGCATTGAGGAGAGTTTTGCTTTCTTCTTTAGAGGGGTTTGCTATTACTTCTATCAAAATAGCTGGTGTAGATCATGAGTTTTCTACTATCAAAGGTGTTATTGAAGATGTGACTGAGATTATTTTAAATCTTAAACAAGTACGTCTTAAACGCATCTTAAATGATGGTGAAGTCGGTCCAGATAAATTATTTTTATCTATTAAAGGTAAAGATCAATTTTTAGCTGGTGAAATTGAATCTCACACAAACGTATATATAGTGACTAATCCTGATTTAGTTATCTGTAATATGGAGAAGAATATACATCTCGAAATTGAATTGACTATTGGGAAAGGAAGAGGTTATGTACCTGCAGAAGAGCAATCTCTTGATAGCTCAGTAATTGGTGTTATTCCGATTGACTCTATCTATACGCCAATTAAAAATGTTCGATACAAAGTTGAGAATACTCGTGTTGAACAAAAAACTGACTATGAGAAGTTGATTATTGAAATTAAAACTGATGGTACTATTCATCCAGAGGATGCTATAAAAGAATCAGCTAAAATCTTAATTCAGCATTTAATGTTGATTTCTGATGAGAATATCAGCTTTGATACTGAAGACTCTTCTCATGAAGAAGTAGTTGATGAGCATGTATTGCATATGCGTAAGATTCTAAAAACGCCTTTGGAAGATATGGATCTTTCTGTAAGAGCATTTAACTGTCTGAAAGCAGCAAAAATCAATACATTGGCAGAATTGGTTCAGTATGATACAAACGAGTTATTGAAATTTAGAAACTTTGGTAGAAAATCACTCGTAGAAATAGAACAATTAATTATTGAAAAGGGTCTTTCATTTGGAATGGATTTGTCCAAATTCAAATTAGATGACTAAGTCCAAAAAAGGTATATAATGAGACACGGAAACAGTATAAATCACCTTGGAAGAAAGTACGGTCATAGAAGTGCTTTATTGTCCAATTTAGCAAATTCCTTGATTATAAATAAACGTATAGTCACTACTGTTGCTAAAGCTAAAGAACTAAGAAAATTTGTTGAGCCTATTATTACAAAAAGTAAGGATAACTCAACAAATAATAGAAGAGTTGCATTCAGTTATTTGAAAGATAAATCTGCAGCTAAAGAATTATTTGATGTTGTAGGACCTGCTGTTGCAAATCGTCCTGGTGGCTATGTAAGAATTATTAAATCTGGTTTTAGAGCTGGAGATAATGCAGAAATGGCTTATATCGAATTGGTAGATTTTAATGAAGTTTATTCTAAAGGATCTTCTACAGATGCTAAGAAGAAAACTCGTCGTTCTAAAGGAAAAAAGATAGAGGCTAATGCAGAAGGCAATGTTTCTAATGTAGTGGAGTCTTCTGAAAATCCTACTGAAGAATAGAAATGAATAAAGAATTTTATAAAGGATAGTACTTTTTGTGCTATCCTTTTTTTTACATATATGATATAGTTACTTTTGCAATATGGAATCTAATTTAAATCAACAGCCAGCTATTTTATTATTGGAGGATGGTAGTGTTTTTTATGGCTATGCTTGTGGCAAAATAGGAACTTCTTTTGGAGAAGTTTGTTTTTCTACTAATCTTACTGGTTATCAAGAACTTTTTACTGACCCTTCTTATTTTGGTCAATTACTAGTTACTACTAATGTTCATGTTGGAAACTATGGGATAATTGAGGAAGATGCTCAATCAGATAAAATTCAAATCTCTGGTTTGATATGTAAAGATTTCTCAGTGAATTATTCTAGGAAAAAGTCTGACTCTAATATCCAAGATTATTTTGTTCAAAATGGATTGGTGGGTATTTATGGTATAGATACTAGAATGCTTGTAAGACATATTAGGAAAGCTGGTGCTATGAATGCTGTGATTTCTTCTGAAATTTTTGATATAAAGGAATTGACAACATTGTTGGCAAAAGTTCCTTCTATGGATGGTTTAGAGTTGTCTTCTAAGGTCTCAACTACCATTCCTTATACTTTGGGAAATGAATCTGCTACATTTAAAGTAGCAGTGTTAGATTTGGGAGTTAAAAGAAATATTTTGAATAATCTTGTTGATAGAGATTGTTATGTTAAAGTTTTTCCGGCGAAAACTTCTTTTGAAGAACTAAAGTCTTTTCAACCAGACGGCTATTTTTTTTCTAATGGACCGGGAGATCCTTCTATGATGGATTATGCAGTTGAAACTGCACAGTCTGTTTTGAAGGAAGGATTGCCTTTTTTTGGTATCTGCCTAGGAAATCAAATTTTGGCTAGAGCACTAGGTATTGATACGTTTAAAATGCATCATGGCCACAGAGGGGGAAATCATCCAGTAAAAAATTTAATGACTGGTAAATGTGAAATTTCTACTCAGAATCATGGTTTTGCTGTGGATTTTGAACAATTAAAATCTTCTCCGCTAGTTGAATTGACACATATTAATTTAAATGATGAGACAGTAGAAGGTTTTAGGGTTGTTGGTAAAAATGCATTTAGTGTGCAATATCACCCAGAAGCCTCTCCAGGACCTCATGATTCAAGATATTTATTTGATCAGTTTATTGATATGATGAAAGAGTAATTTTTTATAAATGCTATTAGTAAACCTATGTTGAAGTATATTTTTTTATGGATAGCATTATTGCTATGTTTTAGTAGCCAAGCTCAAGAAAAATCAGATTTGTTTTCTGCTTATATTACTCCTGATACTGCAGTGGCAGGAGAGAAGAGTAGTTTTAGTATTATAATTAAAGCTGAGGAGCTTATTAAAGCAAATACGCTTTTCAAAATTAAGTTTATCAAAGGATTCAAGGATTTACAAAACATACTGGCCAATGCTCCAGGTTATGTTAAGGCTTCTATGAGTGTCTCTGGAGGTATTGTAGGCGTGAATGCTATTAAATCTTCTTACGATGAGAATCTTCCGTTTTGGGAAATGAATGTTCAAGATAAGGTGATTACGATTATTACTCGGAATGTTGATATGTCAAAAGGAGACTCTATTATTGTTGCTGTAGGACAAGGGGGAGCTAATTCAGCTGCTATAGCTCCTACTACTGCCAATATCGAAGAAGTAGAAATTGCTATGGCAAATAATGGGACAGCTAGTAATGTAACCCTTACTACGAATGCTCCTAATTTTGAGATAAAAGCTAAATTAGTTAAAACAATATATTTATTTGCTAGTTCTGTAGCAAGAGTTGGGCAATCTTCGAAGTTATTGATTACAAATGCAGATGAGTATTTTAACATCAATAAGAATTTCACTGGAGAAGTGTTTTTAAATGCCAATTCTCCTTCTGATGTAATTATTCCAACTAAGGTGACATTTACACCACAAGATTCAGGCAAGAAAGAAATTGAAATCTTTTATCTGAAGGAAGGTTCCTATGTCATAAATGGCACTGTCTCTACAGAGAATATTCCTGTTGTATCTTCTAATCCTATTCGTGTAGAGAATGATAGACCCTTTATTTATTGGGGAGATTTGCATAGCCACGGAGCTCCAAGTAGAGATGCTATTGGTAGAGGAAGATATGATTATGCGCGTTATGCTCGTGGGCTAGATTTTATGTGTGCTACTGACCATGCTGATCATGGAAAGACCATTTATGGTCTTTCAGACAGAGAGTGGGCAAGGCAAAAGGCAGAGGTTAAAGCCAGCCATCAACCGGGTAAATTTATTTCATTTATCGGGTATGAGAATAGCTTTTTGTATCCTACAGGTCATTACAATATTATCTTCAATGTGAAAGATGAAAACATTGACAATGTACCCATGTGGCCTATGAGAGTGGTAAAGGATATTCAGACAATTTGGTCATTGGCTCAACAACAGAATATTGATGTATTGACTATTCCTCACCATTGTGGAAAGGTGTTTAATGTCAGCTCTGAGGGTAGTGAATGTAAAAACTGTAATACATTTGGCGGAATCCAGTATAATGAAAAATATAAAAGATTGATTGAGATATACAGTTTTCATGGGTTATCTGAAAGCTATGATCCCAACCATAATTTATCTTATTACAATAGGAGTAAAATATCAAGATCTTTCAATGGCCCTAATTATGCCCAAGATGCTTGGGCTATAGGAGAGAAACTGGGAGTAATTGCTAGTAGTGATGATCATATTGGTCATCCAGGCTCGATAGTCAATGGTGTTGCTGCTGTATTGGCTAATGAATTAGATAGAGATACGCTATTTCAAGCATTAAAAAATCGCCATTCCTATGGTACTACTGGGGAGAGAATTTGGGTAGATTTTAAGGTCAATGGTGCATTAATGGGCTCAACTTTAAAGATATTGCCAACCTCTCATCCTAAAATTTCATTTGACATTATGGGGACAGATTCTATTGATTATGTTGAGGTTCTGAAATGGGATTTTAAGAGAGGAGTGTATGAAAATGCTCATCCCAAGTATGAAATTATTGCAAGGTATAATACCGATTTGTCTCATCCTAAAGTGCTGAAGGCAGAGTTTTATGATGAAGGATTTTCAGACTCTTGTTTGTATTATTTAAGAGTAAAACAAACCAATCGGATTTTAGATTTTATTGAGTATAAAGAAGTTTGGGCATGGACTAGTCCAGTGTGGGTTAGTCATAGTTCAATGAATGTAAATGAATCTGATTCATTAAAATCCTATCTTCCTAAAATAGAGGGTAAACGAGTTAGACATTTTTGGTCAATGTATAACATTAGTCAAGTTACTCAGTATCAAATAGAGAAAAAGAGTCAACAGGGCGTATGGCAGACATTATTTTCTTTTTCTCCAACTGACCCTTATCAATTGGATTTTGAATATGTTGAATTATACCCTGACAATGGAAAAAGTCTTTATAGGTTAAAGTATTTAACAAGTGAAGGGGAGACTAAATATTCTCAAGAACAAGAGATTTTTCTCCTTTTGGATAGCATATCAAGTTTTTCTTATTCTATCGATAGTGGAACAATTGTTTTACATTGGGTAACTGATAAAGAATTACATACTGATAGATATGTTATTGAACGACTAAATGAAGGAGTTTTTCAAAATATTGCTTCAGTGAATGCTGATATTGACTTGGGTGATATATTATCACAATATTCATGGCCAACAAATATTTCTCAATCAGGTATTTATTATTTTAGACTTTCTCAGTTTATAGATAATCAAGTGGTGGATACATTGAATCTTGTTGTAGAGATAATGTCAACTGGTATTAAAAATATAGACTTATCGAAGGAGTTTGTACTAAAAAGTAATTTGTTGACCTCAGGTCAGTTTCTCGAGTTTAAAATATCTGATAGGCTGAAAGGGTCAATAATTTCCATTGTAGATGCTGATGGTAGGTTGCTAAAAGAATTTGGGAGAATTCAAAATATTGATACATGGAATAGTTTAAGTATGAATGGATGGGCAGCAGCTTCTTATTGGGTGATTATCAGGACAAAAGAAAATAGAATATTACAAGTGCCTTTTGTGTTAATACCATAAAGGTTTATTGAGTTAGGGATTTTTTAAAAGAAAGGGGCTGTCTTTTGACAGCCCCTTTCTGTTTTTATTTCAAAAGAAATTATCCTTTTGCTATTGCTCTTTTTGCTTTTTCTTTTTCAAAATATTCTCTCAACAAACCTCTGGAAATCAATAGTTTCATAATCTCATTAGTTCCTGCATAAATTCTCGCTACTCTATTATCTGCATAAGCACGTGCTACAAAATATTCCCACATATATCCGTATCCTCCATGTAACTGCACACATTCATCAACAACTTCTTGATGCATGTCTGTACAAGAATATTTAGCCATTGATGCTGTTTCAGGTGTCAATTCTCCAGCAATATATAATTCAATACATCTATCAACAAAGGTTTGATGAATTTGAAGTTGAGTGGCTAATTCCGCCAACTTGAATTGTGTGTTTTGGAATCCAGCAATTGGTTGTTTGAAAGCCTCTCTATCCAAAGTATATTGAATAGTATTTTCCAATGCCCCTTCTGCTCCTCCGCTTGCCATCAAAGCAACAGACATTCTTTCTCTTCCTAGTTTCTGCATCATATACACAAAACCCTTTCCTATCTGTCCTAAAAGATTTTCTTTTGGTATTTGGACATCTTCGAAAAATAATTCACAAGTATCTTGAGCTTTCATTCCTACTTTTTTAAATGGTTTGCCTTTTGTGTAACCTTGGCTAGAAGATTCAATAAGGAAAAGGCTGATTCCATTGTTCTTTCCATCAATAATAGTCCTTGCAGCTATTATTGCAATATCACTCATGTAACCATTTGTAATAAATGTTTTTTGTCCATTGACAACATAGTGAGTTCCATGGTCTTCTGCAGTAGTTCGGAGTGCCTGCAAGTCACTTCCGCAACCTGGTTCTGTCATACCTATGGCTGATATTACTTCACCAGTACACATGAGTGGTAGCCATTTTTTCTTTTGTTCTTCTGTGCCATAATCAACAATATATGGTGCTACAATATCTGAGTGTAAGAAAAATCCTGGTCCAGTATATCCATGTTTCGATATTTCTTCTGTAATAAGTGCGCAGAATGAAAAATCTAATCCAGCACCACCATATTCTTCTGGAACATCTAAGCATAATAGCCCAGTCTCTCCTGCTTTTAACCACACTTCTCTACTGACTTGCCCATCTTCTTCCCATTGTGCATGATAGGGTGTAATTTCTTTTTCAATGAACTGACGACATGTCTCACGAATCAATTCATGTTCTTCAGATTGATATGCAGTTCTTTTAAGTTTAATATTTGAATACATTTTTTTTGAAATAAGCCATAAAGGTATGAAAAACAAGCCATTTTTTTAAAAGGATTTAATATTGTTTGGAATATATGATTATCAGTCTTTACAATTATTTATAAATGCTTAACTTCGTGCAACTATAAAGATGATGATATTTCTAAGTAAATATTCCGATACCGAAATCTGCTTTCTAAGCGACTCATCTTATTTAACCTCTAATTTTAATTTATAAATAATAATTCAAGTTTTTTATGAGCTATATAGTAGATATTAAAGGACGTCAGATTCTTGACTCAAGAGGAAATCCAACCGTAGAAGTGGATGTAAAAACTGAAAATGGATTTATAGGTAGAGCTGCTGTACCTTCAGGAGCCTCTACAGGTACACATGAAGCTGTGGAACTTCGCGATGGAGATTTTGAATATATGGGAAAGGGAGTTCAGAAAGCGGTCAATCATGTGAATGAACTGATAGCAGACGAATTGATAGGAGTGGATGTATATAATCAAAGGATGATTGATAATATCATGTTTGAATTAGATGGGACTGAAAATAAATCAAAGATTGGTGCTAATGCTATTTTGGCTGTTTCTTTAGCAGTTGCAAAGGCAGGAGCTCAGGAAGCAGGACTACCTCTTTATAAATATATTGGAGGTGTCAATGCCAATATATTACCTATTCCCATGATGAATATTCTCAATGGAGGTGCTCATGCGGACAATAGCATAGATTTTCAGGAGTTTATGGTGATGCCAGTTGGTGCTTCATCATTTTCTGAAGGATTAAGGTGGGGAGTAGAAATTTTTCATCATCTAAAAACTGTTCTTAAATCCAAAGGTTATTCAACCAATGTAGGAGATGAGGGAGGATTTGCTCCCAATATTGGTTCTAATGAAGAAGCAATAGAGACCGTTTTGGTTGCAATTGAAAAAGCAGGATATAGGCCAGGTGAAGAGGTGATGATAGCTATGGATGCAGCAGCATCTGAGTTTTATGATGTCAATACAAAAGAATATGTTTTCAAAAAATCGGATAAAAGAAGATTGTCTGCAGACGCTATGGTTGATTTCTGGGCTTCATGGGTAGCAAAATATCCGATTATTTCGATTGAAGATGGTCTATTTGAGGATGACTGGAATGGATGGAAGAATTTGACTGAAAAAATTGGCAAGAAATGCCAGTTGGTGGGTGATGATTTATTTGTCACAAATACTAGAAGATTAAAAAAGGGCATAGATGAGAATATTGCCAATTCTATTCTTGTAAAGGTCAATCAGATTGGTTCACTTACTGAAACAATAGAAGCTGTTCAACTAGCTACTAGAAGCAGATATAATAGTGTCATGTCTCATCGCTCTGGAGAGACAGAAGATTATACTATCGCTGATCTAGCTGTTGCACTCAATTGTGGTCAGATAAAGACAGGCTCTGCATCTCGCTCAGATAGAATGGCAAAATATAATCAGTTGTTGAGAATAGAAGAAGAATTGGGAGAAGATGCTTATTATCCAGGTAAAAACTACAAGTTTTTCTAATAGCGTAAAAAATATTTTTTGAAGGAGGAAATACAATTTTCCTCCTTTTTTATTTGAGTAAAATCCAATTTACAATGGCATATCAAGAATAAATAGTAAATTGTAATAACTATTTTGGCATAGTTTTTTATAAGTATATATATGAAACCAAATTTTAAGTCATGAAAAAATATTTTTTTACATTAGTCAGTGCCTTGTTTTTGTCTCTAAACACTTATGGACAATTGTTCAAAGCAAGTGATGTTGCAAAAATTGCTGACTACGTAGTATCTGAATTACAATTAAATGGCACTTCTGCACAGAATGTAAAGTCTTTATATGCAGACTATGGAGAAAAAATGCGCTTAGTATCTTCATCTTTAGAGGGCTTGCCAGCTAAGCAAAATAAAATCCAAGCTCTAACAAATGAAATGGATGCAAAGGTAAAAGAGGGCTTGCCAGCGAATAAAAAGGCTGATTATGATATTGTAACAGAACATTATCGCAAGAAAGGAATAGGAACGAGTGCTTTGGGCAATAAGGAGATTGCATCTAATCAGGCTGAAAAAAATTCAAAAGCACAAGAAGTTCAATCCAATTTAAATCAGGCTCAAGAGATAGCAGAGAATTTAAAACAAGAATTTAAAAATCAGTTGGGAGTGAATGATAGTCAAGCTGATCAATTGGTAAAAATTACTATTGAGCATAATTTGCAAAAGAAAATTATCAATCAAACATTAAAGGCTGACCCTCAAGCTAGGGCAAGCAAGATGAATGAGCTGAATGGTAAAACCAATGCGAAAGTAAAGGGGATTTTGAATGACCAACAATTCAAAAAATACATTATGATTCTTATTCAGAGCGAGCGTCAATAATTAAAATATACATAATAAAAAGAGGCTGTCCAATTTGGGCAGCCTCTTTTTATAGTGCTTTTGAAGAATACAATTATTCCATATTTTCAACTATAGCATCTCCAAACTCAGAACATTTCAATAAAGTAGCATTGTCCATTAATCTATGGAAGTCATAAGTTACTCTTCCTTGAGCAATAGATTTTTCAATTCCTTGATTAATTAGGTTTGCAGCTTCTTGCCATCCCATATATTCAAGCATCATTACACCTGAAAGTATGACTGAACTAGGATTCACTTTGTCTAAATTGGCATATTTGGGTGCTGTACCATGAGTAGCTTCAAATATTGCCATGCCAGTTATATAATTGATATTAGCTCCTGGCGCGATTCCGATACCTCCAACAAGTGCAGCTAAAGCATCAGAAATATAGTCTCCATTGAGATTGAGCGTAGCAATCACATCATATTCTTCTGGTCTTAAAATAATTTGTTGCAAGAAATTGTCTGCAATTGCATCTTTGATAATGATTTTACCTGCTGCTACTGCTTCTTTTTGAGCTGCATTAGCGGCGGCAGTTCCTTCCTCAGCTACAATATCATCATATTGCCTCCATGTAAACACATGCTCACCAAATTCCCTTTCCACTAAATCATATCCCCATTCTTTAAATTTACCTTCAGTAAACTTCATGATATTGCCTTTGTGTACAAATGTAAGAGAGGAGCGTTTTTGTTGAATTGCATATTTAATGGCAGATCTTACTAATCTTTCTGTGCCGTCTATAGAGACTGGTTTGATTCCAATTGAAGAAGATTCGGGAAATCTGATTTTGTCAACTCCCATTGTATTGACAAGAAAGTCTATTACTTTTTTTGCTTCAGGTGTTTTGGCCAAATATTCAATTCCAGCATAAATATCCTCAGTATTTTCTCTGAAAATAATCATATTTACTTTTTCAGGCTCTTTCACTGGAGAAGGTACGCCATCAAAATATCTCACAGGTCTCACACAAGCGTATAAATCAAGAATTTGCCTTAAAGCCACATTTAAAGATCTGATTCCTCCACCCACTGGAGTTGTCAAAGGTCCTTTGATAGCAACTAGGTGCTCTTCGATTACTTCCAATGTTTCTTTTGGGAGCCACTCGCCTGTCAATTTAAAAGCTTTTTCACCTGTCAAGACTTCTTTCCATTCAATTTTTCTTTTGCCTTTATATGCCTTTTCAACAGCTGCATCAAAAACTTTGACAGATGCTTTCCAAATGTCTGGACCGATTCCGTCACCTTCTATAAAAGGAATAATTGGATAATCAGGAACTTGTAATACGCCGTTTTGAATTGAAATTTTTTGTCCACTCATAAAAAATATTTTGATGGTTTAATGATATATTATATTGCTTTCAAACTGTTTAACAACCTCAAGTTATATTTGGTTCAAAAAGTATTTAAAACTACATTAAAAACCTATGATTTAATAAAAAAAATACAAATCAAATGTTTTAAGAAAGAGAAATTTTCATTTTATTATCTTTGAACTGTGAGCAGAAATCATTCTAACCTTGATGCTGATGACAAAAGCATGAATCCAGCTGAGAAAGAAGTAGAAAAAGTACTTCGCCCTCAGGCTTTGGAGCAATTCTCTGGTCAGCCACAAATCGTTGAAAATCTATATATTTTTATCCAAGCGGCAAAAAAGAGAGGAGAATCAATGGATCATGTATTGTTACATGGGCCTCCAGGATTGGGGAAGACAACTCTTTCATATATAATTGCCAATGAACTAGGGTCAAATATGAAAATCACTTCTGGGCCTGTATTGGAAAAGGCAGGTGATTTGGCTGGGTTGTTGACAAGCTTAGAAGAAAATGATGTTCTTTTTATTGATGAAATTCATAGGTTAAATACTACAGTAGAGGAGTATCTATATAGTGCTATGGAGGACTATAGGATAGATATTATGTTGGATAGTGGTCCAAGTGCAAGATCTATTCAAATAAATCTCAATCCTTTTACGCTTGTAGGTGCTACTACTAGAAGCGGTCTTTTGACAGCACCAATGCGTTCAAGGTTTGGAATTACATTTAGGCTTGAATATTATAATGTAGATGTGTTGAGTAGAATAATAAAGAGGTCTGCCAAAATTTTAAATACAGAAATCAATACAGAGGCGGCTTATGAGATTGCTAGACGAAGTCGAGGGACACCCAGAGTAGCTAATGGACTTCTCAGGAGGGTTAGAGATTTTGCACAGATTAAAGGAAATGGCAAAATAGATCAAGAGATTTCAAGGTTTGCTTTGTCTGCTCTAAATATAGATGAACATGGACTAGATGAGATGGATAATAATATTTTGACTACAATAATTGAAAAATTTGGAGGAGGACCTGTAGGTTTAACAACAATTGCGACTGCTGTAGGCGAAGATGCTGGTTCAATTGAGGAGGTTTATGAACCATATCTTATTCAGGAAGGATATTTAAAGCGTACACCAAGAGGAAGAGAAGTGACAGTTAAGGCATTTCATCATCTGGGGAAAACACCTCCCGGTGCAAGTTTATCTCTGTTTGAAACCTAATGTATATACTTTCAAATGTTCATATTGAAGATGGTTTTATAAAACTAAAATGAGATTAAAAGAAAAATATAAAGAAGCCCCATTATACAGGGCATGGGTAAGGCTAAAAAAAAATAAGCCTGCGATTATTAGTTTATTTTTAATATTGATAGCAGTCTATTTAGCTATTTTTGCTCCAATTCTAGCACCAGATGGCACGCCAGATGCCAATGATCAGGTGTTGGAATTAGCTAATAAGAATCCGGGATTTACAACTAAAATGTTGTTGGTGAAAAAGAATAAAAATATTCCACCAATTAATATTTTTCAACGTATCGCTAAAGGCAAAGAGAATCCTTATAGGATGATTCCTATTACAGCTTACCGCTGGAAAGGTACTCATCTGAGCGTTGATTTGTACAAAGGAGATTTAATTCCTCCATTGGAAACCTTGGTGAGTATTCCAGAAGTTTTGTATGGCTATAGCAATGAAAAAGATTCATTACAATTGGTAGGAAGTAATTTACAGTTTATTAATGATAGAGGAATCGTATTGTCTAGAGATATTGAAGAAGTGAGAAGTCAGATTGTATCTCATCATATTATAGAGAAGAAATATTGGTTAGGAACTGATAATTATGGAAGAGATATTTTTAGCCGTTTGCTTTGGGGGGTTCGGGTGTCTATATCTGTTGGATTTATAGCAGTCTTAATTTCTATGACAATTGGTATTTTTATGGGTGCCATTGCAGGCTATTTTAAAGGAATAGTTGATAATATTATCATGTGGTTTATTAATGTAATCTGGGCAGTTCCAACAATTTTGTTGGCAATGGCATTAACTTTTGCTTTGGACGGAAGGGTTGACAGGTTTTGGGTAATATATCTCGCTGTCGGATTATCTATGTGGGTAGAAGTTGCCCGAATAGTCAGAGGACAGGTGATGTCTGTCAGAGAGATGGAATATATCCAAGCGGCTAAAGGATTAGGATTTGGGCATTTTAGAACGATTTTCAGACATATTTTACCGAATATAATTGGGCCTATTATGGTAATAGCTGCATCTGATTTTGCTTCAGCTATTTTAGTAGAAGCAGGATTGAGTTTAGTGGGTATTGGAGTAAGACCACCAATGCCTTCATGGGGAGTAATGTTAAATGAACATCACAATTATCTGTTTATTCAAGGTAAGGCTTTTCTTGCCTTAGCTCCAGGTATAGCAATTATGATATTAGTTCTTGCCTTTAACTTATTAGGAAATGGGCTTAGAGATGCTTTCGATGTCAAAGGAAAGCTTAGTTAAATAGTGTTTTAATTAGGAGTTCATGATGTCTTCTATTTCTTCTATGGAAGAAGGGATATCATGCATCAAATCTATGTTTCCATTAGGAGATACATGTATATTATTCTCTATCCTGATTCCGATATCTTCTTCAGGAATATAAATTCCCGGTTCTATGGTGAAAAGATTACCATATTGTATTTTATCATATCTCGGACCAACATCATGTACATCAATTCCTAAAAAATGTCCAGCCCCATGCATAAAATATTTTTTATATAAAGGGAATTTAGGGTTTTGATTAGCTACCTGAACTTTATCTAAAAGTCCTATTCTTATTAATTCAGACTCTGTAATTTTACCTATCTCATTATTATATTCTACTAAGCTTAATGAGGTATTGAATAAGTCAATTCCAGCCTTTTGGATATTTAAGCATGCATTATATACTTCTTTTTGTCTTACAGAAAATCTCCCATTTGCAGGAACTGTACGGGTTAAATCTGCTGCATAATTGGCATATTCTGCTCCAAAATCCATGAGAACTAAATCTCCATCTCTAAGGATTTTATTGTTTTCATTATAATGGAGTACGCATGCATTTTTCCCTGATGCGATGATGGGGGCATAGGCATGACCAGTAGCTCTTTGACGAATGAATTCATGGATAATTTCAGCTTCTATTTCATATTCTGCAATCCCTGGTTTGATAAATTTTAAGACACGTAAAAATGCATCTCTCGTTATCTCGCATGCTTTTCTAGTCAATGAAAGCTCTTCTGGTTCTTTCACTGAGCGAAGGTTTTGCATAATAGGGCCAAGTCTTTTGAAATTATGTCCTGGATATGATTGTTTGAGTTGTTGTGCAAATCGGATATCTCTGGAAGGGACTTGAGGGGTAGCTCTATCGTTTTCATTGATATTGATATAAACATTATTGCAATATGCCATCAATGCAGGCAAGGCTACTTCTAGCTCGTCTTCCCAATAGATATTTTGAATGCCACTAGCCTGAGCAGCTTCTTCTATGGTATATTTGTGTCCTTCCCATACTGCAATATGTGCATTTGTCTTTCTAATAAAAAGGGCTTCTCGATAGGCAGGATTGGGACAATCGGGATATAAAATCAATGCTACTCTTTCTTGGTCAATACCTGATAAATAAAACAAATCAGGATTTTGTCTAAAAGGATATACTCCGTCTCCACTTCTAGGCATTTCATCATTAGAAAGAAAAATAGCCAAACTATTAGGAGTAAGTCTTTCAAGCAGTTTCTTTCTATTTTTGATAAATAGAATTGAATCTATAGGAGCATATTTCATAAGTATATTTTTTTATCCAGGGATTCTTGACATGTATTTCTCCATATCCTTTATAGCTTGAACAAGTTCTGGAGTAGAAGGTTTAAGATTTTTTGCTTTTCTGAAATATGATTTTGCCACTCTGTAATCTTGTCTTTGTATGCAGATAGATGCTAATTGAACATAAGCAGTAGCTTCATTTTCTTTATCTGGTAACCCCAATTTTACAGCCTCTTTTAATTGGGAATATGCCTCTTTTATATTGCCCTTTTTCATGGAAATAGCTCCTAGCTGTAAATAAGAAACTCCATTATAACCTTTCATTAGGTCACTTTTGGTATTGAGACTTTTTCTGATATTAGCTTCTGCTTCATCTAGATTTTCGCTGACCATGGCTAGGTTAGATTGTAAAAGATAATATCCCGAGCGAACTGGTGGTATTAATAGTTTTGGAAATCGTACACTATTAATAATTTCTTTCGCTCCATCCATGTCTCCTGCTTCTACTAATTGTTGTATATATCTCATTGGGCCTATTAGTACATCCCATAATAACAATAATACACCTCCAATGTAAAACATCCATGACCATTGATATCCTTTGTGGATTGTAATATGGATAATAATACCTATCAAAACAATAGCGATAGAAAGAAACAAGCGATACTTAACGTAATATTTTTTCCAGTTCATTTTTCTAATAATATGTGGCAAAAATAAGAAGTTACATTGTCAATTCATGTAAATATTTGAAAAGCTTAATAATTATCTTTTGATTTACTTTATTTCCCAAATTATCCATTTAAAATTCAGATTAAACAAGGCAATTAAGCTAGTAAAAAGGCGGATATTTAATTTTATTATCATTTAGGAATAAAATTTGTTATTTTGAATAAATAAATCTTTTAATCATGCTGATACAATTGAATAAGAAAATATTAGGTATTGCTTTTTTTTCGTTCTGTTTTTTGACTTTAGCTATAGCTCAAAATGCCAACTCATTCTATAATAGTGGTATTAAGAAGAAGAATACCAATGATTTGCTGGGAGCGATTGATGATTTTAATAGAGCTATCGAGCTACAGCCTGATTTTATAGATGCATTTAACAATAGAGGTACGTCTTATTATGAATTGAAAAGATTTGATGAAGCTCTTTTAGACTTTAATAAAGCGATTGAATTGAAACCTGATTTTACAACAGCATTTATTAACAGGGGTAGTGTGTTTTATGATTTAGGAAATTTTGATAAAGCATTGGCTGATTTTAGTTATGTCATTGAGAAAGAGCCTAAAAATTTTCAGGCTTTGAAAAATAGAGCAGGTACTTATGTAGCCTTGAAAGATTTTAAAAATGCAATCTTTGATTATGATAGGGCGATAGCTATTAGCACAAAAGATCCTTCTATTTATATTTTTAGAGGTATTGCGAGAAATGGATTAAAGGAATACCAATTAGCTGTCAAAGATTTTAATCAAGGAATTCAATTAAAAGGAGATCAATCTTTTGCATTTTATCATAGAGGGCTTGCCAAGTTTTACTTAAAACTTTGGAATGAAGCCCAAGCTGACTTTCTGAAATCAATTGAAGTAGGAGAGGAAATTGCTCTCTCCAATGCTTACCTTTCAGGAATATCAAATGAAAAGAATGACTTTATAGCTTCAATCAGTTATGGTGAGAAAGCAATAAGTCTGGATTCGAAATTGGCTCTGGCTCATGAGTTTTTAGGATTTGCATATTATAGAACAAATGATAATGATAAAGCAGAATCTTCTTCCATTCAAGCTATTCAACTGGACCCTCAAAGTAGTGATGCATATTTAATCAGAGGAGCGGTTCGCTTGAGAAATGGACAATTAGATTTGGCAGAGAAAGATTTGAATGAAGCCATCAGTTTGAACAATAATTCTAGTCGTGCCTATGCGTTTAGATCTTTGTTGTATAATGAAAAATATGATCTGCTAAATGCACAAAAAGATGTGCAAAAAGCATTGAGTATAAATGCTCAAGATGGTTATGCTCTATGGGCATCAGCTCTATATAAAAAAAGAAAGTATCTCAACAAAGAAGCATTTATAGATATCCAGAAGTCAAATATTTTGATTCCTCAACATCCAGAAATTATTGCCTTGCGGTCACTCATTAAAACCTTGAATGGGAATCCCACAGATGCATTGAATGATGCTAAATTAGTTATCAGTTTGGTGCCAAATTCTGCATTGGGAGATGTTGATTTTGGATATGCTAATTTAGCCTTAAAAAAATATAATGATGCTTTGAGAAATTTTGAGGAGGCATTACAAAAAAATCCAACTACCCTTGAAGCCTTGTGGGGACTATCAAAAGTTCAATTAAAATTAAATGAAGTAGATAAAGCTTTTCAATCAGCAGAAAAAGCATTAAACGCAAATAGTATTGAACCTGAATCATGGGCTACAAGAGCTGATGTTTTTCAAACTAAAGGAAGCTATGCAGCGTCTCAAGCAGATTGGAGCAGAGCTATTCAGATTGACAAATTGAATCCAGCTTATTATGTGGGAAGGGCACAGGCGAGAAGGAGTTTAGGGCTGACATCAGAAGGTATTGATGATAGCAATTTGGCACTTCAATTGGATTCTATTTATGCTCCAGCTTTATTCATAAGAGGTAATATCTTTTATGATTTAAAAAAATACTCAGAAGCTTTGATAGATTATAACAGAGCATTGGAAATTCAACCTTATGACTTAAAAGCTTTGGCCAATCGTGTAAATATAAAAACGATGAAAGGAGATTATAAAAGTGCGTTGAAAGATTGTGAAATGATTTTGAAGAATGACCCTTCTTTTCAGCTAGGTTGGGCAAATAGAGGTAGCCTAAAAGCAACAGTTGGAGATTTAAAAGGCGCAATTGAAGATTTGAATAGGGCAATTGAATTGGACAGTACTTATTCTACTTCTTTTTCTAATCGAAGTCAGGTTTATTTTCATTTAGGGGATGATACTGCTGCTCTAAGAGATGTGAACAAAGCCATTTCATTATATGATAAATTCCCTGATGATTATGTGCTTCGTTCTACTTTATATTTAAAGAAAGGGGATTATCAGTTAGCTGCTGATGATGCGAGTAGAGCATTGCAGATGCGTGAAGAAACGAATATAGTGTATTATAATAGAGGAGTAGCTTATGCTGAACTAGGAAATGTTGAAGAAGCTTGTGAAGATTTGAAAAAAGCATTGGAAAAAGGAAATACTAAAGCGGCTGCAGTCATTAAGAAATATTGTCCTATTGAAACAAAAGAAAAAAAATAGCCGATAATATATCGGCTATTAGATTTTCTATTTATAGCTCGATATTAAAATCTACTAAATTGACAAATGCTTGAACTCTGTCTTGTAGTTCTTCGTTGGTGATAGTTTTTAATCTTTCAGGTCCAAATTTCTCAACGCAAAACGAAGCCATTGCAGAGCCATAGATAATAGCTCGTTTCATATTTTCAAATGAAATGTCATTTGTTTGGGCAAGATATCCCATAAAACCTCCTGCAAAAGTATCCCCTGCTCCAGTTGGATCATATACTTCTTCTAATGGTAAAGCAGGTGCAAAAAAGATGCGATTTTCATGAAAAAGCAAAGCACCATGCTCACCTTTTTTAATGATTAGATATTTAGGTCCTTTGGATTTTATAATACTTGCGGCTTTCACTAAAGAACTTACACCGCTTAGTTGTCTTGATTCTTCATCATTGATAATGAGTAAATCTACCATTTTCAATACTTTATCTAAAGCTTCAGGTGTCTGATCCATCCAGAAATTCATAGTATCCATAGCAATCAGCTGAGGACGATTCTCTAATTGCTCAATTACTTTGATTTGAAGATGGGGGTCGATATTTCCCAAAATAAGCATTTCAGGCTGCTTGTAGCTTTCTGGAAGAATAGGGTCAAAATTGGCTAATACATTTAAGTCGGTAGCCAAAGTATCTCTAGAATTCATGTTCAGATGATATCTTCCAGACCAAAAGAAAGATTTTTCTCCAGCTTTGATTTGTAATCCATCAAGATTTACACCTTTGGATTTTAAATATTTCAATTCGTCTTGGTCAAAGTCGTCACCCACTACGGCAACTAAATTCATGTCATTGATAAAGTGTGCAGCAGAGTGACAAATATAGTTTCCTGAACCCCCGGTAATTTTCTCTATTTTGTTAAAAGGTGTTTCAATAGCATCAAATGCTACAGTGCCTATTACTAATAAATTCATTGTTAAAAAATTTGAATGCAAAGTTGCAAAATTAAAATTAAACATCTACATTTGCAATCGCTTTTTGAAGTCATTCTATGAATATCGTGTTTATATAGAAGATTTTAAAATTAAAATTCCTCCTTAGCTCAGTCGGTTAGAGCATCTGACTGTTAATCAGAGGGTCGTTGGTTCAAGTCCAACAGGGGGAGCCACCACTCAAGGATAGAGTATAAAATACAAGTTCTTATTGTTAAAGCTTAGTCATTTTATTGAGTAGTTCTAAACAATTATTTTCCTCCTTAGCTCAGTCGGTTAGAGCATCTGACTGTTAATCAGAGGGTCGTTGGTTCAAGTCCAACAGGGGGAGCAAAAGGAAGGAGAGGGTTGCAAATGCAACCCTCTCCTTTTTATTTTTGAATTCTTTTCAAGATAGTTTTTAGCCCTATGCTTATGTTTATATGAGTTTGAATACAATATACTTTTTAAATGGTTGATTGTTCAAGTACTCCCCCTTCATTCGTATTGTTATTTTAGATATTTTAATATTGAAAGGAAAGTCATAGATAGTCTTTGCTTGTCTAAGGTATTTGTTCCAGTCAAATTCGCTTTTTGTTGTTCTAGTCTGTATGAAAATATAATCTAAAACTTCACCGATAGAGGTAGCGGGGAATTTCTTGATTTGATCAACAGAATAAGCATCTTTTGTATATTGATTGCTAGATGATGTGGATTCAATTATTGTCCATGGAGACTCATATCTTTTAAATTTTGTCAAATTTGCATCTTCATTTTCAGTGTTCATTATGATCAAAATCGTTTCATATTGTTGTTCAACAATAATATTTTTTGTAGCATCAATATTGATTGTAAAAGATTTGCTCAATAACATTTCGCCATTTTTATCTATGACGATAGCACTATCTTTTCTATATGTGATAGCGTTTTCTTCTTCCCATTGATCTACTGTTGGAAATAATACTCTGATTTGTTCCAATTGAAGTGCAATACTATCCATTTTTGCAAAGCCAAAATCATCATTATCTGAGTTTAAAAAATCTTTTTTACTATTACAAGAGGAGATAAGGATAAGTGTAATAAATAATGCGATGGAATTGAAAATAAATATTTTGTAAAGAGATTTCATTGAGTCGTCAAATTTGAATCAAATATATACTATAGTGTAATATAAATCAAAGTAAGCAAATGTTAAAGTAATTTTAATGCAATCCCTCAATCTATAAATCATCAAAGTGTCAAAAAATATTTTGGACGAACTTGAATTTGGGGTGCTTGGTTTTCAAGAAATATTTTTAGCCTATTTTCTATTTTTGTAGAGTGGGTAAAAATTAGATTTTTACCTTTGATGGATTAAGAATAGAATGATAAAAGTCTTACTTAGAGGAGGATTGGGTAATCAGATGTTTCAATATGCATTTGGTAGGGCATTGGCTATTCAAAATCAGACAAGTTTAATTTTAGATACATCTTATTTGAATAGTAAAATGCCATTCAAAAAATGGACGACTCCTATGAAGTACGAATTAGGTGTTTTTAGAATAGATGCTCAACTTGAACATAATTTTTTTCAATCTCCGTTTTTGTATCCTCTTGCTAAAGTGGAGAGTTTATTCAAAGGTTTTTTAAATCGGAGAAAATATGATGTTGTGGAGGAGCTTGATTTGAAGTTTTGTCCACAGTATTTAACTGAGAGAGGAAACTTATATGTAATAGGGCATTTTATGTCTGAGAAATATTTTAGTGCATATAGTCCTATCATTAGAAAAGAGTTGAGTTTTTTGCATGAATTAAATGGGTTCAATAAAGAGCTAAGTTGTCAAATTGCAGAAACATATTCGGTATCTGTGCATATTCGAAGAGGAGATTATTTGTCAATCAAAAAGAATAAAGAAAAATTTTATTTCTTGGACTTGGATTATTATCATAAGGCAATTCATTATATGTCAGAAAAATTGCAAACACCTACTTTTTTTATTTTCTCTGATGATATTGAGTGGGTGAAAGACAATCTTAAAATAGATTTCCCATGTATTTATGTAGAAAATAATCATGGGAATAATGCTTATTTGGATATGCAATTAATGTCTTTGTGTAAAAATCAAATAATTGCTAATAGCTCATTTAGTTGGTGGGCGGCATGGTTGAATAATCAGAATAATAAAATAGTCATTCGTCCAGATAGATGGTTGAAGGGGATGGAAGTAAATTCAATGAGTTTATTTCCTGAGGAATGGATATTATTGTAAATTAGTTTAGATAAACATAAAAATGGCAAAATCAAAACCGACTTCAAATTTGAAGACACCACAAATAGATAAAAACAATGCGCATAAAGTATCAGACAAGATATTGATTCCTGCTTTTATTTTATTTTTTATTGTGTTGGCATATAGCTATGCTTCTCCGCTGTTGGAAGGTATGATGCTTTCTACTCATGATATGAATGAATTTTTGGCTATGAGCAAAGAAGTAAGTTCATATAAAGAAGCTACTGGTCATATATCATTTTGGTCAAGTAGAATGTTTAGCGGAATGCCTGCTTATGCCATTGGAGGGATTGAGTTTGCTACTTTTTTAAATTATACGCCACTTCCTTTTATTCATAAGATATTCAATTTGATGCCTTTCCCGGCTGTCGATATTGTGTTGATGTTGATAGGTGCTTTTATTGGTTTTTATATTCTGACTAAGAAATCATTTTTATCATTTTTAGGAGCCATAGCTATTGGTTTTTGCTCAGCCAATTTTGTGATATTAGATGCTGGTCATATTACTAAGATCAACACAATTGCTATGTTCATTCCTCTGTTTGCTTCAGTATGGTTGGTCTTTAGAGGAAAATATTTTATAGGTGGAATTGCTGCTTTAGTATTCTTTTTTGAAATAGTTTATCAAAGACATATTCAGATTGCCTATTATAGTTTTATTCTTATTGGTATATATGGTGTATATGAAATAGTCATCAATGCAATTGAGAAGAAATTCAAACATATAGCGATTTCGTCCTTGATTTTGGCTGTTGCGTTGGCAGTAAGTATGTTAATGAATTTTGATAATTTTTTTGTCAAACAATTTTCCAAAGAGACAACTCGTGGAGGTGATATTCTTCATGCAGAGTTGATGGGTAAACAAGCATCAGAATTGCCTTCTAAAGAGCAAGGAGTAGGTTTTGAATATGCGACAAGTTGGAGTTATGGATTCAATGAGATAGGTTCTTGGTTGGTTCCAAATTTTACTGGAGGATCTTCTTCAGGTAGTTTAGATGAAAATTCTGAAGTGTATAAGGTTTTGACCAGTAGAGGAGTCCAGTCCAATCAAGCCCAACAGTTTGTTCAGCATTTACCGCTTTATTGGGGTGACCAGCCTTTTGTTCAAGGGGAGATGTATTTTGGAGCAATAGTAATACTGCTATTTATATTTGGATTGTTTAGCTATACAGGTTTTTTGAAGAAGTGGATAATTGGAGCGATTGTATTATCTACATTAATAGCAATGGGAAAGAATGTATCTGTTTTCTATAAAATTTTATATGATTATGTGCCTTTATTTAATATGTATAGGTCGCCAACAATGATATTGTCTTTGACTCAAGCTCTTGTCGTCTTATTGGGAATATTAGGGTTGAATGAATTTTTAGAAAAAAATAAGGATGGTCGCTTAAAAGTTGTGAAACAATCTGCTATCACCATTGGCGGGGTCTTTGTTTTGGTGTTTTTGTTGAGCAGCACTATGAGTTTCAAGCCAAATTCAAGTGAAGCATCACCTTCTGGAGATGTGAGATTTGAATCTCAGCTAGAACAGATGACTGGGGACAAAGAATTTGCTTCTTCAATTTATTCTGCTTTGGTCAGTGACAGGGTAAGTCTATTGCGGTCAGATGCAGTAAGGTCTTTTATTTTCATTGCAATAGTCATTGCTTTGCTATATATATTGGCTATTGGTAAGTTGAAAAATGAGAATATAGTGATTGGAGTTATTGCTATTCTAATATTGACAGATTTTTGGTCGGTGAGCAAACGAAGTCTTAATAATGATGATTTTGTTGACAAGGATAGGTTTGAGTCTTTGATTTTTCCTTTGACGCCAGCTGATAGATTTATCCTTTCTGATAATAAAGATGGTGCTAGAATGGTGGATTTGACGAAGGATGTTTTCAATACAGCTACTCCTGCATATTATCATCGAACCATTGGTGGATACACTCCTGCCAAATTGAAAAGATATCAAGATGTTATTGAGTATGGAATTACTTATGATTTTCAATTATTAAACAAGACTGGTTTTGAGCAAACTAATTTTCTAAATATGCTCAACACTAAATATTTAAAAAGGACAACAGAGGAGAAAGATGTAGTTCAAAATCCAAATGCTCTTGGGAATGCATGGATGGTCAATCATATCCAATGGGTGGAATCACCTGAGAAGGAAATTTTGAATGTTAGAGATATTAACCCTAAAAATACGGTAATTATTCATAAAGAATTTGAACCTTATCTGACTGGTTTTACCCCTAATAGTGATAGTGTAATGCATGAAGGCTCTAGATATATTACAAAAGTTGACACAAAAGATCCAATGAAACTTGAATATCATTTTAAGTCGGATAAGCCTGAAATGATAGTTTTTTCTGAAGTGATATATAGACCTAATATAGATTGGATAGCTTATGTCGATGGTAAAAAATCAGAACATATACGGGTTAATTATATTCTAAGAGGAATGAAAGTGGATGCTGGAGAGCATATTATTACCTTTGAGTTTAAGCCTGTGATGGCTGCTGTAACTGATAAAGTAATGATAGCTGGATATGCTATCTTTTATATATTGATAGCCTTGTTAGGAGGATTGTATTATAGAAAAAACAAACACTTGTCTGTTGAAGTTTAATTTTGCTGGTTGAAATGAGTGAAGTGTCGGGCAGTAAAAAAGTACTTATTATTGGATATTATTGGCCTCCAAGTGGAGGGATAGGTATTTTTCGAAATTTGAAATTTGTCAAGTATCTAAGGGAGTTTGGGTGGGAACCTATTATGCTTACCGCATTGAATCCCAGCTATCCTTTTATTGACAACTCTCAGTTAGAAGAGATTCCAGATGGAATTACTGTATTAAAAAGTAAAATTTGGGAGCCTTTAGATTTATTTAAAAAATTTAGCGGGCGAAAAAAAACAGATTCATTACAAAGTATTACAGCTATTACCTCCAATCAGAAATCATGGATAGATGAGTTAGGAATTTGGATTAGGGGCAATTTTTTTGTGCCTGATGCAAGAGTCGGTTGGGTCAGACCTTCAGTGAAATTTCTTTCTCAATATTTAAAAGAGCACCATATTGATGTGATAATGGCTAGTGGCCCACCTCATTCAGCTTTGTTGATAGGAATGGAAGTTGCAAAGAAATTTAATATTCCCTTTTTAGCAGATTTTCAGGATCCTTGGACACAGGTTGATTATTACAAGCAAATGAAAATTGGAAAATGGGCTGATAGGAAGCATCGGAGACTGGAGCAAGCAGTTTTTAATACAGCGAATAAAATAACTATTGTGAGCCCATCATGGAAGAGAGATTTAGAATCAATCGGTGCCCAGAATGTCAGTGTATTATATTTGGGTTTTGATGAAGCTGACTTTTTAGATTTTAGAAAGCAAAGCTCAGGATATTTTAAAATATTTCATGCAGGATTATTAGGCAAGGATAGGAATCTATCTTCTTTTTTTGGGGTAATAAGAAGAATTTTAGATAAGTATCCCGAATATAAGGACATATTGAGGTTAGAATTTGCTGGTGAAGTTGATTATTCAAATAAAATGTTAGTTAATGATTTTCAACTGAATGAAATCACTACTTTTTATGGCCTAATATCCCGAAAAGAAGTGCTTAAGCATTATGAAGAAAGTAATTTATTATTGCTACCTATCAATCAAGCAGAAAATGAACAAGGAAGAATTCCTGGAAAGTTATTTGAATGTATGAGGACATATACTCCTATGCTTGTTTTCGGCCCTAATAATAGTGATGTTAAAAATATAGTTGAAAGCAAGGGATTAGGTGCTTCTGTCCAATATGAAGGAGAAGAGAATGTGATGGAAAATTATATTTTATCTCATATCCAACAGTTTTTAGAAAAGTCTGATATGAAAGAAGATAAGCGAATAAATATAGATGAGTTTTCTAACTTTCAGATAACCAAGCAATTAGCTTTTTATTTGGATGAGTTGAATCAGTAATTTTATTGTCAAATAAATCTAATCTTTATTATCTGAGAAATTGAAAATAAGTCATTGAGTCTCATTAATTGCTTCGTAATAATATTGTATCTAGGCAGTTGACTAATATTTTTAAAATATTTTTCTACTTCTTCAACTTGAATGTGTCTTCCCCATGATTCCATCTCTTTAGGATCCACTATCCCCCAATTGAGATTGGCGGTTTCCATTCCTGAACGGTGAATTCTTTGATTGACAAATAGAATACCCATCTGGGAAATTGTGTCAAAGACTATTGCAGCTCCTTTTAATTCTGATGAGATAATCTTAAAGAAATTTTTGACATCTTCTTCGGGAAAATAAGGTAAAACACCTGGAACTAATATCAATAAACCCTCTTCAATCGAACCAATATCATCTATCCATGTAATATCAAAAAGAGATTTTTTAATATAATTTACACGCTGATTGGGTATAGGTAATAATTTTTCTCTCAAAGATAAAGTGTCATCCAAATCTAGATCATACCATAGATTGCTTCCATTATCACAACGATAGAAATAAGTATCCAAGCCTGCTCCAAGTGTTAATATTTTTCCATTTGGATGGGTCTTTTGAAATGCTTTGATGTGTTTATCAAATTTCACTGACCTGACTGCCAAAGCGGCAATGCCGACTTCAGACATTTCTCTCTGAATTTTTCCTAAATCAAAATGAATCTTTTTTGCTATTTCCAAGGTCTTTGTATCATGCAAAATGCCATTTTTATGTTTGGTCTCAATAATTCTTGCAACAAAAGGAAGAAGCAAAGTTTTCTGTACTCCACCTAATTGAATATCCATCTTTTGAGTCATAATGCCAATTTAATTAAAACTTACTTCATAAAAATAGCTTTCTATTTTCTTAAGACATTATATTTTAATATAGCTAATAAAATATAATATTGAGGTAATGTATTGGAAGAAAGCTTTTAGTTACTTTTTAGAGAGAAAAGTAATCAATAATTGTATTTTTGGGTAGTATGGATAAAATAATAAAGAAGTGGCTGTTTAGAATCTTAGGGTTTCAAAACTATATAAGGTTATTGTATAGGGGATTGGCTTTTTTATTGGACTTTAATTTTCTTAAAAATAATTCTCAATATGCTTTACATCAATTTGCCTCAAGAATGATACGGACAGGAGATTCAGTTTTAGATGTTGGAGGTAATTTGGGCTATTATACAAGAGTGTTTTTGAAAGCAGTTGGGCCTTTAGGGAAAGTCTATGTGGTAGAACCGGTAAAGCCATTTTTTGATAATATTCAATATTTTTTAGGTCAAAATAAAAATCTGACTTTATGGAATTATGCATTAGGGACTGAGCAAAAATCAGTACAATTATCTATTCCTAAAGGATATGGATATCTTAGAACAGGATTACCTAAAGTGGTATCTACAGATGGGAAAGAGAATAATAAAGATGATTTTTTTGTTTTTGAAGCTCCGATGATTGCTGGTAGCCAATTGTTTTCAAAAATTATTTCTTTGGATTATCTCAAAATGGATATTGAAGGATATGAGAAATATGTGATTCCAGAAATTAAGGATTTTTTGAAAAGAACGCAACCAGTCATACAAATAGAAATACAAGATGATTCACAAGAGGTAATTGAAAGTACACTATTGGATTTGGGATATATTCCTTTTTATTATGAAAATGGTAGTTTGACATCGGCTAAGCCGGATAATTATAGTCAAGATTATTTTTTTATTCACCCTTTAAAAATGGAGAAATACCAATTTTTGATAAAATAATCTGACCTGATTGAATGTAAGAATATATTTTTTTCTGTTTCAATTCCAATAATCTTTAACTTGCAACTAATTCAATCTTAAATAATGTCAGATACTCCTTATGTTGTTGGTAGGCAACCTGTCTTAGAAGCACTAGAGGCTGAAGAGAAAATTGATAAAGTATTTATTTCTAAGTTTGCTAAAGGAGAAGTAATTGATAAAATTAAATCTATCTGTAGGCAGAAAGAGATTCATTATCAGATAGTTCCAGAAGAAAAGCTTCAGAGGGAGTGGAAAAATATCAATCATCAAGGTGTTGCTGCAGTATTAAGTGTCATTAAATATTACGAATTGCAAGAGTTAATTGACAATGTTTTAGACGCTACTGAATTGCCATTTTTTATTATCTTGGATGGAGTGACCGATGTCAGAAATATTGGTGCTATTGCCAGAACAGCGTATGGTCTAGGTGTTCATGGTATAATTTTGCCGCAGAAGGGTTCAGCTCCTATTCAGGCGGATGCTATCAAATCATCTGCAGGAGCATTGTTAAAGATGCCAATTTGTAGGGTGCAAAACCTAGTTGCTGCAGTAAAGGATTTAAAACTGAATGGAATAGAAGTGATTGGAATTCATGCTCATACAGACATTATGATTTCTGAGATAAGAGGTGATGCTCCTCTCGCTTTGGTCATGGGAGCAGAAGATGCAGGTATTAGTGCGCAAGTTCAGAAGGAAATTCAAACTTTCTATAAAATTCCAATTTCAAATTTAGACTCTTATAATGTGAGTGTGGCAGCTGCACTTACCATGTATCAAGTGTATATGAATCGTCAAAATTTTTGATAATGTAACTTTAGTCATGAATAAACATAAATATTTGTTATAAATTAGTTGAAAACAGATTTTTATGTCAGAAATTTTAGTGCCTTTTGATCATTCAGAGAATGCATTTGTAGCGTTACAGCAAGCATTATTAATAGCTCAAAAAAGTGGATGTAGTGTTGAAGTACTTCATGTGCTGAATATTTTAGTGAGTAGAGATTATCCAATTGCATGGACGGCAGATGATGAAGAAGCTATCAAAGAAAGTTTAGAGACAAAAATAGATGCTGCTCGCAAAATCTTAGGAATTTCTGAAGATGTGAGTACAACTGTTGTTCTTCAGAAAGGAGAACGCATTGTAGATGAAGTGTTGATAAGAGCAGCCGAGTCAAATGTTGTTTTAATTGTGATGGGTACACATGGTGTTACTGGTTTGGTTGATAGATTAATGGGAACCAATACTTTGGATGTTATAAGTGCATCAACATGGCCAGTATTAGTCATCCCATCTCATTGGAAACCAGTTGAATTGAATCATCTGATATTAGCTATAGAGTTAAAAGATATTTTTAGCGTAATTGAGCCAATCAAAGACTTGCAAGCTTTCTTTAAATTACCAATAAGAGCAGTAGAATTTCAAGTGATAGAAGATGGTGATATTAAAAATAGAGTGATTGAAGGTATTCCTTTTGAAAGTGTTTCATCTAATATAGAACTGTCTCTCTCTGAAAACATCAGAAATTATACTCAAGATTATAATGATTCTATTCTGGTAATGTTTACACATCCACGAAAATTATTACAACGAATTTTTAGTATTAGTTTGACAGAGAATGCAGCAAAATTGATAACTATTCCATTGTTGTCTATCAGAAAGGACACTCAAGGATAAGGTAATAAAATACTTAAAAATAAAAGCGCAACATCATGATAATGTGATAGTTGCGCTTTGCAGAGAGGAAGGGATTCGAACCCTCGATACAGTTGCCCATATACTACCTTTCCAGGGTAGCTCCTTCAACCACTCGGACACCTCTCTGTGGAATTTTGAAGAGTGCGAAATTAAGATGATTATTTGATATTCACAAAGATTGGAGGTATTATTTATTACGAATACTTGCCAATACAGTTTCTCCTACTGCCTGTAATGTCAGTTTGCTGATAATATCCATATTATCCTGATGTGTATGCCAATAAGTACCAAACCCTGATGGTGTAGTCTGGTCATAATGTATAATGTCAATCATGGGAATACGGGTATATTTAAAGACATAAACATGGTCATCAATGATAGAGTTGGTTTTTTTAAACTGGAAATATCTACCATGTCCTAGTTTTTGAGCAATATCCCATATCTCATTTACAAAACTAGGATGAATAGACATAGAAGCACCTTCCATTGTGAATATTGCATCTTTTGCACCCACCATGTCAAGCAAAATGCCTTTTTGTGCATAATAACCTAATACGTGGGGATTTTTCCCCCAATATTGTGAACCTAGACAATATGAATCTTCCACTTGATTAATACCAGAGTCTTCAACGTCAAAAAATATAATATCAATTCCTGTTTCTGTACCACTTTTCTGAATTTGTCTAGCGATTTCAAGCAATACACCTACTCCGCTTGCACCATCATTAGCTCCTAAGATTGGTTGATCCTGATTTTCATTATCTTGGTCTGCCCAAGGTCGGGTATCCCAATGTGCTCCTAGTAAAATTCTATCTTTGGATTCTGTTTTATAGCTTGCAATAATATTATAACAGGGTACACTTTGATTGTTGCCAGTCGTCAATTGAGCCTTTTGAACCTGTACTGTCGCTCCAAATGCTTTAAGTTGATTTGCTATCCATTCTGAACAATTTTGATGTGCCTCAGTACCTGGAACTCGTGGGCCAAAATTGACTTGGTGTTGAATATATTGAAATGCAGAATCAGAAGAAAAATCGGGACGCTCAATGACTTTGGCAACATCTTGCGGAAGATCTATTGAAGGTTGGCTTTCACGTCCATTACAAGAGGCAATCAATAAAACAATAGAAATAATATATGAATTAATTTTCAATTTCATAGGTAGATTGGCCATCTTTTGAATCTTTAATAATGATACCTGCAGCTTTTAATGTATCTCTAATTTGGTCAGACACACTCCATTTTTTCTCCTCTCTGGCTTGTTGCCTCAACTCTATTATAAGGTTCATTGCCGCATCTAGCGTGTTGTTGTCTGCGCCTTTTTCTTCTTTCAGTCCCAACACATCACTTACAATTTCTGAATAAATTTTGTGGAGATTTTCAAAGATGTCTTTTGGTATTTCAGATACTTCTTGCTTTTGGTGATACCATGTGTTGATATATGTTGCCATAGCATATAAGTCGGCAATTGCTTTGGCAGTGTTAAAATCATCGCATAGATGAGTGATGATTTCAGTGTTTAACTTGATGATATCAGATACTGTTTCTGGATGGATAAGCCCTTGTTTCCATTTGATTTTAGATAAATAACTCAAGGCATTCATTATCTTTTTTAATCCTTTTTCTGCATCTTGAAGTGATTTGATAGAGATATCAATTTCACTACTATAATGTGATTGAAGAAATAAAAATCGCAATGTCATTGGGCTATATCCTTTATCTAATAAGGGGTGCTCACCTGAAACCATTTCCATGGGCAAAATAGAGTTTCCTTCAGATTTGCTCATTTTTTTACTATTAAAATTCAGCATATTACTGTGCATCCAATAATTGACAGGAGCATGACCGCAAGCTCCGATATTTTGAGCTATTTCAGATTCATGATGAGGAAACTTTAAATCCATTCCTCCACCGTGGATATCAAATACTTTACCTAAATATTTTGTACTCATGGCAGAACATTCTAGATGCCAACCCGGAAACCCTTCTCCCCATGGAGAGTTCCATTTCATGATATGATTCTTATCTGCTTTTTTCCAAAGTGCAAAATCAGCTTTATTCCTTTTTTCTTCTTGACCCTCTAAGTCTCGAGTCGTCTCCAATAAATCTTCTAGTACTCTACCAGAAAGTTTTCCATAAGGGTATTCTTCATTGAACTTTAAGACATCAAAATAAATGGAGCCATTGACTTCGTATGCAAAACCATTAGCGATGATACTATTAATCATTTCTATTTGTTCAATAATATGCCCGCTGGCTGAAGGTTCTATGCTTGGAGGTATAATGTTCATCAATCGCATTACATCATGAAACCCAATAGTGTATTTCTGAACAATCTCCATAGGCTCCAATTGTTCAAGTCTCGCTTTTTTGGCAATTTTATCTTCACCATGATCTGCATCATCTACTAAATGCCCCACATCTGTAATGTTTCGTACATATCTAACTTTATATCCCAAATAGGTCAATAGCCGAAAAACAATATCAAAAGTTAAAAAGGTGCGCACATTGCCTAGATGAACATCGTTATATACTGTCGGTCCACATACATACATGCCTACAAAAGGAGGATTAATAGCTTTAAATACTTCTTTGCTTTTTGAATAAGAGTTATATATATAAAGTGTTGCTGAATTCATAATACAAATATATGCTTGAAAATATTATGGTGAATTGTTTGATGATAAAACTATTTTTTAGGTAAAGTAATATCTGCAATGATTGGAAAATGATCGGAGTTAGAGTTTTTATTTTTAATAAACTGTGTACAATCCATTTCTTTATCAATGAAAATATAATCAATTCGTAGAAATGGGATGATACCATTGTAGGTTGCGCCTATTCCTTTCCCTTTTTTTATAAATGTATCATCTAGTATTTCACTCATTTGCTGATAAGCAAAAGAACCAGGTGTGTCATTAAAATCACCGCCTAAAATGACAGGATAAGGAGAAGATTCTATAAAGGTTCTTAGTTCTGCAGTCTGAACACCTCTCTGTTTATAGGCTTTCCCCAGCTTTCTTAATATAGGCATATATTTATTCATTTGATAAGAAGGGTCTTCTTTCAATTCTTTAATTACACCATAATCATCTATGCCTAAATAAATAGATTGTAAATGCACAGAAATAAAACGGATTTTTTGATTTTCTATTTGAATATCAGCATATACACCTCTATTATGGAAATTGCCATAAGGACTTGGCACTCCTTGACGAACAAATTCTCCACTTTCTGAAATGGGATATTTACTAAAGATAGCAACACCCCAAACTCTATTTTTTTTCTTAGTAAGTTCTAATGCAAATTGACTATACTTATAACCTAAAGAATTGAGTAGTTCTTTATTTTGATATTTATCTTTGTCTGAGTAATATTCTTGTAAAAAGAGAACATCTGGTTGATAACGCTGGATAGTATCTACCATTGATTGCCTAGATTGAAGATTTTTACTCCAGTTGTATAAATCAAAGTTTCGGATATTATAACTCATCACTCGGAGTGAAGGTTTCTCGTTGAGTAATTTTTTTTGAAAAATGGGCAAGGCAATTTGTGCCTTTAATTGTGGAAATGTAAATAGGAGTCCAATTAATGAAAAGATGAAGAAAAATCTTTTTCTCAGTATCCAAGAAATAATAAAAAAAATATTAATCAATGCAAAAAAAGGATAAGCCAGACCGAGTAATCCCAATGGCCAAAAAATATCAGGATTGATCCGACCTGCTGCTCCTGATGCAATTATCAGTATGAAAGCCACCAAATTGGCACTCCTTGAAAAGATGGATAAAAGACCATGTAGGAAATTCATTTAGTCTTCTTGGCTGATTTTGAATAAAAATGATTTTTCTTCTTGATTTAAGCTGTCATAACCAGACTGGCTGATTTTGTCTAAAATTTCGTCTAGACGTTCTTGATTATTACTTCTAGTAGGTCTTTGAGGGGTTGTTTTATTTTGTTTTTTACTTTCACCTACAATCACTTTTTCTTCTTTTTTATAAACAAATTTTGGCTTTCTTTTAATAGTTTTTAAATTTTCTATCTGGTCTTCAACCCAGTAAAAAGGCTTCCCCCAATCTACTCCATTTCTTAATTGTCGGACAAATAAGAATCCTATTAAGGCTCCTCCTAAATGAGCAATACTGCCACCAGCATTATTCCCCTGAAGCATAATGATGTTAATAAATAAATAAAAAAGAGCTATCCATTTGATTTTTACTCTTCCTAAAAAAAGTAGATGCAACTCAAAATTGGGAGAGATAGCCACTGCTGCAAAGGTGATACCCATTACCCCTCCTGAGGCTCCACATATTGTTACAGCTCCTGAAGAGTTTAACCCGGGAATGAGATGATAAGCGATGATAAAAATAAAATAACCAGCCAAACCTGACAATAGGAAAATAGGAGTGACTTTTGAATTGCCAATTAAATCTTTAACAATGTTCCCAAAAATATATAGAACAAGCATATTGAAAAAGATATGTGAAAAACCTCCAACATCATGAACAAATAAATTGGTGATGATGATCCATGGTTTATATAGATTTTGCAATAAACTTGAACTTCCTAATAACTGGTCTAAAATAAATGAACGACCTAAACTGTCAAATACTAATCTATCAACAAATAAAATCAGATTGAGTAGGATAAAAACAGCAATATTGATAAAAATAATTTTAATATGAGCACCACCATATTGGTACTTATATTTTATTTCTTGCCATATTGAGGGATTAGTGTACATATTCAATTATAATCTACCATTTCTTTTCCAATATTTCAATATCAGATAGCCAAATAATGCTCCTCCTAAATGTGCAAAATGTGCAATATTACCTTCTTGTTGGTAACTATACCACAGTTCCATTAAAATTAAGATGGTGACCATGACTTTGGCTTTTATCGGAATAGGTGGAAAGATAAGCATTAGTTTTGCATCTGGAAAGAAATAAGCAAATCCAATCAATACTCCAAATACAGCCCCAGATGCACCAACCATAGGCGTTAAAAATATTTTGGCAAGCTCTTGCTTGTCTGCAAAAGGAATTAGCAGATGATTGATGATATCAGGAGTCAGCCAAATCTGTCCCGAAAGATAATAAACCTGAATCACGTTGACCAATTGATGTAAAAATGCTCCTCCAAATCCTGTCAGTAAATAATAGTTTAAAAATCTTTTAGAGCCTAATACATTTTCAAGTACTGAGCCAAACATGAACAGTGAAAACATATTAAAGAACAAATGAGTAAATCCTCCGTGTGCAAACATGTGAGTGACGATCTGCCAAGGTTTGAATTGTTCATTTGAAAAATAATACAATGAAATATACTCATATAATTGAGGGTATATTGTTAAAGCCAATAGTACTATGGCATTGATGATGATTAAGTTTTTAGTAACTTCTGGTAAATTTCCAAATCCGAACATAAATAAGATTATCCGTTAATAAACTTTCTTTCTATTTCTTGTAGTGTTAAAGTAATAAAAGTTTTCTTTCCATTCATAGTATAATTGGGTTCTGCACAAGCAAAAAGATCTTCTATGATGGTTTTTATCTCTCTATTATCCAATTTTTTAATACTCTTCTGTGCAATGCCTTTGGCGAGAGATTGAGCTAGTCTTTCCTTTTTGCTGAGAGATTCACTTCCATAACTTTCTTTGTATGATTCTAACATCATTTCGAGGATAGATTGTTCATCTTCACCTGTATTTTCTTCTGGCAATCCATGTACAATAAATGTGTTTTGTCCAAATATTTGGATGTCAAATCCAATTTTCTTTAAATCGGGAAGCATTTCTGCCAGTAAAAAGGAATCCTGAGGAGAAAATTCTATTGATTTTGGAAACAATGACTGTTGGGATGCTGAAGATCTTGCCTCTAGTGATTTAAGGTATCTTTCAAAACATATTCTTTCAACGGCATGCTGTTGGTCTATCAATACCAGTCCAGATTTTATTTGAGTGAGAATATATTTTTGATGTAATTGTATGGGTTCAAATGGTGTATAAACATCTGCTTCGTCAAATAAAGAATTTCTGTTGGACTTCTCAAAATTTTCATCATCCATCTGACTCTTTAAGGTAATGATATCTGAAGCAGCTTGCATTGCTGAAGGTAATATTGTCTGCCAATTGGCCTTTTGAGGGGTAGTCAATGGTGTTTGATGACCAGATGAAGAAGAAAATCCATGCCCTCCAGTATATTTATTTAAGATTCGCTCATCTGCTCTAGGAGTATATTTGACTGCCTCCAAATTGGAGAATTGGGCTTCTTGTGTAAAATCAAGTGAAGGAGTTACGCTATATTGTGCTAGTCCGTGTTTCACTGCTGCTTGGATAATCATAAAGACACTTCTTTCATCTTCAAATTTGATTTCCTGTTTAGTGGGATGAACATTCACATCTATAGCTGCTGGATTGATTTGGATAAATAAAATATAAAATGGAAAACTCTTTTCAGGGATAAGTTCTTCAAAAGCTTTTGAAACAGCATAATTCAAAAATTGACTTTTGATAAATCGATTATTGACGAAAAAAAACTGTTCTCCTCTGGTCTTTTTTGCGATTTCAGGTTTCCCAATAAAACCACTCACGCTCACATAGTCTGTCATTTCTTCTACTGGAACTAACTTGTCATTGACTTGTTTGCCAAATAGGCTCACAATTCTCTGTCTCAAATTGCCTGTATTGAAATGGAATAATTCTATACTGTTATGATGAAAGCTAAAACCTATATGTGGATGCGCCAAAGCAATACGTGTAAATTCATCTATAATATGCTTTAGTTCTACTTGGTTGGATTTTAAGAAATTTCTTCTTGCTGGAACATTGAAAAATAGATTTCGTACTATGATAGATGTTCCTACATGATGGCTGATAGGTTCTTGAGAAATAACTTTAGAGCCTTCAATGCGTATATGTGTCCCAATTGTATCAGTAGATTGGCGAGATTTTAATTCTACTTGAGCTACTGCAGCAATAGAGGCCATTGCTTCACCACGAAATCCCATGGTGTATATGCTGAAAATGTCGTTAATTTCTCGAATTTTTGAAGTAGCATGCCTTTCAAAACACATTCGGGCATCTATCATTGACATTCCTCGACCATCATCTACTGTCTGAATGAGTGACCTGCCAGCATCGTTTAAGATTAATTGAATCTGAGTGCTGCCAGCATCAATGGAGTTTTCTAATAATTCTTTAACGACAGACGCAGGTCTTTGGACCACCTCACCAGCGGCAATTTGATTTGCTATTGCATCTGGAAGTAAATGAATAATGTCTGCCATCTGAATGTTAACGCTATTTTTAGCAATATTACATAATTCCTAATGAATGACCTCCTTTTCAAGATATTGAATACGCACAAGATTTCCCCATCAGATGTGTATAAATATTTTTTGGAGGAGAAGTGCGATGTTTTTTTTAGAAGAACAGACAATTCATTATCTTAACCTCGTTTTCGGTATAAATATTGACTATTACTTTCCTATGAAGATGAAATCTTTTTGCTATCTATTTTTAGTTGTCCAATTCTTTATTCCTATTTGTATCGTAAAGGCACAAATCTCCCCTCCTTATATGAGTGAAGTGCCGAAAGAAGGAACTATCTGGGTGGATTCATTATTGTCTAGCCTAACTCCTGAAGAAAAGGTAGCTCAATTGTTTATGATTTCAGCCTATTCTAATAAAGATGAGAATCATGAGCGGGAGATTGAAAATTTTATACGTAAGTATAAGATTGGGGGTTTGATAATGATGCAAGGGACACCTCAAAAACAAGCTGAATTACTCAATAAATATCAGTCAGTTGCCAATATTCCTTTGATGATTGGTTTTGATGGAGAATGGGGTTTGTCAATGAGGTTAAAAGGTGTAGTAGAATATCCAAGGCAGATGTTGTTAGGGGCTTTACAAAACGACTTGTTGATATATGAAATGGGAAGAGAATTTGCTCGTCAAATGAAATTGACAGGCATACATTTTAATTTTGCTCCGGTTGTAGATGTGAATAATAATGCCAATAATCCGGTGATAAATGATAGGTCTTTTGGAGAAAATGTACAAAATGTCATCAAAAAGAGCATTATGTATATGAAAGGATTGCAGGATGGTGGAGTTTTGGCTTGTGCAAAGCATTTTCCTGGGCATGGTGATACAGATATTGATTCTCATTATGACCTTCCAGTAATCAAACAAAGTAAATCAAGGCTTGACTCTGTAGAGTTGATGCCTTTTAAAGCTCTTTCTGCCAATGGCGTGGGAAGTATGATGGTGGCTCACCTCAATGTGCCTGCCGTAGATAATACTCCAAATTTGCCTAGCACATTGTCTCCTAAAATTATTAATGGAGTGTTGAGAGGTGAAATTGGATATCAAGGATTGGTATTTACTGATGCTTTAAATATGAAAGGTATCAGCAAATATTTTCCTTCTGGTGAAGCAGAAGTAAGGGCTCTATTGGCAGGAAATGATATTATGCTATTTTCTGAAAATGTACCTAAAGCGATGGAAGGAGTTCTAGCTGCTGTCAAAAGTGGTAGATTGTCCCAAGAGTTAATTGATGAAAAAGTAAAAAAGATTTTATTAGCCAAATATTGGTTAGGCCTTAATCACAAAAGCAAACTCATTGATACTTCAAATCTTAGTGCTGAATTAAATACAGATTATGCTTCTTTCCTCAATGAAAAATTAATTTCTGAAGCTATCACTGTTGTTTCAGATAGTGAGAATAATATTCCTATTGGTGATTTAAGTCAATTGAAATTAGCATCGGTACAGATAAATGGGGGTGCATCAAATAAATTCACAGAAATGCTGAATAAATATGGGAAAGTAACTCATTTTTATATTTCTAAAGACGCTAGTGTTCAAGAGTTTCAATCTTTGCAATCTCAGCTAGAAGAATATGATTTAATTATTGTTGCTCATTTTGGTTTGCAGAGGTCGGCAAGTAAGAAGCACGGCACTACTGCAAGTTCAATTGGATTTATCCAGCAACTTCAACAAAAAAAACGGACTATCAATATATTCTTTGGACTTCCTTATGTACTTAATCATTTTTCTGATTTAAAGTCTAGTATAATTGCGTATATAGATGACCCTATTGCTCAATCAGTAGCAGCTCAGGTCGTTTTTGGAGGAATGGGAACTGCTGCCAAGTTGCCTGTGAGAGCGGGAAATTATCCTGAGGGCACAGGTCTGAATAAAGTCGGAGGAGTGAGGTTAAGATATGTTAGCCCTTATTATTTGGGTATATCTCCTTCTCAATTTAAGGAAATTGATCGCTTGGCAGAAGAGACTATTCAAATGGGAGCTACGCCAGGTTGTCAGATTGTTGTTGCATATAAAGGAGCGGTAATCTATGAGAAATCTTTTGGTAAGAAGAGTTATGGAGGAGAGATGGTCAGAAATTCAGACTTATATGATATTGCCTCAATTACTAAAATTACCGCTACTGCGCCAGTGTTGATGTATATGAATGAATTAGGCAAGTTTGATATCAATAAGCAATTGTCTGATTATCTACCTTCTCTTCAAGGAAACAAAAGACATCTTGTTATCAAAGATATTTTAGCACATCAATCTGGACTCCCTGCTTGGATTCCTTTTTACAAAAAGACTTTAGGAGCCAATAATAAACCAAATCCAGAAATTTATAATAAAGATTCAAGTGCTCAGTATTCAAGTGAGGTAGCGGACCACATGTTTATGGATAAAAGATATATTGATACCATTTATAAAGATATTGATGAAGTTCCTTTGCAGGAAGCTAAATATAGATATAGTGATTTGGGATATTATTATTTTAAACAGATTATAGAGAATTTCTTTCATAGACCTTTGGATGTTGTAGCTGATTCTTTGATTTGGAAAAAATTGGGTGGTAATATGACGATGTATAACCCTCTACGTCAAGGAATTGAATTGAAGAATATTGTTCCTTCTGAAGAAGATAATAGTTTCAGGATGCAAAAAATTCAAGGTTATGTCAATGATCAGGGAGCTGCAATGATGGGAGGAGTTGCAGGTCATGCAGGTCTTTTTAGTAATGCAAATGATTTGACTAAGTATTTTCAGATGTTATTGAATAAGGGATATTATGGAAATATTCAGTTTTTTCAACCTCAATTAGTTGAAAAATTCACTTCTCGTGTGAGTAAAGGTAATAGGAGAGCTTTGGCATTTGATAAATCGGCGATCAATGGAAGTAATGGTCCTTCATGTGATTGTGTTTCTGATGAATCATTTGGCCACACTGGTTTTACTGGAACAATTGCATGGGCTGATCCTAAGAATGAAGTGATATTTATTTTTCTTTCTAATAGGACTTATCCCAATCCTGATAATAGATTGCTTATCAATCAGAATATTCGTCCTAAAATGCAACAGATTATTTATAATATAATAGGAAAATCTACTGAAGAATAATTAGATAATATGTTTTGCCTAATATATTATTGTACTAAATGAATTGTTGGGAACATTGAATTAATAGGGGAGAGTGCTCTTCCATCTTTTGTGACTCCATAGCCAGTATTCAGGATTTTGGAGAATATCATCTTCAAATAATCGAATATAATTTTCTGTTACTAAACCCTCTTCTAATGAAGAAACTTTGTCTGTAATTAATTTTAAATGAATGACATATTTAGCAAAAGTTATTTTTTCTAGATAAACATACAATACTACTGCATCCAATTTATGTGCAATTTTTTCTCCTCCCATAAAAAAAGGAGTATCTAAAGAAAGGAATCTGCTTTTATGGACGCTTGTTCTTCCTGTGGGTGACTGGTCTGCAACCACAGCTATGATAGATGCTTGTTGATTGATTGCCTTCATAAAGTTCTTTGTATGAGCCATTTCAATCATTGTAGCTCCATATCTCTCTCTCTTTTCTTTGATATAATGATTTATTGCTTTATTATTCAAAGCAGAATAAAATGCAAATGCCTTAAGGGAAGTGAATTGTTGTATAATTAATAGTGGCCATTCCCAATTGCCATAATGCCCAAGCATCAGTACAATATGACGTTTTTCTTTAGTGAAATTTTGAAGTAGCTTTTGCGATTCACTATCAATTGAAATATGTTTCAGCAAATCTTTTAATGACATACTCCAACCTTTAAAAATTTCTATAATTAATTCAGAAAGATGCTTATAGAATGCAGGAGCTACCTTGTTAAATTTATTTTCTTCAATGTATGGAAGAGCATAGAAAATATTAGTTCGTACAACATGATTTCGGTATCGGATGACTTTAAACAGAATGAAATAAAGAAATCTTGAAAAGAATGCTAAAATAGAAAACGGTATAATTGAAATGATAGCTAAAAATATTTTAAATATACCCAAAGACAATTTTTCTTTCATAAGTCAAAAATAAGGAAGAATGATATCTCCAAAATATAAGTTTATTTTTAGAGCAGTTAATTTACGCAACTGATTTCATTAATTTTGTTGCCTTATGTTACAATCTATATTAATTGAACCACATTATTGGGGAAGTGTTTCGTATTTTCAGCAACTTTTGAAAGCAGAAACAATTGTGTTGGATGTTCATTCTCATTTTAAAAAAGGCACCTACCGCAATCGCTGCCATATTATGGGACCTAATGGAATGTTATCCCTTTCAGTGCCTCTAGTAAAAGGCAAAGAACAACATTCAGTCATAGGAGATGTAAGAATTAGTTATACTGAAAATTGGGTCAAAGACCACTGGCAAAGCTTAGTGTCTTCATATAGACGTTCTGCTTATTTTGAATTTTATGAAGAGGATATTGCTCCTTTGTATGAAAATAAATTTGACAAACTTGTCGATTTAAATGTTGTTGCAATCAATTTGATTCAGAAATTATTGAATAGAAAAATCAATTTACAATATTCAGAAAAGTATATTGTTCCGGGTGATTTTGATGGATTGGATTTGAGAGATTGTATTCGACCTCAAATCGAAAAAATGGGAATCCCTCCCTTAGATTTGCCTTATACTCAAGTATTTATGGATAGGATGGCATTTCTTCCCAATTTAAGTATTTTGGATGCCTTGTTTAATTTGGGGCCTAGAACTTTGGATTATTTAGAGCAATAAAATGTTGATTCTTTGAATAATAAAAATCAAAAGGGGCTATTCTAGTATTACTATGATAGTCCCTTTTTTGAAATGAATTAAAATTATTTCTTTTTCTTAGGTGTATTGATGATAGGTTTTGCTGGGAGTTTTTGTATTTCTGCTTTACATTCTTCAATCAATGTCTCACTCATTTTTACATAGTCTGGACTTTGTGCTTCAGCAGCTTTTACTTTAGCCAAATTAGCTGTTTCGATAGCTTGCTCATGTTTTTTTAAACCTTTTTCTATTTTGGCTTTGCTTAAGATATGCCAAAAAGCATAAGGAGCTTGGTCGATAGCCTTTTGTATCCAATCATAAGCTTGATTTAAATCTTTTCCATTATTCAAATAGTAAGAAGCAGCTTGACCATAAGGACGATTGTCTTTCATAGCTTTTTCAATACTTTTCATGACATCTTCATCAATTTCTGCATTTACATTGAAAGAGACAGAAGTGTTTTCCCACGCTAAGGAGATATTTGCACTTACATCTGTCAGATTGTTAATTTGGATTGTGAAAGTTTCAATTTTATCAGCTAGCTTTTTGACTGGAAGTTGTATAGAGATAACTTCATTTTGGGTATCATAGCTATTGACATTGCCGCCAAGTTTTAAATCACTATATAAAGATAATTTCCACTCTGTTGGTCCAGGGACGGTATAGATAGCATAAGTTCCTGCTTTTACGTCATGACCATTAATTTTCACATCTTCTCCAAATGAAATGGTAGTTGAGCTATTGGCTCCTGTTCTCCATACCTTTCCATAAGGCACCAAATCTCCAAAAATAACTCTACCTTTTACACTTGGTCTTGAATAATCAATTTGTATTTCAGAAATAGCAAACCCTTGTGAGATTTTTTGCTGTGGACTTGGAACAGGTACTTTTAGGCCTTGAGCTTGAGCATGACTACCAAAGCCTAAAGCTATGGCAAATAACATTGAGTAAATAATTCTCTTTTTTTTCATAATAAAACAATTTTTTCAAATAATATTAATTATAGGTGTTTGAATAAAGATAAGCATATAAATACTTTGCTTAAGTCATTTAACATAGTTTCTACATTATAGTTCATTTTTGAGAAAATGGTTTATTATTTTTGAGATAGATGTTATCACCAAGATTATTAATCAAAGAATCTATTGGGCTTTCTGTTCAACAACTTATAGGCAATAAACTCCGTTCAGGGCTTTCATTATTGGGTGTTACAATAGGAATTTTTTGTATTATAGCTATTTTGACAGCAATAGATGCATTGAAAAAGGATATCAAAGGCTCTATAGATAAGATGGGTAGTCAGGTGATTTTTATTAGTAAATGGCCTTGGGCTTTCGGTGATTCAGAATATCCATGGTGGGATTATTACAAACGTCCTCAGGCTACATATAGTGATTATAAGAAACTAAAAATAAGACTGTCAAAAGCAGAAAGTGTATCTTACTCAGTAGAGTTAGATGATGCAAATCCTCAGTTTAAAGGAAATGCGATAGAAAATGCGAAGGTAGAAGGCACAACTCAAGAATTTATTGACGTTTTTGATTTGAATATTGAAGAGGGGCGGTTTTTTTCTACTATGGAATCTCTTTCTGGCAATTCTATTGCTGTGATAGGAGGTGGATTAGCTGAAGAGATGAGGAAAACATCTACACATGTTTTAGGTGAAAATGTGGAGGTTTGGGGTAGAAAAGTAAAAATCATTGGGATAATCAAAAAGGAAGGTCAAGGGGGACTCTTAGGGATGAACAATGACCAAAGGATTTATTTGCCTTATACTTATGCCAATAGCGTTAATTATATTAACCCTGACAATGATAACCAGACCATTCAAGTCAGGGCCCAAAAAGGGGTGAGTTTAGATGAGTTGATGTATGACATTCAACAGCATCTTCGTTCTGTCAGAAAACTAAGGCCTAAAGATGTAGATAATTTTTCTTTGAATCAACTAAGTATAGTTGCTAATGGATTCAATGGAATTTTTTCTGTTTTGAATATTATTGGCTGGGTCATTGGTTTTTTTGCCTTGATAGTCGGAGGTTTTGGTATTGCTAATATTATGTATGTATCAGTTACTGAACGCACAAATATAATTGGAATCAAGAAGTCATTGGGAGCTAAAAGAGTTTATATTTTAATGGAATTTCTTATTGAATCCATCATTCTTTGCTTGATGGGAGGGCTCATGGGGCTTGCATTAGTAGGAATATTGACCTATCCTGTTTCTAGTATTTCTGGAATGAGTTTTGAATTGAGTATAAAAAATGCAATGATAGGAATAAGTATTTCTATGCTTATTGGATTGGTATCAGGTTATTTGCCAGCAAGGAAAGCTGCTCGTCTAGATGCGGTAGAAGCTATCCGTGCAAAATAAAAAATGCCCCTAAAAGAGGCATTGTAAAATATTTTCATTCTAAATTTAGTAAGTAACTGCAGGTGCTAATTCTTTGGCTTGTGCAATAAAATTTTCTACTTGTGATAAAGAAGGGACAACACGTGTTAATTTTTTTTCAGCATTGACTTCTGTCAATTTAGCGTGGAGGTTTTCAGGAACTCTGTGCTTCAATTCTTTGATTGTATCTACACCAGAGGCTTTCAGTAATTCTGCAAATTGAGTAGCTATACCTTTGATTCTAAATAAATCAGCCATGTTCACCCAATCCAAAATTTTTGCTTCGCTAATATCAGATTCTTCTGCGATTTTTTTTCTACCTGCTTTAGTCGCACCAGCTTTTAATAGTCCTTCAACAGTTTTTATTGATGCGTTTCCTAATTTTGCAGCAAAAGCTGGACCAATGCCTTCAATTTTTTCAATGTTCATAATGTTTAAATTTAAAAGGTAATCAATTCAAATAATTTTCTTTTATTCTATTAAGATAACTATTTCTTTTATTTATTAAATACTTCATTAAAATATTATGAATAGACAGACTCAATATTTATGCCTAAATATTAAACTTTCACTCCTACTAGAAATTTTATACCTTTTTTAGTAGGAACGACCGTTTTTGTCTTTTCTTCCTTCAAGTAATAATCGCCTCCTTTCTTTTCTTTCTTCTTTTTGGCGAATACTTTTATAGACATTCCCTTCGTGAAATGCAAATGCTGTAGCTAAGTCCTCACTAAATACATCTGGCTCTGCTTCCCATAATGATTGTCTTTGAGATGCAGGTTTCATTAATTCATCAACTAATTTTGATGATTTTTCTTGAAGTGCATTCAGTGACCATTGTCCAAATACACAATGCCCACCCTCATACATCTGAAGCTGATATTCTTCATTTGTAACAATATATCCATTATAGGCATTGGCATAAGGTGCCAAAATAACATGCTGAATTCCTTGTTTGGCTACTTTGTCTTCTATCGTTTTTCTCAATCTTTTGCTGGCAATCGTTGTGATTTCAAAAGGTATTCCTAATATTAAAATTGACCCTATACGCATGGCTTGGACAGGTAAGACTTGGGGGGCCATTGTGATTTGATCGTAGATTCCAATACGGTCAAAATATTTAATATTTCTTACTAGTTCATCTGCAAAATCTGGCAAAACCAATTTTCTAGGCTGTGCACCCAAAATAAGATTGCGCCCTGTCTCAAGTACGACTGGCTTGACTCCCTGTGCTTTTATCATTCTATCAATATAGGCTTTAGGCTCACCTTTACTCAAGAGTTCTCGTTTTTTGGTGATGACTTTAGATAAGGTTACAGCTCCTTTTCCCAATAGCTCAGGCATTCCCGGTCCGTCCATGATTGAACCGACTAAGAAAGCCGCTCCCATACATGAAGGACTTGTAACACAACCTTCTTTTCCATTTGTAAAATCGGGATGGATATCTATTTTTCCAAAATCTGTATAAAGTATCTGAGCATCTAGGCCACCAGTACCTAAATCTTGTGTGTTGTCTATACTTTTAATGATTTCTTTTGCTTTTTCATACTGAATATGGCCATTGTATTTTGAACTTTTCAAGTCATCTTCAAATGGTCCCTCCCAATAGCCTCTTTGTCTATCAAGTCTAGGGTTGAATTTTACTCTTGCAGATACATCTCCGCAAGCTCCTTGAGCAAAAGCTGATATATAAGATTTGTTTTCATTATGGAAGGATTCTTCTAGTTCAGTAGCAGCATATCCTTTGTTGTCAGAACATATTTTTGTCCAATTATTAGGTAGGTTGGTTGTATGTACTGCAAACCAATTGACAGAAGCCTTTGGTTGCCCATGTTCATCAGTGATTTGTAGTAAGGTCATTTGTTTGTCAGCTGCTTTATGACGCTCTGCAAAAGATATTTTATGCTCAACTTCAGGATTGAGATTGTATGCAGCTATAGAGCGGTTGTAACTGATAGATGTTTCTAAGTCAAAATTACCTTTGCCAATTTGAATTTTGCCAGGAGCCTTATTGATTTCAGCTTTTACAATAGCTTCATAAATTCCATCAACAATTTTGTCATAGATTTCTCTGACAAATCCTGGAGCTCCCATACTGTATAATGGATGTAAAGAATAACCACTAGGGCCTGTGTGAGTATGCTGGGCTGTCAACATAAGATTCTCATAGTCATAGTTCCAATCTGGATAATTTTGTTTCAATTGACGAATGACACCATCTTTTAAAGAAGGATTTATCATGCACAATTCGGTGTTGACAAATGCTACCCTCTTTTTTGTTGAAGGGTCATAAAAAACAAAAGCCCTTGCGTATAGTGGGGTTTCGATGTCTAGCATGACTTGGGTTGCAAGTCCATATCCCAACATTCCAACACCTCTTTTGAAAGCAGTGATATCTCCTTTCCCTATTCCTATTTCCAACATTTTTCCCTAACTGTTTTTAGTGATTAGAATAGCTTAAAATTAATAGTTAATTATAAATAAATGCCTTTTCAAAAAAAAATAAGTTTTGATAATTGTTAAAATGTGCTGTAAAGGGAATTGGATATGATTGAAATACTGTTGAAGAACACTTTTAGGTTTAAATTACTGGTACTGAATGTAGTAACATTCATCTGAAAATTTAAAAAATGAGAGGCTATGGTGAATAGTCATCTCAAAGCATCTTTGACATTTTAAAGAGCTATCTAAGAAATTTGCTGAAAAATGTGACTGCTACCATTTGTCCTCCAATACCCACTAAAAAGCCAATATACAACTCTTTTATTGTATGGGCTTTGAGATAGAGTCTTGCAGTCGCAATCAATCCATTAAGAATAATTATCAATAAAAATATCCCTGCCAATGATTTTTCAGCATTCATCATCATCAACATAGTAGCAACTAGCATACCTCCAGCTCCTACCATGTGGATGCTTAATTTGAAGAATAAGTTGATAAAAAATGACAACATGAGAGAGATAACTGTTCCCAAAATAAATATGATGTAGATATTGGGCATAAAATGAAAGTAATCTTTGACAGCTAAAAATGCCCAGATATAAAATGTCATTGTTGCAATAAATGGAATAATACGGTCTTTTTTATCTTCCATTTCAAAACTTTTAATAAATCCTAATGCTTTCATCATTAGAATGGCAATAAGTGGCATCAAAAAGGTGTTGATAATGATAGACATTAATACATGTTGAGGCGTTCTTACAATGTCACCATCTTCTACGGGTGTACTCGGTGTTATTGAAGGAAATGCCCACAAAAACAATAATGTACCATAAGTAGGCATTAAAAGAGGATGAAAAACTATAGCAATAAATTTGAAAATAATTTTCAGAAATGGATTTTGGTCTTTCATCAATTTATAATTTAGAAGGATTTTTGAAATAAATATGCTATCGTTGATATTACAACTCTTTTCTTAACCTTGCTACAGGGATGTTGAGTTGTTCTCTGTATTTTGCTACAGTCCGTCGTGCTATATTGTATCCCTTTTCAGTAAGAGCCTCAGTGAGTTGTTCGTCTGACATTGGTTTGCCTTTGTCCTCAATATCTATTAAGTCTTCCAATATTTTTTTGACTTCACGAGTTGAAACTTCCTCTCCACTATCTGTTTGTAGGGATTCAGAGAAGAAATTTTTTAGAAGAAAAGTACCAAACTCTGTTTGAATATATTTGCTGTTGGCTACTCTAGAAATTGTAGAAATATCTAATTCTGTTATCTCTGCAATATCTTTTAATATCATTGGTCGCATTTGTATTTCATCACCTGTAAGTAAATAATCTTTTTGGTATGAAACAATTGCATTCATAGTGATTAGAAGGGTGTGTTGTCTTTGTTTTATAGCATCAATAAACCATTTGGCAGAATCTATTTTTTGTTTGATGAATAAAAGAGCTTCTTTTTGCTTTTTGTCTTTGACTTTGCTTTTGTTATAATCTTTTATCATGTCTTTAAAGCTTTCGCTGACACGAAGATCAGGAGCATTCTTACCATTGAGCAACACTTCTAGTTTCCCATTATTGTTAATCAAAGTGAAATCTGGAATAATGACTTGTTGCAAACCAATACTAGTACCAGCACTTGAGCCTCCAGGTTTTGGGTTGAGCTTCAAAATCTCATCTATTACTTCTTTAAGTGTGCTCTCATCAATGTTTAATTGTTTGAGTAGCTTGTCATAATGTTTTTTGGTAAAAGATTCAAAATGATTTTCTATTACAAGGATAGCATATTTTGTAATGGCCTTAGGGTCATTTTTTCGTTTTAGTTGTATCAATAAACACTCTTGCAAATCTCTTGCACCAATTCCAGCAGGGTCAAAATATTGGATATCTTTCAATACTTTTTCGACTTGTTCCTCTGTCACCATAATACCACGAGAGAATGCAATGTCATCAACTATTGCATCAATTTCTCTTCGGATATAGCCATCATCATCTATGCTTCCTACAATTTGATCGGCAATAATATATTCATCTTCATCCAAATTGAGTAAAGATAATTGTTCGTATAGTAGGTCATGAAAACTTTTTCCTACCGCAATTGGAATGGTCTTATTATCATCTTCACTTGAATACTCATCCCCATCTTCTCTATAGTCATAGCTTTCTTTATCAAGGTAATCATCTAATCCTAAGTCTTCGTCTGAGCTGGAAGTGTCATCTGAATCATGTTCGTTATCAGTTTCTTGGGCTTCTGACAATCCTTCACTTTCAAATTCAGATTCATTAGAGCCTTCTTCCAAGGCAGGATTAATTTCCAGTTCTTCTTTTATTCTTTGTTCCAAAGAGGCAGTCGGCACCTGCAATAATTTCATTAGTTGAATTTGTTGTGGCGATAGCTTTTGGAGCATTTTTTGACTTAGAGTCTGATGGAGCATAAGTTGTCTTCTTTTATTTATATACGAAAAAGAGCTATTGATGTTTAAAAGTTTGCACTTTTAGGTGTGCGAGGAAAAGGAATGACATCTCTTATATTTTTCATTCCAGTCACAAAAAGAACTAATCTTTCAAATCCTAATCCAAAACCACTATGGGGTACAGTGCCAAATTTTCTAGTTTCTAAGTACCACCAAATTGTTTCATGATCAATTCCTACTTCATCTACTCGTTTGATTAATTTGTCATAATCTTCTTCTCTTTGAGAGCCTCCTATGATTTCGCCGATTCCTGGAAATAAGACATCCATTGCTCTAACAGTCTTTCCATCTTCGCTTTGTTTCATGTAGAAAGATTTAATTTCTCTAGGATAATCAGTCAATATTACTGGTGCGTTAAATTCTTTTTCTACCAAATATCTTTCATGTTCTGATTGCAAATCTGTTCCCCAAGAAACAGGATATTTAAATTGTCCTTTTTTATTGGGTTTGGAATTTTCCAATATTTTAATGGCCTCAGTATAGGTTAATCTTTTGAATGAATTATTGACTACAAAATGAAGTTTTTCTCTTAATGGCAAGGGAGATTGTTCTTCTTTTTTCAACGATTTTTCTTCGTCTAATAATCTTTTTTCTAAAAACGCTATATCATCACTACAATTATCTAAAGCATACTTGACTAAATATTGCAAAAATTCCTCTGCAAGATCCATATTGTCTTCAAGTTCGTAAAAGGCCATTTCGGGTTCTATCATCCAAAACTCTGCCAAGTGGCGAGCTGTATTTGAATTTTCAGCACGAAAAGTAGGACCGAAAGTGTAAATCTTTCCTAATGCCATTGCCCCTAATTCTCCTTCCAGCTGACCAGAGACGGTGAGATTGGTTTCTCTTCCAAAAAAATCTTCTTTATAATCTACTGCTCCCTTGTCATTTAAAGGAGGGTTCTTAGGATCTAAAGTCGTTACTCTAAACATTTCTCCAGCACCTTCTGCATCTGACCCAGTTATGATAGGAGTATGGAGATAAAAAAATCCTCTTTCATTGAAAAACTGATGAATAGCATAAGCTAAAGCGTGTCTGATTCTTAAAATAGCTCCAAATGTATTGGTACGAGGGCGCAAATGAGCGATTTCACGTAAAAACTCTAAGGAGTGTTTTTTGGGTTGTAATGGGTATTTTTCTGGGTCAGCGGTACCATAGACTATAATATGAGAGGCTAACAATTCAACATCTTGTCCGCTACCTTGTGATGGAGTTAAAATGCCTGTAATTGCAACTCCCGCTCCTGTGACTACTTGATGAATTATGCTTTCTTCAATATCCGTAGGCACTACAACTGCCTGTATGTTTTTTATAGTTGAACCATCATTGATATTGATAAAGATAACATTCTTACTGTCTCGTTTTGTCCTTACCCATCCTTTGATAGTTATTTCTTTGCCTATCTGGGCATCTTTTAATATTGTTGCAATTGTCTTTGGCGTCATCGTTTTTGCCTTTAAAATAGAAGCGCAAAGATATGAAAACTACTTATCTTTTTAGATGGAATAACAGATACAATATTTTAGTTAACTATAAGCTATGAATGAAATCTCATTTTTGTTTTTTAGTAGAAATTCTTAATATTCCCCACAGTGGACAAAAACTGAGATAGGCTGATGCTACTAAGATTCCACCTAAAATTGTAAGTAAAATACCTACAGTTCTTGGAACAAAACCTAAAAAATATAAAGATATTAAAATGATAGCAATGACTACTCTGACAATACGTTCAATGTTTCCTAAGTTAGGTTCAGCTCTCATTTTTTTATTTTTTGACTAATTATTTGGGAAAAGCATCACATTTAGAAATTGGAATTACAATAAACGAATTTCTAATTTGTAGGTTATTCTATCGGTAATTTACTAAAATCAAAAGTTTCCAAAAACTTTGTTGTAAAATTTCCTGATATAAAGTCAGGATGCCTCATTAATGCCTTATGGAAAGGAATTGTAGTCTTAATTCCTTCGATTTTAAATTCATCCAATGCTCTTTTCATTCTTTGGATGGCTTCATCTCTTGTCGATCCTCTACAGATGATTTTTGCAATCATAGAGTCATAGAAAGGAGGAATGGTATAACCTGCATAGATATGTGTTTCAACTCTTACTCCATATCCTTTACTAGTATGAAGTGAAAGGATTTTTCCAGGATTAGGCATGAAATCTTTATAAGGATTTTCAGCATTAATACGACATTCAATAGCATGACCAGTAGGCAAATAAGCAGATTCTTCTATCTTTTTTCCAGCAGCCAATTCTATTTGTAAGCGGATAATGTCCATGCCTACAACTTCTTCTGTTACTGGGTGTTCTACTTGGATGCGTGTATTCATCTCCATAAAATAGAAGTCTTTATTTTTGTCCACAAGAAATTCTACAGTTCCTACACTTTCATATTGAATTGCTTCTGCAGCTTTTCTAGCGGCAGCACCCAGTTTTTCTCTGAGTATTTCATCTACGAAAGGAGAAGGGCTTTCTTCAACTAGTTTCTGATGCCTTCTTTGAATGGAACAGTCTCTTTCGGACATGTGACAGCTATTGCCATATTGGTCTCCAGCAATTTGGATTTCAATGTGTCTTGGTTCTTCAACATATTTTTCCAAATACATTCCACTATTTCCAAATGCTGCACCTGCTTCGTTGCTTGAAGTGTTGTATGCATATTCAAATTCATCTTCATTCCAGACAATACGCATTCCTTTTCCTCCACCTCCTGCAGTAGCTTTAAGAATAATTGGATATCCAATTTGTGCACTGATTCTTTTACCCTCCAATACATCAGTAATAAGTCCTTCAGAACCAGGAACGACAGGTACGTTTGCAGCTATCATTGTTTCTTTTGCAGTAATCTTATCTCCCATTTTCCTGATCTGTGCAGCAGTGGGACCGATAAATTTTATTCCTTGTTTTTGACAAGATTCAGCAAAAACAGCATTTTCAGCTAGGAAACCATATCCTGGATGTATTGCGTCTGCTCCAGATATTTCAGCAGCAGCTAAAATATTATGAATGTTTAAATAAGATTCTTTGCTGGAGGAAGGTCCAATGCAGACAGATTCGTCAGCAAATTTGACATGCAAACTTTCTTTGTCGGCGGTGGAATATACAGCGACTGTAGGAATACCCAATTCTTTACAAGTGCGAATAATTCTGAGGGCAATTTCTCCTCTATTGGCAATAAGAATTTTTTTAAAAAGCATCGTTTGTTAACTTGGATCAATCAGAAATAATGCTTGGTCATATTCTATTGGAGTAGCATTATCTACTAAAACTTTTACAATAGTACCTTCTAATTCTGATTCAATCTCATTGAATAGCTTCATAGCTTCAATGATGCCTAGCACCGCTCCTTTTTTTACAACATCTCCAATTTTTACAAATGGTTCACTTTCAGGAGATGACGATCTGTAAAAAGTTCCTATCATAGGAGATTTGATTTCAATATACTTGGAGGTGTCTTCTTTGGTTTCAAGAGGCTTTTCCTCTGTTTCAGAAGGACGAGTCTCTTTAGGAATAATGGGTGTAGGAGTGTCTGTAAAATGAGGTAGGCTTGTTTGTACAGGTGTCAAAGAGGCTGTAGCTTGAATAAGCCCTTTTGGATGATAGTCTTTATGCCGAATGGTCAGTTTGAAATTGCCTTGTTCGATTTTAACTTCACCAATATTGGATTTATCCACTAATTCGATAAGTGCTTTAATAGATTCCTGATCCATAATTTTGTGATATTTATTTCGCTCTCTCAATATACGAGTTATCAGCGGTATTTATTTTAATTTTATCACCAGTATTTACAAAAAGAGGAACCATTACTTTTGCTCCAGATTCTACAGTACATGGTTTCAAAGCATTGGTTGCTGTATCACCTTTCAGTCCAGGCTCTGTATAAGTTACTTCTTGGATAGTCGTCATTGGAAGTTCACATGTCATTGGACGTTCTTCGTTGGCATCGAAAGTGATAGAACAAATCATTCCTTCCAATAATAAAGGAGCATTGTTTATCAGTTTTTCTTCGATAGCTATTTGTTCGAAAGTTTCGTTGTTCATAAAATTAAACATGTCGCCTTCTTTATAGAGATATTGGTATTCTCTTCTTTCTACACGTACTTCTTCAATTTTAGCATTTGAAGGGAAAGTGTTTTCCAATACTCTTCCTGTAGATACACTTTTTAATTTAGTTCTTACAAATGCCGCACCTTTTCCAGGTTTGACATGGAGAAATTCTACAACTTGAAAAATATCGTTGTTGAATTTAATACACATACCGTTTTTGAAGTCTGCCATAAGTTTTTAAGTTGTAAATTTATAAAATTAAGATAGCCCACCGAAAAAATTCGGTAGGCACTATCATTTTAAAACGACATTAGCTTACGCTTCAGCTTTTTGGATAAAAAGCCTACCGTTGTAATATACGTTACCGTCCACTTCATAAGCTCTGTGAGGCAAATGTGCTTCGCCAGTTGTTTTGCATACTACAACATTAGGAGCATCTAATTTGTAGTGTGTTCTACGCTTATCTCTGCGAGTCGTCGAATGTCTTCTCTTAGGATGTGCCATTTTTGTTTATTTTAAATCTTTTAGTTTATTTAATTCTGCCCATCTTGGGTCAGGGATATTTTCTGTCTCTTTTAGTTTTTCTTCATTCTCTCTTTGGATGTATTTGAGAAATTCCGGATCGCAAGTTAATCCGACATCCTCACAAACTTTTGAATATGGAATGGATAGAAGAGGAAAATCGTACAGATATGTTTCAATGTCTATGACTGGATTTTCGGGATGAAGAAATAGAATTTCCATATCTTCATCTTCTATATCTTCAGCATTTTGGTCAAACTTTACATAGACTTTATAATTGCCTTGTATAGGAATATCAATTGCCGTAGTACATCTATCACAATTTGTCTGTATGATACCTCTAATATCAAAATCCAGAATGTAAGGAGTGTTGCTTTTGTCAAAAATAAGTTTGACATCAACCTTTCCATCTTGGATAAGTGAATATTCATCCTTTTTAAAGAACTTTCCATCTAGTTGATAATTGAAAGTGTGAACTTCTCTTTTCAACCCGATATAGGGAATGTTGTATGTTTCTTGTTTACTCATGATAACATTACCCTGTTTTTAAGGACTGCAAAGATATGTTTTTTTTTTGACAAAAAACATTTTATGAAGTTTTATTAATATCGTTTGATGTTTTATGTTTTCTTATGATTAGGTTTTAGGGAGAATAGAGGATAAATCACTTATCTTCTTTTTCTTTTTCGTAGAAAGAATTTTATCATTAAATTGATAAGATAATACCTTACTTCATCGCAATGATTTGAAGGTGATATGTATATGTATTATCTTCTGGCATTTTTTCTTTATAGCTTATTGCTGCATGTAATTTGCCATTGAAATACTTGATTGCTTGGATATGGGTATATTGTATTATCTCATCTTCTTTTAAAATGATTTCACTTCCACCTTTAGCAAGATATTTTCGAATACTATAAGAGGGTTTTTGGTTTTCTGTCCTCACTTCTACTACGTATAAATTGCCTTCGTCATCAACTTCTATCATCGTTTGATTATATAAAATGTCAGAAATGCCTAATCCAAAAGGTTTATTCCAAGTTGGTGCTTGTATTAATGAAGCACTCAGTTGAGTAAGATTGATTTTATATACAGAATATTGGGTGTTTGAAGATTGATAATTGTCAGTTACAATAAATAGATTGTCATTATAAAGTGTGGCATGCATAATAAACCCAGGTATAGATCCTATATCTATCAGCTTCAATTCTTTCATAGGGTAATAAATAGTGAAAAGAGAAGGTATTTGACTGTCTGGTTTTTTTATCATACTATCTGTTTCAACATAAATACTTATCCCTTTTGTGTCCATATTTTTTAGCAAAGAGACAGCGTAAGTCAGTCCATTATATCTAATAGCTACTGTATTGTTACCATAATAAGTGTTGTGTTTCCATTGTTGAGTGCCATAATGAAAATGACCTATTGAGTTAGAACCACTAGTTTTTGTACTTGTCAATAGACCATCTTCTGATGCTTGCAAATTTTTCCAATTTGGAATTCTTGAAGATTCTTTATTGATGTTGATATTTTGGTTGTTTTTATAAGCATTAGAAATTTGATACATATTGTCAGGAGATAAATTTATTTTCCAAATATCTGAACCGTAAATCGTTTTTATTTGACCGCCATGCCCTAGGGAGTTTTCTAAGTTTTCTTTTGTAACTTTCCCATCTGAGTATAAAATAATTTCATTCTGTCCACTAAAATTAGACTTTGTACTATGCATAGTGTACCAACGTAATTCTCCTGTTTTTTGAGTGTTGAAAGCTACAGTGCCAATGCTCCCTCCAAGGATACCTTCAATTTTTAAAATACTTTCTGATGCCATTACTTTCCATTGATTGCTTTTTAATAAAACAATAGGTGGTGTATTTTCTTCCTTTTGTTTATTGTTTGTTTCTTTTTTACAAGCAGATAATAGAATGATAGCTGTAAATACAGCAAATAAAATTGGATGATTTGTTTTCATAGTGGTGGTTTAATAAATAAAAATATAATATTTTTCGATTTCCTACATGCCTAAAAAAGGGGATATTTCATTCTTTCCTTCTTTAAAGTTAAACTTGAGTGCTATATTGATTGTCGCTCTCAAATTCAAAATCAGAGACGAATGAGTATTTGAAAGGGATATACTTAAAATAAATAAAAAAGAGATTGCCTTTAATTTAAAGACAATCTCTTTTCTTAGAATATAAAATCTGATATTATTGAGTCACTATTTCCACACTTCTTTCAACAAAGTCTGTCAATGCTGCTCCTTTTAGCATACCTTGTGAGAGCAATGCAAGGTCGGTTAATTGTTTGACAATTTTATTTTTATCAATATCTTCAGCATTCAATATTTTTTGGCTGATAGGGTGATTTGTATTGATAACCATATTGATGCGTTCCGGCATGTCTCCAAACATCATCATTTGTCCTCCACCTCCCATTTTGCTCATTTCCTGCATACGGCGCATGAATTCATTTCTTGTGATTGTTACTGGCGCATCATCAGGGGAAAGATTTTTTATCTCAATAGTAGTAGTGTCTTTAGATATTTGATTTTCAAAGATTTGTTTTAAAGCATCTTGTTGCTCTTGTGTTAGGACACTTTCATAAGTCGTATCTTTTTCAATCAATTTATCAAGAGTGTCAGCATCTACTCTTTTAAATTGAGTTTTTTCAAATTTGCTTTCTAATAATTGAACAAAATGATTGTCAATAATACTATCCATCACTAAAACATCATAGGTTCTTTCGTTTGCCTTTTTGATATATGCATGTTGCTCTTGTACCGAGTGGGTATATAGGATAATTAAGGAATCGTTTTTGTCTGTCTGATTATCTTTTATGAACTCTTTATATTCATCAATAGTGAAAAGTTTGTCTGTTGAGCTTTTTAATAAACAGAAGTTCTTGGAACGGTCGTAGAATTTATCATCACTCAACATTCCGTATTTAACAAAAATACTTATATCTGCCCATTTTTCTTCAAATGAATTTCTGTCATTTTTAAAGATTTCAGCAAGTTTATCAGAGACCTTTTTTGATATATGTTGATTTATTTTTTTGACATTCCCATCGGCTTGCAGGTAACTACGAGAGACATTGAGAGGAATATCTGGTGAATCTATAACGCCATGTAGAAGTGTCAAATATTCAGGAACAATTTCTTCAACATTGTTCGTTACAAATACTTGATTGCTATATAATTGTATTTTATCTTTTTGTACTTCATAACTTTTGTTCAATGGAGGAAAGTATAAAACCCCTGTGAGATTGAATGGGTAATCTACGTTGAGATGTATCCAAAACAATGGATCATTGGCCATAGGATATAATTCTCTATAAAAAGACAAGTAGTCCTCATCAGTCAGGTTGGCTGGAGATTTTGTCCAAAGGGGCTCAGTGATATTGATGATATTGGGTTCAGGAGTTTTTCCTTCATTTTTTGCTTCCTCAGAAAGAAATTGTTCACCAAATTGAATAGGAATAGGTAGGAATCTACAATACTTTTTCAATAATCCTGAGATTCTTCCTTCTTCTAAAAATTCTTCAGATTCTTCGTTAATATGTAGGATAATAGTAGTACCTCTTTCTGGCTTTTCTATATTTTCTAAAGTAAATTCAGTAGAGCCATCACAAGTCCATTTTACAGCTGGTTCGTTCTGATGGGATTGGGTCAATATCTCTACAGTGTGAGCCACCATAAAAGCAGAATAAAATCCTAATCCAAAATGACCGATTATACTTTTAGCATCATCTACTTCTTTAAATTTTTCAATAAATTCATTCGCAGATGAGAAAGCTATTTGGTTGATATATTTTTTGACTTCTTCTGCAGTCATTCCAATACCATGATCAGTAATGCTTAGGGTTTTGGCATCTTTGTCTATTTTTACTTGTATTGTCAAGTCACCTAATTCACCTTGGTATTCACCTAATTGTGCAAGCCCTTTAATCTTTTTTGTAGCATCTACTGCATTAGAAACTAATTCGCGTAAAAATATTTCATGATCTGAGTAAAGAAATTTCTTGATGATAGGGAAAATATTTTCTGTCTGTACGCTAATATGTCCTTTTTCCATATTTAATTTTTGATATCGTTTTTTCAAAGTATATGCCACATCAGGTTTTCTGACAATTTGTCAAATTATTGAGAGTTTGAACGTTCTTTTTAAGTCGAAACTGCTATTTTTAAAGTTGTTATTCATTTTTCACTTACTTATGTCAAAAATATACAAACATCTATTCATCATTATTGGAGTTGGAATTTGTATATACTGGCCATTGAGTTTTTTTGTTTTTGGTGTAAAAAATGATATCCTGACTGATTATTTCCCTACGAGGTTTTTTATTAGTGAGTCGCTGAATTCTGGATATTTTCCATTTTGGAACCCGTATGTCAATTTTGGCGTCCCTCAATACACGGATATGAACAGTGGATTTTGGAATCCATTGACTTGGTTGATTGCCTATTTGCCTGGATACTCTATTTATACGATTCAATTGGAGGTGCTTTTGTATATTTTGATAGGTGGTATAGGGATGTATTTTCTAGGTAGGCAATATAGATGGAGAGGGGATATCAGCGTGTTGGCGGCAATTACTTATATGGGGATGGGTTTTTTTACAGGGCATATACAACACCTCAATTGGGTAGCGCCAGCAGGTTTTTTGCCTTGGTGTATCTGGTCAATTCATTTAGTCATTAAAGGGCGTTCATATCATTATTCTGTATTTTCTGCATTATTATTTTATATGCTGATAGCATCTGCTCACCCAGGGTTGATAATAGGAGCATGGTATTTCTTTATTCTACTTTTTTGTATGAATTTTTATCTTGAAATAAGAAGATATCCTTTAGAAGTTGCATTTTTATTGAAGAGAGTTTTGGCTTTTGCCGTGCTATTGTGTTTGATGATATTGGGCATATTATATAGCTATACTGAAGTTTTGCCCTATGTGACTCACTCGCAAAAGCCTGACATGGGTGTTTTTTATAATTCAACAACGCATAGAAGTTGGTGGAGTTTTATCTTTTCAGCTATTACCAATAAGGGATCTTCATTTTTTCAAAATGAAATTTCTTTAAGGAACTGTTATATTGGTTTGTTGCCATTTGTGTTTTTCTTGTTCGGTATTTGGGCCAACTGGAAGAGAAATGTTTTTTGGTATTTTATAGCCGTGTTTTTCTTGTATTTATCTTCTGATTTATTCTTTGTAGATGAAGTAAAAGATTTTTTGCCTTTGGTGGGTTTTGTAAGATTAAATGGTGCTTTTCGTTTATTTGCCTTGATTTCAATATTAATAGCAGGATTTGATAGCTTTCAAGAATATATAAAAGGTAACTCATATCGTCCATCTCAATTGAAAAGGTTTCTTTTTATATTTTCAATATTATTAGTTCCAGTCATATTGTATTTAATTTATTCTATTGTTTGTCAAAATGGGGAGATAAATCAAGTAGATATTCTCTCTTCTATTACTTTTTCATCTTTGGGTATAAAGCGACTAATTGAGACTTTAGATTTTAATTTCTTTCTATTGATTTCAGCGTTTTTTTGTTTGATTATTTTATTGACTATTAGATATGCTGTCATAAAAGGAAAATGGAGATGGGTGATATTGATAGGTATTATAGATATTTTTATTGCTGTCAATTTACAGTTGCCTTATACTGGCGTAGGATTGCAAAAGCCTAAAGATTTGCAAGCTATTATTTCTGAGTTTCCTAAAGGACTAATAACGCCTCGATTAATCAATCTTGGTGAATATGATTATGGCAAGCCTCAAAATATAAATGTCGTAGGTCACGGCAGTTATTATAACAAACAGCCAGGAACCTTAATAAGAGCTAGCCAACCTATTATTTTTAAATCTGAGTTTGAAATATTTTCTGATTCTTCTATCAACATTCTAAAAAATAGACCTTTTTTGTATTTTGAAACAGAGAACAAAACTCCTAGAGTCTATCCAGAGATGACTAATTTTTCTCCTAATCATCTCACCATCAATATTGCCAATAAGGAAAGCGGATATTTAGTGCTTTTATATAAAAAGTATCCACATTGGAGAATTAAGCTGAATCAACAAAAGATAATCAAAGAGGAGGATAATTCAGTCTTTTATAAAATCTATCTACCAGCAATTTCTTCTCAAGAAAATGTTATTGATTTTTATTTTGACCCTATTTGGGTAAAATTCTTTTTAGGATTGAATTGTATTTTATGGATGGTGAGTCTGACTTACCTCATTATTTTCTACTTGAAAAAAACTCAAAGGTTAATCTTTCAGTTCGCCGATAATAGTAACTCCACCTTTTACTTTTTGCCCAAGTTTGACATCAATTTGAGTGTCAAGTGGTAAAAATAAATCTACTCTTGAGCCGAACTTAATAAATCCAAATTGTTCGCCTTGAGTGACCTCATGTCCTTCTTCTAAATAATTGACAATACGTCTAGCTAATTTCCCTGCTATTTGACGCATCATAATATCGAAACTGCCGTTGTCAATGACAATGGTAGTCCTTTCATTCAGTTCTGATGATTTTGGATGCCATGCAACAAGGTATTTTCCAGGATGATAAGCAGAGTATTTGACCTCTCCACTGATAGGAACTCTATTGACGTGTACATTGGTAGGTGACATAAAGATAGATACCTGAAGTCGTCTATCTGAAAAATATTCATCCATTATTACTTCCTCAATGACAACGATTTTGCCATCCGCAGGGCAAATGATTTTATTGTCTCCTGATAAAAGATTTCTTTTAGGATCTCTAAAGAAATAAGTAACAAAACCTAAAAACAATGATGTCAATAAAATAATGATACTTCTAATAATTAAATCAAACCCAATTACTTTTATAGCAATGAAATTGATTAGCAATACGCCCAAAAGCGTTGCAAGGATAATTTTTCTCCCTTCTTTGTGTATATAATGCTTGTGTAACATTGGCTACAAAGATAATATGGAAATCCTGATTTTATATGATTAAAAAATTAACTTGCTATTGCTTAAAGGTTTATCTCTTAATTAATAGAATGAAAATTTAAATATTTTTGATGTTGTTTATTAGTAATCTTATTTTTATAGATATAGATAATTAAAATATAGAGCCGCAATATTTATTCAATATTGCGGCTCTACTGCTATTTCAATATTTGAAAAAAAACACTTATCTATCTACAGATCCTGTCACTTTTTTGGCGAAAATATTAATGGCTTCAGTACTACGCATTCCTGAAGCAACCATTTCATGAACTTCTAGGGCGCCACAAATATTTGTAATCATTTCGCCTATGACATTCATCTCCTCTTCGGTAATGCCTCTAGCTTCTGAGATTGACTCCAATACCTCTAATGTCTTTTCTAATTTTTCTATTTCATTATTTTGAAATAGATGCTTAATTACCGGTACTTTCATTGAATAAATGGATTAAATTTTCAACTTGATTAGTTTGAACTTGGTTAAGCAAATTTCCATTTTTAAAAAATGCAAAAGTGGGTAAATTATCTACTTTAGCTAGCTGCCTAGAAAATGGTAACTTCTCAGCATCAACATAGACAAAAGGAATTTCTACATTTTCGGATGCCAATTTTTTAAACTTAGGTTTCATTAATCTGCAATTTCCACACCATGAGGCACCATATTGCACCATCACCATCTCGTTTTCGCTGATTATTTTCGCCAAAGTGTCTTCTGTTAATTCCCAGAACATTATCTTTTAAGTTTTATGTGAGAGATTAGTGTTTGCTCAAATAATCAGCAACTCCGCTTCTGTCAGCAGTCATTGCATCTTTTCCAACTTCCCAATTGGCTGGACAAACTTCACCATAATTTTGCACATGAGCGTATGCGTCTATCAAACGAATATATTCATGAACATTTCTACCCAATGGCATATCATTTACACTTTCGTGAAAGATTTTGCCAGTTTCATCAATAAGATATGTAGCTCTATAAGAGACATTTCCACCTGAGTACTCAATTTCATCAGATTCGCTATCATACTCAGCGTCTAAAATATCTAATTCCCCTGATAATAATCGGTGTGTATCTGCCAAAATTGGATAAGTAACCCCCTCTATTCCTCCATTGTCTTTAGGTGTGTTCAACCAAGCAAAATGAACTTCTGGCGTATCGCATGAAGCTCCAATAACAATGGTGTTTCTCTTTTCAAATTCTGGAAGTGCTTCTTGAAAAGCATGTAGCTCAGTTGGGCATACAAAAGTGAAATCTTTTGGATACCAAAAAAGTAATACTTTCTTTTTTTGTTCTACTGCTTGTTTGAAAATATTAATTCTAAAAGTGTCTCCCATTTCTGATATTGCATCAATTGAGATACTAGGGAAGCTTTTGCCTACGTTTGCCATAATTTATTTAGTTTTAAATGAATAATCTGTTTATTTGTTGAGCCATGAGGAATACATCCAAATGGTCTTCTCTTGCTCTGTGATAAAATCTGTCAATAAAGTCAAAGTTCCTTCATCTCCCAAATCGTCAGCAATAGTTAATAATTCTCTTTCTACTACTACTATTACTTTCAAACTTTCTAATACTAAAGATACAGATTCTTCTGCATTAGAAATATTTTTACCAACTCTTACTTCTGCATGATTGATATAGTCTTCAAATGTATGAAGCGGTGTAAATCCTAAAGTTAAAATTCTTTCAGCTATCTCATCAATTTTTATTTGGGCATCATTGTATAGCTCTTCAAATTTGGCGTGTAATTCAAAGAATTGATTGCCTTTAATATTCCAATGTAGGCCTCTGAGGTTTTGATAAAAAATTTGATAATCAGATAATAGCACATTTAATTGGGTAGCCAATTTTTCTGATAAAGTCTTGTCTAATCCTATTTTGCTCAATTTTGCCATTTTAATAAGGTTTTAAGGTGAATTGAATACTATTATAATGCAAATATACCCAATATTGTTTCATAATAAAAATTGATTATCTTTATATTTTAATAGATAATTATTATGATAACAATTACTCAGTTGGAATATATTGTGGCAGTAGATACCTATCGACATTTTGCTAATGCAGCTGAAAAGTGTATGGTGACTCAACCTACTTTGTCTATGCAGATTAAAAAAATGGAAGATACATTGGGTGTTGTTTTATTTGACCGTTCTAAACAGCCAGTAATGCCTACTGATATTGGCAAACTCATCATCGCTCAAGCGCGCGTAGTGCTCAGGGAGTCAATGTTATTAGAAAATATTGCTAAAGGTTATCACCATAATGTCACTGGCAAATTGAATATAGGAGTAATTCCTACATTGGCTCCTTATTTATTGCCTTTGTTTATTGGAAAATTGATGGAACACAATTCTGGAATAAAATTAAATATCAAGGAGCTGACTACTTCTGAAATCATTCATCAGTTGAAAGTAGATGAAATAGATGTAGGTATATTATCTACTCCTCTTCATGAGGAACATGTGATTGAAGTTCCCTTGTTTTATGAGGAAATTAAAATCTATACACATTATAATCATCCATTGACTAAACTAGACAAAGTAACTGCTGCAGATGTATCAAGGCGCAATGACGTGTGGATGTTGACCGATGGTAATTGCTTTAAAAATCAAGTTGTAAATTTTTGTAAAAATCCCTATTCAACTCATCAAGAAGATAGGGTCAGCTATGAAAGTGGTTCATTGGAAACTCTGAAGAAGTTGGTGGAGACAGAGGGTGGATTTACATTTCTCCCAGAATTGGCAATGATGGAATTATCTACTCGACAAATGAATCAGATTGTCGGTTTTTACTCAAAGCCTCCTTTGAGAGAAATAGGATTGTGTTTTGTTAGAAATGCAGCTAAAAAAGATTTAATTGAAATTCTAAGCAATTGTATTAAAACTGTAGTGCCATCTGAGATGTTGGATAAGAATAGAGGAAGTATTGTAGAATGGAGGTAGTCTGAAAAAAAGGTGAATACTATCTCAGTCGATCCATAGATCTAACTAATTTTTCATCAGCTTTTACTCCTTTAAGAGCCAAAATGGAAAAAATGAAAGCGATAATAGGTGAGGCGTAAGGAATATAATTAATAGTTGTTAATTGAGTAGGTAGTACAAATTGAAAGATGACTAAACTAGCTATCACTCCAAGACATAAAACAGTTAATCCGCTGATTATTTTTATTTGCAATTTCCTATTGTTGAATAAAAAGATAGCAATTATAGCCGTGCCTCCACTTACTATTGACAAAACAGTAGTGTATAAATTTTCAAACATTTTTACAGATTCATTCTCTCTGACACCTATAGATAAAAATAAGAGGACAAATAAAAATATTGCTGCTAAAAAGAGATAAATCGTCTGAATTCTTTGAATCATATCTATTATTTTGGAAAGCTAAGATAGTTAATCCTCTTTTGAAAAAAAGAAGATTAACTAGCTAATTTGTTAGATTTATTAATGGGGCTTTTTGCGCATTCTCATATTCATAAATTCTACAGCTAGAGAAAATACGATTGCAAAATATAAATAGCCTTTAGGTACTGCACCAATATCTTGTCCCATTAATACTGCATCAGAGAGGTGCATACTCTCAGTAGTCAGCATAAATCCAATGAGTATCAGAAAGGAGAGTGCTAAAATCTGTATAGAGGGATTGTTATTGACAAAATTGCCTATTGGAACAGCAAAAAGCATCATCACAGCTATGGAAACAATGACAGCAGCAATCATAATATAAAGGGCACCATCCAAACCATTGGTCATTCCTACGGCGGTCAAGATACTATCCAATGAGAAGATGAGGTCAATCATCAAGATTTGAAAAATTATCCCTACAATAGATTTTGAAACTTGTGCGCCAACAGATGGTTGAGTATGGTGTTCAATGTGGTTGACTTTTTCATGAATTTCTTTAGTGCTTTTCCAAATCAAGAAAATTCCTCCTCCTAGTAGGATAAGTGCTTGTCCATTGAAGTGAGCACTGAACCAACTCCAGTTGACACTGAATAAAGGTTGCTTCATCGCTATTAAAATGGTGATACCAAACAACATGATTATTCTCATAAACATAGCTAGAAATAAGCCTAGTCTAGTGATTCTTTTACGACGTTCTAAAGGGAGTTTGCCAGTAATAATAGAAATGAATATTATATTATCTATTCCTAAGACAATTTCTAAAAAAGTTAAGGTAGCAAATGCTACTAAGGTGTCTGGGTTGAATAAAAACTCCATTTGTTTTTTTATTTATTTTTGCAAAAGTAAATTGATTTTTTTTGTGAAAGTGTGAAAAATATTTATTTTTTAGCTTTTCAAAATGTATGGTTTAGATGAGTCTGAAATAGCTATTTCAAATAGATTTTTAAATCATATTGTGGTTCAATTTATTTTGAAAGACTACATCTATCTTCAAAGGAAGATCTCTTAATTGTTTATTGCTTAATCAAATAGTTTAAATGATTGACCAAAAGTATTTCTATTCATTTATCTATCTTTGCAATTTCTTTTCTATATGCGTTACTTTTTGCATTTATCTTACAGAGGTACAAATTTCCATGGATGGCAAAGACAGGATAATGCATATACTGTTCAAGCAGAATTGGAAAATAAATTGACAATCTTACTGAAGAGTAAAACTGATGTTTTAGGTTGTGGCAGAACTGACACTGGCGTGCACGCCCAATCTTATTTTGCTCAAATAGATACTAATAAGATTTTAGATAAAAATTTTATTTATGCTTTAAATGCCATATTGCTTGATGATATCAGTATAAGAGCTATTCATCCTATGGTAGAAGATGCTCATGCTAGGTTTTCAGCATTATCGAGAACCTATAGATACTTTATTCATTATCGCAAAGACCCATTTTTAACCGATAGGAGTTATTTTTTTCGTCAACCATTCAAACCTGATATTGACATGATGAATAATTTCTGCCAGCAATTATTAAGTGTAGAGGATTTTTCTTCTTTTGAAAAAAAAGGGAGTGATAATAACAATAGTATATGTAATTTATTTCATGCTAATTGGACTTCAACAGATGAAGGTTGTTATTTAGAAATATGCTCTAACCGATTTCTTAGAAATATGGTACGTGCAATAGTCGGCACATCTTTGATGATAGGATGTAAAAAAAGAGAAGAAAAAAACATCATGGTTGAAGTCTATAATAAGGAGAGAATTGATCTGAGTATGACAGCTCCAGCTCATGGACTTCACCTTTGGTCAATTGAATATCCTGAAAGTTTGTTTGTAAAGTTATGAGAAAAAAGACATCATCTACAATGAGTAAAGACTGGCCAGTTTTAAAAAGGGTGATGGGCTTGGCACAACCCTTTCGCAATCTGTTGTGGGTATCTGTTTTGTTGGGAATTCTATCGGCTTTGCTGACATCTGTACGTCCATGGCTCACTCAGGTGATGGTTGATGACTATATAGTGAGCTATGATAAAGAAGGTCTGCAAAAAATGGCTATTATCGTTGGAGTGATATTGTTATTAGAATTTCTTTCTAAATATTTATTCAGCTTTTATACTTCTGACTTAGGGCAATCAGTGATTAGATATCTGAGGGTGAAAGTATTTAATCACGTGGCATCTATGCGTCTTCGTTTTTTTGACAAAACGCCAATTGGTATAGTGACCACAAGGACTATTAACGATGTAGAAGCAGTCAGCAATATTTTTTCTGAAGGGTTTATAACGATAATTTCTGATGTATTGACTTTTGTTGTCGTGATTGCTTTTATGTTCTCTATCAATTGGCAATTAGCATTAGCATGTATAGTGACATTCCCTTTTATTATTTGGAGTACTTATATTTTTAAGGAAGCTGTCAAAGATTCATTTAATGAAGTCCGAGAAAAAGTGGCTCAGATGAATGCATTTGTTCAAGAGTATATTGCAGGAATGAGAGTGGTTCAAGTGTTTAATGCGCAAGATAGATCATTTGAAAAATTTAATTTAATCAATAAAGAGCATAAGATTGCCAACTTAAAATCTGTCTGGTATTTTTCAATTTTTTTCCCTTTAGTGGAGATTATATTGTCGATAGCAGTAGCGATTATGCTTTGGTTTGGAGCACGACTTATTATCACCCCAGGATCTATGGTTGAAGTCGGTATTTTTATCGCATTTTATCAATACCTTAATTTAGCTTTCCGCCCATTGCGGATGTTGGCAGATAAATTCAACACCCTTCAAATGGGTATAGTGGCTGCCGATAGAGTATTTAAAATTTTAGATACAAATGAAAAAATAGAAGATAATGGTCATTTTATCCCTCAAAAAGTTTTAGGAAAAATAGAATTTAAGGATGTCTGGTTTTCATATAATGATATTGATTTTGTTTTGAGAGGAATTAGTTTTATAGTGGAACCAGGGCAGTCAATTGCTTTGGTGGGGGCAACAGGTTCTGGAAAAACCTCTACAATCAATATTCTCAATCGCTTTTATGAAATTCAGAAAGGTGAAATACTCGTGGATGATATATCTATAAAGGAATATCAGCTGTCAGCTTTGCGCTTTTCAATAGGAGTAGTGATGCAGGATGTGTTTTTATTTTCTGGGTCTATATTTGAAAATATTACTTTAAAAAATCCAAATATTGAGAGAGAAAAGGTGATAACAGCAGCCAAACTTGTAGGTGCTCATGATTTTATTATGGATATGCCTAATGCTTATGATTATAATGTCATGGAAAGAGGTGCAACTCTGTCTGTGGGGCAAAGGCAATTGATATCTTTTATCAGAGTGCTGGTATATAATCCTTCCATTCTGGTTTTAGATGAGGCAACATCATCTGTAGATACAGAATCAGAAATAATGATTCAGAATGCGATTGAGAAATTGGTCAAAGGTCGTACATCTATAATTATAGCTCATAGATTAAGCACCATTCAACATTCGGATAAAATCATTGTGCTTGATAAAGGAGAGATAAAAGAAATAGGAACTCATACTTCCTTGTTGGAGAAAGAAGATGGGTATTATCGCAATTTAGTTGAGATGCAATTTGCTCATTAGATATTTGAGATGATAATATTTTTTAAAAGGAAGATTTGTGTTGCTATTGATTAAAGAGAAAGTATCATCCAATGAATAATGATTTTTTATTAGTTTAGTTTTATGCAATGGATTTTGACATATCCTGTTTGGACGCTGATAATAGTTGCTATACTAGCTACTTTACTGACTTATTGGTTGTACAAAGGAGCAAAGGCTAAATTTGAAGTCTCCTTAATTTGGGTTTTATTTTTATCTGCTCTAAGATGGACGGCTATTTTTCTAATAGGTTTGCTACTATTAAACCCGCTGGTCAAATCAATAACAAATGACAAAATAGATGCTAAAATCATCTTTTTGGAGGATAATTCTGCTTCAGTTAGATGGGGTATTGGCGAGCAAAAGTTGAAAGATTATCAAGATAAAGTCAGTTCATTGATAGACCAGCTTTCAGAGAAGTTTCAAGTGAAAAGTTATTTTTTTGGTGTAGGTATTGCCGATTCTTTAGCTGATTCCAATCGATTTCATCTACAAGGAACAGATATTGATAAAGCGATAGAACAGATTGCTCAACGAATTAACAATCAGAATATTGGAGCTATTATTATTAGTTCTGATGGATTATTTAATCAGGGATTAAATCCTATTTATAATAAATCATTAGAAGGCATTCCCGTTTATACAATTTTAGTAGGAGATACAACAACCTATAAAGATGTTCGCATTCAAAGGCTGAAATATAATGATGTTGTTTATTTAGGTGATGAAGCTCAGATTCTTGTAGAAGTTGGGGCAAATAATTTAAATGGTCAAAATATTGAGGTTCAGTTAAAAGATACTGAAGGAAAAGTATTAGAAACGAAAAGAACGCAGATTTCTTCTGACGATTGGTATCAAACAATTGAATTTAAAATTCTTGTAGAGCATCCTGGTATTCAAAAATATCATGTCCATATTTCTAAGCTCAGCCAAGAGAAAATATTTAGCAATAACCAGCAGGAGTTTTATATTCAAGTGATTGATGGCAGACAAAAGGTAGCTATCATTTATGATGCTCCACATCCTGATATAAGATTTATCAGAGAAGCATTGTCAGAATTGAAGAATATTGATATTAATGTTCTTCATGTGAATGATTTTATCAATAGTAAGAAGGATTTAGATTTATTGATTTTATATGGTTTGCCTAGTATAAAAAACTCAAGCCTTACTACTCAATTACAATCTGTTATTCAAAATATTCATTCAAAATGGTGGATAGTCAATCAACAGACAGATTTTAATGCCTTCAATAAGCTCCAAAGTGTGGCTCAGCTTTCTCAGATTCAACCTAATCCTATTGAAGTCAATCCTATTTATTTGCCTACATATCAAAACTTTTTTGTCAGTGAGCAAGCTATTCAATGGCTCGATAAGGTGCCACCTTTGATTGCTCCTTATGGTCAATATCAATTATCGCCCTCTGTAGAAGTCTGTTGGATGCAAAAAATGAATAAAGTGAAATTGCAAGTCCCATTATTGGTCACTAGTTCTCAAAATACTCAAAAAACTGCAATTTTGTTTGGCGAAGGCATGTGGCGTTGGAAGATGCAAGCATATCTTGAAACCCAAAATACATCTGATGTTTTTGAATGGGTACAGAGATTGGTTCAATATATAGCAAGTAAAAAAGACCATAGGCAATTTAAAATTAAATCAGATAAGACAATTTATAATGAATCAGAAAGAGTTTCTCTAGAAGCTACATTACATAATGAAAGTGGACAACTCATCAATACTTCTGACGTAAAAGTCTTATTAAAGAAAGATAATACCGCTTATTCAGATTTTTTCATGGACAAAAGTCCAAACGCATTTACATATCATCTTGGGAAACTTCCATCCGGTTCATACAATGTACTCGCTTCAACTGAATTAAATGGCAAAAAAGTGGATAGTGAATATAAGTTTGCAGTCCAGTCTTTCAATATAGAAAGTTCACGAACAAAAGCAGATTTTCAGCTAATGAATTCATTGGCTGTCCAGCATTTTGGCAAAATGTACTATTGGAAAGATATGCATCAATTGATGAATGATATTCAGAATGATGAAAGAATTAGACCAATATTTAAAGAAAATATGAGTACTAAAGCACTGATTGATTATAAAATAGTTCTTGGAATAATTATTCTATTATTGTCTATTGAGTGGTTTTTGAGAAGATTTTTCGGTCAGCCATAATTTGTGCAATGAAGTAGATGTATTTGTATGAAAAAATCTATGAAGATTGAGCCTTATTGAAATGTTTTTGGTAGCGAGTTTTCTTTTGAGTAACTTTAGCAAAAAAATACAATGCCCTTAGATCCCAAGAATGCGCTTAGTCGTCTAGTAGATGGAAATTTTAGATTTGTAAACAATCTCAAAAAAAACAGAAATTTATTAGAGCAAGTGAATGAAACGAGAGATGGGCAATGGCCATTTGCGTCTATCATTAGTTGCATAGATAGTCGGACATCAGCAGAGTTGATTTTTGATTTGGGTTTAGGAGATATTTTTAGCATTAGATTGGCAGGAAATGTGATTTCAGAAAATGTACTAGGCAGTTTAGAATTTGCATGTAAAATTGCTAATTCAAAATTAATAGTCGTTTTGGGGCATACAAAATGCGGTGCGATAAGCGGTGCTTGTGATCATATTGAGATGGGAAACTTGACTACGCTATTAAATAAAATCACCCCTTCATTATATTACGAAAAGACAGAAAAAGACAATCGTACTTCCACTAATAAAGAGTTTGTGAATAAAGTGTCAAAAATTCATGTTTATAGATGTGTAGATGCAATTGTAGAGCAAAGCGTAATATTGAGAGATATGGTGCTGAATAAAGAAGTAGGGATAATTGGTGGAATGTATAATATTGAGGATGGACAAGTGGATTTTTATGAAAACACATGGTTATATGGAGAGGTACATAGTGTTTTCGACTTAATCAATAAGTAATAAAAGGAATATTTGATTGATAAATGATTAACTGATTTTGCCAATTGTTATGAATACAATTAATTTTGTCAATAAGTAAAGAATATATTTTTTTAAGTGATGGAAATGTAAAAGATAAATACTATCTTTGCACCCACTAAATAGTTTAGGTAATGTACGCAATCGTTGAAATTAACGGACAACAATTTAAAGTAACACAAAATCAAGAAATTTTCGTGCATAAATTGGCAGGAAATACGGGTGACTCGGTAATCTTTGATAAAGTGTTATTAATAGACAATAATGGCTCAGTACAAGTAGGAGCTCCAGTAGTAGAAGGCGTTAAAGTTGCTGCTACTATTGTAGATCAGGTAAAAGGTGATAAAGTAATTATCTTTAAGAAAAAACGACGTAAAGGTTATAAACTCAAAAATGGTTTCCGCCAGTCTTTTACAAAAATCAAGATTGAAGGAATTGCTTAATTATTAAAAGGATAAAGAAATGGCTCACAAGAAAGGTGTCGGTAGTTCTAAAAACGGACGTGATTCAGAAAGCAAAAGATTAGGTGTAAAAATATTTGGAGGTCAAGACGTGATCCCAGGGAATATTATTGTTCGCCAAAGAGGTACTAAATTTCACCCAGGTACTAACGTAGGGATTGGAAGAGATCATACTCTTTTTGCTTTAAAAGAAGGTAAAGTGGTATTTACCAAAGGTATTAAAGATAGGACATTTGTTTCTATAGCTACAGAAGCATAGAAATCAATTATTCTTCAATTATAAGAGCCGTGCTTTATGCATGGCTTTTTGTGTTTATCAATGGAAATAAAAAAAACAGCAACTAGATTTTCTTTACTAATTGCTGTCATTTAAGTGGGCAATAAGGGATTCGAACCCATGACCTCAGCCCTGTCAAGGCTGCGCTCTAAACCAACTGAGCTAATTGCCCTTTCGGACGGCAAAGATATAAATACTAGATGATTTTTTAAATTTTATTATAAATTTTATTGCTATCTTATTGATATTCGCTATATTTTGTTTTTATGGATAATATACAAGCTTTGATATTTGATTTGGGAAATGTGATTTTACCATTAGAAAATGAAAAAGATTGGTGGCAAACTCATTTTTTAAGTATTTTTCATTCACCTGAAAAAGTAATACAATTAAAAGATGATTTGTTTTTTGTCTATTATGAAAAAGGAATACTAGATACTTCCTCTTTTTTGAAGACAATAGAACCTTTATTATTGCCCAGCTTTTCTGTAAATGATATTTATGAAAGATGGAATAGTCTATTAAAAGATATTCCTATGCATCGAATTCATTTTTTAAATCATTTAAAGTCGAAGTACAAACTTTATCTCTTAAGCAATACAAATGAGATTCATTTGGAATACATTTTTCAAAAATATGGTCAAAATATTTTTCAGGATATTTTTGATGACTGTTTTTATTCCTATCAACTGAAGATGGTCAAGCCAGATTCAGAGATATACCAGACTCTTTTGGATGCTCATCAATTAATAGCCAATGAATGTCTTTTTATGGATGACAAACAGAGTAATCTGGATGGAGCTTCTGGGCTTGGAATTCAGACACAGATTATTTCTCCAGATCAGGATATTGTTCATGTTTTGAACTTTTTATAAGTTGCTTTAGTAAGGATCTAGTCGTTTTTCATTTGTTGATATATATCAATTATTATTTTCTTAAAAATCTTTTAACAACTCTTGATATGTAGTATTTTCATCGCATGAATACAAAAATGCTCTTAAATCGTTTATTCTTAGGGTTTTCTCTCCTTTTCTTTTTAGGGATAACTTTATCCTGCAAAAAGGATAATGATAATACAAAGAAGATTTCAGAAGAACCGGTAGAAATGAAATGGATTGCCGATGAGTATGGTCGTCAATTGATTCTTCATGGATTAAATACTTCTTCGAGTGCAAAATCTGCATTGGATAGAATGCCTTGGATTGCAGAAGTAGATGTTGAACGAGAAGCTACTCAATTGGGCTTTAACTTTGTCAGGTTGTTGATATTTTGGGATTTTGTTGAACCTGAAAAAGGAGTGTTCAACTCACAATATTTAGATGAAGTTCAAAAAAGAGTAGAATGGTACACCAGTCGTGGGATGTATGTGATGTTGGATATGCACCAAGACTTATATTCTTTGGAATTTGGAGGAGATGGAGCTCCAGCTTGGGCTATTGAGTCTAATGGCGCTTCTTGGGAAGTGGATATAGATGGCCCATGGTGGTTGAAAAATATTTCTCCTGCGGTTATAAACTCATGGACAAATTTTTGGGGATATTCAGATTATAAATACTTGCAAGATCATTATATCCAAATGTGGAAATTTGTTGCTACAAGATTTAAATCCAATCCTAGAGTGATAGGATATGATTTGATGAATGAACCATGGGGAGGTGATTTGATGAAAACGTTTATTTCTGGGGAGTTTGAACGCAATCAATTGTCCGCTTTGTATGCTAGATTGATTCCTGAATTGAGAACTGTTGATACAGAGAAGTATTTATTCTTTGAACCTGCTCCAGCACCAGTTACTTTTGGTATGCCTTCTCGCTTAAGACCAATGAAAGATATTTTACCGAATAGCGATAAATTGGTTTATGCACCCCATGTCTATCCATTAGGCACTCATGAAGGTAAGCCTTATGGAGGCAATGACAAGAAAAATGTTGTGGATTGGCACCGTGAAAGAAAGAAAGAAGTTGTCAATCATGGCGGTGTTCCATTGCTTTGTGGAGAATTTGGTTTATCACCAGGGGTGAAAGATTTTGATGTTTATCTTAAAGAGATTACAGGTATATTCGATGAGAATCAATGGCATTGGGCTTATTGGAGTAATGACGATGGAGGTTGGTCTCCTCTTGAACATGATGGTACAGAAACTGCTATTGCTCAATATTTAGTTCGTGCTTACCCAAAGGCAACTGCTGGAAAGATTTCCTCTTTCTCTTTTAATTGGGATACAAAGGTTTTTAATATGGAATATGTTAGTAACCCTTCCATCACGCAACCTACTGAAATATTTATTCCAAGAAGACATTTTCCGAATGGATATGAGTTGAATATCGAGTCAGAAAGTCCTTATACTACTCAATATAATGATGTAAATCAAGTGTTAACAATTAAAGTGGAAAAGAAAGCGACAGTGAAAGTGAGCGTGAAAGCTAAATAATTCATTTGAATCATATAACAAAAGAGGCTATCCATTTTTTCGGGTAGCCTCTTTTCATTATAATAGAACTTGATTCTATTTAGCTCATAAGAGAATAAATAAATTATAACAATTGGGAAATGATTTCAGCAGTATTGACGTTAATATGCTTTCTGTCTTCTTTTAGTTGGTCTATATTTGAACGCATAGATTTGATAGCATTTCCTATATTTCCCATAAATTTTAGAATAACTCTTTTCTCTTCTTTGGTCAATCCTTTGGTGATTTCTTTCTCTACTTCTATTACAGACTGAATAGCTACAATTCTTAAAGATTTACCCAAGTCGGTCAAGGAAACATATACTTTTCTTTGGTCTTTCGTATCATTTTCTCTATAGATAGCTCCTTTATCTTCTAAGGAATTTAATAATCTTGAAAGGCTATTGGGTTCCATACCAATACGAGGAGCAATTTTGGTGACAGGGGTTCCAGTACCTTCATCAATGGCTAGTAATACAAAAGCCATTGCCATAGTACTATCGTATTCTTTGGCTAAATCGTTAAAAAGTTTGGAAACAGAGAGCCAGTTTGCTCTTAAGTGATATAATACAACATGAGGTGCTAGACGTTCGAATAATTCCATACCGCTAAATAACTATAAAAAAGATAATTAATTAGCATTGCATTGGATTTTAATTTAAAAAAGTGAATTTGTTTTTTGCAATCATATATTTCATAATGAGTTAATAAACATTTAGAAGATTTCCATCAATAGAATGTTATTTTTGTAAATTAAACTGTTAATAATGAGTGATTACCTACAAAATCCATATTTGAAACAGGTATTAGCCACTTTGAATATTCCAGTGCCTAGTCCTGAAATTCTAGTTAGAAATGAATCCCCTATTCAATATGACGAATTGCAAAATAAAGTTGTAGTGATAGGTACAACAGATGAGCAAGGCGAATGGTATAAAGCCTTAAATCAAATAATAGGCCCTAAGTCGCGTGTAGAGTACTATTCTGAGTCTATGAACATTTTGATTCTTGATGCTACGAATGTTAATTCCATTGACGAATTAGAAAAGTTATATTCTTTTGCTAATGCCAATATTAAAAAGGTGAAAAGAAATGGTAGGATTTTAGTATTATCTACTTCTTCAAAAAAGGCTACTGATATTGCAGAAGTAGCTTCAAAATCTTTGGTGGGCTTCGTAAAATCTCTTGCCAAAGAAGTAGGAGGAAAAGGAATTGTTGTGAATGGTCTTAGATTACCTACTATATCCGAATTGAATAAAAATAGTTCTTTGGAACAAATATGGCCATTGATACATTTCTTTGTTTCTGATAGAGGAGTATTTATTACAGGACAAACATTGGTAGCTGATTCTGGAATTAAAGGAGTTGAATATGTGAACAATGGGAATCTCAAAGGCAAATGGGCATTAGTGACTGGTGCAGCTCGTGGAATCGGTGCTGATACTGCGAGAGCTATAGCACAGGAAGGAGCAACAGTAATTGTTTTAGATGTTGTTCAAGCCAAAGAATCATTGGAAGAAGTGGCAAGTGAAATTGGTGGAATAGCTTTGCCCGTAGATATCACATCTGAAAATGCTGAAATAGAAGTGAGGAGAATTTTGAAAGAGCACAATGCTCAATTGGATATCTTAGTGAATAATGCCGGTATTATTCGTGATAAGACTTTGGCAAAAATGAGTCCCGATCAGTGGAGAGCCGTATTGAATGTCAATTTGAAATCTGTTATCAGATTTACTGATGCATTATTAAAAGATGGACTTGCAGATAATTCTTCTATCATAGGATTGTCTTCAATTGCAGGAATTGCTGGTAATATGGGGCAAACAAATTATGCAACTTCAAAAGCTGGGCTGATTGTTTATACCCAACAAATTGCTGCACAAAATGCTAAAAGAGGAATTACCGCAAATGCAATAGCACCAGGATATATTGAAACACCTATGACCGCCAATCTACCTTTCTTTGTGAAAGAAGGTGGTCGTCGTCTAAGTGCATTAAAACAAGGAGGCTTGCCTATTGATATTGCACAAGCTATTACATTCTTTGCTGGACCTGGGGGAAGATATGTTTCTGGTCAAGTTTTAAGAGTCTGTGGAGGAAGCTTCTTAGGAGCCTAGTATATAGTAGTTGAATAGTAAATTTTATATGGAAGGAGGTGCAATAATTCACCTCCTTCGTTTTTTACATGAAAAGAATTGATTAATAATAAATAATTGACCTTTTATCGATTAATTTGATGAATGTTTGTATTTAATTTAAATTTTTCATTAAGGAATATTAATTTAGCCGATAGAAATTGATAAATTATTATGTCATTAAAAACTATTGCACTTAGCGTAATTTCAGCGTACTTCGCATCTGCATTGTATGCACAGGAAGCAGTTGTAACCAGTATTGAAAGTACAACTGAAAATGTGGAGAATGTTGACTCCAGTGGATTGGAAGTTTCTGATGCTTTGTTGAAAAAAGCTAGACCAGAAGGTAAAAGATGGTATATCGAAGCAAGTGCTGGTTATGGTATTCCTTATTTGGCTACAAATAGGAAATCTCCTTTAATGGAGATTGGTGATAAAGATTGGTATCAGAGAGGAAAAAAAGAGTTGAGTGTTAAACCGCTATTTGGAACAAATGGTGGTGGATTTGCAGCAAATGTTACTGTTGGCCACATGTTTAATAAGAATATTGGTTTGGATGCTACCATCACTGTTGCTAAACACCCTGAACAATTGGATGCAAGAATAAATATTACAGGATATTTTGCTCAACAAAGAACAGGAACTAATGCACTCTATTTTGCGCCTCACTTAGTTACAAAATGGGATAATGGAAAGAAATTTGGAGTGACTGGTAAAGCAGGTCTTTTATTACCTTTTTATGGTTCTACTCAATCTAGAGCAGAAATTTCTGATAAGACAGGTAGAATGTTACAAACCTTACTAGGTCAACCAATTCAGCCCATGGGTGGAGGTATAGTTGATTTGACATTTAAGGCGAAGCCAATTACAACCTATCATCCTACTCTAGGTATTAGTGCTTCTATTGCTTTTGATTATAAAATAACAGAAAGTTTAAAATTGTTTGCCCAAGCAAGAGTAGCCGCTTATACTATCTCTTTGAAGGAAACTAAGTTTGATGAATTATTCATGAGTACAAAACTTTTGGGTATTGAAATTGAAGAATTGGGTCCATTAAAAACTCAAATTAAAGATGTCAGCGAAGCTCCTGAGTTCTTGAAAAAGATTGTTTACAGAAAAGAATTAACAGAGTCTTCTAACACTGGTCGCTATGGTGGTAAGGTCGATTTGACTAAACCTATGGATGAACTTGCTATTAGATATAATGCTTCATCTTTGTACTTCAATATCGGTCTAACTTATGATATCAACAGATGGGACAAAAGAAGTGCTAAAAAAGCAGAAGAAAGTGAAAAAAAGAAAGTAAAAAAATAATTTCTTTAAGATAAATCAAAAAGCTACCTCAAAAGGGTAGCTTTTTTAATGAATAGAGAAATGTAAAAATGAATATTGAGTTTATTCTCGAGACACATTATATGAGTCCTTCTTTAATCACTGAATTATAAGCAATATTATCTAACTTTGCGTTCTCAAAATTATTTTAATTGTCATGCAAGAATTTGATTTCTCTATTGTTGAAGCTGAAGCCCGTAAAATTTGGGAAGATCAACAAGTATATAAAGTAGAAATAAATCATTCTAAACCCAAATATTATGTCTTAGATATGTTTCCTTATCCCTCTGGTGCTGGCTTGCATGTCGGTCATCCGCTCGGATATATCGCCTCAGATATCTATTCTAGATACAAAAGATTAAAAGGATTTAATGTATTGCATCCTATGGGATTTGATGCTTTTGGGCTTCCTGCCGAGCAATATGCTATTCAGACTGGTCAGCATCCTGCCAAAACGACTAAGGAGAATATTGAGACATATAAAAAGCAGTTAGACAAAATCGGATTTTCTTATGATTGGTCTCGTGAGGTTGTGACTAGTGACCCTTCATATTATCGCTGGACTCAATGGATTTTTATTCAATTATTTAATAGCTGGTACGATAAATCTTCCCAAAAGGCAAGAAAGATGGCTGAGTTGATAAATGTTTTCGAAAGATCAGGTTCATCAACTATTAATGCAGTTTGCGATGAAAAAGCTATTTCTTTTTCTGCTGAAGAGTGGAATAAATTCTCCAAAAAGGAACAACAAGATATTTTGATGCAGTATCGTTTGGCATATCAGAATTATGCTTGGGTCAACTGGTGTCCTAAACTAGGCACTGTTTTAGCCAATGATGAAATTGTGAATGGCGTTTCTGAACGGGGAGGCTACCCAGTCGAACGAAAAAAAATGTCTCAATGGTTTTTGCGTATTACGGCTTATGCTGAAAGACTGCTTCAAGGTTTAGATACTTTAGATTGGTCTGAATCCATGAAAGAAATGCAACGCAACTGGATAGGAAAATCTATCGGTGCTATGGTGTGTTTCCCAATTCTCGGCAATGATCAAGAAATAGAAGTGTTTACAACCAGAGTAGATACCATTTATGGTGTTTCATTTATAGTGATAGCTCCAGAACATGACTTGGTAGCTCAGATCACTACCGCAGAATATGCAGATGCAGTCAAATCTTATCAAAAAATATGTGCTGCCAAATCTGATGTAGAACGTCAGCAAGAGAAGAAAGTAAGCGGTCAATTTACTGGTGCTTATGTCATTCATCCATTGTCAGGAGTACAAATCCCTGTTTATATTGCCGATTATGTTTTAGCGGGGTATGGTACAGGAGCGGTGATGGCTGTTCCTAGTGGAGATCAGAGAGATTATGCTTTTGCAAAGGTGTTTGATTTACCAATTATTCAAATTTCTGATGCCCAAAAGAATCTTGATATACAAGCTGATGCTACTAAAGAAGGTAAATATCTAAATTCTGGATTGATAAATGGTATGTCATACAATGAAGCAGTTGAAACACTGATAAACGAGCTAGAGAAAATAGGAAAGGGAGCTGGTAAAACCAACTATCGAATGCGAGATGCAGGATTCAGTCGACAGAGATATTGGGGTGAGCCATTTCCGGTTTACTATGACTCTGAAGGTATTGTAAATGTGTTAGATGAGAAAGATTTGCCTATAATACTACCTGATGTAGAAAATTATAAACCTACTTCTGATGGTCATTCTCCTTTGGCCAATTCAATTCAGTGGATGAATGCTTTAGGCAATGGAAACGTGCGGGAATCTGATACAATGCCTGGATATGCTGGGAGCAGTTGGTATTTTTTGAGATATATGGATCCACACAATGATTATCAGTTTGTTGGGAATGAAGCTCAAAATTATTGGAAAGATGTGGACTTGTATATAGGAGGTACTGAGCACGCTGTTGGACATTTATTATATAGTAGATTTTGGCATAAATTCTTTAAAGACAATAATTGGGTAAGCACTGAGGAGCCATTTAGAAAGTTGATTAACCAAGGAATGATTCAGGGGCGTTCTTTATTGACTAAAGCAAATTCGATAAAAGGTATGCCAGGTGGAATCCACATACCTCTTTCATATACTGGACCAGGAGATAGAATCTATCAAGAGAAATTTTTAGAACTTTTGAAGGCAGATAGTAGATTTGAAAGTGTCAATCCAAAAACAGATATACATTGGGAAGATGTAGAGCATAAAGCTTTTATTTCTCTACAACCAGAAGTAGAAAAAATGTCAAAATCCAAATTCAATGTGGTCAATCCTGACGATATGATAGCTCAATATGGAGCAGACACTTTCCGCATGTTTGAAATGTTTTTAGGCCCAATTGAAGCCCATAAACCTTGGGATATCAACGGTATTGAAGGAGTAAGTAAATTTGTTAGAAAAATTTGGAGATTATATCAATTTGATGAACATGGAACTCCACAGTTTGCAGAAGAAGCCAATAAAGAAGAATTGAAAGTTTTGCACAAGGCTATTAAGAAGACAACAGAAAATATTGAACGCTTTTCATTTAATACGGCAGTAAGTGCTTTGATGATTGCTGTAAATGACTTTGGTAAAATAAATAAGTTAAGTAAAGAAACCTTGAATACTTTGCCAGTGTTATTAGCTCCTTTAGCTCCGTTTGTGGCGGAGGTTTTGTGGCAAAAAATTGGCAATCTGAAATCTGTTTTGAATGCTGATTTCCCTCTTTATAATGAAAAATATCTTATAGAAGATAATATAATATATCCAGTCTCAATTAATGGGAAAGTGAGGTTGAAATTGGAAGTTCCTTCTTCCTCCTCTATTCAAGAAATTGAAAAATTGGTTTTGGAGGAATCTGGAGTTCAGAAATGGATAGAAGGTAAAAGCCCTAAAAAAGTGATAGTCGTACCGGGTCGAATAGTCAATATCGTATTGTGATTATTATCGCTTTTATTCATTGTATAGCCTCTTAGTCTATCACTTTTCAAAGTATTGCTTTTCAATCTCTTCAATATCAAGTGATAGAGCTTGCAAAAGGTTTTTCTCTCATTCTTGTTATAAACTCAGAGCCTATAATGCTCGAAAGCTGACCATCAGCTTTGATATAGTGAATTATTTTTCTTCTACAAACTCATACCATATTTTCAGCCCTGCAATTTCCAAGGTTTTGGCTTTAGAGTCATGCTTGTAGGGAAAGTCCTCTACTCTGGTTTTGAGATATTTTTTCTCTCCAGCTTCATCAATTTGATAAATATCCGTAGTCCTTTTGGATACCATATAATTACTTTTTTCTTCAAGAATATAATACTGTGGTAGCCCGAAAGAAATCAGCCAATTACCTTCTCCGTATTGATTTCCATTATTATTTCCATATAAAACACTTGTATTGTTATTTAAAAAAAAGTCAAAATCAGCGTTTGTAACACCATATCTATTTAGAAACAATAGTTCTTCATTGATTAATCTTTTTAATTTTTTAGGAATACTAAGTGCTTCCACATATTCGAAGTTAAAATAGGCCATATACTTACTATATTTATCATTTCGAATAAACTTAGAATCCATCACTGTTGATTCAGGCAAATCATATTGATTATATTTTAATACTTTGGACTCTATTGGAAAATATGTTGTAACTGAGTTTGAGACATAATCACTAAACATAATTCTTTCAAATTTATTATCTTTCCTATTTATTTCTAACTCTCCTTCTATGGATAACATAGTTAATAATTTAGTTAACACATTTATCTTCTCAACTTTATTCTGACTTATTAATATTTTAGTATCCATCCATCCAAAGTCTGCGACACCTTCGAGATATACTAATTGTATTTGATTTTCAGATTTAATGATTTCTATGGGATTAGAAGAATACCCTAATGCCT